>NZ_CP121464.1:0-2400000 GCF_029690045.1 Janthinobacterium rivuli
ATGGATAATTTCTGGCAGGCCTGTTCCGCGCAGTTGGAACTGGAGCTGACACCGCAACAATTCAGTGCGTGGATCAAACCGCTTATCCCTCTCGATTACGAAGAGGGCAAGCTGCGCATTGCTGCGCCCAATCGCTTCAAGCTCGATTGGGTCAAGACCCAGTTCGCCAGCCGCATCACTGCCCTGGCCATTCAGTACTTCGAAGCGCCGACGGAAGTGCAGTTCGTGCTCGACCCGCGCCTGGCCCTGCCGAAGAAACCCGTCACCGCCAGCACCCCGGCCAGCGATCCGAATGGCGGCGCGCCCAGCGCGCGCGCTGCGGAGCCGCAGCCCAGCGTGCCGGAACTGAGCATCGGCGCGGCGCCGCGCCGCGAGCAGAGCCGCATCAACACCGACCTGACCTTCGACAGCTTCGTGACCGGTAAGGCCAACCAATTGGCGCGCGCCGCCGCCATCCAGGTGGCGAACAATCCGGGCGTGTCATATAACCCACTGTTCTTCTACGGCGGCGTCGGCCTCGGTAAAACCCACTTGATCCACGCCATCGGCAATCAGGTGATGGCCGACAATCCGGGTGCAAAAAATTCGCTACATCCACGCAGAACAGTACGTTCGCGACGTAGTGACCGCTTACCAGCGCAAGGGTTTCGACGACTTCAAGCACTACTATCACTCGCTCGACATGCTGCTGATCGATGATATCCAGTTCTTTGGCGGCAAAAGCCGCACGCAGGAAGAATTTTTCTATGCGTTCGAGGCATTGATTGCCGCGAAGAAACAGATCATCATCACCTCGGATACCTATCCGAAGGAAATCACGGGCATGGACGACCGCCTGATATCGCGTTTCGACTCGGGCCTGACGGTGGCCATCGAACCGCCGGAGCTGGAAATGCGCGTGGCAATTTTGCTGAAAAAAGCCAAGCAGGAAGGCGTGACCTTCTCCGACGACGTGGCTTTCTTTGTCGCCAAGCATTTGCGCTCGAACGTGCGCGAGCTCGAAGGCGCGCTGCGCAAGATCCTCGCGTACTCGCGTTTCCATGGCAAAGACATCACCATCGATATCGTCAAGGAAGCCCTGAAGGACTTGCTGTCGGTGCAGAACCGCCAGATTTCCGTGGAAAACATCCAGAAAACCGTGGCCGACTTCTTCAATATCAAGGTTGCCGACATGTATTCGAAGCGCCGCCCCGCGAATATCGCCCGGCCGCGCCAGATCGCCATGTACCTGGCCAAGGAATTGACACAGAAGAGCCTGCCGGAGATCGGCGAGCTGTTCGGCGGCCGCGACCACACCACGGTGCTGCATGCCGTGCGCAAGATCGCGCTGGACCGCACCAAGAACCCGGAATGCAACCATGAATTGCATGTGCTGGAGCAAACACTAAAAGGCTAAGGCCGCTTGGGCAAGACTGGCTCAAAACGTGCTTTACCCTTATCATCTGGGAGGGCGCCGCAGCCGGTCTGTCGGGGCTCCCCATGGCAACAATTGTTAAATTAATACGTTAAACGTCGTACTGTTCAACCTATACATTGAGGATAAATATGCAATTGGTCAAAACCACCCGAGATACCCTTCTCCGGCCACTGCAGATCGTGAGCGGTATTGTCGAGCGTCGGCACACTATGCCGATTCTGGCCAATATCCTCATCCGCAAAGACGGTGAAAATGTCTCCTTCCTGTCGACCGACACCGAAGTGCAGATCACCACGCACGCGGAAATCGGTTCCGGCGCGGACGTCACCGGCACCACCGTGGCCGCGCGCAAGCTGCTGGACATCCTGCGCGCCCTGCCCGAATCGGGCGACGTCACGATGACCCTGCTGAACAAGCGGCTGACCGTGCAAACGGGCAAGTCGCGTTTCGCCCTGCAAACCCTGGCGGCGGAAGAGTTTCCGACCGTGCAACAGGCGGAAAGCTACAACGCGTCCGTCACCCTGCCGCAAAAAACGCTGAAACACCTGTTCAACATGGTGCATTTCTCGATGGCGCAGCAAGACATCCGCTACTACCTGAACGGCTTGCTGCTGGTTCTGGATGGCAATAATGCCATCGCCGTGGCCACCGACGGCCACCGCCTGGCGTTTTGCCAGGTGGCCACCGAGCAGACCTTCGCGCGCCAGGAAGTCATCATTCCGCGCAAGACCATCATCGAACTGCAGCGTCTGCTGGAAGAGAACGATGAGCCGGTGCAACTGGACATCGCCGCCAACCAGGTGAAACTGACCTTTGCCGACATCGAGCTGATCTCGAAGCTGGTGGAAGGCAAGTTCCCCGACTACACGCGCGTGATTCCAAAAGGCTACAAAAACGACTTCACCATCGGCCGCGATGAACTGCTGCGCTCGCTGCAACGTGCCGCCATCATGACCAGCGACAAGTTCAAGGGCGTGCGCTGCATCATCACCCCGGGCAGCATGAAGATCAGCTCGACCAATGCGGACCAGGAAGAAGCCGTCGAAGAGCTGGAAATCGACTACGGCGGCGACTCCGTCGACATCGGCTTCAACGTGACGTATCTGCTGGACGTGCTGAACAACCTGAAATGCGAATACGTCAACATCGCGCTCGGTGATTCGAACTCGTCCGCCCTGATCTCCATCCCGGACAATGCCGACTTCAAGTATGTCGTCATGCCGATGCGGATTTAAAGACCACAGCAGTGATGTAGGTCGGATTAGCGCAGCGTAATCCGACATGCTGAATCGCCGTCTGTCGGGTTACGCCGTTCCGGCTAACCCGACCTACGGTCATCAGCCAGCAGCCCCGAATCAATCAGCAATCGTTATTTGAGAAAGCAGTCCATGTCCGAGAATCCACAAGACACCCCGATCCAGGCCAAAACGGAAGAATACGGCGCCTCCTCCATCCAGATCCTGGAAGGCCTGGAAGCCGTACGCAAACGCCCGGGCATGTACATTGGCGACACCTCGGACGGCACCGGCTTGCACCATCTGGTATTCGAAGTGCTGGACAACTCGATCGATGAATCGCTGGCCGGCCACTGCACGGACATCAACGTCACCATCCACAGCGACAATTCGATCTCGATCACCGACAATGGCCGCGGCGTGCCGACCGGCCTGAAAATGGACGACAAGCACGATCCGAAGCGTTCGGCGGCGGAAATCGTCATGACCGAGCTGCACGCGGGCGGCAAGTTCGACCAGAACTCCTATAAAGTATCGGGCGGTTTGCACGGCGTGGGCGTATCTTGCGTCAATGGCCTGTCGAAATTGCTGAAACTGACCATCCGCCGCGATGGCAAAGTGCATCACATGGAATTCGTGCGCGGCGTGCCGCAAGACCGCCAGATCGTCATGGTGGGCGACATCGCCACCTCGCCGATCAAGGTCATCGGCGAGACGGACAAGCGCGGCACCGACGTGCATTTCTGGGCCGACGAAGAAATTTTCACGCATGTAGAATTCCACTACGAAATCCTGGCCAAGCGCATCCGCGAACTGTCTTTCCTGAACAATGGCGTCAAGATCAAATTGTCCGACCAGCGCACTGGCAAGGAAGAAATCTTCGCCTTCGAAGGCGGCACGCGCGGCTTCGTCGAGTACATCAACAAGGCCAAATCGGTCTTGCACCCGACCATTTTCCAGGCCACGGGCGAGCGCCTGTCGGACCAGGGAACGAACATCTCGGTCGACGTGTCGATGCAGTGGAACGATGCCTACAATGAACAAGTACTGTGCTTCACGAATAACATCCCGCAACGCGATGGCGGCACCCACCTGACGGGTCTGCGCGCAGCGATGACGCGCGTCATCAACAAATACATCGATGAACACGAGTTCGCCAAGAAGGCGAAAGTGGAAATCAGCGGCGACGACATGCGCGAAGGCTTGACCTGCGTCTTGTCGGTAAAAGTGCCGGAACCGAAATTCTCGTCGCAGACGAAAGACAAGCTGGTGTCGTCGGAAGTGCGCGGCCCGGTGGAAGAGATCGTCGCCAAGACCTTGGCAGATTACCTGCAAGAAAAACCGAACGACGCCAAGATCATTTGCGGCAAGATCGTCGAAGCGGCGCGCGCCCGTGAAGCGGCCCGCAAGGCCCGCGACTTGACGCGCCGCAAAGGCATCATGGACGGCCTGGGCCTGTCGGCCAAGCTGGCCGACTGCCAGGAAAAAGATCCCGCCTTGTGCGAACTGTACATCGTCGAGGGTGACTCGGCAGGTGGCTCGGCAAAACAAGGGCGCGACCGCAAGTTCCAGGCGATTTTGCCGCTGCGCGGTAAAGTCTTGAACGTGGAAAAAGCCCGTTTCGAAAAAATGCTGTCGTCGGAGCAGATCACCACCCTGATCGCCACGCTCGGCACCTCGATCGGACCGGACGAATTCAACGTCGAGAAACTGCGCTACCACCGCATCATCATCATGACCGATGCGGACGTCGACGGCGCCCACATCCGTACCCTGCTGCTGACCCTGTTCTACCGTCAGATGCCGCAACTGGTCGAGCGCGGCCACATCTACATCGCGCAACCGCCGCTGTACAAAGTCAAAGCCGGCCGCGACGAGCGCTATCTGAAAGATGACGCCGAAGAAGCGAGCTACATGATGACGGTGGCGCTGAACACGGCCGTGCTGGTGCCGCGCACCGGCGCGGAAGGCATTTCCGGCGAAACATTGACGGAACTGGTGCGCAAGTTCAACCTGTCGAACACCATCATGACGCGCCTGACGCGCGTCATCGACCGCGCCGCCCTGACGGCCATCATGACGGGCGTGCAGCTGGACCTGTCGACCCTGGACCTGGCGGAAACCTCCGCCCTGGCTCTGCAGACGGCCATCAACGACAGCGCCGTAAAAGTGCACGTGCGTTCCGACGACCTGTCGGAAAAACACATGCTGCGCATCGAGCGCATGCACCACGGCAACATCAAAGTCAGCGCCATCGACGCCGACTTCGTGCAAGGCCCGGACTACGCCGTGCTGAGCAGCGGCGCCGCCACCTTCGAAGGCCTGATCGGCGAAGGCGCGTTCGTGCGCCGCGGCGAAGGCGAGCGCATCAAGGAAATCGCCGTCGTCGACTTCCACCAGGCCATGCAATGGCTGCGCGACGAAGCCGAACGCACCGTCTCGAAACAGCGCTACAAAGGTCTGGGCGAAATGAACCCGGATCAACTGTGGGAAACGACGATGGACCCAACCGTGCGCCGCTTGTTGAAGGTACAGATCGAAGACGCCATTGCGGCGGACCAGATATTCACGACGCTGATGGGCGATGACGTGGAACCGCGCAGGGCGTTTATTGAGAATAATGCGCTGCGGGCGGGGAATATTGACGTGTAAGTACGCCATCGGACACCAATTTGCAACGGCCTCATCTGAGGCCGTTTTCGTTTGTAAACCGATAGGAGAATCAGGAACATACTCAAAATCCCCACATGCCACATCAAAAAATATCACTCAGATCTAATACCGTTTCTGAAGTCATTGGTAAAATTAAATATAGTTGTTAATTTTAAAATTTTAATATATTGTAAGCAATAGCAACTGCAGTTCAGTCATCATAAGGTTCCACCGTAAGTTAATGGCCAACGGCTCTTCAGGCCCAATGCATCATTCCAAGAAAGAGTGACATGAAGCAATATATGAATTTGGGTAGAGATTCCGGTGTGGCGGCATACGAAACGGGCGCAGGATCGATAACTGTGCAGTTTAAAACCGGGAAAACTTATCTATATACCAATAATAGTGCTGGCGCCGTCCATGTCACTACTATGCAGAAATTGGCAGAAAATGGCCGAGGACTCAACAGCTTCATCAGCCGTAACGTTCGATCAGGGTATGAGCGTAGCTGGTAGCAATACTTCTAAATTCGCTTTTTCGGCGTATTTTTTTGCATTTTTGATAATTTCTTAAGATGCAAAGTGGCTTTTTTGAACATATGTCATTTAAGCCACTTGCTTTACTTCGCTTCAAATCCTTGTGGGTACCCACGGCAGCACTGGTTTAACATACAGTATAATGTTAACCGCAGATTTCCTTGCATCATAGCTATCGTTGTACATAGCTATGAGCTGACAAGAAAATCCTAACGCCGCGCGCATATCCCAGAGAAGAGAAAACATGATTCCCATTAGTGATGAGCTTACCCTGCTGGAGCAGGTACTTGAAAGCTATGACCTAAAATACATCGCTGAACACCTAAATCAGGTATCCCCGGGCAGGTGGACACGTGAATTATTGAAGCGGTGGGTTGGTGCGAAAGAAGAACTTCGACTAAGTGAGGCAGAGTTCAATCATCTGCAAACACTCATTCCTGAAGCTCCGCATCGTAAAAATCACGACTTCGACTTCATCGACCTCTTCGCTGGAATCGGTGGCATCCGCAAAGGCTTTGAAGAAGCGGGAGGTCGATGTGTTTTTACCAGCGAATGGAATCCTTACGCCGTTCGAACCTACAAAGCCAACCATTACAGTGACCCTCTAAATCATAAGTTCAACTCGGATATCCGTGAAGTGACGTTGAGCGCTAAACCAGATGTCACAGAGGCTGAAGCGTATCGATTTATCGAGGCTAACGTACCTGATCACGACGTACTACTGGCTGGCTTTCCATGTCAGCCATTCTCGATTGCTGGTGTATCCAAGAAAAATTCGCTAGGCCGCAAACATGGCTTCGAATGTGACACGCAAGGCACCCTCTTCTTCGATGTGGCGAGGATAATTGCAGCAAAGCGACCAGTCGCATTTGTACTTGAAAACGTAAAAAATCTGAAGAGCCATGACAAGGGCAATACCTTCCGTGTAATTATGAAGGCACTTGACGAACTCGGCTATTGGGTTGCGGACGCTGATAGCAGCAGCAATGAGGACTATAAAATCATCGATGGCAGACACTTCGTTCCCCAACATCGCGAACGGATTGTGCTCGTAGGCTTCCGCAAAGACCTCAATGTACATGAGGGTTTTAGCCTCAAGGACGTAGCAAACCTGTATCCAAAAGTTAAGCCTACCTTGGGCGATATCCTTGAGAAGGAAGTTCAACCGAACTACATACTAACGCCAAAGCTGTGGCAGTATTTGTTCAACTACTCCATCAAGCACAAGGCCAAAGGTAATGGCTTCGGTTACGGACTTGTAAAGGCCCACGAAGTCACGCGTACATTGTCTGCTCGCTACTACAAAGATGGCTCTGAGATTCTTATTGATCGCGGCTTTGATCCTAAACTTGATCTCGAACACAAAAAGAATCTTGAGAATCGTCCTCGCCGTCTAACACCTCGTGAGTGTGCTCGCCTCATGGGGTACGATGCTCCTGGAGAGTATGGTTTTCGCATTCCCGTATCTGACACTCAAGCCTATAAACAGTTCGGCAATTCCGTTGTCGTTCCTGTATTTGCGGCGGTTGCAAAACTAATGAAAGATCGAATCATTAGTGCAAAGATATTGGCAGCACAACAACCTCGTGATCGCAACAGGTTCGTAGCGTAAGCATGACTGACGTTCACAGCCTGGAGAGTCGCAGTAAGAACATGCGGGCGATCCGGGCGAAGAACACTAGCCCAGAGCTCACTCTTCGCAAAATACTCTTCGCCCGCGGCTTGCGTTTTCGCCTTCACGTGAATGCACTTCCGGGCAAACCAGATATCGTTCTACCCAAATACCGTGTAGCCATATTTGTCCATGGCTGCTTTTGGCATGGGCACAACTGTTATCTATTCAAACTTCCGAGAACCAGGCGAGAGTTCTGGGAAGCCAAAATCTCAAAAAATAAACAACGTGACATCCGCGATAACGAGGCTCTAGTGCGAGCGGGCTGGAGTGTGCTAAGTGTATGGGAGTGTGCCCTGAAAGGCAGACTTAAATGGGATACAAACGAACTAGCTGATCGCATAACGACATGGATTTACGCCAACTCTGGCAGAGAGAGCAAGACTGAAATAAAGCACCAATAGCAAGGATACGATACTTCCCGGCAACAATACACGACCCGGCATTGACCAGTAAACTCCTAGTAAAAAATACGTAACACATTGAATATTAAGAGAAATATTTTCCTTCAGATGCAATTCGTAATATTTTCAACAAAATAAATCTTCCTATCATCATTTCCTTGTGGTATCTTTTGATCTTACACAGGAGAAACGATGAACATCCAGCTACCACCTTCAGCATCAGAATTCGAACATAACCCCAGTTCGATGCATGAACTAAGTGCCCTACTAGGCAACATTGGTGCGGATGTCGCCTTTCTGAAAGTTTTGCCGAAAAATGCAAATGATAAGAATCAGATCTACATAGCTTCCGACTTCGGGGTGATTTTTGACTTGTTCGATGTAACGCTGTCTGAACGCGGTGAAAGCACCAGCGAAACAAAAGATCGTTCGGCCCCCGGCAAACGAATTCCTGAGGCAGTCTTCAACGATTTTGCATGGCTGCGACGCGACCGTACAGAAGTCAAGGCCCGCCGTGTAAAGGCTATCATTTACACACAGTATCCTGAAGCAAGGTTATCCGGACTGCAAACGATAGACGGATCGATGCCGCCGTCGCTCTCTGTCAACTTCACAAAACTGAATCCAGATGCCAAACGACTTTTGGTACTAGCAAGACTTGCTCGCGGTAAGTGTGTGGGTCTTGTATGCGTCGACATGAGCCCTGGCTTTGAAGCAGAAATCAAAGAGCTACCTGGATTTGAACGTGCTCCAGCGTGCAAGCGCCTGACAATTGAACAGAATCGCAGCGCTGAACTTGAAGCACGCCTTGCTTCAGTTGTAGGGAAACAACTCCGTGGCTGCCGACTTGATGCCTTTGGACAAACGCTACCGTTCTCTGGAACTCAGGTCTGCGGTTATACCCTAGAGCACGCACTCGGCATTGTTCCAAATTCAAACAAAGATGGCGACTTATTCGGTATCGAGCTCAAAACTCATACGAAACCGAAAGTCACACTATTTACCCCAGAGCCAGACGGAGGAGTTTATGCTAAAGACTTCACTACGTTCATGAAAACGTATGGATATCTTGATGCCGACGGCGACTACCGAGTAACCGGCTTGCACCGCGCAAATGAAGTGTGCTCAAAATCAGGCCTCACTTTGCAGGTGCGCGAATGTCGCCAAGATTCTGACGGTGCGGTTTGCGCATATCCCTATAATCCCAAAACGCCGCTTACACCAAAACTCGACAGCATTGATGTCGCGCTAGTCGGCCCAAAAGGCGAAGTTGCTGCCTCTTGGAGCCTAGAGAGGTTGATGAACTGCTGGGGTGCAAAGCATAACGAGGTTGTATATTTAACTGCATCAAAAAACACAAATCCAAATGTAAATGAACATGCTCAAGGATATGAGCACCTCGTCACATTTGGCGAAAAAGTTATGTGGTGCAGAGACACTACTGCGGAAAAGTTACTCAATGCGATCAATAGCGGAGTTATCTATCTTGATCCCGCACCTAAACTACATGCAACTGACCCTGCAAAGAACAAACGCCGTGCGCAATGGCGTGTCAACGATATCACCAAGGCAGCGCATGCGTTGTATCAACACGTTGAGTTCCGACAGATCATAACGACGGAAAATATGATCCAATTCAGAACACAACCTGATATGCAAAAAACAGCTCCTACACAAAGCATACTATTCCCTGATGTAGAAGTAGAGATGGAAGAAGTAAACGTAAAAATCTAACCTATGTGATAGAGGAAAATGATGAAACTCGGCTGTTTGATTGCATCGAATGATTGGGAAGCGCCATTTTTCAAGGTGCTTGCGAAGAATGATACTGGTGAAGGGAAGGGCCATCAGGCAGGAGTTCTGATACCAAAATCTCTCCGCCAATATTTTCCTCAGCTAAGCGGGGTGACCTCGTCCAGACAACCAACCATCGATCAGAGAGTCAATGCAGAACTATACATTGGAGAACAGTTCCTAAGCATTGTGGATACACGATATCAATATCAGTCATGGAGTGACACGCGATCACACGAGGCCCGTCTGACAGATCAACTTGGACCGATACATCGTATTGCTCAAAGAGGTGATGTTCTCGTTATGCAGCGCAGTACTCTCACCGAAAATCTCTTCAGACTAACACTGGTGAAGAAGTCGGGCCAATATTTTGAGTTAGTACGACCAGCAATTGGCCGCCGCCGCTGGGGGCCCCTTTAAATAACTAGTCGCCGCGATATCAACTTTACTGATTCGTGGCGGTTCTTAAGGTGAAAAATGAAATAATGAAATCCTTATTTTATGTTGACGCTATCAAGCCGCCTTCGGCAGCAGCACTTCCCCAAAGGTTTACAACACTTGTTCCAACTTGCCGCCCAACATCGCGTCAAGACGCCGACGATGCTGGCGGTGATATCCTGATTGGTCTTACAGCACCAGGTGGTTTGCAGCATGGCTTCGGTATAGCTGTACTGATCGAGCAATAAGCGCCCTTCCTTCACACTGTGGCGGCAGCAGGACAGTGCCCACCGTTTTCCTCGCCCCATCTCCCCACTGCCGCCAAGAAACCAGTACACTAGTTCCTGAGCGCAACTATTTTCTGCGCGCGCCATGCCGCCTGCCGTTCCGGGAGGCGTCCCTGCCGCAAGGCGTGTTGTCTGCCTGGACAAATGCAATGTTCACTTCGCGCAGCCTGTCTCCTGCCTTTTATTACCTGTTCTTTTCAGGAGAACGGGAGCAGCAGCAGCGCTTTTTCAAGGAACTGCATTTCATTTCGATAGCCATCCTGACGTTTGGCCTGGCTTGCTGGCTGGTCACGTTCAGCCTGACCTTGCCGCGCGCCTCGCTCGATCATGCGCAGGCGGCGCTGGGCGTGACGGGCATGGTGCTCGGGCTGGTGTTGACCAAGTATGCGAAGTCCTTGCAGGCCATCATCGTCAGCGGCACCATCAGCGTGCTGTTCATCGCTTTCAGTTTTCGCGTGCTGATGCTGGGCACGGACGATCCCGCTTTCTGGGTGTTGCCGCTGGGCGTGATGATCACCCTGACGACGGCGCCCATCTTCAGCGGCATCGCGTATTACCTGGGCGTGTCGCTGTGCGTGTGGGCCATTCTGGGGCTGGGACAGTTTCCCGTGCATGCGGGCCAGGCAGACCAGCATTGGCCCGTGCTGGCCGTCACCATCAGCGTGATCATCGGCCTGGCGCTGAATATCTATTTTCTTGTCTTGCGCATCCATAACTACCGCGCCCAGCGCGACCTGGCGACGATGGCTTACAAGGATGGCTTGACCGGGCTTAACAACCGCCGCATGTTTACGCAAGGCGCCCGCGCCCTGCAGCGCACGGCGCGCACGCCCGCGTATTTCCTGATGATCGACATCGACGACTTCAAGCAAATCAACGACGTGTACGGCCATGACGTGGGTGACGAGGTGCTGAAAAAGATCGCCGACGTGATATCTGAACTGTCGGGCGAGCACCTGTGCGGCCGGCTGGGCGGCGAGGAGTTTGCCGTGATTTACCTGGGCGAAAAGAACGCGGCCTGCGCCTTTGCCGCGCAACTGGTCGACAGCGTCGAGGCGGCCTTTGTGCCGGAACGCAAGGTGTCCGTCAGCATCGGCATGGCGGAACTGATCAAGGAAGCGGACTTGTCGCACAGCTACAGGCGCGCCGATGAGTCCTTGTACCAGGCCAAGAAAAGCGGCAAGAACCGCTACGTGCTCAACGCCGCCTAGGCATTGCCGCCGGGTTTGGCATCTAGCAGCGCCAGCAAAGCTTGCGGCGCCATCTTCCACGGGTCGCGCTGCTCGGGGTCCACCTCGTCCCAGCTGTCCAGGGCGCCGATCTTGAGGATGGAAATGGTGATCTTGGCCATGGCAATGGGGACAGTGATTCAATAGCCAAGCTTGGCAGAAAGGGATTTATTCCTGAAATGCTAAGATCGCGGCCCGCGCATGCCGGCAACCGGTCCGGCATGGCGTCTCGACAAGGATGGCCATTGAACACCCCAGGAAAAACCACTCTGCGCATGCTGTCGCTGTGCGCCGCCCTGTGCCTGCCGCTTTCCAGCATGGCACAAGGCATTTCTGCCGAAGATGCCGCCTTCGTGGCTGCCACCGTGCCCATGCCGTCGCCGCCGCTGCGCCTGAGTGCGCACCCGGAGATCCGCGCCGACGTCTTCAAGCTGCTCGGCTATGCGCGCGGCAGCTATACACAAGGCAACACCCTGATCGCGCGCCAAGTGCTCGACAGCATGCATTCACTCGATGACATCACGCGCACCATGCTGCCCGACGGACGTTCGGTGCTGGCCTCCATCGATGCCGGCACGCACGGTGCATGGCGCGCCGCCATGCTGTTCGATCCGCAGCGCAAGCTGTTGGCACTGGGCCTCGTCAACGGCCATTGCCAGGCCACTGGCGACGCCGCCCCCGCCTGCCTGCCGTCCACGCACGCCGTGCTGACCCTGTTCCTGCCGCCAGGCGCGGAGGACGAGACGGCCGCGCCGCTGCTGGTCTGGGCGCGACAAGTGCCGGCCATGCTGGCACAGGCTGCGCCGGCACAGCGGCAAAGCATTGCAGCAGTGGAATACATCACCACCCGCCCCGGCCAGCCCGGCTGGGAGCCGCGCGACGTGCCGCCCGACTTTCCCGCCAGCTTGCTGCACCTGCTGCTGCCGAATGCGGAGTTGAACAGCAGCTCCAGCGGCGGCAAGATCGTCACACCGGCGGGCCTGGCCGGTTTGCCCATGCGCACGCCCACGGAAGCGGCCGAGGCGGGCGACGAGTCCATGCCCGATGCCGACATCACCTTGCGCAGCTATGCCGATTTCCACTGGGTGCTCAACACCTACGCGAAACTGGCCAAGGGCGCGCAAGTGAAGGGCCATGACGACAAGGTGGTGTTCACCGGTAGCGATGCCAGCGGCCGCTACACGGTGACCTTGCGCGAACCCAACAAGGACGATGGCGTCTTCATCACCGTGGCCAGCTGGCGGGAAAAATAAGCGCAAGAGCAGGGAAAGCATTGCCATTACGCACAGGAGCATGGCATTTTGGCATTTTGCGGTATGATTTCCGGCCGTGCGGCGCGGCCCTGTCCCTGCCTTGCCCACCCTGCCCTTCAAGCCAGTCACGCTTGCGTCGCCTCCTGCCCTAAGGAATTCATATGTTCGGTTTTAACTTGCGCGTTGCCAAGATGGTGTGGACGGCGTTCCTCATCGCCTTCCTGCTATTTCTCACCTACAAGGTTTCGTCGACCCTGATCGTCGTGGTCTTTGCGATTTTCTTCAGCTACCTCGTGTATCCACTGATCGGCCTGCTGGAACGTCATGGCCCGAAACGCTTGCCGCGCACGGCTGCCATCGGCATCGTCTTTCTCGTGGTGATCTTGCTGGTGGCGATACTGGGCTCCATCTTTGGCGCGCGCATCGAGGAAGAGGCGATCAAGCTCAGCGATCAGTTGCCGACCTTGCTCAAGGGGAATAATTTTGCCGAGCGCATCCCGTTGCCAGAATTCATGGAACCGTTGCGCGCGCGCCTGCTGTCGTTCATGCAGTCGCAGCTGAGCAGCGGCACAGGACAAGCCATGCCGCTGGCGAAAGAACTGGGCTTGACCGTCATGCATGCGGCCAGCAACCTGATCTATCTGGTGCTGGTGCCCGTGCTGAGCTTTTTGCTGATCAAGGAAGGGCCGGACATGCGCGACGGCTTGCTGTCCCTGCTGAACCGCCCGAACAAGAAGCTCTGGGGCGCCATCATCGATGACCTCGACATCTTGCTGTCGCGCTATGTGCGCGCCCTGCTGCTGTTGTCGATCGCCACGTTTGTGTCCTACAGCATCGCCTTTTCCCTGATGGGCGTGCCATACAGCCTGCTGCTGGCCGGCGCGGCCGCCTTGCTGGAATTCATCCCGTTTGCCGGCCCGCTGGCAGCCGCCGTGATCGCCGTGGTCGTGGCCGGTTTCAGCGGCTTTGAGCACGTATTCTGGCTGATCGGCTTTATCGCCGCCTACCGTTTGTTCCAGGATTACGTGGTCAATCCGTACTTGATGAGCGAAGGCGTGGAAGTGAGCCCGCTGATGGTGATCGTCGGTCTGCTGGCCGGCGACCAGTTGGGGGGAGTGGTGGGCATCTTTCTGTCCGTGCCCGTGATGGCGGCCATCAAGATCGTCTTCGTGCGCGCGCGGGCGGCATTGCAGGCGCGCCATGATGCGCTGGAGAAAGCGGAACAGGCAGCGGAAGAAGCGCGCGCCCAGGCCCTTGCCGAGGCGGCGCACTTGCAGGAACAGGGCAGCAAGGCCACCCTGCCGGCGCAGTAACTTAGAACTCTTCCCACTCGCCGCTGTTGTCGGCGGCCGGCTTGGCTGGACGCGGTTTTGCAGCCGCAACAGGTGCTGCCGTAGCGCGGGCCGGCGCCAGGCGCAGTGCCGGGCGTTTCAAGGCCGTGCTGGCGGAGGCCGTGGCAGGCTTGCGCAAGGCGGGCTTGGCGGCCGGGCCGCTATGGTTGGCATCGAGTTTGAAGATGCTGACCATCTCGGCCAGTGCCGCCGCCTGCTCCTGCATGGATTCCGAGGCGGCTGCCGCTTCTTCCACCAGCGCCGCATTCTGTTGCGTCACGGTATCCATTTCCGCCACGGCTTGATTGATCTGGCCGATGCCCAGTTCCTGTTCGCGGCCGGCGGCGCTGATTTCGCCCATGATGTCCGTCACGCGGCGGATGCTGGCCACGATCTCGTCCATCGTCGTGCCCGTCTGGCTGACCAGTTCGCTGCCGGCGCCCACGTTCTGCACCGACGCTTCGATCAGCATCTTGATGTCCTTGGCGGCGCTGGCCGAGCGGTGCGCCAGGTTGCGCACTTCCGTGGCGACGACGGCAAAGCCGCGGCCTTGCTCGCCGGCACGCGCCGCTTCCACAGCCGCGTTCAGGGCCAAAATATTCGTCTGGAAGGCGATGCCATCGATCACGCCGATGATGTCGGCAATCTTTTTCGACGATTCGCTGATGGTGCCCATGGTATCGACCACTTGCGCCACCAGTGCGCCACCTTTCACCGCCACGTCCGAGGCCGACACGGCCAGCTGGTTGGCCTGGCGCGCATTGTCGGAATTCTGCTTGACGGTCGAGGTCAGCTCTTCCAGCGAGGACGCCGTTTCTTCCAGGCTCGACGCTTGCTGCTCCGTGCGGCTGGACAAGTCCAGATTGCCCGAGGCGATTTCATTGCTGGCCGTGGCGATGGCGCCGCTGCCGTCGCGCACGCCGCGCACGGTGGTCGACAGGCGTTCCTGCATTTTCAGCAAGCCCGTCAGCAAGGCGCCCATTTCGTCGTTGCGCGTGATGACGATGTCGTTGGCCAGGTTGCCGTCGGAAATGGCACCGAAATGGCGCAGGGCCTGGTCCAGCGGGTTAAAGATGGCGCGCAGCAGCAAAAAGCTGGAAATAATGGTCAGCAAGGCGCCGACGATCATGCCGCCGATGGCCATGGCCACCTGGCTGCGGAAGCTGGACTGGCTGGCCGCATACATCGCGGCGGCCGATGTGGCCTGGTATTGCGTCAATGTTTCGGCGGCCTGGTCCAGGGTACGGTACAGCGGCGTCAGCCCCGACATCATCAAACCGTCCGCTTGTGCAACGTTGCCTTCACGCAAAGCCTTGCTCATGACCAGCAAGCCGTTGCTCATGTAGTCGCTGCGCTTCTTGTCCATGTCGTCGGACAGGCGCTTTTCGTCCGTGCTTTGCGGCAAGGCCAGGTACACCTTCCAGGACTTGTTGGACGCTTCCATGAATTGTTCCGCACGGGCCAGGGTATCCTTGGCGTCGGCCGCATCGGGATGCACCATCACGCGGTCCATCGTGAACCGCGCGCGGCCCAGCAGAATCTGCGATTCGCCAATCGCTTGCGTCGATGCCAGCTGATTGCTGTAGACCTCGTTGAGGCTGTTGTTGGCCGATTTCAGGCTGATGATACTCATGACGCCCAGCAAGGCGATCAGCAGGCCCAGCACACTCATGGTGGCGATCAGGCGCATTTTTATTGTTATATTCGACAGCATGCAGTTTCCTTGGTAGGGGCGCAACCATGCCTGCGTTCACCAAACGGGATAGCAGCAAGCGCCAGATGGGCGGGTCACGTGAATTGTTCAGGACAGGTCGATACGGCGTGTGCGGCGGCAGGGGGGAAGGCGGCCCGCGCATATCGTCAGGAGTGAAAGACAGATCAACAGGGTTGAGGTTTTCTGTATTTTTATTTCCTGACTGCAAGATACAGGGAAAGATTACTAGTAGCAACATCCAGCATGGATTTTCACGCTTTGTAACAAGCGGATGATGTTTTTTGCGCAGAACTGGCATTCCGCAATCGTGCGCGCTCGCGCCGGAATGCCATTTATGTTAGCCAATTAGTTAATACATGGTTTCTTCGATGAGCTGGCCATCGTCGCGGAAGTACTGGAAGCGGCCCGTTTTCTTGCCCATGGTATAGGCGCCGATCTGCTTCGGTTTTCCGTTCTGGAAATTTTCGATGTTGACGCCATGCAGCACGCCCTTGTGCCAGTTGCGGTGAAATTGCGGCACTTCGCCATCGGGATAAAACAGGGTTTCCGCCCCGTCGCGCTTGCCGCCGGCAAAGCTGCCCTGGTAACGCCGCTTGCCGTCCGGATAAAAACTCTCCATCGGGCCCTCAAGCTCGCCCAGGCGATAATGTTCGGCCAGTTCCAGCTGGCCGCTGGCCGCGTATTGCTCCAGCTTGCCGTCAGGCTTGCCGTCAACCATCGTCAACACTTGCCAGCCGCCATCGGGCGCCGCTTTCTTCCACGGCCCCTGTTTCACATCATTGACGTAGTTGCCGCCACCGCCAGGCTCCACCCACTGGCCCTGCTTCTTGCCATTGACATAGTTGCCCTGCCAGTGCACCACGCCTTCGACGCGGCGCTCACTGGGTCCATCCAGCCTGTCCTTGAGGTAGGTATCGAAGCCCTGGTAGTTACCCTTGCCCTCGTCGCGCCATTCCTCGACGCCCGGACTCACTTCCCAGCGGCCCGTGCGCTGGCCACGCTGCATCATGCCCGTCGTCGTTTCTTCGCCGCTTACATACGTCCATGCTCCTTCAGCCTTGTCGTCGACAAAGGCGCCAAATGAGCGGATGGTGAGCGGCTCTTCATAGTGCCACTGCCCCGTGCGCTTGCCCTGCGCATACAGGCCGCGGGCAAACACGCTGCCCACGCAGCAATTCACGTCGTATTCGATAAATAGCCCATCCTGGCTGGCGGCAAAGCGCTGCGGCTGCGTTTCCCAGGTGATCCACTTGACGTGATAACTGGGCGCGCGGCCCCCTTCCCAGCCCTTGCCCAGCAGATAGGTCACCGTGAGGAAATGGCCATCCTTTTCCCCGAAGGTTTTTTTATAGGCAAACGCGGGCGCATCGGCCGGCTTGCCGGGCAACAAGTCACCATCGATATTGAAATAGCCGACCAGGGTACCGTGGCCATGCTCGATGGCGTCGAACTCGGCCACGCCCGTCGGTGCATACGCTATGCTGTAGTCGATCAGCTGCAAGCGGGCCAGCGCGGCGCGCACCCGCGCCTCGTCCATGGTTTTCGCGCCGCGCACGATGGCGTCCAGGGTCGGCTGCAAGGTGGCGACCTTGAACATCCTGCCGCCGCTGCGCTCGTAGCGGTAGGCATGCAAGCCGTACTGACCGCCGTTGCGGCTGAGCACGAACGTCGTTTCGCCCTCGCTGTCGAGGTCAAGCTGGAACACGGCCGCGATGCTGGCCTGGCCGTACTTGTCCAGGTTCATGCGTTTTTCACTGCTCCCGTTGCACTGGCAGTAGTAGCCGTTGACTTCGCCATTTTCCCGCAGGAAGGCCAGCACCACGCCGCCATCGCGGCGCTCGACGGCATTGGCGTAGGCCATGGACTGGCCTTCATAAAAACGCGCCGCCGCCTGTGCTGGCGCCAGCTTACCCAGCGCCAGCAGCGCCGCCATCGTGCTCATCCAGAATATTTGCCGCATGCCAACTCCACTGCCGAAAAACCGCCATTATGCATGGCCGTTCAGGCAAGACCGCTCACGCCAGGACGCCGGCCAAACAGCGGCCGCTGCACCGTCTGCGCCAGCAGCACGCCCAGCAGCGAGATGCCGCCGCCGACCAGGTGGTACACATGCATGCTTTCGTGCAACCAGACGATGGCCAGCAGGGCCGTCAGCAGGGGCAGCAGGTTGACGTAGATGCTGCAGCGGTTCGGTCCCAGCAGTTTGACGCCTTCGATCCACAGGTAGGACAGTACGATGGACGAACCGATGCCCGCGTAGCCGATCAGCGGCAAGGTGGTGCCGTCCAGCCTGGCACTGCCGGGCGGCAGCAGCAGGAAAAACGGCAGCATGCACGCCAGCGCCGCCAAGGCCTGGCAATAAATAGCTTGCCAGGCGGGAATGGACAGACGCCAGCGGCGCAGCAGCACGCCGTACAGGGCAAAGCTCAGGCACGCGAGCAGCATCAGCGCGTCGCCCGCATGCACACCTTGATGCAGCAGCGCCAGCACGTCGCCACGCCCGACCAGGTACAGCAAGCCGCCAAACGACAGCACGCCGCCGGCCGCCATGCCGACCGTCAGGCGCTCGCCCAGCAGCAGCACGCTGAGCAGGGCCGTCATCAGGGGCGCCAGTGCCGTGACGATGGCCATATTCGTTGCCGTGGTGCTTTCCGCGGCGCGGTAGGACAAACTCTGGAACAGCGCCATCGACATCAGGCCGCACAGGGCCAGCTGCCACCACTGGCGGCGGATAGCGGCGCGGTTGCGCCACAAGGGACGGGCGATGAATGGCGTCATCACCAGCAAGACCAGCACCAGACGGTAAAAGGTGATGGCCGTTGGGGCGATGCTGGACGCGGCCAGCTTCGAGACGACGACGTTGCCGGCCCACAGCAACATGGCCAGGAACGGATACAGATAAGCGCGCACAGGCATGCGTAACTCCATAAATCATTGCGGGGAACCATCATGCCGCAGGCACATTGTGCTTTCTCGCGCTAAGATGTCCATACCTGTCGCAAAACTGACCTTATTTGATGGATTGTTCCTCCCACGCCTTTCAGGAATTGCTGCCCGTCACGGCGCGCGCCATGGCGCTGGCCGTCGACTATGCGCACGGCCACGTGATTTCCGCGCACCGCCACACGCATGCGCAGTTGCTGTACGCCATCGAGGGCGTGATGACCATTGAAGCGCAGGGCGGGCGCTGGGTGGTGCCGCCCACGCGCGGCGTGTGGCTGCAGCCCGGCATCGCGCACCGGGTGCGCATGAGCGGCGCGGTGAAAATGCGCACGGTGTTCGTCAACTGTGCCAATTCTCCATTGCTGCCTAGCCACAGCTGCGTGCTCGACATCAGTCCCCTGCTGCGGCAATTGATCGTGGCGGCCGTCGACATCGCGCCCGATTTCACGGAAGGCAGCCGCGACTGGCATCTGCTGCAGCTGCTGTTGCACGAGCTCGACAGCCTGCCCGTGCTGCCCCTGTATCTGCCATTACCTACCGATGCGCGCCTGCGCGGCATTTGCGCGCGGCTGATGGAACAGCCGGGCGAACAGCAGACGGTGGCGCACTGGGCGCAGGAGCTGGCGATCACCGAGCGCAGCCTGCACCGATTGTTCCAGAAACAGACGGGCATGCGCTTTGGCCAGTGGCGCCAGCAGGCGCGGCTGCTGCGGGCGCTGGAACAATTGGCGCATGGCAGCAAGGTCATCGACGTGGCCATGGACAACGGCTACACGAGCCAAAGCGCGTTCACGGCCATGTTCAAAAAGCATTTCGGCACCACGCCGACCGCGTTTTACCAGGCTAAAGTCATCGCCGCATAAAAAAAATGCTGCTATGCATCAATAATCATGGGCGATAGCCGCCGCTCTTGTTATCATCGCAAGCCTTATCGCACCGCGCCCATCCTGGCAGCGGTGTTGACCTCATTCATACCACCATGACACAGAATTTCTTCCAGACATTTATCCTGCTCTTGCTCGTCACCGATCCGTTCGGCAACGTTTCCCTGTTCGTCAATGCCCTGAAACGGGTGCCCGTCGAGCGGCGCTGGAAAGTCGTCGTGCGCGAGTGCCTGATCGCCTTCGGCATCTTGCTGTTGTTTATGTTCTTCGGCCGTCATTTCCTGAACGCCTTGCAATTGTCGGAAGTGGCCTTGCGCATCGGCGGCGGCGTAATTTTGTTCCTGATCGCCATGCGCATGGTGTTTCCACAGCCAAACGCGGGTAATAGCGACCACGAGATGGGCGGCGAGCCGTTCATCGTGCCGCTGGCCATCCCCGCGCTGGCCGGCCCGTCGGCGCTGGCCACCGTGCTGCTGTTTTCCTCGCATGAAATGAACGAAGTCATCGCCCACGTGGCGGGGCTGACGGCCGTGGCCGTCGTCTGGCTGGCCGTCTTCCTGTGCGCCGAACGCTTGCAGCGGGCCTTGGGTCCAAGGGTCATGACGGCGTTCGAGCGCCTGATGGGCTTGATCCTGACGGCGATGGCCATAGAAATGTTGCTGGCCGGCATACGCGCGTTCCTGAAATCCGTTTAATATTGTCATTCATCCACTGAGGGAGTCCAGCATGAGCCGTTGCGCCCACATTTGCCTGATGGCCGATTACAACCAGTGGATGAATGCCAAGGTCTACGCAGCGGCGGCCAGCCTGCCGCAGGAAGAACTACAGCGCGAGCGGGGCGCCTTTTTCGGCTCCCTGCTGGCCACCCTGAACCACGTGATGGTGGGCGACACGCTGTGGATACAGCGCTATGCGAAACACCCGGCCGGCTTCCCCCTGCTCGACCCCATCCGCGCCATCACGCCGCCCGCCTCGCTCACGCACCCGCTGTTCGCGGCCGAGGATTTTGCCGCCATGCACGCGCACCGGCAATGGCTGGATGAGCTCATCGTAGCCTGGGCCGCCTCCATCCGCGAAGAAGACCTGGACCACCTGCTCGATTACCGCAACAGCAAGGGGCCGAACCGGCGCGAGTTTTTCAGCCTGCTCATGCATTTCTTTAACCACCAGACCCACCACCGGGGCCAGGCCAGCACCCTGCTGTCGCAAGCGGGCGTGGACATCGGCGACACGGATTTACTGTTTCGCATCCCCAACCATATCGAAGACTGACGACGGGCGGTACAGCCACGCCTTGAGCAAGATCAAGGCCAGCGCCAGACCGCCCAGCAGCGCGCCGCAAGCCAAGGCCCCCGGCATGCCGTGAGACTCAATGGCCATGCCGCCCGCCAATGCACCGACCGTCACGCCCAGGTTGATGGCGGCGATATACACGCCGATGGCGAACGCGGGCGCCTCGCGCGCTTCGCTGCTGAGCCACACTTGCGTGACGATCAGCCCGCTCGTATGCGCCGCGCCCCAGAACAGCAACAGCACCGCCAGCGCCGCCCAGCCGATACCGCTGCCCGCATAGCGGTACAGCAGCCAGTACGCCAGTCCCAGCAGCACGGGTTGCAGCAGGACCGTGCGCAGCACCTGCGTGCCCAGCTGGCGCCCCGCGAACAGATTGCCGGCCACGCCACCGACACCAAACACCACCAGCGCCAGCCCCGTCTGTCGCGCCGACAAGCCCGCTTCCTGCTGCAGGTACGCGGCCGCATACGCATACACGGCAAACATGGCGGCAAACACCAGCACGGCGGCGGCAATGGTCAGCCACAGGGCCGGTTTGCGCAGCACGGCCAGCTGGCGGCCATACGCCAGCGGCGCCTCGCGCGGCGTGTCCGGCAAGAACAGGTATAAGCCCAGCGCCGCCAGGGCATTGACGAGGGCGCAGGCAAGGAACGATGCCTCATAGCCATACTGCGCGGCGATCCACGTCGTGAGCGGAATGCCCAGCACCATGCCCATGCTGGTGCCCGTAAATGCATGTGCGCCGGCCCGCGCCGATTGCTGCGGCGGGTACAGGGCGGCGGCCGCCACCATGGCCAGCGAGAAATACACGGGGTGGAACAGGGCCGGCACCATGCGCAGCGCCAGCAGCAGCCCGAAGCGCGGCGCATATGCCGACACCACACTGGCCAGCGCGAATACCAGCAGGGACGCGATCAGCACGGGTTTGCGGCGCCAGCGCGTGGCCAGCAGCACGAGAAAGGGACCGCCCACGGCAATCACCACGGCGAACAGGCTCACCAATGAACCCGCCTGCGCGGCCGTCACGCCGTAGCGCTGCATGATCATCGGCAAGATGCCGACCACGCCAAACTCGATGCAGTACACGCCGAACAGGCCCAGCGCAAGGAAGACGATCGGGTGCGGGCGGGTCATGGCATTTCCTTTGCACCATACACAGCCTGGCACAGTTCCGCCACGAATGGCCCCGCCATGCCTTCCAATGCCGTATTCGTGAACGCCACCACGGACAATTCCTGCGCAGGATCGACAAACCACGCATGGCCATACGTGCCCCCCATGCGCCATGTACCCGCCGACTCCGGCGTGGCTGCCAGTTGCGGATCGCTCAAGACCGTAAAACCTAGGCCGAAGCCTCGACCGGGCCAGAACGGCAAGCCGAAGCCGTCCGTCTGGTTTTCTCCCATCTGGCGCGCCAGCGCCGGCGGCAGCAGCGGCGCGCCGCCCAGGCGCAAGGTTTCCAGCAAGCACATGAAGTCAGGCGCCGAGCCGACCATGCCGGCGCCGCCGGACGGGTAGGCGTGCGCATCGCGGGCGCGCGCCGCAGATAAGGCAAACCCTGCCATGCCATCGAGAAACGGCAGATGGTCTTCGCCCTCGTCGAGCAAGCGGCGCGGCCGGGATTCTCCCGCTGCGCGGTCCGCATACGCGACGGCCAGGCGCGCCGGGTCGCTCGCCACGAAACCCGTGTCGCGCATGGCCAGTGGCACCGTCACCAGATATTCCACGGCATGCGCCAGCGGCATGCCGGCCGCCTGTTCGATGACGGCGCCCAGCACATCGGTGGCGATCGAATACGCCCAGCGCTCGCCCGGTGCATACGCGAGCGGCACGGTGGCCAGGCGGCGCAGGTTGTCCTCCAGGGAAATGCGGGACGCATCCATGCCGTCCGACACCCCTGCCCGCGCATACGCGCCGCCCGGCGGTTGGAAAAAGCCATAGTCGAGGCCGGCCGTGTGCGTGAGCAAATGCCGCACGGTCATCGCCGCCACGGCACCGTCCGGCTGACGCGGCGAAAAATACGGCAGCCAGCGCGTCACCAGGTCGTCCAGGCCCAGCCGGCCTTGCCCCACCAGCGCCAGCGCGGCCGTCGAGATGATGGGTTTGCTGACGGATGCCAGGCGAAAGACGGCGTCCTCAACCATGGGCGTGCCCGCCTCGCGGTCCAGGTAGCCGGCCGCGCGGCGGTAAATGTCCTGGCCACGCTGGCGCACCAGCACGACGGCGCCCACCAGGCGCTGCTGGCGCAAAACACAGTCCAGCAAGGGATCGATGCGGGCGGACAGGGCCGCAGGAGAGAAGTTGTACATCATGGCTCAGCCTTTCAAATGATCAGGCTGCCAAGGTAAGCCAGGCGCGATCAAAGAAAAACAGGCTATAGTTTCTGTCTGTGCGGACATTGACATCCGCAATCAAAGAGGAACCACATGGATAACCTGGCGGGATTCACGGCCTTCGTGCAGGCGGCCGAAACGCGCAGTTTCGTGGCGGCAGGCCGCGTGCTCGGCATTTCCGCCTCGGCCGTGGGCAAGAGCATCGCGCGGCTGGAAGAGCGCCTCGGCGTGCGCCTGTTTCAGCGCAGCACGCGCAGCATCGCGCTCACCAGCGAGGGTACGGTGTTTCTCGAACGCTGCCGGCGCATCCTGGGCGAGATCGAAGCGGCCGAGCTGGAGTTATCCAATGGCAAGAGCGCACCGCAAGGCCGGCTGCGCGTCAGCCTGCCGCAGGTGGGCAGCTTGCTCAATCCCGTGCTGGCCGCGTTCGCGCGCGCCTATCCGCTGGTGGAGCTCGACCTCGATTTCAGCGACCGCCGGGTCGACGTGATCGAGGAAGGCTACGACGCCGTCGTGCGCGCGGGCGAAAGCGCCGACAGCCGTTTGATGAGCCGCCAGCTGGGCCAGTTCCAGCTGCAACTGGTGGCCGCGCCCGCCTATCTGGCGCAACATGGCACGCCGCGGCTTCCCGCCGACCTGGCGCAGCACACATGTTTGCTGTACAAATTTCCCAGCAGCGGCAAGGTCGAGGCCTGGCCCTTGCCCGAATGGCCTGCCCTGCACGCGGCCGGCTTGCCGGCCCTGCTCCACTGCAACAATGTCGACACCCTGCTGCACTTTGCCGAAAGCGGCCTGGGCATCGCCGCCCTGCCCGACTTCGCCGTGCGCGCCGCGCTCGCCGCAGGCCGCTTGCAGCCGGTGCTGGACGCGCACCGCCAGCACGATGGCGCCTTCCGCATCCTGTGGCCCAGCAGCCGCCACCTGACGCCGAAACTGCGCGCCTTCATCGATTTCCTCGCCACCCACGTGTTTCCGAAAAACTGAGTCCGCATCCAGCGCCGCGCTCGTTGTTTCCACACGACAACTTAGTTAAGTTGCTACCAGTTTTTCAGCTTTTCGCGGACTTGATACAAGTTTTTGTATTGCAGTGCAGAATTTTGAGGAACAATTACAGACTGGCCGTGGCTACGTATAAACCCGTAGCCGTGGCCTGTCGCCGTTTTCCCTCACTTCCGCAACACGAAAGCAATCATGTCACTCACACAATTCAAAATCGGCACCCGGCTCGGGATCGGGTTTGCTGTCGTCCTCGGCCTGCTGGTAGCCGTCTTGCTCGTCGGCCTGTATTCCATGGGGCAACTGAGCGCGCGCACGCACGACATCGTGGCCGACAAGAACGTCAAGATGGCGGCCGCCAACACCATGAGCGACAACGTGCGCAACATTACCCTGGCGATCACGAGCATTGTGGTGGCGCCGACGGAAGCGCTGGTGCAGGCGGAACTGGCGAAAATTGGCGAAGCGCGCAAGAAATACGGCGCCGCCAAGGAAACCTTGCAAAAGAAAATCTCGACGGACAAGGAAACGGCGCTGATGGCCGAACTCGATGCCGCCCTGAAATCGGGCGCGCCGCTGAACAACAAGGTCATCGAGCTGCGCAATGCGGGGCAGACGGAAGAGGCGATCGCCTTTTTGACGCAGCAAGCGGCACCGAGCCTGAAGATCGTGCTGGGCGCGCTTGACAGCCTGGTCGCGTATGAAGCGCAGCAGGCGGCGCAGGCGGCAACGGACGCCGAAACGCTGAGCGCCAGCGCGCGCGCCTCCATGATTGCCCTGGGCAGCGTGGCCGTGCTGCTGGGTGCTTTTGTTGCGTGGGTCATCACGCGCTCGATCACCCAGCCCATCAATGCAGCCGTCAGCGTGGCCGAAACCGTGGCTTCGGGCGACTTGTCGTCGCACATCGTCGTCAATTCCAGCGATGAAACGGGCCGCCTGCTGGGCGCCCTGAAAGCCATGAACACCAGCCTCTTGGGCGTGGTGGCGCAAGTGCGCCACGGCACGGATGCGATCTCCACGGCATCGAGCGAAATTGCCGCTGGCAACCTCGACCTGTCGTCCCGCACGGAAGAGCAAGCCAGTTCGCTGGAAGAAACGGCATCGGCCATGGAAGAGCTGACCTCGACCGTGAAGCAGAACGCGGACAACGCGCGCCAGGCCAACCAGCTGGCGAAAAGCGCGTCCGAAGTGGCCGTGCGCGGCGGCAGCATCGTCTCGCAAGTGGTCGACACCATGGGCACCATCAACGCCTCGTCGCGCAAGATCGTCGACATCATCGGCGTCATCGACGGCATCGCCTTCCAGACGAATATCCTGGCCTTGAACGCGGCCGTGGAAGCGGCGCGCGCCGGTGAGCAGGGACGCGGCTTTGCCGTCGTGGCCAGCGAGGTGCGCAATCTGGCCCAACGCTCGGCTGGCGCAGCGAAGGAAATCAAGGAATTGATCGCCGCCTCGGTCGCCAACGTGGACACGGGTTCGCGCCTCGTCAATGAAGCGGGCCAGACCATGGGTGACATCGTCGACAGCATCGTGCGCGTGACCGACATCATGGGCGAAATCACCTCCGCCACGCACGAGCAAACCATCGGCATCGAGCAGATCAACATGGCCATCGCCCAGATGGATGAAGTGACGCAGCAAAACGCGGCCCTGGTGGAGGAAGCGGCGGCCGCATCGCAAAGCATGCAGGAACAGGCGGGTGAACTGGCGCACGTGGTGGGTTTCTTTAAAACCGGCAACCATGTCGCCAGCGCAGCCAAGCTGACGCCAGTGCGCGCAGCACCGGCAGCAGCGGCAGCGCCCGCCATCGCACGCCCCGCGGCCAAGCCCGCACCCGCGCGCAAGGCCGTCGCGGCCGCGCCCGCACGCCGCAGCAATGCGAGCGCCGAGAGCGAATGGGAAGAGTTTTAAGGAATAGCAACACCCTCCCCGCAAGAAAGCCAGGCAAGAAGTTGCTGCCTGGCTTTTTTTCGTCCGCAATCGCCACTTTTTTTGCGGCAAAGCCCGCGCAATAGGCGAAAGTGCAAAACGTGCACCGCGCATACGCTTTACAATCCTCGCTCGCTTTACAAAATATTGGTCATCATGAATCAGGCAGAACAGCAGCGCCTCCTGGCTATCCTGGAGTATTGGCACAAGATCGAATTCTTTATCCCGTTTGACCTGAATCAAATCACGGACGTTGAAGACCAGTCCACCGTGCGTCTCCTGCACCGCGAACAGCTGGCGCAATTGCCGCTGCAGTTCGCCACGCAATGGCAAGTGCCATCCGACCGCGAGATCGACGGCTACTCATTGTTCCTTGGCGTGTTCGACAAGGCCGAAGTCAACAAGGCTTGTCCGTCGGCCAACGGCCCGGAAAACATGGCCGAAACAGAAAAAACAGAACTGCTGGGACGCTCGTGCTTTGCCCGCCTGAACCTCAATGCGCTGGGCGAGCCGCAGTTCGACCCCGTGTCCGTGTCAACCTTGCCGTGGGCCCTTGGCCGCGCCCGTACGCCGGACTGGTCGGGCCTGAGCCTGGACGCCTTCAGCGATAGCCAGCTGGCGCTGCAAGACAGCCTGCGCAACTTCGCGGCCAGCCGCACGCCACAGCAGGTGACGGACGAAGCCGGCAATGTCTCGTCGCCCCTGTCCGGCATGGAAATCGCGGCCCTGGCCGACCTGCTGCGCGACTGGGCCGGCTTCCACCCGGCCGCCGGCCAACCGCTGGCCGTGCTGCAAGTGCGCACGCGCAAGAAACGTACCGCCGTGACGGATGCCGATACGCTTGAGTCCAGCCAGAACCGTACGCTGGATTTTGGCGACGCGGTGGAACCAAGCGTCGACATTCTCAACAGTTTTTACCTCGATGACCTGGAACAGATCATCCGCGCCTTGCGTGGCGGCAAGCTGCCCGCGACGGTCGCCGCCTATCTGACGCCGCTGGCGCAGGATGAGCGCATCGACCTGTACAGCCCGGCCGGACGCCAGGCGCTGGCCGCCATGCTCAATCCGGCGAACATGAACCGGGGACACTGGCTGGAAGACGCCAGCTACGCCATGAGCCTGATGCAGCAGTTCGCCATCCATGGCGCGCGCACGGGCTTGAGCGAGCGCGGCATCTTTTCCGTCAACGGTCCGCCGGGCACGGGCAAGACGACCTTGCTGCGCGAATTGTTCGCCGACAACATCGTGCGCCGCGCCAGCGTGCTGTCCTGCCTGGACCGCGCAGGCGACGCCTTCATCGGCAAGGTGGCCGTGGCCTTCGAAGGCGTGCGCGACCCGATCACCATCGCCCGCTTGCGCCCGGAACTGACGGGCTTTGAAATGGTCGTCGCCTCGTCGAACAATGCGGCGGTGGAAAACATTTCCGGCGACCTGCCAAAACCGAAACAGCTGGGCAAGGAATGGGCGCGCACGCGCTATTTTGAAAGCGTGGCGCGCCGGATCGTGGCCGACGGCAATGGCGCCAACCGCGCCCTGGGCGAGCAGGAAGCGCCATGGGGCTTGATGTCCTGTGCGCTGGGCAATAGCGCCAACCGCCGCCGCTTCGTCAGCAATTTTTATGACGACGACTGGGACAAGACCACGGCGCGCAAGACGCCGAACGCGCAAAATATCCGCCAGTGGCTGGCCAGCTACCAGGGCGTCAGCTTCGCCCAGGCGGCGCGCGAATTCCGCGAGACGGAACACGTGGTGGAAAAGGCGCTGGCCGAGCACGCCCAGTACGCGGCCCTGTGGCAAGCCGTGGGTACCTGCACGGAAGCCGACTTCATCGAGGCCAGCCAGCAAGCGCTGATCGCCGCTGAGCAAGAGATGGATGCGGCGAATGGCGCCCTGACCGACGCGCTGGCGCAGCAGGACACCCTGCTCGCCAGCAAGAAGGAATTGCTCGAAGAGGAACGCCTGGTGGCGCTGACGCAGCCCGGTTTCTTTGCCCGCTTGTTCCGCACGGCACCGGCGCGCGCCTACAAGGAAGCGGTCGTCGCCAATGCCGAAGCGCAACGCCAGGCTGCGCGCGACGTGTCCGCCATCAAACTGCTGCTCAAGGGCGAGCTGGAGCCGCGCTGCGAGCGCGCCCGCAATACCCTGCACATCGCCCTGCGCACGGCGCAATCGCGCCAGCGCGAATGGGATGACAGCACGGAACTGCTGCGCCGCGCGCGCATGCGCTTTCCCACCATCATCGCGCCAGCGACCCTGGACGAGCTGGACGGCGACGCCCTGCAAATTGGCGGCCTGTGGCATGAACCAGCCCTGGCGCGCCTGCGCTCGCGCCTGTTCGCCAAGGCCCTGGCCCTGCATGAAGCGTGGCTGGCGGAAGTGGCAAAGAAAGGCGGCCCCGGCTTTGGCGGCAACTTGCTGGCCGTGTCGAAATTACTGAAAAACAAGCGCGCCTATGACCAGTCGCACATCGCCATGGTCTGGCACAGCCTGTTCATGGTGGTGCCCGTCGTGTCGACCACGTTTGCCTCGTTCGCGCGCCAGTTCCAGGGCATGGGTCCCGAATCGCTGGGCTGGCTGTTCATCGATGAGGCTGGCCAGGCACCGCCACAGGCCGCGCTGGGCAGCCTGTGGCGCGCCAAACGCGCCGTCGTCGTGGGCGATCCGCTGCAGATCGAACCCGTATTCACGGTGCCGGGCCGCCTCGTGCAAACCTTGTCCGCCCTGTCGCCGCACACGCAGGATGGCAGTTACGCGCCAACCTCCGTTTCCGTGCAGACACTGGCCGACAAGGCCAACCGCTATGGCGCGCAGGTCGGCGCCGGCAGCGCGCAGCCGCTGTGGATCGGCAGCCCCTTGCGCGTGCATCGCCGCTGCGTGGAACCGATGTTCTCGCTGGCCAACAGCATCGCCTACGAAGACAAGATGGTCTATGGGCTGGCTGAGCGCACGCCGCCGGCCGGCGCGCGGGGTCTCACGCGTGGCCCCAGCCGCTGGATCGACGCCGCCGGCCCCGTCAGCTACAAGCAGGTCGTGCCCGTGCAGCTTGATTTCGTGCTGGAAGTACTGCTGAAACTGTATCGCCGCGACGGCAAGCTGCCCGACATGTATGTGATTACGCCGTTCAAGGCCGTGCGCAACGAATTGCGTTCGCGCATCGTCGACATGGACTGGGACCGCCGCCTCGGCTACGGCAAGGCGCCGACGGCGCGCGAATTGCGCCAGTGGAGCAGCCAGATGGTGGGCACCGTGCATACCTTCCAGGGCAAGGAGCAAAGCGTGGTGATGCTGGTGCTCGGCGCCGACGACAGCACGGTGGGCGCCGCGCAATGGGCTGCCGCCACACCGAACCTGCTCAACGTGGCCCTGACGCGCGCGCAGCACTATGTGTACGTCGTCGGCAACCCCTTGCTGTGGGGACAGTTGCCGCACTTTGCGCCAGCGTGCGCGCAGTTGCCGCATACGGGGATGCATGAGTTTTTGGTGGAGATGGGTTGACGGCCCCATGACCATGCTTTACGGCGTAGGTCGGATTAGGTGGGGCCGCCGAGGTCCGCAGGACCGTAATCCGACAATATGGTTGGCGCGTGATGTCGGATTACGCGCTTGCGCGCTAATCCGACCTACGGTCCTCGAGCGGAAACACTAAAGTGAACGTCGTGGCGGCCGCATCCGACGCCACGCTCGCGCTGCCGCCATGCAACTGCATGATGGCCGTGACGATGGCCAGGCCCAGGCCGGTAGAGGCGGCCGAATCGCTACGGGCCGGGTCGGCGCGATAGAAACGCTCGAACAGGTGCGGCAAGTGGCGCGCGGGGATGGCGGGGCCGAGGTTACTCACGCTCAGTTCCACGCCCTCGTTCGTCGCGTGCGAACGCAGCAAAATCGTGCTGCCTGGCGCCGCGTGGCGAATGGCGTTCGACAGCAAATTGCCCAGCGCGCGGCGCAGCAGTTGCGGCTCGGCCGTCACATTGCCGCTGCCGTGGCAAGCCAGCGCCAGCTCGCGCTCCTCGGCCAGGCCTTCAAAGAAATCGGCCAGACGCAAAAACTCGTCCTGTACAGGCAAGACTTGCTTGACGAGCACCATTTCATCCTGCTGCGCGCGCGCCAGAAACAGCATGCTGTCGATCATGCGCGACAGCCGTTCCAGCTCCTCCACATTCGATGACACCAGCTGTTCATACTCGTGCGCGCTGCGCGGGCGGGCCAGCATCACCTGGCTTTGGCCCAGCAGATTGGTGACGGGCGTGCGGAATTCATGCGCCAGATCGGCGGAAAACTGCGACAGCCGTGCATAGCCTTCCTGCAGCCGCGCCAGCATGGCATTCAAGGCCTGGATCAGCGGCAGCAGTTCCGTGGGCGCACCGCGTGCATCGAGCTGCTGCTCCAGCTTGCCCGGCCGCACGAGGGCCGCATGGGCCGCGATATTGCGCAGCGGCCGCAATCCCCGCAGCAGCATCAAGCTCGCCAGCAGTGCCGCCACCAGCGCACTGACGGCCACCGAGACGACGATCTGCCAGCGGTAAGCGGCAAACATGGCCGTGCGGTCGCCGTAGACCCGGGAGATGGAGATGTCGGCCATCTGCGCCGGCTCGCCGATACGCGCGCTGGCAGCAACGACCCTGGCCGGATAACCGTCGCGGCTGGTCCAGCTGACGATGGCGCCGTCGGTGACGGGCACATCGACGGCGACAGGAACAGCATGCGCCACCGTCTCGCCGTTCGGATTGACATCGATCAAACGCGTGCCATCGGCGCGCACGATGCGCACCAGGGAGTTCTCTTGCCCGCTCATGGTGTCGCGAAAATACTGGGGCCGCTCGCGGATGATGTCGAGGGTGCCTGCATTACCGAGCAATTGCTGAATCTGCCGCAGTTTTCCCAGCAACAAAATGTCGTCGCGGCGCTCGATTTCCGCCACAAACGAGCGGTACAAATGCATGCCAAGCCCGGCCGACACGAGCGCCACGATCAGCACGAAGACGAGCGTGACGCGCAGGGTCAGCGAGCGGCGAAGTTGCGCCAGTTTCATGCGGGCGCGCCGCTGTCAGCCACCGTGGGCGCGCGCAATTCGCAGACATAGCCCATGCCCCGCAAGGTGTGGATCAGCTTGGGTTCGAACGGGTCGTCGAGCTTGCTGCGCAGGCGGCGGATGGCCGCGTCGATGACGTTGGTGTCGCTCTCGAAATTGATGTCCCACACTTGCGAAGCGATGATGGAGCGCGACAAGACTTCGCCCTGGCGGCGCGCCAGCAGATGCAGCAAGCCGAATTCCTTCGCCGTCAGGGTGATGCGCTGGCCTTGGCGGCTGACCTTGCGTTTCATCACGTCGATTTCCATGTCGCCGATGCGGATGACGTCGTCTTCGCGCGGCGGCCCGCGCCGCAGCAAAGTGCGGATGCGCGCCACCAGTTCCGCAAACGCGAACGGTTTCACCAGATAGTCATCGGCGCCCAGCTCCAGCCCCTTGACCCGGTCCTGCACTTCGTCGCGCGCCGTGAGGAAAATCACGGGCACGTCCGCGCCGCCTTCCTGCAGCCGCAGCGCGCGCAAGACTTGCCAGCCGTCCATGATGGGCAGCATGACGTCGAGCACGATGAGATCGGGGGACTCCGTACTTGCCATGTGCAAGCCGTCACGGCCATTGCGCGCCAGGCTCACCGTAAAGCCGGACTCGGCCAGGCCGCGCAGCAGATAGTCGCCCGTCTTCGGTTCGTCTTCGATTACCAGGATGCGCATGGCCACTTTCTAAAGAGAATATAAAACCATTTTACGCCGCGCACAGACGGCCGCGGATGATAAAAATGTCATGCGGCGATCATCTTCTCGTAGGGTAACACTGGCCATACTGGCGTCACTTTACTCAACGGACAGCCACATGAAAACCCTGTTACTCGGCAGTACCCTGCTGTGCCTGCTGGCCGGTCCAGCCCACGCCCAGCTGCGCAAGGTCGATGACCTTTCTCTGACGGCGGCCAACAAGCTGGCCAACGCGGCCATGGCCGCTTGCCAGGCACAAGGACGGCATATCGTCGTTACCGTGCTGGACCGTGGCGGCAATATTGTCGCTGTGCAGCGCGCCGATGGCGTCGGACCGCACAACACGGATGCCAGCCGGCGCAAGGCCTACACGGCCCTGTCGACGAAAAACGATACCCAGGCGCTGGCCGTGGCCGCGCGCGACAACCCCGACATGGCCAATTTGACGACACTGCCGGAACTGTTGCTGCTGGGCGGCGGCCTGCCCTTGCGAACCAAGGGCGAAGTAGTGGGCGCCATCGGCGTGGCCGGTGGCGGCGGCGCCCTGCAAGACCGTGCCTGCGCCCATGCCGCCCTGGCCGCCATTCCTGAACTCGATTCCCCCACCCTTTGAAAGACGCAACGATGACCTATTTGAAAAAAATCACTGCCGCCCTGGCCTTCGCCAGCCTGTCCGGCATGGCCCTGGCCGCCGCCAATCCCTTGAGCGTGCACATTCTCGACTTGCAGAGCGGACAGCCGACGGCGGGCGTGACGGTGACCCTGGAGCAAAAGCAGGGCGACGGCTGGCAACAACTGGGCAGCGCCGTGACGAATGCGCAGGGGCGCATTGCGGCCATGTATCCGGTGGATGCGCCCATGCAGGCGGGCGACTACCGTATCGTGTTCAAGACAGGCGAGCACTATGCGCGCCTGAAGCAGGAAACTTTTTTCCCGGAAATTCCCGTGCAATTCCACGTGGAAAAGACCGAGCAGCACTATCACATTCCTTTGCTGCTCAGCCCTTTCGGTTTTTCCACGTACCGGGGAAATTAAGCTTAGCCGAGCGTCTTCGCCGTCTGCCCGAACAGCACGCTTTTCGCGTCGCCGCTGACGGTCGGCTGCACATTGATTTCCGCCGCCCGCGCATATGCGCGCACGGTGGCGGGACGGGCGGCGATGGCCGCGAACCAGCGCGCCAGGTGCGGGAAATCTTCCAGTTTCTGGCGCTGGCGCTCGTGCGGCACGATCCACGGGTAGATCGCCATGTCCGCGATGGAATAGCTGTCGCCGGCCACGAATGCGCGGTCCGCCAGGCGCTTGTTCAGCACGCCATATAGCCGGTTCGTTTCGTTGACGTAGCGCGTGATCGCATAGTCGATCGGTTCGGGCGCGTATTGCACGAAATGGTGGTTTTGCCCTGCCATGGGGCCGAGGCCGCCCATTTGCCAGAACAGCCATTGCATGACTTCGGCACGTCCCCGCACATCGTCCGGCAGAAATTGTCCGCTTTTCTCGGCCAGGTATTGCAAAATCGCGCCCGACTCGAACAGGGACAGCGGCGCGCCGCCATCTTCCGGCGCCTGGTCGACGATGGCGGGGATGCGGTTGTTGGGCGCGATGGCAAGAAACTCGGGCTTGAATTGCTCGCCCTTGCCGATATGCACGGGAATGAGCTTGTAGGGGATGCCCGCTTCTTCCAGGAACATCGTCACTTTGTGCCCGTTGGGCGTGGTCCAGTAATACAGGTCGATCATCGTGGTCTTTCCAGGTAGATAAGTGGGGCAGGCGCACTTGGCATAACTATTGTCGCGCCGCAACTGATATGCATGGATATAATGCCACGTAAGCGGAAAACAAGACGGCGCAAGCACCCACTAGCGCCGTCACGCAGGCATCCCGACATTCCCGAGCACCAACCAAGAAAGCCGACCATGCGCAAACTCCTGATCGTCACGCTGTCCGTCCTGCTGTCAGGCTGTGTCCAGGACTTCGCCATCTACATGTTCGATGGGCAAGACCATTCCCTGACCGTGCGCCGTCAGCAACGTTATTTTTGGCAAGATACCGTGGAAGTGCAGCTGATGGCGACCAATTTGCCGCAATGCCAGCGCCTGCATACCCTGTCGACGGATGCACCGGCCGACATCACCGTCGAGCTGTTTGCGGCTGGCGATGGCTTGTGGAATATCCGCATGGGCAAGCAGCTGTGGCAGGCTGAAACGAATACCTGCAATGAACTGACGGAAATGGAAAACGACCCGAAAGCCGACCTGGGCCAGCCGGTCGGGCAATACGTGGTCGTCGATGACAAGCTGGAATTCGAACCGGCGCCGCCAGCGGCAGCGCCAGCCCAGTAAAACCTTAGCGCGCCGCCAGGCTGCGCAGCGGCTTTTTCGCCACGGCGCGCGGTGCGCCAGCCGAAGTGGCCGCCAGGCGCGGCGATGTTCCCGGCTCCTGCGCCGACAGTTTGAAGCGCGCCACCAGTTGCGCCAGCACGGCCGCCTGGTCCTGCATGCTCGACGCCGCCGCCGCCGCCTCTTCCACCAGTGCCGCATTTTGCTGCGTCACGCTATCCATTTCCGTGATTGCCTGGTTGACGTGGCCGATGCCCGTGCTTTGCTCGTGCGAGGCGGCCGTGATGTCGGCCATGATGTCGGTCACGCGCGAGACGGAAGCGACCACCTGATCCATGGTCGTGCCCGCCTGTGCGACCAAGGTGCTGCCAGCCGCGATGCTGTCGACGGAAGCGCCGATCAGCTCCTTGATTTCCTTCGCCGCACCCGCCGAGCGCTGCGCCAGATTGCGCACCTCGCTGGCCACGACGGCAAAGCCGCGGCCCTGTTCGCCTGCGCGCGCCGCTTCCACGGCCGCGTTCAAGGCCAGGATATTCGTCTGGAAGGCGATGCCATCGATGACGCCGATGATGTCGACGATCTTGCGCGACGAGGCGTTGATGGTGTCCATGGTGCCGATCACTTGCGCCACCACGGCGCCGCCCTGACGGGCTACGGCGGAAGCGGACTGCGCCAGTTCATTCGCCTGCACGGCATTGCCCGCATTTTGCGTCACGGTCGAGGTCAATTCCTCCATCGAGGCGGCCGTTTCTTCCAGCGAACTGGCTTGCATTTCCGTGCGCGCCGACAAGTCCATATTGCCGCTGGCAATCTCGCTCGATGCCGTGGCAATCGTCTCGGCGCTGTGGCGGATTTCGCTGATCGCATCGACCAGGTTGGTTTGCATGGTTTTCATCGCGTACAGCACGCTGTGGCGGTCATTCGCATGCGTGCGCACGACGCCGCTCAAATCGTTATTCGCGATCTTTTCCGCCACATCGGCCGCATACTCGGGATCGCCGCCCAGCGCATGGCGCAAGCTGCGGTTGATCACCACGACGACGCCCGCCAGCAGGCCGCACACCAGCACCAGCACGCCCAGCGAGGTCAGCAGCGACTGGCGGAAGGCCGCGTCGATATCGTCCATATACACACCGACGACGATGGTCCAGCTCCATGGCTTGTAGGCCACCACGCGGCTCATCTTCGGTTCAGGGGTCTTCTGGCCGGGACGGGGGAAATAATAGTGGACGAAGCCCTTGCCCGCATCGCTCTTGCCGACGGCCACGATATCGCGGTACAGATAGGTGCCGTTGGCATCTTTAAAGTCCGACATGTTCTTGCCATCCGTTTGCGGCGCGGCGGGATTCATCACGACGACGGCGTCGAGGTTGATGATGGACAAATAACCGGTCTCGCCGAAACGCATGCTCTTGATGACGGCCGTGGCCTGCTTCTGCGCTTCTTCCTTCGTCAGGGCGCCGCTGGCGGCCAGGTCGCCGAACATCTTGACGGCGCCCAGGCCCAGGTCGGCGGCATTGCTCAGGTCGGCGCTGCGCTCTTCGATGCGGATCTTGCGCACTTCCAGAGCGTTATAGACAAAAATAACGGTGATGCACAACAGGCTGCAAATCAGGGGAATCCATAACTTCTGCTGGAACGTCAATTTCTTCATGCTGTGTCTCCAACTCTCTATTGTGCGGCGAAGGGGTGTGGCCCGCTTCCTGCCCGGCTGGCCAGGAATGCGGCGGCGACGGTGCTCTGGCGGCACCGTTCAGACGACTCCAGCATACGCTCGAACGACCGATATTTACAATGCCGGGAAGCAATGATTTTTGCCCGGTGTTGTTAATGCGTTGCGACAATTGATGAGAATTGATGCTGCATTGCAGTAAAAAAGCCTGCAGATAGGGGCGGCAAGGCAGGCGGGGGGGACGTGCCTGTGTCAAAATGCACGCCATATACTTGATGAATCACGAAAGCACAGCATGACCAAGAATGAAGCCATGAAACGCATCAACGACCGCCTGGGCAAACCCACCCTGACGGACAAGAACACGCATTTTGCCAGCGTCGCCAGCTATGGCACGGACGAAGGCTGGTGGCTGAAGATCCCCTTCCTGACCTTCAAGCAGGAATTGCATTTCATTCTCAACAATGAGAAAACAAAAAGCTTCCAGCACCTGAAAATCGGCGCCAACCAGATCCTCAGCCCCGGCATGAAGTTCCGCAGCACGGGCGGCGCGGCCGACGCCTTCATGTCGGCCTCGGCACCGAAACGCCTGGTCGACTTGCTCGACGGCGGCAGCAAGTACAACTTTACAAAACACTTCGTCAACGATTATCGCTACTGATGCGCGGCCGTGCCGCCGTCGGCTGGCGGCAGCCACGCCTTGATCAGGTGTTGCGCGATGTCGAGCGCGTCGTCGCGGCTGGTGCCGAAATGCAGGGGATAACCCCAGAACTTGCCGAACATCACGGCAAAAGCCTTGCCAGCCAGGCGCTTGGCGGCGCTCGGTTCAACCAGCACCATGCCCTGGATATACGCGCGGATGGCCGCCTTGTTCCGCTTCATCCAGAGTGACGCCCGCTTGCGCTCTTCCTGCGGGTGTTCATGCCCGTCCTCGTCAAAACCTTCCTCGCTGAGAATGACAAACGCCTGGCGGCGCGCCAGCAGCGCGTCAAACTGGGCAAACAGAATATCGGGCTGGACAGGCGCTGCCTCGCGGCGCATCCAGACGAGGGGAAAAGTGGATAGATCAAGCTGCATGATGATGACTCCTTCAAGGGGTTGCCGTTCCTCCTTACCTTCATCAGAACACTGGCGGCGGCGGTTGCCGTTGAAGCGGGGCTGCGGATCAGCACACGATACCGATGGCGCGGCCGGACGTCATTGCATAAAATAGCCACAATATTATTCAATCCAGCCAAAGCGTCCCCATGCCCCATCTATTGCAGCCCAGCATGCTCACCACCGAGCTGGGCCTGGACGCCACCGCGTCACTCATGGATTTCGACATCGATGGCGTGTTGCGTCCGCTGCTGGCCGTGGGCCTGGCCAGCGTGCCCGAGGAGGCGGAGCAGGCGCCGCACCAGCACCGCAAGGGGCAGTTGCTGTATGCCACGCGCGGCGTGATGCATTGCAAGGTGGAAAGCGGTGTGTGGATCGTGCCGCCCCAGTGCGCCGTGTGGATACCGGGCGGCCTGATGCATTCGGCGCAGGGCGTGGGCGAAGCGGAGTGCTATTGCCTGTTTGTCGAGCCAGCCATGGCGCCGGCCTTGCCCGCCGTTTGCTGCACCGTGGCCGTTTCGCCGTTGCTGCGCGAACTGATCGCCAAGGCGGCCGGCTTTCCCACCCTGGCCGCGCTGCAGGGCGCGCAGGAACGCCTGGTGCTTACCCTGCTCGATGAATTGGCGGCCGCGCCCGTGGAAGACTTGCATTTGCCGATGCCGCGCGATGCGCGTTTGCGCCGCCTGGCCGCGCTGCTGCTGGCGCAGCCCGCCGATAAAAGCACCCTGGCCGAATGGGCCAGCCGCATCGGCATGAGCGAGCGCAGCATGACCCGCCAGTCACTGGAGGAAATGGGCATGAGCGTGGGCCGCTGGCGCCGGCAATTGCACGTCATCCTGGCCTTGCAACGGCTGGCGCAAGGGCGCAGCGTGAAAGCGGTGGCGCTGGAACTCGGTTATGAAAACACCAGTGGTTTTGTCACCATGTTCCGCAAGGCCGTGGGCAAGCCGCCGGCGCGCTATCTGGCGGAGCGGGAGTCCGGAAGAATATAAAAAAAGGCGGCATATGCCGCCTTCGTCCCGCATCGTCGCCGAAGATCAGACTTCGCGCGCCAGTGCCAGAAATTCCGTGCGCAGCGCCAGGTTCGGCTGCATCTCGCCCAGCATGGCCGAGGTGATGGTTTCTTCGCCCGGCGTGCGGATGCCGCGGCTTTCCATGCACAGGTGGCGGCAGCGTACGACCACGCCCACCGATTTCGGTTCCAGCACTTCCATCAGGGCATTGGCGATCTGCATCGTCATGCGTTCCTGCACTTGCAGACGCTTGGAGAAGCAATCGACGAGGCGCGTCAGTTTCGACAGGCCGACGATCTTGCCGTTGGGCACATAGCCGATGGTGGCCTTGCCGAAGAACGGCGCCAGATGGTGTTCGCAATGGCTGTAGACGGGGATGCCGCGCACGACGATCAGCTCGTTGTACTGTTCCGCGCCATCTTCGAAGGCTTTCAGCAAGTCCACCGGGTCCTGGCCATAGCCGGACGTCCAGTGCTTCCACGCCTTGGCCACGCGCGCCGGCGTTTCCAGCAAGCCAGGACGCTGCGGGTCTTCGCCAAAGCTGCTGATCAGCCGGCGCCAGTCGTTTTCGGAGAATTCTTCTTGAGACATGCTACACCACCCTAAAATTTTCAATTGCCGCCAGTATATAGAAAATGCGGCAAGCTGCCCGAGCAGCTCCTGCTTTACGGCACTGCCGGCGGCCGGTGCGCGCCCACCAGCAGCGCGGAAATCGACACGCTCGAACTCGCTTCCGGCCACACATCGCCAGGGCCGAACCAGCGCGCCTCGGCGATCTCGTTTTCATCGAGACGAATCTCGCCATCGAGGTAATCGGCCGTAAACGCGATCATCAGCGAATGGGGAAACGGCCAGGACTGGCTCATGAAGTACTGCAAGTTATGCACGCGCAAACCCACCTCTTCCATCACTTCGCGGTGCACGGCTTCCTCGATCGATTCGCCCGCTTCCAGGAAACCGGCGAGCGGGCTGAAACGCTGCGACGGCGAGTGCTTGTGCATGGCCAGCAGCACCTGGTCGCCCTTGCGGATGAGCACCATCATGGCGGGCGAAATGCGCGGATACGCGAGCATGCCGCAGGCGGCGCAGGTGAAGCAGCGTTCGCCGCGCGTGCGCTGCATGGGCGTGGCGCACACGCCGCAATGGCGGTGCGTGCGCGCCCACTCGGCCAGCTGCACGGCGCGGCTGGCCAGGCCCAGGAACGCGTCGTCGACGGCATTGAACAACGAACGCATGCCGTGCCAGGCCAGGCCGGCGCCCGGCGGCAACTCTTCGTCGGTCCAGACCGTCTGGCAATAGCGGCCCTGCCACAGGCCCACAGGCTGTGTGCGGCTCAGGTCGATATCGAGCGCGGCCGCCTCGGCGGCGGTGGGCAGGGTCAATTCGGGCGTGCGCAGCAATAAACGTCCGCGGTGAAAGACAAACGTCAGCGTCTGCTCGGCGGACGGGGCCGGTTCGGGCGCATCGATCAGGGGGACAAAGGCATCGGGAGTCTGCAGCATGCTTGGCGGAATTTGTAAAGGTTGCTCATCATACTCCCGCTGGCGGAGCCTTGCGCGCATAGCAGCGGCCGGGACGCAAAGCAAGCATTCATGCACCATGACAGTGTTTTTTTTGCGGCACACCCAATCCGTTGCGTAAACGATACTGATAACGATTCTCATTTACGAAATAACGCCCATTTATTACAATACGGCCTTCCGTCTCCATCGCCAGCCACTTGCCCGCGTGCCCAAGCACAGCGGCGCAGAGCCAGCCAGGAACCACTACCCTGACCTTATCGAGAGAGCAAGATGGCAATCAAGAGCCGCAAACACGCCCCAACCCGTTTCAACCAGCACATCGGCGCCGCCCTGGCCGTGATGCTGCTGCCCGTCGCCGCCCAGGCGGCCGACCCGGCCGGTCAAAGTGCCCCGGCATCGCAGCAAATGCTGAACGAAGTCAAGGTCGTGGGTTCCAAGGAAAACGACTTCAAGGCCGAAAAAGCCTCGTCGCCGAAATACACGGAAGAGCTGGTCAATACGCCGCAAACCATCGTCGTGATCAAGAAGGAATTGATCGAGCAGCAAGGCGCGCTGACCCTGACGGAAGCGCTGCGCAACACGCCAGGCGTCGGTACCTTCTTCCTCGGTGAAAACGGCAACACGAACACGGGCGACGCCGTCTACATGCGCGGTTTCGATTCGTCCGGCAGCATCTATGTCGATGGCGTGCGCGACGTGGGCTCCATCTCGCGCGACGTCTTCAACATCGAACAGATCGACGTATTGAAGGGCCCGGCGGGCACCGACAGCGGCCGCGGTTCGCCGACCGGCTCGATCAATCTGGTCAGCAAGACGGCCACCATGGAAAACAAATTCAATTCGCTGCTGACGGCGGGCAGCGGCAAGCAGAAACGCGCCACGGCCGACTGGAACCGCGTCCTCGACAGCGATACCGGCACGGCTTTGCGCCTGAACCTGATGACGCAGGACAGCGGCAACGCGGCGCGCGATGAAGTCAAGAACAAGCGCTGGGCCTTCGCGCCCACCGTCACCTTCGGCATCGGCAAGCCAACGCGCATCACGGCCAGCTACCTGCACGTGGATCAAAACAACGTGCCCGACGGCGGCGTGCCGACCATCGGCTTGCCAGGCTACTCGACGCCGGACGTCGCCACGAAGGATAAGCCGATCATCCGCAGCTACCTGAACAGCGCCGCCAGGGTCGATCCGAAGAATTTCTACGGTTCCACCTCGGACTACGACAAGATCAAGGCCGACATGGGCACCTTGCGCATCGACCATGATTTCTCGTCCAACATCCAGCTCCAGAACACCACGCGCTACGGCAAGACCCAGCAGGACTATCTGCTGACGGCCTTCATGGGCAGCGCCGGCAACCTGAATACGGAGACGAACGGGGTGATGCGAGACCCTTCGACCTGGACCCTGGCGCGCTCGCTGCGCACCGTGAAGGACCAGGAAAACACGATCCTGACCAACCAGACCGTGGTCAGCGCACAATTCGACACGGGCGTGCTGAAGCACTCCCTGGTGGCCGGCGCCGAGTTCACCAGCGAAAAACAGACCAACTACAGCTATGTGCCCGCCAGCCTGGGCACCTTGCCGGATGCCAATCTGTACAATCCGAATCCGCGCGACACCGTCACCGGCCACAATCCCGTGCGCAGCGGCGCCTTCACGGAAGGCGAAGTCAACACGCAAAGCCTGTATGTGTTCGACACCATCAAGTTCGGCGACAAGTGGATCTTCAACGGCGGCGTGCGCTTCGACCATTTCAACACCACGTATGACGCCGTCGCCCTGCAAACGGCCGTGGGCAAGGACCAGGTACAAAAACTGCCGGTCGGCACGCCGATTCCTACCCATTTGACCCTGAGCGACACCCTGGCCAACGGCAAGATCTCGGCCATGTACAAGCCGACGCCGGACAGCAGCGTGTACGCCTTGCTGGCCACGTCGAAAGCGCCGCCAGGCACCAATTTTGCCCTGAGCACCGCCGCCAACAGCGCGCAAAACCTGAACTATGACCCGCAGGAAACCATCACCAAGGAAATCGGCACCAAGTGGGACTTCCTGAAGCAAAAACTGTCGCTGTCGGCCGCCGTCTACCAGACCACCGTCAAGAATGAAGTGGAACAAGATCCGGTGATCTCGACCATTTATTACCAGACCGGCAAGAAGCGCGTGCAAGGCCTGGAACTGGGCGTGGTGGGCGAGATCATGCCGAACTGGCTGGTCAGCGCCGGCTATACGCGTATGAATACCAAGGTCGAGTCGAACAAGGTCTTCACGGCCAGCGGCGACAAGAACCTCACCTACACGCCAAAGCAGGCGTTCACCAGCTGGACTTCGTACACCCTGCCATTCGGCCTGAAGATCGGCGGCGGCGCGCGTTACGTGGGTGAAATGCTGCGCGGCACCGATGGCGCCGTCGGCACGCCGGCCCGCGTGGATGCCTACTGGGTCTTCGACGCCATGGCAACCTATACCGTCAACAAGAACCTCGACTTGCAGCTGAATGCCTACAACCTGGCCGACAAGACCTATGTGGCGGCCATCAACAAATCCGGCTACCGCTACACCCCAAGCCAGCCGCGTTCGTTCAGCCTGACGGCGAATATCAAGTTCTGAAATCAATAGCATAGAAACTGCGCCACATCGGGCCCCTCTTCGGAGGGGCTTTTTTATTGTCCTGATAATCTTGCCTTGTTGGGCCTACCGCCACCCCGCCGCGACTAGCGTATGAAAAGTCATACAGCGATGCGCTTGCGCGTCCAATATTTCGCGCAAGCGTGCAAAGTTGCAACATCCTAGCAACAAAAAATCGACCTTAAATCAACAACTTAAGAAGTTATGTAGCAAATTCCAATTTCAGGCATATCCTTTGCTATGTACAGGTTTTGCTGCAAATAATCGCTGGCACGCAAGGGCTTGTTTTTGAGAAATATTGACTCCAAGCTTGAGTTGCTCGCTATCAATAATCCGCTCACAGCGGCGTTTCACCGGAGGAGTCAAAATGAAAAAGAAACGGCCATTAACCCTGTACATCCTGATTGCCATGATCCTCGGCATTGCCGTGGGCTATGGATGCAACACCGCCTTCCCTGATGCCAAGCTCAGCGCTCAAATCGCTGGCAATATTTCCATCGTCACCGACGTCTTCCTGCGCCTGATCAAGATGATCATTGCGCTGCTGGTGTTCTCCACCCTGACGGTCGGCATCGCCCACATGGGCGACGGCAAGACGGCTGGCCGCATCGGCCTGAAAGCCATGTGCTGGTTCGTCGTCGCCTCGCTCGTTTCGCTGGCGCTGGGCATGGTGCTGTCGAATCTGATGCAACTGGGCACCAATCTGGGCTTGCCATTGCCGGACGTCCACGCGTCGACGAATCTGAAAACGGCCGCCTTCACCTTGAAAGATTTCTTCACACACCTGGTGCCGAAGTCGCCGATCGAGGCCATGGCCAACAATGAAATCCTGCAAGTGCTGGTGTTCTCGATCTTCTTCGGCGGCGCACTGGCCGGCCTGGGCGAATCGGGCAAGACCCTGACGGCCGTCGTCGACCAGCTGGCACAAGTCATGCTGCGCATCACCGGCACCATCATGAACCTGGCCCCGCTGGCCGTGTTCGCCGCGATGGCTTCCGTCATCACCACCCACGGCCTGGGCGTGCTGGTCACGTTTGCCAAGTTCATGGGCGGCTTCTACGTGGGCCTGCTGTGCCTGTGGGCCCTGCTGATCGGCGCCGGCTTCGTCGTCATCGGCCCGCGCATCTTCAAACTCGTCGGCCTGATCCGCGAACCATTCCTGCTGGCATTCTCGACGGCCAGCTCGGAAGCGGCGTATCCAAAACTGCTGACGGCGCTCGATCAGTTCGGCGTGGACCGCAAGATTTCCAGCTTCGTGTTGCCAATGGGCTACTCCTTCAACCTCGATGGTTCGATGATGTACTGCACCTTCGCCGTGCTGTTCATCGCGCAAGCCTACGGCATCGACCTGTCGATCGGCACGCAGATCACCATGCTGCTGCTGCTGATGCTGACCTCGAAAGGCATGGCCGGCGTGCCGCGCGCCTCGCTGGTGGTGATTGCCGCTACCCTGAACCAGTTCAATATTCCGGAAGCGGGCTTGCTTCTGCTGATGGGCGTCGACCAATTCCTCGACATGGGCCGTTCGGCCACCAACGCGGTCGGCAATGCCGTCGCCACGGCCGTCGTCGCCAAGTGGGAAGGTGGCCTGGCCACCGAGGAAGAAGCCGCGGCGGCCAACGCGGCCAGCCAGAACACGGAAAGCCATTGGGGCGAAGCGGATCACGCTAGCAAAGCCTGATAGCGCCATGGCCCGCCACAAGCGGGCCATTTATTTGTTGTCGATGTTGAGTAACAAGCAGTCAGGTAGTGCGATCAGTAGTCATTCCAACTTATTAGAGAGATTTTCATGAAAAAAGTCCTGTTTACCCTGCTGACCCTCGGCGCAGCCTCCACTGGCGCCATGGCCCAATCGAGCGTGACCATGTATGGCGTGGCTGACGCCGGCCTGGTGTTCGACAAGGATGCGGCTGGAGACCGCCTGAACCGCGTCGCCTCCGGCGTCGCCTCGGGCTCGCGCATCGGCTTCAAAGGCAAGGAAGACCTCGGTGCTGGCCTGGCCGCCATTTTCGTGCTGGAAAGCGGTTTCAATATCGATACCGGCACCTCGGGCCAGGGCGGCCGGCTGTTCGGCCGCCAGGCGTACGTGGGCCTGACCGGCAGCGCCGGCGCCGTCACGCTGGGCCGCCAATATACGCCGTACTACCTGGCCCTGCGCGACGTGGCCGATCCGTTTGTCATCGGCCTGGCCGGCACGGCGTCGAATATTATGGCGACGAATTACCGCATCGACAACATGGTGCAATACAGCACGCCGACCTGGAGCAAGCTGTCGGCCGACCTGGCGTATGGCTTTGGCGAAGTGGCCGGCGACAATGCGAAAAACCGCAGCATGGGCGGCGCCGTGCATTACATCGACGGTCCGCTGAACGTGACCCTGACGCACCACCGCCAGGAAAATGCGCTGGCGACCCAGCAAACGCGCAACACCCTGCTGGCCACGCGCTACGACTTTGGCGTGCTGCAAGGTAACTTCGGCTACGCCGACAACCGCGCCCTCGACGACAGCAAGAGCAATGACATCCTCGTCGGCTTCAGCGCCCCGTTCGGCGCCACCAAGCTGGTCGCGTCGTACATCCGCCACAACGACAAGAGCAATGCCAACCGTGACGCCCAGCAGTGGGCCATCGGCGCCTTCTATGCGCTGTCCAAGCGCAGCGACCTGTACACAGGTTACGGCCACATCAGCAACAAGAACGGCGCTACCTACAAGGTTGGCAATGCCACCGACGATGGCACCGGCAACAGCGGCTTTAACCTGGGCATGCGCCATACGTTCTAAGGACTTTGAACTGTCCGTGACATAAAAGCGTGAGCCGCCGGATGCATGTCCGGCGGCTTTTTCTTTTTACGCAATATTTAAATGCGATACTGTGGGTTCTTGCAAGTTGGCAGCTGATTTTATGAATAGCAGTAGTAAACCCTCCCTTTCCTGGCGCCAGCGCCTGTCGCAACGTTCGGGCCGCGAAACGCTGGCCTGGGGCGTGGTGCTGGCCGCCTGTCTGGCCACCGTCTGGCTCGTGTATTTCTGGACGGAGCGCATCGCCATCGGCAAGCTGCAGGCCAGCGGCGCGCAACGCCTCGAGGTGTATGTCAGCAGCCTGGAAAATGCGCTGGAAAAATACGACTTCCTGCCCAAGACCCTGGAGCTGAACCGCGACGTGATCCGTTTGCTGCAGCACCCGGAAGACCCGGTGCTGGTCGATACGGTCAACCATTACCTCGAGCAGATGAATGCCCAGGCGAAATCCTCGACCATTTTCATCAGCAACCTCGACGGCAACACGCGGGCCGCCAGCAACTGGCAGCAGCCCGACAGCTTTATTGGCGACAATATCTCGTTCCGCCCCTACGCCCAGGACGCGCTGCGCGGCACGCCGGGCCGCTTCTATGGCGTGGGCACGACACGGCTCGAACCCGGTTACTTCTTTGCCCACGGTATCTACCAGAATGGCCACATGCTGGGCCTGGCAACGGTGAAGGTGAACCTGGAAACCCTGGAAAAACGCTGGGTGCAGGGCGCCGACAAAGTCATGCTGGCCGACGAGCACGGCGTGATTTTTCTCAGCTCCATGGCGGACTGGAAATACAAGACCCTGGCGCCGCTGTCGCCGGCGATCGTCGAGGAACTCAACCGCACGCGCCAGTACTATTCGAAGCAGCTGGCCGCCATCCCCTTCGTTTCCGACCGCCAGCTGGGCAATGGCGCCCGCGTGATCAGCGTGCGCGAGCAGGAACATGCCGACGCGCCACCGAAGATCAGTTCCAGCGTCATGACGCAGATCAAGCTGAAATCGCCGCAAGGCTGGACTTTCATTTATTTGTCCGACCTGGCGCAGGCCAAGGCCAGCGCGCGCGCGGCGGCCGCCTTCTCTTGCGTGCTGCTGGGCTTTTTCATGCTGCTGTTCTTTTACCTGCGCCAGCGCCGCGCGGCCGTGGCGCAAAAATTGCGCGCCCGCGAAGACTTGCAACACGCCTACGACAACCTGGAAGCCATGGTCGAGGAACGCACCTCGGAACTCAATGCCATGACGCAAAGCCTGAGCCAGGAAATCGAGGTGCGCAGCAAGGCCGAGCAGAAACTCCACATCACGCAAAACGAACTGTTTCAAGCCGGCAAGATGGCCGTGCTGGGACAAATGTCGGCCAGCATCACGCATGAGCTGAACCAGCCGCTGACGGCGCTGCGCACCATGTCCGACAATGCCGTCATCCTGCTGGAACGGGGCCGGCTCGACGACGCGCGGCGCAACCTGGCGAAGATCTCGCAAATTGCGGCCAGGATGGGGACCATTACGGGTCAATTGAAGATTTTTGCGCGCAAATCGACGACCAGCCTGACCTCCGTCTCGATCCCCACGGCGATCAGCAATGCGCTGTTCCTCGTCGAGCGCCGGCTGCAGGTGGAAAGTGTGCGTTTTACTTTGCAACTGCCGCCCGAAGACATCTTCGCCATGTGCGAAAGCAACCGCCTCGAGCAGGTGCTGGTGAACCTGTACGCGAACGCGCTCGACGCCATGAACGGCAGCGACGTGCGCAGCCTGCGTGTGGCCGTCGAATGCACGCCCGAGCACGTGCTGATCCACGTGGCCGACACGGGGCCGGGCCTGTCGACGGAGGTGTATGAACACCTGTTCGAACCGTTCTTCACGACCAAGCCGCAGGGTCTGGGCCTGGGCCTGGGACTGGCCATTTCCGAACAGATCACGCGCCAGTTCGGCGGCGTGCTGCGCGCCGAGAACGCCCCTGGCGGCGGCGCCATCTTCACCATCGAACTACAGATTGCAACGCAGGAGGAAAAACATGTTTGACGGCTTGAAGGTCTTGCTGGTCGAGGACGACCCCACCGTACGCGAAGGCAGCGAGCAGGCACTGCAGCTGGCCGGCCTGGACGTGCTGGCGTTTCACTCGGCCGAGCTGGCCTATAAACTGCTGACGCCGGATTTTCCCGGCATCGTCGTCAGCGACGTGCGCCTGCCCGGCATGAGCGGCCTGGAATTGCTGCAAGCGGTCAAGACGCTCGATGCCAACCTGCCCGTGATCCTCGTCACGGGCCACGGCGACATCACGATGGCCGTGCACGCCATGCGCACGGGCGCCTATGACTTCATCGAAAAGCCGTATTCTTCCGAGCAACTGGTCGACGTCATCCTGCGCGCGCTGGAAACGCGGCGCCTGACCCTGGAAGTGCACAGCCTGCGCCGCCAGCTCGAAGACGGCGGCGGCATCGAATCGCGCCTGCTGGGCAATTCCGTGGCGATGCGCGACATACGGCGTTTGATACTCGACGTTGCCGACGAACCGGCCGACGTGCTGATCTACGGCGACACGGGCACGGGCAAGGAAATGGTGGCGCGCTGCCTGCACGACTTCAGCCACCGCCGCAAGCACAACTTCGTCGCCGTCAACTGCGGCGCGATTCCCGAAAGCATATTCGAAAGCGAAGTCTTCGGCCACGAACCGGGGGCGTTTACGGGCGCTGCCAAGCGGCAGGTGGGCAAGATCGAGCACGCGGATCAGGGCACTTTTTTCCTCGACGAAATCGAATCGCTGCCCCTGTCCTTGCAAGTCAAATTGCTGCGCGTGCTGCAGGAACGCTATATCGAGCGCCTGGGCTCGAACGTGCCCACGCCCGTCGACGTGCGCGTCATCGCGGCGGCCAAGCTGGACCTGGAAGACTTGTCGCAGCAACAGAAATTCCGCAGCGACCTGTACTACCGCCTGAACCTGATCGTGCTGCATTTGCCGCCGCTGCGCGAACGGCGCGAGGATATTCCCATTCTGTTCGAACACTTCGTGCTGGCCGCCGCCGCCCGCTACAACCGTGCCGCGCCCGTGGTCTCCAGCGCGCAGATGCGCAACCTGATGGCCCATTCCTGGCCCGGCAATGTGCGCGAATTGCGCAACATCGCCGACCGCTTCGTGCTGGGCATCGCCGGCGGCGCCTCGAGCCTGCTGGCGGCCGGACTGGCCAGCCCCCTGTCGCTGGCGGAACAGGTCAATGGCTTCGAACGCGCGCTGATCGAGCAGGAACTGCGTGCATATTCCGGCAACGTCAGCGAAGTGAGCGCGGTGCTCGGTTTGCCGAAACAGACCTTGTATCACAAGATGCAGAAGTACAACCTGGTGGCCGAAGAGTTCCGCTAATCAACCAACCCGGCCCGTGCGCAAGGGCGTGACCCAGTCGGGCCGCCCGTTCGCCAGCGCCAGCCGGGCCGCTTTTTCCCAGTCATATTCCACGGCGTGCAGCTGCGCCGTCCAGGCGCCATCGCTTCCCTGTTCGGCGATGGCATAGCGCGCATGCGGCGTGCCGTTTTCCATCAGGTGCGGATAACCATGGTCGTCGTCGTAGGCCTGCAAGCCCACGCTGCCCGGATTGACGATCAACCGCCCATCGGCCAGACGCACCTGGCGCGGCATGTGCGTGTGGCCGCACAGGATCAGCGCGGCGTCCGTCTCGCCGGCCCGTTCGGCCACCTCTTGCGGCGTGGCGGCACGGCTGCCTTGCGGCGTGACGCTGTCGAGAAAATACACGAGGTCGCTGCTGGGCGTGCCATGCACGAGCAGCACGTCATGCCGCAGGCGCAAGGTGGCGGGCAGCGCCGCGATCCAGGCTAGTTGCTCCGGCAGCAGTTGCGCGCGCGCATAGGCATCCGAGACGCCCATGCGGGCCGGGTCGCCCAGCAGTTGGCGCTCGTGGTTGCCGCGGATGGTGGGCAGGCCGAGCGCCATCAGGCGCGTTGCCGTGGCGCGCGGTTGCAGATGGCCCGAGACGATATCGCCGAGGTTGACGGTCAGGTCCACGCCACGCCGGGCGATGTCGGCCAGCACGGCGTCCAGCGCGTCCAGGTTGCCGTGGATATCGGATATGGCGGCGATTCTCATGCGGTGTCTCCTCCTCTTGCGCACCATTTTGCCCGCGTTCCCCATCGCAGGCAATGTCGGCATGTACCAGCCGTTACACGCGGTAGGACAAATCCGACGGTAATTTGCGCCGTGCGGCTACGTGATTGAAATGTAACAGTTGCTACCATTTCCTCATCGCACTGTTGCCCAGCGAGGGCCGCCCAAGCGTCGCGACAGTTTTCACTTTATCTTGAGGAGTTACCCATGTCTGCCATGTCCGTGTCCACCCGCCTGTCCCCACCACGCCCGCACCACCTCGCCTTGCGCGGCGCCATGATGCTGGGTGTGCTGGGTATTGCCACGGCGGCCGCCACGGCGCGGGCCGAGCCATCGCCGGCACTGGACCGTGTCAGTCTGTCGGTGGGGGCGTTTTCCGCCGATCCGCGCATCAATATCGGCGCCGACACGCAGTTTGGCCGCATCGATGCGCCCGAATCGAATCCCAAACATACGACCATTCCGCGCATCAAGGCCGAATTGCTGATCGGCGACCGCCACGGCCTGGCGTTCGACTACTACCGCTATGACAAATCCTATACCCCCACGCTCAGCGGCCAGACCACCATCAATGGCCAGCCCGTGACGGGCACGGCCAGCGCAGATGCCGATCTGAAACTGGACCTGGCCAAGATGTCGTACCGTTGGTGGCTGGGCAGCGGCAACGACACTTTCGGCATCGGCCTGGGCGCGGCCTATTACAATGCAAACCTGAACGGCACGGCTACCGGCATCGTCAATGGCGAGACGGCCACGGCGCGCGATTCCATCGGCGAGCACGCGTTCGCGCCACTGCTGGAAGTGGGCTGGCGCCATGCCTTCACGCCGGACTTGCGCATGTATGCGGAAGCATCGGGCATCAAGAAAAATGGCGGGCGCATCAACGGCCACATCTACGGCGGCAATATCGGCGTGGAATGGTTTCCGTTCAAAAATATCGGTTTCGTGGCCGATTACGGCATCTCGAAAATCAAGCTGCACCGCGACAGCGAACGCGATGCGGACTTGAACGTGCGCCTGACGGGACCTTCTGCGTATGTGAAAGTGCGCTTCTAAACGCGCTCAGGCCGCCGGTTTCAGCAAGGTCAGCTGGAACTGCGGCAAGGCCGGATCGTCGTACGCCTCGACACTGGCAAACGGCAGGCGCGCAAACGCCTGCCGCCAGAACGCGCAGGCAGCGGCATCGTCGCGAAACGTCGCCACCAGCCACGTCTGCGCGCTACCGAGCAGCACACGCCGCAGCACTTCCAGCGCCACGCCCCTGCGCCGGTATTTCTTCAGGATGAAAAAGTCGCTGAATTCCTGCACCGGCAACCCACCCGCCATGCCAGGCTCCGTCAGGAAAAAACCGGCCAGCTCGCCATCGACCTCGATCCAGCTGGCCGTGTGGCCGGTGGCATGCAGATACGACGCCAGCCCCGCATCGCACACGTCGTAGCGGCCATCGGCCAGCACGCTTTCTGCGCTCCAGGCGGAATTGTCATAACAGTACAGTTGAAACAGCTGCGCCAATGCCGCCTCTTCGCCCGATGCAATGGCGCGCAAAGTCATGTTTACTGGCATTGCAGGCATATCCCCATCCTTTCCGCACCATGGCGTCACTGAAGCGGGCGAGTGTAGCACTGCGTCACTCATCCCCGCCCTCCGGCATTTCATGCCTGCCTTTCCTCACTTGGTCGCAAAAAAATTAATTTTCTCCCAATTGGCTATATATTATTGTTTTTAAGTAACATCCGCCATCGCGGCTGCAAAACAAGGGCGATCCCCTTCCACAGACCGGCAGACATGCATCTGCCGGCTTTCATACCCAAGCTCTGGAGAGTGCTGCACATGCTATCGATCAAACAGCTGAACAAAACGTATGCCAATGGCGTCAAGGCCATCAACAATGTCAGCCTGGAGATTCCCAACGGGATGTTCGGCCTGCTGGGGCCAAATGGCGCGGGCAAGTCCTCGCTGATGCGCACCATTGCGACATTGCAAGATCCCGATAGCGGCAGCATCCATTTCGATGGCGTCGATGTACTCACTGACAAGGCCGGCCTGCGCCGCCAGCTCGGCTATCTGCCGCAGGATTTCGGCGTGTATCCGAAAGTCAGCGCGGAAAACCTGCTCAACCACTTTGCCGTGCTCAAAGGCTTGACGGAGAAGGGGCCGCGCAAGGAAGCCGTGGAAGCGTTGTTGCAGCAAACCAATCTGTGGGAAGCGCGCAAGCGCAACCTGGGCACGTACTCGGGCGGCATGCGCCAGCGCTTCGGCATCGCCCAGGCGCTGCTGGGTGCGCCGCGCCTGGTGATCGTCGATGAACCGACGGCGGGCCTGGACCCGGACGAGCGCAACCGTTTCCTGAATCTGCTGGCGAAGATCGGCGAGCAGGTGGTGGTCATCCTGTCGACCCACATCGTCGACGACGTGACGGACCTGTGCCCGCGCATGGCCATGATCGTCAAGGGTCAAGTACTGGTGCAGGGCGAGCCGCAGGCGGCCATCGATACGCTGCTGGGCAAGGTGTGGCGCCGCAGCGTCACGACGGAGGAGCTGGCGCAATATCAGCAAAGCCTGAATGTGCTGTCGACACGCCTGGTGGGCGGCAAGCCGCAAATCAATGTGTATGCCGACAGCCAGCCCGACAGCGGCTTCGCGCAGATCGCCCCGGACCTGGAAGACGTGTACTTCCTGCACGTGCGCAACGCTGCCCGCGACGGCGCCGCCGCGCCAGCCGCAGCCCCAGCCGCCGTTCTGGCCTGAGGAGCGCGTCATGTGGAAGGAATTTTTCAAGTTTGACCTCGGCTATCAGCTGAAACAGCCGCTGCTGTGGGTATTTGCCGCCATCATGGCCTTGCTGGCCTTTGGCGCCAGCAGCAGCGATTCGATCCAGATCGGCGGTGCCATCGGCAACATCAACCGCAATGCACCCACCGTGGTGGCGCAGATGCTGGGCATTTTCAGCCTGCTGTCGATGTTCCTCGTCACCGTCTTCATCGCCGGCGCCGTGCTGCGCGATAGCGAAGTGGGCATGGCCGACATGCTGTTCGCCACACCCATGCGCAAGTGGGACTACCTGTTCGGCCGTTTCGCCGCCGGCTTTGTCGCCTGCCTGGTGATCTTCGCCGCCATCGCCCTGGCCACCATGCTCGGCCCCCTCATGCCCTGGGTCGATGCACAGCGCGTGGGCGCGTTTTCGCTGCACACGTATGTGTGGAGCTTTGCCGTCATCGTCATTCCGAACCTGCTCTTCATCGGCGCCCTGCTGATGCTGCTGGCCGCCACCACGCGCTCGATGATGCTCGTCTACGTGGGCGTGCTGGGCTTTTTCGTGCTGTGGGCCATGGCCGGCGTCTTTACGCGCGACATCAACAATGAATGGATTGCCGTCCTGCTCGACCCGTTCGGCTTGCGCGCCTTTGGCCGCATGACGCGCTACTTCACGTCCGCCGAATCGAATGCCAGCCTGCCGCCCCTGTCCGGCTTCCTGCTGGCCAACCGCCTGCTGTGGATCGGCATCACGGCCGTGCTGTTCCTCGCCACGGTGGCGCTGTTCAAGCCGCAGCGCACGGGTACGGGCAAGCGTTTGTTCGGCAAGCACAAGGTGCAGACGGCCACCCCCGCCATCTCGGCGCCGCTGCACCTGCCGCGCACGCTGCCCCGCTTCACCGCGGCGACAGCCTGGCGCCAGTGGTGGCAAATCCTGCGCTTCGACGCGGCCGGCGTCTTCAAGAGCGTGCCCTTCCTCGTCATGCTGCTGTTCGCCGTGATCAACCTGATCGCCGGCGCGAATGTCGGCAAGAACATGTACGGTACGGCCGTGTATCCGATGACGCATTTGATGCTGCAAAATATCAGCAACAGCTTCAGCTTCATGCTGATCATCATCGTCACCTTTTATGCGGGTGAACTGATCTTCAAGGAACGTCACGTCAGGATCGCCGACGTCAGCGACGCCATGCCCGTGCCCAACTGGGTCCCCCTGCTGGCCAAGTGCACGGCGCTGATCGGCGTCATCGCCGGCTACCTGCTGGCGGGCATCATCACCGCCATCGGTTTCCAGCTGGTCAAGGGCGGCGCGCCCGTGGAACTGGGCCTGTACCTGAAAGGCACCCTGCTGGGCGCCCTCTTCTTCGTGCTGATGGGCTTGTGCGCCCTCACCCTGCAAGTGCTGTCGAATAACAAGTTCATCGGCTACCTGCTGGTGATCCTGCTGATGGTGGCGCAAGCCGTGCTGGGCATGCTGCACTTCGAGCACAACCTGTACAACTTCGCCGCCACGCCGGCCATCAAGTATTCGGACATGAATGGCTATGGCCACTTCCTGACCGGCTGGGCCTGGTTTGCGCTGTACTGGAGCCTGTTTACCGTGGCGCTGGTCATGCTGGCGCGGGCCTTCTGGGTGCGCGGCCTGTCCGCCGACTGGCGCGCGCGCGTGCGTCTGGCGCGCCAGCGTCTGCACGGCCGCGCCGGCGCCGCGCTGGCCGTGGTGCTGCTGTGCTGGGCCGGCACGGGCGGCTGGATCTTCTACAACACGAATGTGCTGAACCAGTACGAATCGTCCGACGTCAGCATGGACAAGCAGGCCCGCTATGAGAAATTGTACAAGCAGTACAAGGACTTGCCGCAGCCGAAGATCACCGACATCCAGGCCAACGTGGATATCTATCCGGAACAGCGCAAAGTCTTGATCAAGGGCCACTACGTGCTGCAAAACAAGACGCAGCAAGCGCTCGACACCTTGCGCATCCAGCGCAACCCAGACCTGGAAACGCACTGGTTGAACTTGCCTGAGCACAAGGTGACGTTGAACGACGAGGAACTCGGCTTCAGCATCCTCAAGCTGGCGCAGCCGCTGGCGCCCGGCGCCACCCTGCCGCTCGACTTCACGGTGGCCGTCACGCATGAAGGCTTTACCAACAGCGGCACGCCGGACCAGGTCAACCTGAACGGCAGCTTCTTCAACAACCAGGCGTATTTTCCGCACTTCGGCTATGCCAAGGAAATGGAGTTGACGGACCGCAACGAGCGCCGCAAGCGGGGCCTGGGCGAGCCGCAGCGCATGGCCAAGCTGGAAGACAAGTCAGCGTATGGCGACACGGTGCTGGGTGGCGATGCCGACTGGATCCATTTCGACACGACGGTGTCCACCAGCGGCGAGCAGATCGCCCTGGCGCCCGGCTACCTGCAAGGCAGCTGGGAAAAGGATGGCCGCCGCTATTACCGCTACAAGATGGACCAGCCGATGCTGCCATTCTTCGCCTACCTGTCGGCGCGCTGGGACGTGAAGAAGGGCGACTGGCACGGCGTGCCGATCGAGGTCTATTTCGACAAGAAACACGGCTACAACACGGACCGCATGATCACGTCCGTGCAAAAGTCGCTCGACTATTTCAGCACCGAGTTCACGCCCTACCAGCACAAGCAGGTGCGTATTCTGGAATTCCCGGGCTACCAGAGCTTTGCGCAGTCGTTCGCCAATACGATCCCGTATTCGGAAGGCATCGGCTTCATCGCCGACCTGCGCGACAAGGAGGACATCGACTATGTGTTCTACGTCACGGCGCATGAAATGGCGCACCAGTGGTGGGGCCATCAGGTGATCGGCGCCAACGTGCAGGGCGCCACCATGCTGATGGAGTCCCTGGCGCAATACTCGGCCCTGATGGTGATGGAAAAGGAATACGGCCGCGACAAGATGCGCCGCTTCCTGCGCTATGAACTGGACCGCTACCTGAGCGGACGCGGCGGCGAAGCCATCGAGGAATTGCCGCTGGCGCGCGTGGAGGGACAGCAATACATCCACTACAACAAGGGCAGCCTGGTGTTCTACCGCCTGCGCGATGAAATCGGCGAGCAAGCGCTGAACCGTGCCCTGAAACGCTATCTGCAGGACAAGGGTTACCAGCAGGCGCCGTTCACCACGTCGTCGGAATTGCTGGCCTACATCCGCGCCGAAACGCCGCAGGACAAGCAGGCCCTGATCACCGACCTGTTCGAGAAGATCGTCTTCTACGATAACCGCGTGACCCAAGCGAAAGCCGTGCAGCGCAAGGATGGCCAGTGGGACGTCACCCTGCAACTGCACCTGGCCAAGCTGGAGTCGGACGGCAAGGGCAAGGAAAGCCCGCGCGCCTACGACGAACCGGTAGAGATCGCCATCTTCGCGCGCGCGCCGGGCGGCAAGGAGAAGGATGAAAAGGTCCTGTTCACGGACAAGCGCATGCTGTCGGGCAGCGACCCCGTGATCACCATCACGGTGAAGGAAAAACCGTTTGAGGTGGGTGTCGATCCGTACAACAAGATGATCGACCGGGTGGCGCGCGATAACCGCAAGGAAGTCAGTTTCAATTAGGCTTGCGTCAACGCAATTGATGCAACACAAACCGGCCGCGCCTTCGACCAGTGCGCGGCCGGTTTTTGTGCCTGGCGTAAGATGGCAAGCATCGCCAGCAACCGCGCTGGTGTCCACTTCAAGGGGAAAACCGCATGCCACATCGCCCACTGCCCATCCGCGCCAGCCTGCTGCTGGCGGCACTCGTCTTTGCCACGCCCGCCTGGAGCGCCGATCCCATCCACAAGGAAAACGTGACATTGACGGCGAACCAGGCCACGCATACGGTCAAGGGCAAGATCAAGGGCTATGCCACGGCCGAATATACGGTGTCAGGCAAGGCGGGACAGACTCTCAGCGTCAAGCTGAAAACCAATCAGCCATCGAACTACTTCAACATCCGCCAGCCAGGCCAGGATGAAGCCCTGTTCATCGGCTCGACCAGCGGCAACACTTACCAGGCGGCACTGCCGGCCGATGGCGAGTACACGGTGCAGGTGTATTTGATGCGCAATGCGGCGCGCCGGAATGCGGTGGCGAATTACAGCCTGGAAATGAGCATCAAAGAAGCCGCGGCGCATTGATCCACGTCACGCCGGCTTGCTGCCCGCCGCGTATTTGCTGGCGGCGAGCGCCAGGCAGGCGGCCAGCAAGAGGATGGCGGCCAGGACAAATGCCGCACCGCTGTCGTGACTGGCAGGATCGACGGCGACCAGCATGGCGAACAGGGCCGGTGTCGCCAGTCCCGCCAGGCTGCCGGCACTCTTGACGGCGCCCTGCAGCCAGCCCTGCTGCCGCGCCGACACGGCACTGGTCAGCAGACCCTGCAGCGCCGGGTTGGCCATTTCTCCCACGCCAAGCAAAAAAATGGCCAGATACGCCCCCGCCGACTGGCGCGACAGGGCAAGACACAAGAAGCCGGCACAGCAGCCGGCATAGGCCAGCATGGCCGTACGCCGCGGGCCGTATCGCGCCATCAGAAACGGGGCGCATTTCAGCTGCGCCACGCCGCCCCAGCCTGCCAGCACGGCAAGCATCAAGCCGACCTGGGTGGAGTCCCAGCCATAGCGCTGCTGCGTGTAAAACACGAACGCCACGGCAATCGACCAGTGCGCGCTGGCCACCAGCAGATACGCCAGGGTCAGGAAACGCAGTTCGGGACGCCTGGCCAGCTCGAACAAGGCGCCGAATGGATTGCTCATGCGCCAGCTGACGGGAACGCGCTTGTCCGGCGGCAAAGATTCAGGCAAGACCAGTACGCCGTACACGAGATTGCCGAGCGACAGCCAGCCGGCAAGGTAGAAGGGCAGGCGCACATCGATATTGCCCAGCCAACCGCCCAGGGCCGGCCCGGCCACCAGTCCCATGCTGTAGGCCGCGCCCATCGAGGCAAACGCGCGGGTGCGCGCGGCGCCCTCGGAACAGTCGGCAATAAACGCATAGGCGATGCCAAAGCTGGAGGCGGTGATGCCGCACAAGATACGCCCCAGCACCAATTGGGCCAGCGTTTCCGTATCGGCCAGACAGAAAAAATACACGGCCACGCCCAGGTTCGACAGCAGTAGCAACGGGCGCCGGCCAAAACGGTCCGACAGCGCCCCCAGCAGTGGCAAGGCAAACATTTGCGACAGCGAAAACAGCATCCCCAGGTAACCGAGCCATAACACGGGCTGGGCGGGACTGTCCCTCAATTGCAGCAGCAGACGCGGCAAGACGGGGGCCACCAGTCCCGCGCACAGGACGTCGATCAGGACGGTCATGAAGACCAGCGGAAAACCGAATAGCTGTACCGGCCGCCCCTGCACCGTGCGCATCAACACGGTGCCAGCCGCCTCAGGCGGCAAGCGCTGGCGTGTCACTCTTCCATTCCGCCGGCGCATGCAGGGCAAACCCGTCGAGCAAGGGGCCGCCATACGGCTGCAGGGCGCGCGCGACCAGGTCGCCAAACGCCTGCTTGCCGGCCGGCGGGTCGAGCAGGAGCGCGCGCATGGCGGCATGCAGGTCGTCCGCGATCACCGGGCTGTAGGCCCTGAGCCGGCGCGCCAGATGCTTGCCGACGCCGCTCCACGCGCCCCCGGCCCGCAGCACGAAATTGGCCAGCACGTCATACAGCTTGGTGGCGATCGCCAGTGTTTCCTCGGCAACCGTGCTGTCGACCAGGTCTTCCAGCAAGGTCGTGATTTCATAGCGCCGGCTGGCCAGGGCATCGCCCGTCAGCGCCGGCGGGCCTTCGTCATACATGGCTTGCGCCAGCCGGTACAGGGCGGCGGATGTGTTCGTCTGCGGCAAGAGATTCCTGCCTTCGATCACCATCATCGCCATCGGTATGCGGCCGCCGGGACGATCCATCTTGCGGCAAAAGTAATCGAAGGAGCGCAGGTCATGGCCATACAATTCCACCGTCTGCTGGCCCAGCTTGAGCGTCTCGCGCCAGGCATGCGGCACGTTCTCGAACAACACGAGCAGATCGATATCCGAGGTGGCCGTTCCCTGGCCGCGCGCGATGGAGCCGCCGATGATCGCCGCTACGGCATGCGGATAGGCGGGCAGGATGTGTTGTTCCACCAACTGGCGGGCTGCGTCGAAATTCATTCCATCATCCCCTGCAGGTCAGGTAACTCCACCGCTTGCGAACGGTCACGCTGGCGTTCAATTTCCGTGGCGCTGAAACCGACATACTGGCGCGCGGCGGCATTGAAAAACCGTCCGCCAACCACGCTCACCTTGGACGATTCTTCCAGCGTGCGCAGGCGCTGCACGGCCTGCGCGCCCAGCAGCGTGTGAAAACTGGCCAGGCCATTCTTCACGTGGTTGACCTCGTCGATATAAATGCATTCATGCAACATGGAAATATCAGCGCGGCCGATGGCACGGTACAGCTCTGCGTAGTACAGGTCGGCGCCCAGCGAAAAGCCTTCGCCGATGACTTGCTCGAGGCCGATGCAATCGGCCGCATTCTGCGCCGCGCGGCAGCTTTTCCAGATGCCCAGGGACACCGGCGTTTCGCCGATGCCGCCCCCTTCGTTCGCCAATGCGCCCAGCAGCAGCTGCGCGTGCCGGAATTCTTCCACGCACTGCAAGGTCAGCGATTCGGCCACGTCGCCCGGCAACTCCGGGAATCGCAGCACCAGCATGGCGCACACTTCACCGGCGCACACTTCCACATTAAAAATTTGCTGGTGCAATTTTCTGCGCGGATAATCGCGGTCCAGCTCATAGCGCACGTAGTCGACGATTTCCAGCTGCTCGGGGCGCCCGGGCAACTCCGGACAATCCCACTGCGCCGGCAGCACCTGGCCTTCGAGGCGCTGGCAGCCGCTGTGCATGGCAGGCAGGAGCCACAGGACTTTCTGTGCCGCCAGTTCGCTCTTGGCCCACAAGCCAAGCGAGGCGAGCGCCTGCATGCTGTGCCGGAGGGTGGCGAAATGCGCGTCGATGTGCACGCCCGCGTCCGCGCCATGCGGATTGGCGGCTGCCGCGCCCAGGGCAAAACTCTGGCAGCAATCCTGTACCGCCGACAGTGCCTGCTGCGCCGCATGCAAGGTCATGGACCACGCGATCTTGCCAGCCACCTCGCGCTCCGTGATCAGCGCGTGCGCCGAGGCGTTCCGGATGGCCGTGAGGGCGTGTGCGGCGGCGGCCAGGTGTGCCGTGTGTTCTGTGATGACGGACATAGCATTCCCAACGGTAGATAATCGAGTATCAATAACGGCCGAACAACCGTGGCGCGCGGCGATGCGAAGCTTGCCCTGGGCAAGGCGCGCCAGCGGTTGTCCGGCAGCCTAGGCGGTGGTGCGCAACATCCTGAGGAAGCGTTCCCGCAGCGCCCAGTTCACGGGCTCGAGCGTCTCATAGCCCAGCACCTCATCCACAGGGAACACCGTCTCCCCGGCGGAGCCTTCCTTTGCCGCCCAGCGCAACATTTTTTCGGGCAGGCCGGGAAACGCCGACGCCATCCAGTACGCCATCGAATAGTACGCGTTGCGTCCCTCCGCATAGCCAGGATAACGGTCTGCGTAATTCGAAAACGAATACTTGGGGAAGCAGCCGTCGATAATTTTCTTGGGCGTCATCCACAGCGGATAGACGAGGGTGACATCGCCGATCGGGCGGGCCGGCAGCGGTAATAAACGCCGTTCGGTTGCCATGATGGCGAACATCTCGCCCAGCAAATCTTCGAAATTGAGGCCGGTGGCGATAAATTTCGCGTCCAGCGATTTGGCCACGCTCGTCAGTACGCGCCGGATGATCAGGGTGCCGAGGAATTCGAAGTCATCGTCGGGAAATTCCCGGGCAAACCGGTCGGTGATGCCCAGGCCGCCAGCGCTGGCGCCGAGTATCGCCTTCGATTCTTCTTCCGATACCACGGTCAGCGGCAGATTGTAGGCCTGCGCCAGTTCGCGCGCGCGCGGCACGCCGGAATTCCACTCGCCCGGTCCTTCGATGATGACCGGATGGATGTCAATCGGGAACTCGTCAAATTGCGACAAGGCATACAGCAAGGCATTGCTGTCGCCCCCGCCACTCACGCCGACCACCAGCTTGTCGCCAGGCGACAGGGTGTCGCGCAGCGTTTGTGCCACGGCATCGCGCACGGCCAGCTTGCACTCGTTCGACGAGAGGCGTTTCAGGATATTCGGGCCGCCCTTTGCCGCGCCGTTGGCGTAGATATATTCAGCCACGGCTTCTTCATTGTTGGCCGGCGGCGACACCTGCAAGGTGTTGTTGGTATGTAGGAAAGGATCAATATTTCTTTGAAAAAATGCATAGACTTGCCGGTCCGGCGGGATCGCGCTGCCAGTTTCACTCAAGCAAGGAAAAAGGCTATAGGCGCCGGAGGGATCGCGCAGGTAGGTGGCCACCGCCGTCCAGGGCACATGATTGCGCGCCAGGGCATCGAGCACGCGCTCATCCTCGCCGATGTCAAAACTGGATGTTCCATGGGTCGTTACTACAATTAATTCTCGATTCATTGAGCCTCCCTCGGAGAAAGCCCAAGGTGGGCTAGGGGCTAGCACCACCTTGGGCACAGTCAGTGATTACATCGACGACAGCACGGTGCTCGGGCCGACGATGCACTCGAGGTTATTGCGCGAGCATTTCGGCGCGGCGCCGTGCATGCGGCTGTTTTCCAGCGCGGCAATATCCAGTGCGGCCACGGCGACATTGCTGGCAGCAGCGATGTCGCGGCTGGCGCGTTTCAGGGAATAGCCAGAGGTGTTGAAAGACCCGGTACCATGAACCACTTGGGTGTTACTAATCATAAGTTTCTCCTTGAGTGATGGACCTGCGCTCGGAACCGCAAAAAAAGCACGCTTCCGGCCACCGGCAAACGGTGGCGTAGATTATTTTATAAGCTTTCATCTACGACATTCTCTCGTTTTGTCACGACTGGACAGTAAAGCGGCAAGTCACGGTTTTTTGTTACCCCTGGAATATATTGTGCGCAGGACGCGCCCGCCTGCTGGCGTGGCAACCCATCCTGTCCGCCGCAAAAAAAAGCCCCGCACATCAAGGATGTGCAGGGCTTTGCTTAGTGATCGGGGTAATCCGATCAGAACGGTTATGCCTACTAACAAGTATTGGCATAAAAAGTTGTGTCAATGAACGAAGCCAACCTAACGAGCCAGTCTGTCAGGATCAATGTTTTCCAATTGAACTTGTATGGCAGATGAGACCCTGTCCCATTGTGCTTCCGAGACCACATAGGGCTGCTTAAGCGGGAACAGCGAATTTATTATTGCTTGCACAAGTCCCTGCTCGGTCGGGCGCCGGACGATGGTTCCGAACGACACTTCCTGCCACTGAGGCTCAGAGGGTTTCTCCGATGGGCAGAATGTGAACACGCGCAATTGCGTGGCGTCAGTGGCACGTAGCGGCCCAGCAAGCAAACCAGAGGTAATTTCTTCCATCATGTTCATGATAGCGGTCTTCGAATGTGCGGTCTGCTTGACGACCAACACCTCCCGGCCATTGATAAAACCAGTCGCATACTCACAGAAACAAGCTGCACGATTTTGGTTGATGTATTCCCATTTCAGCATGTGACGAAATCCTTGATATCGCGGCTACCGGCCGCTGCGGTCCACATAATGTGTGGATACAATTTTCAGAACTTGATTATTCAACTGACTATCGGCCGGAGGTAGCAATGTAAGGAAAACGTGACGCTTGCGTTTGAACATCCACCGGCCGGCGCGGTTTGTCATCGCTCTTCCTGCGTAGACCCATGCGCCCGATGTGGATGACATTGGACCTTCCTGCGTCTTTCTTCATTTCTTCAAGGTCTACGACTCGATACTGGACTGCCGACGCCAATCGGCTTAGCTCCGGCTGGCGCAGACGAAGTGAGTCGTGTTGGCCACTCGCCCCTTCCTTCGGTATCTATCAAGGTATAGAAACCTGCGTTGATAGCGTGGTAAAAACGAAGAGTGACCGAAGGGGGCCGGGAGACTGAACGAGTAGAACGTCTTGAAATTCCCGAGGCGTAATTGCGCTATGCCGATGCGCGCGGGCGCCAGGGGTAATACCTGAGAAGATGGGGGATAGGGATAATAAAATATGAAGAGCATGAACACCCCTTGGCGAGTTGCCAAAGAGCGCTCCGGGACAGCGGTGCCAGTGCGCGATTCGCGACCGAATAGTCGCCAGCCTCAATCAGCTGTAAAATTTTGAGGGACTAAGTTGTACAGTCTATTCTCTCTAAGCCCGCAATTACGGAACTTGCTGCGGAAGGGAACCACCCCTCATCCCGTTTTAATTCTAGCATAGCTTCGTCGTGTATCAATTGTCGTTTTTCAATGTCCCATATCGGTGACTTCATCATCCCCAAGCGCCTGCACAACTTGGACTGCAGGTCGTTAGCTTGACGAATCCTCCATCAAGCGGCCCTAAAAGCAACCCATGTTACATAAGGCACAAACATGGGGTATCAAACCCACAAAGTCTTTCAACTAGTAGTTCAGTTAAATAGGTAGCAAGCCACAAAATATTGTGTGGGTAAAGAAAAAGCCCGCTCTCACTAAGAGAAACGGGCCTGCATCAACAAAACTGCGATTTAGTACGAATTAGAACGGGATATCGTCGTCCATGTCCGAGAAGTTCGGTGCTGGCTTCGGTGCCGGGCGTGGCGCCGGCGCCGGGGCTGGACGCGGGGCTGGCGCCTGGCGCGGGGCCGGGGCTTCGTAGCCGCCGCCACCGCCGTAGCTGTCATCGCCACCGCCGGCGTCGCCGCCCATGCCGGAACGGCCGCCCAGCATTTGCATCTGTTCCGCGATGATGTCGGTTGCGTACTTCTCGACGCCGTCCTTGTCCGTGTATTTACGGGTTTGCAGACGGCCTTCGACGTAGACGGACGAACCTTTTTTCAGGTATTGGCCGACGATTTCCGCCAGGCGGCCGAAGAACGAGATACGGTGCCACTCTGTCAATTCTTTTTGTTCGCCCGTGTTGCGGTCCTTCGATTTGTACGAAGTGGCCACGGCGATGTTGGCGATCGCGTCGCCGCTAGGCATGTAGCGGATTTCCGGGTCACGGCCCAGATTGCCGACGATGATGACTTTGTTGACTGATGCCATGAATAACTCCTGATGAACTGCAGCGGGAGCCGGTGTCCCGCGCGTTAGTTTAGTGTACTAAACGAGGATTATAAGCGACCACGCGGCGCAAAGCATCCGCTTTCTGGCGGACGCCCTCTCCTGCGCGACAGCACGTTTTTTTCACGGCAGGTGAAAACAAGAAACTTGAATACTGGTATTATATACAGTGTTTAAACGTCTGCACGCATCTGTATCAAACTTTGTCGGGGCACGTTCGCCTGGCGGCGCAATCCGCCCGTGACTGCCTCAGGCATGCAGAGCAAAACCCGGCTATAGTTACAGGTTGACCCGTTGTGGCTCCTCATCCGCACCCAGGCACAATGCGCCGGCCGCACCACTCACTGAAAGCAAGGCAATCACATGGAACAGATCCGCATTCGCGGCGCTCGCACGCATAACCTCAAGAATATCAATCTCGATTTGCCGCGCAATAAGCTGATCGTGATTACCGGCTTGTCCGGCTCCGGCAAGTCCTCACTGGCCTTCGACACCCTGTACGCGGAAGGCCAGCGCCGCTACGTCGAATCGCTGTCGGCGTATGCGCGCCAGTTCCTGCAGTTGATGGAAAAGCCCGACGTCGACCTGATCGAAGGCTTATCGCCCGCCATCTCCATCGAACAGAAGGCAACGTCCCACAACCCGCGCTCGACGGTCGGCACCGTGACGGAAATCCACGATTATCTGCGCCTGCTGTATGCGCGCGTGGGCACGCCGTACTGCCCCGACCATCCGGAAAACGCGCTGGCGGCCCAGTCCGTGTCGCAAATGGTCGACGCCGTGCTGGCCATGCCGGAAGACACCAAGCTGATGATCCTGGCGCCCGTCGTCGCCAACCGCAAGGGCGAACACGTCGATCTGTTCGAGCAGATGCAGGCGCAGGGCTTCGTGCGCTTTCGCGTGCAGAGCGGCACGCATGCGGCCAAAATCTATGAAGTCGATGACCTCCCGAAATTAAAGAAGACGGAAAAACACACGATCGACGTCGTCATCGACCGGGTCAAGGTGAACCAGGAGATCAAACAGCGCCTGGCGGAAAGTTTTGAGACGGCCCTGCGCCTGGCCGACGGCCGCGCCATTGCCTACGAGATGGATACGGCCCAGGAGCACGTGTATTCGAATAAATTCGCCTGCAATGTGTGTGGCTATTCCCTGCAGGAACTGGAACCGCGTCTGTTCTCGTTCAACAACCCCATGGGCGCCTGCCCTGAATGCGACGGCCTGGGACACATTGAATTCTTTGACCCGAAACGCATCGTCGCGTTCCCGAACCTGTCGCTCGCTTCCGGTGCCGTCAAGGGCTGGGATCGCCGCAACCAGTTTTACTTCCAGATGCTGTCGAACCTGGCCGCCTTTTACGAGTTCGACCTGGACATGCCGTTCGAGCAGCTGGACCTCAATTCTCAACAAGCCGTGCTGTACGGTTCCGGCAAGCAAGTAATTCCGTTCAGCTATGTGAACGAACGGGGCCGCACCGTCATCAAGGAACACACGTTCGAAGGCGTGGTCAACAATCTGCAGCGCCGCTACCGCGAGACGGATTCGATGGCCGTCAAGGAAGAGCTGGCCAAGTTCATCAATGAAAAATGCTGTCCCTCATGCGACGGCGCGCGCCTGCGCGTGGAAGCGCGCTTCGTCAAGGTCGGCACGGGCAAGCAGCAACGGGCCATCTATGAAGTGGCCGAAAAACCGCTGCGCGAGACCTTGGAATTCTTTGAAAAGCTGAAACTGACGGGCGCCAAGAAAGAAATCGCGGACCGTGTCGTCAAGGAAATCATTTCGCGCCTGAAATTCCTCAACAATGTGGGCCTCGACTACCTGTCGCTGGACCGCAGCGCCGACACGCTTTCCGGCGGCGAAGCACAGCGCATCCGCCTGGCATCGCAGATCGGCTCCGGTTTGACGGGCGTCATGTATGTGCTCGATGAACCGTCGATCGGCTTGCACCAGCGCGATAATGACCGCCTGATCGAAACCTTGAAACACTTGCGCGACATCGGCAACAGCGTGCTGGTGGTCGAGCATGACGAAGACGCCATCCGCACGGCCGACTACATCGTCGACATGGGCATTGGCGCGGGCGTGCACGGCGGCGAAATCATCGCCGAAGGCACGCTGCCCGAGATCTTGAAGAACAAGAAATCGCTGACGGCGCAGTACCTGAACGGCAAGCTGAAAATCGCCGTGCCGGCCAAGCGCCACGCCAGCAATCCGGAAAAGCAGCTGGTCATCACTGGCGCGACGGGCAACAACCTGAAAAAGGTGTCGCTGAGTTTGCCGGTGGGCTTGATGACGTGCGTGACGGGCGTGTCCGGCTCGGGCAAATCGTCGCTCGTCAACGATACGTTATATCCGGCCCTGTCGCGCCATCTGTACGGTTCGCAGACGGAGCCGGCGCCGCACGACTCGATCAGCGGCCTGGAACACTTCGACAAAGTCATCTCCGTCGACCAGGCGCCGATCGGCCGCACGCCGCGCTCGAACCCGGCCACTTATACGGGCTTGTTTACGCCGATCCGCGACCTGTTCTCCACCGTGCCGACGGCCAAGGAACGCGGTTACAGCGCGGGCCGCTTCTCGTTCAACGTCAAGGGTGGACGCTGCGAAGCGTGCCAGGGCGATGGCGTGATCAAGGTCGAGATGCACTTCTTGCCCGACGTCTACGTGCCGTGCGACGTGTGCCACGGCAAGCGCTACAACCGCGAAACCCTGGAAGTGCAGTACAAGGGCAAGAACATCACGGAAGTGCTGGGCATGACGGTGGAAGAGGCGCATGAATTCTTCAAGCCCGTGCCCCTGATCGCGCGCAAGCTGCAAACCCTGCTCGACGTGGGCCTCGGCTACATCAAGCTGGGCCAGAGCGCCACCACCCTCTCGGGCGGCGAGGCGCAGCGCGTGAAACTGTCGCTGGAACTATCCAAGCGCGACACGGGCCGCACCCTGTACATCCTCGATGAACCGACGACCGGCTTGCACTTCCACGACATCGATTTGCTGTTAAAAGTCATCCACCGCCTGCGCGACCAGGGCAACACCCTCGTCATCATCGAGCACAACCTCGACGTCATCAAGACGGCCGACTGGATCGTCGACCTGGGTCCTGAAGGGGGCGCAGGCGGCGGGCAGATCATCGCCTCGGGCACACCGGAAGACGTGGCGCTGAACCCGGCCAGCGTGACGGGCAAGTATCTGGGACCGCTGCTCAAGCAATAAGAGTGGCAGCACAATAAAAAACGGCGCGGATTGCTCATGCAATCCGCGCCGTTTCTCTTTTTGATAGCACCCCAGTCATTGCCGGCGTGTCATTTATCGCACGCCAGTCTTTGCCAGCGTGTTTCTCCCCCACTACAACTCTCAACACCTGACAAGCTACTGCGCTGGTCAGGTGCCGCTTTACGCTAACTTAGTTATGCACTCAGCCGCTTTTCCAGCGCAGCCTTGTGATCTGCCAATTCCTGCGGCAGATGATACGCGAGTTTTTCAAACAACTCCGTATGCAATTTCAACTCTTCCACCCACGCGGCCTTGTCGATCGAGGTGATGGTGTCGAACTGTTGCTGCGTGAATGGCAAGCCATCCCAGTTCAGGTCGCCATACTGCGGCGTCGTGCCGAACAGGTTTTCCACGCCGCCCGCCTTGCCTTCGATACGCTCGAGCATCCACTTGAGCACGCGCATATTGTCGCCGAAGCCAGGCCAGACGAATTTGCCAGCCTCGTCCGTACGGAACCAGTTGACGCAGTAGATCTTCGGCAGGGCGGCCGGGTTGACCTTGCCCACCTTGACGCCCATGTCCAGCCAGTGCTGGAAGTAATCGCTCATGTTATAGCCGATAAATGGCAACATGGCAAATGGATCGCGGCGCACGACGCCCATCTGGCCCACGGCCGCGGCCGTCGTTTCCGAGCCCATGGTGGCGGCCATGTAGACGCCTTCGACCCAGTTGCGCGCTTCGGTGACCAGCGGCACGGTGGTCGAGCGGCGGCCGCCGAAGATGAAGGCCGAGATCGGCACGCCGGCCGGATCGTCCCAGGCAGCATCGATCACCGGGTTTTGCGTTGCCGCCACCGTGAAGCGCGCGTTCGGGTGCGCCGCCTTGGTGCCGGACGCCGGCGTCCAGTCCTTGCCCTGCCAGTCGATCAGGTGGCTAGGCGCTTCTTTCGTCAAACCTTCCCACCACACGTCGCCGTCGTCCGTCAGCGCCACGTTGGTGAAGATCGTGTTGTCGCGCATCGAGGCCATGCAGTTGTAATTGGTTTTTTCGTTGGTGCCCGGCGCCACGCCAAAATAACCGGCTTCCGGGTTGATGGCGTACAAACGGCCATCGGCACCTGGCTTGATCCAGGCGATATCGTCGCCGATGGTGGTCACTTTCCAGCCGTTAAAACTTGCCGGCGGGATCAGCATGGCGAAGTTGGTCTTGCCGCAAGCCGACGGGAACGCCGCCGCCACATAATGCTTCTTGCCTTCCGGCGATTCCACGCCGAGGATCAGCATGTGTTCGGCCAGCCAGCCCGGATTGTTGTCCGATGCTTGCGCTTCCTGGTAGCCCATGTTCGAGGCGATGCGCAGGGCGAAACATTTCTTGCCCAGCAAGGCGTTGCCGCCGTAGCCGGAACCGAAGGACCAGATTTCGCGCGTTTCAGGGAAATGCACGATGTACTTGGTGCTGTTGCACGGCCATTTCACGTCGGCCTGGCCAGCGGCCAGCGGTGCGCCCACGCTGTGCACGCACGGCACGAACTCGCCATCCGTGCCCAGCACGTCGTACACGGCACGGCCCATGCGGGTCATGATCTTCATGTTGACGGCGACATACGGCGAATCGGACAGTTCCACGCCGATGTGCGCGATCGGCGAGCCCAGCGGGCCCATCGAGAATGGCACGACGTACATGGTGCGGCCACGCATGCAGCCGTCGAACAGGCCGTTCAAGGTGTGGCGCATTTCGCCAGGTTCGGTCCAGTTGTTCGTCGGGCCAGCCGCTTCTTTCGTTGCCGAGCAGATATACGTGCGGTCTTCGACGCGGGCCACGTCGCTCGGATCGGAGCAGGCCAGGTAGGAATTCGGGCGCTTTTCGGCATTCAGTTTTTTCATGGTGCCGCTGGCAACCATTTCAGCGCACAGGCGCTCGTACTCTTCTTGCGAGCCATCGCACCAGTAAATACGCTCTGGCTTGGTCAGCGCGGCAATGTCGGCCACCCAGTTGATCAGTTTCTGTTGTTTAATATAAGCTGGGACGTTGAGTGCGGCGACGCCACCCATGACGGGCTGATTCATATTACCTCCAATACCAATAAAAGAAATTCTGGTCGTTCCGGCAAGACAGGCAGCATCGTTGAGAAGTGGCTGCGGCTCACTGCGGGCGGTGTGTTCACGCGGGCAGGGCTCTGGTGTCGTGTACCTGGATCATGCACCCAGGCTGCAGGAACAGTTTGCGCTATAACTATAATTAGGAAGCTTCAAAAGTGCCGGCGATTGTACACCCGCGTAACAGCTATTCTCGCAAAAATGTAGGAGAATAGCCTGACTAATGTAGTAGGCTATTCAGCATTTTCCGTATCCTGTTATTTCCCTACCAAATCCTCACTAAAATCGGCCATCCACCATGAAAATTGCCATACTTGATGATTACCAGGATGCCGTGCGCGGCCTCGATTGCTTCCAGTTGCTCGATGGCCACGAGGTCAAAGTGTTCAGCAATACGGCGCGGGGCCTGGGCCAGCTGGCGATCCGCCTGGCGCCGTTCGACGCCCTGGTGCTGATCCGCGAACGCAGCAGTTTCAACCGCGCCTTGCTGTCGAAGTTACCGAACCTGAAACTTATTTCGCAAACGGGCAAGGTCAGTGGACACATCGACGTGCCGGCCGCCACCGAGCTGGGCATCGCCATCGCGGAAGGCATCGGCTCGCCCACGGCGCCGGCCGAACTGACGTGGGCGCTGATCATGGCGGCGCAGCGCAAGATCGTGCCCTACGCGCAACATTTACAGGAAGGGCTGTGGCAGACGTCGTCGCTGGAGCCAACGCGCAACACGCTCGGCACGGTATTGAAGGGGCGCACTCTGGCGATCTGGGGCTACGGCAAGATCGGTCAATTGATCGCCGGCTATGGCCGCGCTTTCGGCATGACCATCCTCGTGTGGGGCAGCGAAGCGAGCCGAGCGGCGGCCGTGGCGGCCGGCGATACGGCGGCAACATCGCGCGAGGCCTTCTTTGAACAGGCAGACGTATTGACCTTGCACCTGCGCCTGTCCGACGCCACGCGCGGGCTGGTAACAAGCGAGGACCTGGCGCGCATGAAGCCCACTTCCCTGTTCGTCAACACGAGCCGCGCCGAGCTGGTCGCCGATGGCGCGCTGGAAGCGGCGTTGCCGCAGGGGCGCCCGGGCGCCGCCGCGCTGGACGTGTTTACGGACGAGCCGCTGCCACCAGGCTCGCCATTGCTGCTGCTGCCGAACGTGCTGGCCACGCCACACCTGGGCTACGTCGAGCGTGACAGCTATGAGCTGTATTTCCGCTACGCCTTGCAAAACATCGTTGATTTTACGCAGGATCAATGCACGCGCCTGCTCAATCCCGAAGCATTGCAGCATGCGCGGCAAGCCCCTCAGGAACGCTGAAACCCCTTAAGCAAGTCCGGCTCGCCCGTGATGCGGATGGCTGGCGCGGGCAGCACGTGGCGGCCACGCCACAGGCCGGCCCAGCCGGGCGGCCAGGCGATGTCCGGCCCACGGTACGGCGCCACGCCGGCGCGCACGGCGACGACCGGCACGGGCGGCACGTCGGGCAAGGGTTCGCCTGGCGTGCGCTGCATGTCCAGGCTGTACATGTAATTGGGTAATAAAGCGTCGCAGACACGGCCAAACCACGCGCTATGGTCGTCGTCGCGTCCCAGCGCCTGCGCCAGGCCTTGCGGGTCGAAACGGGCCAGGGCGTCGATCAGCTCGCCAGTGGTGGCGCCGGGCGTATCGCCCCAGCCCATCACGGGGTTGACGTTGTAATCGGCGCCCGAACCGTACCAGCCTTCGCGCCAGGGCCGCTGCATCCAGTCGCGCGGCCCCGTAAACAAATGCCAGCGCCAGTGCAGGCCCGACGGTTTCGGCCACGAATACAGATACAGTTTTTGATAACCGGCCTGGTGCAGCTCGCGCACCATGGCCATCAGGCGCGCGTGCGGCATGCGGTCCGGTGGCGCGCGCCTAAACAGGATCGCTTCGCCATCGGCAAATTGCACGTCGTCGGTCGACAGGTTCAGATCCAGGGTGCGCGCTTCGCTGCCGAAACGGGCGGCGATCCAGCCCGTCAGCAAATTGACGGACGTGATCACCCCGTAACCGCGGTGGCGGTGAAAAATGACGGTGCCGGGAGCGAGCGCTTTCATACGGAGTCGGGGTGGCAGGCAAACAAAGAAACCAGTGTACTCACAGATGGCCAAATTTTCCAGATGCGATCCGCAACGGCCCGACGCGGCCCGCCATTCACGCAAGGCACACAATCCACGCTATCATGCGCGTCATTCTCCACTGACATCGTGACCACATCATGACTTTGCGCATACTCGCCACTGGCGGCACTTTCGACAAACACTACAACGAATTGAACGGTACCCTGGGCTTTTCCGACAGTCATTTGCCGGCAGCGATTGCCCGCGCGCGCATGACGGCGCCCGTGGCGCTGGAGCAATTGCCCCTGCTCGATTCACTCGACATGCAAGATGCGGACCGTCAGCGCGTGCTGGCCTCGTGCCGCGCGGCGCAGGAGAAAGCCATCGTCATCATCCACGGCACCGACACCATGCGCGAAACGGCGCAAGTGCTGGGCGCGGCGAACCTGCAGCAAACGGTGATATTGACGGGCGCCATGATTCCCTACGAAATCGACAATTCCGACGCCCTGTTCAACCTCGGCTTTGCCTGCGGCGTGGCGCAAACCTTGCCAGCCGGCGTGTACGTGGCCATGAATGGCCAGATCTTCGCCTGGGACAATGTGCAAAAGAACCGCGCCGCCGGCGTATTCCAGCCTTTGTAAGCCGATGCCGGACAGGACGCGGCAGTCAGACCGGCACACGGTCTGACTGAGACGCTGTCACAATTGGACCAGCCCGTTTTCAACGGGCTTTTTTACGTTTTTCTGCCTTTCAAAAATTCTGCAATGTGACAGATTTCGTCGAATTATTGCAGGTAAAACATCGAATTGCCAATACAATAATTTTATGTTGTAAAAAAACGCCATTCATCATTTTTAAAAACACCGATATTATTAAATATAAAACTGCAATTTAACAATTAACTTAAATATTCTTCTGTATCCGTAATTTATTGCCAAATCCGACACGGTTGATATGCATTTTTTCTTGCTGAGACGACATAATGTTCGCCTCGACAAGTCAAAAGTGCATTTATAACAATATTGCGCTAAGTAGTCTTCCACCTCCCACCGACGTGGTTCCGCCTACCGTACACGAGCACCGCTGGTCATCTATCCGATGGCTTATACGTGCTCGTGTACTGCTTGTCGTTATTAAAACTACTACGGAGTAATTGTTACAATGGCATTTAAAGAAAAAATTGGCGTACGCAGCGTACGCCTGGCCCTGACCGTTCTGGCAGGTAGCGTCTTGTTCTCTGGCCAATCCATGGCGGACGAAGCAATTCAAAAAGTTGAAATTACCGGTTCGAGCATCAAGCGTATCGCTGTCGAAGGCGCCTTGCCTGTGCAGCGTCTGTCGCAAGAAGCAATCGCCAAATCGGGCGCCACTTCGGTAGCCGACCTGATCCAGGCTCTGCCAGCCATGCAAGGCTTCACCATCGGCGCAGTTGCTGCCGGTTCTGATTCGGGCGGCAATACCAGTGCATCGCTGCACGGTATCGGCGAGTCCTACACCCTGGTGCTGTTGAACGGCCGCCGCATCGCGCCACAAGGTTCCGGCACCACGGTCAACCTGAACGCCATCCCGATGAGCGCCGTTGAGCGCGTCGAAATCCTGACCGACGGCGCTTCGGCCCTGTACGGCTCGGACGCCATTGCCGGTGTACTGAACTTCATTCTGAAGAAAAACCAGCAAGGCGCCACCCTGGAAGCCACTTACAGCGCTCCGGAAGCCAAGGGCGGTAACGCCTGGAACACCAGCGTCACCTACGGTTTCGGCGACCTGGAAGAAGACCGCTTCAACGTGCTGTTGTCGTACCGCCACGACGAGCAGTCGAAACTGATCGCGACCGACCGCAAATTCGCCGATACCTCGTTCCTGAAATTCAACCGCGGCGGCAAGAACTATATCTGGGACCGCACCAGCCCCTCGGCTTCGGCAGCAGGTGCCACTGTTGCCTACAATGATAATACTTCGACCTCGTTCACCCCATATCTGAAGCAAAACAACGGAAATTGCCCTGACAATTCCTACGTCACGCCCAAAAATCGCAACAGTTGCGGCTTCGACACGGGTTCCACCGTGGAAATCGTGCCGCAATCGAAACGCGACAGCCTGTTCTCCAAAGCAACCTACAAGCTCAATGACAGCCTGAACGCGTTCGCCGAACTGGCCTACTCGCGCTACGACCTGACGGCCCGTATCGCCGCCAACCCGATCCCCATCTCGATCGCGCAAACGGTAAAAAACCCTGTCACCAACGTTGACGAGCTGGTGTTCAACAATCCAGCTGCCTACGCGAAATACGTGCAACCTTACCTGTCGCCAGCGCAACAGGGAAACATCAAATCGGTCACGGCCAACTACCGCAGCAGCGACTTCGGTTTGCGTGCAAGCCAGACCGTTACCCAAACCAAGCACATGGTGGTTGGCGTGGAAGGCGAACTGGGTGCATGGAACTTCGAAAGCGGCCTGACCTGGTCGCAAAACTCGATCGACGAGCGTTACACAGGCGGCTACGCGACAAATCAGGGCTTCAATGACATCCTGGCCAATCCGGATTTCGATGCGTTCGCGTTGAACAAAAAGCCATCCGTGCAAGCGCAAGTCGCCGGCGCGCAGTTCGTCGGCTCCGTGCGTACCGCATCGACCACCATGCGCGGCATCGACACGCACGGTTCGCGTGAATTGTTCTCCTTGCCAGGCGGCAAGGCCAGCCTCGGTATCGGCGGCGACTACCGCACCTACCGCTATGAGCAGTCGCCAGGCGCCACCAGTGACGACATCTACAGCTTCAACACCAAGGCTACCTACGACATGAGCCGCGACACCTACGGCGCGTTTGTCGAGTTGCTGGCACCGTTGACCAAGTCGTTCGAAATGACCGTTGGCGGCCGTTACGATGCTGTCAAGGCGATCGATGACAAGCGGAACAGCAAAACTGTCGGTAAAAAAGACAGCGCCAATACCTACAAGGTATCGGCACGCTGGCAGCCGGTACAAACCGTGCTGATCCGCGGCTCCTACGGCACGGGCTTCAAGGCGCCAAGCATGCTGGACATCGCTCAGCCACTGGTCAACGCCGGCTTTACTGCCAAGGCATTTGACTGCCCACACCCGGGTAACGCACTGTGCCGCGGCGAACCAATTCAATACAACGCCGTATCGGAAGGCAATCCAGAACTGCAATCGGAAAAGTCGAAACAGTTCACCCTGGGTTTCCGTGTCGAACCTAGCTCGGCCTTCTCGTTCGGCGCCGACCTGTGGGATGTGAAACTGCGCAATGCCGTCTCGGAAATCACCGAAGAGCAGGCATTTGCCGATCCGGACAAGTACGCTGCAAGCTTCTCGACCTACAAGGAGCCTACGACCGGCAACGTCTACTACGCGTTCAAGAAGCGCTCGGTCAACATCGGCAAGAAGGAATACCGTGGTATCGACTGGGATCTGTCGGCCAACCACAAGTTCTCCTTCGGCAAGCTGACCGCCCAATTGAGCGGTACGCACATGTTGCACGCCAACTACACCAAAGCAGGCAGTGACAGCGTCTACACCAGCAACATGGACTTCTTCGGCGATACCAACGAAGTCACGTTCCGCAACCTGATGAAGCTGACGACGACCCTGGATACGGGCCGCCTGAGCAACACGGTAACGGTCAACTACCGTAACGGTTACACCGATGCGGCAGCAACCGTGTACAACGAGGACACCAAAGCCAAAGTAGAGGACTTCCGCCTGCAAGTACCGTCGTACACGACGTTCGACTGGCAAGCACGTTTCGCCTTTGACAAGCAAACCACGATCCGCGCAGGCATCAAAAACCTGTTCGACCGTGCACCGCCGCTGTCGCTGCGCGCTTCGTCGGGCCACCAGGTTGGTTTCGACCCACGCTACGCCGATCCGATGCTGCGTTCGTTCTACATCACCGGCAACTACAAGTTCTAATTTGACGTTGTGAATTAGCTTGTCCGAAAAGCGCCTTGCACCTCACCGTGCAAGGCGCTTTTTTTATGCACCCGCATATTGCATAGGCGAAAAAAAAGGAGCCGCAGCTCCTTTTCCGTACCGGCATGACTACACTTATGCAGTCGCTTCGCCACCGAGGGCTTCGACCACGTCGGCCATCAGCTTGGCGAGCTCGCCCGTCATCAGCATCACGTCGCCGTCGAAACGCTCTTCGTCGTTCTTCGTGCTCGATTCCGTTTCCTTGATCACGTCCAGCGGCTTGACGCTCTTGATAGCCAGGGACTCCGTCAGCACGAACGAGATCTTGTCGTTCCACGTCATGGCCAGGCGCGTGCACTGCTTGCCGGCCGCGATGTGGCGGCGCACGTCGTCCGCTTCCAGCGTGTGGCGCACGTAGCGCACGGTGGCCTTGCTTTCGCCCGTGGCGCGCAATTCCGTGTCCATGTCGACCGTGAAGCCGGCCGGCGCATCGTCCGCTTGCAGCCATTCCGTCATCACCGCCACGGGCGAGCGCTGCACGCGCAGGCTTTCCAGCGGCAGTTTGTCGACGGCTTTGAGCAGCAGCTTGATGACTTCATCGGCCTTTGCCGGGCTGGCGGCATCGACCACCAGCCAGCCATTGACGGGATCGATCCACGTCCAGACGTTGCTGCGGATGCTGAAGGCGCGCGGCAGCAGCTCGTCGGCCACGCGTTCCTTCAATTCCTTCATGGCCTTTTTACCAGGCGCAAACCCTTGCGCTTCTTCCATCTCGGCAGCGCGGGCCTTGGCCACCTGGTTGATGACGGTCGCTGGCAAGAGTTTCTTTTCCGTGCCCAGCAGGATCAGCATCTGCTTGTTGACCACATGGACCAGGCCGCCGTTCGGGCGTGGCGTATCCCAGCCCTGGCGCATCAGATCCATGCTGGTCGCCGGCGTAAATTTGTTCGAGGACAAGGCCTCTTCCAGTTGTTCTGGCGTATAGGCCCATGGTGCGGGCAGGCGGTAAATCTGAAGATTCTTGAACCACATAGTTTTTGTCTTCCGTTTGTTTCAGTAGTGCCAGGGGAACGCCATTCTACACTTTCGACACGGGAATGCCGTCAAAAGCGCGGACTGGCGCGGTGTTGTTGATGCGTGGGGAATGCCGCTACAGGGCGGGAAACAGCTCCGCCTGGGCTGGGGCCTGCCGCGTCACGATGGCCGGATCGGACAAGGTCGAAATGCGCACGCCCAGCAGGCGGATTTTCTTTTCAAATGGCACGCGCCGCAAGCAATCGCGGCTGGCGCGCAGGATGGCGGCGGCGTCCGCCGTGGCGCTGGGCAAGGTGATGTCGCGCGTGACGGTGCTGAAGTCCTCGAAGCGCAGCTTGATGCCCACCGTGCGCCCCGCCAGCGACTGTTTGTCGAGGTCGCCCGCCACGCGCGTGCACAGGCTTTCCAGCTTTTCCGACAGGGTGGCGCGGTCGCGCACCACCTGCAAGTCGCGCTCGAACGTCGTTTCGCGGCTGACGGACTTGGTTTCCCGGCTCGTCTGCACGGGCCGCTCATCGATGCCCAGCGCCGCCTGGCGCAGCCAGCCCGTGTACAGGTCGCCAAACTGCGTGCGCAGCATGGCCATGTCGGCCTGCGCAAGCTCGCCGATGGTGACAATGCCCAGCGCTTCCAGCTTGGCCGTCGCCTTGGGGCCGATGCCGTTGATTTTTTTCGCCGGCAAGGGCCACACGCGCGTGGCGATATCTTCGGGCGACAAAATGGTCAGCCCGTCGGGTTTTTCCAGGTCGGAACAGATTTTGGCCAGCAATTTGTTCGGCGCCAGGCCGATCGAGCACGACAGACCCGTCGCCTCGGACACGGCCGCCTTCAGGCGCGCCGCCATGGCCGGCGCCTGCTCGCCGTATTCGGTCAGGTCGACATAGATTTCATCGATGCCCACGTTCTGGATGATGGGGCACAACTGGGCCACGGCCTGCTTGAAGCGGGCCGAATAGTCGCGGTAAGCCTCGAAATCGGCCGGCAGCAGGATGCTGTCGGGCGCCAGCTTGGCCGCCTTCATGATGCCCATGGCGGAAAACACGCCAAACGCGCGCGCCGCATAGGTCGAGGTGGTGACGACGCCGCGCCCCACATAGTCGCGCATGCGCGCAAACTGCCGCGTGCCATCTTCCTGCAGCACGGGCTGCTGCAGGCGCCCGCCGCCGATGACGACGGCTTCGCCGCGCAGTTCCGGATATTTCAACAGTTCCACGGAGGCGAAAAAGGCGTCCATGTCCAGGTGGGCTATCCAGCGGCGGGATTCAGGCAATGTAGGGGCAGATGCGGTCAAGGACACCTCGCGGCGGGATGCTGTCGGATACTGTAATTATATACAGTATCGCTGCAAATGCCAGTGGACGCAAGCGCCAGGACGGTATTGATTGAAATCATGATTGGCTTTTCTATTTAGCAAGAATAGAATCGCTGCACAACAACGAAACCTAGGGAGTTGCCTTGTCCACAGTACCTCACGTCTTACGCCGACTGGCCGTCTGCTCATCCATCGTGCCGGCCCTGCTGCTGTCCACCTTGGCGCCATCCGCGCTGGCCGACACCACCACCATAGCCGCCAGCGCACCTGTCGCCGCCAAAACGGCCTGGCAGGAAACGCGCCACGGCACGGTCGTCACGGATGACTACCGCTGGCTGCAAAAGAAAACCGATCCTGCCGTCATCGACTACCTGAATGCGGAAAACGCCTACACGGCCGCCGTCACGGCGCCGATCCAGCCGCTGGCCGACAAGGTGACTGCGGAAATCAAGGGCCGCATGCAGGAAGTGGACTTGTCCGTGCCCGCGCGCCAGGGCAATTTCTACTATTACACGCGCGTGGAAGCGGGCAAGCAATACCCGATCCATTGCCGCCGCCCCGTCGGCGCCAGCGGCGCCTACGATGCGCAGGCGGCTGAAGAAATCCTGCTGGACCAGAATCAATTGGCCGAAGGCCACAAATTCTTTGCCGTGCGCGCCTTCAGCGTCAGCCCGAACGAACAGTTGCTGGCCTACACCACCGACACGACGGGTTTCCGCCAGTACGAGCTGCATGTCAAGGATCTGAAAACGGGCAAATTGCTGGGCGACAGCATGCCGCGCGTGACATCGCTGGCGTGGGCGGCCGACAACGCCACCCTGATACTGACGCAGGAAGACGCCACCACCAAGCGCGCGGACCGATTGTTCCGCCTGCCGCTGGGCGGCACCTTGCAGCAGGTCTACCACGAGCCGGTGGAACAGTTCGCCATCGGCGTGAGCCGCACGCGCGACCATCGCTACTTTGTGCTCACCGCGCGCAGCACGGATACCAGCGAAGTGCTGTTGCTGCCAACTAGCACGCCGCAAGGCAGTTTCCAGAGCGTGCTGAAACGCGAAAAAGGCCACCGCTACGGCATCGAGCACCGCGACGGCCAGTTGTATATTCTGACCAACAAGGAGGCGAAGAATTTCCGTGTCGTCAGCGCGCCGGTGGCTGCCCCGCAGCCGAAGAACTGGAAGAGCGTCGTGCCGCACAACAAGGATGCCGTGATCCAGTCCATCGACGTCTTCCAGGGCTACCTGGTGGTGATGGAAAAGGCGCGCGCCCTGAACCGCGCCCGCATCCTTGATTTTGCGCAAAAGAATTGGAAAACGGTGCAGTTCGACGACCCCGTCTACCTGGCCACGGCGGCCGGCACGCCCGAGTTTTCCGCCACACAATTTCGCATGTCTTACCAGTCTCCCGTCACGCCGCCCACCGTCATCGACGTCAGCATGCAAGATGGTAAGCGCACGGTGCTCAAGCAGCAGGAAATCGTCGGCGGCTTTGACGGCAGCCGCTACACGACGCAGCGCCTGTGGGTCAAGGCGCGCGATGGCGTGCAAGTGCCGCTGTGGATCGTCTACAAGAAGGGCGTGAAACTCGACGGTTCCGCGCCGCTGCTGCTGTACTCGTATGGCTCGTATGGCATCTCGACGGAAGCCAGTTTTTCCATCAGCCGCATCAGCCTGCTGGAGCGGGGCGTCATCTATGCGCAGGCGCATATCCGCGGCGGCACGGACATGGGCGAAGCGTGGCATGAAGACGGCATGCTGATGAAGAAGAAAAACACCTTCAATGACTTCATCGACAGCGCCGACTATCTGGTGCGCGAAAAATGGACCAGCCCGAACCGCCTCATCATCCAGGGTGGCAGCGCGGGCGGCTTGCTGATGGGCGCCGTCGTCAACATGCGCCCCGACCTGTTCCACGCCGTGCACGCGGCCGTGCCGTTCGTCGACGTGATGAACACCATGATGGACGCCAGCCTGCCGCTGACCACGGGAGAATATCTGGAATGGGGCGACCCGAACCAGAAGGCCGCCTACGACTACATGCTCAGCTACTCGCCTTACGACAACATTGCGCGCAAGAATTATCCCGCCATGCTGGTGACGACGGGCCTGAACGACAGCCAGGTCATGTACTGGGAGCCGGCAAAATACGTGGCCAAGCTGCGCGCGTATAAAACGGACGGCAATCCCCTGCTGTTGAAAACGAATATGGGTGCAGGCCACGGCGGTGCCTCGGGCCGCTATAACGCCATCGCCGAGAACGCATTCAATATGGCGTGGATGCTGTCGCAGTGGAATATCACGGAATAATGTGAAAAAAGCGCTTGCAGAAGGATTTTAGCCGTCCTATAATAGCGCCTCTTCCAGACGTGGTGACAAACGTCGGGATGGTTTTCTGAGACAAGCAACGGGTGCTTAGCTCAGTTGGTAGAGCGGCGCCCTTACAAGGCGTAGGTCGGGAGTTCGAGCCTCTCAGCACCCACCAAATCAGAAAACTGTCCAGTGCTTCATGGATCAGCAACACAGATCATACGAGCTTGGAGTGGTAGTTCAGTTGGTTAGAATACCGGCCTGTCACGTCGGGGGTCGCGGGTTCGAGTCCCGTCCGCTCCGCCAATAAAAGAAAAGCCCTTTGGTTCTCTGAACCGAAGGGCTTTTCCCATTTCAGAAGCCAAAAACACGCCAATCCCCCCTCGCCCGAACATTTTTGCGTTTTTCAGCAAAAAAATGCTTTTATCCCATAAGAATAGTTGCACAACGGGGAAAGCGCCCCCTATAATAGTGCCTCTTCCAGACGTGGTGACAAACGTCGGGATAGTTTTCTGGGTATGCGGGTGCTTAGCTCAGTTGGTAGAGCGGCGCCCTTACAAGGCGTAGGTCGGGAGTTCGAGCCTCTCAGCACCCACCACCAATACAGAAAATTATCCAGTGCTTCATGGATCAGCAATACAGATCATACGAGCTTGGAGTGGTAGTTCAGTTGGTTAGAATACCGGCCTGTCACGTCGGGGGTCGCGGGTTCGAGTCCCGTCCGCTCCGCCAATAAAAGAAAAGCCCTTTGGTTCTCTGAACCGAAGGGCTTTTCCCATTGTGGGGCCGCAAATGCTCTAGAATCAGCGCTACCCTGACTCCACTCCTGCCTGATGCGCCTGCCCCGCAGCTTTTCCCCCTATCTTGCCCTGCGCTTGCGCCTGGCCCATCATGCTTTGCTGCAATTCGCCGCCAGCCTGACGAGTTCCATGGAGATCTTCTTTTTCCTGGCCGCTCCCGTCTTGCTGGGCCTGCTCAGCGTCATCGCCCTGCCCGGTTTTCTCGCCATGACCTTACCCTGGCCCGCCGCCCTGGGCCTGCTGGGTGCGCAAGTGCTGCTGACGTGCATGCCCACCTGGCTGCTGCGCAAGCGATTGTTGCCGGCCAATACCGCCGCCTGGCTGCGCCAGCTGCCCTTGCCGCCGCACCTGCGCTGGCAAGCCGATATCGCCGTGGCCAGCCTGCTGATGCTGCCGCTGGGCTTGGCCTATGCCGTCTCGACCAGCATCTGGCTGGCGCAGTCGCCACCCTGGTTGCGTCCGGTCGTCGCGCCCGGCATTGCCGCCACCATCGCCGTCTGGCTGCTGACCTGGCTGTTGACGACGCTGATCGTGGCGCAGCGCCTGCGCGCGCCGCGTCCCGCCCAAGCGGCGCGCCCGTCAACGATGACGGCATACGTGCCGCAAAGGCTCCGCTGGCGCACTATGTTCCTGTGGCGACAGCTATTCTGGCTGCCGTTCTGGCGCAACGAAAATGTGACCGGCCTGCAGCAAAGCGTGCTGCTGGCCACGGCTGGCGCCAGCATGCTGGCCTGGCTGCTGCGCACACCGCTCGTGCCCGCGCCGCTGCTTGGCTTGCTGGCCAGCGCCAGCCTGGTCATCGTGACGGACCGCGGCGACAAGGCCGTGCGCGAGCAGATCGCCGTGCTGCGTCCCGTGCTCAACGCCTGGCCCCTGGCCAGCGGCAACCTCATCCGCCTGGCCTGCGCGGCCAGCCTGCTGCCGGCGTTGACCGTGCTGCTGGGCGCCGGCGTCTTGCTGTACATCATCGATCCGGCAACCTTGCAGCAGCGCGTGACCAGCGTCTACGCCATCACGGCCTGCGCGGCCCTGCTGGCCATCGTCGGCCTGCCCCGCCTGACGGCACGCGGACGCGTCGCCCTCGTCGTTTTCTCCATCCTTGCCTTGAGCGCCATCGGAAGCGAATTATGGAATTGAATGCCACCTCTCCCGTGCTGCACATCGAGCACCTCGATTTTCACTTCCCCACGCACAGCGTGTTCCAGGGATTCAATCTGCAATGCGGTCCCGGCATCAGCTGGCTGCGCGGCGCGAACGGGGCCGGCAAGACGACCTTGCTGAAGCTGGCGGGCGGCGCCCTGCTGCCCGCGCGCGGCACCATCCGCCTGGACGCTATCGACAGTGGCTGCATGCCGCTGGCCTACCGCGCGCAAGCCTTCTATTGCGGCGGCGACCTACCCGCCCTGCCCTGGCTGCAAGTGCACGAGTTTCTCGACCTGCACCTGGCCCTGTATCCGGGCTGCGACCAGTCTCTGCTGAACGACGAGTTGAGCGCGTTTGCCCTGACGTCCACCCTGCAGCAAAGCATCAACGCCCTGTCCCTGGGCCAGCACAAAAAGCTGCAACTGGCGCTGGCACTGGCCTTGCCCGTGCGCCTGCTGCTGATCGATGAACCGTTCAACGGCCTCGATGCATCCGCCATGGCGTACCTGCGCCAGTGCCTGTCCGACCCGTCCCGCCTGGCGCGCCAGTGCATCGTGCTGACCAGCCATCTGGCGCCGGACGTGCCGCTGGCGGCGACGGTGGAAATATAGACAGGAAATACAGCTTTGCAGATCGGCCAAGGACAGCTTACGATGCCGTGTTGCAAAAACCGGTGATCCCGGTGCAACCACCATAAAACGGCGCGGTTATTCACCGCGTCCAGTCTATTCTTGGAGATCAGCATGTTGAACACCCACCGCCGCGCCCTGGCCATCCTGTGCGCCACCCTTGCCACCTCGGCCATCGCGGCCGGCCCCACGGGCACGGCCGCCGACTATGGCAGCAGCGCCCCGCACGCCGCCGCCCAGCGCGGCATCGAGCTGCAGCCCGACACGCGCCACATCAACGTTACGCGCGGCGAAACCGTCACCATCGCGCGCGCCGGCCAGCGTTTTACGTGGCACGTGCAAACTTTTAACAACAAGACCGTCTTCGCCCTGAGCGACATCGCGCCGAAGGACATGCCCGTCGATGGCATCCAGGTGTATGTGGCCGCCAATCCCCTGTACGCGGGCAGCTAAGTTTCTTCTACGTATAAAAAAACCGGAACCACCTCGCGGCCGTTCCGGTTTTTTTTCGGCGTAAAGATTTACGCCGTCAATGCTTCTTTCGCTGCCGACGTATCGACCACTTCCTCGTCATCCGAGCGGATCAGGTGGTCAAAGGCGGACAGGGCTGCCTTGGCACCTTCGCCCGTGGCGATGATGATCTGCTTGTACGGCACCGTGGTGACGTCGCCGGCCGCAAACACGCCGGGGATCGAGGTCTGGCCGCGGGCATCGACTTCGATTTCGCCGTGGCGCGACAGCGCTACCGTGCCTTTGAGCCATTCCGTGTTCGGCACCAGGCCGATTTGCACGAAGACGCCTTCCAGCTCGACCTTTTTCGATTCGCCGCTGACCCGGTCCGTGTAGGAGAGGCCATTGACGATCTTGCCGTCGCCGTGGATTTCGGTCGTTTGCGCCGACGTAATCACGGTCACGTTAGGCAAGCTGTGCAGCTTACGTTGCAGCACCGCATCGGCGCGCAGTTCCGCACCGAATTCGATCAGGGTCACGTGTTTCACGAGACCGGCCAGGTCGATCGCCGCTTCCACGCCCGAGTTGCCGCCGCCGATCACGGCCACGCGCTTGCCCTTGAACAAAGGGCCATCGCAGTGCGGGCAGTAGGCGACACCGTGGTTGCGGTATTCCTTCTCGCCCGGCACGTTGATTTCGCGCCAGCGGGCGCCGGTGGCCAGGATGACGGTCTTGGCTTTCAAGATGGCGCCATTTGCCGTTTCAATCTGCACCAACTTGCCCGGCGTCAATTTCGCGGCGCGCTGGGTGTTCATGATGTCGACTTCGTATTCCTTGACGTGCTGTTCCAGCGCCATGGCGAACTTCGGACCATCGGTTTCCTTGACCGAAATAAAGTTTTCGATGGCGAGGGTGTCGAGCACCTGGCCGCCGAAACGCTCGGCCAGCACGCCCGTCTTGATGCCTTTGCGGGCCGCGTAGATGGCCGCTGCCGCGCCGGCTGGGCCGCCGCCGACGATCAGCACGTCAAACACGTCTTTCTTGTTCAACGCTTCCGCTTGGCGTGCGCCGGCGTTGGTGTCGAGCTTGGCGAGGATTTCCTCGACATTCGTGCGTCCCTGGCCAAAGTGCTGGCCATTGAGGAACATCATCGGCACGGCCATGATTTGCCGCTCTTCCACTTCTTTCGGGAACACGCCGCCATCGATGGTGGTGACCTTGATGCGCGGATTGATGACCGACATGGCGTTCAGGGCCTGCACCACTTCCGGGCAGTTATGGCAAGAGAGCGAAATAAACGTTTCAAACTCGTAGTCGCCGTCGAGGTTGCGGATCTGCTCGATCACGGCCTCGTCGAACTTGATGGTGTGGCCGCCCACTTGCAGCAGCGCCAGCACCAGGGAGGTAAATTCGTGGCCCAGCGGCACACCGGCGAAACGCACGCCGATGTCGGAGCCGGTACGGTTGATGCTGAACGACGGGGCCCGTACGCCAGCGTCAAGGCGCTCGACCAGCGTGATCTTGTCGCTCAACAGGACTATCTCCTGGAGCAACTCCTTCATCTCGCGGGCTTTTGCGCTGTCATCGAGAGAAGCGACCAGCTCAAGCGGATACACCACTTTTTCCAGGTAGGATTTCAGTTGGGTTTTGAGGGTTGCGTCTAACATGATTTTTTCTTCCTTTACAAATATTTAGGCGAATGCCGGGCCGGACGCCCGGTCCGGCATCGCGGTAACTACTTGTTTGCTACGTCGTGCATCGAGACTTAGATCTTGCCGACCAGGTCCAGCGATGGGGTCAGGGTTGCTGCGCCTTCCGTCCATTTGGCTGGGCACACTTCGCCTGGGTGAGCGGCAACGTATTGAGCTGCCTTCACTTTGCGCAACAGTTCCGATGCGTCACGGCCGATACCGTTGTCATGCACTTCCAGCACTTTGATGAAGCCGTCTGGATTGATGACGAAGGTACCGCGCAGTGCCATGCCTTCTTCTTCGATCATGACTTCGAAATTGCGCGACAGGGTACCGGTTGGGTCGCCGATCAGTGCGTATTGCACTTTCTTGATCGCGTCCGAGGTGTCGTGCCATGCTTTGTGCGCGAAGTGCGAATCGGTCGAGATGCCGTAGACATCGACGCCCAGCTTCTGGAATTCAGCGTGGTGATCGGCCAGATCTTCCAGTTCGGTTGGGCAAACGAAGGTGAAGTCGGCTGGGTAGAAGACGAATACCGACCACTTGCCTTTCAGCGACGCTTCCGTCAAGTCGACGAATTTGCCATTGTGGTATGCGGTTGCCTTGAATGGTTTAACTTGGGTATTGATCAGCGACATTTCATTTCCTCTCGTGTGGTGAATCAGTAAGACTCTAGTGTAAGGGGTTTTAACCCATATGCAAAATTGATTGTCACAATAGTTTCAATTGGTTTTAGCTATCACGACATCATGGGAACTCCATGATAGGCAGTTCCCACGCGATTGGATAGCGGTGACAGTGGATACCCCTGCCGCCGCCAGGTGTTTAGTTCTTCAGTTCGTCCGGTACTTTGCCGCCGTTTTCCGCCAGCTTGATCATCACCTGGCGATGCAACCAGATATTCATGCTGGCCGAATCGTTGGTGTCACCCGTGAAATGCAGCTCTTGCGCCAGTTCCTTGCGCGACGCCAGGCTGCTGTCGAGTTGAAGCAGTTTCATCAGGTCGACGATGGACGTGCGCCAATTGAGTTTTTCCGCGTTCTTGCTGGCCAGGTCGACCAGCACCACTTCCACGTCCACCACGGGCGCGGCAGCCGCTGGCGCGGCAGGTGCGGCCGCCGGTGCTGCGGCAGCTGCGGTCGTGGCGGCGGCCGGCGTGGCGGCCGGTGCGGCGTCGGATGAATGGTGGAAGATTTTATTGTAGATATTGCTGAAAATGCCCATGAGGTCACCTCGAGTTGAGTGAATGGAAGAAATATTGCCTGCGCACCCCGTTAGCTACCGGTGACAGCAAAGCCGGGCGCAGGCGCCAGCCCGTCGAGTATAAGCCCGTTCAAGCCGGGAGCCCCGTCCCGCAGGCCTGGATGAAATCTGGTGGCGGGCGATGCCTGTTTCAAGGGTGCAAGGGCCGCTGCGCGTGCAGCAGCGCATCGAACGCTTCGATGGACAGCGGCGGCGCAAACAGCTCGCCTTGCGCAAAATCGCAGCCGATTTCCAGCAGCAGCGCGCGCTGTGCTTGCGTCTCCACCCCTTCGGCGATGACTTGCAAACCCAGTTTATGCGCCATGGTGACGATGGCTTCGCACAGCACCAGCTCGCTACTACCGTCCGCCAGCTTGCGTACCAGCATGCCATCGAGCTTCAGGTAATCGATGCCGCACTGCTGCAGCTGCGTCAGCGAGGCATGGCCGCTGCCAAAATCGTCCAAGGCGATCTGCAAGCCCGCTTCGCGCAGGTGCTGCAGGCGTGGCGCCATGCTATTGCCGTTGGGTAAAAGTACATCTTCGCGCATGTCCAGCACAATGGCCGAGGCCGGCACATCGAGCGCCATCAGCTGGCGCAGCCAGGTGCCGGGCGCCTCCACTTCGCGCTGCAATTCCAGCGGCGACTGGTTCAGGCACAGTTGCAGCCCCGGCAAGCCGATGGCCTGGCCTTGCGCGCGCCAGCGCAGCAGTTGCGCAGCCGCCGTGTGCAGCACCCAGTCGCCGATCTCCACGATCAGGCCGCTGCTTTCGGCCAGCGCCAGGAAATCCGGCGGGCATACCACGCCCCGCTGCGGATGCTGCCAGCGCAGCAGGGCTTCCGCCTTGGCAAGTTTACCGCTGTGCAGCTCGACGATGGGCTGGTAATACAGCTGCATCTGCTGCTCGCGCAAGGCCGTGCGCAAGTCCGCCCCCAGGCGCATGCGGTTGACGGCCGCCACCTGCATGGCGGGCGTAAAGTAGCTGTAGCGGTTGCGCCCCGCCCCTTTCGACACATACATGGCCTGGTCCGCCTGCTTGAGCAAGTCCTCGATATTGCCCGCGTCGTCCGGATACAGGGTGATGCCGATCGAGGCCGAGACGAACGCCTGCTCCTGCCCCAGCAGGAACGGCGCCAGCAAGCCGTCGAGTATCTGCCGCGCGATGCGGTCGACTTGCTGCAGATCATCAAGGTCGGACAGGATCACCGTGAATTCATCGCCGCCCAGGCGCGCCACCGTGTCCGTCTCGCGCACGCCCACGCGGATGCGCCGCGCCGCCTCGATCAGCAGGATATCGCCCTGGTGGTGGCCGAGCGTATCGTTGACTTCCTTGAAATGGTCGAGGTCGATGAACAGGATGGCCACGCGGCTCGCATCGCGCCGGCCCTGGGCCAAGGCCTGGCGCAAGCGTTCGTGGAACATGCGCCGGTTCGGCAATTGCGTCAGGGTATCGAAATTGGCTTGCTGCCAGATCAGCGCTTCCGTTTGCCGCTTGTCCGTCACGTCTTCCAGCATGCACAGGTGGTGCGGTTCGCCATGGCGCGCCGTGGCGATGGCCGTCACCGACGCGTCGACCCACACCACGCCGCCATCGGGCCGCACGATGCGCTTGGCGTGGCGAAAGCCGTGCAAGCTGCGCGCCAGCAACTGCGCCACCTGCTCCAGTTCGCCAGCCACATCATCGGGATGGCTGATCTCCATCCAGCTCGTTTGTTTCATGTGTTCCAGGCTGCGCCCGCTGATGGCCAGGTAGCGTGGATTGATGTCGAGAAACTGTCCGCTCACGGTATCGATCAGGGCGATGCCCATGGGCGCTTCCTCGAACATGGTGCGAAAGCGCAATTCCCCCTGGCGGATGGTTTCCTCGGTACGGCGGCGCTCGCGGGCCAGGTTGTTGAAGTGAAAGGCGGCCGATACGGCCAGCAGGCTGCCCGCCAGGCCCAGCGACAGATACAGCCAGCCCAGGTCGGCGCCCGGCACGGGGCGGTACAGAAAACCCTTGTAGGCGCGGCTGTCCGTGGCATGGCGCGGCAGCACCCCCATGCTGGCATAGGTGTCGGCGATGTGCTGCCAGCGCTGGGGATTCATGTAGCCGAGCTCCACCAGCACGGGCTGCAGCAGCAATTCCATCTGCTGCGCCTCGTACAGCAGGTGCGCACGGTCGTGGCGCTGGCTGTATTTGGCGTGGATCAGTTGCGCCATTTCCTCGCGGTGCGCCATCGCGTATTGCCAGCCGCGCAGGCTGGCCGCGCGGAACGCTTTCACGCGCTCGGGATGGCGGCGCAGTTCCTGCTCGCTGGTAAACAGGTTGTCGCCGTAGAAATCGATGCCGGCCGTGCGCGGCGTAAATTGGTAGTAGGGAAAGCCCGCCCGGTCCAGGTAGTCCGGTTCATTGGTGGAGTACGCGGCAATCGCATCGACCTTGCCATTGATAAAATCCTCGATCCGGTAGCTGGGCGGCAAGTGGCGCATCTGCTGCGGCGCGACGCCCATTTTCGCCAGGAACAGCGACACTTCATCGGAGGCAAGGGCCACGTCGCTGGCCGCACCGATCATCACGGGCGCCCCCACCAGTTTGCGCACGTCGGGCGCGCCGCCCTGCTGGCGCATCAGCAGCACGCTGGGCGAATGCTGGAACACGACGGCCAGCACCACCACGGGCTTGCCCGCCAGGCGGCTGAGCAACAAGGTGCTGTTGCCCACGCCATACTCGGCCCGCCCCGCCAGCACGGCTGCCTCGGCGAGTTGTCCGCCACCGCCTTCGACCAGTTTGACCTCCAGCCCCGCCTCGCGGTAATAGCCTTGCTCGATGGCTGCGTAATAGCCGGCGAACTGGAACTGGTGCGTGAAATTGAGGTGCAGGGAGACGGGTTCCAGCGCCCGCGCGGGCGTGACCAGGCACAGCAGCAGGAAGAAACAGCAGCGGAAAGCGTCGGGGGCTTTCATCGGCATGGCGCAACACCACAGGAAGCTGCCAAGCTGGCAGGGGTAAGGCTATTGTAGCCGCCCCTTTTGCCAATGGATAACTATTTCAGTGAGGACAATAGCGATGATGTTTTTGGCAAACAATGTCGCCATTGTTTGCGCTAGAACACGACGCCGGCCACCAGAATGATGTTGGCATACGGACTGCACTCGCCCGTGCGCACGATGGCGCGCGCGCCCTTGCTCAATTGCTTGAACTCCTCGTGCGTCACCTGGCGCGCATCGGGCAAGGCCAGGGCCGCCACCTGCGCCGCCATGGCCGGATTATGCTGCGGCAACTCGCTGGCGAGCAAATGGTATTCCACCTGCATTTCGCTCAATACCGTGTTGACGGTATCGATGAAGCCGGGGATGCCGCGCGTCAGGGCCAGGTCGATCAGGGGCACGCCCGGCTGCGAGGGCAAGCCCGCGTCGCCGATGACGAGCATGTCGCCATGGCCCAGCGACGCGATTAGTTGCGACAGTGCGATATTAAGCAGCGGTGATTTTTTCATGGGTTCAGAACAGCTCGTGCAAGTGGGGAATCGAGGTTTGCGCGCCGGGCTTGGTGACGCTCCAGGCGGCCGCGCGCTGACCTTGGCCGATCGCTTCCGCCTCGTCCATGCCGGATGCCAGGCCCGCCACAAAGCCGCCAATGAAGGTGTCGCCGGCGGCCGTCGTGTCGACGGCTTGCACCACCTCGGCCGGGAAGGTGTAATCGCCGCCATACAGGGCCGCGTGCACGCCCTTGGAACCCAAGGTGATGATGACGTTGTCGCTGCCCAGCTTTTGCAGCGCGGCGGCCAGCGCCTTGGCGTCCGCGCCTTCCGGGCTGACGCCGGCCAGCATGGCCGCTTCGATTTCATTCGGAATCAGGTAGTCGACCAGTTCCAGCACGCCTGCCGGCAAGCCGGCCGCCGGAGCGGGATTGAGCACCACGGTCTTGCCCAGCGAACGGGCCAGTTTGATCGCATGCACGACGGTGGCCATCGGCGTTTCCAGCTGCAGCACGACGATGTCGGCCTGTTCGATCAGCTCTTTTGCCGCGTCAATGTGCGCGGGGCTGAGCAGATCGTTGGCGCCGCCGGCGATGACGATGCTGTTCTGGCCATTGTCATCGACCAGGATGGAAGCGATGCCCGAGGCCACGCCCGGCAAGGTGGTGATGTGGCTGTCGATGATGCCGTCGCCCACCAGCGCCGCGCGCAAGGTCGCGCCAAACGCATCGTCGCCCACGCAGCCGACCATGGCCACTTGCTGGGCGCCCGCCACCTTGCCGCTCAAGCGCGCGCAAGCCACGGCCTGGTTGGCGCCCTTGCCGCCAGGAATCGTACGGAAAGCGCCGCCCGTCAGGGTTTCGCCGGGGAGGGGCATGCGCGGCACGCGCAAGACCAGGTCCATATTGATGCTGCCGATAACCACGATCATGATGTCATTCCCATCAGTTCAGTTGCAGGTAAAGAAGTAGGTACAGAAGCAGGCACTGCGGCGACACTGGAGCCGCGCACGTGCAGCTCGGGTGCGATGCTGCGCTGCTGGCGCGGCAAGGCGGGGTCGGCGATGCGCGCCAGCAGGCAGGCGGCCGTGATGTGGCCCAGCTCGCGCGTATTTTGCGCCACGCTGGTCAAGGCCGGATGCACGAAGCTGGCCAGGTCGATATCGTCGAAGCCGACAACGGCCAGTTCACCGGGCACGGCAATGCCGCGCTCGGCGGCGGCGCGCAGGGCGCCAAAGGCCATCAAGTCATTGCAGCAGAACAAGGCGTCCGGGCGCTGGCCTGGCGGCAGCGCCAGCAAGTCCAGCGCGGCCGCATAGCCGCCCGCGCTCGTAAAATCGCTATGCACGCACAGGGTATCGGCCAGGGCCAGACCCGCCTCCGCCATGGCGCTGCGCACGCCAGCGATGCGGTCATTGGAAATGCTCACTTCGCGCGGGCCGGCGATGCAGGCGAGGCGCCGGCGTCCCAGCCCCAGCAGATGGCGCGCGGCCAGCGCACCACCGGCGCGGTTGTCGACGGCCACGGCATCGATGGACAGGTCGCTGGGCGCGCGGTCGAGCAGTACGGCCGGTACCTTCATCTTGCGCAGCAATTCGCCATCGCTGTCGGCCAGCGCGGACAAAATCAGGCCGTCGCAGCGCTTGGTCAAGAGCACATTTAAATAGTCGCGCTGCTTGACGGGGTCGTCATCGGAATTGCACAAAATGACGCTGTAACCGGCCGCGTAGCAACTGTCTTCGATGCCGCGCGCCACTTCCGAAAAATACGGATTCGTATTATTCGGAATGATCAGGCCAATGGTGCCCGTGCTGCGGCTGCGCAAGGAACGCGCCAGCGCGCTGGGCACGTAATGCAGTGCCTCCGCCGCCGCCAGCACGGCGCGGCGCGCCTCGTCGCTGACGGGGCGGGTATTGTTGAGGACGTGCGACACGGTGGTAAACGACACCCCCGCCGCCTGCGCCACTTGTTTGATGGTTGCCATGGGCCAGTATTATGAACGTTCACCGCGGCGGCGGTAGGTATCGAGCACCACGGCCGCGACGATCACCAGGCCCGTGACGATGCGTTTCACGGGTTCGGACACGCCCACTTGCGCCAGGCCCGCTTCCAGCACGGAAATGATCAATACGCCAATAAACGTGCTGATGACGGAACCGCGTCCGCCCATCAGGCTCGTGCCGCCGATCACGACGGCGGCGATCACTTGCAATTCCATGCCCACGCCGCCGTTCGGGTCGGCCGCTTCCAAGCGCGAGACCTGGAACAGCGCGCCCACGCCGGCGAGAAAACCCATCAAGGCAAACACCAGCACTTTCGATGGTTTTGTATTGATGCCGGACAAACGCACGGCTTCTTCATTCGTGCCGATGCCGATCCAGTGGCGTCCCAGCACCGTGCGCGTGAGCACCAGGTGGCCGATGACGACGATGGCGATCGAGGCGATGAAGGCGGGCGACAGGCCGAAGGCGATCGGCGAGCTGATGCCGTCAACGGCGCTGCCGATGTATTCCGTGCGCGAGTTCGTCACCTGATACGCCATGCCGCGCGCCATTTCCAGCACGCCCAGGGAGACGATGAACGAGGGAATGCGCCAGCCGACGGAAATGAGGCCCGTCGTGGCACCGCACAGGGCGGCAACGAACATGCCCAGCAGGGCCGCGCTCCACACGGGCCAGCCCCAGTGCACGACGGCCAGCGACAGCACGGACGCGGCCAGCGCCATCACGGAACCGACCGATAAATCGATGCCGCCGATGATCAGGACAAAGGTCATGCCAACGGCCATCACGACGAGGGTCGGGATGTTGTTCGACAGGGTGCTGAGGGTGGCGAGCGTGAAAAAGTTTTCGCTGGCAAACGAGAACAGCACGCACATGGCGACCAGGGCGCCGATCAGGCCCGCATAGTTTTTCAGGTCGGCCAGGCTGCGCTGCAGATACGATGGGGAAGAGGTAGTGGTCATGGGAATCTTTCCGGCGGATCAGGCCGCAGCTGGAGTGGAAGTGGGGGTCAAATAGCCGGAGAAGGCGGCCGACAGCAGCGCGTCCTGGCTCCAGGCGCCGCGCTCGAAGGTGTCGACGATGCTGCCCGCGCTCATGACGGCGATGCGGTCGCAGATCAGCATCAGTTCGCGCAAGTCGCTCGATACGATGACGAGGCCCTTGCCCTGGCGCGCCTGTTCGGCCAGCACCTGATAAATATCAAACTTGGCGCCGATATCGATGCCGCGCGTAGGCTCGTCAAACAGCATCACGGGGCAGTCGCGGTACAGCCAGCGGGCGATCACCACTTTTTGCTGGTTACCGCCGGACAATTCAGCCACCGTTTGCGCGCTGTTGCGCGAACGGATGCCCAGGCGTTGAATATAATCGTCGGCCACCGACGCTTCGGACGCGTCGTTGAGCCAGCCCGCGCCACTGACCGTGTCGAGCGCAGCCAGGGTCGTGTTGACGGCGATGGACTGGCGCAACAACAAGCCTTGTCCCTTGCGGTCTTCCGTGATCATGGCGATGCCGGCCTTTACCGCTGCCTGCGGCGAGGTCAGAGCGGCCGGCGTTTCGCTGTCGCCAAGGAACACGTCACCGGCATCGGCACGGTCGGCGCCGAAGATCAGGCGCAGCAATTCCGTGCGGCCAGAGCCGATCAGGCCGGCGATGCCGAGGATTTCGCCGGCGCGCAAGTCAAACGAAGTCGAGTTGACGACCTTGCCGCGCGCCAATCCCCGCACGCGCAGCAATGGCGCGCCGATGGTGCGACCGCTCAGGTCCACCGCGTCGTCGGCCGAACGGCCCACCATCAGGCTGACCAGGTCGGCGGCGGAATGGCCCGCGATATCGTCATCGCAGACGAGCTGGCCATCGCGCAGCACGGCGATGCGGTCGGCCACGCGCTTGAGTTCTTCCAGGCGGTGGGAAATATAGATGATGCACACGCCTTCGGCTTTCAGGCGCTCGATTTGCAGGAACAGCAATTCCACTTCGCGGTGCGTCAGCATGGCCGTCGGCTCATCTAACACCAACAGGCGGCAGGCGCCGATCAAATTGCGCGCGATCTCGATCATTTGCTGGTGGCCGATGCCCAGTTCGCCCACGAGGGTCCACGGGTCGAGACCGCCCAGGCCCACTTTTTCCATCTGTTCGCGCGCATCGCGTTCGAGGCGCGTACGGTCGATGAAGCCGAAGCGCTGCGGCAGGTTTTTCAGGTACAGGTTTTCCGCGATCGACAGGGTGGGAATCAAATTGAGTTCCTGCATCACCATGCGGATACCCAGCGCCTCGGCGGCGCCGCGCGAGGCGGGCTGGTAGGGCTTGCCGTCGAGCAGCATCGTGCCCGTGGTGGCTTGCTCCAGGCCGCAGATGATCTTCGACAAGGTACTCTTGCCCGCGCCGTTCTCGCCCGTCAGCGCCAGCACCTGGCCAGGGGCGAAGCGCAGGCCCACGCCGCCCAGCACGGGGCCGACATAGGATTTGCCGATGTTATCCAGGGTCAATAGAGGGGTGGCGGCTGATGGCGCCGGGGGGATGTCGATGGGCATGATAAAACTCCGCGGGAAAAGACGGCGGGGCCGGCGCCAGCAAGGTTGCGATGGCGCTGGCCCCGGCGGGATCAAACGATCAGGACTTGGCGCCCTTGGCGACCAGTTCGACCTTGGTTTCGATGACGCCACCCAGATCGGCCTGTTTCTTCTTCTGCGCCAGCGCTTTCAGCACGGTCTCGATGCCGAACACGGCTTGCTGCGAACCGAACTGGTCGGCGGTAGCCAGCACGCGGCCATCGGCCAGCATCGGCTTGATGGCGTTGATGTTGTCGTAGCCGACGACGAGCACTTTGCCCGTCTTGCCGGCCGCCTTGATGGCGGAAATGGCGCCGATGGCCATGTTGTCGTTACCGCACAGCAAAGCCTTGATGTTCGGATTGGCGTTCAGCATGGCGGCCGCGACCGTGTTGGCAGGAGCGATTTCCCACTGGCCCGACTGCACGCTGACGACCTTGGCGCCGGCCGCGTTCATGGCGTCCTGGAAGCCCAGGGTGCGCTGCTGCGCGTTGTAGGTGGTCGAGACGCCTTCGATGATGCCGACAGGATCGCCCTTCTTGATCTGCTTGGCCAGGAAGTCGCCGACGACCTTGGCGCCCTTGCGGTTGTCCGGGCCGACGAACGGTACGGAAATACCCTTCTCTTTCAGGGCGCCTTCGTCGAGCTTGTTGTCGATATTGACGACGATGATGCCCGCGTCGATGGCTTTCTTCAGTACCGGCACCAGCGCTTTCGAGTCAGCCGGGGCGATCACCAGCGCGTTGACGCGCGAGACGATCATTTGCTCGACCAGCTTGATCTGGCTCGACGTATCCGTTTCATCCTTGATGCCGTTCGACAGCAAGTCGTACTTGGCGGCATTGGCCTTCTGATGCGCCTTGGCGCCATTTTCCATGGTCAGGAAAAATTCATTGGCGAGCGACTTCATCACCAATGCGACCTTCGGTTTGGCAGGTGTCTGCGCCATCGCCGGCACGGCGGGCAAGGCACACACGAGGACAGCGGCGGCAATCATTTTCAGGCGAATACGGGATGTCATGAGCGTCTCCAGAGTTGTTGGTCAAGCACGTGTACTGCATGCTTTTTAGGAAATTCGTTGCGCGCAAACGTTTGCGCGAAGCGAATAGTGCCTCAATGCCCTATTACAGTGCAAGCAAAACTGTATGTGCGGTGCAGCAAAAAGGCAGCGTCCAGAGGGAAACATCCAGGCTGATGCGATCAGCCTGGCGAGGGGAAATGCGTGGATTCAGGACTTTGTTGCGGGACGGGCGCTGGCCCATTGCACGGCCAGCACGCTGGCCAGCACCAGCAGCAAGCCCAGCATCGACCAGCCCGTCATGGCCTGGCCCAGCAAGGCCCAGCCCAGCACGACGGCCATCAGGGGACTGAGCAGTCCCAACGAAGAGACGGCCACGGGCGACAGCCTGGCGATGCCGCGGAACCACAAGGCGTACGCCAGCAGGGCGCCGGCCAGGCACAGGTAGGCGTAGGCCAGCACTTGCTGCAGGGATAATGCAGGCAAGGGCGCGTCAGCCAGCCAGGCGACGGGCGCCAGCATCAGGCCGCCGAGCAGCAATTGCCAGCCCGTCAGCGCCAGCACGGGCAAGTCCGGCTTCCAGCGCCGCGTCAGATAGGTGCCGGCCGCCATGCAGGCCGTGCCACCCAGCGCGGCGGCGATGCCGACCGGTTCCCACACGGTGCGCGGCGACAGCAACAAAACACCCATGCCAGCCACGCCCAGCACGCTGGCCCCCAAGGCCAGGCGGGCCGGACGGCGCCCTTCCACGCCCCAGGCCAAGCCCATCACCAGCAGCGGCTGGATGGCGCCCACCACGGCCGCCAGGCCGCCCGGCAAGCGGTAGGCGGCGACGAACAGCAGCGCCTGGAATACGCCGATATTCAACGCGGACAGGATCAGCACGCGCATCCAGTCACGCCGCGCGGGCAGGCGCCGCATGACCAGCAGCAACAGCAAGCCGGCCGGCAGCACGCGGATCAGGGCCGCCGTGAAGGGCCGGTCGGGCGGCAGCAGTTCGGACGTGACGATATACGTGGAACCCCAGATCAGGGGCGCCAGCGCCGTGAGCAGAATATCGCCCCAGGCGGGGCGGACGGAAGAAGAAGCCATACAACTATCTCGACACTAAGATAAAAACTCAGTGTGGACGCGAACTATCTTGATGTCAAGATAAATGGGCGTGCGCGCCGCTGCCTGCGGACGTAAAAAAGCCCGGCATGGCCGGGCTCGGGGAGCAGATCAGGCGGCAAGCTGCACCGCCTGACAGATTTAATCGCGCACGCGCCGCAGGGTCGTTACCCGCACGCCGCCCATGCTGATCTGCGCCGTGCTGCCATCGTCGCTGACGATAATATCCATGGCCGCTTCGCCCGCGCCTTCCGGCGCGATCGTCACGGTATTGCCCTTGGTGGTGAAGGTGGCCTTGGTCGAGGTGCCGTTATTGATCACGCTGTCACTGGTAAATTCCAGGACGTTGCCCATCGCCGCCTGCCATTTCCCCACCGCCGGGTGGCCGCCAAAGCTGAACACGCTTTTCAGCTTGTCCAGCATGCCCGCACCCTGCGCGGCTGGCGCTTTGCCTATCACACCGGTCATGGCCGCCTGGCTCATCTGTGTTTCGTCGATGACTTGCCATTGCTTGTCGACCAGCGCCATCGGCAGTCGCACTTGCAGGTCACCGTCCGGCAAGCGCTGCAGGATCAGTGCGCGATCCGCAGACTTGGCGAACCACGCCGCCTCATCGGTCAGCGTCAGGGTGGCCTTGGCCATCGCCACTTGCTGTGCGCCCAGGTCGCGCACCTGATCGTAGCCGCTGACCTTGGCCACTTTCACGCCCTTGGCCACGCACAGCTTGTCGCCGCGCAAGGCCGCCTTGCCCGGCGCGGCCAGCGCGTAGACAAATTGCGATTGCGCAACCCAGCCTCCGCTGCCTTGTTCGACGGGGGCGTTGTACAACCCGCTGCGCACGAGGATATCCAGCCATTGCCGAGTGGAACTGTCGTACGACGCCACGCGGATCTCTTCCTTCTGGTACGGCAAGTTGGTGAGGCACAGCAGCTTGTCGCGCACCGCCTCGTCAGCGGCCAGGTGGGCATCGATGGCGCGGCTGAAACTGCTGGCCGAGGCCGCCTCTGGCTTCAGCAGCCACGCCAGGGCGCCGCCAGCCACGACGACCACCGCCAGCACGCTGCCGGCGATCACCACGTGGCGCCGCTTCACGCCGGACAGCGCCGGCGTCGCGGCTGGTGCGGATGCCGGTACAGGAGCGGACGCGGGCGCCGGTGCGGCGTTGACGGCCTTGCCGCATTCATCGCAGAAGCGCGCGCCGGGGGCATGGGCGGTGCCGCATTTGGTGCAGAAGTGAGCCATGGTGTGCCTTACTTGAGTTTATGCGCGCATTCACCGCAGAACACGTCATCGGACGCGACCGGCGCCTTGCAGCTCGGGCATTGCAGGCTGTCGGCCGGCGCAGCGGCCGAAGCAGCGGGAGCGGCTGGCGTGGCCGGTGCCGCAGCTTGCTCGGCCAGGGCGCGCGCACGGTCACGCGCTTCCTCGGCTTTTTTCTTGACCGTGGCCAGGCCGTCGTTCAGGCTCGCTTCCGAGGCGCTGAAATCGACATTGCGCGTGGCGTTCAGGTAAATGATGCACACGCCCTTGGTGAAGATCAGGCCAGGTACCACGGCCGCGGCCGCCAGCAGCAAGCCGCCGCCCAGGCCCGCTGCGATGATGTAGCCGGAACCGCCATTCAAACCCGAAGCCAGGGTGTACATATTCATCTGGCCGCCCAGGCCCAGGATGCCTGCGGACATGCCGCTGGTCAGCGATACGCCGGTACCGACCACGCCAAAGATCAGCAGCGCCACAAACGTCGTGATCAGGAACAGCAGCACTTCCAGCAGAATCACGGACACCAGCTTGGTGCGCACGATCAGGTTCAGGCGGGCAATGATCTGGAATATGGTGGCGCCCGACCAGGCGGCAGGGCCGGCCAGCGGCAGCATCACGTAGAACAGCGCAAACACCAGCACGCCCAGCACGATGGCCGACAGCGGGAAGACGACCGTGTACAGCACGGGGCCGAGCACGGGAATCTTGCAGACAAACAAGATGATGGCGATGGTGATCATGGCCGCCAGCACGATTAAAAATTCAAGGAAGACGACCGCGATCAGGCGGTGGCTCGTGTACAGCGAAACGAGCATGGCATCAACCAGGCTCATGCCAGGCTGGCCTTGCGCATCGCGCATCAGCATGATGCCGACGGCGTTGGAGCCGTAAAACATCACGAGGAAAGCCATCAGGCCACCGACAAAGACCAGCAGCGGACTGCTCATGCCGCCGGCAAGCATCGTCAGCACGCCACCGACGAGCACGGCGCTGATGAAGGTCAGGGCCAGCAGCGCAATCGCGCGAAAGTTCCTGATGGCGTCGGTCGCTTCGATCAGCGAGCCCACGGCGGAGGAAAAGGGAAGAGGTTGATGTGTTTGTGTGGAAATGGTCATGTCTGGCCTGGAAGGGGTGAATCGGGAGGGGACGGCCTGCCTGGCCGTCCCATGGTCATGCTGTGTCAGTAGGCGAGCGCCAGTTGCAACTCGTTCGCGGGCGCCTGGCGCTGGACGATCTGCAGCTTGACGTCCTGGCCGCCGACGCGCTTGCTATTCAGGTACAGCGCCGTGCGTACCGGGTAAATGCCCTGCGGCACGCCTTCAGGCATGGGAATCGAGAAGCCGCCCTTGTAGGCGCCGCTGCCGTTATTGCTGCTGACCACCTTGCGCACGGTTTTGATCAGGTCGCCATTTGGCTTGTACAGGCTCAATTCCTCTTCCACCAGCGGGTTCGGATCGCGCGTGCCGGCCGCCACTTCGATGTACGAATTGGTCTGCGCCTTCTGGCCCGGACGCACGGAGGACGGCGTAAAGCCCGTCTCGTATTTCACCAGGGTCGACTGCTCGGGCAGCTTGCCCTTGTTGGCCACCTTGTAGTCCGTCTGCACCTGCTGCGCCGTCTTGACTTGCTGGCTTTGATAATTCAGGGCCACGCAGGCGAGCGCGCCCAGGCTGGCGCCCAGGGCCGCGCCGCGCACGGTGTTGTTGCCGCCACCCAGCAAGCCGCCCACGACGGCGCCGATGCCGGCCAGCATGGCCGTATTGCATTCGCCACTGGCCGCTTCCGTGCCTGCGGTGGTGGTATTGCCTGTGGCGCCAGGGCCGCCCGGCGCGGCGCAGCCGGCCAGCATCGACGACACGACCAGCATCGCCACCAGGGGCTTGGCCATTTGTTTCAAGTTTTTCACGTTATTCTCCGAAAGAATCAAAATAGGAATGGGCGGAAAGCTGCGGCTTACTCGATCTGAATTTGCGACAGCGCCTTGTCCTGCGCTTCCTTCGCCTTGCGCTTGATGTCCTGCGCAGGGCGGTTGCCCTTGTCCATGCGCAACACGGCATTCGCATTGGCAATGGCACAGTCGTATTTGCGCTGGCTCATGCAGTGGCTCGCTTCCGACAGGCTGTCCGTGATCACGCTTTCCAGGCCCGTCGTCTGTTTGACAGGCGCCGGTGGCGGGGTCACCTTGACGGGCTTGGCCGGTTTTTCCACGACAGGGGCTGGGGCCGCTGCTGGAGCCGGCTCGGGTGCCGGAGCAGGCGCTGCCGCTGGCTCAGGCTCAGGCTCGGCAGCAGGTGTCGCGGCAAGGTCGCCCGCCGAGCCGCCATCGAGCGCAGCGTCATCGATGGCCAGCGGCTGCTCGGCGGCCGGCGCAGGGTCTTCCTGCACTGCCAAGGTTGGCTCCGGTTCAGGCACGGCGACAGGCGGCTTGCCTGACAAGAAATAGTAAGCGCCCGCACCGCCCAGCAGCACCACCGCTGCGACGGCCGCGGCGATCAGTTTCATGCGCTTGCCAGCCGGTGGGCTGTCAGCCGGCGTGTCGGGAACGCTGTCTGTCACTGCTGCGGGAGCGGCTTCTGGTTCCCGTGCAGGGGTGGGCGCAGGGACAGGATCGGCACGGCGCTTTTCCAGCACGGGCGGTGGCGCAGGTGGCGCGACCGGTTCCGCCACCGGTACCGGGGCAGGCTCAGGCAAGGACACGGGTTCAATGACAGGTTCAATGACGGGCGCAATCTCCGGCGCGATGACCGGCTCTGGCAATGGCGGCGGCACCGCTGCCGCCACCGGCGCCACGGCAAAGCTGAACGCGCACTTGGGGCAGAACCGGGCGTCCGGCTTGCAGTCATGGCCGCACTGGCCACAGGATTTTCCCGGCACCGGCGCGGCAACGGTCGTGGCAACGGCAAACGTCGTGCCGCAGGAAGAACAGAATTTGGCGCCCGGCTTATTCTCGGCCTGGCAGGAAAGGCATTTCAATTGGCATCTCTTTTCATCTAAACGCTGGGAGCCGCGTACGCTGGCGATTGCCAGAATGGCAGTATTGTTGGCGTACGGCTAAATGTTCAACGAGTATATTTTCAAATACCAAGTTGCCACAAGGGAAAATTGCCTTTTGCTCTATTCAATTTTTAAATATTAGTAAAAATCCTGCCAGCATGGCGTGCTGCGCCCCAAGTTGGTGCGCAGATGGCAAAAAACCCGGCAACGCTGTAGGCGTTGCCGGGTTCTCAGTCGATGCCGGGGACAGTGACGCTGGCTTACTTGCGTCCGCCCCGTGCCGGTGCGGCATGCGCGCCCTTGGCTGGCGGCTTGCCGCCACGGCCCATCGGCACGGCGGCCGGCTTGGCCTTCGTTTTGATGGTCGACAGGATCGATGGACGCACTTTCGATTCGACGGCTGTCGCCTTCGGCGCGGCGGCCGTGCCGCCCAGGGCGATGCGGTTCTTGCCCGGCGTGACCTTGAACTTGTCCGGCGTGCCGGCGCCATGCGTCTGGCGGCTGCGTTCGCCTGCGGCCAGGCCGCCCGATTCGGACGAGGTCCAGGCGGGTATCAAGTGCTTGTCGCCATTGCCGATCAAGTCGCCACGGCCCATGTTGACCAGCGCTTCGCGCAGGATCGGCCAGTTGGCCGGATCTTGGTAGCGCAGGAAGGCTTTATGCGTGCGGCGGATCTTGCCGCTGCGCGCCGTTTCCACCACTTCCGAATCCGCCGTGACCTTGCGCAAGGGATTCTTGCGCGTGTGATACATGGTCGTCGCCATGGCCATCGGCGTGGGCATGAAAGTTTGCACCTGGTCCAGCTTGAAATTGTTTTTCTTCAACCACAGGGCCAGGTTCAGCATGTCCACATCCGTCGTGCCCGGATGGGCGGCGATGAAATACGGGATCAGATACTGCTTCTTGCCCGCTTCCAGCGAGAAACGGTCGAACATTTCCTTGAACTCGTCATACGCGCCGATGCCGGGCTTCATCATCTTCGACAAAGTCCCCTCTTCCGTGTGCTCGGGCGCAATTTTCAAGAGGCCGCCGACGTGGTGCGTCACCAGTTCCTTGACGTATTCGGGCGAACGTACGGCCAGGTCGTAGCGCAGACCTGAGCTGATCAGCACTTTCTTGATGCCGGGAATGGCGCGCGCCTTGCGGTACAACGAGATGAGCTTGCTGTGGTCCGTGCCCAGGTTCACGCAGATGGACGGGTACACGCAGGACAGGCGGCGGCACGACACTTCGATCTCTTTTTCCTTGCAGGCGAGGCGGTACATATTCGCCGTCGGGCCACCCATATCGGAAATGGTGCCCGTAAAACCTTTGGTTTTATCGCGGATATGCTCGATCTCGCGCAAGATCGACGGTTCCGAGCGGCTCTGGATGATGCGGCCTTCGTGTTCCGTGATCGAGCAGAAAGTGCAGCCGCCGAAGCAGCCGCGCATGATGTTGACGGAAAAGCGGATCATTTCCCAGGCGGGAATATGCGCCTTGCCATAGCTCGGGTGCGGCGCGCGCGCGTAATTCATGTCGTACACGCCATCCATCTCGTCCATGGCCAGCGGCAGCGGCGGCGGATTCAGCCACACGTCGCGTTCGCCGTGCGCCTGCACCATGGCGCGCGCATTGCCGGGATTCGATTCCAGGTGGAACACGCGCGAGGCGTGCGCATACATGACGGGGTCATCCTTGACGACGTCGTAGGCGGGCAGGCGCACGACCGTCTTGTCGTGCTTTTCCTTGGCCATGGCCAGACGCTCTTCGCGGCTCATGATGCGGATCGGCTTGATGACTTCGGCCGATTTCGACGCATTTTCCGTGGCGCAGGCGGTCTTGTCTTCCTGCACCATCTCGTACGGGCTGTAGTGCGGATCGACCTTGCCGGGCACGTCGACGCGGGTGGAATTGTGCACGCCCCAGTCGTCGCCAGGCAACCAGCCGGACGGCACCATGAAGGCCGTGCCGCGCAAGTCGCGGATATCCTTGATGTGTTCGCCGGCGGCCAGGCGATGCGTCAGGTCGACCAGCGCCCGCTCGGCATTGCCGAAGATCAGCAAATCGGCCTTGGAATCGGGCAAGACGGAACGGCGGACCTTGTCCGACCAGTAATCGTAATGGGCGATGCGGCGCAACGATGCTTCGATGCTGCCGATGACGATGGGCACGTCGGGATATGCTTCGCGCGCGCGCTGGGCGTACACGGTGACGGCGCGGTCCGGGCGTTTATTCGGTTCCGCGTTCGCCGTGTAAGCGTCGTCGGAGCGGATCTTGCGGTCGGCCGTGTACTGGTTGACCATGGAATCCATGTTGCCGGCGGTAATGCCGTAGTACAGGCGCGGCTTGCCGAGGATGCGGAACGCGTCGGCCGACAGCCAGTCCGGCTGGCTGATGATGCCGACGCGGTAACCTTGCGCTTCGAGCAGGCGACCAACGAGGGCCATGCCGAAACTCGGATGGTCGATGTAGGCGTCGCCCGTGACGAGGATGACGTCGCACTGATCCCAGCCCAGCGCGTCCATCTCGGCACGCGACATCGGCAGGAAAGGCGCCACGGCAGCGCGGGCAGACCGCTTGGGAACGGTCGCAAATAAATTGGTAGGGGAGCTCATAGGGTACGGATTGTACCGGAATTGGCCATTTCCAACCTGACGGCCTGCTTTTTACTGTTGGATTTCAGTACAAAAAACGTTTATTTTTCAATCACTTGAGGAAAAAATGCCCTTGGGGTCAGACCCTTCCGGGGTCTGACCCCAGCTTTTCCCTGGGTTACATCAGATCCCCATATTAGCTAAAATCTCACCCAATTCCCGCAACGCCGGCTCCAGTTTCGGATGCTTGACGGCAAACTTGGCCGACAATTCCTGGCTGCGCTCGGCCAGGCCATAGGTGATCGACTCTTCTTCCTGCTCCTGCGCGGCGCGCTTTTCCAGCAGTTGCTGAATATCGCCATTGAGCTTTTGCAGCAAACCATGCGTTTCTTCATCCACAGGATCGCCAGATGCGATGGTCGATTGCAGCTGTTGCAACGATTCCTTGAGTTTGCTATCCATGTTTTTTCCTGTCAGTCGGTAAATTGCGTGTCCAGGAACAATTGTTCCACCTTGCTTCTGGCCCACGGGGTCTTGCGCAAAAACTTCAGGCTCGACTTGATGCTGGGATCGCTGATGAAGCAATTGATATCGATGTGCTTGGCCAGGCCATCCCAGCCGTAATGGGCTTGCAGGCGCGTCACGATACCTTCCAGGGTAATGCCATTCAAATCTTGCTGACTCATAAACTCTTTCTTTCGACTGCCTTCTTGTTTACATCTTACTCAATTCTACGCCGCCGACACAGAAAGCTTGCGTGCGCCAGGTCAACGCAACGCAAGCTTCTGATGAGAACGTCTTACTTGGCGTTCAAGCCGCGGCGTTCCAGCAATGGTTCCACGGTGGCATCGCGGCCGCGGAAGTCGCGGAACAGTTGCAGCGCATCGACGCTGCCGCCGCGCGACAGCAGTTTATTACGGAACCAGTCGCCATTCTTGCGCGTCAGGCCGCCGTTTTCCTTGAACCAGTTGACCGATTCCGCGTCCAGCTTTTCCGACCACAGGTAAGCGTAGTACGCCGCCGAATAGCCGCCCGAGAAGCTGTGCGAGAAATAACTGGTGCGGTAGCGCGGCGGCACGGGCGCGTAATCGACGCCCGCGTCTTTCAACGAGGCCGCTTCAAAGGCCAGCACGTCCGTCGGGATCTGGCTCGGCGCCAACTGGTGCCAGCGCTGGTCCAGCAGGGCCGCCGACAGGTATTCCGTCGTCATGAACCCCTGGTTGAATTTCTTCGCCGCCGTCACCTTGTCGAGCAATTCCTGCGGCATGGCCGCGCCGCTCTGGTAGTGCTTGGCGTAGTTTTGCAGCACTTCCGGCCAGACGGCCCACATTTCATTGACTTGCGATGGATACTCGACGAAGTCGCTCGGCACGCTGGTGCCGGCAAAGCGCGGATATTTCACGTTCGAGAACATGCCGTGCAGCGCATGGCCGAATTCGTGGAACATGGTCGTCACTTCATCGAACGTCAATAGCGTCGGCTGGCCGACGGGCGGCTTTGGAATATTCAACTGGTTGGCCACCACCGGATGCGTGCCCATCAAAGACGATTGCGACACGTATTCATTCATCCACGCGCCGCCATGCTTGTTGCCGCGCGCATAGAAGTCGGCGATGAACAGGGCCAGCGGCTTGCCGTTGGCGTCCGTCACGTCGTAGACGCGCACGTCCGGGTTGTACACCGGCAAGTCCTTACGCTCCTTGAAGCTGATGCCATACAGTTTATTCGCGGCAAAGAACACGCCGTTGTTCAGCACGCTGTTCAATTCCAGATACGGTTTCAGTTCGTTTTCATCGAAATTGAAACGTTGCTTGCGCAGCTTGTCCGTGTAGATGGCCCAGTCGGCCGCTGCCACCTGGAAACCGCCTTTTTCCGCATCGACCACTTGCTGCAGGTCGGCCGCTTCGCGGCGCGCGTTGGCGACGGCTGGTTTCGCCAGTTCCGACAGCAAGGTGTTGACGGCCGTCGTGGTCTTGGCCGTCTGGTCTTCCAGGGAATACGCGGCGTAGTTGGCGTAACCGAGCAGGGTGGCCCGTTCGGCGCGCAGTTTGGCCAGTTTCAGCACGATGGCGCGGTTGTCGAACTCGCCGCCCTGGCTGCCGCGGTTCAGTGACGCATCCATCAGGCGCTGGCGCGTCTTGCGATCCGTCAATACGGCCAATGGCGGCTGGCCGCTGGTGTTCACCAGGGCGATGACGAACTTGCCCGTCAAGCCGCGTTCCTTGGCGGCGGCGGCGGCCGTGTCGATATCGCTGTCCGTCATGCCGGCCAACTCAAGACGCGTGTCGACGACGATGCTCTTGGCATTCGTTTCCTTCAGCACGTTTTGCGCGAAGGCCGTTTCCAGGCCCGCCTGCTCGGCGTTGTAGGCTTTCAATTTTTCCTTGTCCGCATCGGACAGCTTGGCGCCGGCGCGCACGAAGTCCGTGTGGTAGCGCTCCAGCAGGCGCAGGGATTCGGCATCGAGGCCCAGCTTGTCGCGCTTGGCGTACAGGGTGTCGATGCGGATAAACAGTTTTGGATTGAGGGTAATCGCATCGCCATGCGCGGCCAGTTTCGGCGACACGTCCACTTCCACCGCCTCCAGCACGGCATTGGTATTGGTCGAGGTCATGTTGCTGAAGATGCTATTCACGCGGTGCAGCAACTGCCCCGTGCGCTCAAGGGCCACGATGGTGTTCTCGAACGTGGGCGCCTGGCGGTTGCTGGCAATCGCGTTGACTTCGGCCAACTGGCGTTTCATGCCTTCGGCAAACGCGGGCGCATAGTGTTCATCCTTGATCAGGCCGAACTGCGGCATCTGGAATGGCAGCGGGCTCACTTTGAGCAGGGGGTTCTGGGCGCTGACGGCAGCGGCAGGCGCGGATTTTGCGGTGGCGGCAGCCATGGCGGATGGGGCGGCGTGGGCCAGCATGACGCTGGCGGCGATGACGAGCAGTTGTGGACGGATCATGACATCTTTCAGGAAGCGCGGGAAGAACCGCGATCGCGTCGCGGGCCAGTGGCAGATCATAGCAGTCTGTCACACAGGCGTCATCCAACATGGGTGATCCTGTGGTGCATCACGCCAACTGCGCGGTTTACCACGGTCTACAATCAACATCGCCAAATAAAAAAGGCTGCCAATCGCTTGGCAGCCTTTTTCATGCACCCGGCTTTGACGCCGGAATCAGACGATTTACTTGCCGTTCAGGCCACGGCGTTGCAGCAGCGGCTCGATCTTCGCATCGCGGCCGCGGAAGTTGCGGTAGATGTCGAGCGCATCGGCGCTGCCGCCGCGCGACAGCAGTTTAGTGCGGAACCAGTCGCCGTTCTTGCGCGTCAGGCCGCCGTTTTCCTTGAACCACTCGACCGTGTCCGCGTCGAGCTTTTCCGACCACAGATAGGCGTAGTAGCCGGCCGAGTAACCGCCCGCGAACGCGTGCGAGAAGTACGTGGTGCGGTAGCGCGGTGGCGCCGGGGCGAAATCGACGCCGGCATCCGTCAAGGCGGCTTTTTCAAACGCCAGCACGTCGGTCGGGATCTGCGCCGGGGTCAGCTGGTGCCAGCGCTGGTCCAGCAGAGCCGACGCCAGGTATTCCGTGGTTTTATAGCCCTGGTTGAAATTGTCAGCCGCCGTCACTTTCGCCAGCAGTTCGGCCGGGATGGCTGCGCCCGTTTGATAGTGCTTGGCGTAGTTTTGCAGCACTTCCGGCCACAGCGCCCACATTTCATTGACTTGCGACGGGTATTCGACGAAGTCGCGCGGCACGCTGGTGCCGGCGAAGCGTGGATATTTCACGTTCGAAAACATGCCGTGCAGCGCATGGCCAAATTCGTGGAACATGGTGTTGACTTCGTCAAACGTCATCAGGGTCGGCTGGCCCGCTTCCGGCTTTGGAATGTTGAGGTTATTCGCAATCACCGGCTTGCGGTTCAGCAAGGTCGACTGGCCCACGTAGGCATTCGCCCAGGCGCCGCCGCGCTTGTTGCTGCGCGCGTAAGGGTCAAGCGTAAAGATGGCCAGTTGGGTGCCGTCTTCATTGAAAACGTCGTACACCAGCATGTCGGACGTGTAGACGGGCAAGTCGGTGCGCTGCTTGAACGTGAGACCGTACAACTTGCCGGCAGCAAAGAACACGCCCTTGGTCAATACGCTGTGCATTTCAAAGTACGGTTTGAGTTGCGTCTCGTCGAAGTTGTAGCGTTCGGCGCGCACTTTGTCGCTATAGAAGGCCCAGTCGGCGGGGCCCACCTTGAAGCCGCCTTTGCCCGCATCGATGACCTTCTGGATATCGTCCGCTTCACGGCGCGCATTGACGACGGCCGGCTTCGCCAATTCGCCCAGCAGGGCGTTCACGGCGGTGGTGTCGTGCGCCGTCTGGTCTTCCAGCGAATAGGCCGCGTAGTTCGGGTAGCCCATCAGCGCGGCGCGTTCGGCGCGCAGTTTCGCCAGCTCCAGCACTTCCTGGGTATTGTCGAACTCGCCGCCACGGCTGCCGCGCGCTTGCGAAGCGGCCATGATGCGTTCGCGCACGGCGCGGTTGGTCAGCAGCGACAGCGGCGCCTGGCCCGTCGTGTTGACGAGGGCGATCACATATTTGCCATCGAGGCCGCGCTTCTTGGCCAGGCCGGCGGCCACTTCGATGGCGGCAGGCGACAGGCCATCCAGTTCTTCGCGCGTGTCGACAACGACGGCCGACGCGTTCAATTCCTTCAGCACGTTCTGTGCGAACTTGGTCGACAGGGCGGCCAGCTGGCCGTTGTAGGCGCGCAGCTTTTCCTTGTCCGCTGCCGACAGCTTGGCGCCGGCGCGCACGAAGTCCGTGTGGTAACGTTCCAGCAGACGTTTCGATTCGGCATCGAGGCCCAGCTTGTCGCGCTTGGCATACAGGCTGTCGATGCGCTTGAAGAGTTTGTCGTTGAGCATGATCGCGTCGCTGTGGGCCGCCATTTTCGGCGCCAGTTCGCGTTCCAGGCCCTGGATCGTCTCATTCGTATTCGAGCCGGACATCACGGAAAACACGGTGCGCACGCGGCTCAGCAGCTGGCCCGAGCGTTCCATGGCGACGATGGTGTTGTCGAAGGTCGCTGGCTGCTTGTTGTTCGCAATCGCATTGATTTCCGCCAGGTTGGCGGCCATGCCTGCCGTAAAGGCGGGCGCGTAGTCCGCGTCCTGCACCTTGTCGAACGGTGGATAGTTAAAAGGCAGGCTGCTGGCCTGCGCAAACGGGTTCGAAGCAGGCAGCGCTGCGGCCGCGGTGGCGGCAAAAGCGGCGGCGGCTGGCGCCAGCATCAGGCTGGCGGCGATGACGAGCATTGTTGGACGGGTCATGTCTACTTTCAAGGAACGCAAGAGAGCCGCGATTGTGTCGCGGGCCAGCCTGAAATAATAACAGCCTGACATACTTGCGTCACCCGCAACGACTGACCTTAGCGGGTGACCGGGTAATGAATGGTTTTCATGCGTCCGACACCCCAATGCCGATTCAATAATGCGGCGGACGTTCGTTGACCAGTCCGCCATTCGCCTGCTGCGCCCCGTCGCGCACGTGTTCGCCCAGCTTGTGCAGCATCGCTTCGAGCTGGTCGATGCGCTTGCCCTGCTGGTACACCATCTGGTTCAGCGATTCGACCAGGTCTTCCTGCTGCGCCAGCTTGATTTCGATATCGACGAAACGTACTTCCATCTGTTCTGCATTGTCCATGGTGCTCACGGTGACTCCTGACTGAAAGCGGCATTCTACCGCCGTCACGGCGTGAGCCAGCACAAACCTCATCCATTCCCCATCGGCCAGGCGGCGATTTCTGCCTATTCTTCCCTTATGGCTGAATCAAACCGCTTGACGAATGAGAACAAACGATTACAATGGACGTATCCACTTTGCCTGACCTGATCGACACGCGCAAGACGGCTGAATACCGGCGCTGGGAAGACTCGCTGCACGACGTGGCGGCGGCCGCCATCGATGCGCGCATCAAGCATTTGCAGCACGGTAAAAAGGGCGACTGGCGGCCAGTGGGCGAAGGCGTGTGCGAGCTGCGCTTTTTACAGACGGGGCCCGGCTGGCGCGTGTATTTTCACGAAACGAATCTGGGCACCCTGATCTTGCTGCTGCTCGGTGGCGACAAATCGAGCCAGCAACGCGATATCAAGCACGCGCAAGCAATTCTGAAAACATTGAAGGCCCAACAAGCGGCCATCCGGAAGCAAAAAGCAGCGGCAAGCCCATCGACAGGAGCACGAAAAAAATGAACGACCATACTGACGCTGACGGCTTTGACCTCGACGATCTGGAAGCATTAGGCCTGAGCAAATTTGATCCAACGCAACATCTGACCAGCAAGGCCACCGTGGCCGCCTACATGAGCGAAATCGTTGCCACCGGCAACGCCGAACTGTTCCAGTCGGCCATGAACGACGTGGTGCGCGCCTACGGCATGGGCAAGGTGGCGGCCCGGGCCGACATCACGCGTGAAGGCGCCTATAAAGCCTTGCGCGAAGGCAGCAAACCGCGCTTCGAAACCATTTTGAAGATGCTCGATGCGCTGGGCATGCAGCTGGCCATCGTGCCGAAAACCACGCCCGACGGCGCCGTGGAAGCGTGAACGCCGCTTAGCCCTTCGGCGCGGCCAGCAAGGCTTTCATGCGCGCCAGACGCTCTTTCGGCGAAATGACTTCCGCCTCCGTCGGCACGGCGTCGCCCACGTCGAGTTCCATTTCCTTGATGAAGCGCGACGGGTCGCAATGGACTTGCTCACCGGCCCGCTTGCGCTTCTTGCACCAGGTGATGTGCAAGGTGCGCTGGGCCCGCGTAATACCCACGTACATCAGCCGGCGCTCTTCCTGGATGCGTGCGGCGATGGTTTCGGCCGGCGCATCAGGATCGCCCTTGTGCGGCAAGATGCCCTCTTCCACGCCGACCAGAAACACGTGCGGAAACTCCAGGCCTTTCGACGCGTGCAGGGTCGACATGCGCACGGCATCCTGCTCTTCGTCCTTGCCCTCGAGCATGGTCATCAGGGCCACCATCTGCGTCAGTTCCAGCACGTTCTTTTCTTCGCCGTCGCGGTCCTTGCCGCCCCGGCCCCGCTCCTTGAGCCAGTTGACGAATTCCAGCACGTTCTGCCACTTGCTTTGCGCTTGGCGTTCTTCGAAAGCATCGTACAGATACGATTCGTAGTGGATTTCCTTCATCATGTCGTCCAGCACTTCGGCCGCGTTGTCGCCGCTGCCGGCCGCACCGGGACGGCTGGCGCGCGATTCGAGGTCGTTGATGAAGTTGCAGAAGTCGCGCAGCGGCCCCAGCTGGCGGTCCGTCAGCTTGGCCTCGATGCCGCCTTTGAACACGGCCTGGAACAGCGAGCACTGCCACTGCCCCGAAAACGCGCCCAGCACCTCCAAAGTCGACTGCCCCACGCCACGGCGCGGCGTCGTCACGGCGCGAATGAAGGCCGGGTCGTCGTCTTCATTGGCCAGCAGGCGCAGGTAGCTGATGATGTCCTTGATCTCGGCCTTGTCGAAGAAACTCTGGCCGCCCGAAATCGTGTACGGGATGCGTTCCTTGCGCAGACACTGCTCGATGATGCGCGCCTGGTGATTACCCCGGTACAGAATCGCGTAATCGGAAAATTTGTTCTTGCGTTCAAAATGGTCGGCCGAAATCATGATGGCGACCTGTTCCGCCTCCTGCTCGTCCGTCTGCATGCCCAGCACCTTAATCGGCTCGCCCAGGCCATGTTCCGACCACAGCGACTTTTCAAACAGCTTCGGGTTGTTGCCGATGACGGCATTGGCCGCGTTGAGCACGCGCATGGTGGAGCGGTAATTCTGCTCCAGCTTGATGACGCGCAGATCGGGGAAATCCGTTTCCAGGGTCTTCAGGTTTTCCACGGTGGCGCCGCGCCACGCATAGATTGCCTGATCGTCGTCGCCCACGGCCGTAAACATCGGCTTCTTGCCAATGCCCGTCACCATCAATTTCACCAGTTCGTACTGGCACGTATTCGTATCTTGGTATTCATCGACGAGCAGGTAGCGCAAACGGCGCTGCCACTTGTCGCGCACGGGGCCGTTGTTGCGGAACAATTCCACGGGCAAGCGGATCAGATCGTCGAAATCGACGGCCTGGTAGGCGGACAGCGTTGCCACATAGCTGCGATAGATGCGCGCCGCGTTGGCCTCATCTTCATCCTTGGCTTGCGCCAGGGCCATATCCGGGTCGATCAAGCCATTTTTCCACAGGGACATGGCGTTCTGGATGCCACGAATGACCTGTTTATCGGTGGTAATGGCGAGATCTTGCACGAGGGAAAAACAGTCATCGCTGTCCATGATGGAAAAGCGGTCTTTCAAGCCCACGCCATTGGCTTCCTGGCGCAGGATTTTCACGCCCAGCGAATGGAAGGTCGACACCGTCAACTGCTTGGCCTGGCGTGGCTGTTTCAACAGCTTGGCGATGCGTTCCTGCATTTCCAGCGCCGCCTTGTTGGTGAAGGTCAGCGCGGCGATGGTGCGCGGGTCGTAGCCTCGGTCTTCGATCAAATGGGCGATCTTTTGCGTGATCACGCGCGTCTTGCCCGAACCGGCGCCCGCCAGCACCAGGCAAGGGCCGTCGAGGTAGGTAACCGCTTCGCTTTGGGGCGCATTCAGACCGAACTGTGGTGCTTTGGACATCAGGGTATTTCCGCAGGGAACAGCAGCCCATTGTAACAGCGTCGCGTGGGCTATTTGCATGGCGGACCATGCCTGAAAAACAGGCAATGGCATTGATATATCGCCATATGCCGCCATCTTGACCGATGCAATGCGTGCGGCACGGCCACGCCTGGAGTACCATTCCGCCTATATCGCCCGTGCGCGCCCCCTTACCGAATGGCAGTCCCATGAAATTTGAACATCTGATTGAAATCAACGATCCTTTGAACCCGCTGATCGACACCTTGAGCCTGGAGCAAGTCTGGCGCGGCCTCGTCTTGCGCGCCGAGTCGCCCAAGCTGTTCGTGCCGCACCTCGATGAATGCCAGATCAGCGAGCGCAGCGATGCCGGTTTCGCGCGCAGCCTGCGCTATGGCGAGCTGGTCATCAACGACAGGGTGGTGCTGGTGCCGCAACTGCAGGTGCGCTACGAAGTGCCGGCGCAAAAGGACATCAGCGCCTCGTCATTGATCATGACCATCGAAATGCCCGATGAAGCGAGCATGTGGGTACGCTTCCAGTACGACGACGGCCACGACGCGGCCACCGATGCGGCCAACGCCCTGTACGACGACTTCCGCCGTTCCGCCTACAAGGAATCCGACATCGATACCGTGCGCATCATGCGCGAACTGGCAGTCGAAGGACGGCTGGATGCGGGTCTGTTGAACTAAATTACGCTCGCGCGCTGCGGCCCCATAGCTGATCAGGGCGAAACTGCAGTCCCGCCTGCTCCGCACTGAGCACTTCGCGGATGGCATGCAAGTCCACGCGCGTGTCGCGCCGCAGCGGCACGTCCAGGCGCGCGCCACGCGGACCGATCAGCGACTGCACGTGCGGCGTGGTGGCATTCAAGCCCTTGCGCGTGACGACACCGATTTCCCCATTCAGCAATTTGACGAAGGTGCCGACCGGATAGATGCCCAGCTCGCGCACCAGCAGCGACGCCAGCGGCGCATCGAGGGTGGCCTTGTCGGCCATCAGCATTTCGCGCAGGGCCACGTTGGGCAGCAAGGGCTGGCGGTAGCTGCGCTTCGAGACGCGCGCGCAATAGCGGTCGGCCAGCATGATCAGGCGGGCGCCGATGCCGATCGCCTCGCCTTGCGTGCCCAGCGGATAACCGCTGCCATCGATATTTTCATGGTGCTGCAACACGGCCTGCAGCCAGACGGCGTCCGTCACGCCCGCCGCGCGCAGCAGGTCGACACCGGCTTGCGGATGGGCGCGCAAATAGGCCCGTTCCTGCGCGTCCAGCGGCCCCGCCTTGTGCTGAAAATCCGCATGGCGTTCCAGCATGCCCACATTCATGCTCAGCGCGGCCAGCACCACGCTGCGGATCACGCCATCATCGAGCTTCAGGGCGCGCGCCAGCAAGGCCGTGATGACGGCCGTGTCGACGCTGTGGCGCACGGCAAAGTCGCCCGCGCCCTGGTTGTGCAGGATGCAGGCCAGCGCCACGTCGGCATCCAGCGCAACGGCCTCTTCCACCAGCTGCGCCAGCGGCGCGAGGGACAGGTGGCTGTCCGCCTTCCCGGCGGCAATGGCCGGCAAGACGAGGGCCAGGCCGGCCGTGACAAGGTTCAGCATGCGCAGCGCCGACGGCGCTTCCGTGGCCGTGCGCGGCACGTCGGCGCTGGTATCGGCGATGACGCCGCGCGCCAGCAGCAATGCGATCTGGTTCTCGCTGCTGATGACATGGCCCAGCCTGGCCAGCAAGCTGCCCGTTTCGCCATGCACGTCCCAGGGCAAAGCCACGCCGAGGGCCAGTTCTCCCGCATAAATGCGCCGAATTTTCACATCGTCTCCGTGTCATCGCCTGCCGCTACCCTTTTTACCATTACGGCATGGGCGGCATATACCAATTGAAATGTTTTTTGCTTTTAATCAATATTTCAATGTGGCAGCGATGATCGCGCAATCATGTGCGCTTGTCTACAAAATTATGTAAATCATAAAGTTGCCTTCAAGGTCCCGGTGTGCAATCAGCGCAGCCGGGCGCGTGTTCCGGGTCTTTTTCCAGGTGCAGCGCCAGTTCGCGCAAGGCCGTGCGCACGCCTTCCTCGATGACGGGATGGTAGAACGGCATGTCAAGCATGGCCGGCACCGTCAGCTGCGCCTGGCATGCCCAGGCCAGCAAATGGCCCAGGTGTTCCGCCCTTGGGCCGATCAGCTCGGCGCCGAGAAAACGCTTGCTGCCAAATTCCGCATACACGCGCAGCAAGCCCTGGTTTTGCAGCATCACGCGGCTGCGGCCCTGGTTGCCGAACGACACGGCACCGACGGCGAAGCGGCCCGCGTGGCTCACGCACAATTGCTGGTACGTGGCGCCCACGGTGGCGATCTGCGGTTCCGTGAAGGCGATCGTCAACGGCGTGCGGCGCAAGCCAGGTTTGACGTCAGGAAAACGCGCCGCGTTCTCCCCGGCGATGCGGCCCTCGTCGGCCGCCTCGGGCAGCAGCGGCAGTTCGTTGTCGGCATCGCCGGCGATGAAGATGGCGCTTTTGCCGCACTGCATGGTGTGCGGGTCATGCCGGGGAATGCCGTGGCGGTCGAGCTCGATTTGCGCCGTTTCCAGGCCGATCTTGTCCACGTTTGGCGCGCGGCCGATGGCGGCCAGCACATACTCGAACTGCTCGGTTTTTTCCACGCCGGCGCCATCGCTGCTGGTCAGCAGGATACCGTTGCCGTCAGGCGTTTTTTCCATGTGCGCGACCTTGGTCATGAAACGGATATCGAGTTCGCGCGCCAGCACGGCATCGGCCTCGCGCAGCACCAGCGGGTCCGTCAGCTGGGCGACTTTATTGCCGCGCGCAAACAGGGTCACGCGCACGCCCAGCCGCGCCAGCGCCTGGCCCAGTTCCAGGCCGATGACGCCGCTGCCGACCACGGCCACCGAGCTGGGCAAATCCGTCCATTCGAACACGGCGTCGCTGGTGATGACACGCTCACCGGCCGCTTGCCACTCGGGCGGCACGATGGGCGTGGAACCGGTGGCGATCACCACACTGGCCGCTTCCACCAGCGTGTGCTCATCCACCTGCAATGTGCCGGGGGAAATAAAACGCGCATGGCCGCGCAGTTTTTCGTCGTCGGGGATGGCGTTGACGCCGTCGAGCACGAAGCCGACAAAACGGTCGCGCTCACTGCGCACCCTGGCCATCACTTGCCGGCCATCGATGCGCACGGGGCCCGGATGCACGCCAAAACCGGGCGCGGCAGCCACGGCATGGGCCGCCTCGGCCGCCGCGATCAAGAGTTTGCTGGGCATGCAGCCCACCCTGGCGCAGGTCGTGCCGTACGGTCCGCTTTCGATCATCAGCACGCGCTTGCCCTGCATGCGCGCCGCCTTGTGCGCCGTCATGCCGGCCGTGCCGCTGCCGATCACGGCCACATCCACTTGTAGTGTTTTCATCGTGCTATCCATCCCACCGAGGTTGCTCACAGCGTTCGATACTACCCGTTTGCCGAAAATAAGGTTTTACTTTGCAGCAATATATGCATTAGTATAACTAATCATTTTCAAAATTTATAAGCTGAGCTAATGGGATCACTCGATTATCGCGCGCTGGCCGTGCTGGACGCCGTTGCCAGCCATGGCAGTTTCGACAAGGCCGCCCTGGCGCTGGGCATCACCCAGTCGGCCGTCTCGCAGCGCATCAAGGCGCTGGAAGACGCCAGCGGGCGATTGCTGATCATCCGTGGCCAGCCAGCCGTGCCGACGGGCCTGGGCCAGCGCCTGATCGTGCATCATCGCAACGTCAAGCTGATGGAAGCGTCGCTCGACATCGACCTGGGCAACAGCGTCAGCATGCCGGAAATCGCCATCGCCATCGATGCCGACAGCCTGGCCACGTGGTTCCCCGACACCTTGTCCGCCCTGCTGGCGCCGCCGCGCTGCCAGCTCGATGTGCGCCTGGCCGACAGCGACAGCGCCTTGCAGATGGTGCGCGACGGCTCCGTGTTTGGCTGCGTGGCAGCCGAGTCCGGCACAGCGATCGACGCGGCGGCCGCCACCAGCGTCACGCCGCTGGGCACCTTGCGCTATGTGTGCGTAGCAACACCCATGTTTGCCGGCCACTGGTTCGGCGATGGTTTTATTGCCGAGGCGGTGCAACTGGCGCCGGCCGTCGTGGGCCAGCACGGCTTGCTGGCGCGTTTCCTCGCTGAACAATTAAACATGCGCGAACCGTTTCCGCACCATACTTTACCGGTGGAAGCGGCGCGCCGCGGCTGCGTCCAGGATGGCCTGGCCTATGGCCTGATGCCGCAGCGCCTGGCCGCGCAGGCGCTGGCAACAGACCGTCTCGTGGATCTGATGCCGGGCAGCACCCTGGATGTGCCGCTGAGCTGGCATGCGTGGACCCTGGACACGCCGTTTACCAAGCTGCTGTCCGAGCAGATCGTCAAGTCGGCGCGCGACTACCTGATTTGATTTAAATATCCAGCGGGTCGACTTCCAGCGACCATTTCACGCGCGACTTCATGGCGCGCAGTTCCGCCAGCCATTCTTTTAAAAACGCCTGCAGGGCCGGCCGCGAGGGCGATTCCAGCAGCAGCTGGGCGCGGTCCACGTTGTAGACGCGCGTCATGCTCATGGGAATTGGGTCATTGATGGTCACCTGCGGGTGTGCCATGCATTCCTTGGCTGCCTGCAGGAACTCGATAGCGGTCGCCAACTCGGGCGCCTCGGCGCGCAGCAGGGCCTGGAACAGGTAGGGCGGCAGCGCCGCCTGCGCCCGCTCTTCCAGCAAGGTCGTGGCGAAATGGTCGTAATCGTGGTTGACGACGGCGTCGTACAGCGGATGGCGCGCATAGCGCGTCTGGATCAGCACCTCGGAAACGCTGCCGCCTTCCGTCTGCGCGGCGCGCCCGGCGCGGCCCGCCACCTGCATCAGTTGGGCGAACAACCGTTCGCTGGCCCGGTAATCCTGCGAAAACAGGGCCGTATCCGGGTTCAATATGCCGACCAGGGTCAGCTTTTTGAAATCGTGGCCCTTGGCCACCATCTGCGTGCCGATCAGAATATCGACTTCGCCGCGGTGCACGGTGTCGAACGCTTCCTGCGCGCTGCCCTTCTTGCGCGTGGAATCGGCGTCGATGCGCAAAATGCGCGCCTCGGGAAACAATTGCTGCAAGCCCTCTTCCACCCGCTGCGTGCCGCGTCCCAGCGGCTGCAGGTCGACGTTGCCGCAGGTGGGGCAATGGCGGGGAATGCGCAATTCCAGGCTGCAATGGTGGCAGCGCAAGCGGTGTTCGGGCTTGTGCAGCACCATGAACGAGGTGCAGCGCGTGCAATTGCTGATCCAGCCGCACGATTCGCAGCAGATGACGGGCGAATAACCGCGCCGGTTCAGAAACAGCAGCGACTGCTCCCCGCGCTCCATGCGCAGTTTTAATGCGGCTATCAGATGCGAAGTCAGGCCGTCTTTCGGCTTGTCGCGCTCCATGTCGAGGATCTTGACGCGTGGCAACACCGCATTTTTCACCGCCCGCTCGCGCAATTCCAGCTTGCGGTAGCGCCCCGTCTGCGCGTGGTGCCAGCTTTCCAGCGAGGGCGTGGCCGAACCGAGCACGATGGGAATTTGCAATTGCCAGGCGCGCCACACGGCCAGGTCGCGCGCGGAATAACGCAAGCCTTCCTGCTGCTTGTAGGATGGGTCGTGTTCCTCGTCGATGACGATCAGTTTGAGTTTCGGCAACGATGCCAGGATGGCCAGCCGCGTGCCGAGCACGATGCGCGCCTGGCCCTGGTGGGCGGCCAGCCAGTGCAGCATGCGCTCGCCTTCGGACAGGCTGCTGTGCAGGGTGGCCAGCATGACGCCGGGAAAGCGCGCGCGGATATTGCCTTCCAGCTGCGGCGTCAAATTGATTTCCGGCACCAGAATCAGGATTTGCGCATCATCCTCGCGCGCCAGCACCTGGGCGCAAGCTTGCAGATACACTTCCGTCTTGCCGCTGCCCGTCACGCCGTACAGCAGGGTCGGCTTGAACCCCTGTGCGCCGCCGATGGCGTCCGCCGCTTCCTGCTGCGCCGGGTTGAGCGCCGGCATGTTCAACGGCGTGCCGTCATGCGCGTCGGCCAGCTTGCCCAGCTTCTTGATGGCGCGGTCGAGCGCCACAGTGGTCAGCACGCGCAAGTTCTTCGGCAGACCCGGCAGCGCCACTTCACCGAGCGGGCGCTGGTAATAATCGGCGGCAAAGGCGGCCAGCGCCAGCCACTGTTCCGACAGGGGCGCCAGCTGGCTGCGCACGGCCAGCACATCCTTCAGTTTCGCGGCGGGCACGTCGGTGCTGCTTGAGATGCCGACGATCAGTCCCATCACTTCGCGCCGGCCGAACGGCACCAGCGCCAGCTGCCCCACTTGCGGCAGCGGCGCGGCGACGTCCGCGCCGGCATCCGCCACCGCCGCGTTCCAGCGGTAGTCGAACAGAGCGTTCAAGGGCGTGTCGAGCGCGATTTTCAGGATGCACGACGTCAAAATGCACTGCGACATGGAAGGTGGGCCTATCTGAATAAAAAAGCGCGCCGCAGGATCGATGGCGCGCGGGATGTCCGGCATCAAGCCAGCGGGCCATGATACTTGTTTCACCCATCAAACGCCTAACGCCAGGCGCGACAGCATGTCATCGTGCCTGAAGAAAATTCTGTGGATAACTTTGTGGACAAAGCAAAATTAACTTTCAGAAAAATGTGGATAGAAAATTTCGATCGCCGTCAAGAGCGGCACGCAAGAAAAATTAAGCATTTAAAATCAATGGCTTAAAAATTGATGCCCGGGAGGCTATAAATCCGGGGGGCATTTCCGCCGCTGTGCATAACTGAACCATTTGTAATGTATTTATACAGAAATCAGCAGCGTTTTTCGACGCCCGAGCGGGAAAAACAGCGGCAGCATGCGGCAAAGTTGACAATTGCCGGGCAAGCGTTCGTTTTTTGCTGCCGGGCGGCGAAACATTGTTCAATTATCATGCACTGCAACATGCACTTCAGGTGAAACCTGAACATCGACGCTAAGTATCGGTTAACAAAATACTTTTCAATTTTATCCACAGAATCTGTTGATAACTTTGTGGACAATGAAGGAATAAGGCAGGCGAACGAAAGAATAACCTTATCAATAGCAACAAAGTCCGCCGGACAATGCATTTTTTATGTCTTAATAATCAAGCACTTGCAGAGCGCCCCCGGGCATGGCTTTGACGCTGCCTCTTATTTCCGCAGCAAAAAAAATTGTGCATAAGTCGGTATTTCTTGCTAGGGCGAAGCAAAGAAAAAGGCAGGCTTCCGCTGGAAAGCCTGCCTTTTCCGTCCCTGCGCCAGGGGAAAACGGATACTTACTGGCCGCTGCGCATGGCGCGGCTCATGCTGTGCACGGCTTCCACCATGGCCTCCACGGATTCGGGCGGCGTGAACTGGGAAATGCCATGGCCCAGGTTGAATACATGGCCCGTGCCAGCCGATGGCGCGCCAAAGGCGTTGAGCACTTTCGCCACTTCGGCGCGGATCTGATCCGGGCTGGCGAACAGGATGGCCGGGTCGAGGTTGCCCTGCAAGCCCACTTTATGGCCGACCAGCTGGCGCGCGCGCGTCAGGTTGACGGTCCAGTCCAGGCCCACGGCATCGGCGCCGATGTCGGCGATCTGCTCGATCCACTGGCCGCCGCCCTTGGTAAACACGATGGCGGGAATCTTGACGCCATCCTTGTCGCGTTTCAATTGCGCCACCACTTGCTGCATGTAGGCCAGCGAGAATTCCTGGTAGGCGCCATCGGCCAGCGCACCACCCCACGAGTCGAAAATCATCACGGCTTGCGCGCCGGCATCGATTTGCGCATTCAGGTACTGCGCCACAGAGGTGGCGTTAATCGCCAGAATGTGGTGCATCAGGTCCGGGCGGTTGTACAGCATCTTCTTGATGGTATGGAACTCTTTCGAGCCGCCGCCTTCCACCATGTAGCACGCCAGGGTCCACGGGCTGCCGGAAAAACCGATCAGCGGCACGCGGCCATTGAGTTCCGTGCGGATTTGCGTGACGGCCTTGAAAACATAGTCGAGCGACTCCAGGTCCGGCACCTGCAATGCCTTCACGTCCTGCTCCGTGCGCAGCGGACGCTCGAACTTCGGCCCTTCGCCATCGGCGAAATACAGGCCCAGGCCCATGGCGTCCGGCACCGTCAGGATGTCGGAAAACAGGATGGCCGCGTCGAGCGGGAAACGCTCCAGAGGCTGCAAGGTCACTTCGGTCGCGTAATCGGGATTCTTTGCCAGGCCCAGGAAGGAGCCGGCCCGCTCGCGCGTGGCGCGGTATTCGGGCAGGTAGCGGCCCGCCTGGCGCATCAGCCAGACAGGCGTGTGCTCGGTCGGCTGGCGCAGCAGGGCGCGCAGGAAAGTATCATTCTGGAGCGGAGCAAATTGTGGCATGGAAGGCAATCAATAGCTTGAAGAAGCGGTATTATCGCATCCAATCGCCGCCAAATCATTGATTCCGGTGCCGCTTTGCAGCATTTGCCACGCACACCGATGACTTTCGTTGTGCCAGCCCTTCCATTATGATGATGCACGCCGCCGCGCGCCCTGACCCTGCCTGGCGGCCCTTGATCCCCTCACTACACGGAGCCCGCATGACCTCGACCGCATCCAGCACCCCTTATGGCATCTGGCCATCGCCGATCAGCGCGGCCATCGTCGCCGCCGGCGCCTCGCCGCTGACGCAGCTGGCCCTGGGCGGTGCGGATGGGGCCGATGTGTTCTGGCTGGCCGGACGCGCCAGCGAGGCGGGCCGCAACACCTTGCTGCGCCAGCGCGGCGCGCGTGTCGATGAACTGACGCCGGCGCCCTTCAATGTGCGCACCCGCGTGCATGAATACGGCGGCGGCGCATATGCCGTGGCCGGCGATAGCGTGTATTTCTCGCATTTCGCCGACAACTGCCTGTACCGCGTGGCTGGCGACGCCGTGCCCGAAGCGTTCACCACGGGCGGCAACACGCGCCATGCGGATTTCGTTGTTGACGCGGCCCGTTCCCGCCTGATCGCCGTGCGCGAGCAGCATCCGGAAGCAGGCCATGCGCAGCCGGAAAACTGCCTGGCCGCCGTCGGCTTCGACGGACGCGAAACGGTGCTGGCACGCGGCCACGATTTCTATGCGGCGCCGCGCCTGTCGCCGGACGGCAGCCAGTTGGCCTGGATCAGCTGGGATCACCCGCGCCTGCCGTGGCAAGGCACGGAACTGTGGCTGGCCAACGTGCATGCGGACGGCAGCCTCGGTTCGCCGCGCCTGATCGCCGGCGGCGCGCGCGAGTCGATTTGCCAGCCGGAATGGTCGCCGAACGGCTTGCTGCATTTCGTCTCCGACAGCAGCGGCTGGTGGAATCTGTACCGCCTGCATGGCGCCGACATCGAAGCCCTGTGCCCGATGGAAGCGGAATTTGCCACGCCGCACTGGACCTTTGGCGGCAGCATGTACGGCTTCCTTTCCGACGACGAGATCGTCTGCACGTATATCCAGGCCGGCATCAGCTACCTGGCGCAGCTGAACGTGGCGGCGGCCAAACTCGAGCCGATTCCCCACCCTTACCAGGAAATCCGCGAACTGCGCGTGGGCCCCGGCTTCGTCGCACTGCTGGGCGGCAGCCCCACCATTGCACTGGAACTGGCGCGCATCGATTTGGCTAATCATGAGCTGGAAGTGCTGGCGCAGTCGATCACGGCGCTGCCCGCGCTCGCTTATCTGTCCGTGCCGCGCAGCTTGAGTTTTCCTAGCAGCAATGGCCGCACGGCGTACGCCTTCTTTTATGCCCCCACCAATGGCGAGGTGCAGGCGCCGACAGGAACCTTGCCGCCCGTCATCGTCATCAGCCATGGCGGCCCCACCAGCATGGCCAGCAATACATTAAAGCTGGCGACGCAGTACTGGACCAGCCGCGGTATCGGCGTGCTTGACGTCAACTATGGCGGCAGCAGCGGTTTCGGCCGCGAATACCGCGACGCGCTGCGCGGGCAATGGGGCATCGTCGACGTGGAAGACTGCATCGCCGGCGCGCGCTATCTGGCCGCCAACGGTCTGGCCGACCCCGAGCGCCTGATCATCCGCGGCGGCAGCGCGGGCGGCCTGACGACCCTGTGCGCGCTGACCTTCCACGACGTCTTCAAGGCGGGCGCCAGTTACTATGGCGTGTCCGACCTGAAGGGCCTGGACAACGATTCGCACAAGTTCGAATCGCGCTACACGGACTACCTGATCGCTTCGCAGCCGCAAGCCGAGGCGCTGTACCTTGAGCGCTCGCCCATCCACCACACGGATAAACTGTCGCGCCCGATGATCTTCTTCCAGGGCCTCGACGACAAGGTCGTGCCGCCACAGCAGTCGCAGCTGATGGTCGACGCCTTGCAGGCGCGCGGCGTACCCGTCGCGTATGTCCCGCTCGAAGGCGAGGGCCACGGCTTCCGCAAGGCGGAAAACATCGTGCGCACCCTGGACGCGGAACTGTATTTCTACCAGCGCGTGTTCGGCCTGCCCGTAGCGGCCGGCGAGCCTCCCGTGCATATCGCCAATTTGCCCGCATGACCGAGCAGCACGCAGAGCAGCACCTGCTGGACGAGTTCGCCGCACTGGAGCAGCACGAACGGATGATCCTGGCCTTGCTGGCGATCACGGGCGAACCGGTGGGCAAGCATGCCGTGTATGAACACTTGCAGCGCGCCAATGTCGTCGAGCCGGACGGCACGCCGTTTTCCCTGCTGGTGGTGACCAACATGCTGCAGCGGCTGACGCGTCTGGCGCTGGCCAGCGAGGTGGTGGGACGGGGTTTTGCCTGCGAAGCGAGGCTGCGCTGGCCTGCCATGCGCGCCGCCATCGAGCACCTGGTGTTTCGCGACCTGTGCCAGGCCATCGAGCTGATCAATCCCGTGCGCCGCAACTGGGATGGCTATGTGGAATTGCGCAGCTACCGGCAAGGCGTGGCGCGCCTGCGCATCGCCCTCTTGCGCAATGACGAGGTGCGCCACGTGGCCGCCATCCTGGCTGCCTGCATGGCGTGCTATGAAGCGCAGCAGCTGCATCCGCTGATCGAGATTTTCGGCCGCCCGTTCGAACCGGAAATGTTGTCTTTCGTCATGCCGCAACTGCAGGATGACATCCTGGCCGTACTACTGGGCAATGCGCCGCGCGAGCCGGCCACGGCGCACGCCATCCGCACGTACGCGCGCGCCCACCATGCGCGCCAGGCGGCCGCCGGCGACCATATCGGCGCTGCCTTGCCGCTGGCCCTGGCCGAAGACGCCCTGCTATGCGGCGAACTCGACGCGGCCGCCCGCTACCTGGCGGGCCAGCAGGGGCCGCAGGCGCTGTTTGTCGACAGCAGCATCGCTCTGTTGCGCGGCGAACATGCACACGCCGTGGCGGGCTTCGAGACAGCCTTGAAAGGACTGCGCAAGGAAGCAGGCAAGCGCAAGCTGTGCTTTACGGGCATCGGCGGCCACCTGTACGTGCTGGCCTTGCTGCGCGGTAACGACGCCAAGCTGCTGAAAAGCGCGGAAACCTATCTCGATATTGCCCTGCACGCGCAGCCGAACCACGACAGCATCGTCTACCAGCAACTCAATACCTTGCGCCTGGTGCGCGCCGGCGTGCAACTGGCGGAAAGCATTCCCACGCGCAGCTGGGAAACGGCACTGCAGGCGCAACTGTTCCAGGGCTTGCTGTACTACTGGCTGGCGCTACCGCAATTGAGCGAACGCAAGGACCAGCTGCGGTCGCTGGTGCAGCAAGCGGACGCGGCCGGCTACGACCTGATCGCCGCGCAAGCGGCCGGCTTGCTGGGCTTGATGGGCGAGCCGCAGCAAGAGCGCTATGCCACAGCCAAGCGGGCGCAACATGGCTTGACGGACATGGCGCCGTGGTTCGAGCGCCAGGAAGCGTGGCAGCGCCAGCTGAGCGCGCTGATCAACCTGCAGCAGAACGCGCCCGCCGAAGCGCTGGGCGGCGTCTCGCGCCTCGTGTGGCTGGTGGCGTTCGACCCGCGCTTTGGCCTCACGGCCGTGGAAGTGCGCGAGCAGAAACGCGATGCACGGGGCGGCTGGAGCAAGGGCCGCGCCATGGGCTTGAAACGCCTGGCCGAAGAGGCGGGTGACATCGATTTCCTCACGCCGCAAGACGCCCGCGCGGCGGGCAGCATCGCGCCGTTCAAACAATACTATTCGTCGGCGCCGCGCTATGAAATCGAACTGGACAAGGCCGCCGTCTTGCTGGTGGGCCACCCGCTCGTCTTCTGGCTCGATCACCCCGACACGAGAGTGGAACTGATCGCCGGCGCGCCCGAGCTCCTGATCAAGTCGCACGAGGGACAGCTGTGGCTGGGCATGCAGCCGCCATTGCCCGACAACGGCAGCAATGTCGTGGTGCAGCGCGAGACGCCGACGCGCTTGCGCGTGGTGCACATCCTCGACGAGCACCGGCGCATCGGCGCCATCGTGGGCCTGGGCCTGTCCGTGCCCCTGCATGCGGAAAAACAGGTGATGCAGGCGATCGGCGCCATCTCGTCCATGGTCACGGTGCAATCCGATATCGGCGGCGGCGCCGGCGCCGCGGAAGCAATCACGGCCGACCACCGCCTGCACGTGCATTTGCTGCCCTACCAGCAAGGCCTGAAAATGCAGATTTTAGTACGCCCGCTGCTCGACAACGGCGCCTATTACGCGCCGGGCAGCGGCGCCGAAAGCGTGTTTGCCGATGTGGCGGGCCGGGCCGTGCAGGCGCGGCGCGACCTGAACGCGGAACGCGAGGCGCAGCGCCAGCTCATCGGGCGCTGCCTGGTGCTGGAAGAGGCGCAAGAAGAGCATGGCGAATGGCTGCTGGGCCAGCCTGCGCTGGGCCTGCAACTGCTGGTCGAGCTGCAGGCGCTCGATCCCGCCGGCATGGTATTGGCGTGGCCCGAAGGCGAAACCATGCGCGTGTCGAAACGCATCGACAGCGGCCAGATGCGCTTGAACATCAAGAGCGAAAAAGACTGGTTTGCCGCCAGCGGCGAAGTGCAGATCGACGAAGACAAGGTGATGGATTTGCGCGCCCTGCTCGACTTGATGCAGAACAATAAAAGCCGCTTCGTGGCGCTGGGCGACAACCAGTTCCTCGCGCTCAGCGACGAATTGCACCGCCGCCTGTCCGAGCTGGCCGCGTATGGCGAGACACATGCCGATGGCGTGCACATCCACCCGCTGGCCGCCTTCGCGCTGGAAGAGCTGGCCAACGATGCGGGCGGCGTGAAGGCCGACAAATTGTGGCGCGAACACTTGCTGCGCCTGCGCGCCCTCGACGACTATCAACCGCAACTGCCTAGCACCTTGCAGGCGGACTTGCGCGACTACCAACTGGCCGGCTACGAATGGCTGGCGCGCCTGGCGCACTGGGGCGTGGGCGCCTGCCTGGCCGACGACATGGGTCTCGGCAAGACTTTGCAGGCGCTGGCGCTGATCCTGGCGCGCGCGCCGAACGGCCCGACCCTGGTGGTCGCCCCCACGTCCGTCTGCATGAACTGGATCAGCGAAGCGCAGCGTTTTGCGCCCACCTTGAACATCAAGCTGTTCGGCAGCGGCGACCGCGCCGACATGCTCGATACCTTGCAACCGTTCGACGTGGTGGTGGCCAGCTACGGCTTGCTACAGCAGGAAGCCACCCTGTTTGCCGGCGTGCGCTGGCATACGATCGTGCTTGACGAAGCGCAAGCCATCAAGAATGGCGCCACCAAGCGCTCGCAAGCCGTGATGGCCCTGCAAGGGGACTTCCGCATGGTGGCCAGCGGCACGCCGCTGGAAAATCATTTGGGCGAATTGTGGAATCTGTTCCGTTTTATTAACCCGGGCTTGCTGGGCACCCTCGACCAGTTTAATTTGCGCTTTGCCGGTCCCATCGAGAAGGATCAGGACAAGCGGGCGGCGGCCGGCGCGCGCTTGCGCTTGCGCCGCCTGATCGCACCCTTCATCCTGCGCCGGACCAAGACGCAAGTGCTGTCGGAGCTGCCATCGCGCACGGAAATCGTGCTGGAAGTGGAATTGTCGCCGCAGGAAACGGCACTGTACGAATCCTTGCGTCGCGAAGCGCTGGAAAAGCTGGCCATGGTGGAAGGGCCGGCATCCAAGAAGGCCATCCAGATCCTGGCCGAGATCATGAAGCTGCGACGCGCCTGCTGCAATCCGCAACTGGTGGCGCCGGAGCTGGGCCTGGCCAGCAGCAAGCTGGCGGCGTTCGCGCAACTGCTGTCGGGCTTGCTGGAAAACCGCCACAAGGTGCTTGTCTTCAGCCAGTTCGTCGACCATTTGACCCTCATTCGCCAGCACCTGGAGCAGCATGGCGTCAGTTACCAGTATCTCGACGGCAGCACGCCCATGCAGGAGCGCAAGCGCCGGGTCGACGCCTTCCAGGCGGGCGAAGGCGATGTCTTCCTGATCAGCCTGAAGGCGGGCGGCATGGGCATCAATCTGACGGCCGCCGATTACGTGATCCACATGGACCCGTGGTGGAACCCGGCCGTGGAAGACCAGGCCTCGGACCGCGCCCACCGCATGGGGCAATTGCGCCCCGTCACCATTTACCGGCTGGTGGCCAAGCACACGATCGAGGAAGGCATCGTCGAATTGCATCAGCACAAGCGCGACCTGGCCGACAGCTTATTGGAAGGCAGCGACGCGGCCGCGCGCATGTCGGCCCATGACATGCTAGGCATGCTGCAAGAGGGCTTGAAAAAATGAACGGCGAAGCCGCGTTCCATGCGATGATCGTTTTTCCGTTTTTCTTTCCTGCCCCATGACCGACTATATCGCCACCAGCGCCGGCCAGCGCGCCACTTTTTTGTGCGGCAAATCCTGGACCGCCTACGTCAGCACCTTCCTGATCGCCGTGCTGCTGTTTTTTGCCGCCCTGCCGCTGGCCTTCAAGTACAACGCGCGCGCCGCCTTCGTCGTGCTGATCGGCTCGGCCCTGATCGTCGGCTACCGCCTGCTGACGATCCGCAGCTACCAGCTGTACCTCGATGAGGCGGGCGTGTGGCTGGCCTCCGGTATCTTGCCGTGGAAAAAGAAACTCACGGGCGTGAAATGGCGCGACATGGATGAAGCCGTCTATGAAACGAACTTCTGGAGCTGGCTGTTCCAGTCCTACACGGTGCGCGTCAGCCAGCGCTACACGCAGGAAACGGAAATCCACGCCACCGGCATGGCGCGCGGCAAGGATGCCGTGGCGGCCATCAATGCGCGCCACCAGGAACTGCTGCACGGCAGCGCCATCGTCGTCTAGCGCCGCGCGCTCCCGGCGCAAAAAACTGCGCAGCGGCGGAAATTAATGCTAATCTTTGGGCCGCCCAGGCAAGCAAGGCCAACCTTTCAATAGTTGTTTGTTACTTATATTATCAGTTTATTATTTTCTGATGAGGACAAACGACAAAATATTCAAGAGATAAACTATGCTGATAAAAAATAAAGTTGCGCTCGCCGCATTGATGATGGCGTTTACCCTGACACCGGCCAGCGCCGCCAAGAAGCCGCAGAAAAACGGCAAGGCCAGCAGCAGCAAGAAGAAAACCGTCGGCAAGAAAGCGGCCGTCGTCACGGCGGCCACGGCAGCCACGGTCGCGGCCGTCGCCAGCGAGAACAGCAGCGACCGTTCCATGAATAACCTGAGCGGCCAGTTCCTCACGGCCCTGTGGCGCCTGGATCCGGAAAGCGCGATTTCCGTCGGCAAGTACGATGGCGCCGCCAACCTGAGCATTCCCGACGCGGCCAGCCGCCAGAAGCAACTGGCCTTCATCGAAGAATGGCTGGGCAAGTTCGGCAAGCTGAATGCCGGCAAAATGTCGGACAAGCAACGTACCGACCTGGCCTTGCTGACGAATAAACTGCAATCGGACCGCTGGTACCTGACCACCTTCCGCGAATTCGAATGGAATCCCGCCCAGTACAACGTGGCCGGTTCCATCGACTTCATCCTGAACACGGAATACGCGGCCCAGCCGCAGCGCCTGCGCACCTTGCTCAAGCGCATCGCCACCGTGCCGCAATACTATGCGGCCGCGCGCGCCAGCATCGTCAACCCCACGCGCGAACACACACAGCTGGCCATCGCCCAAAGCGCCGGCGTGCTCAGCGTGCTTGACGACCTGAACAAGACGGCGCAGGGCTCCATCCTGACGCCAACGGAAAAACAGCTGTACAACGCGCGCATCGCCGCGGCCCGCACGGCCGTGCAAGGCTACGCGGCCTGGCTGACGGAACAAGATGCGGCACTGGCGCAGAACGGCAACGCGCGCTCCTTCCGCATCGGCAAGGAGCTGTACGAACAGAAATTTACCTACGATATCCAGGCCAGCGTGAGCGCCGAGCAGATGTACCAGAAAGCCCTGGCCGCGCGCGAAAAGCTGCTCGAGCACATGGATAGCCTGTCCGACGAGCTGTGGGTGAAAACCATGGGCGCCACGGCCAAGCCAGCGGACCGCACGGCGAAGATCGGCATGGTGATCGACAAGCTGTCCAGCAACCACGTGGCAGCCGCCGATTTCGTGCCGGAAATCCGCCGCCAGATTCCCGAACTGCAGGCATGGGTCACCAGCCACAACCTGCTGACGATGGACCCGAAAAAGCCCCTGGTCGTGCGTGAAACTCCGGCCTACCAGCGCGGCGTGGCCGGCGCCAGCATCGAGGCGCCCGGCCCGTATCGCCCGCAGGACCGCACTTATTACAACGTGACGCCGCTCGATGGCGAAACGCCGGAACAGGCGGAAAGCAGCTTGCGCGAATACAACCACTGGATCTTGCAGATCCTGAACATTCACGAAGCCATTCCCGGCCACTACACGCAGCTCGTGTACGCCAACAAGTCGCCGTCCTTGGTCAAGTCCATCTTCGGCAATGGCGCCATGATCGAAGGCTGGGCCGTGTATGGCGAGCGCATGATGCTCGAATCTGGCTATGGCAACAACGCGCCGGAAATGTGGCTGATGTACTCGAAGTGGAACTTGCGCAGCGTCACCAACACCATCCTCGACTACAGCGTGCACGTGCTGGGCATGACGGAAGCGCAAGCGCTCGACCTGCTGACGCGCCAGGCCTTCCAGACCCAGCGTGAAGCCAAGGAAAAATGGCGCCGTGTGCAGCTGAGCTCGGTGCAACTGACCAGCTATTTCAGCGGCTACAGCGAAATCATGGACTTGCGCGAACAGCGCAAGCAGGCGCTGGGCAACAAGTTCGTGCTGAAGGATTTCCACGAGCAATTCCTCAGCTACGGCAGCGCGCCCGTGAAAGTCATCAAGGAACTGATGAATTAAGCGGTACGCCTTCATACCTTGCAAAGGGCGCCGCGGCGCCCTTTTTGCATGCGTTTGCGCTGCCGCAAACCACCGGCATGCCGCTCCATTAAGCTGACGGGAAGGCAAGCGCCACCGTACTCCTCACTGGCAATTGCCGATTTTCCTGCTAGGCTGGATATCAGGAGCGTCCATGCATATGCCCATCCAGTTCGACACCCTCGATTACGCCAAACGCCTCGCCTCGGCCGGCGTACCCACGCAGCAGGCGGAAGCCCATGCCACGGCCTTGGGCGAAGTACTGGGTTCGGCCGTGGTCGTGCATGGCGAACTGGCGGCCCTGGAGCGCAATCTGCTGGGGGAAATCAAGCTGGTGGCGCAAAAGGTCGATACCAGAGTGGATGCACTGGAACTGAAATTCGATACCAGAATAGATGCACTGGAGCAAAAATTCGACGCCCGCCTGGAACGTCTGGACTTGCGCCATGGCGCGGACATGAAGCACGTCTATTGGATGATGAGCACCCTGATCCTGCTGAACCTGGGCATCCTCAGCAAACTGATGCTGCAGTAAGCACTCACCAAGTGACTGCCCAAAGAAAAAGCCGCTGCTCACGAAAGAGGCCAGCGGCTTTTGCTTGCGCGTATTGCAAATCGTCTAGGACGCTTCTTCCGGTGCCTGGGTTGCCTTGACGAAGATGGGCGCCACCAGCAAGCCCAGCTCGAACAGCAGGCACATCGGGATGGCCAGCGAGAACTGGCTGACCACGTCCGGCGGCGTGACGATGGCGGCAATCACGAAGGCGCCCACGATGATGTAGGGACGCACTTCCTTGAGTTTCGCGATGGAAACCAGTCCCATGCGCACGAGGATCACCACCACCACGGGCACTTCGAAGGTGGCGCCAAAGGCCAGGCACATCGACATGACGAAATCGAGGTAGTTTTCAATATCGGGCGTTACCGCGATCGACGAGGGCGAAAAGTCGCTGATGAAGTGGAAGACGCGGCCAAACACAAAGAAATAGCAGAAGGCCACGCCGGCCATGAACAACAGGGAAGACGAGATGACCAGCGGCGCGATCAGGCGTTTTTCATGCGTGTACAGGCCGGGGGCGATAAACGCCCACATCTGGTACAGCACCCAGGGCAAGGCGACGATGAAGGCGATCACCAGGGTCACTTTCATCGGCACCAGGAAGGGCGAGATAACGCCGGTGGCGATCATTTTCGAGCCGGCCGGCAGCGAGGCGATCATCGGCGCGGCAATAAAATCATAGATATGCGAAGGGCCGGGCCAGTAAAACAGCACGGCGCAGACGACGGCGATACCGATCGAGGCCTTGACCAGGCGGTTGCGCAGCTCGACCAGATGCGAGATAAAAGTTTCTTCCACCGGGGATTTGCTACTCATGAGTAAAAGGAGGAGGAACTGGCGCGCGGACGGAAGCGCGCCACGCGGGCGGCCGCCGACTGCACGTGCAGCTTGCCGCCGTGGCGCTGCTTGTACCAGCCAGGGATGGCGGAATTGCGCACCAGCTTCTTGCGGCGGAATTCGCGCGCCTTGCGGGCCAGGTCTTCATTGGTGGCGCGCAGCATGGCTTCATGGGCATCGTGATGCACATCATACGAGCTCGAATCGCCGCGCCAGGCGTTTTCCACCTCGGCCAGGTTGCCGGAGATCGAGTTTTCCACGCCATGCATGGATTTCTCCACGCTTTGCTTGACGGAATGGGCCGCATCCTGCACTTCCTTCTGCAGGTTTTTCAGCTCTTCCATTTCAATTTCGCGCGAGACTTCGGATTTCACCTGGTTCAGGTAGCGTTGCGCGCGGCCATACAGAGTACCGGCCATGCGCGCCACTTTCGGCAACTTTTCAGGGCCGATGACTATCAACGCAACCACGCCGATGATGGCGATTTTAGAGAGACCGAGATCGATCATAAGCGGACAAGGGCTGTTACCGGACGAGGCAAGCGCCCCGCCACGCTATCAGAACTTGCTTTTCTCTTTCGTCTCGACGTCGATGGTGCTTTTGTCGGCCACTTGCGATGGCGCAGCAGGAGGGGGATTAGCTGCCGGGGCGTCATCTTCGCCCTTGACGCCATCCTTGAAGCCTTTGACGGCCTTGCCGATATCACCGCCGATATTGCCCAGTTTCTTGGTGCCGAAGACCAGCATGACGATGACCAGAACGATTACCCAGTGCCAAATACTCAATGAACCCATCACATTCTCCTTGCGGGACGGTGCCCGAATAGCGTCAACCAATGCCGGTAGTATACACGTGAACCCGGCGCGCAGCGAAATCAGTGTTGACCGCGCCAGGGACGGGGACCGCCGTACACATGCATGTGCAAGTGATACACCTCTTGCCCGCCGTTCGGGCCGCTGTTGAGCATGGTCTTGAAGCCGCCGGCAGGCGTGCCATCGGCGTCATACGTGACGGCGCAGCCAAACTCGGCAGCGAGTTTCGGCGCCAGGCGCAGCAGCTTGCCCAGCATGTCCGTATGGCTGTCGTCGCAGTCGGACAGGCTGGCCACGTGGCGTTTCGGGATCAGCAGCAGGTGCACGGGGGCGGCCGGGTTGATATCCTTGAAGGCCAGCAAGTCCTCGTCCTCATACACGATGGACGCAGGAATTTGTTTTGCAGCAATCTTGCAGAAAATACAGTTATCCACGCACGCTCCAGTAGGTCAGTGTTTGTCTGTTTCGCCGGCGTCGCGCAATTCATCCTTGCGTGCCGCCTTTTCTTCCAGGCCGGACAAGCCTTCGCGGCGCGCCAGCTCGTCGAGCACCTGCTGCGGCGTCAGGTCGAACTGCGCCAGCATCACCAAGCTGTGAAACCACAGGTCGGCGCATTCGTACAGGACCTTCGACGGGTCGTTGTCGCGGCGCGCATCCTTGGCGGCCATCACGGTTTCCGTCGCCTCTTCGCCGATTTTTTTCAAAATCGCATCGTCGCCCTTGGCAAACAGGCGCGCGACATACGAGGTGGCGGGGTCGCCACCGTTGGCCAGCTTGCGCGATTCGATCACGGCGGCCAGGCGCTTCAGGGTTTCACTCATTTGCTCTTGCTTTCCGCGTAAATCGTCTCAGGATCTTTCAGGACGGGGTCGGTGACTTGCCATTCGCCCGTTTTTTCATCGCCTTCAAATTTCTGGAAGAAGCACGAGTGGCGGCCCGTATGGCAGGCGATGCCGCCCGCCTGCTCGATTTTCAGCAAGACCACGTCTTCGTCGCAATCGAGGCGGATTTCCAGCACCTTTTGCGTGTGGCCCGATTCTTCGCCCTTGTGCCACAGTTTCTTGCGCGAACGGCTCCAGTACACGGCTTCGCCCAGCTCCACCGTGCGCGCCAGCGCGTCGCGGTTCATCCAGGCAAACATCAGCACGTCATTGCTGCCCGCTTCCTGCGCGATCACGGGCACGAGGCCGTGCTCGTCCCATTTGACCTTTTTCAGCCACTTGGCATTGCTTGCTACGATGGTTCCGTTTTGCATGTTCTTCTATCCTGCTGATATTGACTGCTGCTATTTACGCCAGGCGCATGGGAATGCCCTGCTGCGCCATGAACCGCTTGGCTTCCTGCACCGTGTGCTGGCCATAGTGGAAGATGCTGGCGGCCAGCACGGCGTCCGCGCGGCCCACCTTGATGCCGTCGACCAGGTCTTGCAAGCCGCCCACGCCGCCCGAGGCGATCACGGGAATGCTGACGGCGTCGGACACGCCGCGCGTCAGGCCCAGGTCGAAGCCGACCTTGGTGCCGTCGCGGTCCATGCTGGTGAGCAAGATCTCGCCGGCGCCCAGGCTTTCCATTTTACGCGCCCATGCGAACGCGTCCAGGCCCGTGGCGGTGCGTCCGCCATGGGTAAACACTTCCCACTTGCCGGGCGACACTTGTTTGGCGTCGATGGCGACGACGATGCATTGCGAGCCGTGCTTTTGCGACGCCTCAAACACCAGTTGGGGATTCGTCACGGCCGAGGTGTTGATGCTGACCTTGTCGGCGCCCGCGTTGAGCAGCCGGCGCACGTCTTCCACCACGCGCACGCCGCCACCCACGGTCAGCGGAATGAACACTTGCGACGCCACGGCTTCGATGATGTCGAAGATCAGGCCGCGGTTGTCGCTGGACGCGGTAATGTCGAGGAAAGTGATTTCGTCGGCGCCCTGCTCGTCATAGCGGCGGGCGATTTCCACCGGGTCGCCGGCATCGCGCAATTCCGTGAAATTGACGCCTTTGACGACGCGGCCATTGGTCACGTCGAGGCAGGGGATGATACGTTTTGCAAGCATGATGGTATCCAGATTGTCGCCAGGCCGGGCGTGCGCAGGCACGCTCCCGGCCGGGCTGGCTTAAACGGCGGCGTCGGTCAGTGCGTCGGCGCGTTCTTGCGCCTGCGCCAGGTCGATCGTGCCTTCATAGATGGAACGGCCGCAGATCACGCCTTCGATGCCTTCGGCCTGGACCGCGCACAGCGCTTCCACGTCGCCGATATTGTGCAGGCCGCCCGAGGCGATGACGGGGATCTTGACGGCTTGCGCCAGCTTGACGGTGGCGTCGATATTGATGCCGCCCATCATGCCGTCGCGGCCGATGTCCGTGTAAATGATCGATTCGACGCCGTAGGCTTCGAATTTTTTCGCCAGGTCGATCACTTCGTGGCCCGACATCTTGCTCCAGCCATCCGTTGCCACTTTACCATCCTTGGCATCGAGGCCGACGATGATGTGGCCGGGGAAGGCGCTGCAGGCATCGTGCAGGAAGCCGGGGCTTTTCACGGCCGCCGTGCCGATGATGATGTAGGTAATGCCGGCGTCGAGGTAGCGCTCGATGGTGTCGAGGTCGCGGATGCCGCCGCCCAGCTGCACGGGGATTTCCTCGATGTCGTTTTCCACGGCGAAATCCTGCACGGCTTTCAGGATGGCCTTGACGGCGCCTTCATTCTTCGGCTTGCCGGCAAAGGCGCCGTTCAGGTCGACCAGGTGCAGCCGGCGCGCGCCTTGCATCAGCCAATGGCGGGCCATGTCGGCCGGGTCTTCGGAAAATACGGTGGCAAGTTCCATATCGCCTTGTTTCAGGCGTACGCAGTGACCGTCTTTGAGGTCGATGGCGGGAATGAGCAGCATGGTCAGTGTGATTTAAAAGTGAGTGAAAGGCGGACAAAAAGCCGGAGAGCTAACGTTAAGGTTGCCAGTGAACGAAGTTCTTGTACAGCTGCAAGCCAGCGGCAGCGCTTTTTTCAGGGTGAAACTGTGTCGCGAAAATATTATCACGGGCGACGGCGCAGGCGAACGGCGCGCCATAGACAGTCTCGCCCACCGTGTGCGCCGCCTCTTGAGGTTGAGCAAAATAACTGTGCACAAAGTAAAAATACGCGTTGTCGGCGATGCCATCCCACATGACATGGGACGCCGTTTGCCGCACTTGGTTCCAGCCCATTTGCGGCACCTTGAAGCGCGAGCCGTCTTCCTGCACCTGGCCGTCGAGCTGGAAACGCACGACTTTGCCTGGCAGCAAGCCCAGACCGGCCGCATTGCCTTCTTCGCTGCCGTCGAACAGCATTTGCTCGCCGATGCACACGCCCAGCACGGGCTTGCTGTCGGCGGCGCGCAGCAGCGCTTCAAGCACGCCCGATTCGCGCAGGCTGCGCATGCAGTCGGGCATGGCGCCCTGGCCCGGCAAGACGATGCGGTCGGCGCTGTCGATGTCTTCCACAGTGCCGGAAATGCGCACGTCGGCTTCCGGCGCCACGGCGCGCAAGGCCTGCGCCACCGAGCGCAAATTGCCCATGCCGTAATCCACCACCACAATTTTATTCATGTTTGATCCCGGAATCTACAATATAGCGAGAGCGGCGCTTACAGGCTGCCCTTGGTCGATGGAATGATGCCGGCCGCGCGCTCGTCGAGCTCGGCAGCCATGCGCAGCGCGCGGCCAAAGGCCTTGAACACGGTTTCGCATTGATGGTGGGCATTCGTGCCGCGCAGGTTGTCGATATGCAAGGTCACGCCCGCATGGTTGACGAAGCCGCGGAAAAATTCCAGGGTCAGGTCGACGTCGAAGCCGGCGATCATGGCGCGCGTAAACGGGATATGGTATTCGATGCCCGGGCGACCCGAGAAATCGAGCACCACGCGCGACAGCGCCTCGTCCAGCGGCACATACGCGTGGCCGTAGCGGCGGATGCCCTTCTTGTCGCCGATGGCCTTGGCCACGGCCATGCCCAGCGTGATGCCCACGTCTTCCACCGTATGGTGGTTGTCGATATGCACGTCGCCCGTCGCTTCGATATCGAGGTCGATCAAGCCGTGGCGGGCGATCTGGTCCAGCATATGGTCGAGGAAGGGCACGCCGGTATTGAGCTTTTGCTGGCCCGTGCCGTCCAGGTTGAGGGCGACGCGAACTTGCGTCTCATTGGTGTTGCGCGTGATTTCTGCGGTGCGGTTCATGGGAGGCTCTGGCGGTAGGCTAAACGAGGGATGCCTTGAAGGCATCGTAAAAAAGGGAATTTTCTTCCGGGGTGCTGACGCTGATGCGCAGGCAATTGGCCAACGCAGCATGCATTTTACTCATATTTTTAATTAAAACCCTGCGGGCAAGCAGTTTTGCGCAAACATCGTCGGAATCCGCCACACGAATCAGAAGAAAATTTGCCTTCGAGGGGAATACCGTCACGCCCGGCAACTCTGCCAGACGCAGCGCCAATGCATCGCGCGCGCTGTTGAGCAAGTCCGCCTGGGCATTCAACACGTCGATGTGATCGAGCGCGAATTCGGCCGCCGCCTGCGTCAATACATTCACATTGTATGGCGGGCGCACTTTTTCAAATTGCGCCAGCAGGGCCGGCTCGGCCGACATGTAGCCGAGGCGGATGCCGGCCAGGCCCAGTTTCGACACGGTGCGCATCACCACCAGGTTTTCAAATTCAGGCAAGCGGCCCATGAAACTGTGCTGCGCGAACGGCTCGTACGCTTCGTCGACGACGGCGATGCCCGTGTCGCCAAGCGCGGCGAGGATGCGCTCGATGTCGGCAGTGGCAAACAGGTTGCCCGTCGGGTTGTTTGGATACGCGAGAAACACCAGCGCCGGGCGATGCTGTTCAATCGCCGCCAGCATGGCCGGCATGTCCAGGCTGAAGTCGGCCTGCAAAGGCACGCCGACGAAATCCATGCCGGCAAACTGCGCCGAGCGTGCATACATGACGAAGGCGGGCACGGGCGCCAGCAACACGGCGCGCTTGCCCGGCTCCTGGTGGGCGCACGCCATGGCCAGGATGGAAATGAGTTCATCGGAGCCATTGCCCAGCATGACGTCATAGCCGGCGGGCACGCCCAGCTTGGCGCAGATGGCCGCCTGCAGGCTGGCGTAAGACGGCGGATAGCGGTTCAGCGCCACGCCGGCCAGGCGCGCGCCCAGCTCCTCGCGCAGATGCTGCGGCAGCGGATACGGGTTTTCCATCGCATCGAGTTTGATGTAACCGCTGGCATCGGCGACCTGGTAGCTTTTGACGGCCCGCACATCGGCGCGCACGGTGTTGCTGATTAACTGATCGAGGAAAGACATGCTGCAAACACTCCTGATGAAATTAAATGACGACGTCTTCCGGCACGCTAGCGCTGCGCGCCTTGCGGGCCGGCGTTTTTTTCACGGCGGGCGGCTTTTTGGCAGCCGCCGGCTTTTTCGCTGCCGCCCTGACGGGCTTGGGCGCGGCCAATGTGGCCGGTTCGGCCAGCTCCTGCGTCAATGCCGCCAGCCGTTGTTCGATGATGGCGCAGTAGTCGGGATTCAGTTCAAAGCCGACGAAATCGCGCCCGCAGCGCTTCGCTGCCAGGGCCGTGGTGCCGCTGCCCATGAACAGGTCGAGCACCACGCCGCCGGGCGGGCACGACGCCTTCACCATGCGCTCGATGATTTCAAGCGGCTTTTGCGTCGGGTGGTCGGCCCGTTCCGGGTGTTCCTTGTGCAGGCGCGACACGCTCCACAAGTCTTTCGGGTTGTAGCCCACTTCCAGCCATTTCGCGCCGATGAAGATCGAGCGCGAACGGGCTTTCTTGGTGGCCGCGTCGTAGGCGATGCGCACCGCATCAAGGTCGAAGTAGTAATCCTTGCGCTTGACGAAAAAGCCGATGGTGTCGTGCACCGATGAAAAGCTGCGCACGCTGCCGCCCATGGACGGCACGCGGCGGTCCCAGATGATTTCATTCATCATGGCCATGCGCTGTTTCAGCATGACGAAGATCTCCGGCGAATAGCGCCAGGTCAAAAAAATATACAGGCTGCCGTTGGCCTTCAGCTTGGGCAGCGCCGCATCGATCCACTCTTCCGTCCAGCGCAGGTAGTCGGCCACGGACTGCTGGTCCGAGGCATTGCCGTAATCCTTGCCCAGGTTGTACGGCGGATCCGTCAGGATCAGGTCCACCGAGCCATCGGGAATGCGCGCCAGTCCCGCCAGCGCATCTTCGCAATAGACCCGGTTGACCCAGTCCGGCTGCTCCGCCAACTTCGTCATGGCTGCGGCTTCAGGCGCAGTTCGGCGCTGCGCGCGTGCGCTTGCAAGCCTTCGCCATACGCCAGCGTGGCGGCGACACGGCCCAGGGTTTGCGCGCCCGCTTCGCTGACGTGAATGATGGACGAGCGCTTCTGGAAATCGTACACGCCCAGCGGCGACGAGAAACGCGCCGTGCGCGAGGTCGGCAGCACGTGATTGGGACCGCAGCAATAGTCGCCCAGCGATTCGGACGAGAAGCGGCCGAGGAACATGGCGCCCGCGTGGCGGATCCGCTCGGCCCACTGCTGCGGGTTGTCCGCCGAGATTTCCAGGTGTTCCGCGGCGATGCTGTTGGCGATCTCGCACGCTTCTTCCATGCTGCGCACCTTGATCAGGGCGCCGCGGTCGGCCAGCGAGGTGCTGATGGTGGCCTGGCGCGGCATCGTCGGCAGCAGCTTGGCGATGCTCTCTTCGACTTGCGCGATGTAATCGGCGTCAGGGCACAGCAGAATCGCCTGCGCCAGTTCGTCGTGCTCGGCCTGCGAAAACAGGTCCATCGCCACCCAGTCAGGGTCCGTGGTGCCGTCGCACAGCACCAGAATTTCCGATGGCCCGGCGATCATGTCGATGCCGACGATGCCGAACACGCGGCGCTTGGCGGCGGCCACATAGGCATTGCCGGGACCGACGATTTTATCCACGGCGGCGATCGTCTGCGTGCCATACGCCAGGGCGCCGACAGCTTGCGCGCCGCCGATGGTGATCACGCGCGTCACGCCGGCGATTGCGGCGGCGGCCAGCACCATCTGGTTTTTCACGCCGTCCGGCGTCGGCACCACCATGATAATCTCGCCCACGCCCGCCACGTGCGCGGGAATGGCGTTCATCAGCACGGACGATGGATACGCTGCCTTGCCGCCCGGGACGTAGATGCCGACCCGGTCCAGCGGCGTAATTTTTTGCCCCAGCACCGTGCCATCGGGCTCGGTGTAGCTAAAACCGCGCAATTCCTCGCGCTGGCGTTCGTGGAAGGCGCGGATGCGCTGCGCGGCGATCTGCAGCGCCTCGCGCTGGGCCGACGGCAAGCCGTTCAGGGCCGCCTGCAATTCGGCTTGCGAAATATCGAAGGCCGCCATTTCCGCCGCGCCGCCATGCGGGATGCGGTCGAAACGGTTGGTGTATTCCAGTACGGCGGCGTCGCCGCGCGTTTTCACATCGGCCAGGATTTTTGCGACCGACGTTTCAATCGCCGCATCGGTGCCCGCCTCGAACGCCAGCAAGGTGTCGAGCGATTGTTGGAAACCATCCTGGCTTGAATCGAGCTTGCGTATCTGTATCGGCATAATCGGCTTTCTGCTACTGAATAAGTCTAGGCTTGCGAATTAGTTTGCGAAGCACGTTCAAACGCCTCGATGATCGGCTGCAAGCGCTCGCGCTTGAGTTTTAACGCCGCCTGGTTGACCACCAGGCGCGACGAAATTTCCATGATGTGCTCGACCTCGACGAGGTTGTTCGCACGCAAGGTGCTGCCCGTGCTGACCAGGTCGACGATGGCGTCGGACAGGCCGACCAAAGGCGCCAGCTCCATCGAGCCATACAGCTTGATCAGGTCGACGTGCACGCCTTTGGCGGCGAAATGCTCGCGCGCCGTGTGCACGAACTTGGTCGCCACGCGCAAGCGCGCGCCCTGATGCACGGCCTTTTCGTAGTCAAAACCGGCCTGCACCGCCACCGACATGCGGCAGGAAGCGATATTCAGGTCGATCGGCTGGTACAGGCCTTCGCCGCCGTGTTCGAGCAAGACATCCTTGCCCGCCACACCGAAGTCGGCCGCGCCGTACTGCACGTAGGTCGGCACGTCGCTGGCGCGCACGATGATGACGCGCACGTTCGGATCGTTGGTGGCCAAAATCAGCTTGCGCGAGGTCTCCGGGTTTTCCAGCACCTTGATGCCGGCCGCTTCCAGCAGCGGCATGGTGTCCTCAAAAATGCGGCCTTTCGAGAGCGCCAGAATCAGCTGGGAGCTGTCACCGTTATTCGATCCGTTCATGCTCGTTCCTTGTTATTTGATGCGTACGATGTTGGCGCCCACGGCCGACAATTTCACTTCCATGCGGTCGTAGCCGCGGTCGAGGTGATAGATGCGGTCGATCAGGGTTTCGCCATCGGCGGCCAGGGCCGCGATCACCAGCGACGCCGAAGCGCGCAGGTCGGTCGCCATCACGGGCGCGCCGCGCAGCTGCTTGACGCCGGCGATGATGGCCGTGTTGCCCTCGATGGTGATGTCGGCGCCCAGGCGGTTCATTTCCTGCACGTGCATGAAGCGGTTCTCGAAAATCGTCTCGGTGACGCGGCTGGCGCCATTCGCGATGGTGTTCACGGCCATGAACTGCGCCTGCATGTCGGTCGGGAAGCCCGGGTATTCCGTCGTACGGAAGCTGACGGGGTTCGGACGGGCCGACATCTCGGCGCGGATCCAGTCGGCGCCGAAGGTCATCGTCAGGCCCATGGCGCGCAGCTTGTCGAGCGCCGCGTCGAGGATATCGGTGCGCACGTTGCGCAAGGTGATATCGCCGCCGGTGGCCGCCACGGCGCACAGGAAGGTGCCCGTTTCGATACGGTCGGCGATCACCGCGTGCGAAGCGCCGTGCAAGGCATCCACGCCCTGGATCACCAGGCGGCTGGTGCCGATGCCGTCGATCTTCGCGCCCATGGCCACCAGCAGGTGCGCCAGGTCGGTTACTTCCGGTTCGCAGGCGGCGTTTTCCAGGATGGTCTCGCCTTCGGCCAGGGTCGCGGCCATCAGCAGATTCTCGGTGCCGGTGACGGTGATCATGTCGGTGACGATGCGCGCGCCTTTGAGCTTGGCGCACTTGGCGTAGATGTAGCCCGCTTCGATGCGGATCTCGGCGCCCAGCGCTTCCAGGCCCTTGATGTGCTGGTCGACGGGACGCGAACCGATGGCGCAGCCGCCCGGCAAGGACACCTTGGCTTCGCCGAAGCGCGCCAGCAGGGGGCCGAGCACGAGGATCGAGGCGCGCATGGTTTTCACCAGCTCATACGGCGCTTCCAGGGTATCGATGGCGCTGCCGTTGAGGAGCACGCGGTCGCCGTCCTGCTGCACTTTCAGGCCCGTCTGGCCCAGCAGTTTCAGCATGGTGGCCACGTCGTGCAGGTGCGGCACGTTCGTCAGGTCCAGGTCGCCCGCGGTCAGCAGGCCCGCGCACAGGATGGGCAGGGCGGCGTTCTTCGCGCCGGAGATGGCGATGTCGCCGTTCAGGCGGTTGCCGCCGTTGATGAGGAGCTTGTCCATGTGCTTATCCTTGGAATTCTTCAGGTGTCAGGGTTTTCATCGACAGCGCGTGGATTTCTTCGCGCATGCGGTCGCCCAGCGCCGCGTAGACGATCTGGTGACGCTGGATCAAACGCTTGCCGGCAAACGCGGGCGAGACGATCACGGCCTGGAAGTGCTGGCCATCGCCCTCCACTTCGAGGTGCGTGCATTCGAGGCCGGCCGACAGATAGCCGTGGATCAGTTCTGGAGTGGTGGTCACGATAAGTCCTTGATATTGAATAATGTAGTGATGTGATGTGCCGCAATCAACGGCGCAATTAATAAGGTAATTAATGACGCAAACGATAGCCGCTCTTCAGCAGGCGGATCGACGCCAGCGCCAGAATCACGAGGAAGCCGGCGACGATGGACAAACTAAGCCACGGGCTGACGTCGGACACGCCGAAGAAGCCGTAGCGGAAGCCATCGATCATGTAAAAGAAGGGGTTCAGATGCGATACCGTCTGCCAGAAGGCGGGCAGCGAATGGATCGAATAGAACACGCCCGACAAAAAGGTGGCCGGCATGATCAGGAAGTTCTGGAAGGCGGCCAGCTGGTCGAATTTTTCGGCCCAGATGCCGGCGATCAGGCCCATGGTGCCCAGCATGGCGGCGCCGAGGAAGGCGAAGACGACGATCCACAGCGGCGCGACAAACGACAGGTCGGCGAACCAGCACGTGATGGCGAACACGCCAAAGCCCACGGCCAGGCCGCGCGCGACGGAAGCAAGTACGTACGCCGAGAAAATTTCCCAGTGCGACAAGGGCGTGAGCAGCACGAACACCAGGTTACCCGTGATCTTGGACTGGATCAGCGAGGACGAGGAATTGGCGAACGCGTTTTGCAGCACGCTCATCATCACCAGGCCGGGAATCAGAAAGGCCGTGTAGCTGACGCCGGGGCTCGGCTCCACGCGGCCGTCGAGCACATGGCCGAACACCAGCAGGTACAGCATCGACGTGAGCACGGGCGCGGCCACGGTTTGCGTCGCCACTTTCCAGAAGCGCAGCGTCTCTTTGTAGACGAGGGTGCGAAATCCTGTCGAAATCATACGGTACCTTTATCCATGATCTGCAAGAAGATATCTTCCAGGTCGGCTTGTTGCAATTGCATTTCGTCGATTTCGGCGCCCGCTTCACGCAGGCGGGCGAGGATTTTTTCGACTTCGCTGTATTCGTTGACGCGCAGGCTGAATTTGTTCGGCGCCTGCTGTTCTTCCGGGTGCAGCACCAGGTGCCGCAGGTCGGCCGGCAGGCTGCCGTTTTTGAGATGCACCTGCAGCTGCGAGCCGGCGATGCGGCGGATCAGGGCCGACATGGTGTCGAGCGCCACCACCTTGCCGGTTTTCAGCATGGCCACGCGCTGGCACATGGCTTGCGCCTCTTCCAGGTAGTGGGTGGTTAGCACGACCGTGTGGCCGCCTTCGCGGTTCAGGCGCGAGATGAACTTCCACAGGGTCTGGCGCAGTTCCACGTCGACGCCGGCCGTCGGCTCATCGAGCACGATGACGGGCGGCTTGTGCACCAGCGCCTGCGCCACGAGCACGCGGCGCTTCATGCCGCCGGACAGCGCGCGCATATTCGTGTCGGCCTTGCCTGTGAGGTCGAGGTTTTCCATGACCTCGTCGATCCACTTGTCGTTGTTCGGCAAGCCAAAGTAACCGGATTGCAGGCGCAGGGTTTCGCGCACGGTGAAAAACGGATCGAACACCAGCTCCTGCGGCACCACGCCCAGGTTGCGGCGCGCGTTGCGGAAGTCCGTGACGACATCGTGGCCATGGATCTTGACGGTGCCCGCGTCGGGGCGTATCAGGCCGGCGATGATGGAAATGAGGGTGGTCTTGCCGGCGCCATTCGGGCCAAGCAGGCCAAAGAATTCGCCTTCCTCGATGGCCAGCGACACGCCGCCCAGCGCCTTGAGCGATTTATAGCTCTTTTCTACATTCGTGATTTGAATTGCGGTCATGTGCTTGTTTCAAGTGTAATGCGTCTGGTGTGATGCGCCAGTTGCCGGAGACATCCAGGCCGGCAGGCCGGTGCAGGACGCCGCCTTCAGGCGAGGACGGCGCAACAGTCAATTATAGTTGGAAAATTCGTGGAACACTTGGAGATCAATCCGGCGGCGCTGCTGGCCTGCCGGCTTGAAAGCTACTGCTGATGCGGGGAGTGGGACAGGATCAATGATGATGCAGGTCGGACGGGCTGCGTTCGGCGTGGCCGCCGGCGCTGGCGCAGTCGTCGGCGCTCAGGGTGCTCAGGGTGCTCGAGACGAGCGAGCACACGCCATACAGCTTGGTGAGGTTTTTCAGGTTGTTCGGCAGGTTTTTCAGCTCCAGCACGGCGCCGGCATCCTGCGCGGCGCGTTGCCACGTCAGCATGACGGAGACGGCTGCCGAATCGACGGCCTTGACGTTGCGCAAGTCAAACTTCGTCTGGCCCGAGCGGATGGCGTCCAGACCCTGCTCCAATGCCGAAGTGGCATTGTGCACGGTCAGGGAAGTCAGGGACTGCAAGGTGTCGAGAGAGTCGGGCATGGCGTCGGGCTGCGCTGGTCTGGAACTGGGTCAGGAGCTATATGATAGCCGATTATTTGGCTTTGGCAGCGGGACGGCTGGCCAGGGCCTTGTTTTTTGCCGACAAAGTCTTGATCAGGCCATCGATGCCGCCCTTGCTGATCTCGCTGGCAAAGCTGCTTTTGTACGTTTCCACCAGCCACGCGCCCAGCACGTTGATGTCATAGATCTTCCAGCCGGCCGGGGTTTTCGCCACGCGGTAGTTCAAGGGCACGGGTTCGCCGCGCGCCACGTTCACCTGCGAGCGCACTTCCACTTCCGTATCGCTAGGATCGGCGCGCAGCGGCTTGAATTCCACGGTTTCGTTCTTGATCTGCGACAGGGCGCCCGAGTACGTGTAGATCAGCAGGGTGCGAAATTCCGCGGCCAGCTGCTTTTGCTGGTCGGGCGTGGCATCGCGCCAGTGGCGGCCGGCGGCCAGGGCCGTCATGCGCTGGAAATCCACGTACGGCAAGATCTTGCTTTCCACCAATTCGGTGACGCGCTTGATATCGCCAGCCTGGATGGCCTTGTCGGACTTGGCCGTGTCGATCACGTCCTGGCTGATGCGCTTGACCAACACGTCCGGCGCTTCCACGGCGGGGGCGGCCTGGGCGGCGGTGGCAAAGGCGATGGTGGCCATCGCCAGCAGTTGTTTCATCAATTTCATGGTTCTACCTTTCATGGTGTTGCTATGCACCGGCTGGCGTTGATCGCAGCCGTGGTGTTCTTGAATCCAGTTTACTCCTGCGGCCTGGCTTCGGAGGCAACGGTATTGCTACCAGATGTTACGAGGTCCGCTGGCGCCACCGCCGCGGCGGCCGTGGCTGCAGGCGCGTCATTGGCAGGCTGCGGTTTTGGCTCGTACTCGGGCTCGTAGTCGCTGCTGTCGTTTTTTGGCACTTTGCGGTCGCGGCGGTCCGTATCGCCATCGAACACCTTGCTTTCGCGCGCCTGCAGGAAGCCGTCGCGGATGAATTCATAACGGTCCAGCGCGGCCGCTTCCATCAAATTGGTCGCGTCGAGCAGCGCGGCGCGCTTGTCGACCACGCGCGTCACCGTGCCGATATTGCGCACATAGGCCGGATCCTTGTAGCGCCATGGGTCGCCCGCGATATCGAGCGGCAGGGCCGCCGTGTCGCGCACGGTCGATGGGCCCAGCAGCGGCAGCATCACGTACGGACCAGACTGCACGCCATACCAGCCCAGGGTCTGGCCAAAGTCTTCGTTATGCTTGGGAATGCCGGCCTGCGACGCGATGTCGATCAGGCCGAAGATGCCGAAGGTCGAGTTCATGCTGACGCGCACGACGTCTTGCAAGCCCGCCTCACCCTTGCCTTGCAGCAAGTTATTCATGGCGCTCCACACATCGGACAAGTTGCCGAAGAAGTTGCCCACGCCCGTTTGCACGAACGAGGGCGTCACCTTCTTGTAGGCCGTGGCGACCGGCTTCAGGGCCACCTGGTCAACGGTGTCGTTGAACTTGAACATGGCGCGGTTGTACCCTTCCAGCGGGTCGCGCGGATTGGTGCCGGTGGCGCAAGCGCTTACGCTGGCGGCGATGGCCAGGGCCAGGCCGATACGCGCCAGGCTGCCTTGGGATTGTTTGGTCGACTCGCTCATTTGCTGTCCTTTCCTTCCGCTGCCTTGCTGTAGATGAACTGATTGATCAGGTCTTCCAGCACTGTGGCCGATTGAGTACGGGCGATCTTGTCGCCCTCTGCCAGGTTCGCCAGATCGCCGCCTGCTTCCAGGCCGATATATTGCTCACCCAGCAAACCGGCCGTCAAAATCTTGGCCGAGCTGTCTTTCGGAAATTTGTAGCCATCTTCAATGTCGAGTTTCACCAGCGCCTGGTAAGTCTTGTCGTCAAAGACGATTTCCGAGACCCTGCCCACCACCACGCCAGCACCCTTGACGGGCGCCTGCGGCTTGAGGCCGCCAATATTGTCGAACTTGGCACTAATGGTATACGTCTTGCTGAAAGACAGCGAGCTCATATTGCCGGCCTTGAGCGCCAGAAACATCAATGCCGCCACACCGAGCAAGACGAACAAGCCGACCCAGACATCCAAAGATTTACGTTGCATAAACAATCCTAAATAATTTTTACTTGCCGCCACCTGCGCAGAACACTGCCCAGGCCGATAATTTTGTCGCCTATCGGCAATTACTTGCTAAACATCAAAGCCGTCATCATGAAATCGAGCCACCACACCATCAACGACGAAATGACCACCGTGCGCGTGGTGGCGCCGGAGACGTCTTCCGGCGTCGGCTGTGCCTGATACCCCTGGAACAGCGCGATGAAGGTCACCGCGATGCCGAACACCAGGCTCTTGATGGTGCCATTGCCCACTTCTTTCCAGACATCCACGCCGCCTTGCATCTGCGACCAGAACGAGCCTTCATCGACGCCGATCAGCACCACGCCGACCAGGTAGCTGCCGACGATGCCGACGGCCGTGAAGATGGCGCCCAGGATCGGCATGGCGATCACGCCGGCCCAAAAACGGGGCGCCAGCACGCGCTGGATCGGATTGACGGCCATCATTTCCATGGCCGACAACTGCTCGCCCGCCTTCATCAGGCCGATTTCCGCCGTCAGCGAGGTGCCGGCACGGCCGGCGAACAGCAGCGCCGTCACGACGGGGCCCAGTTCGCGCGTCAGGGACAGCGCCACCAGCAAGCCCAGCGACTGCTCGGCGCCGTACGTGGTCAAGGTGTAATAGCCTTGCAAACCCAGCACCATGCCGACGAACAGGCCGGAAACGGCGGTAATCACCAGCGAGCGGTTACCGATAAAAAACAGTTGCTCAATCACCAGGCGCGGACGGCGCCACAGGCCGCCCGACGAGGCGATGATGATAAAAAACGAGCGCACGGCAAAGCCGAGGTCTTGTACCGAACGACGCAACCACGCTCCGATCGCCGCCAGGAAACGCGCGATCATCGGCCGGCCCCCGTCTGCAGACCCAGGTCGTCGGCCAGCGACTTGCCCGGATAGTGGAAGGGAACGGGGCCATCGGCCTCGGCATTGACGAACTGCTTGACGTAGGGATGCGTCGACACGGCCATCTCGGCCGGCGTGCCGTGCGCCACGATCTTGCCCGATGACAGAAAATAGACGTAATCAGCGATGGCGAAACACTCCTTCACATCGTGCGATACCAGGATAGACGTGGAGCCCAGCGCATCGTTCAAATTGCGGATCAAATTGGCCGTCACGCCCATGGAAATCGGGTCCAGGCCGGCGAACGGCTCGTCGTACATGATCAGTTCGGGGTCGAGCGCGATGGCGCGCGCCAGCGCGACGCGGCGGCCCATGCCGCCCGAGATCTCGGCCGGCTTCAATTGCGCCGCATTGCGCAGTCCCACGGCGTGCAGCTTCATCAACACCAGGGTGCGGATCAGCTCTTCATTCAAGTCCGTGTGTTCGCGCAGAGGGAACGCCACGTTCTCGAACGCCGTCAAGTCCGTAAACAGGGCGCCGTGCTGGAACAGCATGCCCATCTTGCGGCGCAGCTGGTATAGCTCGTCGGTTCCCAAGGTATGCACGATCTGGCCGTCCACATTCACGGAACCGGAACTGGGGCGCAACTGCCCGCCGATCAGGCGCAGTACGGTCGTCTTGCCACTGCCGGAGCCACCCATGACGGCCACAACTTTTCCACGTGGGAAATCCATTTGAAGGCCCGATAAAATCGAACGTTCTCCATAGGCAAAGTGTAAATCACGGATCTCAACAAGATTTGGCACGACGAAGCTCACTATTTTAATGGCGTATTGTAGTGCAGAAACGCCAACCTCTGCTGAGACACCCCTTGGGACAGGCCCGTAAAGGGGAAGAATACAACACTAATGAATCGAAAGTCAGATATTGTAGTGGAAATTCGGCCGCCACATCGCGTCCCTGTCCGATGACATTCGCAGCTGTTGACTTGACAAGTAAAAATAACAAAGGCCACGTCGCGATCCGCGCCGTGGCCCTGGCAAAAAACGAACAATTGCTCGTTTTTTTTAACGTGGCAGCAAGGATGCGCCCATCAGGAACTCATCGACGGCGCGCGCGCATTGACGCCCTTCGCGGATGGCCCAGACCACCAGCGACTGGCCACGGCGCATGTCGCCGGCCGCAAAGACTTTCGGCACCGAGGTCTGGTAGCAGCCGGCGCCATCCGTTGTCGCCTTGACATTGCCGCGCGCATCCGTATCGACGCCGAACGCTTCCAGCACTTGTTGCACTGGTGAAACAAAACCCATGGCCAGGAAGACCAGGTCCGCCTTCATCTCGAATTCCGAGTTCGGCACTTCGCTCATCTTGCCGTCTTTCCACTCGACTCTGCAGGCGATCAGCTTTTCCACCTTGCCGCCCTTGCCTTCGAAACGCTTGGTGGCCACGGCCCAGTCGCGCTCGCAGCCTTCCTCGTGCGAGGACGAGGTGCGCAGCTTGGTCGGCCAGTATGGCCAGACGAGCGGCTTGTTTTCCTGTTCCGGCGGCTGCGGCATCAGTTCGAACTGGGCCACCGAGGCGGCGCCATGGCGGTTCGAGGTGCCGACGCAGTCGGAACCCGTGTCACCGCCGCCGATCACCACCACGTGCTTGCCCGTGGCCTTGATCTGGTCCTTGAGCTTGTCGCCCGCGTTGACCTTGTTTTGCAGCGGCAGGAAATCCATGGCGAAGTGCACGCCCTTCAGCTCGCGACCCGGCACGGGCAAGTCGCGCGGCTGCTCGGCGCCGCCGGCCATGATGACGGCGTCGAATTCCTTTTCCAGGTCTTCCGGGAAAATGGTTTCCTTGGCCCAGTTATTCACGTGGGCCGGGAAATCCTTGCCCACCAGCACGCTAGTGCGGAACACGACGCCTTCGGCTTCCATCTGTTTCACGCGCAGGTCGATGTGCGACTTTTCCATCTTGAAGTCGGGGATGCCGTAACGCAGCAAACCACCGACCCGGTCGCTCTTTTCAAACACGGTGACGGCATGGCCGGCGCGCGCCAGCTGCTGCGCCGCCGCCAGGCCGGCAGGACCGGAACCGACGATGGCCACTTTCTTGCCGGTGCTGAATCCCGCCGGCTGCGGCGTGACCCAGCCGTGTTCCCAGCCCATGTCGATGATTTTATGTTCGATCGACTTGATGCCAACCGGATCTTCGTGGATGCCCAGGGTGCAGGCCGATTCACATGGCGCCGGGCAGATGCGGCCCGTAAATTCCGGGAAGTTATTGGTCGAATGCAAAATGTCGAGCGCTTCGCGGTAGGCGCCGCGGTACACCAGGTCATTCCAGTCAGGAATGATGTTATTCACGGGGCAACCCGTGGTGCAGAAGGGAATGCCGCAATCCATGCAGCGCGCGCCCTGCACCGTCGCTTGCGCGTCCGACAGGTGCAGCACGAATTCCTTGTAGTTCTTCAGGCGCGCGGCAGGCTCCAGATAGTGTTCGTCCTGGCGCTTGAATTCCATGAAGCCGGTAATTTTACCCACGATAGTTCCTTTGTATTTTTAGCTGGCGGGAGCGGCGCGGCCGCTCCCTTCACATTCATCTCGGCTGGCTCAGGCGGCGACGGCTTGCACTTCCATGGCGGCGTCAGCTGCCATCTCGATCAGCGCGCGCTTGTATTCGTTCGGGAAGACTTTCACGAACTTGCCGCGCGCCGCGGCCCAGTCATCCAGCAGGACACGGGCGCGCGTGCTGCCCGTGTGCTTGAAGTGACGCTCGATCAGGCGCTTGAGGATGACCTCGTCGGCTTCCGGCACGCCGTCGCGGTGCTGGGTATGCCAGGCGTCGCGGTCGAGATGCTGTTCCGCTGCGGACACGACCTTGTCCAGGCTGACCATGGCCGTGTTGCACTTGCTGGCAAAGTCGCCGGCCGGGTCATATACATAGGCGATGCCGCCCGACATGCCGGCCGCGAAGTTGCGTCCCGTGTTGCCCAGCACCACCACCGTGCCGCCCGTCATGTATTCGCAGCCATGGTCGCCCAGGCCCTCGACCACCGTGGTGGCGCCCGAGTTGCGCACGGCAAAGCGTTCACCGGCCACGCCATTGAAGAACGCTTCGCCGGCGATGGCGCCGTACAGCACCGTATTGCCGATGATGATGTTGTCCACGGCCCAGCCGCGGAACTCGGTATTGGGCCGCACGATGATGCGCCCACCCGACAAGCCCTTGCCCACGTAATCGTTGCCTTCACCCACCAGGTCGATCGTGATGCCGTGCGCCAGGAAGGCGCAGGCCGACTGGCCCGCCGTGCCTTGCAATTGAATGTGGATGGTGTCGTCCGGCAAGCCGGCGTGACCGTATTTCTTCGCCACTTCGCCGGACAGCATGGTGCCCACCGTGCGGTTCAGGTTGCGCACGGGCGAGATGAAGGAGACGCGCTCGCCCTTTTCCAGCGCCGCGCGCGCTTGCGCGATCAGCTTGTGATCGAGCGCCTTTTCCAGCGCATGGTCCTGGAATTCCACGTGGCGGCAGGCTTGGCCATCCGGGGTTTCCGGCTTGTAGAAGATGGCCGAGAAGTCCAGGCCTTGCGCCTTCCAGTGCGAAATCGCCTTCGATTTGTCCAGCAAGTCCACACGGCCGATCAGTTCATCATACGTGCGGATGCCCAGCTGTGCCATCAATTGACGGGCTTCTTCGGCAACGAAGAAGAAGTAATTGACGACATACTCGGGTTTGCCCGAGAACTTGGCGCGCAGCACCGGATCTTGCGTGGCCACGCCCACCGGGCACGTGTTCAAATGGCATTTGCGCATCATGATGCAGCCTTCGACCACCAGCGGCGCCGTGGCGAAACCGATCTCGTCGGCGCCCAGCAGGGCGGCGATGACCACGTCGCGGCCCGTCTTCATCTGGCCGTCGGCCTGCACGCGGATACGGCTGCGCAAGCCGTTCAAGACCAAGGTTTGTTGCGTTTCGGCCAGACCCAGCTCCCACGGCGTGCCCGCATGCTTCACGGACGACAATGGCGAGGCGCCCGTGCCGCCGTCATGGCCGGCAACGACCACGTGGTCGGCTTTCGCCTTGGTCACGCCGGCGGCCACCGTGCCGATACCCACTTCCGACACCAGTTTGACGGAAATCGAGGCGCGCGGATTGGCGTTCTTCAAGTCATGGATCAGCTGCGCCAGATCTTCGATGGAATAGATATCGTGGTGCGGCGGCGGCGAAATCAGGCCCACGCCCGGCACGGAAAAGCGCAGGCTGGCGATGTATTCCGACACTTTATGGCCAGGTAACTGGCCGCCTTCGCCCGGTTTGGCGCCCTGCGCCATCTTGATCTGGATCTGGTCGGCCGAGTTCAGGTAGGCGGCCGTGACGCCGAAACGTCCCGACGCCACCTGCTTGATGCGCGAACGCATGGAATCGCCTTCCTGCAGCGGAATATCGACGACGATCTGCTCGGCGCCCACGATGGACGCCATGGTGTCGCCCTGGCGGATCGGGATGCCCTTCAATTCCTGCGTGTAGCGGTTCGGATCTTCGCCGCCCTCGCCCGTGTTCGACTTGCCGCCGATGCGGTTCATGGCCACCGCAAGCGTCGCGTGCGCTTCCGTGCTGATCGAGCCGAGCGACATGGCGCCGGTAGCAAAACGCTTGACGATTTCCTTGGCCGGTTCCACTTCATCGAGCGGGATGGCCTTGGTCGGGTCGAGCTTGAACTCGAACAGGCCGCGCAGGGTCAGGTGGCGACGGCTCTGGTCGTTGATGATTTGCGCATATTCTTTGTAACTGGAGAAATTGTTGCTGCGCGTGGAATGCTGCAGCTTGGCAATCGCGTCCGGCGTCCACATATGGTCTTCGCCGCGCACGCGGAATGCATATTCGCCGCCCGCGTCGAGCTTGTCGGACAGCACGGGATCGTTGCCGAAAGCCAGCGCGTGCAGGCGCAGCGCTTCTTCCGCCACTTCAAACACGCCGATGCCTTCCACGTTCGAGGCCGTGCCCTTGAAGTATTTGTCGACCAGCGACTTGTTCAGGCCGATGGCTTCGAAGATTTGCGCGCCGCAGTACGACATGTAGGTCGAAATGCCCATCTTCGACATGACCTTCATCAAGCCTTTACCCACTGCCTTGGTGTAGTTGTAGATGGCTTTGTCACCCGACAAGTCGCCCGGCAAGCCGTGCGCCATCTCGGCCAGGGTTTCCATGGCCAGGTACGGGTGGACGGCTTCCGCGCCGTAGCCGGCCAGCAAGGCGAAGTGGTGCGTTTCGCGGGCGGAGCCCGTTTCCACGACGAGGCCGGTGGAGGCGCGCAAGCCCTTGCTCACCAAGTGCTGGTGCACGGTCGAGGTGGCCAGCAGCGCAGGGATCGCCACCTGGTCCGCGCAAATGGCGCGGTCCGAGACGATCAGGATGTTGTGGCCGGATTTCACGGCATCGACGGCTTCCGCGCACAGCGAAGCCAGGCAGGCTTCCACGCCTTCCTTGCCCCAGGCCAGCGGGTAGCAGATGTCCAGTTCGTAGGACTTGAACTTGCCGCCCGTGTGGGCGCTGATGTTGCGCAAACGGGCCATGTCGTCAAAGCCCAGCACGGGCTGCGCCACTTCCAGGCGCATCGGCGGGTTGACGTTGTTCGTATCGAGCAAGTTCGGTTTCGGGCCGATGAAGGACACGAGCGACATCACCATCGCTTCGCGGATCGGGTCGATCGGCGGATTCGTCACTTGCGCGAACAACTGCTTGAAGTAGTTATACAGCGGTTTCAACTTGTTCGACATGACGGCCAGCGGCGAGTCATTGCCCATCGAACCTGTCGCCTCTTCGCCGGCCACGGCCATTGGCGCCATGAGGAATTTCAAGTCTTCCTGGGTATAACCGAACGCTTGCTGGCGGTCCAGCAACGATGGCTGCTCTTTTTCGCCTTGCGCGCGGTCCAGCTTGGCTTGACCTTCGGCCATCTTGATCTCGTCGAGCTTGATGCGCACCGAGTTGATCCACGCTTTATACGGCTTGGCGTTGGCGTAGGTGTTTTTCAGTTCCTGGTCGTCGATGATGCGGCCCGCTTCCAGGTCGATCAGGAACATTTTGCCAGGCTGCAAACGCCATTTCTGGATGATTTTCGACTCAGGGATCGGCAGCACGCCCGATTCCGACGCCATCACCACCAGGTCGTCGTCCGTGACGATGTAGCGCGCGGGACGCAAGCCGTTGCGGTCCAGGGTGCCGCCGATGTGGCGGCCATCCGTAAACGCCATGGCGGCAGGGCCATCCCACGGTTCCATCATGGCGGCGTGGTATTCATAGAAGGCGCGGCGGTTGTCATCCATCGTCGTGTGGTTTTCCCACGCTTCCGGAATCATCATCATCATCGCCTGGGCGATCGGATAGCCGGCCATCAGCAGCAGTTCCAGCGCATTGTCGAAGCACGCCGTGTCGGACTGGCCTTCATAGATCAGGGGGAAGAGTTTTTGCAGGTCGTCGCCCAGCACGGCCGACTTCATGACGCCTTCGCGCGCGCGCATCCAGTTGAAGTTGCCTTTGACGGTGTTGATCTCGCCATTGTGCGCGATCAGGCGGTACGGGTGGGCCAGCGGCCACTCCGGGAAAGTATTCGTCGAGAAACGCTGGTGCACGAGGGCCAGGGCCGAGATGCAGCGCGCATCCTGCAAGTCCTTGTAGTACACGCCGACCTGGTCGGCCAGCAGCAAGCCTTTGTAGACGATGGTGCGCGCCGACATCGACGGCACGAAGAATTCCTTGCCGTGCAGCAGTTTCAAGGCCTGGATGGCGTGGCCCGACGATTTGCGGATCACATACAGTTTGCGCTCAAGCGCGTCGGTGACCATGATGTCCGGACCGCGGCCGATGAAGATCTGGCGGATGACGGGCTCTTTGGCGCGCACGGTGGGCGACATCGGCATGTCCGTATCGATGGGCACGTTGCGCCAGCCCAGCACGACTTGTCCCTCGATGCGCACGGCGCGTTCGATTTCCTGTTCGCAAGCGATGCGCGATGCGTGTTCCTTCGGCAGGAAGACCATGCCCACGCCGTATTCGCCAGGCGGCGGCAATTCCACGCCCTGCTTGGCCATTTCTTCGCGGTAGTACTGGTCAGGAATCTGGATTAGGATGCCAGCGCCATCGCCCATCAGCGCATCGGCGCCCACGGCGCCCCGGTGATCGAGGTTTTTCAGAATCAGCAAACCCTGTTCGACGATCGAATGGGTCTTGTTGCCCTTGATATGGGCGACGAAACCGACGCCGCAGGCATCGTGTTCATTGGCTGGGTCGTACAGGCCTTGCGCTTTCATGGGCTTCTCCGCTGCATATGACTATCGAAAAACTAGAGTAGTGCAACGCAACAAAAAACTCAACCAGAACAATTAGGGTCGGAGTCGAATTAAATTCGATTCCGTCGCTCTAAAAATTTAATAGGGACATAGTCGCAGCAATTTCAATAAAAGATAAGAAAGGAACCATTTTTTGTTTTAAATGCGAATGCTTTTCAATTATCGTCTGATTCGGCCACGACTTTGCGGGGACGGCCGCGCTTGGCAGGCAGCACTTGCCGCTGCATTTTCTGCTCCAGCGCCTGCTTGAAAGCGTCCGAACCGAGCGGCCAGCCCTTCAGTACAGCCTGCTCCACGACCTTCACCTGGCTGCTGCCCAGGCCTTGCTCGAACAGGCGCAGGTACGCCGCCTCGCGGTCGAACGGCGTGTTGCCCAGCGCCCAGTACAGCGCGTGGTCGGTGATGACGGGATCGGGTCGCACGCCCGCATGGTGGGCATAGCTGGACCAAGCATGGTCGAGCGCCTGAGCCGCCAGGCCCGTTTGCACGGGCACGCATTCCAGGTAGCGGCAGCAAGTGAGGAAGAAATTGTCGGGGTCGATGATGGACGTTTTGTAGCGTCCCTGCCACAAGGCGCCTTCGCGACCGTATTTCTGGTTGAAATACGGCACGTAATAGCGCCCCAGCCACTGCATCAGCTGGCCCAGGCCCGTCGCATCGCTGGGCGTAGCCAGTAAATGTAGCTGATCAGGCAATAAAACATAGGCGTGAATGGCCACCTTGAACATTTTTGCGCCCGTTTTCAGCCAGGACAAAAACTGCGCGTAGTCGGCGGCGTCCTGGAACACGTTCTGGCGGTTGCTGCCGCGCTGGATCACGTAATGGGGCAGTGCTGGAATGATGAGGCGGGGCAAACGGGCCATGGCAAGCGTCAGTAAAATAGGCTAAGGCCTTGATTTTACACAGTATGCGCGAGTGACGCGACTCTGACCCTGTTTTATTTAAAATGCTGAAAAAAGCGGTTGACTCTGTCCCTTTTATCGCGCCGGCCACTTGCGGACGGCGCAATAGGGACTATCAGGACAGGTTGAAACTGGCCGACAGGCTGTAGCCCTCGCCATACGCGCTGCGCAGCGGCAAATCCTGGCCCAGGCCCGTCTTGGCTTTCTTGCGCAGGCGGTACACGAGCATGTCGACCCGCCGGCCCGCATCGGGATCTTCGCCGCCCATGCCGGCCACGATGACGTCGCGCGGCACGGGGCGGGTGTTGATGGTGAGCAGGTGCAGGAAGTTAAATTCCTTCTCCGTCAGGGCGATCACGGCGCCCATCAGCTCAAGTTGGCGAGCGCTTACTTTCAAGGTCCACTTGCCTGGCTCGGGTACGGGATCTTGCGGACCGACGCGGCGGTCGAGCGCCTCGATGTGGGCAGCCAGTTCGGGGAATTTGATCGGCTTGGTCAGATAGTGGTCGGCACCGAGGCGCAAGCCGAGGATGCGGCTGTCGAAAGCGACACGCCCCGTCAGCACCAGCACGCCGATTTGCGGATACAGCTGGCGCATGCGGGGGATGACGTTGAAACCATCTTCATCAGGCAAGCCCAGGTCCAGTACGACCACGCCGACATTGCCATGACTCAACGCGGTCCACATGCCGCCAGCGGAGCTGGTGATATGGACTTCGTGTTCGAGCTCTACGAGGAACTCCGCCATGTCTTCGGCGTAGTCGAGATTGTCTTCGACGATCAGTATTTTCGTCATTGCAACGCCATTCTTCCGTTAGTGAGCACACCGAGGGCAAAATCATGCCATGCACTTCTACACCATCATGGACGGCACAATAGGTTTACGTCAAGGAATTATCACGGTTGCCTTCAGCGGAAGCAAGGCTTTTCCTTGTCTAGACAGGAAGCGGCAGCCAAATCCGGAAAAGCGCCCCTCCTTCGGGCAGATTATGCCCCTGCAAACTCCCGCCATGCACCTCCACCACGGCGCGCGCCATGTACAGGCCCAGGCCCGCACCGGGATGCGTGGCATCGATTCCACGGAAACTTTTTTCAAACAACTGCGCCAGTTCTTCTTCCCGCAAGCCGGGCCCCGCATCGCGCACGCACAGCGCCACGCCGCCCTCGGGCACCAGCCTGGCCGACAAGGCGATGGCGCTGCCCGGCGGGCTGAACTTGACGGCGTTGTCGAGCAGAATTTTCAGGCACAGGGCCATGCCGGGCACGTCGCAGCGCAGCCTGGCCGGCAAGTCTTCGTCGAGTTCCAGCTGCACCGTGTGGCTGGCCGGCACGGTGGCGACCGCCTGCTGCAGCAAGGCCAGCGGCGCGATGCCGTCGGCGGCCCGCTCGCGGCCGATGGCCGCCATGCGTTCAGGTGACAGGTAGTCGTCGATCATGGACAACAAACGGTCGACGGCCGTCTGGATTTTCACATAGCGCTTGCGCGTGGCCTCGTCCGCTTGCGTGGAAGTCGAGACGAGGCGCTGGATGGCGCCGTCGATGGTGGCCAGCGGCGTGCGAAATTCATGCGACAGCATCGAGGCGAAGCGCTTTTGCTCCTTTTCCCGTTCCGCTTCCTGCGCCTGGGCCGCGCTGACGTCGCGCACCGTGCCCGCCAAGGTCACGCCCCGCCCGGCCGCCGCGGGCACGATGGTCGAGCTGATTTCCAGCGCCAGCAGGCGGCCGTCGGCGTGCGGCAATTCCACTTCGCGCAGCAAGGTCAAGCGGCTGCTATCGCCATCACGCCAGCGCTGCAGCCGGGCCGGCACGTCTTGCGCCAGGCGCGCCGCGTGGCTCTGCAAGGCGGCCAGGTCATGGCCCGTCAGGCGCTGTGCGGCGGGGCTGATGTAGAGCAATTCGAGGCTGGTGGCGTCGAGCAGGAAGGCCGCGTCGCGGCCGTGCTCGGCCAGCAGGCGGAACTGCGTCTCGCCCGCCCGCGCGCGCAGCAGGGCGCGGCGCAGCTGGACGAAACGCAGCGCCATGAGAATGACGCCGGCAAGCAGCAGAAGGAGAAAGGGCAGCATGCGGTATACCTGGCAGGAAAGAAGCGCCAAGTATAAGCGTGCGGCGGCGTTAATCTTCCAGCGGGGCGAAAATCTGCTGCAAGTCTTCCTGCGTGAGGGCCATCTTTTGCGACTCGCCTTCGGCCAGGATCGATTGCGCCAGTTCCGATTTCTTTTGCTGCAGCAGCTGGATTTTTTCTTCCAGCGTGCCCTTGGCAATCAATTTGTAGACGAACACGGGCTTGTCCTGGCCGATGCGCCAGGCGCGGTCCGTGGCCTGGTTTTCCGCCGCCGGATTCCACCACGGGTCGTAGTGGATGACCGTGTCGGCCGCCGTCAGGTTCAGGCCCACGCCGCCCGCTTTCAGGCTGATCAGGAAAATCGGCACGGCGCCCTGCTGGAAGGCCGCCACTTGCGCGCCCCGGTCTTTCGTTTCGCCCGTCAGCAAGGCGTAGGGAATGTCGCGCGACTCGAGTTCTTCCTCGATCAATTCCAGCATGCTGGTAAATTGCGAGAAGACGAGGATTTTGCGCCCTTCGTCGAGCAAGTCTTCCACCATCTGCATCAGGTCGAGCAGCTTGGCCGAACCGGCCGACTGCTTCTTCGCCGGCAAGGATTTCACCAGGCGGGGGTCGCAACACACTTGCCGCAGTTTCAGCAACGCTTCAAGGATGACGATCTGGCTGCGCGCCACGCCCTTCTTGTCGATTTCTTCGCGTACTTTTTGATCCATCGCAAGACGCACGGTTTCATACAGGTCGCGCTGCGGCCCCGTCAATTCCACCTTGCGCACCATTTCCGTCTTCGGCGGCAGCTCTTTGGCCACATTGTCTTTCGTGCGGCGCAGCAGGAAGGGCTTGATGCGGCGATTCAGCAGCATGCGGCGCAGCGGATCGTCCTGGCGCTCGATCGGATGGCGGAACTGAGTGTTGAAGGTCTTCTCGTCGCCCAGCAAGCCCGGCAGCAGGAAGTGGAATTGCGACCAGAGCTCGCCCAGGTGGTTTTCCAGCGGCGTGCCGGACAAACACAGGCGGTGGCGCGCGCGCAGCAGGCCCGCGCTTTGCGCCGCCTTGCTGCGCGTATTCTTGATGTAATGCGATTCGTCGAGGATAACCAGGTGGAAATCGTGCTCGCGCAAGGTTTCTTCATCGCGCGGCAACAGGGCGTAGGTGGTTAGCACCAGGTCGCATTGGTCGATCTGGTCGAATTGCTGGGCGCGGTCCTTGCCTTGCAACAGCAACACCTTCAGGCTGGGCGCAAATTTTGCCGCCTCGTCCTGCCAGTTGCCCATCAAACTTGTTGGTGCAATCACCAGGGCCGGATGCGTCAAACGGCCCGCTTCCTTTTCCACCAGGATATGCGCCAGCGTTTGCACGGTTTTACCAAGGCCCATGTCATCGGCCAGGATGCCCGCCAGGTCATGGTCGCGCAGGAATTGCATCCACGCCAGGCCGTCGGCCTGGTAATCGCGCAAGGTGGCCTGCAAGCCGGCTGGGGCCGCCACTTTTTGCACGGAGCCGAACTGGCTCAGCTTGCGGCCCATGGCGCGCAACTGCTCGCCGCCCGTCCACTGCAGCTCCAGGCCGCGCGCCAGCTCTTCCAGGCGCGCCGCGTCCAGGGTCGACATGCGCACCGCATGTTTGATCTTGTCGCTGAAATACAGTTCCCCCAGCGTGTTCAGGATGGGGCGCACACGGCCCCACGGCAGGGCCACGCGCGTGCCGTCCGGCAAGGTCGCCAGCATCTGGTCATCGTCGGCATGCGCGTCGATGACTTTCGGGTTGAAATCGTTGGGCGCGTTGCGGATCAGCTGCACCAGCACGGGCAGCAGCGGCACTCTTTCGTGATTGACGACGATGCCCAGTTCCAGCTCGAACCAGGCGTTGCCGCTGTCCGGGTCCTGGTCGTCGATGTCCGCGTACCAGTCGCCCACGTCGCTCACGTCGTAGCGGTACTTGGCCGTTTTTTCCACGATCCAGCCCTGCTCCAGCAAGGCGTCGATGCCGGATTCGGCAAAACGCAGCCATTCCGCCTGGGACGGCAGTTGCAAGGCGCCCTTCAAGCCGCTCAAGGGAGCCGAACCCGGCTTCTTGAACTGCAGCTCGGCCAGGGTGGCCAGCGCGCGCGCTTCGTCGACCGTGTTTCTCTGGATGATTTCCGTCACCTCGCCCACTTGCCGCACCACGCGCTGCGACGGGTCGAACGCGACGCGCTCGCCATCGTAGTCGTAGGACAGCACGGCGAAGTCGCTCCAGCGCTGCGCGCTGCCATCGGCCAGCATGGCGCTATCGAGCAGCAAGACCGGTTGCGCCGGCACGTCCTTGCGCAAGCGCTGCGGCAACGGCTGCGGCAGCGGCATCAAATGCTGCAACCCCTGCGCCAGCAGCAGTTGCGACACGCGCACCTTGTCGTTCGCATTGAGCGGCGGCGCCTGCGCCACCAGCGCCTGCAAATCGGCCAGGGAAATATCGGAGCCGCCCTGGTTCAGTTCCAGCACGCCGCACGACAGATTGTCGATGTACCACGGCGGATCGGTGGGCAGCATGTAGTCGATCTGGTCGGCGCCATGGTGCTTCGCGCCTTCCGGCGGGTCCACTTGCCAGCCCAGGCGCATGGTCTTGCCTTCGTCGCGCCAGAACAGGCGGGCGGGACGCACGGGACCTTCCTTCAACGGGTACACGAGGCCATTGCCGACGTCGGCCCAGGAATTGGCCCACAACAGTTTATCTTGCTCGGCCAGCATTTTCAGCAGGGCCGCGCCCACCTTGCCCTTCGGCTCCGTGGCGCTGCCCGTCTGCGAATTCTGTCCGCTGCGCATGGCCACGAAGAAACGCACGAGGTCTTCGTCGGCCGGTGTCAGGAATGTGGGGGGCGCCGACAGCAGCGAAAAGATTTCGCTGATGGGGGACGCCGCCGCCACGTCGCCATTCGGGCGCAGCCGCGCCTTGTACAGGCACAGGGCCACATGGCGGCCACCGCTGGTGGGCGCCAGCACGTAGATCAATCGATGCGCGTTGAGTTTGGGGTCCGGCTCGGCAATCGTCAGCACGGCTTTCGGATGGGCGGCAGCCTCCACCCGCTGCAGCCAGGTGGCGACGGCATACGGCAAAGGCGCTCCCGGCGCGCTGGCCGGGGCAACTGGGGTTTCACTGGTTTCGTCGCGGGTAAAATCCATGGGGCGCATATTTGTGTAAAGGTCGTATCCAAATCGGCAACAGGCAATATTATCCGCCATACGGCCGTTGCTGGCTTGATTCACACACGCTCTTTGAGCAGTTTTAATGCGCGATGCCTAAAAAATAAGTATTTAATGCGACACTTGGGACCCGCAGACGGCAAAAATGGCCCGTCATGGGCCTTTTTTCACCGCCATTGGCCCGCTTATCAGGCAGGCACAGTTTCTTCTTCCGCCACGCTGGCGGCTTCGACTACCGGTGCGGTGCTCGTATCGGCTGGCGTAAAGTTGCGCAAAAACAAGAAGAACTGGCCCATCATCTGCGTCCACAGTTGCAGATTGATATTCAGGTACTCGCGGCTGACGCCACCGGCGACCAGCACATCCATTTCCAGCACGACGAAATCGCCATGCTGGGCCACGCGGGCAAAACGCTTGCTGCGGTGCCATTCGGCCAGCAAGCCGGCCGGCAAGTCGCCGCCCTGCACGCGCAGCGGGCAGCTCAGGGTCAGATCCGCGTACTGGCCAGGCGCTGCTTCATTGCCCCACAGCACTTGGAAGCCGATGCCATGGCTGGCGCTGTGCAGACGCACGACGCCGTCGTGTTCGATGCTGGTCACGGCGCAGCCGGCCGCCTTGATGGCGTCGGCCGTTTGTTCCGCGTTCAGGGTGCTCAGCAAATTGTTGGTATTTTCCATCGTCATTCCATTCATTTCAAAAAAAATTATTGGGGGGCCGGCGTGGACGCGGCCGGTGTTTCTGTTTGACGCGCATTAAAGCGGCCCTGGTACAGCTGATCGCCGTACTGCTGCGCGATTTGCTCGAGTTTTACCCGGCTTTGCGCGGCGAACGGCTGGCGCGCCTTCATCACGTCCAGCACGTCGAGCCCTTCATACGCTTGCAGAATGTCCTGCCCGGCCGCATACAGCTGGGCATTCTTGCTTTCGCAGCGCGCCAGGGCGCCCCGCTGGGACGTCACTTCGCCGTCGAGGCGCGCACGCTCCGCTTCCAGCTGCTTGCCCGTGGCGGCCAGCCGTTCGCTGGCCTGGCGGTACTGCGCCAGGCTGGCCGTTGCCTCTTGCGCGGCGGCGGCGCCGCGCTGTTGCTCGGCTGCCAGTTTTTCCCGCTGCGCGCGCTCCTGCGCCAGCTGCGACTGGCTGCGCGCCAGCTCCTTTTTCAAGCCGTCGCTGGCGGGCGCGGCGGCAGCGGGCGCCGCCTTGGCGACAGGTACGCCCTTGGCTTTGAGCAATTCCAGCTCGCCGCGCGTCTGCTGCAGTTGCGCCGTCACGTTGCGCAACTCGGCCCGCAAGCGCTCTTCCATGCTTTGCCCCTTCTGCGCCTGGGCCATGCCGGCGGCCAGCAAGCTCAGCAGCAGCAAAGGCAGGCGCATTTTCTTGGATATCAACATCGTGGCTCCTTAGAAACGCGCGTTCAATTCGATTTGCAAGGTGTCGATCGACAGCGCCGAACCGAACACTTCGCGGCTCGACGTCCAGCGGCCGTTCAGCCACGTGTTCTTGTCGAGCGCATACGCGCCGCCCAGGTAGTAGCCGCGCGCATTCGTGCCGCCCAGGTGGAAGGTGGAATCGTTGTAGGCGTCAGGCAAGGCGTCCGGTTCGATGCGCTTGTAGCCCAGTAAAACGTTCCAGTCGCCGCGCGCGGCCGGGCTGGCCTTGCCCAGGGTTGCCTGCAGCATGTAGGCATTGCCGCCGCTCTTGAAATCGGCTTGCGAGACGCCGCCCGTGCCGCCGAAGTTGTTCATGATGCCGCCCTTGGCGCGCGCCCACATGGCGTTCTTGTCATACGCCATGTTGCGCACATAATCGCCTTCGATGCGCAAGTCCGTGCCGCCCGCCACCTTGCTATCCCAGCGCGCATTCAGGTTGGCCAGGCGGAATTTCGAGGCCAGGCCCACGAATTGCGGCTGCGGCGTATTGGCCGGGTCCAGCGGGTTCAGGGCGATATTGCGCAATAACATCAAGCTATTGCCTTTTTGCATGCTCGATGGACGCGACCAGTCCGTGTTGCAGCCATCGGCGCCCGCGTACAGCGCGCACGGCTGCGAATACTCGCCGCTGATGTTGCGGAAGTTGTAGTAGGCCAAGGCGCCGCGCAATTGATGGTCGCTATTGATTTTCCACGAGGCGCCCACTTGCGCACCGAGCAGCCACTTGTTTTCGCTGGACATTTTTGCCTGGCTGCGGCTAGGCGCATTGTCGGACGAATACTCGAGCGGAATCAGGCCCAGGGTACCGAAGACGGTAACGTCCTTGCTGTCGCCGAGCGGTTGCTGCACCTTGGCGGCGATGCCGTCGAAATTGAGTTCGCTGGAGAACAGTTCGTCGCCAGACACGAACGGGTTATCGAAGCGGCCCGCCGTCAGTTTCAGCCAAGAAGCGGGCTGGTACGACAGCCAGGCCTGGTCCAGCCAGATGTTTTTCTTGCCCAGGCCGCCACCGAGGGTTTGCGTGGTGGACACGGGGCTGTCGTCATTGCCGCTGGCCAGGCGAATGCCTGCTTGCGTGGTGTCGGAAATGTCGGCCAGGATGCCCAGGCGGGCGCGCGCGCGCAGCAAATGCTTGCGGTCTTCGCGCGTGTTGAGCAACGCCGGCAGGGCCAGGTTGGTGTTCGAATTGACATCGTAGCCGCTGCCGCTGTTGAGCGAGCGCCAGTCGATCTCGATATTGCTGTTGGCCATGTCGTAGTAGCGCGATTCGTAGCGCGCGCGCACGTCGCCTTCCAGGCGGATGCGCTTGGTCCAGGCTGGCGTTTCATTCGGCGCCGCCCAGCCGCCCGCTTTTGCTTCGGCCATGACCTGGCCCTTGATCTCGTCGCGGATCTGCTCGCGCACGGTTTGCGAAATATACGGCACGCGCACGTCGCCCGGCTGTACCTGCGCCAGGGCGGCCGGCGCGGCGGCCGGACGGGCTTGCGCTGCGGCCAGCGCTTCGCTCTGCGCCTGCGCCAGCAGCGCCTCGCCGGCATCCTTGTTCAGGGCGCCGCTCTGGATCAGGCCGCGGATCAGTTTGACCATGGTGATGTCGGCAGGTGCCGTCTGCGCTTGTACCGCGCCTGCCGCCACGCTCAGGGCCAGGGCAGCGAGCGCCAGCGGAAGGCGGCGCAGGTGCTGTGAGGGAGAAAATAAGGAATTCATCGCTTCTTTCGGTAAATGAGGAATTGGTTCATGCGCTTACGGGCGCCGACCTTTAATGGAAACGCGGGCCGGGAAACGCAGGGACGCCGGTGGCCGCTCATCGGCGCGGAAATCGCGCACCATGGCCAGCACTTGCTCATCCGTCTGCGCATTGCCCGTGCCTTGCACAAGGTGGACCTTCAACGTCCGGCCTTCCGCATCGAGCCACAGGTCGACGCGGATGTCGGCAAACGCCAGCTGGCGCGTGCGCGGGTCGCGGGCAAAGGCCAGTTGCAGCGCGTTGGCGACATAGCGGCCATACGATCCCGCGCCGAGGCCGCCGCCACCGCCGCCGCCCGTCATGCCGCCTCCGCGTCCGGCCTGGATGCCGAAGGCGTCGCTGCCAGCCTGCGCCGCGCCGTCGATGGTGACGGGGTCGCCCTTGTCCGGCGACGGGCTTTCCGGCGCGTCATCCATGGGTTTGTCGGCCGGCGTCGGTTCCGGCTCCGACACTTCCGGCACCACCTTGTCCGGCGTCGGCTCCGGCAGTTTTTCCGGTTCCGGCGGCGGTGGCGGCGGAGGGGGCAGCATCAGCATGGGCGGGGCCGCCACTTCGCGCTTGGTGGCGGCCGTGTCGGACAGCAAATACCAGACCAGCGCGGCCAGCGCGCCGGCCAGCAGCACGCCGCCGGCCACGCCGCCCCAGCGGCGCCACCACTGCGCCGCGCCCGACGCTTCCGGGGCGGCCATCTTCATCATGTCGTCACGCTTCACCTTGCGCTCCTCATGCCGGCTTGCCGGTCACCAGACCCACCTGGTTCAGGTCTATGCGGCGCAGCAAGTCCAGCACTTCGACCACTTTCGCGTATTGCACGGCAGCATCGCCACGCACGATCACGGGGAAGTCGGGCGTCAGCGCCTTTTCCGTGCGCAAGCGCTCTTCCAGCTCGGGCAAGGTGACGGGATAGGCGTCGAGGAAGACCTGGCCCGCGTTGTCGATGGTGATGGCCTTGGTCTTCGGTTTTTCCAGCGCCATGGCCGAACTGGCCTTGGGCAGGTCGACCTTGATGCCGGGAATGCTGGCGTTGCTGGTCAGAATAAAAATCACCAGCACCACCAGCAGCACGTCGACGAAGGGCGTGATGTTGATGCCGCCGCTACGCTTGCGGGGGGTAAACTTGGCGGAGGTGGCCATGGTTATGCGCCCCTCACGCCTGTTGCAGCACGGGACGCATCTGGCGTCCGTCGCCCTGCTCTTCAGCCAAGCGCGTGGCGAATTCGTCGACGAAGACGGCCATATCGGCGACGATGGCGTCTGAACGCGAGGACAGCCAGTTGTAGCCGAACAGCGCGGGAATCGCCACGCCCAGGCCGGCAGCCGTACACAGCAATGCTGCCGCCATGCCCGGCGCCACCGAGTTGATGTCCACGGCGCCGGCCATGGCCGCCACGACGAACACCAGCATGATGCCGATCACGGTGCCGAACAGGCCGACGTACGGCGCGCCTTCGATGGTGGTCGACAGCCAGATCATGCGTTTCGACATGCGCTCGCTTTCGCGCACCATCACGCCATCCATGGCGGCGCGGATGGCGCCGATGGTCGCGTTCGAGACGGCATTCAAGTCGTAGCCGCGGTCGTGGCGGCGGCGCATCTCGTCGATGGCCACGTCATACAGGCGCCACAGCGAGGAATCCGTCTTCACGGAAGCGCTCAGCTTGCCGTTGCGCGCCAGGTGGTCCAGCGGCGCGCCGGCCGCTTCGTGGAACGACTGCATGAATTGCGCATTGGCGCGCGAGATGGCGCCATAGCTGCGGCCTTTGCCGATCATGATGATCCACGACAAGACCATCATCAGGCCCAGCACGCCGACGACAATCCAGGCGTCGAGCGGCATGGCGGCGATGATGAAGCCGAAATGGCTTTTGCCCGCCTGCTGTTCATCGGCGCCAAACACGGCCAGGCGCGATTCGGAACCTTGCGAGACGGCATCGGCCAGCAGCAGGGCGTCGGCGCGGGCCGTGCGCGACAGGCGCAGCTCGTCAATGGCGCCCGTGAAGTTGTTCAGCGTGGAAGTACCGGCAGCGACCGGCGGCGCATCGGCGCCCACCGAAGCGGCTGTGCTGAAGGCTGGCAGCGCGGTGGCCAGCGAGACGGCTGGACGGCCGCCCACGTACAGGGCCACGTTGTTCTTGTCGGCCTTGACAGCCAGGTGCGACCATTGCGCGGCCTGGATCGGTTGGCCGGGCTTGCTGCGCTGGCCATTCACCTGCACGAAAGGCACACCCTGGTCGACACCGATCAGCAATTCACTGGCGCCATCGCGGCGCGCATACAGCACTTGCTGGGGGCCCAGGTTGTCGGGACGCACCCAGGCGGAAAAGGTGAACGGCGCGCCGGCGGCCAGCGCCAGCGAAGGCGAGGCAGGCAGCATCAGCGGTGCGGTACCCAGGCGGGCGCCGGCGCCGATGACGGAACCGTCGAGCGCCGGCACGGCCGTCTGGGCGTGGTTGCCGTAGGCAGTGCTGTCGCGCGAAGGCACGCCAGGCTCGGTGAAGTGGTACACGAGGCTGTAATCGGGGTCGAACGTGCGCTGGCCATTGCCGGAAGCGGGCGCCTTCGGATTACCGTAGTACATCCACAGCTGCTGCGGCGTGCCCGCCGTCAGGGCCGGCACATCGACCCAGATCAGGGCGATGCCCAAGAGCGGGTTGAACTGTTCGATCTGGTGGTTCAGCACCGTTTTATCGTCGCCCGCCACGAAGCGCAGGTCGGCGCCGTTGTCGCTGACGCCTTCGAAGTTGAAGTTACCCGAATGCAAACGCAGCAGCACGGGAATGCGGCCGGGATCGCCGCCCACGGCGCCCGCCTTCGGACCCGCGTCGACGGTGACGGGTTTGCGGTAAGCCCAGTCGGGCTGCCACCAGGCATGCGCCAGGCCGGGAACGAGCGTGCCCAGGATCGTGAGCAAAAAAAGAAAACGTTGCATGACAGTGATTCTCCGAAGAAAAGTCTAAAAAAGTGCAGTGCTGGTGAGCTGGCCCGTCAGTAGCTGGCCGACAGGTTGAAATTGATGCGGCGCACGTGTTTGTGCGTGCGCGGGCCATCGCGCAGCGGGTAAGCAAAATCGATGCGGCCATTCAGGTAGCGCAGGAACTGGAAGCTGCTGCCCACGCCCACCGAGGCCAGGCCGAACAGGTCTTTCTGTTCCACCATCGGATCGCGCAGGCGCAGGCGCGCGCCATCGGCAAAGGCAAACAAACGCCAGTTTTCCAGGCGGCTGAAATACGTCAGCTGGGGCGTGCGCCATTCGACCGTGCCCGATACGCCGTAGTCGCCCGTCGCTTCGGCCGACAGGTAGCCGCGCACGGAATTGGCGCCGCCGGCGGCCATCTGTTCGCCCGACACGAGCGCCGCATCGGCCAGCTGGCCCGACATGCGCCCATGCAGCTGTGCGCCGCTGCCCAGGGTAGTGGTGGCGTTGGCGTCGCCCTTCAGGACGAGGAAGCTGGGTGTAGCCTTGTAGCGCTTGTTATCGTAGGCTGCGCTGTTGCTGCCATAGCCGAACGCGGCGCGCGTACCGGCCACCAGCGACAGGCCCAGGCCATACGTCGCCGCGTCCGTCTGCGCAAAACCGTTGTAGGCCACGCTGAGCGGCACATATTTCAAGGGGATGCTCGAGCCGGCGCCATTCAGCTGCAGCGCTTCCTGGTTATCCTTGAAATCGATGCCGGCGCTAAAGCTGTGCCACCAGATGCCGCTGTTGGGCACCGTGTAGTTGACTTTCATGCCCAGCGCGTGGCCCTTGCCCAGCACGCTGGTGCCGCCCGTGCTGGCCACGTTGCTGTTCGACTGGTAGCCCGTCGCTTCCAGACTCCAGCCCTGCGTGCCGATGGGCGCCACGTACGAGGCGGACCACACCTTGGTCTGGTTCAGGTCGCCCGGCGTGCCGAAAAAGCTGATGGTGGCGCTATGCCCCATCTGCCACAGATTGTCGTGGCCGACCGAGACGCTGCTGCGCAGTTTCTTGGTATCGGCGCTGTAATCATTGTTCAAGCCGACACTGGCGCGCCACGGGCTGCTGTCCTCGACTTTCAAGTCCACGTCCATGGTACCGGGCAGGCTGCCCTGCTTGACCAAGGGCATCACCTGGCGCTTGGGACCGCGGTTCAGGGCCGTCAGTTCCACCTGCGCCTGGGTAAAGTCGGGCACTTTGCCCTCCGTCAGGGCCGGCACTTGCTGGCGCACGTCGAGCGGCGAGTTGTATTGCGCACCGACCACGCGCAAGCGTCCCACCTTCGTTTCGCTCACCTGCAGCACCACCACGCCCTGCTCCACCTGCTGCTCCGGCAAGTCCACGTAGACGGACTGGTAGCCGCGGGCTTGATATGCCGCAACGAGGGCGTCGCGCGCCCCTTCCACGTCCTTCAGGGTGCGGCCCGGTCCCAGGAAGGGCGTGACCGCCTCTTCGATGGCGCGCGCATCGAGCACGGTATTGCCGCGCACCAGGTATTCCTCGATCGTCACCTGCCGTTCCGGCGCGGCCACGGGAGCGGCTGCCGGCACCGCGTCCTGCGCGCGCGCCATGCCGGGCAGCGCCAGCATGGCCAGGCACAGCATCGTCAAGGCGGTCGCGGGTGCCGCGGGTGCTGCCCCCTTGCCCTGTTTTTTCATCTCACGCATCTTCCATTCACCTTAAAATCAAACGGTTGCCCTGTGTTGCGGCGCTGGGCCGGCGTTTTTTTGTTGCTAATGCTGATCTACTGATGCCTAGACAGCCGCCGCGCGCGGCGACTGCCGAATGTCATCAAATGTTCATAAAACTCACGGTTGCAGGCCGCGCCGCTCGTTCGGCGTGAGCGCCTGCAGCTGCGGCGCCGTCAACGGCCCCGCGCCCAGCACCTGCACCACGCCGGCCGGCTGATAGCTGGACGCCTGCGGTTCGCCGCCCTGGTGCTTGCCAACACCGCCCTCGTCCGCCTGCTCGTTGCCAAAGCCCAGCACCTTCACCGTGAACAGCGACGGTTGCGCCTGGCGCGTGGCGGCCCGTTCGCGCTGCAGCACGTCCTGCGCCGCCGTCACGGCTTGCGTGGCGGCCGCGCTGGCGTTGCTCAATGCGCCCACGTTCACGGTGGCGACCACGGGCAGGCCCGCCGACTTGCCCTGCACCTGGACGTTTTCCGCATTGATCACCTGCAAGGCCGCCAGGTTGACGTTGCCCGAGACGCGGATGCCCGCCTCGCCCGCGTCGATGCTGCCCAGCGGGGCGATCAGGTCGATGTCGCCGGGCGGCACCTCCGGGATCGGGTTCAGGGTGGCGATGCCGGCGCCCGTGGCCGGCGTGCTCGGCGACAGGCTGACCAGGCCGATGCTGTCGTACGCGCGGCGCTGCGGCGTGTAGACAACGGTGGACTTGGTGCCGCGGCCCGCGTTGATGTCGCCCGTGGCCGACCAGGCCAGGATGTTGCCGCCGAAGGTAGTAAAGATGCGGCTCTGGCCCAGCAGGATGCTGTCTTTCGCATACATCTGGATCTCGCCCTGTCCCTGCGTCAGCACGCCCGAGCCTTCGCCCGGCGCATAGCCGCCATCGACGCCGATCAGCGCGCGCCCGCCCGGCACCGTGATGCCGATGTCGCCGCCGGCATCCGTGTGAATGCCCGCGTCGTTGACGGTCACGTAAGGCACGTTGTAGTCGGGACGGCCCGCCTCGACCCATTCCTGCGGACTCAGGTAGCGCACGCCCGCGACGGGACGCTTGGTGTACACGCCGCCGTATCCGTTGACCGTGTACAGCGCGCTGCTGAACATCGTCAGGTCGCCCTGGTACTCGATCTTCTGGCCCGCCTTGTCCTGCGATGGGAACAGGGTGGCGATCGCTTCCCGGCCGCGCAGATAGCTGCCGCGGCGCATGCCGTCCGGATCGTTGTACTCGCGCCCGGCCGCCTTCAGTTCGGCAAAGTAGACATTGCTCAGGTAAACCTGCTGCTGCTCCTTCGGCAAGGCGGCAAAGAAGCTGCGCGCATCGGTGGCCGGGTCGTAGCGGATGCCCAGGCCGCTGTCGCCGCCAAAGCGCGTCGTCAGCCAGTTCACCAGGTGCAGCTGGCTGACCTGCGCGTATTCGCGCGCCAAGTCGCGCCGCACGGCGCCCCTCTGCTGGCCGACCTTTTCCAGTTCCGCCTGCTTCGTGCCGAGGAAGGCGGACGCGCCCGCCTCGTCGCCACTGTAGGCGAACTGGCCGCGCAGCCAGTCGGCCAGGGTCAGCTTGCCGCCGTAGACATACACGGCGCTGCCGGCCTGGTCGGCCAGCGGCTTGGCCGGATCGGCCAGCTTGGACGGGTCCAGGTAGCGCGCCGCGAAGGCCGCATAGTCGGGACCGTTGCGGCCCACGCCGGCGGCCACGCTGATGCCGGCGCCATTGCCGCGTTCGCCGATACCGCTGCCGATGATCGAACCGAGGCTGCGCAATTCCGCCTTGTCGGCCATGTACAGGTCGCGCCCGGCGCTCACGTTCAGCTGGCCCGGCCCCGCCACATAGAAAGTGCTGTAGCGGATATCGCGGCCGGCACTGACGACGGAAACGTCATCGGCATGGCGGTGCACGAAGAGGTTGCCGCGCGCCGACGAGCTGGCGAAGACGACCGGCTTTTCCGGCAGCTCGGGACTGTTGGCAAAGGGCTGGCCGGTCCATCCCGCCGCGCCAGCCGGCACGCCTTCGACACTGCCGAGCGGCGTGCCGGAATTGACGATGTCGCGCCCGGCGCGCACGGCCACGGCGCCACCGCCTTCGTACCATACGCCCAGCGGGCCCGTTTCGCCCTTCAGTGTTCCCCGGTACACGATGCCGCCCGTGCGCAAGCCCACGATGTCGCCGCTGTTGGCATAGAAGTGCGCGGGCACCTGGCCCGCCGGCACATAATCGGAGACCGTCGGCGGGGTCATGCTGAACAGCGGATAAGTCTGCTCCGCACCGCTGGCGCCGTTGCTGGTCGCCCCCAGCAATTTCAGCGCTGAAGGCGCCAGCGCCTCCTGGCTGACGTTATGCAGCGGCAAGTGGCCGAACCACACCGGGCCCAGGGCGCCGACGAAACCGGGATTGAACGGGCTCGGCAAGAGTCGCGGATCGGCGCCCGATTGCGTGATCGGATAGCCGGCCGCATGGATGGAGTCGGCGGCCAGCATTTCCAGCTGGCCCGCGCCCGTCCTGACAAACTGCGGCGCCACCGGTGACGGCGCCAGGATCACGCCGTTTTGCGGCATGTCGACCTTGCCGCCATCACCCAGCCGGCCCAGGCTGGCATTGCCGTAGTACAAACTGCCGCTGGCGGCCACGGCGCGCAGCACGGACGGCATGACGAAACGCCCGTCCGACGGCGCGTAGTTGTCGCCGACCGTCGCATTGATCCAGGACGAGGTGGGCGTCAGGTTGCCGCCCGCGCTGAACAGGTCGATGGCCGTGGCCGGCGTCCACAGCGAGAACCAGCTCCAGCCTTCGCCGGTGCGCTCCACGCCCTGGTAGCTGAACGGCGAACCATAGCCCAGTTGCTTCACGCGGCCCGCATCGGCCACGCCGCCCAGCACCACATCGCCGCGCGCATCGATGCGCACGCCGCTGTCGCCCGGCACCAGGATAGGCCCGCCGCTGGCGATCGCCGTACCCGCCGTGTAGGTTTCATACGGCCGCGATTCCTTCGGATCGGCGCGGTCGAAGCGCAATTCGATGCCGCCCACGGCGCCCGCTTCCAGGCGCAGCGCGCCGCGCAGGTTGGTAAGCGTGCTGTTCAGGCCAGGCAGCTGGCGTTCGAAACGCGTGTTCGGGTTCGGCCGGTCGCTATTGCTGTCGAAGCTGCGCACCTCGGCCACAGGGTTCAGCCCGCCGCCGATGCGGATATCGAGATCGCCGCCGCCCGTCAGCAGCAGCTTGCCGTCCGGCGTCACCCTGCCCGTGCTGCCCACGGCCACGTTCAGGCCCTGGCTGCGCGGCGCGAACTCGCCGCCCGCATCGGCGCGCGAGGCCAGCATGCCGGCGTCGCCGCCCGCCTGCAGCAGCAGATTGCCGCCACCGAGGGTGCCGATGCCCGTAAAGCCCGACAGGAAAGGCATGCCCGAATACAGGTCCGCCCCTTCGGTGCCCGGAACATAGGTGCCGAAGTTGATCCACCATGCCGTCGGCACGCCGCCGCCCGTGCTGCCGCTGCCCTGGCGCCACAGCCAGGTGCCGATATCGCTGGTGTCCTGCTGTGGACGCAGCCAGCCGATCGCGTCTTCGCGCCGGCTGACGGAGGCGGCCAGCGTGTCACCCTTGACGTCGCCCTGGGCGCGCAGCAGCAGGTTGCCGCCATGCTCGGGATACCAGGCGCGGTACAGGCTCTGGCTGCCGCCGTCGACGAACGGGATGAAAGCATCGCCGTCCGTCCCCAGCAACTGGCCCTTGACGGTCCGCGCGCGCGGCAGATTGAACAGGTCCTTGCCGCCCACCAGCGGCGATGCCGACTGCGTGCCCGCCGTGTAGACGCCATACAGCGAACGCATGTCGAAGTCGCCCGCGGCGAGCAAATCGAGGTCGCCCGTGCCCGTGCGCAGCACGCTGAACAGGGGCTGGCGCGCCGGCTCCACGCTGATCACCTCAACGGGCGGCGTGCCCTCCGCCACCTTGATCACAAAGTGCGCAAAGTACTCCAGCATGATTTCCTCGCCGCCAAAGTCTTCGACATTGACGTCGCCCGGTCCGTAGCCCTCGGCGATAGCCGCATCGCTGTAGATATATTTGGCCGGCAAACCCGTGCCCGGCTTGATGGAAGTCACCTTGCCCATGCCGTAATGCGCATCGGCCAGCATCAGATGCGCGTCCTTCGCATGCGGCTTCAGCGCGCGCGTGTCGGCCGCCGCCGTATCGGCGCCGCCCACCAGGCGCAGCGACCACGCGTGCGAACCCTGGGCCAGCATGGGCGCCAGCGCCAGGTTGCGGCCCTGGCTGCCGCTGCCATCCGCGCTGCGCAGCGACACCATGGTGACGTCGCCCGGCAGCCTGACCACGGTGCCGGCGGGCAGCACGCTGCCCTTGTCCAGCGCCAGCGCCGAGGCCAGCACCACGCCATTGACGGCATTCGTGGCATCGGCCACATCCCACGGCCTGCCTTCGGGGAAAGGCAGGGCCACGTTCGCCGGCCACAGCATGGCCGCCACCCTGGCCGCGCCAGGCAGGCGCAGGCCGGCATCGAGCTGCATCCCGCTCGACAAGGTCAGCGCCTTTGGCAAGACCGTGCCGGCCGCGTACAGCACGCTGCCGTCGGCATTGCGCACGGCGCCGCCCAGCACGCTGCCGGCCGGCAGATTCAACTCCGCCGTCAAGGTGGCGCGCGCCGCCAGCAAGGTACCGCTGCGCAACTCCATGGCTTTCATCGGCACGGCGAAATTGACGCTCGTGCCCGATTTGAAATACGTGTCCTCCGCCAGAGTCACCAGGCCCGCTTGCGGCACGACAACCTCGCCGCCCCACGGCAGCCGGCCTTTCACCAGCTGCCAGCCCTTGTCATCGACCGTGACTGGCAGGGCGCTGGTATCGAAACCATCGGTGATGCTGCCAAAGACGCTGAGCTTGCCGCCAGCGCGCAGCACCAGCGCACCGGCCTCGCCCGAGCCGTACACGCCGCTCAGGCGCGCCAGCGGATTGACGCCGTCGTAGCGGTGGCCGGACAGGTCGATGTCGCCATCGATATGCAGGTCGCCGCCCGGCGTGGCGCTGACGATCTCGACGCCAGGGCGCAGGTGAAAAGCGTTGGCGTCGCCGCGCAAGCCGCGCAGCTTGTTGTCCATCAAGTTGCCGTTGGCCAGCGCGTGGGCCATGAAGGCCTGGCTGTCCGCGTGTTTCTCGTCCAGGTAAGCCTGGTTGATGCTCTGGTAGCTGCGGCCGTCCGCATCCTTGCCCGTGCCAGCCGGGGCATCCTTGTATTGCCAGAAGGCATTGACGTTGACCGTGCGCGCGCCGGCGATGTTCAGCGCGCCGGCCGCGTCGATGTCGATGTCGTCGCCCGTGGCGCCGCCCAGGCGGCGCGCGTTCAGGTCGATGCTGCCGTAGTTGCCGCCCTTGTCTCCGCTGCGCAGGTCAAAACGCGCGCCGCTTTCCAGGGTCAGGCGGCCGCCAGGCGCGGCCAGTTCGATCACGGCGCGGTTCGGCGCCTCGATCACCTGGCCATAGCTGTCCGTGCGCAGCATCGTGCCGTGCGCATCGAGCACGGCGCCGGACTGGATGGTGACGCCGTCGCGGCCGGCCAGACGGATGCTGCCCACCTGCTCGCCGCTGGCGTCGATGCGGCCGCTCACCGTCAAGCTGCCGCCGTCGACGGAGACGCTCACTTCGCGTGCCTTGAGCTCGTCGCCGATGGTCAGATTGCCCTGCTTGAGCTGGAAGCTGCGGCTGCCGAACACCTTGCCCGTGTTCAGGCGCTGGTTCAGGCCGGCGAAGTCGCCGATCTGTTGGGCGCGCACCTCCACGCCGCCCGCCGCGTAGGCTACCTGGGTGCCGCCCGCGTCATAATGGCCGCTGGCGCCGCCCAGCAGGCTGCCGCGCAAGTCGGCCGTGCCTGCCGCGTCGCCCGTGGCGACGACGCTGAGCTTGCCGGCGCGGTTGTTCACGGCCGACACGTCGATCACGGAAGCGGCCGCCTGGCGCACGTCGCCTGCGCGGCTGTCGAGGATCACGTCGCCGCCCCAACTGTACTTGCTCGTGTCATAGAAATCGATCTTGCGGCCCGCCAGGTCCAGCTTGGCCTTGTCGCCCAGCAGCACATCGCGCTCGGCCGACAGGGTCAGCTTTCCGCTTGGCAGAACCACCGAGGTATCGACGCTGACGCTGTTGCCGCTGAGCGCCACTTCCGCGCCCAGGGCGCCGGCCAGCGCCGCATTCGTCGGCGTGGTGGCGGCGGGGGTAGCGCCGGCCGGCGCGCTCACCTTGAGGTCGCCGCCCGCCGTGATGCGGTTGACGGAACCGGCCGCTCCCGTCAACAGCGGCGTGTTGATCAGCAAATCGCCGCCGCTGTAACGGTAGCCATTGGTGGCCGTATCCCACGCGCTTTGCGACTGGTAGACGGACAGGCTGCCCTTGTTGTTGGCCGTCAGCTGTTCGCTGGCATTGAGCGCCACCTGGCCGAAGCCCAGCATCAAACGGTCGAGGTGATGGATGGTGTCGGGACGGCTGTCCGGCGTGAAGCCGAACTCGATGCGCCTGGCGTCGACCTGCAAACGGCCGCTGCCCGTGCCGGGGCCATTGGCGACCACGGCACCCGGTGCATTCGTCGCGCCCTGCCACACGAGGGTGTCCGTGTGGATGCGCGCCAGCGCGTCCGTGCCGCCATAGCCGTAGATGGCCGGCGTATTGAGCACCAGGCGCGACAGCGAGGACTTGCCCGTGGCCGCGTCGATGGTCGACAGCTGCGACGAGTCATAGAAGTTGAAGGAATTGCGCGCCGTCAAACCCAGGCTTTCCAGCGCCGGTGCGCCCGTGCTGGTGTCGCCGCGCAGCAGGCGGTCGAGCACGCCCTGGTTCAGCGCCAGGCCGTCGGGCAAGGCGCCGCGGGCGCTGGCGTCCGCCAGGGACGCCTCGCTGCCGACATTGATCGCCCCCATGCCCAGCACCAGGTTGCGCGTGCCGTAGCGCACGTTGTCGCGCAGGGTAAACGCGCGCTCCGTCACGGCCGCGATGGTGCCCTCGGAATACAGCGAGGTGCTGCCGCCGCAGGCGCCGCCAACTTTCGTGCAGGCGCCGATATCGATGATGCCGGGGCCATACGATTCGGACGACGGCGCCGCAGCCGGCAGCATGTCCAGCCAGCCGTTCGAGACGGCCAGCACGCTGCCCATGGGCTCGTACACATAGCCATCGCGCGAATCCCAGGCGGCCTTGCCGCGGCCCAGCGTATTGATGCCGGAACCCTGCTCCAGGATGATGCCGCCGTCTTTTCTCGCCGTCACCAGAAACACTTCGGCCGCCTTCAGCACGGCGCCGTCGCGCAGCACGATGCCGCCCGCCGATTCGTTGATGGCGGCGATATTGGCGCGCTGGTTGCTGCCCGTGCCAAATTCGCTGTAGTTCACGCGCGGCAAGCCGCCGATGCCCACGCGCTGGGCGCCGAAGGCGTTGATCTGCGACGCATGCACGGACACGCCATCGAAATCGGCCAGCGGCGCCGTGCCGTCGGCCAGCACTTCGTAGCGCGTCGACGCATGGTTGCCCGTGCCCAGCAACAGGGAGCCGCCGAAGCCGCCCTCGGCCGGCGCATACAGGGCGCTGCCATCCATCATCAACGGCGTGTGGTTGTCCTTGACGCTGTGCACGGATGGGGCGGTCAGCTGCACCCGCACGCCCTTGGCGTCGCGCTCGAGCGCGGCGCGCGGCACGCCGTCGCGCGTGGCTTGCGCCACGGCAAAGGCGGCATAGCCCGTTTCATTGTATTGGGAATAGCTGCGCAGCACGTCGGCCGGCGTCAGGATGGCTTGCTGCGCCACCACGTCGCGGATCGCCGTGCCTGCCACGCCCGTCTGCGCCGCCGTGGCAAACGAACCGTTGCGCATGGCGATCGTGCCGCCCGTCTCGACGGCGCCGGCCAGGCCATTCAATTCCACGCGGAAAGCACCGGGCAGCAGGGCGAAATTCGATGGCAGCAGGGTATAGGTGCCGGCCGCCAGGCCGGGCACGCCCGCGCCGATGGTGATCTGGCGTCCCGCGGCGGGCTTGCCCGCGCCCTGCTCGGCCGTCAAAGGCGCCACGTCAGGCTGCACGCCGGGAATGATGGCGTACACGGGGTTGGTATTCAGGCCAGGCAAGGTAAAGCCGCCGTTCGGCTTCATCTGCACCAGCGGATTGAGGCGCGCGTCGGTGGACCCGCCGCGTCCGGCCAGGAAGGCCGCGCCCGTCAAGGTGCCGCCGCCCGACATGTCGAGCACGGCGCCTTGTTGCACGTCGATGGCAGCGCCCGTCAAGGCGATCTCGGGGCCGTTGCCCACGCCCTTGAACACGACATCGTTACCGTCATACAGGTAGCTCAAGCCATCGAGCGTGCCGCCGTACGGCATCGTCAAGCCTTTCGCACTGACGGACGTCAGGCTGCCAGGCAACAGATTGACGCGGCCCGTATTGGCTTCAAAGCCTTCGGCGCCCAGGTTGATCTGGCCCAGCGGCGCGCGCAGCACGCCATGCTGGTTGATGGTGGGCGCAACCAGGCTCAGGGTTCCGAACACGGAGAACGGCTGGTTTGGCGTGGCGCCGTCGCCGCTGCGCCCGATATTGAGCGTGCGCAGCGGATCGAGCGTGACGCGGAGGTTGCCGTATTCGTCGATGCCGCTCTGCTGGCCCACCGTGACCATGCCGCTGTCGCCCGTGGCCGGGTAGATTTGCGCGGCCACCAGGGTGGCGTTGCCGGGCTGGTACAGGGCGGCGCTGTTCGACAGGCGCATGTCGCCGCGGCTGTTCAGGGTCAGCTGCTCGAAGGCATCGCGCTCGACCACCAGGTCGGCGCCGCTGCTCTGCGCAATGGTGCCGCGCGTACCCATGTTGACCTCGCCCGCGATATCGAGCATGCCCGCATCGATCTGCAGCAGGGAATCCTCGGCCACCAGCGGCACGCCCAGGATGCCGCGTCCCTTGCCCAGGTTCTTCGAACCTTTCACGGCATTGGGCACGATGTAATCGTCCTTCTGCGCACGCACGGCCGTACCCAGGCGCACATACGGCGCCGCCAGGTGCACCTGGCTGGCAAGGCTGCCCGCCTTGTCCTGGCCATCGGCATCCGGCTGCGGCGGCTGCTGCGCCAGCCCCAGCGAGGTGGCGCTCAGGCGCAGGCTCTGGCCCAGCGACAGCTTGACGTCGCCGTCAAAACTGAGCATGCCGTTCACATGCAGGGCCAGGTTGTCGAAACCGCCCGCCTGCACGCGGTCGGCGCCCAGGCGCGCGCTGCCGTAGCGCAGCGCCGCATCCTGCTGGCCGGCGCGCAAGTCCTCGGGCAAGGCGCTGTCGCCCTGCACCTGCGCCAGCTGCATTTCGCGCGGCACGCGCACCGCGTTGTCCACGTTGTCGCCCTGCAAGTTGTAGCGGTTGACCTTGCCATAATTGGGCGTGTCCAGCGCCAGCGCCAGGGTACCGCCGGCCGCACCGGCGCCACCGGCCACGGCGCGCAGAGTGCCGTCGGCAAAGATGCCGTTATACGAACTGAGCGAAATCAAACCGCCGTTGCCGGCCACGTTGACGGCGCCCTGGTTCGGCAAGTCCAGCGTGGCTTGCGCGCCGCTGGCGTCGAGCAGCGCACCTGGGCGCACGACGACAAAGGCATCGGCCGCGTCGACGGTGGCCGCATCAGCCTTGTAGCGGGCGCCGATTTCGATGCTGCCGCCCTTGTCGGCACGGCCATAGCGGTCGCCGCGCATGTCGGTGGCGACCGTGGCGCGGCCGGCGACGTCGAGCACGGCCCTGTCGCCGATCCAGATCGACGTGGCTTGTCCCTTGCCGTTCGGTACATCCACATCATTGCCCGTGCCAAACGTGCCGGGCAGGACGGCGATCTTGCCGCCCCGGGCTTCGAGCCGGCCATCGATGGTGATCTGCGCATTGCCCGTCAGGCTGATCTGGCGGCCCGGATCGACCGTGACGACGGCGCCTTGCGCCACCGCCAGATCCCCTTTCACGTGCGGGCTGCCGGCCGTCAGCGACAGGTCGGCGCCGGCGCGCTGCGTCAGACGGGCCTTGCGCGCATCTTCCTGGTATAGGTCCGGCGTCCACACTTCCAGCGCGGCAGCCGGATCCGTGCCACTCGCCACCGTGTGGCCCGTGGCGGGATTGAAGCGCAGCACGGGCATCTTCACATCGACATGCGCATCCTTGACGACCACGACGCCATCGCGGCCCGTGACGGCGTAGTCGGCAAAACCGCTCTGGAACAGGCTGGCGCCCAGCGCCAGCATAGGCTGGACGGTCACGTCGCGCCCCAGCACCGTGCCGGCCGGCAGCAGCATGCCGCGCGGCGCGCGCAAGTCGTCGGCGGCGACGCTGCCGGCCGCATACTGCGTCATCACCGGCTGGATCGGCAAGCCGTTTGGAAAGACCGCCGCCGAGACCACGAAGCCGGCAGGCAGGCTATTGATGGCAGTCAGCACGCTGCCGGCGGGCGCAATGGAACCCTGGTAGACAGACGCGCCGCTGGCGGTGGTGACATAGGCGCCCGGCGGCACCAGCAGGTCGGCTCCCAGCACCAGCGGTTTCTGCGCCGACACGTCCACCGTCACGGGTTTGCTCAAGGCCTGTCCCGGCTTGATCAGGCTGGTACTCAGTGCAAAATCGAAGGGGATCTTCTCGCCCTTGGCGATCAGGAATTCATCGGCCAGGCGCAGGCCGATGGGGGCGCTGCTGCCACCTGGCAACACGTCGCCACCCTGCAGCTTGCCGCCGATGCTGACGGCCGCGCCGCTGTCAATCACCAGGCGTCCGCCGCCTTTCACGCCATGGCCGCGCAACTCGCCGTCGAGCTTGAGCATGGCGCCCGTCGGCGCTTTCTCCGTCGGCAGATCGACCGCCAGGGTGATGTCGCCGCCGCGTCCGCCCTGCAAGCTGCCATTGCTCATCAAGGCCGCGCCCGACGAGACGTCGATGACGCTGCCGCCGGTCAGCTCAACGCCGCCCGAGCTTTTCAAGGTGACCTTGCCGCCATTCACATACGGCAAGCCGGCGACCGCGCCCGGATCGAGTTCCAGGTTGCTCCACAGGCCGCGCGCATCGAGACGCACGCCGGGCGCCACGCGCACGCCGGCCGTTCCCGTGGGACGGTTGTCCGGCACCAGCTTGCCTTCGGCCCATACCGCGCCCGCATTCGCCAGGTAGCGCGAGATGATGTCACCGGCGGCGATGCTGCCGCCGCGCGCGCTGACGTTCGCCTTGATGGCCACGTCGGTGGCGTGCAGGGCGACGTCGCCGCCATCGGCCACGCGCACGTCCGCGTTGACGTCGAGCTTGTCGTAGGCGTAGATATTCAGGGCGCCCAGTTCCAGGCCATTGAGCCAGTCCGCATCGAGCTGCAAGGTCTTGCTGCGCGCGGCCGGCAAGGTTTCACTGAGCAGCTGGCCATCGGCGACGGGCGCCACCTTGCCGATCTCGACTTTTTCCAGCACGGCTTGCGGGCTGTCGCGCAGCTGGCCCGCCTTCGTATCGAAGACGGGCGTCATTTTGCCGACGATCAATTGACCGGCGCGCGCGGCCGACGTCTGCGCCTGCTTGTAGCTATCCATGCCGTCATCGCGCTTGCGCTGCTGGCGCTCGCCCTGGAACACGGACGTGTCGATATCGCCTTCCAGCACGGCCGCGCCCGTGGACACGATCAGGCGGCCCGCGTCGCGGCCCACCGTGTAGCCGTTTTCCAGGCGTTCGCGCGGGCCGATCAAGGCATTCGCGTACGTCTCCGTCGTGTTCGCGCCCCAGCGCGCATGCGTGCTTTCATAGCCGCGGTACAAGCCCGTGTACAGATTGTCGCCGGGTGCAGTGCTGAGCTTGTACATCGCGCCATCGGCGCCCTTCAGCCACGTCTGCTTGACCATGCCCGTCTGCACGTCCAGCGAGCCGCCGGCGATGTTGATGCGCGAACCGGCCTGCGTCACCACTTCGCCGCCGCCAAAGCCGACGGTGCCGCCCTGGGCCGCCCATTCGCCGATGCCGTGGCCGCTGGTATTGAGGTAGCCGCTCACTTCCAGCAGGCCGCCGGCCGTGTACCAGCGGTCCGTGGCGTAGCCATTGGTGCCGGCCGGCACCAGCACCAGGTCGCGGCGGTCGACCCACACGTCGCTGTTGTTCAGGTATTTCGCGTCGCGGCTGCCCGGCGCGTCGCGCTGTTCGTTACCCTGCACATTGATCAGCACATTGTTACTGCTCATGTCGACCTTCACGCCGACGGCGCCGGAGACGTCGATGGCGGCGTCGCGCGCCACGTGACTGCGGCGGGCCGCGTCGACCAGCACCTGGCCACCCGTGGCCAGGGTCAGCGAATCGCCTTCGAATTCCACGTTGCCGGCCGAAACGATGCGCACCAGCGACTGGTCGCGCCGGTCCAGCGGCGTGTCCGTGCCCTTGCCCGTATCTTTCAGCAAGGTATCGCGCTGCACGTCGAGCGCCGTGGCGCCGTTGTCGTCGATAAAAATGGCGCTGACGCTGCCGCGTCCCATGGTGACCTTGGCGTCCTCGCCCGCCGCCGACAGGTGGATGGCGCCGCGTCCGTTGACGGAGGTACTCGACAGCAGCATGCCGTCCTGGCGCAGCGTGTTGCCGCTCAGCGTGATGTCGCCGCCGGCCGACTGGATCAAGCCGCGGTTGACGACGGCGCCGGCGCCGCTGCCGGCAGTGCGCAGCATCTCGACTTCATTGCCGCGCGTGCTCGAATACTGGTTCTTGTCCGTGCCCTGGCCCTGGCGCACGACGATGGCGTCGCCGGCGGCCAGGGTGGTCTGGCCATTCGGCGTGGTAATGGCGCCCGCATTGTCGACGTTGCGGCCGGCCAGCAGCACATAGCCGCCGCCTTCCGTCACCGTTTGCGGCTTGCGCGTGTCGATGCGCGCGCCGGCGGCGACGACGACGTCGGCCTCGGCCTTGCCATGCGTAAAGGTATTCTGGCCCAGCAATAAATCATTCGCGAAGGTCGGCACGGCGCCCGCGCCCTGCGCCTTGCCGTACAGGCCGCTCTTGAACTGGCTGTCGCTCATGCCCATGGCGGCCGCCGCCAGGTTGCGCGTATCGACCTGGCTGCTGCCCGTAAACACGATGCCGTTGCGGTTGACGATCATCACCGTGCCGTCGGCCTTGATCTGGCCCTGGATCTGGCTGGGGCGCGCCAGCGGATCGTTGACCCGGTTCAAGACGGACCAGTTCGATTTCTGGTCGAACTGCAAGGTGGTGTTCTTGCCGACGTTAAAACTTTCCCAGTTCAAAATCGCCTTGTCGTCCGTCTGCACCACCTTCACGACGGTCTTGCCGTCGGCCTGGGTTTGCACAGGGCCCTGGGCGTTGAGCCAGCCCGCCGTCAGGCTGTTAGTGTCGACCTGCAAGCCGCCCTTGACCAGGCCCTCGGGCGCACCGCCGGCGGCCAGCGCCGCCTGGCGCGCGGCCGCCTGCACCGCCTGTTCGGCGGCGATGCCGCGCGCGGCCAGCAACAGGTTGTTCAGCGATTGCTGCAGCTTGCCTTCGGCCTTTTGCTGCTGCAGCAAAGGATTGTTCAGCGATGTGGCCGGCTGGCCATTCGGCAAGCGTCCCGTGGCGGCGGCCACGCCCTGCTGCGCACCCTTGCCGGCGAACCAGGCGCCGCTGAACGGCTGCTGCGCCTGCGCGCCGCCCGTCTGCAGCAGCATGGCGATGGCCAGCGCCAGCGGTTTCAAGCGCACCGGGCGCCCGTTGTGGCTGCCCGCCATGGCGGAGGAGGATGCGTGTTTCGTGACCGACTTGCTTCGCTGCATGGCGACATTCCCTTTTCATGTTCCGTTGCTGACCGATATCGCGAGGCGGCGCGCGGCACGCACGGTGGCGGGCGGCAGGCACTGATTCGCGGCTTCCAGCAGCATTGACAGGGAACAAGGTCCGGGACTGCAAAAGGTCATGAAAATGTCATAATTGGGTGAGCACCTCGGGGCGCCAAGGCGGAGCGCCAAGGCGGGGCTCAGCCGAACAGCACGATGCCGCCCGGCAGCCGCGTCACGCGCGCGCCATACGCGTCCTGGATCAGGGCGATCACGTCGTCGAGGCGGTCGAGCGAAAAGCTCGCTTGCACGCGCGTCAGTTTCAAGGCCTCGCCATTGAGGATCAGCTTGCCGGGACGGTAGCGGTTCACCTCGTCCACCACCTCGGCCAGGGTGCTTTGTTTAAAAACCAGCAGCCGGTGGCGCCACGCGCTGACGTCGCTTTTTGCCACGGCGCGGGCGATGCCGAAATGCTCGGGCCGATAACGCAATTGCTGGCCCGCCGCCAGTTCCGCGTCGTTGCCGGCCTGCGCCACGCGCAAGCGGCCCGCCAGGCACGTCACGCACACTTCCTGGCCGAACAGGCGGATATTGAAGCGCGCGCTGCCGGCCGACACGGTGCCGTCGCCCGCCTGCACGCGCACCCGCGCCGCGCCGCGCAAGCCAGCCTGGAATTCCGCTTCGCCCGCCAGCAGCACCAGCGCCGCGGCGCCATCCTGCAGCGGCGCCGCATCGAGGCGCGTCTGCGTATTCATCTGCACCAGCACGCCGCCGTCGAGCGCCACTTCACGCTGCTCGCCCGTGCCGGTGGCATAGTCGGCGGCAAGACCGGCCACGGCCGGCCACAGATCCGTGGGCGGGCGCAGCACCAGTAAACCCAGCGAGGCGGCTACGGCGCCGCCGAGCCAGGCGCGCCGCGCCACGTTGACAGGCGCCTGGGCCCGCTTGACGGCGCGCGCGGCCGGCGCCATGGCGCCCCACACGGCGCGCGCCTCGGCAAACGCGTTGGCATGCTTGCGGCTGCGCGCGCACCAGTGGCGAAACACTTGCGCGTCGCGCTCGCTGACCTGGCCCGAGGCCAGGCGCACGACCCACGCCTGCGCTTCCTTCTGGATGACACCCATATCGTCTTCCGCTTGTTCAGTCATGATGTTTAGACGTTTTTCCCGCGCCGGGACCGAAGCGCTGGATGAAATCGCGTCCCATGCGTTCGCAGCAATGTTCGAGGCCGGCGCGCAATTCCTTCTCGACGGTGCGGGCGGAAATGCCGAAACGCTCGGCGATGTCGCGGTGCGGCAACTGGTCGACGCGGGCGGCGATGACGATGGCGCGCCGGCGTTTCGGCAATTCCTGCAAGGCCCGTTCCAATTCTTCCAGTTCGGCGCGCGCGCTGAAGGTGCGGGCCGGGTCGGCCAGCTCATCGGCCATCTCGTACAGATCGTCGATGTCGGGCAAACTAAGCAGGCGCGCATTGTCGCGGCGTTGATCTTCCGCAATGTTGATGGCGATGCGCATCAGGTAGGCGGACGGGTAGCTGATCGCCTCGGGCGCGTTCATCCGTTCCACCCGCAAATACGTTTCATGCAGCGCGTCATTGGCCAGGTCTTCCGAGCCGAGGCGGCGCTGCAGGTGGCGGCGAAACTGTCCGTAGCGTTCCAGGAACAGCTTGCGCAAGGTGGTTTTGAGCAGTTCCGGCATGCTCAGGACGCCCCGGCCACGAGGTGGGGCGCGCAATCGGCATCGGGATCGGGCCGCGGCGTCAGTAAAATCGTCAGCGGCTGCGGCAAGCCCGCCGGCGGCGCGCCATCGATCAGCAGGCTGCGCAGGCGCTGCAGCACGGCGCGGTCGCGCTGTTCCACGCCACTCGGTTCCAGCACATGCACGGCGCGCACCTTGCCCCGCTCGTCAAGCCACAGCTGGAAGGCCAGCCGGTAGCGGCCAAAGGCGTCCGGATGCAGGCGGCACAGGGCGCGCGTGAGCGAACGCTGCAGGATGGCCGCATAGCCTTGCAATGCTGCGCTGGCGGGGGTCACTTCGGCCGGCACAGGTGCTGCTGCCACGGGCGCGTCGGCCAGCGCCAGCAAGGTAAACGCATTGCTGCCGCTGAAGCGCGCGCCCAGCTGCGTGCCAGCCAGCAGGCGCTGCAGCGCTTCGGCCGGCGTGTAGTCGCCGCGCACGGGCGCGGCCACTTTGCCGGCCGCCAGCTGGCTGCTGACGAGCACGGAATACCCGGTCACTTCGCCAAACGCCACCAGGGCCGCATCGAGCGGCTGGGCGGGCAAGTCGAAGCGTAGGAGGGCGTGCGCGCCGGCATCAGCACCGTCCGCGCCCGCAGCCGGCCGCACGAATGTCATCAAGGTCATCAATGTCATCAGCAAGCAGGCGGACAGGGCATTGCCCCTTGCGGCGCGGCGGTGGCTTAGTGTCATTTTCCAGGGGAAGCAACGAAAAATCCTGCTCATGAAGTGTCTTGACTGCAATGTTGTCTGCAGAATGGCAAGATGGTAGCTTCATAAAATGACAACTGCATGACATGGCGCCAGCCCGCATCCCCGCCTGTGTCATCGCCGCGACACATGGCCTTGCTATGCTGAACGCTTCATCCACCGCTCCGGGAGCCGTCATGGCACGCCTGTTCTCACTGTTGCTGCTGGCCTGCGCCGCCCTGCCCGTACAGGCGGACGAACACACCGTCGTCGTGAAGGCCGCCGCGCCGCAGAAGGCTTGCGTGGAAGTGGAAGTCCATGGCCAGCGCGCGCCGTCGATGTCTTGCCTGAGTGAAAAATTATTGCCAAACAGCAACACCTTGAACCGGCCGCCGCCCCCCCTGTCCGGTGCGGAAGCCGTCATGCAGCGCCCGTCGAACCAGCTGGGCCTGTACAACCGCGCCGCCCTCGAACACCGCATGGGCAATGCCTTTGGTAAATCCGTTACGCCGCAGAGGCCGCCAGCTCCCGCGCCCGCCAGCCCGCTGCTGCCGGCCCGCTGACCTTGTTGTCAACGCACAGTCCATTTGCGCTGTCAAGATTGCGCAATCGCGCCGATTGCGTATCATTCCAGGCTTGATCGCTCTGGAAACAACCATGCTGCCCACTATCGAACAACGTCTTGCCCTTGAACTTGCCGCCAAACCGGTGCAGGTTGCCGCCGCCATCGAACTGCTCGACGAAGGCGCCACCGTGCCCTTCATCGCCCGTTACCGCAAGGAAGCGACCGGCGGCCTCGACGATATCCAGCTGCGCCTGCTCGAAGAGCGCTTGCGCTACCTGCGCGAGCTGGAAGAGCGGCGCGCCGCCATCGTGGCCTCGATCACGGAACAGAACAAAATGACGCCCGAGCTGCTCGACGCCGTCATGCACGCGGAAGACAAGACGCGCCTCGAAGATTTGTACTTGCCGTACAAACAGAAGCGCCGCACGAAGGCGCAGATCGCCATCGAAGCGGGCCTGATGCCGCTGGCCGACGGCTTGCTGGACAATCCGGAACTGACGCCGGAAATGGAAGCGGGCAAGTTCCTGCGCGACGCGTTTACGAGTGCCGACGGCAACAATCCGGGCGTGGCGGACACCAAGGCGGCCCTCGACGGCGCGCGCCAGATTCTGATGGAGCGTTTCGCCGAAGACGCGACCCTGCTGCAAACCTTGCGCGAATACGTGCAGGAACATGGCATCGTCGAATCGAAAGTGGTGGAAGGCAAGCAGGACGAAGGCGAAAAATTCGCCGATTATTTCGATTACTCGGAAACCATTTCCACAGTCCCCTCGCACCGCGCGCTGGCGCTGCTGCGCGGCCGCCGCGAAGGCATCCTTGACGTCACCCTGCGCCTGGACACGGAAGCGGAAAAACCGAAATGGGATGCGCCGCACAACCCGTGCGAAGGCCGCATCGCCGCCCGCTTCGGCATCAAGCAACAAGGCCGCCCGGCCGACAAATGGCTGGCCGACACGGCACGCTGGACCTGGCGCGTGAAAAGCTTCATGCACCTGGAAACGGAACTGATGGGCGCGCTGCGCGAACGCTCGGAACTCGACGCCATCAACGTCTTCGCCACCAATTTGAAAGCGCTGCTGCTGGCAGCGCCGGCTGGCCAGCGCGCCACCATGGGCCTCGATCCTGGCTTGCGCACGGGCGTCAAGGTCGCTGTCGTTGATGCCACCGGTAAAGTCGTCGACACGGCCGTGATCTACCCGCACCAGCCGAAGAACGACTGGGATGGCTCGCTGCATACGCTGGGCCGCCTGGCCGCCAAGCACAATGTGTCGCTCATCTCCATCGGCAACGGCACCGCCTCGCGCGAAACCGATAAACTGGCGCAGGACCTGATCAAGCAGCATCCGGAAGCGAAGATGACGAAGATCGTCGTCTCGGAAGCGGGCGCGTCGGTGTATTCGGCGTCCGAATTCGCGTCGAAAGAATTGCCGGACATGGATGTGTCCCTGCGCGGCGCCGTCTCGATCGCCCGCCGCCTGCAAGACCCGCTGGCCGAACTGGTGAAAATTGACCCGAAATCGATCGGCGTGGGCCAGTACCAGCACGACGTGAGCCAAAGCCAGCTGGCCCGCTCGCTCGATGCGGTAGTGGAAGATTGCGTGAACGCCGTCGGCGTGGACGTCAATACGGCGTCGGCGCCGCTGCTGGCGCGCGTGTCCGGCCTGTCGGCCAGCGTGGCGCAAAGCATCGTCACCTACCGCGACATGAAGGGCGCGTTCACCTCGCGCGCGGCCCTGAAAGCCGTGCCGCGCCTGGGCGACAAGACGTATGAACAGGCCGCCGGCTTCCTGCGCGTGATGGGCGGCGAAAACCCGCTGGACGCCTCGGCAGTCCACCCGGAATCGTACCCGCTGGTGGAAAAGATCCTCGCTGACATCAAGAAAGATATCAAGGCTGTCATCGGCGAAACGGCCTTGCTGAAAACCCTCAGCCCGGCAAAATATGCGGATGAAACGTTTGGCGTGCCGACCATTTCCGACATTTTGAAGGAACTGGAAAAGCCGGGCCGCGATCCCCGTCCGGAATTCACCACCGCTACCTTCAAGGAAGGCGTGGAAGAGATCCGCGACTTGCGCCCGGACATGATTTTAGAGGGCGTGGTCACCAACGTGGCCGCCTTTGGCGCCTTCGTCGATATCGGCGTGCACCAGGATGGCCTTGTGCACATCTCGGCCCTGTCGAACACGTTTGTCAAAGATCCGCACACGGTGGTCAAGGCTGGCCAGGTCGTGCGTGTCAAAGTGCTGGAAGTCGACGAGAAGCGCAAGCGCATCGCCCTGACCATGCGTTTGACGGACAGCGCGCCGCAGGCGGGCAGCAAGCCCGAGCAAAAGGGCGACCGCAACGACCGCCGCAGCATGGCGCAGCACCAGTCGCAGTCGCGCAACGCGCCCGAGCCGGCCGGCAGCATGGCCGCCGCGTTCGCCAAGCTGCGCGGCTAAGTCCATGGCCGCCAGGCATGATCTGATCATCCTGACGGTGGACGCCGCCAGCGTGGAGGCGCAGCTGCTGCTCGACGCATTGTCGGAGGCGTTGCTGCGCATCAATGGCGACAGCGGCCGTTCTTCCTTCGATGTCGAGGCGGCAACGCCGCGCGGCGGCTTTTATCTGGCCCGTGATGCGGCTGGAGAACTGCTGGGCTGCGCCGCCCTGCGGCCGCTGGGCGAGGCGGACAGCGCCATCGGAGAACTCAAGCGCATGTATGCGCGCCCTCGCGCCGGCGGCGTGGGCGCGGCCCTGCTGGCCCATGTAGAGGCGCAGGCGCGCCAGCATGGCTACCAGGCCTTGCACCTGTCCACCCGCGTGATAAATACCCGCGCCGTGGCGTTTTATGCCAAACACGGCTATGCACCCGTCATTGCTTGGGGCAAATACGTGGGCGCGGCACAATCGGTGTGCCTGGGCAAGACCTTATAAGCGTCAACGTGGCTGACTTGCCCGATTTATGACTTGAGCGCATACCCGTGCCGGCGTTTTCTTATAAAATGACGGCATCTATTTATTTACCCATCAGAGGCAGCTATGAGCGACGTACAAACCTGGATCAAAGAAACCGTGACGAGCACGCCAGTCGTGCTGTTCATGAAGGGCACGGCCCAATTCCCGCAGTGCGGCTTTTCCGGCCGCGCCATCCAGATCCTGAAAGCGTGCGGCGTGGAAAACATCGCTACCGTCAACGTGCTGGATGACCCGGAAGTGCGCCAGGGCATCAAGGATTACTCGAACTGGCCTACCATTCCGCAGCTGTATGTCAAAGGCGAGTTCATCGGTGGTTCCGATATCATGAATGAAATGTTTGAATCGGGCGAACTGAAGTCCCTGCTGGATGCCTGATAGCCAAACGCAGCGGCCGCGCCGTATCGTCGTGGCCATCACGGGCGCCACGGGCGCCGTGTATGGCTTGCGGCTGCTGCAATTACTCGGCGCCATCCCCGGCGTCGAGACGCATCTGGTCTTGTCGGATGCGGCCGTACTGACCCTGCACCAGGAAACGGGCGTGGGGCGCAAGGACATCGAAGCGCAGGCGCACGTGGTGCACAAGCTGCGCGACATCGGCGCCTCTATCGCCAGCGGCTCGTTTCAATCGGATGGCATGGTCGTCGCACCGTGCTCGATGAAGACCCTGGCGGCCGTGGCGCATGGCCTGTCGGATAATTTGATCACGCGGGCAGCCGACGTGGTGCTCAAAGAGCGCCGCCGCCTGATTTTGATGGTGCGCGAAACGCCGTTCAACCTGGCGCACCTGCGCAATATGACAGCCGTGACCGAAATGGGCGGCATCATCTTCCCGCCCTTACCGAGCTTCTACCACCACCCGCAAAGCATCGCGGAAATGGTCGACCATACGGTGGCGCGCGTCATCGACCTGCTCGGCATCGAGCACAGCCTGGCGCCGCGGTGGAATGGTCTTAAAGCGTCAGAAACCTGACATCACCAACGCAATCAACTTATAAGCGGGGAAACCCCTACCAAGTCACGATGCCTGACAAAAGCGTAGCGAGCGGCAGTGATTTGTGGCCAAGAAGCGCAACCGTGCTCTAGCACGGTGAGCATCGCCGGCCGCAAAGCGCGACGCGCAGTAGCTTTGGTCAGGCATCCCTCATCTCTTGTCGAATTGGTGAGCACTTGCCTGCTTCAAATCCCTGGCTTCTTCAACCATCCTGCGGTGGGCGATCCGTTTGCGCATCACTTCCGCATGTTGCGCGGCAGTCATGGGGGGCACGGTCATCAAGTCCTTCAGCTGCGCGGTATTGCTGTAGTTACTTTTCATAAGACGGCTCAAATGCTCGGCTCCGTAGTGGATGAACTGGCTGCTTCTGATGTGATTATGCGCTGGTATTGGCCGCTGCGCCGCTGCGTGCGGGATTATTGTCAAATAATTCCGCTGCAGCGCAACATGCGAGGTCTTATTGTGCGGCAAAATCATGTCTCCAGTATGACCTTGCGCAAATAAAAGGACAGGGGGAGCACCGTCAGCGAAAAGCGGACGGCGCCGGCCGGGGAGGGCCTGAATGCTTACTTTTGGTAGTTGACTCTTACCAGCATGCGAATAAATTCTCGCGCGATTTGACGATGATGTTCATCCAATCTTTGCAAATCGGCAATTAATTTCACATCGGCGGACTCAAAACGCGACAAAGCGCTGCCCGCTTCACCATTCGGCGTGGCGCTTTCCGGGCCGCCAAAACGCAACCATTCCGCCGGAACGCCCAACCATTGGGCAATCATGCGCAATTTCTCTTGCGTCGGAATTGCTTCACCTACTAACCATTTCCTAGCTGCATGCACGGTAATCGGGCGCCCGTCGAAACGGATATTGAATTCCCGGGCCAGTCTGGTCGGGCTGTCTGGAGAATAATGGGCGTTTTTGAGAGCCAACTGAAGTCGCTGGCTGAAGCTTTCGCGTTCGTTAGAAGAATTCATAGGTGTACTATTTCATGTTGTAACATGAAAGTCAGTTTCTTGAATGACCATACAGATTGTTACATTTGAAAAGAGTATCAATTAACAATTAACACTCCGGCCGAGCTTTTCAAGTCAAAAAGTGGGCCGAATTTTCTCTTGCGATTCTGCGTGGCTTCGGGTCAAATTCGCGGCTAGCCTTGATTTTCGCACTGCAGCACGATTCAAAGCCTCGGTTTGGCATTACAACGTACGGTATCGGATAATGCCCTCCTCTACCGATGCGCGCAATGCCCATGTCATACAATTTCTTATAGACAAAGTTTTCAGAAGGGCCATTTTGTTTCCAACATGGAAACGATACAAACAGCGTGCTCATAGTGAAACGTTGTTTTTTGATCGTGCCGGCTGGAAAGAATCTGCGCCTGAAAATTTTACTGCCATCGCAGCGAAAAGAATGTCGCTGTTATGCCAGGAAAGCTCTTTTTGGTGTCATCTTGGCCACCAACTCTCGATCTTAAGCGCGTTTGCGCAAGAAGAATCAATTTATTTTCAGTAACTGTTGCCTTATTCGCCAAATTCCCCTGTCCAGCCCCTCTTTTTTCTTTGTTGCAGCACGGGCAGGGCACGCTACAATAGTATTGACGTTGACGTAAACGGCACTTTGCCATCCATTGCCTCGCAGCACCCATCCAGTGACCGACCACCCATGCAACCGATACCACCCGCACCCATGACGACCTATACCATTACCGAACTGGCGCGGGAATTCGACATCACGGCGCGCGCCATCCGCTTCTATGAAGACCAGGGCTTGCTCAGTCCGAAACGCGAAGGCGCCGGCGGGCGCAGCCGCGTCTACACGCCGCGCGACCGCACCCGCCTGAAGCTGACCCTGCGCGGCAAGCGCCTGGGCCTGGCGCTGTCGGAAATCAAGAGCCTGGTCGACATGTACGAATCGCCGAAGGACACGCGCGCGCAGATGGACCGCTTCCTGGGCGTGCTGGCGCAGCACCGGCAGACCTTGGAACAGCAGCGCATCGATATCGAAATGGCGCTGGCGGAAATCAGCGCACATGAAGACGCTTGCGCGCGCATGCTGGCGGACTCGAACCTTGATAAGGCGCAAACAAACTAAAGGCGCGAGCAGCAGACCGCTGCCGCGCATCGGTTGACGTTTACGTAAACGTCACAACTGAGTATCATAGCTTCACTGACCCGGCATCCATGACCGCCACACTTATAACGACGACGAGGACGACATGCTCCATCTCCCAGGCTTGACCTTTGACCACGGCGACGACATCGCCTCCCTGCGTGAAGCGATCCAACAATTCGCCGCCGCCGAAATCGCGCCGCGCGCGGCCGACATCGACCGCACGGACCAGTTCCCCATGGACCTGTGGCGCAAAATGGGCGACATGGGCTTGCTCGGCATCACCGTCAGCGAAGAGTACGGCGGCGCCGGCATGGGTTACCTGGCGCACATCATCGCCATGGAAGAGATCTCGCGCGCCTCGGCTTCCGTCGGCCTGTCCTACGGCGCCCACTCGAACCTGTGCGTGAACCAGATCAAGCGCAACGGCACGGCCGAGCAAAAAGCCAAGTACCTGCCGAAACTGATCACAGGCGAGCACATCGGCGCCCTGGCCATGTCGGAGCCGAACGCGGGCTCGGACGTCGTCAGCATGAAGCTGCGCGCCGACTTCAAGGGCGACCGCTGGGTCTTGAACGGCACCAAGATGTGGATCACCAACGGCCCCGACGCGGACGTGCTGGTGGTGTACGCGAAAAACGACCTGGAAGCGGGTCCGCGCGGCATGACGGCGTTCCTGATCGAAAAGAATTTCAAGGGCTTTTCCATCGCGCAAAAGCTCGACAAGCTGGGCATGCGCGGTTCGCACACGGGCGAACTGGTGTTCCAGGATTGCGAAGTGCCGGCCGAAAACGTGCTGGGCGGCCTGGGCAAGGGCGTCAACGTGCTGATGTCGGGCCTCGATTTCGAGCGCACCGTGCTGTCCGGCGGCCCGCTGGGCATCATGCAGGCCTGCATGGACCTGGTCGTGCCTTACGTGCATGACCGCAAGCAATTCGGCCAGCCCATCGGCGAATTCCAATTGATGCAAGGTAAGCTGGCCGATATGTATTCGACCATGATGGCGTGCAAGGCCTATGTCTACGCCGTGGGTCAGGCCTGCGACCGCGCCACCACGCCGGAAGCCGTGCGCCAGTTGCGCAAGGATGCGGCCGGCGCCATTCTGTATAGTGCAGAGAAAGCGACCTGGATGGCGGGCGAAGCGATCCAGGCCCTGGGCGGCAACGGCTACATCAACGAGTATCCGGCCGGCCGTCTGTGGCGCGATGCCAAGCTGTATGAAATCGGCGCCGGGACCAGCGAAATCCGCCGCATGCTGATAGGCCGCGAACTGTTTGCGGAAACCAAGTAAGCACGGGCGCGCGACGATCGACTGGGTGATGAGCCATTCATGCGAGCACAACTATGACTCACATTGCCTTCCCCAAATTGCTCTCTTCCCAGATTGCATTCGATATCGCGCGCACCATCCGCGACGGCTTCGACAAGCATTACCGTTTGTTCCGCGAAACCAGCCGGCAAGCCAAGCAGTATTTCGAGCAAGGCGCCTGGGCCGCGGCGCAGACGGCGGCCCGCGAACGCATCGACTTTTATGACAAGCGCGTGCAGGAATGCGTGCAGATGCTCGAAGATGAGTACGAAGAGTCGGAGTTGAGCGATGAAGTGTGGCGCGAACTGAAGTTGCATTACATCGGCATGCTGACGGAGCACAAGCAGCCGGAACTGGCGGAAACCTTCTTCAATTCCGTCTGCTGCAACATCCTGCACCGCACATATTTCAATAACGACTATATTTTCGTGCGTCCCGTCGTTTCCACGGAATACATCGAAACGCAAGATCCGGCCCCCACCTACCGCGTGTATTACCCGGGCAAGGATGGCTTGCGCCACACCTTGACGCGCATGGTGAGCAACTTCCAGCTGAACTGCGCCTTTGCCAACCTCGAGCGTGACGTGGCACAAGTGGAAGCGCGGCTGCAACAGCTGTTCGGCGGCGACCGGCTCGAACCGAACCACCAGATCCAGGTCCTGACCAGCTTGTTTTTCCGCAACAAGGGCGCCTATCTGGTCGGCAAGGGCATCAACGGCAACCGCGAATATCCGTTCGTCGTGCCGATCCTGCACAACCGGCACGGCAAGCTGGTGCTCGACACGGTGCTGTTCGAGCAGCAGCAGATCGCCGTGCTGTTTTCATTTACGCGCGCCTATTTTCTGGTGGATATGGAAGTGCCGTCGGCCTATGTGCAATTTCTGCGCAGCTTGCTGCCGCGCAAACCGCGCAGCGAAATCTATACGATCCTGGGCTTGCAGAAGCAGGGCAAGACCTTGTTTTACCGCGACTACCTGCAGCATTTAAAACACTCGTCGGACCACTTTGAAAGCGCGCCCGGCATCCGTGGCCTCGTGATGCTGGTGTTTGCCCTGCCCTCGTTTCCGTATGTCTTCAAGGTCATCAAGGATTTTTTCCCGCCGCCCAAGGAAACCACGCGCGCACAAGTCCAGCAAAAGTATTTACTGGTGAAACACCACGACCGGGTAGGCCGCATGGCCGACACGCTCGAGTATTCCAACGTGGCCTTTCCCCGCGCCCGTTTTGCCGAGGAATTGCTGGCGGAGCTGAAACAGTTCGCGCCCTCGCTGATCGAAGAAGACCACGAGCAGATCATCATCCGCCACCTGTACATCGAGCGGCGCATGGTGCCGCTGAACATGTGGCTGAGCAATGCCGAGAAGGAAGGCCGCGCTGACCTGGTCGAACACGCCATCATCGAGTACGGCAACGCCATCAAGGAACTGGTGGCGGCCAATATTTTCCCCGGCGACATGCTGTATAAAAACTTTGGCGTGACCCGTCATCAGCGCGTCGTTTTTTACGATTACGATGAAATCGAGTACATCACCGATTGCCAGTTCCGCGTCATCCCCGAGGCGCGCACGGAGGAGGAAGAAATGTCGGCCGAACCGTGGTATCCCATCGGCAAGCACGATGTGTTTCCCGAACAATTCGGCACCTTCCTGCTGGGCAATCCCCGCATCCGCAAGTATTTCATGCAGCACCATGCCGACCTGCTGACGGCGCAATATTGGCAGGCGCGCAAGCAGCGCATCGAAGACGGCCATATCGAGGACGTCTTCCCGTATCCGCAGCACCTGCGTTTTTGTATGCAGTCACCATCCCCACCTTTAACCGGAGATCCAACATGAATGATCCAGTCGTAATCGTCGGTGCCGCACGCACCCCCATGGGCGCCTTCCAGGGCGACTTCGCCAACGTCACCGCCAGCGACCTGGGCGCCGTGGCCATCCGCGCCGCCGTCGAACGGGCCGGCGTGGCGCCGGATGCCGTGGAACACGTATATTTCGGCAATTGCCTGATGGCTGGCCAAGGCCAGGCGCCCGCGCGCCAGGCCTTGCGCAAGGCGGGCTTGCCCGATTCCACGGGCGCCGTGACCCTGTCGAAAATGTGCGGCTCGGCCATGCAGACGACCATGTTCGCGCATGACACCTTGCTCGCCGGCAGCGCCGACGTGGTGGTGGCGGGCGGCATGGAATCGATGACCAACGCCCCCTACCTGGTGCCGAAGGCGCGCGGCGGCTACCGCATCGGCCACGGCATGATCTATGACCACATGATGATGGATGGCCTGGAAGACGCCTACAGCCGCGATGAAAAGGGCAATGCCCGCTCGATGGGCACGTTTGCCGAAGAGTGCGCCAGCCAGTACGCCTTCACGCGCGAAGCGCAGGATGCGTTTGCCATCGAATCCGTGAAACGCGCGCAAGCGGCCACCAAGGATGGCAGTTTTGAGTGGGAAATCGCGCCCGTCACCGTTTCCGGCCGCGGCGGCGACACCATCGTCAGCATCGATGAAGGCCCGCAAAAGGCCCGCCTGGAAAAAATCCCGACCTTGAAGGCGGCGTTCAAGAAGGATGGCACCATCACGGCCGCCTCCTCCTCGTCGATCAACGATGGCGCGGCAGCCCTGGTGCTGATGCGCGAATCGACGGCGAAAAAGCTCGGCTGCACCGTCATCGCGAAAATCCACGGCCACGCCACGCATGCGCAGGCGCCAAACGAATTCACCACGGCCCCCATCGGCGCGGTGAAAAAGCTGTACGCCAAGACGGGCTGGAGCAGCAGCAATGTGGACTTGTTCGAGATCAATGAAGCGTTCGCGGCCGTGCCGATGGCCGCCATGCACGACCTCGACATTCCGCACAGCAAGATCAACATCCACGGCGGCGCGTGCGCGCTGGGCCACCCGATCGGCGCCTCGGGCGCGCGCATCATCGTCACCCTGCTGGGCGCCTTGAAAAAAACCGGCGGCAAGCGCGGCGTGGCGGCCCTGTGCATCGGCGGCGGCGAAGCGACGGCGATGGCGATCGAACTGGTATAAGCTCTTCCTGAGCACGGGCGCGCACCGCGGTTTACGGTGTGCGCTTTCATTTTATTTTCAGGGGGAATAAATATGCCTACCGCATTGATCATCGGCGCCTCGCGCGGCATCGGCCACGAAATCGTCCGTCAATACCGCCACGATGGCTGGCGAGTGATTGCCACGGCGCGCACGCAAGACGCTTGCGACGCCCTCGCGCAACTGGGCGCGGAAGCGCACCGGCTCGACGTGACGGATGTGGAAGGCTGTGCCGGCCTGGGCTGGAAACTCGACGATGAAAAACTCGACGTGGCCATCCTCAACGCGGGCGTGTATGGCCCCCGCCACGACGGTATCCCCACGCAAGCAGATTTCGATGCCGTCATGCACACGAACGTGCTGGCGGCCATGCGGCTGCTGCCGCTTCTGGCGCCGCTGGTCGGCAATGCCAAAGGGAAACTTGCCGTGCTGTCCTCGCACATGGGCTCCCTGAGCGAGCGGGGCAACCCCAGCGGTTCGCTATACCGCGCCAGCAAGGCAGCCTTGAATTCCGTGCTGATCGACACGTCCCTCGTGCATGGCCCGCAAGGCGTCAGCTGCGTCGCCTTCCATCCGGGCTGGGTACGCACGGACATGGGCGGCGCCGGCGCCGATATTTCACCCGAGCAAAGCGCTGCCGGCATCCGCGCCACCCTGGCCAGTCTGCCGGCCACGGACAAGGCCGTGTTCCGCAATTACGATGGCAAGCCCATCGCCTGGTAATTCCTGCCTCCACCATAAAAACAAACGAGACGACGTCCCATGATACTCAATGAAGAACAATCGATGATCCAGGAAGCGCTGCGCAGTTTTTCGCGCGAGCGCCTGGCGCCCAACGCGGCCCGCTGGGACAAGGAACATCATTTCCCGAAAGAAGAATTGCAGGAACTGGCCGCGCTGGGCGCCTTTGGCGTGGCAGTGCCCGAAGCGCTCGGTGGCGCCGGCCTCGACTACGTATCGCTGGCCCTGGTGCTGGAAGAAATCGCCGCCGGTGATGGCGGCACCTCGACCATCATTTCCGTCAACAATTGCCCTGTGTGCAGCATCGCCATGATGTACGCCAACGAGGCGCAAAAGGAACAATGGCTGCGTCCACTGGCGCAAGGCGCCATGCTCGGTGCGTTTTGCCTGACGGAACCGCACACGGGCAGCGACGCCTCGGCCCTGCGCACGACGGCCACGCTCGACGGCAATGAATACGTGCTCAACGGCACGAAGCAGTTCATTACCAGCGGAAAATATGCGGACGTGGCCATCGTCATGGCCGTCACCGACAAGGCAGCCGGCAAGCGCGGCATCAGCGCCTTCTGGGTGCCGACGAACACGCCAGGCTACATCGTGGCGGGACTGGAACAGAAGATGGGCCAGCATTCGTCGGACACGGCGCAAATCCTGTTCGACAATTGCCGCATCCCGGCGGAAAATTTAATCGGCGAAGAAGGACAAGGCTACAAGATCGCCCTGTCCGGCCTGGAAGGCGGACGCATCGGCATCGCCTCGCAAGCCGTGGGCATGGCGCGCGCCGCGTATGAAGCGGCCCTGCAGTACGCACGCGAGCGCGAAAGTTTCGGCAAACCCATCTATGAACATCAGGCCGTGCAATTCCGCCTGGCCGACATGGCCACGCAGATCGAAGCGGCGCGCCAGTTGATCCGCCACGCGGCATCGATGAAGGATGCGGGTTTGCCCTGCCTGAAGGAAGCGGCCATGGCCAAGCTGTTTGCGTCGGAAATGGCGGAAAAAGTGTGCTCCGACGCCATCCAGGTGCATGGCGGCTACGGCTATGTGTCCGACTTCCCCGTCGAGCGCATCTACCGCGACGTGCGCGTGTGCCAGATTTATGAGGGGACCAGCGATATTCAGAAGATTTTGATTGCAAGGGCGTTATAAACCCCAGGCAAAGGCTGGGGTCAGACCCCCACATGCGTTAGCGCGGAGCTTTGCGTTAGCGGTGTTGTGGGTCTGACCCCATACGCCAACTATGGACGAAAAAAAAGCCCGCTAGCGCGGGCTTCGTTCCAATGTATTACCAATGCTTTAATCGTGTCATGGACGCCAGTGCTATCTGCAAAGTGCCTCCTGATTTTCGGACTCCCATGCTATCTGCATGGTGACTCCAAGTGTAAAATCGACCATCGTATCCGGAATTACAAAATCCATTTCTTCGCACTGTCACGCCATCGACATTACACCTGTCGGTCGCCGCGCTGAAACTGGATGGTGAGATGATTTGCTGCCAAATCTCAATCACTGAACGGAGTATAGCACAGCATTTTGTGCGGTGCAATAAATATTTAAAATCAAGTCCTTAGCGCCAGCGGCTTGTCCTCTTGCCCGCCACGGGCCACTCTTTCGTATTCGGAAATCACTTGCGCGCCCAGCAGCAGCAGGGTGGCGCCGATTTCCAGGCTGAACATGACGACGATGGCCGTCGTCATCGAGCCATACACAACATTGACCTGCGACAAGGTGGAAAAATACCAGACCAGCACGTGACGGGCGATTTCCCACAGCAGGGCCGCCGTCACGCCGCCGATCAGCGCATGCGTGATCGATAATCTTCCCACCGGCATGACCAGGTAGATCGAACTGAGCACGAGAATTTCGCCCGCCAGCCCCAGCAAATACAGCAGCACGCCGGACACGCCTTCCAGGCCCCAGTCATGGCGCAGGAAGCGCACGCTTTCCTCGCCCATCACCTGCAGGCTGCCCGCCACCAGGGTGATCAGCAAGATGCCCACGCCCAGGCACAGGATATAGCAGTACGGCAAGATAGCGGAAATAAGGAAATGGCGGCGGCGGATGGCCACGCGGTGGATAAAGATCACGCTCATGGCGTTTTCCAGCACGGTAAACGCCAGCGAGCTGAAAAACAGCATGGTCAGCAGTAGCAGCCAGCCGATCACGCCCCGGTTGTTAAGGAAGTGCGCGACCTCGGCCACGATGGCTTTCGATTGCCCCGGCACCAGCCATTCCAGGTAATGGCCTATGGTTTGCAGCAATTCGTCCTGCGCGATCACGTGCGACAGGGCCACCACCACCAGCATCAGCAGGGGCACGATGGACAGCAGCGAGTAATACGCGACGGCGCCCGCCAGCAGCAACCCCTGGTTGGCGCGAAAGCCCTTCAGCACCTGCAGCACGAAGGCCAGCGGATGGCTGAGGATGTAGGTACTGGCGTGGCGGTTGATCATGTCGGGTGCGGTGAAAAGGCGACGCGGCCTCGTGCCACGCCTGCAATCACACTAGCATACTGACAATCACCCCGCTGCACCGTACGCTAGCAGACGCCTGGCTCCAATAAGGTCAAGGTTTGCCGGTCCGCGTCCAGGGTGGCGAGGATGCCCATCGGTAGCGTGAACTGGTGGCGGATGTGGCCAAACGAATAGCCGCTGACGGCCGGCACCCGCAAAGGCTGCAAATGCTGGTCCAGGGTGTCGTTCAGGGTCAGCGCCGTGTCGCCGTCAGCCGCCTCGCAATGCTCGAAGATGCCCAGCATCAGGGCCGCTGCCTTGTTGAACCCCACGGACAGGTCGAGCTGGCACAACATTCTGTCGATGCGGTACGGCACTTCGTTGATTTCTTCGAGGAACAAAATATGCTCGCGGAAATCGGCCGCATACGGCGTGCCGGCCAGCGCGCTGACCAGGCACAGGTTGCCGCCCGTCAAGCGTCCCGTCGCCTGGCCGCCGTGCACGGTGCGGATGGCGAAGTTCGGCTGCGTCTGCGCGCGGCGGTGGTTGTCCTGCGCCATCGGGATCGTGTACTGCTCTTGCGGCGTCATCAGCACGTTTTGCAGCTGCGTCACCGTGTACTCGGAAAACGTGGACGAGGCCACGGGACCGTGAAAGGTCACCAGACCCGTCTGGCGGGCGATGGCCAGGTGTAAGGCCGTGATGTCGGAATAGCCGATCAGCACTTTCGGGTTGGCGCGGATCAAGGCGTAATCGAGCAGCGCCAGCAGCGAAATGCAGCCGGAGCCGCCGCGAATGGCCCACACCGCCTTGACGTCCGGATCGCGGAACGCGGCGTGCAGATCGTCCAGGCGCTGCTGCACCGTGCCCGCATAGTTGCCGTGCACGGCCCGAATATTCGCGCCCAGGCTGGAGCGCAGTCCCAGCGATGCGATATTGCGCTGGGCCTTGGCAATGGACTCCTCATCCGTAAAGCCGCCCGGTGCGATGATGGCGACCAGGTCGCCGTCGCGCAGGCGCGCCGGCTTGATCAATGCGTGTGGCTGTTGCATGCGTTTGCCCTTCCCTTGCGCGGCCGCCGCCCACGCCGGTGTGCCTGCCGCCCCGAAGCTGGCGGCCAGCAAGCCGCCGAAGCGGCGCCGGCTGAGATTGGTCTGACTGGACATGCGGCCCTTTCCTGGAATAAAAAACGGCGACGCCAGGCGCCGCCGCACGAGGTTAGCATGCCAGCGGGATCACCGCCGGCATGGCCGCCTTACATGAACTTGTACTTCAGCTGGAAGGTGAAGGCGCGGCCACGCGCGTCGGCCACGCGCGGATCCCAGCCGGCGCCCACCACTTCATCCACGTTGTGCGCGGTGAACGGTGGATCGCGGTCGAACAGGTTCTGGATGCCCAGGGTCAAGGTGGTATTCTTGAAGCCCGTGTACGTGCCCGACAAGCTATACGTGGTGTAGCTGGACACATCGGACTTGAAGCCCGGCGGCGGCGTGCCCTTGCCGTCATTCGGTACCTGGTCCTTGTAGCCGGAAGCAAAACTCTGGATCAGCAAGCCGCTCCAGTCGCCGCGCGAGACACCGAAGCTGGCGTTGTGTTTCCAGCGCAAGTACAAATCACGCGTGTAGAAATTGCCGACCAGCTCCTTGTATTCTTGCCCCTTGTATTCGGCAAACTTGAAGCTGTCCATATACGTGCCGTCCAGGGTGGCCGTCCATTTCACGTCCTTGACCTTGCCTTCGCCGCGCAAGCTGACGTCCAGGCCGCGCACGCGGCTGCCGCCCGCATTGAACCAGCCCGCCTGTACGTAATCGATGGTGCCATCGGCCTTGCGGAAAATATACTGGTTCAGCGCCTGGTAATTGGCCAGCACGACTTGCGGCGTGCGTTTCAGGAGCTGGTCCTGGGTATTGATGGCCCAGTAATCGAACGAGGCGGAATACCCCTTCACCGGTTCGATGACGATGCCGACGCTGCCCTGCTTCGACGTCTCCGGCTTCAGGTTCAGGTTGCCACCCGTCGTGTAGCTGAGACGATCGATGCTGCAATATTCCTTCACGCCAGGATTTTTGGCGCAGCCTTCCTGATCTTTCACGCCATTCGGCAATTCCTGCGTCAATACACCTGAATACAGCTGGTCGAAACTCGGTGCCAGGAATCCCTTGCTGGCCGAGGCGCGGAACAGGATGAAGTCGGCCGGCTGGTAACGCAAGGCAATCTTCGGATTCGTGGTGGCGCCCACCTGGCTGTAATCATCACGGCGCACGGCCAGCTGCATTTCCAGGTCTTTCATGACGGGTACCAGCAACTCGGCATACACGGCCTTGACGTTGCGGCTGACATCCTTCAATGCGGCATTTCCTGGCGCCAACAGAATCAGGTTGGCATCGACATCCTGTCCGAAACTGTAGCCTTCACGGCGCAAATCAAAACCGGCGGCCATCGCCACGGCGCCAGCCGGCAGCTGGAACAGCTCACCGGAAACGGCGCCATCGATCTGGGTCAGGGTCGTCTTGCCATGCTGGAAGGCGCCACGGAACTTGGTCGACTCGATCAATTGCCTGGCCGCTTCCGTCTGGCTCTGGCCCGCGCCCACCCACGGATTGATGATGCCGGTCCCCAGGGCCGCGTACAGCTTGTCCGTGTAGGAATAGCCATCCGTCAGCTTGGTCTTGGTGGTGCTTTGCGCGTAGGAAATACCGGTCTTGTAATCCCACTTGCCGAAGCTGCCTTCAAAACCCAGCAGTACGCGGGCATTGTCGGTCGTGTTTTCCTGCGTGCGGTTGCCCACGTCATTGGCGCGCCATTTGTAGGCAATTGGCTTGGTATTGTCGAACGTGGGAATATAGGCCGACAAATCCTGGTAATACGCGCCACCCACCGGATACACGGCCTTGTTGGCAATGCTGGTCTGCACCTGCATCGGCGTCAAAATCGCCGTGGCCTTGGTGCGCGAACCGAGCGCTTCGACAAACATGCGGTGGTCGGGCGCCAGCTTGAACGTGCCGCGCGACAGGAAATTGGCCCGTTCAACAGGGAATTGCAGCACATAGTCGGCACCATAGTCGTAGGCGCAGGAATACTTGGTGCGCAACGGCGACGTCACGTCTTTCCACAGTGCCGTCTGGTATTGCGACATGCCGGCGACGCTGTCGCACTTGCCCTGGAAGCTCAGGGGATTGGCTTGCAGGTATTGATTCGGGTCGCCAGGCAACTGGAACGCGGTGCCCAATGCCGTGCCGGCCCCCGCCATCTGGTTGGCAAACGGCGTGCCCGTGGTGTCCGGCGACAGGCCACGGCCCGGCTGGTAGCCATTGACGAAGGAGCGGTCGCTGCCGTTCAGGCGCTGCGCCTTGTCGACGGTCAGGCTGGCCATGAGGTTGTAGCCGTCCTCTTCCAGCGAGCCCGTGCCGGCCAGGATGGAAGCGCGGCGCGTGGCGCCGCCGCCCGCTTGCGTGTCGTTGGTGGAAACGGAGGCTTCCACGCCGCTGTAATTGGTTTTCAGAATGAAATTGATCACGCCGCCGATGGCATCCGTGCCGTAGATGGCCGAAGCGCCATCCTTGAGGATTTCCACGCGCGAAATGGCACCGAGCGGAATGGAGTTCAAGTCGACGGCACGGCCACTGGCGCCATGCGTGGCCACGCGGCGGCCGTTCAGCAGCACCAAGGTCGCGCCCGGTCCCAGGCCGCGCAGCGAGGCGAACGAGGCGCCGCCAGCCAGGCGGTCCGCATCGGCGCCAAACACATTATTGCCCGAAGTCATGTTCTCGGCACCCGTGCCATTCGCCGACAGGGTACGCACCAGTTGCTCGGCCGTCGTGATGCCCTGCTTTTCCATCTGCTCAAAGCTGATGACTTGCACCGGCAGCGCGCCTTCCTTGGCCACACGTTTGATGCTGCTGCCCGTGACTTCGACCCGTTGCATTGCTGGTGCCGCTTCCTGTGCCATCACCGGCCCCACCACCCCCATCAATGCCACCAATTGCGCTAGCTTCTTCAATTTCACGGGTCTCTCCTTTATTTGGGCAATCGAAACTTGAGTTCTCAAGTCAGGCTGTTAGATATGTCGCAACGTCTGTCTCGCAGTACATTTTTTTATGACATTTGCGCATGACTTTATTTGTTTTCATTTTCAGAGTAGCGCGATGCATCCGGGACCAGCCAATGAAAAATGCTTTCCTAACCATAACTTTTTGGAATGAATGCCCTTTTCAGTGACATGGTCACTTGCCTGCGGGGCGACCCTTGCGCATATCGACGTCCAGATAGCGCCAGGACGTGAATTCCACAGGGTGGCGCCTGTAGTTTTTTAGCCACGGTTGCTGCAGGTCGGCAGAGATGGGATGCGTCAGCAGCACCCACGGCGTGTAGGCGTGGATCAGCTGAAACAGGTCGAAGTACAGACTGCGGCGGCGCGGCGTATCGGATAGCAGGCGCGCCTCCTCATAGCGTTTATTGTAATCGGGCAAGTTGAAGCGGGCATAGTTGGCGCGGCCAACGTTGCCGCCATACAACAATTGCATAAAGTTATCGCCATCAGGGAAGTCGGCGATCCAGTTGGTCTCGAACATCTGCACCTTGCCCAGGCGCGACGCCTTGATGATTTCCGTCTTCTTGTCGCTTTTAAATTCCACGCGCAGGCCGATGGCGTTCAGGTTGCGACGCCACAGTTCGTCGCGCAAGCGTCCTACCGTGCTCGGCTCCGTGTGCATGGTCAAAATCAAGGGCGTGCCATCGGGCTGCGTGCGGAAACCATCTTGACCCGCCTTGTAGCCGAAGCGCTCCAGCAAGGCGCGCGCCAGCACGGGATCGTAGCCGACGGGGCTGCGGTAAGCCTTGTCGTAACCGAGCACATTCGGCGGCAGCGGCGATTGCGCCGGCAAGGCCAGGCCCTTTTTCAGCAGCGCGATGTCTTCGCGGCTGTTGTAGCTGAGGGCAATGGCGCGCCGCAGGGCCAGCTTGTCCTTGCCCGTGCCGCCCAGCACGGGATCGTCCATGTTCATCCACATGTAATACGTCTGCAGCACGGGAAAGCGCGTCAGCTGCATGCCCTTGGCGGCCAGCGCCGGTTTCAGGGCGCCGTTTTCCAGCACCATGTCCGTCATCGATTCGGGCACTTGTTCCAGGTAATCGAATTCGCCTTTCAGGAAACCCAGCATGCGCGATTGATATTCCTCAACGATGCGCACCTCGATGCGCTCGACCAGGGGCAGACGCTGGCCTTCCAGGGCGGTGGCGATGGCGCGCGCGTCCGGAGGCAAGGCGGCCAGCGCCTTGGTTTCCGTATGGAACACGGTGGGACGGAAAGTCGGATTGGCTTGCAGCACGATCTTGTCGCTGCGCTTCCATTCCTTGACCAGGAATGGCCCCGTGCCCACGGGGTGGTTGCCGATCTGCCCTGCCGCCGGGTACGCTTCGGCCACTTCGCGCGCCACCACCGCTGTCGCCGGCATGGCCAGGTAAAACAGGAAGTTCGGATCGACGCCGTTCAAGCGGATGCGCAGGGTGTATTTGTCCAGCGCCTGCAGGCCGGCGATCGGCGTGTCGTAGCTGAATTTGGCTTTCAGGACCGCATCGCCCACCAGCTTGTCTTCCAGCAAGAACAACCACGGCGACTTCAGGCTGGGGTCATACAGCCGCGTCAGGCTGTAGACATAATCCTGCGCCGTCACTTCGCGCGGCTGACCCTTGAAAGCGGGATCGGGCGTAAAGAAAATACCTGGCTGCAAGTGAAAGATATACGTGCGACCGCCGTCTTCCACGGTGGGCATGCCGCGCGCCGTATTGCCCTGCAGTTGCACCGGCCGCGCCAGGTAGTCGTAGCGCAAGAGCGGATCAAAAATGTTTTCCATCAAATTCAGGCTGGCCAGGTCGGACGCCACGGCCGGGTCCAGGCCCGTCTCGCTGGTGCTCAAAAACAAGTGCAAGGTCTTGTTCGCGCGGGCATCGGCGGCGGCGTGGGCCGCTACAGTGAACAGCGTCAGCAGGGCCAGGCCGGCGGCGCAGGCGGTTTTGCGTAAAAACATCATCAATGATCCAGTGCAGACAAGGGTAAGGAACAGCGGTAAGCGACAGGCATGCCCCACACTACGCGGGCAAGCGACGGGGCGCCAATGAAAACAGGCTGCCAGCTTATAACTTTTTGGCATGCGATTGCTGCATTCTTTCATCAACTCGTATCGGGCTGCCCCTATACTTTGTTTGCAGACATTTTTCACTCCCGACACACAGAACTGATCGCATATGGCACTTAATTACATCTGGTCCGGCTTTTTCCTCGTTGGCTTTCTGGCCGCAGTGCTGCAGTGGCTGTTTCTCGGCGATACCGATATCTTCAAGCGCATCATCGACGGCACCTTCGAGACGGCGCGCATGGGCGTGATGGATATCGCCCTGCCGCTGGCCGGCGTGATGACCTTATGGCTCGGCATCATGAACATCGGCGAAAAGGCGGGCATCGTCGGCTGGCTGGCCAAAGTGATCGCCCCCTTCTTTTCGCGCATCTTTCCGGAAATTCCGAAAGACCACCCGGCCACGGGCCACATGGTGATGAATTTCTCGGCCAACCTGCTGGGCCTGGACAATGCGGCCACGCCGTTCGGCTTGAAGGCCATGGAAAGCCTGCAAACCTTGAATCCGAACAAGGAAGAGGCGACGAATGCGCAAATCATGTTTTTGGTGCTGCACACCTCGGGCCTGACCCTGATTCCGCTGGCCATCATGGCGCAGCGCTCCATCCTCGGCGCGGCCGATCCGTCCGACATCTTTATCCCCTGCATGATCGCCACCTATGTGGCCACCGTGGTCGGCATCATCACGGTGTCCATCAAGCAACGCATCAACTTGCTCAACCGTGTCGTGCTGGGCTGGATGGGCGGCATGACGAGCGCCATCGTCGCCATGATCTGGTATTTCACGCAATACCTGACGAAACAGGAAATCGAGCTGGTTTCCAAGGTGGTCAGCAACCTGGTGTTGATCAGCGTCATCGCCATTTTCATCATCGGCGCGCTGCGCAAGAAAGTGAATGTGTACGACGCCTTCATCGAGGGCGCGAAAGGCGGCATCCAGACCTCGATTACCGTGATTCCCTACCTGGTCGGCATGCTGGTGGCCATCAGCGTGATCCGCAACGCGGGCGTGTTCAATTTCCTGATGAGCGGCATGAACTGGTTCTTTGCCAACCTGGGCATCAATACGGACTTCGTGCCCGCCCTGCCGACGGCCATGATGAAGCCGCTCAGCGGCTCCGGCTCGAAAGCCATGATGATCGATGCCATGAATACCTACGGCGTCGACTCCTTCGTCGGCCGCCTGGCCTGCGTCTTCCAGGGCTCGGCCGACACCACCTTCTATATCGTGGCCCTGTACTTCGGTTCCGTCGGCATCCGCAAGACGCGCTATGCGATCACGGCCGGCCTGATCGCCGATCTGGCTGGCGTAATCACGGCCGTCTTCGTCGCCTACGTCTTTTTCCACTAAGGAGCACCATGTTACGTCCTGTTCTGATGGCTGCGCTGTTGGCCGGTCTTGGCCTGTCGACTGCCCACGCGCAATTGCCCGAATCCGTCAGCCTGCTGCTGCGCAGCGCGAATATCCCCGAAGACGCCATGGGCGCCATCGTCTTGCGCGGCAACACCACCGTGCTGTCGCATGGCGCCGAGCGCAGCATGCAACCGGCCTCCACCATGAAGCTGGTGACGGCGGCCGTGGGCCTGGAGCAATTGGGTCCCATCTTTCGCGGCCGCACGGAGTTGCGCACCAGCGCCGACGTCATCAATGGCGTGCTGAAGGGCGACTTGATCCTGCGCGGCGGCGCCGACACGGATTTCAATGCGGACGTGCTGGCACACATGCTGCAGACCCTGCGCAACCAGGGCATCGTGAAAATCAAGGGCGATTTGATCCTCGACCGCCAACTGTTCCAGCCGGCCCGGCCCGATATCGGCGCAGCGCCGTTCGATGAGTCGGCCGAATTCCGCTACAACGTCATCCCCGATGCCTTGTTACTGAACACCAATCTGCTCGATATCAATATGACTTCGACGGAGCGGCAATTGAGCATCCTGATGCAGCCGCCGCTGGAGAACGTCAGCATCACGAGCGACATGAAGCTCATCAAGGGCAGTTGCGCCAGATGGGAAGACGGCTGGCGTCCGCCCGAATACCGGCGCGATGCGAGCGGCAAGCTGCAGGTCATCCTGCACGGCACCTTCCCGCAAAATTGCAGCAAGGCCACCAGCATCAATGTGCTCGACCGCAATGATTATGCGGACCGCTTGTTCCGTACCACCTGGAAACGCCTGGGCGGCACGATCACGGGCACGGTGCGCGAAGCGCCGGCAACAGGCTTGCCGCCGACGGCCGAACCGGTCGGCACGCGCATGCTGGCCGACCACGTGGCGCGCGCCTTGCCGGAAGTCTTGCGCGATATTAACAAGACATCCGACAACACCCTGGCCCGTACCCTGTTCCTGAGCCTGGGTAGCTTGCAAAGCGATGGCTGGCTGGGCAGCCGCCCCGTGGCCATGGCGGCGCCGGAAGACACGGCCACGCGCGCGCGGCTAGTCATCCAGGAATGGTTCCAGCGACACCATATCGACACCCAGGGCATGCTGGTCGACAACGGTTCCGGCTTGTCGCGCACAGGGCGCATTGCGCCTGCGCAGCTGGCAGGCGTCTTGCAGGCAATGCAGCAAAGTCCGTGGGCGCCCGAGTTCCAGTCCAGCCTGCCCATCGTGGCGCTGGACGGCACCATGCGCAAGCGCCTGCTGAACACTCCGGCCGCCGCGCGCGCGCGCATCAAGACGGGAACCTTGAAGAATGTGGTCGCCATCGCCGGCTACGTGCCAGACGCCAACAACCAGCTATGTGTGGTGGTCGCCATGATCAATAGCGACCTGGTGGGTAATGGCAACGGCCGCGCGGCCGTCGATGCGCTGATCGAGTGGGTGGCCAAAAGTGGCGCAACGCCGGTGGTGGCTGGCCAATAAAACAGGTGCAGTGGCCTAGCGTGGTGCGCTGGCAAAGGCCAGGCGCAGCACATACGCGGCGACGGCGCTGATCAGCAAGACCGTCACCAGCGACGCTTCCACGCCGAAGGCGCCGCCCGTCAGCATGGTATTGCCCAGCAGTTCGCCACGCAGCAGCCCATCCGTGGCCGCATGGCCCGACACCGTCGAGGAGAATACTTGGCTGACACAATAATTCCAGCCGACGTGCGTACCGATGCACACCCACAGGCGGCGGGTCTGTATGTACAGGGCCGCCTGCAGCACGCCATACGCGACAAGCGCGATGATTGCCAGCAGCGAAAAGCCGGCATTGGGCAAATGGGCCAGGGCGAACACCAGGGATGAAATCACGATGGCGGCCTTGCTGCCCAGCGCACGTGCAGTCACGCCAAAGAGCACGCCGCGAAACATCATCTCCTCGGCCATGCCGACCAGCACCAGTTCAGCCAGCGGCAGCAGCAACAAGACGCTCAGGGCATTGACGCCGCCAAGCTGATACACGCCCAGCGCAGCGAGCACAACAAAGGTGAGAACGACCAGGCCTGCGCCGAGCAGCAATCCACGTCCCAGTTCACGCGCCATGCCCGGCATTGCCAATTCATCCGGCTGGCGTTTTTCGATGTGGCGAACATAAAAACGGTAGCCGCACCACACCAGCAGCGCCGCCAGCAATTGCGGCCACAGGATGCGGTAAGGCTTTTCCACCACATGGGAGGCGATGCCCATCACCAGCGGTACCGCGGCAAAAGTGAGGACCATGCCCAGCACAATCTGCACCAGGGGATAGGCCATCAGGCGAGCCAGGGGGGATTTTTTGCTTGCCATGCTCAGGGTGTTGTCCATCATCGCTTTCCTCGTGGGTTGTCAGGGAGTGGCTGCTACTTTCTTGCTTGCATCGCGGATGCGCTCGCCGAATGAACGCTGTTCCAGAATCGTGATGGCTTGCGCCAGGCATGTGGATAAAGGAAATGCCAGTTCCGCGTCCAGGCTGTCGGCAGCACGCTTGGTCGCCTGCCAGCACATCTGCAGATGGGGCAGCAGCGCCTCGCCCTGGCTGCTCAGGCGTACCACACGCTGTCGGCCATCTTCGCCACCGGCAGCCACCAGCAGCAAGCCTTCCTTTTTCATCAGTGCCACCGTTTGCGTGGCGGCTGGCTGCGTGATGCCTGCCAGCTCGGCCAGCTGGCCGATGGTCGCGCTTTGCCGTTGCGCCAGCACCCGCATCACGGGCGTGTAGCGCGGCCGGTAATCGAGGCCCGCGTCCGCGTAAGCTTGCTGGACGGCGCCGTCCAGCAGTTCAATCAGGTGGCGTAGTTGTGTTCCGAGTCCTTGTTTCATGTAGCGATAGTAACAGTATTTATATAAGCACTTATATAAATAATGAAAGCTGTTGCATTTTATGCACAATAGACATGATGGATGCCTGAAACAGGAGGGAGTGGCAGGAATTGCCAGACGAAAAAAAACCCCACCATTGCTGGCGGGGTTTTTCTCTACTGCGAATAACAAGCCTGACGATAACCTACTTTCACACTGGTTGCAGCACTATCATCGGCGCAAAGTTGTTTCACGGTCCTGTTCGGGATGGGAAGGGGTGGGACCAACTTGCTATGGTCATCAGGCATAACTTGTACTGGCGTTTGTCTCCAATTGGACGACAAAGCCTGAATCTGGAAGAAGCAAAGATTGGGGTAATGACTGGTAGTATCAACACACACGCAACGTTGTACCGTCTTATCCTCTGTACCTGCTAAGGTTATAGGGACAAGCCGTACGGGCAATTAGTACTGGTTAGCTTAATGCATTACTGCACTTCCACACCCAGCCTATCAACGTCCTGGTCTCGAACGACCCTTCAAAGAGCTCAAGGCTCTGGGAAATCTCATCTCAAGGCAAGTTTCCCGCTTAGATGCTTTCAGCGGTTATCTCTTCCGAACTTAGCTACCCGGCAATGCCACTGGCGTGACAACCGGTACACCAGAGGTTCGTCCACTCCGGTCCTCTCGTACTAGGAGCAGCCCCCTTCAAATTTCCAACGCCCACGGCAGATAGGGACCAAACTGTCTCACGACGTTTTAAACCCAGCTCACGTACCACTTTAAATGGCGAACAGCCATACCCTTGGGACCGGCTACAGCCCCAGGATGTGATGAGCCGACATCGAGGTGCCAAACTCCCCCGTCGATATGAACTCTTGGGAGGAATCAGCCTGTTATCCCCAGAGTACCTTTTATCCGTTGAGCGATGGCCCTTCCATACAGAACCACCGGATCACTATGTCCTACTTTCGTACCTGCTCGACTTGTCAGTCTCGCAGTTAAGCACGCTTATGCCATTGCACTATCAACACGATGTCCGACCGTATCTAGCGTACCTTCGAACTCCTCCGTTACACTTTAGGAGGAGACCGCCCCAGTCAAACTGCCTACCATGCACTGTCCCCGATCCGGATAACGGACCAAGGTTAGAACCTCAAACAAACCAGGGTGGTATTTCAAGGTTGGCTCCACGAGAACTAGCGTCCCCGCTTCAAAGCCTCCCACCTATCCTACACAGATTGGTTCAAAGTCCAATGCAAAGCTACAGTAAAGGTTCATGGGGTCTTTCCGTCTAGCCGCGGGTAGATTGCATCATCACAAACATTTCAACTTCGCTGAGTCTCGGGAGGAGACAGTGTGGCCATCGTTACGCCATTCGTGCAGGTCGGAACTTACCCGACAAGGAATTTCGCTACCTTAGGACCGTTATAGTTACGGCCGCCGTTTACTGGGACTTCAATCAAGAGCTTGCACCCCATCATTTAATCTTCCAGCACCGGGCAGGCGTCACACCCTATACGTCCACTTTCGTGTTTGCAGAGTGCTGTGTTTTTATTAAACAGTCGCAGCCACCAGTTTATTGCAACCCTTTCACCCTCATGGAGTAAACCATTCAAGCTACCGGGGCGTACCTTTTCCCGAAGTTACGGTACCAATTTGCCGAGTTCCTTCTCCCGAGTTCTCTCAAGCGCCTTAGAATACTCATCTCGCCCACCTGTGTCGGTTTGCGGTACGGTCTCGTATGACTGAAGCTTAGAGGCTTTTCTTGGAACCACTTCCGATTGCTTCGTGAATAAATTCACTCGTCTCAACCCCTTGAATTCCGCACCCGGATTTGCCTAAGTGCCTTCTATGAGCCAAAAACCAACTATTCCAACAGTTGGACAACCTTCCGCGATCCGTCCCCCCATCGCATCATACGACGGTGCAGGAATATTAACCTGCTTCCCATCAGCTACGCATCTCTGCCTCGCCTTAGGGGCCGACTCACCCTGCTCCGATGAACGTTGAACAGGAAACCTTGGGCTTACGGCGTGGAGGCTTTTCACCCCCATTATCGCTACTCATGTCAGCATTCGCACTTCTGATACCTCCAGCATCCTTTACAAGACACCTTCGCAGGCTTACAGAACGCTCTCCTACCATATATATCTGTGATAAATCACAGAACAATATCCGCAGCTTCGGTGACTGGCTTAGCCCCGTTACATCTTCCGCGCAGGACGACTCGATCAGTGAGCTATTACGCTTTCTTTAAATGATGGCTGCTTCTAAGCCAACATCCTGACTGTTTTAGCCTTCCCACTTCGTTTTCCACTTAGCCAATCTTTGGGACCTTAGCTGGCGGTCTGGGTTGTTTCCCTCTTGACGCCGGACGTTAGCACCCGACGTCTGTCTCCCAAGCTCGCACTCATCGGTATTCGGAGTTTGCAATGGTTTGGTAAGTCGCAATGACCCCCTAGCCATAACAGTGCTCTACCCCCGATGGTGATACTTGAGGCACTACCTAAATAGTTTTCGGAGAGAACCAGCTATTTCCAAGTTTGTTTAGCCTTTCACCCCTACCCACAGCTCATCCCCTAATTTTTCAACATTAGTGGGTTCGGACCTCCAGGGCGTGTTACCGCACCTTCATCCTGGCCATGAGTAGATCACTTGGTTTCGGGTCTACACCCAGCGACTGATCGCCCTATTCGGACTCGATTTCTCTACGGCTTCCCTATGCGGTTAACCTTGCCACTGAATGTAAGTCGCTGACCCATTATACAAAAGGTACGCAGTCACGGAACAAGTCCGCTCCTACTGTTTGTATGCACACGGTTTCAGGATCTATTTCACTCCCCTTCCGGGGTTCTTTTCGCCTTTCCCTCACGGTACTGGTTCACTATCGGTCGATTACGAGTATTTAGCCTTGGAGGATGGTCCCCCCATATTCAGACAGGATGTCACGTGTCCCGCCCTACTTGTCGTACGCTTAGTACCACCGGTCCGATTTCACATACGGGGCTATCACCCACTATGGCTCCTATTTCCAGAGGATTCTGTTATCGGTCCGACTATCACGTACAGGCTCTTCCCATTTCGCTCGCCGCTACTTTGGGAATCTCGGTTGATTTCTTTTCCTGCAGCTACTTAGATGTTTCAGTTCGCCGCGTTCGCCTTGCATACCTATGTATTCAGTATGCAATACCCTAAAAGGGTGGGTTGCCCCATTCGGAAATCTGCGGATCAAAGTGTGTTTGCTCACTCCCCGCAGCTTATCGCAAGCTACTACGTCCTTCATCGCCTGTAATCGCCAAGGCATCCACCATGTGCACTTATTCGCTTGTCCCTATAACGTTAGCCTCTGCTCACCGAGGTGACCAAAGAGCGCTACAGGGATAAGAAAGTACAACGTTGTTGCTTGTTTGTTGATACATACAATCATTACCCATCGATTTGCTTTTTACGGCAAACCGATCAATAAATAATCTTTACTTCTTCCAGATTGTTAAAGAACATACAGCACTTGGTCTCGAAAAGACCAAACCTAAATCCCGGCGCACTATCTGCACTGATTTACGTTTGAACTTTTGGTGGAGGATGACGGGATCGAACCGACGACCCCCTGCTTGCAAAGCAGGTGCTCTCCCAGCTGAGCTAATCCCCCTATGGGTATTTCCAGACTACAGAAACTGGTAGGGCTGGTTGGACTCGAACCAACGACCCCCGCGTTATCAACACGGTGCTCTAACCAGCTGAGCTACAGCCCCAAATGCTGTTCTTTATATTAACAGCCGATAAGTGTGAACATTTGATGCGTGAATCATTTACATGATTCGTGCAAACTCTAGAAAGGAGGTGATCCAGCCGCACCTTCCGATACGGCTACCTTGTTACGACTTCACCCCAGTCACGAATCCTACCGTGGTAAGCGCCCTCCTTACGGTTAAGCTACCTACTTCTGGTAAAACCCGCTCCCATGGTGTGACGGGCGGTGTGTACAAGACCCGGGAACGTATTCACCGCGACATGCTGATCCGCGATTACTAGCGATTCCAACTTCATGCAGTCGAGTTGCAGACTACAATCCGGACTACGATACACTTTCTGCGATTAGCTCCCCCTCGCGGGTTGGCGGCGCTCTGTATGTACCATTGTATGACGTGTGAAGCCCTACCCATAAGGGCCATGAGGACTTGACGTCATCCCCACCTTCCTCCGGTTTGTCACCGGCAGTCTCATTAGAGTGCCCTTTCGTAGCAACTAATGACAAGGGTTGCGCTCGTTGCGGGACTTAACCCAACATCTCACGACACGAGCTGACGACAGCCATGCAGCACCTGTGTACTGGTTCTCTTTCGAGCACTCCTCAATCTCTCGAGGATTCCAGCCATGTCAAGGGTAGGTAAGGTTTTTCGCGTTGCATCGAATTAATCCACATCATCCACCGCTTGTGCGGGTCCCCGTCAATTCCTTTGAGTTTTAATCTTGCGACCGTACTCCCCAGGCGGTCTACTTCACGCGTTAGCTGCGTTACCAAGTCAATTAAGACCCGACAACTAGTAGACATCGTTTAGGGCGTGGACTACCAGGGTATCTAATCCTGTTTGCTCCCCACGCTTTCGTGCATGAGCGTCAATCTTGACCCAGGGGGCTGCCTTCGCCATCGGTGTTCCTCCACATATCTACGCATTTCACTGCTACACGTGGAATTCTACCCCCCTCTGCCAGATTCTAGCCTTGCAGTCTCCAATGCAATTCCCAGGTTGAGCCCGGGGATTTCACATCAGACTTACAAAACCGCCTGCGCACGCTTTACGCCCAGTAATTCCGATTAACGCTTGCACCCTACGTATTACCGCGGCTGCTGGCACGTAGTTAGCCGGTGCTTATTCTTCAGGTACCGTCATTAGCAAGAGATATTAGCTCTCACCGTTTCTTCCCTGACAAAAGAGCTTTACAACCCGAAGGCCTTCTTCACTCACGCGGCATTGCTGGATCAGGCTTTCGCCCATTGTCCAAAATTCCCCACTGCTGCCTCCCGTAGGAGTCTGGACCGTGTCTCAGTTCCAGTGTGGCTGGTCGTCCTCTCAGACCAGCTACTGATCGATGCCTTGGTAGGCTTTTACCCTACCAACTAGCTAATCAGATATCGGCCGCTCCACGAGCATGAGGTCTTGCGATCCCCCACTTTCATCCTTAGATCGTATGCGGTATTAGCGTAACTTTCGCTACGTTATCCCCCACTCTAGGGTACGTTCCGATATATTACTCACCCGTTCGCCACTCGCCACCAGAGCAAGCTCCGTGCTGCCGTTCGACTTGCATGTGTAAGGCATGCCGCCAGCGTTCAATCTGAGCCAGGATCAAACTCTTCAGTTTAATCTCTGTTACTTTGCCCTTTTACAGGCACCATCATTGCTGATGGGTCGCTCACTCAAAAAACTGACAGGCTACTTCCGAAGAAGTATCCTATTTCATTATTTCTTGTGAACATTTGATATTTTAAGTTTTACGCCAATCCGAAGATTGACGCTGCACTTACATCAAATGCCCACACTTATCGACTGTTAATTGTTAAAGAACTGTATTCGGTACTGCTTTCGCGCTATCGACAAAGCGTTGTGTTTGCCAGCTGCGAAGAAGGAAGAGTATGAAGCATTTCGCTACATCCGTCAACTCCTTCTTTTCCTGCCTTACTCGGCATTTGCATGCATCGTTCAGCGAGGGGGCGAATTATAGCCCTACGCCGCGATAGCAGCAAGTCTTTAATCCAAGATTTGTTAGTCAAGGTTTTGTATCGCTGTCCTGACCCAGCGAAAACCCAGTCTTTCCTGCTCCATGCGGAGGCACTCGCCCAAAGCATGTTCGTGCAGTATTTTAAACAGGGCCAGTTCCTCATGCGTCAAGCGGGTCAGATGACCACTGTGGCGTTTATGCGGCTCTTCACTCCCCCACAACAAGCGGTGCGCTTCCAGGGTCGCGATGTCCATCAGCATGGAGCGTGCTTGCGGCAAGTATGCGCGCAAGCGATCCAGTATAGCAAAACCGTGCGTATCGATATCGCCCCAGTAAATTACTTCCTTGTAAGCCAACCAGGGCACATCGCCTAGGCGTTCGACACTATAACCGCCGCCGAAAATCACCATGCTGTCTTCAACCTCCGGAAATGCCAGGCCATTGATTTCATTCTCGGTAATAAAGACGCGTTTTACATTGACATGCAAGGCAGCGAACTGCGCTACCGGTACGCTCAGGTCAGACAAACCAGCGATATAATGACGCGGATCGAGCAGGCGAAAACGTATCAATACCGGTTTGCTCAATAATCCATAACGCGTTTCAAATTGGCGCGCCCCGACGGCCTGCGCGTCGATCGCCTCGGGCAGCATTAGCTGATCCAGTAATTCCGCCAGCAAGGCCTTGCGCGTTTCGATGAATTTTCCATCCACCCCAGCGATGTCGAGTTCGCGCAAGTAAAGCTGCGGACGTGGATGCGCCACAAACCATTGCAAAATCAGCACGATGCGCTCCCATGCGGGCGCGTGCTCGAGCAACTGCATCGGATGGCGCACGATCCAGCCAGCCAAAGCAGGAAAAACCTGCAGCGTCAGCAATTGCTCGAAACGCCGCTTCTCCGCCATTTTTCCGATCAGCCGCAAGGCGTCGCCCTCTTCCTCCACGATCAAGCCAGCCGGCATGCGATTGCGCCCCAACTGGCGATGATTGATATCACGCCATTCGATGGTGTAGCCGTAGCCCTTGTGACTCTTGCTGCCTTCGTCAAGTTGGCGTATCCAGCGCCGCACTTCATCGAATTGCTCGCCCAGGTGCGCCGAGGCTGGCTGGCGCAGATTGAGGTGCAAAGGAAACAGCGCGCTCTGATTGACATGCGCAGCCAGCAGGCGACCGCTGTCCCACAGGCGCAGTAACTGTGTACGAATGTCGGCCGGCGTGGTCCAGTTGCTGCTCATGGCACTCATGCGCCGCGAGTCTGGCGCTCGGCCTGGTACTGCTCGATGCTCAGGCAGCGCAACATCGATTGCCGGCCCTCTTCGCTATGCACGAAGCCAAGGCCGGCAACATAGGGTTCGATGATATGGATTTTTTGCAACGGCGTGACGATCAGCAATTGCAGATTCATGCGCTTGAACAGTTCCAGCCCATAGCGCGCGGACTCATCCGAGCCGCGGCCGAACGCCTCATCGATCACGACAAAACGGAAGGATCGCGAACGCACGACGCCCCACTCCAGGCCGAATTGGTATGCCAGACTGGCGGCCAACACGGTATAGGCCAGCTTTTCCTTCTGACCGCCGGACTTGCCACCTGCATCAGTGTAATGTTCATGCTCGCGGTCATCTTCACGCCAGCGCTCGGAGGCCGAAAACACAAACCAGTTGCGCACGTCGGTCACCTTGCGCGTCCAGCGCTTGTCCACCTCGGCGCTCCCGCTGCGGCCACGGAAGCGCTCGATAATCGTTTTGACCTGCATAAATTTGGCTTCCGTATATTCTTCATCGCTCGATCCCGTCAGCGCGCCTTCCGTGCAGGCACGCAAGTCGGCCTGGAAATCGCGCAGGTCAGCGTCCAGGTTGGGCTCGGCCTCCAGCGCGATATAGCGGTTGGGGTTGTAATCGATATCGTGCAGCGAGCGGTTGATGATATCGATACGTTCGCGTATGGTTTCACGTTCGCGCTTGAGCTGTGATTGAAAGCCAGCAATTTCGCGTATCGTGTTTTCATTGAGCAATTCCTTGAAGCGCTGCGCAAAGCGTGGCAAGTCATCGGCCTGCAGTGCCGCCAGCATCTTGCCAAACTCGCCGGCGGCATTGATGCTGACATCGACTTCACGCGTATCGAGCGGCCACGCCGTGACGTAATCACTCATGGCGTTGATGATACGATCGCGCAAACCGGCGATTTTCTTGCCGTCGGCATCGATACGCGCCTGCAAGAAAGTGCGCATGTCTTTTTCACGGTTGTCGCACGACTCCACCGTCAGTTTGTGTTCGCCTAGCGCTTCCCCCTGTAGCCGCTGCAGCAAGGGAAAATACAGCTCACGCGCGTGCGACGGCGTGGCGTCCAGCAACTGTGCGCAATCGCCCAAGTGACCGCTGGCCTGCTCCTGGCGTTCGCTGAGTCTGGCGTGCTCGGTGGTGTGGCGGCTAATGTCGTCATCCGTTTTGGCTTGCGCTTGCGTCAACGCCTCAAGCTGACCCTGCAGCTCTTGCAGCAGATCGGACGCCGCTTCCAGTGCCTCTTTTTCACGCAGTAATTGTTCGATCGCCAGCAGCAAGGGCTTCCAGTCCAGTTCGTCGAAATGCTGGAACACCGCCAGTTGCTGCCAGTGACCCAGGCGGTCCTGATGCGTTTTGACATCAATGCCCAGTGCACTGATACGAGCACGATGGGCGGTGATGCGCAATGACAAATCACGCGCTTGCTTTTCCAGCGCCGCGATCTTGGCCTGGTTGGTCCAGCCCAGCACATAACGGGTGCGGTCTTGCAACTGATGACGGTCATCCTTTTCATGGCGCTCGCCACCCGCCTTGATCTGGCCGTTGTGCGTGATGGCCAATTTTTCACGTTGGAATTGCTGCAGCGATTCACAGCATGCGTAGTCGAAACGCCGCGCCAGTTCACCGGCGATCCATGGATAAAACGCCGAATCCGGCTTGATGGACAACTTGCACACCAGGGAGTCCGGATGCAGCGGCCGTGCTTCCGGCACATTGACCGCGCGTACCCGAAAATACACCAGGCGCGCTCCAAGATGGCTGCGGTCCACCCATGCCGCCACCGCCGCATAATGGGCTTCCGGCACCAGCAGCGCCAGGCCGAAATTGTGCAGCAAACGTTCGGCCGCGCCCTCCCACGCGCCCGCATCGTCGCGTACCTGGATCAACTCGCCAACAAAGGGCAGCTCATCACCATCGAGATTAAGCGCGCCGCACAGCAAGTCACGCAGTTTCAGCATCTGGCCTGGAATATTCGAGCGGCGCTGGCGCAACGATGCGAGCTCCGCCGATAACTCGCCATGGCTGGCGCCCAGTTAGCGCACCATGACACCCGCCTCTGTCAGGGTGTTCTGGCACTCGTCGCGCTGCGCGACGCATTGCGCCTGGCCACTGTCGATAGCACGCAAATTGGCGCGAAAGCCTTCGTCATCGGCAGCACCAGGCAAGCCCAGCGCTTGCGCCAATTGCTCGTAGAGCGCTGCGCGCCGCGCACGCTCATCCTTCAGCGTTTGCCGGCGCGCGATCTCGGCGTCGATCTGCGCCAGGCGATTGCCGCCGTTGGCGGAAATGGCTTCCCGTATTTCATCGCGGCGCAGGCCTTGTTCGCCGCGCTGCTGTTGCAGCCGCTGCAGGCGCGCGGCGGTTTTTTCCAGTTCCAGCACCAGTTGCTTCAGGCGGCTTTCCAGCAACTCACTTTTCAAGGCAGCAAACCACGGCCGCAGCGCTTCGCGGCAGCCGCGCAACTGCTCATCCTGCTGCTGCAAGCTGGCATGGCGTGCGCAATCGGCAGTGAGCGGCAGCAATTGCTCGATCTGTTGCTTCGCCTTGAGTACAGCTTCGTGCGCGCGATGCAGATCATCGAAATGGGCAATCAGGGCGGCAATCCGCTCTTCGACGGGAAATGCTTCAAGCATGTGCTCACGCACGAAGTCGGTCAGGTTGCCGACCGATTTCATCGACACCGTTTGGTGAAACAACTCCATCGCCTGTTCATTGCCGATGCCGAAGCGGCGGCGGAAATCGGCACCATACGGTGGAAAACTGTCGTATAGGGTTATACCCTTGCTGGCGCGCAGGCGCTTGCGCAGCTGGGTGATATCGGTACCGAAGCCAGCGAACTGATCCACGATCGACAAGGCGCTGTCCGCCACAACATAAAAACGCTCGGGCTGGCCGCGCGCATCCTTGAGCCAGAAGACCTGCGCCAGGGTCACCGTCTGATCGTAGCCTTCGTTATAAAACACGCCAAGGATCACGGCATAGGTATTCTGGTCGCGCAAGGCCACCGCGCGCGCCGTACTGCCCGTGTCACCGCGTTCCGATTTGTAATGGCCAAGCACATAGGTACGCAGGCTGCGCTCATGCGCGTCGGCACCGGCGGCTTTGTTATAGGAAATCTTTTGAGCGGGAACCAGCAAGGTGGTTATCGCGTCGACCAACGTCGATTTGCCCGAACCGATGTCGCCGGTCAGCAGCAGATTGTCGCCGCCCGGATGCATTTTCCACACGCGCGCATGAAAGGTCCCCCAATTCAGGACTTCGAAGTGATGCAGCCGGAAGCCCGCACGTTCAAGTAGCGCCGGCTCCGCAAAATGTAATTGGGAACTTACGCCGTCCTCATGATCCCGCGCCGTCATTCCGCATCCTCCGACAGTCCCGCGCCATGACTGGCGTAATCGTTCAGGCGTTGTTCAAAATCGCTAAGCCATTGCGCGTCGACAAACGCCTTCAAAATGCGCCGCACTTCAAATTGCTGATCCTGTCCACGCAAACGATACAGGAAGCCCAGTTCGACCACTTTATTCAAATGCGTCTCCATGCGGTCAAGCAAACGCGCTTCATTGGCGGTATCGGGCAGGAAAAGGCGCAATTGTTCGGTGATCTGCTCACGGCTGACAATTAAACGCGTATCGCCAGCATGGCTATCGAACTCCGCCAGCTTTTTACGCAACAGCACCAGGATCAAACTGACCGGATAACTGAGCTGGCGCCGAGGCACCAGACGCGGTAGTGCAACTTCCCCTTCCGGTGTGGCACGCTGGCGCAGATAGGCATAGCCCTCGGCTTCGTCGAGTATCAATTCCAGGCCGATTTGCTGGTAATAATCGCGCACGCGCGCTTGCAACAGCAGCAGTGGCTGCCATAAGGCGACATCGTTTTCCCGGTACAACACGCCTTGCATCAAGGCGATCAGGATCTGGCTGTAATGAGTTTCACTGGATGAATTCATCATGCACTGAAAATAAGAAGAGGTACGGTGGCAAGCCGCGCACGACCCTGCGCATCGCTCCAGTGTATCGTTTCTTCTCGCGTATCGTCGATCACGCCTGGCAATTCCTGCGTCGCCAGGCTCAGATAAGTGGCCAGTTCCGCCAGGCCTTGCTCGAGCGGATATTCGGCGATCAGCGTGGCGAGCGACACTTGCTTGCGCTGCTGTAGTGCGCGCCGGATATTCGACGCCAGTTTCAGGCGGTCGACATGGACCTGCTCGAACAAGGCATCCGACGGCACCGGTTCGGCGGCTTCATCGAGCACGCCATGCAAAATGACGGGTTTGAAGGGCGGTGTAAACAAGATGCGATCCATCGGCGCCAGCACATTCGGTGCGGCGGCATTGATCTCGATAAAAGCGGCATGCTCGACCACCGCGCGCGCATCGAGCGCCTTTTTTTCTATGTCGCGTATCAGCTGCATGATGCGGCGGTTTTCCAGCCAGGCCTGATCGTCGAGATAGCGTCGCAACTGTTCCGACAAACGGGCCACCGTACGCTGCGTCACTTCGCCCGCCTCCAGCCAGTCATAATGAATACGCAGCAAGCGGCCATCGGGCGCCAGTTCGCGTACCGGATCGAGCGCCATGACCGCATTCAATAATGCCGTCAATTCATCCTGGCGCGATGGCGACATCAACAAATCCCAGAAGGCGCGAAAACTCTTGCCTTCATCGGAATCGGCAATCACATCGCGCTTGCCGAAAATTTCCTGCAGCAATTCGCCCTTGTTGCCTTCCCATGCGGCGATACGTTCACGCACCGAGCGATCCAAGCTGCGAAAATTATGTTCCACGGCACGAAAATCGGACAATAGCTCGCGTGCAGTGGACGACATTTGCAGGAAGCGCTCGCGTACCTGACCAGGCTCCATCATGTCGAGCCGTCCTTGGGCGATCTGTGCGATTTCTGCATCGATGGCTGCCTTGCGTTTCTGAAGCTCGGCGATACGGGTACGCGGATTCAATTCGGTTCCGTCGAGAATCTGTCGCAATAAATCGAACACTGTCATCAGGCGCGATTCGGTGCCGATGAATTGGCGCTGTTCCAGGCCAAGCAGCCATGCGATCGCCTGTTCAGTCGGTGAGGTCAAATCATAGTGCGGTTCATCCTGCCCGCTTGGATAATATTTGCGTAGCCAGCCTCGTTCATCGGAAGCCCAATCGTCCAGATACGCTGTCGCGCTTTTGGGAAACAACACCTCGCCAGCCAGTTCATGCAAATGATACAGATGATCATCCAGATGCGATGCCAGTTGCTGGCGTGCGATGGTACGGATATTAGGAGCAATAAAATGACGGTGCAGGAAACTGGCGATCATCGGTGCATGATCAGCGGCAAGCAAACGCCAGGCAGGATGGTTGCGGCGCTGGGCAGAAAGTTGTTGATAGTCCATCTGTACGCGTTTTGAGTCTATTGCGTACTGTAGCACCGATCAATATCACATCTCTTGATAAATCTCCAGACGAAAAAAAACCCGCCAATTGTTTGACGGGTTTTTCTCTTACTGCGAATAACAAGCCTGACGATAACCTACTTTCACACTGGTTGCAGCACTATCATCGGCGCAAAGTTGTTTCACGGTCCTGTTCGGGATGGGAAGGGGTGGGACCAACTTGCTATGGTCATCAGGCATAACTTGTACTGGCATTTGTCCTCAATGGAGCGACAAAGCCTGAATCTGGAAGAAGCAAAGATTGGGGTAATGACTGGTAGTATCAACACACACGCAACGTTGTACCGTCTTATCCTCTGTACCTGCTAAGGTTATAGGGACAAGCCGTACGGGCAATTAGTACTGGTTAGCTTAATGCATTACTGCACTTCCACACCCAGCCTATCAACGTCCTGGTCTCGAACGACCCTTCAAAGAGCTCAAGGCTCTGGGAAATCTCATCTCAAGGCAAGTTTCCCGCTTAGATGCTTTCAGCGGTTATCTCTTCCGAACTTAGCTACCCGGCAATGCCACTGGCGTGACAACCGGTACACCAGAGGTTCGTCCACTCCGGTCCTCTCGTACTAGGAGCAGCCCCCTTCAAATTTCCAACGCCCACGGCAGATAGGGACCAAACTGTCTCACGACGTTTTAAACCCAGCTCACGTACCACTTTAAATGGCGAACAGCCATACCCTTGGGACCGGCTACAGCCCCAGGATGTGATGAGCCGACATCGAGGTGCCAAACTCCCCCGTCGATATGAACTCTTGGGAGGAATCAGCCTGTTATCCCCAGAGTACCTTTTATCCGTTGAGCGATGGCCCTTCCATACAGAACCACCGGATCACTATGTCCTACTTTCGTACCTGCTCGACTTGTCAGTCTCGCAGTTAAGCACGCTTATGCCATTGCACTATCAACACGATGTCCGACCGTATCTAGCGTACCTTCGAACTCCTCCGTTACACTTTAGGAGGAGACCGCCCCAGTCAAACTGCCTACCATGCACTGTCCCCGATCCGGATAACGGACCAAGGTTAGAACCTCAAACAAACCAGGGTGGTATTTCAAGGTTGGCTCCACGAGAACTAGCGTCCCCGCTTCAAAGCCTCCCACCTATCCTACACAGATTGGTTCAAAGTCCAATGCAAAGCTACAGTAAAGGTTCATGGGGTCTTTCCGTCTAGCCGCGGGTAGATTGCATCATCACAAACATTTCAACTTCGCTGAGTCTCGGGAGGAGACAGTGTGGCCATCGTTACGCCATTCGTGCAGGTCGGAACTTACCCGACAAGGAATTTCGCTACCTTAGGACCGTTATAGTTACGGCCGCCGTTTACTGGGACTTCAATCAAGAGCTTGCACCCCATCATTTAATCTTCCAGCACCGGGCAGGCGTCACACCCTATACGTCCACTTTCGTGTTTGCAGAGTGCTGTGTTTTTATTAAACAGTCGCAGCCACCAGTTTATTGCAACCCTTTCACCCTCATGGAGTAAACCATTCAAGCTACCGGGGCGTACCTTTTCCCGAAGTTACGGTACCAATTTGCCGAGTTCCTTCTCCCGAGTTCTCTCAAGCGCCTTAGAATACTCATCTCGCCCACCTGTGTCGGTTTGCGGTACGGTCTCGTATGACTGAAGCTTAGAGGCTTTTCTTGGAACCACTTCCGATTGCTTCGTGAATAAATTCACTCGTCTCAACCCCTTGAATTCCGCACCCGGATTTGCCTAAGTGCCTTCTATGAGCCAAAAACCAACTATTCCAACAGTTGGACAACCTTCCGCGATCCGTCCCCCCATCGCATCATACGACGGTGCAGGAATATTAACCTGCTTCCCATCAGCTACGCATCTCTGCCTCGCCTTAGGGGCCGACTCACCCTGCTCCGATGAACGTTGAACAGGAAACCTTGGGCTTACGGCGTGGAGGCTTTTCACCCCCATTATCGCTACTCATGTCAGCATTCGCACTTCTGATACCTCCAGCATCCTTTACAAGACACCTTCGCAGGCTTACAGAACGCTCTCCTACCATATATATCTGTGATAAATCACAGAACAATATCCGCAGCTTCGGTGACTGGCTTAGCCCCGTTACATCTTCCGCGCAGGACGACTCGATCAGTGAGCTATTACGCTTTCTTTAAATGATGGCTGCTTCTAAGCCAACATCCTGACTGTTTTAGCCTTCCCACTTCGTTTTCCACTTAGCCAATCTTTGGGACCTTAGCTGGCGGTCTGGGTTGTTTCCCTCTTGACGCCGGACGTTAGCACCCGACGTCTGTCTCCCAAGCTCGCACTCATCGGTATTCGGAGTTTGCAATGGTTTGGTAAGTCGCAATGACCCCCTAGCCATAACAGTGCTCTACCCCCGATGGTGATACTTGAGGCACTACCTAAATAGTTTTCGGAGAGAACCAGCTATTTCCAAGTTTGTTTAGCCTTTCACCCCTACCCACAGCTCATCCCCTAATTTTTCAACATTAGTGGGTTCGGACCTCCAGGGCGTGTTACCGCACCTTCATCCTGGCCATGAGTAGATCACTTGGTTTCGGGTCTACACCCAGCGACTGATCGCCCTATTCGGACTCGATTTCTCTACGGCTTCCCTATGCGGTTAACCTTGCCACTGAATGTAAGTCGCTGACCCATTATACAAAAGGTACGCAGTCACGGAACAAGTCCGCTCCTACTGTTTGTATGCACACGGTTTCAGGATCTATTTCACTCCCCTTCCGGGGTTCTTTTCGCCTTTCCCTCACGGTACTGGTTCACTATCGGTCGATTACGAGTATTTAGCCTTGGAGGATGGTCCCCCCATATTCAGACAGGATGTCACGTGTCCCGCCCTACTTGTCGTACGCTTAGTACCACCGGTCCGATTTCACATACGGGGCTATCACCCACTATGGCTCCTATTTCCAGAGGATTCTGTTATCGGTCCGACTATCACGTACAGGCTCTTCCCATTTCGCTCGCCGCTACTTTGGGAATCTCGGTTGATTTCTTTTCCTGCAGCTACTTAGATGTTTCAGTTCGCCGCGTTCGCCTTGCATACCTATGTATTCAGTATGCAATACCCTAAAAGGGTGGGTTGCCCCATTCGGAAATCTGCGGATCAAAGTGTGTTTGCTCACTCCCCGCAGCTTATCGCAAGCTACTACGTCCTTCATCGCCTGTAATCGCCAAGGCATCCACCATGTGCACTTATTCGCTTGTCCCTATAACGTTAGCCTCTGCTCACCGAGGTGACCAAAGAGCGCTACAGGGATAAGAAAGTACAACGTTGTTGCTTGTTTGTTGATACATACAATCATTACCCATCGATTTGCTTTTTACGGCAAACCGATCAATAAATAATCTTTACTTCTTCCAGATTGTTAAAGAACATACAGCACTTGGTCTCGAAAAGACCAAACCTAAATCCCGGCGCACTATCTGCACTGATTTACGTTTGAACTTTTGGTGGAGGATGACGGGATCGAACCGACGACCCCCTGCTTGCAAAGCAGGTGCTCTCCCAGCTGAGCTAATCCCCCTATGGGTATTTCCAGACTACAGAAACTGGTAGGGCTGGTTGGACTCGAACCAACGACCCCCGCGTTATCAACACGGTGCTCTAACCAGCTGAGCTACAGCCCCAAATGCTGTTCTTTATATTAACAGCCGATAAGTGTGAACATTTGATGCGTGAATCATTTACATGATTCGTGCAAACTCTAGAAAGGAGGTGATCCAGCCGCACCTTCCGATACGGCTACCTTGTTACGACTTCACCCCAGTCACGAATCCTACCGTGGTAAGCGCCCTCCTTACGGTTAAGCTACCTACTTCTGGTAAAACCCGCTCCCATGGTGTGACGGGCGGTGTGTACAAGACCCGGGAACGTATTCACCGCGACATGCTGATCCGCGATTACTAGCGATTCCAACTTCATGCAGTCGAGTTGCAGACTACAATCCGGACTACGATACACTTTCTGCGATTAGCTCCCCCTCGCGGGTTGGCGGCGCTCTGTATGTACCATTGTATGACGTGTGAAGCCCTACCCATAAGGGCCATGAGGACTTGACGTCATCCCCACCTTCCTCCGGTTTGTCACCGGCAGTCTCATTAGAGTGCCCTTTCGTAGCAACTAATGACAAGGGTTGCGCTCGTTGCGGGACTTAACCCAACATCTCACGACACGAGCTGACGACAGCCATGCAGCACCTGTGTACTGGTTCTCTTTCGAGCACTCCCCAATCTCTCGGGGATTCCAGCCATGTCAAGGGTAGGTAAGGTTTTTCGCGTTGCATCGAATTAATCCACATCATCCACCGCTTGTGCGGGTCCCCGTCAATTCCTTTGAGTTTTAATCTTGCGACCGTACTCCCCAGGCGGTCTACTTCACGCGTTAGCTGCGTTACCAAGTCAATTAAGACCCGACAACTAGTAGACATCGTTTAGGGCGTGGACTACCAGGGTATCTAATCCTGTTTGCTCCCCACGCTTTCGTGCATGAGCGTCAATCTTGACCCAGGGGGCTGCCTTCGCCATCGGTGTTCCTCCACATATCTACGCATTTCACTGCTACACGTGGAATTCTACCCCCCTCTGCCAGATTCTAGCCTTGCAGTCTCCAATGCAATTCCCAGGTTGAGCCCGGGGATTTCACATCAGACTTACAAAACCGCCTGCGCACGCTTTACGCCCAGTAATTCCGATTAACGCTTGCACCCTACGTATTACCGCGGCTGCTGGCACGTAGTTAGCCGGTGCTTATTCTTCAGGTACCGTCATTAGCAAGAGATATTAGCTCTCACCGTTTCTTCCCTGACAAAAGAGCTTTACAACCCGAAGGCCTTCTTCACTCACGCGGCATTGCTGGATCAGGCTTTCGCCCATTGTCCAAAATTCCCCACTGCTGCCTCCCGTAGGAGTCTGGACCGTGTCTCAGTTCCAGTGTGGCTGGTCGTCCTCTCAGACCAGCTACTGATCGATGCCTTGGTAGGCTTTTACCCTACCAACTAGCTAATCAGATATCGGCCGCTCCACGAGCATGAGGTCTTGCGATCCCCCACTTTCATCCTTAGATCGTATGCGGTATTAGCGTAACTTTCGCTACGTTATCCCCCACTCCAGGGTACGTTCCGATATATTACTCACCCGTTCGCCACTCGCCACCAGAGCAAGCTCCGTGCTGCCGTTCGACTTGCATGTGTAAGGCATGCCGCCAGCGTTCAATCTGAGCCAGGATCAAACTCTTCAGTTTAATCTCTGTTACTTTGCCATTTTATTGGCACCGTCTTGCGACGGGTCGCTCACTCAAAAAACTGACAGGCTACTTCCGAAGAAGTATCCTATTTCATTATTTCTTGTGAACATTTGATATTTTAAGTTAGACGTCAATCCGAAGATTGACGCTGCACTTGCATCAAATGCCCACACTTATCGACTGTTAATTGTTAAAGAACTGTATTCGGTGCTGCTTATTTACCACTCTCGCGCTATCGACAAAGCGTTGTGTTTGTCAGCTACGAAGAAGGAAGAGTATGAAGCATTTCGCTACATCCGTCAACTCCTTCTTTTCCTGCTCATCGCCGTTTCCGGTGATCCTCAACTGCCGCATTTGACTGCGTCTCATTGGGGAGGCGAACTATAGCAAAGCGCCCCCGTAGTAGCAAGGCTTTTCCGGGGTATTTGCGGCCAACTGCTACAATTTCGCCCCCTCAGCGCAAATTCGCGTCCCACCATAGAAGATTCACCATGAAACAACAAGCTCAAGGATCAGGCCTGACCCTGAAACGGGCTGGCTTTACCACTGGCTTCGGCGTCCTCGCCGCCACCCTCGGTTCCGCAGTCGGCCTCGGCAACATCTGGAAGTTCCCCTACCTGACAGGCGCCAATGGCGGCGCCGGTTTCCTGCTCATCTATCTGCTCGCCACCTTATTAGTGGGATTGCCCGTGATGATCGCGGAAATCACCCTGGGACGCCGGGCCAAGGTCAATCCCATCTCCACCATGGAACAGCTGGCACCGAAGGGCAAGCCCTGGTGGCTGGTTGGCGTCATTGGCATGGTCGCCGCCTTCCTGATCGTCGCGTTCTATTCGGAAGTGGTGGGCTGGGTGTTTGCGTATATCGCCAAGGCCATCGATGGCTCCATCCTCAGCAGCGACAAGCTGGTGACGGAAGCGGCTTTCGCCTCACTGATCAGCAATCCTTTGCAATCGCTGTTGTGGCAATGGGGCGTACTGCTGTTTATCGGCGGCATATTGATGCTGGGCGTAACCAAGGGCATCGAAGCGATCGCCAAGAAACTCATGCCGCTGCTGTTCCTGCTGTTGCTGCTGCTCTGCGCGGTCAGCCTGTCGCTCGATAAAGCGGCCGAAGGCCTGGCGTTTCTGTTCCGTCCTGATTTTTCCAAGCTGACGGCTTCCGTCGTGCTGACGGCCATGGGCCTGGCCTTCTTTAAATTGTCCGTAGGCATGGGTACGATGATGACCTACGGCAGCTATTTCCGCGATGACCAAGATATCCCCGTCACGACTTTACGCGTAATGGCGGCCGACCTAGGCGTCTCCATGCTGGCCGGCATCGCCATCTTCCCCGCCGTGTTCACGTTTGGCTTCGCCCCCAGCGCGGGACCGTCGCTGGTGTTCATCACGATTCCCGCCGTGTTCTCGCAAATTCCCATGGGACAAGCATTGATGGTGGTGTTCTTCATTCTGGCAGCAGTCGCCGCCACGGGCGCGATGCTGTCGCTGATGGAAGTGCCCGTGGTGATTTTCCATGAACGCTTTGGCTGGACGCGCACCAGGGCCACCATCGTGACCATGCTGCTGCTGGCCGTGCTCGGTTCCGTATGCGCGCTGAGTAATAGCACCCTGGCGGACTTCAAGCTGTTTAATTTGAATATGTTTGATCTGTTCGACTTTGTATCATCGAATATCTTCCTGCCGGTAGGCGGCATCGCGATTGCCTTGTTTACCGGCTGGGCCTGGGGCAAGGACCATTTCATCGATGCGATCAGCAATCATGGCCAGTTGCAGAACAGAAAATTGGCCCATGTGCTGCTGTTCCTGCTGCGCTTTGTCTCTCCTGTCCTGATCCTGATCGTGATGCTGAAGGGCCTGAAAGTCTTCTAATTAAAGAACCCGGGTGTAGGTCTGGCGCACCAGCACCCGGTCGCCGCAATCGAAATGCCACCATTCGCTGTTGATGCCGAAGAAGCCCGCCTGGAACATGGCGTCGCGCAACAATCGGCGATGGTCCACTTGCCCCTGCGTAATTTCTCCCCTTTCCAGCATCACCAGCTCCAGCGCCGGGTGCGAGCGCTCACTCAGGTCATCAAAGCCCGTGCCCATGTCGAGTTCCTGCCCATCGGGCCCAACGATGGTGATGTCGAGCGCCATGCCGAACGAATGGATCGAGCCGCGCGACGGCTCGGCGATATAGCCGAGCAACTCCGTTCCCTGCAGCGCATCCCACAGTTGCTGCTGCACCCGTTGCGGACGCAGGGCGTCGAGTACCAATAAATGATGATCGGGTCGCCGCTCGGCCAGCCAGGCCACGGCCTGTTCCAGAGCGGCGGCCGCATCGCGGTGCAGCCAGGCGCAATCGATGGGGCTGTATAAGTCGCGGCCGACAAAATTGTCGGGCGTGGCATAGCGCAAGTCGACGGCGATGCCGGCGATGCTGCTCAGGTGGCGAAATTGCGGATCATTACTCACCGCTTCCAATTGCAAACTTGCAACAGACATCAGACGCCTCTTTCCAGGCAATTGCGCGCCGCCACGCCGATGCTGTCGGCCAGGCGCCGCGCGCCATGCGACAGCGGCGAGTGGCTCGCCGTCAATAAATACAGTTGGATCGGGATCGTGGGCGCCCAAGGACGGCGCTGCAGCCGCTCGGGCGAGCCTGACGCGGCCGTAAACGGGTCGACGACGGCCATGCCGGCGCCCGCTTCCACCAGGGAACGGGCGATTTGATAGGTTTGCACCACGGTGGAAAACACAGGGTGGATATCCTGCGCTTCGCAGGCGGCCACCACCAGTTCACCCAGCGGATCGTTGTCGGCATGGCCGATCAGCTCGCCATTCAGGCCATGCGCCGTCAGCGGGGTGCCGCAATCGGCCTCGCGCCACGTGCCGGCCGGCGCAATCACCGTCATGACGCCCTGCGCGATCGGCTCGGCCACGATGCCCGGATGGCGCGGGTCTTGCAGCGACACGGCCAGGTCCGCTTCACCGAGGCGCAGGGTATTGACGATCTCGCCCGTGTGATGGGTGGCCAGTTGGCAACGCGTGTGAGGGAAGTCGCGCCGCCACTGCGTCATGGCGAAGGGCAAGACGCTGATGGCAATCGTCGGCGTGGAGACCAGGCGGATGGTTTCCACCGCATGGCCCTTCAGGCTGGCCGCCAGACGGCGGATGCCCAATAAATCGCGGTTGAGCTTTTCCGTCTCGACAAACAAACGGTGCGCCTCGGGCTTCGGGTACAGCTTGCCCCGTACGCGCTCGAACAGCGGCATGCCCAGTTGCAATTCGCAATGCTGCAAGACCTTGGTTACGGCCGGTTGCGAGATATGCAGCACCTGGGCGGCGCCGCTGATGGTGCCAACTTGCATGATGGCGTGAAACACTTCGATATGACGCAGCCGCATGAGCTATTCCTTTACCTTGCCGTGGCCGCCTGGGCCGTCAACGTTCAGCATATAAGAAAAAGTCATGGGCTGGAACGGCCATGCTACTTTGCAACAACAGCTGGGGCCGCTGGGACTGGCGTCGTCAGCACTTCCAGCAGGGCCGCCGTTTCGCCATCGGGCGTGCCATCGAACAAAGTGTTGCGGTATTTCATCTGGAAGGCGATCAGCACATTGCGCGTCGCTTCATCGAACACGCCCGTGTTCGGCGTCGCATAACCGTGCTGGGCCAGCTTTTTCTGGAACCAGACGGCATCCGGCACTTGCTGCTCAAACATGATTCGCTGCGCGGCAACGCGGTTCGCGTCCGGCCAGACGATCAGGCCCGCATCGGCCAGCTGACGCCATGGGAACAGCGGACCCGGATCCTGCTTGCGCTGCGGCGCGATCTCGTTATGACCAAGGATATTTTCCGGCGCGATGTTGTAGCGGGCCTGGATATCTTTCAGCAGCGGAATCAGCTCATCGATCTGCGCCTGCGGGAACGGGTACCAGAGACGGCCTTCCGGCGTGTCCTTGTAACCGGGATTGACGATCTCGATGCCGATCGAGCTGACATTCAACTGTGTATAAGTCTTCCAGTTACTCACACCCGCGTGGTTGGCCTGGCGCGATTCGTCGACCAGCACGTAAAACTTCGGCTTGTCCGTGTCCGTCAGCAAATAATGGCTGCTGACCACTTGTTCCGTCAGGATCTTGATCGAGCGGGGCAGGTCGCTGACCGTGTAATGGATGACGATGAATTTCACGCGCGGGCTCTGGCCGCGCGCGTTCAAGCTGTGGTCGAGGTGCGGCGCGGGCGTGGTACAGGCGGAGAGCAGGGCCACCAGCAGGGCGAGGGCGATTTTTTTCATGAAGGATCCGTGTTCGGGTTAATAAAATGTTCAGTGTTGACCTGTTTCTTGACGGCCGTCTTGACGGCGATCCTGGCCGCCGCCTCATGTGGACGGGCAACTTTCTGTTCCATCGTCAACGATACAGGCAAAGCGGCGCGCATGGCTGACGCAATGGCCGGGTGCAATTGCGCCGCGCGGCCCGCCAACACCACGGGACGCGGGCCATGGCGCGATACCAGTGCCAAGGCCAGGCGCGCCAGTTCCTGTCCCGCGCGCTGCAAGATGTCCAGCGCCAGCGGGTCGGCATCGGCACTGGCGGCCACGGCCAGCGCCAGCCGGCCGATGGCGCCCCGGTCCTGGCCATACATGAAGGCGCGCGACAATGACCAGTCGCTGCCGCCCAGTTGCGCAAACACGGCTTCGGCCATGGGCGCCTCTTGCCAGCTGCCGGGCGCCTCGTCTTCGCGGCGCCAGATATGGCGCAAGGCTTCGCGCGCGATCCAGTAACCGCCGCCGCCATCGTCAAGTAACACGCCGCGCCCGCCTGCGCGGTGAAACACGCCATCCGCATCGATCCAGGCGGCAATCGAGCCCGTGCCAGCGTAGACCAGATAACCTTCGCCGGGTTCAAAACTGTCGCGATAGGCGATGTCGATATCATTGCAGATCGTCACGTCAACGGCGTCCAGCGCCAGCAAGTCTGCCAGCATGTGCGCCAGCGCCACATCGTCGCCGCCAAAGCCCGTCAAGCCCGCCACCACGGCGCGCGGCTGGCCGATAGCCAGCACAGCCTGAGACAATTTCGCAAACGTGGCGTGCACGGCTGCGCGGCCCGCATCGCTGCTCATTTGCAAGGCAGACAAGCCTTGCACGGCCCCGTCCGCCACGATGGCACCATCCGCGCCGGCCAAAGCCCAGCGCGTTTGCGTGCCACCCGCGTCGATGCCCAGCCCGAGCACGGCAGTGTCAATATTGGTTGCAGGGAAGGAAATCATGGCATGAGTGTAAAGCCAAGCGGAGCTTGCAGGCATGAAAGCTTGCGCATGTTTCATGCCTGCAGGTTATGGATTGCCGGTAACCGGCAAAATTACTTGGCGGCGACCGTAAATGGTGCGCGCACGGTAACGCGGGGGCTTTCATTGCCGAGGCGGTCCACGGCGCTGACCACCACCGCATTGACTTTACCGGTGGCATCGTCGACCAGGGTCAACTCGCCTTGCACGCCCGTGACCACGGTAAAACGCCAGTCTTCGTCATAGCGGGCCCAGACGGCGTATTGCGCCACGGCTTTGCCGCCGCCCGCCGTCAATTTGATGTTGAGGCTGCTGGAATCGCGGCGCAAGGCCAGCACGGGCGTACCCGGCGCTTCCTTGCCCAGCCACGGCGTGGCGGGAATCAGGGCAGGGCTTTGATACACGCTCGCCTTGAGCTGGTCGCTGACACCCTTGCGGTTCTGCATCAGAGGCACCATGCTGAAATGCACCTGGCCATTCGCGCCAGGGCGAGTGCGCGTCACTTCGACTTGCTTGATGATCTCTTGCGGCGTGAAAGACTTGGCGGAATTGTCGATGCGGCTCGTGTACAGGCCTGGCCACACATGGCGGCCATACGGATTTTGCGCCAGCCAGTAGTCGAGCAGCACGCCAAACGCTTGCGGCGCCTGCGCCACGGGCCAGTACAGCTGCGGCGACAGATAATCGAGCCAGCCCTTGGCCAGCCACAATTCCGCATCCGCATACAATTTATCGTACTGGCTGAAGCCGACGATGCCGGCAGGGCGGCGGTCCGGACGGCCGATGCCGAACGGGCTGATGCCGAAACGCACCCAGCTCTTTTCGCGGTGTATGCCTGTATATAAAGCTTCGATCAGCTGGTTGACGTTCTGGCGGCGCCAGGAAGGGCGGTCCAGCTGGCCACCGGCCAGCAGATATTGCTGCCAGGAAGGCTCATCGGGAAACGGCAGTTCGCGCTTGGCGCCGCCATTGCCCGCGTCCAGCGCGGCAGTTTCCGCACCGGCACCAGCGCCGGGCGCGTCGATCGGATACGGATAAAAGTAATCGTCGATGTGCACGCCATCGATATCGTAGCGGCGCACCACGTCGAGCACCACGTCCGTCGTGTGCTTGGACGCGGCGGCGTCGCCCGGATCCATCCACAGGTAGCGGCCGTATTGCTTGACGGACGCCGGATTGGTGGACGCGAAACTGTCGCGCGCCAGCGGCGACTTGGCCGTCGCGTGACGGGCACGGTAGGGATTGAACCAGGCGTGCAACTCCAGGCCGCGCGCATGCGCCTGCGTCACCCAGAAGGCCAGCGGATCATACATGGGCAATGGCGGCTGGCCTTGCTTGCCAGTCAGGTATTCCGACCACGGCTCCAGCTGCGACGGGTAAATCGTGTCGGCGCTAGGGCGCACTTGCAGCACAATCGCGTTCAGATTCAAGGACTTGGCGCGGTCGAGGATGGCCAGCGCTTCGGCTTGCTGCTTGGCGACAGGCAAATTGCTGCGGCTGGGCCAGTCGATATTGGCGACCGTCGAGACCCAGGCGGCGCGAAATTCGCGCGGCGCCGGCGGCGGCACTTCGCCCGTGATGTGCTGTACGGGCGGCACGGCCGGCAAACCCGCCTCGCCCGGCGTCACCGCGGACGGCAGCTTGGTGCTGGTACAGCTGCTGAGCAATGTGGCGGTGGCCAGCGCGGCCAATACGCCGGCGCTGGCGCCCAGGCGTTTTTTGAAAGTAGACAACAAAACAATTCCTTGCAGTGGTGGAGCGCAGGTCTATCGGTGCGGGCATTTTACTGTGCGCCCGACATCCATGCGGGCGCACAGTTCAAAAGAATCAGGCCTCGGCCTTCTTGCCGAATTCGGGATCGATCTTGACCAGCGCAGCCATGATGAAAGCTGGAATCGTGGCGATGCAGACCCATATGAAGAAGTGCTGGTAGCCGAGCATTTGCTGTATCCAGCCGCTGGCCATGCCGGGCAACATCATGCCCAAGGCCATGAAACCCGTGCAAATCGCGTAATGGGCCGTTTTATGCGCGCCATCGGAGACCATGATCATGTACAACATATAAGAAGCGAAACCGAAGCCATAGCCGAATTGCTCCAGCGCGATGCCACCGGCGATCACATAGATGCTGCTGGGCAAGGCGCTGGCCAGGTAAACAAAGACCAGGTCGGGCAGGTGCACGGACAGCACCATGATCCACAAACAGCGTTTCAAGCCGAAGCGGGAAATGATGAATCCGCCCAGCAAGCCACCGAGGGTCAGGGCGATCACGCCGATGGTGCCGTAGACGAGGCCCACCTGTTCCGTGCTGAGGCCCAGGCCGCCCTTGGCGACAGGGTCGAGCAGGAAAGGCGCGGCCAATTTGAGCAGTTGCGCTTCGCCGAGGCGGAACAGCAGCAAGAAGCCGAGGATGACGACAATATCCTTCTTCTTGAAAAAGGCAGCAAAGGTGGCGACAAACTCTTGCAGAGGAGAAACACCGGCGCCCTGGATGCTGGGGTGGTCGTCCTTGGGTTTCGGCAAGACAAAATAGTGATACAGGAAGAGGGCGATGAACAGGCCCGCCAGAATGGCGAACACGACGGACCAGGCCAGCTGCACATTGCCCGTCGCATGCGTGAGATAGCCGGCCAGGTACACGAGGCCACCCTGACCGGCGATCATCGCCAGGCGGTAAAAGGTGCTGCGCACGCCGACAAAGGCCGCTTGCTGGTGCTCTTCCAGGCCCAGCATATAAAAGCCGTCGGCGGCAATATCATGCGTGGCGGAACTGAAGGCCATCAGCCAGAAGATGGCCAGGCTGATCTGGAAAAAGTGCGGCAGCGAGGTCGTCAGGGCCACCAGCGCCAGCGCGGCGCCGATCACCAGCTGCAAGCCGACGATCCAGAAGCGCTTGGTGCGGTACATATCGATGAAGGGCGACCACAGGGGCTTGATGACCCACGGCAAGTACAACCAGCTGGTGTACAGGGCAATATCCGTATTGCTGAAACCATAGTTCTTGTACATGATCACGGACAAGGTCATGACCACTACATAGGGGATGCCCTGGCCGAAATACAGGGAAGGGATCCACAGCCACGGCTTATTTGATGGCTTATTCGCGCGCGCCGGGGCGGTTTGTTTCACTAGCTCCATACATCCTTCTTTGTCTCCCAGACAGAAGAATGCCGCGCCATCGGATCACGCCGCCAGTGCCGCCCGCACACTGCCGTCCGCGCCGGCCAACAATGCCTGTGCCTGGTTTGTGTTGATTTTTTTGATCAAGGCAACAATCGCCACCTTGACGTGATAGTGGCATTGCTCCAGCACGGTCCTGGCCTGCACTTCGCTGGCGCCCGTGGCGTGCATGGTCAGACGCACCGCCCGCCAGATCAGCTTGGCGTTGGTCGGCTTCAAGTCTACCATCAAGTTTCCGTAAGTTTTGTGCAAACCGACCATCAGGGCGCTGGAAATCGTGTTCAGGGTGATTTTTTGCGCCGTGCCCGCCTTCAAACGCGTGCTGCCGGAAATGACTTCCATACCCGTGTCGAGCACGATGCCGCATTGCGCCTCGTGCGCCACGGGGGCATCCACATTGTTGGCGATGCCTATCGTCAAGGCGCCCGCCTGGCGTGCGGCCAGCAAGGCGCCCAGCACATACGGCGTGGCGCCGGAGGCGGCCAGCAGAATCACCACGTCATTGACCTGCGGCTGCAGGGCCAGTAAATCCTTCTCACCTTGCGATAAATCATCTTCCGCGCCTTCCACAGCCGTAAACATGGCGCCCGCGCCGCCGGCCAGGATGGCGACGGCCCGTTCCGGTGGCCAGGAAAACGTGGGATTGAGTTCAACGCTGTCGAGTACGCCCAGGCGGCCCGACGTGCCGGCGCCCACATACAGCAGCCGCCCACCGGCAGCGATGCGAGGCAGGGCGGCCGTGATGGCGGCGGCGATGTCGGGCGAGGCCAACCGGACGGCCTCGACGGCCCAGAACTGGTCATCGACCAGCGCCGCCACCAGTTGCTCCACCGGATACAGGTCCAGATCCGGATGCCGCCGGCTCGGAGTTTCAGTTTTCAACATGATTTCAGAACATGGTTGAAGGTGAAACCAGTTTAATACCAACGAGCAAGATCAGCCATGAAAGGATGGCGGGCGGGCATAACGGGCGTTTATGCCTGATGCAGGAACGTGGTGTATTAGTTGTACTTCGATACGCCCCCGTTTGTGTCTATACTTGGGTTCGACGCCAACATCCACGACACGCCCCATGATCGCTCGCCAATTGCTGTTCCTGTTTAGCGCCCTCGGCGCCATCAACGGCATTTTCCTGGCCGTCTATTTTTTCAGCCGCCGGCCTCGCTGTCTGGCCGACTGCATGCTCGGTGCATTGCTGCTGGCCGTCGGGGTGCGCACCGCCAAATCCGCCTTTCTCTACTTCAACCCTGCGATCGCCATCGAGTTCCGCCAGCTGGGCCTGTCGGCCTGCCTGCTGATCGGTCCCTTGACCTATCTGTATGTGCGCGCTTTTCTGGCCGGGCGCGCGCAACTGCCTGCCGGACAACAATGGCGCTGGCATCTGGGTCTGTCCTTCCTGATCATTGGCATTGGCGTTGCTTTTCCGTATTCGGCGTATCGTTCTGTGTGGAACTTGTCTAGCCATGCGATTCATGTGTTCTGGCTGGGCTACCTGCTGGCGAGCGCCGGGCTGCTCTGGCAAGGCCGCCGCACGTGGTGGAACGACGGACAGCGGATGGCGACCAGCAGCGTGCTCCTGCTGAGCGTCTTTGCAGGCAGCTGTGTCATGCTGGCGGCGTACGCGAGCACGCCGTTCACGTCCTATATTGTCGGCGCCTTGTCGTTCACCTTCTCGCTGCATGTCGCGTTCATGCTCTTTTTGCTGAGAAAGGAAAGCTTGACGCCTGCCGAGCCAAAGCCAAAGTACCAGCATAGCCGCCTGACGCAAGACGATGCGCTTGCCGTGCTCGCTGCGCTGGAACAACAGATGAGCGGGCAACAATCCTATCTGAACCCGAATCTGACTTTGGCCCAACTGGCCAAGCGGGCCGGATGCACGCAGGCGCAGGTGTCGCAGGTACTCAATGACAAGCTGGGCAAGAGCTTCACCACCTACGTCAACGAATACCGTATCGCCGAAGCAAAACAGGTATTGACCGGCGAGCCGCAACTGAATATGGATACCGTCGCCGAGCGCTGCGGGTTCAATTCCAGTTCCACGTTCTACTCGACCTTCAAGAAAGTTGCTGGGCAGACGCCCGCCAGCTTCCGCGCCCAATCCAGCCAGGCGGCCGGGGCCATTTCCGCGTAAAACCGCTCCGGAATCGCCATTCCGGAGTCTGACATCCTGTTTGGCGACATCAATTCCCCTGCATTTCGATAACTTATCGACCACCAGCGATCTGAAATAGTCGTTGCTCCGATAAACGCAGTTCTATATGCAGGGTAAATCCATGATTCAGTTTTTATTGCGAACGATACTCGCCTGTTGCTTGCTCAGCATCACCGCCGTCGGCACCGCCGCCACCGCGGACCAGGACGAACACGCCATCCGGGAAACCGTGCGCTTGTATTTGCATGGCACCAGCTTCAACGTGCAGGAAGAGATCAACCAGGCCTTCCATGCAAATTCACGCCTGTACCTGGACGGCAAAGATAATACGGAATGGCAGTTGAGCGGTCCGGAATACGCCAAACTCTTTAGCGAGGAGAAAAAAGGGCAATTCAATGGACGCCACGGGCGGCTGCTCAAGGTGGAGGTGAGCGGCAAGGTGGCCACCGCCAAGGCGGAGATCCACATTCCCCAGCAAGGGGTGCGCTATGTGGATGTCTTTCTGTTGAAAAAGATCGCGGGCAACTGGAAGATCGTCAGCAAGTCGGCCGATCGCGAGCCGGCAGCCCCGCGCCAGGCACGCAAGGTGCTGCTGGTCGTGTCGAATGTGCATGAATATCCAGGCACAAAAATCAACGCTGGCAATAATTTTCCCGAGCTTGCCTATACCTATGATGTCTTTCGCAAAGCAGGGTACACGGTCGACTTTGTCAGTCCCGAGGGGGGCGCCATTCCCCTGGAAATGATCGTCACGTCGGACGCGCTGCTCAAGAAGTATCTGTACGACAGTGATTTCATGTGGGCACTGGCCCATACCAGGCCCGTCGCCGAGGTCAGGGCGGACGAGTATGCGGGCATGGCTTTCGTCGGCGGCGGCGCGGCCATCGTCGGCATCCCGGACAACAAGCCGCTGCAGGACATCGCCTTGCGTATCTACGAACAACAGGGCGGGGTGATCGCGGCCATCTGCCATGGCACCGAGGGCATCAAGAACCTGAAGCTCAGCGACGGTACTTTCCTGATCCAGGGCAAGACGCTCACCTCCTTCCCCGATGCGTATCTCAACAAGGAATCTCCGGTCTACAAGGCTTATCCCTTTTCGGCGGAAGCCAGCATCAAGGGCCATGGCGGCATCTTCAGGCACGGCGCCAACGGACAGAGCCACGTCGAGGTCGATGGCCGGCTGGTGACCGGCATGAGCTGGGAGTCGTCCGTCGGCGTGGCGGAATCCATGATCCGCCTGCTCGAACAGTAGATTTATGGAGCGCGGCGCATTTCCGCCACAAAATCGTAATGATCGCTGCGGCAATACGAATGCGTCAGTTCCACCGCTTCGCCCGTCTCCAGGTAGGCGATGCGCGTGATGAACAGCACGGCCTGGCCATCGGGGATGCCCAGTTGCTTGGCCAGCACGTCCGTCGCATTCATGGCGCGGATGTGCTGCAAGGCGCGCACGGGGGCCTTCTTGATGCTGCTCAAGTATTCATACAGCGAGTCGCCCATGGCGGCCGGGTCCGGCACCACGCTGAAGGGCAGCACGCTCACCTCATACGCCATCACGACATCGTCAGCCAGGCGCAAGCGCTCGAGGCGCGCCACCTTCGTGTTCTGCGCCAGGCCCAGGCTCAGCTGTTCATCGCTGCTGGCGATGACGACTTCGCGCTTGAGCCAGCGCGAGCCGGGACGGTAGCCGCGCTGCTGCAACTGCTCGGAAAAGCTCGACAGGTTCGACAGCGGCTGCTCGATGCGCGGGGCAATATAGTTGCCCGAACCACGGCGGCGCACGACGAGGCCTTGCTCGACGAGCTGGTCGATGGCCTTGCGGGCAGTCACGCGCGATACGTCAAGCAGTTCGGACAGGGTACGTTCGGATGGCAGGGCCTGGTCTACCTGGTAGCGGCCGTTGCGTACGTCATCGCTCAGCTTGCGGGCGATCTGCATATATAAAGGCGAATTGTCATTTAAATCGACCTTGAGTTCTACGCTGGTCTGGCTCATACAGTTCTCCTTGTCCTCCTAGTGTAATAGCGATGGCGCCTGCGCGTAGCCCGTCCACCCATGAATAAATGGAAAATGACCATAAATAACGGTTATACACTTAAAAAAACAATGTTTTACCGTACGTATGGCTTTGCATTGTAGACAAATAAGCAATTTTCATTGGCATAGGAAACCATCCCGCCCTATGCTGGCTGCGCAGCGAGGAATGGTCCTCACGGCGCTCTACCGTGGTGCGATGGACAAGCATCCATCCTTGCCTTGAAATGGTGCATTCCTGAAAGTTATGGCTGCACCATGATGTTTCATTGGCTGCCTTGGCGGCCAGCCTCTAAGCTCTTCCCGAATGCTCCCGCACCATGGGAGCGCAACGCAGCGAGGCAACATGCAGCAACACGTCATCATCATCGGCGGCGGCGTCGTCGGTCTGACATCGGCCTGGTGGCTGGCCGAGGCCGGCTACAAGGTCACGGTACTGGAGCGCAATGAACAGGTGGCGGTCGCCGCCAGCTACCGCAATGGCGGCCAGCTCAGCTATCGCTATGTGGCCCCGCTGGCGGACGCGGGCGTGCCCTTCAAGGCCCTGCAATGGCTGCTGCAGAAAGATGGTCCGCTGCGCTTCCGTCCCGAGGCCGACTGGCGCCAATGGCGCTGGATGGCCAGTTTCCTGCGCAATTGCAACAGCGCCAGCAACGCCCGCACGACGGCCAAGCTGCTGGAATTAGGCGAACTGAGCCGCGCCGGCATGGCCCAGCTGGAATTGACCGTGCCGCCGGAAGCGTATGCGCGCCGCGATGCGGGCAAACTCATCGTCTACCGCTCGCCGGCGATTTTTCAGCGGGCCGTGGCGCGGCCCGAGTCGGAAGAGGCGCACGTCGTCTTGTCGCCGACGGAGGCGGTACAGCGCGAACCGGCGCTGGCCGCCTTGCAGGATTCCCTGGCGGGCGGCATTTTTACGCCCGGCGAAGCGGTGGCCGATTGCCACGCCTTTTGCCTGGCACTGGAAGCGCGCCTGCTGCAGCACCCGAATTGTTCGCTCATATTAAAAGGCGAGGCGCGCCGCCTCGTCACGCACAAGGGCAGGATCACGGGCGTCGACACCAGCCTGGGCCTGTTGCAGGCAGATCACTATGTGCTGGCGGCGGGCATCCAGAGCCGCGACCTGGCCGCCACGGCAGGCATCTATCTGCCCCTGTACCCGCTGAAAGGCTACAGCCTGACGGCGCCCATCCGCGCGCAAGACCGGGCGCCCGAGATCAGCATCACGGATTTTGAGCGCAAGGTGCTGTATGCGCGCATTGGTGGCGACCTGCGCGTGGCCGCCATGGTCGACATGGTGGGCGCCGACAACAGCATCGATTGGAACCGCATCGCGGGCCTGACGCGGCTGGCGCGCGAAGCCATGCCGCACGGCGCCGATTACGACCAGGCCACGGCCTGGGCCGGTTTGCGTCCCGCCACGCCGAACAGCGCGCCGCTGGTGGGCGCCAGCAAAGTGGCCAACTTGTGGCTCAATGTGGGCCATGGCCCGCTGGGCTTTACCTTTGCCGCCGGCACGGCGCGCATCCTGGCCGACCTGATGGCCGGCAAGGCGCCGCCGTTCGCGCTGGACTTCCTCAGTCCGAAAAAATAGCCAGTCAAGGCGGCGCGCACGCGCCGTTGCCGATATGGCGGATAATTGCGGAACTTTTCAGTTCCCCTATTTGCCAGCGCATGCCCACACTCTCGACATCTGCCGCCTGCCCCTGTGGCGGCGCCTCCTACGCCAGCTGCTGCGGCCCCTATATCGCGGGCGACGCCTTGCCGCCCACAGCCGAAACGCTGATGCGTTCGCGCTACACGGCGTTCACCTTGCGCGACGAAGCGTATCTGCTTGCCACCTGGCATGCCAGCACCCGTCCCACCGATGCTTTATTTGCCGAAGAAGAAAAAGTCCACTGGCTGGGACTTGAGGTAAAATCTGCTTTACGTTTACGTCAACGTAAAGCAGTATCAGCAGATCAAGCCGAAGAGATACACCGCGACAGCGTCGAATTCGTGGCCCGCTACAAGGTCAACGGCCGCGCGCACCGCCTGCATGAAGTGAGCCGCTTCGTGCGTGAAGCTGGTGACGGCGGCGCCCTGCGCTGGTTTTATCTCGACGGCAGTTTTCCCGAATAGCGCGACCCGAGAGACCGGGCGATCATAAAAAGGAACCGCAATGCCGCACATCGAAAGCAAACTCAATCCGCGCAGTGAAGATTTCAAGGCCAATGCCGCGGCCATGCAAGCCATCGTCGACGATTTGCGCGACAAGGTGGAAAAGATCGCGGCCGGCGGCGGCGAGGCGGCCGCCGCCAAGCACCTGGCGCGCGGCAAACTGCTGCCACGCGACCGCGTACAGATGCTGCTCGATCCCGGCACGCCTTTCCTCGAGTTTTCCCAGATGGCGGCTTACGCCATGTACCAGGACGCCAAGGGCGTCGATGCGGCGCCTTCCGCCGGCATCATCACCGGCATCGGCCGCGTCTCGGGCCAGGAATGCGTCATCGTGTGTAACGACGCTACCGTCAAGGGCGGCACGTATTACCCGATGACGGTGAAAAAACACTTGCGCGCCCAGGAAATCGCCGACCAGAACAACCTGCCGTGCATTTACCTGGTCGACTCGGGCGGCGCCAATCTGCCGAACCAGGACGACGTCTTCCCCGACCGCGACCATTTCGGCCGCATCTTCTACAACCAGGCGAATCTGTCGGCCAAAGGCATCCCGCAGATCGCCGTCGTGATGGGTTCTTGCACGGCCGGCGGCGCCTACGTGCCGGCCATGAGCGACGAGTCGATCATCGTCAAGGAGCAGGGCACGATTTTCCTCGGCGGCCCGCCGCTGGTCAAAGCGGCGACAGGTGAAGTCGTAACGGCAGAAGACCTCGGTGGCGGCGACGTGCATACGCGCTTGTCCGGCGTGGTCGACCACCTGGCGCAAAACGATTTGCATGCGCTGTCGCTGGCGCGCACCATCGTCTCGAACCTGAACCGTCAAAAACCGCAGCAGATGGACTTGCGCGCATCCGTCGAACCGAAATACCCGACGCAGGAATTGTATGGCGTGATCCCCGTCGATACGCGCAAACCGTTCGACGTGCGCGAAGTGATCGCGCGCATCGTCGACGGCAGCGATTTCGACGAATTCAAGGCCCGCTACGGCACCACGCTGATCTGCGGCTTTGCGCACATCTATGGCGTCAAAGTCGGCATCATCGCCAATAACGGCATCTTGTTCTCCGAATCGGCCCTGAAAGGCACGCATTTCATCGAGTTATGCTGCCAGCGCAAGATCCCGCTCGTGTTTTTGCAAAACATCACTGGCTTCATGGTGGGCCGCAAATACGAAAACGAAGGCATCGCCCGCAATGGCGCCAAGATGGTGACGGCTGTCGCGACGGCCGCCGTGCCGAAATTCACCGTCATCATCGGCGGCAGCTTCGGCGCCGGTAATTACGGCATGTGCGGCCGCGCGTTTTCTCCGCGCTTCATGTGGATGTGGCCGAATGCGCGCATCTCCGTCATGGGCGGAGACCAGGCCGCTTCCGTGCTGGCGACCGTCAAGCGCGACGGCATCGAAGGCAAGGGCGGGCAGTGGAGCGCGGACGAGGAAGCGGCCTTCAAGCAGCCGATCAAGGATCAATACGAACACCAGGGCCACCCGTACTACGCCACCGCGCGCCTGTGGGACGACGGCGTGATCGACCCGGCCGACACCCGCATGGTGCTGGGCCTGGGCCTGTCGGCCGCGCTCAACGCGGAAATCCCGGACACGAAGTTCGGCGTATTCCGCATGTAAGGGGGAGAAAACCATGGAATTTGAAACCTTAAAGCTGGTCATCGAGGGCAACGTCGCCACCGTGACCCTGAACCGCCCTGACGTGCGCAACGCCTTCAACGAGACGACGATCGCCGAACTGGCGCGCGCCTTCGAGGGCCTGGGGCGCAGCGACATGGTGCGCGCCATCGTGCTGGCGGCCAATGGCGCGGCCTTCTGCGCCGGTGCGGACTTGAACTGGATGAAGAAGATGGCAGGCTACACGCATGCCGAAAACCAGGCCGACGCGCTGCAGCTGGCGCAGATGCTGCGCACGATTTACCTGTGTCCCAAGCCCGTCGTGGCGAAGGTCCAGGGCGACTGTTATGCGGGCGGCATGGGCCTCGTCGCCGCATGCGATATCATTCTGGCTGCGGAAGACGTGCATTTCTGCCTGAGCGAAGTGCGGCTGGGCCTGATCCCGGCCACTATTTCACCGTATGTCATCAAGGCCATGGGCGAAAACGCGGCACGCCGCTATTTCCTGACCGCGGAGCGATTCTCCGCGCAAGAGGCGCTGCGCATCGGCTTTGCCCACGAGGTAGTCGAGGCAAGCGCGCTGGACGCGAAAACCTTTGACGTGCTCAAGGCGCTGACGGGCAACAGCCCGCACGCCGTGGCGCAAGCGAAAACGCTGGTGCGCGAGATCGCTGGCCAGCCGGTCAACGATGCGCTGCTGGCGGATACCGCCGAGCGCATCGCGCAGATCCGCGCGTCGGAACAGGGCCGCGAAGGCGTGCAGTCGTTTCTCGACAAGCGCAAGCCGAGCTGGCTCATGGGCTAGCAATATCATTGGAGCAGTTTTGAAAGCAGAAAAACAATCGGGCTGGGTCGAACGCAGTCTGCGCAGCGTGTGGCATCCGTGCACGCAAATGCAGCACCACGAGACTGTACCGCTCATCCCCGTCAGCCATGGCCGCGGCGCCTGGCTGTATGACCACGAAGGCCGACGCTACCTGGACGCCATCAGCTCCTGGTGGGTGAACCTGTTCGGCCATGCGAATCCGCGCATCAATGCGGAACTCAAGGACCAGCTGGACCGGCTGGAACACGCGATGCTGGCCGGTTTCACGCATGAACCGGTGATCGAACTGTCGGAAAAGCTCTCTGCGCTCACCGGCGGCGTGCTTGGCCACAGCTTTTACGCGTCCGACGGGGCATCGGCCGTGGAAATCGCCCTGAAAATGAGTTTTCACGCCTGGCGCAACAGCGGCAAGAGTGAAAAGCAGGAATTCGTCTGCCTGAAGGGCAGCTACCACGGCGAAACCATCGGCGCCCTGGCCGTCACGGACGTCGCCCTGTTCAAGGATGCCTACGGCCCCCTGCTGCGCGCCACCCAGACGGTGATGTCGCCCGACTTCCGCCAGGCGGCCAAAGGTGAAACGGCTGCAGATGTGGCGCGCCGCACGGCCGCCGAAGTCGAGCAACTGTTCCAGCAAAAAGCCGACAAGATCGCCGCCATCATCATCGAACCATTGGTCCAATGCGCCACCGGCATGGCCATGCACGACCCCTTATACCTGTCGCTGGTGCGCGCCCTGTGCGACCGTTATCAAGTCCATTTGATCCTCGATGAAATCGCCGTCGGCTGCGGCCGCACGGGCACCTTCTTTGCGTGCGAACAGGCCGGCATCTGGCCCGATTTCGTCTGTCTGTCGAAGGGCATCAGCGGCGGCTATTTGCCTCTGTCTCTCGTAATGACGCGCGAAGACATTTACCAGGCCTTCTACAGCACCGATGTGCGCCGCGGCTTTTTGCATTCGCACTCGTACACGGGCAATCCGCTGGCCTGCCGCGCGGCGCTGGCGACCCTGTCGATCTTCGAGGAAGACGATGTACTGGCGGCCAACCGGGGGCGCGCCGAGAAAATCACGCGCGCGCTGGCGCCGCTGGCGCAGCACGAGCGCGTAAAACACTTCCGCCAGCAGGGCATGATCTGGGCCTTCGATGCGGTGGACGCGGCGCCCGATTTTTCGCGCCGTTTCTTCAGCACGGCGCTGGAACATGAACTGCTGATGCGCCCCATCGGCTCCACCGTCTACCTGATGCCGCCGTACATCCTCGACGACGAGGAAATCGCGGGCCTGGGCCAGCAGACCCTGGCCGTCTTCAATCATGTGATCGGGGCCTGAGATGGAACTGATCGCGCGATTACAACAGCAGCTGCAAGGGCTGGAAGAACGCAGCCTGATCCGCCGCCGCCGCACCGTCGACACGCCGTGCGCGCCACGCCTGACGGTCGATGGCCGCGCCATGCTGGCCTTTTGCAGCAATGACTACCTGGGCCTGGCGTCGCATCCGCGCATCGTCGCCGCGCTGAAAGAGGGCGCCGACCTGTATGGCGCAGGCAGCGGCGCTTCGCACCTGATCAGCGGCCATAGCCGCGCGCACGCGCAGCTGGAAGAACGGCTGGCCGCTTTCGTGGGCGCCAACCTGGAACAGGCGCGCGCCCTGTATTTCTGCACCGGCTACATGGCCAACCTGGCCGTGCTGACGGCCTTGTCGGCGGGCGATCCGGAAGCGGAGATTTTTTCGGAAGCGCTGAACCACGCTTCGCTGATCGACGGCACGCGCCTGGCCCGCGTCAAGACGCGCGTGTATCCGCACGCCGACCTCGATGCCCTGGCGGCACTGCTGGCGGCCAGCACGGCACAGACGAAAATCGTCGTCACCGACAGCGTCTTCAGCATGGATGGCGACCTGGCGCCGCTGCCCGCGCTGCTGGCCCTGTGCGAGCAGTACGGCGCCTGGCTGGTGGTCGACGACGCGCACGGCTTCGGCGCGCTGGGCGCCAATGGCCGTGGCGCGCTCGAACATTTCAATCTGCGTTCCCCTTACCTCGTGTATGTGGGCACCCTGGGCAAATCGGCCGGCGTGGGCGGCGCCTTTGTGTGCGCGCACGAAGCCGTGATCGACACCCTGATCCAGAAGGCGCGTCCTTACATCTTCACGACGGCGGCCGCGCCCGCGCTCGCGCATGCGCTGCTGGCCAGCCTGGACATCATCGCCGGGGACGAAGGAAAACAACGCCGCGCCCACCTGGCAGCGCTGGTGGGGCAATGGAATGACGGCTTGCTGCTGCAGCGCTGGCAAGCCTTGCCGTCGGTGACCGCCATCCAGCCCGTCATCATCGGCGAAAATGCGGACATGCTGGCCGTCGCCGCCCAACTGTACCAGCAGGGACTGTGGGTCGGCGCCATCCGCCCGCCCACCGTGCCAGTCGGTACGGCACGCCTGCGCGTGACCCTGTCGGCCGGCCACACGGCGCAGGAAGTGGCGCAATTGATCAATGCAGTCAACACCCTGGAAAGGACTCGCCATGAGCCTTGATGACCCTATCGTGGCGGACGTGCTGGCGGATCTGGCGCCGGCCGTGCAGCCGGCGCCGGCGGCCACCGGCATGCCATCGCGCTTTGCCTGTTTCGTCACCGGCACCGACACGGAAATCGGCAAAACCTTGACCTCGTCGGCCCTGCTGCACGCGCTGGTCGCGCGCGGCGTGCGCGCCTGCGGCATGAAGCCCGTCGCCGCCGGCGCCGAAATGCGCGACGGCGAACTGCATAATGAAGACGCCGACAGCCTGATCGCCGCCGGCAACGTCACCATGCTGCGCAGCCTGACGACGCCTTACATGCTGAAGGAACCAGCTGCACCGCACATCGCCGCCGCGCTCGAAGGCGTGAGCATTGAATCCGTGCCGATCCTGGCCGCCTACCTGGAAATCGCCGCCGCCTCGGACGCTGTCGTGGTCGAAGGCGTGGGCGGTTTCCGCGTGCCGCTGTCGCCCGGCTTTGATTCGGCCGACCTGGCGCAGCAGCTCGATCTGCCCGTGATCCTCGTGGTCGGCATGCGCCTGGGCTGCATCAGCCAGGCCTTGCTGACGGTGGAAGCCATCGAAGCGCGCGGCTTGACGGTGATCGGCTGGGTCGCCAACACCCTGGAAGTGGAAATGCGCTTCCTCGATGAAAATATCGATGCGCTGATCGAGCGCATCCCGGCGCCGCTGCTGGGCAGGGTACCGCGCCTGGCGCAACCGAGCGCACAAGCGGCGGCCGCGTATCTCGATTTCACCGGCTTGCCCAACTGGCCGGCGCAGCACCCCAACACTTAAAACGTATCCCAAAATAGAAGCGAAGGAATCACCATGTCCGTAGTCCAAGAAGCAGCAAAAACCGTCGAACTGCACCGCCCTGCGGCGCGCATCACCCTGCCCGAAGCGGCCACCTGGCCCATCGATGATGTGCTGGCCCTGTTCGACCTGCCATTCAATGACCTGATGTTCAAGGCCCAGCAAACGCACCGCATCAACTTCCCCGACGGCGACGTGGAACTGGCGACCCTGTTGTCGATCAAGACGGGCGGCTGCGAGGAAGACTGCGGCTACTGCCCGCAGGCGGCCCGCTACGACACGGGCGTGGAAGCGAAGAAAATCCTCGACATCGACACGGTGCTCGACGCGGCCCGCCAGGCGAAAGCCAACGGCGCCACGCGCTTCTGCATGGGCGCCGCCTGGCGCGGCCCGAAAGACCGCGACATGGACAAAGTCGAGGAGATGGTCAGCAAAGTCAAAGCGCTGGGCCTGGAAACCTGCGCCACCCTGGGCATGCTGGAAGAGGGACAAGCGGACCGCCTGAAAAACGCGGGCCTGGATTTCTATAACCACAACCTCGACACGGCGCCCGAGTTTTACGACAACGTCATCTCCACGCGCGAATACCAGGACCGCCTCGATACTTTGGGCCGCGTGCGCGAAGCGGGCTTGAAAGTATGCTGCGGCGGCATCGTCGGCATGGGCGAGACGCGTCTGCAACGCGCGGGCCTGATCGCCCAGCTGGCGAACCTGAATCCGTATCCGGAATCGGTACCCGTCAACCACCTGGTGCAGGTCGAAGGCACGCCTTTGTTTGGCCTGGAAGCGCTGGATCCGTTCGAATTCGTGCGCACGATTGCCGTCGCACGCATCACCATGCCGAAAGCGCGCGTGCGTTTGTCGGCCGGCCGCCGCCAGATGGGCGAAGCCGTGCAGGCGATGTGCTTCCTGGCTGGCGCCAACTCCATCTTCTACGGCGACAAGCTGCTCACCACCGACAACCCGGAAGCGGAAGACGACCGCGTCTTGCTCGGTAAACTGGGCTTGCAGACGCGCGGCGCCATGCTCGAATCGGTGCAGAAAGAGAAGTGCGGCTGCTGATGACAGCCTTGTCGGGTTACGCCGTGCCGGCTAACCCGACCTACGATATCCAGCCTCACCATGCGTAGGTCGGTTTGGCGCGTAGCGCGTAAACCGACAAACCAGCAGACAAGGTCCGCCAAGAGACAGCTGCCCCTTTTTGAGAGAATAGAGAGAGACCATGTTCACTAAAATCCTGATCGCCAACCGCGGCGAAATCGCTTGCCGTGTCGCCGCTACCGCGCGCCGCATGGGCATCCAGACCGTCGCCGTGTATTCGGAAGCGGACGCCAACGCCAAGCACGTCGCCGTGTGCGACGAAGCCGTCTTGATCGGCCCCGCGCCGGCCAAGGAAAGCTATCTGTGCGGCGACAAGATCATCGCCGTGGCGCTGGCCACTGGTGCCCAGGCGATTCACCCCGGCTATGGTTTCCTGTCCGAGAACGCCGACTTCGCCGACGCCTGCCACGCTGCGGGCCTCGTCTTCATCGGCCCGCCGGCGTCCGCCATGCGCGCCATGGGCTCCAAGTCGGCCGCCAAGTCGCTGATGGAAAAGGCGAATGTGCCGCTGGTGCCCGGCTACCACGGCGAAGAACAGGATGCGGATTTCCTGCACACGCAAGCCGACAAGATCGGCTACCCCGTGCTGCTGAAAGCCTCGGCTGGCGGCGGCGGCAAGGGCATGCGCGTCATTGAAAACAGCACCGACTTCAAGGCCGCGCTGGCCTCGTGCAAGCGCGAAGCGATCAGCTCTTTCGGCGACGACAAGGTGCTGGCCGAAAAATACCTGTCGCGTCCACGGCATATCGAAATCCAGGTGTTCGCCGACACGCTCGGCAACTGCATCTACCTGTTCGAGCGCGATTGCTCGGTGCAGCGCCGTCATCAAAAGGTGCTGGAAGAAGCGCCTGCGCCGGGCATGCCAGCCGACCGACGCGCGGCCATGGGCGAGGCGGCCGTTGCCGCCGCCAAGGCCGTCGGCTACGTCGGCGCGGGCACGGTCGAATTCATCGCCAACCAGGATGGTTCGTTCTACTTCATGGAGATGAACACGCGCCTGCAAGTGGAACATCCGGTGACGGAAATGATCACCGGCACCGACCTGGTGGAATGGCAGTTGCGCGTCGCCTTTGGCGAGCCGCTGCCGAAAAAACAAAGCGAACTGGCGATCCACGGCCACGCCATCGAGGCGCGCATCTATGCGGAAAATCCGGAGAAGGGCTTTTTGCCATCGATCGGCACCCTGCGCCACATGCAGTCGCCTTCGGCCGTCACGTTCGAGCTCGGTGGCACGCTGGTTCCCGCCGCCGTGCGCATCGATTCGGGCGTGCGCGAAGGCGATGCGATCTCGCCATTCTACGACCCGATGATCGCCAAGCTGATCGTCTGGGGCGCGGACCGCCGCGAGGCGCTGGTGCGCATGGCGCAGGCGCTGGCCGAATACCAGATCGTCGGCCTGGCCAGCAATATCGCCTTTTTGAAACGCCTGGTCGAAGGCCAGGCATTCAGCTCTGCCGATCTCGATACGGGTTTGATCGAGCGTAATCAAGCGTCGCTGTTCCCCGCCCTGCAGGCGGCGCCCGACACGGCCCTGGCGCTGGCGTCCGTCGCCTTGCTGCTGGAAGAAAAAGCGGCCACCGAAGCGCAATCGCTGCAGCGCGCCGACCCGTGGGGCAATGCCCTCGGCTGGCGTCTGAACAGCACCCTGGGCCGCAGCCTGTCGTTCGCCGATGAATTCACCTTGGCCGGCGAGGGCAAGGCCTATGCGGCGCGCGTTGCCTACAAAACGGATGGCTGGCTGTTCAACGGCCAAGCCCTCACCCTGACGGCGCACACAGGCAACGAGCTGCACATCAAACTGGGCGAGCGTGCCGTGCACGGCACGGTGCTGCGCGATGGAGAACAGTTCCACGTATTTACCAACGGCTTGCACTACACCCTGCACTACAACGATCCGATGGCGCATGCGGGCGAAGTGGAAGCGGAAGGCGGCCGCCTGACGGCGCCGATGCCGGGCAAGGTCGTCGCCGTACTGGTGAACAAGGGCCAGGACGTCAAGAAGGGCGAGCCTCTGGTCATCATGGAAGCGATGAAGATGGAGCACACGATCGCCGCGCCGCACGACGGCCTGGTGGAAGACGTGCTGTATGCGGTCGGCGACCAGGTGGCCGATGGCGCGCCGCTGCTGGCCTTCAAGGCTGCCGCATAGAGGTAAGCACATGCGCATCCTGTTACAACGTTCGGACGGCAAGGAAGCGGCGTGGATCAGCGACTTGCGCGACTTGCTGCCCGAGGCCGACATTATCTTCTGGCGCGAAGGCGAAGCGGTCGCGCCGTGCGACTACGCCGTCGTGTGGCAGCCGCCCGCCGCCATGCTGCCCGAACTGGCCAACGTCAAAGCCATCTTCAACACGGGCGCTGGCGTCGACGCGCTGTTGAAATTTGGCGATGCGCTGCCGGCCCACGTGCCGCTGGTGCGCCTGGACGACGCGGGCATGGGTGTGCAGATGGCCGAATATGTGAGCCACGCCGTGCTGCGCCACTTCCGCCGCTTCGACGATTACGAGGCGCAGGGCCGCGCCGGCATCTGGCAGCCGCTGCCAGCGTTCGACAAGGCGGATTTCCCCGTCGGCGTGCTGGGCATGGGCGTGCTGGGCACGCGCGTGCTGCAAGCGCTGGCGCAGTTTGAATTCCCCTTGCGGGGATGGAGCCGCAGCCCAAAACACGCCGATGGCGTGCAATGCCACGCGGGCGAAGAGGGACTCGAAGCATTCTTGCGCGGCACGCGCGTGCTGGTGTGCATGCTGCCGCTCACGCCGGACACGCACAACCTGCTCGACCGCGCGCGCCTGTCGATGCTGCTGCCGGGCGCCTATGTCATCAACGTGGCGCGCGGCGCGCATATCGCCGAGCAGGATCTGCTGACACTGATCCGCTCCGGGCATATCGCCGGCGCGACACTCGACGTATTCCGCAACGAGCCGCTGCCGCAGCAGCACCCGTTCTGGCAAGAACCCCGCATCACCATCACGCCGCATATTTCGGCCGCCACCCTGCGCCGCGAAAGCGTGGCGCAGATCGCCGCCAAGATGCGCCGCCTGCAAGCCGGAGAAGTCGTCGCCGGCATCGTCAACCGTTTGCAAGGATATTGAAATGAATGCTCAAGCTAGTTTGCCCCAGCAGGTCAAGATCGTCGAAGTGGGTCCGCGCGACGGCCTGCAAAACGAGAAGGAAACCATCAGCGCCGCCGTCAAGATCGAACTGGTCGACCGCCTGACCCTGGCCGGCTTCGCCAACATCGAGGCGGCGTCGTTCGTCTCGCCGAAATGGGTGCCGCAGATGGCCACCAGCGCGGAAGTAATGGACAAGATCGCGCGCCGCGCTGGCACGATTTATTCGGCGCTGACGCCGAACATGCAGGGCTTTGATGCGGCACTGGCGGCGAAGGCCGATGAAGTGGTGATCTTCGGCTCCGCCTCGGAGGCCTTCTCGCAAAAGAACATCAACTGCTCGATCGCCGAATCGATTGCCCGCTTCGAAGGCGTGGCGAAGGCGGCCAAGGAACACGGCCTGCGCCTGCGCGGCAGCATCAGCTGCGCCTTCGGCTGCCCCTACCAGGGCGAAGTGCCGCTGGACGCCGTGGCCGACGTGGTGGGCCGCATGCGCGACCTCGGTTGCGACGAGATCGACATCGCCGACACCATCGGCGTGGCCACGCCGCGCAAAACGCAGGCGGTGATGGCGCGCGCGATTGCCGCCTTCCACGTGGGCGGCCTGTCCGGCCACTTCCACGATACCTACGGCCAGGCGCTGGCGAATATCTACGCCAGCCTGGAAACGGGCATCGCCATCTATCACTCGTCCGTCTCGGGCCTGGGCGGCTGCCCCTACGCCAAGGGTGCCACTGGCAACGTGGCGACCGAAGACGTGCTGTACATGATGCAAGGGCTGGGGATTGCCACCGGCATCGACCTCGACCTGGTGGTCGACGCGGGCCAGTTCATCTCGCAGCAACTGGGACGCAAGGGTTCCAGCCGGGCGGGCAACGCCATCGCGGCGAAACGCGCCGCTGTTTGAGGTAGGTCGGATTAGCGTGGCAACGCCACGCGTAATCCGACGCCACCAGAGCTATGGCCAACACTGTTGTCGGGTTACGCGCTGCGCGCTAACCCGACCTACGTGAACTGTACAGACGAAAAAAAACCCAAGAGCCTGAACTCTTGGGTTTTTTTCTACAAATTTGGTCGGAGTACAAGGATTCGAACCTTGGACCCCCTGGTCCCAAACCAGGTGCGCTACCGGGCTGCGCCACACTCCGAAGACCAAGATAATACAGGCCGTATCGACTTCGGTCAAGGGTCAGGTGAAACTCTATGTAAATTATTTACGGGCGGCACTGGAACCCATGTATTTTTCAAAACGATTGAAGTATGCGACACTGGCTTGGCAAGTTTTCCCGATCAGACATGAAGGCGACAACGGCAATGGAGTTCAGGATAGAAAGAAACGACGGTGGCCGGCCCATGCCGAACCGCCGCGGCATCGTGCTGGGCATCGCCGTGTCCTTGCTGCTGCATGGCGCCTTGATCACTCTGTGGCGCCACGTGCAGCCGGCCGCGCGGATGGACACGGCCCCGCGCGTGGAATCGATCGCCGTGTGGATACGTCCGCTGGCCGCCAAGCCTCCCCCGCCCCCGCCGCCCGTCGAAGTCGCCAAGCCGAAGCGCGAACCCAAGCCCATCAGCAAGCCTAAACTCGCCACTGTCCGGGAAACGCCGCCGGCCGCCACGGCGCCAGCATCGAGCCCGCAAGCCATCACGGTGGTGCCGGCATCACCGGCCACGCCAGCGGCCAGCGCCGATACCATCACGCAAGAGACGCCAAAGTTCGACATGGACGCGGCCAGAAGGACGGCGCGCAAGATGGCCGGCGAGCGCGACCCGTCCAAGGTGGGTACGGCCGTGGGGCAAATCCCCGACAAGCCGCTGCAAACGGAAACCCAGCTGGCGCGCGACATCGCGCAAGGCAAGCGCGGCGACTGCCGCACTGCCTACTCAGGCGCAGGCTTGCTGGCGCCCGTGATGATGTTGCTGGACAAGAAGGATAGCGGCTGCAAGTGGTGAAGAAGATTGACTATACCCATATTGGGTACTAACATACCCAATATGGGTATCTATGCAGACACATTGTTTTCCAAGACACAGCAACGCGTGCTGGCCTTGCTCTTTGGCCAGGCGCAACGCTCTTTCTATGCGAATGAAATCATCGCCTTCGCGGCCATCGGTTCGGGTGCAGTGCAACGCGAGCTGGCCAAGCTGGTGAAATCGGCCCTGGTCACGGTGAAAAAGGTGGGCAACCAGAAGCATTACCAGGCGAATCACGATGCGCCGATATTCGACGAGCTGCGCAGCATCGTACTGAAAACCTTCGGCGTGGCCGATGTGCTGCGCGTTGCGCTGCAGTCGCACTGGCAGGAAATCGACTTGGCTTTCGTGTATGGTTCCATGGCCAAGGGCACGGAACAGGCGCACAGCGATATCGACCTGATGGTGATCGGCAGCATGGCATCAAACGCCCAGTTACTGACGGCCTTGCAGCCAGTGCAGCAGCAACTGGGGCGCAGCATCAACCCGACCTTGTACACGCCAGAAGAATGGCGGCAGAGAATAGACGAGGGCAAGTCGTTCGTCGTGCGCATCCTCGAACAGCCCAAGATTTTTGTCAAAGGGGGCGACGATGAATTCATCAAGCTCGCAAGCGCTGGCGAATCTGGCGCGCATCGGCCAGCTCAAGGCTGAGCCACCCGACGCCCGCGAACGGGCCGGCTTGCTGCGCTCGGCCACCGTGCGCCTGCGTGACGCCAGACAGGTGATACTGTCGCTGGAAAGCCGCTTCGACCTGGCGTATAACGCGGCGCATGCGGCCGCCTTGTCTGCGCCGCGCCAACATGGTTATCGCAGCGACAACCGCTATCTCGTTTTCCAGAGTCTGGAACACACCTTGGGTTTCACGCCACAGCAGTGGCTACTATTAAGCCAGGCGCACAAGAAGCGCAACCTGGCCGAATACGAAGGCGAGCTCGATGTCACGGCAGGCTTTGTCGATGAGCTGATTGAACACGTGGAGCTGCTGCTCGCAGCAGCGCTAGCGCTCGATGTCAGGCCACCAGCCTGACTTCTTCTTTATTCCTGCCCCTTCAACTGCAACGCCCTTTCATACAGCGCATTCTTCTTGCGCCCCGTGATTTGCGCCGTCAGGTTCGCCGCCTGCTTGACGCTGCACTCGGCCAATAAAATGTTCAGGATGCGCTCCGCTTCCACGTCTTCCGCGTCCTGCGCTTGCGTGGCGCCTTCCAGCAGGACGACGAATTCGCCCTTTTCGCGGTGCGCATCTGCACGTATCCACGCCTCCGCTTCGGACAGGGGGCAGCGGTGGATTTCCTCGAACAGTTTCGTCAGTTCGCGCGCGAACACCACCTGGCGCGTCGGTTCGAACGCTTCCACCAGGGCCGTGGCGCAGTCGAGGATGCGGTGCGGCGCTTCATAAAACACCATGGTCGCCGTCACGCCGCGCAGGCTGTGCAGCATGTTTTCGCGCTGCTTGGCCTTGGCTGGCAGGAAGCCGACAAAGTAAAACTGGTCATTCAACAAGCCGCTGGCGGAAATGGCGGTGATCGCCGCCGACGGGCCGGGCAGGGGCAGCACGCGCAGGCCGGCCGCGCGCACGGCGTCGACGATGCGCGCGCCCGGGTCGGACACGGCGGGCGTGCCGGCGTCGGACACGAGCGCGATGCGCTCGCCGGCGTGCAGGCGGGCGATCAGGGTCTGCGCCACTTCGCGTTCATTATGCTGATGCGCCGCAATCAGAGGCTTGTTCAAGCCAAAGCGCGTCAGCAGGTGCGCCGTGTTGCGCGTATCTTCACAGGCGACGGCATCGGCAAGGCTCAGCAAATGCAGCGCGCGCAGGCTGATATCGGTCACATTGCCGATCGGCGTGGCCACTATATACAATGTTGCGATAGGATAGACCTGGTGCGCCGCCTCTGTCATGATGGGCAGGCTGGCGATGGAACTGATTTCTTGTACGGTCATTTTGGAGGTTAAATGCTTGCTAATAGTGTGAAGTTACTGCTTGTTTGTGCCGCGACCGGCATGCTGAGCGCTTGCAGCACGCCTTGCGACGCGCCCGGGCAATTGTGCGCGCCTATTGAATCTAACACAAGGGCGCTGCCGCCTCCGAAGCCGCTGCCACCACCCGTGCCGCCCAAGCCGCCCACGCCCGAACCGGTGACGTTTGCCGTGGCCGTGCCCGATATTACCGCGTATGACGGCAACGGCGCGCCACTCGCGCCCATCACCACCAGGCCGGCCACCGGCACGCCACTCGACATGCCGGCCGCCACGGCGCCGGCGCCGTCCGACGGCAAGGTCCACCACATCGGCCTGCTGCTGCCGCTGCGCTCGGCTTCCCTGGGTCCGGCCGCCGAATTGCTGCGCGCCGGCTTCATGGCCGCGTACGAGCGCGACCGCAGCGGCTTTGAAGTGACGGTGATCGATACGGGCGACGGCAGCAGCGACGTGCTGAACAAGTTTGCGCAAGCGCAAGAAGAACAGGACATCGTCGTCGGGCCTTTGTCGCGCTCGGCCGTCACGGCCGTGGCGAACAGCGACCTGGTGCGCAAACCAACGATCGCCCTGAACCACCCGGACAACCGCGGTGAAGCGCGTCTGCCGGCCAAGCTGCTGGTGATGGGCCTGTCGATCGAGGCGGAAGCGCGCCAGGTTGCCGCCTGGGCCGCCAGCGAACAGCCGGGTGCCAGCGCGCTGGTCCTGTCGGCCGGATCGCCCTCGCAGCGCCGCATCAGCGCCGCCTTCAAGCAGGAATGGCTGCGCCAAGGCGGCAAGATCGAAACGATGGACTTGACGGCAACGAATGGCTACCTGAGCGATGCCGAGCTGGTGCAGCTGCGCGCGCGCCTGGCCGCCACGCCGCCGGGCCTGCTGTTTGCCGCGCTCGACGCCGACCAGGCGCGCCAGCTGCGCGTGGCCATCGGCAGCGATCTGCCGCTGTATGGCACTTCGTCCTTGAATCCCGGCGCCGGGCGCGGCGCCAGCGGGCCTGAGCTCGACGGTGTGCGCCTGCTGGACTTGCCATGGCAAGTCCAGCGCGACCATCCGCAAGTGATGGTGTATCCACAGCCCGAGCAACCTGCCGAACGCCGGCTGACGGCCGACATGGAACGCCTGTACGCGCTGGGCATCGATGCCTTCCGCGTGGCGCGCGAAGTGGCGCTGCGCCCGAACGCGCCATTTACCCTCGATGGCGTGACGGGCCGCCTGGCCGTGCGCTTCGAAAATGATCAAAGCGTGTTCGAACGCACGGAGCAAGCCGCCACCTACCAGCAGGGCGTGCTGGGCACCTGGCCACCGGCCGTGCCGGCCACGCCACCGGTACAGTAAGGACATGCGCCATGCCGCCCTTCGCTTTCTGGAACAAACGGGAACGGGGACGGCAGGGAGAAGACGATGCGCTCGCGTATCTGTTGCTGCAAGGCCTGATGCTGCTAGAGCGCAACTATCTGTGCAAGGGTGGGGAACTCGACCTGATCATGCGCGATGGCGCCTCGGTCGTCTTCGTCGAAGTGCGGCTGCGCAGCAGTGCGGCCTTCGGCGGCGCTCTGGCCAGCATCACGCCAGCCAAGCAGCGGCGCATGGTGGTGGCCGCGCAAACCTGGCTGCTGAGGCAAAAAACCGTGCCGCCGTGCCGCTTCGACGCGCTGGCCATCGACGGCGGGCGCATCAGCTGGTTGAAGAACATCCTCGATATGTAAGCATTTTTAACAGTGCTTGTCCGCCATGCCGCGCGCCTGCACTATAATCGGCAGACTATGAATAATCAACGCATCCTCTCGCACTTCCACGAAAGTGCCGAACTCAAGATCCAGGCCGCCACCGTACTGGCGCAACCGATTGCGCAGGCGATCGACCTGATGTTTTATGCATTGTCCAACGGCAACAAGATCCTCGCCTGCGGCAACGGCGGTTCCGCCGCCGACTGCCAGCATTTCGCAGCCGAGCTGGTCGGGCGCTTCGAACGCGAGCGCTTTCCGCTGCCGGCCCTGGCGCTGACGACGGATACGTCGATCCTGACGGCCGTGGCCAACGACTACAGCTACCGCGAGATTTTCTCGAAGCAGGTGCAGGCCTTCGGCCAGGCCGGCGACATCTTGCTGGCCATCTCCACGTCGGGCAATTCGGCCAATGTGATGGCGGCCGTGGAAGCGGCGCTCGAGCGCGAAATGCGCGTCGTGGCGCTGACGGGCAAGGACGGCGGCGCCATCGGCAAGATGCTGACGGACGCCGACGTGCATATCTGCGTGCCGGCCGAGCGCACGGCGCGCATCCAGGAAGTCCATCTGACCACCATACATTGCATCTGCGACGGCATCGACGTCGCGCTATTCGGAGGAGACGTGAATGACTAAATTCGGTACTGGCGCAGGCTGGAAACGCGTGCAACGCCCATTGGCCACCGCATTGCTGTGCGGCGCCATGCTCACCTCGCTCACCGGCTGCATCGAATTGATGGTCGGCGGCGCGGTGATGGGCGGCGTAGCCGCAGCGGACCGCCGCACCCTGGGCGCCCAGACCGAAGACAAGTCGATCGCCCTCAAAGGCGAGTCGCGCATCCCCTCCATCACCGGCGACGTGGGCCACGTCAACGTCACCAGCTTCAACCGTCGCGTCCTGCTGACGGGCGAAGTGCGCGACGAGGCGATGAAAAATGCCGTCGAGCGCGAAGTACGCAATATCGAGGGCGTGGAATCGGTGGCCAATGAATTGATCATCGCCGGCCCGGCCAGCTATACGTCGCGCTCGAACGACGCGCTGATCACCACCAAGGTCAAGGCCAGCCTGGTCGACATGAAAACCATCTCGGCGGCCTCGTTCAAGGTCGTCACCGAGAACGCCACCGTCTTCCTGATGGGCAGAGTCACCCAGCGCGAAGGCACGGTCGCGGCCGACGTGGCGCGCGGCGTGGGCGGCGTGCAGAAAGTGGTCAAGCTGTTCGACTACATTTCGGAAGCGGAACTGAAGCAGTTGCAGCCCGATCCGGCGCCAGCACGCACCACCAGCACTGGCGACACGGCGCAGCAATAAACGCCTCCTCCGTTTGACCTACGGCTTTGATGCGGCGATACGGCTATAATGGCCGCATCGTCGCGCTTTTCAAATGAAAACCATGTCAACTACGCCATCCGCAAGCAAGTCCTGGGTCAAGCCAGCCCTGATCGCCGTCTTCGTGGCGGGCGTGGCGGCAGCCGCTTATCTGTCGCTCAATGACAAGCAAAGCGCGCCGGACGTGACCTTCCACGGCATCCATGGCGAGAAAATCACCTCAAACAGCCTGCGCGGCAAGGTCGTGATGGTCAATTTCTGGGCCACCTCGTGCACCACCTGCGTGGCGGAAATGCCGGACATGGTCGACACCTACAACAAGTACAAGGGGCAGGGACTGGAATTCGTGGCCGTGGCCATGAAATACGATCCGGCCAACTACGTGCTGAACTTCGCCGAAACGCGCCAGCTGCCGTTCAAGGTGGCACTCGACGTGACGGGCGAGGCGGCCAAGGCCTACGGCGACGTGGCCCTGACGCCCACCACCTTCGTCCTGGACAAGCAGGGCAAGATCCTCAAGCGCTATGTAGGCAAGCCGGAATTCGCGGAACTGCACAAGCTGCTCGAGTCCGCCATCGCAGGCTAAGACAGCGCGCAAACACTGCACAAAACCTTGTTGCTAAAGGTTGCCAACTTGTTATAACCTTCTCAGGCGTGATCCCACTCACCTCGTGAAGGCCAGCCGTGTCCCCAGCCGCCCAATCGCTCGACCCGCAGCAACTGAAAACCTGGCTGCTTGCCGCCGGTAACAAGGACGCCACCGCGTTCCGCCAGCTCTATCACTCCACCTCATCGAAACTGTTTGGCTTCGCGCTGCGTATATTGCATAAGCAAGAGCTCGCTGAAGAAGCCTTGCAAGAGGGGTTCGTCGCCATCTGGAACAATGCCGCCACTTACCAGAGCCATCTGGCGGCGCCGATGACCTGGATGGCCACCATCGTGCGCAACAAGGCGTTCGATGTGCTGCGGCGCAGCGACGATACCGTGGAAATCGATGCCGAACAGTTTGATAGCGAAGTCATGAATGCACTCCGAGACCCCCAGGCCACGCCGATCGAGTCGCTGCAACTGAGCGGTGACGCCAAGGCGCTGGCGTTTTGCATGTCGGCCCTGGAAGGGCTGCACCGGCAGGTGGTCGCCCTGGCCTTCTATCACGACCTGTCGCATAGCGAAGTGGCGCAGCAGATGTCGCTGCCAATCGGCACCGTGAAGACCTGGATACGCCGTAGCCTGGAACGGCTGCGCACGTGCCTGGCGAAACGGGAGGCATCATGAATATCCGCGGCAATGACGTGCTGCGCCAGAAACTGGCGTCCGAATACGTGCTGGGCACCCTGAAAGGGGGCGCGCGGCGACGTTTCGAAGGCTGGCTGCACAACGACGCCGACTTGCGCAATATCACGGCCGAATGGCGCCAGCGCCTGGAACCGATGGCGGAATTTGCCACGCCCGTGGCGCCGCCCAAACGCGTGTGGCAGCAGATCGAGCAGCGCCTGCACCTGGCGCCGCAGGGCGGCTGGTCGTTGTGGCGCGATTCGCTGACGTTCTGGCGTTCGCTGGGCATGGCGTCGAGCGCCATCGCCGCGCTGCTGGTGATCGTCGTGGCCACGCGCGTGATGGACGCGCCGCAGATCAGCTATGTCGCCAGCCTGACGGACGAGAAAGCGCAAACGGCCCTGCTGCTGACGGCCGACAGCCGCCACGGCGCCCTCGAGGTGCGCATGGTGGGCAACGCACCCGTGCCTGCTGATCGCGACCTGGAACTGTGGGCCGTGCCGAAGAGCGGCAACCCGCGCTCCTTGGGCCTGCTGGCCGACAAGGGCAGCGTGAAACTGGCGTTGTCCCAGCGCGCCATCGGCAACGACGTGGCCCTGCTGGCCGTCACCCTGGAGCCGAAAGGCGGTTCGCCGGATCCGAACGGACCGACGGGACCGATCTTGTACAAGGGTAACTGGGTGAAAATATAGTCTTACTTGGGATACAGAATCATCTGCGTGCAGCGGAACAGGGCAATCGTCTTGCCCGTTTCCTTGCTTTTCACCACGGCATCCCACACCTGCGTGTTGCGGCCCTTGTGCTCGACTTTCGCCGTGCAGGTGAGCGTGCCTTCGCGCGCCGTGCCCAGGTGGTTCGATTTCAGTTCGATGGTCGTGAAATTGCTGGCGCCCTCGGGCAGGTTGACGATGCAGCCATAGCCGGAAGCCGTGTCGGCCAGGGTCACCACGCTGCCCGCGTGCAGATAGCCATTCGGCGCCAGCAGATGCGGCAGCACGGGCAATTCCGCCGTCAGCTGGCCGTCGCCCACTTCCGTGATGACGATGCCCAAGTGGCCGGGCAGGCGGCCGGTGCCGCGTTCATTCAACATTGCTACGGTAATCTCGGGATTGCTCATGCTGGTCCTTGTGCGGGTGAATCCGGGATCCGCCGGAAAATACTATGATGATAGCAACTTTCCCCGCATCGGTTTGGCGGCCGCTTATTTCCGGCCGCGCCGCCATTTCCACCACACCAGCGTCCCCGTCAGCATGAACAGCAGCGGCATCAGGCCAAAGACGGTAATGAAGGCGCGCCCGACCGCGCCGAACGCCTGGCCCGAATGCAAGGGGAATTGCCAGCCCAGGAAGACGTCGCCGGCCGGCGCCCGCAAGGGATCGCGTATGCGCAGGGGCAAGCCGCTGCGCGCATCCAGGGTGATGCGCGTGGCGCCGTCGCCGTGGGCGATTTCACCGGGCTGGCGCACGCGCACGTCATACGGCTGGTCTTTTTTCGCCGGCAGCACGATGCGCGACACCCGCGCCTGTGGATACAGCAGCTGCGCGGCGGCCATGGCCTGGCCCGCATCGAGCACGGCGCCGTCCTGCTGCACATTCTTCAGTTTGGCCGTGTCCGGCACCGTCGACACGAGCGCCACCAGCGGCACGATCAATTGCGGCAAATTGAAATAAATGCCGGAAAAGGCGAGCATGGCCAGCACGGGCGCGGCAAAGAAACCGGCCGCCTTGTGGAACGTATAGTTGAAGCGCGGCCAGGAGCCGCCATGCGACACCGTCAAGGCGCGCTTGATCGCCAGCCACTGCAGGCGCGGCCACCACAGATAGATGCCGCTCAAGGCCATCAGCAGCAGCATCACGCCCGAGATGCCCGTAATGGTCTTGCCCGCGTCGCCCGACAGCAGATAGCGGTGCAAATGAAACATGCCCGACATCAGCAGCGGACGCGTGAGGCCGAAACGCCCCCAGTCGCGCTCGCCTTTGACTTGCAAGGTGTAGGGGTCGACCATCACCTGGCGCACGATGGCCTGGCTGAAGGGGGACGGTTTGTCCGCCTGGCGGTAAGAGGCCACGTACACGTCGCGCGCATCGGCGGGCGGATTGAGCTGGGCCGGCTTGCCGTAGGCGGGGTCGGCCGCGAGCCCGTCCACCACCGCTTGCACCGTGCGCGACGTCACCTGGAACACCTGGCCAGGCGCGGGCGTGCTCGCCTGCAACAAGGTCGGATTCAGATACGCGTCGAGCTCCGGCATCCAGGCGATGGCGGACCCCGTCAAGCCCAGCAAAACAAACAGGGCGCCAAACCACAGGCCCGCATACAGGTGCAGCTTGGCAAACAACCACTTGATCGAACGTTGCGACATGGAAACTTTGGGAAATTTGGGCTGCGAAACGATAGCATGAAAGGCCCGGAGTGAAAATCATTATCAGCTGTCATTCTGTCCTGCCCGTTCAGCGCAAATGAATTGCAACAAGCGCTGACAATGGGGCGATTTTCTTGCTACTATGCGCCCATGTCTTCCCGCCAGCCCACCCGCAAGCTTGCTCATCACGGTGCCGCCGCCCTCGCGCGCACGCCGTGGCGGCTGTGCGTGGCGCTGTTCAGTGCGCTGGCCCTCGTGTTCCTGCTGTCGACGGCCGCCTCGCACCTGCACAAGACCACTCTCGACGCGGAAGAGTGCGCGCTGTGCGCCACGGCCATCGACAAGGTGGCCGACATCGCCGTGCCGCCGGCCATCACTGAGCCGCCCGCCCAGTTATTGCCGTACCGCTTGCTGGCCATCGCGCCCACTTCCCTGGCGCCCGTCGCCACCCTGATCCTGCCGCCCGTGCGCGGCCCGCCTGCCGCCTCACTGTAGTTCCCACGCTTTTTTTCCTTTTTCAGGCCGCCCCTAGTCGCGCGATCATGCGCGCCGGGCCGCCTGGCGTTGACTATTTTGAGGCTTACCATGCAACACACTCCCCGTCTGAGCGCGCTGTCGCTCGCCCTTGCCAGCCTGTTTACGAGTTCCGCGCATGCCGCCGAAGCCACCGCTGCGGCAGATGCCGCACCACAAGAGATGCAAAAGGTGGAAGTCACCTCCGCCCATCTGAAAAGCGCACGCATCGAGCTGTCGCCGAAAGTCGGCACCACCATCTACAGCATCGACAGCCACATGGTCGACATGCTGGGCCAGGGCGACAACACGCCGTTCAATGAAGTGCTGCTGCGTTTGCCGGGCGTATCGCAGGATTCGAAGGGTTCCGGCGCCCTGCACGTACGTGACGACCATGCCAATGTGCAATACCGCATCAATGGCGTGCAACTGCCAGAAAGCATCAGCGGCTTCGGCCAGTCGATCGACACGCGTTTGATCGACAAGACGGATTTCATGACAGGCGCCTTGCCGGCCCAGTTCGGCCTGCGCACGGCGGGCATCGTCGATATTGAAACGAAAGAGGGCGGCATGACGCCTGGCGGGCGCATCGGCATCATGGTCGGCAGCCACGACCACGTGGAGCCGAGTGCTGAATTTTTTGGCAGCGTGGGCAAGTTCAATTACTACCTGTCCGGCAGCTACCTCGGTAATTCCCTGAGCGTGGAAAACCCGCAAGACACACGCAGCGCCCTGCACGACAAGACGCGCCAGAACAAATCGTTCGGCAGCCTGTCGTATTTCCTCGATGACAACACCCGCCTGGGCGCCATGTTCGGCACGTATAACGGCCGCTTCCAGATTCCGAACAATCCGGACCAGGCGCCCGCTTTCAGCCTGAATGGCCACAGCGATGCGCAGGCGGGCACGTCCACGTTACCGTCGTCGCAGCTGAATGAAAACCAGCGCGAAGTGAACCGCTTCCTCGTGCTGTCGCTGCAAAAGAGCCTGGGCGACGTCAATTACCAGGTGTCGGCCTTCCACCAGTATTCGGAACTGCACTTCACGCCCGATGCCATCGGTGACCTGATCTACAACGGCGTGGCCTCGGACTCGCGCCGCGCGAACAGCGCTTCCGGTGCCCAGTTCGACATCAGCTACAAATGGCACCAGGACCACACCGTGCGCGCGGGCCTGGCCTACACGCGCCAGAAAACGACGAGCGACAACACGGTGGCCGTCTTCCCCGCCATGGACGGCGCGCAAACGTCCAGCACGCCCATCACGGTGCTGGACAACAGCGGCAAGACGGGCACCCTGGCCAGTGTTTACCTGCAGGATGAATGGCATATCAGCAAGCCTTTGACCCTGAACTATGGCGCCCGCTTCGACAAGGTGTCGGCCTACACGAGCGAGCAGCAATGGAGCCCACGCGTCAACCTGGCGTATCAGCTGGCGCCGGGCACGGCCCTGCACGCCGGCTATTCGCGCTACTTCACGCCGCCGCCGCAGGAACTGGCGGCGCAAGGCAGCATCGACCTGTACGCGAACACGACGAACGCGCCGGAAATCGGCCAGTCCGACAACGTCAAGGCCGAGCGCACGCATTACTACGACGTCGGCATCAGCCACCAGGTGAATGCAAAACTGACCGTGACGGCCGATGTGTACTATAAAAAAATCAACAACCTGCTGGACGAAGGCCAGTTCGGCCAGGCGTTGATCCTGACGCCGTTCAACTATGCGGATGGCTACGCCAAGGGCCTGGAATTGTCGGCCATCTACAGCGAGAAAAACTGGGGCCTGTTCCTCAACGCCAGCACGCAAAAGGCGCAGGGCCGCAACATCAATTCCGGCCAGGCCCTGTTTGGCGCCGATGAGTTGAACTACATCAGCCAACACTATGTCTACCTCGATCATGACCAGAAATACACCTTGTCGGGCGGTGGACACTATCACTTTGGCGATTCGCAAGTAAGCGCTGACTTCCTCTACGGTAGCGGCCTGCGCATGACCCCGGACGGTGGCGCCCCGAATTCCGGCCATTTGCCAAGTTACTTCACCGTCAACACGGCGCTCACGCATACGTGGAAAAACACGCCGCTCGGCAAGGTGGAAGGACGTTTGGCCCTGATCAACCTGTTCGACAAATCGTATCTGCTGCGCGACGGTTCCGGCGTGGGCGTGGGAGCGCCGCAGTATGGCGCCCGCCGCAGCATCTATGCGGGCTTGTCGACCAGCTTTTAACCGTTACGCGCGAAGACAGCGGCAGGGAGCAACGCCTGCCGCTGTCGGTTGCCGTCAGGAATCAGCCATCACCCCAGGCGATGGGCGCCTGGCCATGCGCCTGCAAATACGCATTCGCCTGGCTGAACGGCTTGCTTCCAAAGAAACCTTTGCTGGCCGACAAGGGTGAAGGGTGCGGCGCCGCCAGCACCAGGTGCTTGCCGGGATCGATCAAGGTGCGCTTGGCTTGCGCATAGCCGCCCCACAGGATGAACACCAGGTGCTCGCGCTCGGCGGACAGGTGGCGGATGGCGCTGTCCGTCAATTTCTCCCACCCCTTGCCCGCGTGCGAGCCGGCCGCCCCGGCGCGTACCGTCAACACGCTGTTGAGCAGGAACACGCCTTGTTCGGCCCAGTCGGACAAATCCGTGCGCGTGCGCGCCACGCCCACGTCGCTATGCAATTCCTTGAAAATATTTTGCAGGCTGGGCTGCGGCGGTGTGCCATCGGGGATGGAAAAGCACAGGCCCATGGCCGCGCCGGGCGTGTGATACGGGTCTTGCCCCAGGATCACGACCTTGACTTGCCCGAACGGCGTCAGGTCGAACGCGCGGAAGATGGTTTTACCCGGCGGAAAACACGGCCCCGCCGCATACTCTTGTTTCACGAAGGCGGCCAGGCGTTCCCAGTAGGGCTGGGCAAACTCGCCCTCCAGCCGCGCCTTCCACGATGCGTCGATGCGTACGTCCATGCGTCACCTCATAGCTTATCCGTCAACCATGCTTTTTCAGCATGCCAGTATAGGACGCTCAGCCGCATAAGGTGACACGATACGAACAGGCAAAAAAAAACCGCCCGGCTAAAGCGGACGGTTTTTGATACAACTCAAGTGCTTAGAAATTCAGCGCCGATTCAACGCCGGCGCTGTGCGCCTGTTCATCCGCGTGGTACGAGCTGCGCACCATGGCGCCCACGGCGGCGTGGGTGAAGCCCATCTTGTACGCTTCTTCTTCGAACATTTTAAACACGTCCGGGTGCACGTAGCGGCGCACGGGCAGGTGGCTGTTCGAGGGCGCCAGGTATTGGCCGATGGTCAGCATGTCGATATCGTGCTCGCGCATGTCGCGCATGACTTGCAGGATTTCCTCGTCCGTCTCGCCCAGGCCCACCATGATGCCGGACTTGGTTTTCACGTCCGGGTACATGGCCTTGAAGTCTTTCAGCAGCTTCAGCGAGTGCATGTAGTCGGAGCCGGGGCGCGCTTCCTTGTACAGGCGCGGCGCCGTTTCCAGGTTGTGGTTCATGACGTCAGGCAAGCCATCCTTGAACAGATTCAGGGCTTTTTCCAGGCGGCCACGGAAATCCGGTACCAGCACTTCGATGCGGGTGTTCGGCGACAGGGCGCGCGTTTGCTGGATGCACTCGACGAAGTGGCCGGCGCCGCCGTCGCGCAAGTCATCGCGGTCGACGGAGGTGATGACGACGTAGTTCAAACGCAGCTTGGCGATGGTTTTCGACAAGTTGGCCGGCTCTTCCTTGTCCAGCGGATCAGGACGGCCGTGACCGACGTCGCAGAACGGGCAGCGGCGCGTGCACTTGTCGCCCATGATCATGAAGGTGGCCGTGCCCTTGCCGAAACATTCGCCGATGTTCGGGCAGCTGGCTTCCTCGCAGACGGTGACGAGCTTGTTTTCGCGCAGGATGTCCTTGATTTCATAGAAACGGGTCGAGGCCGAGGCTGCCTTGACGCGGATCCAGTCCGGCTTTTTCAGGCGCTCGACTTGCTCGATCGGAATGATCTTGATCGGGATGCGCGAGGTCTTGCTGGCGCCTTTTTGCTTTTCGCTCGGGTTGTACGCTGGAGCGGCGGGGGCGGTGCTGGAAATGGTCTCAGAAGTCATGGCTGCAAGCCCTTGACGGGCATGTTGGTTTGTTTGCTCAGGCATCCGCTGCCTGAGGCGCGCCTGCGGCGCTGTTTACTTCGCTTACATCGAGTAATACGGTCAATTCCTGGGCCAGGGCCCGCTGCACCTCGGCCAGCGGCGCCACCACGCCCATGCTGCGCATGTCCACCGTCTTCAGGCCGGAATAGCCGCAAGGGTTAATCCAGGAAAACGGCGCCAGGTCCATCGCCACGTTGAGCGATACGCCATGGTAGGTGCAGCCGTTGCCGCGCACTTTCAAGCCCAGCGCGGCGATCTTCGCACCCTTGCTTGGCCCGCCGGCAATATAGATGCCAGGCGCGCCATCGATGCGCTCGCCAGCGAGATTATACGCCGCCAGCACGTTGATGATGGCTTGCTCGATTTTATGCACGAACTGGCGCGCGTACAGCTTGCCGCCCGGCTTGTTGCGGCGCAAGTCCATCAGCAGGTAAATCACCACTTGGCCAGGACCGTGGAACGTCACTTCGCCGCCCCGGTCCGTTTGCACCACGGGCACGTTTTCCGCGCCGGCCAGCAAATGGCCGCGGTCGGCCGCCAGGCCCAACGTAAATACGGGCGGATGCTCGACGATCCACAGTTCGTCGCGCGTGTCGGTCGTGCGCGCGTCGGTAAAGGCGCGCATGGCGGCAAAGGTCGGCTCGTAATCGACGCGGCCCAGCTCGCGGATCAGCGCCGTTTCGGTGCGGGTGGTGGTCATGACAGATTCTGTAATCAGCTGCCGGCGCCCTGCGGACGCTGCGGCGAAGCCGTGATTATAAGCCAGGCGGCCGTTTCATTCCGGGGCGGACTCAGGCAATAACAGCAATTTGCCCAATTTTTGTGCAGCATGGCGTATCTGGGGCCCATTCAGGGCCGTGTAGCCGAGCAGCACGGCTGGCGCCAATTTTGCGCTGTGGCAAAAGTCGCCGAGCGGCTGCAGCGCCAGCCCGTCCTGCGCGGCGCGCGCGCAAAACGCCCGCTCGTCGCTGTCCGGCGGCAGCCACAGCACGCAATGAAAGCCCGCCTGCTGGCCGGAAATGGTGTAGCGGCCGGGCGCGGTCTGCTCGAGGCAGGCCAGCAGCAGGTCGCGCCGCTCCTTGTAGGCCAGCCGCGCCTGACGCAAATGGCGCACGAAGGCGCCATCCTCCATCCAGGCGGCCAGCGCCAGCTGCTCCGTCACGCCCACGGACCTGCCCGTCAACTGCAGCATGCGCAGCAACGGTGGGCGCAAGGCGGGCGGCAGCACCATGAAACCCACGCGCAGGCCGGCAAACAGGGTTTTATTAAAACTGCCACAGTAAATCACGCGCTGGTACTGGTCCAGCGCCTTCAGGGCCGCCAGCGGCGCGCTCTGGTAATTGAATTCGCTGTCGTAATCGTCTTCCACCACCCAGGCGCCGCTGTCGTTCGCCCACTCCAATAACGCCAGGCGGCGCGTGACGGACATGGTCACGCCCAGCGGCGACTGGTGCGCCGGCGTCACGTACGCGAGGCGGGCGTCGGCGTGCGCGGCCAGCGCGGCGCAATCGATGCCCTCGGCGTCGACGGCAATGTCGACCGGCACGGCGCCCGCCAGGGCGAACAGGGCACGCGCGGCCGGATAGCCCGGTTCTTCCAGGCAGACTTTATCGCCATCGCGCACGATGCTGCGCGCCAGCAAGTCGATCGCATGGCGGATGCCGGTCGTGACGACGATGTCTTGCGGGTCGCAGCGGATGCCGCGGTACTTGGCGAGGAAATCGGCGATCTGCTGGCGCAGCTGGGGCAAGCCAGCCGGATCGGCGCTGCACAGCTGCTCCGGCGTGGCGTCGGCCAGCGCCCGCGTGGCGCACTTGGACCAGGCCGCCATGGGAAACAGGCTGGCATCGGCGCGCCGTGCAACAAACGGCAAGCCGTCGCGCACGCCCGTATCGGACACGGGAACCGGCTCGGAAAATGGCCCGGCCGGGGTGGCATCTGCCAATCCTGCCATCAAAAAGCGTTCCGGCACGACGGCGCACACGCGCGTGCCGGAGCCGGGCACGCGCGTCACGTACGCTTCCGCGTGCAGGCGGTCGAACACGGTTTCGATGGTGCCACGCGACAACTCCCACCGTTCCGCCAGGGTGCGGCTGGACGGCAAACGGCTGCCCGCCGGCAGCATCTTCGTCAGGATGGCCGAGCGCAGCGCTTCATACGCGCCATCCTGCTTGTTGACGCCTGCCTTGTCGAGCCAGCTGGTGGGACGAGGCAAGTCCAGGGCGTGCGGTGATTTTCCTCGCGGCATGATGATCGTCCAAGTGGTCCAATGAGTTTTCTGATGACTGGCACTTCGCATTACACCACAAACATCCTACTCTCACCGTTCTGGTGCGTCTGCCATCTCTTGCATACCGAAAAACATGAATCAACGAACAACACTTCCCCTGTGGGCCTGGGGCGCCATCGTGCTGCTGCTGGTCTGCCTGTCGCGCATCAGCATCGACATCTATTTACCGTCACTGCCGGCCATGGCCGATGCCCTGCATGCCAGCGATGCCCAGTTGCAACTGACCCTGAGCCTGTTCATGGCCGGCTCGGCCGCCTCGATGCTCGCTTGCGGGCCGCTGGCCGACCGCTACGGACGCCGTCCCGTGCTGCTGGCCGGCACGGCCATTTATGTGCTCGCCAGCATCGTCTGCACGGTGACCACCGATGTGCACGTGCTGATCGCCGCGCGCGTGCTGCAGGCGTTCGGCGGCTGCAGCGGCACCATCATCGGCCGGGTCATGGTGCGCGACCGCTTCGATCCCGCCACGCAGGCGCGCATGCTGGGGAAAATCTCGATGGTGATGGGTTTGTCGCCGATCCTCGCGCCGCTGGCTGGCAGCGTGCTCGACGCGGCGTTCGGCTGGCGCGCCGTGTTTGGCGTGCTGTGCCTGCTGGGCGCGCTGTCGCTGGGGCTGATCGCCGCGTACGTGCCGGAAACCAAGCCGGCCAGCGTCGTGCCACAAAGAAATACCCTGGCGCTGTATCGCCGCCTGCTGGGCGACCGCTATTTCCTGCGCTATGCGCTGGCCATCGGCTGCGTGTATTGCACGTACTTCCCGTTCATTGCGGAATCGTCCGTGCTGTTGCAAAGGGGCATGCAGCTGTCGCCGCACTCGTATGCGCTGGTGTTCGCGCTGACGGTCAGCGGTTATATCGCGGGGTCGAGCCTGTTTCGCGCGCTGGGACCGCGCCTGGGCGCCGATTACATGCTGGGCGTGGCGGTGCTGCTGAATGTAACGGGCGCGGCCAGCCTGTTGCTGGCGGGTAGTCTGGCGCCACAGCACGTGGCGTCGCTGGTGGCGCCGATGCTGCTGGTGATGGTGTCGGTGGGCATGGCGATTCCCGCCTGCCAGCTGGCCGTGCTGCAGCCGTATGGCGACCAGGCGGGCAGCGCCTCGGGCCTGTTCTTCTTCGTGCAGATGCTCATCACGGCTGTTTGCGGCGCCGTCATCGCCGCCATCACGGACGGCAGCGAAAAGCCGCTGCTGTGGGTGACGGCGGTGGCGAGTAGCGCCTTTGCCGCCGTCTGGCTGCTCACGAAGAGCCGGGCCAGCGTGGCGGCAGCCAGCCTTACATGACGATCTTGACCATCGGGTGGCCCGACAGCGCCATGTACAGGGCGTCGAGCTGCTCGCGACTGATGGCGCGCACGGTGACGGTCAGGCCCGTGTAATTGCCCTTGCCCGAAGGACGCTCTTCCATGCGGCCAGCGTGGAAGGTCGGATCGTGGCTGATCACCAGCTCCAGCATGGTCGGCGCGAAGTCGACATGCGTCGGGCCCATGATCTTGATGGGAAAGTCGCTCGGGTATTCGATCAGCGATTCGCTGGGAGGAATGATGTGTTCGCTGGGAGGGGTGGTTTGCATGGGAATTCCAATCAGTGCCGGTCAGTGCCAAAGGCGTATTGTAGCCAACTTTGGCAGCGCCTGCGCCCCTTGCCATGGCGCCAGGGGCGCGGAAAAAAAAAGCCAGCTTTGTAAGCTGGCGAAAACTATTTCGTTTGGACAAAATAGCCGGAAAATCGGTGCTGTCAGCCGTGAAGGCATTGCGCTGTCTTGCAATGACGTCACTGTAGACAAAACACCGCGGCTTGACCGCTGAAATGTGACGAACTGTCGGTTTGGCGGCTTGAACGTCGATAATCCATGACCGGACGGACAGACGGCCAGCGCCAGCGGCCCGTTCAGCGCTCCATTTCCTGCATCCGGCCAGCGCGACCGGGCGCGCCGCGTTCAATGTGGCGCTCACGCGGCGGATTGGCGCGCTCGGCGCGGAGCCGCTGCTCGCCACGCCAGGCAGGGTGCGCCACCGGGTCTTGCACAGGTGGCAAGGCCGGCATCGCCGGCATCAGGGGCTGTTGCGGCCGCGGTGGCTGTACCGGCACGGGCGGGCGGTTCGGCTGCATGGGCGGCGGTGCCATCTGCGTCTGGCCATCGTCCGTCTGCAGGCGACCGTCGCGGTTGGCCCTGTCGCGGCGAAATCCATCTTGCTGGCGCTGCGCCTCGGGGGGACGCTGCCAGTTGCCGGCCGGCGCAGGCGGCGTGCTCAAGGGCATGCTTTGCAGCACGGGGGCCGGCATGATGGTGCGGTTGCGGTGTTCACGCTCACCGACCACGGGACGGCGCCCCTCGGCCACGCGGTTGATGCGGCGTTCATAGTCCGCGCTGGTGCGGTAGCCGGGCACGTAGCGCTCGTGCGGCGACAGGGGAAACCAGCCCACGTCGGGACGCTGGCCGCGGTTCATCGCGTGATTTCCGCCAACCCAGCCCACCAAGGCCGGCGCCCAGGGCACGCGGCCGCGCTCGCGGCCAGGCGCCCAGCCCCAGCGCTGGCCCAGCCGTACCCAGCGGCCGTAATGCGAGGGCGCATAGCCCCACGGTGCATTGTCGACCCAGGTCCAGCCCCACGGCGCGATCCACGTCCAGCGCCCGTCGCTGTACGGCGCCCAGCCGGCCGGCACCGCGCTGGGCAGCCACAGGGGGCCGTATTGCGCATCTTCCTGCCAGGCGCCATAGCGGTCCAGCTCTTCATAGCCGGTCGTATCGTCCGTGACATAGCGCAAGGCCGGCGCGGCGGCGGGCAAGGCTTCGGGCCAGTTGTCAAACGCGATCCGCTGCACGGCGCCCGTGCGCAATTCCTCGTCCGTCAGTTCGGCGCGCTGGCCGGCGCGCAAGGTCACGCTGCCCGTCGCCCCATCCACGTCGGCCGCCCCGTCGAGCACGCTGACGACGCTGGCGCCGCTCTGACGCCCCGCCTCGATGCGCACCCAGCCCGGCTGGGTGAGGATCACGCGGGCCTGGGCCGTGGTCAGCTCGAAGCCGCGCAGCGCGTCGGGATTGCGCACGCGCACGCTGACCGCGCCATAGCTGAGGTGCAATTTGAAACTGTCGTCATCGAGCTCGCTCACTTCCAGCTCCGAATCGCCATCGAGACGCACGGCGGCCGCGCCCACGCGAAACTCCGCCAGCGCGCCGCGCATGGTACTCAAGCGGTTATCCGTCGTGACGGGCCAGTTCAGCAGGGTGTTTTGCGCCTCGCCATCGCCGGCGCGCACCAGCACCTGCCCTTCGACGGTGGAAATACGGCCCACGCGGGCGGGCGGGTCTTGCGCCAGGGCAAGCGTACATGCCGACGACAACAGCACGGCGCAGATGGTTTTCAGCAGGGGCAGGGTCGGACGCATGGCGCGCTCCAGGCAGGACGCAGATGAAAGGAAGACAACATGCCGATTACAGTCCTATCGGGCAAGTACCGCAAGCGGGCTTACAAATGTTTGCATGTTGATCTGGCTCACGCCGCCGCCTGGCCGCCGCGCTTGACGAAGAACAGGGCGGCGCCGACGGCCATCAGCAAGCCGCCAAAGAAGCGGTTCTGCTTTTTCACAGCGCTGGCGTCGCGGAAAAAACGCTGCATCGACGAGGCCAGGAAGGCGTAGCTGTGCATGACGATTTGATCGATCGTGCACATGGTGACGGCCAGGATCAGCAATTGCGGCAGCAGCGGCGCAGCAGGGCTGATGAATTGCGGCAACACCGCCACCATGAAGATGATGCCTTTCGGATTCGTCACATTGGTGAGAAACCCCGTCAGCACGCGCCGGCGCCAGGACGGCACCACGGCGTCGGCATGCAGGTCGCCCGTCACGGCCACCTTGGCGCGCCACTGCGACAGGCCCAGGTAGATCAGGTACAAGGCGCCCACCGTCTTGACGATATTGAAGGCCACTTCCGAGGCCAGCAGCAAGGAACCCACGCCGGCGCCCGCGATGCCCAGCACCACCAGCAACCCCAGCTGCAGGCCGATAATCGTGGCGCTGGCCTTCTTCACCCCGTACGACAGGCCGTGCGACATCGACAGCACGGCGCCCGAGCCGGGCGAGACGGCGATGATGGAGGCGGCGATGACAAAGGTGATCCAGGTGGCGAAGTGCATGCGGTTTCCAAAAAAAGGGGGGCGATGAGCAATTTTAACCCGCTCAGTGCGGCCCTGCCGGCCCGCCCTGGGGTAAGATCGCAGTCATCCCTTGCCGTACAACCAAGAATAACATCATGAAAAACAACACTTTCCTCGCTTCACGATTCCCTGCCACCAAAGCGGGAGCGCGCTGAGATGGCCGGCTCCAGCCTGCTGGCCCTGCTCGACGACATCGCCAGCATCCTCGATGACGTTTCCCTGATGACCAAGGTGGCCGCCAAGAAGACGGCCGGCGTGCTCGGCGACGACCTGGCCCTGAACGCGCAGCAAGTGGCCGGCGTGCGCGCCGAGCGCGAACTGCCCGTCGTGTGGGCCGTCGCCGTCGGTTCGCTGAAGAACAAGGCCATCCTCGTGCCCGCCGCGCTGGCCATCAGCGCGTTTGCGCCATGGGCCATCACGCCGCTCTTGATGGTGGGCGGCGCCTACCTGTGCTTCGAAGGTTTTGAGAAGATCGCGCATAAATACCTGCACCCGGACGACAGCCACAAGGCCGAGCTGGCGCAGGCGCTGCGCGACCCGCAAGTCGACCTCGTCGCGCTGGAAAAGGACAAGATCAAGGGCGCTATCCGCACCGACTTCATTTTATCGGCGGAAATCATCGTCATCGCGCTGGGTACGGTGGCCGCGGCCACCTTCGCCGAGCAGGTGGCCGTCGTCGTCGGCATCGCCCTCATCATGACGGTCGGCGTGTACGGCCTGGTGGCCGGCATCGTCAAGCTCGACGACGCGGGCTTTTATCTGGCGGCGCGCAAGGGCGCGGGCGCGCTGATGGATGGCGTGCGCGGCTTTGGCCGCATGCTCGTGTCGGCGGCGCCGAAACTGATGAAATTTCTCTCCGTTGTGGGCACCCTGGCCATGTTCATGGTCGGCGGCGGCATTCTGACGCATGGCTGGCCGTGGGCCAGCGGCATGCTGCACCATGCGGAAGAAGCGGTGGCCGGCGTGGCCGGCATAGGCCCCGTGCTGGCCGCCATCACGCCCAGCCTGATCAACGCGGTGGCCGGCCTCATCGCCGGTGGCCTGGTGCTGGCCGGCGTCACGGCCGTGTCAGCTTTATTGCGCCAGATCAAATCGAGCAAATAAACTTTCTGGTCTGATGGGGCGGCAGGCGCATCCGTGCCTGCCGCCCCGGCCATGCCGGCGGCGCCTGCCTGCCCATGGAGACCCTATGCATTCTTCCCCCGCCCCACGCCCCAGCAGCGCCTTTATCGGCGCCTCCTGGGCGGCACTGCTGATCGGCGTCATCACCTATCTGTCAGGCCTGTGGAACGCCAGCATGCCGCTCAACGAGAAGGGTTATTACTTCACGATCCTCATGTATGGCCTGTTCGCCGCCATCTCGCTGCAAAAATCCGTGCGCGACCGTGCCGAGGGCATCGCCGTGACAGGGATTTACTTTGGCCTGTGCTGGATTTCCGTGCTGCTGGCCTTGCTGCTGCTGACGGTCGGCCTGTGGAACGCCACCCTGCAAAACAGCGAGAAGGGTTTCTATGCCATGGCATTCCTGCTCAGTCTGTTCGCCGCCGTGGCCGTGCAAAAGAATGTGCGCGACGTGGCACGTGCCTCGGCCGCCACGCCCGCCGAAATACCGGGAACTTAAATAGCAGCAGCGCATCTATCCCTGTATCCGTGCAGGGAGAAGACGATGAGCGACCAGCAAAAACGTTTGCAGATGGCACTGGAAGCGGCGCATATGGCGATCTGGGATTCGCGCATCGTCGACGGCCAGGTGATCGACGGCACGGTCAGCTGGTCGGCCAGGGGCGCCACCTTGCTGGGCCTGGAAGAGCGCCCGCTGACGCAACCATTTCGCAGCTTTCTCGACTGCGTGCACCCCGACGACCGCGACAAGGTGATCAAAGTGCTGCAGGACGGCGTGCGCCGGCGCGGCGGCTACGACGTGCAATACCGCGTCATCTGGCCCGATGGCAGCGAACACTGGCTGGCGGCCAAGGCGCACATCTTTACGGATGCCGCCGGGCATCCCGACCGCACCCTGGGCATCATCTGGGATATCACCGAGCACATGTTGCGTGAACTGATGATCGCCGAGAGCAAGGAGCTGGCCGAAGTGACGCTCAGCTCCATCGGCGACGGCGTCATCACCACCGATCCGTTCGGCAAGACCCGCTACCTGAACCGGGTGGCCGAACAATTGACGGGCTGGAGCAACGAGCTGGCCCAGGGCATGGACATCTGGGAAACCCTGAACCTCGTCGATGAACACACGGGTGAGCCGCTCGACCACGTGGCCCTCAAGTGCTTGCGCCAGCGCCAGGCCATCGGCATTTCCACGCATGCGCAGCTAGTCACGCGCGACGGACGGCGCATCGCCGTGGAAGACTCGGCCGCGCCCATCTGGTCGCGCAATGGCAACATACTCGGCGCCGTCGTCGTGTTCCGCGACGTCAGCCACGAGCGCAAGCTGAGCCAGCAACTGTCGTGGCACGCCACGCACGACACCCTGACGGGTCTGATCAACCGGCGCGAATTCGAGCATCTGGTGGCCGGCGCCCTGCACACGGCCAAGGAAGAAGGCCATGTGCATGCGCTGCTGTACCTGGATCTGGATCAGTTCAAGGTTATCAACGATACCTGCGGCCATGGCGCCGGCGATGTGCTGCTGCAGTTGCTGGCGAAAATGCTGCAGGCGCAAATGCGCGACAGCGACATCCTGGCGCGCCTCGGTGGCGACGAACTGGGCGTGCTGCTGCCGCACTGTCCGCTCGATCACGCGCGCGTCATCGGCGAACAGCTGCGCCAGTCCATCCGCGATTTCCGTTTCGCCTGGGATAGCCGCAGTTTTGAGCTGGGCGTGAGCATCGGCATGGTCGAAATCAACCAGGACAGCAAGTCCATGAGCGAGCTGCTGAGCGCGGCCGACCAGGCCTGCTACCTGGCCAAGGAGCAAGGCCGCAACCGCATCCACGTCTACCAGGAGTCCGACGTCATGCTGGCGCAGCGGCATGGCGAAATGCTGTGGATCTCACGCCTGAACGAAGCGTTCGCGCACGATTATTTCCGCCTGTACGCCATGCCCATCGTGCACCTGCGCGACGACCCGGAACACCACGACGAAGTGCTGATCCGCATCCGCAACAGCCAGGGCGACCTGATCTTGCCGGGCGCCTTTATCCCCGCCGCCGAACGCTACGACATGATGCTGTCCATCGACCGCTGGGTCATCCGCGCCGTCTGCGCGCATATCGAAAGCGTGCGCGACAGCCTGCCGCCGGTCGAAGCGATGGCGGAAAGCCGGCGCCGCGCACCGGCCCTGTATTCCGTCAACCTGTCGGGCATGTCACTGGCCGATGCCGGCTTGCACGACTACATCACCGAGCAGTTCGTGCAATTCGCCATCGCGCCCGAACAAATCTGCTTTGAAATCACGGAAACGGCCGTCATCGCCAACCTGCCCAAGGCGCAAGTGTTCATGCGCAAGCTCAAGGCCATGGGCTGCCGCTTCTCGCTCGACGACTTCGGCAGCGGCTTTTCCTCGTTCGGCTACCTGAAGGCGCTGCCCGTCGATTACCTGAAGATCGACGGTGTCTTCGTGCGCGACATCGCCAGCAATGCCATCAACCGCGCCATGGTCAAGGCCATCAATGAAGTGGGCCACGTGATGGGATTGAAAACGGTGGCCGAATACGTGGAAGACGATGCCACCCTGGCCGTCATCCGCGAACTGGGCATCGACTACGCGCAAGGCTACGCCGTGGGCAGCCTGCGTCCGCTGACGGCGGGCGTGGATTAGCCCCCGTCGGCAACCAGTAACTTTAAAACAATGCCGCATTGCTATCGCTAAATGCGTGCAAGCACGACCAATCTGGAGGATTTTGATCTACATCAATAAATTTGCGCAGGCGACTCCTTACACTGATCTCCATTCTTGCAATCGTGCAAGTCTTACTCACCAATTGCCTATTTAACTGATCAGGAAGCCGCGACCATGCGACAAAATTTGCCAGTGACTAACCGTGAAGTCCTCGTCCTGGACGATCAGGCCATCGTGTCGAAAACGGATATGAACGGCAATATCGTCTATGTGAACCCGTACTTCAGCCAGGTCAGCGGCTTCAGCGAAGCCGAGCTGCTCGGTTCGCCCCAGAACATCGTGCGCCACCCGGACATGCCGGCCGAAGCATTTGCCGACCTGTGGGCCTCGATACAGGCCGGCACGCCGTGGACGGGCCTGGTCAAGAACCGCTGCAAGAACGGCGACTTTTACTGGGTGCGCGCCAACGTCACGCCGATCCGTGAAGCGGGCAAGACCATCGGCTATATGTCCGTGCGCGTCAAGGCGGACAAAGAGCAGGTCAAGGCGGCCGAGGAAGCCTATGCGGCCATCCGCAACAAGGAAGGCGGCAACATCGTCATCAAGAACGGGCAGATCGTGCGCCCGGGCCTGGCGCACCTGCTGCACAAGCTGACGCACATGTCGCTCAACCTGCGCATCTGGGCCGCCACGTCCATCGTCAACTGTCTGCAACTGCTGGTGTGCGTCATCAGCCTGTTCGCCAGCGGCGGCAAGATCACCAATTACGCCATCTTCGGCGCCACCCTGTTCGGCTTCCTGATCAACGTTTTCCTCTGGTATACCTTGCGCATGTCCGTGCTGAAACCGCTGGGCAAGGCCCTGAACGGCGCGCGGGCGATTGCCGCCGGCGACCTGTCGGGCAGTTTTGAAACGGACAGCACGGATGAAATGGGGCAATTGCTGCGCGCGCTGCAACAGATGAACAGCAACCTGATCGCCACCATCCGCGACGTGCGCATCAACGTGGAAACCATGGCCGTGGCCACCAGGCAGATCGCCGTCGGCAATATGGATTTGTCGGGCCGCACGGAATCGCAAGCGGCCAGCCTGGAAGAGACGGCCTCGAGCATCGAGGAATTCTCGTCGACCGTGAAACAGAACGCGGACAATTCCGTGCAGGCGAATGAACTGGCCGTGGCCGCCTCGAAAGTGGCCGTGCAGGGCGGCGAGATCGTCTCCGAAGTGATCACCACCATGGACGACATCAACACTTCGTCGAAGAAAATCGTCGACATCATCGGCCTGATCGAAGGCATCGCCTTCCAGACCAACATCCTGGCCCTGAACGCGGCCGTGGAAGCGGCGCGCGCCGGCGAGCAGGGCAGGGGTTTTGCCGTCGTGGCGGGCGAGGTGCGCAACCTGGCGCAGCGCTCGTCGGTGGCAGCCAAGGACATCAAGCAACTGATTGAAATTTCCGTCGGCAAGGTGGGCGCCGGCATGCTGCAGGTGAACCGCGCCGGCGCCACCATGGAGCAGGTGGTCAGCTCCGTCAAGCAGGTGACGGCCATCATGCAGGAAATTTCCATCGCTTCGCGCGAACAGAGCATCGGCGTCGATCAGGTCAACCAGGCCATCGCCCACATGGACCAGGTGACGCAGCAGAACGCGGCCCTGGTGGAAGAAGCCGCCGCGGCCGCCACGCGCCTGGCGGAAGAAGCCGCCAGCCTGTCGCAAGCCGTGAGCCTGTTCAATTTCGGCAAGATGCCGCCACCGCGCCGCGTAGCCATGCCTGGCGGCAAATCGGGCGCCGCAGGCGCCGCGAACGCCGGCAAACCCGCCATGAAACGCCTGGCCGCCTAAACCTTTCAAGACTTCATACACATCATGCCTACACTACTCAGCAGTGCTTCCGCCGACCTGGACGCCGTCGTCGAATTCGACCCGGTCATCATCGGCAAGATGAGCCAGTCCGGCCCGCGCTACACGTCCTACCCGACCGCCGACCGTTTCAATGCCGACTTTGGCTATGGCAACTTCCTCGAAGCGCTGGCCGCCCTGCGTATGCGCGGCGGCCGCCGTCCGCTGTCGCTGTACGTGCACGTGCCATTCTGCGACACCCTGTGCTACTACTGCGCCTGCAACAAGATCATCACGAAGGACCGCAGCAAGGCCACCACCTATCTCAGCTATCTGAAACAGGAAATCGCCATGCAGGGCAAGCTGTTTGCCGGCATGAACCAGATCGAGCAATTGCACTTCGGCGGCGGCACGCCGACTTACCTGAGCGAAAAGCAGATGGACGAACTGATGGCGCATTTGCGCCAGCATTTCGAGTTCGCTTCCGATGAAGACGGCGAATATTCGATCGAGATCGACCCGCGCACCGTCTCGCGCGAACGCGTGTTCTCGCTGCGCGCGCAAGGTTTTAACCGCATCAGCCTGGGCGTGCAGGATTTCGATGCCGACGTGCAAAAAGCCGTCAACCGCATCCAGCCGGAAGCGGAAACGGTGGCCATCATGCAGGCCGCGCGCGACGCCGGTTTCCGCTCGATCAGCATCGATCTGATCTATGGCTTGCCGAAGCAAAACCTGGAAACGATGACGGAAACCCTGCGCAAGGTGATCAACGCCAGCCCGGACCGCATCGCCCTGTACCATTACGCGCACATGCCGCATCTGTTCAAGCCGCAGCGCCGCATCCTCGACGCCGACATGCCCGACAGCGCCACCAAGCTGGCCATGCTGGGCCTGTGCATCGCGCGCCTGACGGCCGCCGGCTATGTCTACATCGGCATGGACCATTTCGCCAAGCCGACGGACGACCTGGCCGTGGCGCAGCGCCAGGGCCGCTTGCACCGCAACTTCCAGGGATACTCGACGCGCGCGGAGGCGGACTTGATCGCCTGCGGCGTGTCGGCCATCAGCTCCGTCGGCGCCGTCTACAGCCAGAACGAGAAGACGCTCGACGCGTATTACGAAAAGCTCGACGAAGGCGTGCTGCCGATCGCGCGCGGCATCAAGCTTGACACGGACGATTTGTTGCGCCGTATCATCATCCAGATGCTGATGTGCAATTTCGAACTGTCGATCGCCAGCATCGAGCAAGCGCACCCCGTCACCTTCCGCAGCTATTTCGCCGCCGAACTGGAGAAGCTGCGCGAACTGGCGCGCGATGGCTTGCTCGTCATCGAGGAAGACTGGCTGACGGTGACGCCGAAAGGGCGCTTGTTGATCCGCAATATCTGCATGGTCTTCGACCGCTACCTGACCCTGGCGCGCGCCAACACGGCGCCGGACGCGGTGCAGCCGCTGCGCTACTCGAAAACGGTGTAACACCGCCCGATGAACGCCCTCAGCCTCGTGCCCATGTTTCTGGTCGGCCTGGCCGGCAGCGTGCACTGCATCGGCATGTGCGGCGGCATCGTCGGCGCCCTGTCGCTGGGTGGCGGCGCCGGTGCTGCGGCGGCGCCCACGCGTCCTGTGATCGCCATCGCCGTGGCACGGCCCGCAGTGCAATCGAACGTGCTGCGCGTGCTGGCCTACAACGGCGGGCGCATAGGCAGCTACATGCTGGCCGGCGCCATGGCCGGCAGCCTGGCGGGCGCGGGCATGCTGCACCTGGCGTCCCTGCAAGTGGCCGGCTACTGGCTGGCCAACCTGATGCTGGTTGCTTTGGGCCTGTACCTGATGGATGCCTGGCGCGGCCTGGCCCATCTGGAAGCGGCCGGCAACGTCGTCTGGCGCCGCGTGCGGCCCCTGTTGAAACCGCTGATGCCGATGGATACGCCGTTGAAAGCGCTGGCAGTCGGCGGGCTGTGGGGCTGGGTGCCGTGCGGCATGGTCTACAGCGCGCTGCTGACGGCCATGATGCAAGGCTCGGCCCTGCACGGCGCGGCCACGATGGCCGCCTTCGGCCTGGGCACTTTGCCCACCCTGCTGGGCATGGGCTTGCTCGGCACGCGGCTGCGCGCGCAGATGCAGCGCCGTCCCGTGCGCATCGCCAGCGGCTTGCTGGTGCTGGGCTTTGGCTTGCTGGGCCTGCTGCGCGCCGCGAATGGCGTCTCGCTGGGCTGGCTCGACGCCCTGTGCGTCACGGGCCATCCATGAAAAGACGCATGAAAACACACCTATGAATGCTGTTCTACAACCCTCCGCCTGCTTCCATTGCGGCTTGCCCGTGCCAAGCGGCTCCAGCTGGAACGTCACCATCGACGAGGTGCCGCGCGCCATGTGCTGCCCCGGCTGCGAAGCCGTGGCGCAAACCATCGTCGACATCGGCCAGAGGGCGTACTACCGCGACCGCGACGAATATGCCGTCAATGCCGCCGATGCCACCATGGTGCCGCCCGAACTGCGCCTGTACAGCAATGACGACGCGCAATTCGCGCGCGACGCCAGCAGTTGCGAAGCGACCCTGTCCGTCGAAGGCATCCGCTGCGCCGCCTGCGTCTGGCTGATCGAGCGCCAATTAACCCGCCTTCCCGGCGTGCAGGCGGCCAGCCTGAACGTCGCCACGGAGCGGCTGTACGTGCGCTGGAGCCGCGCCCAGTGCGAGCCGGGCGACATCCTGCAAGCCGTACGGCAAGTCGGCTACACGGCCTATCCGTATGACGCCGTGCGCCATGGCGAGCGCCTGCAAAAAGCCAGCAAAACGCTGGGGCGCCAGCTGTTCGTGGCGGGCCTGTCGATGATGCAGGTGATGATGTACGTGGCGCCGTCCTACCTGGCCGAGGATGGCACGCTGGACGACAATATGGCCAGCCTGATGCGCTGGGCCAGTTTGCTCTTGACCTTGCCGGCCATCTGCTACTCCGCCATGCCGTTTTTCCAGGGCGCCTGGGCCAGCTTGCGCGCACGCACCCTGGGCATGGACGTGCCCGTTGCGCTGGGCATCCTGGCGGCCTTCTTCGGCAGCGTGGTGGCGACCTTTACGGGCCGCGGCGAGGTGTATTACGACTCGGCCACGATGTTCATTTTCCTGCTGCTGTGCAGCCGCTATTTCGAGCTGCAGGCGCGCCGCAAGGCCGCCTCGGCGCTCGAACGCCTGCAGCACGCCTTGCCCGCCTCCGCGTCCTTGATGGCGGGCTTTCCCGACAACCGCGCCACCACCCTGGTGCCGGCCGGCAGCCTGGCCGTCGGTGACGTGATTCTGGTCAAACCGGGCGAGGCGATCGCCGCCGACAGCGTCATCGTCGAGGGGAGCAGTGCGCTGGACCTGTCGCTGCTGACGGGCGAGAGCGCGGCCCAGCGACGCAAGACAGGCGAACAGGTGCCGGGCGGGGCGATCAACGCCAGCGCGGCGCTCATCTTGCGCGTGCTCAAACCGGCGCGCGAAAGCACCCTGTCCGATTTATTGAAACTGATCGAGCGGGCCGGCAGCGGCAAGCCGCAGATCGCGCAGTGGGCCGATAAAGTGGCCGCCTGGTTCGTGCTGGGCCTGCTGCTGTTTGCCGTCGCCGTGTTCGCCTTCTGGAGCTGGCACGACCCGGCGCAAGCGTGGCCCGTGGCGATTGCCGTGCTGGTCGTATCCTGCCCGTGCGCGCTGTCGCTGGCCACGCCGACGGCGCTGGCGGCCGCCACCGACAGCCTGCTGCGGCGCGGCGTGCTGATCGTCCAGCCGCATGTACTGGAAACCCTGCACCGCGCCACCCACATCGTCTTCGACAAGACGGGGACACTGACCCTGGGCCGGCCCGTGCTGCGGCAAATCGAGGGGCTCGGCAGCCTGAGCGAAGACGATTGCCTGCAAGTGGCCGCCGCGCTGGAAGCGGGTAGCGCCCATCCGCTGGCGCAGGCGATCCTGGCAGCTGCCGGAGAACAGAACGCGCGTGTGCATGCGGAACAATTACAGGAAGTGCAGGGCCAGGGACTCGAAGGCGTCGTCGACGGCGTGCGCTACCGCCTGGGCAATGCGGCCTTTGTCGCCGCCATCGCCGGCCCGCCGCTGGGCGACACGGCCGTCGGCATGCAGGGCATGACGCCGCTGTACCTGGGCACGCAGGGGCGCTGGCTGACGCGCTTTTTACTCAGCGACGCGCTGCGCCCGGAAGCGCGCGACGTGGTCGCGTATTTCCACCGGCGCGGCAAGCAAGTCGTGCTGCTCAGTGGCGACCAGGAAGCGCTGACGCAAAGCGTGGCGACGGAACTGGGCATCAACACGGCGTGCGGCGAATGCCTGCCCGATGAAAAGCTCGATTTCGTGCAGCAGTTGCAGGCGACGGGCGCCGTGGTGGCGATGGTCGGCGACGGCATCAACGACGCGGCCGTGCTGAGCGGCGCCGACGTGTCCTTCGCCATGGGTTCCGGCGCCGCCCTGGCGCAGGCGCATGCGGACACGGTGCTGCTCTCAAACCAATTGGTTTCCGTGCTCGACACGGCGAAGACGGCCGCGCGCAGCATGCGCATCATCCGCGAAAACCTGGGCTGGGCAACCCTGTACAATCTGACGGCCATCCCGGCCGCCGCGCTGGGTTTTTTGAACCCCTGGCTGTCCGGCGTCGGCATGGCTGCCAGCTCGGCCGTCGTCATCGCCAACGCCCTGCGCCTGCGGAAAGCCTGAACATGGAAGCACTGTATCTTCTCATCCCCTTGAGCGTCGTGGTCGTCTTCATCGCCCTGTGGGTGTATTTCACGGCCTCGGACAGCGGCCAGTTCGACGACCTCGTCGGACCGGGCCTGCGCGTCTTGCAGGACGACGATACGCCAGCGCCCGACGCCACGCCGCCTCAGCGCGAATAACCCTGCGACCCCGGCCGTGCATCGAAGCGCCGGCCCCACCACGGCAGGAACACGGTATTGCCGCCGCGTGCGCGGAACCACGGCTGTTCGTGGTCGACGGGCCGCACCACGGCCGGCGGCGCCACCACCACGGCAGTCACACTTTCGCTGTCGCTGCTGCCCGCCACCAGTACGGGCCGGCCCACGTGGTTGGCATGGGCGATGGCCAGCGCCACGTTCGTCAGCGCCGTGCCGGCGCCCGTCTCGCCCAGCAGCGCCGGCATGTTGAACGTCTGCTGGTTGAAATCGAAGTCGGGCAATTGCTGCGTCAGGCTTTGCGCCAGCGGGCCGAGCCGTTCTGAGGAAACAGGATAGGCGGCGCCGGCATCGTGGATGACGTAGCCGATGGCATCGTCATTCAATTGCACGTTGCGGGCGGCAGCGTCGATGGCGTGGCTCCAGGCCTGCGCGGCGCGCGGAGACTGTCCCTTGCCGGCGGTGAAATCGGCGACCTGGCGCGTGGCGGGAAAGCCCAGCCAGGCCAGCGGCGCACGCTCCGTCTTGTAGCCGGGGCCGGCCAGCACCAGCAAGACCATGTTTTCATTGATCTGCTCATCCTTGGGCGGATAACTGGGCGCATCCCAGTTCATCACCCACACCGTCTTGTCGGGATTGGCCTGCAGGTAGGCCAGACCCGCCGCCAGGGACGTAAAGCCCGCATTCGCGCCGCCCATGGTGACGCGCACGTCGGGCGGCGTGGCCGTGGTCCAGGAATCGGGGAAGGAGGGGTTGCCGATGCTGAAGGCATCAGTAATCGTTTCAACGACATATTTTCCCGCCTCGTCCGGATCAAGGCGTCCAGCCGGCAACGCATATTCCACATGGATGCCGGCCAGTTCACGGCGCGTGGATTTGTCAGTCAGCGAATGGGCGTTGTAAAAATACTCTTTGTTGGAAAAGTAAATATCCCGGAAAAGATAAATCAATTCTTCCACATACTTTTCATGATACCCATTGAATGTTTCCCGCCCCTTGTTGCCGGAAGCGATCATGCCAATCGATTGCACCTTGCCAAAGCGCACAGGGTTCTCTTTCACTTTGCTATCGTCCTTGTTTGGCTTGGCCAGCCCAAGTGTCCACAGCAATTGCCACTCGGTCGGATAGTCGCGTCGCTGCAGGGGATTGAGCCACTGCACGCCCACGACCTGCGCAATGTAAGGCTGCGCGGGCGCAGCAGGGATGACGGCGGCAACCGGTACTGCGACAGGCGCCTTGTTGGCGCAGGCCGAGGTCAGGAAAAGGACGGCAAGCGCCAGCAATGCCGGCATTAACAATAGTCGTTTCATCAGCAATCCTTCTTCAAGAGGAACATCGATTGGCCCGGTCTGCAATATCGACCAGAGTGCAATACCAGCCACAAGACTGAATACGCACATGCTCCAGCCCAGCCTGCGCGGAAAGGTAGCAATCAAGTTACGCATCAGGAGGTCTCCGGGCGCTTGTACATACGCTCATCCACAATTTCCGAAGGCATGCGCCCTGTGCTGCCATAACTTTGAACCCACGCCAATAACGGCTTTTTTTTAAACAAACCAAGCTTGAAATATTCAAAAAAAATTCTGTTTGAATTACCCCTTTTTTCCAACTCCTTCAACAATCGCCAATCCGCAATCACTCTCAACTCTCGCATCGCCTCCTCGCCGATATGCCCCACCCCAATCGCCACGTCATACGCCAGCGCCTTTTCCGCGTGCTGCGGATTGGTCAGGATGGTGGAATGGTCGGTCGCATGCGTGTCGCAGGTGGCCGCCAGTTGCCCCTGGATTTCCTGCTTGCGCCATTGCAAATATTCCGGCGTGGCGGTGGACAGGTCGTCTTCCATCATGGCCTTGCCGTCATTGCCGTCCAGCTTTTCGCGGCGGGCCTTCATGCGCAGGCGTGCATGGTCTTCGTAGCGCAATGTCGCCTCGGTATCGCGGTCGCCCTGCGGCGTGCCGCCCACGCTTGTATCGGCATACGGCTCGCCTGCCGGGCGCACCTTGCCCACCTGGCGGTGCGTGCCGGGCGGATCGATATCCTGGTCGAACTTGGGGCTGGGTACACCGAAGCGCACGGCCTGCGGTGTAAACACTTCCGGCAAAGCGGGCGCCGTCACGGGGATGCGCCAGTCGTTGGGCGGGATGGCGTGGATGGGGATCTTCAGCATCCGCATGAGGGCCGAGGTGGCGGCGGCGGTGCGCCTGGTCGCCGTCCTGCCCGCCTCGCTGCTGCTGGCGCGCACACCCTTGTTGGGATCATATTTGGAAATCGGCGAATGCGGATGCCAGAAATCGGCGCTGCCCCGTGCGGGCTGGCGATAGTGATTGCTCCAATAATCATAATCGCCGTGCTGGCCAACGGGAAAGCCCTGAGCGAAGACGCGCTGGGTAAACACGCCGTCGCCGCGCGTGGCCTTGATCTCTTCGGCGCTGAGACCCAACCAGCCGATGCCCTGGATGGGCGTGGCGGCGCGCCTTGCCGCTTTACCGGCCCACATTGCCATCGACATCCCTGACTTGCCCCTGCAACCAGCCTTCGGTGTCGTTTCTGCGCAACAGGCTGTACGGTGGATTGCACAAGACATAAGTATCGGCCACGCAACGGCCGCTTTTGCCTGCCGCATCTTTCACGTCAGCCATCTTGTTGCCCAGAAACGCGGCCGCCATGCCTACCATATTGCCCTGGCTGTGGCAGACGAGGGTAATCGGCACGTCGGCCTGCTGCTGGCGGATGGCCGCTACCAGGTGCGCCAGGCGCAAAGCCGCCAGCACGAAGTAGGGGCGCGGCGGACAGGCATACACGATACGGTCGTTGACGGGATTGAGGTGTTCGATGTGTATCCACAGGAAGAGGGCGTCCGACAAGCCCTCGCCCCACAGATCCGGCAGCGATGAGCAGCCATTCGCGAACGGGCCGCCGCCCCAGTAAGCATGTTCGTTCAGGTAGACCGAATCGCCATACGCCTGCAACTCCTTGTCGCTGGCCTTGTAGCCCCAGCGGAACTGGATCACGGGGGAAAAATGCGCTGGCGGCGCGATAAAGGTGCTGGCCGTATAGTCGGGATCGACGTAGCCGTCATCGCTCAGCTCGCTCCGATAGCTCACCGGCGTCAACTGCCCGCCCTGCGCCGTGGCATGCGCCATGTGCTCGTCGCAGCGCTTCATGCGCGTGTTCAGGCCGGCGCACAGGCCGGCTTCGGCCGCGCGGTACCACTCGCCGTCGGAATTGACGCCATGCACGAAGATGACGATGCCCGGCAACGGCGCCTGCACCAGGCAAGCGAGCTTGCCGTGATCGAACAGGGTCGTGCCATCTGCCTTGCCGACGAGCAGGTCCACCTGGGCATCCAACGGGTCGCAGCGTTCAGGGTCTTCCATGGCGGGCCTTGAGCGTGTCTGGACTCGCCACTGTAAGCCCTTGCCGCCATGCACGTTTTACGCCACATCAAGCCCCTGTTGCAGGGATCTTGCATGGCTTTTTTGACCGAAATATCACTTTATTTCGATGCCAGTTCGCTACGCTTATTTCATCCGGGGAATTTTGATCCACATCAAAGTTTTTTCTCGGTCAAACACTTACTCTCTGGCCACCATCATAAATAGTAATTCCAGGGAGAGTCTTTGTGGATCAATCGCTGAACTATAACTACAAGATCGTGAAGCAATTCGCGGTCGCTACTGTGGTATGGGGCATCATCGGCATGCTGGTTGGCGTTATCATCGCCGCTCAGCTGGCCTGGCCTGCCCTGAACCTCGATATACCATGGCTGACATACGGACGCTTGCGTCCGCTGCACACGAATGCGGTGATTTTCGCCTTCGGCATCTGCGGCCTGTTCGCCACCTCGTACTACGTTGTCCAACGCACCTGCCAGGTGCGCCTGTTTTCCGACAAACTGGCCGCCTTCACGTTCTGGGGCTGGCAAGCGGTGATCCTGTGCGCCGTCGTCACCCTGCCCATGGGCATGACACGCGGCAAGGAATACGCGGAACTGGAATGGCCTATCGCCATCCTCATCGCCATCGTCTGGATCGCCTACGCCATCGTGTTCTTCGGCACCCTGATCAAGCGCAAGGTAAAACACATCTACGTGGCCAACTGGTTCTTCGGCGCCTACATCCTGGCCGTGACGATTTTGCACGTGGTCAATGGCGCCGTCATGCCAGCCTCGTTCACCAAGTCGTATTCCGCGTATGCGGGCGTGCAGGACGCCATGATCCAGTGGTGGTACGGCCATAACGCGGTGGGTTTCATCCTGACCGCCGGCTACCTGGGCATGGTTTACTACTTCATCCCGAAACAGGCCGAGCGCCCCGTGTACTCGTACCGTTTGTCGATCGTCCACTTCTGGGCGCTGATCTTCACCTACATGTGGGCGGGCCCGCATCACCTGCACTACACGGCATTGCCTGACTGGACGCAATCGATCGGCATGGTCTTCTCGCTGGTCCTGCTGGCACCAAGCTGGGGCGGCATGATCAACGGCATCATGACCCTGTCGGGCGCCTGGCACAAGCTGCGCACCGATCCGATCCTGAAATTCATGATCGTCTCGCTGTCGTTCTACGGCATCGCCACCTTCGAAGGTCCGATGATGTCGATCAAGACCATCAACTCGCTGTCGCACTACACCGACTGGACCGTTGCCCACGTGCATGCGGGCGCTCTGGGCTGGGTGGGCTTCATCACCATGGGTTCGATCTACTATCTGCTGCCACGCCTGGCGGGCCGCACGCAGATGCACAGCACGCGCCTGGTCGATGTGCACTTCTGGGTGGCCACCATCGGCATCGTGCTGTACATCGCCGCAATGTGGATCGCCGGCGTGATGCAGGGCCTGATGTGGCGCGCGGTCAATCCGGACGGCACCCTGACCTACACCTTTGTCGAGAGCGTGAAAGCGACGTATCCGTACTACGTGGTGCGCGTGGCCGGTGGCCTGCTGTACCTGTCGGGTATGTGCATCATGGGCTACAACACCTGGATGACCTTGCGCGGCAGCAAACTCCCCGTCGCCCGCATTCCGGAACTGAACGCGGCGCACGCCTGATAGGAGCATAAGCAAATGAAATTTTCACATGCATGGATTGAGAGAAACCCCTGGCTGCTGATCGCCCTGGTCACGGTGGTGATCAGCATCGGCGGCGCCGTCGAGATCGTTCCCCTGTTCTTCCAGAAGAGCACGACGGAGCCGGTCGCCGGCCTGAAGCCGTATTCGCCGCTGCGCCTGGCGGGCCGCGACATTTACGTGCGCGAAGGCTGCTACAACTGCCACTCGCAGATGGTGCGTCCGCTGCGCGCGGAAACGGAACGCTATGGCCACTATTCGGTCGCTGGCGAATTCGTCTACGACCATCCGTTCCAGTGGGGTTCCAAGCGCACGGGGCCCGACCTGGCCCGCGTGGGCGCGCGCTACAGCGACGAATGGCACCGCACGCACTTGAACAACCCGCGCGACGTGGTGCCCGAGTCGAACATGCCGTCCTACCCCTGGCTGGCGAAGACCAAGCTGGTGCCTGACGAAATCATGCCGAAGATGCGCGCCCTGAAACGCCTGGGCCAGCCGTACAGCGATGAAGAGATCGCCGCCGGCCCCGCGCAGCTGCAGGACAAGACGGAAGAAGACGCCCTGGTCGCCTATCTGCAAGGCCTCGGTACATTAATCAAAACAAGGAATTAGCATGGCAATCGAAAACCTGTTTGACAGCGCCAGCAGCGTCATGACGGTGGTTTCCTTTACGACGTTCGTGGGCATCCTGTGGTGGACGTTCAGCCGCAGCAACAGCGACTTCGACGCGGCGGCACGCCTGCCGTTCGCCGATGACGCGCTCGACTATCCGGCCGAGGCCGAGATGAACCTGGCGAAGGAGCATCACCATGGCTGACTTTACCAATGGCTTCTGGAATATCTACATCGTCGTGCTGTCCCTGCTGGGCATCATCGGCTGCGGCGTGCTGCTGTACTCGCAGTCGAAAATCAAAGTGGTCGAGGGCGCCCCTGCCGACGGCACCACGGGCCACGTCTGGGACGAGGACTTGAAGGAACTCAACACGCCGATGCCGCGCTGGTGGATGTGGTTGTTCTACATCACCATCGTCTTCGCGCTGGCGTATCTGTTCCTGTACCCGGGCCTGGGCACCTATGCCGGCAGCCTGGGCTGGAAATCGACGGGCCAGTACGAGGAAGAGCTGAAGAAGGCGGAAGCCGACTACGGTCCCCTGTTCAACAAGTACCTGAGCCAGGACATCAAGACGGTGGCCGCCGATCCGCAGGCGCAAGCCATCGGCCAGCGTCTGTTCCTGACCTACTGCGCGCAATGCCACGGTTCGGATGCGCGCGGCAACAAGGGCTTTCCCAACCTGACGGACAAGGACTGGCTGTATGGCGGCGAACCCGACATCATCAAGACCACCATCCTGCACGGCCGCAATGGGCAGATGCCACCGATGGGCGCCGCCCTGGGCTCCGAAAAGGATGTCGAGAACGTGGCCCATTATGTGCTGAGCCTGTCCGGTTCGACCTCGGATCCCGTCAAGTCGGTGCTGGGCAAGGCCAAGTTTGGCGCCTGCATGGCCTGTCATGGCGCCGATGCCAAGGGTAACCAGATGCTCGGCGCGCCGAACCTGACGGACAAGACCTGGCTGTACGGCGGCAGCGCCGACACCATCATGGAAACCGTACGCAAGGGACGCAGCAACACCATGCCTGCCTTCAGCGATTTCCTCGGCGAATCCAAGGTACACGTGCTGTCGGCGTATGTCTGGAGCCTGTCGAATCCGCAGGCACCCGCCAAGTAAAAATGGAACCTCAAGTCATCAAGATGTATGCGGCCCGCGAGCAGATCTACCCTCGCGAGGCCAAAGGACGCTACGCTACCTGGCGATGGGTATGCGTATGGCTTACCCAGCTCGCGTTCTACGGCTTGCCGTGGTTGACCTGGAATGGCAGGCAAGCCCTGCTGTTCGATTTGACCACGCGCAAGTTCTACATTTTCGGCGTCGTGCTGTGGCCCCAGGATTTCATCTATCTGGCGGCCCTGCTGATCATCTGTGCGTATTTGTTGTTCCTCGTCACGGCCATTGCCGGGCGGGTGTGGTGCGGGTTCTCTTGCCCGCAAACGGTATACACGGAAATTTTCCTGTGGGTCGAACGCCGCATCGAGGGTACGCGCAGCGCGCGCATGGCCCTCGACAAGCAGGGCCCCTCCGTGCGCAAGGCGTTCAAGAAGACGGCCAAGCACCTGGCATGGGGCGCCATCGCCCTGTGGACGGGCTTTACCTTTGTCGGCTATTTCACGCCGATCAAGGAACTGGCGCAGTCGGTGACCACCCTGAACTTCGGTCCTTGGGAATGGTTCTGGGTCTTGTTCTACAGCCTGGCAACCTACGGCAACGCGGGCTGGCTGCGCGAGCAGGTGTGCAAATACATGTGCCCCTACGCGCGCTTTCAGAGCGCCATGTTCGACCAGGACACCTTGATCATCACCTACGATGCCAAGCGCGGCGAACCACGCGGCGCCATGAGCAAGAAGGCTGGCAACAACGACAAGCTGGGCGACTGCATCGATTGCACCCTGTGCGTGCAGGTGTGTCCGACCGGCATCGATATCCGCAACGGCCTGCAGTATGAATGCATCGGCTGCGCCGCCTGCGTCGATGCCTGCAACAGCGTGATGGACAAGGTCGAGCGGCCGCGTGGCCTGATACGCTACAGCACCGACCATGCGATGGAAAACAACTTCAATTCGAAGCAGATACGCCAGCGCGCCATGCGCCCACGCGTCCTGATCTACACTTCCATCCTGGCCCTGATCATCATCGCCGTATGTACCTCGCTGGCCCTGCGCACGCCCCTGAAAATGGACGTGATCCGCGACCGCGGTTCGATGGGACGCGAAGTGGAAGACGGCATGATCGAAAACGTCTACCGCCTGCAGATCATGAACACGTCCGAGCAAAGCCAGCATTTCAAGATCAGCGCTTCCGGCTTGCCGGGCCTGACCTTGCTGACGCGTGAAGAAGTGACCTTGCAGCCGACGGAAACGCTGGGCTGGCCGATCCGCCTGCGCGTGCCGCACGGCGTCGGCGAGAAGGGTTCGAACAAGATTGCGATCGAATTGCAATCGCTGGACAACCCCTCGCTGCATGTGCGCGAAAGCGCGGTATTCATCGTGCCGCGTTAAAGCAGGAAGGCCGGTTCCCGCATGGGGACTGGCCGTTTACACAGGAGAAATACCATGTCCGACAGTCTGAAACTGCAGCCTCCCGTTGCACCGTGGTACAAGCATCGCTGGCCATGGCTGCTGATGATCGGTCCCGGCCTGTCCGTGGTCGTCGGCAGCTTCATGGGCTATATCGCGTTTACGCAGCCCGATGCGCTGGTGGTGGGCGACTATTACAAGCAGGGCAAGGCGATCAACCAGGATTTGAAGCGCGACACGATCGCCAGCGACCTGGCGATGGCTACCAGCTTGTCCTACGACGTGGCGTCAGCGCGCCTCAGTGGTTCCGTGCACAGCTTCGGCAAAGCTTACCAGGGTCCGCTGCAGCTGCACCTGGCGCATGCGACCCTGCCGGAAAAGGACATCAAGCTGCTGGTGCGGCCCGATGCGGCCGGCAATTTCTCGGTGGCGCTGCCGATGCTCGAGCGCAGCCGCTGGCAAGTGCTGGTGGAAAACGACAAACGCGAGTGGCGCCTGTCCGGCATCTGGACCTGGCCGCTGCAACGCAGCATCGCGCTGCACGCCGATGAAGAGCTGTAGGCCTTATTTGCAGACGTCGGTACCGGCCGTGATGGCCTTCAATTTTGCCGGCTGCAAGATTTCAATTTCTCGGTTCGAGACGCGCAGCCAGCCTTCCTTCTTGAACTTCGACAGCAGGCGGCTGACGCTTTCGATGGTCAGGCCCAGGTAGTTGCCGATTTCCTCGCGCGACATGCGCAGCTGGAATTTGCTGCTCGAATAGCCGCGCGCTTCATAGCGCGACGCCAGGTTGACGATGAAGGCGGCAAAACGCTGCGTCGCCTGCATATTGCCCAGCAATAGCATGACGCTTTGCTCGCGCGTGATTTCCTGACTCATCATGCGGTGGAAATGGCGCAGCAGGGTCGGCATATTGCCCAGCAATTGTTCCAGGCTGGAAAACGGGATTTCACACACTTCGCTGTCTTCCAGCGCCACCGCATTACAGTGGTGGCGGTCGGCGCTGATGGCGTCCATGCCCAGCAGTTCGCCGGCCATCTGAAAGCCCGTCACCTGCTCTTCGCCACCGGGATTGATCTGGTACGTCTTGAAGTGCCCCAGGCGGATCGCGTACAGGTTCTGGAACGAGTCGCCGATGCGGAACAGCGAGGCGCCGCGCACGATCTTGCGGCGGCGGCCGATGATCTGGTCCAGCCTGTCCATGTCGCCCATATCGAGGCCCATCGGCAGGCACAATTGATGCATGCTGCAGGTCGAGCATCGCGCACGCAACGCTTCCACGTTCACTGTAGGCAAGGTTGGAGTGAGTAGCGCTTCAGTCATGTCGGTACCTTTTAGAAAATGCAACAACAAGTTTACTGCATACAGGGTTGCCGTGTGCCAATTTCACGGCAATTTCGCTGAATAAACGACGTTCCGACTTTAATTATATGGCAACATCGTCAAAAGCCCATGCGGGGAGGGCAATTTGCGCGGCGCCGCTTGCCAAGCTGGGGTATTGATAGGAAAATTCCTGACAGCATTACTTGCCGCCTGTGCCGTCCGGTACTGAAAAGGAAATCATGAAGCCTCTCGGCATCAAAGCAAAAGTCGCGCTGGCCACCAGCCTGACCTCGATCGCCATGATCGCGCTGGTCACCATGATCCAGGTGCAGCACATGCGCGACGACTTCACCCGAGTACTGCTGAGCCAGCAGTCATCCCTGATCAGCCGCACCGCTGCCGAGCTCGACGACAAGCTGGGCATGCTGCTGCAGATCGTCACCCTGACGGCCCGGCAGCAGCCGCCGGAACTGATCGCCCGGCCCGCCCAATTGCGCGAATACTATTCGCGCCGCTCGATGCTGGTGCTGTTCGACGACGTGCTGGTGCTCGACGCGCAAGGCGCCGTCGTGGCCGACATGCCGGAAGTGCCGGGGCGCGCCGGCATCAATGTTGCCGAGCGCGAGTATTTCCAGACCGTCCTGCGCACGCGCCAGCCCATGATCACCGAACCGATGCTGGGCAAGTCGAGCGGCATGCCCATCGTGCAGATGGTGGCGCCCGTGCTCACCGCCGATGGCCAGGTGGCCGGCGTGGTGATCGGCGTGCTGCGCCTGTACAAGGACAATCTGCTGGGGCGTTTGCGCTCGGAAAAGGTCGGCAAGAGCGGCTATTACTTCATCCTCACGCGCGGCGCCGTGCCGCGCTACGTGCTGCACCCCGATACCAGCCGTTTGCTGCAGCCGCGCCAGCCGAACGCCAATCTGACGACGACCCAGCTGCTGAAGGAAGATGGCGAAGGCAGCATGGTCAGCACCAACAGCCGCGGCATCACGGCCGTCAACAGCTTCAAGCGCCTGAAATCGGTGAACTGGCTGCTGGCCAGCTCGCTGCCCGTCGACGATGCCTTCGAACCATTCGATGGCGTGCTGTACCGGCTGGTGCTGTGGAGCATCCTTGCCTCGCTGCTGGCCGCCTTTGTTCTGGGCTGGGTCACCGTGCGCCTGCTGTCGCCGCTGGTGCGCCTGCGCGACACCCTGCTGGCCCTGCGCACCAGCGGCAGCCGTTTCACCCCCGTGCCGGTGCAGCAGCGCGACGAGATCGGCGAACTGACGGAAGCGTTCAACGGCCTGATGAGCGAACGCGACCGCCTGCAGCAGGAACTCGAAGCGCGCGCGGCGGAGCTGGAGCAGGAACGCGACCGGGCCGAGGCGGCCAACCGCGCGAAGAGCGATTTCGTGGCCAACATGAGCCATGAAATCCGCACGCCCCTCAATGCCGTGCTGGGCATGGTGTATTTGCTGGGCAATACCAGACTCGACACGGAACAGCGCAAGTATCTGACCATGGTCAGAGTGGCGGGCCAGTCGCTGCTGGGCATCCTCAACGACGTGCTCGACTATTCGAAGATCGAGGCGCGCCGCATGGAATTGTCGCCCGTCGAATTCGACCTCGACGAAGTCATGAATACCCTGGCCACGACGATGACGATGAATGCGGGCGAAAAGGAACTGGAACTGGCCATCGCCGTCGAACCCGACGTGCCGCGGCGCCTGGTGGGCGACGCCCAGCGCCTGCAGCAAATCCTCGTCAACCTGGCCGGCAACGCCATCAAATTTACCGAGAGCGGCGAAGTGGTGGTGGCCGTCAGCCTGGCCGAGAGAGAGAGCGGCCGCGCCTGGCTGCGCTTCGAAGTGCGCGACACGGGCATCGGCATGACGGAACTGCAGCAACAGCAGCTGTTCGCCGCGTTTTCGCAGGGCGACCAGAGCATCACGCGGCGCTTCGGCGGCACGGGCCTGGGCCTGGCCATCAGCAAGCAGCTGATCCACATGATGGGCGGCGACATCGCCGTCGCCAGCAGCGAAGGCAAGGGCAGCCGCTTCTGGTTTAGCGTGCCCTTCGAGATGCTGGCGCAGCCGGCGGAAACGCGGCGCACGCCGGCGCTGGGACAGCTGCGCCTGCTGGTGGCCGACGACAACCGCACCACGCGCGAACTGATCGTCAAGCTGATCGAGGCGTGGGGCTGGCTGGCCGACGAAGTGGACTCCGGCTTTGCCGCCATCGAACTGTACCGCGAACGCCTGGCCCAGCAGCAACCGTACGACGTGGTGCTGGCCGACTGGCACATGCCCGTCATGGACGGTCTGGCCACGGCCAAGGCCATCCGCCAGGCGGCCAGCGGCCAGCGCCAGCCCATCGTGGTGATGGTCAACGCCTTCGCCCGCAACCACCTGGAGGAAATCTCCAGCGCGGCCGAGGCCGACGTCGTGCTGATGAAGCCGATCACGGGATCGAGCCTGTTCGACGCCCTGCACCAGGCGCTGATTGCCAAGGACGACGGCGGCGAACAGCGCATCCTGCACCAGCCGCTGGGCACGGAACTGGCCGGCGTGCATTTCCTGCTGGTGGAAGACAATCATTTGAACCAGGCCGTGGCGCGCGGCATCCTCGAACACATGGGCGCCACCCTGGACGTGGTGGGCGACGGCTTGCAAGCCGTGGAACGGCTGCGCACGGAAGCGCTGCGCTACGACATCGTGCTGATGGACATGCAGATGCCCGTCATGGACGGTTTCAGCGCCACCCACATCATCCGCACGGAACTGCGCTTGGGCCTGCCCGTGATCGCCATGACGGCCGGCGTGCTGGCGTCCGAGCGCGAGCGTTGCATGACGGCCGGCATCAGCGATTTCATCGCCAAGCCCGTCGTGGTGGAAGAGATGATGGAAGTCATCCTGCGCCACCTGCCCAAGCGCCCGCCAGTGCAGACGGCCGAGCCGGTGACAGTTGCCGATGAGGAAGTGTTTTCCATGGCGCCGCTGATGCGCGTGATGGGGCGCGACGCGAAGGGGCGCGGCGTGCTGCGGCGCATGGTCGAAGACGCGCTGAACAAGGGCATGACGCCCGTGCGCGACGCCGAAACCGCGTTGCAGGCTGGCCGCCACAGCGACGTGGCGCGCATCCTGCACAGCGTGCGCGGCTCCGTCGGCACCCTGGGCACGAAACGCCTGATCCGCGCCGCGTTCGCCACCGAGGAAGCCATCGATGCGGGACGCTTTGATGAGGTGCCGGCGCTGCTGGCGCACACGGCGCTGGAGCTGGAACTGGTGCTGGCGGCGGCGGGGGATTGGTTGTCGAGGCTAAAAGATTAAAAAGGTAGGTCGGATTAGCGGTGGCACGCCGCGTAATCCGACAACATTGTTGGCGGATCATGTCGGATTACGCGCAAGCGCTAATCCGACCTACGCTTATGCGGGTACGCCCAGAATCACGCTCGACGCCTTGAACATCGCCGTCACGCTGCTGCCAAGCGCGATGCCCAGGTCGGTACTGCTCTGATTCGTGATGATGGCGGCAATCGTGCCGCCGCGCGGCAGGTCCAGCACCACTTCCGTATTGACGGCGCCCGTCTGCACGCGCGTCACCGTGCCGGCCAGCTGGTTGCGCGCGGAAAAGCGCGCGCCTTCGCTGTCGGTCACGAGGATGATGGACGAAGCCTTGATCAGCGCGAACGCTTCCGCGCCCGGCACCAGGCCCAGGCTGGCGCTGCTGCCCTGCGTGACGATGGCCACGATGTGCTGTCCGCCCGGTAATTCCAGGGTGACTTCGTCGTTGACGGCGCCCTGTTTCAGTTCGGCCACCTTGCCCAGGAATTGATTGCGCGCCGTCGTTTTCATGGCCATTCTCCGTATGAGTAAAAGATCGTCGGCGATGCCTTCGGCCTGGCTGCCCAACTGGCGCAGGTAGCGCGCATGCTCGCGCTCGATGATGCGGAAATTGTCGACCAGCTGGCGTCCCCGTGGCGTGAGCCGCGTGCCGCCGCCGCCCTTGCCGCCCGTCAGGCGCTCGACCAGCGGTTCGCCGGCCAGGTTGTTCATCGCGTCGATGGCATCCCAGGCCGCCTTGTAGCTCATCTTGACGAGCTTGGCCGCCTGCGTGATGGAGCCGCATTCGGCGATGGCGCCCAGCAATTCCACCCTGCCGGCGCCGCCCAGGTTTTCTCCGCCCACCGTCATCCATACCGAGCCTTCTAGGCCGATTTCCGCTGCCGCTGATTTATCCAATGCGTTCACCCAATGCCATGTGGTCTTCCCTGTTATCGATCTGTCCGTCGCGCAAGTACAGCACGTGCTCGCCCAGGATGCGCGCATCTTCCGGATCGTGCGTGATCAGGATCATGGGCACGTCCAGACGCTGCTGCCACTGGCTCAGCTCCAGGCGCATTTTGACACGCAGGGCCGGATCGAGGGCGGCAAACGGCTCGTCGAGCAGCAGCGCGCTCGGCTCGGCCACGAGCGCCCTCGCCAGCGCCACCCGCTGGCGCTGGCCTCCGGACAACTCGTCGGGGAACTGATGCGCCAGTTCCTGCAAGTGGAAGGCATCGAGCCAATGCTCGACTTTCTGCAATTTTTCGCGCGCGCGCGGGTTGAACCAGCCGCGCGCCAGGCCGAAGCCCACGTTCTGGCGCACCGTCAGATGCGGGAACAGCGCGTAATCCTGGAACAGGTAGGCGACATTGCGCTGCTGCGGCGGCAGATTGATGCCGGCGGCCGAATCGAACAGGGTGCGCCCGTTCAGGCGGATATGGCCTGCATCAGGCGTGAAGAGTCCGGCAATGGCTTTCAGGGTCATGCTCTTGCCGGCGCCGGACGGGCCATACATGGCGATGCGCTGGCTGCCGGAGGTGCATCGCACCTGCAGGTCGAAACGGCGTTTGCCGGAGCGCAAGGTGGCGCGGAGGTCGAGGTCGAGTTGCATAGTGGTCATTTATGAGCGACGCGCCCGGGCGCCAGGCGACCAGCAGTCAGCAGCACCACGATACAGACCAGGGAGGTGATCAAGACCAGCGTATTGGCCAAGTCATCCTTGCCCGCCTGCACGGCTTCAAACACGGCCACCGACAGGGTTTGCGTCTTGCCGGGGATGCTGCCGGCCACCATCAGGGTGGCGCCGAACTCACCCAGCGCGCGCACAAAACCCAGCAGCACGCCGGCCAGGATGCCGCGCCAGGCCAGTGGCAACGTGACGCGAAAGAAAATCGCCAGCTCGGAAATGCCCAACACGCGGGCCGCCTGCTCGAGCTGGCCGTCGACGGCCTCGAAGGCGGCGCGCGCGGGCTTGAAGACGAGGGGAAAGGCGACCACGGTGGAAGCGATCACGGCGCCCTGCCACGTAAAGATGAGGTTGATGCCGAAGTTGTCCTGCAGCCAGATACCCAAGGTGCCGCGCCGGCCCAGCAGCACCAGCAGGTAATAGCCGAGCACGGTCGGCGGCATCACCATCGGCAGGGTCAACAGGGCGTCGAGCAGCTCGCGCCCGGGAAAACGCGTGCGCGCCAGCAGATAGCCCGTGCCGATGCCGAGCAACAAGTTGAGCGCCGTGGCCCATGCCGCCACTTTGAGCGACAGGGCCAGCGCGGTCCAGGCGATATCCATGTGCAGTCGTTTGCTTTATGGCTTTTTAAATCCGTACTTGGCGAGGATGGCTTGCGCCGGCGCCGTCTGCAAATAGCTGACAAAACGCTTCGCTTCGGCCGCATTGCCGCTGCCCTTGATGGTGGCGATCGGGTACAGCACGGGCGCTTCCAATGGCACCTCCAGCACCACGTTGACCTTGCCTTTCATGATGGCCGCGTCGGTGGCGTAGACAAAGCCCGCATCGACTTCGCCGCGCGCCACGTAGTCGAGCGACTGGCGCACGTTCTGCGTGCCGATGGCCTTCGCTTGCACGGCGTCCCACAGCTTCGCCTTCTTCAAGGCGCCTTCGGAGTAACGGCCGACGGGCACGCTGGCCGGGTTGGCGATGGCCACGCGGGTCACATCCTTGTGCGTCAGATCCGTCAGGCTCTTGATGCCCAACTTGCTATCGTGCGGCACGATCAGCACCAGGCTGTTGCCGACGAAGTCCATGCGGTCGGCCGGCAAGACGAGGCCCTGCTTTTGCGCCGCATCCATGGTTTCCTGGTCGGCCGAGGCAAACACGTCCACGGGCGCGCCCTTGACGATCTGCTGCAGCAGCACGCCCGAGGCGGCGAAGTTCAGGGATACCTTGCTGCCCGGATACTGCGCCTCGTAGCTTTGCGCCGCATCCTTGAACGCATTCGTCAGGCTGGCCGCGGCCGACACGACCACTTCGCCGGCAAGGGCGGAGGTGGCGGCGGTGGCGAGAAGAGCGGTGCCAAACAGGCGGGCGAGGGAGGTGAGGCGCATGGTCGTATCCTGTAAAGTGAACGGTGACAAGGAGCGTAATATACACGGATATATAGCGTTCTGCCATCGCCTAGGTCAAGGCAATGCCAATGGCATTGACAGTTGAGGATAGCCGGACTATTTTTAACAAGAATATCCACTATTTCCAGGGTTAAACGATGGGATATGCGGCGATACTGCTTGGCCCCTCGATGCTGCTGGCGGTCATTCTCCTGGCATTGGCCATCGAGAAGCGCCATCCCCTGGAACAGCAGCCTGCGGGCGCGTCGCGCTTCAATCTGGCATATATGGTCATCTATGCCGCCAGCGGCGCCATGCTGGCTCCGCTCACGGCCATCGTCACGGTGCGGCTGGTCAATGCGGCCGGAGGCGGGCTCATCGATCTCGACGCGTCAGGCTCGATGCTGGCGCCGGCATTCATCGTGTATGCCTTCTGCATGGATTTTCTGGAATACGCCTTTCATCGCGTGCAACACCGCATACCCGCCCTGTGGGCCATGCATTCCTTCCATCACAGCGATACGGCAATGAATGCCAGCACCACGACCAGGCACTATTGGGCCGAAGCGGGCATCAAGGCACTGACTATCTATCTGCTTGCGGGGATCTTGTTCAAGACCAACATGGTGATTTTGGGAATGTACGGAATCCTGGGCTTGTATCATGTTTTCCCGCATATGAATGTCCGGGTCGGCTTTGGCCGCTGCTGGATGTTGTTCAATTCACCGCAGTACCATCGCGTTCATCACTCTGTGCAAGCGGAACATTTCAACCGTAATTTCGCAGGGCTGTTCCCCGTCTTCGACCGGCTGTTCGGCACCCACCATATTCCACGCGCGGGAGAATATCCACCGACGGGTCTGGACACGGGCAAGGCGCCGGGAACCTTGCTTGACGCGCTGACGTGGCCAGTGCGCAGCAAGGCCCGGCCCGTCCCCTAGACCCTAGACGCGCGCCGCCGCCGCCTCGTCGCGCCGCGCATACCGTTGCGCAATCACGGCGCAAATCATCAGCTGAATCTGGTGGAACAGCATCAGCGGCAGAATCACCATGCCCAGCGAACGCGTGGAAAACAGCACCTTGGCCATGGGCACGCCGCTGGCCAGGCTTTTCTTCGAGGCGCAAAAGACGATGGCGATTTCGTCTTCCTTGTTGAACCCCAGGCGGCGGCTGACAAAGGTGGAAATACCCAACACCAGCGCCAGCAGCAGGGTGCTGATCAGGCCCAGCGCGACCAGCGTTTCCACCGAAATCGTATGCCACAGGCCTTCGCTGACGGCTTCGCTGAAGGCTGTGTAAACCACCAGCAAGATCGAACCCTGGTCGACGTATTTCAGGGTGGCTTTGTGGCGGTCGACCCAGCGGCCGATCCAGCGACGCAGGAACTGGCCGGCCAAAAACGGCAACAGCAGCTGCATGACGATGGACAGCACGGCGTCCACCGACGACTTGCTTTCCGCGCCCTTGGCCACCAACAAGCCGACGAGGATGGGGGCGAGGAAAATGCCGATGAAGTTCGAGGCCGAGGCGCTGCAGATGGCGGCCGGCACGTTGCCGCGCGCCATGGCCGTCATGGCGATCGACGATTGTACCGTGGACGGTAATGCGCACAGAAACAAGATGCCCATGTACAGGTCGGGCGTGAGAAACGTCAGCGCCAGCGGGCGCAGGGCCAGACCCAGCAGCGGAAACAGGACAAAAGTGCTGGCCAGCACCAGCAAGTGCAGGCGCCAGTGCATGGCGCCGGCCACCACGGCTTCGCGCGACAGCTTGGCACCATGCAGGAAGAATAGGGCGCCGATGGCGACGGTGGTAATGTTGCCGAAGACCACGGCCGTCTGGCCCGTGCAGGGCAGGAAAGTGGCCAGCGCCACGGTGACGAGCAGGGCGAGGGTGAAATTATCGGGTTTCATATTGCGCAGCAGGGCAGCGGGAGAAAAAGAAGACATGCGGTAGCCTGGTAACGGTGCAGCCTTGCAACAGCATGCTGTGCCGGGGATGACAAACAGCGCCGGGAGCGGCGCCAGTGCTGGCTATTCTACCTGCATTGTCCGGCTCCTTGCCCAGCTCCTTGCCTGGCGGCATGGCTTGCCCGGTAAAACCACGCGGGCAAAAAAATGCCCTGTCCGCAGACAGGGCAACCCGGAGTAAAGTACAGCGCGAGGGGATTAGCCGGCGGCTTTGACTTTCAGCTCGTTCTTGATTTCTTTCACGCCGCTCACGGAAGCGACGATCTGCACGACGCGGTCACCCGCTTCGGCGCTCGGCACGTCGCCCGACAGAACGACCACGCCTTGCTGGGTTGCAACCTTGACTGGCAGGGCAGCGGCTTGCGCATCGGCGCTCAGGGCGGCCTTGGCCGAGGAAGTGATGGTTTCATCAGGGACGGCGGCGGCGGCATTGGCGGCCACGACGGTGTCAGCAGGAGCTTGTGCTTTTGGTGCGGAGTCAGCGGCATGCGAAGCGGTGATCGAGGCGCCCGACAGTACGATTGCGGCGACCAGGGTATTGAACAGTTTCGATGTTTGCATGGTAGTTCCTCTCAATGAAGTTAAAAGCTTCTTACTTGGATAAAGCAACACTTTGAAGCGTCACATCTACCCATACAGCAAGCACCGTGCCAGCTTTTAAATTCCATTTAAAATCAAAGACTTAGATTCACACTCGATTTTGCCAGCCCATTTCGCGGCGATCTGGCCGAAAAAACGGGGCTTTTTGTCGCCAGACAGCGACAAGGTATGGCAACAATATCAATGTTTCCAGATAAGTCGTTGATTATGAATACTTTATTTTTGTCGCTATTCAGCGACAGGGTCGCCATCGCCCCGAAACAGGGCCGGCGTCAGCTCGTATTTCTGCAATAAGCGGTAGAACTCCGTGCGGTTGCGGTCGGCCAGGCGGGCCGCGTCGGCCACGTTGCCATCCGTCAGGCGCAGCAGCTGGATCAGGTAGTCGCGCTCGAAGCGCTGCTTGGCTTCGTTATAGCTGAGCGCTTCCAGCGACGGCACGCGCAGGGCCCGCTGCACCAGCGACAAGGGCACCAGCGGCGCCGTCGCCAGCGCGCACACTTGCTCGACGACATTGACCAGCTGGCGCACATTGCCAGGCCATGGCGCGCTGACCAAGGCCGTGAGGGCGTCGGGCGCGAAGCCGTTCAACGGTTTCTGGTACTTGGCCGCCAGCTTCTGCAGGAAATGGTTCGCCAGCAGAGAGATATCTTCGCGGCGCTCGGCCAGCGGCGGCAGGGTCAAGGTGACCACGTTGAGGCGGTAATACAGGTCTTCGCGGAATTGCCCTTCCGCCATGGCCACGTCGAGGTCGCGGTGCGTGGCGGACAGCAAGCGCACGTCGACCGGACGCGTCTGGTCGGCGCCGACGGGACGCACGGCCCGCTCCTGCAGCACGCGCAGCAGTTTTACTTGCAGCGGCAGCGGCATGTCGCCGATCTCGTCCAAAAACAGGGTGCCGCCATCGGCCGCCTGAAACAAGCCTTCACGGTTGCCGACGGCGCCCGTAAACGAGCCCTTCACGTGGCCAAACAGTTCCGATTCCAGCAACTGCTCGGGAATGGCGCCGCAGTTGACGGCGATGAACGGCGCCTTGGCGCGGCGGCTGGCGTTGTGCAGGGCGCGCGCCAGCAATTCCTTGCCCGTGCCGCTGGGGCCACGGATCAGGATGCTGGCATCGGATCCGGCCACCAGCTTGGCTTCGGCCAGCAACTCGGCCATCTGTGAACTACGGCTGATCAGCTCGGCGCGCCAGCTCTCGTCGCCCGATGCTGGCGCCGGCATGACGGTGGACAAGTTAATCGCATACGCCACTTTTTCCATCAAGAGCTTGCCGTCGAACGGCTTCGTCAGATACGCAAACGCGCCGCGCGCCGTCGCGTCGACGGCGTCGGGGATGGTGCCGTGGGCTGTGAGCAAGATGACGGGCAGGGCCGCATGCTGGCGGCGGATTTCATCGAACAGGGCCAGGCCGTCGCGGCCCGGCAATTGCACGTCGGTAATGACCAGGGCCGGCAATTCCACGGCCAGGCGCGCCAGCGCCGCTTCCGCGCTGCCCACGGCCGTCACGCGGTAATTGCCCGCCTTCAGGCGGATGGTCAGCAGGCGCAGCAGGTCGGGGTCGTCGTCGACCAATAAGATGTGGGCGTGCTCGCTCATTTCGGCGCTCCCGCGGCGGGGCGCACGGACAGGCTGCGCTCGATGTTTTTCAGCGCCTCGAGTTTTTCATTGAGCAAGTCGATGCGGCGCTGGGCGTCGCGCAGCTGCGTGTTGAGCTTGTCGATGCTCTCTTCCTGGCGGCGCAGTTCCGCATACTGGCTGCCCAGCAATTGCGCCAGCGGCGCCAGCAGTTGCGCGTCCTTGCCCGTGGCCGTGGCCAGCGGTTCCAGCAAGGCTTGCGCGCGAGCCAGGTCGCCGGGACCGCGCAAGGCCGCTTGCAGCATGGCACGGCGCAGCGTGTTGTGCGGCGCATGATCGGCTTTCGCCAGATCCAGCTGCGCCTTCACCAGTTCCGACGGCGTCATCAGGCGCAAGGCGCTTTGATACGCGAGCAGTTCCGTCAGCTGGGGGTCCATCACCACCACCACGCGCGGCGGCGTTTGCACCAGCACGGGCGTCTGGATGGGGGGCTTGGCGGCGCAAGCGCCCAAGAGCAATGCGCAGGCGGCCATGCCGGCCAGGGAATTTCTCGTCATCATAAGGGCAGTTCTATCCGAAAATGCGCGCCGGCGGGGCGCGGTAAAAGAGTGACGCTGCCATCATGGGCGGCGATATATTCGCGCACGATGGACAGGCCGATGCCATTGCCGTTGCGCGCGCCAGCCGCCTGGCGCACTCCCTGGTAAAACGGTTCAAAAATGCGCGCGGCATCCTCGGGCGCCACGCCAGCGCCTTCGTCGATGCAGTCGATGCGTACACGGCCGCCTTCGCAAGACAGGGTGAAATGCACGGTGCCGCCTTCCGGGCTGAAGCGCACGGCGTTCGACAGCAAATTCGCCAGCGCCGTCGCCAGCTTGTCGCGGTCGGCCTGCACGATCAGGGACTCGCCCTGCACCTCGACCGTCAACCGGCGCGCCAGCCATTGCAGGCGCTGCCCGGCCACCACATCTTGCAGCAAAACGAGCAAGTCGACCTTGCTGTACGCCAGATGCTGCGCGTCAAAAGCGGCGGTATTGTAGCGCAGCAAGTCTTCGATCTGGGTTTGCAGGGATGCCGTGTTTTGCTGCAGGATGCCGGCGATTTCACGCTGGCTGTCGCTGAGCTTGCCGGCCACCTCGTCTTCCAGCAAGGCCACGCCTTCGCGCAGGGCAGCCAGCGGCGTCTTCAGTTCGTGCGAGATGTGCCGCAGAAAACGTTCCTTGTCGGCATCAAGGTCGGCCAGGCGCTGGCGCAGCCAGTCGAGCTGCTGGCCCAGGCGGCGCGTGTCGGCCGGGCCGCCGACGACGATGGGCTGGTCGTAGCGCTTGTCGCCCAGGCGCCCGATGGCCGTCTCGATGCGGCGCAGCGGACGCGACAGCAGGAAGCCGAAGCAGGTGGCCAGCACGGCCGCCAGCAGCACGGCGCCACCGACCAGCACGCCCAGCAGGCGGCGCTGGCGTTCCAGCTCGGCCAGCAGGGCGTCGTTGCGGCTGCCGATTTCCGTCTTGCTTTCGCGCGCCAGACTGTCATTGATTTGCGTCATGCGGGCAAACGCGCGGTACACAACAGCGTGGCCATCGCGCTTGCGGCGCTTGCCGGCCTGTAAAACTTCCCACGCCGCTTGCGCCTGCACCGTCCATTCGTCGGCCAATTGCGTGGCGAACTCGGGCGTGGCGCGGTTCAGCACTTGCAGCGCCGCCGTCGCTTCGTCGCGGGCCGCCGCGTAGCGTTCGCGGAAGACGGGATCGTCGAGCACGAGGAATTGGCGCGCGCTGCGCTCCATGGCCAGGGTGCGCTCGGACAGGCGCTGCGATTGTTCCGTCAGGGCAATCGCCTGCGCCGCCGTCTCGCGCCCCAGCCGCGCCAGGTGCTCCAGGGTCAGCAGGGCTTGCACGGAGGTGGCCGTCAAAATGCCCGTCGTCAAAATGAAGGCGGCAAATAACAGTTGGCGAAAGGAAAGTCGGGACAAGATAGGCGCCTTCGGTTCAGTCTGGATGACAAAAGGCGCATGGTACGCTAAGCGTTCATTCGGAGACGCCACCCACCCGTGAATGATCAATTTAGCAAGACTGTCGCTTTTCCGGCTGCCAGCAAAGCCCCGGCGGCGGCGCGCGAATACTCCTAGTACAATAGGGAAAAACTTCACGCAGGCATCAAAGTGGCCTGGCCTTGACACCCCGCTTGGCGACAGGCCCTGGCATTGCGCCACTTTGCCCCCACATGTGATGCAGCCCCACCGACACTCCGAATCACCTACCGCAGAGATCCCATACCGCATGAGCACATTTGAAAAAGTCAGCAGCAACTTCATTCCAGTCTTGCAGGCAACCATCGAACAATATGTCGAGCCAGCAACGGGCATGCGCCATATCCACATGCATACCGAGCAGGCTGAGATGGTGTTCCTGGTGGCCTTTCCCACTGTGCCCGAAGTGAGCGACGGGCGCGCCCACATCCTGGAGCACCTGGCCTTGTGCGGCTCGTCGCGCTACCCGGTGCGCGACCCCTTCTTCTCGATGCTGCGCCGCTCGACGGCCACGTTCATGAATGCGATGACCTATCCAGACCGCACCGTGTACCCGTTCGCCAGCACCGACCGCAAGGATTTCTTCAACCTGCTCGACGTGTACCTGGACGCGGCCTTCTTCCCCAACCTCGATTACCTGAATTTCCGCCAGGAAGGCTGGCGCCACGCGTTCGAAGGCGACAAGCTCGTGTACCAGGGCATCGTCTTCAATGAAATGAAAGGCGCTTTCAACAGTCCCATGCGCGCGCTCGACAGCGGCATCGCCAGCGCCTTGCTCAAAGGCACGACGTATGAAGTGGAATCGGGCGGCGATCCGCTGAATATCCCCGAGTTGACGCATGACATGCTGAAAGAATTCCACGCCAGCCATTATCACCCGTCGCAAGCCGTGATCATGACCGCCGGCAATATCGAAGCGTCGGCCGTGCAGGAACAGGTAAGCGAGCGCGTGTTGTCCAAGCTCAGCGGCTTCTCCGAACGCCGCCTGCCGCAGCTGGCCCCCGCGTGGACGGCGCCGCAGGAAAACATCGTCAAAATTCCTTCGCAGGAAGCGCGCGACGATGAATTCGGTCTGCAATTTGCCTGGCTGATGGGCGAATCGAGCGACCCCATCGCCTACTACCACGCGCATCTGCTGTCGCACGGCTTGCTCGGTGAATCGTCGGCGCCCGTCATGCGCGCCATGGAATCGGCCGGCTATGGCCGCCCATCGGACATGAATGGCCGCGACGCGGGCATCCGCCAGATGGTGTTCCACATCGGCATGGAAGGTTTAACCCAAGAACAGATCGCCGATGCGCACCAGCGCATCTGGACGGCCCTGGAAGAAACGGCGGAAGAGGGCATTCCCGCCGCCGTGCTGCACGCCGCCTTGCGCGACATCAAATACAGCCAGCGCGAAATCAGCAGCGGCCGCATGCCTTACGGCCTGGGCCGTTTGCTGCACGCCTTGCCGCTGGCCATGTATGGCGGCGACGTGATGGACGCGTTCGACAATGCGGCGATTCTGGAAACCCTGGAACAGCAGATCGACGATCCGGCATTTTTCAAGCAGCTGGTGCGTGAGCTGATCGCCAACCCGACCCGCCTGACGACCCACGTGGTACCCGACAGCGCCTACTTCACGGACCGCGCCGCCCAGGAAGACGCCAAGCTGGCGGCCTTGCAAGCGACGCTGACGGATGCCGAACGCGAGCACATCGTGGCCGAGTCCGCCGCGCTGGAAGCGCATCAGCAACTGCCATCGAATTCCGAAGTCTTGCCGCGCATCCGCCCTGGCGACGTCAGCGCCTTGCCGCGTCCGGCCCTGCCGATTCCAGCCGCCGTCGACGGCGCCGTGGCGTTCAGCATTGCATCGAACGGCATCAGCTATGCCAACGTGCTGTACGACGTGTCGAGCTTGCCGGAAGCGTCGTGGCCATGGCTGCGCCTGTACACGGACCTGGCGCCGGAACTGGGTGTGGGCGACATGTCGTTCGACGACGCCAGCGCCTGGCGCCAGAGCATGGTGCCCTCGTTCCACATCGGCCTGGAAGCCATTCCCCGCCCACAACAGGCGATGCGCGTGGAATTGTCGTTCTCGGCCAGCGGCTTGCGCGAAGAACACGCGGCGATTGCCGCCGTGCTGTCGGCCTGGATCGCCAAGCCCCGCTTCGATGAAGAAGAGCGCCTGGCCTTCCTGATCGAAAGCCTGGTGCAAGACAAACTCTCCAGCCTGGCCGAATCGGGCAACCGCTACGCCATGCTGGCCTCGGCAGCGCCACTGTCGCCCACGCGCCGCTTCGACGACATCGTCGGCGGCCCGGCTGCCTTGCCGTTCTATCGCCGCTTGCAGCAGCTGAGCAAAACGTCGGCAGGCTTGCAGGAAATCGCGCGCGAGCTCGACACCCTGCACGCACACATCATCGCGCAGCAGCCAACCGTGCTGTGCGCCGGCCTGGAGCAGGATGGCATCACCCTGGCCCGCTTGCTCGAGTTGCCGGCAGCCAGCACGGACGCGGACGCGCCAGCCGTTGCCGCCGCAGCTGCCGCTTTGCCGCTGGCCAACACGGCCCTGCATGCGACGAGCCAGATCAACCATTGCTTCGTTTCCTGGGCCGTGCCCGGCGTGCACAATCCGGACGCTTCCGCCCTGGCCGTCGCCGCTGAACTGATGACCAACCAGGTGCTGCATACGGCCCTGCGCGAAAAAGGCGGCGCGTATGGCGGCAGCGCCAGCTACGCGGCCGGCGCCGGCACGTTCACCCTGAGTTCGTACCGCGACCCGCGCCTGGCCGGCACGTTCGCCGACTTCGGCACGACGCTGGATCAAATCCTCGACGGCGATTTCTCGCAGGAACAAGTGGAAGAAGCCATCATCTGCGTCATCAAGGGCCTCGACAAGCCGCACTCGCCGTATGCGGAAGCGCTGACGGCGTGGAATATGCAGCAGCGCGGCACGACGGAAGCCGTGCGCCAGCAATTCCGCACCGGCGTATTAACTTGCACCCTGGCGCAGATCAAGGAAGTCACGCGCACCTGGCTGAAAAACGGCCAGCCTAGCCGCGCCGCGTTTGCGGGCAATACGACGCAAGACCTGGCGGGGCTGGAAGTGGTCGATTTGCTGGCGCTGGCTTCCTAAGCTGGCCGGGTGGATCGTGTCGGATTACGCGGCGTTCCGCCGCTAATCCGACCTACGCTACGAATCGGGTAGGTCGGATTAGCGCGCAAGCGTGTAATCCGACACCGCCACGTATCAGCCAGGTACGGCGCTCGGTTCCATGTACATTAACTCCCACTGGTGCCCATCAGGATCCTGGAAACTATGTCCATACATGAAGCCGAAATCCATCGGCTCCTTGTAGATGCTGCCGCCCGCCTGGACGGCCTTCGCCACCAGCGCATCGACTTCGCCCCGGCTCTCGGCCGACAAACACACGAGTACTTCCGTCGCCACCGTGGTGTCGCACAGTTGCTTCGGGGTAAATTGCTTGAATTTGTCGTGCGTCAACAGCATCACGAAAATGTCGTCGGCGACGATCATGCACGTCGCCGTTTCATCGGTGAAATGGGCATTGAAACTGAAGCCCAGCTCCGTGAAAAACGCGACGGAGCGTTCCAGCGACTGGACGGGCAGATTGACAAATATTTTGCGGGCCATCATGTCTCCTTGTGGGTCGTATGAGTATGTGCTGCCCGCCGATTCTACACCGGCTTTTTACGTGCCAGCGCGTCCCACGGTCTTCGGCGCGTAGCCGAAATAGCGGCTGAACGCGGCGCTGAAATTGGACGGATGGCGATAGCCCGTTTGCCAGCCCGCCTGCGCCACCTGACACCCATTTTCCAGCAGTAACTTTGCCCGCTGCATGCGCAGCGCCAGCAGGGTGCGCTGCGGACTGTCGTTGTAGCGGTAGCGCCATCCCTGCTTGAGTTTGAACGAGCTCAGCCCCGCTTGCGCACACAGGTAATCGAGCGTCAGGTCCTGCGCCATCTGCTCCTGCATCAGCGCATGGACACGCTCCAGCTTGATCATGTCGGCCTCGGACCAGCGCGGCAAGGCAGCGGACGCGGGCGCCGGACACAGCGCCCGCAACTGTTCCGCCAGGATACTGAGCACGCCGATATGCACGGCCAGCGGATCCGTCGCGCGCAGCAGCGCGCGCGCGTGCAGAGCGCTGCTGCGCGTCGTGGCCGCATGCGCCAGCTGGCGCGCGCCACCGTTCGGTAACAATGAAGTCAGGCCTTCCGGCCAGTAGCGCGCCAGCGCGTCTTCGCCCACCAGCACGCGCAATTGCGCCGCCCGTTGATGCGCCTCGAAACGGCGCTCGCCGCTGACGTGGTGAAACGCCGTCACCGTCGTATGGCCGCCCAGGAAACGCAATTGTTCGCCATCGCGCGTGAGGTAACCGGATGCGCCTTCCAGGCCGATGGTAATGACCATGCCGCCCGCATCGTCATGCTGCGATGGCTCGACGAGGGCAAGGCGCGGGCGGTAATCGGAATGCACGAGCAGCAAGCCCTGGTCGACTTGGCGCTGGTCCGCGCGGCACGCACCCATTCCGGGGTCCAGCTGGCGCCGCGTCCAGCCTGCCTCTTCCCTGTCCTGTTCCCTCATCGCTCCTCCCTGTTTTCCGCGCGCCGTCGCGCATACGAAATGCGCCGTGCCGCATACAAATGCAAATGATAATTATTCTCATTGTTGCATAAAATAGGCGTTCTTGCCCATCTCGCCGAAAGGAAATGCCATGCCGTTTGCCACGCAACATGTCTTGCAACCGTACTGGGACCTGGCCGTCGCGCCCGTCCAGGCCGATGGGCTGGCCGCCGCCCTGGAACTGGGTATTTTCGAGGTGCTGGCCACGCCGCACACGCCGGCGCAGCTGGCCGACACCCTGGCGCTGCATGCTCCCCACACGACCCTGCTGCTGGAACTGCTCTGGAGCATGCAGGTGCTGGAACGCGATACGGCCACTGCGGAGGCAGACACACAGCGCTACCGCTGCACGGCCGCCACCTTGCAGTATTTCTGCCGCAACTCGGTGGCCTTTTGCGGCGACGCCTGGCTGTACCGGCTGCATGCGCTGCGCCACTTCGCCACACAGCTCAGTACGCTGGTGCGCGAGGGGGGCAAGGCCGCGCCCTACAGCACGGCGAATGGAGTCAACTGGGCCGTTGCCGCACAGCAGCAGATCGGCCAGGAACAACGCGCCGTCACCATGCGCGCGGCCCTGTCCGTGATGCAACGGGTCGCCCCGTTTGCAGACGCCAACACGCCACTGCGCCTGCTCGACCTGGGCGGTGGTCCGGGCTGGGTTGCCATTGCGCTGGCGCAAGCCCATGCGGGTTTGCACGGCTGCGTTTTCGACTGGCCGGAAACAGTGGCTGTTGCCGCCGCCAACATCGCCCATGCGCAACTGACTGACCGCCTGGAGACGGTGGGCGGCGACCTGGACGGCGACGATATCGGCAACGGTTACGACCTCATCTGGTGCTCGTCCGTGCTGCACTTCGTGCCCGACATGGCGGCGGCCTTGCGCAAGATCCATGCGGCCTTGAAACCCGGCGGCGTCTTCGTTTGCGTGCAGGCGGAAATCGCTCCGGCAGCCGTTGACGCGGCGCGCGTGCTGCCGTATTACTTGCCGATGCGCATGCTGGGCCGCACGGTAACGCGCCAGGGGGAATTGGCACAATTGCTGCGCGACACGGGCTGGCGGCAAGTGGAGCAGTACGGCGCCAGCGATTTTCCCATGGCGCCCGTGCAAGTGCTGATTGCGCGCACTTGAATTTCAACCGTTTGACGCCATCCCATTCTGCAGCGACTCGATGATCAGCCCGGCCAGGCGCTCGACGGGTGGCCTGGACACGCTGGACGCGCGCAGCAATTCCAGCGACAACGGGGGCAGGGCGGGCAAACCGGCCGCCACGTGATCGAGCGCGCACACGGTTGAGGGCAAGCCCAGGCCGGTGCGCACCGTCACGCCCAGCCCGGCGGCGGCCGCCGCCCACAGTCCCGCCAGGCTGGGGCTGGTAAACGCCGTGCGCCAGGCGATGCCAGCATGGTCCAGTGCCTGCGTGGCGCAGCGCTGGAACAGGCAGTCGCGGTCGAACGTAATGAGCGGCAGCGGTTCGCCCGACTCGGGCCGCCAGGCCAGGCTGGACGAGGCGATCCAGCGCATGGCCGGCTCGGCAATATGCTGGCGCTGCTGCGGCGGATACTCGGCCACGTCGGCGATGCAGGCGCCGCCCCACAGCAGGGCCAGATCCAGCTGCCCCATGGCCAGCCCTTGCATCAAGGCCGTGTTGCGCGCCACGTGCGCCTCGATGCGCACTTTCGGATGCGCGCGGGCAAAGCGTCCCAGCACATCCGGCAGCAAGGCTTCGCCGAAATCCTCCTGCAAACCGAGCCGGATCCAGCCTTCCAGTTCCGCGCCGCGCAAGGCGACGGCCGCCTCGTCGTTGAGTTCCAGCAGGCGGCGCGCATAGCCGAGCAGAACTTCGCCGGCCGGCGTCAGCGCCAGTCCCCGGCCATCCTTGCGGAACAGGGGCATGCCTGCCTGCTCCTCGAGTTTTTTCAGCTGCGCGCTGACGGCCGAGGTCGAGCGGCCCACCTTGTCGGCCGCGCGGGCAAAGCTGCCCAGTTCGATGCCAGCCACATAGCTGCGCAAAAAGGCGATGTCGAAATTCAGCAGGTTCATGGCATCAATACAATCGTCCTGTTTTATGGGATGGTGAATAGTAAATTATCTGATATTCAGAACGATCGTACTGCGCAACACTGTCAGGGTCAACCACTTTCCCCTCCCTGCCATGACCACCAACTGCCCTGCCGTTTCCCTTCCTGTCACTGCGCCCGCACTGGGCGATGCCCACCGCTGGAAAGTGCTGGCCGTCGGCGTGGCGGCCAACGCCAGCTTTTCCGCCGCCGCCAACGGCATGCCCACCACGGCCATCTGGCTGCGCAGCGGCTATCACCTGAGCAATACGCAACTGGGGGTGGCGCTGGGCGCCATGGGCCTGGGTGTGGCCCTGACCGAATTGCCATGGGGCATGGCGACCGACCGCTGGGGCGACCGGCCCGTGCTGCTGACCGGCTTGCTGGGCACCATGCTGGCGCTGTTGACCTTGCTGCTGTGGATCACGCCGGCGGACGGGTCCGTGCCGCCCTTATGGGCGCTGGCGGCCGGGCTGGCGCTGGTCGGCGTGCTGGGCGGCAGCGTGAATGGCGCCAGCGGCCGCGCCGTGATGCGCTGGTTCGGCGCCGGCGAACGCGGTTTCGCCATGAGCATCCGCCAGACGGCCGTGCCCATGGGCGGCGGCCTCGGCGCCCTCGTCCTGCCCAGCCTGGCATCACGCTACGGCTTCATGCCCGTGTTTGGCGCCCTGGCCCTCGTATGCGGCCTGTCGGCGTTTTTTACGTGGCGCTGGATGCATGAGCCAGATTTCTCTGCCGAGGCCGCCACGGGCCTGCACAACGCGTCCACGGGCCTATCTGCAGTGAAGCCGCCGCTGCAGAACCGTAAAGTCTGGCGCATGGTGGCCGCCATCGGCTTGCTGTGCGTGCCGCAGTTTGCCGTGCTCAGCTACGCCACCGTGTTCCTGCACGACCATGGCCACCTGGGCCTGGCAGCCATCACGGCCGTGATGGTGGCCCTGCAGGCGGGCGCCATGGTGATGCGCATCTGGAGCGGACGCCATACGGACCGCCACGCGAACCGGCCCGCTTACCTGCGCGGCTCGGCCCTGGTAGCGCTGGCCTCGTTCATTTTGCTGGGATGCATCGCCTGGATACAGGCGCCGGGCTGGCTGTTGATGGCGGCCGTGGTGCTCGCCGGCATCGCCGTGTCCGCCTGGCATGGCGTGGCCTACACGGAGCTGGCCACGGAAGCGGGCGGCGCCAACGCGGGCACGGCCCTGGGCATGGCGAACACGGCCGTATATGCGGGCTTGTTCCTCACACCGATCGCCATCCCGCATTTGCTGGCGGCCAGCAACTGGTCCGTCGTGTGGTGGCTGGCGGGGCTGGTGGCGCTTGCTACCCGCCCGCTGTTTCCGAAAGACTAGGGCAGCACCCTGATCCGGTACACGCAGCGCATGGCGTTGGCCAGCACATGCTGCTCGCGCACGATGCTGGCGTGCGGTCCCACCACTTCCTGGAACAGCTGCATTTCGGAGCGGCAAAAGCCCTGGCAAGTGCGTGCGGCGGCGCAGATGGGGCAATGGTCTTCGATCAGCAGCCAGTCGTCGCCGTCCGCTTCCACGCGCGCCATATAGCCCTCTTCATCGCGCACGGCCGCCAGTTGCTGCAAGCGCGTGGGCAAATCCGGCGCCGAGCACGCCAGCGCATACGCACTGCGGCTTTCCTCTTCGCGCTGCGTGATGAGTTTATCCAGTCCCGCCTCGCCAAACAGCTGGCGCACGGAACCGATCAGCTTGATCGTCAGCTGCGCATGCGTGTCGGGAAAGCGCGCATTGCCCGCTTCCGTCAAGACCCAGTTCTGACGCGGCCGGCCGGCGCCCGCCTGCGCCTCCTGGCGCCCCTCGATGAGGCCCGCCGCCACCAGCTTTTGCACTTGCTGGCGCGCCGCCTCGCCCGTCATGTCCAGGGTCTTGGCTAGGGTCGCCGTGGAGACGGGGCCCTTGGTCTTGATGAAATACAGGATGCGCTCCGTCGTTTGCGGCGCTTCGCTATTATCCAAACGTTTACTTGTGTAATTCATTTCGCTCAACTATCATGGGGCAAGTTAACCAACTAATTGCTTGCATAATAGGCCGGTAGCTCCCCGCTGTCGAGGAGTTTCCACGTCCGCGTGCCGGCAAGACACTTTCTTGAACTGGATTTTCCATGCAGCTGCAGCACTCTCTCTGGCTGTTTCACGCCATCCTCGCCACCGGCCTGGCCACCTGGCTAAGCCTGGCCGCCATCAACAACCTGCACGCCTTCCACGGCGCCGTCTGGGCCATCGGCAACACCATGCGCATGGATCCATTGCGCCAGGACCCGACCATCCAGACCCCGCTGCTGCGCCGCGCGCTCACGTCCTTGACCCTGCACCGGCTGGCGCTGGGGGTGGTGCTGGCCTTGCAGCTGCTGGCGGCCATCGCCGCCTGGACCGGCGTGGCACTGTTTCTCGGCGGCGGCCTGGCCACTGCCTTGCCCTGGCTGAACCTGGCCTTGTGCGCCATGGCCGCCTTTTTGCTGCTGATGCACCTGAGCGGCCTGTGGTTCGGCTACTGGATCGCGCAGGAGGGCTTGCAGACGACGCACCTGGTGCTGCTGCTGTGGACCATCGCGCTGTTTGTACTTTTCAACGCGCAGCGGACCTGATCAGCCTCCGCTGCGCCTCTTCTTCCCCGCTGTAAAAAGGACTTCATCATGCATACGAAACTCGTCGGCGCTTCCGCGCTGGCCATCACCCTTGCCGTCGCCGGCGCCGCCCTGTATCCGCGCGCGGACTCCCATGCGGCCGATGCCGCCGCTTATCCCGCCACCAAGGTGGCGCTGGTGCCCGTCGTGCTGGGCACGCAGGAACGCTACTTCGCCGGCGTGGGCGAACTGGAAGCTGCACGCCAGGTGCAGGTGGCGGCCGAGACGGGCGGGCGCATCACGCAGATCCGCTTCGCATCGGGCCAGCTGGTGGCAGCTGGCGCCGTGCTGGTACAGCTGAATGACGCCCAAGAACAGGCAATGCTGCTGCGCCAGCGCGCGCAACTGAAAAACGCGGAAAGCAGCCATGCCCGCACGGTGCAGATGGCGAAGGAAAAGGCGGCCACGCAGGAGCAGCTCGACAGTGCCCTGGCCGCGCGCGATGCGGCGCTGGGTGACGTGCGCCAGACGCAGGCGCTGATTGCGCAAAAGACCATCCGCGCGCCGTTCGCCGGCCAGCTGGGCATCCGCAAGGTGCACGCGGGCCAGTACCTGAACGCAGCCGATACGGTGGCCAGCCTGATCGACACGAAGGCGCTGCTGGTGAACTTTGCCCTCGATGAACAGAGCAGCGCGAAGCTGGCGCCAGGCCAGGCCGTGCAAGTACTGGTGGACGCGTATCCCGGCGACGTTTTCACGGCGAAGATCAACGCCATCGACCCGCTGATCGCCCGTTCGCGCATGGTGCAGGTGCAGGCGGCGCTGACCAATCCGCGCGGTGCGCTCAAGGCGGGAATGTACGCGAACGTGCGCGTGGCACGCGAAGCAGGACAACAACTGACGGTGCCGGAAACGGCCGTGACCTACAGCGCGTATGGCGACACGGTCTTCGTCGCGCAGCAGGAGGGCAAGCAGCCACTCACCGTCAAGCGCGTGGGCGTGAAACTGGGCGAGCGGGCAGAGGGCCGCGTGGCCATTCTTGACGGTTTGCGCGAAGGCCAGCGCGTGGTCGCTTCGGGCCAGCTGAAACTGGCCGACGGCATGGCCGTGCAAGCCGTCGCCAATACCCTGGACGAGGCCAAGCGCGCCGCGCCCAAGGCTGGCTCGTAAAGGAAAGACATCACCATGAAATTTACCGATTTATTCGTACGCCGCCCCGTGCTGGCGCTGGTGATCAGCACCTTGATACTGATGCTGGGCGTGATCGCCCTCCTGCAACTGCCGATCCGCCAGTATCCGATGCTCGAATCGTCCACCATCACCGTGAAAACCACGTATCCGGGCGCCTCGGCGGAACTGATGCAAGGTTTTGTCACGCAGCCGATCGCGCAAGCCGTCTCGTCGGTGGAAGGCATCGATTACCTGACCTCGTCCTCGGTGCAGGGCAGCAGCACGGTGACCGTGCGCATGGAACTGAACCGCGATTCCACGCAGGCGCTGACGGAAGTCATGGCCAAGGTCAACCAGGTACGCTACAAGCTGCCCGAAGGCGCGTTTGACCCCGTCATCGAGCGCTCGGCCGGCGATTCGTCTGCCGTCGCCTATGTGGGATTTGCCAGCGAGAGCGTGTCCGCGCCCGCGCTGACGGATTACCTGGCGCGCGTGGTGCAGCCGATGTTCGCCACCATCGACGGCGTGGCGAAAGTCGACGTGTATGGCGGCCAGCAGCTGGCCATGCGTTTGTGGATAGACCCGGCAAAACTGGCGGCGCGGGGCCTGACTGCCGCCGACGTGGCCGACGCCGTGCGGCGCAATAACTACCAGGCGGCGCCCGGCAAAGTCAAAGGACAGTTCGTCGTGTCTAACATCAGCGTCAACACGGATCTGACCAGCGTGGCGGAGTTCCGCGACATGGTCATTCGCAAAGGTGGCGATGACAGCGCCGCCCTCGTGCGCCTGAAGGACGTGGGCACGGTGGAACTGGGCGCGGCCGCCACGGAGACGAGCGGCATCATGGACGGCGTGCCGGCCGTGTACCTGGGCCTGTCGCCCACGCCCGGCGGCAACCCGCTGGTGATCGTCGACGGCATCAAGAAGCTGCTGCCCGAGATCCAGAAAACCCTGCCGCCCGGCGTGAAAGTCGAGCTGGCGTTCGAGACGGCGCGCTTCATCCAGTCCTCCATCGACGAGGTGGCGCACACCCTGCTCGAAGCGCTGCTGATCGTCGTCATCGTCATCTATTTGTGCATGGGTTCCTTGCGCTCCGTGCTGATTCCCGTCGTGACGATTCCCTTGTCGATGCTGGGTGCGGCCGCGCTGATGCTGGCCTTCGGCTTCAGCATCAATTTATTGACCTTGCTGGCCATGGTGCTGGCCGTGGGCCTGGTGGTCGACGACGCCATCGTCGTGGTGGAAAACGTGCATCGGCATATCGAGGAAGGCAAGACGCCCGTGGCCGCCGCCCTCGTCGGCGCGCGCGAAGTGGCCGGCCCCGTGATCGCCATGACGATCACCCTGGCCGCCGTGTATGCACCGATCGGCATGATGGGGGGACTCACGGGCGCGCTGTTCAAGGAATTCGCGCTGACCCTGGCCGGCGCCGTGGTGGTCTCGGGCGTGGTGGCGCTGACCTTGTCGCCCGTGATGAGCTCCTTGCTGCTGCAGCCCAAACAATCGGAAGGGCGCATGGCGCGCGCCGCCGAGCATTTCTTCGAGGGCTTGACCTCGCGCTATGCGCGCCTGCTGGACCGCTCGCTGCACCATCGCTGGCTCAGTGCCGGTTTCGCCGCGCTGGTGATGGTCAGTCTGCCGTTTTTGTACCTGCTGCCGCAGCGCGAACTGGCGCCGGCGGAAGACCAGGCCAGCGTGCTGACGGCGATCAAGGCGCCGCAGCACGCCAACCTCGATTACGTGGAGCGCTTCTCGTACAAGCTCGATACCATCTACAAAAATATCCCCGAAACGGCCTCGCGCTGGATCATCAACGGCGGCGAAGGCCCGGCATCGAGCATCGGCGGCATCAACCTGACGCCGTGGGCCGAACGTTCGCGCAACGCGGCCGTCATCCAGGCCGAATTGCAGCACGCCGTGGGCGACGTGGAGGGCACCAGCATCTTCGCCTTCCAGCTGGCGCCCTTGCCCGGATCGAGCGGCGGCCTGCCCGTGCAAATGGTGCTGCGCAGCGCGCAGGATTACGCCACTCTGTTCCGCACCATGGAAGACGTCAAGCAGCGCGCACGCGCAAGCGGCCTGTTTGCCGTCGTCGACAGCGACCTCGATTACAACAACCCGGTGGTCAAAGTGCGCGTGGATCGTTCAAAAGCCAATAGCCTGGGCATCCGCATGCAGGACATCGGCGAATCGCTGGCCGTGCTGGTGGGCGAAAATTATCTGAACCGCTTCGGCATGGATGGCCGCGCCTACGACGTCATCGCGCAAAGCCCGCGCGAACAGCGACTCACGGCGCAAGCCCTGACGCAGCAGTACGTGCGCGCCGACGACGGCAGCCTGCTGCCCCTGTCCGCCGTCGTGTCGGTGACGGAACAGATCGAACCGAACATGCTGACCCAGTTCAACCAGCAGAATGCGGCCACCTTCCAGGGCGTGCCCGCGCCCGGCGTGACCCTGGGCGACGCCGTGACCTTCCTCGATGGCGTGGCCAAGACCCTGCCACCGGGCTTCAGCTACGACTGGCAATCGGACGCGCGCCAGTTCGCCACGGAAGGCAATGCGCTGCTGCTGGCCTTTTTGGCAGCCGTCGTCGTCATCTACCTGGTGCTGGCGGCCCAGTATGAAAGCCTGACGGACCCGTTGATCATTTTGATCACGGTGCCGCTGTCGATCTGCGGCGCGCTGATTCCGCTGGCCCTCGGTTACGCCACCGTCAACATCTACACGCAGATCGGCCTCGTGACCCTGATCGGCTTGATCAGCAAGCACGGCATTTTGATGGTGGAATTTGCCAACGAATTGCAAGTGCATGAAGGGCTCGACCGCATCACGGCCATCCGCAAGGCGGCGCAAATCCGCTTGCGTCCGATTTTGATGACGACGGCCGCCATGGTGGTGGGCCTGGTGCCGCTGCTGTTCGCTTCCGGCGCCGGCGCCAACAGCCGCTTCGGCCTCGGTGTGGTGATCGTCTCGGGCATGTTGATCGGCACCTTCTTTACCCTGTTCGTGCTGCCCACCGTGTACACCTTTCTGGCCCGCCGCCACACGGCCGACCATGCCACGCCGCGCGCGCGCGATCTGTCGCAGGCGCTGAAGGAATCCCCATGAAAAATTACCGCTATATTATCTCTCTTTTCCCCGTGCTGGCCGGCTGCGCCGTCAGCCCCGCCTATGTCGCACCTGGCACGCCCGACGTCCAGTTGGTCAGTCCGCAGCAAGCGCAATTCGCACCCGGCGCGGGTGCCGTCAGCGAAGCCGCCTGGTGGACGTTTTTCGACGATGCGCGCCTGTCGCAGCTGATCGCCAGCGCGCTCGAACACAACCTCGATATCGCCCAGGCACAAGCCAATTTGCTGGCCGCGCGGGCCGTCTTCGACGAACGCCGGCTCGATGAACTGCCTGCCGTCACGGGACAGGCGGGCTGGCAGCGGCAGGTGCGGCAAGACACGCCAGACAGCCGCGCCGCCAGCGCCAGCACGCGCGTGGGCTTCGATGCGCAATGGGAGATCGACCTGTTCGGCCGCCTCGCGCACATGAGCCGTTCGGCACAGGCGCGCGCCGACGCGGCGCAGGCGGACTTGCGGCAGGTGCAGCTGACGATCGCCGCCGAGGTGGCGCGCAATTACTACGAGGCGCTGGGCCACCAGCACAACCTGGCGCTGACGCAGGCACAGGTGCACAGCTGGCGCGATACGGTGGCATTGACCGACGCGCGCATCCGCGCCGGCGGCGGCTTGCCGGAAGAGCGCCACAACGCGCTGGCCAACCTGGCGCGCAGCGAGGCAATGCTGCCGCCGTTGCAAGCGGGACTGCGTCAGGCGCAGTACCGGCTCGATGTGCTAAGCGGACAAGCGCCAGGCGCCATCGCGCTGGCCACCACGCCGCGCCAGCAGGCGCCGCTGGCGGGCCAGCTTCCCTTGGGCGACGTGAACCGCCTGATCAAGCAGCGTCCCGACGTGGTGCGCGCCGAGCGCCTGCTGGCCGCCTCCAGCGAAGACGTGGGGGCCGCCACAGCGGACCTGTATCCGCGCCTGAGCCTGGGCGGTTTCCTTGGCTTCTTCGCGCTGCGCGGCAGCGGCGTGTTCGACGGCGGCGCGCGCGCCTTCGAGGTGGCGCCATCCGTCAGCTATCCTGCCTTCCGCCTGGGCAGCGTCAAGGCACGCTTGCGCGGCACGCAAGCCGAGGCGCAGGGCGCGCTGGCGCGCTATGAACAAACGATACTGATGGCGCAGGAAGACGTGGAAAGCGCCGTCACGCAACTGGCGGAAAACCAGACGCGATTGGCGTCATTGCTGCAGTCGGCGCGCCACGGCAACGCGGCCCTCGGCGTCGCCAGCACGCGCTATCAGGGTGGTTCCGGCAGCTACCAGGCCGTGCTGGAAAACCAGCGCGCCCTGTACGATATCCGGCGCGAAGCGCTGCTGGCGGAAACGGCGTCCTACATCGATGCGATTGCCCTGTACAAGGCGCTGGGATGGGGGCAAACTATGTGATCTTTTTAGCTCGGAAAGGCACGCGATGTTCAAGCAAGGCAGCTGGCTCAATGCACCAGAAAACTGGTCCGCCGACGGCGCGCAATTGCGCGTGACGACGGACGCCAACACGGATTTCTGGCGCAAGACCTCATACGGTTTTATCCGCGACAGCGGCCACTTTTTCGGCACGCAAATCGACGGTGATTTCACGGCGCAGCTGCATGTGGCGGCGCAGTACGCGGCGCTGTACGACCAGGCGGGCATGATGGTGCGCATCGATGCGGACAACTGGATCAAGTGCGGCGTCGAATTTTCCGATGGCCAGCTCTTGTTGAGCACCGTGCTGACGGTCGATACCTCCGATTGGGCCGTCAGCCTGGCGCCCGCCATGCTGGACGGTTTCTGGCTGCGCGTGACGGTGGAGCAGGGCGCCATCCGCGTGCAGTATTCGACCGATGGCAAGCTGTGGCCGCTGCTGCGCCTGGCGCCGTTTCCCACGGCATCGCGCTACCTCGTCGGCCCCATGTGCTGCACCCCGGAACGCGCTGGACTTGAAGTCGTGTTTTCGCGGTTTTCCACCGGCCCGGCGCTGCAAAAGGACTTGCACGATCTCACTTAGAACGCCACTGCGCCTTGCTTAGCTGAGCGCCGTATCGAGCACCATCATCAGGAAAAAACCGGACACCAGCGCGATACTGGCAAAACCGCCATTACCGCTGCGCTGCGCCTCGGGAATGGCGTCGTGCACGATGACGAACAGCATGGCGCCGGCGGCCGCCGCCAGGCCCCACGGCAGCAGGGCGGACGAGAGGCCGATCAGGGCCAGGCCCGCCAGCGCCGCCACCAGTTCAACCAGTCCGGAGGCGGCGCCCATGGCCACCGACAGACGCCGGCCGTAACCCACGCTGCGCAGCGCCAGCGCCACGACCAGGCCTTCGGGCACGTCCTGGATAGCGATGCCGGCCGCCAGCGCATTGGCGCGTTCCAACTCCACGCCGGCATAGCCGACGCCGATCGCCAGTCCCTCGGGCAGGTTATGCAAGGTGACGGCCAGCACAAAAATCCACACTCTTTTCAGGCTGCCGGCGGCGTCGGGCGCGCCGTGCCGCACGCGTTCGCGCACGACCAGGTTGAGCGCCACGATCAGCAGCATGCCCAGTCCCATGGCAAAGGCCACCAGCAAACTGGCATGCATGGGCGTTGCCACGCGCTGCCTGGCCGCTGCCAGCGCCGGCAACACCAGAGAAAAAGCGGTAGCCGCCAGCATCACGCCGGCGCCAAAACCGAGGAAGCAGTCGTAGCTGCGCTGCGAGAATTTGTGCGACAGCAGCACCGGCACGGTGCCCAGCGCCGTCGCGGCAGCGGCCATGGCGCCGCCGATCAGGGCCGGCGCCAGGCTCGCATGGCGCAGCGCCAGCTGGCCCGTCAGCGCGTACAGCAAGCACAACGCGGCGCCGCCGCACAGGGCAAAGCCCAGTGCATGGGGCCAGGACCAGTGCCTGGCCAAGGCCTGCAGCGCACGCGGCGTATTCACGCTGGCGGTGCCCGGCCTGTTGCGCTACAAGGGCATGGACGAGCTGCTGCCATCGCGGCCGTTCGGACGCATGCCCAGTTCCGCGCCCGTCAACGGGTCGGCATCGGGATTCGAGGCCGTGCGCGCGGCCATTTGCTGCACCGTGGCCAGTTCGTCCTGCGGCAATTTCACTTCCGCCTCGCCCGTACCGCCATCGACGGCCATCTGCTGGCGCGGGTCGGAAATGTACTGCCACTTGCCGCCCTGGTTCCACGGTCCCCGTTCCTCGCCCGGCCCCTGCGACATATTGAAATACACGTCCGCATACTGCGGATCGCCCGGCAATTTGCCAGGAGGGAAATTGGGCTCGATCGAATACAGGGCTTTTTCAAACGACTTCTGGTGCGCCACTTCGCGCGTCATCAGGAAACCCAGCGCTTCCTTCACGCCCGGGTCATCCGTCAGGTTGATCAGGCGCTCGTAGACGATCTTGGCACGCGCCTCGGCGGCGATATTCGAGCGCAGGTCGGCCGTCGGTTCACCGATGGTGTCGATGTAGGCGGCCGTCCACGGCACGCCCGCCGAATTGACCAGCGGGGCGCCGCCGCCGTACAGCACTTGCGTCACGTGGCTGTCGTTGCCCGCGCCCGTGATGTTGCGGTACAGCTCCGCCGCCTGGTCGACGCCCTCGGCCAGCCGCCCCTTGGCGCCCTTGTTGAGCATGACGACGATATTGCCGATCACTTCCAGGTGGCTCAGTTCTTCCGTGGCGATATCGAACAGCATGTCCTTGCGGCCCGGATCGTCCTCCGACAAGGCTTGCGTGAAGTAACGGCAGGCGGCGGCCAGCTCGCCCTGCGGGCCGCCGAATTGTTCCAGCATCAGGTTGGCCAGCCCGGGATTGGGCTGCTCCACCCTGACCGTGTATTGCAGTCGCTTGTTGTGTGCAAACATGGTGCTCTCCTCGTTCGCAGCACGCCGGTCTACTCGTGCTGATTCAGTGATCTGTGGATGTCTTTCGACTCGTTGCGGCCCGGCCGGTCGTCGGCCAGCTTGCCCGCTTCGCTCTGCGGTCGCTGCGCCGCGCCCTTGACGTGGGCATTGCCATCGGGCTGCGTCAGGGTGCGCAGGTTTTCCTGCTCCACCGGGTCGGGCCCGCCCTGTGGCGTGATGACGTCGTTGGCCCAGTGACCGCTGTTGGCATTGCCGCTGGCCAGCTTGCCGCCGCCCTGGTTGGCATACGCATCGCCCTGCGCCTTGTCGGCGTCGGTCTTGTCCATGCGCGTGTTGCGGCCCTGGTCGGCGGGATGCTGCGGGGTGTTGCCGTGTTCGTCCTGCATGCGCTTCTCCTCGGTTGGTGGATGAAGGTCCATGCTACTGGCGCGCAGCGGCCGGCAAGATAGGCGCGCGGCGGGCCGGCGTGTAGGAAAGTGACTCGCGCAGCGCCTCAGCGCCGCCGCAGCCACAGCGCGCCGGCGGCCAGGCCGATGCCAAAGGCGCCGTACACCAGCAGCAGCGAGGGACGCGACAGGCGCATCTCGTAGCCGGGCTGCAAACGGTGCGGCGTCAGCTGGTAATCCGTGAAACAGGCAACGGCCGTGGCGCCGGCTGCCGCCGCCACGGTGGACGCCACGCGGCGCCGGTCGAGGATGCGCGCCGCATAACGCTCGAACAGCACGCCCCAGAACATGGCGCTGCAATGGTGGATGACATAGCCGACCAGGGTGTGCCTGAGCGAGGCGTCGTCGCGGCGCGCCGCCTGGTCGCCCCACAGCCAGTGGCTGACGGCGTTGACGGCGGCGAATACGCTGCCCGTTTCGCGCCGGCCACACAGGGCCAGGGCGGCGGCGGACAGGAGGGAGGCGAGGCTGCCCGACAGGGCGCCATGACGCAGGGAAGGGGGCAGGGCGGGCATGGTTTTTCTCCAGTGGTGTGATCGCACAGTGAACTGAAACGCAAAAGACCTATCCAATCCCGTCAAGAGGAGACATGCATGCGCATACTGCTGACGGGGGCGAGCGGTTTCATTGGAACGCATGTTTCGACCGCGCTGCTGGCCGAAGGTTTCCAGCTCGCGTGCACGACGCGCCGCGCGCCGCCGCATGCGCACGGCGGCAAGGAGCAGCGCGTGCGCCTGATCGAAGCCGATTTTGCGCGCGACACGGCCAAGGCCGCATGGCTGCCGCGCCTCGACGACATCGACGTCGTCATCAACTGCGTCGGCATCATCGCCGAGCATGGCGCGCAGACGTTCGCGGCCCTGCACACGCAGGCGCCACGCGCCCTGTTCGCCGCCTGCGCCGAGAGCGAGGTGCAGCTGGTGATACAGCTGTCGGCCCTGGGCGCGGACGCAGGCGCCGTCTCGCCCTACCACCTGAGCAAGAAGGCGGCCGACGATTTTCTCGCCGGCTTGCCGCTGCGCGCCGTCATCGTCCAGCCTTCGCTCGTGTATGGCGACGATGGCGGCAGCGCGCGCCTGTTCCGCATGCTGGCCAGCCTGCCCGTGTATCCCCGCTTCGGCCGCGCGCCGCAGCTGGTGCAGCCGGTGCATATCGACGACCTGACCGATGTCATCGTCGCCCTGGTGCGCGGCGCGGGCGCACTAGGCGGCCAGAAGACGCGCCGCGTGCCCGTCGTGGGGCCGCAAGCGCTGCCGTTCACGGCCTACCTGGCGGCCCTGCGCGCGGCCATGGGGCTGGGACGGCTGCGCGTCGCGCCGCTGCCCCGGTGGCTGATGCCGCCCGCGCTGCTGCTGGCCAGGCTGCTGGGCTTTGCCATGCCGGACCGTGCCACCCTGGGCATGCTTGATCGCGGCAATGCCGCCGATGCGGGGCTCACGCGGCGTTTGCTGGGGCGCGCGCCGCGGCCCGTGGCGCAGTTCATCAGCGACGCGCGCGGCGCGGCCGTGCGCGCCCAGCTGGACTGGCTGCTGCCCGTGCTGCGCCTGTCGATGGCCATCGTGTGGATCGCCACGGCCATCGTCTCGGCCGGCGTCTATCCGCTCGAAGACAGCTATCGCCTGCTTGAGCGCAGCGGCGTGCCGCCAGAATGGGCACCGCCGCTACTGGCCGGCGCCTGCCTGTTCGACCTGCTGCTGGGCGTGGCCACCCTGACGCTGCGCCCGCCGTGGCGGCGCTGGCTATGGCCGCTGCAGGTCCTGCTCATCGTGTTCTATACCGTCTGGATCGCCGTGTTCCTGCCGGAATTCCTCTGGCATCCGTACGGGCCCCTGACGAAAAACCTGCCCATGCTGGCGGCTCTGTGGCTGCTGTACCAACTGGAGGAAAATCCATGGAATACCTGATCGTCAAATGGCTGCACATCGTTTCGTCAACCCTGCTGTTCGGCACCGGCATCGGCTCGGCCTTCTACATGCTGTTCGCCAGCCTGAGCCGCGACGTGCGCGCCATCGCCGTCGTCAGCCGCCACGTAGTGCGCGCCGACTGGCTGTTTACGGCCACCACGGTGGTGTTCCAGCCCCTGAGCGGCTTTTATCTGGCCCACCTGGCCGGTTATCCCTTGAACAGCCGCTGGATCGTCTGGTCCGTGGTGCTGTACCTGGTGGCCGGCGCCTGCTGGCTGCCCGTCGTGTGGCTGCAAATGCGCATGCGCGACATGGCGCAGGCGAGCGCACGCGACGGCGTCGCCTTGCCCGCGCCGTACTGGCGCTACCTGCGCATCTGGGCGGCGCTGGGCGTGCCCGCCTTCTTCGCCCTCATCATCGTGTTTTACCTGATGACGGCCAAGCCGGCCTGAGCGCGCCGGCGCCTTTCAGTGTTTGCGGCCCTGCTTCTTGCCGCCACGCTGCAGGATCAATCCGCCCGCGCGGCCCACGTTTCATGCAGGTGGCGCCACAGCAAAGCGCCATCGGGCGTTTTTTCATACACGACGGTGGACCAGCGCTCGGTGTTTTCCGCGCCCGGCAGCGACTGGAATTCGCGGTAGGACACGGTGGCGCCAGCGGCGCTTTCCTGGATCAATTGCAAGTCCGTGATGCGCATGGCGAGGCCCGGTCGGCTGCCGCCGGCACCCTGAAAAAACCTGGTCAATCCAGCGTGATCGAGCTGCATCCCGCCCGGCGCGACCATCGTAAAATCGGGCGAAAATCGCGCGAGTAAATCGGCGCATTTTTCCGCTGCCGCCGCCTCGCCAGACAGCCACTCGCGGATCAGCACATGCGTGGATAAAACGTCGTCAAAATAGGGGTTCGTTGCAGTCATTTTTTGCTTGCTCCATGGTGTAGTAAAAGGTCGAGAACGGCGCGGTTGTCGATACGCGCGCACAGCGCCAGGGGCAGGACGCACGACGCTGCGGCCAGCGCAAAGCACCAGTGGAAAACCTGCGCCGCACGCAGGTGCTGGGCGGGGTCGTCCAGCGATGCGATGCCCTGCGCCGCCAGCAAGCCATTGAGCAGTACGCTGAGCAGCGCGACACCGAGGCAAAAGCCCAGCTGGCGGTTGATATTCCACACGGCGCTGGCCTGGCTCAGCTGCCCGTCCGGCGTGCGCAAAAAGGCCGTGCTTTGCGCCGTGCTGCTGCACAAGCCGCCGCCAAAGCCCATCACGGCATACGCGCCGGCCAGCCAGAACAGCTGATCGGCCGCCTCCACGCGCAGCAGCATCAGCATGCCCGCCGCCTGCAGCAGCGCGCCCGCGATGAACAGCGGTTGCGGACCCACGCGGCGGTAGCTTTTGCCGGTCAGCGAAATGGCCGCAAACGAGGCCAGCGCCCATGGCAGCATCAGCGCGCCGGCTGTCGATGCCGACATGCCCAGCACGCCCTGCAGATACAGCATGGCCAGCAGGCTCACGCCCATGAAAACGCCCGGCACCAGCAGATACATCAGCATGGCGATGCGCAGCAGCGGCTCACTTGCCAGGCGCAGGTTCAGCAGCGGCGTCGATTTTCTCAAAGCGCCGCGCACGTAAGCCCAGGCGCAGACAACACCGAGCGCCAGCACGCCGGCGCCGGCCAGCAGCTCGTCCGGCGTGCCCAGCATCGTCAAGCCCAGCAACAGCAAAAGAATGGCTGTGCTGCCCGCCAGCAGGCCGCCCACGTCGAGACGGGGCACGGCAGCGCGTGGCGGATCAGGGCGCAGCCAGCAGGCGGCCAGCAGCAGCGCCAGCGCGGCAAACGGCACGTTCAAATAAAAAATCCAGCGCCACGACAGGCTGTCGACGATGACGCCGCCCAGCGCGGGCGACAGGGCGGGCGCCAGCAAGCCCACCAGCATGATGACGGAGGACAGGCCGGGGCGCTCGGCAGGCTGATACAGCTGGTAGGTCATGCTTTGCCCCAGCGGGATCAACAAGCCGCCGCCGAGGCCCTGCACGCAGCGCCAGGCGATCAGCGCCTCGATCGAGGGTGCCAGGCCGGCGCCGATGCTGGCGCATAAAAAAGTTAGCAACGATGCCATGAACACGGTTTTGCTGCCATAATAGGCAGCCAGCCAGGCGCTGGCCGGGATGACGATGGTCAGGCCGAGGATGTAGGCGGTGCTGATCCAGGCCAGCTGCGCCACCGAGGCGTGCAGGGCATGGCCGATGTCGGGATAGGCGACGCTGGTGATGAACATGTTGATCAGGTCGACGAAGAACCCCAGCAGATAGATGGCCGCGACCTTTTTGCGATAGTCCATGGTGCTCCGAATGGCAAACGGCCAGCTTAAGCGTCCATCGCCATTTGCGTAACGGGCCAGCCCCGATTACACTGTCAAACAAATTTTGACAAACCTCTACAACCCGCATGCCTCCTCATTCTTATTTATGATCAGTCTTGACCGTTTAGGCATTTTCATCGCCATCGTCGACGCCGGTTCGCTGACGGCGGCCGCCGCCGTGCTGGGCCAGAGCAAAGCCGTCGTCAGTTTTAATTTGAAACAGCTGGAGGCGGAGCTGGGTGTGTCGCTGCTGACGCGCAGCACGCGCAGCCTGGCGCTGACCGACGTGGGGCGGCGTTTTTACGAGGATTGCCAGCGCGTGCTGAGCGAAGCGCAGGGCGCCATCGAAACGGCGCGCCAAGGCCACCAGGGCTTGCGCGGCACCCTGCGCCTGACCACCACCGTCGAATACGGCAGCCGCACGGTGATTCCCGCGCTGATCGCCTTTGCCGCCGCCCACCCGCAGCTGCAGATCCAGCATTCGTCGTCGTCGTCGCATGAAGACCTGATCTCGGGCCGCTATGACCTGGCCATCCGCATGGGTTCCCTCAACGATTCGAGCTACCGCGCCGCGCTGATCGAGCCGTACGCGATCTGGCCCGTCGCCTCGCCCGCCTACCTGGCCAGCCTGCCTGCCAAGGGCATCGCCAGCCTGGAAGAACTGCAGCGCGCACGCTGGCTGGCGCACAGCCGCCTGGCCGCGCCGCTGCGCTGGGACGTGCAGACACAAGACGGCCCCGCCGCCTTCACGGCGCAGGACGACGCCGCCATCCATTCCGACTCCGCCTCGGCCCTGCTGGGCTTTGCCTTGGGCGGCTGCGGCGTGGCCCTGCTGCCGCAATGGCAGGTGGAGGCGGAAGTGCGCGCGGGACGCCTGCGCCGCCTGCTGCCCGACGTCATCTTCCCGGAGCAGGGCGTGTATGCCGTGTATCCGAACACCCAGCATATCGCGGAAAAGGTACGCGCCTTTATCGACTTTTTGCGCGCCTTCGTGGGCACGCCGGACTGAGGTTTCACGTGGTCAATATTTGACAGATACAACGGTTTCCAAGGGGCAAACGGGCGCCCCTTTCGTTTTGCACGGCCTACACTGACAGGACGTTGTTCACCGATTGGAGACCATCATGGCACATACATTGGCAGCAGTTTTCGCCCTGCGCGACATGGCTGAGCGCGCCCGGCACGACCTGATCACGGCGGGATTTCCTGGCGCCAGCATCCGCCTGCACGATGCGGGCAGTGACGACACTTCCGCCACGGAAAACATCCGCCGCGACGACAGCGACAGCCTGCTCGACAGCGTCAAGCATTTCTTTACGGACCTGTTCGGCAACCACGCCGACCGCCACATCTATGCGGAAGCCGTGCGGCGCGGACATGTCGTGCTGACCCTGGAAGGCGCGAGCGACGCCGATATCCAGCGCGCCACCGACATCGTCGAGCGCTACGCGCCGCTCGACATCGATGCGCACGCCGAGCACTGGCGCGCCGGCGGCTGGCAGGGCGCGCCGCAGGACGGCAGCGCGCGGCGCCAGGGCGCCAGCATGCAGTCGGATACGCCATCGCAGCAAGGCAGCATGAACGAGTCGCCAGGGTCGCAGCAATTTGCCAGCGACATGACGCCCCCGCCGCCGTCCAGCGTGGGCGCCAACGCGCGCCGCTATCCCGGCGCCGACAACCTGCCCGGTACCAGTTACGACGACGAGCAGTACTACCGCAGCCACTGGAGCACCACCTATGTCGCCACCGGCGCGCGCTTCGAAGACTACGATCCCGCCTACCGCTATGGCCATTCAATGGCCAGCAGCGACAGCTACCGGGGCCGCCCATGGGACGACGTGGAAGCGGATCTGCGTTCCACGTGGGAGCACACGTATCCGCAATCAGCGTGGGACAACTTCAAGGCGGCCGTCCGGCACGGCTGGGAACGCATCACCTCTTGATGCGCAAGGAGGGGGAATAGCCCCCTCAGCGCCCCTCGTGCGTGAGCTTGAGGAAGTGGTTCAGGATGTGAAAGTGGTCTTCGAAGAATTGCTCTTCCATGGCCAGCAGCGCCGCCACGGGCACCCACTGCGCCAGCGCCGCGTCGTCGGCCGCCGTCACTTCCGGCAACTGGCGCGTCTTCAAGTCAAAATAATGCGCATGCGTGATGGTGCGCCCGCGCTGGCTGCGGTCCGGATGGTCGAACACGGCCACGCCGACCAGCGCCTCGACCAGGGTAGGCGCCAGCACGCCCAGCTGGGTTTCTTCCGCCAGCTCGCGCAGGGCGCCCTGCAGCAGGCGTTCGCGCGGCTCCAGGAAGCCACCGGGCAAGGCCCACAAGTCCTTGCCCGGATAGCCGCCACGGCGCACGAGCAGCACGTGGCCACCCGTCTGCACCAGCGCGTCGACGGTGGTGAAGATGGGCGGATACGGTGCCGCGCGCCAGCGCGCTTTATAGGCTTCGATGGCGCGGTATTCCTGCACCAGCGGCGCGTACCACGGCAGCAGGGTCCACGCCTTCACATACTGGCCGATGGCGGCCGGCAGCAGCTGCGCCACGGCGCTCAGCGACACGTCCACGTCTTCCGCCTCGAACAGCACGTTGCGAATCGCCGTCGCACCGATGGGGGCACCGGGATCGATCTCCAGATTCAATAATTGCCAGTGCGGGAAATGGTGCAGGTAGTAACTGGTGGCGTCCTTGAAGCAGGCCACCAGGGTGACGCGCTGGGCCTTGGGCACGGCGCCCGCCACGGCACGCCGCACGGCATCGGCCCACAAGCCATCGTCGTAGTAATCGCGCACGGCCACGTAATGCACGCGCGCGCGCTGCGCCTCGGGTAAGGTCGCGGCAATCATGGCGGCCCGTTCCTGCCACGTAAACGGGTTCTTCGGGCTGCGCGCATGGAAGGCCGAGCCGAGCACCACCACCACTTGCGCGGCCGTCGCCAGCGCCTTTTGCAACAAGCCCGCATGGCCATTGTGAAAAGGCTGGAAGCGGCCAATCAGGATGGCCGCGTCGGCGGAATAGGATAAGGTCATGCATCGTCTCCGGTGGGGTAGTGGGCGGCGATCGGCAATTGGCGCCCGCTGCCAAAGGCGCGCGAACGCACGCGGATGATGGGCGCCGCCTGGCGCCGTTTGTATTCATTGCGGGCGACCATGCCGAGGATGCGCGTGACGAGAATCCTTCCCTCGTCCGTCTCGCGCAGCTGGTCGACCAGGGTCAGTGCTTGCGCGCTTTCAGCCGCCGGCAAGCGGCGTCCCTCGATATGCCATTTGAGAATCTCATCGAGCACGGGATACGGCGGCAAGCTGTCCGTGTCGCGCTGGCCCGGCGCCAGTTCCGCCGATGGCGGTTTATCGAGCACGGCGACGGGGATCAGTTCGCGCCCGGCGCTGGCGTTGAGGTGGCGCGACAGGGCGAACACCTCGGTTTTATACAGGTCGCCGAGCAGGCCCAGGCCACCGTTCGTGTCGCCATACAGGGTGCAGTAGCCAACCGAGATTTCGCTCTTGTTGCCGGTGGTGAGCAGCAGGGCGCCGAAGGCATTCGAGTACTCCATCAATATCGTGCCGCGCACACGCGCCTGCAGGTTTTCCAGCGGCAGCCCCTGCAGCTTGCCGTCGAAGGCTTGCGCGTACCCGATTTCATATTGCGCCACGATGTCGCGGATCGGATGCGTGTAGAGGGCGATGCCCAGGTTGGCGCACAGGGCGACGGAATCGGTGACCGAGCCGGCGCTGGAAAACACGGATGGCATGGTGATGCCCACGACGTTGTCGGCGCCCAACGCTTCGACGGCCAGGGCCAGGGTCAGCGCGGAATCGATGCCGCCCGAGCAGCCGACGACGACTTGCGTAAAGCGGCAGCGGCGCGCGTAGTCGCGTAACCCCAGCACGATCTGGCGCCGCGCAAATTCCACGGCGGGGATGCCGTCCGGGTCGGGCACGGGGAAAGGCTGACCATCGGGCCGCGTAAAACGGCCGCCGGCAAAACGCAGCAATGGGAAATCCTCGACAAAGCGGGCCGCCTCGAATTGCACTCCCTGGCTCGGTGACATGGCGAACGAGGCGCCGTCGAACACGAGCTGGTCCTGGCCGCCCACCTGGTTGACGAAGAGCAGGGGCAGATTCACGCGCGCGCAGGCGGCGCCAAACACGGCGTGGCGCTGCGCGCGCTTGCCGATGTCGGACGGGCTGGCGTTGATGCTGACGATCAGATCGGGCTGCGCCGCGTGCAGGGCATCGAAGGGATTGACGGCGTAGGCACGGCCGTCGTCGTTCCAGCCATCCTCGCAAATCATGAAGCCGACCTTGCTGCCGGCGATATCGAGGGTGCAGGCGCCGGGCGGGCCCGGTTCGAAATGGCGGCCTTCGTCAAAGATGCCGTAAGTGGGCAGCAGCTGCTTGTAGTATTCGGCCACGATGCGCCCGTCGCGCATCGCCAGCAGGGCGTTGTACAGGGGCTTGCCGACGCCGGGATTGGGCCGCGCCGTGCCGATGACGGTGACCAGCGCCGGCCAGCGCGTGGACGCTTCCAGCAGCTGGTTCAGCGCCTGCTGCATGCCGCGCAGGAAGGCGGCGTCCTCGAACAGGTCGCCCGGGTAATACGCGCACAGCGACAATTCGGGGCACACGAGCAGGTCCGCGCCGTCCTCGCTGGCGCGCTGCATGCGCGCGGTGATGGCGGCACAATTGGCGTCGAAGTCGCCCACGGTCGGGTTGAGCTGGGCGAGGGCGATGGTCAGCATGGTGATCCTTCAGTCGGTTGCGCTTGAAACCACTATCCTGCCTGAAAAATTTCCTGAACGTACTGATGCAATCGTGCAAGCCCACAGGTCACTGTGCTACACGGTCTTGAGCCAGGCCCGCAAGCGCGTGCGCGCGTTCGCATACGGCGACGACGTGTTGAACTGGATCATGCGCCCCATCGTGTAATGCGTGTACCAGGGCTGGCCATACAATTGCGCGTCATCATGACTTTCGACCAGCGCCAGCAGCTGGTTTTTCGCCTGCTCCAGGCGCAGCAGCAACTCATCCATGCCCAGTTCAGCATAGTCGGCATAGAAGCGCTGCGCCAGTTTTCCCAGAGCGTTCCACGTGAAACCTTCGGCGGGAAAGGCGATGTCCTCGATGCGTTTGCCGTCGCGCAGCTGCGCGTGCCAGTGCAAGACCAGCTCGTTCCACCCCACCAGATAGGCGAGCAGATCGCACACGCTCATGCGCGTACCCGCCACCTGTCCTTCCAGCACAGGTTCGCGCGATAGCTCCGGCGGCACGCGCGCCAGCTCCTGTATCAACTTCGCATACGTGCTGTTGATGGCGTCGAGCAGTGCCTGCTTAGTGTCGGGGATCGCCATTACGCCGCCTGCACGACAGGCAAGCCGGCCGCCTGCCAGTCGTCGTAGCCGCTGCCGAGACGGCGCGCCTGCAAGCCGTGCTGGCGCAGGGCCGCCACGGCCTGCACGGACAGCACGCAATACGGGCCACGGCAGTAGGCGGCGATTTCTGCGTTCGCGGGCAATTCGCCGAGGCGGCGCTGCAAGTCATCAAAAGGAATATTGATCGCACCGGGCAGGTGGCCAGCGGCAAATTCCTGCGCGGGACGCACGTCGAGCACGGTGATGCTGGCCTCGCGCATGCGCTCGTGCAACTCGTCGCCCGTGATCGCTTCCACGTGGTCGCCCCGGCCCAGCGCCTGCAACTCGCTGCGCTGGTGCTGCGCATACACGTCCAGTGCGGCCAGCAATTGCACGATGGGGCCGCTGCCCAGCCGGTACAGCACGCGCTTGCCGTCGCGCCGCGCCTGCACGAAACCGGCGCGCCGCAACTGCTGCAAATGCTGGGAGGTATTGGCCACGGACAGGCCCGTCAACTCCACCAGTTGCTCCACCGCATACTCGCCATGCGCGATCTGCTCGAGCAGACGCAAACGGGGCGCGCTGCCTAAAATATGGGCAAACCCGGCGGAACCGGTCAGCAATTCGATATCGGAATTTTTCATTGACACGATGCTAGCACCCTTATAACATTCAAGCAATTAATTGAATGTTAGGAGCAGCAATGCAAATACTCTGGCTTGATGCGCTGGCGATCGGCGTGGGCGCGACGGCGGTGATGGATGTGTGGGCCGTGGCCTTGAAACGCTTTTGGTGCATTCCCTCGCTGAACTTTGCGATGGTGGGGCGCTGGCTCGGCCATTTGCCGCGCGGCACCTTCAGCCATGTCAACATCGCCCAGGCGACGCCCGTGCGCGATGAAGCCATCCTGGGCTGGACGGCTCATTACCTGATCGGCGTGCTGTTTGCGGCCGTGCTGCTGGCGCTGGTGGGACAGACGTGGGTGCAGCAGCCGACGTTCGCGCCGGCCCTGCTGGCGGGCCTGGTGAGCGTGGCCGCGCCATTTTGCATCTTGCAGCCGGGCATGGGCGCCGGCCTGGCCGCCAGCAAGACGCCGCACCCAAACGCCGCCCGCCTGCGCAGCCTGATGGCCCACACGGCGTTCGGCATCGGCCTGTACCTGGCGGCCCTGCTGTGGTCGACTATCCGCTGATCAGCTCGTCAGCGGCGGCCCCGGTGCCGGCGCCGGTGCAACGGCTGACATGGCCGGCGCCTCGGGCTGCGCCGGCACAGTGCTCAGCACCATCGTGCTGGGCTTGGCAATGGCGATGTGCGCATCGTCCAGACGCTTGAGCAGTTCGAACAGCAGCGCGCTGCGGATGCCCGACGTCAGGCGCGGCGACGAGGCAAAGCCGGTGGCGTTGAACAACAACAGGCCATTGTCGATGCCGTCGAGCTGCACATTCGGCGCCGGTGTGTCGAGCACGTCGGGATTGTCGACAAAGACGGACAGGATCAGCGCGCGCGCCACCTGCGCATCCGTGCCCAGCGGCAGCGGCAGCTTGACTTGCACCAGGCCCAGCGGATTGGCCAGGGTCACGTTGCGCACCGTCTTGGTGATGAATTCCGAGTTCGGCACGATCACCGTCGAACGGTCGCCCAGCTGAATTTCCGTGGCGCGCACATTGATGCGGCGAATGTCGCCTTCCACTCCACCGAGCGACACCCAGTCGCCCACTTTGACGGGACGCTCGGCCAGCAGGATCAAGCCGGAAACGAAGTTCTGCACCACCGCCTGCAAGCCAAAACCGATACCCACCGACAAGGCCGACGCCACCCACGCGATGCGTTCGAGGCCAATGCCTGCCGCCGACAGGGCCAGCGCCACGGCCAGCACGCCGCCGATGTAACCGAACAGGGTGATGAAGGACACTTGCATGCCCGTGTCGAGATTGGTGGTCGGCAAATAACTGTTTTGCAGCCAGCGCTTGAACAAGCCCAGCGCGACAAAGCCGACGAGCAGCACCAGCAGCGCCTGGATCATGGCGGCCGGGCGGATCGCCACTTCGCCGATGGCCAGGCCATCCTGCAGCTTGCCGACGCGCTGGAACAGCTCGCCCGGACCTTCGCCGAACGGCGCCAGCAGCAGCATCAGGGCCAGCAGCACGACGATCGCGCGGCCGATACCCGACAACAGCACGGCCGCCTGGTCGCGCGCCTTGGGCGTGGCCAGCACGGGATGGGCCGCGTCCGGCGGTGGCGGCGTGGAGGCCAGCAGCATGCAGATGTCGTCAACCAGCACCGTAAGCAAATACGTGCTGCACAGCACGACGATGACCCAGGCGATTTGCTTGGCAACAAAGCTGCCGAACGCCACATAGCCGATCAGCAAGCTGATGACGCTCGACGCCAGCGCCAGCCACAGCAGCACCGTGACGCAGCGCAGCCACAACGGCGTGATCAGATTGGCGGGATCGGCCTCGCGCAACTGGCGCCAGCAGCGCTCGGCCCGCATCAAGCCGTAGGCAATGGTCGTGCTCATCACGAGGGCGACGATGCAGTTGACGGCCACGGCCGTCGACAGGCCCGCATTGATGACGATGGTGACCCGTTCCGTCGCCCACACGAGCACGACGATGAAGGAAAACATCGATGGAAAATTGCGCATGCGGTGCGCCAGCGCGTCGGGCAGGGGCAGCAAGCGCCACGACACGCGGCGCGGCGACAGCAGTGCGTGGCCGAGTCCCGCCGTAAAACCGGCAAAGCAGATGATGCCGATCAAGCTGCTGAGGAAAGTCGAGGTCTTTTCGGACAGGCCGCCCTCCCAGCGCAGCCCCATGGCCAGCAATTCCGCCACCAGGCCCGGCGTAGCCAATGCCAGCACCAGCACGGCCAGCGCATGCAGGGAGCGGCGCAAACGGCCATGCGGCACGCGCGTGGACGTCACCACCAGCAAATAGCGCGAAATCCAGACGCTGGCGCCGATCACGGCCACGATGGCGGCCAGCAAGCCGCCCCAGGCCGACCACGGCGTGGCGCTTGCCGCGTTCGCCAATTCCAGCTCCAGCGCCCGCAGGCGCTGCAGGTTCTGCGGCAATTCCGCATGCAACTGTTTCCAGAACGAGCCAGCCAGTATCGAGGCCGTGCGTTCGCCCAGGCGCGCCTGCAACTGCGCGCGGCGCACCGTCGACACTTGCTCCGACGCCTGCGTCGCTTCCACGGCCAGCAAGCGCGCCAGTTTCACCTGTGCATCGAGCGCGCTGCTGGTGCGGTCCAGCTGGCTGCGCTGCGCCGCCACATCGGGAGCATCTTTCGTGCCCGCCGCCGGCTTGCCCAGCTCGGCCAGCCGCGCCTGCACGCTGGTGAGCGTGGGTGCGAGCGCGTCGGCCACCTTGTCCGCCTCGGCGCTGGCCGCCAGCGCATCGGCGCGCATCTGCGACAGGGTCGCGTCATCGAGCTCCGCCTCGCCATCGAGCGCCTTCTGGATACCCGTGATCTGCTTGCGCAAACCATCGAGACGCTGGTCGGCCGTGGCGGCGTCATCGACGGGCTGCGACCAGGCGGGCGGGGGAGCCAGCGAGCAGGCCAGCAACAACGCCAGCAGGAAGGGAAAGAAACGGAGACGGAAAGAAGTCATGCGGACCTATGGCTGAAAATGAGAAAAACGGCCGGATTGGCGGCGGCGCCGGTCAAGGCGTGCCGCCCGGCGGGTGCCTGCCAATATAGCTGAAAACACCGCCAAGCCGCAGGATAAGCGGAACCGGCGTGTGCCCCGGAGGGAAACTAGGCATATTGCCCTATGGAAATATGATTCAAAAAGGTCTAGGATCGTCGTCCGCTTGGCGGCGCGGCAGCCATCTGCACGCCGCCGACCTTTTCACCATTCCCTCCGTATTGAGACAGCCATGAAGTTTTTATCCAACCTGACCATCGGCACACGCCTCGCAGTGGGCTTTGGCGCCATCGGCGCCATGCTGATCATCATCTCTTGCCTGGGCATTGCCATGCTGGGCAAGATCAACCAGGGCACCGGCCATATCGTGCATGACAGCATGCCGAAGATCGAGCTCGCCAACAGCGTCTCGGCCAACATCAACGACATCGCCATTGCCCTGCGCAACATGATGCTCAGCGCCGATCCAGCCGACCAGCGCAAGCAAACGGACGCCATCCTGGCCGCGCGCCAGGCGGCGGCCGGCAATCTCGGCAAGCTCGCGAGCATGCTCGATTCCGACCGTGAACGCGCGTTGCTGGCGAAGATGAACGACGCCAACACGCGCTACGCGCAAGGGCAGGAAGCCTTGCTTGAACTGATCAGGAGCGGCACGCCGGACGACAGCAGCGCCTACCTGTACGGCCAGCTGCGTCCCGTCTTGCTGGTCTACAAGCAATTGATCGCTGAACAGATCAGCTTGCAAAACACCCTGGCCACCACGGCGGGCGACAATGCCAATGCCACGTATGCCAACACGCGCACCTTGCTGATCGGCATGTCGCTGGCGGCCTTGGCCATCGCAGCGGCCTTAGCGTATGGCATCACGCGCTCGATCACCGGTCCCGTCGCCACGGCGCTGCAAGTGGCCAACACGGTGGCCGCAGGCGATTTGCGCAGCCAGATCACCGTGCAGTCGCGCGATGAAATGGGGCAACTGTTGCAGGCGCTCAAGCGCATGAACGACAGCCTGGCGCACACGGTGGGCACGGTGCGCGCCGGCACGGAAACGATCGCCTCGGCCTCGTCCGAAGTGGCGGCGGGCAGCCTGGACCTGTCTGCGCGCACGGAGCAGCAAGCCAGCTCGCTGGAAGAGACGGCGTCCTCCATGGAAGAGCTGACCTCGACCGTCAAGCAGAATGCCGACAATGCACGCCAGGCGCATGTGCTGGCCGACACGGCCTCCGGCGTGGCGCAGCGCGGCGGCGCCGTCATCGCCCAAGTGGTGGCGACCATGCGGCAAATCGACGCCTCGTCGAGCAAGATCGCCGACATCATCGGCGTCATCGACGGCATCGCCTTCCAGACCAACATTCTGGCCTTGAACGCGGCCGTGGAAGCGGCGCGCGCGGGCGAGCAAGGCCGCGGCTTTGCCGTCGTGGCCACGGAAGTGCGCAGCCTGGCGCACCGCTCGGCAGCGGCAGCCAAGGAAATCAAGACCCTGATCGACGACTCGACCCGGAGCGTGGCGGCCGGCAGCGAGCTCGTGCATCAAGCCGGCGACACCATGACCGACCTGGTCGACAGCGTGCGCCGTGTTACCGACATCATGGAAGACATCACCTCGGCCAGCGCGGAACAGACGGCCGGCATCGAGCAAATCAACCAGGCCATCAGCGAGATGGACAACGTCACCCAGCAAAATGCGGCCCTGGTGGAAGAGTCGGCCGCTGCGGCCGCTGCCATGCAGGAGCAGGCGGCGACCCTGGCGCAGGTGGTGAGCGTATTTAAACTGGACGGCGCGGCAGCGACGACCTTGCCGACGGCTGCCGCGCGGCCAGCGACCGGCACGGCAATGCGCGTGAGCGTGACAGCGGCGCCGCAACGCGCCAGCGCACCGGCGCAGTGGGAGGAATTTTAGAATAGCGCGACGGGGTGTACCATGAACATAAGATTGAATTTAGTCGTATTAAATTCAATTTTATGTTTACATTAAAGCTCAACTGCTAGCTCAACTGCTGCGTACATATTCTTGCAATTAAGGGCTACAATATAAAAAATATGTTCACTTCCATGTTCACTTCCTGATTATGACAAAACGTGCCCGCCCGGAAGATGCCATGCCGACGCTCGTCAACGAGCGGCTCAGGATATGGGGCCAGTGCGTGCGCAAGCAGCGGGTGCAGCAAAACATCACGGCACGCGACCTGTGCGCCCGCCTCGACATTTCGCACCCCACCCTGCAACGCATGGAACGGGGCGAGGCATCCGTCAACGTGGGTCTGTTCCTGGCCGCCTTCCACGTGCTCGGCATCCTTGCCATCACGGCGCCGGAACCGGACGCGGCGCTGTGGCAAATGGACAGCGCCAACATCCGCAGCCGCTCCACCGTAAACGAGCACGACGATGGCTACTTCTAGCCGTCCCCTGTTTGTCTATCTGCAGCGGCCCGACAACGGCGAATGGGTGGTGGCTGGTCGCTATGTGCTCGATGCGCGTACCGGCATCGGCAGCTTTCGGTACGCGCCCAGCTATGCCGATGCAGGCTTGTCCTGGGCCATCGATCCCGTCAATCTGCCTTTCATTCCCGGCATGGAACACCTGGCGCGCCGCTATGGCGGCCTGCATGACGTGCTGCGCGACGCCAGTCCCGATTCCTGGGGGCAGATGCTGATACGCCGCGAACACCAGCTGGGCGAAAAAACCACGGCGATCCAGTTCTTGCGCCTGTCGGGAAACGGTGACCGCTGGGGTGCGCTGGCCGTGGGCGACACGCCCAAACCGAACATAGCGCAGCTGGCCAGTCCCAGGCTGCATCGCCTGGACGCGCTGGTGCAAGAACTGTTGGCCATCGCGGAAAGCCGGCCAACACTCAATGCGCCCCTGCGCAAACGCCTGTTCGCCACCCCCAGCATGGGCGGCGCACGTCCGAAAGCCACGGTGCAGGACGGTGAAGATTACTGGCTGGTGAAACCGGGCTTGATGACCGATACGGTCGACCTGGCACTGCTGGAACACGCGACCATGCAATGGGGCAGGGCGGCTGGCCTGCGTTTCGCCGACACGCGCCACCATGCATTGACGGCCGAGCGCAGCGTGGTGCGCATCCTGCGCTACGACCGGCGCGGCGCGCGGCGCATCATGACCGTCAGCGCCGCCTCGCTGCTGCAAGTGCAATATCCACCGGTGGAAGTGGCTGACAGCGATGGCGCCAGCTACCCCCGCCTGGCCGAAGAACTGCGGCGCATCGGCGCACCGGCAGAAGACGGCATCGAACTGTTTGGCCGCATGGTCTTCAACGGCGTCGTCGGCAACAACGACGACCATCCGCGCAACCACGCCGTGCTGTTCCATCTGGACGAGCAACGCTGGCGCCTCTCGCCCGCCTTCGATGTCGTACCGGATACGCAAGACGACCCGCAATCACTGGTCATGCAAGTGAGCGCCGGCCGCCGCGACATCACGCGCGACGCCATGCTGCGCGATGTGACCCGTTTCGGCTTCGCCACACGCCGGCAGGCGGAAGAGTATCTCGATGCCTTGATGGTGCGCATCGCGAACGCTTTTGCGCAGGTGGCGCCGCTGCTGAACGCGGCCTTGCGGGCACGGATGGCGGAGCGCTTGCGAATAATGCTGCTGCGCCTGGCTTAGGCGCAGGCGTAACGTCACCAGCCGATTAGGAAAGTTCTCTCCGGATGATTTGCGCGCCAGCGCTGAGCGCATTCAACTTGCCTCTTGCTACCTGACGCGACAAGGGCGCCATGCCGCAGTTGGTGCTCGGATAAAGTTTGTCGGCATCGACAAAGCGCAGCGCTTTGCGCAGGGTGTCGGCCACTTGCTCCGGGGTTTCAATGGTATTGCTGGCCACGTCGATGGCGCCTACCATCACTTTTTTGCCGCGAATGAGTTCAATCAGGTCGATGGGTACACGCGAGTTGTGGCATTCGAGCGAGATGATGTCGATATTCGATTTCTGCAGCTTCGGAAAAGACTCTTCATATTGGCGCCACTCGGAGCCCAGCGTATTTTTCCAGTCCGTATTGGCCTTGATGCCGTAGCCATAGCAAATATGCACGGCCGTTTCGCATTTGAGTCCTTCGATTGCCCGTTCCAGGGTGGCGATACCCCAGTCATTGACCTCATCAAAGAAGACATTGAATGCGGGTTCGTCAAACTGGATGATGTCGACGCCGGCCGCCTCCAATTCGCGGGCTTCCTGATTGAGGATCTTGGCAAATTCCCAGGCCAGTTTTTCGCGGCTCTTGTAGTGGCTGTCATACAGCGTATCGATCATCGTCATCGGGCCTGGCAGCGCCCATTTGATCGGCTGCGTGGTTTGCTGACGCAGGAATTTGGCGTCGTCCACAAACACCGGCTTGGTGCGGCTCACGGCGCCCACGACGGTCGGCACGCTCGCATCGTAGCGGTCACGAATCCTGACGGTCTCGCGTTTGTCAAAATCCACGCCGCTCAGATGCTCGATGAACGTGGTGACGAAATGCTGGCGGGTTTGCTCGCCGTCACTGACGATATCGATGCCTGCCAGCTGCTGTTCTTGCAGTGACAAAAGCAAGGCGTCCTGTTTGCCCTCGATTAATTCCTCGTCCTGTAATTTCCACGGCGACCACAGTTTTTCAGGCTGCGCCAGCCAGGAAGGTTTGGGCAAGCTGCCGGCGGTGGAAGTAGGCAATAAATTTTTCATGATGATTGATGTCGTGTATTGTGATTAATCAGAGAGCGTAGTTCGCAGACCATTGTTCAAGAACATGCTTGTATGGCTTGATGAAGTGCTCTTCCGTATATTTGCCCTGCTTGACCGCCAGCTGGCTGCGCTCTTCCCGGTCATAGACAATCTGTGTCAATGAGTAATCCTGGTTCTTCAGGCTAGGCTGATACAACTTCCCTGCCGCGGAATTGGCGTTGTAAATCTCGGGCCGGTAAATCTTTTGGAATGTTTCCATCGTGCTGATGGTGCCGATCAGCTCAAGATTGCTGTAATCACCCAGCAGGTCGCCGATAAAGTAGAAGGCCAGCGGCGCGGAACTGTTTGGCGGCATGAAATAGCGCACCTGCATCCCCATTTTCTCGAAATATGTATCCGTCGACGAGAACTCATTTTGTTGATACTCGACGCCCAGGATGGGGTGCTGGTTTTCAGTGCGCTGATAGGTTTTGCTGCTCGAGGCGCTGATGCAGATCACGGGCGGCTTGCTGAAGCGCGCTTTGTAAGCAGTTGATTTGACAAAGTGCTTGAACAGCTTGCCATGGAAATCGCCGAAATTGTCCGGCGTGCCAAACGTGGATTGATTGTTGTTGTGCTCTGGCAGCAGCACGCTGAAGTCGTAATCGCGCACGTACGAGGAGAAGTTATTCCCGGCGATGCCATCGATGCGCTCATTGGTTTTTTTATCCAGGATATTCGGCTTCAATATCTCGATCAATGGAATATTGTCGCCTTCGGCACCGATATTCAACGCGACGGAAATGATTTCAAGTTCCACCGAGTAGCGGTCTGCCTTCGGATTGTCCCAATGCGCCAGGCTGTTGAAGCGGCTGTCGATCATTTTCAGGGTGTTGCGCAAGTTCTCCTGGCGACGCTCTCCCCGGGCCAGATTGGCAAAGTTGGTCGTCAAGCGCGTGCTGTCCGATGGGTGATAGTTTTCATCGAAGATAATGCTCTTGATGCTGAATACAAAGTCTTTGCTCATGGTGATCTGTCCTGATGTCTGCAAAAAGATGAATGTGTTGATTGACCGTCGTGATGCGTATCAGGCCGCGACCAGCGCTTCAGCGGTGGCATGTCTCGCATGGCGCGTCAAGCCGACCAAGGGCAAGGCCCGCTGGACGGCCAGCGCGGCCCGCTGGATCAGGGCCTCGTCCTGCAGACGGTAGTCGAGGAAATCCTTGTCGGTCGCGTAGACGCCCAGCGGCAATGTGCGTGCCTGGAAGAAGCTGAACAGCGGCCGCAACTGGTGGTCGATCATCAGGGCATGGCGCTCGCTGCCGCCGGTGGCCGCCAGCAAGATCGGCTTGTCGATCAAGGCGTCCTGGTCAATGAAGTCGAAGAAGTGCTTGAACAGCCCCGTGTAGGAACCACGGAAGACCGGCGTTGCCACCACCAGGATGTCGGCTTGCTCGACCGCCGCAAGTTCCCGCTCCACCGTATCGGGCAAGTGGGAGCGCCAGGTCGCGCCGGCCAGCTGCGGTGCGAGCTGGCCCAGCTCGACCAGGCGCTGTTCGCACAGCACTTCCTCGGCGATCAGATCCATCAGGTGCTCGGCCAGGGCTGCCGCCTTGGAAGGGCGTTGCAGCCCGCCGGAAACCGCGACTAAGCGAAGTGGACGTGTCATGTTTGCTTTCATAGGGAGTGATGCGCGAGGGCGAAGAATGCCAACGACAAGGAGATGGATGATAGCGGGGGGAATCGATGAAGTATAATGGTCTTATTTCATACATCCATGAATATGGCTCATTTCAATGCTTGAACGCATCCACCTCAGCATCGTCCAGCAGGTCGAAAAACAAGGCTCGCTGACGGCCGCAGCCAGCGTGCTGCACCTGACCCAGTCGGCCCTGAGTCACAGCATGAAGAAGCTGGAGCAGCAGCTGGGCACCGACGTCTGGCTGCGCGAAGGGCGCAACCTGCGCCTGACGCAGGCCGGCCAGTACCTGCTGGCGGTGGCGAACCGGGTGCTGCCGCAGCTGGACCTGGCCGAAGAGCGCCTGGGCCAGTTCGCGCAGGGCGAGCGCGGTGCGTTGCGCATCGGCATGGAATGCCACCCTTGCTACCAGTGGCTGCTCAAAGTGGTGTCTCCCTATCTGGCCGCCTGGCCCGACGTGGATGTGGACGTCAAGCAAAAGTTCCAGTTCGGCGGCATCGGCGCGCTGTTCGGCTATGAGATCGACCTGCTGGTCACGCCCGACCCGCTGTACAAGCCGGGGCTGACATTCGAACCCGTGTTCGACTACGAGCAGGTGCTGGTCGTGGCCAAGGGCCATGCCCTGGCGTCGGCGGCCTATGTAAAACCGCAGCAACTGACCCAGGAAGTACTGATCAGCTACCCCGTCGACATCGAGCGCCTGGATATCTACAACCAGTTCCTCTTGCCGGCCGGTGTCACGCCCAAGCGCCACAAAGCCATCGAAACGACCGACATCATGCTGCAGATGGTGGCCAGCGGCCGCGGCGTGGCCGCCCTGCCGCGCTGGCTGGTCGAGGAATACGCGGCCAAGATGGATGTGGTGCCGGTACGGCTGGGCGCGCGCGGCATCGCCAAGCAGATTTTCCTGGGCGCACGCGAGACGGACACCGCCACCGACTACGTGAAGGCCTTCATCGCGCTGGCGCGCCAGCCGGCCAGCGCTCATGCGCAGTGAAGCTATGGTCGGCCCCTTGATGCATCCCGCTCAGCCCCGGCCCGCTGGCAACATCACTGATGCCTATTCCCTGGAAGCCAGTACGAAGGACATTGCTGCTTTGAGCGCGGCGGCGCCCCGGATATTGCCTGGGTCCACGATTGCCATTCCCTACCTGGCACGCGAGAACGACGACGTGCGGCTGGCCGCGGCGCACGCCGTGCGCAGGCTCGGCTTTGAGCCCATGCCGCACTTGTCTGCGCGCCGTATCGTCTCGCTCGCTGGCTTGGAGTCATTCATCCAGCGCGCGGTCGCTGAAGCCGGCGTCGAGCGCTGCTTCATCATCGCTGGCGATCCGTCCACCCCGATGGGGCCGTTTTCCGACAGTGCCTCGCTGATCGACACAGGCGTTTTCGAGCGCGCTGGCATGAAGGTGATCGGCGTGGGCGGTCACCCGGAAGGCCATCCAGTGATGAGCATGGCTGAACAGTGGGAGGTGCTTGAACGCAAGTGCCGCAGCATCAGCGAGCGCGGCATGGCGCCCTTGATCGTCACGCAATTCGCGTTTGATGCCGACATCGTGTTGACGTGGTTAGAAGCGCTGCGCGCGCGTGGCATCAACCATCCCGTGCGCGTGGGCGTGCCGGGCCCCGCGAGCATCGCGGTGCTGGCGCGCTATGCTGCAATGTGCGGCGTGGGCGCTTGCGCCTCGATGTTATCCAAGTACGGGGTTTCCATCGGCAAGCTGTTCGGCACGGCGGGGCCGGATGTGTTTGTTGATCGCCTGACCGCCGGGCTGACAGAAGCACATGGCAAGGTCAGCCTGCATTTCTTTCCGTTTGGCGGCATAGCGCAGTCGGTGAAGTGGGTGGAGCAGTACCGTTCTAGCACCGCCCCGCCCCCTTGAAGAAGAAAGCCTGAATCCGGCCCCCTTACTCCACCGTCACCGACTTCGCCAGATTGCGTGGCTTGTCCACATCCGTGCCGCGCGCCAGTGCCGTGTGGTAGGCCAGCAATTGCAGCGCGACCACGTGCAGGATCGGCGACAGGTCGCCGTAGTGCTCGGGCAGGCGGATGACGTGCAGGCCTTCGCCGGAGCTGATGCGGGAATCCACGTCGGCGAAGACGTACAGCTGGCCGCCGCGGGCGCGCACTTCCTGCATGTTCGATTTCAGCTTTTCGATCAGGGCGTCGTTTGGCGCGATGGTGACGACCGGCATTTCATTCGTCACCAGGGCCAGCGGGCCGTGCTTGAGTTCGCCGGCCGGATAGGCTTCGGCGTGGATGTACGAGATTTCCTTCAGCTTTAACGCGCCTTCCAGGGCGATCGGGTAGTGCATGCCGCGGCCCAGGAAGAGGGCGTTTTCCTTGCGGGCGAATTCTTCGGACCAGGCGATGATTTGCGGTTCCAGCGCCAGCACGGAGGCGATGGCGACGGGCAAGTGGCGCATGGCTTTCAGGTGCGCCACTTCCTGTTCTTCGGAGAGGCGGCCATTGACTTGCGCCAGGCACAGGGTCAGCAGGAACAGGCCGGCCAGCTGCGTCGTGAACGCCTTGGTGGACGCCACGCCCACTTCCACGCCGGCGCGCGTGATGTAGGCCAGCGCGCATTCGCGCACCATGGCGCTGGTGGCCACGTTGCAGATGGTCAAGGTGTGCTGCATGCCCAGGCTGCGCGCATGTTTCAGGGCTGCCAGGGTGTCGGCCGTTTCGCCGCTTTGCGAAATGGTCACGACCAAGGTGTTCGGGTGCGGCACGCTGTCGCGGTAGCGGTATTCGCTGGCCACTTCCACGCTGACGGGCACCTTGGCGATCGACTCGATCCAGTACTTGGCCGTCATGCCCGCATACGAGCTGGTGCCGCAGGCGAGGATCAGCACGCGGTCGATCTGCTTGAAGATGGCATAGGCGTTGTCGCCGAACAGTTCCGGCATGATGCCCGTCACGCCTTCGAGCGTGTCGCCGATGGCGCGCGGCTGCTCAAAAATTTCCTTCTGCATGTAGTGGCGGTACGGGCCCAGCTCGGCCGCGCCCGTGTGCGCGTGCACGGTCTTCACTTCGCGCTCGACGGGCTTGCCGTCGACGTCGACGATCCAGCAGCGCGACAATTGCAGGTCGACCACGTCGCCTTCTTCCAGGTAGATGATCTGGTCGGTCGTGCCGGCCAGGGCCATGGCGTCGGACGCGACAAAGTTTTCACCGTTGCCCAGGCCGACGATCAGGGGCGAGCCCTGGCGCGCGGCGACCACGCGGTGCGGCTCGTCGCGGCAGAAGACGGCAATCGCATACGCGCCGTCGAGGCGTTTGACAGCTTGCTGCACGGTCTCGAACAGGTCGCCGTTATACATGTGCTCGACCAGGTGGGCGATCACTTCCGTGTCCGTCTGGCTCTGGAAGACGTAACCGAGCGCAGTCAGTTCGGCGCGCAGTTCGTCGTGGTTTTCGATGATGCCGTTATGCACCAGCGCCACGCGGGCGTTCTCTTCCGTGGGGGAAAAGTGCGGGTGGGCATTGAAGGAGACAGGGGCGCCATGCGTGGCCCAGCGCGTATGGGCGATGCCCGTAAAACCGCTCAAGCCTTCTTCCGCGATCTGCTTTTCCAGCTCGGCCACGCGCGAGGTGGAGCGCGAACGCTGCAAACGGCCATCCGCATGCAGAGCGATGCCGCAGGAATCGTAGCCGCGGTATTCCAGGCGCTTCAAGCCTTCGACCAGGATGGGAGTGATATTACGTTGCGCTACTGCGCCGACGATGCCGCACATGGAAACCTCTGTCTAAAATTTAATCAATGCAAGCATGCTAATGCAGAGCGCATGAAATATGCTTTCTAAATCTATGTATTTTTGATTGAATATTTCACGACCATTTTGCGATGAAATATTATTTCATTTAAACTCGATATATTTCCCAATTCATTAAAATCATGAACAATAGCAACATTACCCTCGACGAGATCGATCGTCGCATTCTGAACGCCCTGCAAATTGATGCATCGCAAACCAACAGCGAGCTGGCGCAAGCAGTCCACGTCTCGGCGCCCACCTGTTTGCGCAGAGTCAAGCATTTACGCGAAAGCGGCGTCATCGAGCGGCAGGTGGCCATCGTCGCGCCGCAGCTGGTGGGCGCGCGCCTGACGGCCATCGTGGAAATCACGCTCGATGTGCAGGCGGCGGAACGCATGGCGGAATTCGAAGAGTTGGTGGCGCAAGAAGCGGCGGTGCTGCAATGCTACCGCGTCTCGCCCGGGCCCGACTTCGTGCTGATGGTGCAGGTGGCCGACATGCCCGCGTATCACGCGCTGGCGCACCGGCTGTTCGCCGCGCACGCGAATGTGCGCAACGTGAAAAGCTATTTTTCCACGTTCCGCAGCAAATTCGAGACGCGCATCGCCGTGTGAAGCAGGCTGCAGACAAGTTATCCCGGCTTATCCCTGGTTTTTCGCCGGCTTATGCACAAGTTTATCCACAACACAAAAAATTCCAGATTTCCACAGCCGCAACATCTGGCCTCGCGTGAGACCTCTGAATAAATATACATAGTCTCCAGGATCAAACTTATCCCGGCTTATCCATCGCTTGCCCACGCCTTAATCACAGGCTTTTGCACAGCCTTACCCACAGGCAGCCTGTATGAATAGGCCACAAATATACTTACAATACAATGACTTATAAGTTATTCATGGCTTGCCAGCAGATTATGCACAAGTTTATCCACAATCCAGGCAAGCAAAAATAGGGGAATGTTTTTGCACTCTGCGCAGACTGGCTTGCACGCTGGAGCGGTAAGCTGGGTCAGATAACTTATCCCGTCTTTTCCACAGGTTTTTTGCCGTTTATACGCAGCTTATACCGGGCTTATCCATCACTTGTAAGCATGCTTGTTCACATGTTTATCCACACACGATACTGTCGAGGAAATAGAGGATGAGAAAAATGGCGCGACTTATCCCGGGTTGCCAGCCAACTCTCCACAGGATTATCCACAGGCGTAAAAAAACGCCGCCAGCCCGGACAGGCTGACGGCGTCATGCGAACCGAGGGCGGTGCGCTTATTTCTTGATTTTCACAGGACGCGTCCAGCCGTCGATGGTCACCTGGCGCGCGCGCGAGACCGTCAGCTTGCCGGCCGGCGCATCTTTCGACAAGGTCGTGCCGGCGCCCAGGGTGGCGCCCTTGCCGACGGTGACGGGCGCGATCAGCTGGCTGTCGCTGCCAATGAAGGCATCGTCTTCAATCACCGTGCGGAACTTGTTCACGCCATCGTAATTACAAGTGATCGTGCCGGCGCCGATGTTGACCTTCGAGCCGATGGTGGCGTCGCCGATGTAGGCCAGGTGGTTGGCCTTGCTGTGCGCGGCGATCTGGCTGTTTTTCACTTCGACGAAGTTACCGATGTGCACGTCTTCCGCCAGGACCGTGCCCGGGCGCAGGCGCGCGTAAGGGCCAATGATGGAGGCGGCGCCGACGATGGCGTCCTCGATATGGCAGAAGGGCTTGATGTGCGCGCCAGCGGCCACCGTGGCGTTGATGATCACGTTGTTGGCGCCCACGCGCACGCCGTCGCCCAGTTCGACACGGCCTTCGAACACGCAGCCGACGTCGATGGTGACATCGCGGCCGCAAATGAGTTCGCCGCGCACGTCGATGCGGGCAGGATCCAGCAGGGTCACGCCCCGCTCGAGCAAGGCTTGCGCGATATTGTTCTGGTGGATGCGTTCCAGCTGGGCCAGCTGCACTTTGCTGTTGACGCCCGCCACTTCCCACACGGCGGCCGGGTGGGCCGAGGTGACGGCCACGCCGTCGGCGACGGCCTGGGCAACGATATCGGTCAGATAGTATTCCCCTTGCGCATTGTCATTCGACAAGGCCGACAGCCATTGCTTGAGCTGCACGGTAGGCGCGACCATGATGCCGCTGTTGATTTCCTTGATGGCGCGCTCTTCAGGCGTGGCATCTTTTTCCTCGACGATGCGCACGATGGCGCCATGCTCGCGCACGATGCGGCCCAAGCCAAAGGGATCGTCCTGTTCCACGGTCAGGATGGCCAGCTTGTCGTTGCCAGCCGCCTGCACCAGCTGCTGCAGGGAAGCGGCGCTGGTCAGCGGCACGTCGCCGTACAAGATCAGGGTCGGCACGCTGTCATCGAGCAAAGGCAGCGCTTGTTGCACGGCATGACCGGTGCCCAGTTGCTGCGCCTGCTCGGCGGCGTCGATCTGCACGGCATGGTTCACCTTGTAGCCGTCGAGCAACGTCAGCACCGCTGCGCCCCCATGCCCGTAAATCACGCATAATCGGGACGGCGCCAGGCCGCGCGCCGTGTCGATGACGTGCGACAACAGCGGCTTGCCCGCCAACGGGTGCAATACCTTGGGCAGTGCCGACTGCATGCGTTTGCCCATACCGGCAGCGAGAATGACAACGTTCATAGACCGTCTTTTATAAGTTAAGAATATGAAAAAGTTTAACACGCAGGCCCCGTCTTCCACGCCTTCCAGCCGCTTTACTTATGCCGTGCTGGCCTTACTGCTGGTCTTCGTCGCCGGCTGCAGCGGCTTGCGCCTGGCCTACAACAATGGCGATACCGTGCTGTACTGGTGGCTGAACGCGTATGTCGACCTGGACCGCGACCAGAAGGGCTGGGTGCGCGACGATATCGACAAACTGTTCGACTGGCACCGCAAGACGCAATTGAAGGATTACGTGGAAATCCTGCACACGGGCCAGAAGCAGTTGCAAGGCAATATCACGCAGGCGGACCTGATGGCCGACTACAGCGAGATCAAGCAGCGCACCCAGGCGCTGTTGCTGAAGGCGGCGCCCGAACTGGCCGACCTGGCGCGCTCGCTCAAGCCCGAGCAGATTGCGCAGATGGAAAAGAAGTTCAAGTCGAACAATGAGGATTACCGCAAGAAATACCTGAGCGGCGATCAGGAGAAGCGCCAAAAGCTGCGCTACAAGAAAGCCATGGAGCAATTCGAACTGTGGTTCGGCAGCTTCAGCAGCGAGCAGGAAGCCCTCATCCGCAAGGCGTCCGACGCGCGTCCGCTGAACAATGAGATCTGGCTCGACGAACGCATGCGGCGCCAGCAGAATGTGTTGAACCTGGTCAAGAAAGTTCACCAGGAAAAACTCGGCAAGGAAGCGACCGTGGGCTTGATCACAACCCTGATCAAGGACAGTTTTGAGCGCCTCGAGCATTCCGAGCGCAAGGCCTTCTTCGATGCCTACGAAAGCAGCACGGCGCAGATGGTCATGACGGTGATCAAGAGCGCCACGCCGGCGCAAAAGACCCACGCCGTCAAGCGCATGCAGGGCTGGATCGACGATTTCAATTCCCTGGCCACGCAAGCCAAATAGAGAGGCAGCGCCAGCAGGGGGGAGGGGGCCATATGCTATAGTGGCCGCCACCGAATTGAAGAAATCCCCATGCAAAAGAAGATTAGAAAACCCGCCAAAGTCCCCGTCCACCACGCACCGCCACCGAACCAGGTGCGCATCATCGGCGGCCAGTGGAAGCGCTCCGTGCTGCCTGTTTTGCAGGCACTGGGACTGCGCCCGACACCGGACCGCGTGCGCGAAACCGTATTTAACTGGATCAATCACTTGCGTGACGGCGACTGGTCCAACGCCCAGGTGCTGGACCTGTTCGCCGGCAGCGGCGCGCTCGGTTTTGAAGCGGCCAGCCGCGGCGCAGACTCCGTCACCATGGTCGACACGCACACGCCCGTGATCCGCCAGCTGGAAGAAAACAAGACGAAATTGCGCGCCGACAATGTGCAACTGCTGCGCGGCGACGCCCTGCTGACGGCGCAAGGCCTGGCAGCGCGCGGCCAGCGCTTCGACCTGATCTTCCTCGATCCGCCCTACCAGCAGGATTTCCTCGCAAAAGTGTTGCCCTTGTGCGCCAACCTGCTCAAGGAAGGCGGCATGGTGTACGCGGAATCGGGCTTGCCGCTGGTCTTTGACGAGAATAGCGAGCTGGAAAAACCGGAATGGATGGCGCCATGGGAAGTCATCCGCGCCGACAAGGCGGGCACCGTTTATTATCATTTGCTAACTTACAACAAAGTGCCGGCAACTGCCTGAATCTGCCTATAAATGAGGCAAAAAAGCTCCCTGGCCAGAGGCACTGCACCAAGGTGGTCACCAATTTCAGGCATAATGCGCGTCTATATTGGTGCATCGTCAGGGAGCCGCAATGGTTGTAGCCGTTTATCCAGGAACATTCGATCCGCTCACGCGCGGTCATGAAGATTTGGTGCGCCGCGCATCGGGTCTGTTTGACAAGCTGATCGTCGGTGTCGCCGACAGCAAGAACAAGCAACCGTTTTTCTCGCTCGACGAACGCCTGGAAATCGCCAACGAAGTACTTGGCCATTACCCGAACGTGCAAGTGGAAAGCTTTTCCGGCCTGCTCAAGGATTTCGTGCGCAAGCATGAGGCGCGGGTCATCGTGCGCGGCTTGCGCGCCGTTTCCGATTTCGAGTACGAATTCCAGATGGCGGGCATGAACCGCTACCTGCTGCCCGATGTCGAAACCATGTTCCTGACGCCATCCGACCAGTACCAGTTCATTTCGGGCACCATCGTGCGCGAAATCGCGGCGCTGGGCGGCGACGTCTCCAAGTTTGTCTTCCCCTCGGTGAACCGCTGGCTGCAAAACAAGATTGCCGCCAACGCTGCTTCATCGCAATAAGTAAGAGTGAAATCATGGCATTACTGATCACCGACGAATGCATCAATTGCGACATTTGCGAGCCTGAGTGCCCGAATGACGCGATCTACATGGGCGCGGAAATCTACGAAATCGATCCCAACAAGTGCACCGAATGCGTGGGCCACTTTGACGAGCCGCAATGCCAGCAAGTGTGCCCCGTCAGCTGTATCCCCTTCAATCCCGCCTGGCGCGAAAGCCCGGAGCAATTGATGGCCAAGTACGAACGCCTGCAGGCGGAACTTCCCGCCAAGCCCTAAGCTTTTCTCCCGCGCCACATCCAGGCCACTTCTGCGTGGCGCCAGCTTCTGCCAACTGTTCTACACTGTGTGCTGACTTATCCACAGCCCATGGTTTCCACGGAGGTAGAAGATGCAAATACGCACATCCCGTTTGGGCCGCTCCCTCGCGGCCGCCTGCCTGAGCGCCGTCCTGGCACAGCCGGCGCTGGCCGTCGAGATCGGCGGCGTCAAGCTGGACGACACGGTGCAGCTGGCCAGCCGCGAATTAAAACTCAACGGCGCCGGCGTGCGCTACAAGGTCATCTTCAAGGTCTACACGATCGCGCTATACCTGCCTGAAAAGAAAACCCAGCTGGCTGACATCCTGGCCTTGCCCGGACCGCGCCGCCTGGAAATCGTCATGCTGCGCGACATCACTTCCGACGAGCTTGGGCAAGCCTTCATGCAGGGCTTGAAGCGCAGTTCCGAACAGGCCGACCGCACGCGCCTGCTGAGCCAGACGATGCAGTTCGGCGCCATGTTCGAAATGGTGCCCGGCCTGAAAAAGGGCGACATTCTCACCGTGGACTGGCTGCCGGAAGAGGGAACGTTGTGCAAGCTGAACGGCAAGCAGGTGGGCGACACGGTGCCAGACCTGGCTTTTTACAATGCGCTGCTGAAAATCTGGATCGGCGCCCATCCGGCCGACACGGTGTTGCGCGCGCATTTGCTGGGTGACATGGCCTGAAGCAAAACGCGGGCGTAAAAAAAGCCGGCTCGCGCCGGCTTGTCTTTCTGCAACAGCGAGCTTATGCGCGGGTCGACAGGGCGCGCAATTCAGCGGCGTTGCTTGGCGACACACCATCCATCTTGCCCAAGGTGCGCTGCAAGGCTTGCGCTTCGCGCATCTGCTGGCGCGCCAAACGTTCTTCGCGGCTCAGCTTGGGACGCACCACCAGCATCATGGCGCGGACAATGCCCACCAGCAAAGGCTTGAACAGCAGGGCGAAGGCGCCTACGGCAACGATCACCAGCACGAGTTGCAGGGCGTTCAGCAGGGAAATCTCCAGCACGGGTGCGGATACTGCGTACAGGGCGGAGGCGAAGGTAGACATAGTGTTCCAGTGCATTATAGAATTTGCCAGTACTATAGTGCAGTGCAACATATAAATCTAATTCCATTTCTTGATACCAATTATATGAATCGTGAATGGAAAACTGTAATATTTTTTGACGAGTGAAAATATTCGTGCCCGGCGCGGTTTACACTCCTAAGTAATCAATTTTAAGTAATCAATTCAACTTTTATCTTGGGCTTTCCATGAGTTTTCTGACGCTGGATCTGAACTTGCTGCGTGTTTTCGACGCCGTCATGACGGAACAAAACCTGACGCGCGCAGCCGGCCACCTGGCGATGACGCAGCCGGCGGTATCGAACGCCATCAAACGCCTGCGCGAGAGCCTCGGTGACGAATTGCTGATCCGCACGGCGTATGGCGTGAAACCCACGCCCCGTGCCGAAGCGCTGTGGCCATCCGTGCGCTCGGCCCTGGCCAGCCTGGAAGCGGCCGTCACGCCGGAAACCTTCGACGTGTCGAAAACCCACGCCACCTTCCGCATGGCCATGGCCGATGCGACGGCCGCGTTCTGGCTGCCGTCATTGATGCGTTCGATCGAACGGGAAGCGCCCGGCGTCAACGTGCGCATGATGCCGCTGACCACGCGCGAACCGCGCCCGATGCTGCTGCGCGGCGATATCGACCTGGCCGTGGGCTTTTTTCCCGGCGTGGCGGCGCAATTGTCGAGCGAAACGGGTTCGCCCATCCGCCACGAACGCCTGTATTCCGGCAAGTATGTGTGCGTGATGCGGCGTGGCCATCCGCTGGCCGACAAGGAATTGACCCTGGATAACTACTGCGCGGCGAACCATTTATTGGTGAGTTTTTCCGGCCGCGCGCATGGCTTGATCGACGAAGCGCTGTCGCAGATTCACCGTGAACGGCGCATTTTGCTGACGGTGAACCAGTTCTTCACGGCAGGCAGAGTGGTCGCCAATTCCGACCTGATCACGGTCTTGCCGCGCCATCTGATCGCCTCGACGGGCATGACGGAGTCCCTGCTGTACAAGGATTTGCCATTGACCTTGCCAGCCGTCCACCTGGACATGCTGTGGCACGAGCGCGACGCCCGCAGCCCCGCCCACAAATGGCTGCGTAATCACCTGGAAAGCATGAACACGCCGACATTACGGACGGCGACGGCGGCCGGCGGCGGCGTGGCACCGAAACCGCATATTGAATAGGCGTCGCCTGTACAAGAAAAAACGCCTGATGATCTCTCATCAGGCGTTTTGCTATGCATGATTGCTGGACCGGTAACCAATCCTGAAACCGCCCCAGTGCTTGCCATCGACGTGGATGGGCACGGACAAATCGTGCATGACTTCGCCCGTGTCGCGTTTATACGTCTGCAACAGGAAGGCCTTGGTGTTGCTGCCGCAGCGCTTGCCCGTGCGGTCGCTGAAGATGCGCTTGGTGCGATTGTTGACCATGTCGGTGGCGTAGTCGCCCGTCAGCGGCTGGGAAAACTTCTTGTTGTGCGTTGGAAAATAGCCATTGTTGTCGACGGCGCCCGCGTAGGCCAGGTGGGGTAATGCCGCCAGCACGCCTTCCTGCAGATCGGGCAGCACCTTGTCCGTAAAGGCGTCGAACTTCGTGTTGTGCTTGGGCGGATTGGTGTTCGGGATGGGGCGGTAGTGGCGGTCGAACAGGGCTTCGCGCGTGATGCGCCCCGACGCGATCGCTTGCTCGAACAATTTGCCCACCTCGCGCGCGGCGCGCTGGGCCGCCTCGCGGATCTCGTCGTGCGGCGTGGCCACGCTCGATTCACCGAGGGCGCCGGCGATCACTTCGGCCCGCTCGGCCAGGGCCATGGCCGACTGCGTGGCGCGCGGCAATTCGGCATTCGTCGACAGCATGCTGTCGCGGATTTGCAGGATGGCATCGGCGATCACTTGCGTCGTGTCGACGTGCTCGCGCGAGGCGCGGGCGATCTGCCCGATCTCGTCTTCCGACTCGCCCGACGATTCCTCGATATGGCTGAGCGAGGCATGCACGCTTTCCACATTGCGCGCCGCTTCCGTGACACCGGCCGCCAGAGAACTCATGCCACGCGCGGCTTTTTCCGCCTGTTCATTGATTTCGCGCACCATCACGCTGATTTCATCGGAGGCTTCCTTGGTGCGCTGCGCCAATTGCCGCACTTCCCCGGCCACCACGGCAAAACCGCGGCCGTGTTCGCCGGCGCGCGCCGCTTCGATGGCGGCGTTCAGCGCCAGCAAGTTGGTACGCGCGGAGATATCGGAAATGGCTTCCGTAAAGCCCGTGATGCGTTTGGATTTTTCCTGCAAGCTCAGCATGTTGCTGGAAGCGCCTTGCGCTTCTTCGCGGGCGCTATTGATGCGGCGCAAGCCTTGATCCACTTCGGCGCGCGCCGCCACGCTCTCCACGCGCACGCCGGCGGCCACCTTGGCGGCCCGTTCCGCATTGGCGGCGATCTTTTCCGTCATCGCGGCATTTTGTACGGAGCTGTCGGCGATGTCGCTGGCCGTGCGCACGTCGAGTTCCACCTTCTGTTTGACGGAATCGACAAAATACGAGGTTTCCGCCGCGCCGATCATGATGGCATCGATGGCGTTGCCCACCGTGTCGGCGAACTGGTGCAAGCCCGGTTCGCCACGCGGGCGGCCGGCAAACGCCAGCAGCGCGGCGCCGATGGCGGCGGCCACGCAGGCAATCAGATAGGGATGCTCGCCGCCCGACAACAGCAGCAAATAGGCCAGGCAACAGGCGACGGCCATGGCCAGGATCGTGAATACAAAGAAACGCACCAGCTGATGCTGCAACTGCTTCATTTGTCCCCCGCTGCGCGAACCCGTCACGTCCCGGGAGGGACGTGCTGTGGCCGTATGCGGGTGGGCACGATTGCCCACCTTGCACCCTGAATACAACGTCTGCGCGTGTTTTCAGGCCGGCTACCGGATAGCAGAATTGTAGTTCTACCCTACAACATTTGTTCCGATAGCTCAATCAGAAAAACGGGGCCGCTACACCAGGGTCACTTAATTGGCAATTTGGTGGTGTTTTTGACCTCTTCCATGACGGCATAAGTGTGGGTTTCCCGCACACCTTTCTGCAACAAGGTCTTGCCCAGGAATTCGCGGTAGGCGGCCATATCCTTGACCCGCGCCTTGACCAGGTAATCGAAACCGCCGGCGACCATATGACATTCCAGTACCTCTGGAATGATTTGTACGCTATGCTTGAAGGCGTCGAACACTTCCGGTGTCGTGCGATCGAGCACCACTTCGATGAACACCAGCAGCGACACGTCGAGCAGCTGCGGGTTCAACTGGGCCGTATAGCCCATGATGTAACCGGATTCGTGCAGCTTGCGCACGCGCTCCAGGCAGGCCGCCGGCGACAAGTTGACGCGCGCGGCCAGCTCCACATTGCTGATGCGTCCATCGCTCTGCAATTCCATCAAGATTTTCTTACTGATCTTGTCCAGCATTACCATCACCCCCAAATTAATATTATTTGGTTAAATTGTCGCATCAAAAACTATCTATTGCTAGTCCCCTGTATTACCAGAATTAATCCATAAGAATCCCCTTTACAATCGAATCATCTTAACGTCCGACTTTCTGTATTTTTTTGCACCAAAAAAGAGCAAGAATTACGTCAGTTTTCGTCCCCTTTTCCTTGTAAAGAGCACTTATGCACCCTGCAGGCCCCTCGGCTTTTACCCCGATTCCTTTTGCTGCGTTCCAGGCAGAAATCCTGCCCGAAGCGACACCACAACGCGCCGCCATCACCGCCGCCTATAGGCGCGATGAGGTTTCCGCCGTGCAGTGGCTGTTGCAACAAGTGCGCCCCAGCAGCACCGAAACGACGGCCGAAGGGCAAGCGCTGGCGCACCGTCTGGTCTCGAACGTGCGCCAAAAACGCACACGCGCTTCCGGCGTCGATGCACTGATGCACGAGTTCTCACTGTCGTCGGAAGAAGGTGTTGCATTGATGTGTCTGGCTGAAGCGCTGTTGCGTATACCCGACAGTCAAACGGCCGATCGCCTGATCGCCGACAAAATCAGCAAGGGTGACTGGAAAAAACACCTGGGCGAATCGCCGTCGCTGTTCGTCAACGCGGCCACCTGGGGCTTGCTGATCACGGGCAAACTGGTCAGTACCAGCAGCGAATCGGGCCTCGGTTCGGCCATGACCAAGCTCATCGCCAAAGGTGGCGAACCGCTGATACGCAAGGGTGTCGACCTGGCCATGCGCATGCTGGGCAACCAGTTTGTAACGGGGCAAACCATCGAGGAAGCGCTGAAGAACAGCCGCGAGAATGAAACGCGCGGCTACCGCTACTCGTACGACATGCTGGGCGAGGCGGCCCTGACGCAGCAGGACGCGGCCAATTACTACGCCTCGTACGAAACGGCGATCCACGCCATCGGCAAGGCGTCGAACGGCCGCGGCATCAAGAACGGCCCCGGCATTTCCGTAAAACTGTCGGCCCTGCACGCGCGCTACAGCCGCGCCCAGCGCGCCCGTGTCATGGAAGAATTGCTGCCGAAAGTCAAAGCGCTGCTGTTGCTGGCCAAACAGTACAACATCGGCTTCAACATCGATGCGGAAGAAACGGACCGCCTGGAACTGTCGCTCGACCTGATGGAAGCACTGGCCTTTGATGCAGAGTTGGCCGGCTTCGAAGGCATCGGCTACGTGGTGCAGGCGTATCAAAAGCGCTGCCCGTACGCCATCGATTACCTGATCGACCTGGCGCGCCGCAGCGGCCGCAAGTTCATGGTGCGCCTGGTAAAAGGCGCGTATTGGGATGCGGAAGTCAAACGCGCGCAAGTCGACGGCCAGGAAGGCTATCCCGTCTACACGCGCAAGGTCTACACGGACGTCTCCTACCTCGTGTGCGCGCAAAAACTGCTGGCCGCCAGCAAGGATATCTACCCACAATTTGCCACGCACAACGCGCAAACCCTGTCGACCATTTATACCTGGGCGAAACGCGACGGCATTACCGACTACGAATTCCAGTGCCTGCACGGCATGGGCGAGACCTTGTACGACCAGGTCGTCGGACGCGATAACCTCGACAAGCCCTGCCGTATCTACGCCCCCGTCGGTTCGCATGAAACCCTGCTGGCCTACCTGGTGCGCCGTCTGCTGGAAAACGGCGCCAACTCGTCATTCGTCAACCAGATCGTCGACGAAAGCGTGGCCATCGATAGTCTGATCCGCGATCCGCTCGAGCAGGCGCGCCTGCAGGGCGGCTTGCCGCACCCGTCGATTCCGCTGCCGCTGGACATGTTTGGCAACGAGCGCAAGAACTCCGCCGGCCTGGACCTGTCGAATGAAGACACTTTGCGCACCCTGGCCACCGGCCTGGCGCAGCAGCAGACCTGGCAGGCCGCGCCGCTGATCGATGGCGCCGTCAGCCTGAATGGCCCCACGCACATGCTGCACAACCCGGCCCAGCACGATGATGTCGTGGGCAAGGTCATGGAAGCCGGTCCGGCCGACGTGGAAACGGCCCTGGCCAGCGCCAGCGCTTACGCCATGGATTGGCAAACGACGGAGCCGTCGATCCGCGCGCAAGCGTTATTGCGCGCCGCCGACCTGTTCGAAGAGCACCATATCGAGCTGATGGCCCTGGCCGTGCGCGAAGCGGGCAAGTCCCTGCCGAACGCGATCGCGGAAATCCGCGAAGCCGTCGACTTCCTGCGCTACTACGCGGCGCAGGTGGAACACGCGCCGAACACCCTGGCGCTCGGTCCCGTCACCTGCATCAGTCCGTGGAACTTCCCGCTGGCCATCTTTACGGGCCAGCTGGCCGCCGCCCTGGCCGCCGGCAACGTGGTGCTGGCCAAGCCGGCCGAGCAAACGCCGCTGATCGCCCACCGCGCCGTGCAATTGCTGCATGCGGCGGGCGTGCCGCGCGGCGCGCTGCAATTCCTTCCCGGCAGCGGCGAGGTCGTTGGCGCCGGCCTGTGCAATGACACGCGCGTAAAAGGCGTGATTTTCACGGGCTCGACGGAAGTGGCGCAATTGATCAACCGCAACTTGTCCGCGCGCGCCGTGGCCGAAGGCATCGACATTCCGCTGATCGCGGAGACGGGCGGCCAGAATGCCCTGATCGTCGATTCGTCCGCCTTGCCGGAACAAGTGGTGCAGGACGTGATGTCGTCCGCTTTCGACAGCGCCGGCCAGCGCTGCTCGGCCTTGCGCGTGCTGTTCCTGCAAACGGAAATCGCCGACAAGACCATCCATATGCTGAAAGGCGCCATGCAGGAATTGCGCGTCGGTAATCCTGACCGTCTGGCGACCGATATCGGTCCCGTCATCGATGCGGAAGCGCAAAGTAACTTGCTGGCGCACATCAACAAGATGAAAACCATGGCCATCGATCACTATTCGCTCGATTTGCCGACCGTCAAAGGCACGTTTGTCGCCCCGACCGTGCTGGAAATCAAGTCGCTGGCGCAATTGACGCAGGAAGTCTTCGGCCCCGTGCTGCACGTGATCCGCTACAAGCGCTCCGAACTGCCGCAACTGGTGCAATCGATCAACGACAGCGGTTACGGCCTGACCCTGGGCATCCATACGCGTATCGATGAAACCATCGATTTCATCACCAAGCGCGCGCATGTGGGCAATATTTATGTGAACCGCAACATCGTCGGCGCCGTCGTCGGCGTGCAGCCGTTCGGCGGCGAAGGCAAATCGGGAACCGGCCCCAAGGCGGGCGGTCCCCTGTACCTGAAACGCCTGCAGCGCAATGCGCCAGCCGGCGCGCAGCACCAGCGCCAGGCGCCGCCGGCCCTCGATGCGCTGACCGTGTGGGCCAAGATGCACGGCCACGACAAGATCGAGCAGCTGGCGCAGGACTATGCGCGCACCACCTTGCTGGGCAGCACCACCGTCTTGCCAGGCCCGACCGGCGAGCGCAATACCCTGAGCTTTGCCGCGCGCGGCACGATACTGTGCGCTGCCGCCACGTCCGGCACCTTGATGAACCAGCTGGCGGCCGTGCTGGCCACCGGTAATCAGGCCCTGGTACTGGCGCAAACGCCGGATCTGATCCCGGGCGACTTGCCGGCGGCGCTGAAAGATCGCATCCAGGTCGTCAGCAGCCTGGTGTCGGTCAAGCATGATTTCCAGATCGCCATGATCGAGCCTAGCCTCGATGCGCAGCTCAAACCGCTGCTGGCGGCACGGGAAGGGGCCCTGGTGGCCACCATCGCCACCACGCAGGAGGGTGTCATCCCCCTGTGGCGCCTCGTCGCTGAGCGGGCGCTGTGCGTGAATACGACGGCGGCAGGCGGTAACGCGAGTTTGATGATGCTCAGTGTCTAACATGTAAGCAGGCAGTCAACGCAAAAGGGCAGAACCAGTGGTTCTGCCCTTTTTTTATGCACGCTGGATGAAAAATCAGCCAGCCAGGCGCTGGCACAATTGCTGAATCACCGTCAATGCATACGGCGAAGCGACGGTTTGCACGAAACGCATGAAGTCGACAGCCGCCTCTTCGTTGGCGTTGTCCGAAATTGTACGCATGACCGTAAACGGCACGCCCAGTTCAAAACACACTTGCGCCACGGCGGCGCCTTCCATTTCGACGGCCAGCAGGTCGGGGATATCAGCTTTGAGCTGGTTCACATGCGCGGCGCTGCTGATGAACTGGTCGCCGCTGGCGATCAGGCCGCGGTGCACTTGTGCATGTTGCAGACCGAATTGCCCAATATCGGCCGCCTTGAGCACGCTGGACACATCGTCACGCAGGAAATCTTCCGCGGCGCCAGCCAGTTGCGTGCTCAGTTCCAGGTCCGTGGCAAAGCGCTGCAGTCCCGTCAACGGCACTTCAAAGCGGGGAAACAAAGGGCGAGCGTCCATATCGTGCTGCAGTAGTGCTTCAGCCACCACGATATCGCCCACTTTCACGCGTTTATCCCCACTGCCGGCCACGCCGGTGAAGACGATGTGGGTAACTCCGTACTTTTCCACAAGGATAGAAGCTGTCATGGCAGCGGCAACCTTGCCCAGACGCGACAGGACGCACACAGCGTCGATATTCCACAGGGTCCCCAGGGTGTAGTCGCGCATGCCGTGCGAACGCCTCTGGGGGCCTTGCATGGCTTCTACCAGCCCCTGCTGTTCTTCGTGCAAGGCACTGATGATGCCTAAACGCATATTTTTGTGTGAATTCATGCTGTTTTTACAGGTTTTTGGGATTGCAAAACGGTTTACATGGTGAAAACAGCCGTTTCGGCGACTTTTCCACCGTTCGCGTTTGTCTCTGTGTTTTAAATAAAGATGTATACATAAAAATAGTAGTGATAGTAAACGGCCATTTTTTTGTTGATAAGTCGGTATACCATCGAAAAATCATCAACTTAGCGCACAAAAAAGTAGGCGTACAAGCATTGTATCTAGGCAGGACTTGTTTGGGATAAAAATCGGCTTGTGGACAAAGATCGACTTTTCCCACATCTCATCCTGTGGATATGCAGGCACTTATCCACACCTGCAAGCAAAAATCACGGATTTTCTTGCTGTCGTGGCATGTTTGACGTGCTTCGTCAGCATGGACCCAGGTCTGGCAATCAACAGTAAGCGGCCACGAGCGTTGTTCTTTCACCGAGGCTGGCATCGAGGTGATTCCTGGAAGACGGTTTGGCAGTGGCTCGTGACGTCGCCGTTGGCTTTTTTTTTTGACGGTTTTGCATGCTTTTTGGAAATATCCCCGGACTTCCGCTTTTTTTGTCGGTTTACAATAGATTCATATATAAAAATAGTAGTAATAGTAAACGCGTTTTTTTCTGTGGATAAGTTGCTTTTTTTCAACAGGATCAATCGTTTACGCGCAAAATAAAGCGTGCATAATCGCTGTATCAGGCGAGGAGCAAAATTGTATAAAATGCGGGCCTGCGCATAACTTCATGCTTACGCACAAGTCATCCTGTGGATATCAAGTGACTTATCCACAATCGTTGTAAATTCCCCCTCTTTTCGACATCGAAGCGCTTGCTGGCACTGTGCCTGCTCAGGTCTGTTGACGTTTCCATTTTGCACAACGGTTTGGCAGTGCAGTGCGCGTGATATCGGCCGTGTCGGTTTTCGTCGCTCAGTTGTTGGCGCGATTTTTTTTTGTCAGCCAAGGTAGCTCGTCGGCTTTTTTTTTGAAGACAGGCTTGCGTACCTTCCCGAAGACGCAGAGCAGGCAAAGCGTGCGTTGTCGGGTTTACCTTAACAAGATCGTATACAAGAATAGTAATAGTAGTTAACGGGTGCATCTTCTGTGGATAAGTGCCGATTTATCCTTGTAAACAATCGCTTGGCGTACGGATAAGCGCTGAGTAAGGGTTGTATCTGCCTGGGACGGTTTCTGGACAAAAAAAAGCCGCTGAAAAAATTTTTCGTTTACACACATATCGTCCCTGTGGATATCCATACGGTTATCCACAGCTTGCAGCCCCTTGTTTTGTGCTCTTTTACCTGGCCGTGACGCTTATCCGTATCCCTGGCAACGATTAATGTCGCCCTGGCCCGGCACTGGTGGTAATCTCAAGACGGCTCAGCAGCCATGCATGCATGAAGAAAGACAGACTCTGGTAGCGGAACGCGGCGGGGAGACACGCCGCGCGACAGCTTGATGGCATACCGAAAGGAGCTTCATTGGAATCGGCAGGCGAATACGACTACATCATCGTGGGCGGCGGCACGGCAGGTTGCGTGCTGGCCAACCGGCTCACGCGCGACAAGGACGCCAACGTTTTACTCGTGGAAGCGGGCGGCAAGGACGATTACGTGTGGATCCACATCCCCGTCGGCTATCTGCATTGCATCGGCAATCCCCGCACGGACTGGCTGTATTCCACCCAGGCGGACGCGGGACTGGGCGGGCGCAGCCTGATCTATCCACGCGGAAAAGTCCTGGGCGGCAGCTCTTCCATCAACGGCATGATCTATATGCGCGGCCAGGCCGGCGATTACGACCACTGGGCCGACTTGACGGACGACGCTTCCTGGCGCTGGGACAAGGTCTTGCCGCTCTTTAAGCAAAGCGAGGATTACTACGGCGGCGCCTCGGAAAACCATGGCGTCGGTGGTGAGTGGAGAGTGGAAAACAGCGGCTGTCGTGGGATATTTTGAACGCCTTCCGCGATGCGGCGCAGCAGGTCGGCATTCCGAAAACCAGCGATTTCAATGGCGGCGACAACAGCGGCAGCGCGTATTTCGACGTCAACCAGCGCCGCGGCATCCGCTGGAATACCTCGAAAGCGTTTTTGAAACCGGCATCGCGCCGCCCGAATCTGACCATCATGACGGGCTGCCACGTGGAACGTTTATTGATTGAAGCTTCGGAGTCGGGACCGCGTTGCACGGGCATCGTGTTTACGGGCGGCGGCACGCAATGGCAGGCGACGGCCAAACGGGAAACCCTGCTGACGGCGGGCGCCATCGGTTCACCGCAATTGCTGCAACTGTCCGGTATCGGCCCGGCCGCCTTGCTGCAGCAGCATGGGATTGTTCCCGTGGTCGATGCCGCCGGCGTGGGCGGCAATTTGCAGGACCATCTGCAGCTGCGCATGGTATACAAGGTGCAGGGCGTGAAAACCCTGAACATCATGGCGGGCAATATGCTGGGCAAGATGCAGATCGGCTTGCAATATGCGCTGTTCCAGAGCGGGCCCATGTCGATGGCGCCGTCGCAGCTGGGGGCGTTCGCCAAGTCCGATCCGCTGCAAGCCACGCCGAACCTGCAATATCACGTGCAACCGCTGTCGCTCGACAAATTCGGCGAACCCTTGCACGCGTTTCCCGCGTTTACTGCCAGCGTTTGCAATCTGCGTCCCACTTCGCGCGGCCACGTCCACATCGCGTCTGCCGACAGCTACGCGGCGCCGAAGATCGTGCCCAATTATCTGAGTACCGAGCAGGATCGCAAGGTCGCGGCCGACGCCTTGCGGCTGACGCGGGCCATCGCCGCCGCGCCGGCCCTGAAACAATTCTCTCCGGAAGAATACAAGCCCGGCGTGCAATTCCAGAGCCAAGAAGAGCTGGCGCAGGCGGCCAGCCAGATCGGCACCACCATCTTTCACCCGGTGGGTACTTGCCGCATGGGCCAGGCCAGCGATCCGTCGAGCGTGGTCGACAGCCAGTTGCGCGTGATCGGCGTGGCTGGTTTGCGCGTCGTCGATGCCTCGATCATGCCGTACATTACTTCTGGTAATACGAATTCGCCCACCGTGATGATCGCGGAAAAAGCGGCGCAAATGATACATGCGGCGTGGAAATAGCCGGGCAAGCGTGCGAGTTTGCGCCATTCGGGCTGGCGAAAAATCCCCGTAGTTATACTGTATTGTGCGTTAAATTTAAGTTGTGTATTATAAAAATGACTAAGTAGTACAAAAAGTACAACTAGGAGACACGATGTCAAACGTAATCTTGGAAACAAGAAATTTGACCAAGGAATTCAAGGGTTTCACCGCTGTGAGCGAAGTGAACCTGAAGGTAGAGCGGGGCCATATCCACGCCTTGATCGGTCCTAACGGCGCCGGCAAGACCACGTGTTTTAACTTGCTCACCAAATTCCTGGTCCCCACTTCCGGACAGATCCTGTTCAATGGGAAAGATATCACGGCCGCCAAACCGGCTCAGATCGCGCGCATGGGCGTGATCCGTTCCTTCCAGATTTCCGCCGTCTTCCCGCATCTCTCCGTGCTGCAAAATGTGCGCATCGGCTTGCAGCGCCAGCTCGGTACCTCGTTCCACTTTTGGCAAAGCGAACGGGCATTGAACCAGCTTAACGACCGTGCCATGGCCTTGCTGGCCGAAGTCGACCTGACGGAGTTTGCCGATACCATCACGGTCGACATGCCCTACGGGCGCAAGCGGGCGCTGGAAATTGCCACCACCCTGGCGATGGAACCGGAAATGATGCTGCTCGACGAACCGACGCAGGGCATGGGCCACGAAGACGTGCACCGCGTGACGGAGCTGATTAAAAAAGTGTCGGCTGGCCGCACGATTTTGATGGTGGAACACAATATGAGCGTGGTTTCCGGCATCTGCGACAAGATTTCCGTCCTGCAGCGCGGCGCCATGCTGGCCGAAGGCAGTTACGCGGAAGTGTCGCGCAATCCGCAAGTGATGGAAGCGTACATGGGCACCACCCACGCCGAACTGGAAGGGGCACATTGATGACCGTTAGCAACAAGGCACCCGCACTGGAAATCGCACAGCTGCACACCTGGTATGGCGAGTCGCACATCCTGCACGACGTGAACCTGAAAGTGGAGCAGGGCGAAGTGGTGACTTTGCTGGGCCGCAACGGCGCCGGCCGCACCACCACCTTGCGCGCCATCATGGGCTTGACGGGCGCACGCACGGGCTCCATCAAAGTCAACGGCGTCGAAGCGATAGGTTTGGCCACGCACAAAATCGCCCACCTGGGCATCGGGTATTGTCCCGAAGAGCGCGGCATTTTCTCGTCGCTGTCGACCGAGGAAAACCTGCTGCTGCCGCCGACCCTGGCCAGCGGCGAGAAGGGCATGTCGGTGGAGGAAATCTACGCCATGTTCCCGAACTTGCAGGAACGCCGCCACAGCCAGGGCACGCGCCTGTCGGGCGGGGAACAGCAGATGCTGGCCGTGGCGCGCATCCTGCGCACGGGCGCGCGTTTGCTGCTGCTCGATGAAATTTCCGAAGGCCTGGCGCCCGTCATCGTGCAAGGGCTGGCGCGCATGATCACCACCCTGAAAGCGAAGGGTTACACCATCGTCATGGTGGAACAGAATTTCCGGTTTGCCGCGCCGCTGGCGGACCGGTTTTATGTGATGGAGCACGGTCAGATCGTCGAGACTTTTGCTGCATCCGAACTGGAGGCCAAGATGCCGGTACTGACCGAGCTGCTTGGCGTGTAGCCCCCATGTAGTCTGTTGTACTCGTCATCGTCCAGCAATCGACTGAATAGCAAACAATAATCCCAACGGAGACACTATGAAACGTAACGCTATCGCCATTGCCACCGCCACCCTGTGCGCATTGGGCTTGTCCGCCGCCGCGCATGCCCAGGTATCGGGCGACACCATCAAGATCGGTTTTATTTCCGACATGTCGGGCGTGTATTCCGACGTCGACGGCCTCGGCGGCGCGGAAGCCATCAAGATGGCGATCGCCGATGCTGGCGTCGTACTGGCCGGTAAGAAGGTGGAATTCATTTCCGCCGACCATCAAAACAAGGCCGACATCGCCGCCTCGAAAGCGCGCGAATGGTTCGACCAGCAGGGCGTCGACATGCTGATCGGCGGCACCAATTCCGGCGCCAGCCTGGCCATGGCCAAGGTCGCGGCGGAAAAGAAAAAAATCTTCATCGCCATCGGCGCCGGCTCCTCGCGCCTGACGAATGAAGAGTGCACGCCTTACACCGTGCATTACGCCTATGACACGGTGGCGCTGGCGCGCGGCACGGGCGGCACCATCGTCAAGCAGGGCGGCAAGAACTGGTATTTCATGACGGCAGATTATGCGTTCGGCCACTCGCTGGAAAAAGACACGGCCGAGGTCGTCAAGGCGGCCGGCGGCAAGGTGCTGGGCAGCGTCAAGCATCCGCTGGGCGCCTCGGACTTCTCTTCCTTCCTGCTGCAGGCGCAATCGTCCAAGCCGCAAATCCTCGGCCTGGCCAATGCCGGCGGCGACGCCATCAACAGCATCAAGGCGGCCAACGAGTTCGGCCTGACGAAATCGATGAAACTGGCCGGCTTGCTGATTTTCATCAATGACATCCATTCGCTTGGCCTGAACCTGACGCAGGGCATGTACCTGACGGATGGCTGGTACTGGGACTTGAATCCTGAAACGCGCGCCTGGTCGAAACGCTATTTCGCCAAGATGAAGAAAGAGCCGTCGATGCTGCAGGCGGCCGACTATTCGGCGGCGGCGAATTACCTGAAAGCCGTCAAGGCGATCGGTACGGATGACACCGAGAAGGTCATGGCCTACCTGAAAAAGACCAAGATCAACGACATGTTCACCCAGAATGGCGAAGTGCGTCCCGATGGCCGCATGGTGCACGATATGTATTTGATGGAAGTGAAGAAACCGTCCGAGTCGAAGTACCCATGGGATTACTACAAGGTGGTCGCCACCGTGCCCGGTGCACAGGCGTATGTGACCAAGGCTGAATCGAAGTGTTCGCTGTGGAAGTAATGCTGTAGCAATCCTTGCGGATCGCCCGCCTGTGCGCGGGCGCTCCGTCCTGCACGCTTTGCCCGCAGGGTACGCCTTGCGCCGCCGCACCCGTTTGCGGCGGCGCGTTTCCCTTGATACCACACCGCTGTCCGGCGGTGCTTTTTATACTGTGATGCCATGGAAATTTTCGGCGTTCCAATACAAGCGATGATGAGCCAGCTGCTGCTGGGTCTCGTCAACGGCTCGTTCTATGCCATGTTGTCCCTCGGTCTGGCCGTCATCTTCGGCTTGCTTAACGTTATTAATTTCTCGCACGGCGCCATGTACATGATGGGCGCCTTCCTGGCCTGGATGGGCCTCAGCTATTTCGACATCAGTTACTGGGCCATGCTGGTCATCGCCCCGATCCTCGTCGGTCTGGTCGGCATCCTGATCGAAAAAACCATGCTGCGCTGGCTGTATAAACTCGACCACCTGTATGGCTTGCTGCTGACCTTCGGCATCACCCTGATCATGGAAGGCGTGTTTCGCTCCTTCTATGGCGTCTCGGGCCAGCCGTATGCCGTGCCCGAAGCGCTGGCCGGCGCGACGGACCTCGGTTTCATGATCCTGCCGAACTACCGCGCCTGGGTGGTGATCGCCTCGCTCACCGTCTGCCTGGCGACCTGGTTCGTCATCGAAAAAACCAAGCTCGGCGCCTACCTGCGGGCCGGCACGGAAAACCCGAAACTGGTGGAAGCGTTCGGCATCAACGTGCCGCTGATGGTCACCCTGACGTTCGGCTTCGGCGTGGCGCTGGCCGGTTTCGCCGGCGTGCTGGCGGCGCCCATCATCCAGGTCTCGCCGCTGATGGGCTCGAACCTGATCATCGTCGTGTTCGCCGTGGTGGTGATCGGCGGCATGGGTTCCATCATGGGTTCCATCCTGACGGGCCTGGGCCTGGGCGTGATCGAGGGCCTGACCCGCGTGTTCTACCCGGAAGGCTCGGCCACCGTGGTGTTCGTGGTGATGGTCATCGTGCTGCTGCTGCGTCCCGCCGGCCTGTTCGGCAAAGAAAAGTAATCCTCATCAGTCATGTATTGGAGCTACCACGATGAATAAGAATGTAGGCTACGCCATTGCCTTGCTGCTGGCGTTGGCGGCCCCGTTTTACGGCTATCCCGTCTTCCTGATGAAGTTGCTGTGCTTTGCCCTGTTTGCCTGCGCTTTCAACTTGCTGATCGGCTATACGGGCTTGCTGTCGTTTGGCCATGCGGCGTTTTTTGGCGGGGCCGGCTATGTCACCGGCTATGCGCTGCGCACCTGGGGCTGGCCAACGGAACTGGGCTTGCTGGCCGGCGTCGCCACGGGCGCCTTGCTGGGCCTGGTGATCGGCGGCCTGGCGATCCGCCGCCAGGGCATCTACTTTACGATGATCACCCTGGCGCTGGCGCAGATGGTGTACTTCCTGGCCTTGCGCCTGCCGTTCACGGGCGGCGAGGATGGCTTGCAGGGTGTTCCACGTGGAACCTTGCTCGGTACGATAGACCTGGGCAATGACACGGTGTTGTACTACGTCGTGCTGGCCATCTTTGTCGCCGGCTTCGCCCTGATCGTGCGCACCATCCACTCGCCGTTCGGCCAGGTGCTCAAGGCGATCAAGGAAAACGAACCGCGCGCCATCTCGCTCGGCTACGACGTCAACAAGTACAAGCTGATGGCCATCGTCCTGTCCGCTTCCTTGGCCGCACTGGCCGGCGCCACCAAGACCCTGGTGCTGGGCTTTGAAACGCTGACCGACGTGTACTGGGGCATGTCGGGTCTGGTCGTGCTGATGACATTGGTCGGCGGCATGGGCACCTTGTCCGGTCCCATCCTCGGCGCCGTCTTGATCATCGCACTGGAAAACAAGCTGGGCGATGTCGGTACCTATCTGGCCACGCATACGGGCATCGAGTGGTTCGGCACCCTGGGCGAATCGGTGGGCATGGTGACCGGCGTGATCTTCGTCATCTGCGTGCTGATGTTCCGGCGCGGCATTGTCGGCGAAGCCATCGCGCGCTTCGGCGGCAGGCCAGCCAAAGCCGCGGTCTGATTTTCAAGCAACGCCGGACGAATCGTCCGGCGTTTTTCATTGTGCGTCCACTGTTACCTTAACGGAGAGTACCACCATGCAAACGACGATCACGCGCGCAGGCACTGGCGCAAGCCTGTGCACCTTGCTGGCCTTGGCAGCCTGCGGCAGCAACCATGCGCCGGAAGAACTGAACCAGATGCCCGGCTACCTGGGCACGATCACGCGGGCCGACTACGACGGCAAGACGAACGACTTACTCACGGCTGGCCTGGGCAAGACGGGGCTGGCGGGAGCAACTCCCGCGTATGCGAACGTGGAACAGCCGACGCCGCTCGAACTGCGCCGCAATGCCATCTACGCCAATTACCGCGCCGTGCTCGACATTGCCGCCAACAGCGGCTACGGTACTTTGTACGGACCGAACGTGGATGCGTCCGGGAACGTGGGCACGGGCGAGGGCCTGGTCGCGGGCAGCGAATACATCGCCTATGCCGACGATGGCACGGGCAAGAAGAACGTCACCTTGATGGTGCAGGTGCCGGCCAGCTTCGATCCCGACCATGCGTGTATCGTCACGGGCACGTCGAGCGGCTCGCGCGGCATTTACGGAGCCATCGGCAGCTCGGGCGAGTGGGGCTTGAAAAAAGGCTGTGCCGTGGCGTATGCGGACAAGGGTTCCGGCACGGGCTTGTACGTGTTCGAGGACGACAGCGTCAACCTGCAGAACGGCCTGCGCGCGGGCAGGGTGGCCGCCGGCAAGAACGCGCTCTTCGCGCCGGACTTGAGCGACGCCGAGCGGCTGGCCTGGGCGGGCAGTAATCCGAACCGCATCGCCTTCAAGCATGCGCACTCGCAGCAAAATCCGGAAAAGGATTGGGGCAAGGTCACCTTGCAGGCCGTCGAGATGGCGTATTACGTGTTGAACGAGCGCTACGGCGTGCTGGCCCGCGACGGCAGTGCGCGCGTCGTGCGCCTGACGCCAAAGAACACCATCACGATTGCCTCGAGCATTTCCAACGGCGCCGGCTCGGCCTTGCTGGCGGCGGAACAGGATAGCAAGGGCTTGATCGGCGGCGTGGCGGTCAGCGAGCCGCAAATCCAGCCGGCGGCGTCGAGCGCCTACACTGTGCGCCAGGGCGGGGCGGCGGTTGCCAATCCCGGCCGCGCGCTGTTCGACTACGCCACCTATGCGGCCCTGTATCAACCGTGCATCGCCTCGGTGGCCGGCAATGCGGGACGCTGCACGGCGCTCGTGGCCAAGGGGCTATTGAACGGTGCCGACCTGGCGGCGCAGCAGGCGGACGCGAAGCAGCGCTTGCGCGCGTATGGCTGGCTGGTCGATTCCGATCCGCTGCAGGCAGCGCACGCGGGCACAAACATCCTCGTGGCCGTCACGTATGCATATGCGTATGGAAAATTCTCCGTGACCGATAAAGTGTGCGGTTTCACGTTTGCGCAGACGGACGGCGGCGGCAATCCGATCGCGTTTACCTCCGCGCAAAAGGCGGCCAGCTTTGCCGCGCAAAACGGTATTCTTGGCAATGTCATGTACGAGAACAGCGTGGGCGGCGCCAAGGTGTACACGGCCGGCGTGTCGCCGTCAAACAGCCTGGCGGACCAGTCGCTCGATGGCTTCCTGTGCCTGCGCAGCCTGGCGACGGGGCGCGACACCGTCAGCGGCGCCAACTTGCAGGGGACATTGGCTGCGCAAAGCGTGCGCGTGCGGGCAGGCATGGCCGAGGTCGCGGCCACCGGCAAATTGAACGGCAAGCCGGCCATCATCGTGCACGGCCGCAGCGACACCCTGATTCCCGTCAATCACGCTTCGCGCGCCTATCTGGGCCTGAACGCTGCCGTAGAGGGGAGCAATAGCAAGCTGCGCTATATCGAGGTAACGAACGCCAACCATTTCGATTCCTTCAGCAGCGCCTTGCCGACCCTGATCGTGCCGCTGCACGTGTACCTGAACCGGGCGTTAGATGCCATGTATGCGCACCTGCATGCCAAGCAATCCTTGCCGCCATCGCAGGTAGTGCGCACGGTGACGCGTGCCGATGCATCGACCCTGATCACGAATGTCAACGTGCCGGTGATTGCGGCAACGCCGGCACCTGGCAATGTCATCGGCGTGACGGGGACTGTCGTCGATATTCCCAACTAGGCTGTCTCGCCTGTGGACGCTGCGGCCACGTTTCACGTGGCCGTTTTTATGCCCAGGCCGTGTCCGGGATATCGCCCAGTCCCTGGAAGACGGGCTTGGAAAACCAGTAGCCCTGCATCAGCGAAATGCCGCAGCCGGAAAGAAAATCGCGCTCGGCGCGCGTCTCGATACCTTCGGCCAGCACGCGGATGCCGAGCTCACGGCACAGGCTGGCGATGGCCCGCACGATGGCCTGGCGCGGTGCGTGCGTATCGATGTCGCGCACCAGGTCCATGTCGATCTTGATGATGTCGGGCTGGTATTCGGCCAGCAAGTTCAAGCCCGCATAGCCGGCGCCGAAATCATCGATGGCCGTCTGGAAACCGAAACGCCGGTAGGCGCGGAAGATCTCGACCAGATGGGGACGGTCTTGTACCCGTTCGCCTTCCGTCACTTCAAAGATGATTTTATCGGTAGGGAAATGATGCAGCCTGGCCGCTTCCAGGGTGCTGCGGATGCACACTTCGGGACGGTAGACGGCGTTGGGCAGGAAGTTGATCGACAGATATCCCTGCATGCCCAGCCTGGCGGCGCCGGCCACGGCCTTGACGCGGCAAGCCTGGTCGAAGCGGTAGCGGTTGGCGTCGTTCACTTGCGCCAGCACGCTGGCCGCGCTTTCGCCGTTGGGGCCGCGCACCAGCGCCTCGTGCGCATAGATGCTGCGCGTGGCGAGGTCAACGATGGGTTGATACGCATACTCGAAGGCAAACGGCAGCGGCGTGCCGTCATGGCAGCCGGCACAGGCACCGTGCGGAAAGCTGGTGCTGTCAGGATGAATGGGGATGTCGGGAGGTGTCATGGCGGCAGTGTAGCAGGGTGGGGGAACTGGCTGCGTTTGCTGGCTCACAGTGCGGCCGCATAGATGGCGCGCGCGTCGCTGCGCGTGACGGGACGGGGATTGTTGCCCAGTAAACGCGTCTGCAGCATGGCTTCATCGGCCAGCCTGTCCAGGTCGCTGGCCGCGATGCCCACGTCGCGCAGGGTGCGCGCGATACCGGTGGCCAGGGCGATCTCCTGCATCGTATCGATCAAGGCCACGGCGCGCGCCTCCTCGCTGCCCGCGATGCCGGGCTGCAGGATGGTGGCCAGTTGCGCATACAAGGGCGCCGCGTGGGACAAATTGAAACGGAGCACGTGCGGCAGTACCAGCGCGTTCGACAAGCCATGTGGCACGTGGAACAGTCCACCGATGGGATAGGCGAGCGCGTGCACGGCAGCCACGGGCGCATTGGCAAACGCCTGGCCGGCCAGCATGGCACCGAGCAGCATGGCCTGGCGCGCCGGCAAGTTGCTGCCATCGCGGCAGGCGGTGACCAGGTTGCTCGACAGCAGCGACAGCGCCTGGGTGGCCAGCATGTCGGACAAAGGGTTTTTCAGCAGGCGGCTGGTGTACGCTTCGATCGCATGCACCATGGCGTCGATGCCGGTGGCGGCCGTCACGGCGGGCGGCAAGCCCAGGGTCAGGCTGGCGTCGAGGATGGCCAGGTCCGCATATAGTTGCGGCGCGACCACGCCCATCTTGCTGGTGGCGCCCGTGGTGACGATGGCGATGTGCGTCACTTCCGAGCCCGTGCCAGCCGTGGTCGGCAATTGCACCAGGGGCAGGCGCTGGCCGTGGACATTGCCGATGCCATACAGTTGCGCCAGTTCCTGGTGGCCCGGCGCCAGCACGGCGATCAGCTTGGCCACATCCAGCGAGCTGCCGCCACCGAGGCCGATAATCAGTTCCACGTGAAACATCTGCGCCTGGGCCACGCCGGCCAGCACGATGGCTTCGGGCGGATCGGCTTGCACGTCGGAAAACACGTGGACTTCGATGCCGGCGGCTTGCAAGCTGCGCAGGGAGGCGTCGGCCAGGCCCGTGCGCAAAAAGCCTGCGTCCGTGACGAGCAGGGCGCGGCGCACGGTGGGGAAGTGATGGGCGATGTGTACGCCCAGCTGGGCGGCGGCGCCCGCTTCGACGATCAGGTGCGGCACGGTGCGGAACTGGAAGGCGGACATGCAGGCTCCTGACGATAAGGACAGAAGCCAAGCTTACTCCGCTTTCCCGCCCCGCGCCTGTTTCACGTGAAACCAGAAGCGGGGGTTATTCCCACTCCAGCGCGCCTTTCTTCCACTCATAGATTAGTCCGATGGTCAGCACGGCGAGAAAGCCCACGACGGCCCAGAAACCGGCGAGGCCCAGTTCGTTGACATTGGCCGCCCACGGCATCAGGAAGATCACCTCGATATCGAACAGGATGAAGAGGATGGCGACCAGGTAGAAACGGATGTCGAACTTCATGCGCGCGTCGCCGAATGCCTCGAAGCCGCATTCGTACGGCGACAGTTTTTGCGCATCGGGTTTGTGCGGACCGAGCGTGCGCCCCAGCAGCATGGGCACGATGCCGACGAGGATGCCGATCAGAATGAACAGCAGGACGGGAAAATAGTTTTCGAGGAGCATGGGATTCCTCTCAGTGACTGGACGACAGTTTCATCAGCACGATGCCGCACACGATGAGGACGGCGGCGCACACGCGCATGGTGTTGACTTGCTCGCCCAGAAAGACGATGCCGACGATAAAGGCGCCGACGGCACCGATGCCCGTCCAGATCGTATAGGCCGTGCCCAGGGGCAGGGTGCGCATGGCCAGCGACAGCAAGCCGAAGCTGGCGATCATCATGACGATGGTAATGACGGAGGGAGTGAGTCTGGTGAAACCCTCGGAGAGTTTCATCGAGTATGCCCACACGACTTCAAACATGCCGGCAATCAGTAAGAGTATCCAGGCCATGGCGGCTCCTTATACAGAGCGGGCCGTCCCGGTGTGTTCCCATGATGGGGGAGGCCGTCCTCCTGGATGATCGTCCCGTTGGCCACTGGCGTGACCACGAATGCAGACGATGCGGCAATTGTAGCAAACATTGTCCAGTGCCGCACCTCCATCCTGGATGCGATTCGTGTTCCACGTGAAACAGAAAACACCGTTGACTTGCCACTGCTGAGTAAAAATTAAGCAAAAATTGGCCGTTGCAAGGTTGCGCTTGCAAAAAGACTCTATAATCGGAGCTCTCTTCCCGCATTTTTACTTGCACTGTTACCTATTTATCATGTTATTTCCTACAGAATTCGACGTCATCGTTGTCGGTGGTGGTCACGCCGGTACCGAGGCGGCCCTCGCTTCCGCCCGCATGGGGCAGAAGACGCTATTGCTCACGCATAATATTGAGACACTGGGCCAGATGTCGTGCAACCCCTCCATCGGCGGCATCGGCAAGGGCCACCTGGTCAAGGAAGTCGATGCCATGGGCGGCGCGATGGCGATTGCCACCGACGAGTCCGGCATCCAGTTCCGCATCCTGAACTCTTCGAAAGGCCCGGCAGTTCGCGCCACGCGCGCCCAGGCCGACCGTCTTTTGTACAAGGCCGCCATCCGTACGCGCCTGGAAAACCAGCCTAACCTGTGGTTGTTCCAGCAAGCCGTTGATGACCTGATCGTCGAAGGCGACCGGGTCGTTGGCGCCGTGACGCAGATCGGTTTGAAGTTTCTCGCGCGCGCCGTCGTGCTGACGGCCGGTACTTTCCTCGACGGCAAGATCCACGTGGGCTTGAACAATTACTCGGCTGGCCGCGCCGGCGACCCACCCTCCATTTCGCTGTCGGCCCGTTTGAAAGAGCTGAAGCTGCCGCAGGGTCGCTTGAAAACGGGCACGCCGCCGCGCATCGATGGCCGCACGATCGACTTTTCCGTGATGCAAGAACAGCCGGGCGACCTCGATCCCGTGCCCGTGTTTTCCGTGATGGGCAACACGTCCATGCACCCGCGTCAGGTGCCGTGCTGGGTCACGCACACGAATAGCCAGACGCATGACATCATCCGTGCCGGCCTCGATCGCAGCCCCATGTACACGGGCGTGATCGAGGGCGTCGGCCCCCGCTATTGCCCCTCGATCGAAGACAAGATCCACCGTTTCTCGGGCAAGGAATCGCACCAGATCTTCCTCGAGCCGGAAGGCTTGACGACGCACGAGTTCTATCCGAACGGCATCTCCACCAGCCTGCCGTTCGACGTGCAGATCGCCCTGGTGCAATCGATGAAGGGCATGGAAAACGCCCACATCCTGCGCCCCGGCTACGCCATCGAATACGATTATTTCGACCCGCGCGGCTTGAAGGCGTCGCTGGAAACGAAGGCCGTCGCCGGCCTGTTCTTTGCCGGCCAGATCAACGGCACCACCGGCTACGAGGAAGCGGCCGCGCAAGGCATGCTGGCGGGCCTGAATGCGGCCTTGCTGACGCAGGACAAGGAAGCCTGGGTACCGGGCCGCTCCGAGGCTTATCTGGGCGTGCTGGTCGACGATTTGATCACCCAGGGCGTGCAGGAGCCGTACCGCATGTTCACCAGCCGCGCCGAGTACCGCCTGAGCCTGCGCGAAGACAATGCCGACATGCGTTTGACGGAAATCGGCCGCGCTTTGGGCTGCGTCGGCGACGCCCAGTGGCAAGCGTTCGAGACCAAGCGCGAAGCGGTGGCGCGCGAACTCGAGCGCCTGCGTTCCACGTGGGTCAACCCGCGCATCCTGGCGGCTGCGGAATCGGAACGCATCGTTGGCCAAGCCATCGAGCGCGAGTATTCGCTGGCGGACTTGCTGCGCCGTCCGAACGTCGCCTACGACACCCTGATGAGCATGACGGGCATGGAAGGCCAGGCCCTGGCCGGCCCCGGTGTGGAGGACCCCGCCGTGCGCGAACAGGTGGAAATCCAGCTCAAATATGCGGGTTACATCGAGCGCCAGAGCAAGGAAATCGAGCGCCACGAACACTATGAAAACCTGGCTTTGCCGGAAGGTTTCAATTACCTCGATATCGGCGCGCTGTCGGTCGAAGTGCGGCAAAAACTCGACAAGCAGCGCCCGGAAACCCTGGGCCAGGCCTCGCGCATTTCCGGCGTGACGCCGGCGGCCATTTCGCTGCTGCTGGTGCACCTGAAAAAGCGCGGCTTTGGTGCAGGTCAGGCCGAAATACAGACCACCACTTTAAAGGACGAGGTTGTTGAATGAAGCAGTTTGACCGGGCCGCATTGGCCCCTATTTTGAATGAAGGCATCGCCGCGCTGAGGCTCGACCTGAGCGCGGATCAGACGGAAAAACTGCTCGATTACCTGGCCTTGCTGGCCAAATGGAACAGCGTGTACAACCTGACGTCGGTGCGCGACCCCCTGCAGATGCTGACCCTGCACGTGCTCGATTCGCTGGCCGCCGTGCCGGCGTTCGCGGACGCCAAGAATGTACTCGACGTGGGCGCCGGCGGCGGCTTGCCGGGCATGGTTCTGGCCATCGCGCGGCCTGATATTAAAGTGTCGATGATCGACACGGTGCATAAAAAGACGGCATTTTTGACGCAAGTGAAGGCGGAACTGGGCTTGAGCAACGTCACCGTGTACACGAAACGGGTGGAACAGCTGGAAGTGCAGCAGAAATTCGACGTGATCACCTCGCGCGCCTTTGCCGACCTATCCGACTTCGTCAACTGGTCGAATCACGTGCTGGCCGAGGGTGGGCAATTCATCGCCTTGAAAGGGGTGGCACCGCCAGACGAGAGAGAGCGACTGCCGGCGGACTGGCAAGTGACGCAATTACGAGCGATTCAGGTGCCAGGGCTAAATGCAGAGCGTCATCTGGTATTTATAGCAAGAATTTAAAAGCCGGAAAATAAATGATATAAACAATTTATACGGTATAAATTATATAAATCATATAAACGATTTATATCGTATAAATGAAATAAACAGTATAAATCGTTTCGGCCAGATGCCGGGGCGCATGATGAAGTTTGCATCTCTTTACAACTAGAAGATACATGGCCAAAATTTTTTGTGTAGCAAATCAAAAGGGTGGTGTTGGTAAAACCACAACAAGCGTCAACCTCTCCGCCGGTCTGGCCAAATTGAACCAGCGCGTGCTGCTGGTCGACCTCGACCCGCAGGGCAATGCGACCATGGGCGCCGGCATCAACAAGGCCGGCCTGAAGGCGTCGACCTATGAAGTCATGCTGGGCGAGTCCGATGTCAAAACGGCACGCCAGCGTTCGGAAGCGGGACGCTTCGACGTCTTGCCGTCGAACCGCGAACTGGCCGGCGCCGAAGTGGAGATGGTCGAGCTCGACAACCGCGAACGCCGCCTGAAGGATGCGCTGGCCGAAGTGGATAGTGAATATGACTTCATCCTGGTAGATTGCCCACCGGCATTATCGATGCTGACCCTGAACGGCCTGTGCGCCGCGCATGGCGTGATCATTCCGATGCAGTGCGAGTACTACGCATTGGAAGGCTTGTCCGATCTGGTCAATACCATCAAGAAGGTGCATGCCAACCTGAACCCGGATCTGAAGATCATCGGCTTGCTGCGCGTGATGTTCGATCCGCGCATGACATTATCGCAACAAGTGTCGGCGCAGCTGGAACAGCATTTCGGCGACAAGGTATTCAATACCATCATCCCGCGCAACGTGCGTCTGGCCGAAGCGCCATCGTACGGCCTGCCCGGCGTGACCTTCGACCCCAGCTCGAAAGGTGCCCAGGCGTATATCGCCTTCGGCGCCGAGATGGTCGAACGCATCAAACATATGTAAACAAGGGGCGAGCGTCTGCACTTTATGATGTAAGCGCTTACTCTGAAAACACGATTAGGACAGCATGGCTACGAAAAAATTAAAAGGACTGGGTCGCGGACTCGACGCCCTGTTGGGCGGCGGCGGTGGCGACTTCGCCAGTGCGGACACGCATCAACCGTCGAACTTGCCCGTGTCGCAAATGCAAGCCGGCAAATACCAGCCGCGCACGCGCATGGACGAGGGGGCTTTGAACGAACTGGCCGCCTCGATCAAGGCGCAAGGGCTGATGCAGCCGATCCTGGTGCGCCCGATCGGGCAAGACACCTTGAGCGGGCTTGTCAAATATGAAATCATCGCCGGCGAACGCCGTTTCCGCGCGTCGCAACTGGCCGGCCTGACGGAAGTGCCGGTGCTGGTGCGCGACGTGGACGACCTGGCCGCCGCGGCCATGGCGCTGATCGAGAACATCCAGCGCGAAGACCTCAATCCGCTGGAAGAAGCGCAGGGCATTCACCGCCTGATCGCCGACTTCAATTTTACGCATGAGCAAGCGGCCACTGCGCTGGGACGTTCGCGCAGCGCCGTGTCGAACCTGTTGCGTTTGATGAACCTGGCCAGTCCCGTGCAAACCATGTTGATGGCCGGCGATATCGACATGGGCCATGCGCGCGCGCTGCTGGCCGTCGATGCGGCCAGCCAGATCACCCTGGCCAACCAGGTCGTGGCCAAGCGCCTGTCCGTGCGCGAAACGGAAAAGCTCGTGACGCGCACGGTCGAGGAAGCGGCCAACCCGGTCGAGCCGCGTCAGAAGGAAAAATCGGGCGACATCGCGCGCCTGGAAGAAGAGCTGTCCGATGCGCTGGCCACCCCCGTGGTGTTCAAGATGGGCAACAAGGGCCGTGGCCAATTGGTGATTGATTTTGCCGATCTTGACGTGCTCGATGGTTTGTTGACCCGCTTGCGTGGTTAAATAGCAAGCTGCAAAGACAGGGGACCTGCGGTGTGGACAATCCGGCCATGCTTTCCGGATGGACCACGTGATTCCTTGATAACACGGCTGGAAGCGGCCAGACAAGCGGCTTTGCCATATAGTGGTGCAAAAGGCGGCGAATAGTCGGTAAAGCGTCAGTTTCACGCAGCAATTGCCCTGCTGCGGTGCAGCAACGTTTGACTCTATAGATCAAAGCCAACTATAATCCCGTGTCTTTGCGTGTGTAGATTTTTCTGGGAACTTGGCAATTGAGTGATTCACAACAAAGTATTGCCAAGCCAGTCTACAAAGTAGTTGCATTGCAGCTAGCAATCGCTATCAGCTTTGCCACGGTCACCCTGTTTTTTGGTGGCAATGTCAGAGGCTGGTCCGCCGCATACGGCGGCGCTATCGCAGTCATCGGTAGCCTGGTGTATGCCCTGTTGGTGGTTCGCGGTTCTAGCGACGCCAACAAGGCATTCCGGGCGCATTTGCGCGCAGAAGTGGTGAAAATATTTATCACAGCGGTGCTGTTTATATTGGCACTGGTGTTGTTTCAGTCGGCCGCCTGGTTATGGCTGATCTTGGGTTTCGCGGTGGCAACCTTAGCATACTGGTTTTCATTGCTCGCTGTTTAATCATTGGTTTTGGGGCCTGTTGAGCTCTGAAACGACAAATCTAAATTCATTATGACCACAGAACACGCTATTGAAGCGGGCCATGCTGCCCCGGCCAACGCCACAGAATACATCAGTCACCATCTGGCCCACCTGAGAAGTGCCGACGGCATGATCAATCTGGATACGTTCTGGATTTCGGCCATTCTGGGCTTTGTTTTCCTGGCTGTTTTCTATATGGCGTCGCGCCGCGCGACGGCTGGTGTCCCTGGCAAGTTGCAAAACTTCGTCGAAATGGTCATGGAAATCGTCAATGACACTATTAATGGGGCCTTCCACGCGAAAAGCAAGGTCATCGCGCCGCTGGCCATCACTATTTTTGTGTGGGTCTGGTTGCTGAACGCGATGGACTTCCTGCCGGTTGACCTGTTGCCGAAGATCCTGAGCTGGTTTGGCGTGCATAAACTGCGCGCCGTGCCGACCGCCGACGTCAACCACACCTTCGCCATGTCGCTGTCGGTCGTGCTGTGCGTGATCGCCTTCTCGATCAAGGCCAAGGGCCTGGGCGGCTGGATCAAGGAACTGTTCACGGCACCGTTCCATGCGAGCGGCCTGATCGGCACGATCGCCCTGGCACCTGTCAATTTCTTGCTGCAAATGGTTGAGCTGGTTGCAAAACTGATCTCCCTGTCGCTGCGACTGTTCGGCAATATGTATGCCGGCGAACTGATTTTCATCTTGATCGCGTTGTTGCCTTGGTGGGCACAGTGGGCGTTGGGTGGTCCATGGGCAATTTTCCATATCTTGATTGTAACTTTGCAAGCTTTTGTGTTTATGGCGTTGACGGTTGTGTATCTGAGCCTCGCGGTTGAGAAACATTAATCATTAACTTTATATTTTGTTTTTTTAGTATCTTTCGTTTTTAAATTTAGGAGAATTTTATGCAAGCTCTGATCGCACAAGTACAAAGCATGACCGTTCTGGCAGCAGCAATCATCATCGGCCTGGCCGCAATCGGCACCGCTCTGGGCTTCGCTATCTTGGGTGGCAAATTCCTGGAAGCTTCGGCACGTCAACCAGAACTGATGCCACAACTGCAAACCAAACTGTTCGTTATCGCTGGTCTGCTGGATGCTATCTCGATGATCGGCGTTGGTGTTGCTCTGCTGTACACGTTCGCTAACCCGTTCCTGTCCGCTCTGACGGCTGTTGCTCAGTAATTCGCTCCAACCCTAGGAGAAACTTTTAGTTAGGAGCAAAGGTATGGACATCAATATGTCGCTCATCGGCCAGATGATCACCTTCGCGGTGTTGGTCTGGTTCTCGATGAAGTTCGTATTTCCAGCGCTGAACAACGCGCTGGATGAGCGTGCCAAACGAATCGCGGATGGATTGGCTGCGGCCGATCAAGGTCAGGCTTCGATGGCAGTCGCTGAAAAGCGTGCGCAAGAGGCATTGAACAGTGCACGTGAAGAAGCGTCGCAACGCGTTGCGGACGCTGAAAAGCGCGCGCAGCTGGTTGCTGAAGAGATCAAGCAAAATGCACAAGCTGAAGCTGCGCGTATCATTGCGCAAGCCCAGTCGGACGCCGAACAGCAACTGTCGAAAGCACGCGAACAATTGCGCGCTCAGGTGGCTGACCTGGCTGTCAAGGGTGCCGAGCAGATCTTGAAGCGTGAAGTTAACGCTACGGCTCACGCCGAAATGTTGCAGCGTCTTGCTGTCGAGCTGTAATCATGGCAGAACTCGCAACCGTCGCCCGTCCCTACGCGGAAGCTTTGTTCCGCGTAGCCCAAGCTGGTAAGGAGTCAAGCAACCTCGCGGCGTGGTCCGAGCTGGTGTCCGAACTGGCACAGATCGGTAGCCACCCCGAGGTACAGGCGTACGCGCGCAATCCGAAAGTTTCGGAAAGCGACGTCGCCGCCACCATCCTGTCGTTGTTGAAATCGCCGCTCAATGAGGAAGTGAAAAACTTCGTCACGATGTTGATCGAAAATGGCCGCATCAGCCTGCTGCCGGAAATCGGCGCGCAATTCCATGCCCTGAAAAATGGCCTGGAAGGTGCGGCTGACGCCGAGATCACGAGCGCTTTCGATCTGAGCGAAGGCCAAACGGCCGAGCTGGTCGCAACGCTGGAAAAGAAATTCAGTCGTAAGCTCAACCCTGCCGTCACAGTGGATCCATCGCTGCTCGGCGGCGTGCGCGTGGTCGTTGGCGACCAAGTGCTCGATACCTCGGTGCGCGCCAAGCTGCAGCAACTGCACGCTGCACTGGTGTCGTAAGACACGCGCTTCGGCAGGCCAGCTTAGACAGACCCTTACCCCTCGCGCAAGCTGAGAGAAACACTTTTAGGAGTTAGTATGCAACTCAACCCATCTGAAATCAGCGAGTTGATCAAGAGCCGGATCCAAGGTCTTGACGGCGGCGCTGAAGTGCGTAATCAAGGCACGGTTATTTCCGTCGCCGACGGTATCTGCCGCATCCACGGTTTGTCGGACGTGATGCAAGGCGAGATGCTGGAATTCCCAGGCAACACGTTTGGCCTGGCAATGAATCTGGAACGCGACTCCGTCGGTTCCGTGATTCTGGGTGCCTACGAGCACATCTCCGAAGGCGACACGGTGAAATGCACCGGCCGCATTCTGGAAGTGCCAGTCGGTCCTGAGCTGCTCGGCCGCGTTGTCAACGCGCTGGGCCAGCCGATCGACGGCAAAGGCGCCATCGAGACCAAACTGACGGCCGCGATTGAAAAAATCGCACCGGGCGTGATCGCCCGTGAATCCGTTTCGCAACCAATGCAAACCGGCCTGAAGTCGATCGATGCGATGGTTCCAGTTGGCCGCGGCCAGCGCGAACTGATCATCGGCGACCGTCAAACCGGCAAGTCGGCTGTGGCGATTGATGCGATCATCAATCAAAAAGGCCAGGGCATGAAATGTATCTACGTCGCGATTGGCCAAAAAGCCTCGTCGATCAAGAACATCGTGCGCTCGCTGGAACAGCACGGCGCGATGGAATACACCATCGTTGTCGCCGCTTCCGCTTCGGAATCGGCCGCCATGCAATACATCTCGCCGTACTCCGGTTGCGCCATGGGCGAATACTTCCGTGACCGCGGTGAAGATGCACTGATCGTCTACGATGATCTGTCCAAACAAGCTGTTGCATACCGTCAAATCTCGCTGCTGCTGCGCCGTCCACCAGGTCGCGAAGCGTACCCAGGCGACGTGTTCTACCTGCACAGCCGCCTGCTGGAACGCGCAGCACGCGTGAACGCCGACTACGTCGAGAAGTTCACCGACGGCGCCGTCAAAGGCAAGACCGGTTCCCTGACGGCACTGCCGATCATTGAAACGCAAGCTGGCGACGTGTCCGCATTCGTTCCAACCAACGTGATTTCGATTACCGACGGTCAGATCTTCCTGGAAACCTCGCTGTTCAACGCCGGTATCCGTCCTGCGATTAACGCCGGTATTTCCGTATCGCGCGTCGGTGGCGCCGCCCAGACCAAGGTCATCAAAAACCTGTCCGGCGGTATCCGTACCGACTTGGCGCAGTACCGTGAACTGGCCGCGTTTGCGCAGTTCGCTTCGGACCTCGATGAATCGACCCGCAAGCAGCTGGACCGTGGTGCCCGCGTCACGGAATTGCTCAAGCAAGCCCAATACTCGCCACTGTCGATCTCGCTGATGGCTGTATCGCTGTTCTCGGTGAACAAAGGCTTCATGGACGACGTGCCAGTCAAGCAAGTGCTGTCGTTCGAAGCTGGTGTCCACGCTTACATGAAGACCAAGCAAGCTGCTCTGCTGGCCAAGATCGAAGAAACCAAGCAACTCGACAAAGACAGCGAAGCAACTCTGTCGGCGGCCATTGCTGATTTCAAGAAATCCGGCGCATATTAAGCGGCCAGGCGGCGCCCACCTTGAGTGAGGCGCCGCCCTACGCGCAGAAGGAGTAAGGACTCATGGCATCAAGCAAAGAGATACGAGGCAAGATCAAGAGCGTAGAGAATACGAAGAAGATCACCAAGGCGATGGAAATGGTCGCCGCGTCCAAAATGCGCAAGGCGCAAGACCGGATGCGGGCCGCTCGTCCCTACAGTGACAAGATTCGGAATATCGCCGCCAATCTGGCGAATGCCAATCCGGAATACACGCACCCGTTCCTGGCAGCTGCCCAGGGTACGCAAGCGAAGGCAGTAGGTTTCATCGTTGTGACGACCGACAAGGGTCTGTGCGGCGGCATGAATACCAACATCCTGCGCCAGGTGACGTCGAAGTCGCGCGAGCTGGAAGCAGCTGGCAACCGGATTGAAGCAGTTGCCATCGGTAACAAGGGTTTGGGTTTTTTGAATCGCATCGGCGTCAAGATCGTCGCCTCTGCCATTCAAACTGGTGATACGCCCCATCTGGAAAAATTGATCGGACCCGTCAAGGTCATGCTCGAAGAGTTCCAGGCTGGCAAGCTCGACGCAGTGTACCTGTGCTACACCAAATTCATCAACACGATGAAGCAGGAACCAGTGGTCGAACAGCTGCTGCCTTTGACGGCTGACAAAATGGTCGCCGACAAGAGCGCACACTCGTGGGATTACATCTACGAGCCGGATGCACAAAGCATCATCGACGAATTGCTGGAGCGCTATGTAGAAGCGCTGGTGTACCAGGCAGTCGCGGAGAATCTGGCGTCCGAGCAATCGGCACGGATGGTCGCGATGAAAGCTGCAAGCGACAACGCGGGTAGTGTGATCGGCGAATTGAAGCTGATCTACAACAAGACCCGCCAAGCTGCGATTACCAAAGAACTCTCCGAAATCGTCGCCGGTGCGGCTGCGGTTTAAACGAATTTAACTATATTGAAGGAACGAACATGGCTGATGGCAAAATCGTTCAGTGTATCGGCGCTGTGGTGGACGTTGAGTTTCCCCGCAACGCGATGCCTAAGGTATTTGATGCCTTGAAGATGGCAGGCTCGGAACTGACCCTGGAAGTACAACAGCAGTTGGGCGACGGCATTGTCCGTACCATTGCACTCGGCTCGTCCGATGGCCTGCGTCGCGGCATGATGATCCAGAACACCGGCAAACCTATCATGGTGCCAGTCGGTAAAGCAACCCTGGGTCGCATCATGGACGTGCTGGGCAACCCGATCGACGAATGCGGCCCAGTGTCGCACGAGCAGATCGCGTCGATCCACCGCACCGCTCCTGCATACGACGAACTGTCGCCTTCGCAAGAACTGCTGGAAACCGGCATCAAGGTGATCGATCTGGTGTGCCCGTTTGCAAAAGGCGGTAAAGTTGGTCTGTTCGGCGGCGCTGGCGTAGGCAAGACCGTCAACATGATGGAACTGATTAACAACATCGCCAAAGCGCACAGCGGCGTGTCCGTGTTCGCCGGTGTTGGTGAGCGTACGCGTGAAGGTAACGACTTCTACCACGAGATGGCTGACGCGAAAGTGGTCGATCTGGAAAATCCAGAGAACTCCAAAGTGGCGATGGTCTACGGTCAGATGAATGAACCGCCAGGTAACCGTCTGCGCGTCGCGCTGACCGGCCTGACGATCGCTGAATCGTTCCGTGATGAAGGCAAAGACGTTCTGTTCTTCGTCGACAACATCTACCGCTTTACGCTGGCTGGTACCGAAGTGTCGGCACTGCTGGGCCGTATGCCGTCGGCTGTGGGTTACCAACCGACCCTGGCTGAAGAAATGGGCCGTCTGCAAGAGCGTATCACGTCGACCAAGACCGGTTCGATCACCTCGATCCAGGCCGTCTACGTTCCAGCCGATGATTACACCGATCCGTCGCCTGCTACCACGTTTGCTCACTTGGATTCGACCGTTGCGCTGTCGCGTGACATCGCTTCCCTGGGTATCTACCCAGCCGTGGACCCACTCGATTCGACCTCGCGTCAGCTCGATCCGTTGATCGTTGGTCAAGAGCACTATGACACCGCGCGTGCCGTGCAAACGACCCTGCAACGCTACAAGGAATTGCGCGACATTATCGCGATTCTGGGTATGGACGAGCTGGCACCGGAAGACAAACTGCTGGTCGCCCGCGCACGTAAGATGCAGCGTTTCCTGTCGCAGCCTTTCCACGTCGCTGAAGTCTTTACCGGCGCGCCTGGTAAATACGTTTCGCTCAAAGACACGATCAAGGGCTTCAAAATGATCGCTTCGGGCGAACTCGATCACCTGCCGGAACAAGCGTTCTACATGGTCGGCACGATCGAAGAAGCAATCGAAAAAGCCAAGAAACTTAACTAAGTTAAGTCTGGGCCTAACCCCGCCCCTTACAAGGCGGGGTTCTTCAACCCGATAGGACACACATGGCACACACAATTCACGTTGACGTGGTTTCCGCTGAAGAACTGATTTTTTCAGGTGAAGCAGAATTCGTCGCGTTGCCGGGTGAACAAGGCGAGCTGGGTATCTACCCACGCCACACGCCTTTGATTACCCGCATCCGTCCGGGCGCGGTCCGCATCAAGGTAGTCGGCCAGGCTGAAGAAGAGTTCGTCTTCGTTGCCGGCGGCCTGCTGGAAGTGCAACCGGATACCGTGACCGTCCTGGCCGATACCGCGATCCGCGGTCACGACCTCGACGAAGCGAAAGCGCTGGAAGCGAAGAAGTTGGCGGAAGAAAATATCCACAACAAGGATTCGGGCATCGACTACGCGCAAGCGCAAGCCGAGCTGGCCAGCGCGATTGCGCAACTGGCAGCGATCCAGAAGCTGCGCAAGATGTAATTCATCTGCGCCGCACAAGAAAGGCAGCCTTCGGGCTGCCTTTTTTTATGCAGAAATCAGCGGCGCTTGTCCTTGCCCCTTTCCAGTCCCGCCTTCAATACCGTCTTCCACCTGGCGCGCGCGGCGATGCGCTCGAGCGGCGTCTCCTCGATACGGCGCGCGTCACGCAGCAGCTTGTGATAATTGCGCAGGCGGTCCGCATCGACGGCGCCGCGTACGGCGCAACCGGGCTCGCTGGCATGCCGGCAATCGCGGAACTGGCACGTCGCCGCCAGCGCCGCGATGTCGTCGAACGTGGCCGCCAGCGTATCCGCATCGGCATCGGCGCGCCAGCTGCGCAAGCCCGGCGTGTCGATGATGCAGGCGCCGCTGGCGCACAGGTGCAGCGAGCGGGCCGTCGTCGTATGCCGGCCGCGCCCGTCGCCATGGCGCACGCCGTTGGTTGCCTGCTCCGTCGCGCATAAAGTATTGGTCAGGCTGGACTTGCCGGCGCCCGATGAACCGAGCAGCACCAGGGTCTGGCCCGCACCCAGCCACGGTGCCAGGATGGCCACGTCATATGCATGGCGCGTATCGATGGCAAACAGGGGCACGTGTGGCGGCAGGCGCTGTCTGAGCTGCGCCAGCTTGCCCGGCACGTCGTCGGCCACGTCGGCCTTGCTCAGCACCACCACGGGGCTGACCTGGGCCGCCAGCACGATGGACAGATAGCGCTCCAGGCGGCGCGGATTAAAATCTTCGTCCAGTCCCATCACCAGCAGGGCCGTATCGACATTGCTGGCGAGCAGTTGGCGCCGGCCGTCATTGCCGCGCCGGGCGATTTGCGTGACTGGGGATAAGTGCGCCGTTATCCACAGCGTAGCGTGCGCGTCGGGTTCGGCGGCGACCCAGTCGCCGACAGTAAGAATATGGTCTTGCACCTGCAGCTGATGCAGCAGGCGCGGCAGGATTTGCGCCGGCTGTTCCAGGATGCCGTCGTGCACGCCGATGCTGTCGCGGTGCACGGCGCAAACGCGCAGCAGTTGGGCGGTTGGGGAAGAGAGTTCGAGTTGGGTGGCTGCGCTGGCGATGGCCTGCTGCAGCCCGATAAGGCGTAGTTGCGCAAAATCGAATGCGATCATGGTAGCGTGATTCCAGATTCTGTCGTCCGCGTGCGGACATGAAGCCTGCGCGTGCAGGCACCGCCAGTCGCCATGACTGGCACGAAAGAAGGGGAACGTCGGCTACGCGATCACGCGTATGGGGAATGTCGAGCTAAAAAGGCTTAGCAGGGGAAAACAGTGATCAGGCAGCCGACAGCACGGCAGTATCCGAATGGCGCATGTTGTCTACTCCTCAAGTGTGATGGAAAACCCCAGTGTGCCAGCGGCGTGCGCCGGCGTCAACGGAAGGTGTGGCTCAGCTGCACATGCCGTAAGCCTGGCGCTCGGGGAAGTAACGGTACGTAAACGTGCGCACCGGATAGCGCTTGCCGGCGATGAGCATGTCGGGCATCGACAGGTCAAAGCGCCGCGGCAGCTGGCGCGGCAGTTGCAGGCGCAGGCGCCACTGGGTTTCGGCGCTTGAACCGACGGCGGAAAACATGATGGGCAAGGTCTCGATGACGTCGACGATTTCCGCCTTGCGGTTCATGGCGCGCTGGTAGATGGTCAGCACTTTCGCTTCGGCGAAGGGGGGCTTTTTCGGCTCTTCCAGCAGGAAGGACAGGCGCGTGAAACTGGCTTGCGTGCCGATGGGAAGCGTAAAAATCAGCGCCAGCTCCGTGCCGCCTTCCTTCAGGGTGACGGGTGGCGTGGCATACACGCTGATACCGCGCGGCAGCTCGAAGCGTGAACCCTCCGTCCACGTCTTGCACTCGGGCGTCGTGGCCTGGTACAGGCTGGGCGCCGTGTAGTCGTTGCAGGCGGAAACCAGCAGCAGCAGGGGCAGGGCAAGCAGGGCGGAACGGCGCATGGAAGTCACGGTTGGGATATGAGCCGACAGTGTAAGCGATCCCCCCGCGTTCCACCAGCGGGCTTATGCTTGCCCGGGTGGCGCGCGCCGCACGGACTGCAGCTGGCAGTGCGCGGCCTGCAGCGCATCCTTGATGGCATCGAGCGCCAGTTGCGGCCGCGCCGCGCCGCACATGAAGATATCGACGGCGGCAAAGCCGCATTCCGGCCACGTGTGGATGGAGATATGCGATTCGGCCAGCAGCACCACGCCGGTGACGCCCTGGCCGGCGCCAAAGCTGTGGAAATGGCTGTGCAGTACTTGCGCGCCAGCCGCGACGGCCGCATCGCGCAGCAGGCGCTCGAGCGCGGCGCCGTCGCGCAGGCGTTCCGGCGCGATACCCGACAAATCGGCCAGCAAGTGGGTGCCCAGGGGCAGATGCGGTGTGGCTGTCATGCTTACTTGTGGCTGCCGCCGCTGGAACCGCCGCCATAGCTGCCGCCGCCGCTGCCCGTACGCGAACTCCAGCTGCTGCCGCTGCTGCTGCCGGCCACCTTGAACATGCGCACCCAGTTGGCGGCCGTGACACTGAAGGTCACCATCAGGGCATAGATCACGTATTTACTCATGGGGGATTCTTTGCATTCTTGTCGAGAAAAGCGGCGGGCAGGAACAGCGCCAGGCAGCCCAGCAAACTCCACATCAGGGTGCTGGAGAACGAGACAAACATCGGGATCGCATTCAGGACCAGCACGATGACGATGAAGACCTTGGCGATGCCGCGGTGGCTCAGCTGGATATTCGTCGTTTTGCTGGCGCCATGGAAGGCGGCGCCGAACCAGGCGGCCATCTGGTCATAGGCGACGGGCACGGAGCGCGACCAGGTCATTTCCTCACCGGTGAGCTCCGCCGCCAGTTTGGTCTGCCCCTGCTCGAATTCATGCACATGCGTGCTGTCGCCGACGGCCACTTTCCAGTTGAAGGCGCCCGCCGCATACACGACCTGCGAGCCGTAGTCATACAGTTTGCGGTAGGTGGCGCCATCGAGCGTGCAGGTAGCGGCGTCCAGCGATGCCCAGTTGGGCCAGTTCGGCAGCACGTTCGAGCGCGACCAGCCATCGTCCGTCTCCACCAGCCAGAAGAAGCCGGCGCGCGCGTTGTACAGCAGGTATTCGTTCCACTCGCTGCCTTCGTCGTCGGCGCGGCGCATCATGCCGATCACCGTGAAATCGACATTGCTGATCTTTGCGCTGGCGCCCAGTTCCAGCGTGATGTCGGCGTTGTCGTGCACCTGCTTGCCGATGGCCAGCACTTGCGCTTCCTGGCCGCTGGCGTCGAGCTGCGCATGGCAGGCGGGGCACACGAGTTGCGCCGCCGCGCCAGGTACGTACTTGATGCCGCTGCCGCAGGACGGGCAGTCGAGCGCATCGAGCTTGCCGCGGTATTTGCCGGCGCTTTTGGCGATGGCATCGTCGTCGCGCAGCAGCTGGCACTGCAAACTATCCAGGGTGACGGCGACGCCCTGGTAGACGACCGGTTGCGGACCATCCGTGTAGTCAAGCGTGACAAAGCTGGCGTAGTTGCGGAAGTCCGCCACCTGGATGCGCCAGCCGGCGCCCACCTTGAACGGCAGTTCGCCCTGGCCGGCGATGCATTCCGCGTTGCGGATCTCGGCCGCCGTGTATGGCTCGCCGCAGATCGTGTAGCGCTTGCCCGGCGCCAGCTCGCCAAAGACGGGTAAGCTACCTTGCGTGCTGCGCTCGCGCGTCAAGGTGTACAGGCCGGATGAGTCGCCCAGCCACGCCGTGCTTGTATCGTCGAACAGCAGATACCACTCGTTCCACGTGCCGGCGCTGTAGCGCTGCTGGATGCGGCCGACGACGGTGAAGTGCACGCCATCGTGCACGCCGGCCGTGCCGATCTGGATCGGCGTATAGTCTTCCAGGACGGCCGACATCTTGCCCACGTCCCTGACGGAATCGGCGTCCTTGAGGATGGTGCTGTGGCAGTACTCGCACACGGCGAGCACGGAAGCATGTGAGCGGAAGTGAACTTCCGCGCCGCAGCTGGGACAGGAAACAGTTTGCATGCAGTCGTATTTCGCTAATATTTAGCCGATCAGTTTTTTCAGCAGTTCAGCCTTGGCGCCGTCGTAGTCGGCCGGCGAGATGAGACCCTTGTCGAGCAAGCCCTTGAGTTTTTCCAGGCGCGCTTCGATCGGCACTTCCGCAGGAGCCGGTGGCGCCGCAGGTGCGGCCGGAGCCGGCTGCTGCAGCGCGCCGCCCATGCTTTGCGCCATCACCTGGCCGATCGACAGCCCGGCGCCCAGTCCCGCACCGATACCGGCCATGCCGCCTTCGTTTTGTGCCGCCAGCGGGATCGCATTGGCCACCTGGAATTTCGTAAAGCCGCTCATCTTGTCGGCGCCCAGGCCGCCCTTCATGCCGGCCGAGATGCGCTCGTCGAGCGCCGCCTGCAATTCCTCGGGCAGGCTGATGCTGGCCACGTTGAATTCGTCGAGGCCCACGCCGTAGCGGGCGAATGCCTGCGCCAGGCCATCCTTGACTTCCTGCGCCATCAGCGCCTGGTTGGCCGCCATGTCGAGGAAGGGGACATTCGCGCCGCCCAGCGAGCTGGCCATGCTCGACATCAAAATACCGCGTAATTGATCTTCCACCTCGTCGCGCGTATAGACTTCGCGCGTGCCGCTGATCTCGGTGAAGAAGGTGCGGGCGTCGGCGATGCGGTACGAGTACATGCCGAAGGCGCGCACGCGGATCATGTCGAAATCCTTGTCGCGGATGGTGATCGGCTGCGGCGTGCCCCACTTGCGGCCCGTCTGCACGCGCGTGCTGAAGTAATACACGTCCGACTTGAACGGCGAATCGAACAGCTTGTCCCAGTTTTTCAGGTTGGTCAGCAGCGGTAAAGTCTGCGTCGTCAGTTTGTGCGTGCCGGGGCCAAAGACGTCGGCGATCTTGCCTTCATTGACGAAGACGGCGACCTGCGATTCGCGCACATTCAGGATGGCGCCGTTCTGGATCTCGAAATCCTGCATGGGGAAGCGCCAGGCCAGTACGCCTTCCGTCTCTTCGTTCCATTGCAGTACGTCGATAAACTGCTTCTTGATAAAGCTGCCGAGGCTCATGATGGTGTCCTTGAATGAGGTAAAACGTCAGGAAATGCAGGCGGCGTTGATGGCGCCGATCGACAGGGAAATGGCGGCCAGCAAGCCGCCGAAAGCGCTGTTGTTCGATTCGATCTGGTCCTTCGACATGCGCAGCAGGCGCGTGGTGACCACATAGGCGAGCAATTGCACCACCATGGCGCCGAAGGCCCAGGCGAAGAATTGCTGGTAGCCGGCCGTGTGCATCAGGGACGAGGCGATGGTGGCGGAAAAGCCCAGCAGCGCGCCGCCCAGCGACAGGGCCGCCGCCTGGTTGCCCTGGCGGATCAGCAGTACTTCGTTATACGGTGTGACGCGCGTGTAGATGATAAAAAATACAATCAGCAGCGCGGCGGCCAGTAAAAGGTGGATCAGATAGTTTAGGATGTCGGGCACGGCATTCCTCGCAATGAGCATTTGATAACGTCAACGCATATTAGAACAAAAAAAGTCCAATGAACAAAAAGATTCTGATTTTGTCCGTCTTCGTGGTCGCTTCCTGCGGCCTCGCCTATGAGCTGATCGCCGGCGCCATGTCCAGCTACCTGCTCGGCGACTCCATTCTGCAGTTTTCCACCATTATTGGCTGCTACCTGTTCGCCATGGGTGTGGGTGCTCACTTTTCAAAGTATGTCAAGGATGACGACGTGCTGTCGCGCTTCGTCGACATCGAACTGGCCGTGGGCTTGATCGGCGGCCTGTCGGCCGCCATCCTGTTCATGACCTTTTCGTGGATGGCCGCGCCATTTCGCACCTTATTGTATGTGATGGTGTTCCTGATCGGCGCACTGGTCGGCATGGAAGTGCCGCTCGTGATGCGCGCCCTGAACACGCGCCAGACGGAATTTTCCGAGCTGGTCAGCCGCGTGCTGACCTTCGATTACCTGGGCGCGCTGGCCGTCTCCCTGCTGTTCCCGCTGGTGCTGTCGCCGTATCTGGGCCTGGTGCGCACGGGCTTTTTGTTCGGCATGCTCAACGTGGGCGTGGGCCTGTGGAGCATTTATGTGTTCCGCGCCGAGCTGAAAAATCTCAGCGGGCGTCTGCTGCGCGCCTGCGCCGTGATGCTGCTGCTGATCGCCGGCTTTGCCATGTCGGACCGCATGGTGGCCTGGGGAGAACATGGCCTGTTCGGCGACCAGATCGTGTATTCCACCACCACGCCCTATCAGCGCCTGGTGATCACGCGCTGGAAGGACGATACGCGGCTGTACATCAACGGCAACCTGCAGTTTTCCTCGCGCGACGAGTACCGCTACCACGAGGCGCTGGTGCACCCCGTGCTCGAGGCCTTGCCGTGGGCGCGCCGCGTGCTGGTGCTGGGCGGCGGCGATGGCCTGGCCCTGCGCGAAATCCTGCGTTATCCACAGATCGAACACGTCACCGTGGTCGACCTCGATCCGGCCATGACGGCCGCGTTTACTACGCGCCCGGAGCTGGCAAAGTTAAATAACAATTCGTTCTCGGACAAGCGCGTCACCGTCGTCAATGCCGATGCCGCCGTCTGGCTGCGCAATAACGGCGACATGTTCGACGCGGCCATCGTCGATTTCCCCGACCCGTCCAGCTTCGCGCTCGGCAAACTGTATTCGGTGCCGTTCTACGACCTGGTGAAAAAGCACCTGGCAGCCAAGGGCCTGATGGTGGTGCAATCGACGTCGCCGTTTTTTGCCCCGCACGCCTACTGGACCATCAATTCGACCTTGCGTGAAGTGGGCATGCGCACCTGGCCCTATCACGCCTACGTGCCCTCGTTCGGCGAATGGGGTTTTATCCTCGCTTCGCCCCAGCTCGACTACACACCGCCGACGACCTACCGCCTGCCGATGCGCTACCTGAATGCGGACACCACGCGCGAGATGTTCATCTTCCCGCCCGATATGCAGCCGCTGCCGATGGCGCCAAATCGCCTGAATACCCAGTCGCTCGTGCATGAATTTGAGCAGGACTGGAACCGGGTGATCCGCTGATGCAGCGCCGTTCCTTCATGCTGTGGGCCGCCGGCGGCACGGCGGCCGCCGCCGCTGGCATCGGCAGCATCGCCGCCTACCTGCGCTGGCAGGAAATCACGCCGAAGGTGCTGTATCCGGGCCGGGAAGAGGGGCACTATCTGCGCAAGCTGCTGCGCGAGCGCACGGCGCTGCCGGCGCCCTCGGCCACCATCACCACAGACGTGGCCATCCTCGGCTCCGGCATCGCCGGCCTGACGGCGGCCTGGCGCTTGAACAAGCTGGGGCACAAGGATTTCCTCATGATCGATGGGCCGCAGCCATATGGCAACGCGGCGGGCGGCCACTTCGGCGACCTGGCCTATCCTACGGGCGGCCATTATTTGCCGCTGCCTTCGCCTGAATCGACCCATGTGCGCGAAATCCTGTTCGACCTGGGCATTATCCAGCGCGATCCACAGGCGGAAAAGCCGTACTACGACGAGCGCTACATCCTGCACGCGCCCGAGGAACGCCTGCTGTTCAACGGCCACTGGCAGGAGGGCTTCATTCCCACCGAAGGCGTACCGCCTGCGGAACTGGCGCAGCACGAGCGCTTCTTTGCCGAGGTGCGCCGCCTGCGCCAGACGCATGGCAATGACGGCAAGCGCGTGTTTGTCTTTCCCACAGTGGAATCGTCGCAAGACCCGGCCTGGCAGGCGCTCGACACCATCACCTTGAAGCAGTGGATGGAGCGCGAAGGCTATACCTCGCCCACCCTGCACTGGTATCTGAACTACTGCTGCCGCGACGACTACGGCACGCGCTACGACCAGGTGTCGGCCTGGGCCGGCCTGCATTACTATTGCAGCCGCTGGGGGCAGGCGGCGAATGCGGGCAATGGCGCCTGGCTGACCTGGCCGGGCGGCATGCAGCCGGTCGCCACGGCCATGGAGCAGGCATCGGGCGTCAAACGTCATGCGGGCACGGTGGTTTCCGTGCAGACGACGGACCAGGGCGTCGAAGCGCTGTGCCTGGAACTGGTCGACGGCCAGCCGCGCACCTACCTGGTCAAGGCGCGCAAGGCCATCTGCGCCATGCCGCTGTATGTGGCGGCGCGCGTAGTGAAGAATATCGCCGGCTATGGCTTTGACGCGAAGCGCGATACGCCCGCGTATGCGCCATGGATGGTGGCGAATTTTTTACTGAAACGCTTTCCCGACGAACTGCCGCATGCGCCCCTGTGCTGGGACAACGTCGTGTACCAGGAGCCGGGCCTCGGCTATGTCGTCTCCACGCACCAGGACATCCGCGTGCGTCCGCCCGAAAAAACCGTTTTCAGCGCCTACGTGGCCCTGTCCGACCGCACGCCGCAGCAAGCCCGCAAATGGCTCGACGTGGCCACGCCTGAAGAATTGCTGGCGCTGGCCAGCGTCGATTTGAAGACGGCGTATGGACGCGATTTTGCCAATTGCGTCGAACGCGTCGACATCACCGTGCGCGGCCACGCCATGGCGGCACCGTTGCCGGGATTTCGCAGCAATGCGGGCCTGAAAGCGCTGCGCGAGCACGACGGCGCCATCCTGTTCGCGCATGCGGATTTGTCGGGCTTTTCCGTGTTTGAGGAGGCGGCGTGGTGGGGGGATCGCGCTGCGCGGCTGGCGATCACATAAATGAAAAAGGCCGGCGCAAGCGCCGGCCAGAGCCCCCTAAGGCTCGAACCTGTGCTTCCTTGTTCTTCTCATTTATTTTTATTAATGACGTCGATGAAGACGGCCGCCAGCAGCACCAGGCCCTTGATCACTTGCTGATAGTCGATGCCGATGCCCATGATGGACATGCCGTTGTTCATCACGCCCATGATGAAGGCGCCGATGACGGCTCCCATCACCTTGCCCACGCCGCCCGAGGCCGAGGCGCCGCCGATGAAGCAGGCGGCGATCACGTCCAGCTCGAATCCTGTTCCCGCCTTCGGCGTGGCCGTGTTCAGGCGCGCCGCGAAGATCAGGCCGGCCAGCGCGGCCAGCATGCCCATGTTGACGAAGGTGTAGAAGCTGACCCGTTCCGTCTTGATGCCGGACAGGCGCGCCGCCTTCTCGTTGCCGCCCACGGCATACACGCGGCGGCCCAGCACGGTGCGGTTGGTAATGAAGGTGTAGGCGACGATGAGCAGCGACATCACGGCCAGCACGTTGGGAAAACCGCGGTAGGACGCCAGCAGGTAGCTGAAATACACCATCACGGCGGCGAAGATCGCGTTTTTCAGCAGGAAGAAGGCGCGCGGCTCGTTTTCCATGCCGTGTTTCAGTTGCTTGGCGCGGCTGCGCAGTGAAGTGATGATCAGCGCAGCGGCGGCGATCACGCCCAGCAGCAGCGACAGGCCGCGCAGGTTTTCGCCGCCGAACGGATCGGGCAAAAAGCCCGAGCTGAGCATCTGGAAGCCTTCCGGGAAGGGGCCAACCGACTGGCCAGCGAGCAGCGCCAGGGTCAGGCCCTTGAACACCAGCATGCCGGCCAGGGTCACGATAAACGACGGGATCTTGAAGAAGGCGACGAAATAGCCTTGCGCGCCGCCGATGACGGCGCCGGCCAGCAGGCAGATGATGCTGGCGGCGACAAAATTCATGTTGTAGTTGACGATCAGGACGGCCGCCAGCGCGCCGACGAAGCCGACCACCGAGCCGACGGACAAATCGATATGGCCGGCCACGATGACCATCAGCATGCCCAGCGCCATAATGACGATGTAGCTGTTTTGCAGCACCAGGTTGGTCAGGTTCAGCGGCTGCATCAGGGTGCCGTCGGTCATGTACTGGAAAAAGCCCATGATGACGATCAGCGAGAGCAGCATGCCGTAGTCGCGCATATTGTTCTTCAAAAAGCCGGCATAGCTTTTCGCTTGCGGCGCGGCCGCTGGCGCTGCTGCCGATGGCGCGCCTGCTGTCAGTTTATTGTCCATTGTTTTCTCCGTGTGTAACGATCGCGCGCATGATGCGCTCCTGCGATGCTTCTGCCGCGCTCAGTTCTGCCGCGAAGCGGCCTTCGTTCATGACATAGATCCGGTCGCACATGCCCAGCAATTCCGGCATTTCCGAGGAAATCATGATGATGCATTTGCCTTCGGCGGCCAGGTCGCTGATGATGCTGTAGATCTCGTACTTGGCGCCCACGTCGATGCCGCGGCTCGGTTCATCGAGGATCAGCACGTCGGGGCGCGAAAACAGCCACTTCGCCAGCACCACTTTTTGCTGGTTGCCGCCGGATAGATTGACCACCTTCTGCGCCACGCTCGAGCAACGGGTCTTGAGCTTGCGGCGGAACTCTTCGGCCACGCCGAATTCACGCTGCTCGTCGATCACCATGTGTTTGGAAATCGCGTCCAGGTTGGCCAGGCTGGTGTTCTTCTGGATGTCTTCCTCAAGGATCAGGCCCAGGCCCTTGCGGTCTTCCGTGACATACGCGAGGCCGTGGGCGATCGCCTTGCCGATGGTGCTGATGTCGATTTCCTGGCCATTCTTGAGCACCGTGCCGCTGATGCGCTGGCCGTAGGCGCGCCCGAAAATGCTCATCGCCAGTTCCGTGCGCCCGGAGCCCATCAAGCCGGCGATGCCGATGATCTCTCCCTTTTTCGCGTGCATGTTGATGCCCTTGATGACGGGGCGGTCGGCATGCTCGGGATGGAAGACGCGCCAGTCGCGCACTTCGAAAATGGTCTCGCCTATCGTCGGCGTGCGCGGCGGATAACGGTCGGCCATTTCGCGCCCGACCATCTTTTCGATGATGCGGTCTTCGCTGACGGGCTCCACGCGGCAGTCGAAACTGTCGACTGTGTTCCCGTCGCGCAGCACCGTGATGGCATCGGCGACCCGTGAAATTTCATTGAGCTTGTGCGAAATCAGGATCGAGGCGATGCCCTGGGCTTTCAGGCCCAGCAGCAGGTCGAGCAGGGCCGCGCTGTCGCTTTCGTTCAGGCTGGCCGTCGGCTCGTCGAGGATCAAGAGCTTGACGTCCTTGCACAGCGCCTTGGCGATCTCGATCAGCTGCTGCTTGCCTACGCCCAGGTTGGTGATCAGGGTGTCCGGGGACTCTTTCAGGCCGACTTTCTGCAGCAGTTCGCGTGTTTTCGCTTGCGCGTATTCCCAGTCGATGACGCCCATGCGGGACGGTTCGTTGCCGAGGAAGATATTCTCGGCGATCGACAGCTGGGGCACCAGCGCCAGTTCCTGGTGGATGATGATGATGCCGATTTCTTCGCTGTCCTTGATGCCGCGGAAGTGCCGCGTCTGGCCCAGGTAATCGATGTCGCCCGTATAGCTGCCATGGCCGTAGACGCCGCTCAGCACTTTCATCAGGGTCGATTTGCCGGCGCCGTTTTCGCCGACGATGGCGTGGATCTCGCCGCTGCGTACCCGCAGGTTGACATTGTCGAGCGCAACGACGCCCGGGAATGTTTTGCGTATCCCGCGCATTTCCAGGATAGTGTTCGTCATATAACCTCTCTGGCACGGCCGCGCTGGTCGGCGCCGGTCGTGCGGCAGTTTTGTTCTTGATCGTGCATGAAGCGAAAGGCCCGGCAGCGCCGGGCCTTCAGTACCTTGATTGCTTATTTCACTTGCGCTTCCGTGTAGTAGCCGCTGCCGGTGACGAGCACCTGCTTCCAGTTCGCCTTGTCGACGGTGACGGGTTTCAGCAGGTACGATGGCACCACCTTGACGCCGTTGTTATAGGTCTTGGTGTCGTTGACGGTTGGCGTCTTGCCGCTCATCATCGCGTCGACCATGTTTGCCGTCACCTTGGCCAGTTCGCGCGTGTCCTTGAACACGGTCGATGCCTGTTCGCCGCGGATGATCGATTTCACCGACGGGATTTCCGCATCCTGGCCCGTCACGACGGGGAACGGCTGTTTCGGCGTGCCGTAGCCGACGCCCTTGAGCGAGGACAGGATGCCGATGCTCAAGCCGTCATATGGCGACAGTACGGCATCGACGCGCGCATTGCCGTAGTAGGCGCTGAGCAGGTTGTCCATGCGGGCTTGCGCCACGGCGCCATCCCAGCGCAGGGTGGCGACCTTTTCCATGCCCATCTGCTTCGAGCGCACCACCAGCTTGCCGCTGTCGATGTACGGTTTGAGCACCGACAGGGCGCCGTTGTAGAAGAAGTGCGCATTGTTGTCGTCGGCCGAGCCGCCGAACAGTTCGATGTTGAACGGGCCTTTGCCTTCCTTGAGTTTCAGCGCCGATTCGATATAGCCCGCCTGCAGCACGCCGACCTGGAAGTTGTCGAAGGTGGCGTAGTAATCGATGTTTTTCGTGCCGCGGATCAAACGGTCATACGAGATGACCTTGATGCCCTTGTCGGCCGCCTTTTGCAGCACGTTCGACAAGGTGGTGCCGTCGATGGCGGCGATCACCAGCACCTTGGCGCCCTTGGTGATCATGTTTTCCACCTGCGCCAGCTGGTTCGGGATATCGTCGTCGGCAAACTGCAGGTCCGTCTTGTAGCCGCGCTCCTTGAATACCTTGACCATGTTGTCGCCATCGGCGATCCAGCGCATGGACGACTTGGTCGGCATCGAGATGCCGATCGCGCCCTTGTCGGCGGCGCTTGCCACGGGCATTACCGCCATGCCGGAGATGGCCAGCGCCAGGCTCGCGGTCAGCATTTTCATTGTTGTTTTCATTTCAGGTCTCCACCGTCTTCGATAGTTGAATGTGCCAGGGCCGTCGTCCAGTGGGCGGGCTCCGTGCGAATGGCCGATTGCAGGCCACGGCTGATACTAGTTTGTCCATCCATCCCTCACCAATCACTTTTTTCGCATTGGCGATATCCAAAACGGTATCGATAAGCCAATTGATGCAATGCGCCATGGCCTGCCTTTTCGCCTGCGCACAGGGCGGAAATGGTGGGCGGGCGGCGGCTTTTTATGCTGCGCTGCAATACCAATAATCATCATTCAATTTGGTGATTTTCGTAATTGCGGCGACACAGGGCGGCGCGCAGAATCGGTCCGGACTTGAAGACCCGCCATCCCGTCACGACCTTTTGAAAGCTAGCCATGCAGCCGATTTCCCCCGCTTCCCTGTTGCCCGCCGACCTGGCGCAGGCCGTCCTCATCGGCCGCATCTGGCGTGACGGCCCGTGCGTCGTCGCCGTGCGCGGTGGGGAAGTGGTCGACATCACGCAGACGGTGGCGACGGTGGCCGAACTGTTCGAGCGCAGCGATGCGCTCGATATCGCCCGCCATGCGCCCGGCATTGCGCTCGGCTCCGTGCAGGCGCTGCTGGCGCAGGCGCTGGCCGCGCCGGCCGGCCAGCCCTTGCTGCTGGCGCCGTGCGACCTGCAGGCCGTCAAGGCCTGCGGCGTGACTTTCGCCGTCAGCCTGCTCGAACGCGTGATCGAGGAACAGGCGGGCGGCGACGCGGCGCGCGCGGCGAGCCTGCGCACCGCCCTGCAAATGACCCTGGGCGGCGATTTGTCGGCATTGAAGCCTGGCTCGGATGCGGCGCAGCGCCTGAAGCAACAGCTGCAGCAGCGCGGCGCCTGGTCGCAATACATGGAAGTGGGCATCGGCCCCGATGCGGAAGTGTTTACCAAGGCGCAGCCGATGTCGTCGGTCGGCTGCGGCGCGCAGGTGGGCTTGCTGCCATCGTCCGCCTGGAACAACCCGGAGCCCGAGATCGTCCTGGCCGTCAACAGCCGCAGCGAGGTGCTGGGGGCGACCCTGGGTAACGACGTCAACCTGCGCGATATCGAAGGGCGCAGCGCCCTCTTGCTGGGCAAGGCCAAGGATAACAACGGTTCCTGCGCCATCGGCCCCTTCATCCGCCTGTTCGACGAACACTTCACGCTCGACACCGTGCGCCAGGCGGAAGTGTCGCTGCTGATCGAGGGCACGGACGACGGCTTTGTGCTCGAAGGCGCCAGCTTCATGCGCGAGATCAGCCGCGACCCGCTTGACCTGGTGCGCCAGACGGCCGGCCAGTATCACCAGTATCCGGACGGCTTCATGCTGTTCCTGGGGACCATGTTCTCGCCCGTGAAGGACCGCGGCGCGCAGGGCGGCGGCTTTACGCACCACCTGGGCGACCGGGTGACGATTGCCAGCGCTGCGCTGGGCGCGCTGGTCAACGAAGTGCAGCGCTGCGATGCCATTGCCCCCTGGACGTTTGGCGTGCGCGCGCTGTACCAGAACCTGGCGCAACGCGGTTTGCTTTGATCCGATTATTTTAAAAAGAGAGACACCATGCAGCATGCAATTTATTCCAGTCTGGCCGGCAAGCGCGTCGTCATCACGGGCGGCGGCACCGGCATCGGCGTGGCCATCGTCGAGGCGTTCGCGCGCCAGGGCGCCCACGTCACCTTTCTCGACATCGCCCGCGAGGCGTCGCTGGCGCTGCAGGACAAGCTGGCCCACCTGCCGCAGCCGCCCGTTTTCCGCTATTGCGACCTGACGGACCTGGGCGCCCTGGCCGCCACCTTCGCCGAGATCGCACACAGCGCGGGGGCCACGGATATCCTCATCAACAACGCGGCCAATGACGACCGCCACGAATTGCAGGACGTCACGCCCGCTTACTGGGACGAACGCATGGCCGTCAATTTGCGCCACCAGTATTTCTGCGCCCAGGCAGTGGCGCCCGCCATGCGCGCCAAGGGCAGCGGCGTGATCCTCAACCTGGGGTCGATTTCCTGGCATCTGGCGCAAGCGCGCCTGTCGATCTACATGACGGCCAAGGCCGGCATCGAGGGCCTGACCCGCGGCCTGGCGCGCGACCTGGGTGTCGACGGCATCCGCGTCAACTGCATCATTCCCGGCGCCGTGCGCACGCCGCGCCAGGAAAAGCTGTGGCATACGCCGGAAGCGGAAGCCGTGATCCTGCAGGGCCAATGCCTGCAGCTGCGCGTGGAGCCGGAAGACGTGGCGGCGCTGGCGCTGTTCCTCGCGTCGGACAACGCGGCCAAGTGCGCGGGACGCGAATACTACGTCGACGCAGGCTGGTACGGCGCATGAGCACCGCAGGCAAACACCCGGCGCGGCGCTTCCGCTCGCAGGACTGGTTCGACAATCCCGACCACATCGACATGACGGCGCTGTACCTCGAGCGCTTCATGAACTACGGCATCACGGCCGAGGAGCTGCGTTCGGGCCGGCCCATCATCGGCATTGCGCAAAGCGGCAGCGACATCAGTCCCTGCAACCGCATCCATCTGGAACTGGCCCAGCGCGTGCGCGACGGCATCCGCGACGCGGGCGGCATCCCGATGGAATTCCCACTGCACCCGATCTTTGAAAACTGCCGCCGTCCCACGGCCGCGCTGGACCGCAACCTGGCGTATCTGGGCCTGGTGGAGATTTTGCATGGCTACCCGATCGACGCCGTGGTGCTGACGACGGGCTGCGACAAGACCACGCCGGCCCAGCTGATGGCCGCCGCCACGGTGGACATTCCCGCCATCGTGCTGTCGGGCGGCCCCATGCTCGACGGCTGGATGGACGGCGAACTGGTGGGCTCCGGCGCCGCCATCTGGAAGGGCCGCCGCCAGCTGTCCGCCGGCTTGATCGACAACGACAAATTCCTGCAGATCGCGGCCGCCTCCGCGCCATCGGCCGGCCATTGCAACACCATGGGCACAGCATCGACCATGAATGCGCTGGCCGAGGCGCTGGGCATGTCCCTGACGGGCTGCTCGGCGATTCCCGCGCCATACCGCGAGCGGGGCCAGATCGCCTATGAAACGGGGCGCCGCATCGTCGCCATGGCGCATGACGACGTGCGCCCGTCGAGCATTCTCACGCGCGAGGCGTTTTTGGACGCCATCATCGTCAACGCGGCCATCGGCGGCTCGACCAACGCCCAGCCGCACCTGATGGCCATGGCGCGCCATGCGGGCGTGGAATTGCACTCGAGCGACTGGATGGAGCACGGCTACGACGTGCCGCTGCTGTTGAACATGCAGCCGGCCGGAAAATACCTGGGTGAGCGCTTCCACCGCGCCGGCGGCGTGCCGGCCGTGATGTGGGAGTTGCAGCAGGCGGGCTTGCTGCACGCGGACCGGTTGACGGTGACGGGCCAGACGATGGCGGCGAACCTGGCGGGCCGTGAAAGCGCGGACCGCAAGATGATCCGCCCATTTGCCGCGCCGCTGAAGGAAAAGGCCGGTTTCATGGCCTTGCAGGGCAACCTGTTTGATTTTGCCATCATGAAGACCAGCGTGATCTCGCCCGCCTTCCGCGAGCGCTACCTGTCGCGCCCCGGCAGCGAGGGCGTGTTCGAGGCGCGCGCCATCGTTTTCGATGGTTCCGCCGACTACCACGCGCGCATCAACGATCCGGCCCTGCAAATTGATGACAGCTGCATGCTGGTCATGCGCGGCGCAGGTCCCGTGGGCTGGCCCGGTTCGGCCGAAGTGGTCAACATGCAGCCGCCCGACGCCTTGCTGAAGGCCGGCATTTTGAACCTGCCGACCCTGGGCGACGGGCGCCAGTCGGGCACCTCGGACAGCCCGTCGATCCTGAACGCGTCGCCGGAAAGCGCCGTGGGCGGCGGCCTGGCGCTGCTGCGTACGGGCGACATGATCCGCGTGGACTTGAACGCGGGCCAGTGCGACATGCTGGTCGATGCCATTGAGCTGGCGCGCCGCGCCAAAGAGCTGCCGCCGCCCGTCAATGACAGCGCCACGCCATGGCAGGAGCTCTACCGCGCCAGCGTGGGCCAGCTGGAAACGGGCGCCTGCATGGAGCTGGCGCTGAAATACCGCGCCGTGGGCCAGACCCTGCCTCGCCATAACCATTAGCAGGCAGGTCGGGGTAGGTCGGCTTAGCGCTTCGCGCGTAAGCCGACACCACCACAGACATAAAATTTTTCAGCAGTACCCGTAGTTAAAAAAACGTTGTTAATAAAATCCACAAGGAGACACACAATGAACAAGATCATCAGTGCAGCCATCATGACCGCCATGCTGGCATTGAGCAGCAGCGCCGCCCTGGCCGATGCGAAAAACCCGAAAATCGGCTTTTCCATCGACGATTTGCGCGTGGAACGCTGGACGCGCGACCGTGATTTCTTCATCGCCGCCGCCGAGAAGCAGGGCGCCAAGGTCTTCGTGCAGTCGGCCGACGCCAGCGAACAGCGCCAGATTTCGCAGATCGAAAACCTGATCTCGCGCGGCGTGGACGTGCTGGTGATCGTGCCATTCAACGCCACTGTCCTCAACAACACCGTCAAGGAAGCGAAAAAGGCCGGCATCAAGGTGCTGTCGTATGACCGCCTGATCCTGAACGCCGATATCGATGCATACATCTCGTTCGACAACGAGAAAGTGGGCGAAATGCAGGCCGAAGGCGTGACCAAGCTGCAGCCGAAGGGCAATTACTATTTGCTGGGCGGCTCGCCGACCGACAATAACGCCAAGATGCTGCGCGAAGGCCAGATGAAGGTACTCAAACCGTTCATCGACAAGGGCGACATCAAGATCGTCGGCCAGCAGTGGGTGAAGGACTGGAGCGCCACCGAAGCGCTGTCCATCGTGGAAAACGCGCTGACGGCCAACGGCAACAAGATCGACGCCATCGTCGCCTCGAACGACGGCACGGCCGGCGGCGCCATCCAGGCCCTGGCCGCGCAAAAACTGGCCGGCAAGGTGCCGGTCTCGGGCCAGGACGCCGATCTGGCGGCCGTGAAACGCGTCATCGCCGGCACGCAGTCGATGACCGTCTACAAACCGTTGAAAACGATCGCTGCGGAAGCGGCCAAGCTGGCCGTGCAACTGGCGCGCAATGAAAAGCCGGCCTACAACTCCAGCTATGACAACGGCCTGAAAAAAGTCAGCACGGTGCTGCTGAAGCCTACGCCGCTGACCAAGGCGAATGTGAACATTCTCGTCGACGACGGTTTTTATACCAAAGCTCAGTTGGGCAACTAAAAGCTGGGGTCAGACCCGCCGGGTCTGACCCCTGATTTCTGTTAATCCGCAACGAGAGTGAGCATGTCCGACTATCTGCTTGAAATGAAAGGCATCGTCAAACAGTTTGGCGGTGTCCGCGCGCTTGACGGCATCGACCTGCAGGTGCGGGCCGGCGAGTGCATCGGCTTGTGCGGCGAGAATGGCGCCGGCAAGTCGACGCTGATGAAGGTGCTGTCCGGCGTGTACCCGCACGGCACCTGGGATGGCGAGATCCTGTGGGAGGGCCAGCCCCTGCGCGCGCAATCGATCCGCGACACGGAAGACGCGGGCATCATCATCATCCACCAGGAGCTGATGCTGGTGCCGCAGCTGTCCGTGGCCGAGAATATCTTCATGGGCCGCGAGCTGACCCTGCCCGGCGGGCGCATGCATTACGCGGCCATGTACAAGCGCGCCGACGAGCTGCTGCGCGAACTGAAAATTCCCGAACTGAACGTGGCGCAGCCCGTGATGAATTACGGCGGCGGCCACCAGCAGCTGGTGGAAATCGCCAAGGCGCTCAACAAGAATGCGCGCCTGCTGATCCTCGACGAGCCGTCGTCGTCGCTGACGGCGTCGGAAATCGCCGTGCTGCTCGATATCCTGCGCGCGCTGAAGGCCAAGGGCGTCACCTGCATCTACATTTCGCACAAGCTCGATGAAGTGGCGGCCATCTGCGACACCATCGTCGTCATCCGCGACGGCAAGCATATCGCCACTACGCCGATGGCGCAGATGAACGTCGAGCGCATCATCGCGCAGATGGTGGGCCGCGAAATGAGCCAGCTGTACCCGCAACGCGCGCAGCCGGCACCTATCGGCGAAGTGCTGTTCGAGGCGCGCCACGTAACGTGCATCGATGCCGACAACCCGCAGCGCAAGCGGGTCGACGATGTGTCATTCAGCCTGCGCAAGGGCGAGATCCTCGGCATCGCCGGCCTGGTGGGGGCGGGGCGCACGGAGCTGGTCTCGGCCCTGTTCGGCGCCTACCAGGGGCCGTGCCAGGCCGAAGTGTGGCTCGATGGCCGCAAGATCGATACCCGTTCGCCGCAAAAGGCCATCGCCATGGGCCTGGCCATGGTGCCGGAAGACCGCAAGCACCACGGCATCGTGCCCGACCTCGACGTGGGGCAGAACATCACCCTGGCCGTGCTGGAGGAATTCGCGCGCGCCACGCGCATCGACGGCGAGGCGGAGTTGACGGCCGTGCGCGGCGAGATCGCGAAGCTGGAACTGAAGGCGGCCAGCCCGTCGCTGTCCATCACGAGCCTGTCGGGTGGCAACCAGCAAAAGGCCGTGCTGGCCAAGATGCTGCTGACGCGCCCGCGCGTGCTGATCCTCGACGAACCCACGCGCGGCGTGGACGTGGGCGCCAAATATGAAATCTACAAATTGATGCTGGCGCTGGCCGACCAGGGCGTAGCCATCATCATGGTCTCGTCGGAACTGGCCGAAGTGCTGGGCGTGTCCGACCGCGTGCTGGTGATGGGCGAAGGCCGCCTGCGCGGCGACTTTATCAACGATGGCCTGAGCCAGGAAACCGTGCTGGCGGCGGCGCTGGACCAGCGCCCGGCGCCCGCCGCCAACACCGCAAACAAGGAAACCGCAGCATGAAACCGCACAGTATCAAACAGCTGTTCACCCAATACAAGATGCTGGCCCTGCTGATCGCGGTCGCCTTGATCTGGGCCTTCTTTTCGTGGAAGACGGAGGGCAGTTTCCTCACGCCGCGCAACCTGTCGAACCTGCTGCGCCAGATGTCCGTTACCGGCATCCTCGCCTGCGGCATGGTGCTGGTGATTATCGCCGGCGAGATCGACCTGTCGATCGGTTCCCTGCTGGGGCTGCTCGGCGGCATCGCCGCCGTGCTGGACGTCACGCAGCACTGGCCGCTGGCGCTGAACCTGGCGGCCGTACTCGGCTGCGGCCTGGTGATCGGCCTCTTGAATGGCTACCTGACTGCCTACCGGGGTATCCCGTCCTTCATCGTGGGCCTGGGTGGCATGCTGGCGTACCGCGGCATCCTGCTGGGCATCACGGGCGGCATCACGATCGCACCCGTTTCCGAGCCGATGGTCTACCTGGGGCAGGGCTACCTGCCCGCAGTGCCCGGCATCGTGCTGGGCATCGGCCTGTTCCTGCTGGCCGCCTTCCTGACGTGGCGCGCGCGCGCCAGCCGCGCCCAGCATGGCTTGCCGCAGACGGCGCCCTGGGCCGACGGCTTGCGCCTGGCCGTCATCGGCGCCGTGCTGTACGCCTTCGTGCAAACCCTGAACGGCTATGAAGGCATCCCGCTGCCCGTGCTGTTGCTGCTGGCCTTGCTGGGACTGTTCAGCTACATCACCAGCCAGACCGTGTTCGGCCGACGCATCTACGCCGTCGGCAGCAATATGGAAGCGACGCGCCTGTCCGGCATCAACGTGAAAGCCGTCAAGCTGTGGATCTTCGGCATCATGGGCCTGATGTGCGCGCTGGCTGGCCTGATCAACACGGGCCGCCTGGCGGCCGGTTCACCCTCGGCCGGCACCTTCAGCGAACTTGATGCCATCGCCGCCTGCTTCATCGGCGGCACCTCGATGCGCGGCGGCTCGGGCACCGTGTACGGCGCCCTGATCGGCGCGCTGGTCATGGCCAGCCTCGATAACGGCATGTCCATGCTGGACGTGGACACCTACTGGCAGATGATCGTGAAAGGCAGTATCCTCACCCTCGCCGTGTGGGTCGATGTCAGCACGCGAGCGGGGCGTAGATAGCCGTGAAACGATCTGGCACGGGAGGAGACACCATGAAGATGCCGACCGCGCACCGGATCGCGCTGCTGTTTAACGGGAATAAGATCTATGACCGCGACATCATCGCGGGCATCGCCGCCTACCTGAATACGACGCGCGTGTCGTGGGACCTGTTCCTGGAAGAGGATTTTCGCTGCCGCCTGCCCGGCATCGAGCGCTGGCAGGGCGACGGCATCATCGCCGATTTTGACGATCCCGCCGTCTGCGAAGCGCTGGCGCACAGCCGCCTGCCCGTGGTGGCCGTGGGCGGCTCGTATGCGCGCGCGGAGGATTACCCGGCCGGCATCCCGTACGTGGCGACCGACAATTTCAAGATCGTCAAGCTGGCCTATGAACACCTGGTGGAAGCGGGCCTGACGCGTTTCGCCTGTTTCAGCCTGCCCGAGGCGGACGTCAACCGCTGGGCGCAGGAGCGCGAAACGGCGTTTTGTACCCTGATGGAGCGCGACCACATGCACGCCGACGTGTACCGTGGCGTCGCCACCAGCGCGCCGTCGTGGGACGAAGCGGTGGAGCAGCAGATCGCCTGGCTCAACAGCCTGGAAAAACCCGTCGGCATCATCGCCGTCAGCGACGCGCGCGCGCGCCAGCTGCTGCAAGCGTGCATGCACGCGGGGATCGCCGTGCCGGAGCAAGTGGCCCTGATCGGCATCGACAACGACCCGCTGGCGCGCATGCTCACGCGCATTCCATTGAGTTCCGTGATCCAGGGCACCGAGGAAATGGGCCGCACGGCCGCGCACCTGCTGCACCAGATGTTGAATGGCGCGCGCCTGTCCGGTACACGCATCCTCGTGCCGCCGGCCGGCCTGAACGTGCTCGCCTCCACGCGCCACCAGCCTTTCCAGCATCCGCAGGTGATGCAGGCGCGCCATTTTATTCGCCAGTACGCCTGCCAGGGCATCAAGACGGAGCAGGTGGCCGATTACGTGGGCGTGTCGCGCTCTTCGCTCGAAGCGCATTTCCGCCACGAGTTGGGGCGCAGCGTGCACGACGAAATCCTGCATTTCAAGCTCGATGCGGCCAAGACCCTGCTGGCGCGCGGGCCGGGGCAGGTGGCCGAGGTGGCCGTGCGTTGCGGCTTTACCACGGTGCAGTACATGCATGCCGTCTTCAAGCGCGAACTCGGTTGCACGCCGCGCGAATTCCAGCAGCGCAGCCGGCCGCCGCCAGCTCCCGGGCAGGCGCCATGATGCATCTGCTGCACAATGCGCGCGGCATGCGCGTGGCCATCGACGCGCACGATGCCAGCGTGCGGGCCTGGTGGGCGCCCGACCGCTATGGCCGCCTGGCCGATGTGCTGGGCGCCGCGCCCCCTGCGGCGCCTGCATCCACGGGCTGGCGGTGCGCGCCGCCGGACGACGGCCACCTTTTGATGCACCTGGCGCATGACGGCCTGTTGGTGCGCCTGGCCTACCGGCTCGACGACGATGGCTGCCTGCACCTCGATTGCGCCGCCACGGCCGATACGCTTTCCCGTTTTGCGCTGGCCGCGCCCCTGTTCAATCTGCAGGGCGGCCGCGCCGCCGTGGGCGACCATGTGCTGCGCCTGGCCGCCGACCGTTACCGGCCTTGGCCCGACGGCCACTCTTGCAGCGCTCCGCTTGACGTGGCGGGCAGCGCGTTCGACTTCCGCCAGCCGGCGCCATTCGCTACACGTCTGGCCTGGCCCGCGCTCGTGCACTTGCCGGGATTCCGGCATGACTTTTACTGGACGGGCAGCGGCCAGCTGCGCGAGGCGGCGCGGGTGGCCGATCCCGCTTCCGGCCGGGTCTTGCGTTTTTCCAGCACCCAGGACAGCTGTCATTTGTATTCCGATGCGCGCTGTTTTTCCCTGCTGGCGCAGGGCGTGCAATTGCAGCCGGGACAGGTGATGCGCTTCAGCCTTGCCTACCGTTTGGGCGTGCAGGATATCGATGCGTTTGACATATCCGAACCGGTATCAATGATGTCAAATAAGTGATTGGTCAGATATGCGGGGCAGTTCTACCATGAGGTAGTTTTTCCCTCATTCATTTTTGTCCTGACCGACGCTGCGAACCTGCCCATGAACATACTCACCATCGATGCCGGCACCACCAATACGCGTACCTTGCTGTGGCGCGCAGGCGCCGTCGTCGCCCAGGCGCAGCTGGAAACGGGCGTGCGCAATACCGCCATCGATGGCCATAACGGCGCGCTGAAACAGGCGCTGCGCGACACCATCGCCAGCGTGCTGGCCAGCGCCGGCATCGCGCCGTCCGAGGTGAACCTGGCAGTGGCCTCGGGCATGATCACTTCGCCCATGGGCGTGCGGGAAGTGCCGCATTTGCCGGCGCCCGCCGGCCTGGCCCAGCTGGCGCAAGGCATGCAGGCGGTGGACTTGCCCGACGTGCTGGCGCAGCCTCTGTGGCTGATTCCCGGCGTGCGCAACCAGCATGGCGCCGTCGGTCTGCATAACGTCGAGGCGATGGACATGATGCGCGGCGAAGAGACGGAAGTCGTCGCGCTGCTCGAGCGCCTGCAGTTGCGCGGCGCGGCGACCCTGATCATGCCCGGTTCGCATACCAAACTGATCAGCGTGGACGAACAGCGCCGCATCCTCGGCTGCAGCACCACCATCGCGGGCGAGCTGCTGCAGGCGATCACGCAGCACACCCTGATCAAGCAATCGGTCGATGGCGGTTTTGCCCAGACCCTGGTGCCGAAAATGCTGCTGGCCGGCGCGGCCGCGGCGCAAAAAACGGGGCTGGCGCGCGCCTGCTTCAGCGTGCGCACCCTGGGCCAGTTCAGCGCCATCGAATGCAATGAGCGGGCCAATTTCCTGATGGGCGCCGTCCTCAGCGGCGACTTGCTGGCGCTGCGCAACAGCACCGCCATCCAGATGCGGCCCGATAGCCCGCTCGTCATTACAGGTAAACCCATGCTGCGCCAGGCGCTCGGGCTGCTGATCGAAGAACACGGATTTTTTTATGGCAAGCGCATCATCGTCGACGACCAGCAGCAAGACTGTCTGGCCGGTCACGGTGCGCTGCTGATCGCCGCCGCGCGCGGCTTGATTTCCCCGCAGGAGACAGTATGAGCAGCAACAAGAACAAGCGTCCCTTGCGTTCGCAAGCGTGGTTTGGCGGCGACGACAAGGACAGTTTTATTCACCGCAGCTGGATGAAGAACCAGGGTTATCCCAGCGACGCCTTCGATGGCCGTCCCGTCATCGGCATCTGCAATACCTGGTCCGAACTGACGCCCTGCAATGGCCATTTCCGCGAGCTGGCCGAGATGGTCAAGCGCGGCGTGCTCGAGGCGGGCGGCTTCCCCGTCGAATTTCCCGTCATGTCGCTGGGCGAGACAAATCTGCGCCCGACGGCCATGCTGTTCCGTAACCTGGCCAGCATGGATGTCGAGGAATCGATCCGCGCCAACCCGATCGACGGCGTGGTGCTGCTGACGGGCTGCGACAAGACCACCCCGGCCCTGCTGATGGGCGCGGCCAGCGTGGACTTGCCCACCATCGTGCTGTCGGGCGGCCCCATGCTGAACGGGAATTACCGGGGCAAGCCGATCGGTTCGGGCACCGACGTATGGAAATTTTCCGAAGACGTGCGGGCCGGGCGCATGACGTCAGCCGAATTCAAGCAGGCCGAATCGTGCATGTCGCGTTCCGCCGGCCACTGCATGACCATGGGCACGGCTTCGACCATGGCCAGCATGGTCGAAGCGCTGGGCGTGACCTTGCCCGGCAATGCGGCCATTCCCGCCGTCGATGCGCGCCGCAAGCTGCAGGCGCAACTGACGGGCCGGCGCATCGTCGACATGGTGCATGAAGACCTGAAACTGTCGCAGATCCTCACGCGCGAAGCGTTTGAAAACGCCATCATGGTCAACGGCGCCATCGGCGGCTCGACCAATGCCGTGATCCATTTGCTGGCCATTGCCGGGCGCATCGGCGTGGACATGCGCCTGGGCGACTGGGACCGCCTGGGGCGCGACATTCCCTGCCTGCTGAACCTGATGCCATCGGGCCAGTACCTGATGGAAGATTTTTACTATGCGGGCGGCCTGCCCGTGATCATCCGCGACCTGCTGGGCAAATTGCACGGCGAGGCGCTTACCGTCACGGGCGCCACCATGGCCGTCAACGTGGCCGAAGCGGAAAATTTCAATCCCGAGGTGATCACGCCGCTGGCGCAGCCTTTCAAGGACGAAGGCGGCATCGCCGTCCTGCATGGCAACCTGGCCCCGCGCGGCGCCGTCATCAAGCCTTCGGCCGCCTCGCCCGAGCTGATGCAGCACCGTGGCCGCGCCGTCGTCTTCAACAGCATCGAGCATTATAAAAAGCGCGTTGACGATCCCGCGCTCGATATCGACGCCAGCTGCGTGATGGTGCTGCAAAATTGCGGCCCGCAAGGCTATCCGGGCATGGCGGAAGTGGGCAATATGGGACTGCCGAAAAAACTGCTGGAGCAGGGCGTGCGCGACATGGTGCGCATCTCGGACGCGCGCATGAGCGGCACGGCCTACGGCACGGTGGTGCTGCACGTGGCGCCGGAAGCGGCCGTGGGCGGGCCGCTGGCCCTGGTACGCGATGGCGACATGATTGAACTCGATGTGGCGGGACGCCGCTTGCACCTGGACGTCGATGAGGCGGAGCTGGCGCGCCGGCGCGAAGAGTGGCGCGCTCCCGAGCCGGCCATGAAGGGCGGCTACCAGTCCATGTACATCAAGCACGTGACGCAGGCCGACGAAGGCGCGGATCTGGACTTCCTCGTCGGCTGCCGCGGTTCCGCCGTTCCGCGCGAGTCTCATTGATAACGCACGATCAAACCTGCTGCGCGTCGTCATTTGCGGCCTCGATGCTCACTGTGCTCAAGCACAGTTGCGCGTCTCGGCCACAACTGACTTCCGCTCGCGACAGTTTTATCATGCGTTATACAGAGTTAAAGGAAAAAAGATGATGGGGACACAGGCGCAATTACTGGTCGATGCGCAAAATTTTCTCGGTGAGGGCGTGCGCTGGTGCGAACGCAGCGGCCGCGTTTTCTGGACGAATATCGAAGGCTGCCAGCTGCATGCGCTGGTGCTGGCCACGGGCGAACGCCAGAGCTGGGCCATGCCCGAGCGCCTGGCGTGCTTCGCGCTGACGGATAGCGACGAGGTGCTGTTGCTGGGACTGGCCTCCGGACTGGCCTGGTTTGACGCGCGCAGCGGGGCCGTCACGCGCTTGCACACGGTGGAGGGCGACTTGCCCATGACGCGCCTGAACGATGGCCGCTGCGACCGCCAGGGACGCTTTGTCTTCGGCACGCTCGATGAGCGTCCGTGCCGCGACGCCATCGGCAGCTTTTACCGCCTCAACCTGGACTTGACTCTGGAGCGCCTGCCGCTGCCGCAGATCGCCATCTCGAACAGCATCTGCTTCAGCGTCGATGGCACGGCCATGTATTTCTGCGACTCGATGAAGCGGGCGATCTACCGCTGGGACGATTACCTGGGTGGCGACGCTAGCCGGGTACGCGTGTTTGCCGTGCTCGACCCGGGACCGGGCGCCGCCGATGGCGCCACCATCGATGCGGATGACTACCTGTGGAGCGCGCAGTGGGGTGCCGGCAGGGTCTTGCGCTTCGCGCCGGACGGCAGCGTCGAGCGCAAGATCTGCCTGCCCGTCTCGCAGCCCAGCTGCGTGAGCCTGGGCGGCCCGCACTACGACGAATTGTTCGTCACGACGGCGCAGGAGAACTTGACCCCGGCCCAACTGGCGAGCGAACCGCTGGCTGGCGGATTGTTCCACGCGCGTCAGGTGGGCGTGCGCGGTTTGCCGGAAGTGCGCTTTGGCGCCCTGCCGGCCTGACAGGAGAAAGCATATGCAAAAACACACGGTTTTCAATGGCATCCTCGAACGGGGCATGGTCGGTATCGTGCGCGCCGATTCGCCGGATGCGGCGCTGCAGATCGCCGAGGCGTGCATCGCCGGCGGCATCACGGCGCTGGAAGTGGCGTTCACCACGCCCGATACCCTGGGCGTGCTGCGCACCCTGCGTGAACGCCATGGCCATGACGTGCTGCTGGGCGCGGGCACCGTGCTCGATACGGAAACGGCGCGCGCCGCCATCCTGGCCGGTGCACAGTTCATCATTTCGCCCAGCGTCAACGTGGACACGATCGCGCTGTGCCAGCGCTACCAGGTGCTGTCCATGCCGGGCGCGATGACGCCGACGGAAATCGTCACGGCCCTGCAGGCGGGCGCCGACATCGTCAAGGTCTTCCCCGCCGAGATGTTCGGCCCCGCCTACATCAAGGCCTTGCGCGCGCCCCTGCCGCAAGCGCCATTGATGCCGACGGGCGGCGTGACGGTGGAGAACTTGCATGCATGGTTTGCCAGCGGCGCCGTGGCCGTGGGCATCGGCAGCAGCCTCAGTGGCCCGGGCGCCACGGGCGATTACGCGGCCGTGACGGCGCGCGCGCAGGCTTTCGTGGCGAAGATGGCGGCCGTGCGGACTTCTAGGTCTTCTGGATAGCTCCCTGCCCTGGATAATTCTGCTACGCTAGGCGGGCAATGTCGCACGCTTAACTACGACCAGAATATGCCCAACATCGCCCGCATCCTGCAAGACAGCCGCATCATCGCCATTGTCGGCATGTCCGACAAGCCCGAACGCGCCAGCCATGAAGTGGCCGACTACCTGCTGCGGCATGGCTACCGCGTCTTGCCCGTCAATCCGGCCCTGGCCGGGCGCGAGGTGCTGGGGCAGCGTGCCTACGCCACCTTGACGCAGGCCGCCGCTGCCGTGGCACCGGCGCGCATCGACATCGTCGATTGCTTCCGCAAGTCCGAAGATATCCTGCCCATCGCCGGGGAAGCCATCGCCGTCAAGGCCGGCTGCCTGTGGCTGCAGCTCGACATCGTCAACGAGCCGGCGGCGCAGCTGGCGCGGGCGGCGGGCCTCGACGTGGTGATGGATCACTGCACAAAAATCGAGCACCGCAAGCTGGCGGTGGCGGCATGAAGGCGCGCACGCAATTTCGCGCCGGCAAGGGTTTTGACCTGAGCGAGGATTTCGCCGGCAAGCGCCTGCTGGGCGCCGCCACCAAGGCGGCCAACAAGAAGCTGACGCCGGCCCAGTGCAAGGCCATCGATCGCGAGGAAACCGTGGCCCTGACGGCGCAGATCGCCGAGTGCCAGAGCATGCTGTATGCGCAGCACAAAAAGAAGCTGTTGCTGGTCTTGCAGGGCATGGATACGTCGGGCAAGGATGGCACGGTCAAGGCGATCTTCAGCAACATCAACCCGATGGGCATCCGCGCCGTGGCGTTCAAGGGACCCACCGATATCGAACTGGCGCACGACTACCTGTGGCGCGTGCACCAGCACGTGCCCGTCAAGGGCGAGATCGCCATCTTCAACCGCAGCCATTACGAGGATGTGCTGATCACGCGCGTGCAGGACATGATCGACAAGGCCGAATGCCAGCGCCGCTACGCGCAGATCCGCGATTTCGAGCGCATGCTGAGCGAGACGGGTACCGTCATCCTGAAAATCTTCCTGCACATCTCGAAGGACGAGCAACGGGGACGGCTGCAGGAGCGGCTCGATGATCCCGACCGCCAGTGGAAGTTCGATCCCAATGATATCGCCCAGCGCAAGAAGTGGGATGGCTATCAGCGCGCCTATGAAACGGCGATCCGCGAGACCGATGCCGACCACGCGCCATGGTACGTGGTGCCATCGAACTCCAAGACGCAGCGCAACCTGGTGGTCGCGTCCCTGCTGCTGGAAACCCTGCAGGGCATGAAGCTGGAATACCCGGCGCCGGACCCGAAACTGTCGTCTTTCAAGGTCGAGTAGAGGTCAGGCCAGTTCAGCGCCGCGCCTGCGGAATCGGCCGCGCTGTGGCATAGTATCCCTCGTCGATAATTCAAACCAGACCGGAGATCCATATGCTGCAGTTGAAAGATCCTACCTTGTTGCGTCACCAGGCTTACGTGAATGGAGCCTGGATGGACGCCGATGGTGGCCAGACGATTAATGTGAGCAATCCCGCCACGGGCGAGCATATCGGCACGGTGCCGCTGATGGGCGCCGCCGAGACGCGCCGCGCCATCGAAGCGGCCAATGCCGCCTGGCCGGCCTGGCGAAAGAAGACGGCCAAGGAGCGCGCGGCCGTGCTGCGCCGCTGGCATGACCTGATCCTGGAAAACGCCGACGACCTGGCGCTGATCATGACCACCGAGCAAGGCAAGCCGCTGCCGGAAGCGAAGGGCGAAGTGCAGTTCGGCGCCTCGTTCATCGAGTGGTTTGCGGAAGAAGGCAAGCGCGTCGCGGGCGAGACCCTGCAGTCGCCTTGGCCTGACCGCCGCCTGGTCGTCACCAAGGAGCCGATCGGCGTGTGCGCCGCCATCACGCCATGGAACTTCCCGGCCGCCATGATCACGCGCAAAGTCGGCCCGGCCCTGGCTGCCGGCTGCCCGATGGTCCTGAAGCCGGCGGAAGCAACGCCGTTTTCCGCGCTGGCGCTGGCCGTGCTGGCCGAGCGCGCGGGCGTGCCTGCCGGCGTGTTCAGCATCGTTACGGGCGCGCCGAAAGACATCGGCGGCGAAATGACGTCGAACCCCATCGTGCGCAAGCTGACGTTTACGGGCTCGACCCAGGTGGGCCGCTTGCTGGCGGAACAGTGCGCGCCGACGATCAAGAAACTGTCGCTGGAACTGGGCGGCAATGCGCCGTTCATCGTCTTTGACGACGCCGACCTGGACGCGGCAGTGGAAGGCGCCATCGCCTCGAAATACCGTAACGCGGGCCAGACGTGCGTGTGCGCCAACCGTCTGTACGTGCAGGACAGCGTGTATGACGCGTTTGCCGACAAGCTGGTGGCCGCCGTGGCCAAGCTGAAAGTGGGCAATGGCATCGAAGCGGGCGTCACGCAAGGCCCGCTGATCGACGCCAAGGCCGTCGCCAAGGTGGAAGAACACGTGGCCGACGCGCTGGGCAAGGGCGGGCGCCTGCTGGCCGGCGGCAAGCGCCATGCGCTGGGCAATGGCTTCTTCGAGCCGACCATCATCGCCGACGTGACGAACGACATGCGCGTGGCCACCGAGGAAACCTTCGGGCCGCTGGCGCCGCTGTTCCGCTTCAAGACGGACGATGAAGTGATCGCCCTGGCCAACAACACGGAATTCGGCCTGGCCGCCTACTTCTATTCGCGCGACATCGGCCGCATCTGGCGCGTGGCCGAAGGCCTGGAAACGGGCATGGTCGGCGTCAACACGGGCCTGATCTCGAACGAGATCGCCCCCTTCGGCGGCGTCAAGCAATCGGGCCTGGGCCGTGAAGGGTCGACCTACGGTATCGAAGATTACCTGGTCATCAAATACATCTGCATGGGCGGTATCTAGGATTCTTGATTAAATCTACTGCGCGGCGCGCTTTCCGGCCTGCGATGCTCGCTGTACTAAAGTACAGCTGCGCTTCTTAGCCAGAAATCGTTGCCGCTCGCTACGATTTTCTCAAGCATCCGTTACGTCTGTTATCGACGGCTGTTGCGAGCCGATCCTAACCTGTCCAGCATGCCCTTGACCGCTTCCATCTGCGTGCCGCTCTTGCGGTAGAAATCCGGGTCGATCGGATTGATGCTGGTGTAGCCCCAGAAATCCCAGCAGCCTTTCGGGTTGTACGGATAGACGGGGCTCGGTTCGGCTTGCGGGTACAGCACGATGATCTTGTTGGCGTCCGCCACCTGGTTGTAGCCGGTGCTCGTATAGAAACGGTCGCCGATCGCCTGCGTCGTTTGCAGGCAGCCGTGGAACACCACGTGCACGCGGCAGCTCTCGCTGTCGCAGGCTTTCGGGATGTAGGCGTAGCCCGTATTGTTCATGCTCGAGTACGCGTTCTGGATGAAGCTGCGCTGGTTGAAGGCGATCAGCTTGCCCGTCAGGGTGGTCGCCGACGGTTGCAGGTCCGGGTACAGGTGCTGCAGGATGTCGCGCGCCTGCGTGTAGTCGCAATCGTTGATGAAGGGCGATTCCGTCACGGCGCAAGGCTTGTCGGTGTTGCTGTCGGTCAGAATGGCGTGGCCCGCGCCTAGCGTGTCGACGAAGCGGATTTGCGCCGCCGGCGTGCCCGCCAGTTGATAGAATTTCCCTACCTGTTCCACCACCGGCCGTGTCACGGTCTGGTCTTTCGTTCCGCTGAACAGATACACGCGCTGGCGTTTCAGGTTGGCCGTGTCGTCGATGAGACGGGCGCGCGCAAAATCGTTCGCCGCGCGCAGCAATTCGCTGGCGACGGGCGGTGCCACCTGCGCGCTGCCGGGATTCATGCAGGTGGTCAGGGCATTCGTCAGGTAGGGGATGTAGGGGAAGCGGCCCGGCTGGCCCGAACAGAAATACGGACCGCCCGCGATGATGCCGGCGCCGGCCACCGTGGCCGAGTAGGCGACGGCAAACTGCGCCGCCATGAAGCCGCCCGAGGACAGGCCGGACACCGTGGTCTGGCTCAGGTCAGCCTGGTAGCCGGGCAGGGCGGGGGCGTCCTTGGTCGCGGCGGGCTTGACGGCTTTGACTGCTTTGACTGCCGTGGCGGCGTGTGCGCTTGCTGGCGCCAGGATGAGCAGGCTGGCGGCCAGCACGGCGGTGGTTGGTGTGGTCAGGTGCGCGGTCAGGTGCGGGAAGGGCATGGCGGCTCCAGAAGGCAAGGAAAGGGACAGGAAGGCCGAGCATAGGTAAAAAAACTGTGCGCTGGGCAAGTACTGCACCGTCGTTGATGTCGCTCAAGCAATTGTCGTTGTTGTGCGTCTTGTACGCACGCGCGGCGTTTGACATAGAATGGTTTTTTTCCGTTCAACCATGGTGCCCTTCATGTCCAAGACCCTTGCCCAGCTGTTTGCACTGACCACCCTTGCCGCCGGCGCCAGCCTGGCCATGCCGGCCCATGCCGCCGACACCGCGCCAGCTGCCGCCGCGCCAGCGGCCTGCCCCGCCATCCTCAAGCAGACCTTCAACCGCCTGCAGGACGAGGCGCCGCAAAACCTGTGCCAGTACGCGGGCAAGGTCGTGCTGGTGGTCAATACGGCCAGTTATTGTGGTTTTACCAATCAATACGAAGGGCTCGAGGCGCTGTACGCCAAGTACGGCAGCAAGGGCCTGGTGGTGCTGGGCTTCCCGTCGAACGATTTTGGCAAGCAGGAACCGGGCAACAGCAAGGAAATCGCCGATTTCTGCTACAACACCTATGGCGTGAAGTTCCCCATGTTTTCGAAGTCCGTCGTCTCCGGCCCCGCGCCGAACCCGCTGTACGTGGACCTGATCAAGCAGACGGGCAAGACCCCGGCCTGGAATTTCCACAAATACCTGATCGACCGCCACGGTAAAGTGGTGGAAAGCTTCCCCAGCAAGGTGACGCCGGACGACAAGAAACTCGTTGGCGCGGTGGAAAAAGCGCTGGCGCTGTAAGTTGCCGACCTACAAGCAGGCTTGATCGCCTGCTTTTTTTTAATGCCGCGCTTGTCGTCTTGCCATCATTGTCCTAAGCTGGTTGTTCACGTTTGTCACAACAAAGGAGAACATCATGGCGTATGTCGATGGATTTGTGGTGCCCGTACCGAAAGCCAAGCTCGATGCCTATCTGGCCATGTCGCGCAGTTGCGGCGCCGTCTGGCGAGAGTACGGCGCGCTGGAATTTCGCGAATGCGTGGGCGACGATGTCAAGCCGGGCAAGCTGACGTCGTTCCCGCAGGCGGTGGACTTGCAGGATGGCGAAGTAGTGGTGTTTTCCTGGATCGTGTATGCGTCGCGCGCCAAGCGCGATGAAATCAACGACAAGGTCATGAAAGACCCGCGCCTGGCCGAGATGATGGACCCGGCCAAGCTGCCGTTCGATGGCAAGCGCATGATTTACGGTGGTTACGAGATGCAGGTGGATATCAAATAACCAGCTTTGCGGGCATCGCCCCGCGCAGCGCATTGCACACAACAATGGCTTCGGCCCGTGCCAGCATGGCGCGCGTGATGATGGTTTCCTGCGCATTCCAGGCGGGGTCGGCCAGCATGGCCGCGCGCTGCACGCCGGGCAGCAGGCCGCAGGACAGGGGCGGCGTGTGCCAGCGGCCGTCCAGTTGCACGAAGACATTGCTGCGCCCGCCCTCGGTCAGCTCGCCCCGTTCGTTAAAAAACAGCATGTCGAAGCCGCCTTGCGCCTCGGCCGCGCGCCAGGCCGCATCGTAGCGCGCACGCACGCTGCTCTTGTGGCGCAGGAAGAGGTCGCCGGCAGTCGTTGTGTCGGGTGCCAGCATGACGTTGACCGTGTCCGGCAAGGCGCTGAGGGTGCCGCTTTGCGTCGTCAACCGGCCATCCTGGCGCAGCGCCAGGCGCAGGCGAAAAGGGACATCGTCGGTCCGTGCCGCGCAGGCCGTCTGCAGCGCCGCGCGGGCAGCATCGGCATCCCAGGCAAAATTAAAATAGGCGCAGGAGGCGGCCAGGCGCGCCAGGTGGCGTTCCTGCTGGCGGCAACCGTCGGCACGGCTGGCGTGCAGGGTCTCGAACAGTTCGAAGTCGTTCGTGAGGCCCGTGAGGAAGCGGGCCTTGAGCTGGCATTCCGCAAATTCCTCGTGCGGGTCGCTGTCGAGGACGATGCCGGCGCCCACGCCCATCTCGCCGCGCCGGATGCCGTCAGTGCTAGCTGGCTGCAAGGCCAGGGTACGGATCGGCACGGACAGGCAGAAGTCGCCCACGGCGTGGGCGGCGCCGGCGGCTGGCGGATCGAACCAGCCGATGGCGCCCGTGTAGATGCCGCGTGGCGCCGGTTCCAGTTCGGCGATGATTTCCATGGTGCGGCGTTTCGGCGCACCCGTGATCGAGCCGCATGGATACAGGGCCTGGAAGATATCGGCCAGGCTGGCGTCGGCGCGCAGGCGCGCCTGCACGGTGGAGGTCATTTGCAGCACGCTGCTGTAGCGCGTCACCTCGAACAGGGCCGGCACCTTGACGGAACCCGTGACGGCGATGCGGCCGATGTCGTTGCGCAGCAGGTCGACGATCATCAGGTTTTCCGCGCGGTTCTTCGGATCATGGGCCAGGGCGCTGGCGCGGCGCGCGTTTTCTGCCACCTGTTCGGCTGGGGCGGCCGGCGCCGTGCCTTTCATGGGGCGCGCCATCAACTCGCCCTGCGCATGGCGCACGAACAGCTCCGGCGACAGCGACAGCAGGGCGCCGCCATCGGGCAGCATCACCAGCGCGCCGTAGGGCACGGGCTGGCGCGCACGCAGCCGCGCATACAGGGCCAGGGGCGAGCCGAAGGCGTCGAAGCGCAAGCGATACGTGTAGTTGACCTGATAGGTGTCGCCGGCCACGATGTAGTCGTGGATGCGGTGCAGTGCCTGCGTGAATTCGGCCTGATCCACGTTCGCGCGGATATCGGCCACGCCGGCTGGCGCGGCGTCCGCGCTGACGCGAGAGTCCAGCCACTGCGCCACCTCGTCCTGCGACAGCTGCGTGCAATGGTCAAAGACGAGCACTTGCGCCAGCGGCGGCGCGTTGATGCCTGCCGTGCGCGGCGGCATGGCCAGCAAATGCGCGCCCAGCTCGTAGCTGCACACGCTGACGGCGTACTGGCCGCGTTGTAAAGCCTCTTGCAGCCCTGCGAGCAGGTCCGGCCACCGTTGCCCCTCGGTGCACTGCAAGACTGCCGCCAGGCCCGTGTACAGGCGCGAACCGGCGCCCGGGGTGCTGGCGTCGTCGAGCAGTGCGAAACAGTCGGTGTGCATGGGACAGCCGCGGCGGTGACTTACCCCAGCAGCATGGCGATTTGCAGCGCCGCTTCCTGGGAGGGATTGATCTTGAAGCCGCTCTTGGCGTAGCGGTGCCAGCGTCCGATGACGAAGCCGACGATCAGGGTGGCGCGTGCCGCCACTTCGCTTTCCTTGCCATGGCCTTCGGCGGCGGCCACGCGCAAGGCCTGCTTGAGCGCCAGTTCCACGCGGTCGTAGAACTGGTTCATGCGCACTTGCAGGCGCTCGTCTTCATTGACCAGCGCATCGCCGATCAATACGCGCGTCATGCCCGGATTGCTGATGGCGAAATTGAGCAGCATGCCGATGATGTCGCGCGTCTGCGTCATGCCGTCGCTGTGTTTTTCCGCGATCTGGTTGATCAGGCCGAAGACGCTCGACTCGATGAATTCGATCAGCCCTTCGAACATTTGCGCCTTGCTGGCGAAATGGCGGTACAGGGCCGCTTCCGACACGGTCAGTCTGGCCGCCAGTGCGGCGGTGGTGATCTTTTCGCCTTTCGGCTGCTCCAGCATTGCGGCGAGGGCCTGAAGAATTTGTAGCCTGCGTTGGCCCGGCGGTGTGCTTGCCATATTTTCTCTTGTCGTTAAAAAAAATGCTGCCTTGATGGGGATATCCGTCACCGCCGCTAGCGGTGCGGCTTCCGGCGTCAACCGTAAGCCCAGGAGTCCCCTTCAACGCAGACGGTGAAGGCGGCGTGCCAAATGCCGGACAGATTTTACTTTGACATCGACGTAAGCGGGGCGATTTAACGCCTTGGGCAGCTTCGCCACGCCGATCGGATCGGCCATTTTCAGGTATTGCGTGACCCAGGCCGTGCGCAGGCCCAGTTTTTTCGCACCCTTCAGGTTGGCCAGGGTGTCTTCCACCAGGATGCAGCGGCCGGGGCGGATGTGGTGCTTGCGCATCAGTTTGCGCAGCATCAGGGTCGATGGCTTGGGCCGCAGCTGGCGGTGCACATGCATCGCTTCGATGGCGACGTGGTGTGAAAAATGCTGGCGCAAGCCCAGGTGGCGCATCACGTCGCTCGAATAGCGCAGCGGCGCGTTGGTGAGTAAAATTTTACGGCCAGGCAGGCGTTTGAGTAAAGCCCCCAGCCCCCGCTCGGCGCGTATCATCGCGCGCAAATCGTCGAACGCATGCGTCTCGTGCAAAAAATGCGCGGCCTGCACCTGGTGATGCTTGACCATGCCCAGCAAGGTGGCGCCATAGCGGCGCCAGTAGGCCGCGCGCGCCGCATTGACGATGGCGTCATCGGCCGGCGTGACGCCATCGCCCAGCACGCGGGCAATATACGTGTTCATATTGGCCGTGATGGTGGGGAAGATGGCGTGCGAGGCATTGTGCAGCGTGTTGTCGAGGTCAAACAGCCAGACCGGCGACGAGCGGTTAAGATGGGGCACAGGCACAGGAGTCTTTAGGCAAGAGGATAAGCAGGATGAAAAATTCAACAATCAGGAAAACCATGCGACGCCAGATTATAGTGATGTTTTGCGGATTATTCTTGCTGCCGTTGCCGGCGGCCTTTGCCGAAGCGCCGCCCGTGGCGCAAAACCGCGGCGCCCTGTTCAAGGTGCAGGATGCCAGCCACACCCTATTTTTGTTCGGTACCATCCACGTCGGCGCGCCCGACTTTTATCCGCTCGAGCCGACCGTGACGCGGGCATTGGAAGGCGCTGGCGCGCTGGCGCTGGAGATCGATCCGGGCGCCGATCCGCGCAAGGCCATCAGCGCCGTGCTGAAATACGGCATGGAGGCGCCGGGCAGCAAAGTGCCGTCTGATTGCCGCCAGACCCTGGCGCCGCGTCTGGCGCCGCTGTTGCAAAAATACGGCATTCCAGCCGAGTCGGTGGCGCCGATGAAGCCGTGGATGCTGGCCAGCATGCTGGCCATCGGCGAATTTTCCACCCTGGGCTACCGCTCCGACCTGGCCGTCGACAATTATCTGTCGCAGCAAGCGAAGGCGCGCAAGATCCCCGTGCTGGAACTCGAATCGATGGAAGGCCAGATGGCGCTGTTCGGCGCCATGTCGCCGCTGGATCAATGCCGCTTCCTGGAAGACGGCGTGGCGTCGATCGAAGACCAGGAACAAAGCCAGGAAGCGCGTGACATCGCCAACGCCTGGCGCAACGCCGACGCGGCCGCCTTCGACAAGCTGGCGGCCAAGGCGGCGCAAGACCCCTCGTTCGCCGCGCAGTTCGTGCAAAAGGTGTTGTTAGATGGCCGCAACCCGGCCCTGGCCGACGGCATCGCCAAGTTGCTTGCGCGTGAAAAGTCCAGCCTGGCCGCCATCGGCGTGCTGCACCTGGTCGGCGAAAAGAGCGTGCCGGATTTGCTGCGTAAACGCGGATTGAAGGTCGAACGGGTGTATTGAAGAACTGCTGAAGAGGTAGGACTGGCTCAGCCGCGCAACAACCGGTGGCAGAGCAGATGGAAAAGTGTTCAGGGCAAGGCGGACTGACGAAGACAGTACGAATGTACGGCGAGGAAGGACAACGCCGCCATGGACAGTTTTACTATGGGGAGATGACGGCAGAGTAGATGAAAAGTGTTCAGGGCAAGGCGCCGAGACGAAGACAGTACGCATGTACGGCGAGGCGAGGCAACGCAGGCATGGACATTTTTCAGATACGGGGATAAGTCGATGGTGCCCTTGACGTGGATCGAACACGTGGCCTCTCCCTTACCAAGGGAGTGCTCTACCACTGAGCTACAAGGGCAAATTAAAAGCGGCGCCAGGTGATCTGCGCCGCCAAACTACTCGCTGTGATGCGTTGCGATTTTTTTAGTGCGAACGGATCATAGTACCAAAAGCCTGCTCGGTCAACACTTCCAGCAATAATGAGTGTTCGATACGGCCGTCGATGATGTGCACCGTGTTTACGCCGGACTTGGCGGCGTCGAGCGCGGACGAGATCTTCGGCAGCATGCCGCCCGAGATCGTGCCATCGGCGAACATCTCGTCGATTTCACGCGCGGACAGGTCGGTCACCAGGTTGCCCTGCTTGTCCTGGACGCCGGCGATGTTGGTCATCATGATCAGCTTTTCCGCTTTCAGGATTTCCGCGATCTTGCCCGCCACGACATCGGCGTTGATGTTGTAGGCCTGGCCATCCTGGCCGAAACCGATCGGCGAGATGATGGGAATGAAAGCGTCGTCCTGCAGCGCCTTGACGACGGCCGGGTTGATCGCGTCGATCTCGCCCACAAAACCGATGTCGAGGAATTCACCCGGATGTTCGCGGTCCGGCATCTGCATCTTGCGCGCGCGGATCAAGCCGCCATCCTTGCCCGTCAGGCCCACGGCCTGGCCGCCGTAATGGTTGATCAGCATGACGATATCCTGCTGCACTTCGCCGCCCAGCACCCACTCCACCACTTCCATGGTTTCTTCATCGGTGATGCGCATGCCTTGCACGAAAGTGCCTTGCTTGCCGATTTTTTTCAGCGCGTTGTCGATCTGCGGTCCGCCGCCGTGCACCACGACCGGGTTCATGCCGACCAGCTTGAGCAGGATGACGTCGCGCGCGAAGCCGTGCTTCAGGCGTTCGTCCGTCATGGCGTTGCCACCGTACTTGATGACGATGGTCTTGCCATGGAAATTGCGGATGTAGGGGAGGGCCTCGGCCAGAATCTGCGCCTTGATTTGCGGCGACACCGCCGTCAAGTCGTCATTCATGTCCAGGTTCAAGTTAGCTAGTTGATTCATGGCGAGTCCGGAAAATAGATTTGTGCGATTTTACAGGGAAGAAGAAAATCCTGGAGGCATTATAGGGCGATCTTGTTGTATTTTCCCTGATGATCCTATAGTCTGGCCCGATATGCCCCCCAGCCAGCCCTTTTACTGCCAGTTACATCTGCGTCGCCTCCCGGCGCGGCATGACACACACTTGCCAATTCACACACAGCCATGAGCCAGTGCAGCCTGTGCGGCGCCACTTTCCAGTGTGGCCAGCTTGACCCGGACGCCAAGGAGCCCTGCTGGTGCGTCTCCCTGCCACCGGCCGTTCCCGTGCCCGGCAGCGCCGCCATCGGCTGCTGGTGCCCCGCCTGCCTGCAAGCCCATATCGTCAGCTTGACGCGCCCGGCAGCAACGCCGGCCAAATAAGCGCATCGGTGCGCTTTTTCCTTTGCAAAAGACCTTGCATTTTGTAGGGGAATACGGTCAGACTTCGATTTTCAAGAATTTCTTATAGGAAAGTTATGCGCTTCAGGGATATCAGTATCGGCGTGCGCATCAATGCCGGTTATGCCATGTTGATCGTGCTGATGCTGGTCGTCATCGTCCTGTCCGGCAGCCGCATCTATGCCATCCGCGCCGAGACTGACGATATCCTGCAGCGCGACTGGGTCGCCGCCAAGGCCACCAGCAAGATCCACGGGCTGGCGCGCGAGGCGGCCACGCGCATCGGCAACCTGCCGAACCAGCACGAGCTGGCGCTGCGCCAGGCGAACCAGGCGCGCCTCGAAGCGATCAAGCAGGGCATCGACGAGCAGGTGCGCATCCTCGACGGCCTCGATGCGCGGCCCGAGGAGCGGCGCCTGCTGGAACAGATGCACCTGGCCCGCGCCGACTATTATGTGTCGCTCAAGGCGATGTTCGAACTGGTCGAGCGCGGCGAGGATGCCCTCGCCGAGCAGGCCATACAGACGCAGACCTTGCCGGTGCTGGAAAAAGTGCTGCTGTACGTGGGCCAGCTCGACGACCTGCAGCAGCAGCTGATCCGCGACAGCGCGGCCAGGATACGCAACGACATCGACACCTCGCTGCTGCTGATGGGCGGCATCGGCCTGGCAGCCTTGCTGACGGGCCTGGCCTTTGCCTGGTCGGCGCGCTCGATCACGCGGCCGCTGGGCGAGGCGGTGGCGATCGCCACGCGCGTGGCCAATGGCGACCTCAGTTCCGTCATCGAAGTGACGTCGCGCGACGAGACGGGCGAATTGCTGCAGGCGCTCAAGGACATGAGCACCAGCCTGGCCGTCGAGCAGGACCTGCGCCACGCCGTCGAAGTGGCCGAGGATGCGACCAAGATGAAGTCGGACTTCCTGGCGAATATGTCCCATGAAATTCGCACGCCGATGAACGGCATCATCGGCATGACCCACCTGGCGCTGCAGACGGACCTCACGTCGACCCAGCGCAACTACCTGGAGAAGGTGGAATCGGCGTCGAAGAACCTGCTGGCCATCATCGACGACATCCTCGATTTCTCGAAGATCGAGGCGGGCAAGATGGCCTTTGAAAAAGTCGATTTCTTCCTCGAGGACGTGCTGGCGCAGATCGCCGACCTGTCCGTGATGCGCGCCCAGGACAAGGGGCTGGAACTGCTGTTCGACATCGCCCCCGATGTGCCGAACGCCTTGCAGGGCGACCCGCTGCGCCTGGGCCAGGTGCTGATCAACCTGACCAACAACGCCATCAAATTTACGGAGAAGGGCGAGATCGTCGTCACCATCCGCCTGCAGCAGCTGGAAGAACATGCGGCCGTGCTGCGCGTGGACGTGCGCGACACGGGCATAGGCCTCACGCCGCCTCAGCGCAGCAAATTGTTCCAGGCTTTTACCCAGGCCGACACGTCCACCACGCGCCACCATGGCGGCACGGGCCTGGGGCTGACCATCAGCAAGCGCCTGGTGGAAATGATGGAAGGCGAGATCGACCTGGTCAGCGAAGCGGGCGTGGGCAGCACCTTTTTCTTCACGGCCCGCTTCGGCCTGGCTGCCGTGCCGCGCGATAATTTGCTATTGCCACAGCAATTCCATGGCCTGCGCGTGCTGGTGGTCGACGACAACCCCAGTGCGCGTGAAATCTTCGTCAGCATGCTGACGGCGCTCGGTTTCGAGGCGCGCGCCGTGCTTGGCGGCGCGCTGGCCATCGGCGCCGTGGCGCAGGCGCGCGCCGAGGGACGCCCGTACGGGCTGGTGCTGATGGACTGGAAAATGCCGGGCATGAGCGGCCTCGATACCCTGGCCGGCATCCGCGCCGATGCCGCCGGCATCGATGCGACGCCGGCCTGCATCATGGTCACGGCCTTCCATCGCGAAGCGCTGCTGGAAGCGGCGCGCCAGCGCGACTTGCCGCTCGACGGCGTCTTGAACAAGCCGGTCAGCGCCTCAACCCTGCTCGACCAGATTGCGTTCGTGTTTGGCGGCGTGACGGGGCAGAGCCGCAAGACGCAGCGCCAGAGCAGCTACCGCGACGATGAGCGCGCCCTGCGCGGCGCCTGGCTGCTGCTGGTTGAGGATAATGAAGTGAACCAGGAAGTGGCGCAGCACATTCTCAACGACGCCGGCATCCGCGTCGACATCGCCAGCAATGGCGCCATCGCCCTGGCGAAGATCGAGGAAAACGCCTATGACGGTGTGCTGATGGATTGCCAGATGCCGGTGATGGATGGCTACCAGGCGACGCGCAAGCTGCGCCAGGACCCGCGTTATTCGAATTTGCCCGTGATCGCCATGACGGCCAATGCCATGGTGGGCGACAAGGAAAAATGCCTGGACGCCGGCATGAACGATTTCATCGCCAAGCCGATCGACGTGGCGCAGCTGTTTGGCACCCTGGCGCGCTGGATCGCGCCGGCCACGCCGCAGGAAGTTGCGGCGGTGGTGGCGCAGCCGGAAGCGGAGCTGCCCGTGATCGCCGGCCTGAAAATGGCGGAGGCCATGCGCCGCGTGGGCGGCAATGCCGCTTTGATGCGAAAATTGCTGGAGCGTTTTGTGGAAACCCAGTTCGACGCGATGCAGCGCATCGTTGCCGCCATCGAGAACAACCAGCTGGAAACGGCGATCCGCGAAGCGCATACCCTGAAGGGCCTGGCCGGCAATATCGGCGCCGGCGGCCTGGCCGACAGCGCCGCGCGGGTCGAGCATTTGCTCAGCCTGGGCTCGCACGACGGCTTGCCGCAGGCGCTGGCCGCCTGCACCCTGGCGCTCGACGAGCTGGTGCCGAAGATCGTGCTGGCGATGCAGTCGCGCGGCAATGCGGCCGAGGCGGGCGGCGCGGCGGTGGCGCACGTGGCGCCGGTGGACCGGGCGCAGCTGGAAGCGGGCTTGCGCGAGCTGTCGCAGCTGCTGCAGCAGGACGATGCGCAGGCCGTCAAGCACCTCGACGGCATCGGCCCCGTGCTGGTCGCGGCCGGGCAGGCGGAACACGCGCGCCAGTTGAAGCGCATGCTGGGACAATACGATTTCGAAGGTGCGCTGGCGCAGCTGGGCGAGGTGGCCGAGGCGCTGGAGCTGACACTGTGACAAGGATAACTATGCAGAGCGAAGGACGGGCATGAGAGCGCCGGCAAGCAAGCCAACCATCCTGGTGGTCGACGACACGCCAGACAATATCGACCTGCTGCGCGCGGTGCTGGAAGACGATTACCGCACCAAGATCGCCGTGAACGGCGAGCGGGCCCTGAAGATCGCCGCCGGCAGCGACCAGCCCGACCTGATCCTGCTCGACATCATGATGCCGGGCATGAGCGGCTACGACGTGTGCCGCGCGCTGAAGGCCGATCCCGCCACGGCCGGCATTCCCGTGATTTTTGTCACGGCCATGAGTGAAGTGGCGGACGAGCAGCTGGGCCTGGCCCTGGGCGCCGTCGATTACATCACCAAGCCGATTTCAGCGCCCATCGTACTGGCGCGCATCAGGACGCAGCTGGCGATGAAGCAGATGCAGGATTTTTTGCGCGACCAGAATCATTACCTGGAAACGGAAGTGGAGCGCCGGGTGCAGGAAGTGGCGGCGCTGCAGGACGTCACGATTCACGCCATGGCCTCGCTGGCCGAGACGCGCGACAGCGAGACGGGCAACCATATCCGCCGCACCTCGCATTACCTGAAGGCGCTGGCCGAGAAGGTGCGGGGCTTGCCGCGTTTCCGCGATTTTTTGACGGACAAGAATATCGAACTGCTGTTCAAGACGGCGCCGCTGCACGACATCGGCAAGGTGGGTATCCCCGACCATATCCTGCTCAAGCCGGGGCGTTTCGAGCCGCACGAAATGGCCATCATGAAGACGCACACCACCTTGGGGCGCGACGCCATCCTGGCGGCCGAGCACGAGCTGGGCATCGAAGTCGATTTCCTCAAGTACGCGAAAGAGATCGCCTACAGCCACCACGAGAAATGGGATGGCAGCGGCTATCCGCAAGGCCTGGCCGGCGAAGCCATCCCGATTTCGGCGCGCCTGATGGCGCTGGCCGACGTGTACGATGCCCTGATCAGCCGTCGCATCTACAAGCAGGGCATGGACCATGCGCAGGCCGTGCGGATCATCGTCGAAGGACGCGGCTCGCATTTCGACGCCGAGATCGTTGACGCCTTTTTGCAGATCCAGGACCAGTTCATCGCCATCTCCCACCGCTATGCGGACGGTGTGTGCGAAATCGCCGACAAGCAGCGCCAGATCGCGCCCTACACCGAGAACCTCAGCTGACGGTCTTGAAGAAACGCAGCATCTCGCGGCTGGCGTCCGGCCCTTTGCCGTCCGTATAACTGCCGTTATGGCTGCCGCCGGACCAGGCATGGCCGGCGCCGTGGATGACCCAGTGCTCGCCCAGTGGCGAACCATCGGCCTGGCTGTGCGTGGTGCGCGTGTAGCGGTGGCCGTTCGGCACGCTGCCGTCGATGGACGCGGCCTTGGCCGCCTTGCCGCCGGCCTGGCTGCGCACGCCCTGGGCGATCAGTTCATCGCCATTGCGCGGATTGACGGTGGTGTCGCGGTCGCCGTGAAAAACGATGATGGGCACGCCGCCGGCCGGCGCCTTGCGCTGGGCATTGGGCATGGCGCCGCCCTTCATGGCGGCCAGCGCCGACGGCAAGTCCTGCGCCGAGGCGAAGGGCAGGCCAGAATGCACGCCGACGGCGGCAAACAAATCCGGGTACAAGGTGCCGACGATGACGGCCATGGCGCCGCCCGCCGACAGGCCGGCGACGAACACTTCGCGTTCATTCACAGGATATTCGTCGATCACTTGCCGGGCGATGCCGGCGATCAGCGACGGTTCGCCCTGGTCGCGCTGCTGGTCGATGGCGTTGAACCAGTTCCAGCAGCGCGAACTGTTGGCGCCCTGCGTTTGCGCCGGGTAGACGACAAAACATTCCTTTTCTTCGGCCAGCGCATTCATCTGCGTGCCGGCGGCGAAATCGTCGGGATTTTGCGTACAGCCGTGCAGCATGACGATCAGCGGCATGGCCTGGCCGTGGTAGCTGCTGGGGATATACAGCTTGTAGGAGCGCGTGCCCGCATGGTTGCGGTACACGCCGTCGATGAATTGGGCGCCGGCCGGCACATCGATCGGCGTGGCGGCGGGCGCGTTGAAACCGGGCGGGTGGAAATTCGGCAGCTCGAAGCTGGGCATGTCGAAGCTGTGCTGGCCCAGGCCGGCCGGCACGCCCAGGCGCGCCATGAAATCCTGCGCAAAGTCCTGCGCCGCCTGTGCAGGCGTGGGTGGTACGGCGTCAGCTTGCGGCGGCTCGGATGGGGCCTGCGCCGGTGCCGGCGGAGGATTGATATCACGCATGGGCGGTGCTTGCGTGGCTGCCGCCTGCGGCGCCAGACCGGCGGCGGACAGCGCCTGCTGGATTGCTTCGGTGGCGGCGGCGGGACCGCTGCCCATCAGATTACGGGTTGCGGCGCGCATCTGCGCCAGCATGTTGACAGGTAGTTTCATGACCATCCTTAACGGTGCCGCGCATCGGCCGGGTCATCGCCGCGAACCAATACGCTAGTGAATTCGCCCTGCGAGCGCCGTCTTGACGACGGTGCTGGCGTGCAGGGCACCTAATACGAAAATCGACTCGATGGTGGCCAGTGCCAGTTCCACGGAGACATCGCTGGCGATACTGGCCAGTCCCAGCACCTGTATCTGCAGGCGCTGGCCGGCTGCCTGGATCGCCTCCAGGTCGGCGCGCGAATAATGCTGCATGCCCAATACCAGGCTTTTACGGGCGACGGTTTGTTTCACCACGTCGGCGTGGGTACCCAGCTGGTTGCGTATGGCCGTACGGATCAGATCCGTGCGGTTGGAATAAAATCCCTCCTGGACCAGCAAATCGATCTGCCCCAGGTCGATCAAGCCGAGGTTGATCGTGATTTTCTCGGATTCCCCAATTTTGGGCTTGCTGTCTTGCTTGGCCATATCTCTCCAAAAACTCCACGTGGCATCCATTTGCCATCTGTATGGATGGTAGTATAGTTGTGTAATATCTCAAGTCAAGCAGGATTTGACCGGATCGTGTTGTAGGACGGGCACCCGCAGAGTAAGAATGCAGCGCAAAATAAATTTTCCGAAGATGCTTTTTTAATCATTTTTGCCATAGAAAATATATTCACAGAAACATTGCATGGCGATGCAGCCGACTCGCCGGCGCCGTTTCGCGGCATAATGAAAGCCTACACGTTTACCGATGCCGCTCCATGATGGTCGCTCCCCCACCTCCGCCAGCCGTTCCGCTTCCCTCGCCGGTGCCGTCGCCCTGCGTCAGCCTGTGCAAGATGAACCGCAACAGCGGCTTGTGCGAAGGCTGTTTTCGCACGCTCGACGAGATCATCGCCTGGAGCAAGGCCGACGACGACTTCAAGCGCGCCGTGTGGGCCGAATTGCCAGGACGTGAATCCCTGCTCGATTTCGAGCCCGACTACTGAGGAAGCCATGCCGCGATCGCCAGCGCTGTTCCCCGATGCCATGCAGGTGTTCGAACGCGGCTGGCTGTCGTCGAATAACATCCTGTTCCAGGGCCGGGACGACACGGCGCTGATCGACAGCGGCTATGTCACGCATGCGCCGCAAACCCTGGCCCTGCTGCGCCACAGTCTCGATGGCCGTCCCCTGGACCGCCTGCTCAACACCCATCTGCATTCCGACCATTGCGGCGGCAACGCGCTGCTGCAAGAGGAATACGGCTGCCATACGGCCATTCCCGTGTCGGAAGCGGACAAGGTGCGCGCCTGGGACGTCGACGCCCTGAGTTTCCAGGCCACGGGCCAGCAATGCCCGCGCTTCGGTTTTGACGCCACCGTCTCGCCCGGCGACACGTTGACCTTGGCCGGCATGCGCTGGCAAGCGCTGGGCGCGCCCGGCCACGATCCGCACTCGCTGATTTTTTACTGCGCCGACGAGGGCATCCTGATCTCCGCCGACGCCCTGTGGGAAAACGGCTTTGGCGTGATCTTCCCGGAACTCGATGGCGGCTCGGGTTTTGCTGAGGCGCGCGCCACCCTGGACCTGATCGCCGGCCTGGACGTGCGCGTGGTGATCCCCGGCCACGGGCGGCCCTTCACGGATGCCGCCGGCGCCCTGCAGCGCGCCTGGTCTCGCCTCGATTACCTGGCGTCCGACCCCGTGCGCAACGCGCAGAACGCCGTGAAAGTGCTGCTGAAATTCCTGCTGCTGGAACGCCAGCGCATCGCCCTCGCCGCGATACCGGCCCTGCTGCGCGGCATGCCCATCTTCGAAGAGGCCAACCGGCGCTTCCTGCGCCAGGAAGCGGCCGCGCTGGCCGAGTGGGCCGTGTCGCAGCTGGTGAGGGCTGCAGCGGCACGGGTCGAGGGTGAGTACTTGCTCAACGAAGGTTGAAACGGCCAGGCGATAAATTCAGCACGATCGTACTTTTTCTGCACTATAATCAAGCTCAGTGTGTCTTTCACGTCCGATCAACTTTCCAGCGAGTCCGCCATGGCATTGCCTGTTGCGTTGCAAAACCTCTCCTTACCCGTTATCGCTTCGCCGATGTTCATCGCCAGCGGCCCGGCCCTCGTCGCGGCGCAGTGCAAGGCCGGCATCGTCGGTTCCTTCCCGGCCTTAAATGCGCGTCCCGCCGAATTGCTCGACACGTGGCTCACGGAGCTGCAGGCCGAACTGGCCGCCTTCCAGGCCGCCAATCCCGATAAAAAAGTCGGGCCGATCGCCGTCAACCAGATCGTGCACCAGTCGAACGACCGCCTCGCGCATGACGTGGAAGTGTGCGTGAAACACCGGATCCCCATCATCATTTCCTCGCTGCGCGCGCCGCCCAAGGAAATGCTCGACGCCATCCACAGCTATGGCGGCATCGTGCTGCATGACGTGATCTCGATCCGTCACGCGAAAAAAGCGCTGGAAGCCGGTGTCGATGGCTTGATCCTGGTGGCCAGCGGCGCCGGCGGCCACGCGGGCACCCTGTCGCCGTTCGCGCTGGTGGGCGAAGTGCGCAAATTTTTCGACGGTCCGCTGGCGCTGTCGGGCTCGATTGCCACGGGCGACGCCGTGCTGGCCGCGCAAGCGATGGGCGCCGACTTTGCCTACATCGGCTCGCGCTGGCTGGCAACCAAGGAATCGAACGTCAGCGATGGTTACCGCGACGCCATTGTCGATTCCAGCGCCGCGGACATCGTCTACACCAACCTGTTTACGGGCGTGCACGGCAATTACCTGAAAAAATCGATCGAAGCGGCCGGACTCGATCCGGAAGCCTTGCCCGAAGCGGACAAGAGCGCGATGAATTTCGGCTCGGGCAGCGCCAAGGCCTGGCGCGACATCTGGGGCGCGGGCCAGGGCGTGGGCTTGATGGACGATGTGCCGAGCGTGGAAGAGATGGTGGCGCGGCTGAAAGCCGAATACGATGCGGCGCGCGCGCGGTTGAAGCTGTAACGCTGGTGGTAGTTGCTGTAACGCTGGTGGTAGTTGTCGGATTACGGCCTTTGGCCTAATCCGACCTACTCGAACCCGGTGGCGTAGGTCGGATTAGCGCGCAGCGCGTAATCCGATAAATCATCACTCCTGCTTCAAATCCTCAGGCTTGATGGCCCACAGCCCTGGCAGATTGCGCCAGTAGCCATACGCATCCATGCCGAAGCCGACGACGAAGCGGTTCGGGATGACCAGGCCGACGATGTCGGCTTGTACCGGCTTCTTCTTGCCGATGGCCTTGTCGGCGAACACGGCCAGGATCACTTCCGAGGCGCCCATGTCCAGCAAGCGCTGCTTGACGTGCGCCAGGGTTTCGCCTTCGTCGAGAATATCGTCGAGCACGATGACGGTGCGGCCCGCTACATTCGAGCGGGGGATGACTTTCCACACCACCTCGCCACCCTTGTCGTCGTCGCCGTAGCGGCTCACGTGGATGTAGTCGAATTCGAGCGGAAAGCTCAGCTGTGGCAGCAGGTTGCCCGTAAATACGACGGCGCCGCCCATCACGCCCAGCACCAGCGGGAACTCTTTCGAGTCCTCGGCGTTGAAGCGCGTGTTGAGCACATCGGCCATGCGCGTGATCGACGCCTGCACGGTATCTTGGTCGAACAGCAGTTCCGCGTTCTTGATCAGGTCACGGGCACGGTTGTGATGAAATTCTTGCATGGACTCTTGCATGGCGATGAATGGGGCTGATGATGAATGCGGGTATTATCCCGCAAACGCCATCCGTGCGCTACGCCTAGCTGTAATCGCGCACGTCGTCGATTATTTTTCCATCCTGCGCCAGGCTGCCCACGGCCACCAGCAGCACGTCGCCGCGCAGCTTGGTCAGTTCGCGGATCGAGCCGATGATGGCTTCCACGCCGCTGGCGTCCGTCGGATCGTCGACTTCGCAATGCAAAGCCATCTCGTCATTGGCCATGCGCCCGGACACGACCAGCCGCGCCTTCTTGATTTGCGGATGGCGGCGCGCGATGTCATGCACCTGCGACGGATGCACGAACATGGCGCGCACCTTGGTGGTCTGGTCGGCGCGTCCCATCCAGCCTTTGATGCGCGTATTCGTGCGCCCGCACGGCGACTCCGGCGCATCGACCAGCACGGCGGACAGATCGCCCGTGGCGAAGCGGATCAGCGGGTAGTCGGCATTGAAGACGGTGACGACGACTTCGCCCACCTCGCCCGGCGCGACGGGAATGCCGCTGCCCGGATGGACGATCTCCAGCAGCACGTTTTCATCGACGACCATGCCCGGATTGAGCTTGCCATTGCTGGCCGTTTCATAGGCGATGCTGCCGATATCGGCCGAGGCATAAGTCTGGAACACGTTCGGCACGCCGTTTTCGGCAAACCAGCTGCGCAAGGACTCGGGCAAGGCTTCCGCGCCCATCACGGCATTGGTGACGCTGCTGATGTCGGCGCCCATTTCACGCGCCTTCTCGATGATCAGTTTTAAAAATGACGGCGTGCCGATATACGTGTCGGGCTTCAGGTCGGCCATCGCCTGCACCTGCATTTCCGTCTGGCCGATGCCGGCCGGGATGACGGTGCAGCCGATGCGCGCGGCGCCGCCTTCGACCATGAAGGCGGCCGGCGTGAAGTGATACGAAAAGCAGTTCTGCAGCAAGCCGCCGGCGCGCACGCCGGCCGCATACATGGGACGCGCGAAGCGCCACCAGTCGGGTCCGCGGCCTTCCGGATCGAAGATGGGGCCGGGCGAGACGAACACGCGCGACAGGGCGTTTTTTGGCGTCGTGTTCAAGCCGCCGAACGGCAGCGCGTCGTGCTGCAATTGCTTGAGGTCGGACTTGCGCGTCACGGGCAGCTGCGCCAGCGCGGCGCGGCTGGTGATGTCGGCCGCGTTGATCCCATCGAGAATGCGGGCCCAGCCCGGCGCCTGTTGTGCGCGCGCGATCAGCTGCGGCAGGCCGGCCATCAATTCGCGTTCGCGCGCTTCGGGGGCGCGTGCTTCCAGACTGTCGAGCGTATCGGTCATGTTGCTGATTCTCCAATGTCACGTTGCATTTTTTTCGTCAGCCCCGCCACAATCAGGCTGTATGAGCGGTGCAGCAGGGCGGCCATTTCGTCGTCGTCCAGGGCGTCGGGACTGGCGACCAGCACCCATTTGGCCCGCGCCAGGTAGGGCGCCGGGCGAAAGCCGGGGCGGTCCGTCAATTCCAGGAAGCGTTCCGCATCAACCTTGAAGCTCATGCCGCGCGTGCTGTGCGCTTCCGCGCCGCACAGGGCGAACAGGCGGCCACCGACGCAAAACGCCAGCACGTTGCTCCATTTGATGTCTTCTGTCGCGCCGGGAAAGCCGCGGCACACTTGCTTCGCCCGTTCCAGGTCCATGACGGCAACTCCCGATGTCAGGCCAGCCAGCGCTTGCGGCGGCGGTAGAACTTCATGTCGCGAAAGCTCTTGCGCCCGGCGCTGGAGACGCCCAGGTAAAACTCTTTGACGTCTTCGTTGCTGGCCAGTTCCTGCGCTTGCCCTTCCATCACGACTCTGCCGTTTTCCAGGATGTAGCCGAAGTCGGCGTAGCGCAGGGCCACATTGGTGTTCTGCTCGGCCAGCAGGAAAGAGACGTTTTCCTTGTGGTTCAAATCCTTGACGATGCCGAAGATCTCTTCGACGATCTGCGGCGCGATGCCCATCGACGGTTCGTCCAGTAAAATCATCGACGGCTTGGCCATCAGCGCGCGGCCGATGGCGCACATCTGCTGCTCGCCGCCCGAGGTGTAGCCGGCCTGGCTGCTGCGCCGCGTTTTCAGACGCGGAAAATAGTGATAGACCTTGTCCAGCGCGTCTTTCAGTTCGCCGCGCGACAGGCTGCGCGTGTAGGCGCCCGTCAAGAGGTTTTCCTCGATCGTGAGGTGGCCGAAACAGTGGCGCCCTTCCATCACTTGCGACAGGCCCCGCTTGACCAGTTCATTCGGCGTCAATTGATCCACGCGCTCGCCCTTGAACTGGACTTCGCCCTTGGTGACGTCGCCCCGTTCGCCGCGCAGCAGGGTCGAGATGGTTTTCAGGGTGGTCGACTTGCCGGCGCCGTTGGCGCCCAGCAGCGCCACGATCTTGCCCTGCGGGACCTGCAGCGACACGCCCTTCAGGACCAGGATCACGTGGTCGTAGATGACTTCGATATTGTTCACCGACAGGTAGGGCGGCGGTATTTCAGTGGCAGTATGGTTCATGGCTGCTTCGTTTTCATAGGTGGTGGTGCTTGTCGGATTACGGCCTGCGGCCTAATCCGACCTACGTCGTATCCAGGTAGGTCGGATTAGCGCAACGCGCGTAATCCGACACCACCCCGAAAGCCGCTTACTTCATGCACGCCGGCGTGATCTTTTTCTCGTCGGCGTACTTGCCCGACGATTCCTCGACCAGTTTGCGCACCAGGGCCTTGTCGCCGACGATCCATTTCGGCGTGATGGCGGTCCACTTCTTGCCATCCCACTGCTGCACTTTCACGGCGCCCGAGCCTTCATGGTCGTCGCAGCTGGTTTTCACGGTGGGGAACATGCCCAGCGCGCCGACGGCCTTCTGGCGCGCATCGTCGACGTTCAGGTTTTCCAGGCCCCAGCGCATCTGCTCGCCCGTGATCGGCTTGCCCTTGCCGAATTTTTCCTGCGCCGCGCGGATCGCTTCCACCCACAGGATGCCGGCCGTCACGCCGCGCATGTGGTAGACGGAGCCGATGCGCGACTGGTCGGACAGGTTGCCCTTGCCGGACGCGTAGAGTTTTTTGCGGATGTCGTCCAGCACCGGGTAGTTGCCCGGCGTATTGAAGGTCATCGCCGTGTAGCCCTTGGCCGCTTCGCCCGATGGAATCGTGTCTTCCTCGGAACCGGCCCACCAGACGCCCAGCATTTTGTCGCGCGGGAAGCCGTTGCGCTGCGCCGTCTTGATGGCAACGGAATTCATCACGCCCCAGCCCCACAGGATCACGTGGTCCGGCTTGGCCTGGCGGATTTGCAGCCATTGCGATTGCTGTTCGCTGCCGGGCGGCGCGACGGGAATCTTGACCAGCTCGAAGCCGTACTGTTTCGACAGCGCTTCGAGCACGGGCAGCGGCTCCTTGCCGAAGGCCGAATCGTGGTACAGGTGGACGATCTTTTTGCCTTTCAGCTTGTCCATGCCGCCATCTTTGTCGCCCAGGTACTTGATCATGCCGGCGGCCTGGCTCCAGTAGCTGGAGATCAGCGGATACACATACGGGAAGACCTTGCCGTTGGCGGCGTCCGAGCGGCCGTAGCCGATCATCGTCATGGGAATCTTGTCTTGCGCCACGCGGTCGAGGATGCCGTAGGCGACGCCGGTGGACAGGGTTTCGACCAGGGTGGCGCCGCCCTGCTTGGTTTTCAGGCGTTCATAGCATTCGACGCCGCGCGACGGGTTGTATTCCGTTTCGCATTCTTCCCAGCTGATTTTCACGCCGTTGACGCCGCCGGCCTGGTTGACCAGGTTGAAGTAATCGATGATGCCGCCGTAGAAGCCGGAGCCGCCGGCCGCGTAAGGGCCCACGCGGTAGGACGGCAGGGCGATGTACTGTTCCTTGTCCTGCGCCTGCGCGCTGCCGGCCATGGTGAGTGCGGCACTGGCGATGGCGGTGGCCAGCATGAGCGATTTGATGTGTTTCATTGTGTGTCTCCTCTTGTTTTATTTGGTATTCAAGTGAACCGACATCGACTGCAAAAACTTAATGGGGGAAGGGCCAGAGTCGCAATTTTTCCTTGGCGATCTGCCACAGCCTGGCCAGGCCGTGCGGCTCGACGATCAGGAAGAAAATGATCAGCGCGCCGAACACCATCAGCTCCAGGTTCGAGGCCACGCTGGTGGGCAGCGACAGGCCGTGCGCGATGGTGTTCAGGAAGACGGGCAGCAGCACGATGAAGGCCGCGCCGAGGAAGGAGCCTAAAATCGAACCGACGCCGCCGATGATGATCATGAACAGGATGCGGAAGGACAGGTCCAGGTTGTACGCTTCCGGTTCCACCGTGCCCAGGTAGGCGTACGCATACAGTGCGCCGGCCACGCCGCAGTAGAAGGAGCTGACGGCAAACGCCAGCAGCTTGGTGCGCATCAGCCGGAAACCGATCACCTCGGCCGCCATGTCCATGTCGCGCACGGCCATCCACGAGCGGCCCACGTTCGAGCGGATCATGTTCTTGGCCAGCAGGGCCATGCCGGCAACGATGGCCAGCACCAGCAGGTATTTGCTTTGCGGCGTGTCGAACTGGTAGCCGAGGATGGTCATCTTCTGCACCGTGATGACGCCCGAGGAACTGTAGTTGGTCAGATACGGAATCTTGGTCAGGCACCAGACGACAAAAAACTGCGTCGCCAGGGTGGAAGCGGCCAAATAAAAGCCGCGGATGCGCAAGGAAGGCAGGCCGAAGGCGATGCCCACCATGGCCGCGCACAGGCCGCCGAGGATGAAGGACACGAGCAGCGGCAATCCTGGCAGGCGGGCCATGAAGTTATACGAGGCAAAGGCGCCCACGGCCATGAAGGCGGCCGTGCCCAGCGACAGCTGGCCCGCGTAACCGGTCAGGATGTTCAGGCCCAGCGCCGCCAGGGCGAAGATCAGGAAGGGGATCAGGATCGCCGACAGCATGTAGGGCGAGGCGACATACGGCAGGAGGAAGACGGCGACAAGGAGCGTGGCCGTCAGCGCCAGGCGGTCTTGCCGGATCGGGAAGATCTGGTTGTCAGCCTGGTAGCTGGTCTTGAATTGTCCTGCTTCACGGTAAATCATGGGGTGGTCCTTTGCTGGCTGTTGGGGTGTTTGTCGGATTACGCCTTCGGCTAATCCGACCTACGATGCTCTTGGGGCCTTATATTCGCCGGATGATTTTCTCGCCGAACAGGCCTTCCGGACGCACCAGCAGGAACAGCAGGGCCAGCACATACGGGAACCAGCCTTCGATGCCGCCGCCCACCATGGGGCCGAGGTAGACTTCGGCCAGTTTTTCGGACGCGCCGATGATCAGGCCACCGACGATGGCGCCCGGCACCGATGTAAAGCCGCCCAGGATCAGCACCGGCAGCGCTTTCAGGGCGATGAAGGTGAGGGCGAATTGCACCCCGTTGCGCGCACCCCACAGCAAGCCGGCCACCATGGCCACCAGGCCGGCCACGCCCCACACCACGGCCCAGATGCGCTGCAGCGGGATGCCGACCGCCAGCGCCGCCTGGTGGTCGTCGGCGACGGCACGCAGGGCGCGGCCCACCTTGGTTTTCGAGAACAGCAGGGCCAGGCAGATCACCAGCAAGGCGCAGATGCCGGCCGCCATCAGGTCGAACTGCGAGATGTTAATGTCGAAGCGGTCCATCAAAAACTGCATCGGCACGTCTTCGATGGGCAGGTCCAGCTTGTGAACCTGCGAGCCCCACATCAGCTGCGCCAGGCCCTCGATGAAAAAGGTCAGGCCGATGGTGGCCATGAAGAGCGTGATTTCCGGCTGGTTGACGAGCGGGCGCAAGACCACCCTTTCAATCGCCATGCCCAGCACGATCATGGTCACCATCGTCAGCGGAATGGCCAGCCACAGGGACAGGCCAAACTTGTCCATGATGCCGACGCAGGTGAGGGCGGCGAAAAACACCATCGCTCCCTGCGCGAAGTTGAACACGCCCGAAGCCTTGTAGATCAGCACAAAACCGATCGCCACCAGCGCATACATGACGCCCGACAGCAGGCCGCCGATCAGCACTTCAAAGAAAAAATTGATATTCATTGCTATTCCTCGTCTAGTGCGCCACGCCGAGATAGGCGTTGATGACATCCTGGTTGCTGCGCACCTCGTCGGGCGTGCCGTCGCCGATCTTCTTGCCGTAGTCGAGCACCACGACCCTGTCCGAGATATCCATCACCACGCCCATGTCGTGCTCGATCAGCACGATGGTCGTGCCCAGCTGGTCGTTGACGTCGAGGATGAAGCGGCACATGTCCTGTTTTTCTTCCACGTTCATGCCGGCCATCGGTTCATCGAGCAGCAAAATCTCGGGTTCGGCCACCAGCGCGCGGCCCAGCTCCACCCGCTTTTGCAAGCCGTAGGGCAAACGCCCCACGGGCGTCTTGCGGATGGCCTGGATTTCCAGGAAGTCGATGATCTCCTCGGCCTTCTTGCGGTGCTCGATTTCCTCGCGCCGCGCCGGTCCCCAGTACAGGGCCTGCAGCAGGAAATTCGACTTCATTTTGAGGTTCCGGCCCGTCATGATGTTGTCGAGCACCGTCATGCCCTTGAACAGGGCGATGTTCTGGAAGGTGCGCGCGATGCCGGATTTGGCGGCCGCATAACAATCCATGCCGCGCCGGTGTTCGCCCCGATAAATGATTTCGCCCTGCTGCGGGCGGTACACGCCATTGATCACGTTCAGCATCGAGCTTTTGCCGGCGCCGTTCGGGCCGATGATGGCGCGGATTTCATGCTGTTTCACGTCGAACGAGATGTCGGTCAGCGCTTTCACGCCGCCAAACGACAGCGAGATGTTCTTCAGGTCGAGGATCACGGGACCCGTCTTGCGGGCCGTGCCGAAATGGGCGTCGGGTTCGTTCATTTGCATCGTGCTGTGCTCCATCATGCGGCCAGGCCCTGGGGCCGGTACGTTTTGCTGTCCCAGATCTGCAGGTCGGCGCTGGTCGAGCCAAGGCGGCCATCCTCGAATTTCACCTGGGTCTCGATGTATTGCGTTGCCTTGCCCTCGTACAGGGCGGAAATGAGCACCGCGTATTTTTCAGCGATGAATTTGCGGCGCACCTTGCGCGTGCGCGTCAGCTCGTCATCGTCCGGGTCGAGTTCCTTGTGCAGCACGAGGAAGCGGTGTATCTGCGTGCGATCCATCAGCGGATCGGTTGCCAGTTCCGCGTTGACTTGTTCGATGCAGTCGCGGATCAAGCCATACGTCTCGGCGCGCGCCGCCAGGTCCGTGTAGCCGGAGTAGGCGATGCCGCGCCGCTCGGACCAGTTGCCCACCGCTTCGATGTCGATGTTGATGAAGGCGCAGACCTGGTCGCGCCCATGGCCGAAGGCCACCACTTCCTTGATGAAGGGGAAAAACTTGAGCTTGTTTTCGATGTAATTGGGCGCGAAGATGGCGCCGCAATTCATCTTGCCGACATCGGCTGCGCGGTCGATGATTTTCAGGTGGCCTTCGCCGTCGAACACACCCGCGTCGCCCGTATGGAAGTAGCCGTCAGCGTCGATCACTTCGGCGGTGGCGTCGGGACGCCTGAAGTAGCCGCTCATGGTGGCGGGCGACTTGACCAGCACCTCGCCATTGGCCGCCAGCTTGACTTCCACGCCCGGCGCTGGCAAGCCGACGCTGTCGAACTTGATATTGCCGTCCGGTTGCAGACACACATAGGCGCAGGTTTCGGTGGAGCCGTACAGCTGCTTGAGGTTGACGCCGATCGAGCGGTAGAAGCGGAACAGGTCGGGGCCGATGGCGGCGCCGGCCGTGTAGGCGACGCGCACGCGCGACAGTCCCAGCACGTTTTTCAAGGGGCCGTAGACGAGCAGCTCGCCCAGCTTGTAGCTGAGGCGGTCCGCCAGCGAGACTGGCTTGCCATCCAAAATCTGCGCGCCGCAGCGCTTGGCCACGTCCATGAAATGGCTGAACATGTGGCGCTTGATGCTGCTTGCGTCTTCCATGCGTATCATCACGCTGGTGAGCATGTTCTCGAACACGCGCGGCGGCGCAAAATAGCAGGTGGGGCCGATTTCGCGCATGTCGATCATCACCGTGTCGCCCGATTCGGGGCAGTTGACGGTGAAGCCCGCCACCATGGCTTGCGCCAGCGAGAACAGGCAGTCGCCGACCCACGCCATGGGCAGGTAGGACAGAATGTCTTCCGCGTCGGTGAGCTTGTCGAAGGCCACGCCGCCAACGCCGGCGGCCAGCAGCGCCGTGTGGCTCTGGCACACGCCTTTCGGCTTGCCCGTGGTGCCCGAGGTGTACAGGATCACGGCCGAGTCGCTACCCTGGCCCGCTGCCACGGCGGCGTCGAAAAAGCCCGGATGTTCGCGGTCATAGGCCCGGCCCAGCGTCTGCAGGGCGGCAAACGACGTCAGCTCCGGCTGGCGGTAGTGGCGCATGCCCCGCTCATCGTCATACGCGATGTGGGCGACGTGCGGATACAGGGTTTTGAGTTCGAGCAGCTTGTCGACCTGCTCCTGATCTTCGACGATGGCGTAGCGGATTTCCGCATCCTGCAGCACGTAGGCCATGTCGGCGGCCGGCGCGTCCTGGTACAGTGGCACGGGCACGCCGCCCAGGCTTTGCGCAGCCAGCATGGCCCAGTATAGGCGCGGACGGTTGTCGCCGATGATGGCCAGGTTCATGCCGCGCTGGAAGCCGATGGCGGCCAGGCCGCAGGCCAGTGCACGCACTTCTTCGTTGACCTCGCGCCAGGTCCAGGTTTGCCAGATGCCCAGGTGTTTTTCGCGAAAGGCGGGCTTGTCGGATCGTACTGTCCCGTGTTGCAATAAGCGCCGCGGAAAAGTCGGCATTGTTGCTGTGGTATTCGTTTGCACCAGTGTCTCCCTGTTGCTTGTCTCAGGCCCCACCTCGTTGGATGGCGCTCTGTGTTTTTTATGTGTCAGGCGTTTGTGCAATGATAGTAGCTTGCGTTAGTTTGCCAAGTTGTCTTTTCGGGGACATTTACCCACTTTTCGATGGTGCATCGCACAATGACCTACCCTGATATCAGCCTCAAGGATGCCGTGCGCGCGGCCCACTGGGCGCAATTGCTCGACCCCGTTCAACTGGCCCGGGTCGAAGCGGATGTGTTTGAAACCTTCGTGCCGAAAGGCGGCTTTGTCTGCCGCAAGGGCGAGCCGGTGGACAACTGGATCGGCGTCATCAGCGGCATGGTCAAGATGAATAATTTTTCCGCTTCCGGCAAGGCCATGACTTTCATCGGCGTGCCGCCCGGCAGCTGGTTTGGCGAAGGGTCATTGTTGAAGAACGAGATCCGCAAATACGACACCATGGCCCTGCGCGACACGCGCGTGGCGCGCCTGCCCGGCGCCACCTTCCACTGGCTGCTGGAAACGAGCCTGCCGTTTACGCGCTTTTTGCTGATGCAGCTCAACGAGCGCCTGGGCCAGTTCATCGGCATGGTGGAAAACGAGCGCCTGCTGGACCTGAACACGCGCGTGGCGCGCTGCCTGGCCTCGATGTTCAACTCGCATTTGTACCCGGGCGTGGAAACCCTGGTGCAGCTGTCGCAGGAGGAGATCGGCCTGCTGTCCGGTTCTTCGCGCCAGCGCGCCAACCAGGCCTTGCAGGTGCTGGAAAAAAAGGGGCTATTGCGCCTCGATTACGGCGGCATCCGCGTGCTGGACCTGGAAGGCTTGCGCCGCTACGAGGCCGATGATGCAGACTGAAATCTCCAGCCGCGCCGCAGCGCTGCGGGCTCGCCTCGAGGGTACTGCCGTCGACCATGCGCGTTTCACGGGGCCGCCCGTCGATTTCAACGACTGGACACCTGAAGAACTGGGCGCCGTCTGGGGGGCGCTGCACCGCGCGGCGCGCTTCGGCCATGATGATGTCGCGCGGTTTAATCTGGCGCACACGCTGCTGGAACAGGTGACTGAGGCCGGACTGGCGCCGTTGCTGGCCGGCGCCATGTTCCTCGACGCGCTCGACGCGGCCGCTGATTACAACCGGGAGTGGGAGTATGTCATCGGCTGCCTGGCCTGCCTGCAGGGCGAGGCACCGGCAGGCACGGCGGCGCAGGCGCGGCGAATTCTCGGCGAAACCTCGGGCTGGGTCGAGCGGCCCTACCAGGCCTGGCTGCTGGCGCACCTTGCCGGCGGCGACGCCCCTGCGCAATTCGCGCAGCTGATGGAGGAGCGCCACGCCCGTTATCCGATGCCACTGACCTTGCAGGAATTGGCACTGCTGCCGCAGCTGGCGCAAGCGTCCCTGCTGGCGCTGGCCGGCTCGCCCCATAGCAGCTTCTGGAACCGCAACAGTATCGGCGAGGCGGATCCCGCCGCCGTGCTGGCCGACGATGCGGCGTATGCCGCTTTTGCGCGCACGATACTGGAACAGGCGGCGCGTCATATCGCCGCCATCCACGACGGCAGCGTGCCGTATGCGGCCGATGCCGCCTTTGCCACGGCAGATTCTCCCGTGCTGGCGCGCGCCGCGCGGGTCGCCGCCTACCGCGATGATGCATGGTTCCGTCCCGTGATCGCCGTCTTGCTGCCTTTGGCCTGCGTGGCGCCCGGTGCGGCAAAAAGCGCGCCGTCGCAGTCGCTGGCGATGGCATTGGGCCATGCGGTGGAAACCATCCCCACGCCGGAAAGCTTGCTGGCCCTGCGCACGGCGCTGGCGCAGGTGCGCCATGCGGGCATCCGCAAGAAGCTGGAACGCAATCTGAAACCGGCCGAACGGGCGCTGGCCGAACGGCCCGATATCGCCTGGAGGATCGGCATGCCCGGCCCCATGGGCAAGCGGCGCCAGGCCATGCTGGCGCGCCGCCTGGAAGCGGGCTACGCCAGCGAAGTGTGGTTTGGCCTGGACCAATGGCGCGCCTTGCGCGACGATGCCGATATCGAGACGGTGGCGCGCGCGCTGGTCTGGCGCACGGGCGATGGGCTGGCCTTCATGCTCGACGGGAAGGGCGCCATCGATGCGCAGGGGCAACCAGTGGTATTGCCTGAGCAAGGCGACATCGGCCTGTGGCATCCCCTGCACGGCAGCGGGGAGCAGCGCGCCGCCTGGCAGGCGCTGCTCGCGCGGCGGCGCGTGCGCCAGCCGCTACGCCAGGTGTATCGTGAAATATATGCACCGCCCGGCGACGGCGGCGCCCCATTTGCCGGCTACCAGTTGTCGCTGCCTACCTTGCTGGGACTGGCCCGCCGCGAAGGCTGGCGGCTCGATTACGATGAAGGCTTGTCGCGCCAGTTCGGCGCCTGGCGCGTATTGCTGCGCCTCGGGGGACACGTCTATCCAGGCGCGGGCGGCGCCTGCACATCCAACGGGCTGGCGCCCGCGCAGATGATGCCGATGGCGCCGGTGGCGTATTCGGAAGCGTGCCGCGCGGTGGACCTGCTGGTCAGCGCCAGCGCCCTGGCGCTGCTGGAAGAAGAGCACAGCGTGCAGCGCGCAGAGCGCCTGTTTTACCTGGCCAATCTGGCGCCGGGGCCGATGGCGGGCATGCGGCGCACGGTGCTGGAACAGGTATTCGCGAACCAGATCGAGGACGGGCGCATGGCGCTCGAAGCGCGCCACCTGATGGTCGGCAGGCATGCGATTCACCTGACCACCGGCAGGGTCACGCTGGACGGCGCCGAGGTGGCGAGCGAGGTGGCAGCGAAGGGGAGCAAGCTGGGCGCCGTGCCGTGGCTGCCGCACGATGAGGCGCTGCTGGAAAAAATCGTCGGCCTCGCCGGCCAGCTGCTCCAGCATTGAAGACGAGCCGCATCCTGATCCTGGCCTGGCCTGCGTGAGTACTGCATTGCCGGCAATCGGAGTATCATGAGCGCTTCCCAGCACAGCACCTTTTCGCCGCCATGCAGACATCCGTTCACAGTAATCCCGCCTCCCGTTTGACCTTGCTGCGCGCCGCCATGCGCGCGCAGCAGATCGATGCCCTGATCGTGCCATCGGCCGATCCGCACTTGTCCGAGTACCTGCCGGCCCGCTGGCAGGGCCGCGAATGGCTGTCGGGCTTTACGGGTTCCGTCGGCACCCTGGTCGTGACGCAGGATGTCGCCGGCGTGTGGACCGATGGCCGTTACTGGGAACAGGCGGAAGAGGAACTGGCCGGCAGCGGCATCGTCCTGAAAAAAATCCCGTCCGGCGCCAGCGTGCTGTATATCGACTGGCTGGGCGAGACCATGCAGCCGGGGCAGACGGTGGCCGTCGATGGCGCCGTGCTGGGCCTGGCCAATGCGCGTTTGCTGCAGCAGGCGCTGGGCGCGCAAGTGACTCTGCGCACGGACATCGACGTGCTGCAAGCCGTGTGGCCCGATCGCCCGGCCATGCCGGCCGCGCCCGTATATGAACATGCGCCCGCGTATCCATCGCTGTCGCGCACGCAGAAATTGGCGGCCCTGCGCGCCGGCATGGCGGCGCACGACGCCAGCCACCACGTCATTTCCACGCTCGACGATATCGCGTATCTGTTCAACTTGCGCGGCGCCGACGTGCACTACAACCCCGTCTTCCTCGCGCACGCGCTGGTGGGACCGGAGCGCGCCACCCTGTTCGTTGCCGACGGCAAGGTGCCGATGGCCCTGCGCGCCACCCTGGAAAGCGAAGGCGTGGACGTGGCCGCATATGACCGCACGGCGGCCGCCTTGGCCGCCTTGCCGGCCGGCGCCACCTTGCTGCTCGACCCGCGCCGCATCACGTTCGGCACGCGCCAGGCCGTGGCCGAGGCTGTGCGCGTGGTCGAATCGATCAACCCGACCACTTTGGCCAAGTCGCGCAAGACGGACGGCGAAGCGGCGCACGTGCGCGCCGCCATGGAGCAGGATGGCGCCGCCCTGTGCGAGTTTTTCAGCTGGCTGGACGCCACCCTGGCCGACCCGCAGCGCGCGCCGCTGACGGAAATCGGCGTCGACGAACACCTGACGGCCGCGCGCGCCCGCCGCGCCGGTTTTGTCAGCCCCAGTTTCGGCACCATCGCCGGCTTCAATGCGCATGGCGCCATCATGCATTACCACGCGCATGCGGATTCGGCCGCCACCATCGAAGGCGACGGCTTGCTGCTGATCGACTCGGGCGGCCAGTATTGGGGCGGCACCACCGACATCACGCGCGTGGTCCCCGTCGGCACGATCACGCCCGAACACCGGCGCGATTTCACCCTGGTCTTGCGCAGCATGATCGCCCTGTCGCGCGCGCAGTTCCCGCGCGGCGTGAAGTCGCCCATGCTCGACGCCATCGCCCGCGCGCCGCTGTGGGCCGAGGGCATCGATTTCGGTCATGGCACGGGCCACGGCGTGGGCTTTTTCCTCAACGTCCACGAAGGGCCGCAATCGATTTCCCAGTCCGCCATGCCGGAGCCGCAGACGGCCATGGAACCGGGCATGATCACCTCCATCGAACCGGGCATCTACCGCCCTGGCCAGTGGGGCATCCGCATCGAGAACCTGGTGCTGAACGTGCCTGCGGAAACGACGCAGTTTGGCGAATTTCTCCGCTTCGAAACCCTGACCCTGTGCCCGATCGACACGCGCTGCGTGGAACGGTCGCTGCTGCGCGACGACGAGGCGGCGTGGCTGAACGACTATCACGCCACCGTGCGCGCGCGCCTGGCGCCGCTGTTGTCCGCGCCGGCCGATGCGCCTGCGCTGGCGTGGCTGGAACAGCGCACGGGAGCCATCTGATGCGCTCGACCCGCGCCACCTCCGCCATCGAGCGGCTCAAGGAACGCACCGGCCACCGCCTCTACACGATGGCGCGCACGGGCGATGAACTGTTCTTTCTCACGGAAGGTCCGGGCTTGCCGCCTTTGTGCCCGCCGCTGGAACTCGATGCGTTTGTCGCCTTCGTCAATGGCCTGGGACCGCAAAAGGCGCGCCGCGTCAGCAAGCTCGACGTGGCGTTTGAAAAGCAGCTGACCAAAAAGCCCCAGGATTAAATGCCGACCATCGACTTCCTGCGTGCCTACTGGTCGCCGGCCGAGCTGGCGACGAATGGCGTGATCCTGCTGAACCTGCTGGGCGCGCTGCTGCTGGGTTTATTGGTGGGTTACGAGCGTTCGTATCACGGGCGCGCTGCCGGCATGCGCACCTACAGCCTGGTGTGCATGGCTTCGGCCGCGCTGACGGTGCTGGGCGGCTATCCCGAGTTCTGGTACGGCGGCCATGGCGCCATCGTCGGCAGCGATCCCACGCGCGTGATCCAGGGCATCGTCACGGGCGTGGGGTTTCTCGGCGCCGGCGTCATCATGCGCGAGGGTTTCAACATCAGCGGCCTGACGACGGCCGCCTCGATCTGGGCCTCGTCCGTGATCGGCATCATGGTCGGCATCGGCTTTTATCTGTCGGCCATGGGCCTGGCCTTCCTGTGCGCGATGGCGATGATTTTTCTGTCAAAATTGGAGAACTGGCTGCCGTCGCGCCACGCGGTGGCCATCACCATGCGCTTCAAGCAAGGGTTCATTCCCCGTGAGGATGCGCTGCGGCGCATGGCCGCCAAGCGCGGCTACGACATCGCCGGCGGCTCGCTGACCATCGGCAGCAACGAAGGCATGCAGGAATGGCGCTTTGTCGCCATCGCGCATGGCAAGAACACGGGCGCCAGCCTGTCGGCCATGTCGGCCGAACTGGCCGCCTTCGAAGGCATCGCCGGCTTCCAGCTGTCGCATGCCCGCAACTGAAAAGGATGGACATGGATGCACAGGCGCAAGCGGTACTCGATTTCTGGTTTTTGCCGCCGGATAACCCTGACTACGGCCAGTCGCGCGTGGAATGGTTCCGCAAGGATGACGGCTTCGACGCGCAGATACGCGCGCGTTTTGGCGCGCTGATCGATGCCGCCATCGATGGCGGCTTGCGTGAATGGGATGCGACGCCGCACGGTGCGCTGGCGCGCCTCATCGTGCTCGATCAGTTCACGCGCAATGTGTACCGCGGCACGCCGCGCGCCTTTGCCGGTGATGCACGGGCGCTGGCGCTGGCCATCGCCTTGACGCAAGCGGCGCAGGACCAGCAATTGCCGCCGATGCTGCGCGCTTTTGCCTGCCTGCCGTTCGAACACGCGGAAGACCTGGCCATGCAGGCGCGCGCCGTCGAGCTGTTCCAGTTGCTGTCGCAGGCGCAGCCCGGTTTTGACGGCATGCTCGACTACGCCGAGCGGCACCAGGAAGTGATCGCCCGCTTTGGCCGTTTCCCGCACCGTAACGCCATCCTGGGCCGCGCTTCCACGCCGCAAGAGGTGGAATTTCTGCGCCAGCCGGGATCGAGCTTCTAGAAAATCATCATGAACGTCACTTTGAATATCATCGGCGCCGGCCACGTGGGCCGCGTGCTGGGCCGTCTGTTCGCCGGCGTGGAAGGCGTCGCCGTGCAGGACGTGCTCACGCGCTCGATGGCCTCGGCGCAGGCGGCCGTCGCTTTCATCGGCGCCGGCACGCCCGTCGACAGCTATGCGGCCTTGCGCCACGCCGACGTCACCCTGCTGGCCGTCTCCGACGACCAGATCGGCCCGGCCTGCGCGGCGCTGGTGGCCGAAGGACGGCAGGCGGGCGCCATCGTGTTTCACTGCAGCGGCGCGCTGGCCTCGAACGTGCTGCTGGCGGCCACGCAGGCCGGCGCGTTTGTCGCCAGCGCGCATCCGATCCGCAGCTTTGCCGATCCGGCACAAGTGGCCGCCACCTTTGACGGCACGTTTTGCGGCGTCGAAGGCGACCCGCTGGCGCTGGCTTTCCTCACGCCGGCCTTGAACGCCATCGGCGCGCGCCCCGTGCCCATCGATCCAGCCGCCAAGACCCTGTATCACGCCGCCGCCGTGTTTGCCAGCAATTACCTGGTGACGGTGCTCGACGCCGCCTTGCGCGCCTACCAGGCGGCCGGCATTCCCGAGCCGGTGGCGCGCGAACTGGCGCAGCCCCTGGTGACGGAGGCGGTGGCCAATGTCTTCCGCCTGGGCGCCGCGCCGGCGCTGTCCGGCCCCATCGCGCGCGGCGATTCGGCCACCGTGCAACGCCAGCAGCTGGCCGTGCAAAGCTGGGATGCCGCCACGGGCGAGCTATACCGGGCGCTGGTGGCGCCCACGCAGGATCTGGCCAGACGCAAGCGCGGGGGATGACTCAGGCGGCGTGCCCGCCGTTGCGGCCTTGCTCCTTGGCCTGGCTGGTGGCCATGAAACCCACCCCCAGGATCAAGGGCAGGACGATGAGCAGGCGGTACTTGATCGACAGAAGACGCATGCAGACGAGGGGCGGCCGGCGCAAAGGCAATCGTGATGCAAGCCAAAAGCATGCAGCAGGGCGGGTATTGGCGCAATGATAACTGGCTTTCTTGATAATTTACGCTGGCGAACGCGACAAGATAACCACGACTTACCAAATAAAAGTGCCGATTTGTCGACAAAGATGCAAATAAGCAATAAGATTTGTTGAGGGGAATCATTGCGCATCGCCCCTGTCTTGCCGCCCGTTTCAGGCGCGGGACATTACGCGCAGGGAGTGTTGTATGTTATTTTTAAAGAGTACGTCCGTCAGCAAGGCCCCTGGCATCTACGAGGTCGACATCGCCGCCAAACCACCAGGCAAGACCTTCGGCATTTTCCTCGCCACCGATCCCGACCAGCCACCATCAGCCTTGCTGGGGCAATTGAAGGTGCTCGGCTTCGAGAACACCTATAGTTCGCCCTACCTGCACAAGGATGGGGGCAAAGTGCTGGACCTGCATTTCCAGAAGGATGGCACGGATATCTTCAAAGGCTGGAAAACCGAGGAGTGCACGCACAATCTGGCGGCCATCACGGCGCTGTTCGAGGAGCATGGCATCGCTATCGCTCCACGGGTGATGTCGATGGCCGAAGCCTACGCTTAATCTGCCTCAACCGCTTCAACCCGCCTCCACGCCAATGTGATACAGCGCCCACGGGCAGCTGGTGTAGCGTTCGGCCAGGGGCAGGGCTGCCACGGCCGCGATGCGGTCCGCATCGTGGATCGCCCATAGCGGCCCCAGGCCGCCCAGCGCCATCGCCTGCCCGTCCAGGTGGGTGGCGACGATAAAACGCTGCGTGCGCGCCTGCGCCATGGTCAACGCCGCCGCATAGCCATCCACGGCACGCAGCACTAGCCGTACGGCATCTTCCTCGGGCGCACCCGCCGCCTTCAAGACATCGACCAGCAACGGCCCGCGCAGGGCATGCGCCTTGCCATCGTATTCCAGGGTGGGGTGGATGGTGCGCGCCGGCAAATTCGCCAGCGCCGCGAAGTCGAAGGCCCGCGCCCGCTCAAAACTGATCTTTTGCTTGTGCATCATCTGGTCGCGCACGGCGTCGAACGGACCCCGGTTCGGCTTGTCGATGCTGCCCGTGATGGTCAGCAAGGCAGGACCACGCAGGCCGGCGGGCGCCGCCCGGGCGATAGCGGGCCGGGCCGCGCCGGCCATGGCGGCGGCGAGAAACTGGCGTTTGTGCATGCACTTCTCCTCTGGGCTGAAATCGCTAAAGTTCTTAAGTCTATCTTAAGTTCGCTCAACGGTGCGCATTTTACGGTTATTGTCAGTTTGGAATGTCGGCTTACATCTTGTCACAGTTCTTACGCAATGGAGAAAGACGTAGCTTTTTTCGGCTGTTATTGTGTCCTCATCGCACTTCGCTGAACTGCGAATCCAGGCACCATTCACTAATTGAGAGAGAGAACATGATGAAGAAGAAAATCCTGTTTGCAATGATCGCTTCCGTTACCGCATTCACCGGCATGAGCGCCGCCCACGCCGAGGGCGCCTATGTGGGTGCTGGCGTCACGGGCAACCGCTATAACTTCGATATTCCTGGCGCCACCAGCGCCGATAATCACAGCGGCTACAAGGCTGGCGCCAAGATCTTCGCCGGTTACGATTTCGATAAAACCTGGGCGGTCGAGGGCGGCTATGCCGATTTCGGCAGCAAGGATTACAGCTATGTCACCGGCGCCGGCAACGGTTCCGTGAAAAGCGATTCGCACGGTTACTACCTGGCCGGCAAGGCCACCATGCCCGTGACCGACAAGGTCGGCGTATTCGGCAAGCTGGGCGTGGCCAAGGTCAAGAACAGCGTGAGCGGCACGGGCCTGTCGACCGGCATCAGCGGCAACGACAAGACGGGCGTGTACGCTTCCGTTGGCGCCCAGTACGCGATCAACGAGAAAGTCTCGCTGACGGCGGAAGTGGAACACTTCGGCAAGAGCGCCGACCAGGGCCGCAAGGCTACCGGCCTGGCCCTTGGCGCACGCTACAACTTCTAATTCACCGGAAGTTTGCTGAAAAAAAGGCAGTTACCGCGAGGTAACTGCCTTTTTGCATGGCCGGACCGAAATTACGTGGTCAAGGGCTTGTAGCGGATACGTTTTGGTTTCGCGCCTTCGTCACCGAGGCGTTTCTTCTTGTCGGCTTCGTATTCCTGATAGTTGCCGTCAAAGAAGGTGACCTGCGAATCGCCTTCGAATGCCAGGATGTGCGTGGCGATACGGTCGAGGAACCAGCGATCATGCGAGATGACCATCACGCTGCCGGCAAATTCCAGCAAGGCGTCTTCCAGCGCGCGCAAGGTCTCCACGTCCAGATCGTTCGACGGTTCATCGAGCAGCAGGACGTTGCCGCCCATCAGCAGGGTTTTTGCCAGGTGCAGACGGCCACGTTCACCGCCGGACAGATTGCCGACGATTTTTTGCTGGTCGCCGCCCTTGAAGTTGAAGCGGCCCAGGTAGGCGCGCGACGGCATTTCGAAGCGGCCGACCGTCAGCATGTCGGCGCCGCCGCACACGTCCTGGAAGACGGTCTTGCCGTCCGACAGCGAGTCGCCGCGATTCTGGTCGACGATGGACACGCGCGCCGTCTGGCCGATGGCCACTTCGCCGCTGTCCGGCTGTTCCTTGCCGGTGATCATCTTGAACAAGGTCGACTTACCGGCGCCGTTGGGGCCGATGATGCCGACGATGGCGCCTGGCGGCACGGTAAAGCTCAGGTTGTCGATCAGCAGGCGGTCGCCGAACGCTTTCGACACGTTCTTGAACTCGATGACGTCATTGCCCAGGCGTTCGGCCACGGGAATGAAGATCTCCTGCGTTTCGTTGCGTTTCTGGTATTCGTGCTCGGACAGCTCGTTGAAGCGGGCCAGGCGGGCTTTCGACTTGGCCTGACGCGCTTTCGGGTTCTGGCGCGACCATTCCAATTCCTTTTGCAGCGCCTTCTGGCGCGCCGATTCCGTCGATTCTTCCTGCTTCAGGCGGGCTTGCTTCTGCTCCAGCCAGGTCGAGTAGTTACCCTTCCATGGAATGCCGCTGCCGCGGTCCAGTTCCAGGATCCACTCTGCCGCGTTGTCGAGGAAGTAGCGGTCATGGGTGATGGCCACCACGGTGCCGGGGAAGCGCAGCAGGAATTGTTCCAGCCAGTCGACCGATTCCGCATCCAGATGGTTGGTCGGTTCATCGAGCAGCAGCATGTCGGGTTTGGACAGCAGCAGCTTGCACAGCGCCACGCGGCGCTTTTCACCGCCGGACAGCACGCCGACCTTGGCGTCCCATGGCGGCAGGCGCAGCGCGTCGGCGGCCATTTCCAGCTGCAGATTCAGATTGCCGCCGTCGGACGTCGAGATGATCGCTTCCAGGCGTGCCTGTTCCGTGGCCAGGGCGTCGAAATCGGCGTCTTCCTCGGCATACGCGGCGTACACGGCTTCCAGCTTGGCTTGCGCCTCAAATACTTCGCCCAGGCCCGACTCCACTTCCTGGCGCACGGTTTTTTCCGGGTCCAGCTGCGGTTCCTGCGGCAGGTAGCCGATGTTCAGGCCCGGCATCGGCACGGCTTCGCCCTGGATGTCGGTGTCGATGCCTGCCATGATTTTCAGCAGGGTCGATTTGCCGGAGCCGTTCAGGCCCAGCACGCCGATCTTCGCGCCTGGGAAGAAGGACAGGGAAATATCTTTCAGAATCTGGCGCTTGGGCGGGACGATTTTGCCCACGCGATTCATGGTGTAGACGTAATTTGCCATTAGAAATCTCGGGTGATATACAAAGACGGACAGGATACGGTAAACGCCCGCTTCCGGCCAGCGCTGCGCGCAGCCGGGGCGGGTAAAACCGGATTACGCAGCCAGCCGCGCGCGGCGGCTGCTCCACAGCCCCTCGGCCGCATACAGGCCCAGCGCCGTCCAGATGACGAGGAAGCCCAGCATGCGCTCTTGGGTGAACGATTCGTGGAAGACCCACACGCCGATCAGGAGCTGGCCCGTGGGGGCGATGTATTGCAGCAAGCCCAATACGGCCAGCGGCAGGCGGCGCGCGCCGGCGGCAAACAGCAGCAGGGGAATGGCCGTGATGGGGCCGGACGCCAGCAGCAGCGCGCGCGTGGCGGTGGAATCTGTATTGACGAAGCCGCTCTGGCCATGCCAGGCCAGCCACAGTATGTAAGCCAGCGCCAGAGGGAACAGAATCAATGTTTCAAACGACAGGCCTTCCAGCGCGCCCAGCGCGGCCGTCTTGCGCAGCAAGCCATAGCCGCCAAACGTGGCCGCCAGCAGCAGGGCGATCCAGGGCACTTGCCACGCCTGCCAGGTGAGCCAGGCCACGCCGCAGGCGGCCAGCCCGATGGCCAGCCACTGCAGGCGGCGCAGGCGTTCGTGCAGCAGCAAAAAGCCCAGCATGACATTGATCAGGGGCGTAATGAAGTAACCGAGGCTGGCGTCGACCACGTGGCCGTTGTTGACGGCCCAGATATAGATGAACCAGTTGGCGGAGAGCAAAAACGCACTGGCGACGAAGCTGGCCACCACCCTGGGCTGCGCTTTGAGGCTGCCCAGCCAGCTCCACTGCCGGCGCACGGTCAGCACGATACCGAGGAACAAGAGCGACCAGACCATGCGGTGCGCCAGGATTTCCTGTGGCGCGATCTCGCCGATGGCGTGAAAGTACAGGGGGAACAGGCCCCAGCACAGGAAGGCGAGGGAGGCGTACAACATGCCTGGATTCATGATGGGCTTCGCTGGAGAGTAGACAGTCTGTCATTATGGCGGAAAACATCGGGGGCTGCCCGGCGCCGCTGGCGAGGCGTAGAATGGCAACAAATCAATGGCCGCAAGCCCGCGCAGCAAGGCGGAGCGGCATAAAACCACGACTTTGGGGCAGCCCGGGACCATGCAAAAATACTCTTGCTATTTGCTAATACCTATCATATTGTGCGATGCAACAAAACAAAAACGGGTGCAATCTTGACGTCGGAACATAAAAAAAGCGGCCTTGCCGGCATGACCCTGGCGGCCGTCGGCATCGTTTACGGCGATATCGGCACCAGTCCGCTGTACACCCTCAAAACGGTCTTCGACCCGGCCCACGGCCTGCTGCTGTCGCCAGAGAACCTGCTGGGCATCGTTTCGCTGATCTTCTGGGGCCTGACCCTGATCGTCTCGCTCAAGTACGTGACCCTGGTGCTGCGCGCCGACAACCGCGGCGAGGGCGGCATCATGGCCTTGATGGCGCTGGTGCTGTCGTCCGTCAGCCGCCTGTCGCGCTGGCATTTCCCGTTGATGGTGATCGGCGTCTTCGGCGCCACCCTGTTCTATGGCGACAGCGTGATCACGCCGGCCATTTCCGTGCTGTCGGCGATCGAAGGCCTGGAAGTGGCCACGCCCGCCTTCAGTCCGTATGTGGTGCCGCTGACGATGGTGGTGCTGGTGGCGCTGTATTCGGTGCAGTCGCATGGCACGGCCGGCATCGGCCGCTATTTTGCCCCCATTATGGTGCTGTGGTTTGCCGCGCTGGCCGGCATGGGCGTGGTCAACATCATCAAGTCGCCGGCCATTCTGGCCGCGCTCAATCCCCTGCACGCGGCGACCTTCCTGATGAATAACGGCTTCGTTGCCTTCGTTGCCCTGGGCGCCGTGGTGCTGGCGCTGACGGGCGCCGAGGCGCTGTACGCCGACATGGGCCACTTCGGCAAGAAGCCGATCCGCCTGGCCTGGTTCCTGATCGCCTTTCCCGCGCTGGCGCTGAATTACCTGGGCCAGGGCGGTCTGCTGCTGGCCCATCCCGAAGCCGTCACGAATCCGTTTTACCAGCAACTGGGCGCGTGGAGCGTGTACCCGCTGGTGATTTTATCGACCATGGCCACCGTGATCGCCTCGCAGGCAACCATTTCCGGCACCTTCTCGATGACCAAGCAAGCGATCGCGCTGGGCTTCTTGCCGCGCATGCGCGTGCGCCACACGTCGGAAAGCGAAATCGGGCAGATTTACATCCCTGCCGTGAACTGGCTGCAACTGGCCGTGGTGTTGCTGGCCGTCATCGGCTTCGGTTCTTCGGAAAACCTGGCTGCCGCCTACGGCATCGCCGTCACGGCCACGATGCTGTCGACCACCATCCTGACGTTCTTCGTCATCCGCTACCGCTGGAAGATGAACCTGGCCCTGTGCTGGGCCGCCACGGGCTTTTTCCTGATCATCGACGTCAACCTGGTGTCGGCGACGGCCCTGAAACTGTTCCATGGCGGCTGGTTCCCGCTGCTGCTGGGCTCGATTTTGTTCATCGTCATGCTGACCTGGAAGCGCGGTCGCCAGCTGGTGTTCCAGAACCTGGAAAAGCATGCGATTCCGCTCGACGATTTCCTCTCGTCGCTGTTCATCGCGCCGCCGCTGCGCGTGCCCGGCACGGCCATCTTCCTGCGCGGCGAAACGGATGGCGTGCCGCATGCGCTGCTGCATAACCTGCTGCACAACAAGGTGTTGCATGAACGGGTGATCTTCCTCACCGTCTTCATGCATGAAGAGCCGTGGGTGGCGCCATCGGAGCGCGTGCGCGTGGTGGACCTGGGCCACCAGTGCTACCAGGTGAATGTGCATTACGGCTTCAAGGATGAACCGGATATTCCATCCGCGCTGGCGCAGTGCGCCCAGCAGGGACTCGATTTCGAGATGATGGAGACGTCGTTCTTCATCGCGCGCCAGACCATCATCTCGACGCCCGGTGCGGGCATGATGCCGTGGCGCGAGCACCTGTTCGTCACCATGTCGCGCAATGCGCGCACGGCGGCCGACTACTATCAGATTCCGAGCAACCGGGTAATCGAACTGGGCACGCAGGTGGAAATATAGATATTGTGTCAACGTTGCATCGAGACACATTTATTGCCCTGCTTACGTCTGCTTACAAATGGGCTACGCGAGTCCTGTTAAACTCCAGCCCGTACCGGTCCGCACCGTACGGGCTTAGCCACACACCAATATTTAAAGGGAAACCATGAAATCGGTATTTCAAATGATCGCCACCCTCGCTTGCGCCGTGGCCCTGACCGCTTGCGGCGCCGCTGCCAACACCGAGAAGCCGGTCGTGCTTGACCCGAACACGCAAGTCAAAGAGTTCCTCTTTCCCGACCTGGTGAAAGGCACCGGCACGGCCGCCGCCGCGGGCGATACCCTGACGGTGGTGTACACGGGCTGGCTGTATGACGCGAGCAAGCCGGACGGCAAAGGCGCGCAGTTCGATGCGGTAATCCCTCCGAAAAGTTTTACGTTTGTCCTGGGTATCGGCAAAATGATTCTGGGCTGGGACCGTGGCCTGGTCGGCATGCAAGAGGGTGGCACGCGCCGCCTGCTCATTCCGTATGACCTGGGCTATGGCGTTGGCGGCACCCGTGATTCGACGGGTGCGGTGGTGATTCCGCCTTACGCTGGCCTGGTGTTCGACATCACGCTGCGAAAAGTAGAGAAAAAGTAAGCACGCGCAAGGTGCACGGACAAAGGGCGACTCCATGGAGTCGCCCTTTTTGCTTTTGCGGTGGAGTCAGGCGGGCGCCAGTTCCTGGAAGTAATACGTGGCGCCGCCCAGATTGGCTGGCGCGTCATATTGCAGCACCTGCGTGCGGCGCAGCGCCACCGGTGCGCTGAAGGCGGGCCCGTCGTAGACGAAGGTGTGGAATTCGCCGTTTTCACCGCAGGCGTCGACGCCGGGCGGCAGGTCGGCAAGGAAGGACGCATCGAACTCGCGCCCGCAAAATGCGCGCGGCAGGTGCTGGCCATTGATGCACACGACGATGGCCTTGAAGCCGGCGGCGAGAAATTCGTCGACCAGCGCGCGGCGGTCCCCGCCCCACAGGGGCAGGTGCGCCGTCAGGCCGGCGGCCGCACAGACTTTTTCTTCCCAGTCGCGGTGCGGCTGCAAGTCGATGTCGCCAAACAGCGCATGATCGATGCCCTCGGCCTTGGCCGCGCGCAGCATGGCGATGAATTGTTCCTCGTAGCTGGCCCAGCTGGCGTGATAGCGCTGCAGGCGTGCGCCCAGGCTGGCCGCCTGCGCCTCAAGCAGCTCGGGCGGCACGCCGTGCGAGCGCGACTTGCGGCCGTCTTCATCCATGGCCGTGATCAACAGGGGAACGGCCATGCCGGCGTTGCGCGCGCGCCACAGGGCCAGGCAGGAATCCTTGCCGCCGCTCCAGGAAATCAGGGCCGTCGTCATGCGGGTTGCTCCACCGCGCGCAGCATGTCGACGTGCTCAATGCCGTCTTCGTCGTACGGTGCGCTGACGGTGACAAAGCCGAAGGATTGATAGAAGCGTTCGAGGTACTGCTGCGCGCCGATGCGGATGGCGTGGCCGGGGTGCTGGCGTTCGGCGCGCGCGATGCCCTCAAGCAATAGCTGCTTGCCGGCGCCCGTGGTGCGCGCCTCGGGTGCCGTCAACACGCGGCCCAGCGACATTTCCACATACTTGGCGCCCGGTGCCAGCACGCGCAGGTAGGCGGCCAGCCGGCGCTGGCCATCGACCGTTTGCCAGCCCAGCAAATGCATGGCTTGCTGGTCATGGCCGTCCAGGTCCGGGTAAATGCATTGCTGTTCGATGACGAACACGCGCTGGCGCAAGGCCAGCACCTGGTACAAATCGTGGGGGCCGAGTTCGTCGAACGTGTTCCATTGCCAGCTGATCATGGTTCATCCTTGATTGAGAGTGGCCATGATTTTACCGGCTTCACGCAGCCGGCGCGGGATAGCGCTGCGCATACCACTGCTTCAGGTGCTCGATGCAGCGCGTCACGCGGGGCGCCACCAGCTGGCGCGACGGATAGATGGCGAACAGCGCCAGGCTGGGCCGCTCGATGTCCGGAAACAGCTCGACCAGGGCGCCGCTGGCCAGTTCCTCGCGGCAGACGAAAGTGGGCAGGATGCCGATGCCCAGGCCGCGCAGGATCAGGCTGCGCATGAACAGGGTGTTGTTCGTGCGCACCCAGTTCGGCACTTCGATGTCGCTGTGCGGTCCCGCATGGCGCAGCGGCCAGCGGCTGCCGAACAGCGCGTGGCTGTAGATGAAGCAGCGCTGGCGCGTCAGGTCCGTGGCTTCCCGCAAGGGGCCGTGGCGTTCCAGGTAGGCCGGGGCGCAGCAGATGTGCAGGCGGTAGTCGTGGATATGGCGCGCCACGTAGCTCGAATCGGTGAGCGCGGTGGTGACGCGAAAACCCAGGTCGTAGTTGGCCGCCGCCAGGTCCACGTATTCATCCTTCAGGTCGACGTCCAGGCGCAAGGCCGGCCAGTCGGCCATGAAATCGGCCAGGCCCTCGGCCAGTTCGCCCACGCCCAAGGTCAGCGGCGCGTTGATGCGCAGGCGGCCCGTCACGTGCGCCGTCGAGTGCGCCACCATGTCTTCCGCCTGCGCCAGTTCGTCGAGCAGCTTGCGGCAGTGCTCGAGGTAGGCGGCGCCCGTTTCCGTCAGGGCCAGCTGGCGCGTGGTGCGCGTCATCAGGCGCCCGCCCAGTTCCTGCTCCAGCTGGCCGATGCGCCGGCTCACATAGGAGGCCGACAGGTCCAGTTCATCGGCGGCGCGGCGAAAGCTGCCCAGCTCGGCCACGCGGCGAAACAGCTGCATCGCCTGCAATTTATCCATTTCATTCCTATTCGGCGCTTCTATTCGGTCTTATTCTGCATCAGTGCTGTGCATTATTCATCATTTTTCCATATTTTGATTCGGAATATGCTGGTGACCTCTCTACAGAAAGGCCACACCATGAAAAAATTACTGATCAGCAGCCTGTTGCTCGCCGCCTTTTCCACGGCCCAGGCGGCCGAGGTCCTCGTCGTGCTGTCGGACGCCAATCACCTCGACCTGCGCGACGGCAAGGTCTTCCCGACGGGCTTTTATCTGAATGAATTGATGCAACCCGTGAAAAAACTGCTCGACGCGGGTCACACGGTGACGTTCGCCACGCCGCAGGGCCAGGCGCCCACGCTGGACGCCAGCTCGGATACGGTCGACTATTTTGGCGGCGACGCGGTCGCGCACGCGGCGCACAAGGCGCTGCTGGACCAGCTGGTGCTGACGGTGCCGGGCCGCTCGCCCGTGATCAGCCTGAAGCGCGTGGAGCAGATCGGCTATGGCCACTACGCGGCCGTGCTGGTGCCGGGCGGCCACGCGCCGATGCAGGATCTGTTGAAGGATGCCAGCCTGGGCGCCTTGCTGCGCCAGTTCCACGCGGACGGCAAGCCGACGGCGCTGCTGTGCCATGGCCCCATCGCTTTGCTGTCGGCCTTGCCGCAGGCGGCAGCGTTTGCGGCCGCGCTGGAAGCGGGCCGCCCGCCGCCCACCCCGGCGCACTGGATCTACAGCGGCTACCGCATGACGGTGATCAGCAATCAGGAAGAGCTGGCGGCGCAGGGCGCGCTGCAGGGCGGAACGATGAAGTTCTATCCGCAGTCGGGCTTGCAGGCGGCCGGCGCGCAGTATGTGCAGAACCAGGCGCCGTGGAGCAGCAACGTGGTGGTCGACCGCGAACTGATCACGGGACAGAATCCCGCCTCGGCGCCGGCCCTGGCGGACAAGCTGCTGCAGGCGCTGCAGGTGTCTCGTTAACGTCTCGTTAACGAAAAATCCCCGGCGGCGCCAGGGCGCGGCCGGGGAGGCAGTGCGTGCAGCGGAGATTACACGATCGTCAAGGTCACGTCGATGTTGCCGCGCGTGGCGTTCGAGTACGGGCAGACGATGTGGGCGGCGGCGACCAGCGCTTCGGCGGCGGCGCGTTCCATGCCTGGCAGCGAAATTTTCAGTTCCACTTCGATGCCGAAGCCCGTGTCGATGGCGCCGATGCCGACGTTGCCTTCGATCGACAGGTCCGCTGGCAGGGCGATCTTGTCGCGGCCGCCGACGAATTTCATGGCGCCGATGAAGCAGGCCGAGTAGCCGGCGGCGAACAGTTGTTCCGGATTGGTGCCGACGGCGCCATTGCCGCCCAGTTCTTTTGGCGTGGTCAGCTTGACGTCCAGCACATTGTCGGACGATACGGCACGGCCTTCGCGGCCTCCGGTGGCGGTAGCTTGAGCGCGGTACAGGACTTGTTTGATCGACATGATGGTTTTCCTCGGTGAGTTAAATAGTTAACGACTAAATAGTGTACTACTTGTTTCGTGGGCTGTCGCCCCAGGATCCCCGTCTGCAGAAGCGCTTGCCGGCGTCCATGTACACAATATATATCGCGCGCTATTTAATTGCAAGCGATTTTATTTCGGAGTGGCGCGGATTGACGCTTTATTTTGATGCCTTTGTCGCCACTACCGGGCTTCCATCGCATAATGGCCACCGCCGGTGGGGCCGATGGTTATGCTTGGCTCCACTTCACACCCCAAGGAAAAATCATGACTAGCCTCTTCTTTATCCTGCGCATCACCGTGGCCACGATGGTCGCCTACATCATCGCCACGGCGATCCTGGTCGAGAATTTCTTGCGCTATATCTTCGGGCACACGGAAGGCTTCTTTGTCATCGTTGGCGCGCTGCTGGCCAGCGCCGTCATCACGAATGCGTTTTCGCACGTGCGGCGCGTGCGCCTGATCGCCGGCACCGTCAACGCCGGCACCCTGTCGAGCCGCCAGCGGCGCCAGATCGAGATTCCGTTCGAGGCGGGCGAGGCGTTCGACATGATCGACGCTGCCATCCGCGAACTGCCGGGCAGCGAAGTGGTCGAAAGCGCGCGTGACAGCCTGCAGGTGCAGGCTAGAGTGCGCCGCGCGGCGCCGTACACGCACACGGGCTTGCCGCGCATGCGCCTGCTGGGCTTTCTCGAGCCGCGGCCGAACCAGATCCTCGCCACCGTCACGCCGAATGGCGAAGCGGGCAGCGTGACCCTGATCTGCGAACCGGCGCGCAACGCGTGGACGGACTGGTTCCTCGTCGACCATGGCAGCAACCTGGAAAACGCGGAAGCGGTGACGCGGGCGATGACGCGCCGCGTGGCGCAGCGCCGGCGCGGTGAGCAGGCCGAGGCGCGCCAGACGGTGACGGAAAAGGAACTCACGGTGGCCAAGCTGAGCCTGCTGCATGCGCAGGTGGAACCGCACTTCCTGTACAACACCCTGGCCAGCGCGCAGCTGCTCACGCGCAGCGACCCCGTGCGCGCCGACGAGATGCTGGGCAACCTGATTTTGTACCTGCGCCACTCGCTGCCGCGCACGGAGCAAGCCATGTCGACCCTGGGCACGGAGCTGGAGCGGGCGCGCGCCTACCTCGACATCCTGAAAATCCGCATGGGCGGGCGCCTGAACCTGCAGATCGAAGTGCCGCAATACCTGCGCCAGGCGGAGCTGCCGCCGATGATGCTGCAAACCCTGGTGGAAAACGCCATCAAGCATGGCCTGGAGCCGAAAAGCGGCGGCGGCACCATCTGGATCATGGCGCGCAGCGGCAATGGCACGGTGATCGTCACGGTGGCCGACGACGGCAAGGGGTTCAGCGATGACGGCGCCGGCACGGGCATCGGCCTGCGCAATGTACGCGAACGCCTGCGCCTGACCTACGGCAATACCGCCGCGTTTGCCATCGTCGCCAATTTCCCCGATGGCGTGACGGCCACCATCACGGTGCCCGACAGCACGGCGCAAGGAGTGTCCCATGCATCAGCCTGAGATGACTTGCGTCATCGCCGAAGATGAAACCCTGCTGCGCGATGCGCTCGTGGCCCTGCTGGCCGAGGAGTGGCCCTGCTTGCGCATCGTCGCCGCCTGCGACGACGGCGGCACGGCGCTCGAGGCCATCGCCACGCACAAGCCCGACGTCGCCTTCCTCGACATCCGCATGCCGGGCCTGACGGGACTGGAAGTGGCGGCCGGCGTGCTCGACGCGAGTCCCGCCACGCAGGTGGTGTTCGTCACGGCCTACGACCAGTACGCGATCGACGCCTTCGACAAGGGCGCCGTCGATTATCTGTTGAAACCGATCGCCCGCGAGCGCTTGCAAGCGACCTTGCAGCGCGTGCAGGCGCGGGCCGGCAAGACCCGTGCGGGGGACGGCGCGCTGGCCGGCTTGCTGCAGCAATTGAGCAGTGCCTTGCCGGCCGCCGCCAAGTCGCCGCCGCTGGTGTGGCTGACGGCCAGCAGCGGCAAGGATACGCGGTTGATCATGGTGGAAGACATCGCCTATTTTCAGTCCGACACCAAGTACACGGCCGTCATGACGGCGGAAGGCGAGGCGCTGCTGCGCAAGCCGATCCGCGAACTGCTCGACGTGCTCGATCCGGCCATCTTCAAGCAGATCCACCGCTCCACCATCGTCAACATGAAGATGGTGGCGTCCGTCACGCGCGACGAGGTGGGCCGCGGCGCCTTGCGCCTGAAGACGCGGCCGGAAACCCTGGCCGTGAGCCAGCCGTTCATGAGTTTGTTTCGGAATATGTAGCGCTGCTAAAGCCGGGGTCAGACCCTCAACACCGCTAACGCCAGGCTCACCGTCAACGTGGACGGGGGGTCTGACCCCAGAATTACTCCGCCGTTTCAAAACCTTCCAGCACATTGACGACATTGATGCCGATTTCCTTCACCGCATAGCCGCCTTCGAGGATGAAGGCGGTGGGCAAATTCAAATGCGCGAGGCGCTCGCCCACGCGCAGGTAGTCGCCGCTTTGCAGGGCGAAGTGCGACAGCGGGTCGCCGGCGAAAGTATCCACGCCGAGCGAGACCACCAGCGCGTCGGGCGCATACATATTGATGCGCAGGCAGGCCGTTTCCAGCGCGGCGAACCAGCTGGCCGTGGTGCTGCCGGCCGGCAGCGGCAAGTTGACGTTGTAGCCGAGTCCCGCGCCGCTGCCCGTCTCGTCGGCGTGGCCCAGGTAAAACGGATATTCGCTGCGCGGGTCGGCGTGGAGGGAGGCGAACAGCACGTCGTCGCGCTGGTAAAAGATGCTCTGCGTGCCGTTGCCGTGGTGGTAATCGATATCGAGGATGGCGACCTTGCGCGCACCGTCGTCGAGCAGATGCTGCGCGGCCAGGGCCGCGTTGTTCAGAAAACAGTAGCCGCCAAAGAAATCGCTGCCCGCGTGGTGGCCCGGCGGGCGCGTCAGGGCGAACGTGGCCCGCTCGCCCAGGCGCAGTGCGTGGGCCGCGTTGACGGCGCAGTCGGCGCCCGTCTTGGCCGCCGTCCACGTGCCAGCCGTCAGCGGCGTGCCGTTGTCCATCGAGTACAGGCCCAGCCTGGCCGTGAAGTCGTCCGGTTCGATGTCGCTGCGCAAGGTGCGCACGGGCCAGACGGATGGCAGCGCGTCCTTGCCCGCATTGTCCGGGTCGAGCGCCAGCCAGTCGTGCCAGGCGTGGCGCAAAAAATGCAGGTAACGGGGCGTGTGGATGCGCTCGAGCGAGGTCAGCGGCACGCCGTGGGGCGTGACGATGCGGCCCAGGTTGCGCCGCCCTAGCTCGGCCACCACCATGTCGGCCCGTTCCGGTGCCTCGAAGCACGGCACCATGGCGCCGCGAAACCATTCGAAACGGCCTCGATGCTGGCCGTGCAATTCATTGTAGAAGGTCAGCATGGGGGCGTTTTGCGCAAGGTCCGGCTCAGGTGTGCGAACACAGGGTGCTGGCGCGGTAGGCGGCGACGAAAGCGTCGAAGCTGCCGGCTGGCGCCGCTTCCATGGCGCGCTGCTCGGTCAGCGAGCTGGCGGCCATCGCGTCGAAATACGCACTTTGTTCCGATGTTGGCGGATGCGCGCGGAAAAACGCCGCATGGCGTTCGCTTTGCTGCAGGCCGAAGGCGGCAAATGAGCCGCCATTGGCGCGCAGTTCGGCCAAGACTTTGGCCGATGGCGTCGCATCCGGGTCGGCCAGTTTGACGGCTTGCGCCGCCAGGCTGTCCGCGTGCTGCGTGCCGCCATGGCGAGAGTCGAGCAGGGCCGCCACGGGGGCGATGCGCGCCAGCAATTGCTCGCCCCAGGCCTGCAGGGTGATCTCTTCGCCATCGCGGCGCAGGGTCAGGCCCGGCTTACGGCCTTCCTTGACGGTGCGGGCGAAATTGTTCGTGTAGCAGGCGCTTTGCTCGGCCGAGATGGGAGCGCTGTCGTCGAGCGCGCAGAACAGCAAAAAGGCGTCGAGGAAGCGGCCCGTTTCCAGGCTGATGCCCACCGGTTCGAACGGGTCTACATCCATGCAGCGCACTTCGATGTATTGCACGCCGCGCAGGCACAGGGCCTGGATCGGGCGCTCGCCCGTGCGGATCACGCGTTTCGGGCGAATGGTCGAATAGTATTCATTTTCGATCTGCAGCACGTTGGTGGACAGCTGAATCCACTCGCCATCTTTTTTGGTTCCCAGCGCTTCGTACGGCGGATACGGGTCGTTGACGGCGTGCGTGAGCGCGTTGACGTAGTCTTCCAGGCTGTTTTCGTGCGGGCGCAAGCCGGACTGGGCATCGTTCTGGTAACCGAGGTCGCTCATGCGCAGGCTGGTGGCGTAGGGCAGGAACAGGGTGTCGTCGGACAGGGTGTCGAGCTTGTGCGCGCGGCCGCGCAGGAAACCGGCGGACAGGGCCGGCGAGGCGCCGAACAGATACATCAGTAGCCAGCTGTAGCGGCGGAAATTGCGGATCGTCGCCAGATAGCTCTCCGACTGCACGTCTTTCGGCGTGGCCACCGCTTGCGTGGCGCTGGCGCTGGTGTCTGGGTTGCTGGCCAGCACTTGCCACAGCTGCTCGTCGAGCGAGTAGTTGTAATGGATGCCGGCGATGCATTGCATGGCTTTGCCGTAGCGCAAGGCCAGGCCGCGCCGGTAGACATGCTTGAGCATGCCCATGTTCGACGTGCCGTAGTTGGCGATTTCGATGTCCGCTTCGGGCGGCAGCTGGCACGGCATCGACTGGCTCCACAGCAACTCGTCGCCGAGGCGGCTGTAGGCATGGCGGTGCACGGTGTCGAGCTTGTCGAGCGTGACGCCGATGTCGGCTTCGGCCGGGGTGATGAATTCGAGCAGCGCTTCGGCGTAGTCGGTGGTGATTTCAGGGTGCGTCAGCGCCGAGCCCAGGGCTACCGGGTGGGGCGTGGAAGCCAGATGGCCGGCGTGGTCGACGCGCAGGGTTTCACGTTCGATGCCGCGCAAGCCGCCCAGCAGCGCGCGGTTGGCATCTTCAGTCAGCAATGCCAGGCGGCGAGTCAACAGGTTGGGCAATTTGAGCTTCCTTTCTTGTGCAGCATATAAATAATTTGTGCTGAGATTAACCGAATTTTGGCAAATGCGTCGGCGCCGGCCCAAAAAACGCCGCGTCGCCAGCGTCCGCCCCGAGGAACGTGGGCGGCGCTTCGGTCAGGAATTCGCTTGATATTTTAACAAACTGCGATGGCATCTGGCGCGCCGCCGGATCAAGCTTTGCGCAGGTGGCGGCGGTCAGCCGAGGCGGGCGCCGCTGACTCGTTCGATGCCGGCCAGGTCGCGCCAGCTTTGCACTTTGTTGTAGCCGGCGTCGGCCAGCAAGCCACGCACGGATGCGGCCTGGTCGTAGCCGTGCTCCATCAGCAGCCAGGCACCGGTTGCCAAGTGGCGCGCGGCGCCGGAGACGATGCTGCGCAGGGCCGACAGGCCGTCCGCATGGTCGGTCAGCGCGCCCGCCGGTTCAAAGCGCAAATCGCCTTCAGCCAGGTGGCGGTCGCCGCTGGCGATGTAGGGGGGATTCGAGACGATCAGGTCGAACTTTTCCGTGCCCAGTGCTTCGAACCAGTCGCTGGCCATGAAGGTTATGTTGACGCCGTTGGCGCTGGCGTTGCGGCGCGCCACGGCCAGCGCCGCGCTGCTCACGTCCAGAGCCGTGACGACGGCGTCGGGCCGCGTATGCGCCAGCGCGACGGCGATGGCGCCGCTGCCCGTGCCCATGTCGAGCACCCGTCCGCCGGGCGGCAGGCGCTCGAGCGCCAGTTCCACCAGCACTTCCGTGTCAGGGCGGGGGATCAGCACGGCGTCGTTCACTTCGAACGGCAGGCCGAAAAATTCGCGCTGGCCGACGATGTAGGCGATCGGCTCGCCCTGCAGGCGGCGCGCCAGCAAGCCGGATAAACGTTCGGCTTCAGCGGGAGTGAGTACGCGCTCCGATTGCGTGATCAGGCTCACGCGCGACAGGCCCAGCGCGTGGCCCAGCAGGATGCGGTTGTCGAGCGGATCGAGCAGTGGACGGATTTGCAGGGCGCCGACAGTGCTGCCGGCGGGAATCAAGGTTTCTGTCATGGTGCTTTCAATTATTTCTGACGGCGCAGCAAGGTCCACAGCATGGCGATGGCGAAGATGGCGAACCAGGCGAATGCCCATTGCGGGATCGACAGGCCGAAGAACGGTTCGCCGGCGCTTTCGCAGGCGCCATACGATTCAAACATGAAGGGCATGAGTTCGGCCGTGAAGACCTTGTTCAGCGCCGTTTCCACCGGATCGATGCCGCACGAGAAGCCGGGGTTGGCCAGCACGTACAAATGCTTGGCGCCCACGCCCAGGCCGCCCAAGGCTGCCAACAAGCCGACGCTGGCGCCGATTTTCGGTTTGTTTGCCGCCGCGCCGGCCAGGCAGGCGATGCCGATAGCGAGGAACAGGTAGCGCTGGATCACGCACAGCGGGCACGGCGCCATGTTCATGGCATGCTGTAAATACATGGCCACACCGAGCATCAGGAAACACAGGGCGGCGATCGACAGGAGGACGGTGCGTGAATTTTTCATGGGCGACACGGTGAGGTGGATGGAATCGAGCTGGTCATTTTCGCACAAGGCTGGATTTTTATTGCTTAGCCGCTACTTAAACCCCGGGGTCAGACCCCCGCTTGCGCCGACGCCTGATCTGCCGTCAGCGGTGGAGAGGGTCTGACCCCAGCCGTTAGTCCCCCAGCGCCGCCAGCAACTCCGCCTGGTGCTCCGCCGCCAGCGCATTCGTCAAATCCGTCAAATCCCCATCCATGATGAAGTCCAGCTTATATAAGGTCAGATTGATGCGGTGGTCCGTCAGCCGGCCTTGCGGGAAATTGTAAGTACGGATGCGCTCGCTGCGGTCGCCCGAGCCGATCAGGCTCTTGCGGGTGGCCGCTTCCTTCGACTGCTGCTCGCGCAGCTGCACGTCCTTGATGCGCGCGGCCAGCACTTTCATCGCCTGCGCCTTGTTCTTGTGCTGGCTGCGGTCGTCCTGGCATTCCACGACGATGCCGGTCGGCAAGTGGGTGATGCGCACGGCCGAATCCGTCTTGTTGATGTGCTGTCCACCGGCGCCCGAGGCGCGGTAGGTGTCGATGCGCAAGTCGGCCGGGTTGATGTTGACGTCTTCCACCTCGTCCGCTTCCGGCATCACGGCCACCGTGCAGGCGGACGTGTGGATGCGGCCCTGCGTTTCCGTGGCCGGCACGCGCTGCACGCGGTGGCCGCCCGACTCGAATTTCAGTTTCGAATACGCGCCATTGCCCACCACGCGCACGATCACTTCGCGGTAGCCGCCCAGGTCGGAATCGGACGAGGACACGAGTTCCACCTGCCAGCGGTTGCGCTCGGCAAAACGCGTGTACATGCGCAGCAGGTCGCCGGCGAACAGGGCCGATTCATCGCCGCCCGTGCCGGCGCGAATTTCCAGGAAGATATTGCGTTCGTCATTGACGTCCTTCGGCAGCAGCATGGTCTGCAATTCGCGTTCGAGGCGCGCCATGGTGGCCTTGGCCGCTTCGATTTCTTCCTGGGCGAATTCCTTCATGTCGGGATCGCCCAGCATCTCTTGCGCCGTCGTAATATCATTGCCCGCTTCCTGGTAGGAACGGTACAGGGCCACCAGCGGGCCCAGTTCGGCGTGCTCGCGCGTCATCTTGCGGTAGCTGTCCATGTTCGACGTGGCGTCCGGATGCATCAGCAGTTCGTCGAGTTCGACCAGGCGGTTCGCCAGTTGATCGAGTTTGGCCAGCATGGATGGTTTCATAGCGATTCGCGGTAAAAGAGTGTGGGGATGAAGCAGGCCCGGCAGGCGGGCAGGGGGTGGCCGCGCGGGCGGCCAGCGGGGCTGCGCTAACGGCGGGGGCGGAACAGTTTCGGCAGCAGGGTGACGAGCTGCTTGCGCTCGTCGCCTTGCGCGTGGTGCAGCGCCTGCTGCGGACCGTGCAGGAACTTGGCCGTCAAGCCTTTTGACAGCGCTTCCAGGACGGCGTCGATATCGGCGCCCTTGGCCAGCATTTTGCGCGCCCGTTCCACTTCCATCAGGCGCAGCGCTTCGCTGTTTTCATGCAAATGCTGGATGACGGGCACCATGGCGCGGTCGTCGACCCAGCTCATGAACGATTGCACGCGCGTCTCGATGATGGATTCGGCTTGCGCCACGGCCGCTTGCCGGCTTTCCAGGCCCGTCTGCACGACCTTGCCCAGGTCGTCGACCGTGTACAGGAAGACGTCGTTCAAACGGCCCACTTCCGCTTCGATGTCGCGCGGCACGGCCAGGTCGACCATGAACATGGGCTTGTGGCGGCGCGCCTTGATGGCGCGCTCGACCAGGCCCAGGCCCAGCAGCGGCAAGGACGACGCCGTGCACGAGATGACGATGTCGAATTGGTGCAGCTGCTCCGGCAGATCCGCCAGGCGGATGGCCTTGCCGTTGAAGCGGTGCGCCAGTTCCTCGCCCCGTTCCATGGTGCGGTTGGCAATGGTGATGCTTTTCGGGTTTTGCGCCGCGAAGTGCGTGGCGCACAATTCGATCATTTCGCCGGCGCCGATGAACAGCACGTTCTGCTCGGCGATCTTGTCGAAGATGCGCTGCGACAGGCGTACGGCGGCGGCCGCCATGGACACGCTGTGGGCGCCGATTTCCGTGCTGCTGCGCACTTCCTTGGCGACGGAAAAGCTGCGCTGGAATAACTGGTGCAGATACGTGCCCAGGCCGCCCGCCTCGTCGGCCGTGCGGATGGCATCCTTGATCTGGCCCAGGATCTGCGTTTCGCCCAGCACCATCGAATCGAGCCCGGAGGCGACGCGGAAGGTGTGGCGCACGGCATCGTGCTGCGGCAGCATATATAAGTGGGGGCGCAGCTCGCTGTAGTTGAGCTTGTGATAGTCGGCCAGGAAATGCGCGCCCGCGTCGAGCGGGTTCGGCACGTGGCTGGCCGCATACAGCTCGGTGCGGTTGCAGGTCGACAGGATGGCCGCTTCGTCGTTGTCGCGCAAGTCGATGCGCTGGAACCAGGTACGCGCCGCCATCACCGCCGAACCCAAGTGCTCAGGCGCAAACGCCAGCTGTTCGCGGAGCGACACTGGAGCGGTGGTATGGTTGAGGCCGACGGCGAGCAGTTGCATTTCAGGGCTGTTGGGGTGACTTATGCCGACATTATAACGCTTTGTGCCCGCGCTTTGAGCAGGTCAGCCGTTTGCCGCCATTCAGCCGCCCAGTTTTTCCAGGCGATAACCGTAGCTGTAGACGGGCACGAGCCTGTAGCCGTGTTCCGGTTTCAGCTGCAACTTGTTGCGCACGCGCGAGACGTGGGTATCCATGGTGCGCGAAGGCAGGGCCGTGTCGCGCTGCCACACGGCTTCGTGGATGTAGGCGCGTGACAGGGGACGGCCCAGGTTGCGGAAAAACAGCAGCGCCAGGGCGAATTCCTTGTGCGTCACATCCAGCACTTCGCCATCGCGCAGCAGGCGGCCGGGGCGGGTTTCAAACGTATATTGACCGAATTGCAAGGTCTCGGCGCCATTCTGGGCCGGGTAGGCCACGCGCAGCAGCGCCTGGGTGCGCAAGGTCAGTTCGCTGCGCCGCAGGGGCTTGATCATGTAGTCGTCGGCGCCGGCCGTCATGCCCGCCACCACGTCGTCTTCGCCCGAGCTGTTGGTCATAAACAACACGGGTGCCTTGGGCGCCAGTTTTTCCCGGGCACGGCGCAAGACCTCGGCACCGTCCAGATCGCTCACATGCCAGTCGAGGATGAGCATGTCGCAACTGTCCTTGCGCAATTGGCCCAGCATTTCCTTACCACTTTGAAACTCGTGGCAAGCGTGGCCGGCGGCGGTGAGCACCTGGCAGATCAGTTCTGCCTGGCTATGGTCGCTATCGAGTACGGCAATTCGCATAATTGGCTGGAGTGTGTAGCAACAAACAGACGGTCCGCTCTGCTTATCGTAATGTTAAGGAATGCTCAAGTGAAATATAACAGAGATTGCAACTGTGTCCAGTGAAATCGGCAGCGCAGGCCTTTACGTTACACTTGTTCATCTACCCCCCTACTGTGGAGAAACGGCCATGTCAGACAAGAGCACTACCGATTGGACCCTGATACCGGCCAGTCGTGCGGACATCGAGCAAGTGCGCGAGCGTTGCCGGCGCCTGGTGCAGCGGCGTGCCATGATGTCGGCGGGCGCGTCGGCCATTCCCATTCCCGGCATCGACCTGATGTCCGACGTGGGCCTGTTTTCCATGCTGATCAACGATATCAACCACGAATTCGGCCTGACGCCCGAGCAGATCGAGCGCCTGAACCCGCAGTTCAAGATGATGGCCTACCGCGCGGCGGTGGGCATGGGTGGCATGCTGGTGGGAAAGCTGGTGTCGCGCGAACTGATCCTCCACCTGCTCAAGCGCAGTGGCGTCAAGATAGCCACCAAGCAGGTGGCGCGCTTCGTGCCGTTCGCCGGCCAGGCGGTGGCGGCAGCCATCGGCTACGCCGTGTTCCGCCAGATCGGCAACCAGCACGTGAACGCCTGCGCCGCGGTGGCGCAGGAGTTGCTCGCGGTGAGGCCGGATTAACTATTATGCGTCCGGCAGCACCACGTTGACGTCGAGCACTTCCAGGTTGCCCTGGCGGTCCAGCGAAATCTTGATGTCGTCGGCATTGACCTTGGTGTACTTGGAAATGACGGCGATCAATTCCTTGTGCAGGGCGGGCAGGAAGTCCGGACCATCGCGTCCGCTGCGTTCGCGGGCGATGATGATCTGCAGGCGTTCCTTGGCCGCGGTGGCCGTCTTCGGCTTGGGGGGGAAGAGGAAAGAAAGCAAGGCCATATCACTTCGCCCCAAAAATGCGCTGGAGTAATCCAGGCTTTTCATAGTTGGTAAAGCGCAACTCGACTTCTTCGCCGAGGAAACGCGAGACCACGTCTTCATAGGCTTGCGCCACGTCCGTGCCCGTGAAATGGATGGCCGGGTTACCCTGATTTGAGGCGGCCAGCACTTGCTCCGATTCCGGAATGATGCCTACCAGCGGGATGCGCAGGATTTCCTGCACGTCCTGGTAGGACAGCATTTCATCCGATTCCACGCGTTTCGGCGAGTAGCGGGTGATCAGCAAATGTTCCTTGACCGGCTCGCCGCCCGTCTGCGCGCGGCGCGACTTGGCTTGCAGGATGCCGAGGATGCGGTCCGAATCGCGCACCGACGACACTTCCGGGTTGGTGACGATGATGGCTTCGTCGGCGAACGTCAGCGCCATCAGCGCGCCATGCTCGATGCCGGCCGGCGAATCGCAGATGATGAATTCGAAACCCATGTTGATCAGGTCGTTCAACACGCGTTCCACGCCTTCTTCCGACAAGGCATCCTTGTCGCGCGTTTGCGACGCGGGCAGGATGAACAGGTTGTCGCAGTGCTTGTCCTTGATCAGGGCCTGGTTCAGGGTGGCCTCTTTATTGATCACATTGATCAGGTCGTAGACGACGCGGCGCTCGCAACCCATGATCAGGTCGAGGTTACGCAGGCCCACGTCGAAGTCGAGCACGGCTGTCTTGTGGCCGCGCATGGCCAGGCCAGTGGAAAAACTGGCGCTAGAGGTCGTCTTGCCGACACCGCCCTTGCCGGACGTCACAACAATAATTCTTGCCACAAATAATCCTTTTCAGATATCTCTTGAATTGTGCAGCTTAAGAGCGGTTCACGGGAGTGACCGGATTGACAGAGTGTATATCGATTCTGTCGCCAGCCAAACGAATTTGCGCGGGTCCGCGCGCCATTTCTGCGGGGAAACCATCCTCGAACGTGCGGTACACGCCGGCGATCGAGACCAGTTCCGGTTCCATGGCCAGCGCGAAGATGCGGGCCTGGGCATTGCCCGAGGCGCCGGCCAGCGCGCGGCCGTACAGCGAGGAATATACGTGGATGCTGCCGTCGGCGATGATTTCGGCGCCATTGTTGACGACGGCGGTGATGATCAGGTCGCAGCCGCGCGCATAAATGCGCTGGCCGGCCCGCACGGGCGTGTCGATCACCATCACCTGGGCGTCGGCGCCCGACTGGGCGGCGGCCGTGGGCGTATCCTTGGGGCCATCCTTGGGCGGCGCATCGTCGCGCGTCTTGCCGCTGTCGAGGCTCAAGCCTTGCGCCAGGATGGCGTCATGCATGTCGGCTGGCGCATTGCGCACGGCCACGGCATTCAAGCGGTATTTTTTCAGCAGGGCCACGAGGGCGGCCCAATCAATGGGCACGCTGCCGGGCGGCAAGGCCGCCACGTCCAGCACGGCCAGGTCGTCCTCGAAAAAGTCGGCCACGCCGCCCGTCATGTCGCGCAGGGCGGCATCGAGTGCCTGCGTATCGGCGCTATGCAGAATGGCGGAGACAGCAACGACGGTGGAAATCTTGATTTCGATAGGCTTCTGCGACGGGCTTTTGGACATAAACATTTATCAAAGTGAAACTGCGGCAGGCCAGATGTTCCGTACGGCAACAATGGGAGCAGTAAATTTCTTGCATTCTACTGCAAAAAAATCAGCATCAGGGGCCTGGCGCGTGCTATTCCGCAGGGCAACACCTACTTCAGGTCAAAAAAAACGGACGGCGCCCCGGAAAACCGTTGCGCCGCCCTGAAAGCAGCCGAGAATGCGCCCTGAGGGCGCGGTCCTAGATCAAGCTGCGCGCATCTGTCGCGCCGCCACGAGCATATTCTTTAAAGCCGCTTCCGTTTCCGCCCAGCCCCGCGTCTTCAGGCCGCAGTCCGGGTTGACCCGTAACTGGGCTGGCGGAATGACGGCGATGCGGTAGGCGCGCGTGGCCCAGTCCAGCCAGGCGTCCCACTGGCTGCGGCGCAGCGGCAAGCCTTCGCGCATGGCCGGTTCGTCGATCTGGATGATGCCGATGCCGGCCGTTTCCAGGTCCGCCACTTCATCGCGGATGGCCAGGGCCAGTTGCAGCGCCGTCGTGGCGCGCGGCTGGTCGTCGCGCACGAACGAGCATTGCAAGATCGTCACCGGGCCCGTCAGCATGCCTTTCACCGGTTTATTGGTCAGGCTTTGCGCGTGCACCGTCCAGGCCACCGTCATGGCGGCCGGGCGCTGCACGTCGCCGTAGATGACGGGCGGTTTCACACAGCGCGAGCCGTACGATTGCACCCAGCCGTGGCGCGTGAAGATAAAACCGTCGAGTTGCTCGTCAAAGTAGTCGACCATGTCGTTGCGTTCCGCCTCGCCATGCACGAGCACGTCCAGGCCCAGCGCTTCCTGGCGGCTGACGGCGTGGGCGATTTCAGCGCGCATCGGTGCTTCATACTCGGTGGATCCAAGTTCGCCCCGCTTATGGCTGGCGCGGCGGCTGGCAATGGCCTGACGGGAAGTGGCCAATGCGGCCAGTGCGCTGTCATCGGGGTGGCCTTCAAGCGCGTCCTTGAGAACGGCGATTTCCGTCAGTTTTTCCGTGGCGAACGCCAGCCAGGTCCGGATTTCACCGTCGAGCTCCGTTTCCGCTTCCAGGCTGAACGGCACGTGCAGCAGCGAGCACGACGGCGCCAGCCACAGCTGGCCGTTGCGCTTGGCCGCCAGCGGCTGCAGCACGGCCAAGGCCGCGTCGAGGTCGGTGCGCCAGATATTGCGCCCGTCGACGATACCGATCGACAAGACTTTATGCGCTGGCAGCCAGTCCGTGACGCTGATCAGTTCATGCGGCGCGCGGATGCCGTCCACGTGCAGGCCGGCCACGGGCAGGCGGCAGGTCAGGCTGAGGTTTTCTTCCAGCGGCGAGAAATATGTGGCCAGCAGGATATTGATACCCACCTGGTTCAGTTGCCAGTACGTGCTTTCGAAGGCGCTGCGCCACGCGCCGGGCAAGTCCAGGCCCAGGATCGGCTCGTCGACCTGCACCCAGGCCACGCCTTGCTGCTTCAGGCGGTCGAGCAGGGCGCCGTAGACGGGCAGCAATTGTTCCAGCAGAGCCAGACGATCAAAGCTCGACTCGCCTGGCGTCTTTTCCTTGCCCAGCCAGAGGAAGGTGAGGGGGCCGATCAGGGTCGCCTTGATCTGGTGGCCGAGCGCCTGCGCCTCGGCCACTTCCGCCAGCAGGTGCTCGCCAGCGAGAGAAAATTGGGTTTGCGGCGACAATTCGGGCACCAGGTAATGGTAATTGGTGTCAAACCACTTGCTCATTTCCAGCGCGGCAGTGCCTGCGGCGTTGCTATGGTGCGCATGGCCGCAGCCCGCGTGCTCCGCATGCGTTGCTTCACCGCGCGCCATCGTGAAATAGCGCGCCAGCGGCGATTGCTCTGGCGCAAAGTTGAAACGGGCCGGTTCGCAGCCCAGCAGCTGGATATGGCTGGCGACCTGGTCATACAAGGCGAAGTCGCCCACGGTCACGTAATCGAGACCGGCATCGCGCTGCAGCGCCCAGTGGCGCGCGCGCAATTGCTGGCCCGTCGCTTCCAGCGCCGCCTCGGACAGCTCGCCGCGCCAGTGGCTTTCCAGCGCCAATGTCAGTTCACGCGCGGCGCCGATGCGGGGAAAGCCCAGGGTGTGGGTACGAATGGTCATGATGTCATCGAGATTTAATGTGAATGCGCTAGAGTGTGCGGCAACTTGGTCTATAATCAAAACGAAACATTTTATCGAATAACATGAAAATAATTCACGCACATCCCCCAACTTCCCGATGCTAGAAATCCGCCACCTGCGCACCCTGAGTGCCCTGCGTTCGTCCGGCAGCCTGGTGCGCGCCGCGCAGCTGCTCAACCTGACCCAGTCGGCCCTGTCGCACCAGATCCGTTTGCTCGAAGAGCGCTACAAGGCGCCTTTGTTCGAGCGCAAATCGATGCCCATCGCCTTTACGGCCACGGGCAGCCGGTTGCTGGAGCTGGCCGACAAGCTGCTGCCCGAGATCGAGCTGGCCGAGCGCGACGTGGCGCGCCTGTCGCAGGGCGACAAGGGGCAGCTGCGCGTGGCGCTCGAATGCCATACCTGTTTCGACTGGCTCATGCCCGTGATGGATGCGTTCCGCCAGCGCTGGCCGGAAGTGGAGATCGATCTTGTCTCCGGCTTTCACAGCGAACCGGCGGACTTGCTGCGTTCGGGCGAGGCGGACCTCGTGATCGGCTCGCCGTACGGCCCCGATTTCACCGTGTTCCCATTGTTCCGCTTTGAGATGCTGGTGGTGATGGCGCAGAAACACCGGCTGCAGGCGCAGCGCCGGCTGGTGGCGGCCGATTTTACGGGCGAGACCTTGATTACCTATCCGGTGCCGGAAGAGCGCATCGACCTGATCCGCGAAGTGCTGCGGCCCGCCGGCATCCAGTTTGAACGCCGCACGGCCGAATTGACGGTGGCCGTGCTGCAGCTGGTGGCGAGCCGGCGCGGCATCGCCGCCTTGCCGAACTGGGCCACCAAGAATTACGTCGATTACGATTATGTGGTGGCGCGCCCGGTGGGCGAGCACGGCCTGTGGAGCGATTTGTACGTGTCCGTGCCGGACAATCTGCAGGACAAGGCATACGTGCGCGATTTCGTCAGCGTGATACGCGAGCAGTGCGCGGCCTCGCTCGACGGTATCAAGTTGTTGTCTTGATCAACGTTGAGTTGGAAACAAACCAACAGGAAAGCTTGATAAATATCAAGGTTCAGCAATGAACCACCGCTTACAGTTGAGCACTGTGCGGCGCAACATGGCGTCGCCTACTCTTTGGGGAGAAACGACATGTTTTCATTTTCCGAACAATGGGCACTGGCCGGCAAGGCCGTGGTGGAAGCACAATTGATCAGCGCGCAAGCGTATGCCCAGGCCGTCGTCGACAGCGGTGCCAGCGTGTTGGAATTGCAGCTCGATACGGCCCGCTCGGCGCTGGCCGCCGCTACGGTAGCGGGCAATCAGCTGCTGTCCGTGAAGGATACGCAAGCGCTGCTGCAACTGTCGCGCACGCAGTCGCAACTGGCCATCGAGCGCATCGGTGCATATGGCCGCCAGGCAAAGGATGTTGCTCAAGAAACCCAGGAGAAATTCGAGACTGTGACAAAGGGTGAGTTTGCTGCATCGCGTCAAAAATTTGGCGAGCTGTTGCAGGTGGTAAAGCAAACGCCCGTGCCCTTGATTATTCCCTTCAATAATTTTCTAAAAACCACTTTCGGCGGCGCCGATGAAGGGTATGATAAAAATAAAAATACGCGTCCTGCTCGCCAGGCGTAAGCGTGTTGCGGCCCGGCAGCGGCTATCCGCCGCGCCAGTCCGCCCGCCAGTACCGCAAGCAGGTTGTCATCGCCGCCGCCTGCGGTGCGGCGCTGGAACTGCGGCGCATGCCGCGCTAGAATGAAACGCAGCTTGCTGTGTCTTCCCCGGATTCTCATTGGATTCTATTAGCACCTTGACCTTGGCCCTCGTGGCCTGCATATCGGAGAAATAAATGGATGATGTCGTAATCGTGGCCGCCGGCCGTACCGCAGTCGGCAAATTCGGTGGCAGTCTGGCCAAGATTCCTGCGTCCGAACTGGGCGCGCATGTAATCAAGGGCTTGCTGGCACAAACCGGCATCGACCCGAACCTGATCGGCGAAGCGATCCTGGGCCAGGTACTGACGGCCGCCGTTGGCCAGAACGCCGCGCGCCAGGCCGTCATCAAGGCTGGCCTGCCCAGCTCCATCCCGGCATTCACCATCAACAAGGTATGCGGCAGCGGCCTGAAGGCCACGCACCTGGCGGCGCAAGCGATCAAGTGCGGCGACGCCAACATCATCATTGCTGGCGGCCAGGAAAACATGAGCGCCTCGCCGCACGCGATGAACGGCTCGCGCGACGGTTTCCGCATGGGCGACTTCAAGATGATCGACACCATGATCGTCGACGGCCTGTGGGACGTGTACAACCAGTACCACATGGGCATCACGGCGGAAAACGTCGCCAAGAAGTACGAAGTGACGCGCGCCGAGCAGGATGAGTTCGCGCTGCAGTCGCAACTGAAGGCGGAAGCGGCGCAAAAAGCGGGCAAGTTCAAGGATGAAATCCTGCCGCTGGAAATCGCCAACAAAAAAGGCACCGTCGTCTTCGACAGCGACGAATACATCAAGCCCGGTTCGACCCTGGAATCGCTGTCCGGCCTGCGCCCCGCGTTCGCCAAGGACGGTACTGTCACGGCCGGCAACGCTTCCGGCCTGAACGATGGCGCCGCCGCCGTCATCATGATGTCCGCCGCGCAAGCGAAGGAACTGGGCTTGAAGCCGCTGGCGCGCATCAAGGCCTACGCTTCGTCGGGCCTGGACCCGGCCGTCATGGGCATGGGCCCCGTCTCCGCATCGCGTCTGTGCCTGAAAAAAGCCGGCTGGACGCATGAAGAGCTGGACCTGATGGAAATCAACGAAGCGTTTGCCGCGCAAGCGATTGCCGTCAACAAGGAAATGGGCTGGGATACCAGCAAGATCAACGTGAACGGCGGCGCGATCGCCATCGGCCACCCGATCGGCGCGTCCGGCGCGCGCATCCTGGTCACCCTGATCCACGAAATGATACGCCGCGACGCCAAGAAAGGCCTGGCAGCATTGTGCATCGGCGGCGGCATGGGCGTGGCTCTCGCGATCGAGCGCGATTAAGTAGCTGGCACCGCACCCAAGCTACTACGCGGCGCGCTTTGCGGCCTGCGATGCTCACCGTGCTAGAGCACGGTTGCGCTTCTTAGCCACAAATCATCGCCGCTCGCTACGCTTGGGTGCGATGCGGTACGCCGCCGTCATGCGGCGGTTTTGTGCTGCTTTATTTAAATAATTAACTTTTTAGCAACAGAACGACACTGAGGGGATGAAAATGGCAAGAGTTGCATTGGTAACTGGTGGCATGGGCGGTCTGGGCGAAGCGGTGTGTTTCAAGCTGGCGGCGCTTGGCTATCGCGTGGTGACCACATATTCCCCAGGCAATCCGAAGGTCGCGGAGTGGCTGGCGACGACGAAGGACATGGGCTATGACTTCAAGGCCTATCCGTGCGACGTGGCCGACTACGATTCGGCGGCTGCCTGCGTGGCGGCCGTGGAAGCGGAAATCGGTCCTGTGGACGTGCTGGTGAATAACGCCGGCATCACGCGCGACATGACGTTCAAGAAGATGGACAAGCCGAACTGGGACGCCGTGATGGGCACCAACCTCGATTCCGTCTTCAACATGACCAAGCCCGTCTGCGACGGCATGGTGGAACGCGGCTGGGGCCGCATCATCAATATCTCGTCCGTGAATGGCCAGAAGGGCGCCTTCGGCCAGACCAACTATTCGGCCGCGAAAGCCGGCATGCATGGTTTCACCAAGTCGCTGGCGCTGGAAGTGGCGCGCAAGAACGTCACCGTCAACACCATCTCGCCAGGCTACATCGGCACCAAGATGGTCATGGCGATTCCGCAGGAAGTGCTCGACAGCAAAATCATCCCGCAAATTCCGATGGCGCGCCTGGGCAAGCCGGAAGAAGTGGCCGGCCTGGTCGCTTACCTGGCTTCTGATGAAGCGGCGTTCGTCACGGGCGCAAACATCTCGATCAACGGCGGCCAGCACATGTCGTAATCGTTGTTGAGGTAAAACGGAAAAGACAGCTGCGGCTGTCTTTTTTTATGCTTGCCAGCAAAACAAGGGGATGGCCGGATTTGCCTTAGAATCAGCATTTCCTCACCGCATCATTCCATGACCCTAGTTCCTGCCTTGCGCCGCGCCAGCGTGGCCGCCATCTTTTTCCTGGGCGCCAGCGCGGCCCAGGCCAGCGTCGCCTTCCACGTCACGGTGACGACCGAGCGCATCCTCAAGCCCGGCGTGAAAACCAGCCTGCCCGCGCGCGCTACGCAGGACAGCGATGTCGTGCTGGGCGAACATTACCTCAGCGTGCGTGATGGCAAGAGCTTGACCGTGCTCGACTTTGCCACGCGCCGCCGCCACCTGATCGATATGGCGGCGTCCACCTACGATAGCTATTCACTGTTCGACGTGGCGGGTTTCCGCCGCATCGAGATCGCGCACCGCCAGGGCATGGCCGGCGCGCTCCAGGCTGGCGGCTTGCAAGCCCACGTCACGCCGCCCGTGTATGAAGAGCAGGCGTTGTCCGTGCCGGCGGCAAGGCGGCGCAACGCGCTGGCGCCGCACGTGCTCGACGGCGCTGTGCTGTGGTCGCTCGACGGACAGCCCCTGCTGCGCCTGGGGATAGCTGGCAGCCCCGTCAGTAATGACGATGCGACGGCGTTTGCCCAGTACTTGCGCTACACCTGGGGCGGCCATCCGCTGGTACTGAAGCTGCTGGCCGACGGCAAGCGTATTCCCGCCGACTTCACCTTGCACTATGAGGAAGTGGGCGGCAAGGTCGCGCGCCATTTCCGCATCAGCGCCATGACGGTGGGGGCGCCCGCCACGTATTCCCTGGCCGCTTACCGGCCTCGCCCGCTGGCGGCCGATGCGCCGCCGCTCGAAAGCGTGCTGGCGCAGGCGGCGTCGCTGCCGCCGCTGGGCCCGCAGGCACATCTCGCGCTGCGGGCCGAAGCGGAGCGCCTGTTTGCGGCAGACAAACCCTTCGAGGCTTTCTTGACCATGCTGGAAGACCATTTTTCCACGGGCGAACTGGTCGACAAGCTGTCGCCCCAGCAGATACGGGCCATGCAGGAATGTCAGCCCATCCACGATCTGACGCGGGGATTGCTGGCCAAGGACAAGGAGGGCATCGCGGACGCGCTGGCTACCGTGCAGGAATTGAGAAGGCAAACGGGGATGGCGCAGCCCGTCCTGGCCTTGTTCGAGGGAAATTTGCGTGCCAAGCTGGGGCAATGGCCGGAAGCAACCGCCTTGTATCTGCAAGTGCTGCAGGCCAGGCCGCAGATGGCGGCCGCGTACCAGGACCTGGGCGACGCCTTGCTGGCGCAGTTCGATGCGCCGAATGCCTGGCGCAGCTGGGATGCGGGACGTGCCATGGCGCCGTCGCTGCGGCAATTTCGCAAGGCCAACGATTTGGAGCGCAGCCTGCTGAACGATTACCCCGCCTTCTTTGCCGAAGGCACGACGCTTCCGCCTGAAGGTCAGCCCAGCACCAGCCGCCCGGCCAACAGCACGAAGACGGTGGGCAGCACGAACTTGCCGTAAGGCGAGGGTTTGCCGCGCAGGCGGCGCGCCAGGCGCGCGGCCAGGACCGCATACAGGGCATCGAACAGCAAGCCCATCAGCACCAGCACGGCGCCCAGGCGCAGGTATTGCATGCCGACCTGCTCGCTGCCGACGACGAATTGCGGCAGGAACATGCTGCAAAACAGCAGTGCCTTCGGATTGAGCAGATTCGTCAGGAAGCCGCGCACCAGGCTGGCGCGGGCGCCATGCGCCGTGGCGGGAGCGGCTGCTTCCTGCGCCGTTTTGCTCGACAGGGCCGACTGCAGCAAACGCAGCGCCAGGTACAGCAGGTAGGCGGCGCCCGCCCATTTGACCCACTGCAAGGCTTGCGGATGCGTCACCATCAAGGCCGCCAGGCCAGCGCCCGACAGCGCCACATGCACGGCGCGCGCGCCGGCAATGCCCACGGCCGTCACCAGCGCCGTGGCCACGCCGCGCGCGGCGCCCGTCGCCAGCACCAGCGCCATATCGGGGCCTGGTAATAAAAAGGCGCCAGCCAGTGCCAGCAGGTACATCAGGAAGGTAGAATCGGACATGGGCCAGTCGAAAAGAAAGCGGGAGCATGCGCACGGTGCAGCCTGCTCGCCGGAGCTCATTATGTTCTTGCTGCGATGAAATGTGCTTGCTTTTCCTGCCCTGCATGCCCTAGTATTCGGGTAGATTCCACTCGTATAAAAACAAAAATTAGATGAAAATTTCAGAAGTTAGCCTCGACGCCACCGATTTGCAGATACTCAGGCTGTTGCAGGATGAAGGACGGCTGTCGAATGCGCGCCTGGCCGAGCGCTTGAAACTGAGCGAAACCCCCGTCTGGCGCCGCTTGCGCCGCCTGGAAGAGGAAGGTTTCATTACCGGCTACCAGGCTTTGCTCAACCGCAAGAAGCTGGGCATCGGCCTGGTGGCCTTCGTGCGGGTCGTGTTTGCCAACCATGGCGGCGAGCAGCCGTCGCAGTTCGAGCAAGCCATCGCGACGATTCCCGAAATCTTGTCGTGCCACAATGTGGCGGGCGAAGCCGATTACTTCCTGCAAGTGGTGGCGCGCGACCTGGAAGCGTATGGCGAATTCGTCTCGACCGTGCTGCGCCGCCTGCCTGGCGTGGCGGAGATCCAGTCCAGCCTGTCGATGCGCGAAATCAAGTCGTCGAACCGCCTGCCCTTGCTGCTGGCCTGAGGCGCCGGGGGCGCACTATAATTGGAATAGTTGCCAGGACTCGCGCCTGGCGCCCTGACCGCCACTCCAAGGACCGCCATGCCAGATACCCTGTCACCCCTGTTTCCCGCCCTGTCGCCGAACCGGCACGGCATGCTGGCGGTCGATGACATCCACACCATTTATTGGGAAGAGTGCGGCAACCCCGACGGCATTCCCGTGCTGTTCCTGCATGGCGGCCCCGGCGCGGGCCTGTCGCCGCAGCACCGCCGCTTTTTTGACCCGCAGCGCTACCGCGTGATCCTGTTCGACCAGCGCGGCGCCGGCAAGTCCACGCCGCTGGGCGAATGGCGCAACAACACGACGCAGTTGCTGATCGAGGACATCGAACGCCTGCGCGCCCAGTTCGGCATCGGTCAATGGCTGGTGTTTGGCGGCTCCTGGGGGTCGACCCTGGCGCTGGCGTATGGCCAGGCGCATCCGGCAGCGTGCCTCGGTTTCGTGTTGCGCGGCATTTTTCTGTGCACGCAGGCGGAAATCGACTGGTTCATCGAAGGCGTGCGCTGGTTTTATCCGGAACTGTACGAAGAATTTGCCGCGCCCATTCCGGCCGTGGAGCGGGGCGACTTGCTGGCGGCCTACGTGCAACGCATCCTCAGCAGCGATCCTGCCGTGTACTGGCCGGCGGCGCGCGCCTGGAGCCGCTTCGAAGGGCGCCGCGTATACCTGATGCCGCAGCCGGAAGATGCGCCGAACGATGCGCTGGACCTGGGCGTGGGCCGGCTCGAATCGCATTACATGGCCCATCTCGGTTTCTTCGAGGAAGACCAGCTGATCCGCAACATGGGGCGCATCGCGCATTTGCCGGCCGTCATCGTGCAAGGACGCTACGACGCCATCTGCCCGCCGCTGTCGGCCTACCGTTTGCAGCAAGCCTGGCCCGGCGCGCAGCTGGAAATGATCCCCGATGCGGGCCATGGCGCGCTCGAACACGGCATCGCTTCGGCGCTGGTGCGCGCCACCGAGCGCTTCGTGCCGGGGCGCGGCTTCGCATGACGCCAGACCACGCCGGTTGGCAAAGCGGCCAGCCGGCGTGCGCCACCTGCTACACTATGGCCTGTGCTGGCGCCAGGGTCGGGCGCCGGTGTGAACCCACGACTTTTTATCCATGAACATACAGATCGGCGACATCGGCCATATCATCCAGCTGGCGATTGCGCCGGTTTTCCTGTTGACCGGTATCGGCACCATGCTGGTGGTGCTGACCAACCGCCTGGGCCGCATCATCGACCGCACGCGCGTGCTGGAAGACCGGCTCGACATCGGCTACAACGATTTCTATATGGATGAGCTAGATACCTTGTATCAGCGTACCCATCTGATCAATTATTCGATTTCGCTGAGCACGGCGTGCGGTTTCTTCGTCTGCGTCATCATCGCCATGCTGTTTTTGGGCGATATTCTGAACCTGACCCTGGACAAATACATCGCGGCCTTCTTTGTGCTGGCCGTGATTTGCCTGATCGGCTGTTTTATTTATTTACTGCGCGAAATTTATCTGGCCGCGACGGCCCAGCGCATCCGGCGCCATATCCGCCCGCCACGGTAAGCGGCGCGCCGGTTTACCCTACTATTGAAGAACGAGTCCAGCATGCACGATTACAAACGTCCCCCCACCCTGCACCGCTACGGCCAGCGCAGCGAACTCGAGCTGGCGCTGAGCCTGGGCCAGTTCCGCCTGGCGCCTGCGGGCAATTGTTTGACCCTGAGCTTTTCGCAAGTGTGGGACAAGCAACTGTTCGACCTGTTCGCCCCGGCCGACGCCTGTCTGATCATCCACAATACGGAAGAATTCGGCGAACGCCTGCACCGCGCCGTGCAGCGCACCCTGCCCAGCTGGGCCGGCATCGATGGCGTCGTTGAGTATGGCCAGCGCGCCGCCCTGGGCGCCGCTTTCACCAAGACGCGCGCCGAAGCAGCCGAGCAGGAATGGCTGTTCGCCTGGCGCTCGATGCAGCCGCAAGCGAGCCTGAACCCCGTGACGGTCAAGCTGGGCAGCCTGGAAAACTTCGCGGAAATCCGCGACCGCGACACGTATCTGGCGTAATTCAGCCTGACTTTTCCATGTGCTGGCTGTCGATGCGGGTGAGCACGGCCGCCATCATGCGCTCGATATCGCCGCGTATCATGGTCGTGCCCAGCATGCCGGGCACATAGAAGCCTGGCATCAGCCGGCTGGAAAAGACGATGCGCGTGCCGCCCGTTTCGGGGATGGGATACAGATTCCAGCGCGATTCGTAGTGCCGCATGTCGCCTGAAACGAGGGCGATATCGATGGCCGTGAACGGCGTTTCCGTGGCCCGCACCACCAGGTGGATGGGGTGGTTCATGAACAGGAAGCGCGCCATGCCCTGCTGCTCGATGATGACTTCATTGCCGTTGCGCGACAGCACGCGGCAGGAACTGAGGTCGGGCACGAATTCATTCATGCGCTCGTAGGTGGTCAGGGTCTTCCACACGGACGCCGGCGGCGCCTGCACGCTGCCGCTGGCATCGACTTCATACATGCGCTGCCCGTCGACCTCGATGCGCTTGACGTCGACCTTCAGCTTGTCCAGGCGTGTCGCCTGTGCCAGCGCGGTCGCGGGGACGGCGCACAGCATCAGCAGGCAAAGGAAGAGTCGCGTCATGCACCTAGCCTACGGGAAACTTGCGCCCGGCACAAGCTGTACCCATCGCCGGCCCGCGCGCCGGGCGATTTAGAACTCCCGGTCTAGAGAAATACACTGCGGCGATCGGCAATGCTTGCTACCGTACGGCCTGCATACCACCTCTACCGGACCGATCACCATGACTGCCTATCCCCACCTGCTGGCCCCGCTCGACCTGGGTTTTATCTCTTTGCGCAACCGAGTCATCATGGGGTCCATGCACACGGGCCTGGAAGACCGCTTTTATCATTATGGCAAGCTGGCCGCGTTTTACCGCGAACGGGCGCGCGGCGGCGTGGGGCTGATCGTCACGGGCGGCATCTCGCCGAACCGCCAGGGCTGGCTGCTGCCGTTCGGCGGCACCCTCAATTTCCTCGGCGACGTGCCGAACCACCGCAAGGTGACGCGCGCCGTGCACGAGGAGGGCGGCAAGATCGTCATGCAGATCCTGCATGCGGGCCGCTACGGCTATCAGCCGTTCGTCGTGTCGGCATCGGCCAAGAAGTCGCCGATCTCGCCATTCCGTCCCCGTCCCCTGAGCGAGCGTGGCATCGAACGCACCATCTGCGACTACGTGCGCTGCGCGCGCCTGGCGCAAAAGGCGGGCTACGACGGCATCGAAGTGATGGGCAGCGAAGGATATTTGCTGAACCAGTTCCTGTGCGCGCGCACGAATCTGCGCCAGGACCGCTGGGGCGGCACGATCGAGAACCGCATGCGCCTGCCCGTGGAGATCGTGCGCCGCATCCGCGCCGCCGTCGGCCCCAACTTCATCATCATGTACCGCCACTCGCTGCTCGACCTGGTCGAGGGCGGCAATACCTGGGACGACGTGGTGACGGTGGCCAAGGCGCTGGAGCAGGCCGGCGTGACGATTCTGAATACCGGCTTCGGCTGGCATGAAGCGCGGGTACCCACCATCGTCACCTCGGTGCCGCGCGCCGCCTTCGCTTCCGTGGCGGGCCGCTTGCGCCGCGAAGTGACGATACCCGTGGTGGCGTCGAACCGCATCAACATGCCGCACGAAGCGAACGCCATCCTCGAGCGGGGCGACTGCGACCTCGTGTCGATGGCGCGCCCTTTCCTGGCCGACCCCGACTTTGTCGCCAAGGCCGCCTCGGGCCGCGCCGACGAGATCAACACCTGTATCGGCTGCAACCAGGCGTGCCTGGACCACACGTTCGCCAACAAGCGCGCCAGCTGCCTGGTCAACCCGCGCGCCTGCCATGAAACGGAACTCGTGTACGCGAAAAAGGCCGTGCCGCGCCGGGTGGCCGTCGTCGGCGCTGGCCCGGCCGGCCTGTCCGCCGCCTGCGTGGCCGCCGAATGCGGGCACGCGGTGACCCTGTTCGACAGCAGCGACAGCGTCGGCGGCCAGTTCAAGGTGGCCATGCAGATACCGGGCAAGGAAGAATTTACGGAAACCATCCGCTATTTTGCGCGCCGGCTGGCGCTGCTGGAAGTCAAGCTGCGCCTGGGCCAGCGCGTCACGCGCGAGCAATTGCTGGCCGGCGGCTATGACGACGTCATCGTCGCCACCGGCATCAAGGTGCGCTTGCCGGCCATTCCCGGCATCGACCATCCGAAGGTGCTGTCGTACCTCGATGTGCTGCAAGCCAAGAAGCCCGTGGGCGCGCGCGTGGCCATCATCGGCGCGGGCGGCATCGGCTTCGATGTGGGCGAGTATCTGCTGCACGACCCGGCGCATCCATTGCCGCAACCCGTGGCCACCTGGGCGGGCGAGTGGGGCGTGGACTTGAACGCGGCCACCGGTGGCGGCCTGGTGCCGCCCGTGGCCCCCCATCCCGTGCGGCAAATCTTCCTGTTGCAACGCAAGACCTCGAAAGTGGGCGCTGGGCTGGGCAAGACCTCGGGCTGGGTGCACCGCGCGGCGCTGGCGAGAAACGGCGTGGCCATGCTGGCCGGCGTGAGCTACGACAAGATCGACGAGCAGGGCTTGCACATCACCGTGGGCGGCGAGCAGCGCCTGCTGGCGGTGGACAACGTGGTCATCTGCGCTGGCCAGGACAGCTTGACGGAACTCATGCCGGAAACGGACAAGGACGGCAAACCGCTGGCTGCAGGCGGCCCGCGCTTCCATAAAATCGGCGGCGCCGCGCTGGCGGCGGAACTCGATGCCAAGCGGGCGATACGGGAAGGGGCGGAGCTGGCGGCGAGTTTATAACCCGGAGAAAAACTGGGGTCGGACCCTCAGGGTCCGACCCCGGCATTTGCATGGGTCAGAGGTTCGGCATCAAAGAACCTTAATGGCCATGCCCCTTCTTCGCCGTCTCAAAACTCTGCAGCACGTGCTCGGCCATGCCATTGGCCAGCTCGTGCTCGCCGATAAAGACCTTGCCCGCGTTTTCCGCGCGCAGCAATTCCGCCTCTTCCTCGCTGTGTGTGCGCACCACTGTCAGAATGCCCGGGTTCAGCGCGCGCGCCGTCTCGATCATGGCGCGCACGTGGAAGGTATCGGGCGTGGCGATGACGAGCATGGTGGCGTGCGTGATGTGCGCCTGGATCAGCACGGCCGGTTCGCCCGCATTGCCGGCCACGGCCGGGATGCCCTGCTTGCGCAGCTGATCGACGATTTCGCGGTTCTCCTCGGCGACGACAAAATGAATACCGCGCTCCATCAGGGCGGCGGCGATGCGCCGGCCCACGCGGCCATAGCCGACCAGGACGATCTGGCCCGACAGCTTTTCCTGCGGCACCGTCATCGGCAGCTCGGCCAGCGGGTCCGTGGTGCGTTCGAACTTGCGCGCGAAATCGCTGTTGTTCATCACGCGCAGCAGCGGCTTGGCCATGCTGAAGACGAGCGGGTTGAGGGCGATCGACAGGATGGCGCCAGCCAGGATCAGGCTTTGGCCTTCCTGCGGCATCAGGCCCAGGGAGAGGCCCAGCGCGGCCAGGATGAACGAGAATTCACCGATTTGCGCCAGGCTGGCCGAGACGATGATGGCCGTTTTCGGCGGATAGCGCAGCGCCATCACCAGCAAAAAGGCGGCGATCGACTTGCCGAAGATAATGATGGCGCACACGGCCAGCACTTGCAGGGGCTTGTCGATGAGGATGTTCGGTTCGAACAGCATGCCGACGGAAACAAAGAACAGCACGGCAAACGCGTCGCGCAGAGGCAGCGACTCTTCCGCGGCGCGGTGGCTCAGTTCGGATTCGCGCAGCACCATGCCGGCGAAGAAGGCGCCCAGCGCGAACGACACGCCGAACAGCTTGGTCGAAGCGTAGGCGATGCCGACGGCGGCGGCGATCACGCACAGGGTGAACAGCTCGCGCGAGCCGGTGCGCGCCACTTGCCACAGGATCCATGGGAACAGCTTGCGGCCGACCACCAGCATGAAGACGATAAAGCCGGCTACTTGCCCCAAGGTCACGGCCAGGGTTTGCCACAGGCTGACGGCCTCGGCATCCGGCGCGACCTTGCCGCCCAGCACGCCGGCAAACGCCGGCAGCAGCACGAGGACCAGCACGGTGACGAGGTCTTCCACCACCAGCCAGCCGACGGCGATGCGGCCATTGAGGGAGTCGAGGATGCCCCGTTCTTCCAGCGCGCGCAGCAGCACCACGGTACTGGCCACGGACAGGGCCAGTCCAAAGATCAGTCCGCCACCGAGGGTCCAGCCCCACCAGTGCGCCAGTCCCATGCCCATCGCCGTGGCGACACCGATCTGCAGGATGGCGCCGGGCAGCGCGATCTTGCGCACGTCCCACAAGTCTTCAATGGAAAAGTGCAGGCCGACACCGAACATCATCAGCATCACCCCGATTTCCGCCAATTGTCCCGCTATTTCCGCATCCGCCACGAAACCGGGCGTGGCCGGTCCGATGATGATGCCGGCGGCCAGATAGCCGACCAGTGCCGGCAGTTTCAGGCGCGCGGCGATGAAGCCGAAGATGAGGCCGAACCCGAGGGCGGCGGCGATGGTGGTAATCAGGCTGATGTCATGGGGCATGCGTGTGGGGTTCCTTATGGGGACGTGCGGATAGAAAAAGATGTTGCTCAGCGACCAAGTATAAACGCATCAAAGCCCCTGCCGGAAAATTTCCTGCGGCTTTATTGCAAAAAACCTGTGCTATATCTTCGTCCAGGTGGCCGCGAACGCATGTCATCCACCTCGAACATCGCCTAATTCAGGAGTCAGGCGATGTTACACCCATGCGCTCAGAGCTTGCGCACGACCACGCAGCCGATGGAATAGCCGGCGCCGAACGAGCAGATGACGCCCGTGGCGCCCGCCGCCATGTCATCCTGATATTTATGGAAGGCGATGATGGAACCGGCTGACGAGGTATTGGCATAGGTGTCGAGGATCACGGGCGCTTCGTTCTCTTGCGCGTCGCGGCCCAGGATCAGGCGCGCGATCAGCAAATTCATGTTCAGGTTGGCCTGGTGCAGCCAGTAGCGCGAGACTTGCGCCACTTCCACGCCGGCCTTGGCCAGGGTCGCCTTGATCATCTCGGCCGCCATCGGGCACACTTCCTTGAAGACCTTGCGGCCTTGCTGGCGGAACAATTTGTCCGCCTGGCCCACGCCGGATTCGTCAAAGCGGTTGAGGAAGCCGAAATTGTTGCGGATGGCATTCGAGAAGCGCGTTTTCAGTTCCGTGCCGATGATCTCGAATTGATGCTGCGACACGGCCGTGTCTTTTGCTTCGACGATGATGGCGGTGCAGGCGTCGCCGAAAATGAAATGGCTGTCGCGGTCGCGCCAGTTCAGGTGGCCGCTGGTGATTTCGGGATTCAACACCAGCACGGCGCGCGCCTGGCCGCTTTGCACGGCGGCCACGGCTTGCTGGATGCCGAAGGTGGCGGACGAGCACGCCACGTTCATATCAAAACCATAACCATCGATGCCCAGCGCATCCTGCACTTCCACGGCCATGGCCGGGTAGGCGCGCTGCATATTGCTGCAAGCGACCAGTACCATGTCGATATCGGCCGGCGTGCGGCCGGCGCGGGCCAGCGCATCGTGCGCGGCGGCGACAGCCATTTCCGCCTGCAGCGACAGTTCGTCATCGCCCCGTTCCGCAATGCGCGAGACCATGCGCGCCGGATCGAGGATGCCTTCCTTTTCCATCACGAAGCGCGACTTGATGCCGGACGCCTTTTCGATGAAGGCCACGCTCGACAGATCCAGCGCCGTCACTGTGCCCGCGGCGATCGCGTCGGCGTTGTCGGCATTGAATTTTTCCGCGTAGGCATTGAAGCAGGTGACCAGCTCTTCGTTGGAGATCGAAAATGGCGGCGTGTACAGTCCGGTACCGCTGATGACGACTTGTTTCATGGTTAAACTTTCAAATTTGGCAATCGACGTGGCGCCGATAAGTGAAGCAAATTTTACACAAACAGGCTCGACTGTAGAGAGTTTCGTGTTGCGGGGCAGGGGAAGTGTGGCGGAAGATTGATTTTTGTCGCGTGGAGCGGTGCTGGGGGTATTGCGTGTGATGGGGTCAGACCCGCCGGGTCTGACCCCAAACTGCTTACTTCTTCTGTTCTTTCTTGACGTCGGCCTGCACCACCACCGGTTCGGCCTTGGCCAGCTGCACCGGCAAACCTTTCAGGTGGTTCAGCGCCTGGTGCAATTGGAAATCGTCCTTGCTGCCAAATTCCAGCGGCTTGCGGGTCTTTTCCAGCGCGATGATGCGCAATTGTTCTTCCATCTCGTCGTTGACGGGGGCCGCCTTGGTGCTTTCCTTGTCGCGGTCGTTGCTCAGGTGTTTGGTCAGGTCCGCTTCGCGGATGCGCAAGCCGTTCAGGCCGTCGCCGTCCGCATTTTCATCGACCAGCAAATCGGGCACGATGCCCTTGGCCTGGATCGAGCGGCCGTTCGGCGTGTAGTAGCGGGCCGTCGTCAGCTTGACGGCCGTGTCGGCCGTCAATTGACGGATGGTTTGCACAGAACCCTTGCCGAAGGTTTGCGTGCCGATGATGGTGGCGCGCTTGTAATCCTGCAAGGCGCCGGCGACGATTTCCGAGGCCGAAGCCGAGCCCGTGTTGACGAGCACCACCAGCGGCACTTTCTTGATGGCGGCCGGCAATTTCGCCAGCGCGTCGCCTTCCGAGCGGAAGGTATAGTATTCGGCGCGGCCATAAAACACCTGTTTCGAGTCCGGCAACTGGCCATTCGTCGAGACGATGGCCGCGTCTTTCGGCAGGAAGGCGGCCGAGACGCCGATGGCGCCCTGCAGCACGCCGCCCGGATCGTTGCGCAGGTCCAGCACCATGCCCTTGATGTTCGGATCTTGTTTATATAGCGCCGTGATCTGCGCGGCCATGTCGTCGACGGTCGGTTCCTGGAATTGCGACACGCGCAGCCAGGCGTAGCCCGGCTCGACCATCTTCGCCTTCACGCTTTTTTGATGGATTTCTTCGCGCGTGATGGTAAAGGCCAGCGGCTGCGCTTCATCCTTGCGGGCAATCGTCAGCGACACTTTGGTGCCCGGCTCGCCGCGCATGCGCTTGACGTTGTCGTCCAGGCTGACGCCCTTCACGGGCTGGCCATCGAGGCGGGTGATCAGGTCGCCGGCCTTGATGCCGGCGCGGTAGGCGGGCGAATCCTCGATGGGCGAGACGATCTTGATGTAGCCGTCTTCGCTGAGGCCAATTTCAATGCCCAGGCCGACGAATTTGCCTTCGGAGCCTTCGCGCAGTTCGGCGTAGGCTTTCTTGTCGAGGTAGGCGGAATGGGGGTCGAGCGAGGCAACCATGCCGGAAATGGCGTCTTCCAGCAGTTTCTTGTCTTCGACGGGTTCCACGTAATCGGACTTGATCAGGCCAAACACATCGGCCAGCTGGCGCAACTCTTCCAGCGGCAGGGGCGGCTCGACGTTTTTTTGCGCCATGGCGGAAAATTGCAGCGACACGGCGACGCCGGCCACCACGCCCAGGCCGATCAAGCCGGTATTTTTGAGTTTGCCCATCATTGCACCTTTGCAGCTAGCGTGTCTTGCACAAGCGCCAGTCCCCGTGGAGCGGCGCTTTGTTGAAAGTATAGACCTGAATCTCTGCCGGCGTGGGCCGGCCATGGAAAAAGCGTGCCTGGGCCCAGTCTACGCGCGAAAACGGGGCTGCCAGCTTGCCATATGTTGCGGTTTTGTATGCGATGTATAGTTACTCTTGAGGGGAGTAAGCATTTGTAAGAGTCGAAAAAAAGCGTGTGCCGCGGCCCTATAGTGGACTCGCATTCTCGACCCGAAGTGGTTTTGCCTGCGTCCACGGACGCAGGCTTTTTTTATCTGCGGGCTGCGGCTCATTTAGACTGGAGCTTCTTTCTTCCCAGCAGATAAAAAATGTTAACTGATTTGCAGGCACGTGTCTCGCTCGAAGCGCTGATTGAAAAGTATCTGAGGGGGCGGGATCCTGATGTCGGCCTGCTGATCGACATCGTTCAGGATCCGTCACGGCAAGTGCCGATTAGAAGCGTGCTCGAAGCTATCGGGCAGTTCAACAACACGCAGTTCACGCAACAGGAACTGGCGCTGATCGACGACCTGTTCTATCTGTATGGATAAACGCTGCATGCGCTGTTCCAGCCCACGCCATGCTCGCCGGACTGGACAATGAAAGCCCCTTGAGCTTGGCCGAACTGAGCGGCGCGTGCTACATTCCTGCAGCACCTGGCGCGGCAGGCTATCCGCCCGAAGCTATCCGCCCGGTCTTTTTGACATGCCCCATAAGGACAATCCGTGAATCGCTATCTCTTGAGCAGTCTGACCCTGACCCTGTTGGCTGCGTTTGCCCATGCCGCCGAACCGGTATCCGCCGCTGCCGCCCCGACCGTGGCCCCAAGCGCCGCACCTGCCGCCGCTGGCGTCGTTTCCGGCATCGACGTGCAGTACATCGACCCCGCCGTGCGCGTGCAGGACGATTTCTTCACCCATTTGAATGGCAAGTGGCTGGCCACGGCCGAGATTCCTGCCGATAAGTCGAGCTGGGGTTCGTTCGCCAAGTTGCGCGATGACACGACGCCGCAATTGCGCGGCATCATCGTCGCTACGCAACAGGACAAAAACAAGAAGGCCGGTTCCGAAGCGCAGAAAATCAGCGACCTGTACGCCAGCTACATGGATGAAGCCAAGCTCGAAGCGCTGGGCACGAAGCCGCTGGCCGGCGAATTGAACCGCATCCGCTCGCTGCGTGACAAGAAGGGCGTGCCCGCCCTGATCGCCCACCTGAGCCAGGCGCGCGTGTCGACCCCGTACGCCGTCTACGTGGGCCAGGATGCGCGTGCCTCCACCAAATACGCCGTGTATGTGAGCCAGAGCGGCCTGGGCATGCCTGACCGCGATTACTACCTGGAAGCCAAGCAGGCTGGCGTGAAAGAAAAATACCAGGCGCACGTGGAAAAAATGCTGGCCATGGCCGGCGACAAGAATGCCGCCGCCCGCGCCAAGGCTGTCGTTGCGCTGGAAACGGCCCTGGCCGAAGTGCAATGGACCAAGGTTGAGAACCGCGACCCCGTGAAACGCTACAACAAGACCGACATCAACAAGCTCAACGAGCTCACTCCCGGCTACGACCTGAAGTCCAGCCTGGCTGCCTTGGGCATCGCCAACAAGGTCGATTACGTCATCGTCAACCAGCCGAGTTACCTGGCCGGCTACAACAAGGTACTGGCCGCAAGCGACCTGGACACCGTGAAAGCCTACTTCGAATGGCAGTTGCTGAACAGCTATGCCAGCTATCTGTCGAAAAACTTCGTCGACGAGAACTTTGCCTTCTATGGCACGGTACTCAGTGGCGTGACGGAAAACCAGCCGCGCTGGAAGCGTGGCGTGGGCGCCGTCGAAGGCGTGCTGGGCGAAGCCGTCGGCAAACTGTATGTCGCGCAATATTTCCCTGCGGAGCGCAAGGCGCACATGCAGGAACTGGTGAAAAACGTGCTGGCCGCCTACAAGGACAGCATCGACACCCTGGACTGGATGAGCCCGGAAACCAAGAAGGAAGCGCAAGCCAAGCTGGCCAAGTTCACGCCGAAGATCGCGTATCCGAACAAATGGCGCGATTACACGAAGCTGCAAATCGTCCAGGGTGACCTGGTGGGCAACATCATGCGCGCGGCGAATTTCGCTTCGGCGCGCCAGGTGGCCAAGCTGGGCAAGCCGATCGACCGCGAAGAGTGGGGCATGACGCCGCAAACGGTGAACGCCTATTACAGCTCGACGATGAATGAAATCGTCTTCCCGGCCTCGATTCTGCAGCCGCCGTTCTTCGACGCCAACGCGGACGACGCCGTCAACTATGGCGCCATCGGCGCCGTCATCGGCCATGAAATCAGCCATGGCTTCGACGACAAGGGCAGCCAGTCCGATGGCGACGGCAACCTGCGCGACTGGTGGACCCCGGCCGACCGCAAGAATTTCGCCGCCAAGGCCGACGCGCTGACCAAGCAATACGATGGCTACAGTCCATTGCCGGGCTACAACGTCAACGGCGCGCTGACCCTGGGTGAAAACATCGCCGACAACTCGGGCGTCGCGATCGCCTATAAAGCCTACAAGATTTCGCTGGGCGGCAAGCCGGCGCCCGTACTCGATGGCTTGACGGGCGACCAGCGCTTCTACATGGGCTTTGGCCAGGTCTGGCGCAGCAAGATGCGCGAAGCGCAGCAGATCGTGCAAATCAAGACCGATCCGCATTCGCCGGGCCAGTACCGTGCGAACGGCACCATGGTCAACCAGCCTGGTTTCTATGAAGCGTTTGGCGTGAAACCGGGCGACAAGATGTATGTTGCCCCGGAAAACCGCGTGATCATCTGGTAAACGTCATATCCATGTAAACGTTATCTTGTCACAACAAAAAAGACCACTTGCGTGGTCTTTTTTGCATTCTGGTCAAAGTTTTTTCTGTCGTTTCGGCCGGTATGCTACAGTCAAAAACCGGGCCAGAAGCCTTGGGCCTTCTGACCCTTATATTCCACACAATATAATATAGAGGACAATCGTGAATCGTTATTTGTTAAGTGCATTGACCCTGAGTTTGCTGGCCGGCGTGTCCGGCATGGCTGGCGCCGCTGATAGCGCCAAGAAAGCCGCTCCCGCCACGGCCGTCGCCGCCGCGGCGCTGACGTCCGGCATCGCCGTCGAATACGTCGATCCTGCCGTGCGCGCGCAGGACGATCTGTTCCAGCACCTGAATGGCAAATGGCTGGCGGAAACCGTGATTCCTGCCGACAAGTCGAGCTGGGGCAGCTTTGCCAAGCTGGCTGATGATACGCAAACGCAGCTGCGCGGCATCGTCGAAGGCGCCGCCGCTGACAAAGCCCGCGCGGCCGGTTCGAATGCACAGAAAATCGGTGATTTTTATAACAGCTTCATGGATGAAGCCAAGCTGGAAAGCCTGGGGTTGAGCCCATTGAACGCGGAACTGGCGAAGATCGCCGCGCTGCAGGACAAGGCGGAATTGCCAGCCGTGATTGCCCACTTCAGCAAGCTGGGCGTGACTTCGCCTTACGACTTCGGCATCCACCAGGACGCCAAGGATTCCACCAAATACGTGGCCGACATCGTGCAAAGCGGCCTGGGTTTGCCTGACCGCGATTACTACCTGGAAGCGGGCAAGGCCGATACGCGCGCCAAATACCTGGCCCACGTGGAAAAAATGCTCAGCCTGGCTGGCGACGCGAATGCCGCCGCCAATGCCAAGGCCATCCTGGCGCTGGAAACGGAACTGGCCAAGGCGCAATGGAGCAATGTGCAGAACCGCGATCCCGTCAAGACCTACAACAAGGTGGAATTGGCGAAACTGGCCAGCGTGGCGCCAGGCTACGACTGGGCCCGTTACCTGAAGGACACGGGCATTGCCGGCAAGGTCAATTATGTGATCGTCAGCCAGCCCAGCTATCTGAAAGGCTTTGCCGAGATCGCCAACAAGACGCCGCTGGACACGTGGAAAGCATACTTCCAGTGGCACTTGCTGCACGCTAACGCCGGCTATCTGCCAAAAGCGTATGTCGATGAAAACTTCGCTTTCTATGGCACCACCCTGACGGGTGTGACGGAAATGCGTCCGCGCTGGAAACGCGGCGTGGGCGCCGTCGAAGGCGCGCTGGGCGAAGCCGTGGGCCAGCTGTACGTGGAACAATATTTCCCGGCCGAACGCAAGGTGCGCATGGAAGCGCTGGTGAAAAATCTGATGACGGCCTACCAGCAAAGCATCGACAAGCTCGACTGGATGAGCCCTGTCACCAAGAAACAGGCGCAAATCAAGCTGGCCAAGTTCACCACCAAGATCGGCTACCCGAACAAATGGCGCGATTACTCGGGCCTGACGGTGGCGCCGGACGATTTGATCGGCAACATCCAGCGTTCGCACTTGCTGAACTACAACCGTGAATTGAACAAGCTGGGCCAGCCGATCGACCGCGACGAGTGGGGCATGACGCCACAGACCGTGAACGCCTATTACAACCCGGAACTGAACGAAATCGTCTTCCCGGCCGCTATCCTGCAAGCGCCGTTCTTCGACGCCAACGCGGACGACGCCGTCAACTATGGCGCCATCGGCGGCGTCATCGGTCATGAAATCAGCCACGGCTTCGACGACCAGGGCGCCCAGTACGACGGCGACGGCAACCTGCGCGACTGGTGGACCAAGGCCGACCATAAAAACTTCGCCAAGAAAACCAAGCAGCTGGTGGCGCAGTACAACAGCTTCAGCCCCGTCAAGGACCACTTCGTCAATGGCGAACTGACCCTGGGCGAGAACATCGCCGACAATTCCGGCGTGGCGATTGCGTACAAAGCGTATAAATTGTCGCTGAACGGCAAGAAAGCTCCCGTCATCGACGGCTTCACGGGCGAGCAGCGTTTTTATGCTGGCTTTGCCCAGGTATGGCGCATGAAGATGCGTGAAGCGCAGCAACTGGTCTTGCTGAAAACGGACCCGCACTCGCCAGGCCAGTTCCGCGCCAACGGCACCATGCGCAACCAGCCCGGCTTCTATCAAGCCTTCGACGTGAAACCGGGCGACAAGATGTACCTGCCACCGAAAGACCGCGTCATCATGTGGTAACAGCAGTGCTAACGCGCTAGCACCGGGCCGCCCCGCTATCAAGCCGGGCGGCTTTTTCACGCCGTGTGATCTGGCACAAACTGCGGACGAAAAAAAACCGCCCATCCGGGCGGTTCCTGGTTCAGCGCGCTGGCTGAATTATTTGGCAGGCTCGGCTGCAGGAGCAGCGCCATCAGCGGCCGCGGCTGGTGCCGGCACTTCCGGTTCCTTGAACTTGCCGCCCGACGCGTTGGCGATATAGACGACGGCGCGCGCCACTTCCACATCGTCGAGGTCGGGATTGCCGCCCTTGGCCGGCATCGCGCGCAAGCCTTCGATGGCGTGTTTCAGGACCGTATCGTAACCCTGGGCCAGGCGGGCCGACCAGCCACCCGCGTCGCCAAACTTCGGTGCACCGGCCACGCCGGCGCCATGGCAAGCCACGCAGGTCGCCGTGTACACGGCTTCACCGCTTTGCAGCACTTTCGGACCGCTGGCATCCTTGAAGGTAAAGCCGGCGTTGGCCACCGGGCTCAAACGCTCGGCAATGGCTTCCGGCGACTGGCTGTCCGTACCGGCGCCCGTCAGTTTTTGCGCCGTGACGAACTGCACCAGCAGGATGATGCCGATGACGGTGATGAGGAAGAAGCCAGCTACGGCGGCAAGCAATTGTTTAGGCGTTTTGATCGCTGATTGTTGTTCGTTATGTGCGTCGCTCATGATGTCCTTAGTCCAGATTTGAAACTGATGGCCGTGTAAGGTAGCATTTTTACATGCTTGGATGTAAACCTTTATGAAACCCACAATTATAGGCACAAAAATTGAGCAGTGACATGCAATTGCCAGCGATACGACAGTTTCCGTAGACGTAGGTAAAGAAAAACGGTATCCTTCGCATCACTTCAGAAATTCCCCCTACGCGGCTGTAGCTCAGTGGATAGAGTATTGGCCTCCGAAGCCAAGGGTCGTGGGTTCGATCCCCGCCAGCCGCACCAAGATGTCCCTCGTCGTTTCCTCAATTATTCTTCCCCTCTGTTCGCAGTTGATGGCTTGCCCCGTGCTTGTCCCTGCACACATTGTTATACTATTTTGGTTGCGTTTATTGCGTTTGACTCGTAAGCTTGAATGAAAAGCAGGGAGGAATGCCATGTCGAATGTAATCGATCGTCTGGAAAATAAAGAAGATCTGGAACTGGCGAAAGCGGCGCAACGCTGTCTGGTCAGTGCGCTGGATCATTCGCGTGCCGTGCAGATTGCCGTTCTGGAGGAGGGAGCGCAAGACTTGGGCGATGCCCCCTTGCTGCGCTTGCCGCCGAATGTGTTGCGCCTGTTTGCCGATGTCCTGGGTACCCTGGCGCAAGGTAAGGCCGTGACGGTCATGCCGAAGGAACATGATGTGACAACGCAGGAAGCGGCGATGTATTTGAATATGTCGCGGCCTTATCTGGTGCGCCTGCTGGAGGCTGGGAAGATTCCCCATCATAAGGTGGGTACGCACCGACGGTTGCGCTTTGAGGATGTGGTGCAATACAAGGATGAGCGCAAACGGCGTTCGCAACAGGCCTTGCAGGCCTTGGCAGATCAGGCGCAGGAGCTTGAACTGGGGTACTGATGGCCGGATACCACCGTTACACTGCCGTCCTCGATGCCTGTGTGTTGTACCCGGCATCCTTGCGCGATTTATTGCTGAGTTTGGCGGCGGACGGTATCTTCAGCGCACGCTGGACTGCGCAGATACAGGAGGAGTGGCAGCGCAACTTGCTGCTCAAGCGGCCTGATCTGGACCCTTCGGCCTTGGCGCGCACCAGCGCGCTGATGGCCGAGGCAGTGGAGGACGGCGTAATCGAGTCATACGAATATCTGATTGATGCCTTGGTCTTGCCCGATGCCGACGACCGGCACGTGTTGGCGGCAGCCATCGTGGGGCATGCAGACGCTATCGTCACATTCAATCTCAAAGACCTCCCGGACGCGATCATGCGAGGGCACAACATTGAAGTCTTGCACCCCGATGATTTTCTGGTAGCGCAGTATGAACTCGCGCCGATACGCACGCTCAGTGTCGTCAAGGAAAACCGGGCGCTATTGCGAAAACCAACCAGATCCGCCGCCGAACTGATTGCCACTTACGAAGCGCAAGGCTTGCCGCAACTGGGCAAGTTGCTGCGTTCCGCGATTGCCTTGCTCTAGCGCCCGCTCCCACCACTCCGCTGCGACCCTTGAATACATGCCTGCGTTTTTCTGAGGCTTGAACTGCCGTTTTTTCAGGCATGATCCTGCCTGAAACATCCCTGACGCCCCTGCCGTTGTCGCTTTACAACCTCCAAAGTCCTTCCAGCGCCGATATCAAAATTGATATCGAAACAGTGGAAAAATTGATTGGAGAGATTATCGCCCAGCCCCTAAGATAAACGCCGAGCATGCGAACGACATGCAAGCGATACAAAAAATATCAATACAATATCTGGAGATTCATGATGCGCAACGCCACCGGCCCGCTCGCGGCCACTTCCCCTCGTCCATTCACCTTGAAGGCAGCCGTTGCGGCACTGGCCGGTATTGGCTTGCTGAGCACGGCTTCGGTCTGGGCGCAGGAGGCGGTGGCGGCCGGTGCCAGTGCCGAGTCGGCTGCGGAAGTGTCGGTCGTGACCGTCAGCGGCGTGCGCCGCTCGGCCCAGAATTCCCAGCAGATCAAGATGCGTTCGGACCAGGTCATCGATTCCATCGTTGCCGATGATATCGGCAAATTCCCCGATAACAACGTGGCCGAGACGCTGGCGCGCATTTCCGGCATCCAGATCCGCCGCGATTCGGGCGAGGCGAGCGCCGTCATGATCCGCGGCTTGCGCGATGTCACGACCCTGCTCAATGGCCGCGAACTGTTCACCACCACGGGCCGCTACGTCAACCTGGCCGACATTCCCGCCACGATGCTGCAGCGCGTGGACGTCTATAAGTCGCAGGGCGCGGACCAGGTCGAAGGCGGCGTGGCCGGCATCATCGACGTGCGCACGAATCGCCCCTTCGATTTCAAGGAGTTTACCGCCAGCGTGAATACGCGCGCCGTCTACAGCGACAAATCCAAGGCTACCGACCCGAACATCAGTGGCATGCTGTCGAACCGCTGGAAGACGGGCATCGGCGAAGTGGGCGCGCTGCTGGGCTTGTCGCAGCAGCAGCACCGCTACCATGAAGAACGCGCGTTCAATACGGCGCCCGTGGATAAAAGTTTCCTGTTGCCTGGCTTGACGGGGCCGGATCAGGTGGGCTTGCTGCCGATCAAGGGCGACCGCCGCCGCACGACCGCCAATGCCGTGCTGCAATGGCGCCCGAACGCCGACGTCGAACTGTATGCGGAAGGCATGGCCACGCGCTTCCTGCTCGATGCCGAGTCCGATTACTTCGTCGGCTTGCCGTGGTGGGGCACGGCCGTGTCGGCAACAAAAATTCCCGGCACCGACCAGCTGCAAACGCTCACATCCACCAACGTCAACACCATCATGTCGACGCAGGCGAACAAGAACCAGACGAAGACGCATCAGTTTGCCGTGGGTGGCTTGTGGGATATCAATCCGGAATGGCGTTTCACGTCGGAAGTGGCCAGCACCAAGAGCACCTATGCCTGGCGCAACCCGATTCTCGATGCGATTACGGTCGTGCCGAATGCCCGCATCAATACCAATCAGAACGGCACCTTGCACGTCGACTACACGGGCGTCGATTTGCAAGACCCGTCGAACTACTATCTGAAGGGCTTTTTCGACCGCTACGGCCGGGATCAGGGCAGCTCGAACGATGTGCGCGCCGACCTGGCGTACACGCCGAGCGCCGGCGGCATCTTCAAGGAAATCAGCGTCGGCTTGCGCGGCGTGAAGCGCGAAGCCGAATCGATCAAGAGCTTCGAGGGCAATGCGGAAGCACCGGACGTGTCCGGCGCCGCGTTTCCGTTCAGCCGTCAGAGCGTCACGTCGATTCCGGGCCTCAATTGCCTGTCGGAACCGATGTCCAGCGGCGGCCCCGACTATGGTTTGAAGCAGTGGTACACGCCGTGCGCCAGCTTCCTGCTCAATAACACGGGCACCATCCGCGAAGCCGTCACGGGCAGCAGCGCGGCACGGGCCATGGACCCGGGCTCGTTCTTCAAGGACACGGAAAAGACGTATTCGATCTATACCAAGGCCAAGGTCGCCTTCAAGCTGGGCGCCTACCCCGTCGACGGCACTGTGGGCGTGCGCGTCGTACGCACCGAGCAAAGTCTACAAGGCAACAGTTCGCAAGATGGCGTCTACACGCCCGTCATCAGCGACACGGCCAGCACCGACGTGCTGCCGAGCGTGGCCTTGAAAATCAAGCTGCGCTCTGACCTGGTCGGCCGCTTCGCTGCGGGCCGCACCATCAGCCGTCCGGGCTTTTCCCAGCTGAACCCTGGCGTGGCTCTGGTCAACTCGACGGAAACGGTGAAGGCGACGGGCGCGGGCGGCAATCCGAACTTGAAACCGGTGACGGGCGACAATGTTGACGCCGCACTGGAATGGTATTTCGCGCCAGCCGGTTCCGTGACGGCCACCGTGTTCCACCACAAGTTCGACGGCTATATCCAGCAACGCATTTCCAGCGAAACCATCGCCGGCAAGACCTATGATGTGGATCGCCCGTACAACACCGCCGCCGGCAAGTTGCAAGGCCTGGAAATTGGCTACCAGCAGTTTTATGACGGCTTGCCTGGCCTGTTGAGCGGCCTGGGCTTGCAAGCGAACGGCACCTACATGAGCGGCAAGACCAACGACGAGACGGGCAGCCATGCCATCACGGGCGTGTCGCGCTATGCCTACAACCTGGTCGTGCTGTACGAAAAAGATGCCTGGTCGGGCCGCCTGGCCTACAACTGGCGCTCGAAATTCATCGACAGCTACAACCAGGGCGGCCCTGGCCTGGACTTGAAAGTGGCGGCCACGGCCCAGCTCGACGGTTCGCTGTCGTACAAGATCAATGACCAGTTCACCGTGACCCTCGATGGGAATAACTTGCTCGACACCAAGTTCAAGGATTACTGGAACGAGCCGGGCGTGTATGCGCGCGATACGCGCCGCTATGACCGGACAGTTGGCGTATCACTGCGCTGGAAGATGTAGCTTGATCGCATCGTAAAAAATCAAGGGCGTTGCCAAGGTTTCGGCCGGCAGCGCCTGTGTCAGTTGGGCAGTCACGCACGATTCATCATAAAAAGAATGGACGGAAAGCATGGAGACGCAAAAATTATCTACCGTTGAAAAGGTCGGCTTCGGCGCCGGCGACATGGCGCTCAATGTCGTCATCTCGTCGATGATGTTGATCATCACCTTTTTCTATACCGATATCTATGGCTTGAAAACCACCGACCTGGCCCTGCTGTTCGTGGCCGTGAAAGTGGTGGGCGCCATCGCCGACCTCGTCATGGGGCAGATCACCGACCGCTACAGCTTCGCCTCGGGCCGCTACCGCCCATACCTGCTGTGGCTGGCCGTGCCCTTCGGCATCAGCGTGTTTTTCGTCTTCACCACGCCGGAATGGGGCTATGACGCCAAGCTGATCTGGGCATATTCCACGTATATCCTGATGACCATCATGACGGCCGGCGTGGGCATTCCCTATATCTCGCTGATCAGCGGCCTGACCAGCGACCCGCATGAGCGCCTGTCGGCCAATGGCTACCGCTTGTTCTTCGCCAAGATCGGCGCCTTTATGGTGACCATCGTCGTGCCGATCCTGTCGCAGCGCTGGGGCGGCGGCAACCCGGCCGTCGGCTACCAGGCCGCCATGGCCGTGATGGCCGTCATGGGCGTGGCCCTGTTCCTGTTCTGCTATTTCACCACCACCGAGCGCGTCGTACATGTGGTGGAGAAGCAATCGCTGCTGGCGCAATTGAAGGTGCTGCTGCAGAACGACCAGTGGCTGGTGCTGTGCGGCGTGTGCGTCACGGGCACGGTGGGCTACGTGGTGCGCGGCTCCGTCGCCATTTATTACGCGAAATATTACTTGGGTGGCAGCACGGAAACGGTGGCCGCTTTTCTGACCACGGGCGTGGTGGCCGCCATCCTGGCGATGATCGCCTCGACCTGGATCACCAAGTTTTATTGCAAGGTCAAATTGTTCCGCTACACGCAGATCGGCGTCGCGCTGATCAGCCTGGCGATCTATTTCTTCGTCACACCGAGCGACACCGTGCTGGCCTTCGCCCTGTATTTCCTGCTGTCCTTCGTGGTCGACTTGCATGCGCCCGTGTTCTGGTCGGCCATCGCCGAGACCATCGACTATGGCCAAGTGAAAACGGGCAAGCGCGTCTCCGGCTTCGCCTTTGGCGGCATCTCCGTGTGCCAGAAGGCCGGCATGGCGGTGGCCGGCTTTTTGGTCGGCATGCTGCTGTCGTATTTCGACTACCAGCCCAACCATGAGCAAACGCAATTCGCCCTGAACGGCATCGCCCTGATGCTGTCGGTCATCCCCGGCTTCTTCCACTTGCTGATGGGCTTGCTGATGTTCAAATACCGCATCAGCGATACGTACTACAGCGGCGTGAAGTCGGAAATGCACAAGCGCGGCTACGTGGCCGCCTAAGAATAATTGAATGGAGCAAGCAACATGGCTGACATCTTGAAACCGCTGATCGAACAGCGCGCCGACCCGCATATCTACCGTCACAGCGACGGTTACTATTACTTTACGGCCTCCGTGCCGCAGTACGACCGCATCGAACTGCGCCGCGCCGACAGCATCGCCGGCCTGGCCGGCGCGCAAACGGTCGACGTGTGGCACAAGCCGGAAACGGGGCCGTACAGCGAACTGGTGTGGGCGCCCGAGCTGCACTTCAACCAGGGTGCCTGGTATGTGTATTTCGCCGCCGCGCCGAGCCGCGAGATCAAACATAAACTGTTCCAGCACCGCATGTATGCGATCCGCAATACCAACGCCAATCCGCTTGAAGGTGAATGGGAATTCATGGGCCAGATCGATACAGGCATCGACACCTTTTGCCTGGACGCCACCACGTTCGAGCACGACGGCGTGCTGTACTACCTGTGGGCGCAGAAAGATGTGGCCATCGAGGGCAACTCGAACCTGTACATCGCGCCGATGGCCACGCCGTGGCAGCTGGCCGGGCCGCCCGTGATGCTGAGTAAACCTGAATTCGACTGGGAAATCCGCGGCTTCTGGGTCAACGAGGGGCCATCCGTGCTGAAGCGCAACGGCAAGATCTTCATCAGCTATTCGGCCAGCGCCACCGATGAAAACTACGCGATGGGCTTGCTGTGGGCCGCCGACTCCGCCGACTTGCTCGATCCGGCGGCGTGGACCAAGTCGCCCGAGCCCGTGTTTGCCACCTGCTACGAGCACGGCATCTATGGCCCCGGCCATAACAGTTTCACGACGGCCGGCGACGGCGACGGCGATGGCGTATTGCTGGTGTACCATGCCCGCACCTACACGGAAATCGTCGGCGACCCTTTGTGGAACCCGGACCGCCATACCTTTGTCAAACCGCTGCGCTGGGATGCGCAAGGCATGCCCGTGTTTGGCCGCTCATCGACCCTGTAACGCTTCGGACCCGACGCCATGACCCCAGTTGATTCTGTTTCAGTGACGCAAGCGCCGTTCGGCATCCTGCCCGATGGCCAGCCCGTCAGCGTATTTACCCTGACGAACCGCCAGGGCATGCAAGTCAAGGTGCTCGACTTTGGCGCCATCATCAGTGAAATTCACGTGCCTGACCGCGATGGCAGCTTTGCCGACGTGGTGCTCGGTTTTGATCGCATCGAGCCGTATCTGGCCAACGGCGCTTTCCTGGGCGCCGTCATCGGCCGCTACGGCAACCGCATCGCCGAGGGACGTTTTAGCCTCGACGGCAAGGATTACCAGCTGGCCGTCAATAATGCGCCGAATCACTTGCATGGTGGAAACCAGGGCTTTCACCAGGTCATGTGGCAAGCCGAGCCGTTCACCCGGGACGATGCCGTCGGCGTGACGTTTACGCGCAGCAGCCCGCACGGCGAAGACGGTTATCCGGGCAAGCTGGACGTCACCGTCGTGTACGAACTGGACAACGACAATGCGCTGAGCCTGCGTTACCACGCCGTGACGGACCAGGCCACGCCGATCAACCTGACCAACCACAGCTATTTCAATCTGGCGGGGCAGGGCACTATCCTCGGCCATGAGGTGACGATCAACGCGGACCGCTACCTGCCCGTGGACGCGGGGTCGATACCCACGGGCGAACTGGCGGACGTGTCCGGCACGCCGTTTGACTTGCGCCAGAGCACCATTATCGGCGACAGCATAGCCCTGCCGCATGAGCAGCTGCGCATCGGCCGCGGCTACGACCATAACTTTGTGCTCAATAAACAGGCAGATCACGGGCTGAACCTGGCCGCCACCGTGCGCGATCCGCAATCGGGCAGGGTGATGCAGGTGTACACGCAGGAGCCCGGTGTCCAGTTTTATTCGGGCAATTTCCTCGACGGCAGCCAGCCCGGCAAGCTGTGCGCCAACAGTTATCGCAGCGCGCTATGTCTGGAAACCCAGCATTTCCCGGATTCGCCGAACCAGCCGCATTTCCCGAATACCATTTTGCGCCCGGGCCAGGTGTATCAGACGGAAACGGTCTATCGGTTTTCCGCAGAATAATCGTTTAACCCCAAACGAAATCTGGGGTCGTACCCTTAGGGTACGACCCCGGCCTTTGCTGGGGTAACGCGGACTGAAAACCTTCCACGCCCTGCCGCCACGCGCGCGCAGGGCGTTTTCATTGGTGCTGATGGATATCGTTTTCGATATCGGAACGCATTAAAAATTGATTGGAAAGGCATGGCAGGATTCTTTAGTATTCCAACATCGCTGCCCGGGCCGACGACCTTAGATCCGGCATGGCACAACCAGGAGAATGGCATGTCTGAGACAAAAAAGAAGGTAGCCCTGCGCTCGGCCGAGTGGTTCGGCTCGCAGGACAAGAATGGCTTCATGTACCGCAGCTGGATGAAAAACCAGGGCATACCTGACCACGAATTTCATGGCAAGCCCATCATCGGCATCTGCAATACCTGGTCCGAACTGACCCCCTGCAACGCGCATTTCCGCCAACTGGCCGAGCACGTCAAGCGCGGCATCCTGGAAGCGGGCGGTTTCCCAGTGGAATTTCCTGTCTTCTCGAATGGCGAATCGAATTTGCGCCCGACAGCCATGCTGACGCGCAACCTGGCCTCGATGGATGTGGAAGAATCGATCCGCGGCAATCCGATGGACGCCGTCGTGCTGCTGGTCGGCTGCGACAAGACCACGCCAGCGCTGCTGATGGGCGCTGCCAGCGTCGATATCCCGACCATCGTCGTCAGCGGCGGTCCCATGCTGAACGGCAAGCTGAACGGCAAGGACATCGGTTCCGGCACGGCCGTATGGCAGTTGCACGAGCAGATGAAGGCGGGATCGATCACCCTGCACCAGTTCATGTCGGCCGAATCGGGCATGTCGCGCTCGGCTGGTACCTGTAACACCATGGGCACGGCTTCGACGATGGCCAGCATGGCGGAAGCGCTGGGCACGTCCCTGCCGCACAACGCCGCCATCCCCGCCGTCGATTCGCGCCGCTACGTGCTGGCCCATATGTCGGGCATCCGCATCGTCGAAATGGTGCATGAAGACCTGCGCCTGTCGAAAGTGCTGACGCGTGAAGCGTTTGAAAACGCCATCAAGGTCAACGCCGCCATCGGCGGCTCGACCAATGCCGTGATCCACCTGAAGGCGATTGCCGGCCGCATCGGCGTGCCGCTGGAGCTGGAAGACTGGACCAAGGTAGGCCGCGGCACGCCGACCATCGTCGACTTGCTGCCGTCGGGCCGTTTCCTGATGGAAGAGTTCTATTATGCGGGCGGCTTGCCGGCCGTGATACGCCGCCTGGGCGAGGGCGATCTGCTGCCGCACAAGAATGCGCTGACCGTCAACGGCAAGTCGTTGTGGGACAACTGCGTCGAAGCGCCGATCTACAACGACGAGGTGGTGCGCACGCTGGACAACCCATTGCTGGCCGATGGCGGTATCTGTGTGCTGCGCGGCAACCTGGCGCCACGCGGCGCCGTCTTGAAACCGTCGGCCGCTTCGCCGCATTTGATGCAGCACCGCGGCAAGGCCGTCGTGTTCGAAGACTTTGAACATTACAAGGCCCGCATCGTTGATCCTGATCTCGATGTGGACGCGAACTCCGTGCTGGTCATGAAAAATTGCGGCCCGAAAGGCTATCCCGGCATGGCCGAAGTGGGCAACATGGGCTTGCCGCCGAAATTGCTGGCGCAAGGCATCACCGACATGGTGCGCATCTCGGATGCGCGCATGAGCGGCACGGCCTACGGCACGGTCGTCTTGCACGTGGCGCCGGAAGCGATGGCCGGTGGCCCGCTGGGCATCGTCAAGGATGGCGACATGATCGCCCTCGATTGCCACAACGGCAGCCTGAACATCGACATCAGCGACGCGGAAATCGCCGAGCGTCTGGCAGCTCGCGAACTGGGCAGCGCGCCTGGGCCGAAGAGCGGCTACCAGCAGCTGTACATCGAACACGTGTTGCAGGCCGACGAAGGCTGCGATTTCGACTTCCTGGTCGGCAATCGCGGTTCCGCCGTGCCGCGCCACTCACACTAAGCGGAGAATCCCATGCTGTTGCTGCAATTTACAAATGAACACGGCGGGCGCCTCGTCGGCCTGCTGCAAGACGACGTCATCCGCGTCATCGAAGGCTACAACACGACCTATGCGCTGGCGCAAGACGCCATCCGGAAAAAGGTCAGTCTGGCGGACCTGGTGAACGCCACCGTCGGCAATACCACGCATTCCTATGCCGACGTGGCCGCTGCCGGCCGCGTGCTGCCGCCGCTCGACCACGCCGATGAAGCGCACTGTTACGTGACGGGCACGGGCCTGACCCACCTGGGCAGCGCCGGCGCGCGCGATGCCATGCACAAGAAGATCGGCGGCGACGCGGAATCCTTGAGCGACTCGATGAAAATGTTCCGCCTCGGCGTGGAAGGCGGCAAGCCGGCTGACGGCACGGCTGGCGCCCAGCCAGAATGGTTCTATAAAGGCGACGGCTCCATCGTGCGCGCCGGCGGCCAGCCGCTGCGCATGCCGGACTTTGCTCTCGATGGCGGCGAAGAGCCGGAAATCGCCGGCCTGTACGTGATCGGCGACGACGGCCAGCCCTACCGGGTCGGCTACGCCATCGGCAATGAATTTTCGGACCACATCACGGAGCGCCAGAACTATCTGTACCTGGCCCACTCGAAACTGCGCGCCTGCAGCGTGGGACCGGCCCTGCTGGTGGGCGAATTGCCTGCGCATATCGCCGGTACTTCGCGCGTGCTGGACGCGGCTGGCAATGTGCGCTGGGAAAAAGCGTTCGTCAGCGGCGAAGAGAATATGTCGCACACGATTGCCAACCTGGAACACCATCACTTCAAGTATCCGCTGTTCAAGCGCCCTGGCGACGTGCACGTGCACTTCTTCGGCACGGCAACGTTAAGCTTTGCCGATGGCGTGAGCGTGGCGCCGGGCGAAACCTTTGAAATCGAAGCGCCGGCCTTTGGCCCTGCCTTGCGCAACCGCCTCGATGTCTTCCCAACCGAATTTGCGAAAGTGAGCACATTATGAGTTTCAATATCACCGGTGATGCATTGATCGGCGGCGTCGCCGTCAAGGGCAATGGCGGCTCCTTCGAAGCGTGGGACCCGGCCGCGCGCGCGCACATCGCGCCCGCCTTCCACATGGTTGACGTAGCGCAAATCGACGAGGCATGCCGCCTGGCGCAAGCCGCATTCGACCCGTTCCGCGCCACCACGGATGCGCAGCGCGCCGATTTTCTCGACACCATCGCCGCGCAAATCGGCGAACTGGGCGACGACCTGATCGTGCGCGCCATGACGGAAAGCGGCTTGCCGCGCGCACGCCTGGAAGGCGAACGTGGCCGCACGGTGGGTCAATTGAAACTGTTCGCCGGCTTGCTGCGCGAAGGATCCTGGACCGATGCGCGCATCGACAGCCCGCTGCCTGACCGCACGCCACCGCGTCCTGACTTGCGCTTGCGCATGATCGGCCTCGGCCCCGTCGCCGTGTTTGCGGCCAGTAACTTCCCGCTGGCCTTCTCGGTGGCCGGTGGCGATACGGCCTCGGCCCTGGCTGCCGGCTGCCCTGTCGTGCTGAAAGCCCACTCGGCCCATCCGGGCACGTCGGAGCTGGTGGCGCGCGCCATCGTCAAAGCGATTGCCATCTGCAAGCTGCCGGCCGGCGTGTTCGCCTTGCTGACGGGCACGGGCAATGGCATCGGCCAGGCCCTGGTCGCCCATCCCGCCATCCAGGCCGTCGGTTTTACGGGTTCGCGTTCGGGCGGCATCGCCCTGATGAAGGTGGCGGCGGAACGTCCACAGCCAATTCCCGTGTATGCGGAAATGAGCAGCATCAACCCTGTGTTCGTGCTGCCGCAAGCGCTGGCCGCCCGTGGCGCGGCGATCGCCAGCGGTTTTGCCGCCTCGCTGACCATGGGCGTGGGCCAGTTCTGCACCAATCCCGGCCTCGTGCTGGGCCTGGAAGGTCCTGACTTTACGGCCTTTGCCGCCGCTGCCGCCGAAGCGCTGGCGCCGGCGCCGGCCGCCACCATGTTGACGGCCGGTATCGCCAGCAGCTATGCCAAGGGCGTCGCCGCCCTGGCGCAGCACGCCGATGTGACGCCGCTGGTGCAAAATACGGGCGATGAAGGCAAGGGCGCCGCCGCCCTGTTCGTGACCTCGGGCGAGGCTTTCCTGGCCAAGCACGATCTGCGCGACGAAGTCTTCGGCCCGGCCTCGCTGCTGGTCGCTTGCCGCGACATCGAGCAATTGCTGGCGATCACGGAAAGCCTGGAAGGCCAGCTGACGGCCACGCTGCAGATGGATGCCGGCGACGTGGACGATGCGCGCCGCTTGCTGCCCGTGCTGGAGCGCCGCGTGGGCCGCATCCTGGCCAACGGTTTCCCGACGGGCGTGGAAGTGTCGACGGCCATGGTGCACGGCGGCCCGTTCCCGGCCACCTCGGATGGCCGCAGCACCTCGGTCGGCACGGCGGCCATCAACCGCTTCCTGCGTCCTGTGTCCTACCAGAATCTGCCGCAAGACTTGCTGCCAGAGTCGCTGCGCGACGATAATCCGCTGGGGATTTGGCGCCGTCACGATGGCGTGCTGGGCAAAGACTAAAACCTACTGCGCGGCGCGATTTGCGGCCTGTGATGCTCACTGTGCATGCGCACAGTTCCGCGTCTCGGCCACAACTCGTTGCCGCTCGCTACGGTTTTATTGGTAAAAATAAAAAATAAACAGGTGGAGACAAGATGAAGCAATTGGCGAAATATGGCAGCTTGCAGGGCAAGCGCGTGTTCATCACGGGTGGCGGCAGCGGCATCGGCGAATCCCTGGTGGCGGAGTTTGCCGCCCAGGGCGCGCTGGTGGCGTTTGTCGATATCGCCGTGGAAGCGAGCGAGGCCCTGTGCCGCCGCCTGGCCGAAGCGGGCCTGGCGGCGCCATTGTTCCGCCATTGCGACATCACGGATATTCCATCGCTGCAAGCCGTCATGGCCGAACTGGCCGGCAAGCTGGGCGACTTCGATATCCTCGTCAACAATGCCGCCAACGACCAGCGCCACCAGGCGCAGGACGTCACGCTGGAATACTGGAACGAGCGCATTGCGATCAATCAACGTCCCATGTTCTTCACCTGCCAGGCCGTTTTCGAGGGCATGAAGCGCAAGGGTGGCGGTTCCATCATCAACGTCAGCTCGATTTCCTGGCACATGAAGTCGGGCGGCTACCCTGTGTATGCCACCACCAAGGCGGCCGTCGTGGGCCTTACGCGGGGCCTGGCGCGCGATTATGGCGCGCACAATATCCGCGTCAACACCGTCACACCGGGCTGGGTCATGACGCAGCGCCAGATCGACCTGTGGGTCGACGACGCGGCGGAAGTGGAAATCAAGAAAAGCCAGTGCTTGCCAAGCAAGCTGATGCCACAGGACATCGCCGCCATGGTGCTGTTCCTTGCCTCGGACGATGGTGCTATGTGTTCCTCCCAGGAATTCATTGTGGATGCCGGCTGGATCTAAGCCTTAGCGCATCGTTCAATCCGCGCCGGGACTGACCGGCACCTCCGATCTAGAAATACCCTCTTGCCGCCCCAACCCCGCGGCAGGAGAGGCCTCGCCATTACATCGCCGGGTTGATCCCGGCCCTTGCTTTTCACTAAAAAACAGGAGACAGCATGAAATTCATCCATACCAGCATCGTGGCCCTCAGCCTGGCCATGGCCGGCAGCGCCTTTGCCGCGCCCGTCAGCGTCACCATCGACGTGGCCAAGCCCGGTTCCGTGATCAACAAGAACGTGTACGGCCAGTTCGCCGAGCATCTGGGTACCGGTATCTATGAAGGCATGTGGGTGGGGCCGGAGTCCAGCATTCCGAATACCAAGGGCTGGCGCAATGACGTGCTGGGCGCGCTGAAACAGTTGCACGTGCCCCTGGTTCGCTGGCCGGGCGGCTGTTTTGCCGATGAATACCACTGGAAGGACGGCATCGGCGCGCGCGCCCAGCGTCCGACCAAGGTCAACACCAACTGGGGCGGCGTGGAAGAGTCGAACGCCGTCGGCACGCATGAATTCTTCGACCTGGCCGAGCTGCTTGGTGCGCAGACCTACATCAACGGCAACCTCGGTTCCGGCACGCCGCAGGAAATGTCCGAATGGCTCGAATACATGACCTCGGACAGCAAATCGACCCTGGCCGAGCTGCGCCGCAAGAATGGCCGCGCCCAGCCGTATAAAGTCGATTACTTTGGCATCGGCAATGAAGCGTGGGGTTGTGGCGGCAATATGCGTCCGCAGTACTACGCCGACCTGTACAAGCACTATCACACCTTCATGAAGACGCCGGAAAGCGCGCGCCCGAAATTCATCGCCAGCGGCGGCAATGACGACGACATCAGCTGGTCCAGCACCCTGAGCCGCGAAATCAAGCCGAACATGATGGACGCCATCAGTTTCCACTACTACACGGTGCCGACCGGCGTGTGGGAAAAGAAGGGCGCCGCCACGGGTTTTGGCGAAAATGAATGGATATCGACACTGAGCCGCACCTTGCGCATCGATAGCTTGATCAAGAACAATATCGCCGCCATCGACAAGAACGACCCATCGAAAAAGACGGGTTTGTACGTCGATGAATGGGGCACCTGGTACGACGTCGAGCCGGGCACCAACACGGGTTTTTTGTTCCAGCAAAACAGCTTGCGCGATGCGCTCGTCGCCGCTCTGAACTTCAATATTTTCCATGCCCACGCGGACCGTGTGCGCATGACGAATATCGCGCAAATGGTCAACGTGCTGCAGGCGATGATCATCACGGACAAGGACAAATATTTCCTCACGCCTACGTATCACGCGTTTGAAATGTATGTGCCGTTCCAGGACGCCACCTCGCTGCCGGTCGCCATCAGTGGCAATGGAAAATACAGCCTGGGCAAGGTCAGCATTCCGGAAGTGAGCGCCTCGGCCGCGCGCGCCAAGGATGGCAAGGTGTATCTGTCGCTGGTCAACACGAACCCGCACAAGGCCGTCGACGTGAGTGTGGCGCTGGCCGGCAAGCAGGTGGCCAGCGTGACGGGCCGCGTGTTGACCGCAGGCAAGATGGATGCCGTCAACAGCTTTGCGCAACCGCAAGCCGTGCAGCCGGTGGCGTTCAATGCCAAGGCGCAAGGCGGCAAGCTGACCGTGTCGGTGCCCGCCAAGGCTGTCGTGGTGGTGGCCGTCGAATAAACCTGCCGATTTTGATGTATCCAGCCGGCCCGCATGACGGGCCGGCTGGTCATGTGGAGAACACGATGCGATTTTCGATAACGATGGCCTTGGCGGCCATGCTTGCCTTCAGCTCCGTCCAGGCGGCCCAGGTCAGCGTGCACGACCCCGTGATGGCGAAAGAAGGCGACACGTATTATTTGTACAGCACGGGGCCCGGCATCACCTTTTACAGTTCGAAAAACATGGTCGACTGGCAGCCGGAAGGGCGCGTCTTCGCGGGCCAGCCGACCTGGGCAAAAACAGCTGCCCCCAGCTTTGACGACCATATCTGGGCGCCCGACGTGCAATTTCACGACGGTAAATATTACCTGTACTACTCGGTATCCGGCTTCGGCAAGAATACGTCCGGCATCGGCGTGACCGTCAACACGACCTTGAATCCCCGCGCGCCCGACTACCGCTGGGTCGACCAGGGCATGCTGCTGCAATCGGTGCCCGAGCGCGACGAGTGGAACGCCATCGACTCGAACATCATCACCGATGCCAAGGGCACGCCATGGATGTCGTTCGGCTCGTTCTGGAACGGCATCAAGCTGGTGAAACTCAACAAAGACTGGACCCGCATTGCGGAACCGCAAGAATGGCACTCGCTGGCCCGCCGCGTGCCGCTGCCGCCAAGGGCTGGCGAATTCAAGCCCGCACCGGAGGAAATCGAGGCACCGTTCGTCTTCCAGCGCGGCAACGATTACTTCCTCTTCGTTTCCTGGGGCTTGTGCTGCCAGAAAGAAAAAAGCACCTATCACCTGGCCGTGGGGCGCTCCAACAGCGTGACGGGTCCGTATCTGGACAAGGATGGCCGCGACATGGCGCAGGGCGGCGGCACGGTGCTGCTGAAAGGCGACAAGGATTGGAAGGGCCTGGGCCACAACAGCGCCTACACGTTCGACGGCAAGGATTACCTGGTGCTGCACGCGTATGAAACGGCGGACAATTATTTGCAGAAGCTCAAGATCCTGCCCATGACGTGGGACCCGGATGGCTGGCCGCACGTCGATGCGCGCGACTTGAACCGCTATCAAAGCCGCCAATTGCCGGCCGCCAAACCCTAAGGGCGCGCCATGCACAAGACCTTGTTGACGCTGGCGCTGGCCGCCAGCGGCCTTGCCACGCCTATCCTGCAGGCAGCCGAGCTGTTTCCCCTCTCGTCCGTGCGCTTGAAAGCGGGCCCATTCCTGGACGCGCAAACGACGGACTTGCACTATCTGCTGGCCTTCGAACCGGACAAATTACTGGCGCCGTTTCGCCGCGAGGCGGGCTTGCCGCAAATCCAGTCCAGCTATGGCAACTGGGAAGCGACGGGGCTCGATGGCCACATGGGCGGGCATTATGTGTCCGCGCTGGCGCTGATGGTGGCGTCCACGGGCGACGCGCAGGCGCGCGAACGCCTGAACTATGTGGTGGCGGAACTGAAGAAATGCCAGGACGCCAATGGCAATGGTTATCTGGGCGGCATCCCCGATGGCAATGCGGCCTGGCAAGCCATCGCCAAGGGAGAGTTGCAGGCGGACACCTTCTCCGTCAACGGTAAATGGGTGCCGTGGTACAACCTGCACAAGGTGTTTGCAGGCTTGCGCGACGCGTATCAGTATGCCGGCAATGCCGAGGCAAGGAGCATGCTGATCGCCTTGTCGGACTGGGCCGTGAAACTGTCGGGGTCCTTGAGCGATGAGCAGATGCAAGCCATGCTGCGCGCCGAGCACGGCGGCATGAACGAAGTGCTGGCCGACGTCTACACGATGACGGGTGACCAGCGCTACATGGACCTGGCCGTGCGCTTCTCGCACCAGGCGGTATTGCAGCCGCTGGTGGAGCAACAGGACAAGCTGACGGGCTTGCATGCGAATACGCAAATTCCGAAGGTGATCGGTTTCGAGCGCATCGGTGCGCTGACGGGCCGGCACGACTGGCAGCAGGCGGCGCAATTCTTTTGGCAAACCGTGCACGACAAGCGCACGGTGGCCATCGGCGGCAATAGCGTCAAGGAGCATTTCCACGACGAGCACGATTTTTCGTCGATGGTGGAAGAGGTCGAAGGGCCGGAAACCTGCAATACCTACAATATGCTCAAGCTCACCGAGCAACTGTTCAAGCGTGACGAGCAAGTGCGCTACGCGGATTACTATGAGCGCGCCCTGTACAACCATATCCTGTCGTCGCAGCGCCCGGGCACGGGCGGCTTCGTGTATTTCACGCCCATGCGCCCGAACCACTACCGCGTATATTCGCAAGTGGACAAGGGCATGTGGTGCTGCGTGGGTTCCGGCATCGAAAGCCAGGCCAAGTATGGCGAGTTCATCTATGCGCATGACGGCGACGCCCTGTACGTGAACCTGTTCATGGCGTCCACCCTGGACTGGGTAGAGCAGGGCGTCAAGATTGTGCAATCGACCCAGTTTCCCGACCAGGACACGACGCGCATCAAAGTGCAGGGAAATAAAACCTTCAGCATGAAGATACGCTATCCCCAGTGGGTAGCCAAGGGCAAGCTGCGCGTCAAACTCAATGGCAAGGCCACACGTGTGAACGGCGCACCGGGCGACTATGTGACGATTACGCGGGCCTGGAAGTCCGGCGACACCGTCGATGTCACGCTACCCATGACGACGCGTCTGGAACAGATGCCGAACCAGTCGAATTACTATGCCGTGCTGCATGGCCCCATCGTGCTGGCGGCCAGGACGCAGCCGTTCGCCAACGAAGCCTTGAACTATTTTGCCGACGACTCGCGCATGGGGCATATCGCGCAGGGGCAAGTGTGTCCGCTGGAATCGTCACCGCTGTTCGTCAGCGATGAGAAGGATTTCATGCGCAGAATCCGCCCCGTGAAGGGCCAGCCGCTGACGTTTACGGCGCCCGGGCTGATCCAGGGCAAGGATGCGGCGAAGATCAAACTGATCCCGTTCTTCCGCCTGCATGACTCTCGCTACATGCTGTACTGGCCCGTGTCCACGCCGGCCAGGCTGGCGCAGCTGCAGGAAACCACACGGCAAGCCGAAGCGCAGCGGCTGGCGCTCGATGCGCAAACCATCGACCAAGTGGCGCCGGGACAACAGCAGCCGGAATCCGATCATTTCTTCCAGGCCGAAGGTGGAGAAAACGGTGTCAACAAGGGCAGGCATTGGCGCCACGCCACAGGCTGGTTCAGCTATGAACTGAGCGATCCGCAAGCCGAAGCGAAGATATTGCGCCTGACCCTGTCCACCTTGGATGCGGGCCGCGTCTTCGACGTCTTGCTCAACGGGGTCAAGGTTGAAGCAGTCGCCGTGGCGGCCGATGCGCCGCAAGAGCTGCATACGGTCGATATTGCCGTGCCTGCGGCGTTGGTAGCGGCCGCCAAGGGCAAATTGACCGTGAAATTTGTCGCCGGCAAGGATTCCGTGGCGGGCGGCCTGTACGGCTTGCGCCTGCTGCGCTGAGGGAAGAGGCGACTTTGCTGGGCTTTGCTTGTTCTACTGATACGCAAATCGGTATCGCAAGCGAAAAAGAATTGATTGGATGGCTATGTTGCTTTCTCCTACCATGGGTTCATAAAAAACCGCCCATCCGGCATCCGGCTGTGATGGTATTCCAAAAAAACTGGAGACAAGAATGAAATTGACACGCCGCACACTCCTCGCCAGCGCCATGCTGCTCGCACTGTCCGCTACTTCTTCCGCTTTCGCCGCCAAGCCCCTCGTCATGGGCTTTTCGCAGGTGGGCGCCGAAAGCGAATGGCGCACCGCCAATACCGTCTCCATCAAGGATGCGGCCAAGAAAGATGGCGTCACCCTGAAATTTGCCGATGCGCAGCAAAAGCAGGAAAACCAGGTCAAGGCGCTGCGCTCGTTCATCGCGCAAAAAGTCGACGTGATCGCCTTCTCGCCGGTCGTTGAGTCCGGCTGGGATACCGTCTTGCGCGAAGCCAAGGCTGCCAAGATTCCCGTCATCCTGACGGACCGCGCCGTCAACGTGGCCGACAAATCGCTGTACGTGACCTTTATCGGTTCCGATTTCGTGGAAGAGGGCCGCCGCGCCGGCCAATGGCTGCTCGAGCACGCCAAGAAAACCCCGGACGCGCAACTGAACATCGTCGAGCTGCAAGGCACGGTTGGTTCGGCGCCAGCCATCGACCGCAAGGAAGGTTTCCAGGAAGTCATCGGCAAGAACCCGAAGCTGAAGATCATTCGTTCGCAAACGGGCGACTTTACGCGCGCCAAGGGCAAGGAAGTGATGGAAGCGTTCCTGAAGGCCGAGGGCAAGAAGATCAACGTGCTGTACGCGCACAATGACGACATGGCCATCGGCGCCATCCAGGCCATCGAAGAAGCGGGCATGAAACCGGGCAAGGACATCATCATCATCTCGATCGATGGCGTCAAAGGCGCGTTCGAAGCCATGATCGCCGGCAAGCTGAACGTCACCGTGGAATGCAGCCCGCTGCTGGGCCCGCAACTGATGTCGATTGCCCGCGATGTCGTGGCCGGTAAACCCGTGCCAGCGCGCATCACGACGGTGGAAGGCGTGTTCCCTGCCGAGGTGGCCGCCAAGGAATTCCCGAACCGTAAGTACTAAGCTTGCCGCATGATGAAGACGCAAGCGCAACACAACGCCGCGCCAGCTCCCTTGCTGGAGTTGCGCGGCATCAGCAAGTCCTTTCCTGGCGTCAAAGCCCTCAGTGACGTTGCCCTGCGACTGTATCCGGGCGAAGTGCACACCCTGATGGGGCAGAACGGCGCCGGGAAATCGACGCTGATCAAGGTGCTGACGGGCGTCTACACGCCCGACAGCGGCCAGATTCTGCTCGATGGCAAACCCATCGCCCCCGCATCCACCTCGGATGCGCAGTTGCTCGGCATCAGCACCGTGTACCAGGAAGTCAATCTGTGCCCGAACCTGTCGGTGGCGGAAAACATTTTTATCGGCCGCTACCCGCGCCGCTTCGGTGCGATCGATTGGCGTTCCATGCAGCAGCAGGCGCGTGCCTTGCTGCAGCAGTTGCAGATCGATATCGATGTCACGGCGCAATTGTCCAGCTTTCCGCTGGCCATCCAGCAGATGGTGGCCATTTCGCGCGCGCTGAACATTTCGGCCCGCGTGCTGATCCTTGACGAACCCACGTCCAGCCTGGACGAGGCGGAAGTCAATCTGCTGTTTTCCGTGCTGCGCCGCCTGCGCGAGCAGGGCATGGCGATTCTGTTTGTGACCCACTTCCTCGACCAGACCTACGCCATTTCCGACCGCATCACCGTCATGCGCAATGGCGAGCGCGAGGGAGAGTATGCATGCAGCGAGCTGTCGCGCCTGGCGCTGGTGAATAAAATGATCGGCGTGGCGGCCGACACGCAGGAACAAACGCTGGATCTGGCGCAAGAAGCGGGCGCCGCCAGCTTTGGTCCGACTGTGCTTGAAGCGCAGGGACTGGGCCGCAAGGGCGCCTTGCTGCCCATGGATTTCCACATCCGCCAGGGCGAATTGCTGGGCCTGGCCGGTTTGCTCGGTTCGGGCCGCACGGAACTGGCGCGTTTGCTGTTCGGCGCCGACAAGGCCGATTCCGGCAGCATTGTCATGCAAGGCAAGATACGCCAGTTCAACGTGCCGCGCGATGCGATTGCCCGGGATATCGGCTTTTGCTCGGAAGACCGCAAGCACGAGGGCGCGATTTTGTCGCTGTCCGTGCGCGAAAACATCATCTTGGCCTTGCAGGCCCGCACGGGCTTGCTGCGCGCCATCCCGTTCAAACGCCAGCAGGCGCTGGCCGACGAGTACGTCAAAGCGCTGGGCATCAAGACGGCCAGCATCGAAACGCCGATTGGCAGCCTGTCGGGCGGCAATCAACAGAAAGCCTTGCTGGCGCGCTGGCTGGTGACCTCGCCGGCCATGCTGATTTTAGACGAACCGACGCGCGGCATCGACGTGCGCGCCAAGCAGGAAATCATGAGCTATGTGAGCAAACTGTGCCGCAAGGGCATGGCGATTTTGTTCATCTCGTCGGAGTTGCCGGAAGTGCTGCGCTGCAGCGATCGTATCCTGGTCATGCGCGACCGCAAGGCCTGCGGCGACTATGCGCGCGGCGAGCTGGACGACAGCTCCGTGCTGCAAGTGATCGCCGGAGACGCCACATGAGTTTATCCACGCCATCGAACGCGCCACTGGCGCGTCCGGCTTCCACTACGGGTACGTCCGCCTTGCATACCGTTTTACACCATCCTTTGAGCCGGCCCCTGGCCGCGCTGTTCTTGCTGCTGCTGGTCGATTTCTTTGCCATCCCCGGCTTTTTCCACCTGGAAATCCGCGACGGCCACCTGTACGGCAGCGTGATCGACATCGTCAACCGCGCCGCGCCCCTGATGCTGGCGGCGCTGGGCATGACCCTGGTGATCGCCACGCGCGGCATCGATATTTCCGTGGGCGCCGTCGTGGCCCTGTCCGGCACCGTGGCCGCCATGCTGATCGGCGGCACCATGGTGATGGACAACGGCGTGCCGACCTACGTCAGCAATATCCCCATGGGCTGGGCCCTGGCCGCCGCCCTGGGCGCGGCTTTGCTGTGCGGCGCCTGGAATGGCGTGCTGGTGGCGGGCCTGGGTTTGCAGCCCATCGTCGCCACCCTGATCCTGATGGTGGCGGGGCGTGGCCTGGCGCAATTGCTGACGGATGGCCAGATCGTCACCGTCTACTACCAGCCGTACTTTTTCATCGGCAGCGGCTACCTGTTCGGCTTGCCGTTCTCGCTGTTTCTCGTCGCTGCCGTGTTCATCATCACGGCCGTGTTGATGCGCAAGACGGCCCTGGGCCTGTTCATCCAGGCCGTTGGCATCAACCCCGTCGCCGCGCGCCTGGCCGGCATCAAGACGGCGACCCTGATCTTTTTCGTCTACGTCTTTTGCGCCGCCTGCGCGGGCCTGTCGGGCCTGATGATCAGCTCGAACATCAAGAGCGCCGACGCGAACAATGCAGGCCTGATGCTGGAACTCGACGCCATCCTGGCCGTCACCCTGGGCGGTACGTCCCTGGCCGGCGGCAAGTTCAGTCTCGTGGGCAGCATGATCGGCGCGCTCATCATCCAGACCCTGACCTACACGATCTATTCGCTGGGCGTGCCGCCGGAAGTCAACATGGTCGTCAAGTCGGTCGTCGTCTTCCTCGTCTGCCTGTCGCAATCGTCGGAATTCAAGCAATTGCTGCATCGGAGAAAAGCATGAAGGGTTTGCTGCACACCCCGTATTTCACCTCGCTCGTCACGGTCCTGCTGCTGGTGGTGATGCTGGGCCTCGGCGGCGCCGCCTATCCGGGCCTGCTGTCGACGCAAGTGATCTTTAACCTGTTGATCGATAACGCCTTTTTGCTGGTGATCGCCGTCGGCATGACTTTTGTCATCGTCTCCGGCGGCATCGATTTGTCCGTCGGTTCCGTGCTGGCCCTGTCGACCATGATCGCCGCCTGGCTGCTCAACGTGGCGCACTGGCCGCCGCTGCTGGTGATCGTCACCGTGCTGGCGCTGGGCACCGTCTTTGGCGCCAGCATGGGCGCGCTGATCCATTATTTCAAATTGCAGCCCTTCATCGTTACCCTGGCCGGCATGTTTCTGGCGCGCGGGCTGTGCTATCTGATCAGCATCAATTCCATCACCATCGATGACCCGCTGTTCGTCGCCATGTCGCAGACGCAATTGGGGTTCCTGGGCGGTTTCGTTTCACCGGGCGTGGTGATCGCCGTGATGACGTTGCTGCTGGCCATCTGGCTGGCGCATGCCACGCCGTTCGGCCGCGCCGTGTATGCGATTGGCGGCAATGAACAGTCGGCCCTGATGATGGGGCTGCCCGTGGGCCGCACCAAGGTGTTCATTTACGCCTTCAGCGGTTTTTGCGCCGCGCTGGGCGGCGTGCTGTTTTCGTTCTACATGCTGTCCGGCTATGGCTTGCATGCGCAAGGCACGGAACTGGACGCGATTGCCGCCGTCGTCATCGGCGGCACCCTGCTCAGCGGCGGCTACGGCTATGTGGCGGGCGCGCTGTCGGGCGTGCTGGTGCTGGGCACCATCCAGACCCTGATCGCCTTCGACGGCACGCTCAGCTCGTGGTGGACCAAGATCGTCATCGGCGGCTTGCTGTTCGTCTTTTGCGTCGTGCAAAGACTGATGGCCATGGGCCAGAAGAATACCAATCGGAGTTAATACCATGTTTAAGAAAAGCAAACTTGCCGCAGCCATCGGCATGGCGGCGGCGCTCGCCTGTATTGCAGTCAACGCGCCGGCGGCCAACCCCATCGTGAAAAACATCTACACGGGCGACCCGGCCGCGCTGGTCGACAATGGCAGGGTGTACCTGTACGTGGGCCACGATGAAGCGAGCGCCACGGATACGGATTACCGCATGCACGAGTGGCGCGTGTATTCCTCGTGCGATATGGCGAACTGGACGGATCACGGCTCGCCCGTGCGCTTTTCCACCTTCGCCTGGGCCGGCAAGGATGCGTGGGCCGGCGATATCGTCAAGCGCGGCAGCAAGTATTATTTTTACTCCACCGTCGACCATAAAACAATCCCCGGCAAAGCCATCGGCGTGGCCGTGTCCGACAGCCCGACGGGCCCGTTCGTCGACGCGCGCGGCAGCGCCCTGATCACGAACGACATGACGAAGCAGACGGCGATTCCCTGGGACGATATCGATCCGGCCGTCTTCATCGACACGGATGGCCAGGCCTACATTTATTGGGGCAATACGGTCTTGAAATACGCCAAGCTGAAAGCCAACATGACGGAGCTGGACGGCCCGATATTGACCTTCGGCATGGATGCGTTCACGGAAGCGGCCTATATGCACAAGCATGCCGGTACGTATTATTTGTCGTATTCGCGCAATTTCCCCGAGGAGACGGCGTATTCGACGGGACCGACACCGACCGGTCCCTGGCATTTCCGCGGCACCATCATGGACAAGAACGCCGTCGTGAAAACCATCCACCAGGCCATCATCGAATTCAACGGCAAGTCCTACATCTTCTATCACAACGACAAGTTGCCCGGCGGCGGAGAATACCGGCGTTCCGTGGCCGTGGAAGAGCTGAAATACAAGCCCGACGGCACTATCGCATTCATCGATCAAACGGCTGGCCCGGCACCCAACCCCAGCGCCGCCTGCAAGGCAGGTTAGTACCGGGGTCAGACCCGCCGGGTCTGACCCCAGCCTTTGCTCTTGGGTTTTTGAATTGTAAAAAAGGAGACACACCGATATCAACAATATCGATATCCATCAGTATCCGATATCGATCATGATATGATTTATTCATGGATACCCTCAACCCCAACTGGTTCTTGCGAGCCCGCCTGAAGACGCGGCAATTGCTGTTGTTGATCGCCCTTGACGAGCAGCGCAACATTCACCGCGCGGCGGAAGAATTGCACATGACGCAGCCGGCCGCGTCCAAGCAAATCAAGGACCTGGAAGAGATGCTGGACGTGCGCCTGTTCGACAGGCTGCCGCGCGGCATGGAGCCGACGATCTACGGCGAGACGATGATACGTCACGCGCGCATGGCCCTGACGAGCTTGTCGCTGGCGCATGACGACATCGTCGCGCTCAAATCAGGCCTGACGGGTCAGGTGGAAGTGGGCGTCATCATGACGCCGGCCATGGCCTTGCTGCCGCGCGCGATTGCCCGCATCAAGCAGCAGGCGCCGCTGATGCGCATCGGCGTGCACCTGGAGCACAGCAATACCTTGATGGACATGCTGCAGCACGGCACGCTTGATTTCATGATCGGGCGCATCCTGGAAAAGGAAAGCAGCGCGGGCCTGATCTACGAGGAATTGACGGAAGAGCCGGCCAGCGCCGTGGCGCGCAATGGCCATCCGCTGCTGTCGCGCAAGAATCTGCAATTGAAAGACCTGGCTGGCCAGCCGTGGATATTGCCGCCGCAAGGCAGCATCCTGCGCCACCGCTTCGACATGATGTTCCGCCGCGCCAGCCTGGAGCCGCCCGTCGACGTGGTCGACACCACCGCCTTGCTCCTGATCACATCCTTGCTGCAGCAGACGGATTCCCTACACGTGATGCCGACGGAAGTGGCGCATTACTACGAATCGTTGAACGTGCTGAGCATCCTGCCCATCGAGCTGCCGTGCAAGATGGATGCGTTCGGCATCATCCGCCAGCAGGATCATTTGCTGTCGCCGGGGGCGGATATGCTGTTGAAAGCTGTGCGGGCCACGGCGGCGGATATGTATTAAACCCAACGGCAAATGCTGGGGTCGTACCCTCAGGGTACGGCCCCGGATCTTGCTTTTGGGGTTCAATCCGGTACTTCAAAGAAAAACAGCTGCACCAACCGCCCATTCTCCGGCGTGTCGCCAAACACATTGCTGATCGAGTGAAAGTAATGTCCCTTGTACACGATCAGGCGGTTGTGGCGCATCGGCACTTCCAGCAGCGCTTGCCAACTGTCGCGTTGCTCCTGCAATTCGTTGAATTTCTGTACTTTGCTGTTCGGCAGCCAGCGTTTCTGGAAATCCTTGAAGCTGGCGTAGCCGCCCGCTTTCACGTCTGCCTCGGGCAACCTCCGGTACCAGCCGCTGGGCTGGTGGCGCCAGAAGGTGGTGCCGCCCTGGCACTGCTCGGGTGGATTCAGATACAGCACGCCCGCATAGAAATTGAAATTGTTGCCCGTCTCATTGTCCACGTGGATATCCGTGCGCGCCATCGCGTCCGCATAGCTGAGGCGATACGAGCCGTTGTCGGGCGAGATGAAACGGATGGGGCGGCCCAGCGTCGTGGCGATGCGCTCCATGATGGCCTGGCTGGGCTGGCCCGCCGTCTGGCTGCCCGGATAGTTTTGCCCCGCATAGCGCTGCTGTTCGAACGGCAACGCCAGCGCCTGCGCGCGCCAGGCGGCGGGATCGGGCAGGAAATCGTCGAGGATGTGCAAATCCGTTTCGCGCAGGAAGTCGTGCAGGCTTGCCGGCACGTCGGGCTTGGTCAGCCGCTCCGTGTTTTCCGTGCCGGGGCTGGCAAAGCCGATGCGGCACGTTTGCGCCAGCGCCGGATGCAGCGCCAGGCCTTGCGCGTAGCGTTGCAAGGCCAGTTCCTGCTGTCCCGTGCGGTAATACAGCTCGGCCAGTCCCTGCAGCGTTTGCCAGCGCTGCGGACGCAGGGCGTGAGCCCGTTCCAGTTCGGCGATGGTGTCCGCCAGCCGCTGTTTTCCCATCAGCAATTCGGCATGGCTGATCGCGAAATCATGTTCATGCGGCGCCAGCCGCGCTGCCGTGGCGTAGCTGGCCAGCGCCGCCTCGTTGTCCGTACCGCGCAGCACGTTACCGAGGTTGTAGTGGAACAGGGCGTTGTCGGGCTGTTGCTTGAGCGACAGTTTGATGAGGCCCAGGCCGATGGCGCCCTGGCCCAGCTCCAGCATCGCCAGGCCCTGGAAATGTTGTGCTTCGGCCAGGGCCGGGTTCAGTTTATACGCGGCCTGGTAGGCGTTGATCGCCTCGATCAGCTTGCCTTGCTGCTGCAGCCCTTGCCCGTTTGCCAGATGTTGTTCCGCCAGTGTCTGTTCGCCCATGTCACTATTCCGATGCAATGTGGCGAACAGTGTAACCGAGCCCGTTCTACCGTGCCTGGCTGACGAGAATTTCTTCCCCGTTCAGCTTGATCGCCACCTTGACGATCTGCGCCTTGACCTGGTTGCTGGCCATGTCCGCTTCCTGGGCATAGGCATACACGACGATGGCGAAGTCCTTGTAGCCGCTGCGCGCCGCCTCGATCTTGCGCGCCGCCTCCTGGTCCACTTTCAGCAGCGAATAACCGTCGCCATTCGTGAACGCCAGCTTGTAGTCGCCGTTGTCGTACATGTAGTAATACGTGCCCGCGTCGGCGAACTTGGCGGGGAAGGCGGCCTTGTCCATCGCGTACGGCGACAGCGCGCCCTGGCCATTGATCTGGTAGCGCAGGTAGCGCTTCGTCTTGGCCTCATTGACCTTGGCGTCGATCTGCGGTTTCAGGGCGTCGAGCAGTTCCTGCTTGCGGAAGGCGTCGTTGCTGCCCGCATATTCGCGCGAGATGCGTTGCGCCACGGCCGCATAGTCGGGCGGCACGCCGGACAGGGCGAGGTAGCTGTACATCAACTGGTGGCCGCTGGTGATGTCAACATAGCTGGACGCTGGCGTGGCAGCGTCCGCTTGCGGCAGGCTGGCGGCAGCCGCTTTGACTTGCGCCTTGGCGGCCATATCGGCCACGCTGGTGGCGGGCGCCGAGGCGGCCGGCGTTGCATTGTCGGAGGGCTTGCCGCAGGCGGACAGCAAGACGGCGATGGCGAGCAGGGCAGGGAGGGTACGGTTCATGATATTTCCTTCAATAAATGTGTGGAGGTGGCTTAGCCGATGGTTTTACGTTTGTATTCGCCGACGCCGTACGCGGCCAGGACGATGGCAGACGCCAGCACCAGGTAAAAACCGATGCCAAAAGAGAGTCCTTGCCACACTTGTCCCAGCATTTCGCTGGCCATCTGCTCGGCCATGCGGGCCGCGCGGCTGCCCATGATGCCGCCCATGGCGTTGCCCGCGTCGCTGACGGCGCCCTTGATCTTGATGAACAGCAAGCTGCTGTGGATGACGATGAACAACAGGGGCGCGCACTTGCCCAGCGCCGCTTTCGGGTGCTTGCTAACCATGGTGGCGCAGCAGGCGCCGATGGCCAGCAGGAAGAAAAATTGTGCGGACGTAAAACCGCCGCCGCCATCGCGGGCAAAGCTTTCCAGGCTGTCGGCGGACAAGCCCAGCAACTGCCAGTAGGTGCGCGAGACGGAGGCGAACAAACGGATGCCGATGGTGTTGAAGACAAAGGCGCCGGCGATCAGGACGCCGAGGCTGGCCAGCACCTTGATGCCCAGGGCGGAGACGGCCTGGCCCCACAGCTGCTGGCTTTTTTCGCGCGCCAGTTTCGCCGCGCCGGCCATTTCTTCCTGCGCCAGTTGCTGCGTCGCCACGGCGCTGACGGTGGCGAGGCTGCCGGCGTCATCGAAGCGCACGTCGACGACGGCGTTGATGGCGGGCGCCACGTCCGAGCGCCAGTGCGTGGCCACGTCGAACGCATGTTGAATGCCGGCCACGCTGACGGAACCCTGTCCGCTTGGCTGGTAGGCGAGGATGCGGCCACGCTGGCCGGTGGTGAATGTTGCTGGGCTGGATGTTTGCATGAGATTTCCCTGGTCACTGTCATGCTCTATTGCATGTACCCACGGATAACGGGGGCAGTTCAGGGAAATCTAAAATTATTTTGAATTATTTTTTTGGCGGCTGCATCATGTCCTTGGCGGCGCCCTGGTAATCCTTCATCAAGCCCATGAAGGCATCCTGCAAATGCCGGGCCGCATCCTGCGGCGGCGCGCCCGTGCGCCGGGCCAGGTCGAATTTATACGCATGGGCGGGGCTGTAGCCCGCCTGCGATGCCGCGTCCAGCAGCACGCCGGCCCGTTTCAGCGAAGCGGGATCGCCCTTGACCATCAGCAATTCCGCCAGATAGGTCTGGGCAATCGGAAAGTCCTTGGCGGCCGCCTTTTCCAGCCACTGCATGCCCGCCTTCGGCTGTTTTATTCCAGCATCGCCGCTGCCGATGCCATAGCCGAGGGCCGTCAGCGCCACCAGATCGCCGCCCCGTGCGCGCTTTTCCAGTTGCTGGCGGGGAAACGGGCGGGCCGCGATCTGCATGCGGATTTCATAGTTGATGTCTTGCAGCACATTGCCTGGCCACACCTTGACGCCCGGTGCGGCCGGCTTTTCCACCGCTGGGGCAGGCGCCGGGACCGGTGCGCGCACGCCACCCTGCGCGCTGGCCAGCACGCCCGGCGTTGCCTGGCTGACGCCCTTGCCGCTGCCCATGTTCAGTACCAGGCGCGCCGACGTTTCGCCAAACGACACGCGGGGCTTTTGCACGTCGTGCGTCATGGCGGCAACCCTGGCCGCCACTTGCGAAAACACGTCGCTCATGGGCAAGCCCGGCGCGTCGAGTGCATCGAGCAGGGCGCTCGTGTAGGGACTGTTGCGCGAATCGGGCGACCAGAAATCGCGCGCCAGGGCGCCGGGCCCGGCCGAATAGGCGATCACCACGCCGCGTGGCGCTTGCGTGTCGGCAAAGCCGTGGCTGGCCGCATTGCCGCCGGGGACCACCACGGCGCCGCCCCGAGTATATTCCTGGCGGCAAGCGTCGAGGATCAGCACGGCGCCGCGCGCGCCCGTGCGCTGCAAATCGCCCGCCAGGCTGGAAACGGACACGCCCTGGGCGGCGATGGCGGCCGCACTGAGCGCATTCATGTTGGCGCCCAGCGGCAGCACATAGTTCGCTTCGCCCGCCTGCGCGCCGTGGCCCGCGTAAAACACGAGGGCGATATCGGCGCCGCGCGCCTGCGTGGAAAACTCGGCCGAGGCCTTTTGCAGCTGTTGCGCATTGATGTCCGTGCGCAACAGCACTTCAAAGCCCAGGCGGCGCAGGCGCTCGGCCATGGCGCGCGCATCGTTCACGGGATTCAATAGAGGCTGCGGATAGGCCGCGTTGCCGATCACCAGGGCGATGCGCTTGCCGGGACCGCTGGCGGCGTTGCCCACGGCCGCTTGCACGACGTTACCGCAGAGTAAAAAGAACAGGCTGAAAAACAGGGGGATCAGGCGATGCATCGGCGTCTCGGGAATTGTCGTGAAAGTAACTAAAGTTAGCGATTTTTACTGTGATATGAGAAAATTGCTTAAATGCATTTTACCTTACTGACAAGTTTCTCTTGTCTGGCCAGCGCACGCTGCACGTCGCCGCCGGCCAGTGGCGCGTGCCGCCCAACACACGATCGGACCGGCTTTGCAATCGGAACAATTTGAACGGATTCATGCTTTCTGGACCCGCCGCCAGCAGCTGACACAAGGCGAACTGGGCGAGTTTTACCAGCGCGTCATCGCCGCGCTGACGCCGTGCCGTCCGCGCGAGGCGGCGTCGCTGGGCGACTCGCTGGCCGACTTGCGCCACCAGTTCTTCATCGAAAAAGTCCTGCACGGCGACAGCGACGCGGCGCCCCACCACGTCGGTGCCCTGTTTTTGTACTTCAAGCGCTTCATCATCGACCAGTTGCGCAAGCAGCGCGATGACGAAGATGCCGATGCCCAAGAAGGCTGCGAGCTGCGCGCGCCCGACGCGTATGCGGAACCGCTGCGCGACTATCAGCTGACGCCACAGCAGGTGCGCGACGCGGCCGACAGTTTTATTACGACCTTGCCGCACGACTTGATCTTGCTGCTGCGCCATTGTGGCTGCGGCGGCATGCCCGTCAAGGAGTTGGCCGAACAGATCGCTTCCGCGCATTACCACGGCGGCAAGTTGGGCCTGGTGCACAGGCAGAAGGGCGAGGCCAATAGCGCGGGGCGCCAGATCGTCGAGCCGGCCCACCGCGCCACCTTGCTGGGCAGCTGGGTCTTGAACCTGCTCAAGCTGCGCGTGGGCGACACCCTGGCTGCGCGCGATATGCAGGCGGCGCAAATAGTTTTGGATATCTTGTGCGTGGCCGCGTTATCCCTGCACATGGACCCCGCGTCCACCCAACCGAACACTGATGAAAGGCCATCGGCATGACTGCATTGACGCCCTCGCTGGCCATCGTTGCCGCGCGCCTGCCGTCGCCCCCGTCTTCCATCGAATTGCTGGATGAGGACGTGGCTGGCGATACCCCCGACTGGCGCGGCATTGCCGTGCCGGAACACCTCATGGAACGCTTTGCGCGCCGCAGCGATGCGGCGCCGCTGGCCGGGCGGCCCATCGCCGGTGGGCAGATTCATTTGCTGGCGCGCCGTCCCGGCTTTGGCGCCGTGCTGCTCGACGCCTGGGACAGCTCGCGGCAGCGCTGGCGCGGCTGGCTCGTCACGCCGGACGCATCGTATGCGGACGCCTGCGGCCTCGTGGTCGAAGAGCGCGACGCGCCCGCCGACCCGCGCGCGGGCCTGGTGCTGTGCGACATGCCCGTGACCCTGGCCGTGACGGACCTGGGCGCCTGCCTGGGCGTGTTCAGCCAGGAGCGCCTGCAGGCGGCGCGCTGGCTGGAGTGGCATGGCCGCGCGAATGCCGCCACGGCGGCGCCGGGCGTGATCGCCCGCGTGGCCTTGCCTGGCGACGATTACGCCTTGACGGGCACACCGCTGTCGAGCGAGCTGGGCAAGGATGGCCGCGTGGCGTACCGGCAATTGCTGCGTCAGGGTTTGCAGCAATTGCAGATCGCTCCGGCCGATGCCGCCGCGCCAGCAGCGAAGGTGCCGATGCAGGCGGCCAATGCAAACCGCTGGCTGAAGCTCGTCACGGCCGTGGCCGCCAGCGTGATGGTGGTGCAATCGGCGTGGCTGTTCCTGCCGAAAGAGGGCGCCGTCGTCGGCAATGCGGAGTTCCGCAACGGCGGCAGCGGCGTCGAGACGGGCGTGCGCACGCGCGTGCTGTTCCGCGCCGAGGCAACGGAGGCGGAAATCCGCACCTGGCTGCAGCGCGAGCAGCTGGAAATCGTCGCCGGACCGGACACTCTGGGTGCCTTCACCGTGCTGTCGCGCAACCGCCAGAAAGTCTTGCCGCCACCGGGACCGGGCAATCCGCTGGCCGTCATCAATCCCTGACCCCGAAATAAGAGAAAGTTATCAAGCATGGCAACGTATAAGAATTTTGCATCCGCGCACTGGCGCAAATTGATCGCCGGCGTGGCCGCCGGTGTCCTGTTGACGGGCTGCGCCATGACGCCGAACGGCCGTGGCGGCGTGTTGATGGGCCTGGATACGGCCGAGCTGTTCGGCACGCCGATTTCCACCTTCCGCCTGCGCGACGGCACGGAGGGTACTTTGCGCAAGGATCCACAGGGCAAGTATTCGATCAAGCTGTCGCAGGCCTTCCGCGTCGTGCCGCTGGCCAACGCCATCACGGCCCGCGTGGCGCGGGTGGAAAACGTGGGCGAACGCACGGTGGTGATCGTGGAAACGCAGGAGCGCGGCTGCGCCTACCGCTATGAAGTGCTGGCTTTCCAGGGCACGGACGTGCTGCAGTGGACGGTCGGCAATTGCAAGGACCGCCCCCGCGTGGACGTGGCGGCCGATGGAAAATCACTCAATATCGACTTCCCCAACTACAACCGCCTGTCGCGCATGATCTACACGGACAACCGCCTGCTCAACGCCAGCGTGGCCGTGCCGCCCGGCGTCGATACGCGCGCCCAGCCGTTTGCCGACGATGCCTTGCGCGGCACGGGTCCTGCCATCGCCACTATGCCGGCTGGCAACGACAGCGGCCGCGTGATCCCGGCGCCGCCGGCGGCCGCTCCGGCGCCTGCCGCTGCGCCGAAAACGGGTAGCCGCGCCAGCGCCAGGGCGCGCCGCCAGGAGCCAGCAGCCAGGGCGGCAACGCCCGCCGCCATCAGCCTGCCCGCGCCGCGTGCCGCAGCGGCGGCCCCGGCGGCGCCGATGATCTTCCAGGCCGAAGAGATCAAGCCCGTCGTCATCGATTTGAGGAAATAAGATGGCCGCGAGTTTGCGCAGTCTGCAGATCCGGCAGACCTTGATCCTGATCGTCCTGACGATCATGTATTTGTGCTTCGAGCTGGGCTTCAATGCCCGTTTGCTCGACGTGGTGGGCGGTGACGTCAAGCCGCAGGATGTGGAAGGCGTGGAGTTCTATGGCCGCAGCCTGTCGGGCATCGCCGCCGCGCTGGTGGTGCTGCAACTGATGTGGCGCCGCCGCCTGAAGAACAATGGCAGCGGCCCCAGCTGGAAAAAGATCCTCTTTTGCTGCGTCGCCACGGCGGCGGTCGTGTTCGGCATTTTGAAGACCACGGTCACGGTGCTGGTCGAAACGCGCGATGCGCAATTTCGCCGCCTGGCCTTCAACACGACATTGATGCAGCGCTCGCTGGTCGGCGGCAGCCTGCAATTGCAGGGCCTGGTCGATGACGCCACCCTGTTTGCCAAGCCCGAGGGCAAGGCTTTCCTCGCGCTGTTTCCCTTCCTGGCCGTCTCGGTGGGCCACCTCGATGAGCGCATGGAGCCGGCCAAGGAGCAGTTGATCAATTTTAATGTCCGCAAGATCGCCGGCGGCGCGGCCGGTTACTATGACAAGTATCAGAAGGCGATTGGCGAAGTGCACGACAAGTGGAAACTGTATTCGGGCATGATTCCCGACGACGATGCAGGCTTGCGCCAGCAGCAGGAAACGGCGTGGAACGATTACCGGCAAAGCCTGTCGCGCCACGGCTGGCAGCCGCATTCCGTGCCGGCGCGGCGCAAGGCGGCCGTCGTCAACAATGTGCGCAAGAAAGTGCCCGTGTCGGCCAACTGGCATCCGGCCGATCAGTTGAGCTTCCGCGCCGCCGTCAAGCGCCGCTATGCGTCGGAAGCGGCCAGCAAGGGCTTGCATATCAAGGGCGACCGCATTCCGCCTGGCTTGTCCTTCGCCGCCTTCGTCGCGCGCCCCGGCATCCAGGCCGTGCTGCGCGACGGGCCGGACGGCGGCGATGGCAGCGAAGCGAGCAAGGGCTTGCGTTTGCCCAAGGGCGCCGTGGTGCAGGATGCGTATGCGAGTCCGGCCGAGTTCAGCCGTCTGTTCGACCAGTTCGCCGCGCGCCAGACGGCGGAAAAACTGGTGGAATACCGCGCCAGCCGCAACGACTTCGAGGTGGGCGGCAAGTACTTTGAAGAGGGCAAGGAAGCGGCGCGCGCGGCCATCGTACCGCCCGTCGCCCTGTTCTTCTCGCTCTTGGGCGCCATCGGCCACTTTTCGAAACTGCTGTACCTGATCGCCACGGTGGGCTTGCTGGTGCTGGCGGCACGCCGCGGCGAGCAGGCGGGCGCCGATGGCCAGCTGAGCCGCCGTTCCGCCTGGATCGCCACGGGCGTGCTGGCTGGCGCCTTCCTGGGAACCTGGGGTATCTTTACCCTCTCGGACAATAATGTCACGAAGAGCGAGCTATTCCGCCAGATGCTGGACTGGAACCGCCAGGCAGCCGATGACAGCACGCGCTGGCAAATCGCCGGCAAGGGCTTGCTGGCCAATATCACGCACGTCGTGGCGGTGGGGCAGGGCTACAGCTACCCCGTCAACGAAGCGATCCGTATCCACGTTTTGCAGGGAATTCACTATGGCTATCATCCGGGACAAAAATAAGGCGGCCGCACTGGCCTTGCTGCTTTCCATGGCCAGCACGGCCGTCCAGGCCGATTGCCTGGGCATGAAGGTGCATGCCCACCGTGGTGCCGGCAATGCGCCGGAAAACTCGCTGAGCGCGCTGCGCAACACGTATTTCGGCACCTGGGACGGCGTCGAGACGGATTTGCAGCTGCTCGGCGACGGCAGCTGGGTGGTGCACCACGACCTGCTGACGGGCAGAGTCGTCGACACGGGATCGCCCCGCACCGTGAAACAACTGACGGCCGACGACTGGCGCGCCGCCAGCATGAAGAACCGCGGCGTGGCCACGCCGGAAACGCCGCCGTTTGTTACCGACGTCGCCGATCTGGCGACGGCTTTCCCGAGTAAAACCCTGAACGCGGAAATCAAGGATGTCGTGTCCTCGTGCGCACCGATCGCCACCCTGGTGGGGCAGTTGCGCGCGAACATCAAGCACGGCAACTGGTTCCTGACGTCGGGCGTGCCGAACAACCTCGCGTGCGCGCGCCGCGCCGATCCGCAGGGTTACCTGGGCCTGCTGGTGTTTGACGCGCGCAATGCGCAGGCGGCTGGCGCCAACCGGATCAGCCGCTATATCGCAAAAAATGCCCGTCCGCCCAAGCTGGACAAGCCATGGTTGCAGCGCGTGCAGCAGCAGATCGGCATGCCCACGGGCGTGCACGTCGACGCGCGCAGCCTGGACGCCAATCCGAATTTGCTGGGCGACGCCGCCAGCCTGAACATGCCCGTCTTCGTGTATGCCGTCGATGGCGACTCGGCCCTGGCCGCCTCGCTGTTGCGCGCGCAGCAGCGCAGCCACCGCCTGCCCAGCGGCGTCATCCTTGACGGCAATCCCGAAACGTTTTGCGCGATGATGAAGTAAGCGCTTTCACCGAGAGACCACGCCATGACCATGCCACCATCGACCCCCGCCAACCTTGCCGGCAGCGCCATTGGCGCCATGTTCTTTTCCCTGTTTGGCGGCCTGTGGGTGGCCGCCTGGTGCGTGCAGACGTATGGCGCGCATCCCTTGAGGTTGCTGCCGGTTGCCGCAATCACCGTCTTGCTGTTCATGCTGGCGTGGCGCCAGTTTCGCCGCCACCGGGCCGCGCATGCGGCGGCGGAACAATCGCCACAGGCCAAACGCGTGGGCCGGCTGTTCAATATTGTGAACGCCGGGCAATGGATCGCCATCTTCATCGTCGGCAACGTCCTGAAAAACCTGGGGCTGCAGGCGTGGTTCATTCCTGCCGTCATCTTGATCGTGGGCTTGCATTTCTTTCCGCTGGCCTGGCTGTTCAAGGCGCGCCGCCACCTGGCCATCGGCATGGCGCTGTGCGTGTGGGCCATCGGCTATCCGCTGACCCTGCGCCATGGCCCCATCCATCCCGTCGGCTGCCTCGGTGCCGGCCTGATCCTGTGGGTGGCGGCCCTGTCCGCCGTGCGCGCCGGTTTTGCCGTGCAGCAGAGCGCCTTGCAGCCCCAGAAATAGCTTACCGACGGTCCGCGCAGGGCCGCTTTTTGCCCATTTTTTGCGCGCCGCAGCATCGATAATGTTTGCATCGGGCGCGCGACTGGCTTATAAATGTAATCGATTACATTTATATGAAAAGCGCCATGCCAGCAGCCGTCCCATCCCCTTTGCCGACAGAAACCGTCTCCATCAGCGCCGTTGCCGCGCATGCGGGCGTGTCGGTGGCCACCGTCTCGCGCGTGATGAACGAGCAGGCGGGAGTGCGGGCGCCCACGCGCGACAAGGTGCTGGCGTCTGTCGCCGCGCTCGGCTACCGCATGAACCATCTGGCGCGCAGCCTGCGCACGGCCGAGAGCCGCATGCTGCTGACCATGGTGCCCGACGTGGGCAACCCGTTCTATGCGCAGATCGTGCGCGGCATCGATACGGTGGCGCGCGAACACGGCTACTTCGTGCTGCTGTGCGACACGGGCGCCGACGCGGGCCGCGAGCGTTCCTACTTCGACTTGCTGCGCATGCACCGCGCCGATGGCGCCATCTGCCTCGACCCGGACACGGTGCAACATGCCTTGTCGCATGAATCCGTCAGCCTGCCGTGGGTGGCGTGCTGCGAATTCGACCCCGCCGTGGCCGTGCCCTATGTCGGCATCGATAATCACCGGGCCGCCTCCGACGCCGTCGCGCATCTGCTGGCGCGCGGCCACACGCGCATCGGCCTGATCAATTCTGATGAACGCTATCTGTATGCGCGGCAACGCCAGCAAGGCTATCTGGACACCCTGGCGGCGGCCGGCCTGCCCGTGCAGCCGCAGTGGGTGCACACGGTGCAAAGCCTCGATTACGAAGCGGGCACGGCCGCCACGTTGCGGATGATGGCGCAGCCCGACGCCCCGACGGCCATCTTTGCCGTCTCCGACACCCTGGCCATTGGCGTGCTGAGTGCGCTGCGCCAGCTGAACAAGCGCGTGCCCGAGGACGTGGCCGTTATCGGCTTCGACGATATCGCCATCGCCGCGCAGATCGATCCGGGCCTGACCACGATTGCCCAGCCGATGCGCGAACTGGGCGAGACGGCGGCGCGATTATTGCTGCAACGCCTGGCGGACCCGGCTGCCCAAGTGCCGGGCGTGCTGCTGCAACACCAATTAATTCTGCGAGGGAGTGCATAGTGAGCGTAGCCGTCGGTTTCGAAGGGGTGTGCAAGGATTTCGGCCCCGTGCGCGTCTTGCATGGCGTCAGTTTTACCTTGTCGCCCGGGCGCGTGTATGGCTTGCTCGGCGAAAATGGCGCCGGCAAGTCGACCTTGATGAAAATCCTCGCCGGCTACGAAGCCGTCAGCGAAGGCCAGCTACTGATCGATGGCCAGCCCCAGCACTTTGACAGTTCGCGCGCCGCGGAATCGGCCGGCATCGTGCTGATCCACCAGGAATTCAACCTGGCCGAGCACCTGACGGTGGCGCAAAACATGTTCCTTGGCCACGAAAAGACGCGCGGCTGGCTGCTCGACGAGAGCGCCATGAAGGAAGAAGCGTCGCGCTACCTGAAACAGGTGGGGCTGGACGTGTCGCCTGACACGAAAATCCGCGACCTGATCGTGGCTGAAAAGCAACTTGTGGAAATCGCCAAGGCCCTGTCGCGCCGCGCCCGCTTCCTGATCATGGACGAGCCGACCGCCACCCTGACGTCGTCGGAAACCCAGCGTTTGTTTGCCGTGATGGCGCAGCTGAAAGCGGACGGCGTGACGATTTTGTATATCTCGCACAAGCTCGATGAAGTCGAGCGCAACACGGACGAGGTCATCGTCATGCGCGACGGGCGCTTCGTCACGCGCGAGCCGACGGCCAGCCTCACGCGCCAGCAGATGGCGAACCTGATGGTGGGGCGCGAATTGTCGGACATGTTTCCGGTCAAGGTGGCGCTGGCGCCGGACGCGCCCGTACTCCTGAAAGTCGATGGCTTGTGCGTGCCGGGCTGGTCCAGGGACCTGTCGTTCGAGGTGCGCGCTGGCGAAGTGCTGGGCTTTGCGGGCCTGGTGGGCGCGGGGCGCACGGAATCGTTCGAGGCCTTGCTGGGCTTGCGTCCGCGCAGCGCGGGTGTGATCCGTCTCAATGGCCAGCCCGTGGATATTCGTACCCCCAAGCAAGCCATGCAGCACGGCATGACCTACCTGAGCGAAGACCGCAAGGGAAAAGGTCTGCATGTGAACCTGGGCTTGCGCGAAAACCTCACCATGATGACGATGGAGCACTATGCGCGGCCGTGGCTGGATGTTGATGGAGAGAAACAGGCGCTGGCCAAGGCCGTCGCGGATTTCAATATCCGCACAGGCGACCTCGACAGCCGCGCGCGCATGCTGTCCGGCGGCAACCAGCAAAAGCTGGCGCTGGCGAAATACCTGCATTCGGACCCGCGCGTCGTCGTGCTCGACGAGCCGAGCCGTGGCGTGGACGTGGGCGCCAAGCGCGACATATATTTCCTGATACACCGCCTGGCCGCCGAAGGGCGCGCCGTGATCGTGATTTCATCCGAACTGATCGAATTGATCGGCCTGTGCCACCGGGTCGCCGTGATGCGCGCCGGCACCTTGCAAGCCACCCTGTCTGCTGACCACCTGACTGAAGAGGAGTTGATTGCCCATGCAACCGGCACGCACTGACACCACCGTATCCCCTATTGCTCGATTCGGCGCGCGCATCAAGGGCTTTGGCCCCGTGCTGGGCCTTTTATCTCTGTGCATCGCGGGCACCTTGCTCAACGGCGACTTCGCCACCCTGGACAACCTGATGAACGTGCTCACGCGCACGGCGTTCATCGGCATCATCGCCGTCGGCATGACCTTCGTGATCATTTCCGGCGGCATTGATCTGTCCGTTGGCTCGATGGCGGCCCTGATCGCCGGCTGCATGATTTATTTCATGAATGCGCTGGCGCAAGGGGCGGGCGGCGACCTGGCGCCGATCACCATGCTGGTGCTGGGCATCGCCATGGCCCTGGTCCTGGGCGCCGGCTTTGGCCTGATGCATGGCTTGTTGATCAGCAAGGGCAATATCGAACCGTTCATCGTCACCCTGGGCACGCTTGGCATCTTCCGCGCCGTATTGACGTACCTGGCCGATGGCGGCGCGCTGACCCTGGATGCGACCCTGTCCGAGCTGTACAGCCCCGTGTATTACACGAGCGTGCTGGGCGCTCCGATACCGATCTGGATCTTTTTATTCGTCGCTGCGGCCGGCGCCATCATCCTCAACCGCACGACCTTTGGCCGCCACGTGCAGGCGATTGGTTCCAACGAGCAAGTGGCGCGCTATGCGGCCATCAATGTCGACAAGGTGAAAATTGCCACCTACATGCTGCTGGGCGTCTGCGTGGGGATCGCCACGGTGCTGTACGTGCCGCGCCTGGGCTCGGCCACGCCGACGACGGGCTTGCTGTGGGAACTCGAAGCCATCGCCGCCGTCGTCGTCGGCGGCACGGCGCTGAAGGGGGGAGAGGGGCGCATCGTCGGCACCGTGATCGGCGCCATCCTCTTGTCCGTGATCAGCAATATCCTGAATTTGACCAGCATCATCAGTGTCTACCTGAATGCCGCAGTGCAAGGCGTGGTGATCATCGCCGTCGCCTTCCTGCAGCGAGGCCGCAAATAAAAATACAGCGGCGTTCTGAAAGGGCAGCCAACGGGCGCCCACAACCTTGGAGGAGAGCAGCATGAAGAGCTTTAGACGGGTAGCAGGGATGGCAGTGCTGGTGATGCAGGCGTGGGCGATGGGGCCGGCGCAGGCGGCGGAGAAATTGGTGGTCGGCGTGGCGATTCCCACGGCCACGCACAGCTTTACTTCCGGCATCGTCTGGTGGGCGAACCAGGCCAAGGCGGAACTGGAAAAGGCCCATCCGGGGCTGAAAATCATCGTCAAGACGGCCGCCACGGCGCCCGAGCAGGCCAATCAGTTGCAGGACATGTTGACGGTGAACAAGATCAACACCCTGGTGATCTTCCCCATCGAGTCGGCCTCGCTGACGCAGCCCGTCTCGCAAGTGAAAAACAAGGGCGTGTATGTGACGGTGGTTGACCGTGGCTTGACGAACACGCAGTCGCAGGATGCCTACATCGCGGGCGACAACACGGCCTTTGGCAAGCTGCCGGCCGAGTATCTGGCGAAAAGCCTGAATGGCAAGGGCAATATCGTCGTACTGCGCGGCATGCCGACCACCCTCGACAACGAACGCTACGATGCATTCAGTGCCGTGATGAAAGACCATCCCGAGATCAAGGTGCTCGACGCCAAATATGGCAACTGGAACCGCGACGATGCCTTCAAGGTCATGCAGGATTACCTGACCCGCTTCAAGCACATCGACGCCGTCTGGGCCGCCGATGACGACATGGCCATCGGCGTGCAAAAAGCCATCGCGCAAGCCAAGCGTACGGACATCAAGCAAGTGTTCGGCGGCGCCGGCGCGAAGGGCGCGGTGAAAAAGATCATGGACGGTTCCGACCCGCTGATCGTGGCCGACGTATCGTACTCGCCGAAATTCATGTACGACGCCATCAAACTGACGACGGAAGCGCGCCTGAAAGGTGATAAATTGCCGGCCAATACGATCATCCCCTCGGTGCTGATCACGCGCGAGAACGCCAAGCAGTTTTACTTTCCGAACTCGCCTTTTTAAATTCTGGGGTCAGACCCCCTCGCCCGCTAGCAATGACCTGTGCGTTAGCGGCATTGAGGGTCTGACCCCGGCTTTATCTAACAGGACATTGACATGAAAACCATCCAGGGCCCGGCCATTTTCCTGGCCCAGTTTCTCGGCGACGAGCCGCCGTTCGACTCGCTCGAGCACTTGGCGCAATGGGCGGCCGGCCTGGGTTACAAGGGCTTGCAGCTGCCGACGGCGCCGCGTCTGTTTGACCTGGAGCAGGCGGCCAGCAGCCAGCAGTACTGCGACGATGTGACAGCCTTGCTGGCGCGCCACGGCTTGCAGGTGACGGAATTGTCGACGCATTTGCAGGGCCAGCTGATCGCCGTGCATCCCGCCTACGACGCCCTGTTCGACGGTTTTGCACCCGAGCACGTGCGTGGCGATCCGCTTGCCCGTACGGCCTGGGCCACGCAGCAACTGCTGTGGGCGGCCACCGCCTCGCAGCGCTTGGGCCTCAAGGCGCACGTGACGTTTTCCGGCGCGCTGGCCTGGCCGTATCTGTATCCATGGCCGCAGCGCCCGGCCGGCCTGGTGGAAACGGCCTTCGCGGAATTGGCCAAACGCTGGCTGCCCATCCTCGACGCGTTCGACGCGGCTGGCGTCGACCTTTGCTATGAATTGCATCCGGGCGAGGATTTGCACGACGGCGTGACCTTCGAGCGCTTCCTGGCCGCCGTCAACGACCACCCGCGCGCGTCCATCTTGTACGACCCCAGCCACTTCGTGCTGCAGCAGCTCGATTATCTGGCCTTCATCGACATTTATCACACGCGCATCAAGGCCTTTCATGTGAAAGATGCGGAATTCCGGCCGAACGGGCGCCACGGCGTGTATGGCGGCTACGGCGACTGGCAAGACCGCGCCGGGCGCTTCCGCTCGCTGGGCGACGGGCAGATCGATTTCAAGGCGATTTTCTCGAAGATGGCGCAGTACGACTTTCCCGGCTGGGCCGTGCTGGAATGGGAATGCTGTTTGAAACACCCGGAAGATGGCGCTGCAGAGGGCGCACGTTTCATCCGCGATCACATCATCCACGTGGCTGAACACGCATTTGACGATTTCGCGGGCAGTGCGGTTGACCAGGATCAAATCCATCACTTGCTTGGCTTGAAATAAGGAGACGACATGCAGCGACGCTTACGGCTGGGCATGGTAGGGGGCGGGCAGGGCGCATTCATCGGCGCCGTGCACCGCATCGCGGCGCGCATCGACGACCAGTACGAGCTGGTGGCGGGCGCCCTGTCGTCCGATCCGCAGCGGGCGCGCGACAGCGGCGCCGCGCTGCACCTGGCGCCCGAGCGCAGCTATTGCGATTACCGCGCCATGGCGCAGGCGGAGGCCGCGCGCGCTGACGGCATCGAAGCCGTGGCCATCGTCACGCCGAACCATTTACATGCGCCCGTCGCCACGGCGTTCCTGGAAGCGGGCATCCACGTGATCTGCGACAAGCCGCTGGGAATTTCCCTGGCGGAAGGGCAAAAGCTGGCGGCGCTGGCCCAGCAGAAAAATTTGCTTTTCGCACTCACGCATACCTACAGCGGCTACCCGCTGCTGCGCCACGCCCGGGCCATGGTCGAGGCGGGCGAGATCGGCGAGCTGCGCCTCGTACAAGTGGAATATTCGCAGGATTGGCTGGCCGATGCCATCGCGGCGGGCGGCATGAACGAAGGCAACTGGCATAACGACCCGCACAAGGCCGGCCCCGGCGGCACCCTGCTCGACGTGGGACTGCACGCCTACCACCTGGCGCAATTCGTCAGCGGACTGACGCCCGAATCCGTGCTGGCGGAACTGTCGACCTTTGTTCCGAATCGCAGCCTGGACGACCACGTGCAGGTAATGCTGCGCTATGCCAACGGAGCCAAGGGCACTCTATGGGCCAGCCAGGTGGCCACCGGTTGCGAAAACACGGTGCGCTTGCGCCTGTTCGGCAGCAAGGCGCAGCTCGATTTTGACCAGGAAAAACCAAATGAGCTGTGGTGTACGCCGCAGGGTGGCAACCGCCAACTGCTGCGTCCGGGCCGGGTCGACAGCGCCGCCGCGCGCCACGCCACGCGCGTGCCGGCCGGCCATCCGGAGGGGTATCTGGAAGCGTTCGCGCAGCTGTACCTGGATGCGGCCCTGGCCATCCGCGCCTTGCAATCGGGCTTGCCCGTGCCCAAGGAAGCCAGTTGGCTGCCCACCGTCACCGACGGCGTGGCCGGCCTGGCTTTTGCGGAAGCCGTGCTGCGCAGCCATGCCAATGGCGCGAGCTGGACGACCCTGGCAAGCTGACTGTTACACTGGAGCCATGCGCTCCTTTACCATCACCATCCTTCCGCAAGGCTGGCAATTCCCGGCCGACGCGGGCACGACCATCTTAGCCGCCGCTGAGCTGGCCGGTATCCGCCTGCTCAGTTCCTGCCGCAATGGCACTTGCCGCACCTGCCTCTGCCACATGCCTGCAGGCCAGGTGCGCTACACGGTGGACTGGCCCGGCATCAGCCCCGATGAACGGCTCGACGGCTACATCCTGCCCTGCGTGGCCGTGGCCGAAAGCGACCTCACCATGCAGGCGCGCGCCGTGCGCACGGGCGCCTGAATCAGGAGGACTTGCCGCCCTTGAGGCGCTGCAGCAGCGCGTCCACGCTGTCGCTGACTGGCAAGCCGTGGCGGCGCAGCAACTGCACGTGTAGCACGAGGTTTTCCAGCACCAGCTTGGCCGCCACGGCCAGCAGGGCCAGGTTGCGGTCTTCCGGGCTGAAACTTTCCATCGCGTCGGCCATCTCGCACAGGTGGTTGGCGATCAGCCCGCGCAATTCCTGCTCGTCGAAGGGCAAGTCGGCAAAATCGATGGGATCGGCCACTTCCACTTCCTGCATCAGCACCGCTAGTTCTTCCGGGGTAATCGTCATGCCTGGCCTCCTTGTGTGCTTGCCTCTATTTTAATTGTATTGGCCGCAAAGCGGACTAGAATGAGTCGAGGCCGACGACGTCGAAGGGCAGCATGGCGCATCTGCATTTTACGCAACAACTGGCACGCTTCTTGGACGTCCCCACGCTCGAGGTGGTCGCGCCACGCCTGCGCGCCGCCTTGGATAGCGCGTTTGCGCAGCAGCCGCGCCTGCGCGGTTATGTGCTCGACGAGCAGGGGGCCTTGCGTCCCAATGTGGTGATCTTCATCGACGGCGCCCGCTGCCGCGAGCGGCGCGTGCTCGACGATGCCTTGCGGCCCGACAGCCAGGTGTATATCTTGCAGGCCCTTTCAGGAGGTTGATGCCATGACAGCAGTCCCGCAGCGCGCGTATCTCGGCACCCGCAAGGGCTTGTTCCAGTTCGATGTCGATGCGGCCGGCGCCTGGCAGCTGGCGCTGGTGCAGTTTGCCGGCGATCCCGTTTCCATGCTGCTGCACGATGGCCGCGACGGCACCTTGTATGTCGCCCTGAACCTGGGGCATTTCGGCGCCAAGCTGCACCGCCTCGACGCGGGTGCCAGCGCGTGGCAGGAAGTCGCCGTGCCCGCCTATCCCGCCAAGCCGGAAGACAGCACCGATAGCGTGGACTGGGCCTTGCAGCAGATCTGGTCGCTGGCGGCGGGCGGCGCGGACCAGCCCGGCGTGCTGTGGGCGGGCACCCTGCCTGGCGGCCTGTTCCGTTCAAGCGACCGCGGCGACAGCTGGCAACTGGTGGAATCCTTGTGGAACGTGCCGCAGCGGGCGCAGTGGTTTGGCGGCGGCTACGACGTGCCTGGTATCCACAGCATTTGCGTCGACCCGCGCGACAGCCAGAAGGTGCTGGTCGGCGTGTCCTGCGGCGGCGTGTGGCAAACGCTCGATGGCGGCGCCAGCTGGAGCCTGAGCGCGACGGGCATGCGCGCCGACTACATGCCGCCCGAGCTCGATGAAAACGAAGCCGTGCAAGACCCGCACCGCATCGTGCGCAGCACCGGCACGCCGGACGCGCTGTGGTGCCAGCACCATAACGGCATCTGGCGCTCGGACGATGCCGGCTGGCACTGGCAGGAAGTCACGACGGCGCCGCTGTCGCATTTCGGCTTTGCCGTGGCCGTGCATCCGCGCGATGGCGACACGGCCTGGTTCGTGCCGGCGCAGGCGGACGTGCTGCGCATTCCCATCGATGGCGCGCTGGCCGTCACGCGCACGCGCGATGGCGGTAAAACCTTCAAGGTCTTGCGCGCGGGCTTGCCGCAGCAGCATTGCTACGACCTCATCTATCGCCACGGGCTGGCGCTGGCCGATGATGGACGCAGTTTATTGATGGCGTCGACGACGGGCGGCGCCTGGTATTCGGGCGACGAGGGCGAACACTGGCAGACCATCTCTGCCCACTTGCCGCCCGTTTATGCCGTCTGTTTTGCCACGCCGTAGTAGCACAGGAAGATATCGACGGCCAGTTCCGTCACTTCGCGCCGGCGTGCCGGGCCCAGCAGAGGCTCGCCCATGGTGATCTGCGGCCAGAAGGCAAAGGTTTTTAAAGGCGACATCAAGAGGTGCGCCACTTCCAGCGTCTCGCCTGCCTTGATGCGCCCGTCTTGCTGCGCCGCGCGGATCCAGATATTCAGGCCCGTTTCCTTTTCATTCAGGCGCGCAACCATGGCTTGCGCGCGCTCGGGCGAATGGATGGTTTCGCCAAAGATCACGCGCGCCAGGTCGATGAAGGCCGCGTCGCACAGCAACACCATTTTCTGCTCGACCAGGGCCAGCACCTGCGGCCGTAGCGGCTGGTCGGCAACATAGGGCACGGCGGGCTGGGCCACGCTGCTTTCCCACATGCGTTGCAGGATTTCCGCGAACAACTCGTCCTTGCTGGGGAAATGGTTGTACACGGTGCGCTTGGAAACGGCGGCCGTGGCGGCGATCCTGTCCATGCTGGTCGCATCAAAACCGTGGTCGCGGAACTCGGCGATGGCGGCATCGACGATGGCGACGCGCTTGCGGTCGGTGAGGCGTTGCGGTGCGGCCATGGCTGAAAATCTCCTTTGAAAACAATATTTTACACCTCCTGGTTTACTTTGCCAGAAATAGGAACTACACTGTGTAGTGTAATTTAATCCTTGTACATTCCTTGCCGGGCCACATATGCACTTGCACCGAGCCGCACGTCGTCTCTTCTTTCTGGGAGTCCTGATCATCATGAGTTCTTGCACCCTGCGCGCCGCGCCTGCCGCGCCCGCTGAATCCCCACAACGCCACGAAGGCAAGTTCCGCAATCCTGTGGAAATGTACAAACTGGGCACGGCAGCGACGCTCAAGCTGCTGTGGACATTTGTCTTTGATAAACCGGACAGCACGGTGCCGGCCGCTACCGTGCCCGTGCAAGCCTTGAGCCGGGCGCAGCTGCTGGCCGCGCCCGATAACAGTCTGTTTCGCCTCGGCCACTCGACCCTGCTGTTGAAACTGAACAATGAATTCTTCCTCACGGATCCCGTGTTTTCCGAGCGCGCCTCGCCGGTGCAGTGGGCCGGACCGAAGCGCTTTCACCAGCCGCCCATCAGCATCGCCGACTTGCCGCCGATCAAGGCCGTGATCCTGTCGCATAACCATTACGACCACCTCGACTATGCTGCCGTGCTGCAACTGGCCGCCAAGACGGGACATTTTGTTGCGCCGCTGGGCGTGGGCGACACCTTGGTCGAATGGGGCGTGCCGAAGGACAAGGTACAGCAATTCGACTGGTGGCAAGGCACGACGATTGCCGGCGTGAAACTCGTTGCCACGCCATCGCAGCATTTCTCGGGACGCGGCTTGTTTGACAGCAATCAAACCCTGTGGGCGTCATGGGTGATCGACGCGCCCGAGGTACGCGTGTTTTTCAGCGGCGACTCCGGCTATTTCGACGGTTTCAAGCAGATCGGCGACAAGTACGGCCCGTTCGACATGACCATGATCGAAACGGGCGCCTACGACAAGCTGTGGCCGGACGTGCACATGCAGCCGGAACAGACCTTGCAAGCCCACCTGGACTTGCGCGGCAAGTGGCTGATGCCCGTGCACAACGGCACCTTTGACCTGGGGCTGCACGCCTGGCATGAACCGTTTGACCGCATCACGGGGCTGGCGGCCAAGCAGGGCGTGAACCTGGCCACGCCGCAGATGGGCGAGGCGGTCGACCTGGCGCAGCCGAAAAAAGGTGAAAAATGGTGGCTGGCGATGCTCGAAGAAGAAATGGGCCAGTAATTTACGCCGTCACATCGATCAGGCGTCCCAGGGTCTGGCCATAGCCGTTCAGCTGGGGCGTGCTTTTCGGCGCGGCGGGGATGGCTTGTTGCGGCACGGCCACCTTGATCGCCTGGTCCAGCTGCGGCGCCTTGATGGCGGTGGGGGCATCGGCCTGGGCTTGCTGGCTGCTGCGCTGCGTCTGGCTCAGCGATTCCTGTTCCCGCGCCAGCAGCTGGCGGCTTTGCGCCAGCTGTTCACTGTCGCGCTGTACCTGGTTCTGGCCTTGCTCGACCCGGCGCTGCGCCGTGGCCAGCGAGGCTTGCAAGTTGTTGACAGACGTTAGCGTGACCACATTGTTCACCTTTGAAAGTATGTCCAGGCGTGTACAGAAAAGAGGGGAGTCCAGGAAGATGTGCGGCGCCAGACGCAACATGTCTGGCGGTAACCTTTACCTGAATCAAGAGTAGGACAAATTCTCGCACAGTTCCAGTAAATATGTTTTCTTGATAATGCTGTCGCGTGCGCCCTGTGTTGTCGACACGGCATGCCAAAGGTGAGCCAGTGATTGTCGAAGTGAGCACATGCTGTCGCCTTCGAGCATTGTTTATCAGCCATCGGCGCTGCAGTGCCATAGAGAGGCACAAGTGCTCACATTTAAAACGTTGCTTTTTAGATAGTCAATGTATTGTTGTTTTTGTACCATGTCTGCGCACGTTACTGCGCGGCCTGTTTGGCGCTCTGGGCTATAATTGACGGTCAGAGTTGGTTTCTTTTGCCATACAGACAGGTAGTTAACATGAATCTCAAGAGCCTCGCAATTGCCCTCGGCATGTCGAAAACGACAGTCAGCAGGGCGTTGAACGGCTATCCGGAAGTCAATTCCCGCACCCGTGAAATCGTCCTGGCCGCCGCCAAGAAAGTCGGCTACCGGCCCAACCCGCTCGCGCGCAGCCTGGCCGTCGGTCGCACCAATGTGCTGGGCATGATCTATCCCCTGCTTCCCAGCGACCTGGGCGACAGCGTCTTTCTTTCCGTGGTCAATGGCATGTCCGACGCCGTCGAAGCGTCGAAGATGAGTTTGATCATCGCTCCCGTGTCGCCGCAGAATGAACAGCCGTCATATGAAAACATGGTGCGCGGGCGCCAGGTCGATGGCCTGGTGGTGGGGCGCACCAAGGTGGTTGACGAGCGCATCGCTTACCTGACGAAAGTCGGCTTTCCTTTTGTCGCGAATGGCCGCACGCGCATCGACGCGCCGTACGCGTATTTTGACTACGACAACGACACGGGCATCGACCTGGCCGTGTCCTTCCTGGCGGCGCACGGCCACCAGCGCATCGCCCTGCTGAGCGCGCCGCTGGCGCTGCATTTTGCGTATGAGCGCAAGGAAAGCTTTATCCGCTGCATGGCGCAAGCGGGCTTGCCGGTCGATCCCGCCTATCTGCTCGACAACACTTTTGACCGCCGCAGCGGCTACCAGGCCATGCAGCAATTGCTGGCCTGCTCGCCCCGTCCGACGGCCGTCATCGTCGACAACCATTTGTCCGGCGTCGGCGTGGTGCGCGCGCTGATGGATGCGGGCATCGAGATCGGCAAGGAAATCTCCGTCATCGTCTGGGGCAATGTGGAAGACACCTTGATTGGCATCAACGTCACCACCATCGACCAGCCCGACCTGCGCCGCGCCGGCGCCAAGATGGTTGAAATGCTGCAATCGCTGCTGGCCGGCACGCCGCCGGAACGGCTGCAGGAAATCTGGCAACCGGTGCTGTTGCCGGGGGCGACGGTGGGGCGCTGTCCCGACTGAATAAAAAAAACGCAGAGCCGAGGCTCTGCGTTGTTTTTTATGCCGCGTGCTTGCTGCCGTCGGCCAGCAGGGTCAGCAATCTCGCCTTATCCTTGCGGTAAGTATCGACGGCCGCTTCCTTGACGTGGCCGAAGCCGCGGATTTTCTCGGGCAGCGATGCCAGTTCCACGCAAGTGGCCAGGTTCTCCGCCGTCAGGTTGACCAGCATGCCGGCCAGCAGTTCGCGGTATTCGACGATGAGGGCGCGTTCCATCTTGCGCTCGTTTGTATAACCGAAGACGTCGAAGGTGCCGCCGCGCAAGCCCTTGGCTTTCGCCAGCAGCTTGAAGGCGCGCCACATCCAGGAACCGAACTCCGCTTTTACCAAATGCCCTTTCGCATCTTTCTTCGCGAACAGCGGTGGCGCCAGGTTGAATTTCACGGAGAAATTACCTTCGAACTGCTGCTGCAATTGCTCCACGAAACGGCCATCCGTGTACAGGCGTGCCACTTCGTATTCATCCTTGTAGGCCAGCAACTTGAAATAGCTCTTGGCGACAGCCGTCGACAGCTTCTGGCCCAGTCCCAGGGTGTTTTCGCGGTCGCGCACCTGTTTCACCAAGGTCGCATAACCATCCGCATACGCGGCGTTCTGGTAGGCCGTGAGGAATTCCACGCGCTTCTTGATGACGCTATCGAGGCTTTGCGGCATTTGCACGATAATCGCTTGCGATGGCGTGGCGATCTGCGTGACCTTGCGCACGTCGACGGCGGCGCGGCGGCCCCACAGGAAACTCTTCTTGTTCGACTCGATGCCCACGCCATTGAGTTCAATGGCGCGCAGCAGGGCCGCTTCCGTCAGCGGGATGCGGCCTTTTTGCCAGGCGTAGCCGAGCATGAACAGGTTGGCGGCAATCGAGTCGCCCATCAGCGCGGTGGCTAATTTTGTCGCGTCGATGAAGTCGGCCGCGTCCGCGCCGCCGACGGATTCCTCGATCAGCTGGCGCACTTCCGCCGTCGGATATTGCCAGTCGGCATTCTGCGCAAACGTGCCCGGCGGCTGCTCGTGCAGGTTGACGACGGCCAGGCTGCGGCCCGGACGCATTTTCGACACGGCATCCTGCGCGCCGGCCGTCAGCATGTCGCAGCCCAGAATCAGGTCCGCTTCGCCCGTGGCGATGCGCTGGGCGCGGATGTGCGCGGGCGACTTGGCGATTTTCACGTGCGAGGTGACGGAACCGTTCTTTTGCGACATGCCCGTCATGTCCAGCACGGATGCACCCTTGCCTTCCAGGTGGGCCGCCATGCCCATCAGGGCGCCGACGGTGATGACACCCGTGCCGCCGATGCCGTTGATGAGGATGTTGTACGGCGCGTCGCAGGCGGGCAGCACGGGTTCCGGCAGGGGGCCGAAGTTGTCCGTCTCGCCCGCTTTGCTGGCACCCGTCTTGGTCTTCTTCAGGCTGCCGCCCTCGACCGTGACGAAGCTGGGGCAAAAACCCTTGGCGCACGAATAATCCTTGTTACACGAGGATTGGTCGATGGTGCGCTTGCGGCCAAATTCCGTCTCTTTCGGCAGAATCGACACGCAGTTCGACTGCACGCCGCAGTCGCCGCAGCCTTCGCAGACGGCGTCGTTGATGACCATGCGCTTGGCAATGTCCGGATACTCGCCTTTCTTGCGGCGCCGGCGTTTCTCGGCCGCGCAGGTCTGGTCGTAGATCAGCACGGACACGCCTTGGACTTCGCGCAGTTCGCGCTGCACGGCATCCATGTCCTTGCGGTCGTGCAAGGTCAGGTGGGCGGGCAGGTTGCTGCGGTCGCTGTAGCGGCTCAGGTCTTCCGTGACCAGCGCGATGCGGGCGATGCCTTCGGCGGCCACTTGCTGCGCCATCATCGGCACGGTGATGAGGCCGTCCACGGGCTGGCCGCCCGTCATGGCGACGGCGTCGTTGTAGAGAATCTTGTAAGTAATGTTGACCTTGGCCGCCTGCGCGGCACGGATGGCCAGGTAGCCAGAATGAAAGTAGGTGCCGTCGCCGAGGTTCTGGAACACGTGCGGCAATTCCGAGAACGCGGCCTGGCCTATCCACGGCGCGCCTTCGCCGCCCATGTGCGTGGTCAGCTTGTTCATTTCCGGGTAGATCGACGTGGCCATCACGTGGCAGCCGATGCCGGCCAGCGCCAGGCTGCCCTCGGGTACTTTGGTCGAGGTGTTGTGCGGGCAGCCGGAGCAGTAAAAGGCGGGGCGGAACGGCGTATTCACGGCTTTCTTTAATACCGCATCCTTGGCGTCGAGGAAACTGAGTCGAGCCTTGATCAGGTCGCAGGTGACGGGGTCGGAAATCAGGCGCGCGATGCGGCTGGCGATGACTCTAGCCACTTGCGAGACGGAAAAGTCGGCCTTCGAGGTCAGCAGCCATTCGCCGCGCGGCGCCACCCATTCGCCCTTTTCGTCGAATTTGCCGATGACTCTAGGGCGCACGTCGTCGCGCCAGTTGTAGAGTTGTTCTTTCAACTGGTATTCGACGATCTGGCGTTTTTCTTCGACGACAAGAATTTCATCGAGGCCTTGCGCAAACTCACGCACGCTGTCCGGCTCCAGAGGCCACGGCATGGCCACCTTGAACAGCCGCATGCCGACGTCGGCCGCCATCTGCTCATCGATGCCCAGCTCTTCCAGCGCTTCGAGCACGTCCAGATACGATTTGCCGGACGCGATGATGCCCAGCTTGGCGTTCGGGCTGTCGATGGTGGTGTGGTTGAGCTTGTTTTCGCGCGCGTAGGCCAGGGCTGCATAGATCTTGTAATCCTGCATCAGCGCTTCCTGGTTGCGCGCCTGCTGGCCCAGCGGGATGCTCGACAGGCGCGCGTTCAGGCCGCCTTCGGGCATGATGAAATCCTGCGGAATCTTCACTTCCACGCGGAACGGATCGGCATCGATGGAAGCCGACGATTCGACCGTGTCGGCCAGAGCCTTGAAGGCCACGGTGCAGCCGGAAAAGCGCGACATGGCCCAGCCGTGGATGCCCAGATCCAGGTATTCCTGCACATTGCACGGATACAGGACGGGAATCATCGAGGCGGAGAACAAATGGTCGGACTGGTGCGGCAGGGTCGACGAATACGCGCCATGGTCGTCGCCGGCCACCAGCAGCACGCCGCCCAGTTTCGACGTTCCCGCATGGTTCATGTGCTTGAAAACATCGCCGCAGCGGTCCACACCCGGACCCTTGCCGTACCACATGGCGAATACGCCGTCGTACTTGGCCGGGCCGATCAGGTCGACCTGTTGCGAACCCCAGACGGCCGTGGCGGCCAGGTCTTCGTTGACGCCGGGCACGAACTGCACGTGGTGCGCTTCCAGCTGTTTCTTGGCTTTCCACAGGTTCTCGTCGAGGCCGCCCAGGGGCGATCCCCGGTAGCCGGAGATGAAGCCGGCCGTGTTGAGGCCAGCGGCCTGGTCGCGCAGGCGCTGCATCATCGGCAGGCGCACGAGGGCTTGGATGCCGGACAGGAAGATGGCGCCGGAAGTGGCCGTGTATTTGTCGTCGAGGCTGACGGTGGTCAAACGGGAAGGTTCAAGCGGTGTAGATGGCGCGGCACCGGCGTTTCTAGCGAACGCTGCGGAGCCGTTTTCCGTGGTCACGGACATGGCTGTCTCCAAAAGGGTGTTTCAGATAACGGCTGTACAAGGGGCGCGCCCGGTAAGGCGCGCGCTGTGCAGACGGGATGGCCGCGTGTGGGCGGCATATAACTATTTTAAATTTAAAATAGTTAATGTGGTCAGTGTAGAACGAGTCAGGGGAGGGGGCAAATACGCTTTGCCGATGGGGGTATAAGAAATACTTATGCCATGGGCGAGAGCACGTTTGCCCCCACCCAGCGCCCGCTGCCGCACAGCTCGGCGGCCACTTGCAGCACGAGGTTTTTCACGGCGTTGCCTGCATTCGTGAGGGGAATGTTTTTCGACGCACACAGGGCCACCGTGCGCGACAGGACGGGGCTGTGGATGGCGTAGCTGCGCATGGCGCCGCTGTCGAGTTCGGCCAGCAGGGGCGCTGCCGGCAGGATGGTGGCGCCCATGCCGGCCAGGATGGCCGATTTCAGGATGGCGATCGAGTTGATCTCGATCACGTTCGCCGTTTCCAGGCCCAGTTCGCGCGCGCGGCTGTCGATGCGCGGGCGCACGCCATGCTGCAGGCCCGGCAGGATCAGGGTGGCGCTCAGGGCTTGCTGGAACGACACGGCATGGCCGGCGGGCGCGAATGGCGAATCGCTGCGGCAGATGAAACGCATCTCTTCTTCCACCAGCGGGCTGCAGGCAAACGGCGTCAGCTGGCCATCGTCGAACAGCACGGCCAGGTTGATGCGGCCCGATTTGAGCTGTTCATTGAGGTTGCCCGTGATTTCTTCCGTCAGTTGCAGGGTGATTTCGGGATAGCGTTCGCGCGCGGCCAGCAGCAGGGGCAGGGCCAGGGCGCCGGAAATGCTGTGCGGTAAGCCCAGGGTGACATTGCCGGACGGCCGCGTGGCGCTTTGCGTGACGGCCGAGCGGGCGTCGGCCACCTGTTTCAGGATCGCTTGCGCATGTTCGTAAAACACCTTGCCCGCGTCCGTGCTGAGCACGCCCTGGGCCGAGCGATGCAGCAGCTGCACGCCCAGCTCCTCTTCCAGTTGGCGCAACTGCTGCGTCAGGGCCGGCTGCGCCACGTGCAGGATCAGGGCCGCGCGCGACAGCGAGCCGTGGTCGACGATGGCAACAAAGTAGCGTAATTGGCGCAGTTCCATGGGGTCCAAGAGCGGTGCGTTGAGGGTGCGTTGAGCGGAAAAAACCGGGTGTTGCGCCACGGCGCCGAACGCGGCCAGCAGAATAACAATTTTGTTATACTCATTCTAGCGCCTTCGGTGCTCCAGCCGCGTATTTGTGGGATGACAGCATGCTTAAGAAAGTTGATTCGTCTCAATTAAAAGTGGGCATGTACATTCATGACCTCAGCTGCGACTGGATGACGCATCCCTTCGTGCGCAACCGTTTCTTGTTGCGCAGCGACGATGAGATCCGCAAGATCGTGCAGGCCGGCATCCACGACGTGGTGATCGACAGCGGCAAGGGCCTCGACGTGCAGGACGCGCACACCGTGGCGCAGGCGCGCGCCGAGACGGAACGCGAACTGGTGCAGATCGCCGCGGCGCCGCAAGTGGTCACGCGCGTGTCGCTGGGCATGGAGCTGGCGCGCGCCACGCAGGTGCGGCGGCAGGCGGCCAGCCTGGTGCGCACGGTGATGGCCGACGTGCGCCTGGGCAAGGCGGTCGAGCTCGACCGTGTACAGCACACGGTGCAAGACATCACCGAATCGATCCTGCGCAATCCCGGCGCCCTCGTCGGCCTGTTGCGCATCAAGAGCAAGGATGACTACACCTTTTTGCATTCCGTCAGCGTATGCGCGCTGCTGGTGGCGTTTTGCCGCTCGCGCGGCATCGATGCGGCCACCACGCACCAGGCCGGCCTCGGTGGCTTGCTGCACGACACGGGCAAGGCCCTGGTGCCCGACAGCGTGCTGAACAAGCCCGGTCCCTTGACGCCGGAAGAATTTGCCCTGATCAAGCGCCATCCGCGCGACGGCTACGACATCCTGCGCCAGTCGCCCGAGCTGGGCGCGATTCCCCTCGACATCGCCTTGCACCACCACGAACGGCGCGACGGCAGCGGCTATCCGGACCAGCTGGCCGGCGACGCCATCAGCGAACTGGCGCAGATGGCCGCCATCGTCGATGTGTATGACGCGCTGACGTCGGACCGCAGCTACCACAAGGGGATTCCCGCCGCCGAAGCCCTGCGCAAGATTTATGAATGGAGCAAATTCCATTTCAACCCCGTGTTCGCGCAGGATTTCATGCGCTGCGTGGGCATCTATCCGGTCGGCACCATGGTGATGCTGGAATCGGGCCGCCTGGCCGTCGTTGTCGAGGCACACGAAAGCAATCTGCTGGCGCCGAAGGTGAATGTATTTTTCAGTACGAAGAGCAAGACCTACATCAAGCCGGAAACGGTCGACCTGTCGCGCGGCTTCGGTTTCGGCGGCGCCGACAAGATCGTCGGCCATGAGTCGGCCGCCAAGTGGCAGGTCGATCCCATGCGTTTTTTATCGCTGGCGGATGCCTAGAAGAATTCTGCCGTATCGTTCGAGGTGATAGTTGTCAGCAAGCCTTTTGCCACCAGTTCGTCATAGTGGCACGCCAGGTTGCGGCCATGGCTCTTGGCGTAATACAGGGCCTGGTCGGCGCGGCCGAGGATGATGACGGGTGCCTCGTAGGCGTTGATGCTGACGAAGCCCACGCTGACGGTCACTCTGCCCACTTGCGGGAAGTCGTGCGCTTCGACGTTGGTGCGGAAGCGGTCGATGATTTTCTGCGCATTTTCCAGGGTGATCGAGCGCAGCAGCACGACGAATTCCTCGCCGCCGAAGCGGAAGATGCGGTCTTGCGAGCGGAACGACGATTGCAGCTGGTTGGCGATCAGGATCAGCACTTCATCGCCATACAGGTGGCCAAATTTATCGTTGACCAGTTTGAAATGATCGACGTCGATCACGGCCAGCCATTGCCGTTCCGTGTCCGTATGGTGGCGCCGTTCTTCATCGACGGGACGCGACTTCTCCGCTTCCGGTTCGCCGCGGCTTTGCAGGATTTTCGCCAGCTGGTCGTCGAAGGTCTTGCGGTTCAACAAGCCGGTGAGCGAATCGCGTTCGCTGTAGTCGAGCAGGTTCTGGAAATTGCGGTACACGCTGACGATGCCGCCGATCACCTGGATGGTGGCGCCCGTGTACGGCGTGGGGTTGGTGATTTCCAGGCAGGTGGTGACCTGGTCGCCGATCCAGATGGGCAGCCACAGCAGGTGGCGGCCGTCGGCGCACAGGGTGTCGGCGCTTGCTTCATGGCGCTTGATGCAGGCGGCCAGGGCCGGATAGTCCGACAGCGGTTCGCCCGGCAGGGTAGGGTCGATATGCTCTTCCATGCGGGCCACGCTGCCCGCCACGATGATGGCCCGCGACCGCACGAACACCTGGCCACGCACGGTGGTCAGGGCCAGCACACGGGTCTGCGACGCGGCAGCGAGTTCCTGGACCGCCGAGATCACGGAGATGTCGAGCATCGTGTGGTCGCGGTGCCCGGTCATGTCCACCATGTGTTTCAGTAGGGAATCCATTGTCGATCTCTGGAAAGTAGTCACACAAGTGTCGTCATAGCAGCATTGCATCAAGCAAGAGCATGTTCGCGTCCGTCTACAAGAAGCCAAGATTTATTTGGTGGCATGACGCTCTGTACCACCGGGCGAGAGGCCTTTCCAAAGAAGAGCTAAGCAGGATAATGTCTTTTTGCCTAATAGGCAATTAACGTATGCAATATTTCATGTAAATACATGAGATTCATGCACTGCATTGCAAAAAACTTGCCCTGACGAAGGCTTTCAATCCGGATCGCAACATTTGTTTGCGCCAGCCGCCATTTCACCAGAGTTTGATAATTTCCATGTGGAAACTTGTGGCGCGTCAATTTGCCAAAACGTGGACGCTTTATAGTCAATGTAATGGCGCAGAAATTTACGGCAGGAAACATATTAGCAGGAAAGGGCAATGTTTCACACCCGATTGCGCCAGGGACTTGTGATTCACTTTTGGGAGCTTGTCATGCATACCTTCCTGTCGGCAGTACAGCAGTTTGTCAAGGATGAGGATGGCATTACGGCAATCGAATACGGCCTGATTGCGGCGTTGATGGCTACCGCCATCACGGCCGGTTTCTTGCTGATCAAGACCAACTTGCTGGCCGTCCTCACCGACATTTCGTCGAACCTGGTGTTGACGCCCTAAGCGGGTGCCCGCCGCTGGCCGGCCAGTGGCGGGTTTTTTTCGGGAGGTGTGCCATGCCTGCAACTGCCTTGTGCGACCTGCTGTTGCTGTGCTTCGTGACGGGGGCCGCCGTCAGTGATTTGATCCGCCGCAAGATTCCGAATTGGCTGGTGTTGTCCGGCATCCTCGCCGCGCTGGCCTTGCACCTGTGGCTGTGGCCGCAAAACGTGCTGCCGCTGTGGCTGGGCGGCATGGCGACGGGCTTTTTCCTCTTTTTACCCTTGTACGTGCTGCGCGGCATGGCCGCCGGCGACGTCAAGCTGATCGCCATGGCGGGCGCCTTTGCCGGTCCCTGGCCCGTGCTGCAGATCTGTTTCGCCACGTTTGTCCTGGGCGGCCTGATGGCCGTGCTGATGATCACCTGGCAGGGCAAGTGGCGCGCCTGCCTGGTCAATCTGCGCCAGCTGCTGTGGCCGATGATCGCGCGCATGGCCGGCATTCCCCTGGCGCCTAACGCACTGGGCAGCGGCGCCAGCGTGGGCAACATGCCGTACGGACTGGCCATTGCGCTGGGCTGCCTGCTGGTGCAAGGGCGGCATTATTTCTGATTGGTATTCATTGCTCTGAATCAATGGGCAGCTATGCCCGCTCGCTAGAATGAATTCTGTTCAATGCAGACTAAACCGGCTAGGAGACGCAGCATGACCGAGGTCGACTATTCCCTGAGCACCGACAGCACGCCGCGCCCTGCCGATGCGAACCTGATGCCGCCCTTGCCGCCGCAGCCGAAGAGCTTGCGCGAAACGGGACTCGAGCGGCCGCTGGTCGTCGAACTGATCGCCAAGCTGATGTTTGTGGGTGGCAAGACGCACCTGTCCGCGCTGACGACGCGCTTGCGCCTGTCGATCAATGTCTTGCGCGAAGTGCTCGATTTCATGGTGGCCGAGCAGATGGCCGAAGTGGCCTGGCGCGGCGAATCCGATATCGATGTGCAGTACCAGCTGACGGGCGCCGGCAAGCAGCGCGCCAGCGCTTTTCTTGAGCGCTGCGCATATATCGGCGCCGCGCCCGTCACCCTGGAAGCGTACCGCGCCATGGTGGCGCGCCAGTCGTGGCAGGCGCAGGAACAGCGCGTCGGCAGCGACGACCTGGCCGCCGTGCTCGGTGGCGCCCATGCGGGGCCGGGCATGCTCGACGTGGTGGGAGCTGCCCTGCATTCGGGACGCTCGCTGCTGCTGTACGGTCCGCCCGGCAGCGGCAAGTCGACCCTGGCGCTGCAGCTGGGACAATTGCTGCATGGTCTAGTCGCCGTGCCGTACGCCATCGTCGTCGGCCAGGACATCATCCAGTTGTACGATCCGGCCCAGCACCTGCCGCCCGCGCCGCAGCACGTCAGCCATGCGCGCCAGGCGCTGGAGCGGCGCAGCACGGATATCCGCTGGGTACTGTGCCAGCGTCCCGTGATCCACGTGGGCGCCGAGCTCGACGCCGGCATGCTGGAACTGCGCCATGACGCCAGCGGCGCCTGCTACCAGGCGCCGCCGCATGTGCGGGCCAACAATGGCATGCTGATCATCGACGACCTGGGCCGCCAGCGTCTGGGCGCGCCGGAATTGCTGACGCGGCTGATGCAGCCGCTGGCGCGCGGCAGCGATCAGCTGGGTCTGCCCGGCGGGGTGCAGATCAGCGTGCCGTTCGACAATGCCCTCGTGCTGGCCACGAACCTGCCGCCGGGCGAGCTGTTTGACGCCGCCTTGCTGCGCCGCATCGGCTACAAGGTGCAGGTGGGGCCGCTGGCCGAGAACACCTATCGCGCCCTGTTCCGCCAGCAATGCCGGCTGGCCGGCATGGCCATCGACGAACTGGCCGTGAACCATCTGCTGCAGCTGCATGGCGCGCAGGGACGGCCCTTGCTGGCCAGCTATCCGCAGGAATTGCTGGCGCGCATAGGCGACTTCGCCGGCTTTGCCGGCTGCGAGCCGCGCCTGACACTGGCCGCCCTGGAGCAGGCCTGGGGCAGCCTGTTTGCCAGCTGCGACATGCCGGCCGCCAGCCTGTGCGAGCGTATCGCATGAAAAACCGGCGCGCCCTCCTGATGATGGGCCTGGCGGTCGTGCTGGGTCTGCTGGCCGTGCTGCTGGCCTCGCACTGGCTGCTGCGCCAGACGCCGGCCGGCAAGGGCAAGATCGTCGTCGCCGCCAGCGATGTCAACCTGGGCCAGCGGCTGACGCCCGAGATGCTGCGCCTGGCCGAGTGGCCGGCGGAAAGCTTGCCGCAAGGCGCTCTGCAAGACCCGGCAAAGCTGGCGGGACGGGTGCTGAAAACCAGCGTGCTGCGCGGCGAGCCGCTGAGCGAAGCCAAGCTGGCGCCGGCCGGCACCCTGGGTGGCCTGTCGGCCCTGATCACGGAAGGGCGGCGCGCCATCACCGTGCGCGTCAACGATGTGATCGGCGTGGCCGGCTTCGCCTTGCCGGGCAACTATGTCGACATCATCGTGAGCACCCAGCAAGATGCCGGCGACCGCGCGTTTCCGCAAAGCCGCAACATTTCCAAGATCGTGCTCGAACGCATCCTCGTGCTGGCCGTGGCGCAGGAAGTGGGGCGCGACGAGACCAAGCCGCGCGTGGTCAATGCGGTGACCCTGGAAGTGACGCCGGAACAGGCGGAAAACCTGGACCTGGCGCGCAGCGTGGGCAGCCTGTCGCTGGTGCTGCGCAACCAGGTCGACCCGCAGCCGGGCGTGACGGCGGGCGCCACCAAGCTGACCCTGCTGGGCGGACCGCACGAAGCTGACGAAGCTGTTCCAGCCGCCGCACCCGTGCTGGCCGCAGCGCCGCGCGCGGTACGCGTGGCGAAGGCGCCGCCGGAAGCGACGCGCCAGTGCAGCGGCGTCATCGACGGGACGCGCCAGTCGCGCGAATGTTTTTAGCCAACCATGGACACGCTCATGAACCGCGCCCTGTTGATACTGTTCTGCCTGCTGTCGCCGCTGGCCGGCGCGGCGGCCGATCCTGGCCCGCGCTGCGGCGGTGAAGCGGCCTCGCCCGGCAATTTGCAGCTGCAGGTGGGCAAGTCGAGCATGCTGCGCCTGCCTGAAGCCGTGCAACAGCGCAGCGTCGGCAACCCGGCCATCGTGCAAGCCATGCTGGTCGCGCCCGATACCTTGTATGTGGTCGGCGTCGAGGTGGGCAGCACGAACATGATCATCCAGGGCAGGAGCGGCGTGTGCAGTGTGGTGAACGTCAGCGTCAGCATGGACCCGGCCGGCTTGCAAGCGACCCTGGCGGCCCTGATGCCGGAAGAAAAAGCCATCCGCGTCACGGCCGTGGCCGACACCCTGGTGCTGTCGGGCACGGTGCAGGATGCGGGCGCCGTGCTGCGCGCCGTCGAGCTGGGGCATGCGTATGTGCGCCGCGCTACGGTGCCGCTGGCGCTGCCCAAGCCTGCCGATGGCGCCGCCATGCCCCTCGCCGCCACGGCGCCCGGTGGCGGCGCGGGCGGCGCGAACAGCCGCATCATCAACATGCTCGACGTCAGCGCGCCGCAGCAGGTGATGCTGGCCGTGCAGATCGCCGAAGTGTCGAAGTCGCTGCTGGAACGGCTGGAAGTGGGCGCCACCCTGCGCTTCGCTTCCGGCAGCTGGGCCACCACCTTGCTGTCGAATTTTCTCAGTGGCACGGCCAATGGCTTGCTCGACGTGCGCAAGTCGAATGGCCGCCAGCAGCTGACCATCGAGGCGCAGAAACAGGATGGCCTGGTGCGCATTCTGGCCGAGCCGACGGTGATGGCGATCAGCGGGCAGGAGGGCAGTTTTCTGGCGGGCGGCAAGATCTTCATTCCCGTCGGCCAGGACAACAACAAGATCACCCTGGAAGAGCGCGAATACGGCGTCGGCCTGCGTTTTACGCCGACCGTGCTGTCGGGCGGGCGCATCAATTTGAAGGTGGCGCCGGAAGTGTCGGAATTGTCGCGCGAGGGGGTGGGCATTTCCGCCGCCGGCGTCAGCGGACGTTCTATTTTGCCCGTCATCACCACGCGGCGCGCCTCGACCACGGTGCAGCTGTACGACGGCCAGAGCTACGCCATCGGCGGCCTCATCAAGAACAACCAGGTGAGCAACATCACGGGCGTGCCCTGGCTCAGCGAAGTGCCTATCCTCGGCGCGCTGTTTCGCAGCACGGATTTCCAGAATGACCGCACGGAATTGCTGTTCGTCATTACCGCGCATCTGGTGAAACCCTTGCCGGCCGACGCCGTGCTGCCGACGGCGCAACTGGCGCAGCCTTCGCGCATGGACTTGATGTTGGGCGGCAAGATGGAAGGCACGCTGGCGCCGCCGTCCGTGCCGCCGTCGGTACCAGCACCGCGCGCGGCCAACGGTTTCGAATTGAAATGAGATGGGGAGATACGCCATGCCGAACGCGTTCCTGACATCGCTGCGGCACTTGGCCGCCCTAGCCCTGGCCTTGCAGCTGGCCGCCTGCGCGCACGGCAGCACGCCGCAGCTGGACCGGCGTTTCGGCGACGCCGTGCGCCTGTCCATGGCGCAGCAGGTGCGCGATCCGGCCAGCGCCGGCAATCGTACGCCGGCCGATGGCCTTGACGGACCCAGCGCGCACGCCGTCATGCAGCGCTACCGCGCGTCGTTTGCCGAACCGAATGCCCAGGCGCCGCAGCCGGTGCAATTCATGCTGGGAGGCGGCAGTGGCAAATAGACGCCAGCGCCAGCGCGGGGCGATGCTGATCGCCTTTTCCATCCTGCTCATCGTGGTGCTGGGCTTTATCGGCCTGGCGCTCGATGTGGGGCAAGTCATCGGCCGCAAGACGGAACTGCAAAACCTGGCCGACAATGCGGCGATGGCGGCCGCCGCGGAACTGGTGGGTACGCCCGAGGGCTTGCTCGCCGCCGTGGAAAAAGCCAAGGGCAGCGCGGCCGACCGCAGCGCATGGCGCCGCCGCATGCAGGGCGCCATCCTGTCGGACGCCAGCATCCGCTTCGCCAGCACGCCCGACGCGCCCGCCAGCGGGTGGCATGCGGCGGGCGCCGTGCCCGACGCCGCCACGGCGCTGTTCGTGCGCGTCGATACGCAGGCCAATACCCCCTCGCTGGGGCGGGTGGCGACGGCGTTTCTCGGCGCCTGGTCGCCGGCGCTGCGCACCCTGGACACGGGCGCGCGCGCCGTGGCCGGGCGCACCAGCTTGCACCTGATGCCGCTGGCCGTCTGCGCGCTGTCGGCCAGCGCGGCCAGCCCGCGCACGAATGCGGCACTGCTGCCGGCCGTCGAGTTGCTGGAATATGGCTTTCGCCGCGGCGTGGCGTATAACCTGTTGAAACTCAATCCGCATGGCGCCACGGCCGAACATTTCGTGCTCAATCCGCTGGGCCAGCCGGGCGTGGTGGGAGTGTCGCAGCAGGTCGGCGAAGCGAGCGTGCTGCCGTTTGTCTGCAGCGGCACGGTGCAGTATCCGCGCATCGGCAGCGCCCAGGTGCACGTGCACCGGCCGTTTCCCGCCGCGCTGTGGACGGCCTTCAATGCGCGCTTCAACCAGCATGCGGGCAGCGGCTGCCATGCCGTCACGGCGCCGCCCGACACGAATATCCGCGCCTATCCGAATACGGCCGCGAGCTGGTGGATGACCAACGCGCCCGATGCGCCGAGCGCCCTGAGCACGGGCAATCCGCTGCTGTCCGTGGCCGATCCGGAATCGAACGCGACGCCGCCCGCCGTCGGCAGTTACGGGCCGCTGTGGTCGTTTTCCAGGGCGGCCAGGTACAGCAACCCGAAGCCGGCCGGCGGTTATCTGCCGTTTGCCACCAGCGACTGGCCCAAGCTGTATCCGGCCAGCCCGGCCGCGCCGGCCGCCAAGTCCGGCTACCCTGCCACGCCGCCCTACCAGACGCTGGGCTTCCAGACGGCGCCGACCGGCAACACGGGCGTGGCGCAGCGCCGCCTGCTGCACATCCCTCTGCTGGCCTGTCCCGTGCCGGCCGGCGGCGACGTGCTGGCGCAGGTGCGCGGCATCGGCCGCTTCTTCATGACGGCGCCGGCCAGCAATGGCGTATTGAGCGCCGAATTTGCCGGCCTGGTGGAAGAGGGCACGCTGGCCGGTCCCGCGGAGCTGCTGCGATGAAGCCGCCCTGCCGCGCCGCGCGCCGCCAGGGCGGCGTCGCCGCCATCGAGCTGGCGCTGATCCTGCTGTTTTTCATGGCGCTGTTGCCCTTCGTGCTGCTGTTCGGCCGCGCGCTGCTGGTGTACACGGCGCTGCAAAAAAGCGCGCACGATGCGGCGCGCTACATGGCGACCATGCCGTTGCCGCAGATGGGCAAGTTCGACACGGCGAGCCTGGGCGCCGCGCTGGCGCGCGAGATGGTGGCCGAAGCGATGGCGGAAAGCTGGCCGGACATCAACCCCGCATGGGTCAATGTGGATTGCGTGTACGCCGACGATTCCTATGCCTGCGGCAGCTACGCGACGGCGCCGCTGCAGGTGCGCATCAAGGTCACCGCCGACATGCCGGTGGATTTCCTGCCCGCGCTGACCCGCAAGTGGCTGCCGCAACTGGCGCCGATTCCCCTGCGCGCCAACGCGACCTTGCGCTATGTGCATTGACCCGCACCGTCGCCGGCAGCGTCAGCGCGGCGTCTTCGCCGTCGAATTCGCCATGCTGGCGCTGCTGTTCTTCCTGTTCCTGTTCGCCATGCTGGAAATGGCGCGCGCCGTGTACGTGTGGAACATGGTGCATGAGATTACCCGGCGCGCGGCGCGCGCCGCCGCCGTCACCGATTTCAGCAATGCCGGCGCCTTGCAGGCCGTGCGCACGCAAGCCGTGCTGCGCGCCACGCCGGGCACGCTGCCGCTGGGTGGCGGCATCGGCGACGCGCATGTGCGCATCGATTATTTGTCTGAAAGCGCGGGCGGCGCCGCGCTGGCGGCCGTGCCGGTAACGGTGCTGCCGGGGTGCCCGCAGCGTAACCGCATCAATTGCCTGGACGATCCGCATGGCGCCAGCTGCATCCGCTTCGTGCGCGCGCGCCTGTGCCAGCCCGGCGACGGCGCGCGCTGTGAGCGTGTGCCCTACCGGCCCGTGCTGCCGCTGCTGGGGATGATGTTTCCCTCCGGCGCAGGGGCCATACGTTTGCCCAGCGGGACCACCATGGCGGTGGCCGAGTCGCTGGGCTATCCGGACAATCCCGGCTTTTGTCCATGAGCGCCAAGCCGCCGGCGCAGCCGAATGTAGTGCCTTGAATGAAGGAGGCGTGATGAAAGCCTTGATGATTACCCGTGACGCCAGCTTGCACGATGAAATCGCGGCGCAAGGCGCGGCCCGCATGCCCGTGCTGCGGCTGCTGGAGCGGCGCAGCGGCCTGCGCGACGCCGTCGAGCGCATGCTGCCCGAAGCGCCGGAACTGGTGATCGTCGACGCCAGCGGCATCGATGCCGACGAAGCCGACCTGCTCGAGCGCCTGGCGCGCCAGTATCCGCTGGCCGTGCTGATGCTGCTCACGCGCGGCCAGCAGCAGGATGTGCTGATCCGCGCCATGCGCGCCGGCATGCGCGAAGTGCTGCAGCTGCCGCTGGTGCACAAGGCCTTCCACGAGGCGATGGACCGGGTCGATATCCAGGCCGGCGTGACGCAGATGCGCGACGGTAAAGTGCTCGCCTTCATCTCGTGCAAGGGCGGCAGCGGCGCGACGTTTTTGTCGACGAATTTTTCGTATGCGCTGGCCAGCCTGGCCGGCTGCAAGGTGCTGCTGATCGACCTGCACGGCCAGTTCGGCGACGCCACTTTATACGTGTCGGACCAGAAGCCGGCCATGACCTTGTCCGACATCTGCGCGCAGATCGCGCGCATGGATGGCGCCTTTCTCGCTTCGTGCCTGGTGCACGTGACGCCGAACTTCGGCGTGCTGGCGGCGGCCGACGACCCCGCGCACAAGGTCGACATGCAGCCCGAGCACATGGACCGCATCCTGGCCGTGGCGCGCCAGCACTACGACTACATCGTGCTCGACGTGGGGCGCCAGATCGATGCGCTGTCGCTGCGCGCGCTCGACAACGCCGACGCCATCTATCCGGTGCTGCAGCTGGCCCTGCCCGACATCCGCGACGGGCGCCGCCTGCTCGACATTTTCCGCTCGCTCGGCTATCCGGGCGAGCGCCTGCGCCTGATCGTCAACCGCTATGAAAAGGGCGGGCGATTGCGTCTGGCGGATCTGGAGCAGGCGCTGGGCGCCGAAGTGGTGCACACGGTGCCCAACGATTACATTGCCGCCACCGACTCCGTCAACCAGGGCATTCCGCTGCTGCAGCTGTCGCGCACCAGCGCCGTGGCGCGCAGCCTGGCCGAGCTGGTGGAACTGGTGACGGCGCGCCGCGTGACGGAAAGCCGCGGCCTGTTCGACCGTTTGTTCAGCCGCAGCGAGTCCTAGGACCGCAATCGATGTCAAGGCTCCCGCCGGGAGCCATCATGGGAGCCAAGATGACTTTACGCGAACGCCTGGCGGCGAATGAAACGGTGCGCCCCGCCACGAATGGGCAAGGCGCGCTGGCGCTGCACGCCTACCAGGAACTGAAAAAAACCATGCACCAGACGATACTCGACCGTATCGACCTGGAACGCTTGAAACGCCTGACGGCCGAGCAGTTCAAGCACGAGCTGGCGCTGCTGGTGCAGCGCGTGATCGAGGAAGAGCGCATCGTCCTGAACCAGCATGAGCGGCATAGCCTGGTGCTCGACATCCAGCACGAGATGCTGGGCTTTGGTCCGCTCGAACCCTTGCTGGCCGATGCCAGCGTGTCCGATATCCTCGTCAATACCTGCGACAAGGTGTACGTGGAGCGGGGCGGGCGGCTGCAGCTGACGGACGTGACTTTCCACGACAATGCGCACCTGATGAAGATCATCGAAAAGATCGTCTCGCGCGTGGGCCGGCGCGTCGACGAATCGAGTCCGATGGTCGACGCACGCCTGCCCGATGGCTCGCGCGTGAATGCCATCATTCCGCCGCTGGCCGTCGATGGCCCGATCCTGTCGATCCGGCGCTTTGCCGTGCAGCCTTTGACGATCGCCAACCTGCTCGACTACAAAAGCCTGACGCCGCCCATGGTGCAGGTGCTGCAGGCGCTGGGGCAGGCCAAGGTCAACATCCTGATCTCGGGCGGCACGGGCAGCGGCAAGACGACCCTGCTCAACGTGCTGTCCGGCTTCATCCCCGGCAGCGAGCGCATCGTCACCATCGAGGATGCGGCCGAACTGGCGCTGCGCCAGCCGCACGTGGTGCGCCTGGAAACGCGTCCGCCGAATATCGAGGGCAAGGGCGAAGTGAGCCAGCGCGCGCTGGTGCGCAATGCGCTGCGCATGCGGCCTGACCGCATCATCCTGGGCGAGGTGCGCGGCGCCGAGGCGCTCGACATGCTGCAGGCGATGAACACGGGCCATGAAGGGTCGCTGGCGACGATCCATTCGAATACGGCGCGCGACGCGCTGGCGCGGCTGGAAAACATGGTCGGCATGGCCAGCGTGAACCTGACGCCGCGCGCCACGCGCCAGCAGATATGTTCGGCCGTGACGGTGGTGATGCAGGTGTCGCGCCTGACGGACGGCGCGCGCAAGCTGGTCAGCCTGCAGGAGGTGACGGGCATGGAGGGCGACATCATCGCCATGCATGAAATCTTCCGCTTCGAGCAGACGGGCGTCGATGCCGACGGCAAGGTGCTCGGTCATTTTTGCGCCACGGGTGTGCGGCCCCGCTTTACGGAACGCCTGCGCATGTTCGGCGCGCCCGTGCCCGATAGTGTTTTTGATCCGGACCGCATCTACGAATAGGAGTCAGCATGGACCTGGTCTTCTACGGCTTTGCCGTGCTGCTGTTCGCCGCCTGCATCCTGATGGTGGAGGGGGTCTGGCTGTGGTGGTCGGGCACGCACGGCAGCGCGGCGCGGCGCATCAACCGGCGCTTGCGGCTGATGGCGGCGCGCGGCGAGGCGGGCGGCGAGCGGGTCTCCATCCTCAAGCAGCGCCGCTATGCGCGCACGCCCGGCCTCGAGCGCTGGCTGCGGCGCCTGCCGCAGGCGGCAAAGCTCGACCACCTGCTGCTGCAATCGGGCTTGTCCTGGTCGGTGGCGCAGTTCCTGGGCGGCGCGGGCGCCTTGCTGCTGCTGGCGCTGCTGTGGCTGGCCATCTGGCCCATGCCGTTGCCGGGCGCCTTGCTGCTGCTGGGCGTGGCCGGTGGCGGGCCGTGCATGGTCGTGCTGCGCGCGCGCGCGGCGCGGCTGAAAAAGATCGAGGCGCAATTGCCGGAAGCGGCCGATTTCCTGGCCCGCGCGCTGCGCGCCGGGCACTCGTTTTCGAATGTGCTGCAGATGGTGGGCGATGAACTCAATGAGCCGATCAGCGGCGAATTCAAGATGGCGCACGAAGAGATCAATTACGGCGTGCCGATGAACGAAGCGCTGCAAAACCTGGCCGCGCGCATTCCACTGACGGACTTGCGCTACCTCGTCATCGCCGTGCTGGTGCAGCGCGAATCGGGCGGCAATCTGGCCGAGGTGCTGGTCAGCATCGCGCGCATCATCCGCGCCCGGCTAAAACTGCTGGGGCAGGTGCGCGTGCTGTCGGCCGAGGGGCGCATGTCGGCCTGGGTGCTGGGCTTGATGCCGGTGGTGATGATCGGCGTCATGGCGCTGGTCAACCCGCAATACATCCGCCTGCTGTGGACCGATCCCAGCGGCATCAAATTGCTGTGGTACGCGGCCGGCATGGTGGCGCTGGGCGTCGTGTGGATGCGCAACGTCATCCGTATCAGGATATAAAACAGGAGGTCGCATGAGCGGTGCACAACTGCTGTTCCTCGTGATCGTCTTTGCCGTGGTGGTGGCGCTGGCCCTGCTGGCATGGGTGATCTTCTTTCCCGGCACCTTGCGCCAGCGCCTGTTCGGTTCCATGGCGCCGGCCGCCAGCGAGGCGGTGGCCGACACGGGCTGGGTGGAGCGGGTGGCGCGCGTGGCGCAGCCGTTCAGCAAGCTGTCGCTGCCGGAAGAGGGCTGGGAGCGCTCGCCGCTGCGCACGCGCTTCATGAACGCGGGCTGGCGCCAGGCCAGCGCGCCGGCCCTGTATTTTGCGGCGAAAACCGTGCTGGCCCTGCTGTTTCCCACCGTGCTGGGCCTGTACGCGGCCAGCGCCATGGCGGCGCAGCTGCGCAGCGTGCTATTGCTGCTGCTGTGCGTTAGTGCCACCGTCGGTTACTACCTGCCGAACCTGGTGCTGGCCAGCACGGCCAAGCGGCGCCAGCGCGACATCTTTGAAAACATCCCCGACGCGCTCGATTTATTGACCGTGTGCGTGGAAGCGGGCCTGAGTCTGGAGCGCGCGCTGGTCAAAGTGTCGGGCGAAATCCACATCAAGAGCGTGGTGCTGGCGCAGGAATTGCAACTGGTGCTGATGGAAATGCGCGCCGGCTTTTCCAAGGAAAAGGCGCTGCGCAACCTGGCCTTGCGCAGCGGCGTGGAAGATGTCGACACCCTGGTTGCCATGCTGATCCAATCGGAACGTTTCGGCACCAGCATGGGCGATTCGCTGCGCGTGCATTCGGAAAACCTGCGCGGCAAGCGCAGCCTGCTGGCCGAGGAGGCGGCAGCCAAGATCGCCCTGAAACTGCTGTTCCCGCTGATTTTTTGCGTCTTTCCCACCCTCATGCTGGTGCTCATGGGGCCGGCCGTGATCGAAGTGTATCGCGTGCTCGTGCCGGCCATGGCCAGCCGCTGAAAGGAGCTACCATGCGCTTGACGATTTCCCGCCTGGCCGCCGCCTGCGCCTGTCTGGGCCTGGCCGCCTGTACCACGCAGCTGGCCCGCGCGCCGGTGCCGCAGTGGCCTGACGCCGATGCCGCCTATGCGGCGGGGCGCCAGTATTTTGACGCGGGCGACCTGCCTGCCGCGCAAGCGGCGTATGAGCAAGCCCTGCACGCCGCGCCGCGCCACGTGAATGCGCGTAACGGCCTGGCCGTGCTGCACGCGCAGCGCGGTGAACACGATGCGGCGATCGCCCATTGGCTGGCCCTGACGCGGGAGGCCAGTTCGCCGCAGCCGCAGCAGGCCTATCTGTTCAGCAATCTCGGTCACGCCTATTCCCTGAGCGGGCGCGATGCGCAAGCGTTGACGGCGCTGGAACAGGCGTGCCTGCTCGATCCGCTCAATGCACTGGCCTGGCAGCATCTGGCGCAAGTGCTGGAACGGCTGGGACAGCACGCGCGCGCCGCCGTCATGCGGCGCCAGGCGCAGAGTCTGCAGGAACACGACCTGCGGCGCGACCTGGCCGTCTTGCGCAAGGAGGCGCCGCAGAAGAAAGCGCCCGTGGCCGCGCCGCTGCAGGATGCGCCCGCCATGGCGCGCATCGACATCACGCAAACCGACGGCATGGCGCGCCTGCAGCGCGTGCCGGCCGCCGCGCGCGGCGTGCCCGCTGCCGCTGCCATGGCGGAGCGGTCCATGCCGGCTGCCGCCGTGCCCCGTCCGCGCCTGGAAATTGTGAACGGCAATGGCGTGCCCGGCCTGGCAGCCGCGCTGGCGCGCAGTCTGGCCGGCGCTCCCGTGCAGGTGGTGCGTCTGGCCAATGAAACCAGCTTCCAGGTGGCGCGCACGCGCGTCGAATACCGGCCCGCGCAGGAGCAGGCGGCGCGCCAGCTGGCCCGCCAACTGGGGTTGCAGATACAAACCCAGGTGCAGACCCAGGCCGCCGATTGTCCCGCCAGCGAGCTGCGCCTGGTATTGGGGCGCGACCTGAGCGATCCAGCCATGCTGCACCGCTATTATCTGCAGCAGCTGCAACTGGCGCGCCAGGCGCTGGCGCGGCTCGGTTAACAGGGTTTTTGTCGGCATAAAAAACGCGGCGCCTTTGCGGGCGCCGCGTGTTTTTCATGCGGCTGCTTATTTCGGCTGGCGGCGCGTAAAAGCCAGGGCGGCCAGTCCCGCGCCCAGCAGGAACAGGGTGCCCGGTTCCGGTACTTGCAAGGGATCGATGACGACGATGTCGGTGCGCGTGGACTTGGAAAAGTTCAAGGTGTAGCTGCCGGCCGGCAGGGCGAAATTCGAAGTCAGGGAAAACATCGCAAAGCCATTCGTGAAGGCGCGCCCGGTGGCCGGGTCGTTGGTGCCGGCCGTCATGTTCAGGCTGAACGGGTCGAGGCTGCCGACCGTATGGTTGCCGTTGACGTCGCTGCCATTGTTGGCATCGCCATCGGGCGCGAACTGGAAGATCACGCCGTCGGCATTCGCGTTCGACAGGCAGCCCACGGGACTGGAATTATTGCACGAGATATTGAAGATATCCATGATCGACACGCTCGACTTGTCGCCCATGGTCGTCACGCTGGTGCGCAGGTCGCGCCGACCCATGAAGCTGAAGGTGATGAAGCCAGCGCTCGACAGGGTCAGGTTGACGGAGCCGGTGAGCGTGTCGCCAGCCGTGGACGTGGCGGCACCGACCGTGTTGCGTTGTGCTTCCGCAACGGCGCGCACGGTGGAGCCGCCATTGAGCATATTGCCGAAGGCGTGTGCATCGCCGCGGGCGAATTCCAGGGTGGAACTGGGGCTGGGTGCGTAATGATTCTGCGGTAAACCGCCGCAGCCACCGCCCGAACACACTTGCAGCACGTCGGCGTTGGCGGCCGGGCCCGTATTGACGGCGCGCGGATTGACGGCCACGCCACCTTCGAAGAAGGCGCTGTCGCTGGCATTGCGGTTGGCGCCGGCCAGCGACAAGGTGCCGGCACTGGTGGTGATGCGGAAATTGTTCAACTCATTGACGGCCAGGCCGTACGCGCCAGCCTGCGCCTGACCGCTGGCCAGCAGGCTTGCCGCCGCCAGTGCGCCCAGCCAGCCCAGCGTCTTGCTTCGTGTGTGATTGACGTTCATCGCAGCCTCTTATCGTGGTCAGTCTCGGAAAATCCGGGGGATAAAGAATCCAGAATGACTTGCCTGGATTCATCTCGTAGACAGGGATAAGCAGCTTGCGTGCCACACAAAAAAAGCATATTGAATCAAACACTTGCGTAAAGCGGACTGAACTGGAAAGGACAAAGTGTAAGAAAGGCCGACGCCAGCCGCCTCAGGTGCCCTGGTGATAACCGATGTGGCCGCCGGCATTGCGCGCCACTTCCTCGCCTTCCGCCAGTTTCTAGTTGGTAATCGTCGTGGCCGCAATGCCGCCGCGGCGCTTGCGCCAGATCAAAGGTGCGGCACAGCGCCTCTTGCCGTTCATTGCCCGGTAAAATAGGCCATGGCAAACAAAACCCCCACCTTCCCCGGCGCGCGCACGGGCCGCGGCCAGGTTCTGGCCGTGCTGCTGTCGAACCGCGACCAGTCCGGCGCCGAACCGCTGCAAGGCCGCGTATCGCTGGCCGCCATCGTCAAGGCGCTGAAACGCAAGTACCACTGGCCGATTGAAACACACAGCTTTCCCGCCAACACGCAGGACGGCCGCGCCAGCTGGGCGACCGTCTACAGCTTGCCGGAAAAGGTCATCGAGACCGCGCTGAACAGCGGCGGCCGCGAGTGGCTGGAAAGCCGGGGAGCGGTTGGACGGCGGTGAATGCGCCGCAGTACGCTATTCGAGCCGGAAGCCGACCTTGAGCGTGACCTGGAAGTGCGCCACCTTGCCATCGACGATATGTCCCCGCGACTCGGTCACTTCATACCAGTCCATATGCTTGACTGTCAGCGCCGCCTTGGCGATGGCATCGCGTATCGCCTGATCGCTGCTCTCGGTCGACGTGCCAACCAGTTCGATCAGCTTGTAAGTGTGTGCGGACATGATATTTCCCCAGGTAGGCAAGCCAGACATCGGGAGCCTGCTTTGCGCAAGCACATGCGCATCTTGCGCCTAAATGTGCCGGACGTCATTGCGCGGTGCAGCAATGCGTCGCGCCAGCCGGAAGTCCTTCCCTTCAGGCTGGCGGCATCCGTTGAAGGACGGCCGCTGAAGCAAGCAGGCCGCCCAGAATTTTGTCGGCTACCTTTTCCGAAAACCCCACAGGCAGTTCGCTGCGGACCTTGTCTACGACCGCGGGCGTGCGTGCAATGAAGTCCTGCAGCAGCGGCTCCGCGCTCACACCGTAGCCGACCTCTTTGGCTGTGCTGTTGAAGTGGCGCCGCTCGATGCCATGCGCCAGGTAGTGCCGGTTGTTACCGAGCAGCGCCATTGCCAACTTGAGCTTGCGTTCGCTCCACTGATTCGGCCCTGGGCCGATAACCGGGTAGGCGGACATCACATCATAGATGGGCGTCAGCTTGAATCGTCCCGCACCAGCGAGGAGCTGGATACTGAAGTTTTTGGCGTGGCCATCCGGCGCACGCAGCATCCAGAACAGCAGTTGGGATGCCATGAGCGTGTGCATATCCGCGGCGCTATCCCGCGATTGCTGCAGCAGGGTGAACATCTGTTTGAGCCCCGGGCCGCCGTCATTTTCATATTTCAGCAGCGGCGATGTTCCAGTGGCCTGGCAAAAGTCTTCTTGAACAAGCCGGAACAGCTGCTTACCGTTGGCCGAGCGCGTGCGGTCGAAGCGCTCGACGACGAGCACGCGTTGCGCGCCAAACGTCGCAATCTCGGCATTGGCCGTGGGCAGTCCGAATTCCTTGAACAGGCGCAGGCACAACCATTCGTTATCGACCGACGTGGTGAAGTCGGCCCGCTTCCCGCCCACCATCCCGATTGGAAGCTTGAAGATGTGTGTCGTCGGCGTGGCGCCGCGCGGCTTCATCCATTTTCCATCCCACCAGAGGAATGCGTCCTTCTCCTGCGCCCCGGCGAGCGAAATGCGGAAGTCGTCGTCGGCGTCATCGACGGCGCCGTGCCGCTCCAGGCTCACCACTTCAAGCAGGTGGCGCTCGATGTCTTCCTCGCTGACGGTGATGCCGTCAACATGAACAAGTTTTTCCGGTGTGGCACCTTCCGGCAGCAGTTGCAAGGCGCCTGCGCAGTCCCGGCCAACGGCCGCGAGCAGGTCGAAAGAGTCGAGCGAGCCTGTCTTGAAGCGGGTCGCAACACGCTTACGAATGATGTCGCTGTCCGGCAGCAAGCCCTCGAAGTAGTTCGAGACATTGGCGCCCTTCAGCGGCTCACCGTGCATATTGAACGGCAACGACAGCGAGATGGGGCGACCAAGCCTGGATTGGCGCCAGCCGGCGTCGTACGCCAGTTCGGAGTCCCCATTGGCGTTGATCGTCCAGCGGCCGACGTAGTCGCCATTGGCCCAGAGGTGCAGTGTTTGGCTGTGTGAGCGGCGACCCATGGCTACCACTCCGCCGAGCTGCTGGCCGTGGATGTATCGCGCTCGCCCAAGTACAACTCCAGCTCGAGGGCCGAACACCAGCTCAGCAGCTGCTTGACGCTGATTTCGTCGGCATGGCTTTCGAGGTAGGAGATGCGATTCTGGCTCAAGCCGACATGAGTTGCGATGGCCGCCTGGGTGAGCTTGTGCCGCTTGCGAGTCGATACGAGCAGTTGGCCGAGCTGTGACGCGGTGAGCAGAAGTAGGGAGGTGGGTGCGCAAGACATTTCAAATATCCGCTATTCAGATAAACAAATTTTATCTGATATTCGGATAAAGTCAATATATCTGAATATCGGATAAATCGAATTTATCTGCATACCGGATATTTCTTGCGGAAGTATATGAATGATAAGCATCAGCCATGGACATAGCTTTAGCGTAGGGGGGATTGCAGCAAATGTCCCAGAAACGGCAAAGGGCTATAGATAAAATATCTATAACCCTTTGATTTACTGAATATTCTTGGTGCCGACTGCCGGTTTCGAACTGGCCACCTGATGATTACAAATCAACTGCTCTACCAAATGAGCTAAGTCGGCAAAAACTGCGCGTTGCGAATTATACGCTATTTAATGCGTGTCAGGGTCGGGCGGCCGCCTTTTTTTGGTGGCTCGTCGTCGCTTGGGGTAGCGTTGTCGCGTTGTTCGGGGGAGCTGGTCGGTACGGACGACAGGGTCGGGGCGCTGGAGACCGGGGCGATCGCTGGCGGCGGCACGTCGGCGGAGGCCGGGCTGTCCGTCGGTTGCGCGTCGGGATCATCGTTGCCCAGCACGGGCTCGAAGGCCATGCCCTGGCCGTTTTCGTTGGCGTAGATGGCCATCACATTGTCGACCGGCACGTAGATTTCGCGCGAGACGCCGCCAAAGCGGGCGTGGAAGCGGATGGCGTCGTTGTCCATCTTCAGGCCGCTGGTGGCGCCGAAGCTGATGTTGAGCACGATCTCGCCCTTTTTCACGTATTCCATCGGTACCGTGGTGCGCGAATCGACTTTGACCGCGAGATAAGGCGTGTAGCCGCTGTCGGTGCACCACTCGTAGATGGCGCGCAGCATATAAGGTTTGGTTGAGATTTCAGACATGGTAGGCACTGTGAGGCGGGAGCGCCCCCCATCAAGCATGAGGCGGGCGCACCGGTAATTCAAAAGACTGGCTGCTGACGCAAGATGCCCCGGCAGACGCTGCCTGCCGGGAAGATCTTTTAGCGGCGCATCACTTTCTCGGATGGCGTCAGTGCTTCGATATACGCTGGACGCGAGAAGATGCGTTCGGCGTATTTCATCAGCGGTGCGGCCGTCTTCGACAGTTCGATGCCGTAGTGGTCCAGGCGCCACAGCAGCGGCGCGACAGCCACGTCGAGCATCGAGAACTCGTCGCCCAGCATGTACTTGTTTTTCAGGAACAGTGGCGCCAGGGTCGTCAGGCGGTCGCGGATTTCCGCGCGTGCCTTGTCGTGGGCCTTGTCGTTGCTCTTGGCGCGTTCGCTTTCCAGCACGTGCACGTGCACGAACAGTTCTTTTTCGAAATTGAACAGCATCAGGCGCGCGCGGGCACGCATCAGCGGATCGGCCGGCATCAGTTGCGGATGCGGGAAGCGCTCATCGATGTACTCGTTGATGATGTTCGATTCATACAGGATCAGTTCGCGCTCGACCAGGATAGGCACCTGGCCGTACGGATTCATGGTCGAAATGTCTTCCGGTTTGTTGAACAGGTCGACGTCGCGCACTTCGAAGTCCATGCCTTTTTCAAACAGGACCAGGCGGCAGCGTTGCGAAAATGGGCAGGTTGTACCCGAATAGAGAACCATCATTTTTTATAGTTCCTTAGAAACAAAGGGGGTGAAGCCGCGAACGGCTCACCCCAGGTCGCTTGTCCACTCATGCGGACAACGCAGAAACAGGCATAAACCGGCCTATGGCCGGCGCCTCACTTATTTGACTTCCTTCCAGAACGACGCGTTAAGGCGCCATGCCAGCAGAGCAAAGACCGACAGGAACAGCAGCACCCACACGCCCAGGCGCTTGCGTGTCTGCTGTGCCGGTTCGGCCATCCACTCCATGTAGCCGACCAGGTCGGCTACCGCATTGTCATACTCGATCTTGTTCAACGTACCTGGCTTGACCTGCTCGAAGCCGGCAAATTTGTGGATCTTTTTGCCAGCGTCGTGCGGATCATTCTCTTCCACGAACTTGGCAGACTGGACACCTTGCAATTCCCATAATACATGCGGCATGGCAACATTCGGCACGACCATGTTGTTCCAGCCGGTCGGACGAGTGTCGTCTTTATAGAACGTACGCAGGTAAGTATACAGGTAGTCGCCGCCTGTGCCAGCGGAAGATGATTTCGCGCGCGAAATTACCGACAAATCCGGCGGTACGACGCCAAAGAAGGCCTTGGCGTCCTGCGGTGCCAGGCTTGTCGTCATCAGGTCGCCGACTTTATCGCTGGAGAACAACAGATTCTGCTTGATCTGGTCTTCCGTCAAGCCCAGGTCTTTCAGACGGTTGTAGCGCATCGACACGGCGGCGTGGCAATTCAGGCAATAATTGACGAACAATTTGGCGCCATGTTGCAGCGCCGCCATGTTGGTCTGGCGGTCAGGAGCCTTGTCCAGCGGAAAGCCGCCTTCGCTGGCGAGAGCCATGGCAGGCACGAAGGCCAGGATGGCGAGCAGTTTTTTTGCAATCTTCATATGATGTATGTCCTTTGAGCGTGGCGTGAGAGCGGCTTAGTGCGGGTGAAACGTCACACGCGACGGCACGGTCTTGAACTTGCCCATTGCACTCCACCATGGCATCAGCAGGAAGAAGCTGAAGTAAATCAGGGTGCACACTTGCGACACGATGGTTTTCGCATCCGTTGGCGCCTGGGTCCCGAGGTAGCCGAGGATCAGGAACGACAGGCCGAAGATGGCGTACACATATTTGTGCCAGGTCGGACGGTAGCGGATCGATTTCACGGGCGAATGATCTAACCATGGCAGGAACGCCAGGATCACGACGGAACCGCCGAAGAACACCACGCCCCAGAATTTCGCGTCCAGCACCTGCGGCAGCATGCCGATGATGGCGACGATGGCGATGCCGGCGATGATGGATTTGACCGTCGTCGACAGGCGCGACTTGAGCCAGATGAACACCACGTAGGCGGCCACGACACCCATCAGCACGTACATGAAGTCGGCCGTGGTGGCGCGCAGCACCGAGTAGAACGGCGTGAAGTACCAGGTTGGCGCGATGTGCAGCGGGGTCTTCAGCGAATCGCCCGGCAGGAAGTTGTTGTATTCCAGGAAATATCCGCCCATTTCCGGCGCGAAGAAGACGACGGCGCTGAAAATGACGAGGAAGATCGATACGCCGAACAGGTCATGCACGGTGTAGTACGGATGCGACGGAATCGAATCGACCGGGTGGCCGTCGGCGCCCAGGTTTTCTTTCACTTCGATGCCGTCCGGATTGCTCGAGCCGACTTCATGCAGGGCGATCAAGTGCGCTGCAACCAGGCCCAGCAGTACCAGCGGGATAGCGATCACGTGGAAAGCGAAGAAGCGGTTCAGGGTCGCGTCGGAAACAACGTAGTCGCCGCGGATCCACAGCGACAGGTCAGGGCCGATCAGCGGGATGGCGCCAAACAGGTTGACGATCACTTGGGCGCCCCAGTACGACATCTGGCCCCATGGCAGCAGGTAGCCGAAGAATGCTTCGGCCATCAGGCACAGGAAGATGGCGAAACCGAACAGCCAGATCAGTTCACGTGGCTTGCGGTACGAGCCGTACAGCAGGGCGCGCGTCATGTGCAGGTAGACGATGATGAAGAAGGCCGAGGCGCCCGTCGAGTGCATGTAGCGCACCAGCCAGCCCCACGGTACTTCGCGCATGATGTACTCGACGGAATTGAAGGCCAGGGCCGCATCCGGTTTGTAGTGCATGGTCAGGAAGATGCCGGTGACGATCTGCAAGACCAGCACCAGCATGGCCAGCGAGCCGAAGATGTACCAGAAATTGAAGTTTTTCGGGGCGTAGTACTTGCCCCATTGGTCGTTCCACAGCTTGGTCAGGGGAAAGCGGTCATCGACCCAGCCCAGCGCTTTTTCGGCGACGGGAGCGTCTGCCGGGAACTTCGTTTCTTTGAAAGCAGCCATGATCAAGCCTCGCCTTTCTCGTCTTTACCTATCAGCAATTTGGTGTCGCTCAGATACATATGACGCGGCACTTGCAGGTTGTCCGGCGCCGGCTTGTTCTTGAACACGCGGCCAGCCATGTCGAAGGTGGAGCCGTGGCAAGGGCACAGGAAGCCGCCTTCCCAGTCATCGGGCAACGACGGTTGCGGGCCGGGGGTAAATTTCGAGGAAGGGGAGCAGCCCAAATGGGTGCAGATGCCGACGGCGACGAGAATTTCAGGCTTGATCGAGCGTGCCTCGTTCATGCAGTATTCCGGCGTGAATTCGGCGGGATTACGCTGGGAATTGGCATCGGCGACCTTGCCGTCGGTTTGCTTGAGCGACGCGATCATTTCCGGCGTGCGCTTGAGGATCCAGACCGGCTTGCCGCGCCATTCGACGGTGCGCATTTCGCCGGGTTGCAAGGTGGTGATGTCTACTTCGACCGGCGCGCCAGCCGCTTTCGCGCGCTCCGACGGCTGGAAGGTGCTTACCAAGGCTCCCGCGGTTGCCAATCCAACTACACTGCCCGCCGCGCACGTGGCGACGAGCAAGCCGCGACGGCCTGAATCGACCTGCTTTTCGTTACTCATGCAAACCCCAATCAGTCAAAATGCGAATCTTTATTATGAGTGGCAGCCGCGAAAAACCCGTCGCCGAAGCTCTATCCCACTGATTGCCGCAACCCGCATCTTTGTACGGTAAAGTGGCAACATCCCTGCGGAACTTCGGACTATGGCGCAGCCCGTGCCAGTTTCTTGTTGATTATCCGGAAGTGAAAAAGCCACTTCTGGCAACCGCAAATTATAAGTGAAGCAAACAACGAATAAAACAAAAACGTTGCTTGTACCATAATTTATATACTTTTGCAGGAGGTGGCTAGTTCTTTCGAACTAGATGCGCACGCCTGTGCCGGAATTGGTCTCGCCAACAACCACAAGTTGGTGTCACCAGGAATCAATAGTATGATCGGCATGTTTTTATATCTATCCGAAGGAGAAATTCATGGCAATGATGCAAGAATTTAAAGAATTTGCAATGAAGGGTAACGTCGTCGATCTGGCGGTCGGTGTCATTATCGGTGGCGCCTTCGGCAAGATTGTCGATTCCCTGGTGCAAGACGTGATCATGCCGCCCATCGGCCGCATTTTCGGCGGCCTCGATTTCGCCAATTACTACCTGCCCCTGAATGGCCAGGCCACGACGATGACCCTGGTGGAAGCGAAAAAAGCGGGCGCCGTGCTGGCCTACGGTAATTTTTTGACCATTTTGCTCAACTTCGTCATTCTCGCTTTCATCATCTTCCAGATGGTACGCCTGATGAACAAGGCCCGCCGCAGCGAACCGGTCGCGCCGGCGCCAGCGCCAGTCACGCCGGAAGACATCGTGCTGCTGCGTGAAATCCGCGACTCCCTGCAGCAGAACGCACGCAACGGCGGCGATCTGGCAAAATAAGCCGTTCCGGCACCGGCCGGCTGACCTGGGCAGAGAACTGTATGCGACGATTCTGGTTATTGTTTGCGCAAACCGTGACGATCGCGTTGGCGCTGTACTTTGTGTATGGCGCGCTGCGCCCGGCCAGCCGGGTACAGCAGCTGGGCTCTCCCGCGAAACCGGTGCCCGTGGTGGAAACGGCGTCGAGCAGCCTGGCGCCCGGCTCCTACCGCGACGCGGCGGCGCGCGCCATGCCCGCCGTCGTCAACATCCTCACCCTGCAAGTGCCCAAGCGCGGCGCCCATCCGCTGGCGCGCGATCCCTTCTTCAAACGTTTCTTCGGCGACCGCGACCCGGACGACGGGGATGACGACGACTTGAAAAACAGCCTCGGCTCGGGTGTCATCGTCAGCCATGAAGGCTATGTGCTGACCAACAACCACGTGGTCGAAGGCGCCGACGAAATCGAAGTGGTGCTGACCGATGGCCGCAAGGCGCCGGCCAAGGTGGTGGGCCTCGATCCGGAAACGGACCTGGCCGTCATCAAGATCGACCTCGACAAGCTGCCCGTCATCGTGCTGGGCCAATCGGAACTGGCGCGCGTGGGCGACGTGGTGCTGGCCATCGGCAACCCGTTCGGCGTGGGCCAGACGGTGACCATGGGCATCATCTCCGCCCTGGGCCGCAACAACCTGCACATCAACAGCTTTGAAAACTTCATCCAGACAGATGCGGCGATTAACTTCGGCAACTCGGGCGGCGCCCTGGTCGACACGCGCGGCAATCTGATCGGCATCAATACGGCGATTTACTCGCAAAGCGGCGGCTCCGTCGGCATCGGCTTCGCCATTCCCGTCTCGACGGCCAAGACGGTGATGGAAGCCATCATCAAGGATGGCCACGTGGTGCGCGGCTGGATCGGCGTGGAAACGCAGGACATCACGCCGGAACTGGCGCAAAGCTTCAACTTGCAGCGCACGAGCGGCGCCATCATCGCCGGCGTGGTACGCAACGGCCCGGCCGACAAGGCGGGCATCGTGCCCGGCGACATCCTGCTGACGGTGCAAGGCAAGCCCGTCGGCGACACGACGGAAATGCTCAATTTGATCGCCCAACTGCCGCCCGGCGAAAAAGCTAAAATGACGGTGCTGCGCAAGAATCGCGAAGCGGCACTCGACGTGATGGTGGGCAAGCGCCCCATCCCGAAAGAGCTTTCCAAATAGTTGCTGATCGGAATTTGACACATGCATGTGCGTGATTTGACCCAATTTTTACGTGAACTGAGCGACAACAACAACCGTCCCTGGTTTGTGATGAACAAGCCCCGCTACGATATCCTGCGCGAGGAATTTCTCGCCTTGGTGACGTCACTCATTGCTGAACTCGGCAAGTTCGATCCGGCCGTGAAATACTGCAATCCAAAGAAGGCTTTGTTCCGCATCAACCGCGACGTGCGTTTCGCGCACGATAAAAGTCCGTACAAGACGCGTTTTTCGGCCGCCATCGCGCCGAACGACATGCGCCGTCCCAGCAAGGCGGGCGGCCCCACGTATTACCTGCAGATCGACGGCCAGGGCAACTTGCTGTTCGGCGCCGGCGAATACATGCCGCCACCGGGCCGCCTGAAGGCGTTGCGCGAGCACATGCTCAACGATGCGCCAGGTTTTTCCAAAGTGCTGAAAAATAAGCGTTTGAAGGCCCGCTTCGGCACGATCCAGAACGAGGGCAAGCTGCAGCGCCCGCCGAAGGGGTTTGACGCGGATGCCGAACATATCGAATTCATCAAGCTGAAAAGCTTTTTTGTCTGGACCGAAGTGCCGCTGCCCGTCAACGCCCCCGAGCAACTGCTGCCGACCCTGGCGGAAGGCTTGAAGGATGCATGGCCGCTGGTCGAGTGGATGCGCGGCGCGAAAGAGCCGGAGGAAGTCACCGAGTAACTGCTGAAGGAGCACATGATGGCACTGGAGCACGCAAGTTCAGGACAGGTGATCGACGTGCTGCGCAGGGACGGCGACGACCTGTCGCAGTTTTCCGCCATCGCGCTGGCCAAGACGGATGAGCTGGAACTGATCCGCATGTGCATGCCCAAAGGCAAGACCATGCCCGAGCATCATGTACTCGGCGAGATCACCTTGCTGTGCCTGCAAGGGGAGGTGGCGGTGGAGGCGCATGGCGGCGTGCAGGTGCTGGGGCCGGGGCAGATGCTGTATTTGCTCGGCGGCCAGGCACACGCCCTGGAAGCGCGCGAAGACAGTTTATTGTTGCTCACGATACTCATGCACAAGGCGGGGCGCTAGGTTTTCCTGGCGCACCAGGTCGCCTTAGGCCGCCTCGGCGCGCGGATCGCGCGACAGCAGCTGCTGCACCATCACGTGCGGTAAATCCCCATCGAACAGCACGCCGGCCACCGCGTTAGTGATCGGCATGTCGACACCCATGCGGCGCGCCAGTTCGCGCACGGCCTTGGCGCACGGCACACCTTCGGCCACGTGACCGAGTTCAGCCACGATGGTCTCCAGCGCCTTGCCTTGCGCCAGGCCCAGACCGACCCGGCGGTTGCGCGACAGGTCGCCCGTGCACGTCAGAATCAGATCGCCCATGCCCGTCAAGCCCATGAACGTTTCTGTCTGGCCACCCAGGGCCGTGCCCAGGCGCGTGATTTCCGCCAGGCCGCGCGTGATCAGCGCGGCGCGCGCATTCAAGCCCAGGCCCAGGCCGTCGGCCACGCCGGTGGCGATCGCCAGCACGTTCTTGACGGCGCCGCCCACTTCCACGCCCACCAGGTCCTCGCTCGCATACACGCGGATGGTGCCGCCATGCAAGGCCGAGACGACGGCGCCGCGCAAGCCGGCATTGTGCGAGGCGATGGTCAGCGCGCACGGCAAGCCGCGTGCCACTTCCTGCGCGAACGAGGGGCCGGACAGGGCGCCGCCGGGGACCGTGTCGCCCAGCACTTCCTGCACGATCTGGTGCGGCAGCAAGCCCGTGCCGCCTTCAAAGCCTTTGCACAGCCACACGAGGTTGCCGATGGCCTTGTCTTTCAACTGGTGCAGCATGGGCCGCAAGCCCGCCACGGGGCAGGCGGCGATCAGGAGGCCGTGTTCGCCAGCGGCATGCGCGACGGCGGCGTCGAAATCGGCGCTGATGCGCAGTTGCGGCGGCAGTGGGAAACCGGGCAAATAACTGTTTTCGCCGCTGGCGGCCATGGCGGCCATGGCGTCGCCGTTGCGGCCCCACAGCAGCACGTCGTGGCGGCCGGCCAGGGCCATGGCCACGGCCGTGCCCCAGGCGCCGGCGCCCAGGAGGGTGATCTTGCGGGCGGCGGGAATACGATCGGGAGTGACTTCAGGAGAAACTTGCATGCAACCTCAACGGGGCAGGGGGAACGGACGCGGTGCTTACAGGCCCCACACTTCGCTGGTCTTGACGTAGCCGCTCTGGCCATCCTTGTGGCGCACCTTGACCCAGCCGGAGCTCGCTTGCTCGCTCATTTCCAGCAGCACGCCCTTGTCGACGAGGAGGATGGCGGAGGCGGTGTCGTCGGGGCTGGCGCGAACCTTGAGGTTCGCGGCGCGCGCCACGACGTTGCGCTTGGCCGACAGGCCCTTGGCTTCCGTCCAGGCCATTTCGCCGCTGGCGTCGCGTACCTTGACCCATTCGCCGTAGCTGAGCACGACTTCCAGCGGCATGCCGCGTGGCGCCACGTACAGCTTGCCGCCCTTGGAGGATGGCGCGTCGTACAGGATCACGGGAGCGGCGCCCACCGTTTTGAAATCGACGGCGTGGCTGGCGGCGGTCGCCAGCAGCAGCACGGCGCCGGCCATCCAGCGGAACTTGCTCAAGAGCGCACTTTTCAACATGATATTTTGAACCTTAACGAAACACGGCGGCCAGGCCGCCGTGTCAGGCCAGCCTTGATGGCTGGCGGGGTCTTGCCTGAAGCTTAGTGCGTCGTCGCGTCGGCTGCCGGGGCAGCTGCAGCGGCGTCAGCAATAGCTTGCAGACGTTGTTGGTAGAACACTTCGAAGTTGATCTCGGCCAGGTGCACTGGCGGGAAGCCGGCACGGGTGATCACGTCGGCGATGTTGGCGCGCAGGTAAGGGTAGATGATGTTCGGGCAGCCGATTCCCAGCAGCGGATCGAGTTGATCGGCAGGAATGTTGCGTGCTTCGAAGATACCGGCTTGCTTGCCTTCAACCAGGAAAGCGACTTTTTCGCCGACTTTGGCGGTGACGGTGATGGTCACGGTGGCTTCGAAGATGCCGTCGGCCAGAGGCGCAGCGCCCACGTCCAGTGCCACTTCGATGGCTGGTGCTTCTTGTTCCAGGAAAATAGCTGGGGAATTTGGTTGTTCCAGCGACATGTCTTTCAGGTAGACGCGTTGGATTTGGAAGACTGGTTGCAGATTTTCGTCGGACATGGAACGCTTTCGTTGTAAAGGACAAGAACGGCACACCGTTCAAATATGGTACTTGCGGTATTCAAACCGTGCCGGATAGGCACGGCCAGATCAGGTGCGAGGGCAATTGTATCAAAACCATACGACAAAAAACCAAGCAATTTCTCGAACCCGCTTTATATCAGGCTGCCGTGCCATTTAACAAGGGGTCCAGCTTGCCGGCTTGATCAAGCGCATACAAATCGTCGAATCCGCCCACGTGGGTATCGCCCACATAGATCTGCGGCACCGTGCGGCGGCCCGTGCGTTCCATCATCTTGATGCGCTCTTCCGGGTCGAGGTCGACGCGGATCTTTTGCACGGTCACGCCCTTCGATTCCAGCAGGCGCTCGGCGCGCACGCAATACGGGCACACGGCGGTGCTATACACAATTACGGGTACGGTCATGATGATTATTCCTTCAGTTAATGCCGGCTTATTTCGCCAGCGACAAGGTTTTCAATGGCAAACCTTGCTTTTTCCATTCGTCGAGGCCGCCTTCCAGGCTCGTTGCCTCAGCGAAACCAGCTTTGCCCAGCAGGCCGACGGCGGTTGCCGAACGCGAACCTTTCTGGCAAACCACTACAATGGGGCGCGTTTTGAATTTTTCCAGCTCGCCCACGCGTTTTGCCAGTTCCGGCAGCGGAATATTTTTCGCGTCAGGCAAGTGGCCCGTGGCGAATTCTTCCGCGCTGCGCACGTCGACGATGATGGTCTTGCCGCGGTTGATCAGTTGCGTGACTTCCAGCACGGTCGCGCGCTTGCCGCGCATCGACAGCAGTGGCCAGAGGAGGGCGCCGCCGGAAATAATGACGATGGCAAACAGAAAAATGTGGTCGATAATGAATTTCACGTAGGGTCCAATGGTTTAAGTCAATCCGCGCATTATAAAATAGAAGCTGGACGAGGTCTTTTTACGTTTTGCTTTTTTGATTTGAACCCCTTGAGAAGATAGAACTATGTACAAAATCGTTTTCATGCGTCACGGCGAGTCCACCTGGAACCTCGATAACCGCTTCACCGGCTGGACCGACGTCGATCTGACGGAAAAGGGCGTCAACGAAGCCAGGGCCGCCGGCCAGATCCTCAAGCAGGAAGGTTTTACGTTCGACGTGGCCTACACTTCCGTCCTGAAGCGCGCCATCCGCACCCTGTGGCTGGCGCTCGACGAGATGGACATGATGTATTTGCCGATCAAGAACGACTGGCGCTTGAACGAGCGCCACTACGGCGCCCTGCAAGGCCTGGACAAGGGCGAGACGGCCGCCAAGTATGGCGACGAGCAAGTACTGGTATGGCGCCGCAGCTACGATACGCCGCCGCCGCCGCTGGAAGCGAATGACGACCGCGCCTCGTTCAACGATCCGCGCTACGCCGGCTTGCCGCAAGCGTCGATTCCGCTGACCGAATGCCTGAAAGACACCGTGGCGCGCGTGATGCCGGCCTGGGATGAAGAAATCGCCCCGGCCATCCGCGCTGGCAAAAAGATCATCATTTCGGCCCACGGCAACAGCCTGCGCGCGCTGATCAAGATGCTCGACGGCATCAGCGACAGCGACATCGTCGGCCTGAACATCCCGAACGGCCAGCCGCTCGTGTATGAACTGGACGCCGACCTGAAACCGATCCGTCACTACTACCTGGGCGACCCGGCAGCGATTGCGGCAGCGCAAGCAGCCGTGGCGAACCAAGGGAAGGCCAAGTAACTTGTCGTCTTTCTTCCGCGGCACAGCCATCGCCCCCTCTGCTGATCGACCCCTGCCGGCGTGGCGCGCCGGTGCCATGCTGTGCCTGGCGCTGCTGCTTTCCAGCGGTGCCGCGCAGGGCGCCAAGCCCACCGAACGCAGCAAGCAGAAGGCGGCCGCGGAAGCACAACGTGCTGGATTGCAACAAAAGCTGACGGCGCTCAAGCGCGACATCAGCCGTACGGAAAGCGCCAAGGATGACGCGGCCGATACCCTGGCCGAGTCGGAAGAAGCCATTTCCAACGCCAACCGCGCCTTGCGCGACCTGGCGCAGGAACAAAGCGAGACGGGCGTGAAACTCAATGCGCTGGGGCAAGAGCACCAGCAATTGACGGCCACCGTCGAGAAACAAAAGGCACAGCTGTCAAAGTTGCTGCGTGAACAATATGTCGCCGGCAACGAAGACCGCATCAAGCTGCTCTTGTCGGGCGATAACCCGAACCGCATCAACCGCGACTTGCAACTGATGGCGTATGTGTCGCAGGCGCAGGCGCGCCTGCTGGAAGCCTTGCGCGCCAACTTGCTGGCCGTGGAGAAAAACCAGGCGGACGTGCAGAACGCCAAGGATGAGCTGGAAGAAATCGCGCAGGAAGAGCGCGACCAGAAAGCCCTGCTGGTGCAAGAGAAGGCGCGCCGCGCCGCCTTGCTGACGAGCTTGTCGCAACGCCTGGTGGCGCAGCGCAAGGAAGTGGGCAATGTCGAGCGCGACGAACAGCGCATGGGCAATCTGGTCGACAAGCTGGCAAAACTGATCGAAGAGCAGGCCGCCGCTGCCGCGGCCGAAAAGAAACGCCAGCAATTGCTGGCCGAGCAACGCGCCGCCGCCAAAGCGGCCGCCGACGCCAAGATCGCCGCGGAAAAACGCGAACGCCTGCTGGCCGCGCGCGCCAAGGCCGCCCAGGCCCAGGCCGAACGCGAACGCCTGGCAAAAGAGCAACAAAACAAATCGGGCAAGATCAAGCCGCAAACGCCGCCACCGCCGCCTGTGAAACTGGAACCGATCGACGACGACGAGCCGCCGCAAGTGGCCAAGGTGGCGCCTAAGCCGGAACCCAAGCCCGAACCGGAGCCGGAACGCCCGAGCCTGGGCCCGGCTGCGCCAGCCGGCGCCTTTGCCAGCCTGAAAGGGCAGCTGCGCGCCCCCGTGGCCGGCAAGATCGCCGCCCGCTTCGGCAGCAAGCGCGGTGACGGCCCCAGCTGGAAGGGCGTGTTCATCCGCACGGGCGAAGGCAGCGAGATCCACGCCATCGCCGGCGGCCGCGTCGTGTTTTCCGACTGGCTGCGCGGTTTCGGCAATTTGATCATCGTCGACCATGGCGGCCAGTACATGAGCATTTATGGCAATAACCAATCCCTGCTGAAACGGGTGGGCGACGCCGTCAAGGGCGGCGACGCCATTGCCAGCGCGGGCAACAGCGGCGGCAACGAGGAATCAGGGCTATACTTTGAATTGCGTCATCAGGGCCGCGCCTTCGACCCCGCCACCTGGGTGAAGTTTTAATTCAGTTCCCACCATTGCTGCGGCAGCGAATTTGTAGATTGCGAAGAATACATGGGTATCAAAGTCAAGAGTATCGGCCTGATCGGTCTGGGCGTCCTGGCCGGTATTGGCATGTCGCTGCAGTTCCCGGCCGTGGCGCAAAAAATCACGAACGCCCCGCTGCCGCTCGACGAGCTGCGCCAGTTGTCCGACGTCTTTGGCCTGATCAAGTCCGATTATGTCGAGAAGGTGGAAGACAAGAAACTTTTAACGGAAGCCATTTCCGGCATGGTCGCGTCGCTCGATCCGCACTCCGTGTATCTCGATAAGAATGCCTTCAAGGAAATGCGCGAAAGCGTGCAGGGCAAGTTTGTCGGCATCGGCATCGAAGTGAGCATGGAAGACGGCTACGTGAAAGTCGTCTCGCCCATCGAGGACAGCCCCGCCGCCAAGGCCGGTATCCAGGCGGGCGACCTGATCACCCGTCTCGACAATATCCCGCTGAAGGGCTTGCAGCTGGAAGAAGTCATCAAGAAAATGCGCGGCCAGCCTGGCACCAAGCTGGTGTTGACGATGTCGCGCAAGGGCGAAAGCAAGCCGCTGGTGTTCCCCATCGTGCGCGAGGAAATCCGCGTGCAAAGCGTCAAGGCCAAGATGGTCGCACCCGGCTATGCCTGGCTGCGCATCGCCCAGTTCCAGGAACCGACCGTCGATGACATGGTCAAAAAGATCAACGCCCTGTATGCGCAAGACCCCAAGCTCAAGGGCCTGGTGCTGGACTTGCGCAACGATCCCGGTGGCGTCGTGCCGGGCGCCATCGGCGTGGCAACGGCATTCCTTCCGGGTAACTCCGTGATCGTCTCGACCAAGGGCCAGTTGCCCGAGTCGAAACAGGTGTTTTATGGCCGCCGCGAATTCTATGCGCCGCCGGGCGCCAAGGCCGATCCGCTGGCCAAGCTGCCGGCCGCGCTGAAAACCGTGCCGCTGGTGGTGCTGGTCAATGCCGGCTCCGCGTCCGCCTCGGAAATCGTCGCCGGCGCCTTGCAGGATTACCAGCGCGCCACCGTCATCGGCACGCAAACGTTCGGCAAGGGTTCCGTGCAAACCTTGCGCCAGATCACGGCCGACACGGCCATCAAGCTGACGACGGCCCGCTACTACACGCCGAAAGGCCGGGCCATCCAGGCGCGCGGCATCGTGCCCGACTTGCTGGTCGATGAAACGGCCGAGGGCGACGGCTGGAACAGCCTGCGCATCCGCGAGGCGGACCTGGAAAAACACTTGAGCAGCAACGATGGCAAGCCGGAAGCGGCCAGGCCGACGATGGAAGGCATGCAGGATCAGCTGGAAGAAGAGCAGCGCCTGATCGCCACGGCGAAAAAGCGCAAGCCGCTCGAATACGGCGCCAAGGACGATTTCCAGCTGCAACAAGCCTTGAACCACTTCCAGGGCTTGCCGGTGCAGCTGGCCAAGGTGGACGCCAAGGTTGACAAGATCGGCGCCAAGCCGGAAATCGCTTCCGACATCAAGGCGGACGATAAAAAGATTCCAGTGCAGAAGCCTTGATGCTTAACCCAATGCAAGTGCCGGGGTCGGACCCTGAGGGTCCGACCCCAGGGTTTGATCTGGGTTTGCAGTAGACGTAAAACCATGAACGACAATCAACTGCTGCGCTATTCGCGCCACATCCTGCTTGATCAGATCGGCATCGAAGGCCAGCAAGCCTTGCTCGATGCGCATGTGCTGGTGATCGGCGCGGGCGGGCTGGGCTCGCCGGCCGCCATGTATTTGGCCGCCAGCGGTGTCGGCAAGCTGACTCTGGTCGATGACGATACGGTCGATCTGACCAATCTGCAGCGCCAGATCGCCCACACCACACAGCGCGTGGGCCAGCCGAAAGTGCTGTCGGCGCGCGAGACCTTGACCGGCATCAATCCCGAGATCGACATCGTCGCCTTGCAGGAGCGCCTCGACGGCGCGCGCCTGGCTGAACTGGTCTGCTCCGCCACGGTGGTGCTCGACTGCACCGACAACTTCGCCACGCGCCATGCCGTCAACCGCGCCTGCGTGGCGGCCAGGGTGCCGCTGGTGTCGGGCGCCGTGATCCGTTTCGACGGGCAAGTGAGCGTGTTCGACCCGCGCACGGGCACGCAGCCATGCTATTCCTGCCTGTTTCCGCAGGAGCAGCAGTTCACGGACGAAGCGTGCTCGACCATGGGCGTGTTCGCGCCGCTGGTCGGCGTGGTGGGCGCCATGCAGGCGGCCGAGGCGCTGAAACTCATCATGGGCGCGGGCGAATCGCTGGCCGGCCGGCTGCTGCTGCTCGACGGCTTGCACATGGAATGGAGCAGCATGCGCGTTGCGCGCGACCCCGGCTGCGCCGTTTGCGGCGAAGTGGTCTTGCCGGCCTGACAGACCCCGCAGAAATTTTTCCCTATATGACAGGCTTTGTCATATTTCCGCTTTATACTCTGCACTCATTACTCACCTTCTTCTCTCTTTCTTATGCAAAACGCAGCAAACCATCCGATACGCCAGCGCCGCGCGCGCGGCTTCACTTTGATCGAAATCATGGTCGTGGTGGTGATCATGGGTATCCTCGCGTCGCTGGTGGTGCCCAAGCTGATCGCCCGCACGGGCGAGTCGAAAGTGGCGGCGGCGAAAGTCGACATCGCTACCGTGATGCAAGCCTTGAAACTGTATCGCCTGGATAACCAGCGCTACCCGACCACCGAGCAGGGCTTGCAGGCGCTGATCGAAAAACCGACCACGGGACCGGCCGCGAATGGCTGGAAAGCGGGCGGCTACCTGGAAAAAATGCCGAAGGATCCATGGGGCAACCCGTACCAGTTCCTGTCGCCGGGCGTGAAAGGCGAAGTCGACATCATTTCGCTGGGCGCCGACGGCCAGCCTGGCGGTAGCGGCGACGACGCCGATATCGGTTCCTGGGAACTGTAAGTTTTCCATTGCATGTCTGCCATGACCACCGGTCGCGCACCGCCCCGGCCACGCGCCAGCGGCTTCACGCTGATCGAATTGCTGGTGGTGATGGTCATCATCGGCGTCACACTGGGCCTGGTGTCGCTGAACGCCATGCCGAATGGCCAGCAAGCCTTGCAAAAGGAAGCCGAGCGCATCGCGCTGCTGCTGCAACTGGCGCGCGATGAAGCCATCGTGCGTAGCCGGCAAGTGGCGTTTGAGGCTGACGAAAATCAATACCGTTTCCTGGTTCTCAATGAAAAGCTGTGGCAGCCCGTGACGCAGGACGATTTGCTGCGCGAGCGCGCGTTTGCCAACACGCCCATGCTGCTCAGCGTGCAGCCTTCGAACAGCGTGGCCCAGCCGCTGCGCATCATCTTCGGCCGCGAACCGGTCGACAAGCCTTTTGTCCTGACCCTGGCCAGCGGCGAGCGCAGCGTGGCCATCCGCGCCGACGGCATCGGCCACTTCACGGTCGAACAATGATGCCGCTTTCACGTCACCGCCGCCAGCGCGGCTTCACTTTGCTGGAAGTGCTGGTCGCCCTCGTCATCGTCGGCACGGCCCTGGGCGCCTCCTTGCGCGCCGTCGGCAGCCTGACGCAAAACAGCGACGGCTTGCGCAGCGCCATGATGGCCACCTGGTCGGCGGAAAACCATTTGGTGCGCTTGCGCCTGGCGAAGACCTTTCCGCAGACGGGCAAGCGCACGGTCGACTGTCCGCAGGGCGACTTGAAACTGATCTGTGAAGAAGAAGTGGTGGCCACGCCGAATCCCCGCATCCGGCAAGTGCGCGTGAACGTGTATGACGCGCAATATCCGGCCCGGCGCATCGTGCGCCTGGTATTACTTTCCTTTAACGACTGATGGCGCGCCGCATTGTCCCTGCCGGTGGTTTCACCCTGATCGAGCTGCTCGTGGCGATCGGCATCCTGGCCATGGTCGCCGTGCTGGGCTGGCGCGGCCTCGACAGCATCATGCGCTCGCGCGAAGTGCTGACCAGCCAGCTGGAACAGGCGCGCGGCATGCAGCTGGCGTTTGCCCAGATGCAGAGCGATTGCGACCACCTGGCCGGCGCCGGCCAGAACAATACCCTGCTCAATGGCCGCATCAACCTGTCGGCGGAGACTGACCGCCTGACCCTGGTGCGTCTGGCCGCCTCGGAACAGGAGCCGCAACAGTTGCAAGTGGTCACTTACCGCCTGCGCGGCGGCGTGCTGACGCGGCGCGAGTCGAACGGCACGCGCGACCTGGCCGTGCTCGACACCCTGTGGCAGGCGGCGCGCGACGATACCGATACCTCCGGCGCCGACGTCACCTTGATGAACGGCATCGACAGCATGGTCATGCGCGGCTGGAGCAATGGCGCCTGGAACGTGCTGACGGCGGGCGCCACCATTTCCACGCAAGTGCCGGGCCTGGAAGTGACCCTGCAGATGCCGGGCCAGGACGCGGGCCTGTCGAAAGTCTTTTTATTGGGGCCGGGATGACGCGCTTCAAGTTTCCCTCGCGCCAGCGCGGCGTGGCCGTCATCACGGCCCTGCTGCTGACGGCGCTGGCGATTACCGTCGTCGCCAGCCTGTTCTGGCAGCAGCAGGTGCAAGTGCGTTCGATGGAAAACCAGCGCCTGCGCCTGCAGACGCAGTGGGCCATGCGCGGCATGGTCGACTTCGCCCGCTTCTGGCTGCGGCAGGACAATCCCATGCTGACGGCGGCCGATGGCGTCTGGGCCACGCCCATCGAGGAAGCGCGGCTCGACGATTATGTGGACCGCGAAAAGGTCGACACGGAAAAATTCGACGCCACCGTCTCGGGCCGCGCGCTCGATGCGCAGGCGCGCTTCAATATTACCAACCTGCTTGAAGCCACGGGCGGCATCAATGCGAAACAGGTGCTGGCCTATCAGCGTTTGCTGTCCAACTTGCAGCTCGATAGTTCCCTGGCGCAAGCGACGGCCGATGCCGTGCTGCGCGCGAAGCCGAAACCGCGCACTGTTGCCAGCGGCACCGACGGCAAGACGCCGCCCGCTGCCGCGCCCGCATCGGGCGGCGGCAGCGAGCCGGTGGCGTTCACGCAGATCGAGGATTTGCTGGCCGTGCCCGGCTACACGCCACAGATCATTGAAAAACTGCGCGATTTCATCATCGTATTGCCGGAAATAACGCCCGTGAACGTGAATACGGCCCCGGCCGAGGTGCTGGCGGCCGTGACGATGATGTCGCTGTCCGAGGCCAGCGCCCTGACTTTGAGCAATCCGCGCAAAAAGTTTGTCGATAAGTTAAATTTCCAGAATAATATTAATGCTGCATTGATTGAAGGCGTGGAACTCGATGTGAAGAGCCGCTACTTTCTCACCGTCATCCGCGTGCGGCTGGACCGTGCCGCCCTGGACGCCGTGGCGCTCGTCAATCGAAAAACGGATCCGCAACGCACCACCAGCCTGGTCTGGCTGCGGGAAAATTAACAGCTGAAAGCGAGTCACTTTGACAATATTGTATATCCGTCACCCGGCCAAGGCGTCTACCGACAGCGCGCCTGCCTGCTCCTTCGTGCTGGCCGGCGACGGCGGCGCCCTGTTGCAACAGGGCAGCGCGCCGCTGGGCAGCCTGGGCCAGCTGATCGCCGGCGCGAAGCAGGTGGTGCTGCTGCTGGCCGCGGCCGATGTGACCCTGCTGCGCCTGAAAATGCCGCCGCTGGCCGGCGCCCGTTTGCGCGCAGCCTTGCCGGGCCTGGTGGAAGAACATATTTTGGGCGACGCGCAGGATTGCCTGCTGGCCGCCGGCGCGCCCGACGCTGCCGGCATGCGCACGGTGGCCGTGGCGCAGCGCGCCTGGGCCGAGGTACTCGTCAAGGCTTTGCTGGCGCAGGGCGCGCGCAAGGTGGTGCTGCTGCCGTCGCAACTGTGCCTGCCCTTGCAGCCGGGCAGCGTGACGGCATCCTTGCAGGCAAGCGGCGATGGCCTGGAACTGGCCTTGCGCCAGGCGCCGCAAGAGGGACTGGGCCTGGTCTTGCCACCCCAGCCGCAACAGGCGCTGCTGACGACGCGCGCGTTTGCCGGCGACGTGCCGCTGACGGTGTATGTGGCACAGGCCGAGCTGGCGCACTATCAACAGCTGGCCGCCGGCATGGCTGGCGTGACGGTGGAGCTGGACCACTGGGCGCACTGGATCGCCGGCGCCAAGGGCGCTGGGCTGGATCTGGCCGCCGCCCTGGGCACGGCCACGGGATCGGCCACCGAATGGCGCCGCTGGCGCTGGCCGCTGCGCCTGGCGCTGCTGGCCGTGATCGTCAATCTGGCCGGCATGAATATCGAATGGATGCGCCTGAAGCGCGAGGCCGCCACCGTGCGCACCTCGATGCAGCAAACCTTCAAGGCTGCGTATCCGAACGAAGCGCCCGTGTATGGCCTGGAAGCGGAGCAGATGCGGCGCAATATCGCCGCTGCCCGCCTGCAGGGCGGCCAGGCCAGCATGGATGATTTTACGAGCATGAGCGCGGCCCTGGGCGAGGCGCTGGGCGGTCTGGCGGGGCGCGGCGTGGTGGCCTCGCTGGAATACCGCGAGCGCAGCCTGATCGTCAGGCTGAAGCCGGATATGGTCGACGCCAGCGCTCAGGCGCAGGTGCGCGATGGCCTGGCCGCGCGCAAGCTGGCCTTGAATGAAACGGCGCCGGGCGTGTGGAAGATCACGCCGGCCACGGGAGCAAAAGCATGAGTGCAGCAGTCAACAAGGCGCGCGCCGCGTGGGCGGGGCAGCAGCAGGCCGTGCAGGCCTTCTGGGCCGAACGCACGCAGCAGGAGCGCAAGCTCCTGACCATGGGCGGCGTGGTGGCGGGGCTGGCCCTCGTTTACGCCGTATTTTTCGAGCCGGCCTGGACGGGCCGCATCGCCTTGCAAAAGAGCTTGCCCGAGCTGCGCCAGAACGCGGCCCAGCTGCAGGCCCTGGCGCGTGAAGCGGGCGACCTGGCGCGCCAGGCGCCGGTGCAGGTGGCGCCGATGAGCCGTGACAGCCTCGATGCGTCGCTGAAAGCGCGCGGCCTGGCGCCGCAATCGCTGTCGCTGACGGGAGAATACGCGCGCGTGCAGCTGAACGGTGTGCCGTTCGCCAGCGTCATGCTGTGGCTCGATGGCTTGCGCCGCGAAGGCCGCGTGGCGGTGCAGGAAGCGAAGATCACGGCGCAGGGCAAGGCGGGCTTGGTCGACGCCAGTTTGAGCCTGCACCAGAGCCCGGGCGCGGCGCGATGATGCGCCTGCTTGGCTGGCTGCTGGCCATCATCGTCAGCGTCTGCGTCACCCTGCTGGTGTTTTTCCCGGCCGGCTGGGTCGCCGGCATCGTGGAAAAGCAGACGGGCGGACGTTTGACCTTGGGCGACGCGCAAGGTACCCTGTGGCGCGGCTCGGCCTTTGTCGGCGGGGCGGCCAGCGCGAATGGCGCCGTGACGCCGCTGCTGCCGGGGCGCTTCAGCTGGCGCATTTCGCCGTCGGTGCTGTGGGGATCGGTGGATGTGGAATTGCAGAATGCGCAGGCGCTGTCGCAGGCCGTCAATTTGCGCGGCTCGTGGTCGCACTGGCAAGTCAGCCCGGCGGCCCTGCTGCTGCCGGCCGATGGCCTGGGCGGCCTCGGTGCACCGTTAAATACCGTGGCGCCGACGGGCAGCATGCGCCTGTCGTGGAGCACCTTGCAGCTGGCACTGGAACAACAGCAGTTTTCCGCCGTCGGGCGCACGACCTTGCAGATGACGGACATGGCCTCGCGCCTGTCGTCCTTGCGTCCGCTGGGCAGTTACGAGCTCGATTTCGATTGGCAGGGGCAGCAGGCGACGTTGGCACTGCGCTCCATCAAGGGACCGCTGCTGCTTGACGGCAGCGGCAGCCTGAATCAGGGGCGCATGCAGTTTTCCGGCCAGGCCCAGGCCGCAGCAGGATATGAAGAGACCTTGGCGAGTTTGTTGAATTTGCTGGGACAGCGCCGTAGCAATAGCGAAAAAAACATCATCGCCTTAGAGTTCAGACAATGAAAAAACCATCCGTGAGCCCCATTACCTCCTCCTTCTCGCTGCGCCGCCTGTCGGCCGCCGCCTTGCTGTGCTGTTCCGTGGCCGGCATGCCGGCACCCGTCTGGGCCGCGCCCGGCGATGAAGCGGCGCTCAATTTCGTCGGCGCCGACATCGAATCGGTGATCAAGGCGGTGGGCCATTACACCAACATCAATTTCGTCATCGACCCGCGCGTCAAGGGCACGATCACGCTGGTGTCGGAAAAATCGATCAGCAAGACGCAGGCCTTCGCGCTGCTGGCCTCGGCCTTGCGCCTGCAGGGCTATGCGGTGGTCTCCGGCGACGGCTATGCGAAAGTGGTGCCGGAAGCGGACGCCAAGCTGCAATCCGTGCCAACCCAGGTGGGCAACGGCGCCAGCCAGGTGAAGGGCGACCAGATCGCCACGCAGGTGTTTTACCTGAACTACGAATCGTCGGCCAACCTGCTGGCCGTGCTGCGCCCCCTGATCTCGCCGAACAACACGATCAACGCCAACCCGGGCAACAACTCGCTGGTGATCACCGATTACGCGGATAACCTCAAGCGCCTGGCGAAGATCATCGCCGCGCTCGACGTGCCCGCGTCGACGGACCTGGACGTGATTCCCGTGCGCTATGCCATCGCCTCCGACCTGGCCTCGATGGTGAATAAACTGATGGAAGGCGGCAATGCGGCCGGCGCCGCAGGGGCCGACGCGGGCAAGGTGTCCGTGCTGGCCGACCCGCGCACCAATTCGCTGGTGCTGCGCGCGCCATCGGCGGCGCGCGCCAATCTGGCCAAGTCGCTGATCTCGAAGCTGGACCAGCCCACCACGCAGCTGGGCAATGTGCACGTGGTGTACCTGAAAAACGCGGACGCCACCAAGCTGGCGCAGACCCTGCGCTCGGTGGTGACGTCGGACGGCACGGCCGCCTCGGCGCAGCAGGGCAATACCAGCAACCTCGCCACGAACAACCAGATCAGCCAGAACAACAGCGGCATGAACACTGGCCTGGGCGGCAATACGCAAAGCGGCACCACGGGCGGCGCTTCGCTGAGCAACGGGCCGCAGCAACTGTCGTCGGGCGGCGCGGCCGGCTTCATCCAGGCCGACGCATCGACGAATACCCTGATCCTGACCTGCAACGAAGCCGTCTACCGCAACCTGCGCGCCGTGATCGACCAGCTCGACGTGCGCCGCGCCCAGGTCTACATCGAGGCGCTGATCGTCGAAGTGACGTCGGCCAAGGCGTCCGAGTTCGGCGTGCAGTGGCTGGGGCTTTCCGGCGACAGCGGCAGCAGCTACCGCGTGGGCGCGCTGCAGTCGTTCGCCGGCGGCACCGACAACAATATCGCCAAGCTGGCGCTGGGCGGCGGCAAGGTGCTGCCAACGGGCGGCCTGACCCTGGGCATCTTCAAGCAGATCAACGGCGCGCTGGGCCTGGGCGCCGTGGCGCATGCGCTGGAATCGGACGGCAACGCGAACATCCTGTCGACACCGAACCTGATCACCCTGGACAATGAGCTGGCCACCATCAAGGTGGGCCAGAACGTGCCTATCCTGACGGGCCAGTACACCAGCACGGCCGGCACCAACACGAATCCGTTCCAGACCATCGACCGCAAGGAAGTGGGCCTGACCCTGAAGGTGCGTCCGCAGATTTCCGAAGGCGGCACCATCAAGCTGGGCATCTATCATGAGACGTCGAGCGTGGACAAATCCACGTCGACGGCCGTCAGCGGCATCACCATCAACAACCGCGTGATCGAGAACAATGTGCTGGCCGACGACGGCCAGATCATCGTGCTCGGTGGCCTGATCGAGGACAGCACGGGCGACAACGCGGAAAAAGTGCGCGGCCTGGGCGACATTCCCCTGATCGGCAACCTGTTCAAATACCAGACGCGCGAGCGCAAGAAAACCAATCTGATGATCTTCCTGCGCCCCGTCATCGTGCGCAACAAGGAGCAGAGCGGCAGCCTGGCGGCCGACCGTTACGACTACATGCGTTCGGCCGAGACGGCCGCCGTGCCGGCCACGGGCAACCTGATGCTGAAAGACCTGGGCACGCCCGTGCTGCCGGCCCTGCAGGATGGCCAGCCGGTGGGCGGCAATATGGTGACGCGTCCCGTGCCGCCGGCACCGACGCCGCCGCCAGGCGCGCCGGCCAACGCGGCCACGCCGCCGCAGTCGCTGCTGCAGCAATATCAACAACAACCGCAGCAACAGCCACAGAAGTGATGGGACAGTCATGAGTAATCTGCTTCCCTACGCCTACGCGCGCGATTTCGGCTTGCTGGCCCGGCCCGGCGCCGTCGACGGCGCCCCCGTCGAGGTGCTGGTGGCCGCATCGACGGCGCCGGCGGCGATCGCCGAAGTGTCGCGCCGTTTCGGCCAGATCCAGCTGACGGTGCTGCCGCGCGGCGAACTCGATGCGGCCATCGCCGGCGCCTACGCGGGCGGCGGCGGCGACGCCTCGCAGATGGCCGATGAATTCGACGCCGACCTCGATCTGACCAAGCTGCTGCAGGACGTGCCTGCCATCGAGGATTTGCTCGAATCGTCCGACGATGCGCCCGTCATCCGCATGATCAACGCCTTGCTGACGCAGGCGCTGCGCGAAGGCGCGTCCGACATCCACATCGAGCCGTTCGAGCAGACCTCCGTTGTGCGCTTCCGCATCGACGGCAGCCTGCGCGACGTGGTGCGCCCCCGCAAGGCCATTCACGGTTCGCTGATTTCGCGCATCAAGATCATGGCGCAGCTCGACATCGCCGAAAAGCGCTTGCCGCAGGATGGCCGCATCACCCTGCGCGTGGGCGGCAAACCCGTCGACGTGCGCGTCTCGACCCTGCCGACCGGGCATGGCGAACGGGCCGTGCTGCGTTTGCTGGACAAGGAAGCGGGCCGCCTCGACTTGCAGCACCTGGGCATGAGCGCGCCCATGCTGGGGCAGTTCGACGGCTTGATCACGCAACCGCATGGCATCGTGCTCGTCACGGGCCCCACCGGCTCGGGCAAGACGACGACCTTGTACGCGGCGCTGTCGATGCTCAACGCCACCACCACGAACATCCTGACGGTGGAAGACCCGATCGAGTACGATCTGGCCGGCGTCGGCCAGACGCAGGTCAACCCGCGCATCGACATGACGTTTGCCAAGGCCTTGCGGGCGATTTTGCGGCAGGATCCGGACGTGATCATGATCGGCGAGATCCGCGACCTGGAAACGGCGCAGATCGCCGTGCAGGCCTCCTTGACGGGCCATTTGGTGCTGGCGACCCTGCACACCAACGACGCTTCGGCGGCCGTCACGCGCCTGCTCGACATGGGCATCGAACCGTTCCTGCTGTCCTCGTCCTTGCTCGGCGTGCTGGCGCAGCGCCTGGTGCGCAAATTGTGCGGCTCCTGCAAGACCTTCGATGGCCAGTACTGGCAGGCGGTCGGCTGCGAACATTGCGGCCAGACGGGCTACCAGGGGCGTGTCGGCGTATATGAACTGCTGCGCACGACGGAGCAGATCCGCGCGCAGATCCACAACCGCGCGTCGGAGGCGGAAGTGCGCGCGGTGGCCCTGCAGGACGGCATGACGAGCATGCGCGACGACGGCGAACGCTGGCTGCGCGACGGCACCACCACGCAGGCTGAATTGCTGCGCGTGACCAAAGACTAGGCCCGCCACCATGCCCGCATTCCGTTATGAAGCCGTCGACGCGCAAGGCGCCACCCGCAAGGGCGTGCTCAATGCCGACAGCCCCCGTTCCGCGCGCGCCGAGCTGCGCGTGCAAGGCCTGGTGCCGCTGGCCGTCGAGCCGATCGCCGCGCAGGTCGACGCCGCCGGCGTGACCAAACGGCGCGGCTTTGGCGAGCGCCTGTCCAGCACCGAACTGGCCCTGTTTACGCGCCAGCTGGCCAGTTTGCTGGAAGCGGGCCTGCCGCTGGAGCAGGCCTTTTCCGCGTTGCTGGAACAGGCCGAGCGGCCGTATCTGCGCGATCTGATCGCCTCGATCCGCTCGGAAGTGATCGGCGGCGCCGCGTTTTCCGACGTGCTGGCGCGCCATCCGCGCGATTTCGCGGAAATTTACCGGGCGCTGGTGGCGTCGGGCGAGCAGATCGGCCATCTGTCGCGCGTGCTCTCGCGCCTGGCCGACTACATCGAGCGGCGCAATGCGCTGGTGCAGAAGGTCAAGCTGGCCTTTACGTATCCGGCCATCGTCACGGTGGTGGCGTTTTCCATCGTGATTTTCCTGCTCACCTACGTGGTGCCGCAGATCGTTTCCGTATTTGCCAACACCAAGCAGAAGCTGCCCATGCTCACCGTGATCATGCTGGCGCTGTCGGACTTCGTGCGCAACTATGGTCTCATCGTGGCCGTGATCCTGGTTGGCGCCTGGTTCGCCTGGCGCCGCGCGCTGCAGCAGCCGGCCCTGAAACGGCGCTGGCATACCTGGCTGCTGACGGCGCCTTTGTACGGCAAGTTCGAGCGCAGCCTGAACACGGCGCGTTTCGCCAGCACCCTGGCCATTACCACGGGGTCCGGCGTGCCGATCCTGCGCGCGCTCGATACCAGCCGCGACACCTTGACCAACGTAGCGATGCAGGAACTGGTGGCGGACGCCAGCGGCGCCGTGCGCGAGGGCGTCAGCCTGGCGCGCGCGCTGTCGGCGCAAAAGCATTTTCCGCCCATGCTGATTCACATGATACGCGCCGGCGAAATCACGGGCGAGCTGCCGGCCATGCTGGAGCGTGCCGCCAGCGCGCAGGAGCAGGACCTGGAACGCCGCACGCTCACCATCGCGGGCCTGCTGGAGCCGGCCCTGATCCTGGCCATGGGCGTGGTGGTGCTGCTGATCGTGCTGGCCGTGCTGATGCCGATTATCGAAATCAATCAGCTCGTCAGATAAGAAACCCAAGGAAGCCATGAAGCGTTTGCCTCAAGTTACAAGTTTGCTCGCCGTCGTGGCGCTGTCCGTGTCGCTGGCCTATTGGGCCATGCAGCTGTTCAAGGCGCCGCAACGCCCCATCAATCCGCCCCCCAATCCGGTGGTGCAGGATGCCAGCGTGGAGGCGGGCGCTTCGCTGTTCGGCGGCCAGGTCAGCGTGGCCACGGCCAGCAACTACCAGCTCAAGGGCGTGGTAGCCGCCGGCAATGGCCGCGGTAGCGTGGCCATCATCTCGACCGATGGCAAGCCGTCCGTGGCCTTGCCGGAAGGCGCCGAGGTGGTGCCCGGCGTGACGGTGCTGGAGGTGCATGCGCGCCACGTGCTGCTACGCGATGGCGGCGTGAGCAAGCGCATCGACCTGGTGGCCGACGACAAGGCGCTGGCCTTGCCGGGGCCGGTGTCCACCATCCCGACGCCGGCCGCGGCCCCTGCGCCGGCATCGAACCTGGTGCCGCCGCCGCTGCCGATGGAGCAGCAGCGGCCGGCGACCATGATGCCGGCGCCGCAAGTGAGCGGTAGCGTGCCGCCGCCGTCAAACTAACGCTGTTTTTATCGTATTTTGCCGATGGCGCCATGCCGCCATCGCCACAGGAGTCTTCATGTTCTCGATCCGTGCCGTCCTGGCGGGCTGCGTGGCGGCGCTGTGCGCCTTGCCGCAAGCCGGCGCCGCCGCCGACGTCCCCGCCGCTACGCCTTCCCCTGTTTCCACTGTCGCCGTTCCCGCGCCGGCGCGTCCGCGCATCGCCCTGGTGCTGTCGGGCGGCGGCGCGCGGGGTCTCGCGCATATCGGCGTATTGAAAGTACTGAAGGAGCTGCACGTGCCGATCGACATGGTGGTCGGCACCAGCATGGGTGGCGTGGTGGGCGGCGCGTATGCGGCCGGCGCTTCCGTGGCGGACCTGGAAAAGATGGCACGCGAGACCAACTGGGCGCGCGTGGTGGCCGACCGGCCGCCGCGCGACGAACTGGCGTTCCGCCGCCGCGAGGAAGATTTGCTGCTGCCGTCGCGCATCGAGTTTGGCACCAGCCGCAACGGCATTTCCACGCCGCCGGCGGCGGCCAGCAATGCGGCGCTGGAAATGGCGCTGAACCGGCTGCTGCCGGCCGGCATGCGCGACCGTCCCGCCAGCCAGCTGCCGCTGCCTTTCCGTTCGGTGGCGTCGGACCTGGTCAATGGCGAGCTGGTGGAGCTGGTCGATACGCCTTTGTTCCTGTCGATGCGTGCCTCGCTGGCCGTGCCGGGCGTGTTTGCGCCCGTGCGCGTGAACAACCGGCTGGTGGTCGATGGCGGCCTGGTACGCAATCTGCCCGTCGACATGGCGCGCGCCATGGGCGCCGACATCATCATCGCCGTCAACGTGGGCACGCCGCTGGCGCCGGAAAAAGACCTGGGCAGCGCCATCGGCGTGGCGCAGCAGATGCTGCAAATCCTCACGGAGCAGAACGTGCAGCGCTCGCTCAAGGAATTGCGTCCGCAGGATATCCTGGTGGCGCCCGACCTGACGGGCGTCAGTTTCCTCGACTTTGAAAACTATGCGCGCGCCATGCGTGCCGGCGAGCAGGCGGCGCAAGCCTTGGCCGCCCGTCTGGCGCCACTGGCCCTGCCGCCGGAACAGTATGCGGCGCGCGAGCAGCTGCGCCTGGCGGCGCCGGCCCTGCTGGACGTGGCCCTGCCGCTCACGCGCCTGGCCGTGGAGAGTGAAGGCGAGATCAATCCACGCATCCTGCAGGCGCAATCGGGCCTGGTGGAAGGACAGTCGGTCAGCCAGGAAGATGTGCTCAAGGCGGCGGCCAGGCTGTATGGCCGCGGCGACGTGGCGCGCGTGGAGACGGACGTGGTCGACGCGGGCGACCAGCGCGCCGTCACCATCAAGGCGGTCGAAGCACCATGGGCCAGCAACCGCCTGCGCGTGGGCCTGGAACTGGCCAGCGATTTCAGGGACAGCAATAACTTTGCCCTGAAGCTGCTGCACGTGCGCTCGAATCTGAACAGCTGGGGCGGCGAGTTGCGCAGCACGGCGCAGATCGGCAATGAACGCGGCTATGGGGTGCAGTTCTGGCAGCCGCTGGGCGCCGGCAACCCGTGGTATATCGCGCCGCAGTTGCAGTACACCTCGTCAGCCATGGATGTGTTTGACAAAGGCCGGCGCAGCGCGCGCCTGGCCTATAACGGCCAGACGGCGGCACTGGTGCTGGGACGCCAGTTCGGTACCTGGGGCGATCTGCAGTTCGGCGTCGCTCGTACGGAGGTCAAGGGCAGGCTGGCGATTCCGGCCGACCCTACGCAACCGGAATCGCGCGCGCTGGGCACCACGCAGTTCGTGCGATTCCGCGCCGATACGCTCGATTCGCCGGGCTTTCCCACGCGCGGCGCCCTGCTTGAGGCCATCTGGACGCGCGATACGACCACGGGGGTGGGCGAGGCGGCCCTGGGCCAATCGTCCATCACGGGCCTGAAGGCCTTTGGCCGTGGCAACTGGGCCGGTCACGTGTATGGCGAATGGGCGCGCTCGCAGCGTGACGAAGCGCCGCTCAATCTCGGTGGTTTCCTGCGCTTGTCCGGCACGGAATTTGAATCGGTGAGAGGACGCAGTATCGCCTTCGCGCGCTTCGTGATGGCGCGCCGCATCGGTTCCCTGCCCAGCACCCTGGGCGGCGTGGTGCGGGCCGGCTTTTCGCTGGAGATGGGCGGCGGCTTCGATCAGAGCGAGCGCTGGAAAAGCAGCAAATTCACTCAGGCCAGCAGCGCCTTTGTGTCCGTCGACACGCGCTTCGGTCCCGTTTATGTGGCGGCGGGCGCGACCAAGGGCGGCGAGAGCACGCTCTATCTGTTCCTGGGACCGGTCTGGTAGGGCGCCGCGTGGGCGGCCGTGCTGCGGCGCAGGGCCGTGAAGGCGGCAAATTCCCATGAGCGGAAACCCAGCAGCAGGGTAAAGCCATCGCGCTCGGCGGGCGCCAGGCGCCGGTCGTTCTGGTGCAGGCGCGCCAGTTCCTCGGCCAGCTGGCGGATCTTTTGCACCAGTTCCTGCGCGCTCGACAGCGACAGGCGCGCCGGGATGCACATCAGGGTTTCGCCAGCGCCGTCAAAATGCCCGCTGAAATAATCGGCCACCACGTGCTCGCGGAAGTACTGCTGCACCGGCCCGTCGGCCAGCCAGTGGAAGGCGTTCGAGACGCGCAGGCTGTAGCGGTTCAGCGGCTTGAGTTCGATCAAGCCTAGCCGGTCCAGCTCGGCCAGGCAGCCGATGCATTCGGCCTGCGTCAGCGCATACGTTTCCACCACCTGCTCCAGGCTCCAGTGGCCGAGGCAGCAAATCGCCACCAGCAGCAGGCGCGGATGCGCCACCAGCGACCTTTCCTGCACCAGGGTGAGCGTGTCGGCATGCGGCGTGATGTCGGCCGCGCCGCGCAGCACGTCTTCCATGGCGATGCCCGAGGCCTTGCAGATCAGGGCCAGGCGCGACAGCGACATGTCGTGCTGACCAAACATGCGCTTGACGCTCGATTCGCTCATGCCGATACGTTCGGCCAATACCTTGTACGTGATGCCGGCGGCGCGCAGTTGGGTGCGCAGCACGCGCAAAACCAGTTCAGGTGAACTCACGATAGTTCCTTTATGCAAGTTTGGTAGCGGATGACGGTACCGAATGTAGCCGTAAATGGCACTTTGCACAAGATGATAGTACTTTTTTACAAAAGCGATGACACTCCCGCTTGTGGCTCGCGCAGCGCGCTACAACCAGGCAATCCATCCACTTGTAGAGGTTATCCATGTTCTCCAAATTTCATTTTTCAGCAGCGCTGCTGGCGCTGGCCGCCATCGCTCCCCTGCATGCCGCCGCCGCCGAACCGGCACCGGGTCCGTTCTATGCGGGCGCCAGCTATGGCTTTCGCGCCAGCACCGGCCTCGATTGCATCGCCGGGCAAAGCGATTGCGACAAGAGCAGCAAGCGCAATGGCAAGGCCTACCTGGGTTACAGTTTCGACGCGCTGCCGTTTCAGGGCGGCGTGGCCCTGCCTTCGATTGAGCTGGTGGGGTATATGGGTGGCGAGGTCAAGTCCGGCTTCGACACGGAAGCCGGCAAGCGCGCGGGCCGTGGCAAGTTCACGGGCCTCGGCATGCAGGGCGTGCTCGGTTACCAGTTTGACGCGTTTACACTGAGCGGGCGTGCCGGCGTGGCCTACACGCAGGGCAAGGTCGATTATCTGGGCGGCGGTTCGGACAAGAAGAGCAAGATCGGCCTGACCTACGGCATCGGCACGGCGTATGCGCTGAACCAGAACTGGTCGCTGCACCTCGACTGGGACCGCGTGCCCGTCAAGTACAACAGCAAGCAAACGACCAAGGTCGACATGTTTTCGCTGGGCGCGTCCTACCGTTTCTAAGGGGATGCTGCCGCGGCAGAGAGTGGCCTGATGGCGGACGCCCTATAAACGGGGTGTCCGCGGGCGGCCTATTTGTCTGTTTCCACCTTCAACAGCAGTTTCGCCAGCAGGCGTTTTTCCTGCTGGCGCTGGCCTGACACGGTTTTCACGTGCGCCCCGGCGGCGCGCTGCAGGGCGGCAGTGGCGACCGGATTGCGCGGTTTTTGCGAGGGCTCGACGCGGAACTGCATTTTCTGCCGCGTCGCCAAGGCCTTGTTTGCCATCGGTTTCCCCCTTCCTTCTTACAGCACGTAGCGCGACAGGTCCTCGTTGACCGACAGCGCTTCCAGGCGTTCATTGACGTACGCGGCGTCGATCACCAGCAGGTTTTCCGTGGTGCTGCTGCCTTCGCTGGCCGTAAACGACACTTCTTCCAGCAGCTTTTCCATCACCGTGTGCAGGCGGCGCGCGCCGATGTTTTCCGTGCGCTCGTTTACCGAATAGGCGATTTCGGCCAGGCGCGTGATGCCTTCCGGCGCGAATTGCAGTTTCAGGTTTTCCGTCGCCAGCAAGGCTTCGTACTGCATCGTCAGGCAGGCGTCGGTGCTGGTGAGAATGCGCTCGAAGTCCGAGATCGACAGCGATTCCAGTTCCACGCGGATGGGGAAGCGCCCCTGCAGTTCCGGGATCAGGTCCGACGGTTTCGACAGGTGGAAGGCGCCCGAGGCGATGAACAGGATGTGGTCCGTGCGTATCATGCCGTACTTGGTGTTGACGGTCGTGCCCTCGACCAGCGGCAGCAGGTCGCGCTGCACGCCCGCGCGCGAGACGTCGGCGCCGCCGGACTCCGAACGCGAGGCGATCTTGTCGATTTCGTCCAAAAAGACGATGCCGTTCTGCTCGACGTTCTGGATGGCCTTCTGCTTCAGTTCATCTTCGTTGAGAAGCTTGGCCGCTTCTTCCTCGACCAGCAGTTTCAAGGCTTCGCGGATCTTGACCTTGCGCGCCTTCTTGCGCTGCCCGCCCACGCCCGAAAACATGGACTTGATCTGCTCCGTCATTTCTTCCATGCCTGGCGGCGCCATGATTTCCATCTGCGGGCCTGCCTCGGCCAGCTCGATCTCGATTTCCTTGTCATCGAGCTCGCCCTGGCGCAAGCGCTTGCGGAAGGTCTGGCGCGTGCTGTCGCCGCTGCCGCCCGTATCCACGGCCGCGGCCGTATTCGGCGTGAAGCCGAAGTCGCGCGCCGGCGGCACGAGAATGTCGATGACGCGGTCTTCGGCCGCATCTTCGGCGCGTGCGCGCACCTTCTTCATTTCCAGCGCGCGCGTCTGCTTGATGCCGATGTCGATCAGGTCGCGGATGATGGTGTCGACGTCGCGGCCCACATAACCGACTTCCGTGAATTTGGTCGCTTCGATCTTAATGAACGGCGCCTCGGCCAGCTTGGCCAGGCGGCGCGCGATTTCCGTCTTGCCGACGCCCGTGGGGCCGATCATGAGGATGTTCTTGGGCGTGATTTCATGGCGCAAGGGCTCGGCCACCTGCTGGCGGCGCCAGCGGTTGCGCAGGGCGATGGCGACGGCGCGCTTGGCCTTGGCCTGGCCCACCACGTGCTTGTCGAGTTCAGTGACGATTTCCGACGGGGTCATGTTCATGATCATAATTGGCTTTCTGTATTCTGTATTCTGTGCTCGGGGGACGCTTATTCCAGCGTCTCGATGATGTGCGACATGTTGGTGTAGATGCACAGTTCCGCGGCGATGGTCAGCGACTTCTTGACCACCTCGGCCGGCGACAAGTCCGTGTTTTCCTGCAGCGCCTTGGCGGCCGACTGGGCATAGGTGCCGCCCGAGCCGATGGCGCCGATGCCGTCTTCCGGCTCCAGCACGTCGCCATTGCCCGTGATGACCAGGGTCGACTCGCTGTCGGCCACCAGCAGCATCGCTTCCAGGCGGCGCAGCACGCGGTCGGTGCGCCAGTCCTTGGCCAGTTCGACGGAGGCGCGCAGCAGATTGCCCTGGTGTTTTTCCAGCTTGCCTTCAAAGCGGTCGAGCAAGGTAAAAGCGTCGGCGGTGCCGCCGGCAAAGCCGACCAGGACCTTGCCCTGATACAACTTACGCACTTTGCGGGCCGTACCCTTCATGACGATGTTGCCGAGCGTTACCTGGCCATCGCCGCCCAGGGCGACTTGCTTGCCGCGCCGGACGCAGAGGATGGTGGTGCCGTGAAATTGTTCCATAGTGACCTCAAAAGATTCGTGCCGATGCGTGCAAGGCCATGCGATTGCGCGCCCATGCTACAAAAGTGGGGATGGAAAAGGCAATTGCAAGCGGCACTTGCCGCTGCAGTGCCTGCTTCAGTGTAGTCGGCGCGGAACGAAAAAAAAGCACGCAACCAAAGGTTGTGTGCTTTTTTATGCGCCATCGCGCAGCCGCCGGGGCGGCCGTGCAAGGGGAGGGTGATCAGTCGCCGTACAGCTTTTGCTTCAGTTCGCGCCGTTGCTGGGCTTCCAGCGACAGGGTGGCAGTCGGACGGGCGATCAGGCGGGGGATGCCGATAGGCTCGCCCGTTTCTTCACACCAGCCATAGTCGCCGGCGTCGATGCTGGCGATCGATTGCTGCACTTTCTTCAGCAATTTGCGCTCGCGGTCGCGCGTGCGCAATTCCAGCGCATGCTCTTCCTCGATGGTGGCGCGGTCGGCAGGGTCCGGTACGAGCACGGTTTCACGCAAGTGTTCCGTGGTTTCGCCGGCGTTTTTCAGCAGGTCTTTTTCAAGCTGCTGCAGGCGCGCCTTGAAGAATGCCAGTTGTGCCGGATTCATGTAGTCATCTTCGCTCATGGCGCGAATTTGGTCTTCGCTGATGAGTGGGATGTCTTGGTTGGCGGCCGGGGTCGATTTATTAGTTTTGGTCATAACTTCGCTTACCTTCGATACGACAGAGTTTTCAAATTGATCAGTTGATGCGGCGATACCGAGCAACTGTACAGGTTCCGCTTGGCATTGCTGTCCCGCTGTACTGCGTGCGACCTTGGCTTGCCGGCGTAAGCCAGGACTACCGGCCGGCTAAGGTGTCATGTTGATAACTTTTTACCGCTCTATGCCAGTCGCGCTATGCGCGCGTCAACAGGCGTGTTGGGTGGATCGGTTGCATGCCTGGCATGCGGCCAGCGGCAGTTTGCCAGCATTTCATGACAGGCGAACGACATGGGCCGTTTTCGTCGCTGATTTTGGCACGCTTTGCCTTATATTGCCATCCCGATTTGTTGACTAGCCGATCAGAAACGGCTACTTGTTGGTTTCTACCAGCAAGATGGGTGTCGGACAGCGGGAAAGCGTGCTTAACTTTCCCTTTTGTTTCTGCTTTGCAACGGGTACTTTGCAAAACCCGGCTAGTTTATACCAAACATTGTTCGAGTCCGCGAATAAAAATGTCTTTTGGTAGATTCTTGCCAATAAACACCATTTTGCTGCCACGCACTTCGTTTTCGCCCCATTTGGCGCCCAGGTCGCTGCCCATCAGCTGGTGCACGCCTTGAAACACCACCTTGCGCTCGGCGCCCTGCATCAGCAGCACGCCCTTGTAGCGCAGCATGCGCGGGCCATACACTTGCACCAGGCCGCCGAGGAACTCGTCGAGCTTGGCGCTGTCGAACGGTTGCGTACTTTTGAAAACAAAGGCGGCGATATCGTCGCTGTGCTGCGCATGGTGGTGGTCGGCATGGCCGCAATCGGTGGCGCAGGCCGCAGTGTGCTCATGCTTGTGCTCATGTGCATGGTCATGATCGTGCACATGCGCCGTTTCCGTGGCGAGGAAATCCGGGTCCAGTTCCAGCTTTTCATTCAGGTTGAAACCGCGGATGTCGAGCACTTCGGCCAGCGGCGCGCGGCCGAAATCGACCTTGGCGATCGGGGCGCGGGGATTGATGCGCTTCAAACGGCGCGTCAGGATGTCCACGGCCTCTTCACTGACGAGGTCGGTTTTCGACAGCAGCAGCTTGTCGGCAAAGCCTACTTGCCGCTGGGCTTCCTCGTATTCGTCCAGTTGCTTCATGGCATGACGGGCATCGACCACCGTGATGATGGCGTCGAGCATGTAGTGGCTGCCCACTTCCTCGTCGACAAAGAAGGTTTGCGCCACGGGGCCGGGATTGGCCAGGCCCGTCGTTTCGATCACGACGCGGTCGAAGGCCAGCAGGCCGGCGTCGCGCTTGCGCGCCAGTTCCGTCAGGCCCACGATCAGGTCGCCGCGCACGGTGCAGCAGATGCAGCCGTTGTTCATCTCGATGATGTGTTCGTTGCTATCCTGCACCAGGATTTCATTGTCGATGTTTTCCTGGCCAAACTCGTTTTCGATCACGGCGATGCGCATGCCATGGTCTTCCTGCAGTATGCGGTTGAGCAAGGTGGTTTTGCCTGCGCCCAGGAAACCGGTGAGGATGGTGGTTGGAATCAGTGCCATGAGAGATGCCTTGTAATCGGTGGTGCCGCCGCGCAAGCGGAAGAATGCGGACGATTATGCCGGAATTTTGCAAAAGCTTGCAAATGCGCGCCGATCCGCTTGATATGGATCAGGCTGGCCAGCGGGTGCGGCTGCCTACTTGAGCTTGGCGCGCGGATGCGCCTGGTCGTACACGTGCGCCAGGTGCTGGAAGTCGAGGGCCGTGTAGACCTGGGTCGAGGTGATGCTGGAATGGCCCAGCATTTCCTGCACGGCGCGCAAGTCGCCCGACGATTGCAGCACGTGCGAAGCAAACGAGTGGCGCAGCACGTGCGGGTGCACGTTGGCGGGAATCTCGGTGGCCAGCGCGTGCGCCTTCAGGCGCAGCTGCAGCACGCGCGGCGAGATGCGCGTGCCGCGCGTGCTTAAAAACAAGGCAGCACTGCCATCGGCCGCCGGCGGGCGCACGCCCAGCCAGGCAGTCAGGGCCACGAGCGCCGCCTTGCCGACCGGCACCTTGCGCATCTTGCTGCCCTTGCCCGTGACGATGACTTCGAAGCTGGCCATGTCGAGCCAGCCCAGCGAGGCGGGCTGGCCATTTTCCGCCTTGCAGTAATGGGTATCCAGGCTGGTCAGTTCGGACACGCGCAAGCCGCTTGAATACAGCAGTTCGAACATGGCGCGGTTGCACAGCTGTTCCGGTTCGGCCGCGCCTTGCTGGTGTTGCGCAGGCGCCACGAGGCGCACGGCGTCGTCCACCGACAGGGCTTTGGGCAAGGTTTTGGCCCGCTTCGGGGCGCGGATGCCGTCGAGGGGATTGGCGTCGAGCGTGGTCTCGCCACTGAGCCAGTTGAAAAAGCCGCGCCACGACGACAGCTTGCGGGCGATCGAGCGCGGGTCGAGGCCGCCGGCGTGCAGCTTGGCCGTGTAGCGGCGCACTTCGTTGTGCGCCAGCGCCGTCCAGGGCGTATTGCCGCTCAGTTCCAGCAAGGCGCGCAGGTCACGCCCGTAGGCGTCCAGCGTATGCGGCGACAGCTTGCGCTGCGTGGCCAGTTGCGCCAGGTAGGCGTCAAGCCACTCGGCCTTGCCGCGCACCGCGTTCATGGCTGACTCAGGCAGGCGAGCCGGCGCGCAGCGCGGCCAGGGCGGCGCTGGCTGTGGCGCCGATATGCACGAGGAAATCCGTGCCCATGCTCGAGGTAAAGCGTTCGCTGTCGGGCGAACCGAGCACCAGCAGGCCGAAGGTGCCCGTGGTGTTCGGGGCGCGCAGGGCGATCATGACGGTCGATTCGATCTTGTCAGCTTGCAACCAGTGCACGGCTTCGAAATCGCGGTTGCTGCCGCAGTACGGGGTTTGCAGGCTGTTGGCGAACATGCGCACGTCGGCCGTGACATCTTCCGTGAACCAGCCGTCGGCGTGTTCCGGCAGCACTTGCCACAGGCGCAGGCTGACGTAAGGCACGTCGAAATTGCTTTGCAAGGCATCGACCAGCACGCGCGGCATGTCCGCATCGTTGCGCACTTGCAGCATGGCCTGGTTCCAGCCGTGGAACTTGCTGGCGATGTCGCCATTTTCCTCGGCCACACGGCTCAGCTTGGACATGCGCAGTTCCAGCGCCTTGTACTTGTCGCGCATCACTTCCATTTGCCGCTCCTGCAGCGAGATGGTGCGTCCCGTCAGCGGACTGCTCAGCTTGACCTCGCCGAGCAGGGCGGTATGCTCTTCGAAGAAATTCGGGTGCTCGCTCAGGTACTGGGCGACGGTGCTGGAATCGAGTGTGGCGGTCATTGAGAATATCTGTCAGTGAAAGTTGAACACTTCATTCTAACCGAGAGTGCGCCGGCATAGGCGCAAAGGGGACGGTAGCGATGCATTTTCCGCGCGCCCATGAAAAAAGCGGCATGGTTGCCCATGCCGCCTTGTACTCCTGGTTCAGCAATCACCCGCGGAGGGTGACTGGCCGGCCATTAGAAGTTGTGATGCAAGCCCAGACCGATGTAGGTCTTCGACACAGCATCCTTGCGGTTCGAGATGTCCGCGTACAGGTAGGTGCGTTTCGACAGGTTGTAGTCGTAGCCCAGCGATGCTTGTTTGGTTTTGGTCACGCCGTCTGGCGTTTTTTGACCGTAGCCAGCGCGAACCTTGCCTGGGCCGACGTCGTAGTTGGCGCCAACGAGCCATGCTTTGGTGTCGGTGTTGATGATCTTGAAGTTGCCATCATCCTGATGCTGGTACGATGCCATCAGTTTCAGTTCCGTTACCGGATTGAACGATGCTGCAACCGACCACAGCTTGGCTTGCAGGCCATTGCGCTCATACGCGGCCATACCGGCGAACTGGCCGTAGTTGTACGTAGCCGAGACCGAGTACGGATTCGACGCTGGCACGGCATTGGCAGCCACCGGGTAGTTGTTGGCTGGTGGCGTAGCTGCTGGTCCAGGGAATGCCGGATTGTTATTGGCTTCCTTGGCGGCGACAGTGGCGTTGAACTGGAAGCCGCTGATGACTGGCGAGTTGTAGAACACGGCGTTCGAGAAGCGGTTACGCGAATTGCCGGCTGCGCTCAGCGGATCGCTGCTGTAAGCGGCCACCGTGATGTCGGTCTGGAAACCGGCTGGCGTAGGCATGCCCGACCATGGTTCGAACGCGGTGCTCGATTCCTGGAAGGCGGTCAGGCCGCGGCCCAGACGCACGGTACCGAAGTTGCCTTGCAGGCCGACGCGGCTTTGACCCTGGAACAGCGGACGGGAGTTGCTTTCCAGCGTACCCGTATCGGATTCATAGCGAATTTCCAGTTGGAAAATAGCTTTCAAGCCATTGCCCAGATCTTCCGTGCCCTTGAAGCCCAGTTTGTTGTTGTCGCGCTTGGTGACAGCGGTGGTCGAACCAGTCGCTTTGCCCAGGCCTGCATCGATCGTGCCGTAGATTTGGACGGACGACTGCGCTTGTGCGGTTGCGGCAAAGGCGCCGAAGAGTGCGAGGGCAACGAGTGATTTTTTCATGTCTTATTCCCTATTAAAAGTGAGTTCCGTCCGAGATCCGAGCAGATTGAAACACGCTAACTGTCGCGTTTCGATGAATGAACCTTAATTCGTCGGCGCGCAAGACGTGCGGGATTGGTCAAATATGCGTGAAAAGATTGGTGAAAAGCGGCATAACTGCATGCCCCTGTTGTATTTTTGTAACGCGCGGTTTTTGCCGATCCTGCGCCGATGGCAAGCGTTTCCCCATCGCCACGCTAGCTGCGCATTGTGATATTGGCATGTCAGGGCTTGGACATTGTTGCGGTGAATCAAGTTCTTGAGGCCGCTTTGGCGGATTTATGACACAAGGACGTTACACTAAGGGAAGGCCTGCATTGATGGGCCTGGAGACGGCTCACTCATTAGAATCATTGACTCAATATCGAGAATCGATGGCAAATCGCGAAACATTAGGATTGATCAAGGGAGCACGCGCGGGCGATGTGGCTTGCCAGCTGGCGTTGGGACGCGTGTATCTGTTTGGGCAGGGAGTGCCGCAAAGTCTGCCGACCGCCTTGCACTGGCTGGCGCGGGCGGCCCAGGAGGATAGCGCGGAAGCGTGCTTGCTGATCGGCACGCACGTGCCGTTCGAAGTGGCGCAACCGTCGGCCAAGGTGCTGATCCCGTATTACGCGCAGGCATTCGACGCGGGCCTGGTGCAGGCGGGGCTGGTGCTGGCGCAGCTGGTGCTGGGCAATGCCGCCAGCCACAGTGAAGCCTTGCGCGCCAAGGCGCGCGTGGCACTGGACGCCGCCGTGTGCGCCGGCTTGCCCGATGCGCAATGGTTGTTATCCATGCAAGAGGGATCGTCCGCAGCCTGTGGGCCGGACACCCGCGCCGCTGGTGAGAAAGCCATCGATGGCGACGCGCCGCTGCATGCCTGGCTGGAGCAGGCATGGAGCCAGGGCAACCATGCGGGCTTCCTGTCGCAAGGCTTGCCGCTGGCGCGCGAGCTGTTGCAGCGCCAGGCGGCCGCCGGGGCGCGCACGATCACCCTCGACGCGCAGCAGGTGCTATTGCTGTCGCGTTGCGCCCAGGCCCTGGCGCCTGGCGGCGATGCCGAGGGCTGGCAGTGTTGCGAGCTGGCCGCGCATGGCGGCGACCGTACGGCGCAGCTGGAGCTGGGGCTTGGCTATGCGCGCATGGATGCGCATGGCCAGCGGTTGGCCACGCGTAACGGCGCGGCCAATTTCAAGCGGGCCGTGCGCTGGCTGACGCAGGCTGGCGAGCAGGGGCTGGCCGAAGCCTGGTTCGTGCTGTCGCGCATCTACACGAAACCGGAATTTTCCCAGCGCAATGTGGTCGAAGCCCATTCCTGCCTGGAGCGTGCCGCCGACCTGGGGCATGGTCCGGCCCAGCTCGAGTGCGGCATGCATGCCTGGCGCAATCGCCGCGACGGCGTCAACAACGATGTGCGGGCCGCGTACTGGCTGCTGCAGGCGCAGGCGCAAGGCAGCCGTGAAGCGGAGGCGGCGCTGGCAAAGATCGCGCCGCAAGGCGAACCGGGCGACTGGGGCCAGTGCGCCGCCTTGCACGCCGATGCGCATTTGCGGCAACTGGGCCAGAGCCACCCCCTGCTGGCGGCACGCCTGGCATTGGCGCGCTGCTTTCATCTGTCGCGTGCCGAGGCGCTGCTGCTCGATATCCATGCGGCCGACCAGGGGCATTGTCTGTTGATCGATATCAGCGCCACGCATGGGCGCGGCAAGCGGCGCCTGGTGCTGATCCGCACGGCGCAGGAGCGCCAGCTGCTCGATCAGGCGGTGCGTTTGTTCGAGCGCGTCGATTGCGGCGTGGCGGGGCCGGAAGGCAATTACCGGCAGCGCCTGTACCGCCTGAAGTGCTACCTGGCGGAACTTGATGTCGCGCAGGAACAGCAGTTCCTGGTGGCATGATGCAGCGCTGATTACAGTTCGATCGTGCCTTCGAACACGGTCACGGCCGGACCCGTCATCAGGACGGGCTGGCCGGGGCCTTGCCAGGCGATCGACAGTTCGCCGCCGCGCGCGCTGATGCGCACGGGGGAGTCGAGCAAGCCGCGCAGGATGCCGGCCACGGCGGCGGCGCAGGCGCCCGTGCCGCACGCCAGGGTTTCGCCCGCGCCCCGTTCAAACACGCGCAGTTTCACGTGCTGGCGGTCGACGACCTGCATGTAGCCGGCGTTGACCCTGCGGGGAAAGCGCGGATGGTGCTCGATGCGCGGGCCCGTCACTTCCAGGTCTTGCGCATCGACATCGTCGACCACTTGCACGGCGTGCGGGTTGCCCATCGAGACGACGGACACCAGCACGGGAGAGGGTTGGTCCGGCAAGGCCAGGTCCAGCGGCCAGACAGTGTCGTTGCCTTGCGCTACACCGTCCAGGCCGTTGGCATCGAAGGGCACCAGCGCGGGTTCGAGCACGGGCGCGCCCATGTCGACCGTGATGCTGCCGTCAAGTTCCAGGCGCGGCGCGATGATGCCGGCCATGGTTTCCACGCGGATGCTGTCCTTGGTCGATAGCCCCTTTTCGCTGACGAACTTGACGAAGGCGCGCGCGCCGTTGCCGCATTGCTCGACTTCGCCGCCATCGTTGTTATAGATGCGGTAGCGGAAGTCGCAGCCGGGCAGGCGCGGCTTTTCCACGACGAGGATCTGGTCGGCGCCGATGCCGAAACGGCGGTCGGCCAGGCGCTGCCACTGGGCCGGCGTGAAGTCGATCTCTTGATGGATGGCGTCGATGACGATGAAGTCATTGCCGGCGCCATGCATTTTGGTAAAGTGGAGTTTCATGGTCTGCCGTATCACTTGTGCTGGTTATAGAACGATGCTTCGCCTTCCGGACGCGTCTTGAAGCGTTTATGCGTCCAGAAATACTCGGCCGGCGCTTCGCGCACGCGCTCTTCGATGAATTCGTTCATGCGGCGCGTGGCGGCCGTGATGTCGTCGCCCGGATAATCGTCCCAGGCAGGATAGTAGGTCACTTGCCAGCCCTGGTAATTGGGCAGGAAGGTGGCGATGACGGGAATGACTTGCGCTTTGGCGGCCAGCGCCAGGCGCGCCGTGGCCGTCAGGGTGGCGGCGGGCACGCCGAAGAAGGGCACGAATTCCGCATCCTTTTCGCCGAAATCCATGTCCGGCAGCATGAAATATGGCAAGCCGTCGCGCAGTGCGCGCAGAATCGTCTTGATGCCGTCCTGGCGCGTAAACAGCTTGGGCGGCTTGAAGCGCGAACGGCCGTTGCGCAAGGCCTGGTCGAAGGCCGCGTTCTTTTGCTGCACATACATCGACGAGGCGGAGATCTCCATGGCGGTGGCGGCGCCAGCCACGTCGAGGCAGACGAAATGCGGGCACAGCAGGATGGTCGGCTTGGCCGCGATCTGCTGGCCCGGGAAGGCGGGTACCTTTTTGATCAGGCGGTTCAGGCGCGCTTCCGACGACCACCACAGGATGCTGCGTTCCCACACGCTGCGCGAATACGCCTGGAAATGCTGGCGCGCCAGGGCCACGCGTTGTTTTTCCGTCAGTTCCGGCATGCACAGGCGCAGATTCGTCAGGGCAATCTTGCGCCGCGCGGGCATGGCGATGAACAGCAGGCTGCCGACGGCCACGCCGAAACGGCCGAGGATGGGTAAAGGCAGCCAGTGCAGCAGCCACATGAAAGCGATCAGCAGTCTCATGCCTGCTCCCCGGCGGCGTCGGGCGTGGCGGGCGTGGGCGGCGGCGCGCCGCGCGGTACTTTATAGCGGTTGTAGCTCCACAGGTATTGCGCCGGGCTGCGCGCGATCAATTGCTCCATGGCCGCGTTGATCGTGCGCGCCTGCTCGGCCGAAGTGCTGTCCAGCGACTCGGTGAAGGGCACGAAATGCACGACATAGCCGCGTCCGCCCGGCAGGCGTTCCGCGTAAGTGATGATGACTTCGGCGCCGCCCATCTGCGCCAGCTTGGCCGGCAGGGTCATGGTGTAGGCGGGGCGGCCGAAGAAATCGGCCCACACGCCTTCGCCCTCTTGTGGCACCTGGTCGGGCAGCAGGCCGATGGGCTGGCCTTTTTTCAGGCATTTGGCGAAGATGCGCACGCCCGACATATTGGCCGGCGCCAGCATCAGGTTTTCGCGCGCGCGGGCTCCTTCGATCAGCGGTTTCAAGGCGGCGCGCTTGGGCGGACGGTACATCACGGTCAGCGGCGTGCGCAGCGCGATCTGTTGCGCGACGATTTCAAAGCAGCCCAGGTGCGGCGTCAGGAAGACGATGCCGCGGCCGTGTTGCAGCGCCTTTTCCACCAGTTCCCAGTTTTCCACCGTCGCATGGCGCGCCACGCGTTCGGCCGGCGCGCACCAGATGAAGGGCAATTCCAGCACGCTCTTGCCCGCTTCGGCCACGGCCGTGTGCAAGTGTTGCGAAAACCCCGCACCTTGCATGTTCTCGCGCATGCGGCGGCGGTAGGACGGGGAAATGGCGTAAATCACCCAGCCGAGCGCAGCGCCCAGGGCATGCAGGACGGGCAGGGGAAAGATGGACAGGAAGCGGAAAATTGGGACTAACATGTATAAGCTGTTTCCAGGAATGGCGTGTTGCCGTGCCAAAATTTTTTAAGAAGCGTAAAATACCACGTATGCAGTAACCGCTGAGTTAATAGACAACTTGCGAAGCGGAATATAAATATCGCTAAAGCGTCGCAGGCAAAATCCTCTTTACTGCGACAGAACATTCACATAGTAAACAGGAGCTTGCAATGTCAAACGACTATCTCTTCACTTCCGAATCCGTCTCGGAAGGCCATCCCGACAAGGTTGCCGATCAAATTTCCGACGCCATCCTTGACGCCATCCTGACCCAGGATCCAGCCGCCCGCGTGGCTGCCGAAACCCTGTGCAACACCGGTCTGGTGGTGCTGGCTGGCGAGATCACCACGCACGCCAATGTGGATTATATTCAAGTTGCGCGCGAAACCATCAAACGCATCGGTTACGACAACACGGAATACGGCATCGACTACAAGGGTTGCGCCGTGCTGGTGGCCTACGACAAGCAGTCGCCGGACATCGCGCAAGGCGTCGATGAAGGTGCGGGGATTGACCTGGATCAAGGCGCTGGCGATCAGGGCCTGATGTTCGGCTACGCCTGCGATGAAACGGCCGAGCTGATGCCCGCCGCCATCCACTACGCGCACCGCTTGGTCGAGCGCCAGTCGCAACTGCGCAAGGATGGCCGTCTGCCATGGCTGCGTCCGGATGCGAAATCGCAAGTGACCCTGCGCTACGTCGATGGCCGCCCCGTCGGCGTGCACACGGTGGTGCTGTCGACCCAGCATGCGCCGGAAATCTCGCACAAGCAGATCGAAGAAGCCGTCATCGAGGAAATCATCAAGCCGATCCTGCCGCGCGAATGGCTGACCGACACGAAATTCCTCGTCAACCCGACGGGCCGTTTCGTCATCGGCGGTCCGCAAGGCGATTGCGGCTTGACCGGCCGCAAGATCATCGTCGACACCTACGGTGGCGCAGCCCCGCACGGCGGCGGCGCGTTCTCGGGCAAGGATCCATCGAAAGTCGACCGTTCGGCAGCCTACGCGGCCCGTTACGTGGCGAAAAACATCGTCGCGGCCGGCCTGGCGCGCCAATGCCAGGTGCAGGTCAGCTACGCCATCGGCGTGGCCAAGCCGATCAACATCACCGTCTACACGGAAGGCACGGGCGTGATTCCCGACGCGGAAATCGCCAAGCTGGTGCTGGCGCACTTTGATTTGCGTCCAAAAGGCATCGTGCAAATGCTCGACCTGCTGCGCCCGATCTACCAGAAGAGCGCCGCCTACGGCCACTTCGGCCGCGAAGAGCCGGAATTCACGTGGGAACGCACGGACAAGGTCGCCCTGCTGCGCGACGCCGCCGGCCTGAAGTAATCTAGTCCAACTCGCAAGAAAAGCGTCCCGGCCTCTGGCCGCGGGCGCTTTTTTTATGTGTTGTTACATGGCAATAAATGGCGAACAAACTGGCGCGCCGGCCTTGCCAATGTTAAAATCCACAGTCCGAGGAGCGTTGCGACGAAGAAATTCGCCAGGCTCGGAATATCCTGCAACTGCGCTCACGTACCTTTTTCAACTGAAAGGAGGGCGTGATGAACGCCGTACTCAAATCGCAACACGACTACACCATCGCCGATATCACCTTGGCCGCATGGGGCGACAAAGAAATCAAGATTGCTGAAACGGAAATGCCTGGCCTGATGGCCATCCGCGAAGAATTCGCGGCAGCGCAGCCTTTGAAAGGCGCGCGCATCACCGGTTCCATCCACATGACCATCCAGACCGCCGTGCTGATCCAGACCCTGGAAGCACTGGGCGCGCAAGTGCGTTGGGCATCGTGCAACATTTACTCCACGCAAGATCACGCTGCCGCCGCCATCGCCGCCGCCGGCACGCCTGTGTTCGCCATCAAGGGCGAGTCGCTGGATGACTACTGGGAATACACGCACCGCATTTTCGAATGGCCTAGCGTGGACGGCAAGGCTGTCTACTCGAACATGATCCTCGACGATGGCGGCGATGCCACCCTGCTGCTGCACCTGGGCGTGCGCGCGGAAACCGATCTGTCGGTGCTGGCGAATCCCGGTTCGGAAGAAGAAATCTGCATGTTCAACTCGATCAAGCGTCATCTGCTGGCCGACCCGACCTGGTACTCGAAGCGTCTGCCGGAAATTCTCGGCGTGACGGAAGAAACCACCACCGGCGTGCACCGTTTGTATCAAATGCACAAGGAAGGCAAGCTGGCTTTCCCTGCGATCAACGTGAACGATTCCGTCACGAAATCGAAATTCGACAACCTGTATGGCTGCCGCGAGTCCCTGGTCGACGGCATCAAGCGCGCCACCGACGTGATGATCGCCGGCAAAGTGGCCGTCATCGCCGGTTACGGTGACGTCGGCAAAGGTTCGGCCCAGGCCATGCGCGCCCTGTCGGCGCAAGTGTGGGTGACGGAAGTCGATCCGATCTGCGCACTGCAGGCGGCGATGGAAGGCTACCGCGTCGTGACCATGGATTACGCCTGCGAACACGGCGACATCTTTGTCACCTGCACCGGCAACTACCACATCCTGACGCACGATCACCTGACGCGCATGAAAGACCAGGCCATCGTCTGCAACATTGGTCACTTTGACAATGAAATCGACGTTGCTTCGTTGAAGCAATACGAGTGGGAAAACATCAAGCCGCAAGTCGACCACATCATCTTCCCGTCTGGCCGCCGCATCATCCTGCTGGCCGAAGGCCGTTTGGTCAACCTCGGTTGCGGCACGGGCCACCCGTCGTACGTGATGAGCTCGTCGTTCGCCAACCAGACGATCGCCCAGATCGAGCTGTACGCGAACACGGCCAACTACCCGGTCGGCGTGTACACCCTGCCAAAACACCTGGACGAAAAAGTCGCCCGTTTGCAACTCAAAAAGTTGAATGCGCAGCTGACGGAACTGACGCAAGAGCAAGCCGACTACATCGGCGTGCGTCAAGAAGGCCCTTATAAGCCAGAGCACTACCGCTATTAAGATGGTTGCCTCATGAACCTACTCGCTACGGTTCCTGAGGCAACAAGACTGATCGGTGTATCGTTAGAGACAGCCGTTACTGTGCTGTCTCAATATCTTTTTTGACAGGCTAGAGAAATGCGCTTGCTACTGATTTGGTTTATCAATGCGGCAGCCCTGTTTGCCGTCCCTTACCTGATGCACTCGGTGACGATGAGCAGCGGCTGGACGGCGCTGCTGGCCGCTGCCGTGCTGGGGCTGGTCAATGCGCTGATCCGTCCTTTGCTGATCCTGCTGACCCTGCCCGTGACGTTCTTGTCGCTGGGCCTGTTCATTTTGATCATCAACGGCTTCATGTTCTGGCTCGTGGCGCAGATAATCGATGGCTTCCATGTCGCCAGTTTCTGGTCTGCCGTGGGTGGTGCCATTTTGTACAGCATCATTTCCTGGGCCCTGTCGACCTTACTTTTGAGTAATGACGATGGAAAAGCATAATTTCAGTATTGAGTTTTTCCCGCCGAAAACCCCGGAAGGGGCGGAAAAGCTGCGCGCCACGCGTGTCAAATTGTCTGAATTGCATCCGAAGTATTTCTCGGTGACCTTTGGCGCCGGCGGTACCACGCAGCAGGGTACGCTGGATACCGTGCGCGAGATCCTGGCGGCCGGCGAACAGGCCGCACCGCATTTGTCTTGCGTGGGCGGCTCGCGCGAATCGATCCGCGCCGTGCTGGCCGACTTCAAGGCGGCCGGCGTGAAGCGTATCGTGGCCTTGCGCGGCGATTTGCCGAGCGGCTATGGCGCTTCGGGCGAGTTCCGCTATGCCAACGAGCTGGTGGAATTCATCCGCGCCGAGACGGGCGACCATTTCCATATCGAAGTGGCCGCCTATCCGGAAGTGCATCCGCAAGCCCGTTCGCCGCAGGACGACCTGAACGCGTTCGCGCGCAAGGTGCAGGCTGGCGCCGATGCGGCCATCACCCAGTACTTCTACAATGCCGACGCGTATTTCCAGTTTGTCGAGCAGACGCAGAAGATGGGCATCAACGTGCCCATCGTGGCCGGCATCATGCCGATCACGAACTACACGCAGCTGATGCGCTTTTCGGACATGTGCGGCGCGGAAATTCCACGCTGGGTGCGTTTGAAACTGGCCAGCTTCGGCGACGACAGCGCATCCATCAAGGCCTTTGGCCTGGACGTGGTGACGGGCTTGTGCGAACGCCTGCTGGAAGGCGGCGCGCCAGGCTTGCATTTCTATAGCATGAACCAGGCGGCGCCCACGACCGCACTGTGGCAGCGCCTGGTGAAATAAACCGTCCTGACTCGTCAGAACAGATCGCCCTCGGTCACGATGTGATCGAGGGCGATGTCGTATTCGCCGTTGGGAAAGCTGGCCGCCAGGCAGGCATACGCGATGCCGATGGTGCGCGGCCGCGGCGCGGCCGCCAGGGTGCGGTCGTAATAGCCGCCGCCATAGCCGAGCCGATAACGTTGCTCATTAAAACCCAGGCAGGGCACCAGCAGGGTGGCGGGCGCCGCACGCAGGCGCAGCTGGGCCGGCACGGCCACGCCCATGCCATCCTTGACCATGGGCTCGCCCGGCGTCCAGTCGGAAAATGCCAGCGGCGCATGCTTTTCCAGCACCACCGGCAAGCTTAATTGCACGCCGCGCGCGGCCAGTTGCGCATAGGCATCGTGCAAGTCCGGCTCGCCGTGCAGGGGCCAGTACACGCCCAGTTCCTCGACGTTTTCCTGCGCGCACCAGTCCAGCAGGCGCTGCGCGATGGCCGCATCCCACCTTACTCGCGTGGCGACGGGCAGGGCGCGGCGGGTCGCCAGCAAGGCTTTGCGCAAGCCGGCTTTTTCCTGTGGCGCAATGGGTGGCCGTGCAGCCGGATCGCATGTTATTCTAGGGTCGCTATTCATATCACCATCAAGTTAAGATTGAGAGTCGTACATTGATTTCCCCACTGAAATGGATTGCCGGCACGATGCTGTGTGTTGCATCGGCCTTGTCTCCCCTGGCCGCCCTGGCCCAGGTATCCGCCACCGCAACGCCTGCCGCGCCCGACACGCGCAGCGAGGACGATGCCTTCCTGCTGCTGCGCGACGCCGCGCGCAAGGATGACGTCGAAAAGGCCGACTTTTATGCGGGGCGCCTGACGAATTACCAGATTCCATCGTATGTTGACTATTATCGGCTGAAACCGCGCATCAAACTGCTGACCGAGGCGCAATTTCGCGATTACCTGAACCGCTACAAGGGTAGCGCCATCGCCGACCGTTTCCGCAACGACTGGCTGCTGGAGCTGGGCCGCAAGCGCGACTGGGTTGTGTTTGATGAGCAATATCCGCAATTCGCCCTCGATGACGACACCCAGCTCAAGTGCTACGCGCTGATGTCGCGCGCCGCCAAGGGCCAGAACGTGGCGGCCGAGGCGCGCAACCTGCTGGTGTCTCCGCCCGGCTATGGCGAAGCGTGCGGCAGTCTGATCGCGGCATTGGCGCAAAATGGCCAGTTCGACACGAACGACCTGTGGGCGCAGATCCGCCTGGCGGGCCAGACGAATGCCACGGGCCCGGCGCGCCGCATCGCGCTGCTGCTGGGCGCGTCCGACGCGAAGATGGCGCAAGCCATCGATTTGCCGGCGCTGGTGCTGGCCAAGGGGGCGGGTCTAAGTCGCGCCGACCACGAGATGTATTTGGTGGCCGTCGGCCGCATGGCGAAAAGCACCTTGAAACTGGGCGTGGTGGCCTTGCAAAAGGCCAGTGCGCAATTGACGGCGCAAGAACAGGCCATTGGCTGGGCCAGCCTGGCCCTGCAAGCGTCGTATTCGCTGGCGCCGGAAGCGTTTGAATATTGGCAAAAAACCAATGGCGCACCATTGACCCAGGAGCAGATGCAGTGGAAAACGCGTATCGCCTTGCGTGAAGGCAATTGGTCCGTGGTGAAGTCGTCCATCCAGGCCATGCCGGCGTCCCTGCGCGCCGATCCTGCCTGGGTCTACTGGCTGGCGCGCGCGCAGCAGGCGGAAACGCCGGGCCGCCCGAACGCGCAGGCCGATGCCCTGTACCGCACGATCAGTGAGCAATCGAATTTCTACGGCTTGCTGGCCAATGAAGAGCTGGGCAACCACCTGGTGCTGCCGCCGCCGGGCCAGCCCATCACGCCGGCGGAAATCGCCGCCATGGCTGCCAATCCGGGCTTGCAGCGCGCCTTGAAATTTTTCAACATGCGCTTGCGCTTCGAAGGCACGCGCGAGTGGAACTGGGAATTGCGTTCGATGACGGATCGCCAGCATCTGGCGGCCGCGGAATTTGCGCGCCAGAACAATGTGCTCGACCGCATGGTCAACACCTCCGACCGCACGCGCCTGGAAGTGGACTATACGCAGCGCTATCCGACGCCGCACGACGACGTCATGCACCCGGCCACGCAAACCCTGGGCCTGGACAAAGCCTGGGTATATGGCTTGATCCGCCAGGAATCGCGTTTCATCATGGATGCGCAGTCGCACGTGGGCGCGTCCGGCCTGATGCAGGTGATGCCGTCGACGGCCCGTTATGTCGCCAAGAAGATCGGTTTGACGGATTTCGTCACGGAAACCTTGAGCGATGTGCGCACCAACGTCTTGCTGGGCACGAATTATCTGAACATGGTGCTTGGCGGCCTCGACGGTTCGCAAGTGCTGGCCAGCGCCGCCTACAACGCGGGGCCGGGGCGCTTGCGCATCTGGCGCGCCACCATGACGCGTCCGCTGGAAGGCGCCGTCTTCGCCGAGATCATTCCGTACACGGAAACGCGCGGCTACGTGAAAAACGTGATGGCCAACGCCACGTATTATGCTGCCCTGTTCGAAAAAAGCCCGCAGTCGCTGAAAGCGCGCCTGGGTACCGTGGGACCGAAAAACAGCGCCATCGCGGCCGATTTGCCTTGAACCATACTATTGATAGCTGACCATGCAAACGACCATCCTTGATCCCAGCCTGACGCAAACCCTGGCCGCCGCGCGCGAGCCGGGCCTGACCCTCATCATCGGCAACAAGAATTATTCGTCCTGGTCGATGCGCCCGTGGGTGGCCATGACGGCGTTCGGTATCCCGTTCCAGGAAGTGCGCGTGCTGCTCGACCAGCAGGACACGGCCACCAAAATCGCCGAGTATTCGGCCTGCGGCCGGGTCCCCGTGCTGCTGGCGGGCGAGATCACGATCTGGGACAGCCTGGCCATCTGCGAATACCTGGCCGAGCAGTTTCCCGACAAACACATGTGGCCGCAAGACGTGGCCGCGCGCGCCATGGCGCGCTGTGTCTGCGCGGAAATGCACTCGGGCTTCACGGGCTTGCGCACGGATATGTCGATGAATATCAAGGCCAAGTTGCCGGGACGGGGCCGCACGGCCGCCGCGCAGGCGGACATCGGCCGCATCAGCGAAATCTGGGAAGAGTGTTTATCGCGCTTTGGCCACCACCAGTTCCTGTTTGGCGACTTTTCCATTGCCGATGCGTATTTCGCCCCCGTCGTCATGCGCTTTCGCACGTATGGCGTGAGCCTGGCGCCGGCGCTGAACGCGTATTGCGAGCGCGTGCAGGCGCACCCGGCCGTGGCCCGCTGGATCACGGAAGCGCTGGCGGAGACGGAAGTGGCTGCCAAGCACGACGCGGAACTGCCTGATTAAGAAAAGAGTGTTATGAAGATATACACGGTCGGTGGCGCGGTGCGCGACCAACTGCTGGGCTTGCCCGTGAAAGACCACGACCACGTCGTCGTCGGCGCCACGCCGGAAGACATGCTGCGCCGGGGCTTCCGGCCCGTCGGCAAGGATTTTCCCGTTTTCCTGCACCCGAAGACGCAGGAAGAATACGCCTTGGCCCGCACGGAGCGCAAGACGGCCCCCGGCTACCGGGGCTTTGTCTTCCACACGGCGCCCGACGTCACGCTCGAAGACGACCTGGTGCGGCGCGATCTCACCATCAACGCCATCGCCCAGGCCGAGGACGGTAGCCTGACCGACCCGTTTGGCGGTATTCAGGATATCGAGAACAAAATCTTCCGCCACGTTTCCGATGCGTTCGGCGAAGACCCCGTGCGCATCTTGCGCCTGGCCCGCTTTGCCGCCCGTTTTCATACTTTCACTGTCGCACCGGCCACCATGGAACTGATGCGCCGGATGGTGCAGGATGGCGAAGTCGATGCCCTGGTGGCCGAGCGCGTGTGGCAGGAAGTGGCAAAAGGATTGATGGAAGCGCGGCCGTCGCGCATGCTGACGGTGCTGCACGAGTGCGGCGCGCTGGCGCGCGTCATGGGCGAAATCAGCATCAGCGAACGCTTGCTGCAAGTGGTCGACCATGCCGCCGCGCAAGGTCATGACTTGCCCGTGCGCTTTGCCGTCTTGATGCTGCATATGAGCAAGGATGCCATCGAACAACTGAGCGAGCGCCTGCGCGTGCCCAACGAGTGCCGCGAACTGGCCGTCATGGCGGCGCGCGAGCTGGACAATATCAACGGCGCGCTGGCGCTGAGCGCCGAAGCTATCGTCAGTCTGTGCGAACGCTGCGACGGACTGCGCAAGCCGCAGCGTTTCCTGCAGCTGCTGGACGCCATCGCCTGCGATGTGCATGCACAGGATCCTGTATTTCCACAGTCCGCGTGGCTGCAAGCCATGCTGGCGGCCGTGCGCGGCGTGGATGCGGGCGCACTGGCACAAGCTTGCGCACAGGAACCGAAACGCATTCCGGCCGTCATCCATGCGGCGCGCGTGGAGGCCGTCACGAACGCGATCAGCAGCACGGAGCTGCCATGACCCTGCCCAAATTGTTCCAGAATCCGTTTCGCCGCTGGCTCAGCCGTAGCGGCGGCGGGCGTCCGAGCGTGCTCGTCAAGCAGTTGCATGAGCGCGACCGGCGCCGCATGATGAAGCATTTTCTTTCTCTGGAGAAAAGCGACCGCCTGTTGCGCTTTGGCAGCGCCCTGCCCGATGAATTGGTGGCCCAGTACGTGCAAAAGATGGATTTCTCGCGCGACATGATTTATGGCGTCTACAACAGCTTGTTCAAGCTGGTGGGTGTGGGGCATCTGGCGTTCGCGCCGAAGGACACGTCGCCGGCGAAAAGTGTCGTGACGGACAAGGAGCAGGTGGCCGAGTTTGGCGTGTCCGTGTCGAAATCCATGCGCGGCATGGGGGTCGGTTCAAAACTGTTCGAGCGGGCGGCGATTCACTGCCGTAACAACGACGTCGATACCCTGTACATGCACTGTCTGTCGTCGAACAAGACGATGATGCATATCGCCAAGAAGGCGGGCATGGAAATCCAGCGCGACTATGGCGAAGCCGATGCCTACCTGAAGCTGTTGCCGCCCAACCCGTCGAGCATGCTGCAGGAAGCCGTGCAGGAACAGTTCGCCATGTTCGACTACACCTTCAAGGCCAACGCGCGCGCCGCGTTCAAACTGTGGGATCGCTTGCCGGGGCGCAAGAAGAAGCCCGGACCGCCGTCACCGCCGTCATCGTCGTCACAATAAGGGCAGGGCCGTCGTATCCTTGATGCGCTGCAAGGCAAAGCTCGATTTGACGTCCAGCACGGCCGGGTGGCGCAGCAGGGTCGCCATCATGAAGCGCGAAAAGTGCTCCATGTCTTCCACGTGCACGCGCAACAGATAATCCATTTCGCCCGTCATCGCGTAGCAGGCCACCACTTCTGGCCATTGCGCCACGGCCACGGCGAAGTCGGCGCGCGGCGAGGTGTTCGTCACCAGATTCGGCGCCAGCACTCTTGCCGTGCTGTGGGCATGGGCGGAGGCGTCGCTGTGCTTTTCCAGCCGCACGTTGACATAGGCGAGCAAGCCCAGGCCGATCTTTTCCGGATCCAGCAGGGCCACGTACTGGCGGATCACGCCCGCTTCTTCCAGCCGTTTGACGCGGCGCAAGCATGGCGACGGCGACAGGCTGACCTGTTCGGCCACATCCTGGTTCGACAGGCGGCCATCGGCCTGCAGGACGGCGAGGATCTTGCGATCCGTTTTATCCAGCGTAATTTTGCTCATGCTTCCTCCGGTGGTTCGTGTTTCACGCAATATTATTGCGCAAATCATGATTGTTCGGGAGATCTTTGGCATTTAATGCCCACAGACCGCGCCTATACTGTGCGCTACTTCTTGGAGGAGACATCATGCAATTTCAGCCTTGGGATAACCCGATGGGTACCGATGGTTTCGAGTTCGTCGAGTATGCAGCACCAGACCCAAAAGCATTGGGCAAGCTGTTCGAGAACATGGGCTTCACTGCCATCGCGCGCCACCGCCACAAGGATGTGACCCTGTACCGCCAGGGCGACATCAATTTCATCATCAATGCCGAACAAGATTCGTTCGCGCAGCGTTTTGCTCGCCATCACGGCCCGTCCGTGTGCGCCATCGCCATCCGCGTCGACGACGCGGCTTTCGTCTACCGCCGCGCGCTGGAACTGGGCGCCTGGGGTTTCGACAATAAAACCGGTCCGATGGAACTGAATATCCCCGCCATCAAGGGCGTGGGCGATTCGCTGCTGTACTTCGTCGACCGCTGGCGCGGCAAGGGCGCCGACAAGGAAAATGCCGCGGCGCCAGGCGGCATTGGCGACATCAGCATCTATGACGTCGACTTCGTCGCCATTCCCGGCGCCGTCGCCAACCCCGTCGGCCATGGCCTGACCTATATCGACCACCTGACGCACAATGTGCACCGTGGCCGCATGAAGGAATGGGCCGGTTTCTATGAAAACCTGTTCAACTTCCGCGAAGTGCGCTACTTCGATATCGAAGGCAAGCATACGGGTCTGAAGTCGAAAGCCATGACTTCGCCATGCGGCAAGATCCGCATTCCGATCAACGAATCGTCGGATGACAAGTCGCAGATCGCCGAATACCTGGATCAGTACCACGGCGAAGGCATCCAGCATATCGCGCTGGGTACCGATGATATCTATGGCTCCGTGCAAGGCATGCGCGATACGGGTATCGATTTCCAGGACACGATTGAAACTTACTATGAGCTGGTCAACCGCCGCCTGCCGAACCACGGCGAGCAGCTGGAAGAACTGCGCCGGCTGCGCATCCTGATCGATGGCCACAGCACGGAAACGGAACGCGAACTGCTGCTGCAAATCTTCACGCAGACGGTGATCGGCCCGATCTTCTTCGAGATCATCCAGCGCAAGGGCGACCAGGGCTTCGGCGAAGGCAATTTCCGCGCCCTGTTCGAATCGATCGAGCTGGACCAGATCAAGCGCGGCGTATTGAAAGATACGAGCGCGGCGTAAGCTGGTGGTGTTTGTCGGCTTACGCCGTTCCGGCTAAGCCGACCTACGGCTGGGGCCAGTAATATAGGTCGGGTTAGCCAGGTTGGCGTAACCCGACATGCCCGCAAAAAGAAGTACTAAAAAGCAGCAAAAGGTACGAACGCAGGAGTGCAGTGCAGCAAAAGAACTGCGCGCCTTCCTGTGGTAGTCTACGACAAACAAGTCATTTTTCCGCACCGGCATGCTCACAAAGCGCGGCCGGTACGTGTGAGTTCAACCGACTTTGCACGCGTAGCACAGAGAATAATGGAGACAAGTAATGAATGCACCAATCAAGGGCTCGAGTCTTGAGCCGGGCGCGCACGCGTCCGAAATTTCGCTAAACGACAAATACACCTTGGAGCGTGGCCGCGCCTTCATGACCGGCACGCAAGCGCTGATCCGCCTGCCCATGCTGCAGCGCGAGCGCGACCTGAAGGCTGGCCTGAATACGGCCGGCTACATCACCGGTTACCGCGGTTCGCCGGTGACGTCCGTCGACATGACGGCGATCAAGGCAAAAAAATATCTCGATGAGCACCACGTCAAATTCCACCCAGGCCTGAACGAAGACCTGGCCGCCACGGCGGTGTGGGGCACGCAGCAAACGAATCTGTTCGAAGATGCGAAATACGACGGCGTGTTCGGCATGTGGTACGGCAAGGGCCCCGGCGTCGACCGCTGCGGCGACGTGTTCAAACACGCGAACAACGCCGGTTCCGCCAAGCATGGCGGCGTGCTGGTGCTGGCCGGCGACGACCATGCGGCCAAATCCTCGTCCACGGCGCACCAGTCCGACCATATCCTGAACGCCTGCGGCATTCCCGTGCTGTATCCGTCGTCGGTGCAGGAATACATCGACTATGGCTTGCACGCCTGGGCCATGAGCCGCTACACGGGCTTGTGGGTCTCGATGAAATGCGTGACCGACATCATCGAGTCGGGCGCCGCCGTCGATTTTGACCCGGACCGCGTGCAGATCACCCTACCGACGGACTTCGAGATGCCGGCCGGCGGCCTGAACATCCGCTGGCCCGACACGGTGCTGGAACAAGAAGTCCGCATGAACAGCTACAAATGGTATGCGGCGCTGGCGTATGCGCGTGCCAACAAGCTCAATAAAATCATCTGGGACAGCCCGAAGGCGCGCATCGGCATCATCACGGCCGGCAAATCGTATCTGGACACGCGCCAGGCGCTGGCCGACCTGGGCATTGACGAGCAGACGGCGTCCGACATCGGCATCCGCCTGTACAAGATCGGCATGACCTGGCCGCTGGAAGCGGACGGCGTGCACGAATTTGCCAAGGGCCTCGACGAGATCCTCGTGGTGGAAGAAAAGCGGCAAATCCTCGAATACGCGCTGAAGGAAGAACTCTACAACCTCAAAGACGGCGAGCGTCCGCGCGTGGTCGGCAAGTTCGACGACACGGGCGAATGGAGCAACCAGAAAGGTACCGGCCACGGCGACTGGCTGCTGCCGGCCACGTATGAGCTGAACCCGGCCATGATCGCCCGCGCCATCGCCAGCCGCATTTCGCGCTACTACGCGGGCCACCCGGTCGAGCAGCGCGTGAAGGAGCGCATCGCCTACCTGGAAGCCAAAGAGAATGTGCTCAAAGCGATCAGCGTGAAACCCGATCCGCAGAAAGACCGCACGCCGTTCTTCTGCTCCGGCTGCCCGCACAACAGTTCCACCAAAGTGCCGGAAGGCTCGCGCGCGCTAGCCGGCATCGGCTGCCACTACATGGTGCTGTGGATGGACCGCGAAACGTCGACCTTTACCCACATGGGCGCCGAAGGCGTCACCTGGGTGGGGCAGGCGCCGTTCACGAATGAAAAGCACGTGTTTACCAACCTTGGCGACGGCACGTATTTCCACTCGGGCATCCTGGCCATCCGCGCCGCCGTCTCGGCCAAGGTGAATATCACCTACAAAATCCTGTTCAACGATGCGGTAGCCATGACGGGCGGCCAGGAATTCGACGGGCCATTATCTCCGGCCATCATTTCGCGCCAGATCGCCGCCGAAGGCGTGGGCCCCATCATCGTCGTCACGGACGAACCGGAAAAATACCCGGACGATTACGCCTGGGCGGAAGGCGTCACCGTGCGCCACCGTTCGGAATTGATGGACGTGCAGCGGGAACTGCGCGACATGCCGGGCGTGTCGGCCATGATCTACGACCAGACCTGCGCCTCGGAAAAACGCCGCCGCCGCAAACGCAATGAATACCCGGACCCGGCCAAGCGTGCCGTCATCAACGAAGCCGTCTGCGAAGGCTGCGGCGACTGCTCCGTGCAATCGAACTGCCTGTCGGTGGAACCGCTGGAAACGGAACTGGGGCGCAAGCGCCAGATCAACCAGTCGTCCTGCAACAAGGATTTCTCGTGCACGACGGGTTTCTGCCCCAGCTTCGTGACGGTGGAAGGCGGCGGCTTGAAAAAGCCGAAGAAGGCTGCTGCCGCCGACAAGGATGCGCCAGCCGCGCCGGCCTTGCCGACGCCGACGATTCCCTCGACGGCCGAGCCGTTCGGCATCCTGGTCACCGGCATCGGCGGCACGGGCGTCGTCACCGTCGGCCAGATCCTGGCCATGGCGGCCCACGTGGAAGGCAAGGGCTGCTCCGTGCTGGACATGAGCGGCCTGGCGCAAAAGGGCGGCCCCGTGATGTCGCACGTGCGCCTGGCGGACCGCCAGGAAGACATCCACTCGACGCGCGTCGGCACGGGTGCGGCTGATCTCGTCATCGGCTGCGACCTGATCGTCACGGCCAGCCGCGACGCCCTGTCGCGCATGGGAGAAGGCCGCAGCTGGGCCATGATCAACTCGACCAGTTCGTCGACGGCCGCCTTCGTGAAGAACCCGGACTGGCAATTCCCCGGTGCTTCGGCGCGCATGGAAATCGAAAAGGCCTGCGGCAGCGACCACGTGGACTTCATCGACGCGGGCCAGATCGCCACGGCGCTGATGGGCGACTCGATCGCGACGAACATGTTCATGCTGGGCTACGCCTGGCAAAAGGGCAAAGTGCCATTGAGCGAAGCGGCCATCATGAAAGCCATCGATCTGAACAACGTCTCGGTGGCGTTCAACAAGGCCGCCTTCAACTGGGGCCGCGCCGGTGCCCACGACGCGGCCAGCCTGGTGCGCATGACAACGCCAGCCAAGGTGGTGGAATTCAAGCGCATCGAAACGCTCGACGACCTGATCGAAAAACGGGTGGCCCTGCTGACGGCCTACCAGGACCGCGCGTATGCGCAGCAGTACCTGGATTTCATCAAACAGGTACGTGCCGCCGAAAGCGCCTTGAATGGCCCGCACTTGCGTCTGACGGAAGCCGTGGCCCGCTACTTCTACAAGCTGATGGCGTACAAGGACGAGTATGAAGTGGCGCGCCTGTACACGGACGGCGCCTTCCAGGCGAAGATCGCCGCCATGTTCGAAGGCGACATCAAGCTCAAGTTCCACCTGGCGCCGCCGATCATGGCCAAGACCGACGCCCAGGGCCACTTGGTGAAGAAGGAATTCGGCCCGTGGATGATGAAGGCGTTCGGCGTGCTGGCCAGGTTCAAGGGCTTGCGCGGTACGGCGTTTGACATCTTCGGCCACACGGCCGAGCGCAAGATGGAGCGCGCGCTGATTCTTGAGTACCGCGCGACGGTAGGCGGCTTGCTGCCGAAACTGACGACGGCCAAGCTGGCGCAAGCCGTGGCCATCGCCAGCATCCCGGAAGACATCCGCGGCTATGGCCACGTGAAGGAGCGTCATTTGAAGGCCGCGAAAGAGAAGGAAGCCAGTCTGCTGATCGCCTTCAATGCACCGACGCCGCTGCCGCCCGTCGTGGCGGCGCCCGTGGCGGCCACTGTGGCGTGATGGGGTGAGCGAAACACAGTAGCAATGGCGCCTGCGGGCGCCATTTTTTTGTATCAAAGAAAACAACGTCTGCTGACAAAACGCATTATAATTTTTAGATAATTTCTTTTCAGAAAGTTTGTCATGCCTGCCCTGCGCCTCTCATCCCTGGCCGTTCCTCTCGTATTGTTGTTGAGTGCCTGCGGCGGAGGCGGAGGAGGCGGCAGCGATAGCGCGCCCGTCGTGCCACCCTTGACGCCGGTGGGCCCGACGGCGTTGGTCGCGTCCTCGACGGTCGCGAACCGCTGCGAGGCACCGCGCAGCGGCAGCAGCATCGACAAGTCTGGCAGCTTGCTCGATGAGCAGACGTGGGTGCGCAGCTGGATCGATGAAACGTATCTGTGGTACCGCGAAGTGCCGACCACCTACCAGCCGCAAAGCTTCACCACGGCCAAGGCGTATTTCGATGTGCTGAAAACGACGGCCACGACGGCGTCCGGCAAGCCGAAGGACCAGTTTCATTTCACCTTGCCGACGGCAGAGTGGGAAGACTCGCTCAACGGCGTGGAACTCGGTTACGGCATGCTGCTGGCGTTGACGCGCACCACGCCGCCGCGCACGGCCGTGATCTCGATCGTCGAGCCAGGCTCGCCGGCCGACCGGGCGGGCTTGCGGCGCGGCGACGTGCTGCAAACCGTCGATGGCGTCGATTTCGTCCATGCCCCCGACGCTGCCAGTGTGGGTATCCTTAACGCCGGCCTGTTCCCCAAGGCGCAAGGCACGCACGCGCTGGGCTTCAGCCGCAACGGCGCGCCCCTGTCCGTGAGCCTGACGGCGCTGGACGTGAGCACCAGCGCCGTGCAGAACGAGCGCATCATCGACACGCCGACGGGCAAGGTGGGCTATCTGACCTTCAACACCCACAACAACGTGGCCGAACGCCAGCTGGCCGAGACCATGGGCCGCTTCCAGGCGGCCGGCATCAGCGACCTGGTGCTCGACGTGCGCTACAACGGCGGCGGTTACCTCGATGTGGCCAGCGAACTCGCTTACATGATTGCCGGCCCGCAAGTGACCACCGGCAAGACCTTCGAACAGGTGCTCTTCAATGACAAGACGCGGCCGGAAGCACCCGTGCCATTCCATGCGCAAAGCCAGGGCTTTCCCGCGCCCAATCCCCTGTCCAAGGGGACGGCGCTGCCCACGCTGGGTCTCAAGCGCGTGACCTTGCTGACAACGGGTAATACCTGCTCGGCCAGCGAAGCCATCATCAACGGCTTGCGCGGCGTAGACGTGCAAGTGAACCTGATCGGCGGCACGACGTGCGGCAAGCCCTACGGTTTCTATCCCACGCCCAATTGCGGCACCACGTATTTTGCCGTGCAGTTCCAGGGCGTCAACGCCAAGGGCTTTGGCGACTTTGCCGACGGCATGGCGCCGACCTGCGACATGGCCGATGATTACCAGCACCAGCTGGGCGATCCGGCCGAAGGCATGCTGGCGGCGGCGCTGCGCTACCGCAGCAGCGGCAGCTGCACGCCGGCCACGGGCGCCATCAGACTGTTGAGTTCGATCGAGCGTCCGGCCGACACGGCCACGCGCCTGTTGCGGCCATCGCACAAGGAAATTGCCATCATGCGCCGTTAAGGCGCAGGTTCCTGCCATGCGCCAGGGTCAGCGCGTAGCGTTTTCCTGCTCATGAATCTTTCTATATAACAATTTTGATATATAGAAAGATGAATCCATTCGTTCTGGAATGACTGGCATTTTGCTATCTTCCCGCTTTTCTCCCACCTTGAGAAGCGCAACGATGTCGAAACAGTTCAAGTTTAACCCCGCTCAGCCTTGGCGTACTGGCCATCCTGGGCGGCACCGCATGGCAGGCGCACGCGCAAACGCAAGCGCCCGCAGCGGATCAGCAGCCGGCGGCCACCCCGCCAGCCGTCGTGGTCACCGGTTCGCGCATTCCCCGCGCCAGCCTGGAAGGCCCGTCTTCCGTCACCATCCTGACCGGCGATGAAATCACCAAGCAAGGCTACAAGAACGTCTTCGACGCGCTGACCAGCCAGGTGCAGAACAGCGGTTTTACGCAGGGCGAGGATTACGGCAATACCTTCACGCCGTCGGCCAATACCATCAGCCTGCGCGGCCTCGGTCCAAACCATACCCTGATCCTGCTGAACGGCCGCCGCCTGGCCGACTTCCCCATCGCCTATGACGGCGCCGTCAACTTCACCAACCTGGCGAACATCCCGGCTAGCATTGTCGACCGCATCGAGATCCTCAACGGCGGCGCCTCGGCCATCTATGGCTCGGACGCCATCGCCGGCGTGGTCAACGTGATCCTGAAAAAACAGGCGGAAGGCTTCGATATCAACGTCAAGGTTGGCGGTACCTCGCGCGGCGGCGCCGGCAACCAGCGCGTGCAACTGACGGGCGGCGGCAATGTCGACAAGCTGCATACCCTGTTCAGCGTGGAGCTGAGCGAACGCGACCCTCTGTGGAGCATGGACCGCGACTTCATGACCAGCCGCTCCGGCGTGCCGACCACGATTGCTTCGCGCCGCACCCAGGCCTCCGGCACGTCCGGCAGCTATGTCGACCTGGGCGACACCTGCAACCAGTTCGGCGACCTGTTCGGCGGCAGCGTCGTCAAGTACCAGGCGAAGAACGGCAGCTATTGCGCCAGCCCGAAAGCCCGTCCGACCTACTGGACCACGCAGACCAAGAACAGCAGCCAGAACGTGTTCGGCAGCGCCAATTACGAGCTCGATGCGGAGACCACGCTGTTTGCCGATTTCCTGCTTGGCAAGAACAAGACCGTCAACAATACACGCGGCCCGTCGTGGACCTCGGCATCGCTGAACGGCGGCTCTTTCCTGAACCAGAACACCGGCGCCTACGAAGAGTGGACCCGCTTCATGGCGCCCGAGGAAATCGGCGGCGTGCAGCGCTACAAGCGCAGTTGGGAGGACGTGGCCACGGCCATCTCGCTGGGCGCCAAGGGCCGCATTCCCGGCACGGCATGGCAGTATGAAGCCAACTACAACGCTTCCATCTACAAGAGCGAAGGCCACACGCCGCGCATGTTGTCGAACATCGACAGCTTCTTCCTGGGGCCCAAGCTGGGCACGGACGCCAAGGGCGTGGCCATTTACGCGCCGGATGCGGCGCGCCTGTCGCGCCGCCTGACGGCTGCCGAATTCGACGGCATCACCGGCTACAGCGACAGCCGTGACAAGGCCTGGACGAATACCCTGAGCCTGGCCACGAATGGCGACCTGTTCCAGCTGCCTGCCGGCACGGTGAAAATTGCCACGATTGCCGAGGCGAGCAAGCAGGGCTTCAGCAACGAACCCGACGCGCGCATCGACCAGGGCTATTTCAATATCGCCACCGGTTCGGGCACCACGGCCGGCACCCGTTCGCGCTATGCGCTGGGCGCGGAATTGAATGTGCCGCTGCATGAGAAGCTGACCGGTACCGTGGCTGGCCGTTATGACCGCTACAGCTTTGCCGGCCGCAAGGAAGGCAAGTTCACCTACAACGGCGGGCTGGAACTGCGCCCGGCGCCGGAGCTGCTGTTCCGCGCCAACTACGCCACCAGCTTCCGTGCGCCGGACATGAACTACATCTACCAGGCCCGCGGCAAAGGCTATTATGCGAGCACCACCGACTACTACCGTTGCGACGCCGCCGGACAAGCCATCGACGGCTGCGAGTATGCGAATAAATCGCCGGGCGCCGATTACGTGCAGAACGGCAGCCGCGAGCTGCAGTCGGAAAAGGGCAAGTCCTTCGGCGTGGGCGCCGTCTGGTCGCCGAGTGCCAATTTCGACGTTTCGGTCGACTACTGGAACATCAAGATCGACGACCTGGTGACGAACCTGGACGCCGACAAGCTGCTGCGCGACGAATCCGATTGCCGCCTGGGCAAGGCCGAGATCGGCTCGCCGACCTGTATCGATACCGTGGGCCGCATCGAGCGTTATGCGGCCAATGCCTTGAACAAGGCGGGCGAGATCAAGACCATCACCGTCAACCCGATCAACGCGGCCAAGCAAAGCAGCAGCGGCATCGACGTCAGCCTGAAGTATGTGCTGCGCACGGCGGACTATGGCCGCTTCGCCTTCAAGGCCAACTACGCGCGGGTGCTGAGCAAGAAATCGCAGCAATTCGCCGGTGACGCAGAGACCGATGAAACCAAATCGATGACCAACAGGGATTGGCCCGACAAGCTGAACCTGAGCGTCAACTGGGGCGCAGGCGACTGGTCGAATACCTTGCTGGTCAGCCGCTACGGCAAGGTGCCTGACTCTGCCGGCAAGGGCTACCTGACGCCGACGGCGCTGGCCAACATCAGTACCGTGTACCGCATCAACGACCGCGCCACCGTGTCGCTGATCGTCAACAACGTGTTCGACAAGATCAAGCGCGATACCAGCAACGGCTGGCCGTACTACCCGATCGGCAACTACAGCCCGCAAGGCCGCCAGGGATGGGTCGAATTCAACTACCACTTTGGCTCGTAATTCACGCTTGCCAGAGCAAGGCCGGAGCAGCTGACGCTGTCCCGGCTTTTTTATTTTCCGGCGCGTTTTTATCCGGCCGCCACTCTATAATTGCCCGCTTGTCCTCTCTCGATGGAGTTTGACCCATGCTACGCCACGCCGTGTTGTCCGCCGCCTTGTTGTCTCTGTTTTCTGCCCCTGTATCTGCCGCTTCGCCGTTGACCACGGTGGCCGAGCGCTCGGGCTTTTTAAATACGGGCCGCTACGCTGAGGTGGAAGTCTTGTGCCGCCAGTTCCAGGCGCGCTATCCAAAGCAGGTGCGCTGTGTGGAATTTGGCCGCACGCCGGAAAACCGCCCCATGCTGGCGCTGGCCGTTTCCAACACGGGCGCGCTGACGCCGGACGCGGCCAAGCTGCGCAAGATACCGGTACTGCTGGTGCAGGGTGGTATCCATGCGGGGGAAATCGACGGCAAGGATGCGGGTTTCCTGGCCTTGCGCGAAGTATTGGAGGGCAAGGCGGCGCCCGGCGTGCTCGATAAACAGGTGCTGCTGTTCGTGCCCGTCTTCAATGTCGATGGCCATGAGCGCTTCGGCCAGTGGAACCGTCCGAACCAGCGCGGCCCCGTGGAAATGGGCTGGCGCAGCACGGCGCAAAACTACAATCTGAACCGCGAATACATGAAGGCCGATTCGCCCGAGATGCAGCACATGCTGGCGCTGGTCAATGCCTGGGATCCGCTGGCGTATGTCGACCTGCACGTCACCGATGGCGCCCAGTTCGAACCCGATATCTCGATTCAGGTCGAACCCGTGCATGCAGGTGATGCTGCCCTGCGCGTGGCGGGAACGGCGCTGCGCGACGGCGTGCTGGCCGACCTGGCCAAGCAGGGTTCCGATCCGAAGCCGTTCTATATTTCGTTTGCCGAGAACGACAATCCGCAATCGGGTTTTGTCGATTCGGCGCCGAACCCGCGCTTCTCGCACGGCTATTTCCAGCTGCGCAACCGCTTCGGCATGCTGGTGGAAACCCATTCGTGGAAGGATTATCCGACCCGCGTGCGCATCACGCGCAACACCATCGTCTCGCTGCTGTCGCAAGTGGCGCAGCATGGCGCGCAGTGGCGGCAAACGGCGCTCGAGGCGGACGCGCGCGCCGCGCAGCTGGCCGGTACGACCTTGCCGCTCACGTATAAAACCACGGACAAGAGCCGCATGATCGCGTTTCGCGGCTACGCCTACACGCGCACGCCATCCGAAGTATCGGGCACGCTGATGACGCGCTACGACGAAACGACGCCGCAGATCTGGAACGTACCCCTGCGCGACGAGATCGTGCCCGACCTGCAGCAGGCTGCGCCGAAAGCCGGCTATCTGGTGCCCGCCGCGCAGGCGCAGATGGTGGCGGCCAAGCTGCGCCAGCACGGCGTGTCGTACCAGGTGCTCGCCGGCGCGCCGGGCAAGCTGCCGGTCGAAACCTTCCGCGCCACGGCCGTCAAATTCGGGGCGCAGTCGTTCGAGGGACGCCAGACGACGGCCGTGCAGGGCGAGTGGCAGAAAGAGGAGCGCGTGGTCGCTGCGGGCGCGCTGTACGTGCCCGTCAACCAGGCCAAGGCGCGCCTGGTCGTGGCCCTGTTCGAGCCGCGCGCGCCCGATTCCCTGCTGGCCTGGGGCAGTTTCAATACGGCCTTCGAGCGCAAGGAATACATGGAAGAATACGTGGCCGAAGATGTGGCGCGCGCGCAGCTGGCGGCCGACCCGGCGCTGGCGGCGCAGTTCCACGCAAAGCTGGGCAGCGATCCTGTATTTGCCAAGAGCCCGGCCGCGCGCCTGGAGTTCTTCGCCCGCCGCCACGCTTCCTGGGATGAGCGCCTGAACCTGTATCCGGTGCTGCGCACGGATGCCGCGCCGGCCGGCCTGGCATTGCCGCCGACGCGCACACCGAAGTTGTCACATCGCGCAGATTAATCGAAAGAAAATGCTATTCTCCGCTCGATGATGGCGCCGCCACCACGAGCAGGGAACAGGCATGGTCGACAAAACACTCTATAACCAGCACCGCGAAGCGTTTTTTCGCCTGTGCGACGCCGTCGGCGAGAATCAGGTGGAACAGGTGCGCAGCCTGCTCGAGGCTACACCGCTGCTGTTGACCTTGCGCCGCTACAATATGGATGACGGCGAATCGCTGCTGCACCTGGCCGCGGCCGGCGGCAGCCGCGAGGTCTGCGCCCTGCTCGTGTCACTGGGCATGGACGTCGATCTGCCCTTGCCCGGTTACCGCAACCTGACGCCGCTGGATGCGGCGGCCAGCCATGGCCACCTCGATACTTGCCGCTGGCTGCTCGAGCAGGGCGCCGCCGTCGATGGCTTGCCGGACAATATACTGTCGCCGCTGGACAGCGCCTGCGTCGGCGGCCACCAGGACGTGGCAGCATTGCTGCTGCAGCGGGGCGCCAATCCGAACCGCCTGCATACGCGCTGGAACCAGGCGCCCGTCGATATCGCCACCGGCTGGGGTTTTCCCGCCATCGCCCGATTGCTCGCTGCCGCCGGCGGCGTCAGCATACTCGACGTGCCGCAGCAAGCGGCCGCGTCACCGCAGGAAGCGATCCGCACCTTCATGCACAACAGCGCCGGCTGGGTGCTGCCGGCCGTGTTCAGTCCGGACAGTGGCGACGCGCGCTTTTCGCTGGGCATCAGCTGCATCGGCGGCAAGCGCGATTTCAAGCTGTTGTTTACGGTTGGCCTGTTCCAGCAATCCCCGATGACGGAGCTGGCTTTGTGCCTGCCGGCCCGCTGGCCGCTGACCGTGCACGGCTTCGCGGAGCACAGCCCATGGCGCTTTCCCGTGGCGCTGCTGGCACGCTTGGGACGGCGCACGCTCGACCAGGCCAGCCTGGCGGCGGGCGAGCTGCTGCGGCGCGACGATCCCCACCTGGCGGACCTGGCGTGGCCGGACGGCGTCGATGCGCTGCTGGCCATCGACAAGCGCTGGAATCCGGCGCCGGAGGAAGAAGACATCGCCGACGATGACAAGGTCACCATCTATCTGCTGGTGCCGGTGACGTTCACGAAGAAAGGCGCGCCCGACGCCAGCGCCTTGCCGGCCCTGATGGAGCGCAAGCTCAAAGGCAGCTGGAAAGTGTCGGCCCTGCCCATCCCCGTCATTGGCTAGCGCCGGCCTGCACGCGCGCAGGGCCAGATCAAGCCGCGCCGCTTGCAGCAATGTTATCCTGCCAATAAATTTTCCGCGTCCGCGCTCACCTGTTCCCCGGATTGGTTTTCCATGACACAAAAAATTCTACTCCTGAGCGTTTCGGCCGGCGCCGGCCACATGCGCGCGGCGCAGGCCATCGAGGCATATGCGGCGCGCGATGGCCACGGTGGTGGCCCTGCGGCGCTGGCCCTGCATCTCGACGTGATGGATTTCGTCACGCCCGCCTTCCGCAAGCTGTACACGGATTTCTATATCAAGCTGGTCAACAAGGCGCCCGCGCTGTGGGGCTATCTGTATCACGCCACCCACGACGCGCCGCGCGACAGCTCGATGCAGCGCTTGCGCCGCGGCGTCGAGCGCCTCAATACGCGCGCGCTGATGACGCAGATCGCCGCCTTCCAGCCCGACGCCATCATCTGCACGCATTTCCTGCCGGCCGAACTGCTGTCGCGCGCACTGCGCCAGCAGCAGCTGGCTTGCCCCGTGTGGGTGCAGGTCACGGATTTCGACTTGCACCGCATGTGGGTGCACGAGCAGATGGAAGGTTATTTCGCCGCCACCGACGAAGTGGCGTTCCGCATGCGCCACGAAGGCATCCCCGCCGAGCGCATCCACGTGACGGGCATCCCCATCATGCCCGCGTTCGCGCAGGCGCCCGACCGCGTGCAGTGCGCGCAGGCGTTTGGCATCGACCCGCGGCGCACGACGATCTTGCTGATGGGCGGCGGAGCGGGACTGGGCAGCCTTGAAACGGTCGCCGCGCGCCTGCTGGCGCTGCCAGGCGACTTCCAGCTGGTCGTGCTGGCGGGGAAAAACGCCGCCGCGCTGGCGGCGCTGCAGACGCTGGCCGGCCAGTATCCGGGCCGCCTGCTGGCGCAAGGCTTCACCAGCGAAGTCGAGCGCCTGATGGCGTGCGCCGACCTGGTGATCACCAAGCCGGGCGGCCTGACCACGTCGGAATGCCTGGCGCTGGGCTTGCCCATGATCGTCAACTCGCCGATACCCGGCCAGGAAGAGCGCAATGCCGACTATCTGCTGGAGCAGGGCGTGGCCTTGAAGGCATTCGACGCCGTCACCCTGGAATACCGCGTGCGCCTGCTGCTTGAACATCCTGAACAGTTGCAAGCCATGCGCGCAAAGGCGCTGGCGCTGGGCCGTCCGCGCGCCGCCTGTGACGTGTTGACGCAGGTACTGGCGCAGAGCGTGGCATGACGGGCGCCGTAGCAAAACCCTGGCAGATCGCCCTGACCCTGGCCTGGGTGGCGCTGCTGGGATTATTTTTTGCGCAGGTGGAAATCCAGATCGAAGGCGCGGCCGGCTGGGCCGCGAACCTGCCCACCTGGCGCATCGAAAGCCATTGGCTGCTCGATATCTTCTGGGGCGGGCGGCCGATGACCGGTTACCATGCCTGGGTCTTTCCCTTTATCGCCCTGTTTTTCCATTTCCCCATGATCTTCCTGGCGCAATGGTCGCTGCGTCTTGAATGTCGCGCCATCGGCTGCATCATGCTGTTCTGGATCATCGAGGATTATCTGTGGTTCGTGCTCAATCCCGCCTATGGCGTGGCGCACTTCAATCCGGCCCACATCGCCTGGCACAAGCACTGGCTGTGGTGGGCGCCGACCGACTACTGGGTGTCGCTGCTGCTGGCCGGCGTACTGCTGTGGTTTTCATACAAGAGGAAGTCATGACCTTGCCACCCTCGTCGTATCTCCTGCTGTTGTCCCTGGCCCTGGCGGCCGGTTCCGCCGGCGCGCAGGCGCCCCTGCCGTCGCAGCGCAATGCCGAGTGGGCCACGCCGCTGCCGCAGGTGTCGAACCTGCACCAGGTCACGCCCGTCCTGTACCGCAGCGCCAGGCTCGATAGCAGCGACGTGGCCCAGCTGCAGGCGCTGGGCGTGAAGACGGTGATCAGCCTGCGCTCCTTTCACTCAGATACGCAGGTGCTCGATGGCAGCGGCATCCGTGCCGTACGCATTCCCATCAATACCTGGGCCATCCGCGACAAGCACGTGATCGACACCATGCGCGCCATCCGCGCCGCAGCACAGCAGGGACCCGTGCTGCTGCATTGCCTGCACGGCGCCGACCGCACGGGCATGATGGCAGCCATGTACCGCATGCTGTACCAGGACTGGCCGCGCGAGAAGGCGATCGACGAGCTGAAAAATGGCGGGTACGGCTATCACGCCGTATGGAAGAACATCGAAAGCTACCTCAAGCGCGTCGACGTGGCGGCACTGCGCGCGCAGATTGACGGAAAGGTTCCCTGAACCAGGCTGATGGAGAGGCGTGACTGCCTCCCATCGCCGGCACTGACCGCGCATTCGCGGCACATTAATAAAACCCGATCACCGCGCCGCTGGACAAGCGCTCTTCCCTTGGCAGCGATGTTTCATGCGAAAAAAAATGGTAGATCTCGGGATCTTCCAGCCAGCTCACTTGGCCGGAAGGCAGGCCTAGCCGGATAGCGGCGCTGGTGCTCCATTTTTCACGGTCATTGTCGGGCAAGGCGCTGCATTCCTCGAGACAGCACAAGCGCCTGGAGACCACATCATCCATGTTGGGCGTGGTGCTGGCATGGGGCGGCATCGAGCCACCCCATTGCAGCCACAGGGCCATGTCCGGCCAGCGTATGCATAGCACGATCCAGCGCTGGTATTGCGCCAGCGACGGCACCGGCAAGCCATAGCTTATCCGTGCAATGCGCAGCAGCAGCACAAAGCGCACGAAATTGAGCGTGCGCTTGATTTCCCGTGGCCCGCACGCATACTCTTTGCTGATGCCGCGCAGGACGGTCTGCACGTCTTTGCCATCCCGCATGAATTGCGAGCTGGCGCGGCGCTGCCGCTCACTGGCGTCCTGCGGCGCCTCGCTTTTCGTCCGGGCATGCGTTTGCGCTTCCGCTGCGCCGGCATGGGAAGCCTGTTGTGCCCCGGATCCTGCCGACGCGGTAGCGCCGGCCTGCGATTCCGAGCCGATCAGATAATCGATAAATTTGCCATTTTTCAAATGCCGGCTGGGCGGAATGGTAAACGCCAGCTGGATGAATTTGTCCATGAAGCGCCATCCCAGCGGCACCAGTTTTTCATAGGAGGGCAATTGCTTCTTGATGTCCCTGTGCGCGTGCTCGAGCGCCGCCGCGACGATCTGCGGATCCATGCCGATCACAAACAGGAATTCGGACTGGTCGCCTGCCAGGAACGTGTTGATACCCTCGACGACGCTGGCAATTTTGCCGGGCGAGCAACGGTCGAGGTCATCGATGAAGATGACCAGTGGCGCGATGACGGGCGCGCCATCGCCATGTTGCGTGCGACGCTGGGGCAGAGAGTGCATCACGCGTCGCAAATCCTGGTGAATCTGGTGCATGATGCCGACCGTCCTGGCATAGTCGGGCACGCGGACATATTCCGCCAGACTGAATTTGGCAGGCTCGTCCGCTACCTTTTTTCTACTGCTGAAGAAGGCCTGTACCGCATACACGGTAATCGCAATTTGCGTGCCGATGGCTGTCGGAATGGCCACGGCAGCGGCATCGAGCCATGTCCTGATCGCCGCAGGCAGACTATCGGGCTGAATGAGCGACACGCTCACCAGACTGATGATCAGGCCCATGGCCCCCAGCAGCCAGCGGCGCACCTTGATCCACCAGAAAGTGCCGACCCGGTCATAGATTTTTCTGCGCACCACGCCATCGTCTATGCGCGACAGATTCAGGCGCAACAGGAATAGCTCGCGTTCGACAGGGCTCAGCCGGTCGCTGACCTGACTGACGATGGCGTCCACCAGGCCGGCCCAGACTTGCTCGGAACTTTCGTATTTCCAGGCATTGAACCAGACGGTCCAGCGCTTGCTTTCGTCGACGAATACTTGCTTGTCGGGCCCGGATTTCCGGTCGAGAAAGCGCAGCACATCGCGCGTCTTGAACGTGCCGCTTTCTGGCTCGGCGGGCCTCGGAGGATCGAGCTGATGCTGGATCTGGCGCATCAGCGAAGATTTGCCGGCGCCCCATGGCGCCTGGATGCTGATACTGATGGAGCCGCGGGTTTGGTCGCTGGTGAGGAAAGCCACGATCGCGATCGCGTATTGCGCAAATTCCATGTAGTCCAGCAATGAAGGGTGGTCATGCGCCAGAATGTCGAGTACGTTTTCGGGTGATTGCTGGGCCACCTTGGCCAGCGGGTGCCGTTCGTAGGCGGCTTGCAGCTGTGCCATGTCGATGCCCATCTGGTGCAGCAAGGACATGAATTTGCCTTCCTTTAAAGACCATAGCGCGCTGATCAAGTCGCCCACCGTGACGCTGTCGCGACCGGCCTGGCGTGCCGCGACAGCCGCATTGCTCAGCCATTTTTCGGCATTCAGCGAATAGGTAAGCTCGTCCGTACTGGTCTCGCTGGCCAAGGGGGCGCTGATACTGCTGTATTGGAACGAAAAATATCCGGACCATGTCGCCTGCAAGCTCTCACCGGCCAGTTCCTTGAGTGCGCGGCTAAAAAAGAGCGCGTCGGGCGGCGCCTGTATTGATGGCTGTACAAGGTCATCGGCCCTGGCCAGGGTGAACAGCATCAGGCTGGTGGTGATCGAACGTGACGGCGGATCTTTCATTGTGGCCAGCGTGTGGGCCTGGCGCAGCAATGCCAATAGCTCGCTGCCCGGGGCAGGCATCGCTGGCCGTTCTTCCACCAGCGCCGACCTGGACTCGGTGTTGCCGTCTGACTGTTCTCTCATGATGGCCGCTCCTCGATTGGCCGGCCGGGTATCCGGGACACTCAGGCTGCCATGCTTGATTTTTCGCCTATTTGACGTGCGCCATCTGCGCCAGATCAATCGTCTGGCTGTCTGTGCCAACCTGCTTTCAGGCATGGATTTGGACATGCCGGGGGCGAATCAGGCATGATTGCGATTCCAATCACGTTTTACCGGATCCCGCATGGAACACCACAGCTTTCTCATCAACATACTGTTTTACCTGGTCGCCGCCATCATCATGGTGCCGCTGGCCAAGCGTCTGGGCATGGGCGCCGTGCTGGGCTACCTGGTGGCTGGCGTCGTCATCGGACCGTGGGGCCTGGGCCTGATCAAGAATGTCGAGGTGATCCTCAGCTTTTCCGAATTCGGCGTGGTGCTGCTGTTGTTCCTGATCGGGCTGGAACTCGAACCGAAACGCTTGTGGCTGCTGCGCCGGCCGATTTTCGGCTGGGGCGGGGCGCAGGTGGGCGTCGTCAGCGCGGGCTTGTGCGCCGTGGCCATGGCCTTTGGCGTAGACTGGCGCACGGCGCTGGTCGGGGCGCTGGGGCTGTCGCTGTCGTCGACGGCCATCGTGCTGGCCACCCTGGGCGAACGCAAGCTGATGACTACGCCGGCCGGTTCCGCCGGCTTTTCCATTTTGCTGTTCCAGGATATCGCCGCCATTCCCATGATCGCGCTGGTGCCGCTCTTGGGCGGCCTCGTCACGCACAGCGGCGAACCGGGCTGGCTGCGCGTGGCCAAGCTGGCCGCCGTGCTGGCGGCGCTGGTGATCGGCGGGCGCTTCCTCGTGAACCCCATCCTGCGCTTCATCGCCAGGACGGATTTGCGCGAAATCTTCACGGCCTTCGCCCTGCTGCTGGTGATCGCCATCTGCGTGCTGATGGAATCGGTGGGCCTGTCGATGGCGCTGGGCACCTTCATGGCGGGTGTGCTGCTGGCCGATTCCGAATACCGCCATGAGCTCATTTCCGACCTGGAGCCGTTCAAGGGGCTGTTACTGGGCCTGTTCTTCATCGCCGTCGGCATGTCCGTCGATTTCGGCGTGCTGCGCGCCCAGCCGCTGCTGATCCTGGCACTGGTGGCGGGGCTGCTGGCGGTGAAAATCGCCTTGCTGTACGTGCTGTCGAAGTTTGTCGACATTCCCCGCGGCCAGCAGCTGTTCTTTGCGCTGCTGCTGTCGCAGGGCGGCGAATTCGCCTTCGTCGTGTTTGCCGCCGCCGAGGCCGCGCACGTGTTTGCGCCGGAGACGGCCGCGCTGCTGGTCGTGGTGGTGACCCTGTCGATGGTGGCCACGCCCTTGCTGCTGCTGGCGCACGACAAATTCGTCGCGCCGCGCCTGCAGAGCGACAAGAAGCGCCGCCCCGACGACCATATCGAGGCGCAGGACAACCCCATCGTCATTGCCGGCTTTGGCCGTTTCGGCCAGATCATCGGCCGCCTGCTGGCGGCCAACAAGATCGGCGTGACGGTGCTCGATCACGACCCGGACCAGATCGACCTGCTGCGCAAGTTCGGCTTTAAAGTGTTTTATGGCGACGCCACGCGCGTGGACTTGCTGGTGGCGGCCGGCATCGAAAAGGCCAGGGCGCTGGTGATCGCCATCGACAACGTGGAAGACAGCCTGGCCCTGGTCGACGCGGTGCGCCTGCGCCTGCCCGAACTGACGATTTTGGCGCGCGCGCGCAACGTCACGCATTACTATGAATTGATGAAACGGGGCGTGACCCTGATCGAGCGCGAGACGTTCGCGGCCGCCCTGCTGCTGGGCGAGCAGACCTTGCAGCAGGTGGGCTTCAGCGCGGAGCGGGCGCAGCGCGCGGCCGGCATCTTTGGCCGGCATAACCTGAAAACCCTGCTGGAAGTGGCGCCGCACTTCCAGGACCAGCAAAAAGTCATGTCCCTCACGCGCCAGGCGCGCGAGGAGCTGGAAGACATGTTCGAGAGCGATGCGGCGGCGTTTGCGGCAGAGAAGGTGGAAGACGGTAGGCCGGATTAGCGGCGGAGCCGCGTAATCCGACACAGTGTTGGCGTAGGTGGTGGTGTCATCATCCGCTTGCCGTCGGCCAGCGGCGCATAGATGGCGTAATAGTCGCGGTGAAGGAACGCACTGGCGCGCCGTTCGTCACGCTTTTCGACCGTTCGCCTGGCACATTGCGCCGTTCGTGTGGCGCCGCTGGCGTGGCCGGCGGCGCGCCGCTACGCTGGACTTCTTCCTACTCCGGAGTCCCGCCATGCTATCGCTCAAAGCGCTCGACAAAACCTACGACAACGGCGTTCACGCCATCAATAACGTCAGCCTGGAAATTCCCGCCGGTCTGTTTGGCCTGCTCGGGCCGAATGGCGCCGGCAAGTCCTCGCTGATGCGCACCATCGCCACCCTGCAGGATCCCGACAGCGGCAGCATGCGGTTCAATGGCGTCGACGTCGCCAGCGACAAGGCGGCGCTGCGGCGCCAGCTCGGCTACCTGCCGCAGGATTTTGGCGTCTATCCCCGGGTCAGCGCGGTCGAGCTGCTCAATCACTTTGCCATCCTGAAGGGACTGCATCAGCGGGGCGAGCGGCGCGAGGCGGTCGAGGCGCTGCTGCAGCTGACCAATCTGTGGGAGGTGCGCAAGCGCGCCGTCGCCAGCTATTCGGGCGGCATGCGCCAGCGCTTCGGCATCGCCCAGGCGCTGCTGGGCGCGCCGCGCCTGGTGATCGTCGACGAACCGACCGCCGGCCTGGACCCTGATGAACGCCAGCGCTTCCTGAACCTGCTGGCGCGCATCGGCGACAACGTGGTGGTGATCCTGTCGACCCACATCGTCGAAGACGTGACCAATCTGTGTCCCCGCATGGCCATGATCGCCAAGGGGCGCGTGCTGATCGACGGCGCGCCGCAGGCGGCGATCGCCACCTTGCAGGACCGCGTCTGGCGCCGCAGTGTCAGCGATGCCGAACTGGCGCAGTACCAGCGGCACTGCACGGTGCTGTCGAGCCGACTGGTGGCGGGCCGCACGCAGATCAACGTGTATGCGGACAGCCAGCCCGATGACGGTTTCCGACGCGTCGAACCGGACCTGGAAGACGTCTACTTTCTGCAACTGCGGGCTGCCTGAGGAGAACACCATGTGGCAGGAATTTTTTCGCTTCGATTTGCGCTACCAGTTGCGCCAGCCCTTGCTGTGGCTGATGACGGTGCCTCTGATGGCCGGCGCCTTTTTGACGGCTGGCAGCCCGACCTTCCGCCTCGGCGGCGGCATCGGCAATGTGCACCTGAACGCGCCGGCCGTGATCGCCAACCAGCTTGGCGTACTGAGCATGCTCGCCATGTTCCTCGTGCCCGTGTTCATCGCCGGCGCCGTGCTGCGCGACAGCGACGCCGGCATCGCCGACCTGCTGTACGCCACGCCGATGCGCAAGCGCGACTACCTGGGCGGGCGCTTCCTGGCCGGCCTGGCGGCCTGCCTGCTGGTCTTCGTGCTGGTGCTGCTGGCGATGATGCTCGGTTCGCTCACTTCCGCTGCCGATCCCGAGCGGCTCAACCCCGTCACGCCGCTGCCCTATCTGTGGAGCTTTGCCGTCTTTATCGTGCCCAATGTGCTGTTTGTCGCCGCGCTGCTGATGCTGCTGGCCGTGACGGGGCGCTCGATGCTGCTCGTGTACGTGGGCGTGCTGGCGTTTTTCGTGCTGTGGGCGGCCTCCGGCCTGCTGGCCGGGCGTCCCGCGCTGGCCATGACGGCTGCCTTGCTGGACCCGTTCGGCGTGCGCGCCCTGGCGCTGGCCACGCGCTACTTCACCAGCGCGGAAATGAATACGGCGCTGCCGCCGCTGGCCGGCCTGCTGCTGGCCAACCGCCTGCTGTGGAGCGTGCTGTCGCTGGCGCTGCTGGCGGCCACGATCTGGCTGTTCAAGCCGCAGCGCGCCGGCGCCGCCCGCGGCTGGTTCCGCCGCACCGCCTCCGTGCAGCCGGCGCCTGTTGTCACCGCCGGGGCCGCCCCCGCGCTGCGCCCCGTCACGCCGCGGTTTGGCATGGCCACGGCATGGCGGCAGTTCTGGCATGTGCTGCGCTTCGACACCATGGGCGTGCTGAAAAGCGTGCCTTTCCTCGTCATGCTGCTGCTGGCGCTGGCCAACTTCATCGCCAACGTCAGCGTCGGCGGCTTGCGCTTTGACAGCGTGCCGTATCCGCTGACGCGCCTGATGCTGGTCGAACTGGCCGACAGTCTGAATGTTGTGCTGGCCATCGTCGTGATGTTTTACAGTGGCGAACTGGTATGGCGCGAGCGGCAGGCGAAGATCGCCGACCTGACGGACGCCATGCCCGTGCCGGGCTGGCTGCCGCTGCTGGCGAAGTGCGGCGCCTTGACCGCCGTGGTGGCCGTGTTCCTGGGCGCCGGCGTGCTGGCCGCGCTGGCGGTGCAGCTGCTGCGGGGCGGCGTGCGCCCGGAACCGCTGCTGTACCTGCAAGGCACGCTGATGAACGGCGCCTGGTTCGTGCTGATGGCGCTGGCCATGCTGGCGCTGCAGGTCGTCGTCAACCAGAAATATGTCGCGTATGCGCTTTCGCTGTTGCTGCTGATGCTCAAGCCGCTGCTGGCCGCGCTGGGTGTTGAGCATCCGCTGTACCGCTTTGCCTCGCTGCCGGAACTCGTGTACTCGGACTTGAACGGCTATGGCGGCCTGCTGGCCGGCTGGCTGTGGTTCTCGCTGTACTGGACGCTGGGCGCGCTGGCGCTGCGGCTGTTGGCGCAGGTTTTTCGTCCGTCGGGCCGCGCCGCCCGCTGGCGCGTGCGCTGGCCGCAGGGCGTGCGGCGCCTGCGCGGCGCCAGCGGCTGGGTCCTGGCCCTGAGCCTGGCCGGCTTTGCCGCCAGCGGCAGCTGGATCGCCTATAACATGCACGTGCTGAACAACTATCAGTCCGGCGCGCAGCAGCTCGATGCGCGCGCCGACCATGAGCGGCGCTATCGCCAGTATCTGGCGCTGCCGCAGCCTGGCATCACGGCCATTGCCGCCAATGTCGACCTGTATCCGGCGCAGCGCAGCGCGGCGATACGCGGCCGCTATCGCCTGAAAAACCGTGGTGCGGCGCCGCTGCGCACGCTGTACCTGCAGATGGATACGGTGGCGCAGACCACGTTGTCGGCACTGCCCGCGCACCGCGTGCTGGTCGATGATGCGCGCCATGGCGTGCGCATCGTCGAACTGGCGCAGGCGCTGGCGCCGGGCGCGACGCTCGATCTCGCGTTTCTCGTCAACGTGCGCCAGCAGGGTTTTACGGCCAGCGGCCAGCCCGAAGGCGTGCAGCACAACGGCAGCTATTTCACCATCGAGCAGTATTTCCCGCACCTGGGCTACAACGCGTCGCAGGAGATCGCGGACAGCGACGAACGCCGGCAGCGCGGCCTGGGCGCGCCGCATGGCATGCCCAAGCTCGACGACCTGCAGGCGCGCTACAGCAATTACTGGAAGCAGTGGGGCATCGATGGCGACCTGGTCGACTTCCAGACCACCATTTCCACCAGCGCGGACCAGGTGGCGATCGCGCCGGGCACGCTGGAGCGCAGCTGGGAAAAGGAGGGCCGCCGCTATTTCAGTTACCGCATGGCGCAGCCGGCGCTGCCTTTCTTTGCCTTCCAGTCCGGCCGCTGGCAGGTGCGGCGCGCGCAATGGCAGGATGTGGCGATCGAGGTGCATCACGATGCGAAGCACGCGTGGAATACCGGCAGCATGATCGCCGGCGCGCAGCAGGCGCTGGCCTACAACACGGCGCACTTCGGCCCCTACCCGCAGCGGTACTTGCGCATCGTCGAGTTTCCCCTGTACCAGCAGTATGCGCGTAGCTTTCCGGGCCTGATTCCGTTTTCGGAGTCGCTCGGCTTCATCAGCGACTTGCGCGACCCCGATGGCGTCGACCATGTGTTCTATGTCACGGCGCATGAAGTGGCGCACCAGTGGTGGGGCGACCAGCTGATCGCCGCCAACGTGCAGGGCAGCGGCATGCTGACCGAATCGCTGGCCGAGTATTCGGCGTTGATGGCGGTGGAGCAGCGCTACGGCGCCGAGAAGGTGCGGCGCATCCTGCGCTTCGACCTCGATGCCTACCTGGCCGGCCGTGGCCGGGAGCAGGGCCGCGAACTGCCCCTGTTCCGCAGCGAGGGCCAGGCGTATATCGAGTACCGCAAAGGCAGCCTGGCGTTCTACCGCCTGCGCGCGGAAATCGGCGAAGCGGCCTTGAACCGCGCCCTGAAAGCCTTCCTGACGCAGCATCGCTATCGCAGCGCGCCCTATGCGACCAGCCGCGACCTGCTGTCCTTTATCCGCGCCGAAACGCCGGCGGCGCAACAGCAGCTGGTCACCGACCTGTTCGAGCGCGTCGTCCTGTACGACAACCGCCTGGCCGGCGCCAGCGCGCTGCGCCGCGCCGACGGCCGCTGGGACGTGACCTTGCAAGTGCAGCTGGCCAAGCTGGAAGCCGACGGCAAGGGACGCGACACGCCGCGCGTCTACGATGAACCGGTCGATGTGGCGGTATATGCCGATGGCGCACCACAGCGCCTGCTGTACCGCGGCAAGCACCGCTTGCCCGGCGGGGCGTCATCGGCGGCGGTGACGGTGACGGTCGATGCGCCACCGGGCGAAGCGGTGCTGGACCCGGAGCAGCTGCTGATCGAACGCAATGCGGTGGACAACCGCCGGCGCGTGCAGCTTACAGGCGGTTGAGTTGCCTGAAGACGAGGGCGCGCCGGCGCGACATGCCCACGCGCAGGTCGCCGTGCAGGGTGAGCGTCATGCCGCCTGCGGGCGCCGGCGCGATGCCCGTCACGCTGGCGAGGTTGACGATGCGGCTGCGGCTGACGCGCATGAATTTCGCCGCGTCCAGCCGCGCTTCAAGCTGCACCAGTGAGCGCAGCAGCAGCGGACGGTGATTATCGAAATACACGCGCGTGTAATTGCCTTCCGATTCGAACAGCGCGATATCGTCGAGCGCCACGAACCAGCAGCGCTCCCCGTCCTTGATGAAGACCTTGCCATCGGCGGCCACCGCCCCGGCGTCCTGGGGCGCGGGCCGGCGCTTATCGAGCGCTTGCGCCAGGCGTGGCGGATCGATGGGTTTGAGCAGGTAGTCGAGGGCGCTGACGTCAAAGGCCCGCAGCGCATAGCGGTCGTAGGCCGTGGTGAAGATCACGGCCGGCGCTTGCGCGAGCGCCGCCAGCAGATCGAAGCCGCTGCCATCGGGCATGTGCACGTCGAGGAACACCAGCTCCGGCGCCAGCGCCGCGATCTGCTGCAAGCCTTCCTGCACATTGGCCGCTTCGCCGACCACGCTGACCCATGGATGCTCGAGCAGCAGGCGGCGCAACTCGTCGCGCGCCAGCCGTTCATCGTCGATGATCATCACGCGCATGTCTTCTCCCGGGGTAGTGTGACGGTGGCGACGACCCAGCCATCGTGTTCGGCCAGGCGGCAGGTGGCGCCCGCGCCAAACAGCAGATGCAGGCGCTGGCCGGCATTGGCCAGGCCCACGCGCGTCGAGCCGCTGTCGGCTGCCAGCTTGCCCTGGTTCGCCACGCGCAGCAGCACCGTGTCATCGGTGCGGCGCGCCTCGATGCGCACGGCGCAGGGGCCGGTGCTGCGCTCGACGCCATGCTTGATGGCGTTTTCGACCAGGGTTTGCAGCAGCATCGGCGGCAGCGCCACGGCCTCGAGGCCGGGATCGATATCCTGGCTCAGTTGCAGCCGCTCTTCAAAGCGCAGCTTTTCCATGCCGAGATAGGCTTGCAGCGCGGCCAGCTCGGCGTCGAGCCGCACCGTGCCGGACAAGCCCGTCTGCAGATTGTGGCGCATCATGGCGGCCAGCTGGTTCATGGCGCGCGCGGCCGCCTGCACGTCCTGGAACATCAGCGCGCGGATGCTGTTCATGCTGTTGAAGAAAAAGTGGGGATTGACTTGCGCCTGCAAGGCGCGCAATTCGGCGTCCTTGACATGGATTTCCAGCTGCAGCTTGTCGAACGCCAGCCGCGTGGCGTGGCGGCGCGCCAGCGCAAGGGTGTACAGCAGCGTCCACAGCGCGAACACGATACACCAGATCACCGTCAGGATAGCCACGGTGGCCGGCAGTTCGGCGCGGTCCTGCAGCAGGGCGCCGTTGCGGAACAGCAGCTCGGCCAGCAGCACGGCGCCCGTTTGCAGCACGCTGAGCAGCAGCAGGCCGGCGCCGATGCGCGCCAGCGGCAATCTGTCTTGCGCTCCCTTGATCCAGCCATGGCGCCGCAGGTGGTTGCGCCAGCCGTGCGACAGGCCCAGGCCCGTCAGCGCGCAAAAGACCTTGGCGACCGAGAACCACAGCACCTGGTCCGCGTGCCCGCCGCCCCAGGAGGCGTACACGCCCAGCGCCGCCAGCGCGCCCCAGCCAGCGCACTGCGCGATCCAGTAGTCGCGCGGCGTGCGCACGGTCAGGCTTGTTGCAGCGGAATCGTGCCAAACGTCGTCGGCGTCGAGCACGGCTCTTCGTCAAACGCGATGTCGCCCATGGGGCTGGCCACGCCGTCCGCTTTCAAATCCTTGAAACCGAACAGTTTCGGGTCCATCAAATGCGATGGCGCCACGTTCGACAGGGCCGAAAAAATGCTTTCCACGCGGCCGGGGAATTTCTTGTCCCATTCGCGCATCAAGCCCTTGATCTGCTTGCGCTGCAGGTTTTCCTGCGAACCGCACAGGTCGCATGGAATGATGGGGAAGCCCTTGACTTCCGCATAGCGCTGCGTGTCTTCTTCCTTCACGTAGGCCATCGGGCGGATGACGATGTGCTTGCCGTCGTCCGACTGCAGCTTGGCCGGCATGCCTTTCAGTTTTCCGCCGAAGAACATGTTCAGGAAGAACGTTTCCAGGATGTCATCGCGGTGGTGGCCCAGGGCGATCTTGTTGGCGCCCAGCTCGTCGGCCACGCGGTACAGGATGCCGCGGCGCAGGCGCGAGCACAGTGAACACGTCGTCTTGCCTTCCGGGATCAACCGCTTGACGATGCTGTAGGTATCCTGGTTTTCGATGTGGAAGGCCACGCCCAGTTCCGTCAGGTAGGCGGGCAGGATTTCCGGCGGGAAGTTCGGCTGCTTTTGATCCAGGTTGACGGCGACGATGTCGAAGTGAATCGGCGCGCGTTCGCGCAAGGTCATCAAAATGTCCAGCAGCGCGTAGCTATCCTTGCCGCCGGACAGGCACACCATCACCTTGTCGCCGTCTTCGATCATATTGAAGTCGCCGATGGCTTGTCCCACCAGGCGGCACAGGCGCTTGTGCAGCTTGTTGTTTTCCAGGGCGATCTTTTCCGCCTTCTTGCGCGCCAGTTTCTGCGCTTCCACGTTGGCCGGAATTTCCACGGCTGTTTCCATGACTGCGGTGTCGTTCATATTGCTCATGCTTCATCCTTGATCTTGAATACTTCCACGCCCACGCCTTCGCAGTCGGGATACACGTCCGGTTTCATGCTTGATACGCGCGCGGCGCGCACGCGCGGGTGCGCCAGCATGGCGGCCAGCACGTCGTCGACCAGGCTTTCCTGCAGCTGCACGTGGCCTTGCGCCATGCGCCTGGCGATGGTTTCGCGCATGAAGTCGTAATCGACCACTTCTTCCAGCTGGTCATCCTTCGGCGTCGACAGGGCCAGGGGAATGTACAGGTCGACGTTGATGAGGACGCGCTGCTCGCCCTTTTTCTCGAAGTCGTAGACGCCGATGTTGATGAGGACTTCGTAATTGCGCAGGAACAGGCGGCGGCAATCGGCCAGGCGAGGGTGGAACAGGGCGGACGACATAGGTTTTACCTTTTAGGGAATGCTGGTTGTTTGGTGTGGCTGCTGATTATTTGGTCAAAAACATGACGTCGCGCGGCAAGCCGATCAAATGCTGGCCGCCATCGACCAGCAAGGTCGTGCCCGTCAGCGCGCGCGCGCCGGCCACGTAACAGACGCTGTCGGCCACATCTTCTGGCGTGCTGGAGCGTCCCAGCGGCGTGTTTTCATGCGCCTTGGCAAAGTTCGCTTGCGTCTGCTCGCCGGAAACCATGGTGATGCCGGGGGCGATGCCCACCACGCGCACTTTCGGCGCCAGCGCCTGGGCCAGCATGGTGGTCGCCGACAACAGCGCCGCCTTGGACAGGGTGTACGACAAAAAATCAGGATTGAGATTGTACAGTTTTTGGTCCAGCAAGTTGATGACCACGGCTTGCCCGCCTGCCGGGGTGGCCTGGTACAGCGCTTGCGCCAGCAGGATGGGGGCGGCCAGGTTGGCGTGCATGTGGGCGTCGAGCGCGGTGAAGGAAAAATCGCCGGCATTGTCGTATTCAAACAACGATGCGTTGTTGACCACGCAAGTAACGGGCCCCAGCGCCGCCTGCGCCTGTGGCAACAGCTGGCGCACGGCGTCTTCCTGCGCCAGGTCGCAGGGGAACGCGTGCGCGCGGCGGCCCAGCGCGGCGATTTCCGCCACCAGACTGAGCGCTTCCTCGCACGAGTCGCGGTAATGCACGGCGATATCCCAGCCGTCGCGCGCCAGGCCCAGGGCGATGGCGCGGCCGAGCCGGCGCGCGGCGCCCGTGACGAGGGCGACGCGGGGAGTGCTGTCGAATGGCGTTGTCGTTGCTTCTGTCATGTCTTTGCTATGGTTGAGATATTCGGTGGACGCCACACTGGCGGCATGCGCCGCCGATTCGCTACAATGCGGGAATGTCTCTTCCCGCACCCGATAGCGACGCGCTGGCCGCGTCCCATGCCTTGCAGCACCAGATTGCCGCCGAAATCGCGCGCAATGACGGCGCCATTCCCTTTGTCCGCTTCATGGAGCTGGCGCTGTATGCGCCTGACCTCGGCTATTACAGCGGCGGCGCCGCCAAGCTGGGCAAAGATGGCGATTTTACAACCGCGCCGGAGATTTCGCCCCTGTTCGGCGCCACCCTGGCCCATGTGGCAGCCGCTATTATGGCGCAAACGGCCCCCCGCATCCTCGAATTCGGCGCCGGCACGGGCAAGCTGGCCCGCGATATCCTGACGGAAGCGGCGCAGGCCGGCATCGCCATTGAACAGTATGCGATCGTCGAATTGTCCGGCGAATTGCGCGCGCGCCAGGAGCTGGCGCTGGCCGGCTTCCCGCAAGTGGTGTGGCTCGACGGTTTCCCCGACAGTTTCGAAGGCGCCGTGTTCGGCAATGAAGTGCTCGACGCCATGCCCGTCAACCTGATCAGCAAGACGCCTGCCGGCTGGTGCGAACTCGACGTCAGCATCGCCGACGGCCAGTTCGTGTTTGTCGAACGGCTTGCCGGCGATGACGTGGCCGCGCAGATCGCCGCCCAGGTGCCGGATGCGGATGCCTTGCCGGTGGGCTATGTCAGCGAGATCCATGGCGTGGCCTGCGGCTTCATGCGCTCGCTGGCGCGCATGCTGACCAATGGCAAGGGCGGCGCGGCCGTGCTGTTCGACTACGGCTTCCCTGCGCACGAGTATTACCTGGACTTGCGCGCCACGGGCACCCTGATGTGCCATTACCGCCATCATGCCCACGCGGAACCGTTTTATCTGCCCGGTTTGCAGGACATCACGGCCCATGTCGACTTTACGGCCATGGCGGTGGCGGCGCAGGATGCCGGCCTCGACGTGCTCGCCTATATGAACCAGGCGTCCTTCCTGCTGGGCGCGGGCCTCGGCGATTTGCTGCTGCGCACCGATCCGCAACAGGTCAAAACGTACTTGCCGCAAGCCAGCGCCGTGCAAAAGCTGGTGTCGCCGGCCGAGATGGGGGAATTGTTCAAGGTGCTGGTGGTGGGGCACAAGGTGGCGTTGCCGGAAGCGCTGTTGTCCAGCGACCGCAGCCACCGCCTGTAAGCGCCCGCAATATCAAGGCAGGGCAGTGCCGCCCTGCAATTTCCTGTCCGCCAGTGGTTATTATCTTGTCATATCGTATATGATGACCGACACAGCACGGTTCCATCCTGCAAGAACCCGTCGCCGCGCACCGATTTCAAGATAGAACGATGGGAAAGATACACACACACTATGACAACCTGAAGGTGGCGCGCCTGGCGCCGCAGGAAGTCATACGTGCCGCGTACAAAGCCCTCAGCCAGAAATACCACCCGGACAAGAATCCCGGCGACGAAAAGGCCGCCCGCATCATGGCGATCCTCAACAGCGCCTATGGCACCTTGTCCGATCCCCAGCGCCGCAAGGAACACGACGAGTGGATCGCCGCCGAGGAGTGGGAAATCGAATGGCTGGAAAGCACCCACCAGGAAGAAGGCAAGAGCCGCGATGGCCGCGCGAAAGGCCATGCCCAGCCGCATGAACACACGTGGGCGCAGGATGTGCCGCCGCCGAAGGGCAAGGCGCGACGCGGCTTGCAACCCGTCTGGCGCAACTGGCGTTGGTGGCTGAGTTTGCTCGTCTGCCTGCTGCTGGGCTGGCTGGGCGCCTTGCTGATGCTCGATACGTCGCAACCCGTGCCTGCCGCGCTGGCGTCGGCCTGGAGCGGCCTGGCCCGCGACGGCGCCCAGCCCCATGCGGAAACAGCCACGTCTGCGGCCAGTGCGGCGTCGTCATCATCGAAAGGCGAGGCCGTGGCCGTCGATAGCTGGGCCGTGGGCAAGCCGTATGCACCCGAACCTCCGCAAGCGAAGACGCCCGAGATCCGCGTGCTGGCCGTGTCCCAGCTGAGCCTGAAAGGCGTCCCGCCCGCCTGTGATGGGGCCGGCAAAGCCGAGTCCCCATCGCTGGTGGCGCCGAATGGCGAACCCTGGCCGGCCCATTCCGGCTATGTCGATGGATTCCCGATTGGTAACAAGGGGGATGAACTGGCCGTGAGCATCGACAACAGCGGCAATGCCGCGCCCGTGTTCGTCAAGCTGTATGACACGGAGCGGCGCTCGAACGTGCGCTACCTGTACATCCTCGCGTACGACAAGCTGCTGGTGGAGCAGCTCAGCGCGGGCAAGTATGAAGTGCGCTACCAGGCTGTCGGGCCAGGCCAGGACAATTGCGGCGGCGCCACGCGCAGCGGCGCCTCGGCCTCGTCGCCGTCCGCCAGCGAAGGCGGTACGCAGAATCCTGTTGTAAGCAGCATCTAATCTGATTATGCTTGATAGGCGTCAACGCAGCGTCCACATCGAACTTATCCATTAGGAGTATTCATGACCGACCTCAAAGCCGATGCAGATGATAACTGGCTGCTCGACGAAGATGAGCCGGTGGCCAGTCCTGCCGGGCTGGCCGCGCCCGACCAGCGCCTGTGGCGTGTCCTGATCGTCGATGACGACGTCGATGTGCATGCGGTCACGCGGCTGGCGCTGCGCAATGTCAGTTTCAAGGGACGTGAACTGGAACTGTTTTCCGCCTACAGCGGCCGTGAAGGGTACGAGATCCTGCGCGACACGCCCGATATCGCGCTGGTGCTGCTCGATGTGGTGATGGAAACGGATGATGCCGGCCTGATCCTCGCCAAGCGCATCCGCGCCGACCTGAACAACTCCATCGTGCGCGTCGTGCTGCGCACGGGCCAGCCGGGCCAGGCGCCCGAGCAGCGCGTCATCATCGAATACGACATCAACGATTACAAGGCCAAGACGGAACTGACGACTCAAAAGCTGTTTACCACCGTCATTTCGGCCCTGCGCGCCTACGAGAGTCTGATGATGCTCGAACGCAGCCGCATCGGCCTGGGCAAGATCCTCGCCGGCGCCACCAATCTGTACCAGATTCACTCCCTGCGCGAATTCGCTTCCGGCGTACTGAACCAGGTCAGCGCCATCCTCGACGTGGGCGCCGACGGCGTGCTGTGTCTGATGCAGGGCGGCGCCGGGCGGCCCGAGGTGGTCGCCGCCACGGGCACGTATGCCGTGCTGGCCGAAGCGGAAGCCTTGCCGGCCGACCATGCCCTCACGCCCACCATCGCCAAGGCGTTCGCGGAAAAGCGCAGCCAGTTCGAGCATCCGGCCAATGTGCTGTTCATTCACACGGAAGGCAACCGCGAGCTGGCCATTTCCGTCACGCCGCCGTGGCCGCTGGCGCAGATCCAGCGCGATCTGCTGGAAGTGTTTTGCCAGCGCATCGCCGCCGCCTTCGACAACCTGTACATGTTCGGCCAGCTGCGCAAGGCGCAGGAAGCGACCGTGGTGGCGCTGGCCGACCTGGCCGAGTTCCGCGACAGCGACACGGGCGGCCACGTGCGGCGCGTGCAGCTGTTGTCCGACGCCATCGCCCGGCGCATGCAGCAGCGCGGCGTGTACGCCGACGAGCTCAGCCCGCAGCTACTCGACATGATCGGCCTGGCCAGCATTCTGCACGACGTGGGCAAGGTGGCCACGCCGGATGCCGTGCTGCTCAAGCCGGGCAAGCATACGGATGAGGAACGGGCGCAGATGCAGCTGCACGCCGGTGTCGGTCGCACCATATTGGAACGGGCCGCCAACATGGTCGACGGCGTCAGCTACCTGACATATGGCGCGCAGATCGCCGGCGGCCACCACGAACATTTCGATGGCGCCGGTTATCCGAACGGCCTGAAAGGGCGCGACATTCCCGTGGCCGCGCGCATCGTTGCCGTGGTCGATGTTTTTGACGCCTTGCTGCACGAGCGGCCTTACAAGGAACCGTGGCCGTATCCGCAGGTGCGTGAATACATCGAGCAGCGCAGCGGCAGCCAGTTCGATCCGGAAGTGGTGACGGCGCTGCTGGAGCTGATCGACCATGAGCCGCAACTGTGGCATCCGGAGCACGCCAGCGCTTGAGCCGCCACTTCGTTGGCATTTTTCGGCACGCCGCCATTCCCTTGCGCGCGGCGCCGTCATATACTCGGCAGCCTCATGCTGGCTGGCGCCACGCACCAGTGTGGCGCGCCGCGGAGTTTTCGGACATCACGACATGAAAGAACTCAAGGGCCTCAGCGCGCTGATCATCGAGCCGCATCCGGGCATGCGCGCCAGCCTGCACAATATGCTCAACCTGTGCGGCCTGGCGAAGATCGATGACGCGGCCAGTTCCGGCCAGGCGATCCGCATGCTGGGCAGCAAATCGTATGATCTGATCCTGTGCGAATACGATCTCGACGGCGGGCAGGATGGCCAGCAGATGCTGGAAGACTTGCGCCACCACAAATTGATGCATGCCTCGACCATGTTCTTCATGGTCACGGGCGAAGGCAGCTTCGCCAAGGTGGTCAGCGCCGTCGAACTGCTGCCCACTGATTACATCCTCAAGCCTTTTACCGCTGACAACATGCTCGAGCGCATCGGCCGCGCGCTGGACAAGCGCAATGCCTTCGTGCCCGTATATGAATTGATCGACGTGGGCAATGAGCGCGCGGCGATTGCCGCCTGCGCCGAGGGCGCCAGCCTGTATCCCCGTTATGCCACCGATTTCCTGCGCCTGCGCGCGGAATTGCATCTGCTGCTGGGCGAGGCGGCCGACGCCGAGCCGATCTACGCGGGCCTGTACCAGGCCAAGTCCATCGGCTGGGCGCGCCTGGGGCAGGCCAAGACGCAGTTCCTGCTGGGGGAATACGAAGCGGCGCAGGGCACGCTGGAAGGGCTGCTGGAAAACAACAAGCGTTTTCTCGACGCGTATGACTGGCTGGCGCGCACGCACCTGGCGCAGGGCAAGCCGGAACTGGCGCAGGAGGCCCTGAGTGTAGCGGTGGCCCTGTCGCCGCATGCCGTGCGCCGCCTGCGCCGCCTGGGTGAGGCGGCTTTGGCGGCCGACGATATCGAGATGGCGGAAAAATCCCTCAAGTTGGTGGTCAGCAAGGCCAAGTATTCGGAATTCCGCGACCCGGAAGACCATGTGCGCCTGGTGCAGACCCTGGTGCGCAAGGGCGACCCGCTGCAGGCGGGCGCCGTGATCCGCGACCTCGACAAATCGATGGGCGGACAAAAGAATGCGGAACTGTGCAGCGCCCTGTGCAGCGCCATGCTGCATGCGCATACGGGCAACGAGGAACGCCTGCAGCAATCGCTGGACGCGGCACTGGCCGCCAACCGCCACAGCGTGGGCGGCTCGAACATGCTGAAAACGGAACTGGCGCGCCACTGCCTGGCGCATGGTCGCGAGGATGGCGCGGCCGAGGTGATGCGCGAAGTCATGCGCAACGCGCCAGACAGCGCCGCCATGACGCGCGCCATGGCCGTGTTTGAACAGGCGGGACGCGAAGAGCTGGCCAAGGCGCTGGCGCGGCAAAGCCGCCAGGAAGTGGCCGACATGGTAGCGGCAGGCGCGGCCAGGGCGGGAGAGGGCGATTTCCGCGGTGCCGTCGACCTGATGGGCGAAGCCGTCACGCGCCTGCCCGACAATCCGCAAGTGGTCTTCAATGCGGCCGTGGCCGTGCTGAAATGCCTGGAGCACGAAGGCTGGGATGAACGCATGGGACAGCAGGCGCTGACGTTTATCGCCGGCGTGCGCCGTTTGGACCCGCGCAACCCCAAATTGCCGGTACTGTCGGGCCTGCATCAGCAGTTGTTGCGTAAATATAAGCCCCTGGGCAACTCCTGGATGCATCCGCCTGATGCCCGGTAAAGGGGGGAATGCGGGGCGAATGACGGAAAAATGCGGCTTGTGGGCAGGGAGGATAAAAAAAATCCAAAAAAAGAAGACTTTTTCGCGCCAACCCTTGCACATTCTCAAATCGGGAGCTTATAATCACGCCCCGAAGCAGCCAACTTCTTCTTTATACGCAAATGCAGCAGTCAGGCATCAGTAAATAAGGTTGACAGTTGTGAGTAGATGCTTCATACTCTGCGGTTCCCGCGGAGGGGTGGCCGAGTGGTTAAAGGCGACAGACTGTAAATCTGTTCTCTATGAGTACGCTGGTTCGAATCCAGCCCCCTCCACCAAGTTTTTGCAAGGAAAACTGGGTAGTAGCAAAAAGCAGTGAAGATAAAGTGAACGATACCTCGCGGGTGTAGCTCAATGGTAGAGCAGAAGCCTTCCAAGCTTACGACGAGGGTTCGATTCCCTTCACCCGCTCCAGTTTCCGTTCAGATGCTTGATGCATCGCATGCAACAAATTACAGCCCTTGTAGCTCAGTGGTAGAGCACTCCCTTGGTAAGGGAGAGGCCACGTGTTCGATCCACGTCAAGGGCACCAGAATTCGCAGCAGGCAGCACAGAAGCAATTCAAACCAGACCGTCGGGCGTGTGCCTGAGCAATCTAATCAAATCATTAGGAGTTCAAAATGGCAAAAGGTAAATTCGAACGGACCAAGCCGCACGTCAACGTCGGCACCATCGGCCACGTCGACCACGGTAAAACCACGCTGACCGCTGCAATCGCAACGGTTCTGTCGAAGAAATTCGGCGGCGAAGCTAAAGCATACGACCAGATCGATGCAGCACCAGAAGAAAAAGCGCGCGGTATCACGATTAACACCGCTCACGTCGAGTACGAAACGGAAACGCGTCACTACGCGCACGTTGACTGCCCAGGCCACGCCGATTACATCAAAAACATGATTACCGGTGCTGCCCAGATGGACGGCGCGATCCTGGTGTGCTCCGCAGCTGACGGCCCAATGCCACAGACCCGCGAACACATCCTGCTGGCCCGCCAAGTTGGCGTTCCATACATCATCGTGTTCCTGAACAAGTGCGACCTGGTCGACGACGCAGAGCTGCTGGAACTGGTTGAAATGGAAGTGCGCGAGCTGTTGTCGAAGTACGAATTCCCAGGCGACGACCTGCCTATCATCAAAGGTTCGGCACGTATGGCGCTGGAAGGCAAAGAAGGCGAAATGGGCGTTGACGCAGTGCTGCGTCTGGCTGATGCGCTGGATGCTTACATCCCAACGCCAGAGCGCGCTGTTGACGGTGCTTTCCTGATGCCAGTAGAAGACGTGTTCTCGATCTCGGGTCGCGGTACCGTTGTGACCGGTCGTATCGAGCGCGGCATTGTTAAAGTCGGCGAAGAGATCGAAATCGTTGGTATCACCGATACCGTCAAAACGACTTGCACCGGCGTGGAAATGTTCCGCAAACTGCTGGACCAAGGTCAAGCAGGCGACAACGTTGGTCTGCTGCTGCGCGGCACCAAGCGTGAAGACGTGCAACGTGGTCAAGTTCTGGCCAAGCCAGGCTCGATCAAGCCGCATGCACACTTCACCGGCGAGATCTATGTTCTGTCGAAAGACGAAGGCGGCCGTCATACGCCATTCTTCAACAACTATCGTCCACAGTTCTACTTCCGCACGACGGACGTCACCGGTTCGATCGAGTTGCCAGCAGACAAAGAAATGGTCATGCCAGGCGATAACGTGTCGATCACCGTCAAGCTGATCAACCCGATCGCGATGGAAGAAGGTCTGCGCTTCGCTATCCGTGAAGGCGGCCGTACCGTCGGCGCCGGCGTGGTTGCAAAAATCCTCGCATAAGGAAATGTTATGCTTCCACCCGGGCGTCCTGGGTGGTAGAATAGCACTCCTCGAAAGTTTTACGTAGGGACGTAGCTCAATTGGCAGAGCGTCGGTCTCCAAAACCGAAGGTTGGGGGTTCGATGCCCTCCGTCCCTGCCACCGTCAAGGTGCAGGGCACCGAAAGTAGAAAAATGTCAAATCAATCCGTGCAAACCGTTAGCACGTCGAGTGACAAGATAAAAGTCGCGCTGGCAATAGTAGCTGCGATTGCAGGAGTAGTCGGGTTTTATTACCTGGCAGGCCAACCAGCTCTGGTGCGTGCAAGCGCGCTTGTGGCTGGTTTGGTTATTGCTGTTGCGCTCTTGTATATCTCGACGACCGGCCGTGAATTTCTCAATTTCGCCAAAGAAGCTGTGCGCGAAACCAAGAAAGTCGTTTGGCCTACCCGCAAAGAAGCCACGCAGATTACTGCGATCGTGTTTGCCTTTGTGCTGGTCATGGCGATTTTCCTGTGGGGTACGGATAAATTGCTCGAGTTTTTGTTGTATGACGTAATTCTGGGTTGGAAAAAATAATGAGCGAAAATGTGCATGATGAAGCGGCGGACGAGTCCGTTCCGGGCGACGCTCCGGTAGCGGACACTGGTGCAGCGCTGAGCGTGCCGGTCAGCAGCAAGCGCTGGTATGTCGTGCATGCTTATTCCGGCATGGAAAAAAGCGTCATGCGCGCACTGACCGAGCGCATCGAGCGCGCGGGCATGCAAGACCAGTTCGGCCAGATCCTGGTGCCGATCGAAGAAGTTGTTGAAGTCAAGAATGGTGTGAAGTCCGTCACCGAACGTCGTTTCTATCCTGGCTATGTGCTGGTTGAAATGGAAATGACGGACGAGAGCTGGCACTTGGTCAAGAACACCAGCAAGGTTACCGGTTTCATTGGTGGCAAGTCGAACAAGCCGACGCCGATCTCCGCGCGCGAAATCGACGGCATCATGAAGCAGATGCAGGAAGGTGTTGAAAAGCCCCGTCCAAAAACCTTGTACGAAGTGGGCGAGCAAGTCCGCATCAAGGATGGTCCGTTCACCGACTTCAACGGCAATGTCGAAGAAGTCAACTACGAGAAATCCAAAGTGCGCGTCTCGGTCACCATTTTCGGCCGCGCTACTCCGGTAGAGCTCGAATTCGGCCAGGTCGAAAAAGTTTAAGTATTATCAAGCGCCACCAGGAGCGTTGCGGCAGTCTCAGCAAAATCCGGTCAGAGGAGCCCCGCCAAGGTAGGATCGGCGGGGCGCTACTACTCAATCCAAGATAGGAGCCATCATGGCAAAGAAAATCATTGGTTTTATCAAGCTGCAAGTGCCAGCTGGTAAAGCAAACCCATCCCCACCAATCGGTCCAGCTCTGGGTCAACGTGGTCTGAACATCATGGAATTCTGCAAGGCCTTCAACGCACAGACCCAAGGTCTGGAGCCAGGCATGCCGATTCCAGTCGTGATCACCGCGTTCGCTGACAAGTCCTTCACTTTCGTGATGAAGACGCCTCCAGCAACCTACCTGATCAAAAAAGCTGCTGCGATCACCAAAGGTTCGCCGAAGCCACATACCGACAAAGTCGGTACGCTGACCCGCGCACAAGCTGAAGAAATCGCTAAATTGAAAACCCCTGATCTGACCGCTGCCGACATGGATGCTGCTGTACGCACCATCGCTGGTTCCGCTCGTTCGATTGGTATCACGGTGGAAGGTGTTGTATAATGGCTAAGTTATCCAAACGTATCAAGGCTTTGAAAGCCAAAGTCGACCGTACCAAAGTGTACGCTTTCGACAACGCTGTCGCTCTGATCAAAGAGTGCGCAACGGCCAAGTTCAATGAATCGATCGACGTATCGGTACAACTGGGTGTTGATCCTAAGAAATCCGACCAAGTGGTGCGCGGCTCCGTCGTGCTGCCAGCTGGTACCGGCAAAACCGTACGCGTGGCTGTATTCGCGTCGGGCGAAAAAGCGGAAGCGGCTAAAGCTGCTGGCGCCGACATCGTTGGTATGGAAGACCTGGCTGAGCAGATCAAAGCCGGCGACATGCCTTTCGACATCGTTATCGCTTCGCCAGATACCATGCGTATCGTTGGTACCCTGGGTCAGATCCTGGGCCCACGCGGCATGATGCCTAACCCGAAAGTTGGCACTGTTACTCCTGACGTCGCTACCGCCGTGAAAAACGCGAAAGCTGGTCAAGTTCAGTACCGTACCGACAAATCCGGTATCATCCACGCTACCATCGGCCGTAAATCGTTCGCTGACGCAGATCTGAAGTCGAATCTGGTCGCACTGATCGACGCACTGAACAAAGCCAAGCCAGCATCGAGCAAAGGCGTGTACCTGCGCAAAGTTTCGCTGTCGTCGACCATGGGCGCTGGCGTCCGTGTTGACCAGGCTAGCCTGGCAGCTTAAGTAACAGAATCAAGTCCTGTAGCGCCTTCGGGCGCTGCGGGCGCATCTTTGGGCTGTCTGTCCGGTGTTCGCACCAGGCAGGCAGACAATCAAAGACCGTTGGGCCGACTGTGATCGCACATGCAGAAGGTTAATAGGCTTGCCGGCAACGGCAAGTGCCCAACGCAGATGGTGTACCCGAACAAGTTTTGTAGTCCTCATGCTGCGTGAATCCATCCGCTCAGTTTAGTACTTCTTGACTTCGGACGCCGTGTTCGAACCGATGCAAGGCGCTCAACCACTCGGTTGTGATTGCCGAACATCATTTAAGGAGGTTGACCGTGAGTCTCAATCTGAATGACAAAAAGGCCGTCGTCGCCGAAGTTTCCGCACAAGTAGCAAATGCGCAAACGATCGTCGTGGCCGAATATCGTGGCATCCAGGTTGGTCACTTGACGCAACTGCGTGCTAAAGCGCGTGCCCAAGGCGTGTACCTGCGTGTGTTGAAAAACACTCTGGCTCGTCGCTCCGTTGAAGGTACCGCATTCGCCAGCCTGGCAGATGCCATGACCGGCCCGTTGATCTACTCGATCTCGGCCGATGCCGTTGCAGCAGCTAAAGTCATCGCTGACTTCGCTAAAACCAACGACAAACTGGTCATCAAAGCAGGTAACTACGCAGGCAAGCCGCTGGATACAGCTGCTGTCACCGCGTTGGCGAGCATTCCTAGCCGTGAAGTCCTCATTTCGCAGTTGTTGGGCGTTATGCTGGCTCCGGTTTCGGGCTTTGCACGTGGTCTGGCTGCCCTGGCAGCGAAAAAAGGCGAAGGCGCCGAAGCTCCTGCAGAAGCAGCAGCAGAAGAAGCCCCAGCAGCCGCTTAATTGCGCGCGCTTTTTTCTCTCAGTACCAATCTGATGTAACTAACGTAATAAATTTAGGAGTTTCAAAATGGCAATTAGCAAAGACGATATCCTGGAAGCAGTTAGCGCCATGTCCGTAATGGACCTGAACGACCTGGTTAAAGCATTCGAAGAAAAATTCGGCGTGTCCGCAGCAGCAATGGCTTCGGCCGGTCCTGCAGCAGGCCCAGCAGCAGCTGCTGAAGAACAAACCGAATTCAACGTCATCCTTGACACCTTCGGCGCAAACAAAGTTGGCGTTATTAAAGCAGTTCGCGAAATCACCGGCCTGGGCTTGAAAGAAGCTAAAGACCTGGTCGATGGCGCACCAAAAACTGTGAAAGAAGCAGTGTCGAAAGCTGACGCTGAAGCAGCACAGAAGAAACTGGTAGAAGCCGGCGCAACCGCTTCGATCAAGTAATATCTGTACCGGCGGCAGTTAGCGCCCGAGTCAAAGTCTGAGGTTTCCCCTCGCAAGGGGGGGAATCCGACTTTGGCTCCTTTGTCGTCTGCATCGTATTTGTCATGTAGTTGTAGCAGCAGTTTTTATTCGATTCAAGCCGGAAAGCAGAGCCTTGAGGTTTCGTCTGTGTCACACGCAGCGGTGCAAACGAACACTTGCAAAACCTGAATTTTCTATCCTTTCTGTCACTCACGGAGTGTCCATGCACTACTCATTTACTGAGAAGAAACGCATTCGCAAATCATTCGCGAAGCGCGCCAACGTTCACCACGTTCCGTTCCTGCTGGCGACCCAGCTCGAGTCTTATCATAGCTTCTTGCAAGAGGACATAGCACCGTCCGGCCGCAAGAATGATGGCCTGCAGTCGGCTTTCACTTCGATTTTCCCTATCGTGTCGCACAATGGTTTTGCGCGTCTCGAATTCTTGTCGTACGTTCTGGGCGATCCTGCCTTTGACGTCAAAGAATGTCAACAACGTGGCCTGACGTTCGCGTCGCCGCTGCGCGCGAAAGTGCGTCTGGTGATCCTGGACAAGGAATCGCCAACCAAGCCCGTCGTCAAAGAGATGAAGGAACAGGAAGTCTACATGGGCGAATTGCCGCTCATGACGACCACCGGTTCGTTTGTTATCAATGGCACGGAGCGGGTTATCGTTTCCCAGCTGCACCGTTCGCCTGGCGTGTTCTTCGAGCACGACCGCGGCAAGACTCACTCGTCCGGTAAACTGCTGTTCTCCGCGCGTATCATTCCTTACCGCGGTTCGTGGCTGGACTTCGAGTTCGACCCGAAAGACATCCTGTTCTTCCGCGTCGACCGCCGCCGCAAGATGCCAGTAACGATCCTGCTCAAAGCCATCGGCATGTCGCATGAGCAAATCCTGGCGAACTTCTTCGTCTTCGACAATTTCAACCTGCGCTCCGAAGGCGCGGAAATGGAATTCGTCTCCGAGCGTCTGCGCGGCGAAGTGGCGCGTTTCGACATCGTCGACAAGTCGGGCAAGACCCTGGTGCTGAAAGACAAGCGTATCAACGCGAAACACGTGCGTGATATCGAAGCTGCCGGCATCAAGCACATTTCCGTACCGGAAGACTACCTGCTGGGCCGCGTATTGGCGAAGAACATCGTCGATGGCGACACCGGTGAAGTCGTCGCTTCCGCGAATGATGAGCTGACCGAAGATCTGTTGGGCCGCCTGCGCGATGCCAACATTTCCGAAATCCAGACCTTGTACACGAACGACCTGGATCAGGGCGCCTACATCTCGCAAACCCTGCGTATCGACGACACCGCCGATCAGATGGCTGCGAAAGTGGCGATCTACCGCATGATGCGTCCAGGCGAACCGCCAACGGAAGACTCCGTTGAAGCGCTGTTCAATGGCCTGTTCTACAACTCGGACCGCTACGACCTGTCGGCCGTGGGCCGCATGAAGTTCAACCGCCGCATTGGCCGCGATGAACTGACCGGCGCCATGACCCTGTCGAACGAAGACGTGCTGGCCGTGATCAAGATCCTGGTGGAACTGCGCAATGGCCGCGGCGAAGTCGACGATATCGATCACCTGGGTAACCGTCGCGTACGTTGCGTGGGCGAACTGGCCGAGAATCAATTCCGCGCCGGCTTGGTGCGTGTTGAGCGCGCCGTCAAGGAACGCCTCGGCCAAGCCGAAGCGGACAACCTGATGCCGCACGACCTGATCAACTCGAAGCCGATTTCGGCCGCGATTCGCGAGTTCTTCGGTTCGTCCCAGTTGTCGCAGTTCATGGACCAAACCAATCCTCTGTCGGAAATTACCCACAAGCGCCGCGTATCGGCTCTGGGACCCGGCGGTCTGACACGCGAACGCGCCGGCTTTGAAGTGCGCGACGTGCATCCGACCCACTACGGCCGCGTCTGCCCGATCGAGACACCGGAAGGTCCGAACATTGGTCTGATCAACTCGCTGGCTCTGTATGCCCGCCTGAATGAATACGGCTTCCTGGAAACCCCGTACCGCAAGGTCGAAGGCTCCAAGATTACCGATCAGATCGACTACCTGTCCGCCATCGAAGAAGGCCGCTACATCATCGCTCAGGCGAATGCGACCATCAACGACGAAGGCATGCTGTCCGATGAACTGGTCTCGGCCCGTGAGGCCGGCGAAACCATCCTGGTATCCCCAGAGCGCATTCAGTACATGGACGTGGCGCCTGGCCAGATCGTTTCCGTCGCTGCCTCGCTGATTCCGTTCCTCGAACACGATGATGCAAACCGTGCATTGATGGGCGCCAACATGCAACGCCAGGCTGTGCCTTGCTTGCGTCCGGAAAAAGCGCTGGTCGGTACCGGTATCGAACGCACCGTTGCGGTCGACTCGGGCACCACCGTGCAAGCGCTGCGTGGCGGTATCGTCGATTACATCGATGCAGGCCGTGTCGTGATTCGCGTCAACGATGACGAAGCGACCGCTGGTGAAGTGGGCGTCGACATCTACAACCTGATCAAGTACACCCGTTCGAACCAGAACACCAACATCAACCAGCGTCCTATCGTGCAAGTGGGCGACCGTGTTGCCAAGCGCGACGTGATCGCCGACGGCGCATCGACCGACCTGGGTGAATTGGCGCTGGGCCAGAACATGACCGTGGCCTTCATGCCATGGAATGGTCTGAACTTCGAAGATTCGATCCTGATCTCGGAAAACGTCGTCAAGGATGACCGCTACACCTCGATTCACATCGAAGAGTTGTCGGTGGTGGCCCGTGACACGAAACTGGGCGCGGAAGAAATTACGCGCGACATCTCGAACCTGGCTGAAAACCAGCTGGCACGTCTGGATGAATCCGGTATCGTCTACATCGGCGCTGAAGTACAAGCCGGCGACACCCTGGTTGGTAAAGTGACGCCGAAAGGCGAAACCCAGCTGACCCCGGAAGAGAAGCTGCTGCGCGCGATTTTCGGCGAAAAAGCTTCGGACGTGAAAGACACGTCGCTGCGCGTGCCTTCGGGCATGATCGGTACCGTGATCGACGTGCAAGTCTTCACCCGTGAAGGCATCGTGCGCGACAAGCGTGCCCAGCAAATTATCGATGACGAACTGAAACGCTTCCGTCTGGATCTGAACGACCAGATGCGTATCGTTGAAGGCGATGCCTTCCAGCGTCTGGAAAAAATGCTGATCGGCAAAGTTGTCAACGGCGGCCCTAAAAAGCTGGCCAAAGGCGCCAAGATCACCAAGGATTACCTGGCCGATCTGGACAAATACCACTGGTTCGACATCCGCCCTGCGGACGACGATGCAGCGGTAGCGCTGGAAGCGATCAAGGAATCGATCAACGAGAAGCGTCACCAGTTCGATCTGGCCTTCGAAGAGAAGCGCAAGAAACTGACGCAAGGCGATGAGCTGCAACCAGGCGTGCAAAAAATGGTCAAGGTGTACCTGGCCGTGAAACGCCGCCTGCAGTCGGGCGACAAGATGGCAGGTCGCCACGGTAACAAGGGTGTGGTTTCCCGTATTGTTCCTGTGGAAGACATGCCATACATGGCCGACGGCACGCCAGCCGACGTTGTGCTGAACCCGCTGGGCGTTCCTTCGCGGATGAACGTTGGTCAGATTCTCGAGACGCACTTGGGCTGGGCTGCCAAGGGTCTGGGTATCCGCATCGGCGAAATGCTGAAGGCGCAAACCAAGGTCGAACAAGTGCGCAAGTACCTGACGACGATCTACAACGACAATGGCCGCGCGGAAGATCTGGATAACTTCGACGACGAAGAGATCATGAAGCTGGCGGAAAACCTGAAAAAAGGTGTTCCATTCGCCACGCCAGTGTTCGACGGCGCCAATGAAGAAGAGATCCGCCGCATGCTGGACCTGGCGTATCCGGACGACATCGCCAAGAACCTGGGCATGACCGCTTCGAAAAACCAGGTGACCATGTATGACGGTCGCACCGGTGAAGCGTTCGAGCGCAAGGTCACTGTCGGCGTCATGCACATGCTGAAACTGCATCACTTGGTCGATGACAAGATGCATGCGCGTTCGACCGGTCCTTACTCGCTGGTAACGCAGCAGCCACTGGGCGGTAAAGCCCAGTTCGGTGGCCAGCGTTTCGGTGAGATGGAAGTCTGGGCACTGGAAGCGTATGGCGCGTCGTATGTCTTGCAAGAGATGTTGACCGTCAAGTCCGATGACGTGAATGGCCGTACCAAAGTGTACGAGAACCTCGTCAAGGGCGACCACGTGATCGACGCCGGCATGCCGGAATCGTTCAACGTGCTGGTCAAGGAAATCCGTTCGCTGGGTATCGATATCGACCTCGAACGCAACTAAACGACAGCACCCTGTCATTTGGTTTGGGAAACACAAAGCCCGGCTGGGAAACCACGCCGGGCAATGTAGTCTCAGGAATATAGAAATTTAATCACCTCTGGAGTGATACATGAAAGCACTGCTCGATCTATTCAAGCAAGTACAGACCAACGAGACCTTCGATGCAATCAAGATCGGTCTCGCTTCGCCTGAGAAAATCCGTTCGTGGTCCTACGGCGAAGTCAAGAAGCCGGAAACCATCAACTACCGTACCTTCAAGCCTGAGCGCGACGGCCTGTTCTGCGCCAAGATCTTTGGCCCGATCAAGGATTACGAATGCCTGTGCGGCAAGTACAAGCGCCTGAAACACCGCGGCGTGATCTGCGAAAAGTGCGGCGTCGAAGTCACCCTGGCCAAAGTGCGCCGCGAGCGCATGGGCCACATCGAGCTGGCCTCGCCGACCGCGCACATCTGGTTCCTGAAGTCGCTGCCGTCGCGTCTGGGCATGGTCCTGGACATGACCCTGCGGGACATCGAACGCGTGCTGTACTTTGAAGCATACGTCGTGACCGATCCAGGCATGACCCCGCTGAAGAAGTGCCAGATCATGTCGGAAGACGACTACGCCGCCAAGTACGAAGAGTACGGCGACGACTTCACCGCCTTCATGGGCGCCGAAGGTATCCGTGAACTGCTGCGCTCGATCGACATCCACCGCGATGCCGAAACCCTGCGCGTGGAACTGAAGGAATCGAAATCCGAAGCCAAGATCAAGAAATACGCCAAGCGCCTTAAGGTGTTAGAGGCGTTCCAGCGTTCGGGCATCAAGCCTGACTGGATGATCATGGAAGTGCTGCCAGTGCTGCCGCCGGAACTGCGTCCGCTGGTACCGCTGGATGGTGGCCGTTTCGCGACCTCGGATCTGAACGATCTGTATCGCCGCGTCATCAACCGTAACAACCGTCTGAAACGCCTGATGGAGCTGCGCGCTCCAGAGATCATCACGCGCAACGAAAAGCGCATGCTGCAAGAAGCGGTCGATTCGCTGCTGGACAACGGCCGTCGCGGCAAAGCGATGACCGGCGCCAACAAGCGTCCGCTGAAGTCGCTGGCCGAGATGATCAAAGGTAAAGGCGGCCGTTTCCGTCAAAACTTGCTGGGCAAACGCGTCGATTACTCCGGTCGTTCGGTCATCGTCGTGGGCCCGCAATTGAAACTGCATCAGTGCGGCTTGCCGAAACTGATGGCGCTGGAACTGTTCAAACCATTCATTTTCAATAAACTGGAACTGATGGGTCTGGCTACCACGATCAAGGCCGCGAAAAAGCTGGTCGAGATTCAAGAGCCGGTCGTGTGGGACATCCTGGAAGACGTGATTCGTGAACATCCGATCATGTTGAACCGCGCACCTACGCTGCACCGTCTGGGTATCCAGGCGTTCGAGCCAGTCCTGATTGAAGGCAAGGCCATCCAGCTGCACCCGCTCGTCTGCGCCGCATTCAACGCCGACTTTGACGGTGACCAAATGGCGGTCCACGTTCCTCTGTCGATCGAAGCACAGATGGAAGCACGCACGTTGATGCTGGCATCGAACAACATCCTGTTCCCGTCGAACGGCGAACCATCGATCGTTCCTTCCCAGGATATCGTGTTGGGTCTGTACTACGCGACCCGCGAAGCGATCAATGCGAAGAACGAAGGGATGATGTTCCCTGACGTGTCGGAAGTGATCCGCGCCTACGACAACAAGGAAGTCGAACTGACGACCCGCGTTACCGTGCGTATTACCGAATACCCGAAAAACGCCGAAACGGGCGAATTCGAGAAAACGGTAACCCGCTACGAAACGACGATCGGCCGTGCGATCCTGTCGGAAATTCTACCTAAAGGCCTGCCGTTCTCCGTCCTGAACCGCGCGCTGAAAAAGAAAGAAATTTCCAAGCTGATCAACACGTCGTTCCGCAAGTGCGGCCTGCGCGCCACCGTGGTGTTCGCAGACAAACTGATGCAATCGGGTTTCCGCCTGGCGACACGCGCCGGTATCTCGATCTGCGTCGACGACATGCTGGTACCGCCGCAAAAAGTCACGCTGATCGCGACGGCCGAATCGGAAGTCAAGCAGATCGAACAGCAATACGCCTCGGGTCTCGTGACCGCCGGCGAGCGTTACAACAAGGTAGTCGATATCTGGGGCAAAACCTCGGATGAAGTCGGCAAGGCCATGATGGACCAGCTCAAAGTCGAAGACGTGATCCGCCGTGACGGCACCAAGTCGACGCAAGAATCGTTCAACGCCATTTACATGATGGCCGACTCCGGCGCGCGCGGTTCCGCAGCCCAGATTCGCCAGTTGGCCGGTATGCGTGGTCTGATGGCCAAACCGGATGGCTCGATTATCGAAACGCCGATTACCGCGAACTTCCGCGAAGGTCTGAACGTTTTGCAGTACTTCATTTCGACCCACGGCGCTCGTAAAGGTCTGGCCGATACGGCGCTGAAAACGGCTAACTCCGGTTACCTGACGCGTCGTCTGGTTGACGTGACACAAGACTTGGTGGTGATCGAGGACGATTGCGGCACCATGAACGGCGCCGTCATGAAGGCACTGGTCGAAGGTGGTGAAGTCATCGAACCGTTGCGTGACCGTATCCTCGGCCGCGTCGTGGTGCATGACGTCGTCAATCCTGAAACCCAGGAAACGCTGTACGAAGCCGGCACCCTGATGGACGAAGACATGGTCGAAGAGATCGAGCGTCTGTCCATCGATGAAGTCAAGGTCCGCACGCCACTGACTTGCGACACGCGCTTCGGCCTGTGCGCCAAGTGCTATGGCCGCGATCTGGGCCGCGGCATGCTGGTCAACGCCGGCGAAGCCGTCGGTGTGGTGGCAGCGCAGTCGATTGGTGAGCCTGGTACCCAGCTGACCATGCGTACGTTCCACATTGGTGGTGCGGCATCGCGTGCAGCAGTGGCATCGTCGGTGGAAGCCAAGTCGAACGGTACCATCCGCTTCACGGCAACCATGCGTTACGTGACGAACGGCAAGGGCGCGCAAATCGTCATTTCCCGTTCCGGCGAAGTGCTGATCACCGACGACCATGGCCGTGAGCGTGAGCGTCATAAAGTACCGTACGGTGCGACCCTGATCGTCAAGGACGGCATGGTCATCAAGGCCGGTACGGCCCTGGCAACGTGGGATCCGCTGACCCGTCCGATCATTACCGAATACGCCGGTCAAGTGCGTTTCGAGAACGTCGAAGAAGGCGTCACCGTTGCCCGTCAGGTCGATGAAGTGACCGGTCTGTCCACCCTGGTGGCGATCGATGCGAAACGTCGCGGTTCGTTGACGAAAACGTTGCGTCCGCAAGTCAAGCTGATCAACGACGCGAACGAAGAAGTCAAGATCGCCGGCACCGAACACTCGGTGGCGATCGGCTTCCAGGTCGGCGCGCTGATCATGGTCAAGGATGGTCAACAGGTATCGGTTGGTGAAGTGCTGGCACGTATTCCTACCGAATCGCAAAAAACGCGCGATATTACCGGTGGTCTGCCGCGCGTTGCGGAACTGTTCGAAGCGCGCTCGCCGAAAGATGCCGGTATGCTGGCGGAAGTCACGGGTACGGTTGCGTTCGGTAAAGAAACCAAGGGCAAGCAGCGTCTGGAAATCACGGACATGGACGGCAACAAGCATGAGTTCTTGATCACCAAGGACAAACAAGTGCTGGTGCATGACGGCCAAGTCGTGAACAAGGGCGAGATGATCGTGGACGGCCCGGCCGATCCGCAAGACATCCTGCGCCTGCTGGGTATCGAAGCGCTGGCACGTTACATCGTTGACGAAGTGCAAGACGTGTACCGTCTGCAAGGCGTGAAGATCAATGACAAGCACATCGAAGTGATCGTGCGTCAGATGCTGCGCCGTGTTCAGATCGTCAATGCCGGCGACACCAACTACATCGTTGGCGAGCAGGTAGAGCGTTCGGAACTGCTGGACGAGAACGATCGCATGGCCGTTGAGAACAAGATTCCAGCGACCTACGAAAACGTCTTGTTGGGTATTACCAAGGCTTCGCTGTCGACCGATTCGTTCATCTCGGCCGCATCGTTCCAGGAAACCACCCGCGTGCTGACCGAAGCGGCGATCATGGGCAAGCGCGATGGTCTGCGCGGCCTGAAAGAGAACGTCATCGTCGGCCGTCTGATTCCTGGCGGTACGGGCCTGGCCTTCCACCGCGCACGCAAAGAGAAAGAAGCGTGGGAAGTGGAAGAGCGTCAAGCACTGCTGCTGGCCGAGAAAGCCTCGATGGCTGGCGAAGCTGCAGAAGCATTGCAGGACATCGAAACCCAGCAACACCACGGCGACGAAGCGTAATCTACGCTGCTAGCTGACAAGAACGGCACCTTCGGGTGCCGTTTTTTTATGTCCGTTACTGCAGCCTTCCACCGCGCACGCAAAGAGAAAGAAGCGTGGGAAGTGGAAGAGCGTCAAGCACTGATGCTGACCGATAAAGCCACCCTGGCCGGTGAAACCACCGACGACCTGCTGGCCATCGAAACCCGGCAACTCCACGGCGACGAAGCGTAATCTACGCTGCTAGCTGACAAGAACGGCACCTTCGGGTGCCGTTTTTTTATGTCCGTTACTGCGGCCTTCCACCGCGCACGCAAAGAGAAAGAAGCGTGGGAAGTGGAAGAGCGTCAAGCACTGCTGCTGACCGATAAAGCCACCCTGGCCGGGGAAACTACCGACGACCTGCTGGCCATCGAAACCCGGCAACTCCACGGCGACGAAGCGTAATCTACGCTGCTAGCTGACAAGAACGGCACCTTCGGGTGCCGTTTTTTTATGTCCGTTACTGCAGCCTTCCACCGCGCACGCAAAGAGAAAGAAGCGTGGGAAGTGGAAGAGCGTCAAGCACTGCTGCTGACTGATAAAGCCACCCTGGCCGGGGAAACTACCGACGATCTTTTGGCTATCGAAACCCGGCAACACACGACGAAGCGTCATCTTTATCAAGCAGCGTACAATTTATAGTTAATTGCAATCGCATGGATGTCGTCCGCTTTATTTTCCTGGGAATTTTTAATCATTTAATTGATAGAAATTTCAGGTAATAGAAAAGATTTATTGCGTATGCCATTCAACGGTCATTCGTTAATTATTTAACCTATTAAATATATGCATCTGCGCTGTTCGCTGATAAGAACGGCACCAGGGAGAAATTCCTGGTGCCGTTTTTTTATGTCCATGACTGCGGCCTTCCAGCGCATACGCAAACAGGACGCCGCACCCAGGGACGCTATGGCGTCAGCAAGTCTGCAGTATTGACCGGCACTCTTTTTTGCTGGCATCGTAAAACACATAGACGGCGGCTTCGTCATGAAAATAGCCGTCCACCGGGAGTTGCCCCAGAAATACCAGCGGACCGTCCGCCTCGATGGGCCAGCTCGGCGCTTGCAGCCAGCGGGGCGGCTTCTTCGCATAGCGAAATAACGCGAGCAATTGCGCCCGCAGCCACTGCGTCCGTTCACTTTTTTTCGCATGCGGCGGTGCCTTGTCCAGCAGTGCCGCCACATAGGCCAGATCCACATCCAGCCACTTCGGCTGCGCCGCCAGCAAAAGCGCGTGCAACTGGCCAGGCTTTTCCGAGACGCATAACGGAATGCCGGCGGCGTGCAAAAAATCGGCCAGGGCGCCCTGCGCGTTCAGCACATCCGCCGGATTGTGCAGGTCGAGCGATATCAGATAGTGATACAGCGTGTGCCCCGCATGCGCATACCTGGGCGCCGGCTGCGCCGACAACAGGCGCTCTGTTTCTGCGTCTTCATATAAAAGGTGTTCAAAGGCCGCCGTATCAAGCTGTCCTCCGACAAACCCGACCACGCTGCTGGTGGCTGATGACATACAAGTGTTCCCCTGAAAGTATGGTTCATTGGCAACTGCGGGTGTGAGAGGGCACGCCGTTTTCCGATCGATCGGCAGTGCGCAACCATGGCGATTATGCACGATGCCGTCCTGCCGGCACACTCTGTTGTCGCATAGCAAAAGCACGCATGCCACGCCAATTTTCGGCGTGCTCATGCTAATATCTGGCACATGATTGCCCAAGCCCTGTTTACTCCCGCCCAGCAGAAACTGCTGGGACTGCTCTTTGTCCGCGTGAATGAAGGTTTTCACTTGAACGAGATCATGCGCTTGACGGGATTGGGCAGCGCGTCGGCGCAGCGCGAATTGCGTCGCCTGCATGATTCCGGGCTGATCACGTCGGAGCGGATCGGCAATGTGCGGCGCTTCTGGCCCAACAAGGAAAGCCTCGTGTATCCGGAATTGAGCGGACTGGTGCAGAAAACCTTCGGCATCGTCGGCGTGCTCAGCATGACCCTGGCTCCCTTGCGTGCGCAGTTGCACCTGGCATTCGTGTCGGGCGCCACGGCGAAGGGGCAGGACATGCCTGGCAGCGCCATCGATTTGCTGCTGGTGGGCGAAGAAGCCAATTATGGCGATCTGTTGACGGGATTGGCCCCGGCCGAGCGAACCTTAAGGCGTAAAATCAATCCCAACCTATATACGCTGGCCGATTATCGCCGGCGGCTGCGCGAAGGCCAGCCATTTCTGCTGCAGGTATTACAGCAGCCGAAGTTGTTTGTGATCGGCGATGAAACGCTATTGCATGCGCTGGCATTGCCTGATTCTTCATTACAAGCGAATGACATGCCATCTGTATTCTAAAGGCCGGGCCTGGCATTCAATTTCCGATGCATGAAATTGTTGGCCAGAATAATATCTGAGGCGGATTGATCGTATGATGAATAAACTACAGGCTTTCGGTTTAATTGTTTCCCAGGCGGTGCGCGGAGAATTAACATTTCCCACGAGTGTTAATTCCGCATTGCAATTGCAATTGGCCCTGGCTGAACCGGACTGCCATATCGACCATGCGATCAAGCTGGTATTGGCCGAGCCCTTGCTGGCGGCGCGCACGGTCGCGCTGGCCAACTCGGCCGTGTACAGCCGCGGCGATGCGGCGCCTGTGACCAGCGTGCGCGCCGCCGTCATGCGCATGGGTTACCGCAATCTGTATGCGCTGGTGGCGGCCATGGTGGTGCGCCAGTTCGGCAGCAAGATCATCGATCCCGTCTTGCGCCAGAAGGCGACCCAGTTGTGGGAGCACACGGCCCATGTGGCGGCGCTGGCGCACGTGCTGGCCCGCCGCGTGACGCACGTCGATGCCGACACGGCGCTGTTCGCCGGCATCGTGCATGAGGTGGGCGGCTTTTACCTGCTGTCGCGCGCCGATGAATTCCCCGGCCTGCTCGACGACGATGCCGATCACTGGATGGAATCGGCCGAAGAAATCATTTCCCGCGAAGTCATGAAGAAGCTCTTGATCCCGCGAGCCGTCAGCGAAGCCATCGAAGGCTTGCGCGATGGCTTGCTATCGATCCCGCCCGACTCCCTGCTCGACACCTTATTGTTGGCCAAACAACTGTCGCCCGTGCAGTCGCCCTTGCAGGTGACGTACGTGGAAATGCTCACACCCTCCGATTCCGTCATCGATTTCATTATCGATAACGAAACCCTGCAAAGCATCCTGGCCGAGTCAAACGAGGAAGTGCGTTCGATGAGCGCCGCGCTGCTCGTCTGAGCTCGTCTGAGATCAGCGCATTGCTCGTCTGCCCCGGCCGCGTTGCCTGCCAGCGTGTCTGCCAGCGCCGATCAGGGGCCGGGATGCAGCACCACCTTGATGCATTGCTCCTGTTTCTTCTGGAAGATCTCGTAGCCATGCGGCGCTTCGTCCAGGGTCAAGTGGTGGGAAATGATGGCGCCGGGATCGAGTTCGCCCCGTTGTATCCGTTCCAGCAGCGGCTGCATGTAGCGCTGCACGTGTGTCTGCCCCGTCTTGATGGTCAATGAACGGTTCATGATGGAGCCAAACGGGATCTTGTCGCTGAAGCCGCCATATGCGCCCGGTACCGAGACGACGCCGCCATTGCGGCATGCCATCAAGGCTTCGCGCAGGGCCGTGGGACGGTCCGATTCCAGTTTCATCGTCTGCTTGAGGCGGTCGTAGATATAGCTGACGCCGGAACCGTGCGCTTCCATGCCGACGGCATCGATACAGGCATCGGGTCCCCGTCCTCCCGTCATTTCACGCAGGGCATCGGGCACGTCCACCGCATCGAAATGCAGGGTTTCCGCACCGGACAGTTCGCGCGCCATGCGCAGGCGTTCCGGGTAATGGTCGATGGCGATGACGCGTTCGGCACCGAGCAGGAAAGCGCTCTGGATGGCGAACTGTCCCACCGGGCCGCAACCCCACACGGCCACCACCTGTCCTGGCGTGATGGCGCAGGCTTCGGCCGCCATGTAGCCGGTCGGCAGTATGTCCGAGAGGAACAGCACCTGTTCATCCTTGAGCTCGTCCGGCACCTTGATGGGGCCGACGTCGGCAAACGGCACGCGCACATATTCGGCCTGGCCGCCCGCGTAGCCGCCCGTCAAATGGGAATAACCAAAGATGCCCGCGCCCGAGTGGCCCCACATCTTTTCCGCCATGTAGGCATTGGGATTGGAATTCTCGCACACCGAGTACAGCTGTTGTTCGCAAAAGAAGCAGCGTCCGCAGGCAATGGGAAACGGCACCACCACCCGATCTCCCACCTTGAGCTTGCGTACCGCGGAGCCCGTTTCCACCACTTCGCCCATGAACTCATGGCCGAGGATGTCGCCTTGTTCCATGCTGGGCACGACGCCATTGTAGAGGTGCAAGTCGGAGCCGCAGATGGCAGTGGAACTGACTTTGATGATGGCGTCGCCGGGATTGAGGATGGCGGGATCGGGCACCTGTTCGATCCGTACGTCGCGCTTGCCGTGCCAGCAATTGGCTTTCATGACACACCTCCGTTTGCTTGCGGCCGAGGGGCCGGTGCCGTGCCGCCAGCCTTGTGCAGCAAGCGCGTCTTGAAACTGCGCTTGCCCGACGGCTGGCCCTCGGTGGTGCTGACCTCGCCCGTTTCCATCCACTGCTTGAAGCGGCGCAAGGTGGTTTCGATCTGGTAGGCGGGCGCCTGGCTGAACAGGCCGGCCACGGCAGTGCCCACCTTGCCGGCCGGCGGCTGCATGTGCAGCTGCATGGTCACCACGGTGCCGCGTCCGTCGGGTGCGGGCGACAGTTCCAGCGCTCCTGTTTCGGTATGGTTTTCCGCCGCGCGCCAGCGCATGCCCTGGCCTGGACGCTCTTGCGTCAGTTCGCCTATCCATACGCCTTCGACGCTGTTCCAGCGCGAGCGGCGCGCATCGATTACCTGCACCGACTGCAGGCCCGGCATGAAGCGGGGCAGGTTTTCCAGGTCGCGCCAGGCGCGGTAGCAATCGTCGGCGGAACGGTTGACGATGACGCTCTTTTGCAGCGCCAGCCCCGCTTCGCCGGGCGCGGGCAATTCGCTCAGCTTGCGCGGCGCCAGTTGTGCGCTGGCGATATAGTCGATGGCCGTCACGCCCGCCACCACGGCTGCCGTCGCCGCCAGCCGCGTGCGCGCATTGCGCCGGCTGGCCATGGCCACACCCAGCAGCGACAGGTCCATGGCGTCGCCGGCGATGCGCGACCAGCGCCATGCCGGCCGGGTTTCTCCGCGCAGCAAGGCCACGCCGCAAGCCATTTCGCGCAAGCCGATGGCGCGTATCCAGACAGACGAGACGCCGCGCAAGCCGCTGGCCCGCGCCAGGCCCTGCGGCGCCACTAACTGGGCCAGGCCCAGGCCGATGCTGAGCCAGCCAAGTGCCCTGATCATGGCATGGTTGCCGTGCGCGCTAGCGTCGGGAATGTGCCGCTGCGGCCGTCCATCGGCCTGGCCGCGCGTGCTCGTGTAATGAAGAATGGCGTCATGGCCATGGTCCGATGCGCCAGCATCATCGGGTATCTCCATTGACGCTTGCCATGCGGGCGGCCTGGCCGTGGCGCCATCGCTGATGTCTTCGTTTTGCATGCTGCCTCCCTTCTGTGTATGGGAATTAGGCAGCATGGTCTGGTATGCGTTCCGGCAGGCGTGCGCGAGATGCGCTGGGTCTGCGCCAGATCAAGCATCGGCGCGAAAAAAAACGGCAGCCCGGACTGGCGCTGCCGTTGTGGCGGGAAGCGACTAGCTTACTTCTGCTGGGCGATCCACCGGTCGACCTTGGCTTCCAGCAGTTTCAGGGGCAGGGTGCCGTCGCTCAGCACGACTTCGTGGAACTTCGGCAGGCTGAACTTGTCGCCCAGCGCCTGCTGCGCGCGCTGGCGCAGTTCGACGATTTTCAGCGAACCGATCTTGTAGCCCAGCGCCTGGCCCGGCCAGGCCATGTAGCGTTCCGTCTCGCTTTTCGCCACGGCGTCATAGCCGAGGGTATCGCGCATGTACTTGATTGTCTGCTCACGCGTCCAGCCCTTGGTGTGCAAGCCCGTGTCGACCACCAGGCGCACGGCGCGCAGCATCTCGTCGTTCAAGTGGCCGAAATACTGGGCCGGATCCTCGAACAGGCCCATTTCCTTGCCCAGGGTTTCCGCATACAGGGCCCAGCCTTCCGTGAAGGCATTGTTGCCGCCGAAACGGCGGAAGTTCGGCAAGTCCATCTCTTGCACCAGCGCCAGATGGAAATGGTGGCCCGGTTTACCTTCGTGCAGGAACAGGGTGGTCATGCCCGTGTCGCCATACAGTTTCGGATCCGTGACGACGGACCAGAATACGCCGGGGCGCGAACCATCGGCGGCCGGCGCCGTGTAGTGGTCGGCGGCCGTGTCGCGGCTCAGTTCAGGTTCCAGGCGCAAGTCCAGCGGCGCCTTCGGCACCAGGGTGAACAGGGCTGGCAATTTGCTGTCCAGCAGCACGTTCAGCTTGCGATAGACGTCGAGCACTTCCTGTTCCGTCTTGAACGGGCGGAATTTTTCCTGCTGCGACACCCACACGGGCAGGCCGGCGGCCGGGCCGTTGTAGCCCATCTTCGGGCCCACGATCGCATATTGTTCCTGGATGCGCGCCACTTCCTTCAGGCCGATGGCGTGGATCTGCTCCGGTTTCAGATCCGTCGTGGTGCTGCTGGCCACGCGCGCCTGGTACCAGGCAGCCCCATCGGGCAGGGCGCTCCAGCCGCTGCTCGCGCGGCTGGCTGGCAGGTAATCGCGTTCCATGAAGGTGGACAGGCGCTGCAGCGCAGGCATCAGCTTGGCTTCGATGATGACGGTGTAGGTTTGCGTCAGGCGCGCCTTGTCCGCGGCGGAAAAGCTGGCCGGCAAGTTCTTGATGGGCGTGTAATAGACGCTGTCTTGCGGCGTGGCGCTGACGAGTTTCTTGAATTGCGGCAGGGCCGATTCCGTCAGCGCCTTCGGCAGCACGATGCCTTTTTGCATGCCGACGCGCATATTGGAGATGGCCTGGTCTATCCAGCCCGGCAACTGGCCGATACGGCTCAGGTAAGCGTCATACTCCTTGACGGTGGTCAAAGGCTGCGATGCCTCGCCACCCGCATAATTGGCCAGGGTGACGGGCATGCTGTCCATCTGGTTCAAGGGCAGCAGGTATTCGGGGAAGCGCTCGAAGCTCAGCGCCGTGGCCAGTTCATAGTCGAGGATATCGTAGTTGATCTGGTCCTGGTGCGACAGCTGCGCGCGGGCAATGCTGCGCAGCGTCTTCTGGTACTGGCGGTACAGCGCGAACTGTTTGGCGCGCGCGGCGGGCACGATGGCTGAACCGAGCTGGTCGTCAAAACGGTTGTCGCCGCTCTCGGTGGCGTTGATCGGCTCGAAACGGGCCAGCGCATCGTAGTACTGATCGGCCACGACCTGCAACCGCTGCTTGGCTTGCGGCGCGCTGACGGCCACGCTTTTGGCTGCGGACTGGGCCGCTTGCGCCATGGGCGCATGGGCGAGCAACAGAGAGATGGCCAGGGTGCCGAGGGTGCCGGCGGCAAAACGATGCTTCATGCGCGAAGTCCTTTGTAAGGAGGGTATGAACGGAGGCGTTGTGGGTCGGGGTGGCCGGTCGCGATGGAGCAGCCGGGGCGTAAGCATACGCCATTGCCCAGTACGTTTGGATAAATTGTACGAGGGGAATGTTGCTATTTTGCCGTAGGCGGCAAGGCCGCTTTCATCTCTTGCCAGTGGCTGCTGGTCAAGGGCAGGCAGGCGGGGCAGGGCGTGGCGGCGATCAGGCTGCGGATCTGCTGCGCGCGCGCCGCCGTTTGCGGGTGCGAAGAAATCCAGTCGGGCACCTTGGCCTTGTCCTTGTCATCGAGCTTCTGGAAAAAGCTGAGCATGCCGTCGGGGCGGATCTGTGCGCGCTGCAAGGCGAGCAAACCGAGGCGGTCCGCCTCTTCTTCCATGTCGCGGCTGAAATACAGGGTGCCGGCCTGGTGCGCCAGCATGGCGGCCACGGCGCTGATGTCGCCGATGGTCACGCCCACGAGGGCGCCCCAGCCCAGGCTGCTGATCATTTGCCGCAACGAATGGCGCTGTTCCACGTGCTGCACTTCATGCGCCAGCACGCCGGCCAGTTCGCCCGGATCGGCTGCCTGACGCAGCAAGCCCGTATGCACGACGATGATGCCGCCGGGCATGGCAAACGCGTTGACCGTGTCGTCGTTCTTGATCAGCCAGCGGTACTGGTAGCGCGAACCGGCTGTCAGCTTGCGGCCGATCTCCTGCACCGTCTGCTGCGCCACGCCGCTTTCGTTGATGCCGCCTTGCGCGCGCACTTGCGACAGAGCCAGTTCGCCCAGCTGTTTTTCCGTCGACAAGGGGATCCATCCCGCCAGCGCGCCGACGGCATGGCCGCCTTGCCACCACAGCAGGGCGGCCGCGACGATGGTCGCGCCCGTCAAGCCGGCCAGCCAGCCCGACACTTGTCGCCGGTTGCGCTGGCGCTCGCCCCACAGGCGTTGCAGTTGCGGCTGCAGCGCGGCCGGCGCTTCGCGCAAGACGATGGCGATGTCGCTCTCGGTCAGCGGTTTCAGCGACACTTGCCGGCCATGTTCGTCGAGCCAGTTCAGGAACAGTTCCGGTCCGTCGACACCGCCCACGCTGACGACCAGCTGCGTCACATCCACGTTATGGCCGGGCGCATCGATGGTCAACTGCGCGCCGAAAAAATGCGCGCTGACGACCGTGCCGGCCGGGCCGCCATCGGGGCCAGTCAGCAGCGCCTGGAATGGCGTCATGCGGCGGCCTCGGCAAAGCGGCTTTCGTACAGGGCCGCCATCAGGTCGGACTGGCTGATGATGCCAGCCAGGCGTTCTTCATCGTCGAGGATGGGAATATGGTGGTAGCCGGCGTCGGCCATCAGGGGCACCAAATCGATGATGGGCGTGCCCAGGCGGGCCGTGTGCGGCGACGGCGTCATCAGCTGGCCCACCACTTCCGGCTTATCGCTGTGGGACAGGCCGCTGCGCTGCAGCAGGCCGCGCAGGCGCTGGCGCATGCCCTGATAATCGTCGAGGCCGCCATGGCGCAGGAAATCCGTCTGCGTGATGATGCCGATGACCCGGCGCGCCCGGTTCAGCACGGGCAGGGCGCCCACCTGGTGCTCGCGCATGGTGCGCCAGGCCACATCGAGCGGCGTGCCGAATTCCACGCTGAGCACGTCCTTCGACATGATGTCGGCGCAGGTGACGACGCCGAAGCGGCGCTGGTAGGCGCGCATTTCCGTCTGCAGGAAGATCGCTTGCAAATCGTCGCGGCTGATGTCGAGCACTTCGCTGTGCTGGCGCAGCACGGCATCGAGGTCGTCCGGCGAAAAGCCCAGGCGGTTGCTGGGCACGTCATCCCTGGTGGCGTGCGGATGCGGCGCCACCAGCTGCTGGATGTGCGGGTAGCGGCGTCCCGTCAGGTTGTTGTACAGCACGGCGCAAGCGACCAGCACGGCGGAATTGAACAGCACGGTGATGAAGACGAATTCAAAGCCGGCCGCATGCACGCTGGCGCCGCCAACGACGGTGGTGAGCGCCACGGCGCCGCCCGGCGGATGCAAACAGCGCAAGGCGAACATGGCGCCGATGGCCAGGCAGGCGGCCAGCGCCGCCACGCCCACGCTCGATCCCAGCCATTTCACGCAGGCCATGCCGACCAGGCCGGAGACGACGTTACCGCCCACCACGGACCACGGTTGTGCCAGGGGGCTGGCCGGCAGGCAGAACAGCAGCACGGCCGAAGCGCCCATGGGCGCGATCAGGTAGACGCTGGCACTGTCGGGGGCCAGCAGGAAATGGCAGATGAGTCCGGTCAGCAGCAAGCCGCAGATGGCGCCCGCGCAGGCGCGTAATTGTTCGCGGCGGCTGCCGTTGTTCGGTTGCGGCAGCCAGCGTGCCAGGAAAGAAGTCGTCATGGGGGAGGGCGCGTTCGGGCCGCGTTGCTCAGTCTGAGCCCAATATTATCCCATGCGTTCCATTTCGCTGCCTGCGGGCATTAATCCTCGGCGCAGATGGCATGCAAGCCGTGTTGTTCCAGCAAGCTCCTGGCAGCTGCCACGGCGGACGGCGCCGGCTTGCTGCTGGCGCAGGCATAGATGTCATTGAGAACCACCGCCGCATCCTTGTGCGTGACAGCGGCCATCAGCTCGGCCAGGTTGCGGTCGGAAAAGTGTACGTACAACAGGGCCAGCACGGGGGCATACGCCGTGTCTGGCATGCCGCCGGGATAGGCGCTGCGCAGCATGCGCGCGGCGCCGGACAAAGCCGGGGGCAGGGTATCTGGCATGCTCAAGCGGCTACTCCTTGTTGGTGCCGATACGCGCTTATACGTTTTCCGCATAAGCACAGTGCAATTAAATGGTGGATATTTCCTACAGGTACGCATATTCTAGACAATCACACTGGCTGACAGCTGTTCAGCTGGTCCCCACGATTTATCTCAGGAGCCCGCATGCGCTTTTCTATTTTCCTTGCCAGCCTGCTGCTTGCCGGTACCGCCATGGCCGCCACGCCAACGCCGAGCAACCCCGTCGCCACGCCGCATTTGCCGTACAACGCGGCAGCCGACGCCAAGGCCGACGTGGCCCGCGCGCTGGCCGAAGCGAAGGCGGCCCACGTGCCTGTCTTGCTGATCTTTGGCGCCAACTGGTGCGAGGATTGCCGCGCGCTTGACAAGGCATTGAAGGAAGGCAAGAACGCCGAGTTGATGCAGCAGCAGTTCAAGGTCGTCAAGGTCGACGTGGGTAACTTTGACCATAACCTGGACGTGGCCCAAGCCTATGGCAATCCGCTCAAGAAAGGCATCCCGGCTGCCGTGCTCGTATCGAGCGACAACAAGCAGGTGCTGTACGCCACCAAGGGCGGCGAACTGGCGAATGCCCGCCGCATGAGCGAGAGCGGCATCTATGATTTCTTCAAGCAAGCGGCCAGCGTGAAAGCGCCGGCGATTTAATCCCCTTTAAAACTCTTCCCACGCATCGCTGGCTGGCGTTGCCGGGCGCGATGGCGTGGGCAGTCTGCTGGGCTGGTGCGCCGGCTGCCGGGGCTGTGACTGCGCCGCATGCCCGGTCTCTTCGAGCTTGAAGACGCTGACCACCTGCGCCAGCCGGCCCGCCTGGTCCTGCAACGATTGGGCGGCCGCCGCCGCTTCTTCCACGAGGGCCGCGTTTTGCTGGGTGGCGTCATCCATCTGCGTCACCGTGGCATTGACTTGCGCGATGCCCTGGCTTTGTTCCTGGCTGGCCGAAGCGATTTCTCCCATCAGGTCGGCGACTCGTTGCACGGAGACGACGATGTCCTGCATGGTGGCGCCGGCCGAGTCGACCAGCTTGCTGCCCGCTTCCACCTTGCTGCCGGAATCGACGATCAAGTCCTTGATTTCCTTGGCCGCCTGGCTTGACCTCTGTGCCAGATTGCGCACCTCGGTTGCCACCACGGCAAAGCCGCGGCCCTGTTCGCCCGCGCGGGCCGCCTCGACGGCAGCGTTCAGGGCGAGGATATTGGTTTGAAAGGCAATGCCGTCGATCACGCCGATAATGTCGGCGATCTTGCGCGAACTTTCCGTAATCGCGCCCATCGTCTGCACCACTTGTCCCACCACTTCGCCGCCCTTGACGGCGTGGTTTGAGGCTGACACCACCAGCTGATTGGCCTGGCGCGCGTTGTCCGCGTTCTGTTTCACGGTTGACGTCAGTTCTTCCATGGCCGCCGCCGTCTCTTCCAGGCTCGACGCCTGGGCTTCCGTGCGCGCCGACAAGTCCAGGTTGCCCGACGCGATCTGGCTCGATGCGCTCGCAATGGAGCCCGTACTGTCGCGAACTTCGCGTATCGTCACGTTCAGCGACGCGACGAAGCGGTTGAAGGCGGCACCCAGCGCGCCGACTTCATCTTGCGATTCGACGGGCATGCGGCGGCTCAGGTCGCCATTGCCGCTGGCGATTTCGCTGAGCATGTCAGCCGCCCGCGCGACGGGGCCGGCAATGGCGCGGCTGATGACATAGATGATGCACAGGGCGATGCCGCCGCCGACGAGGCCGGCGATCAGGGCGGCGATCAGGGCCGAACGCGTAACGTTGCCCAGCACTTCCGCTTCCGGCACTTCGGCCATCACGTACAAATTCAATTCCGGCACGAAAGAGGCGGCCACGAGCTGCTTGCCGGCCGGCGCCGCATAACTGGCATAGGCGTATTTGTTGCCGGTCAGCAGAGTCTTGCTCAATGCTTCATTAAAGCCGGGCAAGTCCTTCAATTGATGCTTGCCGTCGGCCAGGGCCGGATCGCGGTGGATCAGCAGGTTGCCGTCGGCGCGTACCAGGTAGACATGGCCCGTCTGGCCGACCTTGTAGCTGCGGATGGTCTCGGCCATGGCGTCGACGCTCAGGCCCATGCCGGCAATGACGGCCTTGCCGCCGGCCGTCTGGCCCCTTGCGTTCAGGAACAGCATGAAACTGCCCGAGGCCGGATCGCGGTCCAGATTGATCGTGTGCTGTTTGTTTTCATCGAGCATGCTGAAGAACCAGTGATCGGCTGGCAGCTGCTTGTCCAGCGTACGGATCAGGCCCGCATCGGTCATGTACCTGGACGCCGCTTGTGAACTCCAGCTGACGACGGCCGCCTTGTTTTTTTCCTTGAGCATTTTGGCGTAGCGCTGGAACGTGGCCAGGCCGTTTTCCGCCAGGTCCGCATCTTCCCAGTCTTGCAGGAAGACATCATTGGCCATCGTCTGCACCACGGACAGCGGCTGGCTGATCTGGCGCAGCACGTCGTTGCGGATCTCGCCCACTTGCGCCGGCAGTTCCTGGCCGACGACGCGTTCGCGCACATAGTCGCTGCTCATGCGCACGCTGAGGAAAGAGGAAATGCCCATGAACAGCAGCAAGCATAAGCCCATGCTGAACATCAATTTTTTCTGAATGGAGAGGTGACGAAGCAGCTGCATGGGCGACCCTGGGAATGGGCCCGCGCGCCTGGCAGAGGGTGCCGGACATGCACAGGCAAGTGCGCAGTATAGCGACCGATAGGGTGGCGATATGGGGAGAATGCCGTATTTAATTGATGAGCGTTGCTGTGCGGCAACGATTGCAGGATATCAACATGCGCGACTTTCATGCGTATCCATACTGCGCGGAAAAACGTTCAGGCAGGCAAGCCGTGAGCGATCAATTCCAGCGGCAATTCCGTGCTGCACTTGATTTGTTCCATGGAAAAGGCGGACGACACGCCCGTCAATTGCACTGCCTTGATGAGCTTTTTATAAAACGTGTCGTAGCCCTTGATGTCGGTCGTGACGACTTTCAGCAGGTAATCGATGTCGCCGCTCATGCGGTGAAATTCCTGTACCTCGGGCAAGACGATGACGGCGGCGGCGAAGCGGCGCAGCCATTTTTCATCGTGCTGTCCCGTGCGCACGCTGACGAAAACGGTCACGGGCAAGCCTACTTTTTGCCGGCTGACGATGGCCACGCGGCTCTCGATATAGCCCTCTTCCTCCAGGCGCTTGACCCGCTTCCAGCACGGCGTGCTGGACAAGCCGATCTTCTCGCTGAGGGCGGCGATCGACAAGGTGCCGTCCTGCTGCAGGGCGGCGAGGATGGCGCAGTCGAATTTGTCGAGCGAGGCGTTTGGTGAATTCATTTTGTCATTCCGATTTTTGTGGCATGTACATGCTGCATGGTACCTTGTTTGCAGCATTTTTTGGCATATCTTCACGGGGGCAGGCCGGTAGACTATTCATATGTTCCAGCCGCCTGCGCTGCCCCCTTTTTATAGAATAGTCAGACTGCCATCATGAAAGAAATCTACCTCGACAGCAATGCCACCACTTGCGTGCTGCCCGCCGCCGTTGCCGCCGCCCGGCAAGCGATGGAGCAGGGCTATGGCAATCCCAGCAGCACCCACGCGACGGGATTGCAGGCCAAGGCCATGATGGATGGTGTGCGCCGGCGCGCCAGCGGCTTGCTGGGCGTGGGCGACGGCCGCCTGATGTTCAACAGCGGCGCCACCGAAGGCATCCAGACGGCCGTGCTGTCGGCCCTGTGCGCGCTGCGTGAACGGCGCGCTGCGGGCAAGCGCATCGGCAGCCTGCTGCTGTATGGCGCGACCGAGCACAAGGCCGTGCCGGAAAGCCTGGCGCACTGGAACCGCCTGTTGGGCCTGGGCCTGGAAGTGCGCAAGCTGCCCGTCGATGCGCAGGGACGCCACGATCTGCAGGCGCTCGATGCGCTGATCGGCGACGCCGCCATGCTGTGCACGATGGCGGCGAATAATGAAACGGGCGTCGTCAGCGATTTGTCCGCCATCGCCCGGCTGCTGCAGGAGCGCGGCGCGGATGCCTACTGGATGGTCGATTGCGTGCAGGCGCTGGGCAAGCTGAAACTGAACCTGGCTGCCACGCGCATCGATTACGCGCCGTTTTCCGGCCACAAGCTGTATGCGCCCAAGGGCATCGGCATGCTGTATGTGCGCGCCGGCGCGCCGTTTACGCCCTTGATGATGGGCGGCGGCCAGGAAGCGGGCTTGCGCTCGGGCACGGAAAACATGGCCGGCATCGCCGCGCTGGGCGCCGTGCTGGCCGCGCTCGACGATGGCAAGACCTTCCGCAGCCACGCCGACCTGGCCGCGTTCCGCGAGCAGCTGGTGGCCAGCCTGGAACGCGCTTTCCCCGGCATCGTGTTCAATATGCCGTTCGACTTGTCGTTGTCGACGACGCTCAATTTTTCCGTACCGGGCCTGTCCTCGAAAGAATTGCTGGACCTGTTCGACGCGGCGCGCGTGCGCGTCAGCTCGGGCAGCGCCTGTTCCGCCGCCAAAGCGCTCCCCAGTTATGTTCTGGAAGCGATGCATGTGCCGCAATGGCGCGCCAGCTCGGCCATCCGTTTGTCGTTCGGCCCTCTGATTGACGCGGCGACCATTACCGCCGCGTGCGCGCGCATCGAGCGCTGTGGTGAAGCGCTGCGCAGCAGCTGTTTGCTGCCGTCGGCGCTGGCGCCATCGCCGCAGGATGGCGTGATTCAGCTCAGCGTCGATGGCCAGTGCACGTGGCTGCTCAGCGACGCTGCCAGCGCCAGTTGCGTCGTCATCGACCCCGTCGCCGCACTCGTGCCGCGCCTGGCCGCCTTCATCCGCTGCCAGCACCTGGCCTTGCGCGCCATCGTGCACACGACGGCGCCAGCCGACCATGGCGTGGCGCGCCTGGCCTTGCTGCAGGAACTCGAGATCGAACAAGTCGGTCACGTCGATATCGATGGTGAGCTGGCACTGGGCCAGCAGCGTTTGCGCCGCATCGAATGCGGTGATAACCATGTGTATCTGCTGGAGCAGCGCTTCGCCTTCATCGGCACCCTGGCGCCCGAGGCCTTGACGCCCTTGCTGGATGCGGCGCTGCTGACGCCAGACACCGTGCTGTGCGCGTCAGGCGACGACGGCAGTATTTGCGGCACCGTGCACAGCGTGCAGGACGGTAGCGTGCCGTCCGCCGAACTCCAGTTCGATGCGGCCGCCTTGCCCGCCTTTCTGCGCCAGCATCCCGACGCCATCCTCGTCGACGTACGCGAAGCGTATGAACACGCGGCGTGCGCCGGCACGGTATTCGAGGGTTGCGAGGTGCGCAGCGTACCGCTGAGCCGCCTGGCGGGACAGGTGGCCGCATGGCTGCAGCAACCGCAGCGCCCGCTGGTCTTTTTCTGCCGCAGCGGCAACCGCAGCGCGCGCGCCAGCGCCTGTCTGCGCCGCCTCGGTCATGGCGCCGCATGGCAACTGAACGGCGGCATGGCGATGGCGGATGCGACGCGCCACCCGCTGGCCATCGCTGCCTGAGCGGCTTGAACTTTCCTCCTTGAAATATTGCTCCGTGCCATCATCGGCACGGAGCAAGCTATTCGTTTCCTTGCGGCATTTTTTCACTGTCCAGTCTGCAAATTTCTTTGCCGACACGCTGCCAAAGCGCCAGCTATGTACGCTAGCGCACGGTCTTGCCTGCGTCGCCCTCCTACGATGAAGTTCAGAAAATCTCCCTATACCCTGAGATTCGTCGCAACGCTCCGGCGCTTCGCTTTCCGTCTTCGCCAGTGTCCGATCGTGTTCTTCCAGACTGGGCCCGCGTGACGGTGGCCGCTGGTTGCCTGCGCGCACCTAGCGAGGCCCAAGTTGAAAGAGTACACAGCAGTTGTCACGCAGCAGATCAAGGAACAGATTTCCAAAGTTAAAGAAATCTTCCGCGACCACTCCCTTGCACCGGACACCTTCGACGCCGCGCGCGACGATGCCTTGCCCCTGCGTTCCGAATTATTCAGCGCCATGCAGATGGCCGCCCACGGCAAGCACGTGGCCGCCGGCCATGCGGTAGGGCGGCATCACGGCCGCGACCGCTTGCTGGCGCGCCTGGCCGACAATGCGGCCCTCATCACGGCCACCGTCAACGAGCTGACGGCGACCGTCAAAAGCGGACGCCAGGTCACGCCCGCCTCGGAATGGCTGCTCGATAATTTCTATCTGATCGAAGAGCAGATCCGCACCACGCGGCGCCACTTGCCGAAGAACTACAGCAAGGAGTTGCCACGGCTGAGCTCCGGTGCGGACGCGGGCTGTCCGCGCGTGTATAAAATTGCGCTGGAAATCATCTCGCACGGCGATGGCAGGGTCGACCTGGAAAACCTGTGCCACTTCGTCGAGGCTTACCAGGACGTGGCCACTCTGACCCTGGGCGAGCTGTGGGCCGTGCCCATCATGCTGCGCCTGGCCCTGATCGAAAACCTGCGCCGCGTCGCCGTGCGCGTGGCCGACGACCGCATGCAGCGCGACCTGGCCAACACCTGGGCCGACCAGATGACGGAGATCGCCGAGCGCAATCCCAGCGGCTTGATCCTGCTGGTGGCCGACATGGCCCGCTCGAATCCACCGATGACCAGCGCTTTCGTGGCCGAATTGTCGCGCCGCCTGCAGGGACAAAGTTCCTCGCTGACCCTGGCGCTGTCGTGGCTGACGCACAAGCTGGCCGAGTCGGGCCTCACCATCGAGCAGCAGATCCAGTCCGAGATCGGGCAGCAGGCGGCCGACCAGGTGTCGATCGCCAACAGCATCGGCAGCCTGCGTTTTCTCGGCACCATGGATTGGCAGGAATTCGTCGAGACCATGAGCGTGGTCGAGCAAACCTTGCGCCTGGACCCGGCCGGCACCTATGGCTTGATGGATTTCGCCACGCGCGACAGCTACCGCCACGCCATCGAACGCATCGCCAAGCGCAGCGCGCGCAGCGAAGTGGAGGTGGCCGAGATGGTGGTGCAACTGGCGCACACGCACGGCAACGGCAATGACGCGCGCCGCGGCCATATCGGTTTTTACCTGGTGGGCCGCGGCGTGCTGGTGCTGGAAAAGCAGGCCGGCGCCAGGCTGCCTTTCATCGAGGCGCTGCAGCATACGGCGCGCGCCGCGCCGCTGGCCGTCTACCTGGGCGCCATCTGCTTCCTGAGCCTGGCGACGAGCGCCTTGCTGCTCGAGCGCGCCGTGCGCCATGGCGTGCAGGGCTGGCCCCTGGCGGCGCTGGGCGCGCTGGCGCTGCTGGGCAGCAGCCAGCTGTCTGTCGCCGTGGTGAACTGGCTGGCGACCCTGATGACGTCGCCGCATCCGCTGCCGCGCATGGATTACCAGGCCGGCATTCCGTCTGATGCGCGCGGCATCGTCGTCGTGCCGACCCTGATCTACAGCCAGCAGAACGTGGCGGCCCTGTGCGAGGCGCTGGAAGTGCGCTATCTCGCCAACCGCGACCCGAACCTGCGTTTCTGCCTGCTGACGGACTTCGTCGACGCCGAGGCGCAAACGATGCCCGGCGACGAAGCCCTGCTGCGCCAGGCGCAGGAGACCATCCGCGCCCTGAACGAGAAGTACCGCGTGGAGGGCGTCGAGTTCAAGGAAAACGGCGACCCGGCCGACCCCGAGGAGCTGGGCCATGTGGGGCCGTTCCTGCTGCTGCACCGTCCGCGCCTGTGGAATTCGCAGCAGAATGCGTGGATGGGGCAGGAGCGCAAGCGCGGCAAATTGTCCGACCTGCACGCGTTTTTGCGCGGTGGCGCGCGCGACAAATTCTCGCTGGTGGAAGGCGAGTTGCGCGGCCTGCGCACGATCAAATACGTGATCACGCTCGACACGGATACGCAGCTGCCGCGCGACGCGGCGCGCGAATTCATCGCCACCATGATGCACCCGCTGAACCGCCCCGTGCTCGACGCGGCCGGCACGCGCGTGGTGGCCGGCTACGGCATCCTGCAGCCGCGCGTGGCCGTGGCGCTGCCCAGCGCGAATGCCTCGCGCTACGAGCTGCTGTGCGGCGGCGAACCGGGCATCGACCCGTACACGCGCACCGTCTCCGACCTGTACCAGGACGTGTTTTATGAAGGCTCGTTCATCGGCAAGGGTATCTATGATCTCGACATGTTCGAGCGCGTGCTGGGCCAGCGCCTGCCCGACAATAAAATCCTCAGCCACGATCTGCTGGAAGGCTGTTATTTGCGCGCAGGCCTCTTGAGCGACTCGCAGCTGTACGAGGAATATCCGGCCCGCTACGACGCCGACGTGAGCCGCCGCCAGCGCTGGATCCGCGGCGACTGGCAGCTGGTCGGCTGGCTGCTGGGCCGGGTGCCGGGCCGCGCCGGCAAGCGCGAACGCAATCCCTTGTCGATGCTGTCGCGCTGGAAGCTGTTCGACAACCTGCGCCGCAGCGTCGTCGCGCCCGCCACTACTGTATCGCTGCTGCTGGTATGGGGCTTTTTGCCGCACGTGGCCTTCTGGAGCGCGGCCGTGCTGGCCATCATCTTCCTGCCGCCCGTCTTTTCGGCCCTGTACGATTTGCTGCGCAAACCGCGCGACACCTTGTGGCGCCAGCACCTGGCCGCCTTCGAGCGGCGCTGCGGCGTGCAGTTTTCGCACGCCATGCTGACCCTCGTCTTCCTGCCGTACGAAGCCTGGATCAGCCTCGACGCCATCGTGCGCACCCTGTGGCGCCTGGGCGTATCGCACAAGCATTTGCTCGACTGGCGCGCCTCGAACCTGCATGTGTCGTCAGGTTCGCAGGCCGACTGCTGGCGCGCCATGTGGTGCTCGCCCGCGCTGGCGCTGGCCACCTTCGGCGCCTTGCTCCACTGGCGCCCCGAGGCCTTGCCGGCCGCCGCCGTGGTGCTGCTCTTGTGGCTGGCCGCACCCGCCATCGCCTGGTGGATCAGCCGCCCCATCGAACGGGCCGTGGCGCGTTTGTCGGCCGAGCAGGGACGTTTTTTGCATGGCGTGGCGCGCAAGACCTGGGCGTATTTCGATACCTTCGTCGGGCCGGACGACCACTGGCTACCGCCCGATAACATGCAGGAGCATCCGAACCTGGTGGTGGCGCACCGCACCTCGCCGACGAATATCGGCCTGGCGCTGCTGGCCAACCTGACGGCCTACGATTTCGGCTATCTGACCCTGGGCCAGCTGATCGAGCGCAGCCGCGCCACCCTGCACAGCATGGGCGAGCTGGAACGCTTCCAGGGCCATTTCTATAACTGGTACGACACGCAAACGCTCAAGGCGCTGCAGCCGATGTATATCTCGACGGTTGACAGCGGCAACCTGGCCGGCCATCTGCTGACCTTGCAGCCGGGCCTGGTGGAACTGTACGACACTCCCATCATCGGCGCGCAGATCGTGCAGGGCATCCGCACGACGGCGCAGGTGCTGCAGGAATTCATCGCCGCCGAAGGCGAAGGCAAGGCCATGCGCGAGAGCATGACCCTGCTGCAGGCGCAGGCCGCGCCCGCCAGCCTGGCCGAATGGCATGCCTATCTCGCCGCCGCGAATGGCGCGGCTGACGCGCTGCTGTCGCTGACCTTGCAAAGCGAGGATGGCGACCTGTCCATGTGGGCGGGAGCCTTGGCGCGCCAGTGCCGCGCGGCGCTGGCCGAGTTGCTGCAACTGGCGCCGTGGGCGGCGCACGCGGGCGTCGATGCGGCGCTGATGCGCGTGCCGACCCTGCGCGAACTGGCCAACCTGGAAGCGCCGGAAGGCACGCCGCCCGAACTGGCGGTGCTGCTGGCGCAGGGCCGTGAACAGGCGGGCCGCCACATGCGCGACATCGCCCACGCGGCGGGCCAGGCGCGCGACTTCGCGCAGATCGAATACGGCTTCCTGTACAACCCGGCGACAAAACTGCTGGCCATCGGCTACAACGTCAGCGAACGGCGCCTGGACCCCAGCTACTACGACTTATTGGCTTCCGAAGTGCGCCTGGCCAGCTTCATCGCCATCGCCCAGGGCCAGCTGCCGCAGGAGCACTGGTTCGCCCTGGGCCGCCAGCTGTGCATGGTGGCAGGCCAGCCCGTGCTGCTGTCATGGAGCGGCTCGATGTTCGAGTACCTGATGCCGCTCCTGGTGATGCCGAACTACCCGAATACCCTGCTCGACCAGACCTACCACTCCGTCATCGAGGCGCAGATCGATTACGGGCGCCAGCGCGATGTGCCGTGGGGGATTTCCGAGTCCGGCTACAACACGGTCGACGCCAGTTTGAACTATCAATACCGCGCCTTTGGCGTGCCGGGGCTGGGCCTGAAGCGGGGCCTGGCCGACGACCTGGTGGTGGCGCCATATGCCAGCATGATGGGCCTGATGGTGCAGCCGGAAGCGTCATGCCAGAACCTGCAGCGCATGCAGGCGGCCGGCTACATGGGCCGCTACGGCTTTTTTGAAGCCATCGATTTCACCACGGCGCGCCTGCCGCGCGGGCAGGGCAGTGCCATCATCCGCTCCTTCATGGTGCACCACCAGGGCATGGGTTTTCTGGCCCTCAGCTATTTGCTGCACGACCGCCCGATGCAGCGCCGTTTCGAGTCCGATCCGCTGCTGCAATCGGCCTTGCTGGTGCTGCAGGAACGCACGCCGCAGGCCGGCGCGTTTTACTCGAACACGGCCGAACTGGCGGTGCTGCGCAGCGGCGCGCCCGAGCAGGCCATGCCGATGCGCATCCTTACGCAAGCCAACAGCGCCGTGCCGGAAACGCAGCTGCTGTCGAATGGCCGCTACCACGTCATGGTGAGCAATGCGGGAGGCAGCTACAGCCGCTGGAAAGACCTGTCCGTGACGCGCTGGCGCGAAGACAGCACGCGTGATAACTGGGGCAATTTCTGCTACCTGCGCGACCTCGATGATGGTGAAGTCTGGTCCACCATGTACCAGCCCACCCTGGCTGAACCGAAGAAATACGAAGTGATTTTTTCGGAAGGGCGGGCCGAGTTCCGCCGCGCCGACCATGGCCTGGACCTGTACACGGAAATCGTCGTCTCGCCCGAGGACGACATTGAAATCCGCCGTACGCGCATCAGCAATAATTCGAACCGCCAGCGGCGCATCGAGATCACCAGCTTTGCCGAAGTGGTGATGGCGCCGGCGGCGGCCGATGCGGCCCATCCCGCGTTCAGCAAGCTGTTCGTGCAGACGGAAATCCTCGCGCATGAAAAGGCAATTTTATGCACGCGCCGACCCCGCTCGAAAGAGGAGCAGATGCCGTGGCTGCTGCATGTGATGACCGTGCACGATATCGAGCGCTATGACGTATCGTTCGAGACGGACCGCGCGCGCTTCATCGGCCGCGGCAACACGGCGCAGCTGCCGCAGGCGCTGCAGGAAAGTGGCCCGCTCAGTGGCGGCCACGGCTCCGTGCTCGACCCCATCGTGGCCATCCGCTACGTCATCACGCTGGAACCCGACCAGGCCGTCACTGTCGACAGCGTGACCGGCATGGCGGAGCAGCGCGAGGCGGCGCTGCACCTGATCGACAAATACCAGGACCGCCATCTGGCCGACCGTGTGTTCGAGCTGGCCTGGACGCACAGCCAGGTGGTGCTGCGCCAGTTGAATGCCAGCGAAGCGGACGCGCAGCTGTATGCGCGCCTGGCCAACGCCGTGATCTATCCGAATGCGGCCTTGCGCGCCGAGGCCAGCATCCTGATCAAGAACCAGCGCGGCCAGTCCGGCCTGTGGGCGTATGCCATTTCCGGCGACTTGCCCATCGTGCTGCTGCAGATACGCGACGCGGCCAATATCGAACTGGCGCGCCAGATGGTGCAGGCGCACGCCTACTGGCGCCTGAAGGGATTGATCGTCGACCTGGTGATCTGGTACGAAGAACAGTCGGGCTACCGCCAGCTGCTGCACGACCAGATCATGGGCCTGATCGCCTCGGGCATCGACGCGCAGGCGATCGACCGCCCTGGCGGCATTTTCGTGCGCCTGGCCGAGCAGATCGCCAATGAAGACCGCATCTTGCTGCAATCGGTGGCGCGCGCCATCATCAGCGACTTGCGCGGCACCCTGGCCGAGCAGGTCAAGCGCCCACCGAGCCCCGTGCTGCGCATGCCGCCGCTGTTGCAGGATCCGGCCCGCGAACAGGGCGGCGTGCCGCACCGGGCGCCAGAGCGCGCGCTGATTCTGGAAAATGGCCTCGGCGGTTTTACGCCCGATGGGCGCGAATACGTGATCACCACGGCAGAAGGCAAGCAGACGCCGGCGCCGTGGTCGAACGTGCTGGCCAATGCGCAATTCGGCACGGTGGTGTCGGAAGCGGGCCAGGCATATACGTGGAGCGAGAATGCGCATGAATTCCGCCTCACGCCATGGCAGAACGACCCTGTCTCCGACCTGTCCGGCGAAGCGTTTTATGTGCGCGACGAGCAAAGCGGCCAGTTCTGGTCGCCCTCGTCGCTGCCCGCGCGCGGGAGCGGCGACTACGTGACGCGCCACGGCTTCGGCTACAGCGTGTTTGAACATAGCGAGGGCGGCATCGCCACGGAACTGTGCACCTATGTGGCGCTCGATGCGGCCGTCAAATATTCGGTGATCAAGGTGCGCAACGACAGCGGCGTGCCGCGCCGCCTGTCCGTCACCGGTTACGTGGAATGGGTGATGGCCGACTTGCGCGCCAAGTCCGGCATGCACGTGGCCACCGAGGTCGACACGATCAGCGGCGCCCTGTTTGCGCGCAATAACTACAACACGGAGTTTTCGGGCCGCGTCGGCTTTTTCAATACCGACGCGAGCATCCGCTCCATCACCTGCGACCGCAATGAATTCATCGGCCGCAATGGCAGCCTGGCGCAGCCGGCGGCGCTGCGCCGCGTGCGCCTGTCCGGCAAGGCGGGCACGGGACTGGACCAGTGTGCCGCCATTCAGGTGCCGTTCGAACTGCAGCCGGGACAGGAGCGCGACATCGTCTTCATCCTCGGCGTGGGCGGGCGCCGCAATGCCGACGCCAGCACCATGGTGCAGCGCCACGCGGGCAAGGAAGCGGCGCGCATGGCACTCGACGCCGTGCGCGCGCACTGGGACAGTACTCTGGGCGCCGTGCGCATCGAAACGCCCGATCCGTCGCTCGACGTGATCGCCAATGGCTGGCTGATGTACCAGACCATCGCCTGCCGTTTGTGGGCGCGCAGCGGCTATTACCAGTCGGGCGGCGCCTACGGTTTCCGCGACCAGTTGCAGGATGCGATGGCGATGATACACACGGCGCCGCAGCTGCTGCGCAAGCATTTATTGCTGTGCGCGGCGCACCAGTTTGTCGAGGGCGACGTGCAGCACTGGTGGCATCCGCCGTCGGACCGGGGCGTGCGCACGCACTGCTCTGACGATTACCTGTGGCTGCCGCTGGCCGCCTGTCGCTATGTGATCGCCACGGGCGACGTTAACGTGCTGTCGGAAGTGGCGCCCTTCATCGAGGGGCGTGCCGTCAAGCCGGAAGAGGATTCGTATTACGACTTGCCCGTGCGTTCGGGCGAGTCGGCCGACCTGTACGAGCATTGCGTGCGCGCCATCCGCCATGGCCTGCGCCTGGGCGTGCACGGTTTGCCGTTGATGGGTTCCTGCGACTGGAACGACGGCATGGACAAGGTGGGTGAACATGGCAAGGGCGAGAGCGTGTGGCTGGCCTTCTTCCTGTATGAAGTGCTGCAGCGTTTCGCCGAAGTGGCCCTGCTGCGCGGCGACGCTGCGTTTGCCCAGTTCTGCCGCGACGAAGCCGTGAAACTGGCGGCCAACGTCGAGGAACATGCGTGGGATGGCGAGTGGTACCGGCGCGCGTATTTCGACGACGGCACCCCGCTGGGATCGCACACCAACGAGGAATGCCAGATCGATTCGATTTCGCAAAGCTGGGGCGTGCTGTCGGGCGCCGCCAACAAGGAGCGGGTCGCCGGCGCCATGCGCCAGGTCGATGCGCGTCTGGTGCGCCGTGATTCCGGCGTGATCCAGTTGCTCGATCCGCCGTTCGACAAGGCCGACCTCAATCCCGGCTACATCCGGGGCTACGTGCCCGGCGTGCGCGAGAACGGCGGCCAGTACACGCATGCGGCCATCTGGACGGCGATGGCGTTTGCCCGCATGGGCGACGGCGAAAAGGCGTGGGAACTGCTGCGCATGATCAGTCCCGTGCGCCATGGCGCTGACGCGCAGGCGGTGGCGCGCTACAAGGTGGAACCGTACGTGGTGACGGCCGACGTGTATGCCGTCGCGCCGCACGTGGGACGCGGCGGCTGGAGCTGGTACACGGGATCGTCCGGCTGGCTGTACCGGCTGATCGTCGAATCCCTGCTGGGCCTGACGCGCGAAGCGAACGTGCTGCGCTTGGCGCCGACCATGCCGGCCGAGTGGGACAGTTTCAAGCTGCATTACCGCTTCGGCGCCAGCAGCTATGCCATCACGGTGGAGCAGGCACAGGGGCGCCCTGCGGGCTTGTCGCTCGATGGCGTGGCGCAGCAGGGCAACAGCATCGCCCTGCGCGACGAGGGCCGCGAGTATGCGGTGCTGCTGCTGGTCTAGTCTTGCCAGGTGTCGTCATCGGGACGGCGCCGGCCAAGCAGCAGGATCAGGCCGGCGCCGAGCAGCAACAGGTCGCGCGTGCGCACTTCGGGTGCGGACTGCGTTGCCGTCTGAGAGGGGGAGCTCACGGGTGTCGCCATGGCGGCGGGGAACTGGCTTGCGCAGGCGGCCAGGCACAGCGCCGCCACTTTTCCATTTAACTGCATAGATTCCTCAAGAAAGCGCGCCGACCGTTCGGAATCGGCGCGCCAGTATTCATGTCCACGACATTGTAATTATGAACATGAATATTGTAAATGAGAAATTATCTGTGCTTGTGTCAAAATCCCAGTGCCGCACCCGCACCGAGCAGGGTCGCCACGCCCAGCACGGCAAACACCAGCGCCGCGATGCCGTGCACGAGGCGCAGCGGGACGCGGTTGGCGATCCTGTCGCCCAGGTAGACGGCCGGCACGTTAGCCAGCATCATGCCGAAGGTGGTGCCCAGCACGACAGAGACAATATCGTGATAGCGCGCCGCCAGCGCCACGGTCGCCACCTGCGTTTTATCTCCCATTTCCGCCATGAAGAAGGCGATCAGGGTGGTCAGGAAGACGCCGTACTTGGCCAGCTTCGTTTCGTCTTCATCGAGCTTGTCGGGGATCAGGGTCCAGGCGGCCATGGCGAGGAACGATACGCCGAGCACCCAGCGCAGTACGTCGGGCCCCAGCATGCTGGTGATCCAGGCGCCGACGGCGGCGGCAAACGCGTGGTTGGCGATGGTGGCGACGAAAATGGCCAGCACGATGGGCAGGGGTTTGCGGAATTTGGCGGCCAGCAGAAAGGCCAGGAGTTGGGTTTTGTCGCCGATTTCAGCGAGACCGACGATGCCGGTGGAGATGAGGAATGCTTCCATGAGATTGCAAGAGGTACACGGGCCGGACGAATTAACCAATGATCCACGGGCGACTCCGGCCCATGCGGCCGCCCTGGATCAATGGTCTCGTCAAGTTTTTCAACCACCTGCACCATGGCCTGCGGGCCAATCATGTTGATACAGGTTCCCGCGGCGTGACCGCGGGACGACTACTCCCCAATGTTCGAGGCGCATCATACGCCAATGCCTGCGCCGGCGCCAGTGCTGCCGGGGCACGGTGCTACCTGGTGTGTGGGACTTCGACAACAATGATCGATTTGAAAACAGACTCGACTTAGAATGCAGTTCTGTCCACGACTCCCAGATGGAATGCGCCATGCCGGTCCTTGTCCGCTTGCTTGCCTTGTGTTTGACCCTGTTTGCTCCCTTGTCCGGCCTGTGCGCCGCGGCGCCCTTCGACGACAAGTTCCGCCAGCTGGAAGAACTGCTGCCCACGCCGAACAACTACCGCACGGCGTCCGGCGCGCCGGGCCACGCCTACTGGCAGCAGCGCGCCGATTACGTGATTCGCGCCACGCTCGATGAGGAACGCCGCGCCATCACGGCCAGCGAACAGATCACCTACCACAACCGCTCGCCCGACAGCCTCGCGTATCTGTGGCTGCAGCTGGACCAGAATGGCTTGCGCCAGGATGCCGACCAGCGCCGCGTATTGAGCGCCCCATCGCGCCAGGCCTGGCTCAGTGGCAGCGAGGACGAAGCGCTGAAGTTCGAGGACTTGCGCGCCCTCCATGCGGGCCGAGAATTTGACGGCGGCTTCAAGCTCACCGCCGTGAAGGCGGCCAGCGGCAAGCCGCTGCCGCATGTCGTCAACCAGACCATGCTGCGCATCGATTTGCCGGCGGCGCTGGCGCCCGGCCAGAGCATCACGTTCAATATCGACTGGTCGTATCAGATCAATGACCAGAAGGTGCTGGTCGAGCGCTCTGGCTACGAATATTTTGAAGACGACAAGAACACGATCTTCCAGATCGCGCAGTGGTTCCCGCGCATGGCCGCCTACTACGACGCCGTCGGCTGGCAGCACAAGCAGTTCCTCGGCTCCGGTGAATTCACCCTGGAGTTTGGCGACTACGAGCTGTATCTGACGGTGCCGGGCGATCACGTGGTGGCTGCCACGGGAGAGCTGCAAAATCCTGCTAGCGTGCTGAGCGCGGCGCAGCGCGAGCGCCTGGCGCGGGCGAAAAACAGCAACACGCCGCTGCTGGTGATCACGCCGCAGGAAGCGCTGGCGGCGGAGAAGGGCCGCGCGGCGGGCATGAAAACCTGGCACTTCAAGGCGGCCAATGTGCGCGACGTGGCGTGGGCGTCGAGCCGCAAGTTCATCTGGGATGCGCAGGGCCTGGACAGCGGCGGCAAGCGCGTGATGGCCATGTCGTATTACCCGAACGAGGGCAACCCGCTGTGGCAGCAGTACAGCACGCGCGCCGTCGTGCACGCGATCGAGCAGTACAACAAGTACAGTTTCGACTATCCGTATCCAAACGCGATCTCCGTCAACGGCGCCGTGGGCGGCATGGAGTATCCGATGATTGCGTTCAATGGCGGGCGCCCCGTGAAGGACAAGAAGACGGGGGAGCTCACGTACTCGAAGACGGCCAAATATGACCTGATCGGCGTGATCATCCACGAAGTGGGCCACAATTATTTCCCCATGATCGTCAACTCGGACGAGCGCCAGTGGACGTGGATGGACGAGGGCCTCAACTCCTTCCTGCAGTACCTGGCCGAGCAGGCGTGGGAAGAGCATTTCCCGTCGTGGAATGGCGAGCCGCGCAAGATCGTCGACTACATGCGCAGCCAGAACCAGGTGCCCATCATGACCAATTCCGAGTCCCTGCTGCAGTTTACGGCGAACGCCTACGACAAGCCGGCCACGGCGCTCAACATCCTGCGCGAGACCATCCTCGGGCGCGAACTATTCGACTTCGCCTTCAAGCAGTATGCCTTGCGCTGGAAGTTCAAGCGCCCGACGCCGGCCGACTTTTTCCGCACCATGGAAGACGCTTCCGGTACGGACCTGGACTGGTTCTGGCGCGGCTGGTTCTATACCACCGACGCGGTCGACATCAGCATCGACGGCATCAGCGAATATGGCGTGAGCACGAAGAACCCGGAAGTCGAGAAGGCGTGGAAGAAGGCGCAGAAGGCCGCGCAGCCGATCTCGATTTCGGACCAGCGCAACAAGACGCTGCCGAAGAAGGTCGATGCCGATCCCGCGCTGAAGGATTTTTATAACCGGCACGATGAATTCACGGTCACCAACAAGGACCGCAACAGCTATGCGGAAGAGCAGGAAACGCTGGAGCCGTGGGAGCGCAAGCTGCTGGAACAGCGCAACATGGGCAAGCATTTGTACCTGGTCGACTTTTCGAATATCGGCGGCCTGGTGATGCCCTTGATCCTGGAAATCGAACTGAAAAGCGGCAAGAAGATTATCGAGCGCGTGCCGGCCGAAGTGTGGCGCTATGCGCCGCACAAGATCAGCAAGGTGATCGTCACGGACGAACCGATGGTGGGCCTGGTGCAGGACCCGTACTGGGAGACGGCCGACATCGACACCAGCAACAATGCGTGGCCGAGAAAAATCACGCCGTCGCGCCTGGAACTGTTCAAGCAGGACCGCGACAAGAACAACCTGATGAAGGATTTTAATACGCCGCTCAAGGCGCCCGACGCCAAGGCCGAGGCCAAGCCGGAAGCAAAATAGGGAAACAGCGCCGGCCGGTCCGGCGCTTTTTTCTGCCGGCCTGCGCCGGAAGTGCTATTCTGCGCGACGCCCCGGCGCACACGGACCGGGGCTTTCGCAAATCATTCAAAAGACGACCATGCAAACTTTGACCTTCCTGCGCGCGCTGGGCTGTGCGCTACTTTGCCAGGTAACCCTGGCCGCGCACGCCGACCCCCTCAGCTACGCGCGCTACGACCAGGTGCGCACGCGCGACCTGCAGCTGGACCTGAAAGCGGACTTCAAGCAAAAGACCCTGTCCGGCTATGCCGAGCTGTCCTTGAACTGGATCGATCCTGCGGCGCGCACCCTGGTGCTCGACACGCGCGATTTGTCGATCGCAAAAGTGCAGGTACAGGACAAGCGCGGCGCATGGCAGATGGCGCCGTACCAGCTGGACAAGGCCGACCCGGAAAAGGGCCAGGCGCTGCGCATCACCACCACGGGCCAGCCGGGCAAAGTACGCGTCTACTATCACACGGCGCCGAACGCCATCGCGCTGCAGTGGCTCACGCCGCAGCAAACCATGTCGGGCAAGCTGCCTTTCATGTTCAGCCAGTCGCAAAGCATCAATGCCCGCTCGTGGGTGCCGTCGCAAGATACGCCGGCCGTGCGCTTTACGTATAGCGCGCGCATCGATGCGCCAGCGGGCATGCGCGTCGTGATGAGCGCCGAAAATGACGAAAAGGCGACGGGCAAGGGCGGCTGGAAATTCAGGATGCCGCAGCCGATTCCATCGTACTTGCTGGCCATCGCCATAGGCGAACTGGAAGTGCGCAAACTCGGTCCCCGCTCCGCCGTGTATGCGGAACCGCCGCGCATCAAGGCGGCCGAATACGAGCTGGCCGACACGGAAAAGATGATCCAGGCCGCCGAAGCGCTGTATGGTCCGTATGGATGGGGACGCTACGACATGATCGTGCTGCCGCCATCGTTCCCCTACGGCGGCATGGAAAACCCGCGCCTGACCTTCCTCACGCCGACCATGATCGCGGGCGACCGCAGCCTGGTCGACCTGATCGCGCATGAACTGGCCCACTCGTGGTCGGGCAACCTGGTCACCAACGCGTCGTGGAAGCACATGTGGCTCAACGAAGGCTTCACCACCTACGTCACCACGCGTATCGTCGAGCAGCTGTATGGCAGCGAAGTGGCGCAGATGGGCGTGCAGGTCGACCAGGAAGAACTGGCCGCCTCGATCCGCGAATTGCCGGCGGCGAAAACGGCATTGATCACGCGCGATGCGGACGCCAACCCGGCCGAAACGTACACGGATGACGGCATCATCTACCCGAAAGGCGCCTGGTTCCTGGCCACCATGGAGCGTCGCGCCGGCCGCGCCGTGTTCGACCCTTTCCTGCGCGGCTGGTTCGACCAGCACGCGTTCCAGAGCGTGACGACGGAGCAGTTCATCGCCTACCTGCGCAAGAACCTGCTGGCGCAGCATCCGGCCGTGATGCCGGAAGCGGAACTCGATGAATGGCTGTATGGCACGGGCGTGCCGGCCAGCGCGCAGCGCGCCGTCTCGCCACGCCTGGCGCTGCTCGACCAGCACCGCGACGCCTGGTTGAAAGGCACATTGCCGACGAAAGACCTGGGCATGGACAAGTGGATCGCCATCGAATCGATGCACTTCCTGAACGACATCAACAACAAGGCCAGCGCGGCGCAATTGCGTGAACTGGACCAAGCCTACGGCGTGGGCAAGAGCGGCAACAATGAAGTCGCGTACCGCTTCTACCTGGCCGCCGTGAACGCCGGCTACGACGTGCAGCAGCCCTTGCAGGCATTCCTGATGAGCGTCGGCCGCCAGAAGTTCGTCGTGCCCCTGTACAGCGCCTTGATGAAGACGCCGCAGGGCCATGCCTGGGCCAAGGACGTGTATGCGAAGGCGCGTGAACGCTACCACCCGGTGACGCAGGAAAGCGTCGATAAATTGATGGCCGCGCAAGCGCATTGAACCTTCTTTGGACATCCTGACCATGCATACCATGAACCGTCTCGCCGCCGCCATCGTGCTGGCGTTTTCCAGCATCGCCGTGCCGGCGCTGGCTGTTGACGCGGCCCCCGTCGTTGCCGCCGCACCCACACCCGCATCCGCGCCTGCCTTCGATCTTGAGCGCGACGTTGCCACCGCCCTGAAAGTGTTCGACGTGCCCGGCATGGCGATCGCCATCGTCAAGGATGGCAAGGTCATCACCGCCAAGGGTTTTGGCGTGCGCAAGCTGGGCGAGCCGGCGGCCGTCGATGCGCAGACCCTGTTTGAAGTGGCGTCGAACTCGAAAGGCTTCACGGCCGCCGCGCTGGCCATGCTGGTCGACGAAGGCAAGCTGGCCTGGGACGATCCCGTCACCAAGCACCTGCCCGGCTTCCAGATGCACGATTCCTACGTGACGGGCGCCATGACCATCCGCGACCTGCTGACGCACCGCAGCGGCCTGGGTCTGGGCGCGGGCGACTTGCTGTGGTGGCCGACGACGACCTTCAGCACCGACGAGATCATCGAGAAGCTGCGCTATATCCGTCCGGCCACGAGTTTTCGCAACAGCTATGCCTACGATAACCTGCTGTACATCGTGGCCGGCAAGATCATCGCCGACAAGGCGGGGAAAAGCTGGGGCGAGGCCATGCATGAACGCATCCTGGCGCCGCTGGGCATGACGGGCACCACCACCAGCCTGGCTGAAAATGCGGGCAAGCCCGACGTCGCCAATGCGCACAGCAAGATCGACGGCAAGATCGCCGCCGTCAAATCGATGCCCGTGCCGAACGCCGTGGGCGCCGTCGGCATCAACACGAATGCGGAAGATATCGCCAAGTGGATGATGGTGCTGCTCGACGGCGGCAAGATCGCCGGCGTGAAGGACAAGGATGGCAAGGACGCGCGCCTGTTCAGCGAAAAGCAGGGTCGCGAAATGTGGACGGCGCAAACACCGATCAAGATTTCCGAACCGAAGCCGGCGCTGGCCGCGACGAAACCGAATTTCAGCGCGTATGGCCTGGGCTTTCAGCTGCGCGACTACAAGGGTATGAAAGTGGCCATGCACGGCGGCGCGCTGCAGGGCTTTTATTCGCGCGTGGTGATGGTGCCGGAAGCGAAACTGGGCGTGGCCATTCTGACCAATGCGGAAAATGGCGGTTCCATGACGGCGCTGCAATGGCGCATCCTCGACCATTACCTGCAGGCGGCGCCGTCGGACTGGCTGGCGCTGGTGGCCAAGGTGGAGCAGGACCAGCATGCCGAGGAAGTGAAAAAGCAGGGCAAGGCGTCGAGCGCGCGCGCGGCGAAATCGCAGCCGTCGCTGCCGCTGGCGGCGTACGACGGCGAGTATGAAGATGCCTGGTACGGCAAGGTCGTCATCAAGCCCGAGGGGAAAAAGCATATCCTCAGCTTCACGCGCACGCCGGACCTGACGGGCGAGCTGGAACACTGGCAGCACGACACCTTCATCGTGCGCTGGAAAGAGCGCAATTTCAACGCCGATGCGTACGTGACGTTCTCGCTCAATCCCGATGGCAGCATCGACAGAGTAAAAATGGCGCCCGTGTCGGCCGAGACGGATTTCAGCTACGACTTCCAGGACCTGAGCCTGGTGCCGGTGAATCCGAAGGAAGCGAAGAAATAAAGCGGTAGGTCGGGTTAGCGCGCAGCGCGTAACCCGACATTCTCGCTATGGCTTGACGAACTTCAGGGTCATGCGGTCGCTCTCGCCGATGGCCGTGTATTTGGCCCGGTCCACGTCCTTGTTGGCGTAGGTGGGTGGCAGCGCCCAGACGCCGCCCTGGTGGTCCGCCTTGTCTTTCGGATTGGCGTTGATGTCCGACTTGGCCGCCAGTTTGAAGCCAGCGCCTTCGGCCAGCTTGATCACATACGCTTCATGCATGTAGCCGCTGCTGGCCGTGGCGTCCTGCGCCTGGCTCACCGGCAGGCGGTGCTCGACGACGCCGAATACGCCGCCTGGTTTCAGGCTGTCATACACTTCCTTGAACAGGGTCTGCATGCCCGCCTCGCCGATCGGTATCCAGTTGTGGATATTGCGGAAGGTGAGCACCATGTCGGCCGTGCCCTTGGGCGCGATGCGGTAGGTGGTCGGTGGCGCGAAGGCACCGAGTTCCACCTTGCCGAAGGCGGCTGGATTGGCGTCGAGTTTTTGCTGGAAGCGCGCCGCGCCACGGCGTGCGCCTTCGCTGGCGGATTGGGGATCGTTGCCGGCGGCGATCAGCTTGCCGTGGTCGCGCAGGTAGGGCGCCAGGATCTCCGTATACCAGCCGCCGCCAGGCGCCAGTTCCACCACCGTCATCGTCGGCTTGATGCCGAAGAACGTCAGCGTTTCATACGGGTGGCGGGCGCTGTCGCGCAGCGCGTTGGCCGGCGTGCGCGCACTGCCGGCGATGGCTGCTTTCAGGGCCGTGTCGCCCGCATCGGCGGCCAGTGCCGCGCCGCTGCCGCCACAGGCCAGCATGACCGTCAGGGCCGCGGCCAGGGATACTCGCTTCATCATCATATGCTCCATGCGTGATTGGATCGGTTGGTCAATTGGTGGCGATCGCCATCAACGCCGATCATCGGTCAAGCACGCTGGCCGGTCAAGCGGATTCCGTCCCCCATGCGGCGGCATACGCGGGCATCTCGCTGGTGTTGAGCGCATCGGCGATGGCCGCGCCACGGCCGTGTGTAAACGGCAGTTCGCCCGTCCAGACGGCATGCGCCATGTCGCCCGCGTCGTCGAGCGGTCCGCCCTTGCGCTGCTTGACGGCGCATTCGTCGAGCGCGATGCGCAGCACGGTGGTGGCCGCGTATTCCTTGGCGCTGCCGCCGCGCACGTGCGCCAGGCGTCCCGGCGCCAGCTTCTCCATCAACGCATCCATCGCCGCATGCTGCTGGCCGATGTCGCTGACTTTTTCAAACTGCCCGTACACCATCGCCGAGCGGTAGTTCATCGTGTGATTGAAGGCGGAGCGCGCCAATACCAGGCCGTCGAGATGGGTCACCGTCACGCATACGTCGGTTTCGCGCAGCAGCTGCTTGAGCATGCGGCTGCCGTTCGAGCCATGGATGTACAGGTGGCCGCCGATGCGCCAGCAGGCGGTCGGGATGCAATGGTTTCCGTGCTCGTCGTGGAAGGCGATATGGCACAGGTAGGAGGCGTCGAGGATGGCGTGCAGGATGGCTTGCTCGTAGCTGGCCAGTTCGGCGACGCGGCGCACGCGGGTACGGGGGCTGGGGGGCAGGGCGGTAGCGGTCATGGCGGAAGTCCCGTTGGTTGAAGAGGAAGGCCGCACTATAATCGGCATCTGGCCCTGAAAAAAGATCCAGAAGTGAGAAATAATTTAGAGCCACAAGGTAAGGAGGCACATGGATTTTGCTTTGCTGCTGAACGCGTTCGAGTGCACGCACCGCGAGCGGGGCTGGCCGCGCCAGCGCCTGCTGCATGAATGCCTGCGCGCGGCGATCCGCGGGGGCCAGCTGGCGCCCGGCACGCGTCTGGCCGCCACGCGCGTGCTGGCCGCCGAACTGGGGTTGGCGCGCAATACCGTGCTGTACGCCTACGAGCAATTGGCCAGCGAAGGGTTTGTCTTGCCGGACCGGCGCGGCACCGTCGTCGCTGGCAGCGCCGGGGTGCCGGTGGCATCGTCGGTGAGCGGTGGCCATGATGGATTATCGCGCCGGGCCCGGCATTTGCGCGGCGTGTCGGGACAGGATGCCAGCGCGGCGCTGGTGTTTCCCGCCGACGCCATGGGGGCGTTCGCGCCCGGCGTGCCGGCGCTCGACGAATTCCCGCTGGCGCAGTGGCGCCGCATGCTGGACCGCGCGTGGCGCGCGCTGACGCCGCGCCAGCTCAATTACGGCGATCCTGCCGGCGAGCCGCAACTGCGCATGGCCATCGCCGAGCATTTGCGCGCCGCGCGCGGCGTCGTCTGCGATGCGGGCCAGGTGTTCATCACGGACGGCACGCAGAGCAGCCTCGATGTCTGCCTGCGCGCCTTTGCCGACCAGGGCGATACCTTGTGGATCGAGCATCCCGGCTATGGCGGCGCGCTGGCGGCGGGCCGTGGCGCCGGCTTGCAAGTGACCGGTATCGCCGTCGACATGGATGGCATCGCGCCGACCGATGACGACTGGCGCGATACGCCGCCGCGCCTGATCTACACGACGCCGTCGCACCAGTATCCGACGGGCAGCGTGCTCAGTCCCGCGCGCCGCATGGCGCTGCTCGAACGCGCCCGCGCGGCCGGCGCGCTGATCATCGAAGATGATTACGACAGCGAGTTTCGCCATGGCGGCCCGCCTCTGGCCGCCATGCAGGGACTGGTGGCAGACGCCCCCGTCGTGTACCTGGGTACCTTCAGCAAGACCATGTTTCCCGCCTTGCGCATCGCCTATATCGTCGTGCCGGCCGCTCTGGCCGTGGCCTTCGCGCAGATGCAGGCGCAGGGTGCCGCGCGCGGACGCGTGGCCGAACAGCTGGCGCTGGCCGAGTTCCTGCGCAGCGGCCTGTTTGCGCGCCACGTGCGCCGCATGCGCCGCCTGTATCGCCAGCGCCGCGACGCCTTGAGCGAGGCGCTGCAGCGCCATGCGTGTGCGGCCATCCATGGCGGCACGGCTGGCATGCACCTGGCGCTGCGTTTTCACGATCGCGCATGGGATGACCTGGCGCTGAGCCGCCGCGCCGCGCAGGATGGCATCGTGGCGCTGGCCCTGTCCGCGCACGGCACGGGCGACAGGATGGGGGAAGGTGCGGGCTGGAACGGTTTCCTGCTCGGTTATGCGCAGGTGCCGGCCGAGAACATGGATGGCCTGGCGCGCCGCCTGGGCGCGCTGCTGCCAGCGTGAGGCTGCTATGTTATTGCTGGTCCTGCATCCACTGCTTCAAGCCGTTGACCCAGTTCTTGGCGGGCAGGTTGAACTGCTTCTTGATGGTGGCGGCGCGTTCGTATAGCTCGCTGAAGTCGAGCGATGGCGATTTTTTGAAGGCCAGCACGACGATATTTTCATCTTCCGTTTCCGGTACCCAGACGACGGCGTCGAAGACCAGCTCCATCGCCTGCAGATTCTTGTCGTAGTTGGGGAAGTCGCCGAAGACATTCGTGCACATGATGCCGTCGTCCGTCAGGCAGTCGAAGCAGGCCTGATAGAACTCGGGCGTGTCGAGCACGGGGCCGCGCGCGTCCTCGTCGTACAGGTCCACTTGCAGCGCGTCGACCGTGCCGTGGTTGGCCGGATCGAGCACGAAGTCGAGCGCATTCATTTCACGCACGTCGAGGCGCGCGTCGTTCGGCGGCAGCGCGAACTGGGCGCCGCAGATGGCGATCACGTTCGGATTGAGTTCGATGGCCGTGACCGTGGCATCGGGGAAGCGGCGGTAGCTGAATTTGGTCAGCGCGGCGCTGCCCAGACCCAGCTGCACGATGCGTCTGGGCTGCGTCTTGAACAGCATCCACATCATCATCATCTGCACGTATTCGAGCTCGATGGCGTCGGGCTTGTCCAGGCGCATGGCGCCCTGTACCCATTTGGTCCCCAGGTGCAGGTAGCGGATGCCGCGGTGTTCTGTGGTGGTGGCAGGCGGGTGGCCCGGGTGGCTGAAAGCGGTATGGGTGGTGGAGGTAAAGTCGGTCGTCATGGCGCCAGTTTAGCAGCCGGCCGAAAAAAAGACGCCGCAGCGTCTTTTTGGGGGAGAGCTCAAGATTGCTTGCGGCGGCGCGCCAGGAAGCCCAGTACGCCCAGCCCGGCCAGCAGCATGCCATACGTTTCCGGTTCAGGAACGGGGGCCAGGTTCAGGTTGAAGGTGCCGCCATAGCTGCCGCCATTGCTGTTGCCCATGACGGTGAGAACCATCGGACCGTTGAATAGCAGGCTGGTTTGCGCCAGCACCTCGCCCTGGGCATAGCCGAAGACGGTGGGTCCGCCAAAGCCCGTCAGCGCGATGCCGTTCAGGTTGGCGCCGCTGAAGTTGATGGAGGCCGCATCGCTGCCCGTGACCGACAGGTTGGCCAGGAAGGCTTGCGCGGTCGAGCCGAAAGTGGCGTCGGGAGTGAAGGTGAACGTATCGGTAAAGCCGCCGAGCGGAGTGGGCGTGGCGTTGAAGCCGCCCGTCCACAGGTCGCCAGTGGTGTTGGTCAGGTCCACGTTGTACGCTGTTGCCTGGGCTACGCCGATGGAAGCCGCGCTCAAGAGTGCTACTGCGATGAGTGATTTCAGTTTCATTTTTATCCCCGCGAAAAAACGATTGATGTTTCAAAAAAACCGTGCCGCTCAGATAAATTATCGCCAGGACATTTCATTGTCAATGAGCTATTTTTATATCATTATGCAAACTTAAATAGCTTATTTCTAATACACGGGCATGGCGCTCGCGATGTTGCAATATTAAAAACTCTAATTATCAATATAATACTGAAAAATAATTGCCCAGCGTGTGATGAAAAAATCGTTACACCAGTAACTAATTTCTGTCCAGCAAGGGAAGAATCAAGGTCACCGCCAGGCCGCCGTCCTCGCGGTTGGCCAGCGTGATGCGCCCGCCATGGGCTTCGGCGATTTCGCGCGCCAGGGCCAGGCCCAGTCCCGTGCCGCTGCGCTTGGTGGAATAGAACGGCACCAGCGCGTTTTCCAGCACGGCGCCGCTCATGCCCGGGCCGCGGTCGCGCACTTCGATGCGCAGCTGCCCTTGCGCCTGGCTGACGTGCAGGCCGATATGCTGGAGCTTGGAGCCGGACTCCAGCGCGTTCTTGAGCAGGTTCAGCAGTGCCTGCTGCATTTGCGCCGCATCGAACACGGCCGCCTGGGCGGGCGGCGGGCCGTCGAGCGTGAAGGCCGCCTGCGAGGCCAGGCTGTCGAGGAAAGGCTGCCACTCGCACGGCGCCAGGCGCGGCGCGGGCAGCTTGGCAAAGCGCGCATAGCCGAGGATGAAGGTTTCCAGGTGGCGCGTGCGCTCCTCGATGGTGGCGAGGATTTGCGGCAGGCGTTCCGTCTGGCCGCGGCGTACCAGCTCGGCGCCGGAATGGGCCAGCGAGGCCAGAGGCGCCAGCGAGTTGTTGAGTTCGTGGCTGATGACGCGGATGACTTTTTTCCAGGTCTGCACTTCCTGGCGGCGCAGTTCCAGGGTCAGCTGGCGCAACAGCAGCAGTTCGTGCTTGCGCCCGTTCAGGCTGAAGCTGCGCCGCGCCAGGTGATACACCTCTTCCTGTTCCCCCTCGCCGCTGGTAAACAGGCCGTCGTTGCGGCGCGCCAGCGCTTCGGCCAGGGCCGGTGCCGCCTGCTGCACGATGTCGGCCAGGTGATGCCCTTCGAGCCGGCGCCCCTGATGCAGCAACTGGCGCGCGGCCAGGTTGGCGTAGACGATGGCGCTGCCCTCGGCCACCAGCAGCATGGCCACCGGCGTGTTTTGCACCATGGTGTCGAGCAGCAGTTCGCGCTGCACCAGGTCCAGGCGCTGTTTGCGCAGCACGTCGCCGAGCGCGTTGTGGGCCGCCACCAGGTCGGCCAGTTCATCGTTCTGCTGCCAGCGCAAGCTGAAGCCGAAGTCGCCGTCCTGGTAGCTGGCGACCGTTCCGCTCAAGGCGCGAAACAGCGACAGCATCGATTGCAGCTGCGCGCGGATGGTAATGACGGCGACCGGCAGCACGCACAGCAGGGTACCCGCCAGCACCAGCAGCGGCTGGCCGGGTAAAAAATGCGCGAGCAGCAGGGCGATGACGATGCCCAGCACCAGCAGGGTGATGATCAGCGCCGTCCAGCGCGTGAGCAGGGAGAGACGCATGGGGCGGTAGGCCATCAGCCGCGCGCGATGCCCAGGCGTTCCATGCGCCGGTACAGCGCCTGGCGCGACAGCCCCAGTTCTTGCGCCGCCTGCGCCACCACGCCGTGCGCGCGCGCGAGCGCCGCGGCGACGCTGTCGCGGTCCGGCTCCGTCGCGGCGCCATCGTGCGGCGCGCGCGGCGATGGCATCCCCGCCAGCGGCAAGCCCGTTTCCTGCGCGCCGATCACCGGGCCGGCCGTCAGCAGGCTGGCGCGCTGCATGACGTTTTTCAGTTCGCGCACGTTGCCCGGCCAGCCGTGCGCCAGGAGGGTCGCCTGCGCTTGCGCGTCCAGCGTTTTGTCACTGCCCAGGAAGTGCCGCGCCAGCACCAGGATGTCGAGCGGACGCTGGGCCAGCGGCGGCAGGCGCAGTTCGATCACGTTGAGGCGGTAGAACAGGTCTTCGCGAAACGTGCCGGCCTTGATCATCGCCGACAGGTCGGCGTTGCTGGCGCTGATGACGCGCACTTTCACTTGCCGTTCGCGGTTCGAGCCGAGGCGCTCGAAGCGTCCCGTTTCCAGCACGCGCAGCAGTTTCATTTGCCCGGCCAGCGGCAGGTTGCCGATCTCGTCGAGGAACAGGGTGCCGCCGTCGGCCGCGTCGAACTTGCCGTCGCGCGCGCGCGTGATGCCCGTGTAGGCGCCCGCTTCCGCGCCGAACAGTTCCGCCTCGATCAGCTCGACCGGCACGGCGCCGCAATTGAGCACGACGAAGGGACCGCCGGCGACCTGGGAATTGGCTTGCACGATGGCGGCGATGCGCTCCTTGCCGCTGCCGTTCGGCCCCGAAATGAGCACGGGCACGTCGGCCCGCGCCACCTGGCACGCCAGGTGCACGACGCGCTCCGTGGCCGGGTCTTGCCACACCATGCCGCGCAAGTCGAAGTCGTGTTCCAAGGCGTGGCGCTGGCGCTGCTCGGCCACCACGCGCTGGCGCAGCGCGCGGTTGGCCTGTCCCAGTTCCAGCAGGTTCTGCACGGAAGCGATCAGGCGCCGGTCATCCCATGGCTTGGCCAGATAATCGGCCGCACCGGACTTGATCAGGTCGACGGCCGCGTCGAGCTGGGTCCAGGCCGTCAGCAGGATCACAGGCAGGTCCGGGTAGCGCGCGCGGATGGCGTGGAACAGCGCGCCGCCTTCCTCGCCCGAGGTGGTGTCGGCCGTGAAGTTCATGTCCTGCACCACCAGGTCGATGGCGTGGCGCTCGAGCAGCTGCAAGCCTTCCTCGGGCGAGGCGGCGCGCACGGCGTCGATCTCGTGCAGGGAGAACAGCACGTCGAGCGCGATGGCCACGGCGGCATTGTCGTCAATAATCAGTACGGTAGGCATGCGCGCAGCATATCACTCAGGTGCCGGCTCAGGTACTGCGGGTGGCAGTGGCCGGCGAAATGCTGGCCGCGCGCCATGCCGGGCCGTACACGGCGCCCACGCCCAGCAGCCAGAACACGAGCGCGCCGGCCAGCAGATAGACGGGTGGCAGGCGGGCCATTTCCAGCTGGCTGACCAGCAACTGGTTCAAGCCCAGGGCCAGCAGCACGCCGCAGGCCACGCCGACGCTGGTGATCATGAAATTCTCCGTCAAAAAATAGCGCAGGATGTCGACGCGGCGGGCACCGAGCGCGCGCCGCACGCCGATCTGCTTGCGGCGCTGCGTCACCCACAGGCTGGCGATGCCGACGATGCCGCTGGCCGTCACCAGCAGCAGCAGGGTCGACACGGCGATCAGCATCCATGACAGGCCGCGGTCGGCCCGGTAGCGTGACGTGCGGTGCTTTTCCAGGGTATCGGTGCGTACCAGCAGGCGGTCGCTGGTGGCAGTGCGGATGGCTTGCTCGGCCTCCTTCATCAGGCGGTCGCGCTGGCCCGGTTCGGCGCGCACCGCATACAGCAACGAATCGCGTCCGCCCGTCAGGCGCGCCGGCATCAGGATCGAATATTCGCCTTCGGCCTTGACCTGGCCCACCTGCGTCTGCAGCCGTTCAACGACGCCGACCACGCGCAGTTCGGGATCATCTGCGCCGTTGCCCCGGTACAGCGTCTTGCCGACAAAGCTGGTTTCGCCGGGCCAGATTTTTTGCGCCGCGGCGAGCGTCACGATGGCCACCGTGGGGTAGCGGTCGTCGACATCTTCATCGATCTCGGGTACCTCCTCAGGCAGGAAGTCGCGTCCTTCCACCAGCTTCAAGCCATAGGTCTTGACCAGGGCATCGGGGGTGACGTAGGTCGAGATGTTGGCGCTGGGCGTGACCTGGCTGCGCTTGGCCGACACGCTGGTGGAGTTGCCGGAGCGCGACAGCACCGCCTGCGACGTTTGCGCCACCGACAGCACGCCCGGCAAGGCGCGCAGCAGAGCCGCCTGGCGCTTCTGTTCGGACAGCTGGCGCTGGTGGTTGCCGCGGTTCATGTTCTGGATATGGACATAAAAAATATCGTTTTCAGCGGCCACGCCGGTGGGCCGGGCGGCCACGGCCTGGCGCAGGTTGACGATGTGCAGGGCATTGGCCAGGATGGCCAGGCTGATCGCGATCTGCACGGCCACCAGGATGGCGCCGGTTTTGCTGCGCATCAGCGCCGACAGGATGGGACGGATTTCCATGCTGGACCTCATGTTGGGTAAAGGATGTTCATTGGGATTTGAGCTGGATCGCCGGCGTCACCTGGCAGGCGCGCCAGGTGGGCAGCAGGCCGGCCAGCAGGGCCGCCAGCACCGACATGGCAAACGTCAGCAACAGCATCGGCACATCCATGTGCGCCACGGTGCCCAGTTCCTTCGACTGCTGGCTGACCACGGCCAGCGCGCCAAACGCCAGCAGCAGGCCGATCACGCCGCCGGCCAGGCCGATCACGCCGCTTTCGATCAGGAACTGGCGGAAGATGTCGCGCCGCGTGGCGCCCAGCGCGCGGCGGATGCCGACCTCGCTGGCGCGCACGGAAAACTTTGCCAGCAGCAGGCCGATGGTGTTGACCAGGCATAGCAGCAGAAAGCCGAAGGCCAGCCAGGCCGCCAGCTTGTTGTCGTTGTCGACCACCTTCAGGAAGGCCATCCATTCGTTCAGGTCGTACAGCTTGTTGGGCGCATTGCGCATCATGCGTCCCAGCTTGCGCTGCTCGCCCGCATAGGCATCCAGATACTGCTGCAACTGGCCACGCTCGCCGCTGCTGGCCATCTCGAACCAGAACTGCAGCCAGGTGCAGCCCGAAGCGAGCCTGCCCTGGTAGCCGGGGGCGTTATTGTCGCCGTTGCAGCTCATGCCGCCGTCGTGTTCCGTCTCGTGGCGAATCGCGCTGGCAAACGGGATGAAGAATTCGTCTTCCGCGCCGAAAGCGCCCTTGCTGCCGATGATGCGGTGCGGGCGTGGCACCACGTCCCAGGTCGCCAGCACACCCGTCACCATGTAGGGCCGGCCCAGCACCGTCACGCGCTGGCCGACCGGGTTGTTCGAGCCCACCAGTTTTTCAGCCAGCGCGCGGCTCAGGACGATCACGTCGGCGCCGCTGGCGTCATCGGCTTCGCTCCACGGCTGGCCGTACAGGAAGGGGGCGTCGAACATGCTGAAAAAATCGCGCGTGGGCGCAATGCCCTGGGCATTGAAAGACCCGATATCCTTGCGCGCCGGCTCGACCGGACCGGCCACGCCGTACATGACGGTACGGCGCACGCCCATCTTGCTGGCCATGAAATTGCGCGCATCGATATAGCTCATCTGGGCTTGCGAGAAGCCGGGCTTGTCGCCAGGGACGTAGCCTTTGACGGGCAGGATGTCGATCATCGGCACGAACATGCGGTCGCTCTTGTGCGGCAGCGGATCGCCCGACATGGCGTGCAGGATGGTGACGGTGGAGACGCTGGCGGCCACGCCGACGGCCAGGGTCAGCACCATCAGCGCCGTCAGGGCGCGGTTGCGGCGCAGGCTGCGCAGGCCCAAGGTGAAATAGTAGCGGAACATGGTTTCTCCTTACGCTGTCACGGGGTGCTGCGGCCTGGCCGACAGCGTGGCGCGGTGCTGCACCAGATCCGACACCTGGCCGTCGATGATGTGCACATTGCGCTGGCTGCGCAGCGCCAGTTCCGGATCGTGCGTGACCATCAGGATGGTGGTGCCTTGCGCGTTGATGTCTTCGAGCAGTTCCATCACGCCGCGCGCCATCTGCGTATCCAGGTTGCCCGTCGGTTCATCGGCCAGCAGCAGCTTGGGCGAGCCGGCCAGCGCGCGCGCGATCGCCACGCGCTGCTGCTGGCCGCCCGACAATTCGGCCGGATAATGCTTCATGCGCGACGCCAGTCCCACCTTGGCCAGCGCTTCTTCGATGCGCTCCTTGCGTTCGGCGCGGTTGAAGCCCCGATAGCGCAGCGGCACGTCGACGTTGTCGAACAGCGACAGGTCGGGAATCAGATTGAAGCCCTGGAAGATGAAGCCGAGTTTTTCATTGCGCAGGCGCGAGCGGGCATTGTCGTCCATGCCCCGGACGTTGACGCCGTCGAGGATGTATTCGCCGTCCGTGAATTCCTCGAGCAGACCGGCGATGTTCAGGAAGCTTGTCTTGCCCGAGCCGGACGGCCCCGTGACGGTGACGAATTCACCTTGTTGCACATGGATGTCGAAGCCGCGCAGCGCGTGGGTTTCGATCATGTGGGTGCGGTAGACTTTGCTCAGGTTTTGCATGCGCAGCATGGAGGGCTCCTGGTTGGATGAGTGTTGTTAGTTGAGCGAGACGCGGGCCGCGTTCTCGAAGTTTTCCGTGCCGGCGACGACCACCTTGTCGCCCAGCTTCAGGCCGTCGAGAATTTCCACGGCCGAGACGCTGGTCGCACCCAGCTTGATCGGCGTGCGCATCGCCACGCCATCGCGCACGACGTAGGCGAAACGGCCGCCTTCGGCTTCGACGAAGGAGCCGCGCGCCAGCATCAGCACATTCGGTTTTTCATCGATCAGCAGGCGCGCCGCCACGCGCTGGTTCTGGCGCAGGCCGGCCGGCTGCTCGCCGTCGAAACGCACGCGCGCCAGCACCTGGTTTTTCACCACTTCCGGCGACAGCGCCGACAGCTTGCCGGTCGCCTTGATGACGCCCGTTTCGATCTCGGCGCGCATGCCCAGGCCGATGTCGGCGACATACGTTTCCGGCACCTCGAGCTCGATTTCCAGCTGCGACAGGTCGACCAGGGTCATCAGGGCCGTATTGGCTTGCACCACGCTGCGGTTGGCCACCGACAGGGTGCCGATGAAGCCGTTGACGGGCGCGCGCACGGTCAGCTCGTCGACCCTGCGCTGGGCGTTGTCGCGGCTCAGGCGCTGGCGTTCGAGTTCATTGCTTTTTGTTTTCAGGGCCAGGGTCACGTCTTCGCTTTCCAGACCTGCCGCCTGCGAAGCGTGCTTGCTGCGGATATCGGCCGAATTCAAGGCATCCTTGGCCTTCTGGTAATCGATCTTGGCGATGATGCCCACCTGCGCCACGCTTTCATAGCGTTCCAGCGTGCGCTGTGCGGACAGGCGCTCGATTTCGGCCGTATCGGCTTCGCGCCGCGCCAGCAGTTTCTGCTTCTTGGCCAGGATCTGCTGGCGCGCCACTTCCGCTTCCAGCTGCTGCACGCTCGATTGTTCGCGCTTGAGCGCGTCGGACAGGTCCGGCGACTCCAGCACGGCCAGGATGTCGCCCTTTTTCACCGTGTCGCCCGCCTTGGCTTTCAGCGTGACGGTGGCCACCGTGGTCGAATACAAGGTCGGGCTGATCGAGGCGACCACGCGGCCAGTGACGGCCGCGTCGCGGATCAGGGTGCCGCGCGTGACCTCGGCGATGCGCAGGCGGCTGCTGTTGACGGAATGCTCGCTGTTGCGCCAGCCGGCAACGACAGCGATGGCGGCACCGATGACGATGACGGCGCCGGCCAGCAGCAGGGCGCGTTGCTTGTGGCGCTGGCCCGGCGGGGCGGTCAGTACGGCGTCTTGGGAGGAAGTATCGCGGATCATGGTCATGTCTCGTGAAGGATGAATTTTCCAATGCACGATCCGTGCCAGTGATTAAGCCATTGATTTGAATAGAAAAAAATTCTCGTGTCCGGCTGTCCGAAGTGTCCGCGCTGTCCAGCATGTCCGTCCGCGCAAGTTGTGCTTGATAAATTGGCAATCGCCTGCATCTGCTGTGGCGACTCCTTTTTTGACTCTTCCCCAGGCGCCATGCATCCGTTCCTCCAGCAACTTTTCCCTGCCCGTGCCTTGGCGCCAGCGCTCGACTATCCCTTTGCACGCAGCGACGTGGCGATGCTGCAACGGCTGACGGGCGAGGCCCCAGCGCTCGACGGCCAGACCTGGAACGAGCTGCTGCTCGACCAGTATGCGTCGCAACTGGCGCGCGAGACCAGCATCTTCGGCCAGCAGGAGCTGCACCGGCGCCTGAGCGGCGGCCAGGCCGATCCGGCCTCCATCGCGCGCGTCCGGCGATTGCTGGACGATCCGGCCCAGGCGGCCAGCCTGCAGCACGCCTGCCTGCCCTTGCGCCAGGCCGATACGGAAGTGAGCGAGACGCTGTTCGGTGCGGCGTTGCCGCCGGCGCCATGGTGGAGCGTCTGGCTATGGCTGGTGCCGCTGGCCTTGTTGCTGGCCATCGCCGCCAGCTGGCTGGCAGGTTGGCCGGCGCTGTTTGGCGTACTGGCCGCCTGTGTTGCGCTGATGACCGTACAAGTGCGTTTTTACGAAAGCGCCAAGCTGTGGGAACGCACGCTCGATACCTTGCGCCACCTGCTGAAAACCCATGCCGCGCTGGTGCGGCTCGATGTGCCGGCAGCCTCGTCATTGGCTGCCGGCAGCGCGCAGGCGGCCAGGCTGACGCGCGCCATCGAGCGTTCGTTGCTGCATTACGTGCCCTTCATCGATACGCTGCTGGTCGAATATGGCGACTGGCTGCTGCTGAAAAACGTCAAGCGCTATTTCCGCACGCGCCAGCTGGTGGCGCGGCAGCTGCCCTTCCTGCGCGAGACCTTTACGCAGGTGGCCCAGCTGGAAGCGGACCTGGCGCTGGCGCGGCGGCTGCGTGCGGCCCCCGTGTTTTGCTGGGCGGGCACCGCGGCGCGGCGCGCGCTGGCCTTGCAGGGCATGCGGCATCCCTTGCTGGAGAATGCCGCGCCGCTGTCGTTCGGCGTGCAGGGCAAGGGCTGCTTCATCTCCGGCCAGAACGGTATCGGCAAGAGCACCTTGCTGCGTTGCATAGGCCTGAACCTGGTCTGCGCGCGGGCCTTTGGTTTCTGTTATGCGGACAGCGCCGATGTGCCGCACCTGGTCGTGTACGCGAGCATGCAGAATGAAGACTCGCTCGATGGCGGCGAAAGTTTGTATATCGCCGAATTGCGGCGCGCGCGCGAATTGCTGGCGCTGGCCGAGGAGGGCGCGCCGGCCCTGTTCCTGATTGATGAAATCTTCCGCGGCACGAACCACCTCGAATCGGTGGCGGCGGCGGCGGCCGTGCTGCACAGCCTGGCCGCAGATCACCTGGTGATCGTCTCGTCGCACAACCTGGTGCTGGGGCCGCTGCTGGAAGACTGCCTGGCGCCGTGGTGCGTGCGCCGCGATGATGCCGGCGCGCTGCTGCTGGCGCCCGGCGTGCTGCAAGCAACAAATGGCATCGCCCTGCTGGCCCAGCGCGGTTTCGACGCCGGCATCGCGGACAAGGCCGGCCGCGTCTTCGACTGGCTCAGCACGCACATGGCGCAGCCGGCCGATTGCGGCGGCGTGCTGGAACGAGCCTGACGGCCGCGCTTACTTTTCCTGCTTCTCCGGCGTGCTCTTGTCGATCACTTCGCGGCAATCGCCGCGGATGATGGCGTTGTCGTAGTTGGTCCAGCCATAGCTGTCGACGTAGCGCTTGTGCTGCTTGAAGCGGGGGCTGGCGATGCTCCATTCGGGCTGTTCGCCGGCAAAGCGGATGTCGCCCAGGTCGAGCAGGGTGTGGAACATGTTTTCCGTCGACAGGCGCGCCTTCTGATGGCGCTTCAGCTGCGTCACCTTGTCCGGATAGTGCTGCTGGAATTGCGGCGAATACCAGACGAAGGCGGGCACGTGGAATTCGAACTGCGTGTTGTGGCCATGGAAGGCCAGGCGGCAGGTGCCGTCGTACAGGGTCTGGCCGTGGTCGGCCACGTAGACGAGCGAGCTGCGCAGGGCGGTGCGCTGGCCATCGTCCTTCAGCATGCCGATCACGTTCGACAGGAACCAGTCCGTGTACAGGATGGAGCTGTCGTAGCTGTTGTTGAGCTGCGGCTTGATGGCCGTGTCCGTGTAGACGGGCTTGTCGACGCCGAACAGCGACGGCTGCCACTTGTCGAACGCCTTCGGATAGCGCTGGCTGTAGTTCCAGTGGCTGCCCAGGGTGTGCAGCACGATGAGTTTTTTCGGCGCCGGGTCGGCCAGCGCGTTCTTGAATGGGTCGAACAGGATCTGGTCGAAGTTCGAATTGTTGGTGAAGCCGCCCAGGTTCAGGAATTGCACCACGTCCGCTTCCTTGGCAAAGACGGACACGGGCGTGTCGAACTGGCCGAACGAAATCTGGTTCGACAGCCAGTAAGTCTTGAAACCCGCTTCCTTGTAGGCGGTGAGGAAGGATTTCTCTGAAAAACCATCCTTGAGGCTTTGCGTGGCCGGCTTGCGCGAGATGATGACGGGCACGGACAGGCGCGTGGCGGAAACGGCCGTGATGACGTCGGCCAGCGGCACCAGGTTGCTTTCCTGTTTCAGCAGGGGATTGGTGTCGCGTTCATAGCCGTTCAGGCTCCAGCGGTCGTAGCGCGACGATTCGCCGATCACCATGACCACCACTTCCGGGTGGGGATCGGGCTGTTGCTGGTGCGCGCCGAAACGGAAGCTGCTGCTTTTCTGTCCCAGCTCGGCCAGGTACCGGCGTTCTTTGTAGAAATCGAAGCCGCGCGCGGCCAGGCCGAAAGGCCAGGAATTGCTGACGGTGTCGAAGGCGTAGGGCAGGCGCGCCCAGTGGGGCAGGCTGGGCCAGCCCAGGCCCGTTTCATCGGCGCCGGCGATGCTGGAGTTCTCCGGCTTGCTGCTCTCCTCGTCTTCCTCGGCCGTGTCGTCGTCGGCCGAGCTGGCGTCGCCGAAGCCGGAGGCGCCCGCCTTGCTGCCGGCCGCCGGCCCGCTGGCCTTGGCCGGTGCGGTGGCGCTGTGCAGGACCTTGGCCTCGAAACCGAATTCATGGCCATAGGCCCAGAAGCCGCCCAGCAGGAGCAGCAGCACGAAGGCGGCCGGGCGCGTCTTGCCGCGCCAGTCCAGGTCGCGCGTGCGCGTGGCCGCATACCAGCCCAGCGCGCACCAGGTGATCACGCCCAGCATGACGGCGCCCATCAGCCACACTTTTTGTCCGAGGAATTCCATCGCTTCCTTGGGGCTGGTTTCGAAGATGATGCCCAGGTGGTGCGTGGAAATACCCTGGCCATAGAAGATGAACAGGTAGATTTCCGTCGGCAGGGCCAGGAAGGCGGGCACCAGCAGCCAGTGGAAATACGCGGGACGCTTGAACACGCTCCAGACGGCCAGCCAGGCCAGCAGCTCGAAGGTGAGCATCTGCCAGGGATGCTCGAGCGAACGTCCCAGCAGCGCGGGGATGAAGGGTACGGCCGTCAGCAAGGCATACGTCAGGAGCAGGAACAGAGTGGCAGGGCGAAGCAAGGAGCGCATAAGGGAGGGCAGCGAAAAATGTCCGCTATTATCAATCCTTTTGTTGTCTTGCGGTCATACAAGAATGTGCGCGCCAGATGCTTGGTGGCAGAGAAAGAATGTCAAATCGTCAAGCGCCGCGAGGCGGCGGCGTCTGCGCGCTGCGGCCAAAGATTAGTCAAAATGCTACAAAAGTGCCGCTTTTTTGCCTTTTTTTATAGCAAAAAGTGGTAAACCGATTGACCCCCTGTAACACAAGGTCTAAACTAGCGAGTTCTCGATTTTATTCTGCTCATCGTTTACGTATTGCTTGGCATTTCATGGCCGCTCCTTATCGAGTGGCTGCGGGCGCCTCCGGTGCGCAGTAGATGAAAGCGGGACGAGGTTTTAGTCGCCGGGCATCTTGCCCGGGTTATTAATCGTAGTTTTTTGTTGGATTTATAACGATGCCAACCATCAATCAATTGATTCGCAATCCACGCGTCGCTTTGACCGTGAAGAGCAAATCGCCGGCGCTGGAAAACAGCCCGCAAAAACGTGGCGTCTGCACACGTGTTTACACCACGACTCCAAAGAAGCCTAACTCGGCTCTGCGTAAAGTCGCTAAAGTTCGTCTGACCAATGGTTTCGAAGTCATTTCGTACATTGGCGGTGAAGGCCATAACCTGCAAGAGCATAGTGTTGTGCTGTTGCGCGGCGGTCGCGTTAAGGATTTGCCGGGTGTGCGTTACCACATGGTTCGCGGTGCCCTGGATACCCAAGGCGTTAAAGACCGTAAGCAATCGCGTTCGAAGTACGGTACCAAGCGCGCTAAAGCTGGCAAGAAGTAATAAGTTGTACGCAGCAAACCCAAGTTTCGCTCAGTGGCAACTAGCTAAGTGAATGTAGTCGACCGCATCTGGTCGAGTAAGTGGAAGACTATGATGGTCGTCCGCGAGTGTGCGAAGAACGCGCGCTCAACTGAAGATTGAAAGGAATTGATATGCCACGTCGTCGTGAAGTACCCAAGCGCGAAATTTTGCCAGATCCAAAATTCGGCAACACTGATGTCGCTAAATTTGTAAACGTGCTGATGCTGTCCGGTAAGAAATCGGTTGCAGAAAACATCATCTACGGTGCTTTCGAGCACATCGCAGCAAAATCGGGTAAAGATCCACTCGAAGTTTTTGCTACCGCAATCAACAACGCCAAGCCGTTGGTTGAGGTGAAATCCCGTCGCGTCGGTGGTGCAAACTACCAGGTGCCGGTCGAAGTTCGCCCAGTCCGTCGTATGGCTCTGTCCATGCGTTGGTTGCGTGAAGCTGCTAACAAGCGCAGCGAAAAATCGATGCCACAACGCCTCGGCGGTGAGCTGATGGAAGCGGCTGAAAGCCGCGGCGGCGCGATGAAAAAACGCGACGAAGTCCATCGTATGGCTGAAGCGAACAAAGCGTTCTCGCATTTCCGCTTCTAATATAAAGCCAGCTACCGCAAGGCGGCTGTCAAGCATCTGTTGTTCGAGGCCGGGCTCATTTTTGCAAAAAAATGCTGCTCGGTTTTGTCCATTCATTTAGGATTAATTATGGCCCGCAAGACCCCCATTGAGCGCTATCGTAATATCGGTATCTCCGCTCACATCGATGCAGGTAAGACGACCACGACCGAGCGCGTCCTGTTCTACACAGGCGTGAACCACAAGCTGGGCGAAGTCCATGATGGCGCTGCCACCACCGACTGGATGGCACAGGAACAAGAGCGCGGTATCACGATTACCTCGGCTGCTGTTACGTGCTTCTGGAAAGGCATGGCAAACAACTTCCCAGCTCACCACATCAACATCATCGACACCCCAGGCCACGTTGACTTCACCATTGAAGTGGAACGTTCGATGCGCGTGTTGGATGGCGCCTGCATGGTTTACTGTGCAGTCGGCGGCGTGCAGCCACAATCGGAAACGGTATGGCGTCAGGCTAACAAGTACAAAGTGCCACGTCTGGCCTTCGTGAACAAGATGGACCGTACCGGCGCCAACTTCTTCAAGGTCTACGATCAGATGCGTTCGCGTCTGAAAGCCAACCCAGTACCTATTCAGATGCCTATCGGCGCTGAAGACGTCTTCACCGGTGTTATCGATCTGGTCAAGATGAAAGCGGTTATCTGGGACGACGCGTCGCAAGGCATGAAGTTTGAATACGGCGACATTCCTGCACACCTGGCCGCTGATGCTGCCAAGTGGCGCGAGAACATGGTTGAAGCCGCTGCTGAAGCGTCGGAAGACCTGATGAACAAGTACCTGGAAGAAGGCGACCTCTCGGAAGAAGAGATCAAGGCTGCCCTGCGTCAGCGTACCATCGCCAGCGAAATCGTTCCAATGTTGTGCGGTACCGCCTTTAAAAACAAGGGCGTACAAGCCATGTTGGACGCGGTCATCGAGTACCTGCCATCGCCAATCGACATTCCACCTGTCCCAGGTCTGGACGAGGACGAGCAGCCAGTCGAGCGTGCCGCTGACGACAATGAGAAATTCTCGGCATTGGCGTTCAAGATCGCAACCGATCCGTTCGTCGGTCAGTTGTGCTTCATCCGTTGCTACTCGGGTACCCTGAATTCGGGCGACTCGGTGTTGAACTCCGTGAAGCAGAAGAAAGAGCGTATCGGCCGTATCGTGCAGATGCAAGCGAACGAACGCGAAGAAATCAAGGAAATGCGCGCTGGCGACATCGCCGCCGTTGTGGGTCTGAAAGACACCACCACTGGCGATACGCTTTGCGACGAGAAAGCCAGCGTCGTTCTGGAGCGCATGGTCTTCCCTGAGCCAGTGATTTCGCAGGCAGTCGAGCCAAAAACCAAGGCCGACCAGGAAAAAATGGGCCTGGCGCTGAACCGCCTGGCAGCAGAAGATCCATCGTTCCGCGTGCGTACCGATGAAGAATCGGGCCAGACCATCATCGCCGGTATGGGCGAGTTGCATCTGGACATCATCGTTGACCGCATGAAGCGCGAATTCAACGTTGAAGCCACCGTCGGCAAGCCACAAGTGGCTTACCGCGAAACGATCCGTAAAGTGTGCGAAGAGTCGGAAGGCAAATTCGTCAAGCAATCGGGTGGTCGTGGTCAATACGGTCACGTGGTTCTGAAGATCGAACCGCAAGAACCGGGCAAGGGCTTCGAATTCGTTGACGCGATCAAGGGCGGTACCGTTCCTCGCGAATACATCCCTGCAGTTGAAAAAGGTGTGCGCGACACGCTGACTTCGGGCGTGATGGCTGGTTACCCAGTCGTTGACGTGAAAGTCACGCTGTTCTTCGGTTCGTACCATGATGTTGACTCGAACGAAAATGCATTCCGCATGGCCGCTTCGATGGCATTCAAAGATGGCTGCCGCAAAGCATCGCCAGTCATCCTGGAGCCAATGATGGCCGTGGAAGTGGAAACGCCGGAAGACTACGCCGGTACCGTGATGGGCGATCTGTCGTCGCGTCGCGGCATGGTGCAAGGCATGGATGAAATTGCTGGCGGTGGCGGCAAGATCATCAAGGCCGAAGTGCCTCTGTCGGAAATGTTCGGTTACGCTACGTCGTTGCGTTCGTCGACCCAAGGTCGTGCGACTTACACGATGGAATTCAAGCACTATGCTGAAGCACCTAAGCATGTGACTGAAGCAATCGTAAGCTCGAAAGCTAAGTAATAGAAGTTCCGGGCCGGCTTTCACGAGAATGCCGGTCCCTACATTTAAATCATTGTTCTAAGGAAGAATAAAATGGCAAAAGGTAAATTCGAACGGACCAAGCCGCACGTCAACGTCGGCACCATCGGCCACGTCGACCACGGTAAAACCACGCTGACCGCTGCAATCGCAACGGTTCTGTCGAAGAAATTCGGCGGCGAAGCTAAAGCATACGACCAGATCGATGCAGCACCAGAAGAAAAAGCGCGCGGTATCACGATTAACACCGCCCACGTCGAGTACGAAACGGAAACGCGTCACTACGCGCACGTTGACTGCCCAGGCCACGCCGATTACATCAAAAACATGATTACCGGTGCTGCCCAGATGGACGGCGCGATCCTGGTGTGCTCCGCAGCTGACGGCCCAATGCCACAGACCCGCGAACACATCCTGCTGGCCCGCCAAGTTGGCGTTCCATACATCATCGTGTTCCTGAACAAGTGCGACCTGGTCGACGACGCAGAGCTGCTGGAACTGGTTGAAATGGAAGTGCGCGAGCTGTTGTCGAAGTACGAATTCCCAGGCGACGACCTGCCTATCATCAAAGGTTCGGCACGTATGGCGCTGGAAGGCAAAGAAGGCGAAATGGGCGTTGACGCGGTTCTGCGTCTGGCCGATGCGCTGGATGCTTACATCCCAACGCCAGAGCGCGCTGTTGACGGTGCTTTCCTGATGCCAGTGGAAGACGTGTTCTCGATCTCGGGTCGCGGTACCGTTGTGACCGGTCGTATCGAGCGCGGCATTGTTAAAGTCGGCGAAGAGATCGAAATCGTTGGTATCACCGATACCGTCAAAACGACTTGCACCGGCGTGGAAATGTTCCGCAAACTGCTGGACCAAGGTCAAGCTGGCGACAACGTTGGTCTGCTGCTGCGCGGCACCAAGCGTGAAGACGTGCAACGTGGTCAAGTTCTGGCCAAGCCAGGCTCGATCAAGCCGCATGCACACTTCACCGGCGAGATCTATGTTCTGTCGAAAGACGAAGGCGGCCGTCATACGCCATTCTTCAACAACTATCGTCCACAGTTCTACTTCCGCACGACGGACGTAACCGGTTCGATCGAGTTGCCAGCAGACAAAGAAATGGTCATGCCAGGCGATAACGTGTCGATCACCGTCAAGCTGATCAACCCGATCGCGATGGAAGAAGGTCTGCGCTTCGCTATCCGCGAAGGCGGCCGTACCGTCGGCGCTGGTGTTGTTGCAAAAATCCTGGCTTAATTCTTAAGCCTGCATAAAAGAAGACGCGTCGTCGCCCGGCGCCCTTCTTTTTATTCAACTGCCGGGGTTGGCAAGCATTTTGGTGCTATCATGTCGACCCTGACGGTTGTTGCGTCAGAAATTCCCGTATGACCTCATTGCCGTGCAAACCGCGCGGTTCGTTCTTTTAAGGAAATATCATGTCGGCACCAAACCAAAAAATCCGTATCCGCCTGAAGGCTTTCGATTACAAACTGATCGACCAGTCCGCTCTGGAAATCGTTGAAACCGCGAAGCGCACCGGCGCTGTCGTCAAAGGCCCAGTACCACTGCCTACCCGTATTCAGCGTTTCGACGTGCTGCGTTCCCCGCACGTCAACAAAACTTCGCGCGATCAGTTCGAGATCCGTACGCACCAACGCCTGATGGACATCGTTGACCCAACGGACAAAACCGTTGACGCGCTGATGAAGCTGGACCTGCCAGCTGGTGTTGATGTCGAAATCAAACTGCAATAATTGTTTTTAAGCAGGCCGGCGGGGTGTCCCGCTGCCTGATGATGGGGCCGGGCCTGCTCACGATCGTGAGTGCGCCCGGCCCCATTGCTATTGGTGCCAGCGCATCTCTGCAAAATCGCTTTACAGTGCCGCAACTGGACGATAAAGTTGCCGCATGCTTAATGCCCTCGATACCCACCTGTTAAATGCAGCTCCCCGTGAGCGCCTGCGCGGCTGGCCGCGTTTCCTGACCGAATTTTTGTATTTCGGCATCAAGGAGGCGAGGTCGTGCCTGTTCGTGGGGCTGTTTTTCGCTGCCGTGTTCCTGGTGCCGCGCGCTGGCCTGTTCGGCCTGCCGCGCTATGACGTGCTGCTGCTGGTGGCGCTGGCGATCCAGGGCGCGATGCTGTGGAGCGGGCTGGAAACGTGGGATGAATTGAAAGCCATCTGCCTGTTTCATGCGGTCGGCTTCGCGCTGGAGGTGTTCAAGGTGTCGGGGACGATCCAGTCGTGGAGCTATCCCGACTTCGCCTACACCAAGGTGTTCGGCGTGCCCCTGTTTTCCGGCTTCATGTATGCGGCCGTCGGCAGCTACATCATCCAGACCTGGCGCCTGCTCGACATGCGGATCCGCCACCATCCGCCATACTGGATGGCGGTGCTGATCGCGCTGCTGATTTACGCCAACTTCTTTACTCACCACTACATCGGCGACTATCGCTGGTACCTGGCCGCCTGCGCGCTGGGCCTGTACGCGCGCACCAGCGTGGTGTTCCGTCCGCTCGACCGCGACCGCAGCATGCCCTTGCTGCTCGGTTTCGTGCTGGTCGGCTTCTTCATCTGGCTGGCTGAAAACATCAGCACCTTCTGGGGCGTATGGCGCTATCCGAACCAGCTTGGCGCCTGGTCGGTCGTGCATGTCAGCAAATGGAGCTCGTGGTCGCTGCTGGTGGTGATGACGTTCACCATCGTGGCCCACCTCAAGCACATCAAGGCCAGCATCCACGTCGCCCAGCCCTAGGCCGGGCACCGGAAGTCTCTTATTGCAGGCTGGCCGCGACGGCTTCAAAGCGCGCGCCCAGTGCCGCCTGCGGACCGCCTTGCAGCTGCTTCGCGTACTGGCGCAGCACTTCCGCCGAATACGTGCGCGAGGCGGGCGACAGCTTCGGCAGCAGCGGCAGCACGCGTTCCAGATAGCCTGTGCCTTCCTGCCATTTGCCTTGCGCTGCCAGGGCCGACGCCAGTTCCACCATGCGCCGGCCGACGCGCGCGTCGCTGCGCGGCTGCGCCGCTTCTTCCGTGGCCAGCGCTTGCCGGTACAACTGCTCCGCTTCCGCATTCTTGCCCTGCAAACGCTTGATGCGGCCCAGGTTGTACTGGCGCTGCGAGAGGATGTCCGCGCTGGCCCCGGCTTGCTCGGCGCTGCGCAGCGCCTGTACGCAAGCCAGTTCCGCTTCGCCAAACTGGCCTTTGAGTTCGGCCGCGTTGCAGGCGTCGTGCTGTTCATTGGAGGTGGTGAGCGTCGCTGGCGCCGCGCAGGCGGCCAGCAGGCTGACGGCGCATAGCAGGCTGATGGTATGGGTCTTCATAGTCTCCTCGGACGGGTGTCAAACACGGTGTATCGGTGGAGTCATGCCGTAATAAATATACTATAAGTTTTTTGGGATGGGCGGCTTTTTGCCAGCGCACGCGATTGACGCCGCTCGCGTGCTTCGGGGATACTCCGGGCTTGTCCATTAATGCGTGCCGCCGCCATGTCCAAGACTGTCCTGATCGTGGAAGATGAACAGGCGATTGCCGACAGCATCGCCTATGCCTTGCGCACGGACGGCTTTACGCCGCGCCATGTGATGTTGGGCGAGCACGCCCTGGCCGCGCTGCGCCCAACGCCCGGCGAAGCCGCGCAGATGCCCGTTCTGGTAGTGCTTGACGTGGGCTTGCCCGACATGAGCGGGCTGGAAGTGTGCCGCCGGCTGCGCCAGTTTTCCGAGGTGCCGGTGATCTTCCTGACGGCTCGCAGCGACGAGATCGACCGTATCGTCGGCCTGGAAATCGGCGCCGACGATTACGTCACGAAGCCGTTTTCGCCACGCGAACTAGTGGCGCGCATCCGCGTCATCCTGCGCCGCGCGGGTGTCGCGCAAGCTCCCCGCGAGACTGGCATGACGATAGCCGCGCCTGCCGCCGCGCCGGCGCGCTTCGAGTTGCGCGCGCTGGAGGCGAAAGTGCTCTTTCACGGCCAGCCGCTGGACCTGACCCGCTATGAATACCTGTTGCTGAAAACCCTGCTCGAGCATCCGGGCCACGTGCTGTCGCGCGCGCAGCTGATGGAGCGCGTGTGGAGCGGGGCGCCCGATACGCTTGAGCGCACAGTCGACGCACACGTCAAATCGCTGCGCGCCAAGCTGCGTGCCGTCGATGCGCAGGTCGATCCCATCCAGACCCACCGTGGCCTCGGCTACAGCCTGGCCGGCGCATGAAGATCGGCCTGCGCATCCTGCTCGGCTACTTCCTGATCGTCGGGCTGGCCGCATGGTTCCTGCTGAATGTCTTCATGGAGCAGGTCAAGCCCGGCGTGCGCTCGACCCTGGAAGACACCCTGGTCGATACCTCGCAACTGCTGGCCAGCCTGGTGGCGCCCGACCTGAAGGCGGGCACGCTGGCGCAGTCGCCCGTGGCCGAACGCATGCAGGATTACGCGCGCCATGGCGTGGACGTGAATATCAATGGCGTGCGCAAGCGCACGCTCGATTACCGCATCACCATCACGGACCGGCACGGCATCGTGCTGTTCGATTCCAGCGGGCGCGACGTGGGGCGCGACTATTCGCGCTGGAATGACGTGTACCTCACCTTGCAGGGCAAGTATGGCGCGCGCAGCACGCGCAGCCGGCCCGACGACGAGATGTCGACCGTCATGCATGTGGCCGCGCCGATTCGCGACGGCAATGAGGTGATCGGCGTGCTGACGGTGGCCAAGCCGAACGCCAGCGTGCAAGCGTTTGTCGAGCGCAGCCAGCGCAAGATATTGCAGCGCGGCGCCATCCTGTTGCTGCTGTCGCTGCTGATCGGCCTGGCATTTGCCTGGTGGCTGCACCATGCGCTGGGCAAGCTGATGCATTACATCGGCGACGTGGAAGCGGGGCGCAAGGTGGCGCTGCCGGCGCTGGGAAAGAACGAGATCGGCACTTTGGGGCGGGCGCTCGAGGCGATGCGCACGCGCCTGGAAGGCAAGGAATACGTGGAGCAGCTGATGCACACCCTGGCGCATGAATTGAAAAGCCCGATCGCCGCCATCCAGGCCTCGGCCGAGCTGCTGCAGGAAGACATGCCGCCGGCCGAGCGCCGCCAGTTCCTTGCCAGCATCCTGGAGCAGAATGCGCGCCAGCGGCAACTGATCGACAAGCTGCTGGCCCTCGTGCGCGTGGAAAAACAGCAACGGCTGGATCACCCTGAGCGCATCGCGCTGGCGCCCCTGCTGGCGCAAGTGGCGCAGGACGCGGCCGCCACCCTGGCGGCGCGCGGCGTGCGCCTGCAGTTGCAGGCGGAAGAGGGCAGTGTGGCCGGGGACGCCTTGCTGCTGCGCCAGGCGCTGGGCAATTTGCTCGACAACGCGGCCGGCTTTGCGCCACCGGGCAGTTGCATCGACCTGACGGCGCGGCGCCAGGGCAGTCAGGTGGAAATTGCCGTGCGCGACCGTGGCGCGGGCATCCCCGCGTATGCGCTGGAACGCGTCTTCGAGCGTTTCTATTCCCTGCCGCGCCCGAGCGCCGGCAAGAGCACGGGCCTGGGCTTGCCCTTCGTGCGCGAGGTGGCCTCGCTGCATGGCGGCACGGTCGAAGTGCTCAATCATGCGCAGGGCGGCGCCTGCGCGCGCCTGTGCCTGCCACTAGCCTAGCGCACTTTATTTTCCCGCTTCACACGGACTGCATCGTCAGCGCATACAGCTTTTTTACACTGGCGCCCTTACTTCAAGGATGCGCCATGCAAAAAACTCTGTTAGTCAAAGCCTTGATCGTGTTCGGCCTGATGCTGCTGATCGGCCTGCCTTTGCTGATGATTCAGGAAACGATCAAGGAGCGGATGGAATTCCGCCAGGAAGCCGTCAACAGCATCGCCGCCGATTCGGTGCGCGAACAAACCATCATCGGTCCCATCCTCGTGATCCCGTATGTGGAGCAATATGACGAGCGGGTCGAGATCGCCGTCGACAAGGAGCAGAAAGGCAGCGTGCCGGCGCAGACGCAGGTGCAGCGCCGCGTCATGCAGCGCCGCTTGCTGGTGTACCCGAACCTCTTGCTGCAGGAAGGCACCATCGAGACCGACCGCCGCTACCGTGGCATCCACCAGGTGCTGGTGTACAGCGGCCAGCATGCGTTCAAGGGCGACTTCACGGTGCCCAGTCTTGAGCAGTTGCCGCGCAAGACGCCGGACGCGCGCGTGACCCTGGGCGAGCCGTTTGTTGCCTTGTCCATCGAGGACGTGCGCGGCATCCGCAACATCCCGAAAATCGACTGGGGCGGGCGCCAGATCGAATTCGAACAGGGCACCGACCTGTTTGCCTTCCGCAGCGGCCTGCATGCACCCCTGGGCGCCATGCCGCTGGCGCAAGCGCAGCAGGTGAAATTCAGTTTTGACCTGGGACTGGACGGCATCGAACGCCAGCATTTCGTGCCGGTGGCGAAAAATAGCCAGATCAGCATCAAGTCGAACTGGCCCCATCCGCAGTTTGGCGGGCGCTTCCTGCCGTCGCCGAAACACCGCCAGATCAATGCCGAGGGCTTTCAGGTCGAATGGAATATCTCGTCGCTGGCCAGCAATGCGCAAACGCAGCTGAGCACGATCGAGGGCGAGTTCAAGGTGCCCGACAGCGCACCGCTGGGCCAGGTGGACCGTTTCAGCGTCGGCTTCATCGAGCCGATCAATGTGTATTCGCAGTCGGACCGGGCCACCAAGTATGGCTTGCTGTTTGTGGCGTTGACGTTTGCCGCCTTCTTCATCTTCGAGATCCTGAAGAGTCTGCCGATCCATCCCGTGCAATATCTGCTGGTGGGCCTGTCGCTGGTGATCTTCTTCCTGCTGCTGGTGGGCCTGGCCGAGCATATCGCTTTCCTTGCCGCTTACCTGATCGCCAGCGCCGCCTGTATCGCGCTGACCAGTTTTTACCTGGCGCATGTATTGCACAACGCCTGGCGCGGCATCGGCTTCGGCGTGGCGCTGACCATGCTGTATGGCGCCCTGTACGGATTGCTGAACTCGGAAAACAATGCGCTGGTGATGGGCAGCATCCTGCTGTTCGCCGTCCTGGCCGCCATCATGGTGGCGACGCGCAAGGTTGACTGGTATCAGATTGGCAAAGGAGCGCCGCAGGAATAGGGGCCATCCGGGCGCCATGCGCCTCCGCATTTGCAGCCAGCCATGACGGTGATATGTCCTGGCTGGCTTTTTATTTGGCCGGGAGGAACGTGGCACAATAATTGGTAGTTGGTTGGTATTGTTTACGGTATTCTATTGGCATTGCTTTTTAGGCAATGGCGGGCGCCGTGGCGCCGGCCCGGGGCGGTGCGAGGATGGCGTGTCGTCCTGGTTGTTGTTCCATCTGATAAACGGAGATGAAATATGATCAAGAAGACGATGGCTTTCCTGTTTGCGCTGGGCCTGAGCGCCTCGTATGCATTTGCCGCCGGCGATGTCACGCAGTGCTATAGCGAGTGCGGGCAGAAGGTGGCCAATTGCCGGGCGCACCTCGGTGGCAGCCCCATCTGCGAGGACTTGTACGAGCATTGTCTGGCCAATTGCCAGAAGTAAGCACCTGCTCCCGGCAGCTTGCCTGGGTACGCTTTGATTCCTGAAAAAAACACAATTGGAGACATGCATGTACAAGAAAATCGCGGTATTCCTGTTTGCCATCGGCTGCAGCGCCTCGTATGCCATGGCTGGCAATGATTGCACGCTGGAGTGCGCCATCCGGGCCAATACGTGCTCGGGCGGCATGCCCGGTTCGGCCTCGAGCCCGATTTGCGAGATGGTCTACCAGCATTGCATCGAGCAGTGCAAGGTCTGAGCTGAGTCGCCCTCCGCCCGGCGCCAGGCCTGATACAGGAGGGCAGGATGGAGGAGGGCAAGGGGCGCGTACGCCGTGTACGCGCCCTTGTTGTTTCCGCGGCTGCCACTGACTTGCCGCCGGTGGCGCCCGGTGCGGCAGGCCGCATGCCGCCGTGCTTTGCTGCCGTTAAATTGCCTTGCGGCAGCGTTTTTCAGGCGCGCCGACAACTCCCGCAGGGGCGTCTTGCAACACTTTGACATACCTCGTGTTAACTTGTTGCGTCAAGGGTTTTTGTGCTATATACTAGCCGGCTTCGGTATGGATTCGTCTTTTTTGAGTCCTACGTTACTTTGTAGTTAAACAAGCCCCGCCCAATCGCAGGTGGGAATGGAGAAAAAATGAGCCTAGGCCTTCTCGGTCGCAAGGTTGGTATGATGCGCATTTTCACGGATGAAGGGGATTCGATTCCTGTCACCGTGTTGGACGTATCGAACAACCGTGTTGCGCAAATCAAAACCCCTGAAACAGATGGTTACTCCGCTGTTCAGGTCGCATTCGGTCAACGTCGCGCTTCCCGCGTGACCAAAGCTGTTGCTGGTCATCACGCTAAAGCTGGTGTTGAAGCCGGTACTCTGTTGAAAGAGTTCCGTGTCGACGCTGCCAAAGCCGCTGAACTGAAAGCTGGCGATGTTGTCGCTGCTTCCCTGTTCGAAGTCGGTCAAAAGATCGACGTGCAAGGCGTTACCATCGGTAAAGGCTATGCAGGCGTTATCAAACGTTACCACTTCGCTTCTGGCCGTGCAACGCACGGTAACTCGCGTTCGCACAACGTTCCAGGTTCCATCGGTATGGCACAAGATCCAGGTCGCGTTTTCCCTGGTAAGCGCATGACCGGTCATCTGGGTGACGTTAACCGTACGATCCAGAACCTCGTGATCGCCCGTATCGATGCCGACCGTCAGCTGTTGCTGGTCAAAGGCGCGATTCCAGGTGCGAAAAATGGCCAGGTAGTTGTCTCGCCAGCCATCAAAACCAAAGCCAAGAAGGGAGCTTAAACGATGGAACTCAAGCTTCTGAATGCGCAAGGTCAAGCCGCCTCGAACGTTGCTGCAGCCGATACGATTTTCGGCCGTGACTACAATGAAGCGCTGATCCACCAAGTCGTCATCGCTTATCAAGCGAATGCACGTAGTGGTAACCGCAAGCAAAAAGACCGTGAAGAAGTTCACCACACGACGAAAAAGCCATGGCGCCAAAAAGGTACCGGCCGCGCTCGTGCTGGTATGTCGTCGTCGCCACTGTGGCGCGGCGGTGGTCGGATTTTCCCGAACTCGCCTGACGAAAACTTCACCCACAAAGTGAACAAAAAGATGTATCGCGCAGGTATCTGCTCGATCCTGTCGCAGCTGGCTCGCGAAGAGCGCCTGATCGTCATCGACGATCTGACGATCGACGCGCCAAAAACCAAGCTGCTGTCGCAAAAATTGAACGGCCTGGGCTTTGATTCGGTTCTGATCATCACCGACGTTCTGAACGAAAACCTGGAACTGGCATCGCGCAACCTGCCTAACGTACTCGTCGTTGAGCCACGTCACGCAGACCCGATGTCCCTGGTGTTCTACAAGAAGATCCTGGTCACCAAAGCTGCATTGGCCAAGATTGAGGAGATGCTGGCATGAGCGCGATTTTGAAACATAGCGAAGAACGCTTGATGAAGGTGCTGTTGGCGCCCGTGATTTCCGAAAAGGCCACCATGGTCGCGGAAAAGAACGAGCAAATTGTATTCCGCGTACTGCCGGATGCAACCAAGCCTGAAATCAAGGCAGCGGTCGAACTGCTGTTCAAGGTTGAAGTTCTGTCCGTGCAAACTGCAAACCGCGAAGGTAAGCAAAAGCGCACCGGCAAGTTCAACGGTCGTCGTAACCATACCAAGCGTGCTTTCGTGTGCCTGAAGCCTGGCCAGGAAATCAACTTCTCCGAGGAGGCTGCATAATGGCACTCGTTAAGATGAAACCAACCTCGCCAGGCCGTCGCGGCATGGTGAAGGTGGTGAATGCCGACCTGTACAAAGGTCGTCCATTCGCTGCCCTGGTTGAAAAGAAATCCAAGACCGCTGGTCGTAACAACAACGGTCACATCACCACCCGTCATATCGGTGGTGGTCATAAGCAACACTACCGCTTGATCGACTTCAAGCGCACCAAAGATGGTATTCCAGCGAAAGTGGAACGTATCGAATACGATCCAAACCGCACCGCGAATATCGCTCTGCTGTGCTACGCCGACGGCGAACGTCACTACATCATCGCAACCAAAGGCATGGCCGTTGGCGACAGCGTGATGAACGGTTCGGAAGCACCGATCAAATCGGGTAACTGCTTGCCAATCCGTAACATCCCAGTCGGTACCGTGATGCATTGCGTCGAAATGCTGCCAGGTAAAGGTGCCCAAATGGCACGTACCGCCGGCGCTGGCGTTGTGCTGATGGCACGTGAAGGTACCTACGCTCAAGTGCGTCTGCGCTCGGGTGAAGTACGTCGCGTGCACATCGAGTGCCGTGCAACGGTTGGTGAAGTCGGCAATGCCGAGCACAGCCTGCGTAAAATCGGTAAAGCTGGTGCGATGCGCTGGCGCGGTGTTCGTCCTACCGTTCGCGGTGTGGTCATGAACCCGGTCGATCACCCGCACGGTGGTGGTGAAGGTAAAACAGCAGCTGGTCGTCATCCAGTTTCGCCATGGGGCCAACAGACCAAGGGTAAGAAAACACGCAGCAACAAGCGTACGACTTCCATGATCGTCTCGCGCCGCGGCAAGAAATAAGGGGTAGCACATGACACGTTCATTGAAAAAAGGGCCGTTCTGTGACGCCCACCTGGTGAAAAAAGTTGAAGCCGCGCAAGCAGCCAAAGACAAAAAGCCAATCAAAACCTGGTCGCGTCGTTCGACAATCATGCCTGACTTCATCGGCCTGACGATCGCGGTTCATAACGGCAAGCTGCACGTGCCGGTTTATGTTTCCGAAAACATGGTTGGTCACAAGCTCGGCGAATTCGCACTGACCCGTACGTTCAAGGGCCATGCAGCTGACAAAAAGGCTAAGAAATAATGGAAACTAAAGCTATCCTCAAAGGTGTGCGCCTGTCGGACCAAAAGGGCCGCCTGGTTGCTGACCTGATCCGTGGCAAGAAAGTTGACGCTGCACTCAACATCTTGCAATTCAGCCCGAAAAAAGGTGCTGCGATCATCAAGCGTGTTCTGGAATCGGCAATCGCCAATGCGGAACACAATGATGGCGCGGACATCGACGAATTGTTCGTGAAAACGATCTACGTCGAAAAGGGCCCGGTCCTGAAGCGCTTCACCGCGCGTGCAAAAGGCCGTGGCGACCGTATTTCGAAACAATCCTGTCACGTTTACGTGACTGTCGGTAACTAAGGAGCCACGATGGGTCAGAAAATTCATCCAACCGGTTTCCGTCTGGCGGTCACCCGTAACTGGGCTTCGCGCTGGTATGCAGGCAACGGTAATTTCGCTGCCATGCTGAACGAAGACTTGAAAGCACGTGCTTACCTGAAAAAGAAACTGAAGAACGCTTCCGTTGGCCGCATCGTTATCGAGCGCCCAGCCAAGAACGCGCGCTTCACGATCTACAGCTCGCGTCCAGGCGTGGTCATTGGTAAAAAAGGCGAAGACATCGAAGTACTGAAGTCCGCGCTGACCAAGATCATGGGCGTACCTGTTCACGTGAACATCGAAGAAATTCGCAAGCCAGAAATCGACTCGCAACTGATCGCCGATTCGATCGCTCAGCAGCTGGAAAAACGGATCATGTTCCGCCGCGCCATGAAGCGTGCAATGCAAAATGCAATGCGCCTGGGTGCTCTCGGTATCAAGATCATGTCGTCCGGCCGTCTGAACGGTATCGAAATCGCGCGTAAAGAGTGGTACCGCGAAGGCCGCGTGCCTCTGCATACCCTGCGCGCCGATATCGACTACGGTACCAGCGAAGCGTCGACCACCTACGGCATCATCGGTGTCAAGGTGTGGGTATACAAAGGTGACCGCGCGCCTAACGGCGATGCACCAGTCATCGATACCCCAGCTGACGAGAAGAAAAGCCGCGGCCCACGCCGTGACGATGGCAAGCCAGCTGGCCGTCCACGTCCAGCCGGTGCCGGTGCGAAACCATCCACAGCACCAGGTGCACGTGTGCGTACCGCCGCTAAACCGGCCGCCGCAGCAGCACCAGCTGAGAAAGCAGGAGAATAATCATGCTGCAACCAGCACGCAGAAAGTATCGTAAAGAGCAGAAAGGCCGTAATACCGGTATTTCGCACAGCCGCGGCACCGCCGTGTCGTTTGGCGAATTCGGTCTGAAGGCAGTTGCGCGCGGTCGTATCACTGCGCGTCAAATTGAAGCGGCGCGTCGTGCAATGACGCGTCACATCAAGCGCGGTGGCCGTATCTGGATCCGTATTTTCCCGGACAAACCGATTTCGAACAAACCGGCTGAAGTCCGTATGGGTAACGGTAAAGGTAATCCTGAGTACTACGTCGCTGAAATTCAGCCAGGCAAAGTACTGTACGAAATGGATGGCGTTGATGAAGCGCTGGCACGGGAAGCATTCCGTCTTGCCGCCGCTAAACTGCCACTGGCGACGACGTTTGTCATCCGCCAAGTCGGCCAATAATTGGAGTTGTATATGAAAGCATCTGAACTCCGCGGCAAGGACCAGCCAGCTCTGCAAAAAGAGCTGAATGACCTGTTGAAGGCACAGTTCGGCCTGCGCATGCAAATCGCTACGCAGCAGCTGAGCAACACTTCGCAGCTCAAGAAGGTACGCCGCGATATCGCGCGTGTGAAGACGGTAATGAATCTGAAGGAAGCCAAATGAACGAACCAGTGAAACAGTCGCTCAAGCGCACGCTGATCGGTAAAGTGGTTTCGGACAAGATGGACAAGACCGTTACCGTTCTGATCGAGCGCCACGTAAAACATCCTTTGTATGGCAAGATCATCATGCGCTCGAACAAGTATCACGCGCATGACGAGACCAACCAAGTCAAGGCCGGTGACACGGTCGAGATCCAGGAAGGTCGCCCGATCTCCAAAACGAAGGCATGGACGGTGACACGTGTGGTTCAAGCCGCACCAACCGTTTAAATAAAAACCACCGTTTCGGCGGTGGCTTTTAATTAGTACTTGCAGGCCCGCAAATTGTATGTAATACTTGCGGGCTTCGTTCATGTAACGCCGCAAAGTGTCTGGCCACAGACAGTAGCATTCGCGGTCAGTTGATGTATGAAGGTCATGCACCCAAACAGTGAAGCCCAGCAGGGCGGCTCTGGCGGGACCAAGACTGACCGTGGGTCTACATTGTGTGGATTCTTCGGCTTAAGTTGGGAAAGAGAATACTATGATTCAAACTGAAAGCCGGCTCGAAGTGGCTGACAATACCGGTGCCAAAGAAGTAATGTGCATCAAGGTATTGGGCGGCTCCAAGCGCCGTTATGCTGGCATTGGCGATGTGATCAAGGTAACCGTTAAGGTTGCTGCGCCACGTGGCCGTGTCAAAAAAGGTGAAATTTATAACGCCGTGGTTGTGCGCACCGCTAAAGGTGTTCGCCGCCAAGACGGTTCCCTGGTGAAGTTCGACGGCAATGCCGCCGTTCTGTTGAACGCCAAGCTGGAACCGATCGGTACCCGTATTTTTGGACCTGTCACACGCGAACTGCGTACTGAGAAGTTCATGAAAATCGTGTCCCTGGCACCGGAAGTCCTGTAAGGAGTCGTAATGGATAAGATTCGTAAAAACGACGAAGTCATCGTTCTGACCGGGAAAGACAAGGGCAAACGTGGTGTGGTACAGCAGCGTATCGATGCTGAACATATCGTGGTTGACGGCATTAACATCGCTAAAAAAGCGACTAAGCCAAACCCGATGACTGGCGTAACTGGTGGTATCGTCGATAAGACCATGCCAATTCACGTGTCCAACGTTGCATTGTTTAATGCAGCGACTGGCAAGGCAGATCGCGTGGGTTTCAAAGAAGTGGACGGCAAGAAAGTTCGCATCTTTAAATCCTCCGGCGAAGTAGTGAAGGCTTAAGAAATCATGGCACGTCTCCAAGAATTCTATAAAGAAAAAGTCGTTGCCGACCTGACCAGCAAGTTTGGTTACAAGTCGGTAATGGAAGTTCCACGCCTGACCAAGATCACCCTGAACATGGGTGTTGGTGAGGCTATCGCGGATAAAAAAGTTCTCGAGCACGCAGTTGCTGACTTGACCAAGATCGCCGGCCAGAAGCCAGTGACCACCAAGTCCCGCAAAGCGATCGCAGGCTTCAAAATCCGTGAAGGTTACCCGATCGGTACGATGGTCACCCTGCGCGGCGCTCGCATGTACGAGTTCCTGGATCGCTTCATTACCGTGGCTCTGCCGCGCGTACGCGATTTCCGTGGTGTGAACGGCCGTGCATTTGATGGTCGTGGCAACTACAACATCGGTGTCAAGGAACAGATCATTTTCCCTGAAATCGAATACGACAAGATTGACGCGTTGCGCGGTATGAATATCAGCATCACGACAACCGCTAAGACCGATGACGAAGCCAAAGCTTTGCTCGCCGCCTTTAAATTCCCTTTCAGGAACTGATCATGGCCAAACTGTCACTGATTAATCGTGAGATCAAGCGTGCTGACCTGGTGGCGAAATTCGCCCCTAAGCGCGAAGCTCTCAAGGCCATCGTCGATGACCAATCGAAATCGGAAGAAGAGCGCTACGAAGCTCGCCTGAAATTGCAGGCGCTGCCACGTAACTCGAACCCGACGCGTCAACGTAACCGTTGCGCCATCACTGGTCGTCCGCGCGGCACATTCCGTAAATTCGGTCTGGGTCGTATCAAGCTCCGTGAATTCGCCATGCGTGGTGAAATTCCGGGTATGACAAAAGCAAGCTGGTAATAGGAGAATATGCAATGAGTATGAGCGATCCTATCGCCGATATGCTGACCCGCATTCGCAATGCACAAGGCGTGCAAAAGACGACCGTGGCCATGCCATCGTCGAAAGTCAAAATTGCGATTGCCAGCGTCCTGAAGGACGAGGGTTACATTGAAGATTTCGCTGTTGCCGAAGCTGGTGGCAAAGCGGAACTGAAAATCGGTTTGAAGTATTATGTTGGCCGTCCCGTCATTGAGCGCTTGGAGCGCGTGTCCCGTCCGGGTCTGCGCGTCTACAAGGGTAAAGACGAGATCCCTGTTGTGATGAATGGCTTGGGTGTGGCGATCGTGTCGACTCCGCAAGGCGTCATGACTGACCGCAAAGCACGCGCTACCGGTGTCGGCGGCGAAGTTATTTGCTACGTGGCTTAAGGAGTTACACATGTCTCGAGTAGCTAAAATGCCTATCGTAGTGCCAGCTGGCGCCGAAGTCGCCATCTCCGCACAAGCGATCACCGTAAAAGGCCCGCTGGGCGTACTTTCCCAGGCCCTCACCGGCCAGGTCAAAGTGGAAAACAATGCAGGAACCCTGAGTTTCGACGTGGCGAACGACAGCCGCGAAGCCAATGCCATGTCCGGCACGCTGCGCGCACTGGTCAACAACATGGTTGTTGGCGTCACCAAGGGTTTCGAGAAAAAGCTGAACCTGGTAGGCGTGGGTTACAAGGCGCAAGCTCAAGGCGACAAGCTGAATCTGTCCCTGGGTTTCTCGCACCCTGTAGTGCATGACATGCCAGCTGGCGTTACCTGCGCAACACCAACCCCGACCGAGATCCTGATTAAAGGTATCGACCGTCAACAGGTTGGCCAGGTAGCCGCTGAAGTTCGTGCTTACCGCGCTCCTGAGCCTTATAAAGGCAAGGGCGTTCGCTATGCGGACGAAGTGGTTAAGCTTAAAGAAACCAAGAAGAAGTAATTAGGGGCTGACGATGGATAAGAAAGAATCACGGCTTCGCCGCGGACGCCAAACCCGCATCAAGATTGCGGAATTGAAAGTAAATCGCTTGTCGGTGCATCGCACCAACCTGCACATTTACGCCAACCTGATCAGCCCGGACGCTAAAGTCCTGGTTTCGGCCTCGACGGCTGAAGCGGAAGTTCGCGCTGAACTGGCAGGCCAATCCGGCAAAGGCGGCAATGCCGCTGCTGCAGCCTTGATCGGCAAGCGCGTCGCTGAAAAAGCGTTGAAAGCAGGGATTACCGAAGTTGCGTTTGACCGCTCCGGTTTCCGTTACCACGGCCGTGTGAAAGCGTTGGCAGAAGCCGCACGCGAAGCCGGTCTGAAGTTCTAAGGATCAATCATGGCAAAAATGCAAGCAAAAATGCAAAGCGACAAGCCGGATGATGGCATGCGCGAAAAAATGATCGCGATCAACCGCGTGACCAAAGTGGTCAAGGGTGGTCGTATCATGGGTTTCGCCGCGCTGACCGTAGTTGGTGATGGCGATGGCCGCGTCGGCATGGGCAAGGGCAAATCGAAAGAAGTGCCAGTTGGCGTGCAGAAGGCAATGGAAGAAGCCCGTCGCAACCTGATCAAAGTACCGCTCAAAAACGGCACCTTGCATCACACGGTTGTTGGTCGTCACGGCGCCTCCAAGGTCCTGATGAACCCAGCTAAGCCTGGTACTGGCGTTATCGCTGGTGGCGCAATGCGCGCTATCTTCGAAGTGATGGGCGTGACGGACGTGGTGGCGAAATCCACCGGTTCGAACAACCCATACAACCTGGTACGCGCTACGCTGGACGGCCTGTCGAAAATGAGCACTGCTTCCGATATCGCTGCCAAACGCGGCAAGTCGGTCGAAGACATTCTGGCTTAAGGTGGACAAAATGACAAATACAGTCAAAGTGCAATTGGTCAAGGGCTTGATCGGTACGCGCGAATCGCATCGCGCTACTGTGCGCGGTCTGGGTCTGCGTCGTGTAAATTCGGTTTCCGAATTGCAAGACACCCCATCCGTACGCGGCATGATCAATAAAGTATCGTATCTCGTTAAAGTTGTCGGGTAAGCCTTCGGGCTTACACGAACGGAGCAAATCATGGAATTGAATACTATTGCACCAGCCGAAGGCGCTAAGCACTACAAGCGTCGCGTCGGTCGCGGTATCGGCTCCGGCCTGGGTAAAACCTCGGGTCGTGGTCACAAAGGTCAGAAATCGCGTTCGGGCGGCTTTCATAAAGTCGGTTTCGAAGGCGGTCAGATGCCTCTGCAACGCCGTCTGCCTAAGCGCGGTTTCAAATCGATGCACGCAACCTTCAAAGCTGAAGTGCGCCTGTCCGATCTGAACAACCTGGCTGTTGGCGATGTCGACATTCTGGTCTTGAAGCAAGCTGGCGTTCTGGGCGTGTTGGCCCGTGACGTGCGCGTGATCTTGTCCGGCGAAATCACCAAAGCGGTGAATTTGAAGGGCTTGAAAGTGTCCGCTGGCGCGAAAGCAGCCATCGAAGCAGCCGGCGGCTCGGTAGCCTGAGTTGACCGCTAACAGCTTGATCGGAGCGAAAATTGGCGACTAATCCACAACTTGCTAAAAGTGCAGCGGCCGGTTTCCCTTGGGGACGGCTCTGGTTTTTGCTTGGCGCATTGGTGGTTTATCGTATCGGTGCTCACGTCCCGGTTCCCGGGATTGACCCGACACAATTAGCCTCGCTGTTCAAGGAGCACGAAGGCGGCGTCCTGGGCATGTTCAACATGTTCTCGGGCGGTGCCTTGTCTCGTTTTACAGTGTTTGCGCTGGGTATCATGCCTTATATCTCGGCCTCGATCATCATGCAATTGCTGTCGATCGTGTCACCGCAGATGGAAGCGTTGAAAAAAGAAGGCGAAGCAGGTCGTCGCAAGATCACCCAGTACACCCGGTATTTCACGGTTGCCCTGGCACTGTTCCAAGCGTTAGGCATTGCAGTCGCACTGGAGTCGCAAGCTGGTCTGGTGTTGGAACCTGGTCTTGCATTCCGCTTCGTGACGGTCGTCACTTTGTTGACCGGAACAATGTTTTTGATGTGGTTGGGTGAGCAAATTACCGAGCGTGGTTTAGGTAATGGCATCTCGATCATCATTTTTGCCGGGATTGCAGCAGGTCTGCCGTCGGCGTTGGGTGGCTTGTTCACTCAAGTGTCGAATGGTTCGATCGGCAGCTTCAGCGCGATTTTCATCGTGATCCTGGTAGCACTGGTAACGTACTTCGTCGTATTCGTCGAACGTGGTCAGCGCAAAATATTGGTCAACTACGCGAAGCGCCAGGTAGGCAACAAGATTTATGGCGGTCAAACCAGCCATTTGCCGTTGAAGCTGAACATGGCCGGCGTGATCCCGCCGATCTTTGCTTCTTCGATCATCTTGTTCCCGGCCACTATCGTGGACTGGTTTTCAAAGGGCGCCGACAACGCTAACCCTGCGGTGCGGTTCTTGAAAGATTTGGCAGCATCGATGGGGCCTGGTGAGCCTATCCATGCGCTGTTGTACGCAGTGGCGATCGTGTTTTTCTGTTTCTTCTATACAGCGCTGGTGTTTAACAGCAAGGAAACAGCGGATAACTTGAAGAAAAGCGGTGCGTTCATTCCCGGGATCCGTCCAGGCGAGCAGACAGCCCGTTACATCGACAAGATCCTGACACGCTTGACACTTGCCGGCGCAGTCTACATCACCCTGGTGTGTTTATTGCCGGAATTTATGCAAGCCCAGTGGAAAGTACCATTCTATTTCGGCGGTACTTCTTTATTGATTATTGTAGTTGTCACCATGGATTTCATGGCGCAAGTACAGAACTACGTGATGTCGCAGCAATATGATTCGCTGCTGCGCAAAGCAAATTTCAAGGGCGGAATTCCGACGCGTTAAGCGCGGTAAACATACCGAATGGCAAAAGACGACGTCATACAGATGCAGGGCGAGATTCTTGAGAATCTCCCAAATGCAACATTTCGAGTGAAGCTGGAGAACGGACACGTGGTGCTCGGGCATATTTCAGGTAAAATGCGGATGAACTATATTCGCATTCTCCCTGGAGACAAGGTGACGGTGGAGTTAACGCCGTACGACCTGAGCCGAGCCCGCATTGTGTTCCGTACCAAGTAACACACTGAATCAAACCAAAGAAGCGAAAGAAAGAGCCCAAAAATGAAAGTTCTCGCATCAGTCAAGCGGATCTGCCGCAACTGCAAGATCATCAAGCGCAAAGGCGTAGTCCGCGTTATCTGCGTGGAACCACGTCACAAGCAGCGTCAAGGTTAATCGAGGAATAACAAATGGCACGTATTGCAGGGGTTAATATCCCAAATCATCAGCATACCGTTATCGGCCTGACGGCCATCTACGGTGTGGGCCGTCCACGCGCAGAGAAAATCTGTGCATCGACCGGTGTAGCAACCAACAAAAAGATCAAAGATCTGGATGACAGCGAACTGGAAAAGCTGCGCGATGAAGTAGGTAAATTCATCGTCGAAGGCGATCTGCGTCGTGAACTGTCCATGAACATCAAGCGTTTGATGGATCTGGGTTGCTACCGCGGCATGCGTCATCGTAAGGGTCTGCCTTGCCGTGGCCAGCGTACGCGTACGAACGCACGTACCCGCAAGGGACCGCGTAAAGCCGCTCAATCGCTGAAAAAATAATCCGCTAGGGAATAATTATGGCTAAGTCGCAAAATAACGCCGCATCAGCACGCGTGCGTAAAAAAGTTAAAAAGAACGTCGCTGAAGGCATCGCACATGTCCACGCTTCGTTCAATAACACCATCATTACCATCACCGATCGTCAAGGCAATGCCTTGTCGTGGGCTACCTCCGGCGGTGCAGGCTTCAAGGGTTCGCGTAAATCGACCCCATTCGCAGCGCAGGTCGCCGCGGAAGCCGCTGGTAAAGTGGCTGTTGAGTGTGGCGTCAAGAACCTGGAAGTACGTATCAAGGGCCCAGGTCCTGGTCGTGAATCCGCCGTTCGCGCGCTGAACAACCTGGGCATCAAGATCACCGAGATCCAGGACGTGACGCCGGTACCGCACAACGGTTGCCGTCCACCGAAACGTCGTCGTATCTAAGATAGTGTTGCAGAGGGCGCTTCGGCGCCAGCTGCTTTGCTGTCTGTTGTAACTCAGTACAGTTGTGTGAAAACGCTGGAGCAGGGAGCCGGAAACGGTTATACTGCCCGGCTGTTCTTGCCTGTCAAATCCTGTTTGACGGGTTTTTCGTTTTCAGCCACCGTCTGATTGAAACCAAATCAGACTAGCGCCTAACCGCATCAGTGTGTTTGATCATGCATGTGGCTGGGGCGTTATCATTTAAAAAAAGGAAGTATCGTGGCACGTTATATCGGACCTAAAGCAAAACTTTCCCGCCGTGAAGGTACAGACCTGTTCCTGAAGAGCGCACGTCGCTCGCTGGACAGCAAGTGCAAACTGGACGTCAAGCCAGGCCAGCACGGTGTCAAATCCGGCGCCCGCACCTCGGACTACGGTAACCAACTGCGCGAAAAGCAAAAAGTCAAGCGCATGTACGGCGTGCTGGAACGTCAATTCCGCCGCTACTTCGCTGAAGCAGACCGTCGTAAAGGCAACACCGGCGAAACGCTGTTGAAGTTGCTGGAAACGCGTCTGGACAACGTTTGCTACCGCATGGGCTTTGGCTCGACCCGCGCTGAAGCGCGTCAATTGGTCAGCCACAAAGCGTTCACCGTGAACGGTATCGTTGTGAACATCGCTTCGTACGCAGTCAAAGTTGGCGACATCGTTGCTGTTCGTGAAAAATCGAAAAAGCAAGTGCGTATCGTTGAAGCACTGTCGCTGGCTGAACAAGTTGGTATGCCTAGCTGGGTTTCGGTTGATGCCAAGAAAATGGAAGGTACTTTCAAGTCCCTGCCAGAGCGTAACGAAATCGCTAACGACGTCAACGAATCGCTGATCGTCGAGCTGTACTCGCGTTAATAGCAGTTAGCACCATCACCGCCCACTCGTTTTCTTTCGGGTGGGCGTTTTACTAATGCCATCAGCCTTATCGGTGTAATGAGCCGAGGGTATTGAAAAGGACATTTCATGCAAAACAGTTTGTTGAAGCCACGTATTATCGATGTTGAAGCTCTCGGTGCAGGTCACGCCAAGGTCGTGATGGAACCGTTCGAGCGCGGCTATGGCCACACATTGGGTAACGCGTTGCGCCGCGTTCTGCTGTCGTCGATGGTAGGCTACGCGCCGACCGAAGTGACGATCGCTGGCGTCGTCCACGAATATTCCTCCCTCGATGGCGTGCAAGAGGACGTCGTCGATCTGTTGCTGAACTTGAAGGGTGTGGTTTTCAAAGTCCACAACCGCGATTCGGTAACCCTGACCCTGAAAAAAGAAGGCGAAGGCGCGATCCTGGCCTCCGACATCGACCTGCCGCATGACGTCGAACTGATCAACCCTGACCACGTGATCGCCCACCTGACCGCTGGTGGCAAGCTGGACATGCAGATCAAGGTTGAAAAAGGCCGCGGCTACGTTCCTGGTAACGTGCGTCGCCTGTCGGAAGACACGAACAAGACCATCGGCCGCATCATTCTCGATGCGTCGTTCTCGCCAGTGCGCCGTGTATCGTACTTCGTTGAATCGGCTCGCGTTGAACAACGTACCGACCTGGACAAGCTGATCATCAACATTGAAACCAACGGCGTGATCTCGCCGGAAGAAGCGATCCGCCAGTCGGCCCGCGTTCTGGTGGACCAGTTGAATGTGTTCGCCGCCCTGGAAGGCACGGAAGCCGCCGCCGAAGCGCCATCGCGCGCTCCGCTGGTCGATCCTATCCTGTTGCGTCCAGTCGACGACCTGGAGTTGACCGTGCGTTCGGCGAACTGCCTGAAAGCGGAAAACATCTACTACATCGGCGACCTGATCCAACGTTCGGAAAACGAACTGCTGAAAACGCCAAATCTGGGCCGCAAGTCCCTGAACGAAATCAAGGAAGTGCTGGCATCGCGCGGCTTGACCTTGGGCATGAAGCTGGAAAACTGGCCGCCTGCCGGCCTGGAAAAGTAATTCGTAGTTGTAGCAAACTGCCTGGGACAGGTGTCCCAGGCTTTTATTTTGTAGTACCAAACCGGCCCGCGATGAAGCTTCTGCCTCATTGATCGAAGAGCTGGAATTTAAACACTCACCGAAAGGATTTATCATGCGTCACGGTCACGGCCTCCGTAAACTGAATCGTACCTCGTCCCACCGTCTGGCAATGCTGCGCAACATGACAGTATCGCTGCTGCGTCACGAAGCGATCAAAACCACCCTGCCAAAAGCAAAAGAACTGCGCCGCGTTGTCGAGCCAATTCTGACCCTGGGCAAAACCGATTCCCTGGCAAACAAGCGTCTGGCCTTCAACCGCCTGCGCGACCGTGAAATGGTCGTCAAACTGTTCGCTGAACTGGGCCCACGTTTCGCCAACCGTAACGGTGGTTATGTACGTATCCTGAAAATGGGTTTCCGCGTCGGCGATAACGCTCCTATGGCGTTCGTTGAACTGATGGATCGTCCAGATACGACCGAAGCAGTTGAAGTTGCTGGCGAGTAATCCCAGTAATTGCATCTGAGAAAGCCAGGCCTAGCCTGGCTTTTTTGTTTTCTGCTGCAGCTATCCTTGCTGCGGTGTACTATTCTTCTTTCGCGCCGGCCCGGCACAAGCGCTGCCTGCTCCGCGCGTCCTCTGTCGAATGGTCGAAAAGGTAGTTCATGTCCCGTTTCCCCTCCAGCGCCACCGCGCGCGCCGCTCCCCTGCATCAACTGCTGATCTGGTTTGCCACCTGTTTGCTGCTGGCCATGGCCGTCTTTGGCGCCAGTCATGCCCGTGCCGACGATGAATTCCTCGATCCGGAACTGGCCTTCAAGTTTTCCGCCCGCATGCAGGACCCGTCCACCATCGCCGTCACGTATGTGATCGCCGATGGCTACTATATGTACCACGAGCGCTTCAAATTTGAAGCCGTGGGCGCCAAACTGGGCACGCCCGTGTATCCGGCTGGCAAGGTCAAGTTTGACGACACCTTCCAGAAGAACGTGGAAACGTTCCGCAAGACGCTCACCATCACGATTCCTGTGGAAGCGGCCGGCGCGTTCACCCTGAAGGCGACGGGCCAGGGCTGCTCCGACAAGGGCTTGTGCTATGCGCCGCAGGATGCCACGGCCCAGCTGGTGGGCCGTGGCGGCGGCCAGAGCATGGCGCCGGGCACAGGTCTGCCGTCGAAATTCGCCTTGCCCGCCGCGCCCGCCGTTGACACGGCGGCCGTCAACGGCCCGCAGGCGCAGGCGTCGCCTGGCGTGTCCGTGCTGAGCATTCCCCAGGCGAACATCACCAGCACGCCCGAGCCGGTCGCGGCGGCGCCCGTGGCGGCCAGCGCCGCGCCGGCGCAAAGCGAGATGGGCAAGATCGAAGCGGCGTTGAAGGGTGGCAAGCTGCTCGTTATCGTGCCTCTGTTCATGCTGCTGGGTCTGGGCCTCGCCTTTACGCCGTGCGTGCTGCCGATGGTGCCGATCTTGTCGTCGATCATCATCGGCGATGGCGCCAAGGTCAGCCGTTCGCGCGGCTTGCTGCTGTCGCTGACGTATGCGCTGGGCATGGCCATCGTCTACACGGCGCTGGGCGTGGCGGCCGGCCTGGCGGGCGAAGGCCTGGCGGCGCAACTGCAAAACCCGTGGGTGCTGGGTTTCTTTGCCTTGCTGATGGCGGGCCTGGCCCTGTCGATGTTCGGTTTTTATGAGCTGCAAGTGCCGGCTTTCCTGCAAGGCAAGCTGACGTCCGTGTCGAACCAGCAATCGTCGGGCCGCCTGGCGGGCGTGTTCGTCATGGGCGCCATTTCCGCCCTGATCGTGGGGCCATGCGTGGCCGCGCCGCTGGCCGGCGCCTTGCTGTACATCAGCCAGACGCGCGACGTCGTCATCGGCGGCGGCGCCCTGTTTGCCATGGCGGTGGGCATGAGCGTGCCCTTGCTTCTGGTCGGCGTGTCGGCCGGCACCTTGCTGCCGCGCGCCGGCGCGTGGATGGATGCCGTCAAGCGCTTCTTTGGCGTGCTGCAGCTGGGCGTGGCCTGGTGGCTGGTCTCGCCTGTCCTGCCGGGCGCCGTGCAGATGCTGGGCTGGACGGTGCTGTTCGTCGGTTACGGCATGTATCTGCTGGTAGGCAAGAGCGGCGCGAAGAACGTCTGGGTCGCCAAGGCCTTCGGCCTCGTGTTCGCCGTGCTGGGCGCGATGCAGCTGGTGGGCGTGGCCAGCGGTGGCCGCGACCCGCTGGCACCGCTGGCGCACCTCGGTGGTGGGCAAGTGCACGCGCAACCATTTACGCGCGTAAAGACCGTGGCGCAGCTCGACGCGGCGCTGGCGCAATTGAATGGCAAGCCGGCCTTGCTGGACTTTTATGCTGACTGGTGCGTGTCGTGCATCGAGATGGAAAAACTGACCTTTGTCGACCCTGCCGTGCGCGAGAAGATGGGGCAAGCCGTGTTGCTGCAAGTGGACGTGACGGCCAATGATGCGGACGATAAGGCCATGCTGAAACGTTTCCAGCTGTTCGGCCCGCCGGGCATCATCATGTTCAACCCGCAGGGACAGGAGATCGCCCAATCGCGCGTAATCGGCTTCCAGAACGCCGCCACTTTCCTGACCTCGTTGCGCAAGCTCGACGGGCAATAAGCCGTCGCTTGTCTCGCGAATAAGAAAAAGCCTGCAATGCAGGCTTTTTCTATTTCTGCGCCAGTTAAAACTTAACCAGCTTTGGGCTGCTGATGCATGCCATGGTGCCCGCCGCGGTGGTGGCCGCCGTGCTTGCCGCCAGGCACGCTGTCATCAAACACTTTCTTTTGCTCCGGCGTCAGCACGGCGTAGAAGGTTTTCAGCGAGGCCAGGCGGCTTTCCTGATCCGCGATGCGTTCCTTCGACATGGCGATCCATTGCTCCATGCGTTCCGGGGCCGACAGCTTGGCCATCGCTTCGCGCTTGGCTTTCCAGTCGCCCATCGGTTTTTTCGGCGCGTTGGCGGCCGTGAAAGTGGCCCAGGCCGGTTCTTGCGCGGCCGTCAGCTTCAGCTTGTCGTGCAGACGGGCCTGGTACTTGGCCATGCGTTCGGCGGGATTGCTTGCGCGGTGCTGGCCGCGCTGGCCCTCATGTTGCATCTTGCTGCTGGCGGCAGGCGCGCTGGCGGCCGCTTCCTGGGCGTGGACGGTCAGCGATGCCGCGCCCATGCCGAGCACGCTCATGGCGATGATCAAATTCTTGCGCAGGGTTGTCATTGAGACGTTCATCTGGATTCCTTTGTAAAAGTGGGGGATGTACATGTTGCTGCACATGAATCCATGGTGGACTCTCCATGTTTCCCCGAAGTGTCCGCTGTCAGACAGTTTGTATCTATATGTTTCTTCGGGTCTTCTATATACAAGACGATACAAATGCGCTGTGCAAGGGCAGGGGAAGTGGGGATAATTCGTACCATGGAACCCACTTCTACAATTCTCATCGTCGACGATGACCGCGATATCCGCAGCTTGCTGGCGGACTACCTGGAAACGAACGCCTACCGCACCCTGGGTGCGGCAGATGGCACGGCCATGTGGAAAATCCTCGACGAAACGCGGCCCGACCTGATCGTGCTCGACTTGAACTTGCCAGGCGACGACGGCCTGACCTTGTGCCGCAAGCTGCGCGCCCAATCGACGGTGCCCGTGATCATGTTGACGGCGCGCAATGAACCGCTGGACCGTATCCTGGGCCTGGAAATGGGCGCCGACGATTATTTGCCGAAACCGTTTGAACCGCGCGAATTGCTGGCGCGCATACGCAGCGTGCTGCGCCGCAGCCATGCCATGCCGTCGAACGTGCCGTCGGACAAGGCGCAGCAAATCCGCTTTTCCGGCTGGACCCTGGACCTGACGGCGCGCCATTTGCTCAATCCCACGGGCTTGGTGATCATGCTGTCGGGCGCGGAATTCCGCCTGCTGCGCGTTTTCCTGGAACACCCGAACCGCGTGCTCAACCGCGACCAGCTGCTGAACCTGACGCAGGGCCGCGACGCCGACCCGTTCGACCGCTCGATCGATATCCAGATCAGCCGCCTGCGGCAAAAGCTCGGTGAAGATGCCCGCTTGCCGCAAATCATCAAGACCGTGCGCAACGGCGGCTACGTGCTGGCCGGCCAGGTCAATGTGGAGCCGCACGCGTGAAGGCCTTCCTGGGCTCGATGACGGGCAGGGTCTTCATGTTTTTGCTGATCGGCATCGTCGCTTCTGCCGCGCTGACGCAGTGGCTGGCCGTGGGCGAACGCCAGCGCGCCATCGAGCAATACCGCGACTACCACGCCGTTGAGCGGGCCGAGCAGCTGGTGATGGCGGCCGACGTGGTGCCGCTGGCCTCGCGCGCCGCCTATCTGAAAGTGGCCAACAAGGGCAGCGTGCGCCTGGAATTGCGTCCCGACGTCGAGCATGTACCGGGCAAGCCGACGGAATTTTCCATCGCCCTGCAAGCCAAGCTGGGCGAAGGCTTCAAGGTCAGCGCGCTGGCCGAACGGCCGGCCGCCTGCGTCAAGCCGCGCCAGAGGCCGGGCATGTTTTCCGCCAAGCCATGGGGCGGCACGTGCGAAAACCTCGACGTGCGCATGCAGGACGGCCACGTGCTGCGCCTGATGGTCTTGCCGCCGCGCCAGCAGCCGCCGTTCAATGAACACAACGACTGGATGACCTTGCTGCCTTTCCTGATCAGCATCGCCATCCTCGCCTACCTGGTCACGCGCATGACCATGCGCCCGCTCAAGCAGCTGGCGCAGGCGGCGAAAGACCTGGGCAACGACATCAACCACCCGCCGCTGACCCTGTCGGGCGCCAGCGAGATCCGCCAGGCCAGCGCCGCCTTCAACGCCATGCAGGCGCGTATCCGCCAGCATATTTCCCAGCGAACACAAATGCTTGCCGCCATCACGCACGACTTGCAGACGCCGCTGACGCGCTTGCGATTGCGCCTGGAAAAAGTGGCCGATACGGAATTGTATGACCGCCTGGTGGGCGACCTGTCGGCCATGCAAAGCATGGTCAAGGAAGGGCTGGACCTGGCCCGCTCGATGGACAGCACGGAAGCGATGCAGGCGCTCGATCTTGACTCCCTGCTTGACAGTGTTTGCTCCGACGCGGCCGATGCCGGCCAGAAAGTCAGCCTCGGTGGACAGGCGGGCATGGCCCTGATGGCGCGTCCGATCGCCATGCGGCGCTGCCTGGTGAACCTGATCGACAATGCCGTCAAATATGGCCAGTACGCGCAGGTCACCGTCGAACGCATTCCCGGCGCCGCGCGCATCCGCATCCGCGATGGCGGGCCGGGCATTGCACCAGATCAACTGGCGAAAGTGTTCGAACCGTTTTACCGCATCGAGACGTCGCGTTCGCGCGAATCGGGCGGCACGGGCCTGGGCCTGACCATCGCGCGCAATATTGCCGAGCAGCACGGCGCCACGGTTTTGCTGTCTAATCACGTCGACGGTGGACTGGAAGTTACCCTCATCGTGCCAGAGTATTACGCAGGAAAGTGAGCATTTCCGTGCGACAATATTGTGCTTTATGCCCCCTGGCAACTACATTCAACCTGCGGCCCTGCGCTGCAACAGCGTGACAGAACAATGAAAAAGACTAGTCTGGCAATCCTCGTGGGTGCGGCCCTGTGTATCGGTGGCGGCATCTGGTATTTCAACCATCAGCCAGGCAAGGTGGCCGGTGGGCAGGATGGCAAAGGGGGCAAGGGCGGACAGGCGCCGACGACGGTGAGCGTGGTCACGCCCGTGCGCCAGGATGTGCCGATGGTGCTGCAAGCCAATGGCAGCGTGATGCCGATCAGCAGCGTCGATTTGCACCCGCAGACGACCAGCACGATTAGCAAGGTGCATATCCGCGAAGGCCAGTTCGTCAGGCAGGGAGAGCTGATGTTCACACTGGACGCGCGCAGCGAGCACGCGAATGTCGACAAGGCGCAGGCGCAGGTCTTGCGCGACCGTGCCTCGGTACAGGACTTCGAGCGCCAGCTCAAGCGCAATCAGGATTTGCTGAGCAAGAATTTCATCGCCCAAGGTGCCGTCGATACCCTGCAAAGCCAGCTCGACGCGGCACGCGCCTTGCTGGCCGCCGACCAGGCCGCCTTGCGCGCCGCCCAGGTCGATTCCAGCTACACCGTCCTGCGCGCGCCGCAGGCGGGCCGGGTGGGCGCCATCAATGTCTACGCGGGCAGCCTGGTGCAGCCGACCACGTCGCTCACCAGCATCACCCAGCTCGACCCGATCGACGTGTCGTTCACCTTGCCGGAAAGCAGCTTGTCCGGCTTGCTGGCGGCGCAAAAGGCGGGCGAGGTGCCTGTCACGGCGCTGTTGTCGGACGCGGGCGGCAAGCAGCTCGACGGCAAACTGAACTTCATCGACAATGCCGTCGATCCCGCCACGGGCGTGATCAGGATCAAGGCCCGTTTCAATAATGGCGGCACCGATTTGTGGCCAGGCCAGTACGTCAATACGCAGCTGACCGTGCGCACCCTCAAGGAGGCGCTGGTGATCCCGCAAAACGCCATCATCACGAGTACCGCCGGCACCTTCGTGTACTCGATGGAAGCGGACAATACGGCCAAGATGCGCAAGATTGCCCGCGTGTATGCATTCGGACCGAATGCCGTCGTCACCGGCCTGGCGGGCGATGAAAAAGTCATCGTCGATGGCAAGCAGAACTTGCGTCCGGGTAGCAAGGTGCGCCTGGCGGAAAAACACAAGGCTGCCGATGGCGCCGCTGCAGTGCAGGGCAAGCCAGCATGAACCTGTCCGAACTGAGCATTCGCCGCCCCGTCATGGTGGTGCTGCTGTCCCTCTCCATCATCCTGGCCGGCGTGCTGGCCTACCTGCAAATTCCCGTGGCGGCCTTGCCGAGCTACAACACGCCCGTCATCAACGTCAGCGCCGACCTGGCCGGCGCCAGCCCGGAAACCATGGCCTCGTCCGTGGCCTTGCCGCTGGAAAAACAATTTTCCACCATTTCCGGCCTGAGCCTGATCACGTCCACGAGCACCCTGGGCAATACCTCGCTGACCCTGGAATTTGACGCCAGCATCAACGTCAACGAGGCGGCCGTCGACGTGCAGGCGGCCCTGCTGCGCGCGCAGCGCCAGTTGCCGACGGAAATGACGGACTTGCCGTCCTACCGCAAGGTCAATCCCGCCGATGCACCCGTGCTGTTCATCCAGATGACGTCGCCTTCGCTGAACTTGTCGGACCTCAACGATTATGCGGAAAACCTGATCGCGCCGAGCCTGTCGACCTTGCCTGGCGTGGCCCAGGTTATCGTCAATGGCCAGAAGCGCTTTGCCGTGCGCGTGCGCGCCCGTGCCGACCTGATGAATGCGCGCAATTTGACGATGGACGAGCTGGCCATTGCCTTGCGCACCTCGAACACGAATTCCCCGCTGGGCATCCTTGACGGCCCCAGCCAGACCCTGACCATCCAGGGCAATCCGCAAATGATGAAAGCGGCCGATTTTGCCGAACTGATCGTCGCCAGCCGCAACGGCCAGCCCGTGCGCCTGAAGGACGTGGCCGAGGTGGAAGACAGCTTTCAATCGATCAAGGCCGTCGGCAGTTTCAATGGCGAGCGTTCGATCAGCCTGATGGTGCAGCGCCAACCGGACGCCAACACCGTGCAAGTGGTCGATGGCGTGCGCCGTTTGCTGCCGGGCTTCAAGGAGCAATTGCCGCAGTCGATACAGATCAGCCTGGTCAACGACCGCTCGCTGTCGATCCGCGAAGCCATCCACGACGTGAATCTGACCCTGGCCCTGACGGTGGTGCTGGTGGTGCTGGTGATCTTTTTGTTCCTGCACCGCGCTGCCGCCACCTTCATTCCGGCCGTTACCATGCCGATCTCGCTGCTGGGCGCCCTGGCCCTGCTGTACTGGCTTGGCTACAGTCTCGACAACGTATCCCTGCTGGGCATAACCCTGGCCGTCGGCCTCGTCGTCGACGATGCCATCGTGGTGCTGGAAAACATCGTGCGCCATATCGAGATGGGCAAGAAGCCGATACGCGCGGCGCTGGAAGGGGCGAAAGAGATGGGCTTTACCATCATCTCGATTTCCGTCTCGCTGGTGGCCGTGTTCATCCCCATCTTCTTCATGCCGGGCGTGATCGGCTTGCTGTTCCATGAGTTCGCCGTTGTCGTCTCGCTGGCCGTGCTGGTATCCGCCGTCGTGTCGCTGACCCTGGTGCCGATGCTGGCCAGCCGCTTCCTGCCGGCCGATTCGCGCGAGCACAATGACAGCGACCCCAGTCATGGCGAAAAAACCTTTATCGGCCGCCATTTCGAAGCGGGTTTCACGGCATTGCGCAACGGCTACGTGCATCTGCTCGACAAGGCACTGGCGCACCGCAACGTGGTGCTGTTCGTTGCCGTGTGTACTTTCGCGCTGACGGTGCTGCTGTACGCGACGATACCGAAAGGGTTCTTCCCCGAGGAAGACCTGGGCCAGATCCAGGTGAATACGGAAGCGTCGGAAGACATCTCATCTGCGGCATTGCAGGACTTGCAAGCCCGTGTGGCGGCCGTGCTCAAGGCGGACCCGAGCGTGCAGGATGTGACCTCGTTCGTCGGCGGCGGCAACACGGGACGCATGTTCATGGTCTTGAAACCGCGCAGCGAGCGGCCGAAAATGCCCGTGGTACTGGAAAACCTGCGCCGCGCGGCGGGTACCGTGCCCGGCATGGCCGTGTATTTCCGGCCCGTGCAAAACTTGCAGCTGGGCGGACGCCAGAGCAAGAGCCGCTACCAGTACACCTTGCAAAGCGTCAGTCCCGACGCCTTGAATGATTGGGCGGAAAAGTTTATTGCCGGCATGCGCACGGATCCCGCCTTCCGCGACGTTACCAGCGATTCGCAGATCAAGGGCTTGCAGGCATCGCTCCGGATCGACCGCGACAAGGCCAATCTGCTGGGCGTGCAAATGTCCGACATCCGCACGGCCCTGTACAGCGCCTTTGGCGAGCGGCAAGTGTCGACCATTTATTCGTCGGCGGCCAGCTATTACGTGATCCTGGAAGCGGCCACGGCCGACCGCCAGTATGACGATGCGCTCACGCGCGTGTCCGTGCGCAGCAAGACGGGCGAGCTGGTGAAACTGTCGAGTATTGCCTACGTGGAACGCACGATCGGCCCCACGTCCGTCAATCACCAGGGGCAGTTGCAGGCCGTCACCATCGCCTTCAACCTGGCGCCCGACGTGCCGCTGGGCATCGCCACGGGCAAGATCGACGCGATGGCCAAGGACATGAGCTTGCCGGCCTCCATCATCACGCGCTATGGCGGCGACGCGGCCGTGTTCCAGAGCTCGCAAGCGAGCCAGATCATTCTCATCATTGCCGCGCTGGCCGTGATCTATGTGCTGCTTGGCGTGCTGTATGAAAGCTATATCCACCCGCTGACCATCCTGGCCGGCTTGCCGTCGGCGGCCGTGGGCGCGCTGCTGACCCTGCGCCTGTTCGGCATGGACCTGACCATGATCGCCATCATCGGTATCCTGATGCTGATCGGCATCGTCAAGAAAAACGCCATCATGATGATCGACTTCGCCCTGCATGCGCAGCGCAACGACGGCCTGGCGCCGGCCGAGGCCATCCGCCTGGCGTGCATCCTGCGTTTCCGTCCCATCATGATGACCACGGCGGCGGCCCTGATGGGCGCCTTGCCGATCGCCCTGGGCCTGGGCGCCGGCGCGGAATTGCGCCAGCCGCTGGGCCTGGCCGTGGTCGGTGGCTTGCTGTTTTCGCAAGTGATTACCCTGTTCATCACCCCCGTCATCTATTTGTTCCTCGACAAGTACAGTGGCACGGGACCGTTGACGGACGAGCAATTGGTGGCGCTCGACAACAAGTCCTGAGCCGCCACACGGCCACCACCGGCGCCCCGTTCCTCAGTGAATGCGGCGCCGGTTTTGTATGGGCCGTGATACATACGGTAACAACCGTCAAGGCATGGCTCGGGTACGCTGATACCGCTGCAAGGAATGTCGCTATCCTGTACGCTTCGGGTTGGAAATGCCGAGGAAGTGTTCCCAAAGACTAGGGACTCTGGCACTATGGCTGCCCTGTAATGTTATTTCTTCGCTACACAGAAAGCACGATTCATTTTGCATGACACGACCCATTTGATGGCTGCCGATTCCGATGTTTGCCCCACCTGCGGGCAAGTGATCCAGCCGCCACCGGCCTACGGGTCCAGGACCAGCACCATGCGCAAGGTGGCGCTCGGCGTGTCCGTCTTGCTGCACGTGCTGCTGGCGGCGTATGTCCTGTTGCGCAGCGACACGATCGAAAAGATCCCGCCGCCGAAGAAGGAAAGCGCGATGGTCTACATCGCGCCGCTGAAAGACAAGCCGCAGCCGAAGCCGCAACCGAAACCCACGCCGAAACCGAAGGACACGAAAGTGGCCAAGGTGAAACCGCCGCCGGCGCCGAGCAAGCGCGTGGTGACGAAAGACGTGCCGCGCGACAAGCCGAAACTGGAAACCTTCACGCCGCCGCTGGTATCGAAAGTGCCGTTGCCGCCGCCGCCCGCTGAAGACATGAGCTCGATGATCGAGCAGCGCCGCAAGCAGCGCCAGGCGCAAAATCCCGCGCCGCCGGCCGAGGAAAGCGAAAACGACCGCGCCATGCGCGTGGCCAAGGCGAATATCGCCGGCGCCCAGGGGCGCAATTCCGGCAGCGACCGCGAGGATTCGGGTGGCGTGTTTTCCATCGTCAACCAGACTTCGTTCAGCGCGGAAGTCAAGTTCAAGGGCTGGAATGGCAACTTCAAGCGTAACTGGCTGAAGCAGGAAAAAGTCGAGCTGGGCAATGAACCCGATATCGAAACGGCCATCGTGAAAAAGATGATTCAGCTGATCCGTGCGGAAAAACCCGGTGATTTCGTCTGGGAATCGCGGCGCCTGGGACGCAACGTCAACCTCAGCGCCCGCGTGGAAGACACGGCCGAGCTGATGGCTTTCCTGCGCCAGGAATTCTTTTCCGAGAAGCGGCCAGGGCCGGGACGGCGCTAGGCGCGAGGACGCGCTGCCATAAAAAAAGGCTGCACCGTGTGAACGGGCAGCCTTTTTTACGCAGCGTTGATTTCGATCAAGCCGGTTTGTCGGTTCCGGCTTCCGGTTCGACGTCGTCTTCCATCTCGATCAGTTCGACCATCTGGGCCGCGCCATCTTCGCTGATGCCGGCCAGTTCCATGATCTTGTCGTTGGCTTCGTCGATGCCGACGCGCTTCAGCGCCGAGAACAGTTGCACGGTGAACGGGAAGCCGATGCCGTCTTCATCCACATAGCTGTCGAGCTTGGCTTTCGCCTGGCGCAAGGCGTTCACGGATTCATTGCGGTTCAGCTTATCGACCTTGGTCAGAATGCAGTGGATCGGTTTGCCCGTCGGGGCGAACCATTCCAGCATTTGAATGTCCAGGTCGGTGAACGGGCGGCGCGAATCCATGATCAGGATCAAACCGGCCAATTGCTCGCGGCGTTGCACGTAGTCACCCAGCAGGCGCTGCCAGTGCAATTTGGCCGAGCCCGATACTTCCGCGTAGCCATAACCCGGCAAGTCGACCAGCAGGCATTCGATCTCTTCGACGATGGTGGCATCCTTGCGGTGCTGCGCCACGTGAGCGCCGCCGATGGAGAAGTAGTTGATGTGCTGGGTACGGCCAGGTGTCTTGGAGGCGAACGCCAAGCCTTTCTGATTACACAAGATGTTGATGGCGGTCGATTTACCGGCATTGGAGCGGCCGGCAAAGGCGATTTCCGGCACCGTGGTATCGGGCAGGTCACGCAATTGGTTGACGGTCGTAAAGAAGCGGGCTTGCCAGAGTTTTGACATGGGAATAGTAAAGCAACAAAAGGGAGCGATAAGGGAGCGATAACGCCAAGAAGCTATTGTACAATAAGGGGTTGTTTATTGTTGCCGGCGTAGCAGCGATGCGGCTTGCGGCCCTGAAAATAAAGCAAAAATCCACAGGGCGCGGCAATGTCCACCACTAATTTCTCACTGTCTCAGGGTGCCTGAATGAATCGTGCGTTTTCACCGTTGTTCAAATCCATGCTGCTCGCTTTGCTGGCTGTATCGGCAACTGCCTCCGCGGTCGAAGCACCGAAACCGGCTGTCAAGGCCGACGCTGCCAAGGGCGCTGCCCTGTACGCCGATGGCGATGCGGCGCGCGGCTTGCCTGCCTGCGTCTCCTGCCATGGCGCGGCCGGCAATTCGACCATCACGGTCAATCCGAAGCTGGCCGGCCAGCACGAAAGCTATATTTACAAGCAACTGGTCGATTTCACCACGCCGCAGCGCAACCAGCCCGTCATGACGACGTACGCGAAGATGCTCAGCGACGCCGACAAGAAGAATATCGCCGCCTACCTGGGCACGCAGCTGTCCAAGCCGGGCGCCGCGAAAAACAAGGATACGATCGACCTGGGCAAGAAAATCTACCGTGGTGGCATTGCTTCCAAGCAAGTTGCCGCCTGCGCCAGCTGTCATGGCGCGACGGGCAATGGCATTCCCGTCCAGTATCCGCGCATCGCCGGCCAGCACCAGGATTACACGGTGGCCCAGCTGACGATGTTCCGCAGCACCAAGGCCGATGCCCGCAAGAACAGCGCTGAAATGCACACCATCGCCGCCCGCATGTCGGATGACGAGATCGCTGCCGTGGCCGACTATATCGCCGGCCTGAAGTAAGTTTTCATAGTGGCAAGCGATTGCCAGGCGCATCAGTGCGCGTGAACAAGGGCGGCCGTGTCAACGGGCTGCCCTTTTTCATGGCAGGGGCCAAACAGGAGTATGCTGCCGCCTTGCGCGGAGAAACACTCTGCTCCATGCCTACATTTTCTTGAAGATTGCATATCCCGTATGAGTATCCACGTATGAGCACAGGCACGACCGGAATCGAGTTAAAGACCCAACGCCGCAGCCTGGCTGAATTCGTCGAGCTGGTCTCGTCGATGCGCTTTGCCATCAGCCTGCTGACCCTGATCGCCGTCGCGTCCATCATCGGCACCGTGCTCAAGCAAAACGAGCCCATGCCCAATTATGTCAACCAGTTCGGGCCGTTCTGGTTCACCGTTTTCGACAAGCTGAGCCTGTATTCCGTGTATTCGGCCTGGTGGTTCCTCGTCATCATGGGCTTCCTCGTCGCCTCGACCTCGCTGTGCATCGTGCGCAATGCGCCGAAGATGCTCAAGGACATGCGCAGCTGGCGCGAAACCGTACGCGAGCAATCGCTGCGCAATTTCCACCACAAGCTGGAATGGCAGGCGCCGCTGCCGCGCGCCGTGCTGGCCCAGCAGATGGTGATGCGCCTGAAAGACGCCGGCTACGGGGCCAAGGTGGTCGAGAAGGACAACGCCACCCTGGTCGCCGCCAAGCGGGGCGCGGCCAACAAATGGGGCTATATCTTTGCCCACGGCGCCATCGTCATCATCTGCGTGGGCGGCTTGCTCGATTCGGAAATGCCGATCCGCGTACAGCAATGGTTCTTTGGCAAGACGCCGTTTTCCGGCAGCGGCGTGATCGCCGACATTCCCGCCCAGCACCGCCTGAGCCTGTCGAACCCTACTTTCCGCGGCAACACCATGATTCCGGAAGGCTCGTCGAGCAACACGGCCATCATTCCCCAGGCCGATGGCGTGCTGATCCAGGACTTGCCCATCACCATCCTGCTGAAAAAATTCCACATCGATTTCTACAGCACCGGCATGCCGAAGCTGTTTGCCAGCGATGTCGTCATCACCGACCATGTAACCGGTGAAAGTTTTCCTGCCACCATCAAAGTCAACCAGCCGTTGCTGTACAAGGGCCTGGCCCTGTACCAGTCCAGCTTTGAGGATGGCGGCAGCAAGCTCAAGTTGACCGGTTTTCCCATGACGGGCAAGACGACGAAACGCTTCGATATCGGCGGCGAAGTGGGCGGCAGCACGCCGCTCGAACGCAGCGATGGCAATTCCTACACGGTGGAATGGTCGGGTTTCCGCCCGTTTAACGTGGAAAACCTCAGCGCGGGCCAGGATGTGCGCGCCGTCAGCAAGGCGGAAAGTTTCAACGATAAATTCGCCGTCGGCCTCGATAAACGCCTGGGCTCGGCCGCGAAGAACGCGAACAACAAGGACCTGAAGAACGTGGGGCCATCGGTGCAATACAAATTGCGCGACAAGACGGGCCAGGCGCGCGAGTACCAGAACTACATGCAGCCCGTCACCGTGGATGGCACGACGGTGTTCCTGGCCGGCATGCGCGTCAACCCCAGCGACCCGTTCAGCTATTTGCGCATTCCCGCCGATGACAATTACAGCGTGAACGAATGGATGCGTTTGCGTGCTGCGCTGCAAGATCCGGCATTGCGCCAGCAGGCGGCCAAGCGCTATGCGGCGCGCGCCATGCCGCAGGCGGGCGCGGAAGCCCTGCGCGGCCAGTTGCAGGAATCGGCGGCGAAAAGCCTGGGCATCTTTGCCGGCAATGGGCAAGAGGGCGGTTTCCTCGCCATTTCGCGATTCCTGGAGAAAATTCCTGCCGCTGAGCAAGAAAAAGCGGCCGATATCTTCATGAAAATCCTGAATGGCAGCCTGTGGGACTTGTGGCAGGCGGCGCGCGCCCAGGATGGCTTGAAAGCCATCGAGGCCGATGACAAGCACGGCCGCTTCCTGCAGCTGGCCACGAATGCGCTGTCCGACAGCTTCTTCTATGGCGCGCCCGTGTATCTGCAACTCGATGACTTTACGGAAATCAAGGCGTCCGTGCTGCAGGTGACGCGTTCGCCGGGCAAGAGTGTCGTCTACCTCGGTTGCCTGTTCCTCGTGATCGGCGTGTTTTCCATGTTTTATATTCGCGAGCGCCGCCTGTGGGTGTGGATCAAGGATGGCGAGGGCGGCAGCGAAGCCTTGATGGCCATGAGCACGCAACGCAAGACCCTGGATTTTGAAAAAGAATTTGAGAACTTGAAGGCAAAGCTGCCGCAATCGGCGTAAGCTGCGCTGTGTCTGGGACGCTTGCGCGTCGCCGGGAATGGAGAAAATGATGGAATTGGCAAACAAGCAAATATATACGCAGGAACCAGGATTTTTCAAGCGCCTGAGCCTGATCGATTGGCTGTATGGCGCCGGCTTGCTGGCGGCCTCCCTGTTCGGCCTGATGCGCTTTGGCGCCTTCATGGATATCTATGAAAAAGCCATCCTGCTGGCCGCGGCGCCCACGTTCGCCTGGCTGGGCTGGTACTGGAAGCCCGTGCGCTGGCTGATCCCCGTGGCGGCCGTGCTGTCGCTGTTCGCCATCGAGTTGTACGCGGGCCACCTGGAAATGGCGAACCAGAAATTCTTCCTGAAATACATCTTGTCGAGCCAGTCCGCCATCCTGTGGATGGGCACGCTTTTCGTGCTGTCGACCCTGTTCTACTGGATCGGCCTGGTGGCGCGCTCGGAATTCGGCTCATCCGTCGGCTCCCTGCTGTGCTGGGCCGGCGTCGTGCTGGGCCTGACGGGCATGCTGGTGCGCTGGTACGAGTCTTACCTGATCGGCGCCGATGTGGGCCACATTCCCGTGTCGAACCTGTATGAAGTGTTCATCCTGTTTTCCCTGATCACGGCCATGTTCTACCTGTATTACGAGCAGCACTACGCGACGCGCCAGCTGGGCGCCTTCGTCATGCTGGTCATTTCGGCGGCCGTCGTCTTCCTGATGTGGTACACGGTCACGCGCGACGCGGCCGAAATCCAGCCGCTGGTGCCGGCCCTGCAAAGCTGGTGGATGAAGATCCACGTGCCGGCCAATTTCATCGGCTACGGCACCTTCGCCCTGTCGGCCATGGTGGCCGCAGCCTACCTGCTCAAGTCGAGCGGCTACCTGGTCGACCGCCTGCCATCGCTGGAAGTGCTCGACGACGTCATGTACAAGGCCATTTCCGTCGGCTTCGCTTTCTTCACGGTAGCGACCATCCTGGGCGCCCTGTGGGCGGCCGAAGCGTGGGGCGGCTACTGGTCGTGGGATCCGAAAGAAACGTGGGCGCTGATCGTCTGGCTCAACTATGCAGCCTGGCTGCACATGCGCCTGATGACAGGCTTGCGCGGCCGCGTCGCCTCGTGGTGGGCGCTGGTGGGCTTGCTGGTGACGACCTTCGCTTTCTTAGGCGTCAACATGTTCCTTTCGGGCCTGCATTCTTACGGAAAACTGTAAAAGTACCCGAGAAAAAGCCCATGGCGGCGTTGCCTTGCCTTGTCGTACTATGCGTACTGCCTGCGGCAAGGCGCCTTGCCCTGAACTTTTTTCGGGCACTTTAGTAACGTTTTTTTTGCATGACAGAAGCGTCATGAACGGCCCGGAAAAACTGGTGTAAGGTATATCCAATCACCTTTTTCCGGAGCCGCCATGTTGATCAAGCGCAGTCCCAACGGCATTGAATTGCCGTATTCTTCCGAAATCACGCCGCGCGCCGTGTTTGAATCGCGCCGCAGCTTCATCAAGCAAGTGGCGCTGGGCTCGATGTCCAGTGCGGCCTTGCTGGAAATGGCCAGCCGCGAAGCGTTCGCGCAAGGCATCAATCCCAAGCTGGCAGCCAAGCTCAATCCCGCCTATTCGGCGCTGGAAAAGCAGACGGCCTATAAAGACGCCACCACCTACAACAATTTCTACGAGTTCGGCACGGACAAGAGCGACCCGGCGCAAAACGCGGGCACCTTGCGCACGCGGCCATGGACGGTCAGCATCGAAGGCGAAGTGAAAAAGCCGATGACGCTCGATCTTGACGCGCTGCTGAAGCTGGCGCCGCTGGAAGAGCGCGTCTACCGCCTGCGCTGCGTGGAAGGCTGGTCGATGGTCATCCCGTGGGTTGGTTATTCCTTCTCGGAAATCATCAAGAAAGTTGAGCCGACGGGCAATGCCAAGTATGTGGAATTCATCACCCTGGCCGACAAGAAGCAAATGCCGGGCGTGGGCAGCCGCGTGTTGCAGTGGCCCTATACGGAAGGCTTGCGCATCGATGAGGCGAACCATCCGCTGGCGCTGCTGGCCCTGGGCATGTATGGCGAAACCTTGCCAAACCAGAATGGCGCGCCCGTGCGCATGGTCTTGCCGTGGAAATATGGTTTCAAGTCAGCCAAATCCATCGTCAAGATCCGTTTCGTCAAGGAACAGCCGCGCACGTCCTGGAACCTGTCGGCGCCGTCCGAATACGGTTTTTACTCGAATGTGAACCCCAACGTCGACCATCCGCGCTGGTCGCAAGCTTCCGAGCGGCGCATCGGCGAAGACGGTTTTCTCACGCGCAAGCGCAAGACCCTGATGTACAACGGCTACAACGATGTCGCTTCCTTGTACGCGGGCATGGATCTGAAGAAGTTCTTTTAAGGAAAGACCATGGCCCTCAACCCCACAGCTAGGCAGTTGTCGCTGCTGAAAAGCCTGATCTTTTTGCTGGCGCTGCTGCCGTTTGCACGCATGGTCTGGCTCACGTACACGGGGCAGCTGGTGGAGCCGCTGGAATTCATCACGCGCGGCACGGGTGACTGGACCCTGTATTTCCTGTGCATCAGCCTGGCGGTCACGCCCTTGCGCCGCTTTACGCAGTGGAATTGGCTGATCAAGCTGCGGCGCATGCTGGGCCTGTTCGCGTTTTTCTACGCGGCGTTGCACTTCACCACGTTTTTATGGTTCGATCACTTTTTCGATGTGCAGGAAATGTGGAAGGATGTGCTCAAGCGGCCATTCATCACGGTGGGGTTTATTGCCTTCGTCTTGCTCATTCCGCTGGCCGTGACGAGCACGAACGGCATGGTGAAACGCCTGGGGGGCAAGCGCTGGCAGTGGCTGCACCGGCTGATTTACATCATCGCGCCGCTGGGCATTTTGCACTTCTGGTGGATGAAGGCGGGCAAGCATAATTTCGCGCAACCGATACTGTTCGGCGCCATCGTCGCGCTACTGCTGTTAATGCGCGTTTATTTCGCCTGGGGCAAGCGCGAGAAGAGCGCCAGGGTGGCCAAGGCTGCCACCCCGGTACGCTCGACTTAGCTTGCCGGCACGATCACCGGTGGCGGCGGCACGGGCGCCGGTTCGACCGGGCCTTTGGCTGGCGCGCCCTTGGCCGCTGGCGGCTTGGGCAGGTACAAAGGACCGGGCTGGCCGCAGCCGGCCAGGATGCTAGAAACCACAATGGCGGTGCCGATATAAAACGCTGAGGATGACTTCACGATTAGAATCACGGTTTGATTAAGATCTTTGGAGTGTAGCATGAGCGAATCGGAATTCCTGGCCCTGGCCGAAGCCACCCTGACCCAGATCGAGGCGGCGCTGGACCGGCTGAACGATGAAGACGTGCTCGACGTCGAATGCAGCCGCAGCGGCAATGTGCTGGAAATCGAGTTCATCGACAACGGCACGAAAATCATCGTCAACAGCCAGGCCCCCATGCGCGAAATGTGGGTGGCCGCCCGTTCCGGCGGTTTCCACTACAAGCGCGTGGGCGACGAGTGGATCAACACGCGCGACGGCTCGGAACTGTTCGCGGCCCTGTCGGCCATGGCCAGCGAGCAGGCGGGCGCGGCGGTGGTCCTGAAGTAATTGTTTTAGCCGCGCGCAATAAAAAAGGGCAGCCTCTTCGGGCTGCCCTTTTTGCATCAAACGATCTTAAAACAACTCGTTCTTGACGGCTTCTTTCGCTTTCTCTTCCTCCGGCGTGCCGCGCGCCGCGCCTTCCAGGCTGCCGACGCCCGTGCCCGGTGGATTTTCCGCATAGTAATACTCGTCGCCCACGTGGATCAGGCCTTCCGGCACGGCGCGTTCCTCGACGGGAATGCTCTTCAGGGCTTTCGCCATGTAGCTGATCCAGATCGGCAAGGCCAGGCCGCCGCCCGTTTCCCGGTTGCCCAGGTTGCGCGGCTGGTCGTAGCCGATCCAGGCGATACCCACCAGCTTGGCCTGGTAGCCGGCGAACCACGCATCGATGGAATCGTTGGTGGTACCCGTCTTGCCGGCCAGGTCAGGGCGTTTCAAGGCCATGGCCTTATTGGCTGTACCGAAGCGCACGACGTCGTTGAGCATGCTATTCATCATGAAGGCGTTGCGCTCGTCGATGACCCGGTTGGCTTCCTCGCCCGCCAGGTCCGGCTTGGCTTGCGACAAGACATTGCCATCGCTATCGGTGACCTTGGCGATCAGATACGGGTTGATCTTGTAGCCACCATTGGCGAACACGGCATACGCGCCCGCCATCTGCAGCGGCGTCACGTTGCCGGCGCCCAGCGCCAGGGTCAGGTAGGGCGGGTTCTTGTCCGCGTCAAAGCCGAAGCGCGTCGCGTATTCCTGGCCATACTTGGCGCCGATCTTGTGCAGGATGCGGATGGAAATCATGTTCTTCGATTTCATCAAGCCCTTGCGCATGGTCATCGGGCCATCGTATTTGCTGTCGTAGTTCTTCGGTTCCCACGCCTGGCCGCCCGTCTGGCCCGCGTCGAACGAGATCGGCGCGTCGTTGATGATGGTGGCCGGCGACAGGCCCCGTTCCAGCGAAGCGGAATAGATGAAGGGCTTGAAGGCCGAACCTGGCTGGCGCCACGCCTGCGTGACGTGGTTGAACTTGTTGCGGTTGTAATCGAAGCCGCCCACCATGGCGCGGATGGCGCCGTCCGTGGTGCTGGCCGAGACGAACGCCGATTGCACTTCCGGCATTTGCGTCAAGACCCAGGCATTGCCTTCTTGCATGACGCGGATCACGGCGCCGCGCTTGATGCGGCGGTTAGGCGCCGCTTTGTCCGACAGCCAGGCCGCGCCGAAGGTCAGGCCGGGGCCGGTAATGGTGATTTCCTCGCCGGCTGAGGTGACTGCCTGGAGGGACTTGGGCGACGCCTGCAGCACCATGGCGGCGATGATGTCGTCGCTGTCCGGATGGTCGGCCAGTTCCGTCTCGATCGCGTCATCGGCTTCGGCCTTGGTTTTCGGAATCTCGATATACGCTTCCGGGCCGCGGTAGCCGTGGCGTTTCTCGTAATCCATCACGCCCTTGCGCAAGGCGATGTAGGCGGCGTCCTGGTCGGCCTTGGTGATGGTGGTGTAGACGTTCAGGCCGCGCGTATACGTGTCTTCCTTGAATTGCTCGTAGACCAGCTGACGCGCCATTTCCGACACGTATTCCGCGTGCACGCCGAAGGCGCTGCTGTCGGTTTTCACTTTCAGCTCTTCATTCTTGGCTTCCGTGTATTGCTCCGGCGTGATGTAGCCCAGCTGCGCCATGCGCTGCAGGATGTATTGCTGGCGCATGCGCGCGCGTTTCGGATTGACGACGGGGTTGTAGGCCGATGGCGCTTTCGGCAAGCCGGCCAGCATGGCCGCTTCGGCCACGGTCAGGTCCTGGATGTTCTTGCCGAAATAGATTTGCGCGGCCGAAGCGAAGCCGTAGGCACGCTGTCCCAGATAAATCTGGTTCATATACACTTCGAGGATCTGGTCCTTGCTGAGGTTTTTCTCGATCTTCCAGGCCAGCAAGACTTCATACGCCTTGCGTTTCAGGGTCTGTTCACTGGACAGGAAGAAATTGCGCGCCACCTGCTGCGTGATGGTCGAGGCGCCTTGCTTGGCGCCGCCCGTCAGGTTGTGCAGGGCCGCGCGCGTAATACCCAGGTAATCGACGCCGCCATGTTCATAGAAGCGGTCATCTTCGATGGCCAGCACGGCTTTCTTCATGACATCGGGAATATCCTTGATGTGCACCATGTTGCGGCGCTCTTCGCCGAATTCGCCGATCAGCACGCTATCGGACGTAAACACGCGCAGCGGCATCTTGGGCTTGTAATCGGTCAAGGTATCGAGCGCCGGCAGGTTCGGATAGGCCATGGCCAGGCCAAAGACCACCAGCAAGACGCCGACGATGCCCAGGCCCAGCAGCGATGCCAGGGCCATCAGCAGGAAACGTTTGGGTTTGCTGCCCTTGGTGGGCGGCTTCGAGCCAGCGGGGCCAGCGGATTTTGAAGATGTCATGCGTCGTATGTCTTTCGGTTAATTATGCCGGCCAATTATAAGCGAGCTTGCCGGGGTGGCAGCGCGCCGTGGCGCTTGCCTGGGGGACAGTCGAAACTTGCCGATACTCTATATAAGCGTGTATTGGCTCGCTGGCAACCAGGATTTGGTAACAATTATTCTGCGCCAGATCACGGCCCGGCCAGATAGGCGCCGCGCACAGCAGACGCCGGCGTGAAATCCATTTACAAGCCAGCGCTGCCGGGACTAGGCTTTCGGATGGCAGGAATCCCTCCCACGCTGACGTTTCTCTATGAAAAACATATCCATCAGCAATTATCTTGGCATCGGCTTGCTGGGCGTCGACATCGCGGACGATGCCGTGCGCGTGGTCGAGTTGCGGCGCCGGCGTGGAAAACTGTCGTGCCGGCATTGCGGCGCCGCCGCGCTGGCGCCCGGCGTGCTACTGGAGGGCAATGTCGAGGACATGCAGGGCCTGGCCGACGCCCTGCGCCAGGCTCACCGCGACAGTGGCAGCGCCTGCACGCGGGTGGCGCTGGCCATGCCGGCCACGGCCCTGATCACGCATGCGATCCGCTTGCCCGCCGGATTGCCGGAAGAACAGCTGGAAATCCTCGTGGAACTGGAAGCGGCGCAATACATGCCGTTCGCGCTGGAAGACGCCAGCCTGGATTTTTTCATTCTCGGCCCCGCGCCGCCGCTGCCCGGCACGACAGGCAAGGAAGTCGACGTGCTGCTGGTGGCGGCGCGGCGCGCCAGCGTGCAGCGCCGTCTCGATGCGACCAGGGCGGCGGGCTTGCTGGCCGTCGTCATGGATAGCGAGGCGCTGGCCTTGCAGGCGGCGCTCGCCCAAGGTGGCTGGCAAGCCTTGCCCGACGGTGGCGTGGCCTACCAGCTGGCCTGGGGCCTGGCCTTGCACCGGTACGCCCGATGACGGGCCGGGCGCCCATGCAGCGCATCAACTTGTTGCCGTATCGCCCCGCGGCACGGCGCAGGCGCATTCAGCTGCTGCTGTGGCAACTGGCGGGCGGGGCGCTGCTGGGATTGCTGCTGGCGTTGGCGGCAGGCGCCTGGCTGCGCCAGCAGCTCGACGCGCAACTGGGCCGCCAGGAGAGCTGGCGCAGTGCCATGCAACAAGTCGATGCCATGCTTGTCGCTGGCCGGCGGGTGCAGGGTGAGACGGCGGCGCTGCTGCTGCGCCAGCAAGCCATTGCCAGTTTGCAAGAGCAACGCAATGCCTGGGTGCGCATGCTGGACGCGCTGGCCCGGGCGATGCCGGCCGGCGTTTCCTTGCACAGTGTGCGCCAGGAAATGGCGATGGTGCGCTTGCAGGGGCAGGCTGCGTCGCAGGACAAGGTCGCGGCATTGCTGCTGGCGCTGGAGCAGGCGGCGCCCTGGTCCCGCCCGGAAGTGTTGGAAGTGCGCGGCGCGGCCGATGGCGCCGTGGAATGGACGATACGGCTGGCTTTGGCACCCGATGGGCAATCTTAGTGGTGGAGGTCGATCATGCTGAGCTTGAAAACCGCGTCGCTGTGGCCGCTACCCGCGCGCTTCGCTTGCGCCGCCCTGGCCGCTACGCTGGTGGCCGCGCTGCTGCACGCCGTGTGGCTGGCTGGGCTGATGACTGTCGTGCAGGGGGCGCGAGGCGAGGAGGCCCGCTTGCGCGTCGCCTATCTGTCGGCGCGGGCCAGGGCGCAGCAGTTGCCGCAATGGCGCGCACAGCAGCGCCAGGCCGGCGCCGAGCTGGCCCTGCTGGAACAGCAATTGCCCGACCAGCAGGCGATGGCGCAGCTGTTGACGCAGATTAACGCCGCAGGCCAGTCGCGCGGCTTGCAATTTTCCCTGTTCAAGCCCGGTGCGTCCCAGCCGCAAGCGCCGTATGTCGCCTTGCCGATCGCCATACAGTTGCGTGGCGGCTACCACGCCATGGGCGCGCTGCTGGCGGATTTGGCGGGCCTGCCGCGCATCGTCACGGTGCACGAACTGGCCTTGAACCTCGGCAAGGATCGCATGCTGACCCTCGATGCCGTGCTGCACGCGTATCGCTTGCCTGAAGCGGGGGAGCGGGCGGCGCAAGCGGCATTGCCTCCAAAGACCAGCGCGCCCGCAGTGACACCAGCTTGGCGCCCGCTTGCCGCCGTCGCGCCGTATCCCTACGCGGCGGCCGCCCTGGCCGATCCTTTCAATGCATTGCCGCCAGCGCCCGAGTCCGGTCAGCGTGGCGGCGTGGCGGGGCCCGACCCTCGGCGCATGCGCGAAGCGCTGGAAAACGTGGCCTTGCCGGCCATCAGCATGGTCGGCAGCGTGCAGCAGGATGGGCGCCTGAGCGCGCTGCTGCTGGCGGGCCAGCGCGTGTACCGGGTGACGGTGGGCCAGTACCTGGGGCAAGATCACGGCGTGGTGACGGACATCAGTGAGCGGGCGCTGCAGTACCGTGAATTGCTGCGCGAGGCGGATGGCCCCTGGCGCGAGCGGCGCGGCAGCCTGGTCTTGCAAGTGGCGGGAGCGGGGCCGAAGGCCAGCTTGCCCGAGGCGGCGCCGTGAGGCCGCGCCGCATGTTCTGGGCCGCCATGCTGTGTCTGCATGCCAGTAGCCTGGCCCAGGATGCCGTGGTGAACGTATCGGCGCCGCGTCTGTATGCGGGCGACAAAATCTCCGTTGATTTCCAGAACGTGGGCGTGCGCGCGGCCCTGCACATCCTGGCTGATGCGTCCGGCCAAAACATCATCGCCAGCGACAGCGTGGCGGGCAACGTGACCCTGCGCCTGCGCGACTTGCCGTGGGACCAGGCGCTCGACGTGCTGTTGCTGGCCAAGGGCCTGGAGATGCGGCGCAATGGCAGCGTGCTGTGGATCGCGCCGCGCGAGGAAATGCTGGCGCGCGAAAAACTGGAGCTCGAAGCGCGCGCCCAGATCGCCGAACTGGAACCCTTGCAGTCGGCAATCTTCCAGCTCAATTACCAGAAGGCCGAAGCGTTCCGCAGCGTATTCGGCCTGGATGCGGGGGAAGGGCGCAGCCGCTTGCTGTCGCGCCGTGGCAGCGTGCTGATCGAGCCGCGCACGAACCAGCTGTTCGTCACCGACGTGCCAGTCCGCCTGGAGCAGATACGTCAGTTGATCGCGAAGACGGATATTGCTACGCGACAAGTGATGATCGAGGCGCGCATCGTCGAGGCGAATGACAGCTTCAGCCGCAACCTGGGCGCGCGCCTGGGTTTTACGGACCAGCGCCTGGCGGCGGGCCAGCTGCCCGGTTTTTCCCTGGGCGGCGGCGGGCGCCGCGCGGCCATCGGCGGCAGCTACCAGGGCGTGGGCGAGGCGACGGGGCAAACGGTGGCCGGCAGCGGCGCTTTCGTGCCGAACTCGCAATTCGTCAACTTGCCCGCCGCCAGCATCAATGGCTTGCAGCCGGCCAGCTTCGCCCTGAGCCTGTTTTCGGCGGCCGCCAACCGTTTTCTGAACCTGGAACTGTCCGCGCTGGAAGCGGACGGCCGGGGCAAGATCATTTCCAGTCCCCGCGTGGTGACGGCCGACAAGGTGCTGGCGCTGATCGAGCAGGGCATCGAGCTGCCGTACCAGGTGGCCACCAGCAGCGGCGCCACGTCGATCACCTTTCGCAAGGCGAACCTGCGCCTGGAAGTGACGCCGCAGATCACGCCGGACGGCAACGTGGTGCTGGAAGTGGACGTCAACAAGGACAGCGTGGGCCAGGAAACGCGTTCCGGCTTTGCCATCGACACCAAGCACGTGCGCACGCAAGTGATGGTGGAAGACGGCGGCACGGTGGTGCTGGGCGGCATTTATCAGCAATCCGAGCGGGGCACGGACAGCAAGGTGCCGCTGCTGGGCGACATCCCCGTGCTTGGTGTTTTTTTCCGCAGCACGGGCCGCAGTCAAGAAAAAACGGAACTGATGGTGTTTATTACGCCGAAAATAGTGGCAGATCGGCCAGCAACACGTTAATGTCACATCTTTACGTTTAAGTAACAATGCAAACGAAAGCGGACTGATGGCGACTATGCGGAATGTATCTTTGAGCAACACTTATTGGAGTCGGGTAGTGAATTGGCTGGTCTTGCTGGCGCTGGGCGCCTTGCTGGCCGCGTGCGGCGGCGGTGGCGGCGATCCGACCATCGATGGCGGCAGCAGTGGTGGCACGACGGGCGGGGTGGCCGCGACGGTCACGGTAAGCCTGTTTAACGCTGCTGGCCAGCCTGGCAGTACGCTCAGCAGCACGACGCCGCTGACGGCCAAGGCGCTCGTCAACGATAAAAATGGCGTTCCCGTCAGCAATGCCGTGGTCACGTTTTCGGCCGATGCCACGCTGGTAACGTTGTCGTCGACCAACGGCACGGCACTGACCGATGCCAAGGGCTATGCCAGCATCACCGTCTCGGCCCTGAATGCAGCAGTCACCGGTGCGGGCAAGCTGACGGCCACTGTCGCAACGGCCACCGCCACGGTCACCGGCGAGGCGAGCTATGAAATCAAGGCAGCGCAGGCTGCTGGCGCGAAAATGACGCTGTCGCTGTTCAGCGGTAGCAGCGCAAGCAATTCTTTGTCGAGCGCCACGCCATTGACGGCCAAGGCGCTTGTTACCGACTTGAGCGGCAAGCCGATCACCGATGCCCTGGTAGTTTTTTCTACCGACAATGCCGTTGCTGTACTGTCCCCGTCGGTAGGGACGGCACTGACTGACGCGACGGGTATGGCCAGCGTTACCATGCGTCCTTTCAGTCTGACGAGCAGCGGCGCCGCTAGCTTGCGGGCAAGCACGACAGTAAATGGTGCTCTTGCCAGCACTCAAATTAACTATGTGCTGGGCACAACAGATCTGACGCTGGCCAACATGACCTTTTCGCCTGCCAGCATCCCTGCCTATGGCACGGCAAATGTGTCGGTCGATATCATGGCTGGCAGCAAGGCCTACACCGGTACGGGAGTAACGGTGGATTTTGGTTCGAACTGTGTCTCCGCGGGCAAAGCCAGCGTGAGCAGCGGCGTGCCGGCCGTCAATGGCAAGGCGACGGCCGTGTACCGCGATCTCGGTTGCGGCGGCGCGGACATGCTGTTTGCCTCCGTGACCGGTAGCAACGCCGCACTGCACGCCACCCTGAACGTCGCGCGGGCGACGCCGGCATCGGTACAGTTTTCCGCCGTTAGTCCGGTGGGGAAATCGCTTGTCATTCAAGGCCAGGGCGGCCTGTCGCGCACGGAAACGGCGACCCTGACTTTCCGCGTATTCGATACTTTTAACAGGCCTTTGCCAGGCCAGGAAGTCACTTTCTCGCTGCTGAACGGCCCGGGTGTGACGTTGAATAAGCTGAAGGACATCACCGATGCCAACGGTGAAGTCATCACCACGGTCAATTCCGGTCTTACGCCGACGACGTTCCGCGTCAAGGCCAGCCTGGCATCCGGCGTATCCACCTTGTCCGACTCCATCCTGGTGACGACCGGCTTGCCCGTGCAAACGGCATTTTCGCTGAGCGTGGTTAAATCCAACGTGGAAGGCTGGTCCTATGACAGCGGCGTGGGCAACCCCGCCACCACCGTCACTGTCCTGTTGGCGGACCAGGCGGGCAATCCGGTACCGGATGGCACGCCGGTGGCGTTCCAGAGCAACCTGGGCGCTATCGGTTCATCGAGCATGGGCGGCTGTACCACCACCAATGGCGGCTGCTCGGTCGATTTCCGCAGCCAGAATCCGCGTGTGGCGACCAATCCGCCGGCGACGCCCTGCAATGACCTCAAAAACGGCGGCACGGCGGACAGTAACTGGCCGGGCCTGGCGACCGTGTGCGCCAGCACGTCGGATGGCAGCACGACATTGTTTGCCAAGATCGCGATCTTCTTGAGCGACAGCCATCCTGACAAGGTCTTCCTGACGAACGACGATGGCAGCACCGCTGTCCTGGGGACACAGGCGTATGACCTGGGTTCCCGGTCGGCGAGCCTGCCCCGCACATTCCGCCTGCTGATCAGCGATCTGCATCAAAATCCCATGCCATCCGGTAGTACGGTGACAATCACGAATGCCGTCAATGGGCAGGTGTCAGTGTTGCCGGCGAGCGTGCAAAATATCTATCCGCACAATATGCTTGGTGTCGATGACAGGACGGGCAACAACATCAAGGGTAACCAGGGCAGCCTGCATACCGTTACAATTAACAGTATGACGCCGACCAGCTGTGTAGCCGATGTAGTCAATACGTTTAATGTGACAGTGACGACGCCGCTGGGCAACGCCACCAGTTACCCGTTTAGACTGACATTCTCCTGTCCTTGACCTGCGGGGGGAGCGGGGGCCGTCGAGGGCGGCACCCGTTATTTTCTGATTGATTGATATAAAAAGTGTCCGAAATTTCCAACAGTAATATTTTTCTTGTCGGCCTCATGGGCGCAGGCAAAACCACGATCGGACGCATCCTGGCCCGCAAGCTGGGCTTGCGCTTTGTCGATTCCGACCACGAAATCGAGGCACGCACGGGCGCGACCATCCCGTGGATCTTTGAAATCGAGGGCGAGGCCAGCTTTCGCCGGCGCGAGGCCGAGGTCATCCGCGACCTGAGCGCCCAGCAAGGTATCGTCATGGCCACCGGCGGCGGGGCCATCCTCAACGCCGACAGCCGCGCCTACCTGAAGGAACGGGGCACGGTCGTCTACCTGCGCGCCAGCGTCAGTAACATCCTCGCGCGCACCAGCCATGACAAGAACCGCCCGCTGCTGCAGACGGCCGACCCGCGCAGGAAGCTCGAAGAGCTGACGGCGCAGCGCGAGCCCCATTACATGGAAGTGGCCGACATTGTGATCGACACGGGCCGTCCTAACGTACAATCGATGGTCCAGACCATCCTGATGCAGCTGGCCAGCCTCGAATGCGAGGCCTCGCCCAACTGCGTCATTCATGCAGAGCCTTCGATGAACGAGCAATCCAAAATGTTGTTGAGCGTAGACCTCGACGAACGCAGTTATCCGATCGCCATCGGTCCCGGCCTCTTGGCTGACGCCGATGCGCTGCTGCGCCATATCAGCGGCCACAAGGTGGCCATCGTCACCAATACCACCGTCGCGCCCCTGTATCTGGGTCGCCTGCAGGCGGCGCTGGCCAGCGATGGCCGCGAAGTGATCTGCATCGTCCTGCCGGACGGCGAAGAGTATAAAAACTGGGCCAGCCTGATGCAGATCTTCGACGCGCTGCTGGCCAATAAATGCGACCGCAAGACTACCCTGGTGGCGCTGGGCGGCGGCGTGATCGGCGACCTGACCGGCTATGCGGCCGCCAGCTACATGCGCGGCATCGGCTTCGTGCAGGTGCCTACCACCCTGCTGGCGCAGGTCGATTCCTCCGTCGGCGGCAAGACGGGCATCAACCACCCGCTGGGCAAGAACATGATCGGCGCCTTCTACCAGCCGCGCGCCGTGATCGCCGACACCTCGACCCTGGAAACCCTGCCGGCGCGCGAGCTGTCGGCCGGCCTGGCCGAAGTGATCAAGCATGGCGCCATCATCGATGCCGCGTTTTTCGACTGGATCGAAGCGAACATGGCCAAGCTGATGGCGCGCGACAAGGGCGCCTTGGCCTACGCGATCGCCCGCTCGTGCGAAATCAAGGCCGACGTGGTGCGCCAGGACGAGCGCGAAGGCGGCCTGCGCGCCATCCTGAACTTCGGCCACACCTTCGGCCACGCCATCGAGGCGGGCCTGGGCTACGGCCACTGGCTGCACGGCGAAGCCGTCGGCTGCGGCATGGTGATGGCGGCGGACCTGTCGTGCCGCATGGGCTATATCGACCAGGCGGCCGTCGAGCGCGTGCGCAAACTCGTCGCCGCCGCCGGCCTGCCCGTCAAGGCGCCGGACCTCGGTGTCGCGCGCTGGCTGGAACTGATGGAGGTCGACAAGAAGAACGAGGGCGGCGCCATCAAGTTCATCCTGTTGAAACCGCTGGGCAGCCCGAGCATCACGTCCGCGCCCCATGAACTGGTGCTGGCCACACTGGCCGCCGGAGTGCAATAGCCATGGCGCCCGAAGACTTCCTTGCCCCCTACGCGGCCCACTCGGCACAGGGTCAGGGACGTCGCTTTGATGAAGCGGCGCACGCCTCGCGCAGCCAGTTCCAGCGTGACCGCGACCGCATCATCCATTCCTCGGCCTTCCGCCGCCTCGAATACAAGACCCAGGTATTCCTCAACCACGAGGGAGACCTGTTTCGCACGCGCCTGACGCACAGCCTGGAAGTGGCGCAAGTGGGGCGTTCGATTGCGCGCAACCTGCGCCTGAACGAAGACCTGGTGGAAGCCATCGCGCTGGCGCATGACCTGGGCCACACGCCATTCGGCCACGTGGGTCAGGACGTGCTCAATGAATGCATGCAGGAGCATGGCGGCTTCGAGCACAACTTGCAAAGCCTGCGCGTGGTCGACACGCTGGAAGAGCACTACGGCGCCTTCGACGGCTTGAACCTGATGTTCGAGACGCGCGAAGGCATCTTGAAACATTGCTCGCTGGCGCATGCGCGCGAACTCGGTCCCGTGGCACAGCGCTTCATCGACCGCACGCAACCGACGCTGGAAGCGCAGCTGACCAACCTGGCCGACGAAATCGCCTACAACAGCCACGATATCGACGACGGCTTGCGTTCCGGCCTGATCACCATCGCCCAGCTGGAAGAGGTGGAATTCTTCGGCCGCCTGTGGCGCGAGGTGCAGCAGGCGTTCCCGGGTCTGTCGGGCCGGCGCGCCATCTACGAAACCCTGCGCCGCCTGATCACGGCACTGGCCGACGATCTGATCGTCACCTCGACGCAGCTCATTGCCGATGCCGCCCCGCGTGATGTGAACGAAGTGCGCGCCAGCGCTCCGCTGATCCGTTTTTCGGACGCCATGCGCAAGGACGCGACGGAGCTGAAACGCTTTTTGCGCGCGAACCTGTACCGCCACTACCAGGTCAACCGCATGCGCGTCAAAGCGAGCCGCATCGTGCGCGAACTGTACGACAGCTTCATGGCCGAACCAGCCCTGCTGCCGCCCGACTATCAGGTCAATGGCGATGATGTGACCAAGCAGGCGCGCAAGATCGCCGACTACATCGCCGGCATGACGGACCGCTACGCGATCCGCGAGCACCGCAGGCTGTATTCGCTCGACGAGCTGTAACGGTCACTGCGGGCACTGACATGCTCGCGTGACGCTGCGTGTCGGGTTACGCCGTGCCGGCTAACCCGACCTACCAATACAGGCGGTCATGGGGAATCCGACAACATTGCTGGCGCGGCGCCTTTACTCCGCATTGTCGATCCTGTCAATTGGCATGATCATCTAGGTCCCCGCACTATCACCCCAATATCCCCGCAGCGCCTTCTTTTCTATCATGGCAGCAAGTCAACAAGGGCTTGCCGCCCATAGTCAAGGAGAGTGTCATGATTGAATCGCGCCGCAGTTTCTTGCGCGCCTTGCCAGCCGTAACCATCGGGGCGGCCATCGCGCCGCTGCCCGGCAAGGCGGCCACCAAGGGCGAAGGCGGCCAGCGCTGGGCGATGGTGGTCGACGTGCAGAAGTGCATCGGCTGCCAGGCTTGCACGGTCTCCTGCATCATGGAAAACGCCGTGCCGGAAAACAGCTTCCGCACCGTCGTCTCGACCTATGAAGTCAAGGAAGAGAACCGCTGCGGCACTTACATGCTGCCGCGCCTGTGCAACCACTGCGCCAATCCCCCCTGTATTCCCGTCTGTCCCGTGGGCGCCACCTTCCAGCGCAAGGATGGCGTCGTCGTCGTCGACGGCGACCGCTGCGTGGGCTGCGCCTACTGCGTGCAAGCGTGCCCGTACGACGCGCGCTTCATCAACCACGAAACGGGCAAGGCCGACAAGTGCACGTTCTGCGCGCACCGCGTCGACGAAGGCTTGCTGCCGGCCTGCGTGGAAACCTGCGTGGGCGGCGCGCGCATCTTCGGCGACCTCAATGATCCGGAAAGCCTGGTGCACCAGCTGCTCACCGAGAACAAGGTGAAGGTACTCAAACCCGAGCAGGGCACCCAGCCCCACGTGTTTTACCTGGGACTGGATACGCGCTTCGCCGGCCACGTCGAAGGCGAAGCGACTCTTTGGCAACCGAGCAAACACGGGAAATAAACCATGGACAGCCACATCACCGAAATTGTCAACGTCACGCGCGAAGCGGCATGGTTGCCGTGGGCGGTGCAGTATTTTTTCCTCATCGGCCTCAGTTACGGCAGCTTCATGCTGACCTTGCCGTACTTCGTTTTCGGCCGCAAGGCGTATGAACGCCTGGGGCGCATCGCGCTGCTGGCGTCCCTCGTCTGCGGCATGACGGCGCCCGTGGCGCTGCTGGCCGACTTGCACGGGCCGGGCCGCTTCTACCACTTCTATATTTACTTCCAGCCGCAATCGTGGATGTCGTGGGGCTCGTTCTTCATTCCTCTGTATCTGGGCTGTCTGATGCTGTACGCGTGGCTGGCGCTGCGCGTGGACTTTTCCACGCGGGGGCAGGGCCAGGATCGCCTGGCCTGGGCCTACCGCCTGCTGGGACGCGGTGGCGCCGCATCGCGCAAGGCCATCGTCACCGCTGCCGCCTTCACCTTGCTGGCCGCCTTTGTCGTGGGCCTGTACACGGGCATGGAAGTAATGGTGGTGCGCGCCCGTCCCCTGTGGTTCACGCCTTTCCTGCCGGCGCAATTTGCCGCCACGGCATTCGTGGGAGCGGTGGGCCTGGCGCTGCTGTTCAACCGTTTCCTGCCGGGCCGCGAGCAGGCGCTGGAAGTGTCGCTGAACCGCGCGCTGGCCCTGTCGCTGGCGCTGGTGCTGGCCCTGGGTGGCGGCTGGCTGTTCGTCAGTCTCTCCGGCGTGAGCGCCAGCCACAGCATGGCGTTCACCCAGGTGGCCGGCATGCCGCAATGGCAGTTCACGGCCGTCTGGGCCGTGCTGTCGTCCATCGTGCCGATGGCCCTGGCCATCTGGCGCCCGGCCACGAGTGGCCTGGTCAATGGCCTGATCGCGCTGCATAGCGCCTGGATGATGCGCTGGACGATTTTCATTGGCGGCCAGACGATCCCGAAAACGGGCGCCGGCCTGTATGACTACCACCTGCCAATGGGGAACGATGGCTTGATGGGGATTATAGGCACGGCCGGCCTGTGGATCGCGCTGCTGTTGCTGATGCTGGAATTTTTGCCATGGGCCGGACGCATGCTGCGCAACCGTCCCGCCATGGCCACGCACTGAGGAGTCAAAAATGAACGAACGCACAAACAACGACGACCGCAACGACGGCCCTGAAGACGAAAACGAAAAACGCCGCAAGCTGCTACGCTACGGCGCCATTGGCGGGGGCCTGGCCGCCTTTGCCGCCAGCTTTTCCACCACGGCCGGCCGCATGGTCGACCACGCGCTGGGTAAAGATAAACCCGTGCAAAAACTGCATGGCAACTCCCTGCCGCCCGAGTTTTCCGTCGACACGGCCACGGGCAAGCTGACCGTCAATCCGGACCAGCAGGTCAGCTACACCATGTGCATGGGCTGCACCACGTTTTGCGGCGTGCGCGTGCGCCTGGATAAAAAAAGCGGCAAGGTGCTGCGCGTGGCGGGCAACCCGTACAGCCCCCTGTCGGCCGATCCGGCGCTGCCATATCAAACCTCGATCCGCGACAGCTTCGTCTCGCTGTCGCGCTTCCAGGAAAAGGGGCTGAAGGGCCGCTCGACGGCTTGCGGCCGTGGTAACGGCGTGCTGGAACAGATGGAGTCGCCATTCCGCGTGCTGGCGCCCATGAAGCGTGTGGGACCGCGCGGCGGCGGCCAGTGGGAACCGATCGCCTTCGATCAATTGGTCAAGGAAGTGACGGAAGGCGGCGACCTGTTTGGCGAGGGCCACGTGCAGGGCTTGCGCGCCTTGCGCGAACTGGAAAAACCGATCGATCCGGCGCAGCCGGAACTGGGCCCGCAAGTCAATCAGGTGGGCCTGATGTGCAGCACCGACGATGGCCGCCTGGCGTTCGGCACGCGCTTTTTCAAGCAGTCGTACGGCAGTCTGAACCTGGTCAACCACGGCTCGTATTGCGGCGGCGCCTACCGCAGCGGCTCGGGCGCCATGTTCGGCGACATGAAGAAAATGCCGCACGCGAAAGTGGACCTGGAAAACACGGAGTTCTGCATTTTCGTCGGCACGGCGCCGGGCAATGCGGGCAACCCGTTCAAGCGCCAGGGCACCCTGATCGCGAAAGCCCGTTCCGGCAAGCGCGAATTCAGCTACGTCGTCGTCGACCCCGTCCTGACGAATGCGGACAGCCTGGCCGCGGGCGACCGCAGCCGCTGGGTGCCGATCAAGCCGGGCACGGATGGCGCGCTGGCCATGGCCATGATCCGCTGGATCATCGAGCACGAACGCTATGACCGCAACTTCCTCGTGCAGCCGAACCTGAAGGTGGCGGAAGCGGCAGGCGAAGCCGCCTGGTGCAACGCCACGCATCTGGTCATCAGCGAGAAGGGCCATCCGCGCGATGGCCGCTACCTGCGCGCGTCGGACATCGGTGCGGTGGAACTGGCGGAAGAAGAGCGCTACAAGGATGGCGACGCCTTCTGCGTGATCGACGCCGCCACGCAAGCCATCGTGCCGCACAACGTCGCCAAGGGCGAGGCGCGATTGTTCTTCGACGGCCCGCTGGACGTGCTTGGCGCGCCGCTGCACCTGAAGACGGCCATGACGATGCTCAACGAAGAAGCGCAGCGCCACAGCATGGACGAGTATTCGGCCGCCTGCGGTATCGGGCGCGACATCATCGAAGGCCTGGCGCAGGAACTCACCAGCCATGGCAAGCGCGCGGCCGTCAATGCGCACGGCGGCATGATGTCGGGCGCCGGCTTTTACAACGCGTATGCGCTGGTCATGCTCAATACCCTGATCGGCAATTTGAACCGCAAGGGCGGCACCCTGGTCAATGGCGGCAGCTTCAAGGATGCGGGACCCGGTCCGCGCTACAACCTCGAGAGTTTCGACGGCGAGATCAAGGCGGCCGGCATGCCGATCGGACGCAATGTGCCGTATGAAAAAACCTCGGAATTCAAGCTGAAGAAGGAAGCGGGCAAGGCGTATCCTGCCAGGGCGCCGTGGTATCCGAACGCGCCCGCGCTGGCGACCGAGTGGCTCACCAGCGCCATGAACGGCTATCCGTACACTCTGAAGGCGCTGATCCTGTGGAGCTGCAATCCCGTCTACGGCATCACGGGCTTGCGCGCGCAGATCGGCAAGGAGCTGGCCGATCCGAAGAAGATTCCCCTGATCGTCGCCATCGACCCCTTCATCAATGAAAGCTCGGCGTTTGCCGATTACCTGCTGCCCGATACCTTGCTGTATGAAAGCTGGGGCTGGGCCGGCGCCTGGGGCGGCATGCCCGTCAAAATGAGCACGGCGCGCTGGCCCGTGGTCGAACCGCGCGTGCAAAAAACGCCGGACGGCCAGACCATCTGCATGGAATCGTTCTTCATCGCGCTGGCAAAAACGATGGCCTTGCCCGGCTTCGGTCCGGACGCCTTGCAAGACACGGATGGCCAGCGCTTCCCCCTGCAGCGCGCGGAAGACTGGTATCTGCGCGGCGGCGCCAACATCGCCTGGCAGGGCAAGACGTCCGTGCCTGACGCCAGCGACGACGACATCGAGCTGTCCGGCGTTGCGCGCATCCGCCCCGAACTGGAGCGCACCCTGAAGCCGGAAGAGTGGCGCAAGGTGGCCTTCATGCTGGCGCGGGGAGGACGCTACCAGAGCTATGGCGAGATGTTCGGCCTGCGCCTGCCGCCACCCGCGAACCCCAAGGCGCCGGCTGCTCCGGTGCCGGTGATCGGCGAGACGCCGTATCCGCAGGACTGGTCCACGCACCGCTATCTGAAACAGATGATGCTGTACAACGAGGGTCTGGGCGTGAGCAAGAACAGCTTGAGCGGCAAGCGTTTCCCCGGCACGCCCGCGTGGAGAGTGGCGGCGTTTGCCGACGGCACGCCCGTACGTAAAACCTATCCGGCCAGCGAATGGCCGTTCGAGTTGATCAGTTTTAAATCGGCGCTGCAAAACTCGTACAGCATCGGCGCGCGGCGCTTGCGCGGCATCCATCCCGACAACCCGGTCGCCGTGCATCCCGACGATGCGGCGCGCTTGAAGCTGCAAAATGGCGATGAAATTTACCTGGAGACGCCGGGTGGCAAGGCCAGGGCCACGGTGATGCTGCGCCATGGCGTGCAGCGCGGCGTGATCGCCATCGAACACGGTTTCGGCCACAAGGAGCACGGCGCGCGCGCCCACCGCATCGGCAAATCGCGTCAGCCCGACGAGCCCGCAATCGGCGCCGGCATCAACCTGAATGACCTGGGGCTGACGGACCCGAGCCGCGGCGACAAGAACGTGTTTGTCGATCCCGTCTCGGGCACGTCGGTGCGGCAGGGACTGCCGGCGCGCATCGTGCGGGTTTAGATTTGTCCACCTGCCATCAGCAGCCGGGCCACCTCGGCTGCTGAGTGCAGGCCCAGTTTTTCCATCGTGTTATGGCGGTGCACCTGCACCGTTTTATCGCTGATGCCCAGTTCGCGGGCGATGACTTTCGAGGCTTTGCCTTCGGCCATCAGCAGCGCCACTTCGCGCTCGCGCACGGTGAGCCTGGCCAGTGCCGTTTGCGCCGTATTCGCGCTGGCGGCGCTGCGGCTTTCTGCCACGCTGCGGGCCACGGCGCGCGAGACGGCGTCCAGCAATACCTGATCTTTGCACGGCTTTTCCAGAAAATCGCAGGCGCCCGCCTTCATCGTTTGCACGGCCATGGCCAGGTCGCCGTGGCCGCTGAGGAAAATCACGGGCAGCGCGATCGCATGGTGCGACAATTCCTGTTGCAGCTCCAGCCCGCTCATCAAAGGCATGCGCACGTCGAGCAGCAAGCAGCCAGGCGCCTGGCCCTCGTAGCGCTGCAGGAAATCGCGCGCCGACTCGAACGTTTCCACTTTCCAGCCGGCCGAATCGAACAGATAGGCCAGCGAACGGCGCATGGCGGCGTCGTCGTCGACGACAAAGATGATCGCATCGCTTTCACTCATGGTGTTTCCTCTTGTATTTCCTTGTGCGCTTCCATATGGCTATCTTCGGGCAGGCGGAACCAGACCGTCAAGCCAGGCGCATCCGCGTTGGCGTGTGCCGACAGGCTGCCACCGAACGATTCGATGATGCTTTTGCTGAGCGACATGCCCAGGCCCAGGCCTTCAGCCTTGGTGGTGAAAAATGGTTCGAACAATCGCGCCATCTGCGCCGCATCGAGGCCGCAGCCGGCGTCGCGCACGGCCACCGTGCAGGCGCCGTTTTCACGGTGCAGCAGCACGCCGATGGGGTGTGCTGGATTGTCGTTTTCCACCTGCGCATCGAGCGCATTTTTCAATAAATTGAGCAGCACCTGCTGCACTTGCTGCGGGTCGGCCAGCACGCGCGGCGCAAGCCTGGCGCTGTCGTGGCGCCAGTCTATCCTTGCCTGTGGATGGGCCGCGCGGAACAGCGATACTGCTTGCTCCACGGCGTCGGCCAGGGCGAAGGCCGTGCTGTGCGCGGGACGTTTTTGCGCCATCGCGCGGATGTGGCGGATGATGGCGCCCGCACGCTCGCTTTGCGTGGCGATTTCCTGCGCGCCATCGAGCAGCGGCGCCGCGTCGAGGCGGCCCGCCGTGATGCGGCGCGCCATGCCGCGCGCGAAATTGCCGATGGCGGCCAGCGGCTGGTTCAGTTCGTGCGCGATGGCGCTGGCCATCTCGCCCAAAATCGCCAGGCGCGCCGTGTGATCGAGCGTGGCCTGGCGCTGGCGCGCCTGCTCTTCCAGCGCGCGCTGCTGGTGCTGGGCCGCGCGCAATTGCTCCGTGCGCCGGCTGACCAGGTATTCCACGCGCACCGTGTGCACGGCCCAGGCCACGAGCAGGGCCAGCACCAGCAGCATCCAGCCCCAGTAGCGGCGCAGCGCCGTCTCGAACGTTAGCTTGTCCAGGTAGGCGTAGGGGCCGATGTGCAAGTCGCGGAACAGTTCATCGACGATCTGGTAATCGCTGGGCACCGTCCAGCTATAGCCCTCTTCGGTGCGCGGCATGGCCAGCAGGGCCTGCGCCACTTTTTTTGCCAGCGCGGGCGGCGTCTGGCGCAGGGCCACGAAGGGCCAGTCCGGATACAGCCGCGACGAGCTGGCGCAGCGAAAGCCGGGTATCGGGCGCGTGGTGATCACGCGCAGTTCCTCGGCGCGCACTTCACCGCGCGCCACCATCTGTTCCAGCAAACATGTGCGCACGATGCCCGCATCCATGCGTCCGGCCCGCACGGCGTCGATGATCTGCTGCGAGGGAAAACCGCTGTAGCGCAGGCTGGCAAAATCGTGCGCGGGATCGATGCCCGCTTCGCGCAGTTCGCGCGCGGCGATCTGGTAGCCGCCAAAGGCGTCGGGCGCCACGGCCATCACATTCTTGCCCGCCAGGTCGGCCAGGTCATGCAGCGGCGACGCGCTGCGCACGACGATGGCCGAGCCGATGGCCTGGCGCGGCGAGTCCGTCCATGGCGATTCCAGGGTGGCGATGCGGCTGGCGCCGTCGCTGTGTTCGAGCGCCACGTAATGGCCGCTGCTGGTGATGGCAAAGGCGATCGCTTGCGACTGCACGGCGCGCGTCAGGCCCGCCTGGTCATAGTCGGCCAGGATGAAACGGATACCGGGAATGCTGGCCTGCAGGTGGCGCGTCACGTACGACCAGTCCTGCTGCACGGCGTCGCCGCCCTTGTAGGCCAGCACGCCGATGCGGACCTCTGGTAGCGCCGTGTCGGCATGCACTGGCGCGAGCAGGAGGGCCAGCGCCAGTAGGACAAGCCTGCGCACTAAAACATGCTGCGCTGCGCCGAACGCGCATCGCCGAACAGGTCCAGCAGCAGTTTTTTGATGGGGGCCGGCAGCGGCGCATCGGCGATTTTCGCGCCGTCGTACCAGACGTGCGTCGCTTCTCCTGCCAGCGCCAGACGGCGCGCCAGGGTGATGCTGCAGGGGACGATGTGCAGCTTGTAGTGCGTGAAGACGTGCACGATGGGCAGCAGCCGTTCCTGCGATTCGATTTCGCCGAACGGCGCCACGGCGCGCGCCAGCGCATCCTGGTCGATGTCGCGTGGAGAGTCTGCATCGGCCAGCACGTGGCCATCGAGTTCGGGCAGGGACAGCAAGCCGCCCCAGATGCCCGAGCCGGGACGCTGCTCCAGCAGCACCTGGCCGTCGTTGATGACGACGAGCATGACGGCGTGTTTTTCCGGGCTGGTTTTCTTCGGCTTGCGCACAGGTAAGTCTTTAACCCGATGGGTGGCGTAGGCCACGCAGCGCGGCTGCAAGGGGCAGCGGCCGCAATCGGGGCTGCTGCGCGTGCACAGGGTGGCGCCGAAGTCCATCAGGCCCTGTGTGTAGGCTTCGATGCCGGTTTCAGGCAGCAGCGCTTCGGCGCGGCGCCACATGGCTTCCTCGACCCGTTTTTCGCCGGGATAGGCATCGATGCCGAAGGTGCGCGCGAACACGCGCTTGACGTTGCCATCCATGATGGCCGCGCGCGTGCCGCTGGAAAACGCGGAGATAGCGGCCGCCGTCGAGCGGCCGATGCCGGGCAGGTCGGCCAGCAGGGCCGGGTCGCTGGGGAACACGCCGTCGTATTCGGCCACCACGCGCTGCGCGCACTTGTGCAGATTGCGCGCCCGCGTGTAGTAGCCAAGGCCGCTCCACTGCGCCATCACGTCTTCGACGGGCGCGCTAGCGAGGTCGCGCAGGGTGGGGAAGCGTTCGAGGAAGCGCGCGTAGTAGCCGAGTACGGCGGTCACCTGCGTTTGCTGCAGCATGATTTCGGACAGCCAGATCAGGTAAGCGTCGCGCGTGTTTTGCCAGGGCAGCGCGTGGCGTCCATGCTGCTTTTGCCAGGCGATGACGGTGGCGGAAAAAGTCGGGTCGACGTAATTTTCAAAAGACGCTGTGCCTGTGGCGGGCGAGAGCGGATGCAGCAAACGTTTCATGCAGAGTTTCCAGTGTTTTTTTGTTAGGTCGCGCTGGCGGCGCGCAGGGCAGCGAGCAATTGCGCTAGCTGCGCCTTGTCGCGTTCGAGCGCCGCCAGGCTCGCCTCGAAGCCGGCGATTTTCTGTTCCAGGCTGCCCGTGGCGTCATGGATGCGCTGGATCGAGGCAAAGCGCAGTTTCAGCTGCTCCTTGTACTCGACGATCTGCGCTTCGAGCGGTGCCATGATGACTTTCAGCCAGGCGCTGGCGTCGTCGTTGGCGTTGGTGAAGCTGCGGCGCACGCGCGAAGCGATAGTGTCGAAGAATTTTTCCATCAGCACGACGCGGCTGGTGGTGAGCAGGGTCGCCGTGCCGAACTGCTTATGGTAGACGGCTTCGATATCGGCGATCTCCTGGCGGTAGCGGGCCAGCGAAAACGGCATCGGCAAGGCCAGCGCCAGGCCATGCTCGGAAGCGAATTTGCGGTACATCACGTTCATCATTTCCGTGATCTCGGACGTCTTGCCTTCCGAGCGGTCCAGGTTGCTGGCGATGCGCTCGAAATACTGGCGCACGGCTTCGCGCAGGCCCGTGAAAAAGCGGCTGCGCTGCATGGCCGCGCGCACGCCATCGATATCGTCGCGCACGATGTCCATGCCCAGGCTTGTATACAGCTCCGTTGACAGGCGGGTAAATACGGCGCGCGTCGCTTGCAGCTTGAACAGGCTGCTGTCGAATTCCTTCTTCTCGATATCGATGCGCCGCATCATGTGCGCGATCACGCTCTGGTTCTTGCCGCGCAGGCTGTGCAGCTCGTGCAGCTGCTCGGCGATGCCGCGCGCGCGGGCCGCCGCCTGCACCTGCTGCGCCGCTTCGATGGCGTCCAGGTCGAATGCCAGCTGGCGCCGGATGATGTCCTTGCGCGCGGGGATCAGCTCCTCGAACAGGGCCGTCTCCAGCGCCTGCAGGCGGCTCTTTTCCAGCAGCGCCGCATCGTGGTTGATCTTGCCCACCAGGGCTTTTTGCGCCGAGACGGGAAACACCTGACTCGCGTCCAGTGTCAACAGATGCGCCACGCTGGCTTGCTGGCGTTCGATCGCTTGCGCCACCTCGGCATCGCCGCGCAATTCGTCCCACATGCTGTCGATCTTGTTGAGCACCACCAGGCGCCCGGCGCCGGCGCCGATATGGTTGCGCCACACCTCGATGTCGCTGCGCGTGACGCCCGTGTCGGCCGCCAGAATGAACAGCACCGCGTGCGCGTTCGGAATCAGGTTCAGTGTCAGTTCCGGTTCCGTGCCGATGGCGTTCAGGCCGGGCGTATCGAGGATGACGAGGCCCTGTTTCAGCAGCGGATGGGGGAAGTTGATGATGGCGTGGCGCCACATGGAGATTTCCACCTGGCCGTCCTCGTCCAGCATGGCGGGGGCATCCGCGTCGTCGGCGTCGTACAGGCCGTAGCGCGCCGCTTCCTCGACGCTGACTTTTTTCGTCAGGCTGACCTGGCGGATGGCGTCCTGCATGTCGTCGCCCGCCTCGATGTTCAGGGGCAGGACGGTCCAGGCGGCGGGCAGGTCGCGGTAGTCGCTGGTAGACAGGTTTTGCGCGCGCGTCTCGATGGGCAGCAGCCGGATCGATGGCGGCCAGGCCGCGTCATACAGCAGCTCGGTGGGACACATGGTGGTGCGGCCCGCGCCCGAGGGCAGGATGCGCTGGCCGTAGCCGGCAAAGAAGATGGCGTTGATCAGCTCGGATTTGCCGCGCGAGAATTCCGCCACGAAGGCGACGGATAAACGGTCGTCGAGCAGGCGGGAACCACAGCGCGCCAGGCGCAGCGCGGAGGCGCCGTCGACCAGGCCCGCCGCGCTGGCGGCTTGCCGGTATGCCTGCAAGGCGGCCTGCACGTCCTGCCGCCATGCGCTGTATTGTTCCAGGTCTCTGACCATCTGCTCCCCTTTACCCATGACTTACTTTTGACAGTTCACGCAGTAAAACGTGGAACGCTGTCCCTGCACGATCTGGCGGATAGGCGCGCCGCAGACGCGGCAGGGCTTGCCCGCGCGGTTGTACGTGAAATACGTCTGCTGGAAGTAGCCGGACTGGCCGTTCACGCCGATGAAGTCGCGCAGGGTGCTGCCGCCCTGCACGATGGCTTCGGCCAGCACGTCGCGGATCGCTTGCGCCAGTTTCTCATAGCGGGCCAGGCCGATGCGCCGGGCTGGCGTCTTCGGGTTGATCCCCGCGCGGAACAGGCTTTCGGAACAATAGATATTGCCCACGCCGACGACAATGTCGCCCGCCATCAGCACCTGCTTGATGTTGGTGCCCTTGTTGCGCGTTTTTTCGAACAGCAGCTGGCCCGTGAAGCCGCCTTCCAGCGGTTCCGTGCCGAGTCCCCGCAGCAGCGCGTGGCCGTCCAGCGGGCCATCGGCCTCGTCGTGCCACAGCACGGCGCCGAAGCGGCGCGGGTCCGTCATGCGCAGCACCTGGCTGCCCCCTTGCGCGTCTTCCACGACAAGGTCGAAATGGTCGTGTTTTTGCGCCTCCGTCCCCGGCGGCAGCACGCGCAAATGACCGGACATGCCCAGGTGGATGATCAGGGTGCCGTGGCGGAAGTGGATCAGCAGGTATTTGCCGCGCCGCCCCGTCAGGCCAATGGTTTGCCCGGACAATTGGTCGCCCAGGGCAGGGGGGAAGGGCCAGCGCAGGCCGTCGCGGCGCAGCACGACGGAGCGCACGGCGCGCCCTTCAAGGTGGGGCGCAACACCGCGCCGTGTGACTTCGACTTCTGGCAATTCTGGCATAGGGCTCGAATAGTGGAAAACCGGGTAAAAAACAGGCGGGTTGCCGGCCGATGGCTGGCCCGGACACGCTGCGCCGCCACGACATATATATTTCGTTACATACGTGAAGTACGCGATAGCCGCGTTGGGCGTAGAATCAAACTTTGCCGTTTAGCCAGGATCCGCCTTTGAAAAACGCTTTCGCCATTGTAACCTTGTCCGCCCTGATGGCCACGCATGCCATGGCACAGACGCCTGTCGCCCCTGCCGATGCCGCGGCCGGCCCCACTGCGGCCGCGCCCACCGCGCCGCAGGAGCCGGACACCTCCAAGGAGGGGGCCGGCGGCGACGGGCTGCCGAAGGTCGAATTGAGCAGCGATTTGCTGTACAAGCTGACCAAGGCTGAAATGGAATTCAAGAGCGGCCAGTGGCAAGGGCCGTACGTGACGATGATGGTGGCGGCGCAGCAGACGCGCGATCCTCGCCTGGCGCGCCGCGCGTCCGAAATGGCGCTGGCCGCCAAGCAGGGCAGCGAAGCGCTGGCGGCCATCCGCCTGTGGCGCGAGCTGGCGCCCGAATCGGATGAGGCGACCCAGTTCTTCCTCGGCTTCGTCGTGTTGACGGACAAGATCGAGGAAGCGGAGCCGATTTTTGCCGAGCGCCTGGCCAATGCGCCAGGGGGCGCGCGCGGCGTGGCCCTGTTCCAGATGCAGCAGATCCTGTCGCGCTCGAATGACAAGCTGTTTGCGTATGCCATGCTTACGCGCCTGGTGCAGCCCTACCTGGACATGTTCGAAGCGCACCTGGTGCTGGCGCAAGGCGCCCTGTCGCTTGGCGAGCGTGAGCGCGCCATCCGTGAAGCGAACAAGGCGCTGGCCATCAAGCCGAATTCCGAACTGGCCGTGCTGACCCTGGCGCAGGTGACGGGCGAACCGGAGGCGGCAAACAAGGTGCTGGCCGCCTTTTTGCAAAAGAATCCGGACGCCGTCGAAGTGCGCGGCGCGTATGCGCGCCTGCTGGTCGAGCAAAAACAGCTGGAGCCGGCGCGCGAGCAGTTCCTGCTGCTGCTGAAAAGCCAGCCCGATAATCTGGGCGGCCTGTATGCGCTCGGCATCGTGGCGCTGCAGCTGGAAGACACCAAGGGCGCGGAGCAGTACTTCAAGCGCTTCCTGGCCGTGCTCGACAAATCTCCTGGCGACGCGCGCGATCCGTTCAAGGCCCTGATGATACTGTCGCAGATCGCCGAGACGCGCGGCGATACGGCCGGCGCCATCGCCTGGCTGGACAAGGTCGACAACAGCGCATCAAGCGGTTATGTCGAGGCGCGCTTGCGCCGCGCCCAGCTGATCGCCCGTGGCGGCAATCTCGATGCGGCGCGCAAGGCGCTGACGGAAATCGAAACGGACGATCCGGCAAGCCAGGCGCAGGTGCTGCTGGTCGACGCGCAATTCCTGCGCGACGCCGGCTACGTGCAAAGCGCGTACACGGTGCTGGAAAACGCCTTGCTGCGCTTCCCCGATAATCCGGAACTGCTGTACGACTACGCCTTGCTGGCCGAGCGCCTGGATAAGCTCGAGCTGATGGAAGCGAGCCTGCGCCGCGTGATGGCGCTGGCGCCCAACAATCAGCATGCCTACAACGCCCTCGGCTACTCGCTGGCCGAGCGGGGCATCCGCTTGCCGGAAGCCCATGCGCTGATCGAAAAAGCCTTGCAGATGGCGCCGGGTGACCCCTTCATCATGGACAGCATGGGTTGGGTACAGTTCCGCATGGGCAACCTGGCCGCCGCGGAAAACGCGCTGCGCCGCGCGTATGCCGTGCGCAGCGATCCGGAAATCGCCGTCCACCTGGGCGAAGTCTTGTGGCAGAAGGGCGACAAGGCCGAAGCGCAAAAGCTGTGGCGCGAAGCGCAAGGCAAGGACCCGAAAAACGACGCGCTGAAAAGTACCCTGGCGCGCTTGAATGTCAGTTTGTGATTGTTAACCCAAGGGCAAAAAACCGGGGTCAGACCCTGCAGGGTCTGACCCCAGCATCTGCCGTTGGGTTTATAAAAGTTACCATGTCAAAAAAACTCCTCCCCCTCACACTCGTCTGCCTGTCCCTCTCGGCCTGCTCGACCCTGACTTCCCCATTCTCGTCCGGCGCCGCGCCCTCCGGTAAAACCGTCGCTGCTTACCGCGAACAGGTCGAGCTGACGGGCCGCCTGAACGTCGTGTACCAGAAAGATGACAAGCCTGAATCGGCCACCGTCAATTTCAACTGGCAGCAGACGGCGCAGCGCACGGACGTGACCTTGTATTCGCCCGTCGGCAGCACCCTGGCGACGATCGCCGTCACGCCGCAGCAGGCCGTGTTGACGCAAAGCGGCAAGGCGCCGCGCAGCGCGCCCGATGTCGATACCCTGAGCGCGCAGATGCTGGGCTGGTCCTTGCCCGTGTCGGGCTTGCGCGACTGGCTGCAGGGCTATGCCGTGGGCGCCGATGGCAAGCGTTTCGCCGCTTCGCCGGCCAACGACAGCGTGACGACCAAAGACGGCTGGCGCCTGCGCTATGTGTCGTGGCAAGAAGTAGGGCAAAATGCGGCCGACAATACACCGGGCGCCTTGCCCCAACCGCGGCGTATCGATGCCGAACGCAATGCCAGCGCCCAGGCCGATGCCGTGTCGCTGCGCATCGTGCTCGATCCCGCTCCATCGGCTCAAGCACAATGACGTTGACTACCCTGAATAACTGCCCGGCGCCGGCCAAACTGAATTTATTTCTGCACGTCAACGGCCGCCGCGCCGATGGCTACCATCTGCTGCAGACGGTGTTCCAGCTGCTCGACCATGGCGACACCTTGCATTTCACGCTGCGCGACGACACGGCGATCCGCCGCGTGACGGAACTGGCCGGCGTGCCGCAAGAGCAGGACCTGATCATCCGCGCCGCGAAATTGCTGCAGGCGGAAGTGTTGCGCCGCACGGGCGCCTTGCCGCGCGGCGTCGATATCGCCATCGACAAGGTGCTGCCCATGGGCGGCGGGCTAGGCGGTGGTTCGTCCGACGCGGCCACGACCCTGATGGCCTTGAACCGCCTGTGGCAGGCGGGTTTGACGCGCGAGGAATTGATGGTGCTGGGCTTGCCGCTGGGCGCCGATATCCCGTTTTTCATTTTTGGCGAAAATGCCTTTGCCGAAGGCGTGGGCGAAGCCCTGCAGCCCGTCGCCACGCCGGAATGCTGGTATGTCGTGATCGAGCCGGGCGTGCAAGTGCCGACCGCCGCAATTTTTTGCGCGGAAGGCTTGACGAGAAATACCGAACCCGTCACAATAGCGGACTTTTCCAGGTACCTCGCAGAAGGAAACGATGCGGGCGGGTTTGGTAAGAATGATTTACAGCAAGTGGCATGCAGTCTTTTCAAGCCGGTAGCAGATGCGGTAGAATGGCTGGGTGCTTACGGTGAGGCCAGGATGACTGGTTCCGGTGCTTGTGTGTTTAGTGCGTTTGATAGTCAGGAAGAAGCGGATGCGGTGCTCAGCAATGTGCCACCAGTCTGGATCGCCTGGAAGGCAAAAGCGCTGAATCGCCACCCGATGCTCACGATGTTGTAGAGAGCAAAAAAAGAATTTGCTTAGCGTCAAATAGTCGGTATAATACTGGCCAACATGACGGCAAGCAGTCAGTAACGTAGGGGAATCGCCAAGCTGGTTAAGGCACTGGATTTTGATTCCAGCATGCGAAGGTTCGAATCCTTCTTCCCCTGCCACCATTTCACCGTAGTCTGTCGATGCGAAGTTAGCGTCCAGTACGGGAAAAAGCAGATATGTCGCCACGCGGCATATTCTAAACAATGACTGACCGGGCCTATGCCCGGTTAGTGCTTTTCAAGACTTCTATATCACCTCTTGGGACTCCCATGGCTTACGAAAACCTGATGGTTTTTACCGGCAACGCGAATCCAGCGTTGGCAGAGGGGGTCGCAAAAAACCTCGGCATCCCTCTCGGTAAAGCAAACGTTTCGAAATTCTCCGACGGCGAAGTAATGGTCGAGATTAACGAAAACGTGCGCGGCAAGGATGTTTTTGTTTTGCAATCCACCTGTGCTCCAACCAACGACAGCCTGATGGAAATCATGCTGATGGTTGATGCCTTGAAACGTGCTTCCGCTGGCCGCATCACCGCCGCGATTCCTTACTTCGGCTACGCCCGCCAAGACCGTCGTCCCCGCTCCGCGCGTGTGGCGATTTCGGCCAAGGTGGTGGCGAACATGCTGGAAGAAGCCGGTGTCGAGCGCGTCCTGATCATGGACTTGCACGCTGACCAGATTCAAGGTTTCTTCGATATCCCAGTCGACAATATTTACGCTTCGCCAATTTTGCTGGGTGACCTGCAAAAGAAAAACTACCAGGATCTGCTGGTGGTGTCGCCGGACGTTGGCGGTGTGGTACGTGCGCGCGCCCTGGCAAAACGCCTGGGCTGCGACCTGGCCATCATCGACAAGCGTCGTCCAAAAGCGAACGTGTCCGAAGTGATGAACATCATCGGTGAAGTCGAAGGCCGCAACTGCGTGATCATGGATGACATGGTCGACACGGCAGGCACCTTGACCAAGGCTGCCGAAGTGCTCAAAGAGCGCGGCGCGAAAAAAGTCGTGGCGTATTGCACGCACGCGGTGCTGTCGGGCCCGGCGATCGACCGTATTTCGGCCTCGCCACTCGATGAGCTGGTCGTGACCGATACGATCCCCCTGTCCGAAGCGGCCCTGGCCTGTGGCAAGATCCGTCAATTGACGTGCGCGCCGCTGCTGGCCGAGACGTTCAAGCGCATCATCAAGGGTGATTCGGTTATTTCCCTGTTTATCGATTAATTCGATAATAGAAACAGACGTAATGCCTGCGGCGCGACCGGCTTTTTGCCTGTTGCGCCGCAGTGTTTTAGTTTTCGGGGTGTTTTGCACCCATTTTCGAGGATTCCTGGTCGCGGGAGTCTTCATAACACAAGGCGCAAGCCTTGTTCTTCTTGGAGTTTCACATGAAAGTTATCGCATTTAAACGCGAATTGCAAGGTTCCGGAGCGAGCCGCCGCCTGCGCATTTCCGGCCAAACCCCTGGTATCGTCTACGGTGGCGCTGAAGCCCCTGTGCTGATCTCGCTGGATCACAACGCCCTGTACCACGCGTTGAAAAAAGAAGTGTTCCACTCGTCGATCCTGGATCTGGAAATCGACGGCGTTTCCCAGCAAGTTCTGTTGCGCGACTTCCAAGTCCACGCATACAAACAACTGGTTCTGCACGCTGACTTCCAGCGCGTTGACGCATCGCAGCCTATCCACGTGAAAGTGGCTCTGCACTTCATCAACGCTGACGTTTCCCCGGCAGTCAAACTGCACGGCGCGACCATCAGCCACGTTGCCAACGAAATCGAAGTCGCTTGCCTGCCAGGCAAACTGCCAGAATTCATCAACGTTGACCTGTCGAACATCGACGTCGGTCACTCGCTGCACGTAGGCGACCTGGTCCTGCCAGCTGGCGTGACCGTTGTCACCCACGGCGCCAACCTGACCATCGCTACCGCTTCGGTACCGGCTGGCCACGTTGCTGCTGAAGCCGCTGCTGCTGAAGTTGTTGCTGACAAGAAGTAATTCTGCCGCCGCAGCAATGCGGTAGTCGCAAGGAAAAACCCGCCAGGTTCGCCGCGCGGGTTTTTTTCCGTCCGTTTTCACCGATAATGCTTTCTTTTACATTGCAGACACAGCCATGCCCATACGCCTGATCGTCGGCCTCGGCAACCCGGGACCCGAATACGAACAAACCCGCCACAATGCCGGCTTCTGGCTGGTGGACAATCTTGCCAACAGCTTGCCCGGCACGCGCTTGCAGCGCGATTCGCGCTACAACGCCATGCTGGCCAAGACTTCCATCGGCGGCAAGGAAGTCTGGCTGCTCGAACCGCTGACGTTCATGAATCGCTCGGGCCAGTCCGTGGGCGCGCTGGCGCGCTTCTTCAAGATCGCCGCCGAGGAAGTGCTCGTCGTGCACGACGAGCTCGACTTGATGCCCGGCATCGCGCGCCTGAAGAAGGGCGGCTCGGCCGGCGGCCACAATGGCTTGAAGGACATCACGGCCGCGCTGGGCACGCAGGATTACTGGCGCTTGCGCCTGGGCATCGGCCATCCGCGCACCCTGAGCCTGCAGCAGCAGGTGGCCGACTTCGTGCTGCACCGCCCGCGCCGCGAAGACCAGGAGCTGATCGAGCAGGCGATAGAAAAATCCTTGCAGGTGATGCCGCAGATCGTCGAGGGCAAGTTCGAGGCGGCGACCATGAAGCTGCATACGGCCTGAGAACAGGGCCTGATGGCGTCACGATACGGCTGTTTTGGCGTCATTTGCCCATCATCGGGCTTTTGAAGCGCGCGCGACACGGGTACAATTGACCCCTTGAAATGCAGCACACGCACTATCCCCGGAAAAGGGCGAAGAATCGCCCGTTTTCCCTAACAGCACGGCAAGCACGCCGATAGACGGCGCCATGTGCTTTGATTATTAAAGGTTTTCCATGAGTCTCCAATGCGGTATCGTCGGCTTGCCGAACGTCGGCAAGTCCACCCTGTTCAATGCACTGACGAAAGCCGGCATCCCGGCTGAAAACTATCCGTTCTGCACCATCGAGCCGAACGTCGGCGTCGTCGAAGTGCCGGATCCGCGCATGGATGCGCTGGCCGCCATCGTCAAGCCGGAACGCATGGTCAACGCCATCGTGGAATTCGTCGACATCGCCGGCCTGGTGGCCGGTGCATCGAAGGGCGAGGGCCTGGGCAACCAGTTCCTGTCGCACATCCGCGAAACGGACGCCATCGTCAACGTCGTGCGCTGCTTCGAAGATGACAACGTCATCCACGTGGCCGGCAAGATCAACCCGCTCGACGATATCGAAGTCATCCAGACCGAACTGGCGCTGGCCGACATGGGCACCGTGGAAAAAGCCATCCACCGCGAAAACAAGAAAGCCCGCTCGGGCGACAAGGATGCGGCCAAGCTGCTGGCCATCATGGAACGCATGATGCCTTACCTGAACGATGCGAAACCCGTGCGCGCCATGGGCCTGGACGCCGACGAAATGGAACTGATCAAGCCGCTGTGCCTGATTACGGCCAAGCCAGCCATGTTCGTGGCCAACGTGTCCGATTCGGGCTTCACGAATAACCCGCTGCTGGACCAGCTGACGGCCTACGCGCAAGCGCAAAACGCGCCTATCGTCGCCATCTGCGCCGCGCTGGAAGCGGAAATCGCCGACCTGGACGATGCCGACAAGGGCGCTTTCCTGGCCGACATGGGCATGGAAGAGCCTGGTCTGGACCGCCTGATCCGCGCCGGCTACAAGCTGCTGGGCCTGCAAACCTACTTCACGGCAGGCGTGAAGGAAGTGCGCGCCTGGACCGTTCCCGTGGGCGCCACGGCGCCGCAAGCGGCCGGCGTGATCCACACCGACTTCGAACGCGGCTTCATCCGCGCGCAAACCATCGCCTATGACGACTTCATCGCCTACAAGGGCGAAGCGGGCGCCAAGGAAGCGGGCAAGATGCGCGCCGAGGGCAAGGAATACGTCGTCAAGGATGGCGACGTGCTGAACTTCCTGTTCAACGTCTGACGAACGCGGTTGCTGGCCCATGCCGGCAACTGCTATCAGTCCATTGCGAAATGCCGCTCAATAACCTGGGCGGCATTTTTTTGTCCGTGATTTGAAAAGGCTTGCCATGCAGTCAGAGAAGCAACCGCTCGTTTCCATTGTCATGGCCACGTATAACCGGAGCAATATCCTCGGGTATGCGATTCAATCGCTACTCGCCAGCACCGTGCAGGATTGGGAGCTGATTGTCGTCGGCGATTGCTGCACCGACGATACCGCCGAGGTGGTCGCCGCGTTCGGCGACGCGCGCATCCGCTTTGTGAATCTGGAAAGCAATTACGGCGAGCAGACGGGGCCCAACAATGTCGGCGTCAGCCTGGCGCGCGGCACCTATCTGGCATTCCTGAACCACGATGACCTGTGGTTGCCCGATCATTTGCAAAGCAGTATCGATCTTCTCGAACGCACTGGAGTCGACCTGGTCTTTGGCCAGGGACTGGTGGTTTTGCCGGTCGGATATCACATGGTGGGGGCGCTGGCGGATGGCGTGCAAGCGTACCGTCCGTGGATGGACGTACCCGCTACTCTGTGGGTCATGCGGCGTGAGCTGGCCCTGCAGATCGGCCCATGGCAGCCATCATGGGAAGTGCGCTGCTGGCCGTCGCAAGCGTGGTTGCACCGCGTGTATCGCGCGGGGCGGGCGATGCTGGCCCATCCCCGCATCGGCGCCATCCTGATACAGTCTGGCAGCCGCAGCAATGCCTACCTGAACCGGCAGCACAGCGAGCATGCGTTCTGGTGGGCGCACATGCAAGATCCGCTCAATATTTTGCAGGCTGTCACCACGCTGTATGGCAAAGTGGGGCGTGAGCGGCTGATTGCGCCGCTACAGTCGGCCATGACGACCGCGAAAGCCTTGTCGCGCCGTCTTTGTTATATGTTGGGACTATGGCCGCCGTATCCCGGTTTCTGGCTCCGGTATTGGCGCAAAGGCACATTTTTACGTGAATTGCGCCGCCGCCGGGGATTGAAGGACATGCCGCGGCGATAGATAATACGATGGCAATACATAAGAGCATTTTTATACAATTTCTGGGGGTAGATCTGGTGGCGGAGAAAGATAACTGGTTGTTGGCTGGCGCGAAGCAGGATGGCGAAAGCATTACCAAGGAATGGAAGCCGACGGCGCCTGCCTTGATCGATGGCGTGATCTTTCAGGAAATCAAGCCTGTCTTGACGGCGTACGGCAGCCTGACTGAAATTTTCCGTACTGAATGGGTGCCTGGTGCGGCGCAGATCGGCCAGATATTTGCCTCGACCCTGGAGCCGGGCGGACTGAGCGCCTGGCATGCGCATGCCATCACGACGGACCGCCTGTTTGTGGCGGCGGGCCAGATGCGCGTGGTGCTGTACGACGCGCGCGCGGATTCGCCCACCTTTGGCATGCTCAACGAATTCAAGCTGGGCACCAGGCGTCCCGGCCTGCTCGTCGTGCCGCCCCGTGTCTGGCATGGCGTGCAGAATTACTGCGGCACACCGGCCATCCTCGTCAATGCGGTGGACCATGCGTATCGCTATGATGCGCCGGATCACTGGCGCGTGCCGGCCGATTCGGACACGGTGCCGTATCGTTTTTCCAACGACAGGCATGGCTGAGATGCCCGGCCCGGCTGAACGATGCGCCTGAACCGTCTCGCGGGTTTTTCAGCCGGCCCCATCTTGTCGCTGCTGTGCAGCCTTGCCACCGTGCCTGCCGTGGCCTGGCTGTTTCCGCCTGCCGACATCGGCAAGCTGGATTTCTTCATGACCGCGTGCACGGTGGCCGGTTTGCTGCTGTCGCTGGGGCTGGATAAGGCTTTCCTGCATGAATACCATTACAGCACGAGCCGTAGCGGCTTGCTGAAAGCGTGCCTGCTGCCGGCCGTGCTGCTCGCGCCCGTGGCGCTGGCCGTGATACTCGTGTTTGCCGCGCCGGTAGCGCAGCTGTTGTTCGATGCGGCGCAGCCTGCATTGGCCGTCCTGTTCGCTGCCGGCATGCTGAGCGCCGTGGCTAATCGCCTGATCGCGCAGCTTTTCCGCATGCAGGAGCGCGCGTGGGTATTCAGCATGGCGCAGGTTTTGCCGAAAATCTCGCTGCTGTTGCTGCTCCCTGTGCTGTGGTGGGATCCGCAGCGCAATTTCGTGCACTTGGCAAGCCTGGTCGTGGCCACCACCTGGCTGGTCACGCTATGGCTGTTGTGGCATGCGCGCGTATCGTTGGCGCAAGCCTGGGCCGCCGCCGTGGACCGGGTGCTGCTGCGGCGCCTGCTTTCCGAGGCGGCACCCCTGCTGGTGAGCGCCATAGGCTACCTGTCCATGTTGTCGGCCGGCATGGGCTTGCTGCGCATTTTTGCCGGCTTTGACGAGCTCGGTATTTATGCGCTGGCCACGCGCGTGGCCGCCGGCGCCTGGCTGGTGCAGTCGATTTTTACGATTGTCTGGATACCGCAAGTACACAAATGGGCCGCCGCCGGCGGCGACCTGTCGAATATCGCGGCCATTTGCCGCCATGCGCAAGCCGTCGTGGTGGTGGGTTTTTGCCTGGCGGGCGCCCTGGCCTGGCTGATCGGATGGGTCTTGCCTTCCAACTATCATGGCGTCGCGTATCTGGCGGTAGCCACCGTGGGCCAGCCGCTGTTGTATGCGCTGGCGGAAGTGAGCGGCGTCGGCATCAGTCTGGCCCGTCGTCCCTCCTTATCCATCGCCGCTTTCGCGGCAGGCTTGCTGGGCACCTTGCTGGCGGGCGCCGTGCTGGTGCCGCGCTGTGGCGCCACGGGCGCCGCCGTCTCGCAGCTGCTGGGTTTCCTCGTGTATTTTGTCGTCAAGACGGAACTGGGCATGCGCCTCTGGCGTCCGCTGCCGCGCCGTTCGCTGTACCTGAGCGCCTGCCTGCTGTCGCTGCTGGCGGTGGGCCACGCGTTTTTTGCCCAGCGCCTTGGGGTGCTTGCTCCGCTGGCGTGGGGCGTGCTGCTGGTGGCCGCACTGTACGTCTGCCGGCCTTCGCTGCGGGCCGCGTTCAGGCTGCTCAAGCCCGTCCGGCAGCAGGGCTGACAGCGTTTGCCGCCCGTCGCCGTATTGCGCTTTACTGACCACTCCGCGTACAATGAGAATAATTCTCATTTATAATCCGATGCGCCTGTTCTTGCCGGCCGTTGGCGACAGGAAGGGTATCGTGAGCACCGCCGAGTTAGCGCTTCAGCAGCAAGTCAGCAGTCTGTACACCGACCACCATCACTGGCTGCGTGGCTTGCTGCGCCGTAAACTCGGCAATGCCTTCGATGCGGCCGACCTGGCGCACGACGTGTACCTGCACCTGATGAAGACGGGCAGGGTGCCGCCGGCCGGGGAGTCGCGCCGCCACCTGACGCAGATCGCCAATGGCATGGTCATCGACCTGTACCGCCGCCGCCAGATCGAAACGGCCTACCTGGAAGTGCTGGCCCTGGTGCCCGAAGCGTTGGCGCCGTCCGAGGAAGAGCGCGCGCTGGTGATCGAGGCGCTGACGGAAATCGATGCCGTGCTGCACCAGCTGCCCGCCAAGGCGCGCAAGGCCTTGCTGCTGTGCAAACTCGATGGCCTGAGCTACCGTGACATCGCCGCCGAACTGCAGGTGTCCGTTTCGTCCGTCGAAAAATACATCGCCGCCGGTTTGCTGGCCTGCTACCAGGCCATGCACGCCCAGGTAGCCTGAGCCATGGAGGTGGTGATTGCACCGGCTATCGTGCAGCAGGCGGCCCAGTGGATGGCGCGCCTGTGGTCCGATGACGCCAGCGACGCGGACCGGGATGCCTGTGCCCGCTGGTGCGCCGCCCATCCGCACCACGCCATTGCCTGGCAGCGTTTGCAGGCGTTCGAGGGCAAGCTGCACAGCGTGCCACGCGACGCGGCCCGGCACGCGCTGCGCGAACCGGCGCCGGCCGCCTACCTGAACCGCCGCCGTGCCCTGAAGCTGCTGGCCGTGCTGTTGCCCGTGGGCGGCATGGCGTACCTGCTGCGCGGCACGGATGCCTGGCAAGTGGCCGCGGCCAGCCACGGCACCGGCACGGGCGAGATCCGCGAGGTGACCCTGCCTGACGGCACGCGCGTGATGCTCGCTTCCGCTTCCGCCATCGATGTGCGCTTCGACGCCAGCGAGCGCTTGCTGATCCTGCGCAGCGGCGAAATCCTCGTCACCACGGCGCGCGATCCCGACCCGGCGCAGCGGCCTTTCCGCGTGCAGGGCCGTCATGGCACGGTGCAGGCGCTGGGCACGCGTTTTACCTTGCGGCAAGACGAATACACGTCGCGCGTGGCCGTCTTCGAAGGCGCCGTCGAGGTGCGCCTCGCGCATGCGCCCGGCCATCCCGTGCGCATCGACACGGGCCAGGGCGCGATCTACTCGGCGGACATCGTGCAGTCTGGCGCACCCGCGTCCGCCAGCGCGGCGGCCTGGACCAAGGGCGTGCTGGTGGCCGACAACATGCGCCTCGATGAGCTGCTTGCGGAACTGGCCCGCTACCGTCCCGGCCTGCTGCGCTGCGACCCGGCCGTGGCCAGCCTGAGCGTCAACGGCGTGTTTTCCCTGCGCGACACGGACCGCGCGCTGCACAACCTGGCGCTGGCCTTGCCCGTGCAAATCGTCGCGCGTACGCGCTACTGGGTGACCGTCCAGGCTTCCGCCTGACTATTTCGCGGGCCTGATTGAGGGTTTCGCATTCTCGTTCGGGATATAGGGTGAGAGCCACCCTTATCCATTGAACTTATGCACGCTTTTTCCCGTTTTTCCCATGAGTAGCCACAGCAGCCAGGCCGGCCCGATCAGCCGGATACTGCAACCGATCCGCGGGCGCCTGATCGTCGCAGCCGTGCTGGCCGGCACGGGTTCCATGCTGACCCTGGTGCCGCTGGCCGGCATCGCGCATATCGCCAGCATCGCCCTGTCCCCTGCGGCCGCGCAGCTTGGCATCTGGCCCACTATTCTCGTCAGCGTAGCCTGCCTGTTTGCCGGCATGGCCCTGATCACGCTGGGCGAGCTGGCCGCGCACCTGGCCGACAACCGCCTCACCCATCAATTGCGCCTGCAAGCCATGCAGCGCCTGGGGCAGGTGCCGCTGGGCTGGTTCACCAGCCGGGCCTCGGGCGAGGTCAAGCAGGCGATGCAGGACGACATCAATACCTTGCACAGCCTTACCGCCCACTTCTATACGACAACGGGACGCGCCGTGGGCGCCATCGCCATCTCCGTCGTGTACCTGTTCGCCATGGACTGGCGCCTGGCCATCGTTTCGATATTGCCATTTCCCGGCTTTTTCCTGTTCTTCGGCCGTGCCATGAAAGCCAGCGGCGGCAACATGGAACAATTCGTCGCCGGCATGGGACGCATCAACAATGCCGTGGTGGAGTTCGTCAACGGCATTCCCGTGGTCAAGGCCTTTGGCGCCACGGGGCGTGCGCACGGCAGCTACCGCGCGGCCGTCGATGCGTTTGCCGACGCGTTCGCCGCGTTTACGCGTCCGCTGGTCGGTTCCATGGCCAACGCCAACGCGCTGATAGCGCCCGTCGCCGTGCTGGGCGTGGTGGTGCTTGCCGGCACGGCCTTCGTGGCGCTGGAGGCGATGGCACCCGTCGATATCCTGCCGTTCGCCCTCGTGGCGCCCGGCATTTCCGCACCGATGCTGCTGCTACATTACCTCACGCATGACCTCAACAACGCCACGGGCGCGGCCCAGCGCGTGCAAGCCTTGCTCGATACGCCCGTGCTGGCGCAGCCGGCGCCCGGGCAGCAGCAGTTGCCCATCGGCACGGAGATCCGCATGGAGCACGTGGGCTATGCCTACGATGGCCAGAACAAGGTGCTGTCGGACATTACGCTCACTTTGCGTCCTGGCACGGTGACGGCCATCGTCGGCGCCTCCGGTTCCGGCAAGTCGACCCTGGCGCGGCTGCTGCTGCGCTTTTTCGACCCGAGCGAAGGGCGCATCACCCTGGGCGGCGTCGACCTGCGGCACATCGCCACGCCCGAGCTGTACCGGCGCATCGGTTTCGTGCTGCAGGAAGTGCGGCTGATCCACGCCAGCGTGCGCGAAAACATCGCGCTGGGCCGGCCATCTGCCAGTACGCATGAGATCGAAGCGGCGGCGCGCCTGGCGAACATCCACGAACGCATTCTGGCTTTGCCGCGCGGCTACGATTCCGTCATCGGCGAGGATGCGCAGCTGTCCGGCGGCGAGTTGCAGCGCGTGAGCATCGCCCGCGCCGTGCTGCTCGACCCGTCCGTGCTGGTGCTCGATGAAGCGACGGCCGCGGCGGACGCCGAAAACGAAGTGGCGATCCAGGACGCCCTGTCGCGCTTTGCCCAGGGCCGAACCCTGCTGGTGATCGCGCACCGGCTCGACACGGTCATGCATGCCGACAACATCGTCGTGGTCGAGAACGGCGCCATCGTCGAGCAGGGCAGCCATGCCGGCTTGCTCGCCCACCAGGGCCGCTATGCGCAACTGTGGGCGCTGGGCGGCTATCAAGATTCCCAGGAAGATGCGGTGCTCCCATGCTGAAAACATTTATTCAACTGCTGGGCGATGACGCGCCCGTGTTCCGCCGCTACTGCGCCATGGCGCTCGCGTACGGCGTGCTCAGCGGACTGACGATCACGGCGCTGGTGCTGGCCCTGGGCCGGCTGCTGGCTGGCGACCTGGACGGCGCGGCCCTGTGGCTGCTGGTGCTGCTGGCCGGGCTGGTCGCCTGCTGGGCCTGGCGGCGCCAGGTGGAAAAAGCGGGCGTGCGCGTGGGTGTGACGGTCTTGCAAGGGGCGCGCCAGCGCCTGGGCGACCACGTGGCGCGCCTGCCCGTCGGCTGGTTCACGCCGGAAAATACGGCAAAACTTGGTCACGTCATTACGCAGGGCATGATGAATGTGGCGCAGCTGCCGGCCCACGTATTGACGCCCGTGATCTGCGGCGCCGTCACGCCCGTCGTATTGCTCGCCGCGCTGTTCGCGCTGCACTGGCAGCTGGGTCTCATCGCGTTGCTGGCGCTGCCTCTGCTGGCTGGCGCCTTGCGGCTGACGGCGCACCTGGGCCAGCGCGCCGACGATGCCTATCACCACCACTTTGCCCAGACCAGCCAGCGCCTGGTCGAGTTTGCGCAAGCCCAATCGGTGCTGCGTGCATTTAACGGCGAAAATGCGGATGGTGGCACGCGTTTCCTCAAGCAAGCCATCGACGCGCAGCGCCACTCAGGCACGCGGCTGATCTATCTTTCCGCGCTGTCTTCCGTGCTCAACGCCTGGACCGTGCAAGCCATCTTCGCCGCCTTGCTGGCCGTTGCCGCGCTGTGGCTGCAGGGTTTGCTGGGGGCGGCATCGGCTGCGGGTGACGCTATTTCTGTCATCGTGGCATTGCTGCTGGTGGTGCGCTTTGTCGACCCGTTGCAGGAAGTGGCCAGCTATGGTGAAGTGCTGCGCGGCGCGCGCGGTCCGCTCGATGCGGCGCGCGAGATGTTCGCCGTGCAGCCCTTGCCGGAAGCACAGCAGCCGCAAGCGCCGCGCGATGGTTCCGTTGAGTTGCGCAACGTGCACTTCCGCTATGCACCGGACCAGCCCGACGTCTTGACGGACATCAACCTGAAGATTGCGCCGGGCAGCATGACGGCGCTGATCGGCGCTTCCGGTTCCGGCAAGACGACCCTGGTGCGCCTGATCGCGCGCTTCTTTGACGCCAGTGCGGGTGCGGTGCTGGTGGGTGGCGTCGATGTGCGCGACATGTCCAGCGAGCAATTGGCCGGCCAGATCAGCCAGATCTTCCAGGACAGCTATCTGTTCCAGGGCAGCATCGGTGACAACATCCGCATCGGCGAGCCGGACGCGACCGAGGCCGAGGTGCTGGACGCTGCGCGCCAGGCGGGCGTGGCCGAGATCATCGCCCGCTTGCCGCAGGGACTCGATACCCTGGTGGGCGAGGGCGGCGCGCGCCTGTCCGGCGGCGAACGCCAGCGCATCGCCATCGCCCGCGCGCTGGTCAAGGATGCGCCGATTTTGCTGGTCGACGAGGCGACGGCCGCGCTCGACGCGGAAAACCAGGCCGCCATCGCCGAAGCGCTGGCGCGGCTGCGCGGCAAGCGCACGGTGATCGTCATCGCGCACCAGTTGTCGACGGTGGCCATGGCTGACCAGATCGTCGTGCTCGATGGCGGCACCCTGGGCGAGCAGGGCGCGCCAGCTACCTTGCGCGCGCAGGGCGGCCTGTATGCCCACTTCCTGACCCAGCGCCAGGCGGCCAAGGGCTGGCGCATCGCCGCGCCTGCGCCGGAGTCCGGCATTTGACACACGCGCGTCTGCTTTTCCTTTTCGTGCTGCTGTGCTGCGCCTCCTTGCTGGTGGGCGCCAGGCAGATGGAGTGGGCACAACTGTTGTCATCGTCCGGCGCGCTGTCTGCCGATGCTTGGCTGACCCTGACGGCCAGCCGGCTGCCGCGTCTGGCGGCGCTGGTGCTGACGGGCGTGGGCCTGTCCGTGTGCGGCGTCATCCTGCAGCACATCGTGCGCAACAAATTCGTCGAGCCGGCCACCTCGGGCGGCCTCGACGCGGCCAAGCTGGGCATCCTCGTGGCGCTGACCGTGGCGCCAGCGGCGGGCACGGCGGGCAAGATTGCGTTCGCGCTGGCCTTCTGCCTTGCCGCCAGCGTACTGTACGTGGCCCTGATCCGCCGCATCCGCTTCAAGAACACGATACTCGTCCCCGTGATCGGCCTCGTGTATGGCGGCGTGCTGAGCGCCGTGGCCGAGTTCTATGCCTACCGCAACAACATGTTGCAAAACATGCAGGGCTGGCTGCTCGGCGATTTTTCGCGCATCGTGCAGGGTAACTATGAAATCATTTACCTGATCCTGCCCATCGTTGCCCTCACGTATGTGTACGCGCAGCGTTTTACCGTGCTGGGCATGGGCGAGGGCATGGCGACCAGCCTGGGCCTGAACTATGCGGGCACGGTGGCGCTGGGCCTGATGCTGGTGGCCGTCACGGTGGCGGCCACGGTGATCACGGTGGGAGCGATCCCGTTTGTCGGGCTGGCCATCCCCAACCTGGTGGCCTTGCGCTACGGCGACAAGCTGGACCGCACCTTGCCCATCGTCGCCCTGTGCGGCGCGTCGCTGCTGCTGGCCTGCGACATCGCCGGGCGCTTGCTGATCTACCCGTTCGAAGTGCCGATCGGCATGACGGCGGGCGGCGTGGGCGGGGTGCTGTTCCTCGTCCTGATCATCCGGGGGCGGCGATGAAGCGCAGTGTGAACCAGCGGACGCTGTGGCTGGCCGTGCTTGCTTTGGCCGTGGTGTTTCTCTTCCTCGGCGCCAATCTCGACTTCGATTACATCATCCCCAAGCGCCTCTCTCGCCTGGCCGCCATCGCCATCGGCGGCGTTTGCGTGGCCGTGTCGTCGATTGTGTTCCAGACCATCGCCGGCAACCGGATACTGACGCCGGCCGTCATGGGTTATGAAGCCGTGTACCTGCTGCTGCAATCGCTGCTGATCCTCGCGATGGGCATGCACAGCGTCGTACTGCTGGGACAGAACGGCAATTTTGTGCTGTCGATCGCGCTGATGCTCGCGTATTCCTGGGCCATCCACTATTGGCTGTTTCGTGATGGCAAGAACAACGTGTATTTTTTGCTGCTGCTGGGTTTTGTCCTGACGATGGTGATCGGCACGTTCACCCAGTTCATCCAGCTGCGTATCAGTCCCGGCGAATTTGCCATCCTGCAAGGTTTCAGCCAGGCCTCGTTCAACAAGGCGCAGCCCGCACAATTGCTGACCTCGGCCCTGCTGGCGGGCGCCGCCTGTGTGGCTGTGCTGAAAACCCTGCCGGCGCTCGACGTGCTGGCGCTGGGGCGCGAACAGGCGATCTCGCTCGGTATCGATTACCGGCGCATGGTGCGGCTGCAGCTGACGCTGATCGCCGTGCTGGTGGCCGTGTCGACGAGTTTGCTGGGCCCCACGGCCTTCATGGGCATCTTCGTGGCAAACACGACCTATGCCCTGGCCCGCACGGCGCGCCATCGCGCGACCTTGCCGCTGGGTTGCGCCATCGCCATCGTCATCTTCCTGGCCGCCCAGCTTCTGGTCGAGCACGTTTTCAATTACCGGACCACGGTTGGCATCCTCGTCAACCTCGTATGTGGCGCGTATTTCCTCGCGCTCATGGTTCGCACCCGAGGCACCGCATGATTCACGTCAACCAGATTGAAAAAAGCTACGGAGAAAAGCGCGTGCTGGCCCACGTCAGCGCGCAGTTTCCCAAGGGCAAAGTGACGTCTCTGATCGGTCCGAATGGCGCCGGCAAGACGACCTTGCTGATGCTCATCGCGCGCCTGCAGGAAGCGAATGGCGGCGAGATTACGATAGACGGGCGCAGCATCGCGGCCATCAAGATCCAGGACTATGCAAGACGGGTGGCCACCCTGCGCCAGTCGCCCGATTTTCATTTGCGCCTGACGGTGGAAGAGCTCGTCGCCTTCGGCCGCTTCCCCTACAGCCGAGGTAGCTTGACGGCGCAAGACCGGCAAGCCATCGATGACGCCATCGCCTTTCTGTCGCTGGAAAACTTGCGCGCCAGCTACGTCGATGAGCTGAGCGGCGGCCAGCGCCAGATGGCCTTCCTGGCCATGACGATCGCCCAGCAAACGGATATTCTGCTGCTCGACGAGCCGCTCAACAACCTCGACATGAAGCACGCCGTGCAGATCATGCGCGCGCTGCGCCGCCTGTGCGACGAGCAGGGCCGCACCGTGATCCTGGTGATCCACGACATCAATTTCGCCGCCAATTATTCCGACCACATCGTTGCCATGCAGGGCGGCGCCGTGCGCTTTGCTGGTCCCGCGCACGAGGTCGTCACCGAGGCACGCTTGCGCGCGCTGTACGACATCGATTTTCACATCGTGCTCAATGAGCGCGGCTGCGTCTGCAATTACTTTACCCCCACAGGAGCTTGAGATGATCTGGAACAAATCCCACTGCGCGCTGGCCGTGCTGCTCGCCGCCATGGCCGTCCTGCAAGGCTGCACCGACAAGGCGTCCACGGCACCGCCAGCGCCTGCCGCTTCCGCGTCGGAGCAGGCATTTACTCCCATCACCATTGAGCACAAGCTGGGCACGACGGTGATCCAACAGCGTCCGCAGAGGGTGGCCGTGCTCGACATGAACGAAGTCGATTTCCTCGACCAGCTGGGCGTGCCCGTGGCCGGCATGGTGAAGGATTATGTGCCGCATTTCCTCACGCGCTACAAGGACGACGCGAACATCCGCGACCTGGGCGCCATAGTGCAGCCGAACCTGGAACACATCCACGCGCTCCAGCCCGATCTGATACTGATGACGTCGATCCAGGCCAACCATTACAAGGAACTGAGCCAGATCGCGCCTACCCTGCATTTCGACGTGGATTACCAGAACAGCGAAAGCCAGCACATCGAGGTGGTCAAGCAGCACTTGCTGACCCTGGGCCGCATCTTCGGCAAGGAAGATCTCGCCAGCCGGAAAGCCGCCGAGCTTGACGCGAAGGTGACGGATGCGCGCAAAATGACGCAGGAGCGTCCCGAGAAGGCGCTCATCGTGCTGCACAATAATGGCGCCTTCAGCTCCTTTGGCGTGCGGTCGCGCTACGGTTTCGTCTTCGATGCGCTGGGCGTGAAACCGGCCAGCACGGCCATCGAAGCGGGCTTGCATGGGCAACCGATTTCCAGCGAATTCATCCAGCAAGCCAACCCCGACATCATCTATGTGGTCGACCGGACGGCCGTGATGGAACACCGTCCCGTCATGACGGCCGAGCAGATGGCCAATCCGCTGCTGCGCCAGACCAATGCCTGGAAGAACGGCCGCGTGGTCTTCGTCGATGCGGACGCCTGGTACATCACGGCGGCCAGCGTGACGTCGCTGAAGCGGGTGATCGACGACGTGCTCAGGGGCTATCAATAATCTAAGTTATTTTTGTAATGATTCGTATTTGCATTGAGGGTTTTGCCTTTTCGTTCGGGAGATAGGGTGAGAACAAGCAATCATCCCCTCTGAAAGGATTTACCGTATGACACACCGCATGGCAACGCGCCACCTTCCCGCCTTGAACCTGAGCCGCATCGCCAACGCCGTGCAACTGGCGCTCGTCACGGGCTTGACCATGGGGGCGCTGGGCGTCGCGGCTCCGCCGGCCTACGCGCAAGCGGGGGCGGGGCAGGCCCGGCAAGCGTTCAGCGTGCCGGCCGGTGCGCTGGGCTCGGCGCTCAACATTTTCGCCGCCGAGGCGGGCGTGGAATTGACGGTCGAGGCGAGCCTGCTGCAAGGCAAGAACAGCGCCGGCCTGTCCGGCAGTTACAGCGTGCCCGAAGGCTTTTATGAATTGCTGCGCGGCCACGGCTTGCAGGCCGTACGCGAAGGCAATGGCAGCTATACGGTGCGCCGCGAAGCGGTGCATGGCGCAGCCGCCGAGGCCGCCGCGACCATGCCGGCTGTGACGGTGTGGGGCAAGGGCAACACGGTGACGGATGCTTACGCGGGTGGCCAAGTGGCGTCCGGCGGCCGCGTGGGATTCCTGGGCGACAAGGATTTCATGGAAACCCCGTTCAACACCATCAGCTATACGGATAAATTCATCGAAGACCGCCAGGCGCGCGACATCACCGATGTGATTGCCGCCACCGATCCCACCGTCTTCAGCAGCGGCATGACGGGCATCATCGGCGAGAACTATTCGATACGGGGCTTCAGCTCGAATATCGGCGACGTCGCGTTTGGCGGCCTGTACGGCATCTCGCCGTATTACCGCACCTCGCCTGAAATGTTCGAGCGCATCGAGGTGCTGAAAGGGCCATCGGCCTTGCTCAATGGCATGCCACCGGGCGGCTCGGTGGGCGGCAGCATCAACCTCGTGCCCAAGCGCGCGGGCGAGACGCCGCTGGCGAGGGTGACGGCATCGTATATGTCGGATGCGCAGTTCGGTGGGCATATTGATCTGGGCCAGCGCTTTGGCGAGCATAAACAGTTCGGCATCCGCGTCAACGGCGTCTACCGCGATGGCGACGGCGCCATCGACCACCAGAAAAAGAAGACCCGGCTCGTCTCCGTGGGCCTGGACTGGCGTGGCAACGGCGCGCGCCTGTCCGCCGACCTGTACCACAGCGAGGACCGTGCCGATGGCTTGAACCGGGGCGTCAACCTGGCCCCCGGCTTGCCCGTGCCGCGTCCGCCGAAAGCGGAAACCTTGCTCAATCCCAGCTGGGCGTTTTACGACACCAAGGACAAGGGCGCCATGCTGCGCGGCGAGCTGGACTTGAATGCGCAGGTGATGGCGTATGCCGCCGTGGGGGCCAGCCGGGCCGATTACCAGTCGACGGGCGCCTACCTGATCCAGGTGTTCAACACGGCCGGCGACTACCGCACCAATCTTGCCGACCTGGGTTTTGACGTGGAAAAGCAGTCAGCGGAAATTGGTTTGCGGGGCAAGTTGCGCACGGGCGACATCGGCCATCAATGGGCCGTCAACGCCACGTATTACCACCACACGGACAAGCAGTACGGACGCCGCAATACCCTGGCGAAAGACTGGATCACGAATATCTACCACCCCGTCTGGGGGCCGGCGACGCGCTTCGAGGCGCCGCAAATTTCCAAGGCGGAATTGCGCCTGGCCAGTGTCGGCCTGGTCGACACGCTGTCCTTTGCGCAAGACACCGTGCAGCTGACGGTGGGTCTGCGCCGCCAGGAAGTACTCAGCGACAGCTTCAATATCAAGACGGGCGCGCGCACCTCGCGCTATGACGAAGGCGCCACCACGCCGGCCGTCGCCCTGCTGGTCAAGGCCAGCAAGACTATCTCTCTGTACGGCAATTACATCGAAGGCTTGAGCCAGGGCGCCACGGCGCCGTTGACGGCGGCCAACTCGGGCGAAGTCTTTGCGCCCTACAAGTCGAAACAGGCGGAGCTTGGCGTCAAGGTCGACCTGGGCGAGTTCGCGCATACGGTCAGCCTGTATGAAATCAAGCGGCCCAGCAGCTATGTTGACCCGGTCAGCAATGTCTTTTCCTTTGGCGGGGAACAGCGCAACCGCGGCGTCGACTGGGGCTTCTTCGGTTCGCCCTTGCGCGACGTGCGCCTGATGGGCGGCGTGGCGTATGTCGACCCCGTCTTGAGCAAGACGGTGGGCGGCGCCAACCAGGGCAAGCAGGCCACGGGCGTGCCCAAGCTGCAAGCCAAGCTCGGCGTCGAGTGGGATACGCCCGCCATCCCCGGCGTGACCCTGACGGCGAATGCGACGGCGGCATCGAAGCAATACATCAATGCCGACAATTCGATGTCCGTGCCGGGCCGTACCGTGTTTGACCTGGGCGCCCGCTATGCGACGCAGGCGGCGGGCCGGCCCCTGACCGTGCGCGCCAGCGTGACGAACGTCGGCAACCGGGCGTACTGGGCGCTGCCGCAATGGACCAGCCTGGGCCTGGGTGCGCCGCGCACTTTCATGCTGTCGGCCACGACGGAGTTTTAATCCGGCTAGTCGTCTGGACCCCGCGCCAGACTGTCCGAGCGGCGCCACGTCCACATCAGGCCGATGCCGGCCGAGGTGCCGCTGTTCTGGCGCAGCAGGGGGCTGGCGCGGTTGGCGGCGCCTGAGTAGTTGTCGTAGCGCAAAAAAGCAAAGGCGCGCCAGTCCCGCTGCAGCCGGTACGAACCACCGAGGCCCAGGCGCGTGAGCATCAGCCCGCTTTTTGCCGCATACGCGGGGCGCTGACTGGTGGCAAACGCGGGGTTGACGCCATACAAGTAATCGTTGATGGCGGCATTGCCCAGCACGGCGCCCAGGCTGGCATCGACGTGCCATGCCTGGCCGTCATCGTTCAGACGGTAGAGCAGGCGCGGCTCGAAGGTGGTGCCCTGGCGGCGCAGGCCGCCGCGCGCTTCGATGACGGCGCGCAAGGGCAGTTCCAGTCCCAGGCGGCTGTGCTGGGTCGGCTCGGCCAGTTTGATTTTCAGGCGCGGGCCAAATTCCACCAGCGTACCCAGGTCTGGCATACCGCGCCGGGCCGGCACGTCGCTGGAGCGGGCCGGCAAGGACAGGGCAAAACCGATATCGAAGTCGAGGCGGTCCGTGTTGAACAGGCGCGCGCCCACGCCGGAGCGATCTGCGCGCAACACTTTCCCGCGATAAATCAGATAGGGCAGGGCCAGGCTGCGCGTCGAGCGTTCGCTGGCGCCCGGATAGGCGGGTGTGACGGCCGTGCCGCCAAACACGCCCGCTTCCCATAAGGGCAGCGGTGCTTCGGCGGCGCGCGCCGGCGCCAAGGCGGCGAAGAGGGCCGATGCTGTCAGCAAGGTGCGTGCGATATTCATCGAGGAACTCCGCAGGGTTTGCCGGCCTGTAGCGATTCCAGCGCCTTGTCGCTGAGCGCGCTCGATTGACCGCTTTTCTTTGCCAGCGCGATGGCCTGGCGGAAATGGAATTCGGCCGCATCGTCGCGGCAGGCTGCGCTGGCGGCCCGTCCCGCCTCGTGGTGCAGCCGCGCCTGCCAAGCGGGATCGCCATGGCCCAGTTCGACATTCCCGACGGCGTCCGCGTAGTTGCGCATGGCTAGCGCCCAGTCGCCCCGGCTGGCCGCCTCGCGTCCGAACTGTTCCTGCTGCGCCGCCGTGCGCAGTTCGATTTGCGTGGAGCAGGCGCTCAGTGCCATCAAGACGAGCGGCAGGACGAGGCAAGACCGGAAGGGGAACAGTGTGGACATGGCGCCACTGTAGCGCATGGGAAGGCGCGCACGTTTGCCCGATACGCATGAATTCGGGATTTTCCCCGGCATGGATGACATATAATTTGCACACGACTTTGTTATTTTTGACAGTACACTTCACGGGAGCACCATGTTTTCACGCAAATTCCATTCTTGTGCACAGCTGATGCTGGCTACCATGCTGATGGGCTTTATCGCCGCCTCCCCCGCGCGCGCGCAGCAGGCGGCCGTCAAATTGCCGAATGTAGTGATTCTGGCCACGGGCGGCACCATCGCCGGCAGCGGCGCCGACAGCACCACCACCGTCGGCTACACCTCGGCCACCGTGGGCGTCGAGCGCCTGATCGCGGCCGTGCCGGAATTGAAGAAAGTGGCAAACGTAAAAGGCGAGCAAGTGTTCCAGATCGCCAGCGAAAGCATGGGTAATAGCCACTGGCTGGCCCTGGCCAAGCGCATCAACGTGCTGCTCGCCTCGAACGAGGTCGATGGCGTGGTCGTGACGCACGGCACCGACACCATCGAGGAAACGGCGTATTTCCTGAACCTGACCGTGAAAAGCCATAAACCGGTGGTCGTGGTGGGCGCCATGCGTCCATCGACGGCCATTTCGGCTGACGGCCCGATCAACCTGTACAACGCCGTGATGCTGGCAGGTAGCAAGGAAGCCGTGGGCAAGGGCGTGCTGGTGGCCTTGAACGACCAGATCAACGCCGCGCGCGAAGTGACCAAAACCAACACTTCGACGACCGACACCTTCAAGTCGCCGGAACTGGGCATGCTTGGCTACATTCAGGGCAGCAAGGCCTTCTTCTACCGCCAGTCGACGCGCAAGCACACCCTGGAATCGGAATTTGACATCAGCAAGCTCGATGCCCTGCCGCAAGTGGACATCGTTTACGGCTACGCCAACATGAACCGTGTCGGCATGGACGCCTTCATCGCCGCTGGCGCCAAGGGCATCATCCACGCAGGCGTCGGCGATGGCAGCGTGGCCGCGCAAATGAAGCCGGCCCTGGTGGAAGCGCGCCAGAAGGGCGTGCTGATCGTGCGTTCGAGCCGTGTCGGCCAGGGCATCGTGGCGCGCAATGGCGAAGCCAACGACGATGAACTCGACAGTGTCGTGTCCGACACCCTGAATCCGCAAAAAGCCCGCATCCTGCTGATGCTGGCCTTGACCAAAACAAATAGCACGCAAGAAATCCAGCGTATTTTCTACACGTATTGATCCTTGTCATGCCGGGCCAGCCTTATTGGCTGAGCCTGGCCGATTTACGCTTGCCCGCTTTGCTGCCATACTTCGCTTCTGAATAACTTCCTGGCAGAAGCAGCAACACTGTTCCTTGTCCCTGGTTCATGGCTATCCTGTCCGACATCATCCTGTATCCGATCAAATCGTGCGCCGGCATCCATTTGCGCGAAGCGGTCCTGACGCGCTCGGGGCTGATGAGCGAGCACGTGTTCGACCGCGAATGGATGGTGGTCGATGAGCAGGGCCGCTTCCTGACCCAGCGCGAACATCCGCGCATGGCGCTGATCGTGCCGTCCATCAAGGCCACCACCCTGGAATTGCGCGCGCCGGGCATGCTGCGCCTGGAAATCGAGCTGGGTTTGCCGCATCCGCAACTGGCACCGATGCTGGACGTGCAAGTGTGGGACGATAGCGTGCGCGCCTACGATTGCGACGACGTCACGGCCACCTGGTTTTCCAACGCCATCGGCGTGCCGTGCCGGCTGGTGCGCTTTCACCCGGACGTGGTGCGCGCCACGAGCACCAAATGGACGGACGGCGTGGCTGCCGAGACCATGTTTGCCGATGGCTACCCGGTGCTGATCGCCGGCGCCGCTTCGCTCGATGACGTCAACGACAAGCTGCGCGCCGCCGGCCGCGAGGCCTTGCCGATGAACCGTTTCCGCCCCAACCTCGTCATCGGCGACATCGGCGCCTTCGAGGAAGACTACGCCGACTTCCTGCAATTCGGCGCGACCGTGCTAAAACCCGTCAAGCCGTGCTCGCGCTGCCCGATCCCGTCGGTGGACCAGGCCACGGGCGTGCCCGGACCGGACCCGCTCGATGTCATGCATGGCTACCGCGCCAAGCCCGAGCTCGACGGCGCCATCTGCTTCGGCATGAACGCCATCGTCACCGAAGGCGGCGATGAGCGTATCGTGGTGGGGCAGGACATCGGTTTCGAACTGGCATTTTAAGCATGGCGCCCGCACACAAGGGTTTAAGGTTTCTATGAATCAAGCAATACCGCCGGATCCGCGCATTGCCAGCCTCGAAGCCGAAAACCAGGCCTTGCGGGCGCGTATGGCTTTCCTGCTGGAACAGGTCGAGCGCAACCACGACATCATGTGCCGTCACCAGGCGTTCGACCTGGAAATCGTCGGCGCGTCCACGTTTCCCGAACTGATCGGCACCATCTTCCGCACCTTGCCCGTGATTTCCGACCTCGACGGCGTGACTTTGAGCCTGCTCGACGAGGATGACGATATCGTGCTGGTGATGGAAAAGCTGGGCGTCGATTTCAGCGCCTTTCCGCAGTTGCTGTTCGTGCATGCCGTGGCGGAGCTGGGTTTTGCCGCACCAAAGCCCGTGGCCGAGGGCGAAGCGGCCTTGCCGCCGATGCCGCTGCTGGGGGCCTTCGATGCGGCCGTGCATGGCCCGCGTTTTCCGGGTATCGATGCGCTGCGCAGCGTGGCGCTGGTGCCCTTGCTGCGCAACAAGCGCCTGATTGGCAGCCTGAACCTGGCCAGCAGCGACGTGACGCGCTTTACGCCCGCGCTGGGCACGGATTTCATCAAGCACATGGCGTCCATCATCGCCATTTGCCTGGAAAACGTGATCAGCAATGAAATGCTCAAATACATCGGCTTGACCGATTCTCTGACGGGCGTCTATAACCGCCGCTATATCGACCGCCGCCTGCTGGAAGAAATCGCCCGCGCGCGGCGCCAGAATTATTGCATCTCATGCATGTATATCGACATCGACCATTTCAAATTGGTCAATGACACGTACGGCCACCAGGGCGGCGATGAAGTGCTGCGCGAAGTGGCGACGCGCATCCGCATGGAATTGCGCCGCTCGGACGCGCTGGGCCGCTTCGGCGGCGAGGAATTCGTCGTGCTGCTGATCGACGCCGACCTCGACAGCGCGACCTTCGTGGCCGAGCGCATCCGCGCCAGCATCGCCGGCACCATGTTCGACTTGCCGGGCAGCGCGCAAGCGTGGGTCAGCGTGTCGATCGGCGTGGCCAGCCTGGAAGCGGACGCGGCGCTACTCCCCATCGAAACGGTGGCGCAGCAACTGGTGGCGCATGCCGACCAGGCCCTGTACCAGGCCAAGGCCGATGGCCGCAACAAGGTCGTCAGCTGGCAGGCACAGCCCGGTTAATTACTTTAACAGTAACGTTTCCGCTTTGGCCACGGCGTCGGCCGTGCCGCGCAGCACCACCACGTCGCCGCTGGCCAGTTGCGTCTCGGGCGTGACATCAAGGCGGCCGCGGCCGCGGCGAATGGTCGTCACGGCAGCGCCGCAGCCGGCCACGTCGATCGTGCTCAGGGGCAAGCCCACGCAGTGCGCGCCTTCGCTGACGGTGACCGTATGCAGGCGCTCCAGCTCGGCATCGTCACCCGCGTCGCTGGAACCGTGGAAATAGCCGCGCAGGGACGCATAACGCTCCTCGCGCGCCGCCTGCACCCGGTGCACCACGCGGCGCAGGGGCACGCCCATCATGATCAGCGCGTGCGAAGCGAGCATCAGACTGCCTTCCATCAATTCCGGCACCACTTCGGCCGCGCCCGCCTTCTTCAGCTGGTCGAGGTCGGTATCGTCGTGGCTGCGCACGATGACGGGCAAGGTCGGCGCCATTTCGTTAAGTAAATGCAATAATTTCAAGGCCGAGGGCGTGTTCGCGTACGTGATCACCACGGCGCTGGCCCGGTAGATACCGGCCGCCACCAGGCTTTCGCGCCGGCCCGCGTCGCCATACGACACATGGGCGCCAGCCAGCTGCGCTTCCTGCACCCGTTCCGGGTCCAGGTCCAGCGCGTGGTATTCGATCTTTTCTTCCGCCAGCAGGGTGGCCAGGCTTTGTCCGCTGCGCCCGAAGCCGGCGATCAGCACGTGTTTCTGCGAGGCCATGGTGCGCGTGGCGATCTTGGTCAGCGCCAGCGATTGCATCATCCAGTCGTTGGCCGCCAGTTTCATGACGATGGCGTCGGACTTGGCGATGAGGAAGGGCGCCACCAGCATCGACAGCACCATCGAGGCCAGCACCACCTGCACGACGAACGGGTCCATCAGCTTGATGCCGCCAGCCAGGTTCAGCAGCACGAAGCCGAACTCGCCCGCCTGCGCCAGTCCCAGTCCCGTGCGCAGGGCCACGCCGTTGCTGGAGCCGAATAGCCGGGCCAGGCCCGCGATCAGCGCGAATTTCAGCAGCACGGGGCCGCACAGCAGCAGCAAGACGAGCCACCAGTTGTCGAGTACGACGCGGATATTGAGCAGCATGCCGACGGTGATGAAGAACAGGCCCAGCAGCACGTCGCGGAAGGGCTTGATATCCTCTTCCACCTGGTGCTTGAATTCCGTCTCGGAAATGAGCATTCCGGCAACAAACGCGCCCAAGGCCAGCGACAGCCCGGCCCGCTCCGTGATCCAGGCCGCGCCGAGGGTGATCAGCAGCAGGTTGAGCATGAACAATTCTTGCGAGCGGCGCTTGGCGACGATGGTCAGCCAGCCGCGCACCAGTTTCTGGCCGATGAACAGCAGCAGGATCAGTACGACGAGGGCCTTGCCGCCGGCCCAGGCCAGGGTTTCGGCCAGGTTGTCCGAATCGCGCGTGAGGGCGGGAATCAGGATCAGCAGGGGCACGACGGCCAGGTCCTGGAACAGCAAGATGCCGATGATCTTGCGGCCGTGTTCGCTTTCGAGCTCCAGCCGCTCCGTGAGCATTTTCGAGACGATGGCCGTCGACGACATGGCCAGCGCGCCGCCCAGGGCGAACGCGGCTTGCCAGCTCAGGTGGATGTAGGCGGACAGATAATGTCCGACGAGCCAGCCGAAGACGACGGTGGCGATGATGGTGGTGACCACCTGCGCCATGCCAAGGCCGAAGACGATGCGCCGCATGGCGAGGAACTTGGGCAGAGAAAATTCGAGCCCGATGGAAAACATCAGGAAGACGACGCCGAATTCGGCCAGGGTGTGGCTGGCCTCGTTTTCCGCTGCCAGACCCAGCGCGTGGGGGCCGATGACGATGCCAACGGCCAGGTAGCCCAGCATGGGCGGCAAATGCAACATTCTGAAAGCGACCACGCCCAGCACGGCGCTGCCGAGTAACATCAGGGTCAGTTCAAGCGAGGAAAACATGGGTTGCCCGGTACGGTCAATGGAAATCGTTGTTTGTTGTGACTGGCAAGTTTTTTGCTTTCCTAATTCGTTTATACTTTGGGCATGAGTGTAACCCATGAAAAAACAATGCTGAAAGCTTTTGATCGAATTGACATGCAAGCGACGACCGAGCGCGCTGTCGCGCTGGCCCGCACCACCTTGCAGATCGAGTCCGACGCCATCGTTGCGCTGCACGCGCGCCTGGCCACGGACGACAGCGTGGGCCGCGCCGTGGCGCTGTTGCTGCAATGCAAAGGAAGAGTCGTCGTCTCCGGCATCGGCAAGTCCGGCCATATCGCGCGCAAGATTGCCGCCACCCTCGCTTCCACCGGCACGCCGGCCCTGTTCGTGCATCCGGCCGAAGCGGCCCATGGCGACCTGGGCATGGTCACCTCGGAAGATGCTTTTATTGCCATATCGTACTCCGGCGAATCATCGGAACTGATGGCCATCATGCCCGTCGTCAAGCGCATGGGCGGCGTGCTCATTTCCATGACGGGTAAACCGAATTCGAGCCTGGCCCAGCTGGCCGACGTGCACCTGGATGTTTCTGTTGAAAAAGAAGCCTGTCCGCTGAACCTGGCGCCGACGGCCAGCACCACCGTCACCCTGGCCCTGGGCGACGCGCTTGCCGTGGCCTTGCTCGACTTGCGCGGCTTCAAGGAAGAAGATTTTGCCCGCTCGCATCCGGGCGGCGCCCTGGGCCGCCGCCTGCTCACGCACGTGCATGACGTCATGCGCAGCGGCGAACGGGTGCCGCAAGTGTCCGTGCAGGCTTCCCTGCTGCAGGCGCTGGAAGAAATGACGAAGAAGGGCATGGGCATGACGGCCGTCGTCGACGCCGACGACCGCCCCGTGGGCGTGTTTACGGATGGCGACTTGCGCCGCATGTTCGAGCGCGTGCAGGATTTCACGCAAGTGGCGATCCGCGACGTCATGCATGCGCAGCCGCGCAGCATCGCGCCCGAACGCCTGGCCGTCGATGCCGTGGCCGTGATGGAGCAGTTCCGCATCAACCAGATGCTGGTCGTCGATGCCGACGGCAAGCTGGTGGGCGCGCTGCATATCCATGATCTGACGCAAGCGAAGGTGATTTGATGGACAGCGTAGCGGACAACCTGGCGCGCGCGGCCAAGGTCAGACTGATGATCTTTGACGTCGATGGCGTGCTCACCGACGGCAGCCTGCATTTCGGCCCGGACGGCGAGATGATGAAAACGTTTAATGTGTATGATGGCCTGGGCATCAAGCTGCTGCAGGAATCGGGCGTGCAGACGGCCATCATCAGCGCGCGCCGCTCGGCCATCACGGCACGCCGCGCGCAGGACCTGGGCATTACCCATGTGCACCAGGGCGGCCACGACAAGCTGACGCCGTTTCGCGAACTACTGGCGCTGACGGGCTTGACGGAAGAGCAATGCGGCTATATCGGCGACGACGTCATCGATGCGCCCATCCTGAAGCGCGTCGGTTTTGCCGTCAGCGTGCCGGGCGGGCGCCCGGAAGCGCAGGGCCTGGCGCACCATGTGACGCAGGCCGGCGGCGGCCGCGGCGCCGTGCGCGAGATCTGCGAATTCCTGCTGCGCGCCCAGGACAACTATGCGCGCGTCATGGCGCCGTTCCTGGAGTGAGGCGCGCCTTGCCGCCAGTGATATTGGAAAGAGTGAAACCCTATGCGTAAGCCAGGAGGCGCCCATCGCTGGCGCACGATTTTTACCCTGCTGGGCGCGGTTGTTGTCGCGCTGGCCAGCTTTTGGCTGCTCGAAGTGATGAACAAGAACAGCCAGGACATCAAGGCCAGCAAACATTTGGATGAGCCCGATTATTTCATCACCAATTTCAGCCTGGTGCGCATGGATTTGACGGGCAAACCCAGCTATATCGTGTCGGGCACCAAGCTCACGCATTATCCGGCCGACGATTCGTCCGATATCGACCAGCCCTTCGTGCGCAAGCTCACGCCAGGCATGCCGCCGTTGAACATGAATGCGGAACTGGCGCATATCGACCAGGACAATACCCGGCTGCAACTGCACCGCAAGGTCGTGATCGACCGCGTGGCCAGCCCGAAGGCGCAGAACCTGACGGTCAGGACGGAAGCGCTGACGGTGTTCCCGGATGAGGAAAGAATGGAAACGGACGTGCCTGTCGATATCCTGACGGGCGCCTCGCGCCTCAATGGCGTCGGCATGAAGGCCAATAACGCCACCGGCGTGGTGGAAGTGCAGAATGCGCTGCGCATGGTCCTACCGCCGAAACCGCGCCCGGCCGCGGCGGCAAAATGACAGAATGAAACAAGGAAACCATACTATGAAGAAGATCTTGCTGTTGACCGTATTTTCCCTGGCCATCATGGGCGTGGCGCATGCCGAGAAGGCCGATTCCGAGAAGGAAGCCGTCATCACGGCACGCAGCGGCCACGTCGATGACGTCAAGCAGGTGCGCACCCTGACGGGCGACGTCGTGCTGGTGAAAGGCACCCTGACCATGAAGGCGGGCCGGGCCCTGATCACGGAAGATCCGCAAGGCTACCAGTTCATTACCTTCTGGGCCGATCCCGGCAAGCTGGCCACCTTCCGCCAGAAGCGCGATGGCGCGGGCGACCTGTGGGTCGAAGGCGAAGCGGAGCGCGTGGAATACGACAACAAGACGGAAGTGGTGAAACTGTTTTCCAGAGCCAAGCTGACCCGCCTGGAAGGCACGAAAGTCACCGACGTGGCCAACGGCGCCTTCATCTCGTATGACAGCCGCAAGGAAGTGTTTGCGATGGAAAATTCCAACAGCGGCACCAGCACGCCCGATGGCGGCAGCGTGCGCATGGTGATCCAGCCGAAGACCAAGGCGCCGGCGGCGGAGAAAGCGCCGGCCACGCCCGCGCCAGGAAAGAAATAATGGAAAATACACGTTGCGGCAGCACCCTGATCGTTCGCGGTCTGCAAAAAACCTATGGCAAGCGGCAAGTCGTGCATGATGTCTCGCTGCAAGTCGAATGCGGCGAAGTGGTGGGTTTGCTGGGCCCGAACGGCGCCGGCAAGACCACCTCGTTCTACATGATCGTCGGCCTGGTGCCGTCGGACGGCGGCAGCATCGATATCAGCGGCGTGGACATTTCCAGCCTGCCGATTCACCGCCGCGCGCAGATGGGCCTGTCTTACCTGCCGCAGGAAGCGTCCGTTTTCCGCAAGCTGACGGTGGAAGACAATATCCGCGCCGTGCTGGAAATCCAGACCGTCGAAGGCCGTCCTTTGAAGAAGGCCGAGATCGAGGAGCGCCTGGACAAATTGCTGGCCGACTTGCAGATTGAAAAGCTGCGCGAGAACCAGGCCCTGTCCCTGTCTGGCGGCGAGCGCCGCCGCGTGGAAATCGCCCGCGCGCTGGCCACCGATCCCCGTTTCGTGCTGCTCGACGAGCCGTTCGCCGGCGTCGATCCGATCGCCGTGATCGAGATCCAGCGCATCGTGCGTTTCTTGAAGGAGCGCAATATCGGCGTGCTGATCACCGATCATAATGTGCGCGAGACGCTGGGTATCTGCGACCGTGCCTACATCATCAACCAGGGCTCGGTGCTGGCGTCGGGACGCCCCGACGACATCATCGCGAACGAGTCGGTACGCCGGGTCTATCTGGGCGAACACTTCCGCATGTAAGCCAATGAAACAATCATTGCAGCTGCGCACTTCGCAGCACCTGGCACTGACGCCGCAGTTGCAGCAATCGATACGCCTGTTGCAATTGTCTACCCTGGAATTGCACCAGGAGCTAGAGCAACTGCTGACGGACAATCCCTTGCTCGAACGCCTCGACGATCCGCTCGACCGTTCGCTGCGCCTGCTGTCCGATGGCGCCTTGAGTTCCACGGCGGCGCCGGCCGAAGCGCCGCCCCAGCCGCCAGGCCAGGAAGCGCCCGCCGCGCCGGCCGAAGCGGAAACTTTTGATGGCGAGGCGGGCGACAGTCCGGCCGCAGCCGAGGGCGGCGACAGCGACTGGAGCGAGGCGAGCCGGGGCAAGGCGCCCGACGACGAAGATTCGCGTCCGCAGCTGGAGGCCCATCACTGCACCCTGCGCGAACACCTGATGGAGCAGATGCGCGTGACGGTGCTCGAATTGCGCGACCGCGCGCTGGTCGAGCTGATCATCGACGCGCTCGACGACAATGGCTACCTGGAAGAGTCGCTCGACGACATCCTGGCGCGCCTGCCGGAAGAGCTGGAAATCGACGCCGACGAGATGCGCACGGCCTTGTCGCTGCTGCAAAGTTTCGATCCGCCCGGCGTGGGCGCGCGCAATGCGTCCGAATGCCTGGCCCTGCAAATCAAGCGCTTGCCGCACATCGCCATGGTGACGCGGCGCATGGCCCTCGTCATCGTGGAAAAGCACCTGGCCTGGTTTGCCCAGCGCGATTTCAACAAGCTGAAAAAAGCCCTCGATTGCGACGAGGAAGACTTGCGCGAAGCGCAGACGGTGATTCGCCAGTGCAATCCGCATCCGGGCGCCGTGTTCGCCTCGGACGTGTCCGATTACGTGGTGCCCGACGTCGTCGTCAAGCGCGCGCGCAATGGCTGGCAAGTGACCCTGAACAACGATGTGATGCCGCGCCTGCGCGTCAACGCCATGTACGCCAACCTGCTCAAGCAGGGCAAGGGCGAGGGCGCCATGGGCGCACAGTTGCAGGAAGCCAAGTGGCTGATCAAGAATATGCGCCAGCGTTTCGACACCATCCTGCGCGTGGCACAGGCGATAGTAGAAAGACAAAAGAACTTTTTCTCGCATGGGGCCGTTGCCATGCGCCCCCTTGTGCTCCGTGAAATAGCTGATACACTGGGTTTACACGAGAGTACTATCTCGCGGGTAACAACTCAAAAGTACATGCTGACCCCGCACGGCATGTTCGAGTTGAAATATTTCTTTGGTAGCCACGTCGCCACCGAAGCGGGGGGCGAAGCGTCATCGACGGCGATACGGGCATTGATCGTGCAACTGACAGGAGCAGAAGACCCTAAAAATCCTTTATCCGACAGTAAGATTGCGGACATGCTGGGGGAACAAGGCATGGTGATTGCGCGACGTACTGTTGCCAAATACCGGGAAGCGTTGAAAATTCCGCCAGTGAGCCTGCGTAAGTGTTTGTAAGTTTTTTTCGGTTCCTCTGCGGGCCGGATAGGATGGACCGCACGAACCCGATCATCTTTAGGAGTGTGTATGAATCTCACCATCAGCGGACATCATCTCGAAGTGACACCAGCCATCCGTGAATACGTACAAACGAAGCTGGAGCGTGTGAAACGTCATTTCGATCAAGTTATCGATATCGCCGTGATTCTGACCGTGGATAACCTCAAAGAGAAAGAAAAACGTCAAAAGGCTGAAGTCAACCTGCGTCTGAGTGGCAAAACCGTCTATGTGGAAAGCCTGGCGCATGACCTGTATGCCGCAATCGATACCCTGATCGACAAGCTGGACAGGCAAGTGATGAAGTACAAAACCAAAGTGCAAGGGCACGGTAAAGAGGCGATCAAGCATCTGCCAGACAACTCCGAGGAAGACGCCGTCGTCGCCGTTTAAGGCCACCCGCTTCCAGCAGTTGTGATCAACTAAGGGCGCACATCTTGCGCCCTTTTTTGCGCCTGGACCTGTTGAACGCAATCTTCCCCGCGCAGGCGCTAGAATGTTTGCACTTTCACTTCTTTCCTGCCTGCCATGAGCGACTTCGTCCAGACCTCCATCCGCAACCGCACCGGGCACATCGTGCTCGACCGTCCGAAAGCCTTGAATTCCCTGTCGCTGGAGATGGTGCGTGCCTTGAGCGCGGTCCTGCTGGCCTGGCGCGATGATCCGCACGTGGACGCCGTGGTGATCCGTTCCAGCAGCGAAAAAGCCCTGTGCGCCGGCGGTGACATCCGCTTCTTTTACGATGCGGGACTGGCCACGCCGCAAGGCGGCAGCGCCTTGCTGGAAGATTTCTTTACGGAAGAATACGCCTTAAATCATGTGATTCATTTCTATCCGAAACCGTATATTGCCGTGATGGACGGCGTGGTGATGGGCGGCGGCATGGGCGTGGCGCAAGCCGGGCCCGGCAACCGCCTGCGCATCGTCACGGGCCGCACGCGCATGGCCATGCCGGAAGTCAATATTGGCTTGTTCCCCGACGTGGGCGGCAGTTATTTCCTGTCCCGCCTGGCCGGCCAACTGGGCCTGTATCTGGGCTTGACGGGCCTGACCATCAACGCGGCCGACGCCCTGTACACGGGTCTGGCCGATGTCTACCTGCCCGAGGCGCAGATGGGGGCGCTGCTGGCCCTGTTCGAATCGACGCCGGGCGAGGCCTTGCCGGTGGCCATCAAGGCGCTGGCGGCGCCGTTCCAGGCCGGGGCGGGGGTATCTTCCCTGGCGACGGAGCGCGTGGCGCTGGACCGCCATTTCGGTGCGCCTTCCGTGGCTGCCATCATGGCCTCGCTGGCGCAGGACAGCAGTGCATTCGCCACCAAGGCGCTGGCGGCCATGCGTTTGCGCTCTCCTTTGATGATGTCGGTCACCCTGGAATTGCTGCAGCGGGGCGCTCACCTGGGCGTGGCCGATTGCCTGCGTCTGGAGCGCACGGTGGTGCGCCATAACTTCGCGCATGGCGAAGTGCTCGAAGGCGTGCGCGCGCTGGTGGTCGACAAGGACAATGCGCCGCGCTGGAACCCCGCCAGCCTGGACGAGGTCGATACTGCCATGGTGGCGCGCTTCTTTGTCCCCGTCTGGCCGGCGCAAGCGCATCCGCTGCGCCACCTGAATTAACTAGGAGCGTTCGCGGTGGCGCAGGACCACGCGCTCGTTGGGGCCGAAGTATTGCGCCAGCCGTTCCGCCATGTACACGGAGCGGTGCTGGCCGCCCGTGCAACCGAGCGCCACCGTCAGGTAGCTGCGGTTGTCGGACTTGAATGATGGCAACCATTTTTCGATGAAGGCGCGGATGTCGGCCAGCAGCTCCAGCGCGCTCGGCTGCGCGTCGAGGAAGGCGATCACGGGCGCGTCGCGTCCGTCGAGGGGACGCAGCGCCAGGTCGTAATAGGGATTCGGCAAGGCCCGCACGTCGAAGACGAAATCGGCGTCCAGCGGCACGCCCAGCTTGAAGGCGAACGATTCGAAGAACAGGGTCAGCGGCGCGCGTTCGGAGGCGACGATATCCTTGATCCAGGCGCGCAGCTTGTTGGCGCTCAATTCCGACGTGTCGATCACATGGCCCAGTTGTTCGATGGCCGACAGGCGCTCGCGTTCTTCCGAGATGCACTCGATCAGGGTGCGGCGGCTGGCGGGATTCTGGTTCGGACGCAATTCGTGCGACAGCGGATGGCTGCGCCGCGTTTCCGAGAAGCGCGCCACCAGCGAATGCGTGGTCGCCGTCAGGAACATGACCTTGACGTCGTGCCCCTGGTCGCGCAGCAGGGCCACATTGTGTGGCAGGCTGGTCAGCGACTCGGCGCTGCGCGCATCGACGGCGACGGCCAGTTGTGGTGTACCTTCGTCGAGCAGGGTTTGCACCAGGCTGGGCAGCAAGGCCGGTGGCAGGTTGTCGACACAATAGTAACCGGTATCTTCCAGCACATTGAGCGCGACGGATTTACCGGAGCCGGATATTCCGGTGATAAGGACGATATGCATACGCCGATCATACAATAAAGATCGACGCTCTGCTCCCAAGGCAATTATCTTTACAAATTATTGCAATTATTGTTCGAGTCAATGTGGGGTCAGACCCATCGGGTCGGACCCCGGTAATTAATCGCCGCTCATTGCCAAACGTTGCCGCTCCATGAACTCCTGCAAGGTATCGATGCCGCGCAGTTGCAAAATCGTATTGCGCACGGCCGCTTCCAGCAGCACGGCGATGTTGCGGCCGGCGGCGACGGGGATGACGACCTTGCGCACGGGCAAGCCCAGCACGTCTTCCGTGGGGAACAGGAAGGGCAGGCGCTCGACCTCTTCTTCCAGTGCGTTGCGGCGCACCAGGTGCACGATCAGTTTCAAGCGCATCTTGCGGCGCACGGCCGTTTCGCCAAAGATGGCCTTGATGTCGAGTAAACCCAGTCCCCGCACTTCCAGCAGGTTTTGCAGCAGTGGCGGGCAGCGTCCTTCGATCATGTTGGGGGCGATGCGCGAGAACTCGACGGCGTCATCGGCCACCAGGCCGTGGCTGCGCGAAATCAGCTCCAGCCCCAGCTCGCTCTTGCCCAGGCCCGAATCGCCCGTGATCAGCACGCCCACGCCCAGCACGTCCATGAACACGCCATGCATGATGATGCGCTGCGCCAGCTTTTTCGATAGGTAGACGCGCAGGAAGTCGATCACTTGCGCGGCCGGCAGCGGGGTGGAGAACAGGGGAATGTTTTGCTCGTCGCAGATGGCGAGGATGTCGGGCGGCGTTTCCAGCCCCTGCGCGATGATCAGCGCGGGCGGCCCGCCGGCGATCAGCTCGCCAATCACGTGGGTGCGCGTGTTGACCTTCAGGCGCTGGTAGTAATTGATTTCCTGGTGGCCAAAGACCTGGATGCGGCCCGGATGGATCAGGTTCAAGTGGCCCACCTGGTCGGCGGCCGACGAGACGTCGCCCGAGATCAGGCGCTCGCCGCCGGGGAAGCCGGCGAACCAGCCCAGTTGCAGACTTTCACGATTGTCGTCGTACAGGCGTTGTATCGTCAGTGGCGTTTGCAACATGGCAGTCTTCTTCAGGAGTGGAGGAATACCTGAAGTTTAACCCGCCGCTTGCAGACTAGGTTGCCAATTGACGATGCGCGAATGCACGGATTTCGGTTCCGGATCCGTGGCCAGCGCCGTGCGGAAGGCGTCGTCGGAAAACATTTCCGCGATTTCCGACAGGATTTCCAGATGTTGCTGAGTGACATGATCGGGAATCAGCAGGAAAAACAGCAGATTGACGGGCTTGCCATCGGGCGACTCGAACGGAATCGGCTCGGCCAGGCGCACGAAGGCGCCCAGCGGCGATTTCAAGGTTTTGCTGCCCTTGACTCTGCCATGCGGCACGGCCACGCCATGGCCCAGGCCAGTCGAGCCCAGGCGTTCGCGGGCAAACAGATTGTCCGAGACGGTAGAGCGGGCGATGCCGTAATTGTTTTCGAAGATCAGGCCGGCTTGCTCGAAGGCGCGCTTTTTACTGGAGACTTCCAAGTCCAGCAGGACGTTTTCGAGGGATAATATTTTGCTAAGATTAGTCATGACACTCAATGAAATGGTGCAATGCGCAGAGGGCTTGCGAGCCGAATTATAGGCCTGTTTCGGTGGCCTGTAACGCCAATTCTCAACAGTATACGCCCGCTGCGGGCGCAGTGGGCGCTACAGCCCACGTGGCCATCATTTTAGCAAAAAAATAACATCGGCGTGTATCGGCTATTTCCTGATTAAAAACACGCGGCGCACCGGTTTTTCCGCCGCCGAATGCCGATTTTCCGATTTTTCACCGTCTGTGACATGCTCTGCGGCACTACTGCAACGTTGTTTTAAAACACAGCCAACATTCCTGTTGGCATGGTTTCGTCGTGTTGCGCGATGTTACCCAATCAATGTTACTGGCGCGCATTGCGCAGATTGCCCGGCATCGTACCCGTACTGAAATTGCTGCGCCAGGGATTGATGTCGAGGCCGCCGCGGCGCGTATAGCGCGCATACACGGACAGCTTTTGCGGCTTGCACTGACGCAAGATATCGACAAAGATGCGCTCCACGCATTGCTCGTGGAATTCATTGTGCTCGCGGAAACCGATCAGGTAGCGCAACAGGCTTTCCTGGTCGATCTGCGGTCCCGCATATTCGATCTGCACGCTGCCCCAGTCGGGCTGGCCCGTCACCAGGCAATTCGATTTGAGCAGGTGCGAAACGAGTTTTTCTTCCACCGGCGCTTCATCCAGGGCGGCTTTCAGCAGCAGCGGCGAGGGCGTGTATTGCGTGATTTCCAGATCCAGGCGGTCGAGCAGCACGCCGTTGAATTCGCCCATTTTCAGCTTGCCGAAATCTTCCTGCAAGGTCAGTTCCACTTGCACGGGCGCGCCGAAACCGTTCGATAAATCCTGCTTGAGCAGGGCCAGCAGCGCATCCGCGCTATCGAGCTTGGTCTGGTTGAACGAGTTCAGGTACAGCTTGAACGATTTCGATTCGATGATGTTGGGCGAATCGGCCGGCGCGCTGACCTTGGCAATGGCCACCTGTGGCTTGCCGCGCTGATTCAGCCACGACAGTTCATACGCATTCCAGATATCGAGGCCGAAGAACGGCAAGGTGCCGTGCAGTTCCAGCTCGTCGCGCTTGCCCTGGCGCGGAATCGGAAACAGCAATTCCGGCGCGTAATCGGTGCGGTAGGCGGAGCTTTTGCCCAGGGGAGACAGTTCGGCGAGATCGTTGGTGGTGGTCATGGTCGTGTGGCGTAGTTCGGTCAAGGACGCATGGTAGCCTATTTCAACCCAACGGCAAGGACCGGGGTCAGACCCGACGGGTCTGACCCCAGCATGTGCAGTTGGGTTATTTCCCCATTTACCCCAGGAATAATTTGTACACGGGATTGCTGCTCTCATCCCAATAACGGTACCCCAGGGTATCGAGGAAGCGGGCGAACTCTCCCATCTCGTCTGGCGGCACTTGCAGGCCGATCAGGATGCGGCCCACGTCGCCGCCCTGGCTGCGGTAGTGGCAAAGTGAAATATTCCAGTTCGGCGCCATGCTGTCGAGGAAGCGCATCAGTGCGCCCGGCCGTTCGGGGAACTCGAAGCGGTACAGCAACTCGTCCTGCGCCAGCCGGCTCTTGCCGCCTACCAGGTGGCGGATGTGCGACTTGGCCAGTTCGTCGTGGGTCAGGTCCAGGGTCTTGAATTCGTGTTCCTCGAAGGTCTTGGCCAGCACGCTCGACTCATGCCGGTCGGCAATTTGAATGCCGACGAACACGTGCGCGGCTTTTTCATCGCTGATGCGATAGTTGAATTCCGTCACGTTGCGCGCGCCGATGAGCGAGCAGAAGCGCTTGAAGCTTCCCCGCTGTTCGCGCATGGTGACGGCAAACACGGCTTCGCGGAACTCGCCCAGTTCGGCCCGTTCCGCCACAAAACGCAGCCGGTCGAAATTCATGTTCGCGCCGCTGGCGATGGTGACCAGGGTTTCATTGTTGACAGGATGCTTGGTCAGGCTGGCCCGTTCCACATAGGCTTTGGCGCCGGCGATGGCCAGGGCGCCCGATGGTTCCAGGATGGAGCGCGTATCCGTAAACACATCCTTGATGGCGGCGCAGATGGCATCCGTGTCGACCGTGATGATTTCATCGACATATGCCTGCACCAGGCGGAAGGTTTCCTCGCCGGCAAGGCGCACTGCCGTGCCATCGGCAAACAGGCCCACGTCATTCAGGGTCACGCGTTCGCCCGCTTTCAGCGAACGGGCCATGGCATTCGAATCGACGCTTTGCACGCCGATGATCTTGATGTCGGGACTAATCTGTTTCACGTAGGCGGCAATGCCGGCGATCAAGCCGCCGCCGCCGATGGGGGCGAAGATGGCGTGGATGGGGCCGGCATGCTGGCGCAGGATTTCCATGCCGATCGTGCCCTGGCCGGCGATCACGTCCGGGTCGTCGAACGGGTGCACAAAGGTCAGCTTCTGTTCCTTTTCCAGGGTCAGCGCATGGTTGTAGGCATCCGTGTAGGACTCGCCGTGCAGCACCACTTCCACGTTCACGCCGCCGCGCCCCTTGACCGCCTCGACTTTCACCAGCGGCGTGGTGGTCGGCATGACGATGACGGCGCGGCAACCCATGCGCGCGGCCGACAGGGCCACACCCTGGGCGTGGTTGCCGGCCGAGGCGCAAATCACGCCGCGCTTGCGTTCCGCTTCGCTGAGCTTGGACATCTTGTTGTAGGCGCCACGAATCTTGAAACTGAACACGCTTTGCATGTCTTCGCGCTTGAAGTAAATCTGGTTGTTCAGGCGCTGCGACAGGGCAGGGGCCAGTTCCAGCGGCGTTTCAGTAGCGACGTCATAGACGCGGGCGGTCAGGATTTTCTTGAGGTAGTCGATGTTCATAGTCTGCAAGCAAGTGATTCTGGGCCAGAAAGGGTCTGGAGCGTGTCGGGCGATAGCGGCGGCGCCGCGGCGGATAGCCTGGCGACAATAATGCTCTGTGGAACTGCGGGCGGGTATGCCTTTGCCGGCCGTCGCGGATTGTGCGGCGCGCAAGCTGCTCTTCATTATAATGGAGAGCCTTACCGCATCGTGAAGTGTTCCATGATCGAATCCGCAATCGCCTGGCTGCTGCAGCTGATCGCAGCGCCGGAAGTCGGGCTGACATCGGTCTTTCTGATCAGCTTTATTTCCGCCACCTTGTTGCCGCTCGGCTCGGAACCGGCCGTCTTTGCCGTCATCAAGGCCAATCCCGCGCTGTTCTGGGCCGCCATCGGCGTCGCCACCCTGGGCAACACCCTGGGCGGCATCGTCGACTACTGGCTCGGCTACCGGGCCAAGCAGGCGTTTGCCAAGGAGCGCGACACGCGCTGGTTCCGCTGGCTGGCCCGCTATGGCGCCAAGACCATGCTGCTGGCCTGGCTGCCCATCGTGGGCGACCCCCTGTGCACCCTGGCAGGCTGGCTCAAGCTGCCGTTCTGGCCCAGCGTGGCCTACATGGCCGTCGGCAAGTGCGCGCGCTACCTGACCATGACGGGCTTGCTGCTCTACGTTCCTGATGGCGTATGGCACCGGATTGGACAAATGCTGGCGTAGTGGCACGCAAACGGGGCGTAATGCAACGCCAGTTTGCCCCATTTTTGGGCAGTTCGATAGTTTGTAGTAGAGTCCTGTTCTTGGCATTTTTGCGTCGAAAAATCAGCAAGACTGGTTTTTTATTCATGAAAAATAGGGCTTTTCCGTATTTGCTATGGTAGTGGATGAGGTGCTTAAACCTTGGGCGGAATAAGGCTGTTCCCGCATGGTGCGGCGCAATAAGATAAAATGGGTCTTTAGGGTCCAGTCCACATCGTCACCACACTCCATGAACGCTCCCGCACATATCCAAGCTTTACTGGCAGAAACGCCCAATGGTCCCGCAGCAAGCCGCCTGCGTGAAATCCCGTATAACTACACGTCGTTTTCCGATCGCGAGATCGTCATACGCCTGTTGGGGGAGGACTCCTGGCGCCTGCTCGACGAGCTGCGCGGCGCCCGCCAGACGGGCCGTTCGGCCCGCATGCTGTACGAGGTGCTGGGCGACATCTGGGTCGTGCGCCGCAATCCCTACCTGCAGGATGACTTGCTCGACAATCCGAAGCGCCGCCAGGGCTTGATCGATGCCTTGCATCACCGCCTGGCCGAAGTCGACAAACGCCGCCTGGGCATCGATGCGGCCGGCGGCGACGTCGCTGCCAGTGGCGAAGCGCCGGAAGTCGCCAAGGCGCGCAGCGCCAATGTGGAGCTGCTGCTGAAAGCGGCCAGCAAGGCCGTGGCCGACTTTGGCGACGAATTCCGCAAGACCTATGACTTGCGCAAGCGCACGGTCAAAGTGCTGGGCCGCTACACGGAAAAGCACAATGTGCGTTTCGACGGCATGACGCGCGTGTCGCACGTGACGGACGCCACCGACTGGCGCGTGGAATACCCGTTCGTCGTGCTCACGCCCGACACGGAAGAGGAAATGGCCGGCCTGGTCAAGGGCTGTATCGAGCTGGGGCTGACCATCATCCCGCGCGGCGGCGGCACCGGCTACACGGGCGGCGCGATTCCATTGACGCCGATGTCGGCCGTCATCAACACGGAAAAACTCATCACCCTGGGCGCCGTGGAAATGACGGTCTTGCCGGGATTGAGCCACGAATACGCGACCATCAATTCGGGCGCGGGCGTGATCACGAATAAAGTGTCGGAAGCGGCGGAGAAGGCCGGCTTCGTCTTCGCCGTCGACCCGACCTCGGCGCACGCTTCATGCATCGGCGGCAACGTCGCCATGAATGCGGGCGGCAAGAAAGCCGTGCTGTGGGGCACGGCGCTGGACAACCTGGCCTCGTGGCGCATGGTCGACCCGAACGGCGACTGGCTCGACGTCACCCGCCTCGACCATAATCTGGGCAAGATCCACGATATCGCGCTGGCACGTTTCCAGCTGGAATGGCGTCACCCGAGCACGCGCGACGCAAGCAAACCGAACGCGCCGTTCAAGACGGAAATCCTGGAAATTCCTGGCCGCAAGTTCCGTAAAGAGGGCCTGGGCAAGGACGTCACCGATAAATTCCTCGCCGGTTTGCCGGGCATCCAGAAAGAGGGTTGCGACGGCCTGATCACGTCGGCGCGCTGGATTTTGCACAAGATGCCGAAATTCGCCCGCACCGTCTGCCTGGAATTCTTTGGCCAGGCGCGCGATGCGATTCCGTCGATCGTGGAAATCAAGGATTACCTGGATGGTTTGCCGGCCAAGGGCGAGCAATATACAACCATCCGCCTGGCGGGCCTGGAACACCTGGACGAGCGCTACCTGCGCGCCGTCGGCTACGCCACCAAGTCGAAGCGGGGCGTGTTGCCAAAGATGGCCCTGTTTGGCGACATCGTCGGCGACGATGAAAACGCCGTTGCACAAGCGGCGTCGGAAGTGGTGCGCATCGCCAACACCCGCGTGGGCGAAGGTTTTGTGGCCGTCAGCCCGGAAGCGCGCAAGAAATTCTGGTTAGATCGTGCCCGCACGGCCGCGATCGCCAAGCACACCAACGCTTTTAAAATCAATGAAGACGTCGTCATTCCCCTGAACCGCATGGGCGAATACACGGATGGCATCGAGCGCATCAATATCGAACTGTCGATCAAGAACAAGCTGCAACTGGCCGACGCCCTGAGCGAATTCTTTGGCAAAGGTAATTTGCCAGTAGGCAAGAGCGACGATGCGTCCGACGACCGCGTCGACGATGCGGAAATGCTGGGCGACCGCGCCGAGCAGGCACAACAGCTGCTGGCCCAAGTCACGGCCCGCTGGACCTATCTGCTGGCCCAGCTGGACCGTCCGCTGGCGGACGTGAAGGGCGAATTGGCCGAACTGGGCATGGAGCGCTTGCTGCCCGTGTTCGATGCGCGCCTGGAAACGCAGCCGGACGCCACCCTGTTCGACGTGGTGCAGGACCGCACCGTACGCATTACCTGGAAGCAAGAGATCCGCGCCCAGCTGCGCCAGATCTTCAACGGCGCCGCCTTCAAACTGATTCTCGACGAGGCCACCGCCATCCATGCGCGCATCTTGCGTTCGCGCGTGTTTGTCGCGCTGCACATGCATGCGGGCGACGGCAACGTGCACACGAACTTGCCCGTCAACTCGGACAATTACGAAATGCTGCAGGACGCCCACGAAGCCGTGGGCCGCATCATGATCCTGGCCCGCTCGCTGAACGGCGTCATTTCCGGCGAACATGGCATCGGCATTACCAAGCTGGAATTTTTGACGGAAGAAGAAATCGGCGAATTCCGCAGCTACAAGCAGCGCATCGATCCTGAAGGCCGTTTTAATAAAGGCAAATTGCTGAACCTGCCAGGCATGGGCGCCGACTTGCGCAATGCCTATACGCCATCGTTCGGCCTGATGGGCCATGAATCCTTGATCATGCAGCAAAGCGATATCGGCGCCATCGCCGACAGCGTCAAGGATTGCTTGCGTTGCGGCAAGTGCAAGCCCGTGTGCTCGACCCACGTGCCGCGCGCCAACTTGCTGTATTCGCCACGCGACAAGATTTTGGCGACCTCGTCGCTGATCGAAGCCTTCCTGTACGAAGAGCAGACGCGGCGCGGTATTTCCATCAAGCATTGGGAAGAGTTCGAGGACGTGGCCGACCATTGCACCGTGTGCCATAAATGCGTCACGCCTTGCCCCGTCAACATCGATTTCGGCGACGTGTCGATGAACATGCGCAACTTGCTGCGCAAGATGGACAAGAAGAGCTTTAATCCAGGCACCAAGGCGACGATGATGTTCCTCAACGCCACCGACCCCGTGACCATCAACGCCACGCGCCAGGTCATGATCGGCTGGGGTTACAAGGCGCAGCGCCTGGGCCACGATTTGCTGAAGAAATTTGCCAAGAAGCAAACCAAGGCGCCGCCGCCATCGACGGGCAAGCCGCCCGTCAAGGCGCAGGTGATCCATTTTATTAACAAGAAAATGCCGGGCAACCTGCCGAAGAAATCGGCGCGCGCGCTGCTCGACATCGAAGATGACAAGGTCATCCCGATCATCCGCAATCCGAAGACGACGACGGCCGATACGGAAGCCGTGTTCTACTTCCCCGGTTGCGGTTCGGAACGTTTGTTCTCGCAAGTGGGCCTGGCCACACAGGCGATGCTGTGGGAAGTGGGCGTGCAGACGGTCTTGCCGCCGGGCTACCTGTGCTGCGGTTATCCGCAGCGGGGCGCGGGCGAGTTCGACAAGGCCGAGAAGATGATGACGGATAACCGCGTCCTGTTCCACCGCATGGCCAACACGCTCAATTACCTAGACATCAAGACGGTGCTCGTCTCGTGCGGCACCTGCTACGACCAGCTGGCAACGTATCAGTTTGAAAAGATTTTCCCCGGCTGCCGCATCATGGATATCCATGAGTATTTGCTGGAGAAAAACGTCAAGCTGGAAGGCGTCAACGGCACGCGCTATATGTACCACGAGCCATGCCACAATCCGATGAAACTGCAGGAGTCTAGCAAGACCATCAATTCCTTGATCAGCACGGTGGATAACGTGAAGATCGAGAAGAATGACCGTTGCTGCGGCGAATCGGGTTCCCTGGCCGTCACGCGTCCCGACATTTCCACGCAAGTGCGTTTCCGCAAGGAAGAAGAGATGGTCAAGGGCGCCGACAAGCTGCGCGGCGATGGGTTTACGGGCGACGTGAAAATCCTCACCAGCTGCCCGTCGTGCCTGCAAGGACTCTCGCGCTACAATGACGATTCGGGCACGACTGCCGACTACATCGTCGTCGAGATCGCCAAACACTTGCTGGGAGAGAACTGGATGCCGGATTACGTGAAACGCGCCAATGACGGCGGCATCGAACGGGTGCTGGTGTAATGTCCGCGCCTTGCGATCTGTGCAGCTTGCTCGACGGCTACGCCAACAAGCAAGGTCTGGAGACCTTGCTGTGGCGCAGCGAGCGCCTGTCTGTCGTGGCCGTTGATGACGCCGCCTATCCCGGCTTTTGCCGTGTGATCTGGAACAAGCACGTGAAGGAAATGACGGATTTGACGCCGGGCGAGCGCAACTATGTCATGGAAGTCGTGTGGCAAGTCGAGCTGGCCGTGCGTGAAGTGATGCAGCCGGAAAAGGTCAACGTGGCCAGTTTCGGCAACATGACGCCGCACGTGCACTGGCACGTGATTCCCCGCTACCGCGACGACGCGCATTTCCCGAACCCCAGCTGGGCCGTGGTCCAGCGCGAGACGGCGCCGGAAGTCCTGGCCGCGCGCCGCGCGCTGCTGCCGGCCTTGCGCGACGCCATCATTCAACGTTTATCCGCATAAAGTATCGTCATGACTGAAAAAACAGCAACACCGCAACCGACCGGCTTGACCGTGCACAACCAGTCGCGCGTGCTCGACGTGGCGTTCGATGATGGCAGCGAATTTGTCTTGCCGTTCGAATACCTGCGCGTGTATTCGCCGTCGGCCGAAGTGCAGGGCCATGGCAAGGGCCAGGAAACCTTGCAATTAGGTAAACGCCTGGTCGGCATCACGGGCCTGGAGCCGGTCGGCAACTACGCCGTGCAGCCTACTTTCAGCGATGGCCACAATTCCGGCCTGTACACCTGGGCCTATTTGTACAAGCTGGGCGCGGAAAAAGACAAACTGTGGCAAGCCTATCTGGACCAGCTGGCGGCAGCCGGCTACCCGGGCGACAGCGGCCGCGACGCGAAGGCCGACATGACGGTCAAGCAATCTTCCGGCCACGTGCACGGACCGAGCTGCGGCCACAAACACTGAGGTGAGAAAATAATGCGGTAATCTGTCGGATAACCGCCGCCCCGTTCGTCGTATGAATGCCCGCGCTTGCGGGCATTTTTCTTTTGGAGAAGAGACTATGGAATACCTGATCCTGATCTACGCCGACGAGGCGCGCTATGAATCCATGGAAGAGGGCCAGATGGCCAGTCTGATGGCCGACTTTGCCAGCTATACGAAGGACCTGGAGGCGGCCGGCGTGCTGCGCGGCGGGGCCGAACTGGCGCCCGTGGCCAGTGCCACCAGCGTGCGGGTGCGCAATGGCAAGCCCGTCATCACGGATGGGCCGTTCGCGGAAACCAAGGAGCAGCTGGGCGGCTACTATCTGCTCGCCTGTGCCAACCTGGACGAGGCGCTGGCCTGGGCCGGGCGTTGTCCGGTGGCTTCCTTGGGCACCATTGAAGTACGGCCTGTCACGGCATAAACATGGCCGGCGACGCCCTGTCGGCCGTCGAACACGTCTTTCGCCAGGAAAGGGGCAGGGTGCTGGCCGGCCTGATGCGGCGTTTCGGCGACCTGGGCCTGGTGGAAGATGTGTTGCAGGAAGCGTGCCGCAAGGCGCTGGAATTGTGGCCGCGCACGGGCATCCCGTCCAATCCCGCGGCCTGGCTCAGTTCCGTGGCACGCAATGCGGGCCTCGATCACGTGCGCCGGGCAGGCAAGAGCGTCGGCGAGGCCGAGGCCGTGTTCTCCGGCCTGCCGGCGCCCGTGATTGAAGAAGCGCACGCCATCGAAGACGACCGCCTGCGCCTGCTGTTCATTTGCTGCCATCCCGCGCTGGTGCCCGAGGCGCAGGTGGCGCTGGCCCTGCGCACCCTGTGTGGCCTGTCCACGGGCGAGATCGCACGCGCCTTCGGCCTGGCGGAAGCGGCCCTGTCGCAGCGGCTGTTGCGCGCCAGGCGCAAGATCGCCGAAGCGTGCATCCCCTTTGAGTTGCCACCTGAGCAAGAATTGCAGCCACGGCTGGCGCAAGTGCTGCACGTGATTTACCTGGTGTTCAGCGAAGGCTATTGCGCCAGCGGCGGCGACACCCTGCTGCGCGCGGACCTGTGCGCGGAAGCGCTGCGCCTGGGGCGGCTGCTCGACTGTCTGCAGCCTGGGCAGCCGGAAGTGCAGGGGCTATTGGCCCTGATGCTGCTGCAGGCGTCGCGCGGCCCGGCCCGTCTGTCGCCCGAGGGTTTTCTGCTGACGCTGGAAGAGCAGGAGCGGCGCCTGTGGGATGGCGGCCTGATTGCCGAGGGACTGGCGCTGCTGGAACTGGCCTTGCCGGCGCGCGCACCGGGGCCATATCAGTTGCAGGCCGCCATTGCCGCCTTGCACGCCAAAGCGCCCACGGCCAGCCAGACGGACTGGCGCCAGATCAGCGCCCTGTATGGCGCCTTGCTGCGGCACAAGCCGGAACCCTTGATTTTGCTCAATGCCGTCATCGCCTGCGCCATGGAGCATGGGGCAGCACACGGGCTGGCGTGGCTCGATCGCCTGGAAACCGTGCCCAGCCTGGCGCTATCGCATTATCTGCACGCGGCTCGCGCCGACTTGCTGCGCCGCCAGGGTGACCGGCCGGGGGCGCTGGCGGCATACGCGCGGGCGGCCATGCTGGCTGCGAATGCAGTGGAAAGGCAATACCTTCTCCGGCGTCACGGGGAAATGCGCCTGCCGCTTGTATAATGCTCCCAAGTTCAAACAGACTGCCTACCATGACCAATACGACCCATTTCGGATACAAAACAGTTGCAGAAGACGACAAAGTGCGCGAAGTCGCCAAGGTGTTCCATTCCGTCGCTGCCAAATACGACGTGATGAACGACTTGATGTCGGGCGGGCTGCACCGTCTGTGGAAGACGTTCACCATTGCCAACGCGGGCGTGCGCCCCGGTTTCAAGGTGCTCGACATCGCCGGCGGTACGGGCGACCTGTCGAAGGCATTCGCCAAGCAGGCGGGCCCTACCGGCGAAGTCTGGTTGACCGATATCAATGAATCGATGTTGCGCGTGGGCCGCGACCGCCTCTTGAATCGCGGCTTGCTCACCCCCACCATGTTGTGTGACGCGGAAAAACTGCCATTCCCCGACAATTATTTCGACCGTGTCAGCGTGGCCTTTGGCCTGCGCAACATGACGCACAAGGATGTGGCGCTGGCGGAAATGCGCCGCGTGCTGAAACCGGGCGGCAAGCTGCTGGTGCTGGAGTTTTCCAAGGTGGCGGCGCCCCTGCAAAAGCCGTACGACCTGTATTCGTTCTCGGTCTTGCCGTGGTTCGGACAGAAAATCGCCGGCGACGCGGAAAGCTACCGCTACCTGGCCGAATCGATCCGCATGCACCCGGACCAGGAAACCCTCAAAACCATGATGGAAACGGCGGGCCTGGAACGCGTGCAGTACTACAATTTGACGGCAGGTATTGCCGCTTTGCACACCGGTATCAAGATGTAATGCATCAACGTTGGTGATTTTAGGAGATGGAATGAAATTGAAGAAATTTATGGTCGGCATGATGCTGGCCGCGACCACGGTATCCATGCTGGGCGAGGCGCTGGCCCGTCCCATGGGCGGTGGCCGTTCGTTTGGCCGCCAGTCGCAAAACGTGGGCCGCCAGGCGCCCGCACCGGCGCCAACCCCGGCACCGGCCGCCGCGCCACGCCAGGCGCAACCTGCGCCGGCTCCCGCACCGGCCCCTGCCGCCAAGGCACCGAGCCGCTGGAAGGGCTTGCTGGGCGGCGCCTTGCTGGGTCTGGGTTTGGGCGCGCTGCTGTCGCATTTCGGCCTGGGCGGCGCCCTGGCCAGCATGATCAGTACCCTGCTGATGGTGGCCTTGCTGGCCGGCGTGGCCTTCTTCATCTACCGCATGGTGCGCGGCAAGCGTGACAGCAATGCCAGCGGCAATGCGCCGTTCGCCGGTTTCGGCAACCAGCCTGCGCCAGCCGGCAACGTGCCTGACATCGGTTCGCGCATTCCACCGCTGCCGCCGCTGCAACCCGTCTCGTCCGGCGTTGGCCTGGATAAGCCGGACCCGGTCCCGGCCCCCGCTGCAGCGCCATGGGGCGTGCCAGGCGACTTCGACAAGGATGCCTTCCTGCGCCACGCGAAAAGCAATTTCATTCGCCTGCAAGCGGCCTGGGACAAGGCGGACGTCAACGATATCCGCGAATTCACGTCGCCGGAAGTGTATGCGGAACTGCGCATGCAAATCCAGGAACGGGGCGCGCAGCCGGACTTTACGGATGTCGTCACCATCGATGCCGAACTCCTGGGCATCGAGACGAGCGTCAACGATTACCTGGCCAGCGTGAAATTTACGGGCCTGATCCGTTCGGCGCCGGGCGCCGCGGCGGAACCGTTCGCGGAAGTGTGGAATATGTCGAAACCCGTCAGCGGCAACAGCGGCTGGGTCCTGGCAGGCATCCAGCAATTGAATTAATTGCAAAAACTTGCTGAATACTGGCTTAAGTCCATGCGGAATGCATGATGCTTAACAGATATTTCCTGCTGAACTGGTAAGATCGAAACCGCCCGCGTAGTTTTACGGGCGGTTTTTTCTTTTAGGGGCGCGCCTGGCGCGCTGTATATAGATGGCACCACTTTCCGATCTCTCCCTGATGACGCCCGTCATCGCGACCATCAACCACTTGCTGGCGCAAGAGCCGTGGGCGCGCCAGCAGTTGGCCGTGCACGCCGGCAAGCTGGCCTGCATCGACACGGGCGCCGTGGCCTTGCGCCTGCGCGTCGACAGCGCCGGCATGCTGGCAGCGGCGCCGGCCGACATGCCGGCCAACGTGACCATCCGCGTGAAATTGTCCGATGTGCCGCTGATCCTGCAAAACCGCGAGCGGGCGTTTTCGTATGTGAAAATCGAAGGCGATGCCGAGTTTGCCAATGCGATTTCGCAATTGAGCAAGGGCTTGCGCTGGGAAGCCGAGCACGACCTGGAAAAAGTCGTCGGGCCCATGCTGGCCACGCGCCTCGTTTCCGGCGCGAAAGATGCGGCCTCCTTTGTGCGCACGGGCCAGCAAAAGCTGGCGGAAAACGTGGCCGAATATTTCCTCGACGAACAGCCCATGCTGATCCGTCCTGCTACCTTGCAAGAGTATTCCGCTGGCGTGACGCGCGTGCGCGATGACGTCGAACGCCTGGCCAAGCGCCTTGCCCGGCTGGAAAAGGCGGCCGCCGCCGTCCAGCTGCAGTCCTCCTCACCGGATTTGTCTACATGATATTGAAATTTCTGCGCCTGTTTAAAATCATCCGTGTTTCCATCAAGTACGGTCTGGATGAGATAGCGATTTCTGGTCTGCAAGTTCCCCGCACCGCCAAATTGATCGACACCCTGATTTTCTGGCGCGACCTGTCGTCGCCACGGGGCTTGCGCCTGCGCCTGGCGCTGGAAGAGCTGGGCCCGATTTTCGTCAAATTCGGCCAGGTGCTGTCGACCCGGCGCGACCTGATGCCGCCCGACATCGCCGAAGAACTGGCGCGCCTGCAAGACCGCGTGCCGCCTTTCGATTCCGACCTGGCCATCGCGCAAATCACCAAATCGCTCGGTGCGCACCCGGATCAATTGTTTGCCCGCTTCGAGCGCGAGCCGGTGGCGTCCGCCTCGATTGCCCAGGTGCACTTCGCCAATTTGAAAGATGGCCGCGAAGTGGCCGTGAAGGTCTTGCGTCCAGGCATGAAAAAGCTGATCGACGAAGACGTGGCCCTGATGCACATCGCCGCCGACTGGACCAGCCGCCTGTGGGCCGACAGCAAGCGTTTGAAACCGAAAGAAGTGGTGGGCGAGTTCGACAAATACCTGCACGACGAGCTGGACCTGATGCGCGAGGCGGCCAACGCCAGCCAGCTGCGCCGCAACTTTGCCAACTCGGACTTGTTGCTGGTGCCGGAAATGCACTGGGATTATTGCTCCAGCAGCGTCATCGTCATGGAGCGCATGGTCGGCATCCCCGTGTCGCAAACGGAGCGCCTGGTGGCGGCCGGCGTGGATTTGCGCAAACTCTCCAGCGATGGCGTGGAGATTTTCTTCACGCAAGTGTTCCGCGACGGCTTTTTCCATGCGGACATGCACCCGGGCAATATCCTTGTGTCGATCGCGCCAGAATCGTTCGGCCGCTACATCGCGCTCGATTTCGGCATCGTGGGAACGTTGAACGACTACGACAAGGATTATCTGTCGCAAAACTTCCTCGCATTCTTCCGCCGCGACTACAAGCGCGTGGCCGAAGCGCATATCGAATCGGGCTGGGCGCCGAAGGATACGCGCGTCGATGAGCTGGAAGCGGCCGTGCGCGCCTGCTGCGAGCCGATCTTCGACCGTCCGCTGAAGGATATTTCTTTCGGACAAGTCTTGCTGCGCCTGTTCCAGACTTCGCGCCGCTTCAACGTGGAAGTGCAGCCGCAGCTGGTGCTGTTGCAAAAGACCCTGCTCAATATCGAAGGCCTGGGGCGCCAGCTGGACCCGGAACTGGACCTGTGGCAAACGGCCAAGCCGTATCTGGAAAAATGGATGAGCAACCAGGTGGGCCCGCAAGGCTTCATGGAGCGCCTGCGCGCCGAGGCGCCCCGCTATGCGCACATCTTCCCGCAACTGCCGCGCTTGCTGCACCAGGCCTTGACGGTGCATGGCGAGCCGCGCGAAAACGATGTGGAATTGATGAAAACCTTGCTGGCGGAACAACGCCAGACGAATCGCTTGCTGAGCTTTATCGTGTACTTCGTGGGCGCCTTCGCCCTCGGCGCGTTGGGCTTGCAAGTGTTCATGCGCTGGCATCAACTGCCGTTTTAAAGGCTGAGGACGTAAGTGATGGCTGACTTCCAAACCCGCGATCCGCTCTCGCCCGCCTTCTGGGACGAGCGGTTCGAGAAGCAATTTACGCCCTGGGACCACGGCGGCGTGCCGTCGCGCCTGCGCAGTTTCGTTGCCGGCAGCCCGGCGCCGTTGCGCTGCCTGATTCCCGGCTGCGGTTCCGCGTATGAACTGGTCTTCATGCTCGATCACGGCTGGGATGCCACGGCCATCGACTTTTCGCCGGCCGCCGTGGCCGCCGCGCGCGCCGTCGTCGGTGCGCGGGCAGGGCAGGTGGTGGAAGCGGATTTCTTTGCCTGGGAACCCGCCGCACCGCTGGACCTGATCTATGAACGGGCCTTCCTGTGCGCCATGCCGCGTGCCATGTGGCCGCAAGTGGCGGCCCGCTGGGCGCAGCTGCTGGCGCCCGGTGCCATGCTGGCCGGTTACTTTTTCTTTGACGACAATGCCAAGGGACCGCCATTTGGTATTTCTCGTGAGAAACTGCAGGAGTTGCTGGCGCCGCATTTCGACTGCCTCGCCGATGAAGCCGTCGATGATTCCATCGCCGTCTTCGCCGGCAAGGAGCGCTGGATGAGCTGGCGCCGCCGGGCGGACTGAGGCGGGCGGGGCAATTTCTGCTGGGAGCAAAGGAAAAGCTTTATAATTCAGGGTTTTTGATGATTTTCTCGGAGTAGAGATGCCGATTTACGCTTACCGTTGTGACGAGTGTGGTTTTGCCAAGGACGTCTTGCAAAAGATCTCCGATCCAGTACTGACGGTGTGCCTGTCGTGCGGCAAGCCCAGTTTCAAGAAACAATTGACGGCCGCCGGTTTCCAATTGAAGGGCACCGGCTGGTACGCGACCGATTTCCGCGGCGGCACGGCGCCCACCACGGCCATCCCGACGGGCCCGGCTGATGGCGCCAAGCCTGCCGCAAGCACCGAGAGCGCACCTGCTGCCGCGCCTGCGCCCGCCCCTGCTGCCGCTGCGCCGAAAGCGGACTGAGCGCGCGCCGCGCCGCTACGATCCCTTACCGAGAAACCGATGCGTAAATATTTTATTACCGGATTACTGATTTTGGTGCCCCTGGCCATTACGGCCTGGGTTCTGAATCTGGTGATCAGCACGATGGACCAGTCGCTATTGCTGGTGCCCGGCAGTACGAAGCCCAGCATATGGTTCGGCCACTTGGTTCCTCCGCTGAGCACCATTCCCGGCCTGGGCACGGTATTGACGGTACTGATCGTCTTCTTCACGGGCTTGCTGACGAATAACCTGGTCGGCAATTACGTGGTGAAACTGTGGGAAAAATTGCTGCAACGCATACCCATCGTCAATTCCCTGTATTCGAGCGTCAAGCAAGTCTCCGATACCCTGTTTTCCCCGTCGGGCAACGCCTTCCGCAAGGCCGTGCTGGTGCCGTATCCGCACCAGAACTCCTGGACCATCGCTTTCCTGACGGGTGTGCCGGGCGGCGATGCGGCGAACCACCTGGTGGGCGACTTTGTCAGCGTGTACGTGCCGACGACGCCGAACCCGACATCGGGCTTTTTCCTGATGATGAAGCGCAGCGATGTCGTCGAACTCGACATGAGCGTCGATGCGGCGCTCAAATATATCGTCTCGATGGGCGTGGTGGCGCCTGCGGAAGTTGTTGCTGTACCGGCCCCGGTCCCGGTACCGGCAGCCAAAGAATAAAGGCAGGCGTCCCACGTGGGACGTGGCCGGATTGAACACTCACTAACCTGAACTGAGAATTTTATGTCTATGCGTACTGAATACTGCGGCCTCGTTACCGAAGCCATGCTGGGACAAACCGTCAGCCTGTGCGGCTGGGTACATCGCCGCCGCGACCACGGCAGCCTGATTTTCATCGACTTGCGCGACCGTGAAGGCCTGGTGCAAATCGTTTGCAACCCGGAACAAGCGGAAATGTTCAAGGTCGCCGAAGCCGTGCGCAACGAATTCTGCCTGCGCGTGACGGGCGTCGTGACCAACCGTATCGAAGGCACGATCAACAACAACCTGAAATCGGGCAAGATCGAAGTGGTCTGCTCGGAGCTGGAAGTGCTGAACCCTTCCGTACCCGTGCCTTTCCAGCTGGACGACGACAACCTGTCGGAAACGACGCGTCTGACGCACCGCGTGCTGGACCTGCGCCGCCCGCAAATGCAAAACAACCTGCGCCTGCGCTACAAGGTGACGATGGAAGTGCGCAAGTACCTCGACGCGCTGGGCTTCATCGACATCGAAACGCCGATGCTGACCAAATCCACGCCAGAAGGCGCGCGCGATTACCTGGTGCCGTCGCGCGTGAACGCGGGCAGCTTCTTCGCCTTGCCGCAATCTCCACAGTTGTTCAAGCAACTGTTGATGGTCGCCAACTTCGACCGTTACTACCAGATCACCAAGTGCTTCCGCGACGAAGACTTGCGCGCTGACCGCCAGCCTGAATTCACGCAGATCGACTGCGAAACCTCGTTCCTGACGGAACAGGAAATCCGCGACCTGTTCGAAGACATGATACGCGTCGTCTTCAAGAACACCCTGGACATCGACCTGCCGAACCCGTTCCCGGTGATGGATTTCGCCGAAGCGATGGGCCTGTACGGTTCCGACAAGCCGGACATGCGCGTCAAGCTGGCCTTCACGGACTTGACGGAAGTCATGAAGTCGGTCGAATTCAAGGTCTTCAACGGCGCCGCCAACATGAACGGCGGCCGCGTGGTTGCCCTGCGCGTACCGCAAGGCGGCAGCATGCCACGTTCGGAAATCGATGCCTACACGCAATTTGTCGCCATCTACGGCGCCAAGGGCCTCGCTTACATCAAGGTCAACGAGAAAGCCAAGGGTCCTGAAGGCTTGCAGTCGCCGATCGTCAAGTTCCTGCCTGCCGACGTGCTGGCCACGATCCTCGAGCAGACGGGCGCGCAAGACGGCGACCTGATCTTCTTCGGCGCCGACAAGGCCAAGGTCGTCAACGACGCCATCGGCGCGCTGCGCGTGAAAATCGGTCACAGCGAGTTCGGCAAGAAGGCCGGCCTGTTCGAAGACGTGTGGAAGCCATTGTGGGTGGTCGACTTCCCGATGTTCGAGCACGACGAAGAAGCGGACCGCTGGACGGCAACCCACCATCCATTCACGGCGCCGAAAGACGGCCATGAAGACATGCTGGAAAGCGATCCGGGCGCCTGCATCGCCAAGGCCTACGACATGGTTCTGAACGGCTGGGAACTGGGCGGCGGTTCGATCCGTATCCACCGCGAAGAAGTGCAGTCGAAAGTGTTCCGCGCGCTGAAGATCGACGCGGAAGAAGCGCAGCTGAAGTTCGGCTTCCTGCTCGACGCCCTGCAATACGGCGCGCCACCGCATGGCGGCCTGGCATTCGGCCTGGACCGTATCGTGACCATGATGACGGGTTCCGAATCGATCCGCGACGTGATCGCCTTCCCGAAAACCCAGCGCGCGCAAGACTTGCTGACCCATGCGCCGTCGGAAGTGGACGAGAAGCAACTGCGTGAACTGCACATCCGTTTGCGCAGCGCCGAGCCAAAAGTAGTGTAATGAAGCATGCGGCTGCCTTGGCGGCCGCTGTTTGATCCACTATGCAAAAAAAGGCGCTGTCGTGGCGCCTTTTTCATTGTTGATATGACTCATAAAATCCCTGTTTCCGTGCTGGTCGTCATTCATACGGCTGACCTTGACGTCTTGCTCATCGAACGCGCGGGCCAGCCCGGCTTCTGGCAATCGGTGACGGGTTCCGTCGATGCCGTCGATGAACCGCTGCTGCAGACGGCCGCGCGCGAATTGGCGGAAGAAACCGGCATCGTTGCCGATGGGCGCGATATTGTGCTGCGCGACTGGAACTTGTCGAACGTGTACGAGATCTACCCGATCTGGCGCCACCGCTATGCGCCCGGCGTGACGCGCAACACGGAACACGTGTTCAGCGTGCAAGTGCCGCGCGACATCGCCATCACCCTGAGCCCGCGCGAACACTTGCAGTACGCGTGGCTACCTTACCTGGCGGCGGCCGACCGCTGTTTCTCGTCATCCAACGCGGAAGCGATTTTGCAATTGCCGGCCATGACGGGCCTGGCGCGCCCCACCTGATTTCCCTAGAAAGCATTCCATGTTGAACTGGTTACATTTGACGACACAGCAAAAAATGCTGGGCACCTTGGGCATCGTTTTTTGCCTGTGCTTTATTTTCCTGCTGTTCAGCTCCACCGTGCCTGGCCGCACGCCGCCGATCGGCATGCCGCTGATGGCGATCGGCTGGCTGCTGCATCCGGGCGCATTTGCCAAGGGCAAGCGCACCGTGGCCTGGCGCGGCGCGCCGTTGCTGGTGAAAATCGTCTGGGCCGCCGGCATCACCGCGCTGCTCGTCAGCGTGACGGCGGGCGTGGGACGCATGCTGGCTTAAGCGCTGCAAACTATTGTCATGTGGTATTATTGCTTTAATAGTAATTTCACTTCCTGACGAAAGGCGTACATGCTGAACTGGTCTCAACTTTCTTTTCAGCAGCGTCTCGTGGGCGCCGTATTTCTGTCCTGGATAGTTGGCGCCCTGTATGCCGTGTGTTTCCCCGATCAGCCGCATGCCCGCCTTCCACAGGCAGGCTTGCCCTTGCTGATGCTGGGATTTCTGTTGCATCCCCGTTGCTTTGCCGGCGGACGGGGTGCCTTCAGCTGGAGCAGCGCACCCCGGATCGTGAAGGGCTTGTGGGTGATCGGCATGGTGGTGGGCAGCATCAGCGCCATCGATAGTTTGCTGGCGGCGATGACGGGCAGATAAAGCTGCCATAGGTGCGCACGCGCACCTACGCTGGCGCCGCGCGAGGCCCGTCTGGGAGTAGAATCAATGCATGAAAATCCGCGTAGCAACTTATAATATTCACAAGGGTGTCTCCTCCGTGCGAGGCTTGCCCCGCGTGCATGCTTTAAAACAGGCGATTGCCCTGTTTCATGCCGATGTCGTCTTTTTGCAGGAAGTGCAAGGCAAGCATGACCGCAATGCGGCCCGTTATGGCGCCGAGAAAAACGGCCACAAGCATTGGCCGGAAGCGTCACAGCATGAGTTTTTTGCCGGCGCCGAACACCATTCCGCGTATGGCATGAATGCCGTGTACGATCACGGCCACCATGGCAATGCCTTGCTGAGCAAGTTTCCCATCGCCTCGCAAACCAACCACGACGTCTCTGACCATGCCTACGAGCAACGCGGCATCCTGCATTGCGTGCTCAAGACGCCGCAGGCCGACGTGCACTGTTATGTCGTCCACCTGGGCCTGTTCGAATCGGGACGGGGCCGCCAGACGCAGGCGCTGATCGACGCCGTCATGGAATCGGCGCCGGATGGCGAACCCGTCATCATCGCGGGCGACTTCAACGACTGGCGCAACACGCTCAGTGACAAGCTGCGCAATGCGCTCGGCGTGGTCGAGGTGTTCGACCAGCGCGCATCGAACTCGGCCTTGGGCGACCTGGTGCGCACCCTGGCGCGGCGCCAGAGCAAGACCCCGACACCCGTGCCGGCGCGCACCTTTCCCGCCGCCTTGCCGTGGTTCCGCCTGGACCGCATCTATGTGCGCGGTTTCCACGTGGAAGGCGCGCAAGTGATGCATGGCACCCTGTGGGCAAAACTGTCGGACCACGCGCCGATCGTTGCCGCTTTGAAACTCGCGTAGACTGCCAGCATGCGTACAGTCAATTTCATCGCCCACAACGACATCCAGCTGCTGTATTGCGGCACCGATTACTTTCCCGCGCTGATAGCCGCCATCGACGGCGCGCGCGCGGAAGTCTATTTCGAAACGTATATCTTTGCCGACGACGCCACGGGCACCCTGGTGCTCGACGCGCTCAAACGCGCGGCCGCGCGCGGCGTGCTGGTGTGCATGATCACGGACTGGTTCGGCACGGGCAACCGCCGGGTCAACGCCATGCATGCGGAGCTGGAAGCGGCTGGCGTGCACCACCGCATCTTCAACCCCTGGTTCAAGCGCGGCATCACGCGCACGCACCGCAAGATTTGCGTGGCCGATGGAGAAATCGCCCTGGTGGGTGGCATCAATATCAACGATGACATGTTTTGCGACTACGACCACAACATCAGCCTGGAAGCGCCGCGCTGGGATTTCGCCGTGCAGGTGAAGGGCCCGCTGGTCGACGCCATCCACGAAGAGGTGCAGGCGCAGTGGGCGCGCTTGGGGAAAATGAACCTGGTGCGGCGTATCAAGTTGTACCGCAAGATGCGCGTCGTCAGCAAGGAGCTGGCGAAGAACCCCGTCGTGGCCGGCTTTGTCGTGCGCGACAACCTGCGCAACCGCCGCACCATCCAGCGCGCCTACCTGCAGGCGCTGGGCCAGGCGCGTAAAAGCGTGATGCTGGCCAACCCGTATTTCGCGCCCGGACACAAGCTGCGCCGCGCGCTGGCCCAGGCGGCCCAGCGGGGCGTCGATGTGGTCTTGCTGATCGGCGTGGGCGAATTTCGCATGCAAGACGCCGTGGCGCACTCGTTTTATCCGAAACTGCTGGCCGCCGGCGTGAAAATCGTCGAGTACCGCAAGACGCAGCTGCACGCCAAGGTGGCCGTCGTCGACGATGACTGGGCGACGGTCGGTTCCAGCAATATTGACGCGCTGAGCCTGTTCCTGAACCAGGAAGCGAACGTGGTGATCAAGGACGTGGCGTTCGCGCAAAGCTTGCGCCAGCACATCGAGCAGGGCGTGGCCGACGGCATCGTGATTCACCAGGATGATTTCAAGCACATCGGCCGCTTCCGGCGCATCGGCTATGAAGCCGCCTTCCTCGTGTACCGGCTGGTGATGCGCATTTTTTCAGTAGGCAAGTACGCATGAACGAGATGACAACGGTAAGGCTGGACAAATGGCTGTGGGCGGCGCGCTTCTTCAAGACGCGCTCGCTGGCCAGCGAAGCCGTCGACACGGGCAAGGTCAAAGTGGGTGGCGAGCGCGTGAAACCGGCGCGCAGCCTGCGCGTGGGTGACGAGCTGGCCATCGACAATGGCGCGGAGACATGGGAAGTGGCCGTGCTGGGCCTGTCCGACAAGCGCGGCGCGGCGCCCGTGGCGCGTCTGCTGTATGGCGAAACGCCGGCCAGCATCGCCCGCCGCGAGCAACTGGCCGAGGAGCGCAAGCTGTTCCGCGAGCCGGGCGCCACCATCAAGGGGCGGCCGACCAAGCGCGACCGCCGTCAATTGAACAAGGCAGGCGGCCTCGACTGAGGCCATGCGGCAAGGGCGCATGCCGCTTTTGCCTGCCTGAAATCGCTATAAACACGCGGCCCAAAAATGCTGCGCTGCACCAATAGAACACCGGCTCTAAAGTTCCCGTTTGACTTTTACGTGGTAGTGGATAATAGTACGAGCGTTCGGATTTTTTTGGAGCGTGCTTTTTTTTACCCTCGCTTCAGTCCGCCAAATCGGCAACATCACTTTTAGAACGGTAATCTTGAATACTTCAGTCAAATTCATGCGCAAGGGCGAACTGACCCGTGCCGCCATCCTCGACGTGGCGCTGGACCTGTCCAGCCGCGACGGCCTGGAGGGCCTGACCATCGGGCTGCTTGCGGACAAAATGAACATGAGCAAGTCGGGCGTGTTTGCCCACTTTGGCTCGCGCGAAGACTTGCAGATGGAAGTGCTGAAGCTCTACCACTATCGTTTCGAGCAAGAAGTCTTTTTTCCCAGCATGAAAGAACCACGCGGCATCCAGCGTCTGCAATCGATGTTTGCGCGCTGGGTCAAGCGGGTCAGCGTGGAAATCGCTTCCGGCTGCATCTATATCAGCGGCGCCGTCGAGTATGACGACCGTCCCGGTCCCATCCGCGAGTCCCTCGTGGCCATGGTGCGGGCCTGGCAGGGCGCGCTGCTGCGCAGTGTCGAGCAATCGATCGCCACGGGCGACCTGAAAGCGGACACGGACGCCCAGCAGCTGGTGTACGAGATGTATGGCCTGATCCTGGCCCTGCATCACGACGCGCGCTTCCTGCGCGTGCCGGGCAGCATCGAACGGGCGCAAGCGGGCTTTATCCGCCTGCTGGCGTCGTACCAGAATTCCGTCACAAGCAAATAAGCCGTCAGGCAGTATCCGCAACAACGCACACGCACTTACAAGTACAACACTTTAGCTAATCGCCTTCAGGAGAAAATTATGGGTCAATACGTCGCGCCAATCCGGGATATGCAATTCGTTCTGCATGAGTTCCTGCAAGTGGAAGAAGAACTGAAGCAAATGCCGTCGTACGCCGACGTCGACGCCGACATCATCAACCAGGTGCTGGAAGAGGGCGGCAAATTCACCTCCGAGGTATTGTTCCCGCTGAACCACTCCGGCGACCGCGAAGGCTGCCACCACGACCCCGTCACGAAAAGCGTGACCACGCCTAAAGGCTTCAAGGAAGCCTACAAGCAGTACGTCGAAGGCGGCTGGGCGGCACTGGCTTGCGATCCGGAATACGGCGGCCAGGGCTTGCCTGTCGTGCTGAACAACTCGTTCTATGAAATGCTGAACTCGTCGAACCAGGCCTGGTCCATGTACCCGGGCCTGTCGCACGGCGCCTACGAGTGCCTGAAGGAACACGGCACCGACCACCAGAAGGAAGTGTATCTGCCGAAACTGGTGTCGGGCGAATGGACGGGCACCATGTGCCTGACCGAACCGCACTGCGGCACCGATCTGGGCCTGCTGCGCTCGAAAGCGCTGCCTGAGGCGGACGGTTCCTGGACCATCACCGGCAACAAGATCTTCATCTCGGCCGGCGAGCACGACATGGCGGAAAACATCCTGCACCTGGTGCTGGCCCGCGTGCCGGACGCGCCGGAAGGCTCGAAAGGCATCTCGCTGTTCCTGGTGCCGAAATTCCTGCCGAATGCGGACGGCACGGTCGGTGAACGCAACCCGATCACCTGCGGCGCCATCGAAGAAAAAATGGGCATCCACGGCAACTCGACCTGCCAGATGAACCTGGACGGCGCGAAAGGCTGGATCATCGGCCAGCCAAACAAGGGCTTGAACGCCATGTTCGTCTTCATGAACGCGGCTCGCCTGGGCGTGGGCATGCAGTCGCTGGGCCTGACGGAAATCGCCTACCAGAACGCGCTGATCTACGCCAAGGACCGCACGCAAATGCGTTCGCTGTCCGGCATCAAGAACCCGGAACTGCCGGCCGACCGCATCATCGTGCACCCTGACGTGCGCCGCATGCTGTTGACGGGCAAAGCCTACGCCGAAGGCGCGCGCGCTTTCACTTCCTACGTGGCGCTGCAGATCGACCGCGAACTGCACCACCCGGACGCCGACGTGCGCAAGGAAGCTGCCGACGAAGTGGCGCTGCTGACGCCCGTCATCAAGGCCTTCATCACCGACAACGCCTGGATCGCCACCTCGGACGCGATGCAAGTGTTTGGCGGCCACGGCTACATTTCGGAATGGGGCATGGAGCAGTATGTGCGCGACGCGCGCATCAACATGATCTACGAAGGCACGAACACGATCCAGTCGCTCGATCTGCTGGGCCGCAAGATCCTCGGTGACAACGGCGCCAAGCTGCGCAAGTTCGGCGAAAAGATCAAGGCTTTCGTCGAAGACAACGGCACCGATGAAGCGATGAGCGAATTCGTCACCCCACTGGGCGATTTGGGCGACAAAGTCACCAAGCTGACCATGGAAATCGGCATGAAGGCCTTCCAGAACCCTGACGAAGTGGGCGCGGCATGCGTGCCTTACCTGCGCGTCGTCGGCCACATGATCTACAGCTACCTGTTCGCGCAGATGGCCAAGATCGCCCTCGAAAAAGAATCCAGCGGCGACACCTTCTACACCGCCAAACTGGCTACCGCACGTTTCTACTTCGCCCGCTTGCAGCCTGAAACGGCAACCCTGATCCGTCAGGCGCGTTCCGGTTCGGCCAACCTGATGGCACTCGACGCAGACCTGTTCTAAGACTTGAGGAAAATATGACCAATTTCATCGTTAAAAAAGTAGCCGTCCTCGGCGCCGGCGTGATGGGCGCGCAGATCGCCGCCCATTGCATCAACGCGAAAGTGCCGGTCGTGCTGTTCGACCTGCCTGCAAAAGAAGGCCCAAAGAATGGCATCGTGCTGCGCGCCATCGAGAACCTGAAAAAGCTGTCGCCTGCCCCGCTGGGCAACAAGGATGACGCCGCGCTGATCCAGGTGGCCAACTACGAAGACAACCTGGACTTGCTGGCCGGTTGCGACCTGATCATCGAAGCCATCGCCGAGCGCATGGACTGGAAACACGACCTGTACCAGAAGGTCGCCCCGCACATCGGCCCGAACGCGATTTTCGCTTCGAACACCTCGGGCCTGTCGATCACCAAGCTTGCCGAAGGCTTCGATGCCGACCTGAAATCGCGCTACTGCGGCGTGCACTTCTTCAACCCGCCACGCTATATGCACCTGGTCGAAATCATCCCGACCGAGTCTACCCGCCCGGAAATCGCCGACCAGCTGGAAGGCTTCTTGACCACCACCCTGGGCAAGGGTGTGGTACGCGCCAAGGATACGCCGAACTTCATCGCCAACCGCGTTGGCGTGTTCGGCATCCTGGCCATCGTGCACGAAGCTGAAAAATTCGGCCTGTCCGTGGACGTCGTCGATGATTTGACGGGCGCCAAGCTGGGCCGCGCCAAGTCGGGCACCTTCCGCACGGCGGACGTGGTCGGCCTGGACACCATGGGCCATGTGATCAAGACCATGCAGGACTATCTGCCGAACGATCCGTTCGCCGCCGTCTACAAGACGCCGGAAGTGCTGGCCAAGCTGGTGGAAAAAGGCGCGCTGGGCCAGAAGAGCGGCGCAGGCTTCTACAAGAAGGTCGGCAAGGAAATTCAACGCCTCGATTTCGCCACCGGTGAATACGTGGCCGGCGGCGCCAAGGCTGCCGACATCATCGCCCGCATCCTGAAAGAAAAGGATCCGGTCAAGAAGATGAAGGCGCTGCGCGAATCGACGAACCCGCAAGGCCAGTTCCTGTGGGCGATCTTCCGCGACGCTTTCCACTACATCGCCATCCACCTCGACACCGTGGCCGACAATGCGCGCGACATCGACTTCGCCATGCGCTGGGGCTTCGGCTGGAACGTCGGTCCGTTTGAAACGTGGCAGGCATCGAACTGGCTGCAAGTGGCCAACTGGGTCAAGGAAGACATCGACGCCGGCCACGCGCTGTGCAACGCACCGCTGCCAGCCTGGGTCTTCGAAGGTCCGGTTGCAGACAAGGGCGGCGTGCATACGCCGGAAGGTTCGTACTCCGCCGTGTCGAACAGCTTCGTGCCACGTTCGACCCTGTCCGTATATGACCGCCAGCCATTCCGCGCGCCCGTCCTGGGCAGCGGTGCCATCGACGGCAAGACCGCCGGCACCACCGTCTTCGAAGACGAATCCGTGCGCGTCTGGCATACGGGCGACGATGTCCTGATCATCTCGTTCAAGACCAAGATGCACGTGATCGGCGAGGGCGTCATTAATGGCCTCAAGCTCGCGCTGGCCGAAGCCGAGAAGAACTTCAAGGGCCTGGTGATCTGGCACGCGGACGCAGCCGAAGGCGGCGCCTTCTCGGCCGGCGCCGACCTGCAATCGGCCCTGCCGGCGTTCATGCAAGGCGGCGTGAAGGCCGTCGATCCGATCATCGCCGAACTGCAGAACACCTTCATGTCGCTGAAATACGCGAACGTGCCGGTGATCGCCGCGGTCGCTGGCCTGGCGCTGGGCGGCGGTTGCGAGTTGGCGCTGCATGCATCGAAGCGCGTGGCATCGATCGAGTCCTACATCGGCCTGGTGGAAGTGGGCGTCGGCCTGATTCCTGCCGGCGGCGGCTTGAAGGAAGCGGCGCAGCGCGCCTACAAGGAAGCCAAGGGTAACGACATCCTGCAATTCCTGAAAACGGGCTTCACCAATGCGGCCACCGCCAACGTGTCGAAATCGGCGCTGGAAGCGAAAAAAATGGGCTACCTGAAGGAAGACGACGTGATCGTGTTCAACGCCTACGAGCTGCTGCACGTGGCCAAGGTCGAAGCGCGCGCCATGTTCGACGCCGGCTTCCGTCCAGCGCTCCCTTCGCTGATCCAGGTGACGGGCCGTTACGGCTGGGGCACCATCAAGGCGCAGCTGGTCAACATGCGCGACGGCGGCTTCATTTCGGCGCACGATTTCAAGCTGGGCGAGATGATCGCCGAGATCGTATCGGGCGGTGACGTGGACCAGGGCAGCTTCGTCAGCGAACAGTGGCTGCTGGATATGGAACGCAAGGCATTCCTGGAGCTGTTGAACCATCCGAAAACCCAGGAACGGATCATGGGCATGATGCAAACCGGTAAGCCGGTACGCAACTAAGCCTGACGTCGATGACGATCCTGTCCATTATTTTTAAAGTATTGCTGCGCGTGAGGCCAAGCATGGTGTATGACCGTATCAAACAACAGATGATGGACACCTTGCCCTTCGTGCGGCTGCTGGGGATCAGCATCGACGACATCGGCGCCGGCACCTCGAAGGTGTCGATGCCGGAAGATCCAAAACTGAATAATCACCTGGGCACGCAGCATGCGGGCGCCTTGTTTACCCTGGCCGAAACGGCTTCCGGCGCGGCCATGGCTGGCGGCTTCGCCGAGCTCATTATGGGCTTGCGCCCGGTGGCCAAGGAGTCGCGCATCCAGTACCAGAAGGTGGCCCGGGGCGCGACGCGCGCCGAAGGCCGGGTACCCGGTGACCTGGCTGCATTGAAGGCGCAGCTGGCGCAGGATGGCAAGGTGGCGTTTCCCGTGGCAGTCGATATTTTCGATTCCGAAGGCACGCTGGCGGCACAGGTGACGGTGGACTGGTATTTGTCGCAGAAGCGATAGGCCAGCATCCCGGACATTCGACAGAACACGAACCTCGTTCAACATCTTTGAAAGCATAAAATGAGCAAACAACTTCAAGACGCGTACATCGTCTCTGCAACCCGCACTCCGATCGGCAAGGCGCCGCGCGGCATGTTCAGAAACACCCGCCCGGACGACCTGCTGGTGCGCGTGCTGCAATCGGCCCTGGCGCAAGCGCCTGGCCTGGACCCTGCATTGATCACCGACGCCATCATCGGCTGCTCGTTCCCGGAAGCGGAGCAGGGCTTCAATATCGCGCGTAACTCGGTGCTGCTGGCCGGCTTGCCGAAAACCGTCGGCGGCGTCACCGTCAACCGTTACTGCGCTTCGGGCATCACGGCCATCGCCATGGCCGCCGACCGCATCCGCGTGGGCGAAGCCGACGTGATGATCGCCGGTGGCATCGAATCGATGTCGATGGTGCCGATGATGGGCCACCACCCATCGATGAACCTGGACATGTTCAGCGACGAGAACATCGGCATGGCTTACGGCATGGGCCTGACGGCCGAAAAAGTGGCGCAGCAATGGAAAGTGTCGCGCGAACAGCAGGACGCGTTCTCCGTTGAATCGCACCGCCGCGCCATCGCCGCGCAACAAGCCGGTTTCTTCAAGGCGGAAACGACGCCCGTGGAAATCATCACGCGCACGCCTAACCTGGCTACCGGCCAGGTCGATGTAACGCGCCGCACCGTCGACACGGACGAAGGCGCACGCGCCGATTCGTCGATGGAATCGCTGGCAAAACTGAAGCCCGTCTTCGCCGCCAAGGGTTCCGTCACGGCCGCCAACAGCTCGCAGATGTCCGATGGCGCCGGCGCGCTCTTGATCGTCAGCGAAAAAATCCTGCGCGAGCACAACCTGACTCCGCTGGCGAAATTCTCCTCGTTCGCCGTGCGCGGCGTGCCGCCGGAAATCATGGGCATCGGTCCGAAATTCGCCATTCCGGCAGCGTGCGCCGCCGCCGGCATCACGCAAGACCAGCTGGACTGGATCGAGCTGAACGAAGCGTTTGCTGCGCAAGCCTTGGCCGTCATCGGCGACCTGGGTCTGGATCCATCGAAGGTCAACCCGATGGGCGGCGCGATCGCCCTGGGCCACCCGCTGGGCGCCACCGGCGCCATCCGCGCCGCCACCGTGATCCACGCACTGCAGCGCACCAAGCAGAAGTACGGCATGGTCACGATGTGCGTGGGCGCCGGCATGGGCGCGGCAGGCATCTTCGAACGCGTTTGATCTGCCGGGCGTCGTGAGGTAAGAGGTCAGATTAGATTGGTCAAAACTTGGGCGCTGGGGATACCTCGGCGCCCTTTATCTTTTTGGAGACGACATGGATATTTTGTGCAGCAAGAGCGAGGGCATTCTGACCCTGGAATTCAACCGCCTGGAACGCAAGAATGCGATCACGGGCGCCATGTACCAGACCCTGGCCGATGCGCTGGTAGCGGCCGAGACGGACGATGCGGTACGCGCCATCCTGATCTGCGGCAAGCGCGAGATTTTCACGGCCGGTAACGACCTCGATGACTTCATGAAGACGGCGCGCCCGAAAGATGGTTCGCTCGACCATGACCGTCCCGTGTTCCAGTTCATGCGCGCCCTGTACGGCAGCAGCAAGCCCGTGGTGGCGGCTGTCTCCGGTCCCGCCATCGGCATCGGCACCACCTTGCTGATGCACTGCGACCTTGTCTATGCGGCCGACAACGCCAGCTTCTCGATGCCGTTCACGCAACTGGGCCTGTGCCCGGAATTCGGCTCCAGCCTGCTGCTCACGCAACTGGCCGGCTACCCGCGCGCGGCGGAAAAGCTGATGCTGGGCGAAGCGTTCCCGGCCAGCGAAGCGCTGGAAATGGGCCTGGTCTCGAAAGTCGTTCCCTTGTACGAATTGATGACCTTCGCGCAAGGCCAGGCCGCCAAGCTGGTGGCCCTGCCGGCCGCTTCGATCCGCGCCACCAAGCGCCTGATGAAGCAAAGCCGCATGGAACCGATGAAGGCCGCCATCGCCGACGAAAACAAACTGTTCAGCGCCATGCTGGGCGGCGCCGAGGCGAAGGAAGCGTTTACGGCCTTCTTTGAAAAACGCAAGCCGGATTTCAAGAAGTTTGCCTGATCGCTTGGTCCCGCTACTATTGCTCGTTGAAAAACAGGCCGATAATGCATTCTAGACGACTGGTCTAGTCGTGCTATGCTTTGCCTCATGAAAGCTGAATACACCGACGTCCGTCAGCACATCCTTGAGCAGGGCAAAGTCACATGAGGAACGAGTATAGTTTCGCGGCGCTGGTAAAGCAGGACGTCGCACCGGGACCATGCGCCGATGCGCTTTTTTTCAGCATGCTGGCGCTGGTCCTGCGCGGCGGTCCGCTGACCGCATATGATTCGATTGCTGCTTTGCGCGCGCAATTGACGGCGCCCGCGTATTACGTGGCGCACAAGCTGGTGGCTCATGCAGGCAAGCGTGCCATCTTCCAAGGCCGTGTGGTACAGGCCAGCGCCACCGACCTGCTGGTATTTCTCGATGCGGCAGTGGTAAGTGGTGATCTGCGTCCCATGCTGCTTGCGCCTGTGTTTGAAGGAATACCGGCGCAGGTGATACACATCGATGAGGACGTGCTGCATGTCTACACTGCAAGCCCGGCCTGACGAGGCGTGCCTCCAGCGGGTACATGCAATATTCAATCGACCAGCCTCGTTCCACATTTCGCTCCTTATTGGTAGACGACTGGTCTAATTGTGCTACAATCATCGCATGAAAGCTGAATACACCGACGTGCGCCAGCACATTATCGACCAGGGCAAGGCCATCATCACGCGCAAGGGCTTTGCCGGCGTGGGGCTGAACGAGATTTTGTCGGCCGCCGACGTGCCCAAGGGCTCGTTCTACCATTACTTCAAGTCCAAGGAATTGTTTGGCGAGGCGATGCTGGAAGATTACGTCACCGGCTATCTGGATGAAATGGAGCTCGTGCTGGGCCAGCCCGGCAAGAGCGCGGCGCAGGCGCTGATGGCGTATTGGGCCAGCTGGACCAGCGAGAGCCTCGATGGCAGCGGTTGCGACTGCCGCTGCCTGGTGGTCAAGCTCAGCAGCGAAGTGGCGGATATGTCGGAGCCGATGCGCGTGGCGCTTCTGGACGGCACCCACCGCATCATCTCCAGACTGGCCCTGGCCATCGCGCGGGGCAGGGTGGACGATACCCTGCCATCGGTAGCCGACCCGGCGCAGATGGCCGCCACCTTGTACCAGCTGTGGCTGGGCGCGGCGATGCTGACCAAGCTGCGGCGCGACGCCAGCGCATTGCAAACGGCCTGGCGGGCGACTCTGGCCATGTTGCAGCTGTCGCCGGACAGCTACCGATAGGCAGCAAACCAAGCAAACAAGCGGACGCACCACGTCCGCGTTTTTTGAACCGCATTCTAGACGACCAGTCTAATAATAAAGGAGCAGCAGCATGAAGAATTTTGAATTCCATAATCCGACGAAGATTGTGTTCGGTGCCGACACCGTCGCCAAATTGTCCGCCCTGGTGCCGCACGATGCGCGCGTGCTGATTTTGTACGGCGGCGCCAGCGCGGAAAAGACGGGCACTTTGGCCGAGGTGCGCGCCGCGCTTGCGCTGGGCCAGCGCAGCGTGCAGGAGTTTGGCGGCATCGAACCCAATCCCAGCTATGAAACCCTGATGCGCGCCGTCGCTCAGGTGCGCAGCGAAAAGCTGGACTTCCTGCTGGCCGTCGGCGGCGGCTCCGTGATCGACGGCACCAAGTTCGTTGCCGCGGCCGCCCTGTACGACGGCGAGCCGTGGGAAATCGCCGAGCGCGGCGGCGCCAATGTGCAGCGCGCCCTGCCGTTCGGCACGTTGCTGACCTTGCCGGCAACGGGATCGGAAATGAACAGCGGCGGCGTGGTGACGAAAAAAGCCACGCATGACAAGCTGAGTTTTCGCAATCCGCTGCTGTACCCGCAATTTTCCGTGCTCGACCCTAGTAAAACCTTTACCTTGCCGGCCACGCAGGTGGCCAATGGCCTGGTCGACGCCTTTGTCCACACGACGGAACAGTATCTGACCTATCCGGTGCAGGCGAAGGTGCAGGACCGCTTTGCCGAAGGCTTGCTGCAAACCCTGGTCGAGATCGCGCCGCAGGCCATCGCCTCGCCCGACGATTACGATACCCGCGCCAATCTGATGTGGACGGCCACCCTGGCCCTGAATGGCCTGATCGGCGCCGGCGTGCCGCAGGATTGGGCCACTCACATGATCGGCCACGAACTGACGGCCCTGTACGACATCGACCATGCGCGCACCCTGGCCCTGGTGCTGCCGGCCCTGCTGGACGTACAGCGCGAACAGAAACGCGGCAAATTGCTGCAATTTGGCGAACGTGTCTGGAACATCAACAGCGGCAGCGACGACGAGCGCATCGACGCCGCCATCGCCCGCACGCGCGCTTTCTTTGAAGGCCTGGGCATCCCGACCCGTTTGTCGGCCTATCAGCTGGGTCAGGAAGCGGTGGACGCGGTACTGACGCAACTGGAAGCACATGGCATGACCTCCCTCGGCGAACACCGCGATATCGACCTCGCGCGCAGCCGCCGTATCCTCGAAGCAGCACTGTAATCCTACCCTCGCAAGCTCACTGAAAAGGAAACAACATGAACATCCTGATGGTACTGACCTCGCACGATCAACTGGGTAACACCGGCAAGAAAACCGGCTTCTGGCTGGAAGAATTCGCCGCTCCCTACTATGCCTTGCAGGAAGCGGGCGCCAGGCTGACGGTGGTCTCGCCCAATGGCGGCCAGCCGCCGCTGGACCCGAAAAGCGACGAGCCCGATTCGCAAACGGACGCCACGCGCCGCTTCAAGCAGGACGCCGATGCGCAAGCCGTGCTGGCCAACACGGGCAAGCTGGCCGACGTGAAGGCGGGGGACTTTGACGCCGTGTTCTATCCGGGCGGCCACGGTCCGCTGTGGGACCTGGCCGAAGATCGGCACTCGATCGCGCTGATCGAGCAGATGATCGCCGCCGGCAAGCCCGTCGCCGCCGTCTGCCACGCGCCCGGCGTGCTGCGTCACGTGAAGGCAGCTGACGGCACGCCGCTGGTGCGCGGCAAGCAGGTGACGGGCTTTACGAATACCGAGGAAGACGCCGTCGGCCTGAGCGCCATCGTGCCTTTCCTGGTCGAGGACATGCTCAAGCAAAACGGCGGCGTCTACTCGAAGCTGGGCGACTGGCAGCCGTACGCCGTCACCGATGGCTTGCTGGTCACGGGCCAGAATCCGGCGTCGTCGGAAGTGGCCGCCCAGGCGCTGCTCAAGCTGCTGGCCTGATGCCAAGGTAGGGCGTCCGGCCGCTGGACGTCACACCGCAGTGCGTCCGGCGGCCATGCCCGCCAGGATCAGGCCGACCGAGGCGTGCCATTGCGTCTCGCTGGCCGGCCTGCCCGCCAGCGCATAGCCGTGCAGGAAATCAACGAGCGCATCGCGCCCGCGCAGGCGGGTTTTCTTGTCCAGGCCCAGGCCCTCCACGGCCAGTTCGAACAGCGCCGTGAACCGCTCGGCCACGTCGGCTTGCTCCACCAGCCCGCGCGCCATCAGGCGCACGAAATACGGCGTGGCGCTGACCAGTTCCAGGTACAGCGCGCACAGCGCGAGCAGGCGCCGCTGCGGCCCCTGGCGTTGCGTAAACGGCGGCTGGCACGGGTCGAGCGCGGCAAAGCGCTGCGCCATCAAGGCCAGCAATAATTCCTCTTTTCCCGCGTAGTAGTGATACAGGGCCATGGCATCGACGCCCAGGCTGTGCGCCAGTGCGCGCATGGAGAACGCTTCGCCTTTTTCTTCCAGCAGGGCCAGGGCCGCTTGCAGGATGCTGGCGTTGTCCAGTGCGGGCGCGGCGCGGCGCGGACGTCCGGCGCGGCGCACGGGAGATGCCACGACTTGAAGTTTTGGAGTTTTCATGGGCATAATTCTACACTGTAGAATTAAATCAAGGAGCACCCATGCAAAAAACTTTCGTCAGCGTTTTTCTCGGCATCAGCCTCGACGGCTGCATCGCGGGAGAAAACGGCGACCTGTCCTGGCTGGCCGAACTGGCCCCCGACTCGCCCGACTCCACCGGCTATACGGCCTTGATGGAGCAGGTCGATACCTTGCTGATCGGCCGCACCACGTATGACGCCGTGCTGGGTTTTGAGCCGTGGCCGTATGCGGGCAAGCGCGTGGTGGTCCTGAGCCGCCGCGACTTCGCGCCGCGCCATGGCGAGCAGCGTCGCGCAGGCAGTGTGCGGGCAGTGCTGGAGGGGCTGGCGGAGGAGGGGTGCCGCCACGTGTATCTTGATGGCGGCGCCGTCATCCGCGCCGGCTTGCGCGAGGGCGTCATCGACAGCCTGACCTTGTCCGTGCTGCCCGTGGTGCTGGGCAAGGGCGTGCGCCTGTTCGAGGACGGCTTGCCGCGCAGCGACTGGCGCCTGCACAACACGCGCCAGCTGCCCAGCGGCGTGGTGCAGCTGCGCTATGCAAAGCGTTAAACCGTGCTGGCGAGGTCGACGATGAAGCCGGAATCGTAGCGTTCATTCTCCGGCGTGCCATCGGGCCGCTTGTAGCCGCAGGGGTTGCACACGACGCGACAGTCCTGGACGCGGTAGTCGAGCGAGGCGTGCATGTGGCCATGCACCCACAGGTCGGCCTGCGCCACCAGCGCGTCCAGCTGCGAGGCGAAGGCGGGCGAGCCCAGGTTCGTTGCGTATTGCTCTTCCACCGACTGCATCGATGGCGCCATGTGCGTGATGACGACCGTCTTGCCATCGAACGGTTGCGCCAGCTGTTGCTCTAGCCAGGCGCGGTGCCGCGCGTGCAGCTGCGCCGTGTCGCTCGCGCACAAGAGACGCGGCGTATCGCCGCCCGTGCTGATGCGCTTGTAGTCGGGCATGTAGGTTTGCGCCGCGCTCAAGGCTTCCTCGTACCTGTCGGCGCCGAACAGCAAAAAATCCGTCCACAGCGTGACGCCGAGAAAACGCACGCCGTTCAGCACCATGGCGTCGGCGTCGAGCAGGCGGATATTGGCGCCGTGCGCATTGGCGCTGGTGCAGGCGTCGCGCACGGCGTCCTGCATGTGTTCCAGCTGATGGCCATAGCCCTCGTGGTTGCCGTGTACGTACAGCACGGGCAGGGCGCCGAAGGTGCGCGCGGCCCAGGCGATGGCATTGCTGCCCGTGTCGATGTCGCCGGCCAGGATCACCACGTCGGGCCGGCAGGCGGCAAGGTCGATGGCGGGCGTGTCGTCACCCCAGACTTCCAGGTGCAGGTCGGACAGAATCAGCAAACGCATGGCAGGAGGCGCGGCGAGGCGCACGGCAGTGAATGGGCCTCTATCGTAGCGCAAGTCGCCACGCCCGTCCGCTTGACCGCGCGCGGGGGCGACGTTACCCTGTGGCATCGATTACCGCACACTCATTACTGGAGCCGCATGCCGCCTTTCTACTTTCCCAAGTCTCTGCTCAGCATCGCGCTGGCCGCCATGGCGCTGCCGTTTGCCGCGCATGCCGCCACGCCCGCCGTCGATCCCTTGACGCAGCCGATCGCCTCGCCGTATGCGGCGCAGTGGAACCGCCCGCAGCAGCCGGCGCGCATCCACGGCGACACGTATTACGTGGGCGTGGGCGGATTGAGCGTGGTGCTGATCGACACGCGCGAAGGCTTGATCCTCATCGATGGCGCGTTGCCGCAATCGGTGGCCGCCATCAAGGAGCATATCCTCGAGCTGGGCTTTCGCCTGGAAGACATCAAGTTCATCCTGAGTACGGAAGCGCATTTCGACCATTCGGGCGGCATCGCCGCCCTGGCCCGCGACAGCGGCGCGCAAGTGATCGCCAGCCCGCTGGGAGCGCAGGCGCTACGCGCGGGATCGGTGCTCGCCATGGACCCGCAAGCGGGCGAAATCGACCCCATGCCGGCCGTGGAAAACGTGCGCGAGATCGCCGATGGCGAAACCCTGCAACTGGGCGACGTGACCGTCACGGCGCGCTACACGCCGGGCCATACGCCGGGCAGCACCAGCTGGACCTGGGTGTCGTGCGAGGATGCGGAGCGCAAGGAATGCCTGAACGTGGTGTTCGGCGCCAGCCTCACGCCGGTGGCGGCCGATGATTTTCACTACCTGGGCGATGAACGCCATGCGGACCTGACGCCGGCCTTCCGCCGCGTCATGCAGGACTTCGCCAGACTGCCGTGCGACATCCTGATCTCGGCCCACCCCGACCACTCGGGCGGCGACCGCAAGCTGACGCAGTTGCTGGAAGGCGTCACGCCGAATCCCTTCATCGATGCGCAGGCGTGCAGCAGCTACGCTGCCAGGAATGAAGTGAAGCTCGATGCCCGCATCGCCAAGGAAAAAGCCATGGCTGGCGAGGCTGCGACAAAATAACAACGTTGGCGCATGCGCCATGAAAAGCGGTTGACGCACTGCAGCATCCGGCGCAGAATCGTCATCCGCAGTACAGATCAACCACACAAAAAGAAAGGAAACCCATGTTCGAGCAGGCTGGCAGCAAGTTGACGTACTACTAGCCCCGCGCATGACGCTCGGGGCCATCGGCAGCAATGCCGATCCCGAGCCGGTGTCCTTCAAACCCCGGTGAGGAAACTTGCCGGGGTTTTTTGTTTTGCGCGAGCGGGTTGAAAGGAAACAGCATGAAAATCAAAGTGAAAGCCACGTCCAAGCCGCGCAATCCGCTGGTGGTTGCCGCCAGGCTGCGCGGCGGCGCCGGCGCGCACCAGTCGGAGGCGTCGCCACGCGTGGCGCGCCGGGCCGGCAAGCACCGCCTGCAGCAATGGCTGGCGGGCCGTTTGAAACCGGATGATTAGCGTGGGCCTAGTTCGACGATGAAATTCGGATCGAACGCGGGATTTTGCGGCGCGCCGCTGCGCGTCTTGTAGCCGCACGGGTTGCTGACCACGCGGCACTGGCCGATCCAATAGTCGCGCGAGGCGTGGAGGTGGCCATGCACCCACAGGTCCGCCTGCGCCGCCAGGTCGTCCAGGCGCGAGGCGTAGGCGGGCGAACATCCCTCGCTGCCGTAGGCATCGTCGACCGACAACAGCGACGGCGCCATGTGGCTGATGACGACGGTGCTGCCGTCGAAGGGCTGCGCCAGTTCGCGCGCCAGCCAGGCTTTTTGCTGCGCGTGGAACATGGCCGTATCGGCCGCGCGCAGCTTGCGAAAACCCATGTTGGCCAGGCGGATGCGCTTGTAGTCGTTCATGACGGCTTCCGCATCGCGCATGGCCGCCTGGCGCGTGTCGTCGCCCAGCAGGCGGAAATCCGTCCACAGGGTGGCGCCCAGGAAGCGTACGGTGTGGCCTGCCTGGTCGGTGATGAGGTGAGACCCGGCGTCGAGAAAATGCACGTTGTCCGTGGCGGCGCAGGCTGCGCGCAGCTCCTGGCGCACCTTGTCGAGGTGGTGGCCATAGCCTTCGTGGTTGCCGTGCACGTACATCACGGGCAGGCCCGCGAATGCGGTGGCCGCCCAGGCGACGGCGCGCGCGCCCGTGTCGATGTCGCCGGCCAGGATGACGGCGTCGGGGCAGCTGAGCGCGAGGTCGCCCTGCGGCGCTTCGTCGCGCCACAGCTCATGGTGCAGGTCCGACAGTATCAATAAACGCATGCTGTTTTCACGCCGCTTGAAAGAACACCATCGTACCTGAAAACCTTCATTCGTCCGGCAGCGCGGCGAAGCTGTGCGCCAGGTAGTCGAGCAGCGCGCGCACGGCCGGCAGCAGGCCGCGCCGTGAGGGAAATACCGCGTGGATGATTTCGCGCTGCGGCCGCCACTGCTCCATCAGCGGCAGCAGGCTGCCATTGGCCACCTGCTCCGTGATCATCATGGTCGGCAGCTGCACCACGCCCACGCCGGCCACGGCCGCGTCGCGCAGGGTCAGCATGTCGCCCGTGACGAAGCGTGGCACGTGGCGCAGCTGGGCGCGCGCGCCATCGGGGCCGTATAAATCCCACTGGTAGTGCTGTTGCGGCGTGCCCAGGGCCAGGCTGGGCCAGTCGGCCAGGTCGGCCGGCGCCTTCGGCATGGGGGCGCCGGCGAACAGCAGCGGGCTACCCACCATGCACTGGCCCCGTTCGGCCAGCACGCGCAGCACCAGGTCGCTGTCGGGCAGCGGCGGCGGGCGCACGCGGATGGCCACTTCGATGCCTTCGGCCACCAGGTCGACGCGGCGGTTGCTCGCTTCCAATAGCAGGGTCACTTGCGGATGCGCGCGCATGAAACCGGCCAGCATGGGCGCGACCAGCGAGTGCAGCAGGGCGATGGGGCAGGACAGGCGCACCGTGCCGCGCGGCGCGGCCCGCGTCAGTTCGATCGCTTCCTGCGCCGCCTCCGCTTCCACCATCATCGCCTTGCAATGCTCGTAAAACGTCTGCCCCACGTCGGTGACGGAAAAATGCCGCGTCGTGCGCTGCAGCAGGCGCGCGCCCAGACGCTCTTCGAGCAGGGCGATGCGCCGGCTCAGTTTGGATTTCGGCATGCCCAGCGCGCGCCCGGCCGGCGCGAAGCCGCCATGGTCGACCACCTGCACAAAGTAATACAAGTCATTCAGGTCCTGCATGCCGCCTCCTTGATCGTTCTATTTTTGGAACGCTGATGGCTGATTTTACCGTCTACCGCCTTCATCGTTGCAGGTCTATTCTGTCTTCATCGTAATGCAAACCCCAACAGGAGATCGAGATGAACAAAGTCACAGGTATCTACAGCGCACCTCGCCAGCACTGGGTCGGCGACGGTTTCCCCGTGCGCTCGATGTTTTCGTATAACGGCCACGGCAAGCAGTTGAGCCCCTTCCTGCTGCTCGACTATGCCGGTCCCGCCGAATTTGCGCCCGGCACCCGTCCACCCGGCGTCGGTTCGCACCCGCACCGCGGCTTTGAAACGGTGACCATCGTCTACAAGGGCGAAGTGGCGCACCGCGATTCGACGGGCCAGGGCGGCGTGATCGGCCCCGGCGACGTGCAGTGGATGACGGCCGGCGCCGGCATCCTGCATGAAGAGTTTCACTCGCCTGCCTTCACGCAGTCGGGCGGCACCCTGGAAATGGTGCAGCTGTGGGTGAACCTGCCGGCGAAAAACAAGATGACGGCGCCCGGCTACCAGGCCATCACCAGCGACACGATACCCACGCTGGCGCTGCCGGACGATGCAGGTTCCGTGCGCGTGATCGCCGGCGATTTCGCTGGCCAGCATGGCCCGGCCCGCACGTTCTCGCCGATGCAGGTGTGGGACGTGCGCCTGGCCCAGGGCAAGCTGACGGAGTTGCCTGTGACCCGCGGCTGGAGCACGGCGCTGATCGTCCTGCACGGCACGGTGCTGGTCAACGGCGAGAGCGTGGTGCGCGAAGCGCAGATGGCGCTGTTCGAGCGCGACGGCGATAGCATCACCATCGAGGCAAACAACGACGCCGTGGTGCTGCTGCTGAGCGGCGAGCCGATCGAGGAACCCATCGTCGGCCACGGCCCCTTCGTCATGAACACCGAAGCGGAAATCGCGCAGGCGTTCGAGGATTTCAACAGCGGCCGCTTCGCCCGTATCGCGACGTAATTTGTGCAGTGAATTTGTGTAGTACCCATGCCGCATCCCGCGGCACGGTTTTTCAGGAGACCACCATGAGCACCCCCGCCAACTTCCAAGGTTTGCCACCGATGATCGATCCCGACGATGCCGTCATGCTGCTGATTGACCACCAGAGCGGTTTGTTCCAGCTGGTGCGCGACATCGAGCAGCACGTGCTGCGCGGCCACGTCACGGCGCTGGCCAAGCTGTCGCGCCTGGCCAACATGCCGACGTTTACCACCGCTTCCGTGCCCGACGGTCCGAACGGCCCCTTGATCCCGGAAATCCACCATTTCAACCCGGAAGCCGTCTACATCCCGCGCACGGGCCAGATCAATGCCTGGGACAACCCGGCCTGGGTCGAAGCCATCGAAAAGACGGGCCGCAAGACCCTGCTGATCGCCGGTACGCTCACCAGCGTGTGCATGGCCTTCCCCACCATCAGCGCGCTGGCGGCCGGCTACAAGGTGTTTGCCATCATCGACGCCTCGGGCAACTGGTCGAAGATGGCCACCGACATCACCATGGCGCGCGTGACGCAGGCGGGCGCCGTTCCGATCGACACGTACGCCGTGCTGGCTGAAGTGATGAGCACCTGGAACCGCGCCGACGCGATGGAATTCGCCGCCATCATGACCGACCACATCGTGCCGCCATACCGCGCCCTGATCGAAAGCTACGACAAGGCGCAGGGTGTGCAAAAGAATGGCCGCGAAACCAAGCTGGAAATCCTCGAAGCGGCCAGCAAGGGCTGACCGCCGCTACGGCGCTTCGTAGCGGCTGCGTATCGCCGCCAGCACGCCGCGCTGTTCCAGGTGCGTGATGGCGGCGTTCAGGCGCGCCAGGTCGGCGGCGCTGGTCGTGCGCGCATTGAGCATCAGGTGCACGGGCGCGCGCAGGACCAGGAAGGGCAGGGCGTTCAAGGCGACGCCCTGCAGGCGCGCTTCGTGGCGCACGGCCAGCACGTCGCCCAGCAGCAGGTCGGCGCGGCCCGCGTCGAGCATGCGCACGCCTTGCTGGAAGCTGCCGAACGCATTCAGGCGGCCGGCCTTTTCCAGCGCTGGCCGGGCCGCCGCGTACTGCGCGCCATACCAGCCCACCTTGGGCGCCAGCAAGGTCGACTTGCCGCGCGCGAGCTGCGCGAAGCTGGCGATCTGCTGGTGGCCGCCGGGCGCGCCGGATTTGCTGAAGACGCCCACGGCTTCATCGCGGTACGAAAGGGAAAAGCGCGCATAGGACAGGCGTTCCGGCGTCTCGGACGCGGCGGGCATCAGGTCCAGTCCCCCTTTCTGGAACAGCAGCTGGCGCCGCGCCGTGGGCAGCTCCGGCAAGGTGACCAGGGTGCAGCGGGCTTCCTTGAAAATGGCGTTCAGCAGCTCCAGGTCCAGGCCCGTATGGCGGCCCTGGGCATCGCGGTAGACATACGGCGGCCATTGTTCCAGCGCCATCGTCATGCGGCAGGCTGCGGCGGGCAGGGCAGATACGCCGAGCACTGCCGCAAACAGGAGATGGCGCACACGCATATGGGAGCTTCCCTGGAGTTTCAACTTGATATTCAATTTGCCAGATTGGCCACGGAAGTCAAGGGCTGTGGCCGCTGAAAGCCTGCCTGATTCGCCTTTCCTCGATGTTTGCGCGGTTTTTGCCGCTTTCTCCCCTCGTGTCGCCTCCGGCGTGGTGAACACCGTGCAGTGTAATCGGCTATAGTGGCGCGGTGCCACCACTGCCCCGCAAAGGAAGACCGCTTGACTGCCCCGCTCGAGATCGCCGCCAATGTGCTGATGACTGCCTCCATCATTTTGGCTGGACGCAATAATATTCATTCCTGGTGGATCGGCATGGTCGGCTGCGTGCTGTTTGCCGTGCTGTTTTTCCAGGTCAACCTGTATGCCGACGTGATGCTGCAGCTGTTTTTCATCGTCACCTGTGTCATTGGCTGGCTGCAATGGCGGCGCGGCGCCGGCGGCAAGCCCTTGCCGATCACGCGCACGGGCTGGCGCAGCCTGGCCTGGGTGGTGCCGGCCGGCATCGCCTCCGTGGCGATCTACGGCCTGCTGCTGCACCGCTTCACGAATGCCTACGCGCCCTTCATCGATTCGGCGGTGTTGGTATTTAGCATCATCGCGCAATTCCTGCTGATGAACCGGCGCATCGAAACCTGGGCCTTCTGGCTGCTGGTCAATACCGTCGCCGTGCCGCTGTACTACAGCCGCGGCCTGCACCTGACGGCCGTGCTATATGCGGCCTACTGGGTCAATGCGCTGATTTCCTGGTACTGGTGGGGCGTGCAGGCGCGCCGCGCGGCGCAAGCGCCTGCGGCGACGGCCGACGCCTGATCTTGCCAAGCACCAAGTCCTTAGATTCAAATCGTATATACAATCAATTTTTAATTCGTTCACGCGATAAAGACACCGGGATATAGTGGCCTTTCCCCGCTTACCGGTGTCTTTTATGTTGCGTTTTACCCTTTCCGCCTGTTTTTACGCCGCCGCGCACCAGCTGACCATGCAATGCATGGCGCAGTGGATGCCGGTGCGTGCCCGTCCACGCATCCCTTAAGTCACCCCATCCGTTTCGTTGTCGTTTGCCCGCTGGCCCACCCGGTCCGCGTGCCCCTGCTCGGCCTTTTTTATCGGAAAAAGGCTGCAATCCCAATAAGAGGAAACCATGTTCAAACCACTCGCCATCAGTCTTGCCATCGCCGCCGCCTTTCCCGCCGTTTCCACCATCGCCCATGCGGAGGACGACATGCTGCGCGTGAATGTCACCGGATCGAATATCCGCGTCAGCGAAAAGGAGGGCGCCAGCGCCGTGCAGGTCATCACGGCCAAGGAATTGAAAGCCAGCGGCAAGACCAGCGTGTCGGACGTGCTGCGCGCCATCTCCGCCAACAGCGGCAACAGCTACAACGAACAATATACGGGCAGTTTCTCGGCCGGCACCTCGGGCCTGTCGCTGCGCGGCATCGGCCAGCAAAACACCCTGATCCTCGTGAATGGGCGCCGCGTGGCCAGCTACGCCACGGCGCAGGATTTGCAGCAGACCTTCGTTGACCTGAACAGCCTGCCGATGGCGGCCGTGCAGCGCATCGAGGTGCTCAAGGATGGCGCCTCGTCCGTGTATGGCTCCGACGCCGTCGCCGGCGTGGTCAACATCATCCTGTACAAGGAATTCACGGGCACGGACATCACGGCGCAATGGGGCGGCTCGACGCAAGGCACGGGCCAGCACGAAAAGAGCGCGGCGCTGCAAACGGGTTTCGGCAAGCTCGAGGAAGATGGCTACAGCGTGGTCTTCTCGGTCGACGCGCAGCAGCGCGACAAGCTGCAGCAAAGCGACGTGGCATGGCTGCGCGACGCCGATTACCGCCAGCAGCAGCGCGGCAGCCTGGGCTGGAACGTGACGAATTACGCCGGCAACGATCCCACGCAAACCTTGGGCGGCGTGCGCGGCCCGCTGCAGCTGGTGCCATACAACGACATCAATCCCGATCGCAGCGGCCAGGTGCTGGCCTACAATCCGGCGCCGTATAAGACGCTGATCCCGGGCATCCAGCGCATCCACTCGTCGCTGCGCGGCACCGTGAAACTGAACGCGGACACGGAAGCCTATGTCGACCTGCTGCACAGTTATTCGCGCGCCGACCAGACCTTCAGCGCGCCTTTGAGCGTGAACAACGCCACGCGCGTGTGGAACAACAGCACCAAGCTGCTCGATACCATCCCCGTGGTGCTGCCCGTGGGCCATCCGAACAATCCGGGTACGACGCCCTTGCCGTTCACGGCCACCCTGTTCGACCTGGGACCGCGCCTGAAGCAGGACCGCGTCACCTTCTACCGCGCGCTGGCCGGCGCCAAGGGCACTTGGGCGGGCTGGGACTGGGATACTGCCGTGGCCCATTCCAGCAGCAAGCTGGAGGAAACGGTGCAGAACTTCGTCAACCGCTACGAATTCCAGAAAGTGCTGGCCGAGGGCAGCTACAATTTCTTTGACCAGTCGCAAAACAGCGAAGCGGTGCGCAACCGCCTGCGCCTGTCGACCCTGCGCCCGGCCGAATCGACGCTCGACACGCTCGACTTCTCGGCGGCCAAGGATATCTGGGACTTGCCGGCCGGCCCGCTGGGCTTTGCCGCCGGTGCCCAGTGGCGCCGCGAAAAAATGGATTCGCAAACCTCGACGGCCGTGCTGTCGGGCACGGAACTGCGCCCCGCACTCAATATCATCAACGGCTCGCGCAATGTGTCGGCCCTGTTTGCCGAATTCAATGTGCCCGTCGTGAAAGACCTGTCCGTCAACGTGGCGGGCCGCGCCGACCATTACAGCGACTTTGGCAATGCGTTTTCGCCCAAGGCCAGCGCGCGCTACCAGGCGGCGCCATGGCTGCTGCTGCGCGGCACCGTGTCACGCGCCTTCCGCGCGCCGTCGCTGCCGGAAATCACCGACAGCACGGCCGTCAGCTATACGGGCGTGATCGATGCCCGCGATCCGCTGACGCCGACGCAGTCGCGCGGCGTGACGGTGATGACGATCGCCAATTCGGCCCTGCGCCCCGAGCGTTCGAAAAACCTGAACCTGGGCGTGGTGGTCTCGCCCACCAGCAGTTCGAGCATCGGCCTTGATTACTACCGCATCAAGCAGGATGGCGTGATCGGCACGGCCAGCGCCACCACCATTCTCGAAAATGAAAGCACGGCGCCGCAACAGATCACGCGCGGTGCCGATGGACGCATCACGACCCTGTACCGCCAGTTCCGCAACCAGGGTCAGCGCGAAGTGTCGGGCATCGATATCGACCTGCGCCAGCGCTTCGTCGACAAGGACTGGGGCAAGCTGACCCTGGCCGGCCAGCTGAGCCGCGTGCTGCGCTTTGCCGAACCGCTGTCCGATGGCGCGCCGCTCACCGATGGCGCGGGCACCAATTATTTCGGCTCCATCCCGAAATGGCGCGGCGTCAGCTCGGCCACCTGGGAACAGGGAAAATGGTCGTCCACGCTCACATGGAACTATGTGGGCAGCTATGCGCAGCAGCAGCACCTCGATGAATCGGTGGCCGCCTTCAGTACCTTCGACGTGACCAGCAGCTGGCAGCTGACGCCACAGGCGAACGTCACCTTCATCGTGCAAAACCTGGCCAACAAGCGCGCGCCCTGGGACTATGCCTCCACCGGCTTTGACTTTACCCAGGCCGATCCGCGCGGACGCGTCGCGGCGCTCAAGCTGAACTACAAGTTCTAGCCGCCCGTCGCCTGCCGCTGGCCCGTCTGCTCCTGCAGGCGCTGGCGGTAGGCGCTGGGAGGCACGCCCATGCGTTCGCGAAAGGCGGTGGCGAAGTTGCCCGCGTTGTGAAAGCCGATCAGCAGGGCGATATCCTGCACATCGATATCCGTCTGCTGCAGCAATTCCACGCCGCGGGCAATGCGCGCTTCGCGGATGAAGGCAAACACCGTCATGCCCGTCTGCTCGCGGAACATCAGGGTCAGCTTTTCGCGGTAGGTACCCACGCTGCGGGCGATTTCGGACAGGTTCGGCAGGCTGCCAAGGTTGTCGAGAATCAACTGTTTGACCGCATTGACGAACACCTGGTCGGGATGCTGCAGCTTGTCGCTGACCGGCGTCGTTGCCGGCAAGGTACTGTTGCTTTTACGCATCAAACCCAGGTGGATATGGATGCGCGCGGCCAGTTCTTCCGGCAGGAAGGGTTTGGAAATGTAATCGACGCCGCCTACCTGCAAGCCCATGATGCGCTCCTTGGCGGCATCGGCGCCGCTGAGAAAGATCACGGGAATCTCTTCCGTTTCGGGATTGGCCTTGAGCAAACGGCAGGCCGTGTAGCCATCCATCTCGGGCATGCGTACGTCGAGCAGGATCAGGTCCGGATGCGTGGCCAATGCCAGCTGATAACCCTGGTAGCCATTGAAGGCAATGCTGAAACGATAGGGCTGCTCGCTGAGCAGCTCCATCAGCATGCGCTGCTCGAACGCGGAGTCGTCCACGATCAAGATGTTCTTTTTGATGGTTTCGCTGGTCAATGGCATGGCATGGATGACTTAACCAAATAGCAAGTTGTGGCTTATTATGCCTCGCTTTTTCTTTTTTTTCTGCTTTTCTCGTATTTCAAAAGATGTTTCTCCGCGAGAAGAAGCGCGGATTTCCCAGATCGCCAATAATTCACTCATGCATTGATTTTAAGCAATGTCGCTTGCCAAAAAATCTGTTTTGCCAATGCTGCAAAAAGTGCCGGAGTCCCCGGGTTCCTGACTCTCGGCACACGTAATTTGTCGTCCTGGTTTGCGTGCCCAAGAAAACGCCGGCAATACCGTGACTATCCTCGATGCCCTCCATATTGGCGGGCTCATTAATGATGTTCCATCATCAGGAGGTATCATGTTGCGAGTTATTTTCCCCCGCCTTATCGTTGCCGCCAGCGTGGCTATTGCCGCCACGGCGTTCCTGCCGCGTGGCGCCGACGCCGCCGTGTATCTGAATGGCAGCGCCAACACCACCTTCGACGTTACCCTGAAAATCATCGCCAATTGCACCATCGCGGCGGCCAATCTCGACTTTGGCCAAAGTCAGGGTGTACTGGCTACTGCCGTTAACGTCAATACGACCGTGAACGTCACCTGCACCAATACCACGCTGTATAACGTGGGCCTGACGGCTGGCTCGGGCACCGGATCATCGGGCACCACGCGCTACCTGAGCGGCACTGGCGGCAACCTGGGCACGGTGCAGTTCAATCTGTACCAGACGGCCGGCAGCACCTTGTGGGGTGATACCCAGGGCACGAATACCGTCGGCGGCACCGGCAACGGCTCATCGCAGCCAATCACCGTGTACGGCAATATTCCGCCGCAGGCGACACCGGCGCCCGATACCTACAAGTCGACCATCACGGCCACCGTTTACTTTTAAGCCGGGCGCTGCGTGAAGGCCGGTGCTGCTTCCCTGATGCAAGGCGTGCTGGCGCTGCTGGCTTGCTGCGCCACGGGCGCGCACGGCGCCAGCCTGCAGATTTCGCCGGTGACGCTCAACTTGCGCGCGGCGCAGAATGCGGCCGGCATCAGCCTGCAAAACCTCGGCGACCAGCCCATCTACGGGCAAGTGCGGGTGTTCGTCTGGGACCAGCGCGATGGCGAGGAAACGCTGGCGCCAACGCAGGAACTGGTGGCCAGTCCGCCGATCGTCGAGATCGCCGCCAACAGCCGGCAGACCATCCGTCTCGTGCGTGCCCAGGCTGGCCCCGTCGCGCAGGAAAAGACGTATCGCGTGCTCATCGATGAAGTCAGCCGCGAGGATGAGGCGGGCCGCAGCGGCGTCGATATCCGCCTGCGCTATTCGGTGCCCGTGTTCGTGCTGCCGGCCGGTGCGCCGGGCAAGGAAGTGCTCGACTGGCAGGTGTTCCGGGAACAGGGCGAGTGGATGTTGCGCGTCAAAAACAGCGGCAATTTCCATGCGCAGCTCGGGGCGATGACGTTCACGAACCAGGCGGGCAAGGAGTTTGTCATCAGCAAGGGGCTGTTTGGTTATGTCCTGGCAGCCCGCATGCGCGTATGGCGCCTGCCCGTAGCCAGGGAGGCCGAACTGGATGGACCGTTGAGTATTGCGGTCAATGTGAATGCCAAGGCACTCATTGCCAAGAATTCGACACCTTGAACATGGCTGCCATGACGGGCCGGCTTGCCGCGCGCCTCGGGCGCAAGCGGCCACACCATGAAGCGCGTACTGGCAGCGTTGCTGTTGCTGGGCATGGCGCCGCTGGCCAGGGCCGATGCCGCGGTGGCCGTGACGGGCGCCGATCCGGGTCCCGCCAGCTTGCCCAGCGATCCGGCGGCGCCGAACGAACTGTATCTGGAGGTCACTGTGAATGCTGAATCAACCGGGCTGATCTTGCGCTTTACCCAGGTGGGCAAAGGCTTGCGCAGCAGTGTGGCGAACCTGCAGCAGCTGGGGCTGGCCCCGGCGCGCCTGGTCGCACCCGGTCAGGCCGAGGTGGCGCTCGATGCGATTCCCGGACTCAGCTATGAATATGATGCGGCGCGCCAGAGCGTGTCGCTGCAGGTGGCGGACGACTTGCGCGCGCCGTACCGCATCAGCGCGCGCACGGCGGCGCAGACGCCGCCATCGCGGGTCACGCCCGGCGCCGTCCTCAATTACGAAGCCTATGCGGAACTGGGCCGGACGCGCCGCGCCGCCATCTTCAACGACGTGCGCTATTTCAATGACAGCGGCGTCTTCAGCAATACCGGCACGGTGAACCTGGGGGCGGATCAGCGCAAATACATGCGCTTTGACACCTTCTGGAGCCACGCCGACCCCGAGACCTTGCAAACGTGGCAGGTGGGCGACCTGATTTCCTCGTCGCTCAGCTGGAGCCGCGCCGTGCGCGTCGGCGGCGTGCAGTGGCGCAAGAATTTCCAGCTGCGTCCCGACCTGCTGACCTTCCCCGTCGCCTCCGTCGATGGCACGGCGCTCGTGCCTTCGTCGCTGAGCCTGTATGTCAATGGGGTGCAGCAATATGCTGCCAGCGTGCCCAGCGGTCCGTTTGTGCTGAACCAGGTGGCCGGCATCAATGGTGCGGGGCAAGCCACCCTGATCACGCGCGATGCGCTGGGGCGCAGCGTGACGACCGTGCTGCCCCTGTACGTCGATACGCGCATGCTGGCCGGCGGCTTGAGCGATTATTCGGTCGAGGCGGGCGCCGTGCGGCGCGACTATGGCCGCCGCCTGTTCGGCTATGAACGGCAGCTCGTTGCCAGCGCTTCCGTCCGCCATGGCGTCAGCGACAGCTTCACCTTCGAAGGCCATGCGGAGCTGGCCGCCGGCCTGTATCAGGCGGGGGCGGGCGCGTTGCTGCGGCTGGGCCAGGCGGGCGTGCTCAACGGTTCGCTCTCGGCCAGCGCCGGCCGCAGCCGTGGTGTACAGCTGGGCACCGGCTACCAGTACATGGGGCCGCGCTTCAGCGTCGATGTGCAAAGCGTGCGCGCCAGCGCCGGCTTTGGCGACCTGGCTTCGCGCGACGGCAGCCCCGTGGTGCGCGCGGCGGACCGCTTTACCGTCAGCCTGCCATTGCCTGCAGGAAGCAGCATCAGCAGCAGCTATATCAGCTATCGCACGCCTGGCGCGCCGCCATCGAAGCTGGCCACCGTCGGCTATTCCGCCACCCTGTTGCACGGCCTGTTCTTCAACGCCAGCCTGTTCCAGGACTTGCGGCATCGCGAGAAACGGGGCTTTTACTTTGGCCTGAGCATGGCCTTTGACAACAATCTGTCCCTCAGCGTGAACAGCAGCCGGCAAAACGGCGAGAGCGGCCGCAGCGTCAGTGCCCAGCGCGCGGCGGACTTTGGCGGCGGCTTCGGCTGGAACTTGCAGGCTGGCACGGCGGGCGGCAATGCCTACCGCCAGGCGCAGGTGGAATATCTGGGCAATGATGGCCGCGTGAGCGCGCGCACGCAAAGCAGCAGCATGGGCAATGCCTCGTCGCTGGGCGCGGCTGGCGCGCTGGTGCTGATGGATGGCCATGTCGAGGCGGCGCGCCAGGTGGGCAATGGTTTTGCGCTGGTGTCGACTGGCGGCGTGGGCAATATTCCTGTGCTGCATGAAAACCGCCAGATCGGCGTGACGGGCAGGGGAGGCTATTTGCTGGTGCCGAATTTGAACCCCTATGGCAATAACCAGATCAGCATCGCTACCGACGAGCTCGACGTTGATGCGCGGGTACCCGTGAGCAATGTCAATGTCGTGCCGCAGCACCTGGCGGGCGTGCTGGCGGATTTTCCCATCGAGCGCTACAGCGCGGCCACCGTCATCGTGCAGGATGCGCAGGGCAAGCCGCTGGCCACGGGCTTGCCCGTGTTGCACCTGCAAAGCGGCAAGCAGACGGTCGTGGGATTTGACGGCATCGTTTTCGTCGACGACCTGCTCGAACAGAATCAGTTGCAAGTTGGCGAGGGTGACAGCGCGTGCACCGTGCGTTTTGCCTATGTGCGTCCGGCGGCTGGCGGCTTGCCCGTGATCGGGCCGCTGCGCTGCGCTGGCGTTGCCGCCAGCGCCGGGGCGGGCCACTGATGCGCCGCCTGTTGCTATGGCTGACCCTGCTGCTGGGCTGCGCCTGGGGCAGCGCGGCGCAGGCGGTCGATACCTGCACGGTCAGCATGACGAATATCGATTTCGGCTCCGTCAGCCCGATTTCCGGTACCGATTATGTGGCGCAGGCAACGGGGACCTTCAGCTGCCTGTTTTCGTCGCTGAACCTGGGACAGTTGCTCACGCCGAATGCGCAAGTGTGCATCTCGCTGGGGCTGGGCACGAATTCCACCTCGGCCCTGCCGCGCAAGCTGGGCAACGGCAGCAACCGCATGGAGTACAACATCTATGTGGACAATTCGTATGCGACGGCGAAGATCTGGGGCGGCGCCGGCGTGGCGGGCGCGCCATCGACCTTCGGCATGATCCTGTCGGCCGGCTTGCTGGCGCCGCCCGGCACGTATTCCACCACGTTTACCGTGTACGCGAAGATCCCTGCCGGCACGGCCCTGGCCGCCGTGCCCACGGTCGCCAACGCCAATACCGTGTATACGTCGAGCTTTGCCGGCGTGGGCACCTACACCTACACCACGTATGGCCTCGTCAACCTGCAGGGTTGCTCGGCCACCAGCGGCAGCTTCGGTTTCACGGTGAATGCCACGGCCGTCAACGATTGCACCATCACGGCCACGCCGATGGCGTTCGCGAACGCCTCCATCCTGACGGGCAACCTGCGCAGCACCAGCACCTTGTCGGTGCGCTGCGTGAACAACAACGCCTACCAGATCGCCCTGAACGGCGGCAGCGTGGCGCTCAATGTGGCCAACCGGCAAATGAAGAACACCATCACGACGGACAAGGTCAGCTACCTGCTGTCGGCCACGCTCGATGGTGCGCCCTGGGGCGATGGCACGGCAGGCACGAGCATGGTGACGGGCACGGGGACGGGCGCCAGCGTGCCGCTGACCATTTACGGCCGCGTGCCGGCGCAGGTGTCGCCGCGCCCCGGCGACTACAAGGACACGGTGACGGCAACGATTTATTTTTAGAACGTGACGGTGACGAGGCCAGCGCCCGATGGCGTTGTCTGCTGGAGCAGCAGATAGGGCGTGTTGTGCTGGCAGCGCACCTGGGCGCTGTTGCGCTGCGAGACGATGGTGCACGTTTCGTGGACAACGAATGTGGCCTGGAGCGACGCGGAAGACACGGTACCGGCGGTGGTGGTCTGGCAAAGGGACAGGGCGAGCAGGGCAGGCAGTACGGCAAGCTTCAAAGGGGTCATCGTGAACGCATCGAGTGAAAAACGGGCGTGGGCAGCAGCGCCGCAAGGCGTGGCTGGCACCGTTTTTCGCACCGGGATTGGGGGAACAGAACTAGCCACGATTGTACTTGAACAAGGAAAGTGTGAGTTTTCGCGTATTTTCAGCCCGCCACAGGGGCACGCACCTCACTTTCAAAATGATAGTAACTAAGTTTCCGTGTTGCAACTGAAATTTTTTTTCGATTGTTGTGTTGAATCAATGTGAGGAGATGGCCATGAAACATACCAACTTTAATAATTTGCCTTGCCCGATTGCGCGCAGCCTGGGCAAGGTGGGCGAATGGTGGAGCATCCTCATCCTGCGCGAAGCGTTTTATGGCAAGACGCGCTTCGACGAATTTGAAAAAAGCCTCAAAATCGCCCCCACCATCCTGACGCGCCGCCTGGCCGACCTGGTGGAAGGGGGCTTGATGACGCGCCGCCTGTATTGCGCCAAGCCGCCCCGCTACGACTATGTGCTGACCAAGTCCGGGCGCGCCTTCAAGCCCGTCTTGCTGGCGTTTATTGCTTGGGGTAATGAAAACTTCGCCCCGGAAGGCGCCAGCCTCGTCATCGCCAGCCGCGACACGGGCCTGGCCGCCGACCCGGTGCTGGTCGACGCCACGACGGGCTTGCCCATCAATGACGAGTACTACGCGTTCGCGCCAGGGCCGGCCGCCAGCGACAGCATGCGCAGCATCATCCTCGACGCGGAAAAAAGCAGTGGCATCGCGCCCAAGCCGAAGGCGCCGGCCGCCAACCGCGGCTGGGTGGCGGAAGGGCATTTGGCCTGAGGACGCGCTGGCAGGCGAGCAGCAAGTTTGGCGAAAAGCAATGCGGACACGGCGGCATGGCGTTACTGTCGCACTATGCAATGCAAGTGCGGCGCAAACCCAGGTTCAGCACTGCTGGCGGGGCAGGGCGCCATCCGTGATCCGATGTCCGTTGAAGGAGTATTGCGATGAGCACACTGCAACAACACGTACGCCGCGCCGCCAGCGTGCTGGCGCTGGCCGTCCTGCTGGGCGCCTGTTCCCATGGCCCGCATCAGCCGGGCGGCCATGACGTCACCTTGACGGGCGCGCAGGAAGTGCCGGCCAATACCAGCACGGCCAGCGGCAGCAGCACTCTTCGCGTCGCCCACGACCGCAGCGTCAGCGGCGGCGTGCGCTACACGGGCATGGTGGCGACCGTCGCGCACATCCATGAAGCGCCGGCCGGCGCCAATGGCCCCGTCATCGTGCCCCTGGTGAAAACGGCCGAAGGCATGTTTGCCGTGCCGGCCGGCGCCATGCTCACGCCGCCCCAGTATGCGAGCTACCAGGCCGGCAACCTGTACGTGAACGTGCACAGCGCCGCCTACCCGGCCGGCGAGATCCGCGCCCAGCTCAAGCCCTAGCCGGCCAGCGGCCTTATCCCCGAAACCTCCTTGGGCCGCGCGAGCGGCCTTTTTTTGCGCCAGGCGGCCAGCCGGTGCGGCGCGCTACAATGGCGCTCCATGCTGACCATCCTCGCCATCACCTTTCCCTTCTTCGCCCTGGTGCTGTGCGGCTACCTGGCCGTGCGGCGCAAGCTGCTGCCGCTGGCCGCCATCGGCGGCTTGAACAGTTTTGTCCTGTACTTCGCGCTGCCGTGCATGCTGTACCGCTTCGGCGCCGCCACGCCCATCGCGCAGCTGCTCGACGCCAGCGTGTTCGGCGTCTACCTGCTGTGCGCGCTGATCATGGTGGGCGTCACCATGGCCATGACACTGAGCCACCGCATCGACTGGAACAACGCCGCCTTCGGCGCGCTGGTGGCGGCCTTCCCGAACACGGGCTTCATGGGCGTACCCCTGCTATTGACCTTGCTCGGCCCCCGTTCCTCGGGTCCCGTCATCGTCACCATCGTCGTCGATATGCTCATTACCAGTTCGCTGTGCATCGCCCTGTCGCGCATCGGCAGCGGCGGCGCGCACGGCAGCCGTGCCGCCGTCGTCAACGCCATGAAGGGCATGCTGGGCAACCCGATGCCGTGGGCGATCGTGCTGGGGGCCTTGTCGTCGTGGCTGGCACTGGCCTTGCCCAAGCCATTGATGCAGACGGTGGGCCTGCTGGCCGACGCCGCCTCGCCGGTTGCCCTGTTTACCATCGGCGCCGTGCTGGCCCGCTCGCAAATGAGCACGAGCGATCCGGCGCCGCTGGGGGAATATGTGCCCGTGGCGCTGAAAAAACTGCTGCTGCATCCGCTGCTGGTGTGGGGCATCGGCCACGCGGCCATCGCGCTGGGCGCGCCGCTCGATCCATTCGCGCTGACTTGCATGGTGCTGGTGGCGTGCCTGCCCAGCGCCAGCAATGTCTCGCTGCTGTCGGAACGCTTCGGGGCGAATACGGCGCGCATCGCCCGCATTATCCTGGTCTCGACGGCGCTGTCGTTTTTGACGTTTTCGGCGGCCGTCAGCTGGCTGGCGTGACGTTGGCGGCGATCAGCGCGCCCAGGGCCTGCGCGGCGCCGGGCTGGCTGTCGTGCGCCAGTTCGCGCGCCATCGTGGCCTGATCTTCCTGCGTGCGGTTCTGCCCCAGCTTCCATTTGCCCGTGATGCGCGTGAGGGGGATTTCGATGCCGACGATGGCTTTCAAGAGTTTTTCGATATAGGCGGCCGGCGCATCGCTCACCCGCCATGGCGCGGCCAGCCCTGCTTCATGGCGCGCCGTCAGCCGCTCCACCAATCCCAGCAGCCACGCCGCATCGTCGATGACGCGCAGGGGGCCGTGGGCGTGCACGACCGCATAATTAAAGGTCGGTACTTCCTTGCCGCTGCGCTGTTTTTCCGCATACCAGGCGGGCGTGATGTAGGCGTGCGGCCCCTGGAAAATCACCAGTGCTTCATCGTTCCCGCCGGCTGTACGCCACAGCGGGTTGGCGCGCGCCACATGGGCGCGCAGGATGCCGAATGGGGCGTCAGGCGTGGGTGCGGCGATCTCGAATGGCAGATGGTCGGCGCACAGGCCATCGACGCCATGGCGCACCAGCGCGCCCAGCGGGTGCGCGGCTATCAGGCCATGCAGCACGTCGAGGCGCTCTTCGCGAAAGCTGGCTGGCGTGTACATTTAATTGGCTCCTTCCACGACCACGTCGGCCGTCAGCGAATTGGCGATGTAGCAGCGTTCATGCGCGTCGTGGTGCAGGGCCGCCAGAGCCTCGGGCGAGGGTGGCGTTCCCGCAAACGCGATGCGCGGACGCAGCACGATGCGCGTCATGGCCAGGCGGCCTGCCGCATTTTTCCCCAGGTCGCCGGTGGCGTCGTCGCGGTAGTCGTCGATGACGTAGCCGCGCTGCGCTGCCAGCGACAGGAAGAACAGCATGTGGCAGCTCGACGTGGCGGCCACCAGCGCTTCTTCCGGATCGATATTTGCCGCCACCGACATGGGCAGCGGCACGGACAGGGGCGACGACGAGGCGGCTACCGTCAAGCCGCCGTCGAACTGCCATTCATGACCACGGCTGTAGCGCTGGCCGGCGAAATCCTGGCCGTCGCGCTGCCAGGCCACAGTGGCGAAAAACTGATGCATGGGTGCTCCGCAAGAGTAGAGGGGATGCGCCATCTTAGCGCCAGTCTTGGCTATTTAAAACAGCCAATAAGTGCTATCTTGAAGCTACCAATTCAAGAAGGCCACCATGCCAGCTTCCCATCTGCACCAGCTCATCGCCGCCTTGCCGTTGCAGCGCGGCGCCGGCGAGCCGCTGTTTCGCCAGCTGTATGCGGCCATCAAGGCCGCCATTCTCGATGGCCGCATGAGTCCCGGCATGCAGCTGCCGCCCACGCGCGACTTTTGCCGCCTGCTGGCCGTGTCGCGCCAGACGGTGCTCAATGCGTATGCGCTGCTGACGGCCGAAGGCTATCTCGATGGCGCCGTGGGGCGCGGCACCTTCGTCAGTCGCGACGTTCCGCTGCCGGCGCCTGTCCCTGCAACGGCGCCCGGCCTGCTGCGGCCCCTGTCGGCGCGCGGGCAGGGCGTGGTGGCTACCATGCGCCAGGTGGCATTCCACCGGGGGCCGTTGCGCGCTTTTCGCGTCGGCATGCCGCGCATCGACCATTTTCCGTTCGACGTGTGGCACCGCCTGGAAGCGCGGCGCTGGCGCCGGCCCGACCACCATTTCGGCTACAGCGATCCGGCCGGCTACCTGCCGCTGCGCGAGCTGCTGTGCGTGTATCTGAAAGCGTCGCGCGGCGTCCAGTGCACGCCGCAGCAGATCGTCATCACCTCCGGTTCGCAGCAGGCGCTGTTTTTGCTGTCGACCATTCTGCTGGCGCCGGGCGACTCTGCCTGGATGGAGTCGCCCGGCTACCGGGGCGCCAGCGGCCCGCTGCGCGCGGCCGGCGCGCGCGTCTTCCCGGTTCCCGTCGATGCACAGGGGCTGGACGTGGCGTATGGCGTGGCGCACTGTCCGCAGGCGAAGCTGGCGTACGTGACGCCATCGCACCAGATGCCGCTGGGCGTGAGCATGAGTTTACCGCGCCGCCTGGCCTTGCTGGCCTGGGCCGCGCACAACAAGGCGTGGTTGGTGGAAGACGATTACGACAGTGAGTACCGCTACACGGGCGCGCCGCTGGCCTCGCTGCAAAGCCTGGACCGGGCCGGCTGCGTGGTGTATGTGGGCACCCTGTCGAAGGTGCTGTTTCCCGGCCTGCGCCTGGGCTATATGGTGGCGCCGCCCGCGCTGGCCGACGCGCTGGTGCAGGCCAAGGCCGTGATGGACCGGCACACGGCCATCGTGCCGCAGATGGCGCTGGCGGACTTCATCGCCGAGGGCCACTTTGGCCGGCATATCCGCCGCACACGTGACAGCAATGCCGAACGGCGCGACCTGCTGGTGCGTGGCCTTGCGCGCGAACTCGATGATCAACTGCTGTGCGGCCCGGCCGACAGCGGCCTGGAACTGTGCGCGTATTTTCGCGCCGGCCACGATGAAGAAACGGTATCGCGCGCGGGCCTGGCGCGCGGCATCGAATTGCGTCCGCTGGGCCACTATGCCGATCCGGCGGCCGGGCCCGAGTGCGCCACGCCGCCCGGGCTGCTGCTGGGCTTTGCGGCCATTCCCCCGGACGAGATGGCGCACGGCTTGCGGGAATTGGGACGCATCCTGCGCGGCCGATAAACTATACTGGCACTTGCCTGCACATGAAGAACACGACCATGAATATTACCCGCTGCTCCTGGGCCAACCCGGCCAATCCCCGCTACCTCGACTATCACGACACGGAGTGGGGCGTGCCTTGCCACGACGAGCGCCGGCTGTTCGAGATGCTGAACCTGGAAGGCGCGCAGGCTGGCCTGAGCTGGGAAACCATCCTGAATAAACGCGACACTTACCGCGCCGCCTTCGACAACTGGGACGCGGAAAAGATCGCCGCGTACGGCCCGGACAAGGTGGCGCAGCTGCTGGCCGACCCCGGCATCGTGCGCAACCGCCTGAAGGTGGCGGCCGCCATCACGAACGCGCAAGCCTATTTGCGCCTGCGCGCGCAAGGCCAGACCCTGGACAGCTTCCTGTGGGCGTATGTGGATGGCCAGCCCATCGTCAACAGCTGGCAGCCGGGCGCATTTCCTGCCAAGACGGCCCTGTCGGACCAACTGTCGAAAGACTTGCTCAAGCTGGGCTTCAAATTCGTCGGCTCGACCATCATCTACGCCTACATGCAGGGCATCGGCATGGTCAACGACCACGCGCCCGCCTGCTTTTGCCGCGCGGGGCATTGATGCGCCGCGCGCTGGTCCTGCTCGATACGGATTTTGACGGTGCCCGCTTGCGCGCCGCCTGCGCGGCGCATGGCGGCCGCCGTCTGCACTACATCGCGCTGGCGCCGCGTCCCGTCGACGCGCGCCACTTGCCCGAGCAGTGGCACGCACAGTGGCCGCCTTGCGTGCCGGGCCTGCACCGCATGGTCTCGCACGATGGCCTCGTCACGCTCGACGTGCTGATCGGCGAGCCCGATGCCTGCCTGGCGCAATTGTCGGCGCGTGTCGATGAAGTGCATCTGGCCTGGGTGCCGGCAGCCACGCTGGTGCTGGCGCGCCTGATGGTCGATGGCGCCCGCCTGCAGGCCGTGCACCTGGACGAGGCGCAGCGCACGGCGCTGCAAAAGAACGGTTTTGTTTTTGACGAGAGCCGTTTGCGCGCCGTGTTTTATGCGCGCTCCGGAGAATCCGTGGCTGCCGTCGTACCCGAGCGGCGCGCCATTGTCATCGGCGCTGGCGTGGCCGGCGCGGCCGCCTGCGAACGGCTGGCCGCGCGCGGCTGGAAGGTGACCTTGATCGAGCGCCACGCGCAGCCGGCCAGCGAAGCGTCGGGCAACCTGGCGGGCATCTTCATGCCGTTGCTGTCGAAGGACGACAACATCGCCACGCGCCTGACGCGCGCCGCCTATCTGTATTCGCTGCGCCGCTGGAAAGACCTGGGCGGCATCGGCGCGGCCATCGAGGGTGCGCAAAGCGGCGTGCTGCACCTGGCGCGCGACGGCGCGCATGCGCAGGTGCAGCGGCAGATCGCCGCCAGTGGCCTGTATCCGCGTGAATTCGCCCGCTGGCTGGAAGCGCCCGAGGCCACCGCCATGCTGGGCGCGCCGGCGCCCGATGGCGCCTGGTGGTTCGAGCAGGGCGGCTGGGCGCGCCCGTCCTCCGTCTGCGCGGCCATGCTGAACGCCTGCGGCGCCTTGCTCACGCGGCGCTTTTCCAGCAGCGCCCTGCGCCTGGAGCGCGGCGACCAGGAATGGCTGGTGCGCGATGCGGACGGCGCCCTGATCGCGGCCGCGCCCAACGTCATCCTGGCGGCGGGCACGGGGGCCATCGATTTTGAACAGGCGGCCGGCCTGCCGCTCGACGCCGTGCGCGGCCAGGTCACGCACCTGGCCGAAGGCAGCTTGCCGTCGTTGCCGTTCGTCGTCTGCCGCGAAGCCTACATGACGCCGGCGCACCAGGGCGTCGTCTGCGTGGGCGCCAGCTACGATGCGGATACGGACACCGACTTGCGCCCATCGAGCCAGGAAGACAATATCGCGAAGATCGCCGACATCCTGGGTGTCGCTCCGTTCGCCGCGCCGCTGGCCGGTCGCACGGGCTTTCGCTGCATGGCGCCGGACCGCTTGCCGCTGGCGGGCGCCTTGCCCGACCCCGGCGCGCCAGGCCGCTGCGAGCGCCTGCGTGACGTACCGCGCTGGCCCGGCCTGTTTGGCTTGCTCGGTTACGCTTCGCGCGGCCTGATCTGGGCGCCGCTGGCGGCCGAGCTGCTGGCGTGCCAGCTGGAGGGGGAACCGCTGCCACTGGAGAGTCAATTGGCCGCTGCTTTGGATCCTGCGCGCTTCCTGCTGCGCGAACGCCGCCGCGCTGGTTGAGCGTTGGCGCAGAGCAGGCGAGGGCTGGGGTCAGACCCCCAACACAGCTGACGCAAAGCTTGGCGCCAACGCACATGAGGGTCTGACCCCATATGCGGACGCTCCGCGCGTAGTCCCTATATATGTTTTTCAGCTTTCCAAACTCTTTTTAATTTGTTTTCCGAACAACATAAGTTCGCTACAGTGGACTCGTGCTGGTTTTTGACGACGGAATAAAGAGGTGGAACGATGGCTGCTGCAGAACTGATTTTCGATCCCCGCGCCGCCCACGGCGAGGCGGCCTTTGACGAAGTGCTCAATCTCGCGCGCACCCAGGCGCAGGCGCAAGGCTTGCCGTATGCGGGCATCGTCAGCGCGCAGGATGCGTGGCAGCTGGTGCAGGCCGGCAAAGCCGTGCTGGTCGACGTGCGCACGCATGAAGAACGCACTTTTGTCGGCTACGTGCCCGCCTCGCTGCACGTGGCGTGGGCGACCGGCACGTCCATGAACCGCAATCCCCGCTTTACGCGCGAACTGGAAGCAAAGGCGGGCGGCAAGGATGCCGTCGTGGTGCTGCTGTGCCGCAGCGGAAAGCGCTCGGCCGCGGCTGCCGAAGCGGCCGCCAAGGCTGGTTTCACGCACGTCTTCAATATCGCGCAAGGCTTCGAGGGCGACCTCGACGAACAGCAACAGCGTGGCCACAGCGGTGGCTGGCGCTGGCATGCGCTGCCTTGGCTGCAAGATTAAACCTCTTTCCGGAACCACCATGAACCAGCGAGCCCTTCCCCCGGCCTCCCTTGCCGCGCAGCCGCAATGGGAACTGCACCAGATCGTCGATGAATTGCGCGCCGTGCGCGAGCAGTGGCGCGAAGGATTGGCCAGCAACCAGGAGTGCGGCGCGCGCGAATTCCCGTCGCGCCAGCATTTGCACGACATCATCAAAGCCCTGTGCGCGGCCCTGTTTCCTATGCGCTTGGGTCCCCTCGACCTGCAGCAGGAGAGCGAGGATTTCTTTGTCGGCCACACGCTCGACACGACCCTGACGGGCCTGCACGAACAGGTGCGGCGCGAACTCAGTTATCACGCGCGCCAGCATGGCTTGCAGCAGACGGTGTCCATCGAACAGCAGGCGCTGGCCATCGTACAGCGCTTCGCCCGCGCGCTGCCGCGCATCCGCGCCCAGCTCGACACGGACGTGGCGGCCGCTTTCCATGGCGACCCGGCCGCGCACAGCGTCGATGAGGTGCTGCTGTGCTATCCGGGCATCCTGGCCATCATCCATTACCGCCTGGCGCACACCTTGTATGCACTCGGTGCGCCGCTGGTGGCGCGCATCATCGCCGAAGTGGCCCATTCGCAGACGGGCATCGACATCCACCCGGGCGCCATCATCGGCAGCAGCTTTTTCATCGACCATGGCACGGGCGTGGTGATCGGCGAGACGGCCATCATCGGCGAACGCGTGCGCATCTATCAAGCCGTCACGCTGGGCGCCAAGCGCTTTCCCGCCGGCTTTGATGGCGTGCTGAAAAAGGGACTGGCGCGCCACCCCATTGTGCAGGACGACGTGGTCATTTACGCGGGCGCGACGATCCTGGGACGGGTGACCATCGGCCAGGGCTCCGTCATCGGCGGCAATGTCTGGCTGACCCGCAGCGTGGCGCCCGGCAGCCATGTCACGCAGGCGCATAACCAGCAGGAAGCACCGGAGTCGCCGGCGCCATCCCAACCCGCTTTTGCCCACCACCCATGAGGACAGCATGTTGATCAAACAGTTTGGACTGGCCGTGCGCCAGTTGCGCGAAGGGCGTGGCTGGTCGCAGGAGCGGCTGGCCGAAGCGGCCGACCTGAACCGCTCGTTCATCGGCGAAATCGAACGGGGCGCCGCCACGCCGTCGCTGCTGACGGTGGAAAAGCTGGCCATCGCGCTGGGCGTCGGCCTGGCGGGATTGATGGCGCGCTGCGAGCCGGAGTTGGTGGACTAAAGGCCGCTTTGGTGGCGATAGCATGTTGAGAGAAGAGGGGAGACACCCGATACTTTATTCGTTTTTCAGATAAGCATATTCACTTTTCTCATCAGGAGTAGTCATGGCAGAAGCAACAGAGAACCAGTTCGCGCTGGGCGATAACGCCGCGCGCCAGCTGGCCAATGCAAGCAAGAGCGTCCCCCAGTTATCCACGATCACGCCGCGCTGGCTCGTGCACCTGCTGCAATGGCTGCCCGTGGAAGCGGGTATCTACCGCCTCAATCGCGTAAAAAATCCGAAGGACGTGCGCGTCGCCTGCTCGCAGCGCGACGAGTCGGAACTGCCGCAAACCTTCGTCGACTACGACGACCAGCCGCGCGAGTATTTTCTCAACGCCGTCAGCACGGTGCTCGACGTGCACACACGCGTGTCGGACTTGTACAGCAGCCCGCACGACCAGATCAAGGAGCAGCTGCGCCTGACCATCGAGACGATCAAGGAACGCCAGGAAAGTGAATTGATCAACAATCCCGACTACGGCCTGCTGGCCAGCGTGCACGACGACCAGCGCATCTTCACTCTGACGGGCGCGCCCACGCCGGACGACCTTGACGAACTGCTGACGAAAGTGTGGAAGGAACCGGGCTTTTTCCTTGCCCACCCGCTGGCCATTGCCGCCTTTGGCCGCGAATGCACGCGCCGCGGCGTGCCGCCGCCGACCGTCAGCCTGTTCGGTTCCCAGTTCCTCACGTGGCGCGGCGTGCCGCTGGTGCCGTCCGACAAACTGCCGATCGAAGACGGCAAGACGAAGATCATCTTGCTGCGCGCGGGCGAACAGCGGCAAGGCGTGATCGGCCTGTTCCAGCCTGGCCTGGCGGGCGAGCAAAGCCCGGGCCTGTCCGTGCGCTTCATGGGCATCAACCGCCACGCGATTTCGTCCTATCTGATTTCGCTGTATTGCTCGCTGGCCGTGCTGACCGACGATGCGCTGGCCGTACTGGAAGACGTGGAGATCGGTAAATACCATGACTACCCAGACACCTACAAGTGATGGCGCGGCGGGCTTGCCTGCCGTCCCGTTCTTGCCCGATGAAGCGACCCTGAACCGCCTGGCTGGTGAATTCTTTGCCCGTTTGCCGGGCTTGGACAAGTCGCCCAGCCTCGGTGGTTCCGGCAGCGTGCTCGATGCGGCGCCCCGCTATGCGAACCGCCCGCCGCCGCAGCCCGGCCCTTCGTTTGCCGCCATCGCCCCCGGCGTGGCGACGGAGCAGGTGCCGCCCGTGACGGCGCCGCTGGAAGCACCGATTGCGCCGTCGCCGGCATCGATTCCCACGCCGCGGGCGTCAAGCCTCGGTGCGCCGTCGCCGTATTACTTTGTCGGCGGCGCGCATGGCTATCCCGCATCAAGCCACAAGCTCGATGGCCTGGCGCAGCAGGGGCTGGGGCAGGCGGCGCCGCAGCAGGCACCCGCGCGCCAGCTGCCCGTATCGCAATCCAGTGGCCAGCCCGTGTTCTATTTCCAGACCGAGCTGCCCCCGGCGACGAAGCCGGGCCAGCACCAGACGCCGGCGCCGTTCGACGTGCATGCCGTGCGGCGTGATTTTCCCGTGCTGGCGGAGCGCGTCAACGGCAAGCCGCTGGCCTGGTTCGACAATGCGGCCACCACGCACAAGCCGCAGTCGGTGATCGACCGCGTGTCGTATTTTTATGCGCACGAGAACTCGAACATCCACCGCGCCGCACACGCATTGGCGGCGCGCGCCAGCGATGCATATGAAGCGGCACGCGCCAAGGTGGCGCAGTTCCTCGGCGCCGCCTCGCCCAATGAAATCATTTTCGTGCGCGGCGCCACCGAAGGCATCAACCTGGTCGCCAATACGTTTGGCCGCAAGTACATCGGCAGCGGCGACGAGATCATCGTCTCGCAGCTTGAGCACCACGCCAACATCGTGCCATGGCAGCAGCTGGCGGCGGAAAAGGGCGCGACCTTGCGCGTGATTCCCGTCGACGACAGTGGGCAGATCATCCTCGACGAATTCCGCAAGCTGCTCAACGGTCGTACGAAACTGGTGTCCGTGACGCAGGTGTCGAATGCATTGGGCACCGTGACGCCCGTGGCGCAGATCATCGCGCTGGCGCATGCGGCCGGCGTGCGCGTGCTGGTCGATGGCGCGCAAGCCGTGTCGCATTTGCGCGTGGACGTGCAGGCGCTGGGCGCGGATTTTTACGTGTTTTCGGGGCATAAAGTGTTTGGCCCGACGGGCATCGGCGCCGTGTATGGCAAGGCGGACTTGCTCGAGCAATTGCCGCCTTGGCAGGGCGGCGGCAACATGATCGCCGACGTCACGTTCGAGCGCACCGTTTACCAGGGCGTGCCGAACCGTTTCGAGGCGGGCACGGGCAATATCGCCGATGCCGTGGGCCTGGGCGCGGCCATCGATTACGTGCAGCGCATCGGCCTGGAAAACATCGCCGCCTACGAGCACGCGCTGCTGGAATACGCGATGCACCACTTGCAGGCGATTCCCGGGGTGCGCCTGATCGGCACGGCGCTGGACAAGGCGAGCGTGGCCTCATTCGTGCTGGCCGGTTACGAGCCGGCGGAAGTGGGGCGCGCCCTGAACGACGAGGGCATCGCCGTGCGCTCGGGCCACCATTGCGCCCAGCCGATTTTGCGCCGCTTCGGCGTGGAAGCGACCGTGCGGCCATCGTTCGCCTTCTACAATACGTATGAGGAAATCGACCGCATGATCGTCGTGGTGAAACGCCTGGCGGGTGCGCGCCGCTGATCTTGCCTGCTTGTCAAGCTGATGCCGCCCCTGCGCAAGCGGGGGCGGCATTGTTGCGTCATGTCACGGACTTTGCGCGCGGCTGGCAGGCGCCCGCAGGCTGGCGGTATAATTTATCCTTGGCAATAATCAAGCTGCGGCCCCAAGGAGATGTCCGGTGGAAGATCAACACAGCTCGCCCGAGCTTTTCCTGTTCCTGGCGTCGACCGTGCACGACATGAAAAACTCGATCAGCGTGGTCAGCGGCACGCTGGAATCCTTGCTGGCGGCCGAGCAGGCGAAAGCCGCGCCGCAAGCGGACCCAGCCTACCTGCAGATGGCGCAGATGCTGTACCAGACCAAGCGCCTCAACGATAACCTGATCCAGCTGCTGGCCCTGTACAAGGAAGTGGGCAAGCCCGGCTACCCGTTCGACGTGCAGCCGCAACTGGTGAGCCAGGTGGTCGACCAGGTGGTGGACCAGGAAAAGATATTGCTGGCCTCGAAAGGCATCCATCTGGAGACGGCTTGTGCGCCGGAGCTGATCTGGACCCTCGATGAAGACCTGGTCATCGGCGTGCTCGCGCATGCCATCAACAACGCCATCCGCTACACGAAAGACACGATCCGCCTGTCGGTGCGGGAGCACGACGGCATGCTCGAGCTGCGCGTGGAAGACAATGGCGACGGCTATACGCAGGCCTTGCTCGACGCGGGCAGCGCAGCCATGGATGGCATGACGGCGGGCGTGAATTTTTCCACCAACAGCACGGGCCTGGGCCTGTATTTTTCCAGCGAAGTGGCGAAGATGCACAAGCACCGGGGCAGCAGCGGCAGCATCGCCCTGGAAAATGGCGGCGCCCTGGGCGGCGGCTGCTTCATCCTGCGCCTGCCCTGAACGAGGAACCCATGACGACAGACAGCCACGCCACCGCCGCCGAAGCGGGCAGCACCGACTGGGCCGACAAACATTATCTGCTGGTCGACGATTTCATCGGCATCCGCATCCTGCTGCGCGAATCCTTGCGCAACCTGGGCGCGCGCCATATCGACCAGGCGGCCAGCGGCGGCGAAGCCATGAAGCTGCTGGCCAAGACGCGCTACGACGTGGTGCTGTGCGATTACAACCTGGGCGAAGGCAAGAACGGCCAGCAAGTGCTGGAAGAGACGCGCGTGCGCAACCTGACGGCGCCATCGAGCGTGTGGCTGATGGTATCGGCCGAGAAAAGCGTGGAATCCGTGATGGGCGCGGCCGAGCACCAGCCCGACGCCTACCTGATCAAGCCGATCACGGAAGGCGTGCTGCTGACGCGCCTGAATCGCGTGTGGCACAAGAAGCAGGTATTCCGCGAAATCGACCAGGCTTGCATGGAAAAGGATTATTTGCGCGCGGCGAAATTGTGTGACGCGCAGATCGAGCTCAACAAGCTGCACGAGCTGGAATTGCTGCGCATGAAGGCCAGTTTGCTGCTGAAAAGCGGCGAACCTGAAAAGGCCCGCGCCGTGTACGAAAAAGTGCTGGCCGAGCGTGATTACAGCTGGGCCAAGGCGGGCCTGGGCAAGATCCGCATGAATAACGGCGAGCACGAGGCGGCGCGGCAGATCTTCCAGGGCGTGATCGTCGAGAACAAGTATTACATCGACGCCTACGACCAGATGGCCGTCGCCTACCAGTTGATGGGCCAGCACGAGGAAGCATGCGGCGTGCTGGAAAAGGCGGCGCGCCTGTCGCCCAATTCCGTGCCGCGCCAGCGCAACCTGGGACTGGCGGCCCTGAAAGTGGGCAATGTCAGCATGGCGGAAAAGGCTTTTCGCAAGTGTATTTCCATCGGCGAGTTTTCCGTCATGAAGACGCCGGACGCCTACCTGGGACTGGCGCGCGTGTGCGGCCTGAAGAAAGATGCCAAGGAGGCGCTGCAGTGGCTGCTGCTGGCGCAACGCGAATTCTCGCCCGAGCAGATCGGGCTGCGCGCGAAGATCACGGAAGGCATGGTGCACCACGAAACGGGCGATTACCGGCGCGCGCGCAAGTGCGGCGACGAGCTCGAAGCCATGCTGGCCGAAGACCCGGCGCGCCCCGAAAAGGCCATCTGCATGGAGCTGGCCACCTTGCTGTTCGCCGTCGGCGTCAAGGATGCGCCGGCCGGCCTGCTGTGCTACGTGGTGAAGAACAACCACGACAACCAGGTGGTGCAGGACGAGGTGCAAAAGATTTTCGACAAGGCGAAGATGGGCGACGAGGGCACGAGCCTGATCATCGCTTCACGCAAGGAAGCGTCGGACTTGATGAACAAGGGCGTGCTGCTGTGGAAGACGGACAAGCTCAACGAAGCGGTCGCCTGGATGCGCACGGCGCGCGAAAAGCTGCCGAACAACTTGCGCATCCTGTTCAATTCCGCGCAAATCATCGTGTCGTGCCTGGAGCAGCGCGGGTTTCAGGCCGACCTGGCGGCCGAGGCCATGGAAGTGTTGTTATATGTAGACAAAATTGCACCAGGGCAGCAGCGCTTCGCGCAATTGATGGAGCAACTGGTGCAGCTGACACCGCCGCCCGGGCCGGAAGAAGCCGTCGCAGCGCCGGAAAAAACGCCGCCGGCGCCGGAAAAGGGCGGAAAAGCCGTGCGTGAGCGTGCCGGATGATAAACTAGGGGCCAGCGTGGGTTCGCCCGTGCTTGAGTTGCTTTACAACAATAAGGAAGAAACTATGCGTGATGTGGTCAATGAAGTGTACAAAAAAATGAAAGTCGGCAGTATTGCCTGGGTACGCCCGGTCGCCGCCAAGGGAGACACGCTGGAAACATTCCAGTCTTCGTACGAGCACGCCAAGGCGCTGGCCGACGAAGGCCTGATCACGATCGGTGACGTAAAACGCCAGGCCGACAACATGATCGAGGCGATCCGCATTCATCGTATCGCCTGATCATATTGCCGGCTTGCAGCATCAGGCTTTGCCTGACGCTTTAGCCTTGGGCGCTGCGCGTTTCGCGGGCGCCTTGCGCAGCGGGGCCTTGGCCTTGGCTGCCGTGCCTGCCTCGGCAGGTTTGGCCGGCTTGCTGGCCGCTGGCTTGGCTTTGCTCACGCTGCCAAAGCTGGCCGCTGCCGCGCTGGTGGCGTCGGGCGACATCGCCGTCGAGACGGCTTGCTTGAACTGATCTTGTAACAAATTCCACCAGGCACTTGGATTGGCGAGCTGGGCTGCCGCCTGGCTGCCGGCATCGCCGGGCGCAGCCGCTGCTGGTTCCGGTACGGGCGCAGGCGCTGGTGCAGGTGCCGGTTTCGGTTCAGGTGCCGCAGGTGTGGCTTGCTGGAAAAACGCGGAAGCGTAGGGCACGGATTCAAACACGGTTTTCTCGCTGGCGCCCGGTTGCGTGATGGCCGCCGCCAGTGACGCGCCCATCGATTTCAATGTGGCGATGGTGCCGCGCTGCACTTCCAGCGCCTGGATACTGCCGCGCAGCATGCTGGTGTTGAGATTCAGCCACGCTTCGACGGCTTTCAGGTCGTTGATTTTCTTGTCCAGCTCTTCCACCGACATGGTGGGCGCCGTGATGCCAGGCACGCCCATGCCGGGCACGCTCATGCTGCCCCACAGGTTTTTGACGAAGTCGAGCGTATCGGTCACAACTGCTGCGCCCGGCATTTGGGGCATTTGCGGGTTTGCCATGCGAAATCTCCTGGTAGATGGATAGGCTTAGCGTAGCAGATATCGGCTTGCAACTGACGCAATGCCGCCAACATTTTCTTACATAAAACATTAAGAGTTGAGCACGGGCAAGAAGCGGGAAGCAGGGCGGAAGCGTTACACTACGGCCTATGATGCCTGACTCCTTCTTTTCGCCACCGCGCCGCCGCACCGTCGTCTTTGTCGCGGTCATCGGCGTACTGCATTACGTGGCGTTGGAATGGCTCACCTCGCGTGCCAGCATGGTGCCGCTGGGACAGAATCATGCGCAGGCGGTCAGCATGGCCTTGATCGCCGAGCCGCCCAAACCGCTGCCGGTGGCGCCGCCGCCACCGCCGCCTGAACTGCGGCCCGTGCCCAAGCCCCGGCCGCCGCCACCGCCGCCCCCGACGGAGCTGGCGTCGAGCGAAACGCCCCAGTTGACGGCGCCCGCCAGCGACGTGCCGGAAGGCCCGGCCACGACCGAACCGGCCGCCGTGGCCGCCCCGGCCATCACGGCGCCGGCGCCCGCCGTGGCCGCCGCACCCGTGCCAGCCAGCGCGCCGCCGCCACCGCCCGTCGAGCAGGCACGCCGCTACAAGACGAACGCGCCCGCCTCGGCCCAGTTCGACCTGCATGTGGACCGGCGCGATGCGGACGGCACCAAATGGCAGGGCGTGGCCGCGATGGCGTGGGACAACCGGGGCGACACGTATCAACTGAAGCTGGAAGTGGGTTTGAGCATGCTGATCACGCGCATCAACCTGCTGGTGCTGACCAGCGAGGGCGTGATCGATGGCAGCGGCATCGTGCCCGTCACTGCCACGGAAAAACGCAAGGGCCGCGCGCAAACGGCCACGCATTTCAACCGCGACGCCAAGGCCATCACGTTTTCGGCCACGACGGCCACGGCGCCATGGCAAGAGGGGGCGCAAGACAAGGCCACCGTGCCGTTCCAGCTGGCCGCCATCGGCCGTGCCGACGTCAACCAGCTGGTGGGCAATATCGACATACTCGTCGGCGAGGAAAAGGAAGCGACCGTGTTCCGCTTCCACCTGGTGGGCGAGGAAGAACTGGAAACCAGGATGGGCCGGCTGGTGACCTGGCATTTGCGCCGGCCGCCGAAGCCCGGCACGTATTCGTCGCAGCTCGATATCTGGCTGGCGCCGTCCATGCAATGGTATCCGGTACAAATACGCAATACCGAAGCGAACGGGGCGCTGACCACGCAAACCGTGACCCAAATTCGCGTCAATGACGCTACAGGAAAATAAATGACTACTTTGATAACTTTGAAACGCGTTCTGCTCGCCAGCCTGCTGGCCGCCACCCTGTCCCCCGCCATGGCGGCGGACGAGCCCGTCGATCACCCCGTCATCAAGCGCCCGTACAAGCTGGCGCCATCGGCTGACCTCGTCTATTCGATCAAGGCGAAACAGCGCGGCATTGCGCTGTCCGGTGAATCCGTCAGCAACTGGCGCGCCGGCGATGGCAAGTACTCGCTGCTGGCCGAAACCAAGGCGGCCCTGTTCGGCAAAATACTGGAACAGCGCAGCGAAGGCACGGTCGACGATTACGGCCTGGCACCGTTTCAATTCGTGGAAAAGCGTTTCCGCAAGGAAGCGGCCACGACCACCTTCAAGCGCGACAGCAAGACCATCGTCTTCAGCGAAGGCGATGAAACCTATCCGCTGAAAGGCGGCGAGCAGGACCGCAACAGCACCGTCTGGCAACTGGTCAGCGTGGCGCGCGCCACCCCCGAGAAATTCACGCCCGGCTCGGAATGGAGCTTCTTCGTTGCCGGCCGCCACGACGCCGAACCGTGGACCTTCAAGGTCGTCAAGCAGGAGACCGTCGCCACCGGCCAGGGTCTGGTGGAAGCCGTGCACCTGATCAAGGCGCCGCCGCCGGACAAGAAGGGCCAGCAAGTGGACCTGTGGCTGGCGCCGTCGCTGGAATGGTATCCCGTGAAGGTGACGTTCGCCGATGAAGACGGCGATTACGTCGAGCAAACCTTGCAAAAGATCGTCAAGAAGTAAGTGCTCGCTGTTGTTGTGGGGTCAGACCCGCCGGGTCTGACCCCAGCCTTTCATGGGTTTTCGCCATCAGGAGTCTTAATAAGCAGGCGCCAGCGTTGCGCCGTGTCCGCACCTCCCCCTCCCATGCGCTAAATTGCATGTCAGAACTGATATACTGACGCCCCCGCCCCGCAGCGCCGCGTTAGCCCGCAGCGCCGCCCGCTGAACACTCATCCGGAAAAGAATGATTGATATAATGGCAAGTGCAGCCGTGGCTACGGATGCAAATCAGACAGAGCAAGAGCATCACGATTCCTTGCAGGCGCATTTTCAGCCCAATATTTCGGCCGACGAGATCGAGCAGGTATTTCACTTGAAGCGGGCGCAGCCCTTGCTGCAAGTGTTTACGGCCCTGTTCCACGGCGGTTTCGATGGCGTGCTGGTGCGCCTGCTGGTGTTGCGCGAGCTGGCGTCCGATGCGGCCACGTCCGCCTATACGCGCGCCGATATCAATACGAAACTGGCGTATCTGTTGCCGGAAAGCCTGGAAACGGTCTTGCTGCGCCTGCGTTCGAACCAGTTGCTGGCCTGGGATGCGCAGCAGGGCGTGTACCGCGTGACCCCGATGGCGCGCAATGTGCTGTCCGCCATCGACAGCTTGCTGGGCCTGGGGCAGACGGAAGACGAAGCGGAAATGGGTTTCCTGCTGTCGCAGGTGGCGGGCGCGCAAGCCGTCGGCGGCGTATCCGTTGAACAACTCCAGCATTTGCTGGGGCGCCTGGTGGACTTGACGGAGGAGTTCTCCGACGCCATCGCTTCCGGTTCCGAATTCCGGCTGCGCACGGCGCAAGCGAAGTGGAACATGGCCTGCGACTGGGTCGAGAAGGGTTCCGAGATTCTCGTGGCGATCACGTCCGATGAAAACGCGGACAGCGCCACGCACAAGGCGGCGCAGGCGATTGGCCGCGCGCAAAGTAAATTGCTCAACATGCAAGGCATGTTTTCGCGCGCCCTGAACCAGATCGAGCGCCAGCGCGTGCACCTGGGCCAGTCGGGCCTGTCGACTACCGACATCAAGCGCTGGCTCTTGCTGCACGACGACCTGGCCAGCCTGGCCGAGGGCGCCATCGACCAGCCCGTCGTACCGCTGTTCTCCACGCCGGCCGAAATGATCGATGTGGCCGAAACGGAACTGCTGTCCGAACGGGCGGCAGGCGTCATCAACACGGGCCTGCCTAGCGGCGAGGATGCGCCCACCACCATCAGCGACGGACCCGCCATGCAGCTTGAACTCGATGACCTGTTGGACCGCCTGTCAAACTTCGCCAGCCTGGGCAATTTCCCCAGCATCGGCGAAGAGGGGCCGAAATCGGTGCCCGTGCAGGATTCCTTGCTGCCGGCCAGCTTTGCCGTGGCCTCGTACCGCGCCTCCATGCTGCCGCTGCTGGGCGATGTGTCCGAAGCGAGCTTGCAAGGCTCGACGGCCGAACTGGCCCGCTTGCCGATTACCTTTACACCGACCGACGAGATGGTCCAGCTGACCGACCCCCACGTGGCGGCCATGTCGATCGCCTCGCTTTCACTGAATGTTTCACTTGATTTAGATAGCGGCACCGCCGATGAATGACGATTCCCAAATCCTGATTGCGCGCCTGCTCACGCATCAAACCCTGCGCCGCGACGACAAGCTCGTCAAGCGCGTGCTGTCCGACGAGCTGTTCCGCGCCGAAATCGATGCGCGATTGCTGGCTTGCGGCCTGAAGCTGCTCGACAACGTGTACGCCGACCATGTCACCCTGGCCCTGACGCGCACCATCGAGCCGAAGATTTTCGGCGCGCGCGACGTGTGGCAAAACAATAATTTTGGCCTGGCGCGCGATGGCGTGGCCTTGCTGGTGGTACTGTGGGCGCAGATCATCCTGCCCAAGCGTGAACGCCAGGAAACGCACCAGCACGCGGACGATGACCAGAACGATATGTTCGGCACGGAAAAGCCGCTGCCACGCGCGGAAGACGCGTCGATCGGCATTTCCTACAAGGCGCTGCTGTCGGACTTCGGCGACAAGCTGGGCAAGAAGACGCGCATGGACATGAATCTGGGCACCCTGGCCAAGCTGGGCTTCATCGAGCGGCGCGGCGATTTCATCCTCGAAGGTCCGCTGCTGGACCTGATGATGGATACCGACGTGCTCAAGGAACGCATCATCAACGGCGCCCTGGCCGACGTGTTCAAGCGGGCGCCGGCGCGCCTGGTGGCCGTCGACCTCGATGCTGACTTGTTGGCTGATTTGTCCGCCGACATCGGCGACCTGCCAGATGCGGGCGACGAGCCTGCGTCCGACCTCCCTCACTGAAAGCGCCCATGTTTCATATCAAATCACTTGAACTGGTGCACTGGGATTACTGGCAGCGCATCAAGAATATTCCGCTCGACGCGAAGATCATCACCATCGCCGGGCAGAATGGTTCCGGCAAGACCACCTTGCTCGACGCCTTGCGCACCCTGTTCGGCCTCGACTGCTCGATGGGCCGCACCTATAAACACTATGCGCGCCATTCGGGCCAGCAGACGGCCTGGCTGCGCGCCGTGGTCGACAACAAGAACGTGGGCAAGCAGTTGTCGAACCGTCCGTTCCGCAGTTCCGGCTTCTTCAGCGATGATGAAGTGACGCTGTTTTGCCAGATCCAGAAAAATGGCGGCGACTGGAAGCGCCAGTATCTGATGCGTCCGGGCAATGTGCAGATCGAAGACATTACGGATGCCAACGACTGGCTCGGCGTGGAAAACTACCGCAAGCGCCTGGCCAATGCAGGGCTGTCGCCGGCCATGTCGAAAGTGCTGGCGCTGGAGCAGGGCGAGACGGACAAATTGTGCGAATACGCGCCGCGCCAGCTGCTCGACCTGGTGTTCCAGGTGTTTGGCGACAAGGAAGTGCTGGACGCCTACGATGAAGCCAAGCGCCACCAGCGCGACACGGAAGTGGAACTGAAGCGTTTCGAAACGGAACTCGAAGCGTCGAAAACCAACCTGGAAGGCTTGCGCCTGCGTGTGGCCAATTACCACCAGTGGGAAGGCCTGCATAAGGAACGTCGCAACCTGCTGGAAGAAGTGCTGCCCAGCCTGCAGTACCACGAGGCGCGCGAAAAGGCGGCCATCGCCAGCCGCCAATTGCGCGATGCGCGCAAACCGATGGCGCAGGCGGATCAGCAACTGACGGACAAGCGCAATGCGCTGGCCGCGCAAGCGAAGGCCCTGTCCGACGCGCAAATGAACGAGACCTTGCTGGAACAGGAATCGATCGGTTTGCAGAGCCGTTTGTCCCTGATCAATAGCAAGCTGAAACCGCTGGACAGCCTGCTGGAACAGAAAGACCGCCTGCACAAGCTGGCGGCGGACTCGGGCAGCGACATCGCCGAAGTGGCGGCCCAGCTGGAACAGAAGGAAGCGGAACTGTTGCGCCAGCGCCAGCAGCGCGACGCCCTGTCGGCCCGCATCGCGGGCGAGCAGGCGACGATTGCAGCATTGCAAGGCAAGACGGCCATGCCGGAGCCGGACAATGTGCGCGGCATGCGCCGCGCGCTGCGCGACGCGGGTATTCCCCACGCGATGCTGTCGGACATCGTCGAAGTGACGGACAGCCGCTGGCAGGGCGCCGTCGAAGGCGTACTGGGCGGTTACGCCTCGGTCGTCCTGCTCGACAAGGCCAAGGATGCGGCTGCCGCCTACCGTTTGGCCGAGAAGGAACGCTACCGCCACTTCATCGTGCCCGACCTCGTCACGGCGCCAGTGGCGAAAGATGAAAGCTTGCTGGCCGTGGTGAAATTTTCCGCGCCCGTGCCGAGCTGGCTGATCGAGCAATTGTCGCGCATTGCGCGTGTCGATTCCGTCGAAGCCGGCTTCAAGCTGGGCAACCACGAGGAATGGATCACGCCCGAGGCGTATCACCGCGAACGCCGCGGCGGTCGCTCCCTGTTCGTGGAAGCGTCGCGCTACCGCTTCGGCCAGGCTGGCCGCAGCGGCCGCCTGGAAGCGCTGCTGCGCTCCCTGCCGGGTCTGGAAGGCCAGGAAGACACGCTCACCTTGGCGATCTCGAAGCTGGCGGCCGAAGTGGGCGCCTTGAAAGCGCGCATCGCCGGCGTCGACGCGGCCAAGGAACTCAGTGCGCGTCAGGAAGAATTCGCCGAAGCGCTGCGCAATTCCAAGCCGCTCAAGGAAGAGCGCCTGGAAGTGGGCGGCCGTCTGGGCGAGCTGCAAAACCTGACCAAGAACGCCACGGTGGCGCGCACGCGTGCCGATACCGTGTGGCAAAACGCGCGCCTGGCCTTGTCGGAAGCGGAAGCGGGGTCGCGCCTGGGCTACAAGAAGCAAATTGAGCAGCGCGCCGAGCATGCGCGCGCCTTGCTGGCCTTGCGCCATGCGTGGCGCCACCTGCCGAAAAGCTGGCGCCGTCCCGCCCGCCGCGCGGCCCTGGTGGCCGAGCACCAGAATGCGCACCAGGTCGATCTGCGCGTGGCCAGCCTGCAAAACAGCCTGGCGCGCGACGACTGGGAACTCGACGCCACCGTCATCGACCAGCATCACCGTTTGTCGGACCAGCTGCATGGCCGCCAGTCGGAAACGGACGAGCGCCGCTACCAGAACAACCGCGCCATCGAAGCGACGGGCAATGCCCGCGGCGCCTACATGGAGCGCTTGCGCTACACCATCAAGACCTACAGCAAGAACATCAAGGAACTGGGTGAACTGGCCGGCATCGAAGTGCATGCCGACCCCGTGCGCCTGGAAAACGACGACGTGCAGCTGTCGCAGGCGGGCTTGCACGTGCGCTTCAAGTTCGACGGCAAGGGCGTGATCGGCATGAACGATGGCGAAGCGTCGGGCGGCCAGCAAGTGATGAAGTCGCTGGTGCTGCTGATCGGCTTGCTGAAATCGGAAGACGGTTCCGGCGGCTTCGTCTTCATCGACGAACCGTTTGCCCACCTCGATATCCGCAACATTCAATTGGTCGGCGAATTCCTGAAAAATACGGAAGCGCAATACCTGATGACGACGCCGTTGACGCACAACACGGATGTCTACGATCCGTCGGAGCTCACTTTGATCACCAGCAAGAAGAAAAAGGATACCCAATGGGCGCAACCGATTTTCGTGCTGCAGCGCCGCGTCGATCCCGTATCGGGCAAGGTGGCGTGATGGCCATGGGCAAGCTCATTCTGGCCGCGGCCCTGTCGCTGGCATTGGCCGGCACGGCCGTGGCCAACGACGGCATCGGTTCCGTGAGCGCGGGCGGCATTCTGTTCGGCAAGACGGATGCCGTGGCCATGAAAAAGGAAGTGCTCAGCGTGAGCACGGACTTGATCAAGGTCGAGTATGAATTCCTCAATGAATCGGCCAGGGATGTGGAAGAGACGATCTTCTTCCCCTTGCCAGAATACGCGTCCGGCTACCACGGCTCGCCCACGTATTATGGCCAGCCGCAGCAGTTTACTGTCGACGTGGATGGCAAGCGCAAGGATTATAAAACCACCTTTGTCGCCAAGTTCGATGCCGAGGACGTGACGGCCCGCTTGCGCCAGCTGGGATTGTCGGATGCGCAAATTGCGTATTTCCCCTCGCACACGCCGTTCGACAAGAAAGTGACGCCGCTGACGGCCGCGCAGAGCAAGATCATGATCCGTGAAGGCCTACTGGCCCAGCTGTACGACGAGGAATGGGTGCCGGCCTGGACCGTGAAAGTCATCTACCTGTGGCAGCAGAAATTCCCCGCCGGCAAAGTCGTGCGCGTGCGCCATCAATATGCGCCGTTCGTCGCGGCCGGTCCTGGCGCTTCTTACCTGGGCGATGGCAATGCCTTTGAAAAGAAATACTGCGGCGACAAGGCCTTCTACAAGACGTGGAACCGCCTGGCGGCCAAGCAGGGTGAAAGCGGCTTCGTCAATGCCGTGTGGGTCTCGTACATTCTGACGACGGGCAATACATGGAAGAATGGCATCGAAGACTTTACCTTGAACCTGATCAAGGGCAAGTCGGACGAGCTGGTCAGCCTGTGCTTCCCCGGTACGTTTACGAAAATCAACCCCACCACCTTGCAAGTCAAGCTGCGCAACTTCCATCCGAAACAGGACCTGGACGTGTACTTTGGCAATGTCGAGATCGGTGGTGCCCACGACGGCGTGGCGCCGCAGATCCGGCCGTGAGCACGTGAGCGAGCAGCAGGCACTGGCGGTGCGTCTGCGCGCCATCGCCCGCGCCACACCGTGGTGCATGCAAGCCTTGCAAGCCGTGGCGCAGCTGGGCTTGCCCCACTGCTGCATCGGTGCCGGCGCCGTGCGCAACCTCGTGTGGGACGCCTTGCACGGCTACGCGCAACCGTCGGTCTTGAGCGACGTCGACGTGGCGTATTTCGATGCGCACAATTTGCAACCCCGGCGCGAGGTGGAACTGCGCCAGCGCCTGGAAACTGCGTTGCCCGGCGTGCCGTGGGAGGTCTGCAACCAGGCGCGGGTGCACCTGTGGTTCGAAGATGCTTTTGGCTATGCCGTGCCGCCGCTGCTGTCGCTCGACGACGCCATCGCTTCCTGGCCCGAATTTGCCACCTCGGTTGGCATCTGGCTGCAGCCTGACGGCGAGATCGGCATCGTCGCGCCGCATGGCCTCGATGATCTGTTCAATATGGTGGTGCGGCGCAACCCGGCGCGCATCAGCCTGGACGGCTATGCGCAGCGCCTGGCCAGCAAGGACTATGCGGCGCGCTGGCCGCGCGTCACCCTCATCGCTTAGGTAAGTATTATCGCAAAGGCAATTAAATGCACTGTGGATACAGATTGCCTATAATTACCAATTATTCAATAGTGTTTTCCTGATCCCATGTCCTTTTTGATTTCTACGCCGCTGCGCCGCCTCGGGCGCCTGTTCTGCCTTTCCTCCGCCCTCGTGGCGCCTGCCGCCTGGGCCGACAGCTATACCGATTTCCAGCAAGCTGCCTCGCGCCTGGAAGCGATGGTGGCCGCGTCCACTGCCGATGGCAGCTTGCCGCGTTTGGCCAACCCTGGCGTGGCGGCATTGTTTGCCCAGGTCGCCGATGGCCCGCGCCTGTTCCAGGCGCCCGTCGCGGCGCTGCAGGACATGAACCAGAGCGTGGCCCTGTGCGAGCGGGCAACCAACCTGGGCAAGGCGTATTACACGTTTGGCTTGCAACGGCCGCTGCTGCTGTCCGGCGCGGAGCTGCAGCAGGCGCGCCGGGAGCAGGTGACGCAGAACCTGGCCAATTATGGCGATGAAATGGCCGCCCTGTTTGCCTTCGGCGTACATTGCCATGCGCACTTGATCGGCTTGATGGAAGCCGAGTTCCGCACGCAGCCGGCGCAGGACGTGAGCGGTGCCGAGCGCATGCGCGCCCGCGCCTTCAGCAAGGGATCGAGCACCATGTTTGCGAACGTGGTGCAGTTCGTGCAGGTGCCGTACTGGAATGGGGCGCAGAAGAAGGTCATGCTGGCAGCGGCGGCGCAGCACGCCACGGCGAATGCCAATCTGATGGCGCCGCCCTTGCGCGAGCGCATGCTGACCAGCCTGGCCGAGGCGGACAAGGACCTCGATCCCACCCTGGCGCCTGCGCTGGCGACGATACGCCAGGCGCTGTCGGTGACGAGCTGTACTGGCCTGTGCCAGTACTACTGATCCGGCTTATTCGGCCGCTTGCAAGGGCTTGTTGCGCTGGCGCCAGCGCACCAGGCCCCACGCATACACGGCGTAGTAGCCGATGACGAGGCCGTAGGCGGCCATGGTCAGCGGGCTCTGGCCGAACGGTGGCGGCGGCACGGGCACGTCCTGGCGCGAGTTCAGGTAAATCTCCATGCCGCGGTACAGCAATCGGGCGATGAACAGCATCGTGATGGCCAGGCCCAGGTAGCGGTGCTGGGTAAAGAAAAAGTCCTTGCCGACGTGCTCGAAGCGCGTCAGCTTCAGGCCCAGCACGCCCAGCCAGCCGCCGGCCAGCGCCGCCGCGCCCAGGCTGGACAGGGGCAGGACGTCGAATTTCGTCGTCGTCGCCAGAAACAACAGCAGTACGGGAAACGCGATCGCCACGCTCCAGTGCCGCCACAGCTGCGACTTCTGGCGCGCCACCAGTTTCTTCAGGCGCGAATAAATGCGCCAGACCAGCAGCGGGACCAGTAACAGCAGGGCGAGGGTGGTGGTTTCCATGTATGCAATCGGGTACGGGTAAAACAGTGATTGTAAGCCAGATGGGGACGGGCGGCGATGCTTGTCAAACGCTAAAGGTTGCATGTTGACATTTACATGGCAGGCGGCGGGCATCTCGTGGTATGGTCTTCTTTTGTCTGCAGGGAGGCCAGCCATGTCAGTCATCCATGCCCACCGCGCGCCCGACCCGGCGCCCGTCGATGAACCCATGCCGGCGCCGGAGCCGCAAGAAGCGCCCGGGCACCATCCGGGGCCCGTGCACCCGGTGCCGCAGGACGATCCCGTGCCGCACCCGCATCCCAGTTAATCTCGTCAAGAAAGGCTGTTTTAGATGGCAATTGTCAAGGAAGTCTACACACGCAAAGTCAGCGGAGAATCGTTCGACTATGAACTCGATTACACCCAGGGCGCGGACGTGGCCTGGATTGCGCGCGTGTATCACGACGGCGTGCTGAAGGGCTCGCCGCACGGCGCGCTGACGGCCAACGTGCTGTCCGGCCCCGCGCTGGAACAATACCTGCGCGCGTATGTCGAAGGCATGATCGAGCGGGGGCTCGACGTGGCTGAGTAAGCTGTTTGCAGCAGTCAAACAAAAGGGCGCCGAGGCGCCCTTTGTGTTTCTGGTAGTGTCGGATTACGCGGCTGCGCCGCTAATCCGACCTACGCGCATGCACATGGAGCGTAGGTCGGATTAGTGGGGCAACGCCCCGCGTAATCCGACGACATTGTTGGCCGCCAATCTAATCAAACGCCCACGTGTACAACACGTCGAGCGCATTGTTCGTGCCCGTCTGGAATTGCAAGGTGATGCGGCGGTTCAGTTTATAACGGAGTTTCACCAGGCTCGTCGCCGTGCTGGTGCCTTGTTCGAACGTCAGGTAGGCGCGCGAGGACAGGCGCTTGCCGACGGTGACGACCGTGCTTTCCAGCCCTTGCGCCTGCGACAGGCCCACCTCATCGAGTCCCAGCGAACTGGCCAGCTTGCCCTGCAAGCCGCCGCCGGAGCCGCCGAAGAGGGCGCCTGCGGCCGTCGTCAGCAAGGCCATTTCATCGCCGGCCGCCGTTTCCGCGCCGTGGCCGAGGATCAGCCAGGCCAGCTTGTCGCTGTCCGACACGCTCGGCGTGGACACCAGCTTGGCTGTCGGCGCCTGCGCCGTGCCGCGCACTTCCACGCCCGCTTCCACGTTCGTTTCCGACAAGGCTTCGCCTTCGGGACGCTTGCGCACGGCCAGGATATTCAGCGACGGGTTATCGTAGGCGCCCGTGAAGGCGATCAAGCCCCGTTCGATCGACAGCTTTTGCCCGTAGGCCGCGTACTGGCCGCTGGTGACCTTGATGCTGCCCGTCACGCGCGGCGCGGCGCGGTTGATGACTCTGGCGCGCACATTGCCGGCCAGGTCCGCATCAATGCCCATGCCGCGCAGGTGGAAGGCGTTGCCCAGGTCGAATTCAAGGTCGATATTCAGGGGGAGTGTGGGCGCTTCCTTGCCGCCCTTGACTTCCTTGCCCAGCACCACCACGTCGCTGCTTTGCGTCGGGGTATCCTGCGGTGCCAGTTCGATCAGCGCGCGGTTGGCCTTGAACTTGCCCTCGAAGCTGAAACGCTTGTCGTTGCGCACCAGGGTGCTGTTGCCCGACAGGATCAAGGTGCGATCGGGGCGCGATAGCGCCTGCAGGCGGTCGGCCATCAATTTCAGTTCCAGGCTCGCCTCGCCATTCGCAAAGCGTACCCAGCCATCTGCCTGCACCTTGCCATCGCCGCCGTCAAAGCTCAGGCGCTGCAGTTGCAATTGATCACCGGCCAGCTTGGCTTGCAGCACGCCATTGCGCAATTTCAAGCCCTGGTCGGCCCAGTTTACCAGCAGCTTGCTGCCGTTGATGTCGCCATTCAATTGCGGTGCGCCGATGGTGCCGCTGCCGGACAGGGCCACCTTCAAGGCGCCGCCCAGTTCCAGCCCTGGCTGGCCCGTCAGCGGCGCCAGCCAGGCCAGTGTATCGATGCTGGTGGTGCCCGTCAGCGAGAGGGCGCTGTCGTTGCTGATGCGCCCGCCCAGCATTTGCACGGTGGCATTGATGTCGCTCTGGCCTGCGCGCGCGCCGTCCAGTTTCACGGCCAGGCGCAATTGCTGGTTGGCCACGTCCACTCTCGCATCGAGGGTGCGCAAGCCCAGCGCCAGCGGCTGTTCCACGCCCACCGTCACGTCGCCTTTTTCGCGGTAGATGTGCAGCATGCCGGCCAGTGATGGGTCTTTCTGCTTGGCCGTCGGCACCTGCATGTCGAGCGACCATTGCGCGCCCAGGGTCAGGTCGCTACGCGCATTGGCTTGCAGCGCCGGAATCACTTGCGCCAGATAGGTCAGCGCCACGCCGGCCGCCTGGCCGGAACTGGTCCAGCGGGGGCCGTTCTTGACCAGGCTTTGCATGGTGATGCTGCCTGCCGGTAATTTGATGACCGTGTTGCCCACGCTGATCTGTTCCGGCTGGCCCAGGCCCGCCACGCCGCTGCCGGCGGGACCGGCCACTTTGACGGGCACGGGCGCTTGCAGCACGAGCGCATAGCGGCCCTTGTTTTGCAGGCTGTCGATGGTGCCCGTCCAGCTGGCGCCGCTCTGGCTGCCGCGGATTTGCACGTTGGCGTCGAAATCGTCGTTGCGCGCCGCCAGGTTCACCGTATGGCTGCCGCGCGTGCCCGTCGTGCCCAGGCGGGCGCTGGCCAGCTTGAAGGTGGGCGTGCTGTAGCCCGTGATGTCCAGGCTGCTGACCATGGGGTCGAGCGCGCCTTGGCCGGCGCCCACGCTGGCGCTGCCTTTGATGGATTTCAGTTGCTGGTCGCCAAAGAAGGTCAGGTCACGGCCATCGAGCGTCAGTTGCGCTGCCGGTGCATCCATCTTGCCCGAGACGGAGCCGGCTGCCTGCAGCACGCCGGCAAAGCGCGGGCCCAGGGTCGACAGTTGCGGCGCATCGAGTTTCCATGTGAGCTTGTCGGTGGCGCCACCGAGCGCGCCCTTGGCCAGCAGGCTGTTCGGCCCCAGGCGCAATTCCGTATCGACGCTGTCGATGCGTTTCGCGTTGGCCGACAGTTTGGCGTAGCCGGCCAGCGGCGCATTTTGCAGGGTCGATTCGCGCAAGGCCAGGTTGAGGGCCACTTGCCAGTCGCCGCTCAGGCGGCCGTTGCCGTTGAAATCCGCATTGACGTTGCCGTTGGGCAGTGATGCGCCAAACGCGGCCGGGTTGATCTTTTGCAGGGAACCCGTCATTTTCAGTTCCGCTGTCTGCTTCGGCCCCGTCAAACCCACGTCGCCGCTGGCGTGGATGGCGCTGTCCGCTGCGGGACGCTTGCCGCTGGTCAGGCCCAATCCTTTCGCATCGGCAACAAAGCTCGTGCGCGGCTGCTGCAGGGTGCCCTGCACCACGCCACTGGCCAGCACGCTACCCAGCAAGTCGCCCTGCAAGGCGGAAAGTTGCCGCGCATCGACGTTCCAGTTGAGTTTTTCGCCGGCGCCGCCAAAGTTGCCCTTGGCCGTCACGTTGTTCTTGCCCAGCGCCAGTTGCACGTCGATGCCGCTGAAATGGGCCGCATCGGCCGTCAGCTTGCCCTTGCCGGACAACGGCTGGTCAAGCAGCTTGCTGGGGCGCACGGTGAAGTCCGCATTCGCCAGCCACTGGGGAGCCACGTGGCCGCTGGCGCGCACGTCGAGGTTCAGGTCGGCCACGGGGAAGGCGCCGAAGTCGGCAGGGTTCAGGCGGCTGGTACTGGCCACGGCCTTGAACGGTTGTTCATCCTTCAGACTGATCTGGCCCGTCGCATTGACGCTGCTTTTGCCTGCTTGCAAGGTCGCCTTGCGCAATTGCACCAAGGAATCGGCCAGGGTGGCTTCCACATCCAGGCGCAGCTTGGCTTCACCGAGTTTGGCGCGCAGGGTTTGCGTCTTGCCGTCGCTGTCGAGCACGATGTCGCCGACGATCTTGGTGCTGTTGATGCTGCTGTACATGTGCTGCAAGTCGATCTTGTCCGTGTGCAGGGTCAATTGCGCATTGCCGATGGGCGCATCGACAGCGTCGCGGTTGAGCTTGCCGCTGCCCGTGAATTTGCCCGCGTTGCCGAAATCAATGATGGCCGACTCGAGCGTGGTGGCCGTCAGGGTGCCGCCCAGGCGCGCTTCGAACTGGCGCAGCGGCAGCTTTTGCTGGTCGATGGGGCCCGGTGTGGCGTGGTTGAGGATGGCCAGCTTGCCTGACACGGTTTGCTTGGTTGGCCGCGTGTCGATGGCGGCGTCGAGTTCCAGGCTCAGGTCCGCCTGCGGCAAGGTGGCGTCAAACTTGCCCGGATTGATGTTGCGGCCACGGATATTGGCTGAGCGCAGGATGATGACGGGATCGAACGGCGCCAGCGCCAGCTGGGCGTCGGCCGTGGCCGCGCCCGCGCTGCCCTTGGCCGTCACGTTCAGCACGTTCAGGTCGCCGCCCAGCTGCAGCGCCAGGGCGGCCGGTTTTTCGCCGGCGGCGGCCTTGAGCTGCGTCAAGCCGGCCTTGCCTGACAGTTTGAATGGCTGCGTGGCGGCAATCGTCGCGCTGGCCGTGGCCTGGCCGAATGGCGTCAGGGCCGACGCGTCTTCCAGCTGCCATTGCGTCTTGTCGCCGGACAAGGTGAAGTGGATCTTTTCAAACACCGTGTTGCCGCCCGCGCTGACCAGGGTCACCTTGTCCAGGCGCGCGTCGGCAATGCCGATCTTGAACGGCGCGGCCAGGCTGGCGGGCATGGTCGACGGTTCCTCGGACGGCGCCGTGCTTTCCACGGACAGGCTGGCCACGTGCAGTTCGCTGATGGCGATGCCTTCCGAGAAGAACTGGAACGGCGACCAGTTGATGTCGATATTGTCGGCCGTGATGTGCTGCGTCTTGCTGCGGTAGCTGACGTGGCCCAGGTGCATGCGGTTGTACAGCGAGCCGGACACGCCCGATACTTCGATGTCGCCGCCGCTGGCGCTGGCCACTTTTTGCACCAGCATCTGCAAGGTCGATTCGCGGCCCAGGAACCAGAAGGCGCCGCCCAGCAGCACGGCCAGGCTGGCGATGGCGATCAGTGTGTAGCGCACCCAGCGGCGCGGTTTTTTCGCCGGCGGCGGAGGGACGGCGCCGGGCGATTCGGTAGTCATATCGGACATCAGAAAGTGAATCCCAGAGAGAAGTGCAAACGGTAAGCGTGGACGGCGTGGCCGTACGCCACGTCGACATTGATGGGGCCGACGGGGCTCTTGTAGCGCCCGCCCAGGCCATAGCCCGATTTCGGCGTCATGGCCACCTTCACGGTATCGGCCGCGTTGCCGGCGTCATAGAAGGCGGCAATGGCCCACTTCGGCTTGAACCAGTACTGGTATTCGGCGCTGCCGGTGAGCATGTAGCGTCCGCCAACCGTGGCGTCGCCTTCCTTGACGCCCAGTTCCTGGTAGGCATAGCCGCGCACCGACTGGTCGCCGCCTGCGCGGAACAGGTAGACGGCCGGCACGCCGCGTTTTTCCTTCGAACCGAGCGCGCCCATTTCGCCGCGTACGATCAGCTCGCCTTTTTCACCGAGCGGACGGTAATACACGGCCTTGCCGGCCACGCGCACGAAGCGCTCGTCCGTCAGCACGGGCAGCAGGGCGCCGCCCACCTGGGCATTGATGACATAGCCCTTGGTGGGAAACAGCAGGCTATCGAGGCTGCGCTTGGTGATGGCATAGGTCAACGGCAAGCTCTTGCTGCGCGTCTGTTCCAGGCCGACGACGGTCTTGTCTTCGCTGAGGAACTCGAACGTCAGGCTGCGCTCGAGGTTGGTGCCGCCCCAGTTGCGCTTGGCCGAGAGGGTGGTGACGGCCGTGATTTCGTTGGAAATGTCGCTGCGTTCGAACGAGGCGCCCGCGCTGTCGTTGTAGCCGCGCTCGGTTGTCGGAAAGTAGAAATTGGCGTGCGCCGCCTGTTTCTTCGTTTCCATGGTGATCGCGCTCTTGAAGCGCGTGCCCCACACGTTCAGGTTGTCATAGTTGAGCTGGGCGCGATTGCCCGTATTCGTACTGAAACCGAGACCGGCGCTGACGTTCTGCTGCTTGTTTTCCGTCACGCGCACGACCAGCGGCAACAGCGGCGCGGGGCCGCGGTTGGCGGGTTTCGTCACGGAGGCACCTTCGGCCTCGGCCGCCTGGCTTTCCTGGCCCGCTTCGATCTGTTCGCCCAGGATGCTGCTCATGTCGGCGCTCACTTCCACGCTGGCAAAGTAGCCCGTGTCCTGCAGGCGCGCCTGGAACGATTGCAGCGCCGATTCGCTGTAGTATTCACCCGGACGTATCTTGTCGAGGTTGAGGATGATGGCTTCCGGGTAGCGTTTCAGGCCTTCGATGCGCAGCTCGCCGAAGCGCAGTTCGGGGCCGCTGTCGAGCACCACCAGCAGGGAGACCTTGTGCGTTTCCGGGTCGACCACGGCTTGCGTGTCGACCAGCTGGGCGCGCGGGTAGCGCGTCTGCACGACTTCGCGCAGCAGGGCGCGCTTGGCCGCTTCCCAGTCGGACTGGCGAAACACGCTGCCCGTCTTCAGGGCCCAGCTGCGTTTCAGGGCTTCCGTATCGTAGGGTTCGCTGGCGGCCAGCGGCGGCGTGGGATCGAAGCCGCGCAATTCCAGTTCGACCTTGTCGATGGTCGCGGGCTGGCCCGGATCGACGTCGACGATGACGACGGGTTTGGCGCCCGTCGTATCGACGCGCACCGTGACGACGGGCGTGTAATAGCCGGCCGTGGCGATGAGGTTTTTGGCTTCTTCGGGCGTAGCGCGTACGAGGCGCCGCAATTGCTCGCGGTCCATGCGGGGGTTGCCGCGGAAGCGTTCCAGGTCCAGGTTTTTTTCAAGCAACTCATCGAGGTCGCCGGGCGCGTTGACCTTGACCTCGTACTGCAGCGGGGCGGGCGCCGCTTCCGTGCTGGCGGGACTGTCGGCAAGGGCGTCTTGCGGGCGCTCTTGCACCGCCTCCTGCGCGCCGGCATGGGCGATGGGAAACAGCAATATGGCACCGCCGGCGGCAGCCAGTGTCAGTTGACCCATTGCTTTTGTCACTACTTGTGCCAAAATTCGTGGTCGTATCGCCTTGCCGGCAGCCGTATGCCGTATGGGTCGTGCAGAAAACATGGTGCTCCAGATGAGTAAATGCTGACTGCATGTTACCGGAATAGGTAAACTGATGGCGGACGAATAAGTATTTTTTGCAGGGGGAATTCGTTTCCCCACGCACTATTGCAACAGATAAAAACATAGAAAGAAAATTTATGCTAGCAACGGACTCCGCACTGGTGCTGTTTAGCGGTGGACAAGATTCCACTACCTGCCTGGCCTGGGCCTTGAAGCACTATAAGCGCGTCGAAACCATCGGCTTTGATTATGGCCAGCGCCATGCGATCGAGCTGACCGTGCGCCCCGGCGTACTGCAACAGATGCGCCAGCAGTCGCCCGAGTGGGACAGCCGCCTGGGCCAGGATCACATGATCGACCTGTCGCTCATTTCCGCCATTTCCGACACGGCCATGACGCAGAACGTCGAGATCGTCATGCAGGAAAACGGCTTGCCGAACACCTTTGTTCCTGGACGCAACTTGCTGTTCATGACGGTGGCCGCCACCGTGGCGTATCGCCGCGGCTTGACGGTGCTGGTCGGCGGTATGTGCGAGACGGATTTTTCCGGCTATCCGGATTGCCGCGACGATACGATGAAGGCCCTGCAAGTGGCCCTGAACCTGGGCATGAATACGCGCTTGAAGCTGGAAACGCCGCTGATGTGGCTGGACAAGGCGCAAAGCTGGGACCTGGCGGAAGACCTGGGCGGCCAGCCGCTGGTCGACCTGATCCGCAGCGGCACGCACACGTGCTACCTGGGCGAACGGGGCGAGCTGCACGACTGGGGCTATGGCTGCGGCACCTGCCCCGCCTGCGCCCTGCGCGCGAATGGCTACCAGCAATACGCTGCGCGCAAGGCAGCAAAGTAAAAAACAGGTTGCGCCGTTTCTTCAAGCGGCGCGGCGGAGAGAGCAGCCATGCTGTGGTTTTTGCCACAGGAGCGTCTTGCCATGAAATCCCTCTTTGCCGCGCTGTACGGCCCCGCGTTCTGGGCCGGCTTCATCGGCGCCGCCAGTTATCTGATCGCGGTGTGCCACTATTCCTTCTGGGTCTTGCTGCCCTTGCTGCTGCTGGCCCTGCTCACGTCCTTTCTTGCCGAACGCTATGCGCCGTATGACGGCGCGTGGAACGACGGTCACGGCGACGGCTGGCGCGACAGCCTGCATGCGCTCGTCAATGAAGCGCTGTACCTGCTGGGTCTGGCTGCCTTTCCCCTGCTGGCCGGGCACCTGGCGCTGGGCGCATTCTGGCCTGTCCAGCTGCCGCTCTGGACGCAGCTGCTGCTGGCCATCCTGATTGCCGACTGCGGCATCACGCTCGTGCATTACCTGAGCCACCGCTATTACTTTCTGTGGAAACTGCATGCCGTGCACCACAGTGTGCAGCGCATGTACGGTTTCAATGGCTGGATGAAACACCCCTTGCACCTGTTGCTGGAAGCGGCGGGCGGCATGCTACCCTTGTTGCTGCTGGGCATACCGGAAGCTGTCATGGCCGTGCTGGCGTTTGCCGTGGCGATCCAGTTGCTGCTGCAGCACGCGAATGTCGACATGCGCATGGGCCCGCTGCGCCACGTATTCGCCTGGGCGCCGCTGCACCGTTTCCACCACATGAAGTATGGCACGGCCGGCGACGTGAATTTCGGCCTGTTTTTTACCTGCTGGGACCGCTTGCTGGGCACGGCCTTCGACGCGCCCGGCTACCGCATGCGGGGCGAAGATCTGGGCATCGGCAGCCGTCCCGACTACCCGCCCGCGTATGGGGCGCAACTGATCGAACCGTTCCGCGCGGAAGAGGGCGTGCGCGCGCCCGAGTTGCCGGCCGGCTTGAAGCAGGCGCTCAAGCGCGTCATCAATCGAGCAGCTTGACGTTGAGCTGGCGCAAGCTGCGGTCGGCGCGCACGCCGAACAGGCTGCGCATGGTGCGCGAAAAATGCGCGGCATCGGCAAAGCCGGCGCCGTGGGCCGCCTGCGTCAGGGTACTGCCGAGCAATATAAAACGGATGGCCAGGCGCAGGCGGCGCCACAGCACCAGCCGCCGCACGGGCAGGCCCAGCTGGGCGCTGAACAGGCGTTCCAGCTGGCTCAGCGACAAATGCGCTGCCTCGGCCACGGCCGCCGCGCTGACCTTGCCCGACAGCAGCGCGTCGACCTTGTCCAGCGCCCGCCGCAAGCGGGGATCGGGCAAGTCTTCGCGTGGCTGCGCCTGCAGCGCTGCGGCCAGATTGTCCAGGCTGGGCACGCCCGCGCCGCCGGCCGCCGCCAGCAGGGCCGCGCCGCCCAGGCGTTGCGGTTCCGCATAGATGGTCAGCATGGGCGCCGGTGCGCTGAGGATGGCGTGCGGGCGCAGGCTGTCGACCAGCAAGTGCCGCGCCGTGTGGACGATGCCGTCGAGCTCGGCCGTGAAGGGCGCCCCGGTGCTCAGCATCAGCTGGTGCGCATAATGGGCGTGGCTATCCGTGGCGCCCGCTGCGCCATGCAAGATGGCAAAGTCCGGCGCCAGCCAGAGTGTTCCCTGCCAGCTATCGTGCTGCAAACGCGGCTCCTCGGTGATGGATTGCGGGGCGATCATACCAGCCGGCGGAGATGGTTTTCACGGCAACGAAGTTTCCTGGCGTGCACATCGTTGCATTGACGAAATATGTGATTTTTTTCATACAATATTCAGCATTGCAAGGGCGCCCGCTGTAACGTACTATCATTCTCATCGACTACCGATGGTAATCGTGCAGCCCGCCGCCAGCCATGTTGCTGGTCGTGTAGCGGTTTGATGTCCGTTCTGCCTGTCAGCCTGTCATGCCTACACGCGCGTCTTCGTCGTGGTTTGCCCGGCCAGTGTCGCACTGGGTGGGACCGCGCGTGTTGGCCGCCCTGGTGCTGGCGCTGTGCCTGGGATTGACGTATGGCGCCTGGCGCAATGCCGACGACGCCAGCGAACAGCAGGTGCAGGCCGATTTCGATTTCCGCGTGCGCGAACTGGTTAATAACATTGTCGGCCGCATGCAGACCTACATCCAGGTGCTGCACGGGGTGCAGGGACTGTATGCCAGTTCGCAGGAAGTCACGCGCCGCGAATTCCATGCCTATCTGGCGGCGCAGCAGGTGGATCGCCACTTTCCTGGCATCCACGGCATCGGCTACCTGCCCCTGTTGTCCGGCGCCGCCCTGGCGCGGCACGAGGCAGGCGTGCGCGCGGACGGCTATCCCGGCTATGCGGTGCGTCCGCACGGCCAGCGCGACTGGCATGCGCCCATCACGTATCTGGAACCGTTAAGCGAGAGCAATCTGCTGGCCTTCGGCTACGACATCGGCTCCGAACCCGTGCGCCGCGCCGCGCTCGAGCAAGCGCGCGACACGGGGCAAGCGGCCATGACGGGCAAGATCCACCTGGTGCAGGATGGCGGCAGCGCCCAGGCGCATGGCTTCCTGGTCGTCTTGCCCGTGTATGACAATGGCTTGCTGCATGGTAGCGTGGCGCAGCGGCGCGCCGCCTTGCGCGCCTGGGTGTTTGCGCCATTTCGCATGGGCGACCTGATGGTGGGCGTGGGCGGCGAGAGCGCGCGCCAGCTGGACCTGGAAATCTATGACGGCGCGCAATTGTCCGAGGCGGCCCTGATGTATGACAGCTTGCCGGGCGCCCTGTCGTCTGCCGCCTCGGACAGCCTGGTGTCGCGGCAAGCGATCAGCATCGCCGGCCATGCCTGGACTTTGCGCGTGCGCACCATGCCGGGCTTCGATGGCGAATTGCTGGCGCGCCCTCGCCTGGTGGCCTGGACGGGGCTGCTGGCCAGCATCGTGCTAGCGCTGGCCACGTGGCTGCTGGCGGCGGGCCGCGCCCGCGCCCAGGCGGCGCTGGCGCGTTCGAGCGAACTGACGGGCCAGCTGGAGCAGGGGCAGGCGAGCGTGCTGGCGATGGCCGAGGCGGCGCAACGCAGCCAGGCCATGCTGCGCAGCATTCTCGATTCGACCATCGACGGCATTCTGGTCGACAATATCGATGGCCGCATCTTCACCTCGAACCGGCGCTTCCGCGATTTGTGGCAAGTGCCCGATGCGCTCGACTGGCAAGCCGATGGCGCGGCGCTGGTGCGCCATGTGGAAAGCCAGCTGGAGCAGGCCGCGCCTTTCCTCGGGGCACGCACCCACGCGCCACACGGCCACCGCGAGCGGCGCGACGTGCTGCACCTGCGCGATGGTCGGGTGGTCGAGCAATATGTGCGCAGCATGCAGCTGGGCAATGAGCAGGCGCGCCTGTGGACCTTCCGCGATATCAGCGAGCGCAGCCAGATGGAGCGGCGCGAGCATACTCGGCGCCAAGTGCTGGAAATGCTGGCCACGGGCGCGCCGCTGGAACGGGTGCTGGAAAGCGTGGTGCTGAGCGTGCAAGCGGACCATCCGGCCATGCTGTGCAGCATCTTGCTGCTCGATGAAAGCCGCCACCGCCTGGTGCTGGGCGCCGCGCCCAGCTTGCCCGCGTTTTTCAACCTGTCCAGCCATGGCCATGACCTCGACACCCTGCAGGGCGTGCATGGCATCGCCGCGCAAGCCCTGCGCGACGGCCTGCGCGTGATCGTCGGCGACTTGCATACGGTTGCCGATGCACAAGAGACGATGGAACTGGCGTGGCGGGCCCAGTTGCAATCGTGCTGGGCCGAACCCGTGCGTGGCGGCTCGGGCAAGCTGCTGGGCGTGCTGATGGCGTATCACCGCCAGCCCACCTTGCCGGGCGCGGCGCACCTGGCGCGGTTGAGCGAGGCGGCGCACCTGGCCGGCATGGCCATCGAACAGGCGCAGGTGGCGCTGGCCCTGCGCGCGGGCGAAGCGCGTTTCCGCAGCCTGTACGACCATGCGCCCGTGGCCCTGTGGGAACAGGACTGGTCGGCCGTGCGCGCCGCGCTCGATGCCCTCGAGCAAGCGGGGGTGCGCGACCTGGGCGCCCATTTCCAGGCCAGTCCGGACGCGCTGCGGCAACTGGCGGACCTGGTGCGCATCATCGATGCGAACGGCGCCGCGCTGGCGCAGGTGCGCGCCAACGAGGACGACCAGCGCCGCGGCGCCTTGAGCCTGGCGCAGAATTTCGACGACAGCGCCTTGCCCCGCTTCGGCGATGCGCTGCTGGCGCTGGCTGGCGGCGCCCACCTGTTCGAGTGCGAAAGCAGCTTCGTGCGTCTCGACGGGGCGGCGCGGCAAAATGAATTGAGCTTGCTGGTGATGCCCGGCCATGCGGACAGCCTCGATTTCGTCATGGTGTCCTCGCTCGACATCACCGAGCGCAAGCGCATGAATGCGGAACTGCTGCAACTGGCCACCACGGATTTTTTAACTGGCTTGCCGAACCGGCGCCACTTCATGGCGTCGCTGGAAAACGAGCATGCCCGCTTGCAGCGCGAGCTGGCCAGCTGCGCCAGCGTGTTGATGCTCGACATCGACCATTTCAAGCGCGTCAACGACGAGTATGGCCACGCCGTGGGCGACGCCGTGCTGCGTCACCTGGGCGCGCTGATGTGCCAGGCCTTGCGCAAGGTCGACGTGCCGGGCCGCGTGGGCGGCGAAGAATTCGCCATCTTGCTGCCTGGTACCGACCTGGCGGCGGCGGCCGTGTTTGCGGAACGGCTGCGCCGGCGCGTGGCGGAAAGTTCGCTGACCATCGATGGCGGCATCGTGATCACCATTACGGTGAGCATCGGCATGGCCGCCATGGCCGGTACCGATGCCGATTGCGACGCCGTGCTGGCACGCGCCGACGAGGCGCTGTACCGGGCCAAGCGGGGCGGGCGCAACCGCATCGAGCAGAATGACGGCGGCGGCGACGGCGTGCTCAGCAAGTTCATGGCACAGTGATTACAGGCTTTGCTGGCGCGCTTGCGCCTGTTTGCGGTTGCGGCTGACGATCAGCCAGACGATGGCGACGGGAATCAGCAGCGGCAGCAGCACGGGCGTGCTCAAGGCCAGCGCCAGCACCACGCACAGGGCCACCACGGCGATCAGCACCACGCCGACTCCCGCCAGGACGACGCCCGTGACGACGGCGGCGCACACCACCGCAATGGCGGCGACCAGCAAGCCGCCGCCGGCAAACACCAGGCCGAACAGCCACTCGAGCGGACCGTCGACATCGTCGCCGTTGAACTGCATGTGCATGTCGCTGCCGCTGATCTTGTCGAGGAACAGGCAGGCGAGCATGACGATGAGGACGAAGGTGAGCAATTTTTTCATGGTAAGCCTCGGTGTGTGAGTGATGGGGTCTTGCATGGTCACACTGTAGGCGCGCGCCCGGCTGGCCGCCAGCGGCGTGCGACAGGCCGTCATTTTCACGGTATGGAAGGCGCTGGCGGGGCAAAAACGCTGATCTGGAACAAGATTTCTTTTCTTGTAATGTGCGCAAGCCGTCCTATACTGAATACCTCACTCTCGCAAGGAGGGCAACATGCTTTTGTTTGCAGATACCGGGGATCAATCGCTATCCCTTTCCCACCATCGAAGCACGCGCCAGCGTAGCGCCACGCAGTCTTGCGCCGAGCCCGTCGGCGCGCCATCGGCGATACCGCCGATCATCATCAATCCCTTTAATTACCATGCGCCGCTGCCGGCCATCGACCCGCGCTGGGTACCGCCTGGCCCGCCGCTGACCTGGCCCAACCGGCCTGCCATGTCCATGTGCTGACAGTTGCCTTGGTGGCAGGCTGGCTCGTGCCGTAGGACGTGCCGTTTCGCTTCCGGCGATGCGGCACGGGAGGGCGTTTTCGACTATCATGCTAGCCCCGACCTTCCACCACGAGCACCGCCATGAGTACCGATTTCCCCGACTTTTCCGACGAAGCAGCCGAGCCAGACAATGACGCCCCGATCCAGGAGCCGCGCCTGTGGGTAGGCAACGGCTGGACGGCGAGGGTGATCAAGAATGAGGAAGATGAAGGCTGGGCCGTGGCCATGATCAAGGATGGCGAACCGGAGCCGGCCCTCGTGGGTCCGTGGACCATGGGCCGCGACAAGAAAAACCCGAAGCCGCTCGACGTGAACGCGTTCAATACCCTGGTCAAGACGGCGTCGGAAGTGCTGCGCCGCCACGAGCAGCAGCTGCATGCGCAACTGCACAAGAACCTGTTCGTCGCCACCGACGAGGGGCAAGTCAAGGTGATGTTCGACATCGTGCCCGACGAAGACCACCCGTACGCGGAACTGAGCGCCTACGACGCCGACGGCGAACAGATCGCCAAGGTACGCACCTCGGCCGCGTTCAAGTTCAATGCCACGTCAGCGGCGAACTGGATCGAGGGCGGCTACCGCCGGCCGTAATCCAACGTCACCACCCGCGCCAACAATGTGTCGGATTACGCGCCTGCGCGCTAATCCGACCTACCTCTTGCGGCATACGCGAGCCGGTACAGCAGCGGCAGGGCGTAGGTCGGATTAGGCCTGAAAGGCCGTAATCCGACGCCACCAGCGGCGTCAACAATGTGTCGGATTACGCGCCTGCGCGCTAATCCGACCTACCTCTTGCGGCATACGCGAGCCGGTACAGCAGCGGCAGCACCAGCAAGGTCAATGCCGTCGACGATAAAATGCCGCCGATCACCACGGTGGCCAGCGGACGCTGCACTTCGGCGCCCGTGCCCGTGGCGATGGCCATCGGCACGAAACCCAGCGAGGCCACCAGCGCCGTCATCAGCACGGGCCGCAAGCGCGTGATCGCTCCCTCGCGTATCGCCTCTTGCAAGGGCATACCCTGTTCGCGCAGCTGGCGGATGTAGGCGATCATCACGAGGCCGTTGAGCACGGCCACGCCGGACAGGGCGATGAAGCCGACGGCCGCCGAGATCGACATGGGGATGTCGCGCAGCCACAGGGCGACGATGCCGCCCGTCAATGCGAACGGGATGCCGCTGAACACCAATAAACCATCCTTCACGTTGCCGAACATGGCGAACAGCAAGACGAACACGAGTGCCAAGGCCACGGGCACCACCAGCTCCAGGCGTTTCGTGGCCGATTGCAGTTGCTCGAACTGGCCGCCCCAGCTGGTCCAGTAGCCGGCGGGAATGGCCACTTGCGCTTGCAGCTGCTGCGTGGCGTCCGCCACAAACGAGCCGATATCGCGCCCGCGCACGTTGGCGCTGATGACGATGCGGCGCTTGCCGTCTTCGCGGCTGATCTGGTTCGGCCCCGGCGCGACTTGCAGGCTGGCTACTTCACCGAGCGGAATGAAGCGGGCACGGCCTTCCGCCGCCGCGCCCAGGGGCAGGGCGATGGGCAGGCGTTTCAACTGCTCCAGGTCGCTGCGCAGGCTGTCGGGCAGGCGCACGACGATGTCGAAGCGGCGGTCGCCCTGGAACAGGGTGCCCGCCTCTTGCCCGCCGATGGCCGTGGCAATCGCCGCTTGCACGTCGGCAATGTTGAGGCCGTAGCGGGCCGTCTGCTCGCGGTCGATCTGCACCGTCAGCATGGGCAGGCCCGTGGTCTGCTCGACTTTCACCTCTGTTGCGCCAGGAATCTTGCCCAGCACGCCGGCGATCTTCGCCGCCGTGCTGTCGAGGACAAGCATGTCGTCGCCGAACAGTTTCACGGCCACGTCGCTGCGCACGCCGGAAATCAGTTCATTGAAGCGCAGCTGGATCGGTTGCGAAAACTCGTAGTTGTTGCCGGGTAAACTGGTGGCCGTCGCTTCGATTTCCGCCAGCAATTGCTCGCGCGATTTTCCCGGTTCCGGCCATGCATCGCGGGGTTTCAGCATGATGTAGCCGTCGGAAATATTCGGCGGCATGGGGTCGGACGCGATCTCGGCCGTACCCGTGCGGGCGAAGACGCGGGCGATTTCCTTGTGGTTTGCCATCAGCTTGCTTTCCAGCTGCTGCTGCATGGCCAGCGATTGCGTCAAACTGGTGCCGGGGATGCGCAGGGCCTGGATGGCGATGTCGCCCTCGTTCAGGCTGGGCACGAATTCGCTGCCCATGCGCGTGGCCAGCAAGCCTGACAGCACGACGGCCACGGCCGCACCCGTCAGCACGACGGGCGTGTTGCGCATCACCTTGTCCAGCAGCGGCGCATACCAGCGCTTGGCGGTGCGCATGATGGCGTTTTCCTTCTCCGCCACCTTGTCGCCTATAAACAGCGCCACGGCGGCCGGAATGAAGGTGATCGACAGCAGCATGGCGCCCAGCAGGGCGATGACCACCGTCAGCGCCATCGGCGTAAACATGCGGCCTTCCACGCCCGTCAGCGCAAAGATCGGCAGGTACACGACCATGATGATCAGCTGGCCGTACAGCAAGGGACGGCGCGCCTCTTGCGATGCGGAAAACACTTCGTGGAAACGTTCCTGCAAGGTCAACGGTCGTCCCAGTTTCTGCTGCGCATGGGCCAGGCGGCGCACGCAGTTTTCCACGATCACCACGGCGCCATCGATGATGATGCCGAAGTCCAGCGCGCCCAGACTCATCAGGTTGGCGCTGACATGGTATTGCACCATGCCCGTAAACGTGAACAACATGGCCAGCGGAATCACCATGGCCGTGATGACGGCCGCGCGGATATTGCCGAGGAACAAAAACAAAATGGCGATCACCAACACGGCGCCTTCGAGCAGGTTTTTCTTCACCGTATTGATGGCCTTGTCGACCAGCACCGTGCGGTCATACACGGTGACGGCGTGCACGCCTTTCGGCAGGCTGCGGTTGATCTCGATCATCTTTTTATCGACCGCTTGCGAGACGGCGCGGCTGTTCTGTCCGATCAGCATGAAGACGGTGCCGAGCACCACTTCGCGGCCGTTTTCGGTGGCCGCGCCCGTGCGCAATTCGCGCCCCAGCACCACGTCGGCCACGTCGCGGATGCGGATGGCCACGCCCTGCACATTGGCGACGACGATGTTGCCGATGTCGTCCTTGGAGGCCACCTGGCCCGGTGCGCGTATCAGCAATTGCTCGCCCTGCTTTTCGATATAGCCGGCGCCCACGTTGCTGTTGTTGCGTTCGAGCGCCGTCACCACGTCTTGCAGGCTGATGCCGTAGGCGGCCAGTTTTTCCGGATACGGCGCCACCTGGTATTGCTTGGCGTAGCCGCCGATGGCATTGATTTCCGTCACGCCCGTGACGTTGCGCAACTGCGGCTTGATGATCCAGTCCTGGATTTCGCGCAGGTCCGTCGGCGTGTACGGCGTGCCGTCCGGCTTTTTCGCGCCGTCCTGCGTTTCCACCGTCCACAGGTAGATTTCGCCGAGGCCCGTGGAGACGGGACCCATCTTGGGCGTGATGCCGGCCGGCAAGCTTTCCTTGGCTTCCTGCAAGCGCTCGTTGATCATCTGGCGTGCAAAATAGATGTCCGTGCCATCCTTGAAGATCACGGTCACTTGCGACAGGCCATAGCGTGACAGCGAGCGCGTCTGCTCCAGATTCGGCAAGCCGGCCATGGCCGTTTCGATGGGGAAGGTGACTCTCTGCTCGGTTTCCAGCGGCGAATAGCCGGCGGACTGGGTATTGATTTGCACCTGCACATTGGTGATATCGGGCACGGCGTCGATGGGCAGCTTTTGATAGCTGTAGATGCCCAGGCCAGCCATGGCGGCCACGGCCAGCATCACCAGCCAGCGCTGGTCGATGGCGAAGCGGATCAAACGTTCAAACATGATGGTTTCCTTTAGTTTGACGTGATCAGTGTTCGTGGCCGGCGGAATCTTTGCCCAGCTCGGACTTCAGGACAAAACTGCCTTGCGCCGCATACGGCGTGCCAGCGGCCAGACCCTGCTTGATGTGCGTCAAGGTACCATCGCTGCGGCCCGGCACCACGGGCGTGGCCTGGTAGCCATCTTTCACTTGCACGAAGACGACGGGCTTGTCTTCCACCGTCTGGATGGCTGTACTCTGCACGGTGACGGGCGCGTCCGCTTCGCCGGAGACCACTTCCACCGTGACGAACAGGCCCGGACGCCACGCCATGTCGGGGTTCAGCAAGCTGATGCGTGCCTTGGCCGTGCGTGTCTGCTCGCCCAGCAAGGCGCCTACATAGGTGATCGTGCCTTGCGCGCTGGCGTCAAATGCGGACGCTTTCACTTCCGCCTTGCCGCCCATGCGCACGGTGGCCAGGTCTTTTGCCGGCACGGCGATTTCCGCCCACACGGTCGACAGGTCGGAAATGACGAAGATGTTCGCGTCTTCCTTGACGGCTTCGCCCAGGGTGATGTGTTTTTCCAGCACCATGCCGTCGAACGGCGCGCGGATCTCGTAGCGGTTCAGCGGACCTTTGCTGGTACTCGTGGCGCCCAGGGCGCTGAGCTTTTGCTGCGCGTTCTGCACGGCGATTTCCGCTTCGCGCCACGCTTGCTGGGCCTGCAGGTAATCCTGTTCGGCCGAAATTTTCTCGCGCCACAGTTTTTCTTCGCGCTCATACGTGGAGCGGGCCAGCGACAGCCGCCGCTGCGCCGAGAGCAGCTCGCTGCGCTGTTCCGACAATTCCGTGCTGGCGATGACGGCCAGCACTTGCCCCTTTTTCACCAGCTGGCCCAGGTCCGCATGCACGGCTTCGACCACGCCGGCCAGACGCGGCACGACGTGGGCCGTGCGGTCTTCGTTGAAACGGATTTCGCCGGGCAGGGCCACCGTCGTCTTGATGCGGCCCGGCGCGGCCGTGGCGATGACGACGCCGGCTGCCTTGCTTTGTGCCGCCGTCAATTCCAGCTTGCCTTCCACTTCTTCGTGGCCATGTTCGTCTTTCTTTTCAGCATGTGCTTCCGCCTTGACTGCAGGGGCCGGTGGGGCGCCGGACTTGCCCGTGCCGAGGATGAGGGCAGCCAGCACGATACCGGCGGCCGCGATGGAGATGATGGCGATCGTCTGTTTTTTGTCGAGTTTGATGTTCATGGTCGGGGATTCCTTACAGGGGAGCTGGTGTGCCCAGCAGGCGCTCGATGTCGGCGGCGGCGTGCTGCGCTTCCGTCAGCGCGCGCAGGTATTGGTTTTTGGCTTGCAGCAAGGTGCGCTGGGCATCGAGCACGTCGAGGAAGGCGAACTTGCCGAACTCGAAACCTTTGCTGGCCGCGTCGTAGGCGCTTTGGGCGCCAGGCAAGATGTCCTGGCGCAAGCTTTCCACGTCGAGCCTGGCCGTGGCCAGCCGTTCGATGGCGGCGGCCACGTCCGTTTGCACGGCGATGCGGGCGGCGGCCAGCTCGTCGCTGGCCTTGTCGCTGCGGCGCAGGGCGTCGAGCTTGTTGCCCGCGTTGCGGTCGAATAAAGGCAGCGGCAGGGCCAGGCCGATGATGGCCTGGTTGCGGCCCAGCTCTTCCGAACGCTTCATGCCGATGCTCACCGTGACGTCGGGCGTGGCGCGCCGCTGTTCCACGTCCAGCATGGCTTGCCGCTGGGCCAGCGCGCTGTGCGCCTGGCGCACGGCCGGGGCTTGCCCCAGGCGTGCCGCCAGTTCGCTGGCCTGGGGCAGTTCCGGCAAGGTTTCCAGGCGTCCCTCGGCCACGCTGAAGCGTGGCGTGGCGTTGCCCCACAGTGCGGCCAGGCGCTTGCGGGCACTGGCCAGGGTGCTGCGGGCCAGGTTCAGTTCCAGCCGCACGCTCGCTTCGGCGACACGGGCGCGGGTTTCCTCGACGGGCGAGGCCTTGCCGGCCGTCACCCGTCGGGCCGTGATGTCGCTGGCGCGCGCGGCCAGGGCTTGCGCGCTGTCGGTCAGGCGCAAGCCTTCCTGCGCCGCCAGCACGTCGACAAAGGCGGACGTGACGGCCGCGCGCGTGTCGGCTTGCTGCAGGGACAGGCCCGCTTGCGCCAGGTCTGCGCCGCGCTGGGCGACGGCGGCGCGCGCCCCCCGTTTGCCGCCCAGTTCGATGAGCTGGTTCAGTTGCACCGTGGTGCTGCGCGTGGCGCGCCGCGTGTCTTCCAGCACGGTTTGCAGTTCCGGATTGGGCCGGGCGCGCGCCTGTTGCAGGGCGCCGCCTTGCGCCGCCAGTTCGTGGCGGGCGGCGGATAAAGTGGCGTTGCCGCCTTCGGCCAGCAGCAGCGCGGCGGGCAAGGTCAGGGGGCCGGCAGGCTCCTGCGGAGCTTGTGCATGGGCAAAATTGCCGGCCAGCAGGCCAGCGGAGAGCAATAACAGATAGATGGATCGGTGCATCGAATTCTCCAAAGTACGGAAAAAGAATTCGACGGGACGCGCAGGCCTGCGCCTGACTTACTGCGAAAAGTGATTGAAACGTCCCGTCGGCCTAGGCGGCCGACGACCAGTCAGGGCGCTTGGGAGCGTCCGGGATGTGGGAAGCGTAAAAGAAGGGAGAAGTGTCCGCGTTGACGGACGCTATGTCGCCGATGGGCAGGCTGGAGCCGGCTGGCAGCCATGCATGGCCGATGCCGTGGCAGACGTTGCAGTCGCTGTGCGGCTGGCCTTTTTTGTCGCCGGCGGGTTGCTTGTCCGCGTCGGACTCGGCCTTGTGCTGGTGGCTGTGGTGGCCCAGGTGCTGCGCCGCCTTGCCTTCCTCGTGCAGGCAATACGCGCTCGCCGCGGCCCAGGACATCTGGAGCGGAAGCACGAACAGCAGCAAAATGAGGAAGAATCGGCGCATGGTGACAGCTATTGTACAGAAAGAAGCGCTTAACGTGGCTGTGCGCGCCACGCCTTCAGTTGCGCAGCGATGGCCTTGCCCTGGAACAGTTGCGGCTCGGAATGTTCTTCCGTCTCCATGCCGCCTTCGCGGAAATCGGCCGCCTCGCGCGCGCGCACCAGCACCTTGGCCTGCTCGAACGCTTCGGCAAAGCCGGTGCTTTTGGGCAAGGCTTCCTTGAAATACGCTTCGCTGAAATAGGTAAAATCGTTCTGGTCGTCGCAGCCGAACGAGGTGCGGTCGCTGCGCGCGGCCGTGATGATGAGGGTGTTGTCATCTTTCAAGGGCGCAATGAAGCCGCCCGCATAACAGGCCGAGATCACGATGACTTTCCAGCGGATGCCGCTGTGCTTGAGCATGGTGGCCAGCTCTTGCGCGGGCAGGCTGTGCAGATCCATGCCGTTTTGCGCCAGCGCCAGTTCGTGCTCGGGCGAGCCGTGGCTGGTGAGGAACAGAAACAGGATGTCGTTGGCCTTGTCCATTTTCGCGCCCAGGGCGTCGAGGCTGGCGGCGATGCTGGTGCGCGTGGCCATTGGCTGCTGCGCCACCGTGTTGCGGCTGTTGACCAGCATCAAGGAGCGCCCCACGGTACCGTAATCGCGGTCGAACTGGCGCTGCACGAATACCGTTTCGCGGTGAAACACTTCCTGCGCGCCATCTCCAGCCACGCCCAGCAAATACAGATTGATTTTTTTCGCCGCATCGCGCGGCGCGATGCGGGCCAGGGCGCCGTCGAGCAGGGTGCGCTGGTGGTACAGGGCCAGCTCGATATTGTCGCGCGTAAGTTTATCTGCGGCCGGGTCGTCCAGCTGGCCTTCCGTCCAGTTGCCGCTGTCTTCGCGCCGGCCGTCCGCTTGCGCCACGGCATAGCGCAGCACGCCCTGGCCGTCAAACTGGCCATTCTTGAAGCCGCCCCGGTATTCGTCGCCATCGGCCGTGCGCAGCACGCCTACACCCTCGAATTTCCAGTCTTTCAGCTCGCCTTCGTAGTGGATGCCGTCGCTGGTGGTGACTTTGGCCTTGCCCTGCACCTGGCCCTGGACGAATTCGCCTTCGAAGACGGTGCCGTCCGTGTCGGTCAGCTTGCCGGCGCCGTGCGGGCGCCAGTGCTTGAAATGGCCTTCGAAGGTGGCGCCATCGGCGCCCTGGAAGCGGCCTTGTCCCTCGAAGCTGCCCTTGACGAAGCTGCCTGCATAGATTTCGCCCTTGGGCGAGGTGTAGCGGCCGAGGCCATCGAAGGCGCCCTGACGGAACGCGCCCGTGTATTCGACGCCGGACGCCTGGCGCAGCTTGCCCTGGCCGGAAAACACGCCGCGCGCAAAACCTCCTTCGTAGAACGCGCCGCTCGCGTATTCGAGCCGGCCCTGGCCATGCATCTTGCCCGCGACGAGGGGGCCGAAATAGCGTCCGCCATCGGCCGTTTCCGCCGCCGGCGCCTTGGCTGGCGCGGCGCACAGCGGCGGCATGCCCAGCGCGGCAAAGGCCAGCAGGCCGGCGAGGGTGTAGGGGCGAAGCGAGGCGCGTAGCGTGGCAGTCATGAGGACGGTCTGGTCTGTAGGAAGGGGCCTAGTCTGCCACTGTATTGCCAGCATGGCAAATGCGCGCGTGGCGTGTGTTGCTCTGCCTCAAGGCAAGATTCTGCGTTTTATGCCGTGCCAAGGCTGGGCTGAACTGATAATATTGATTTTCAGAACATATACTTGCACAAGGTACATAGTCACCCATGGAAAGCCGTCTCAGCCGCCTGGAAGCCGTTCAAACCGTGTTGCTGGAAATCGGGCAACGCTCGAGCACCTGCAGCGATATCAGCGAATTCCTGCAGGCGGTGCATGCGGCGCTGGGACGCATCATGTATGCGGCCAACTTTTACGTGGCGCTCAGCGACCACGACGACGGCCTCGTGCGCTTTCCCTACTTTGTCGATGAATTCGACGCCGCGCCTGATCCGGATGAGGGCGTACGCCTGGCCAGCGCCGCGCAGTCGCCCACGGCGTGGGTCATCGTCAATCGCAAGCAACTGGTGATGACGGCCGACGACGACGCCATGCGCGCCATCGGCGGCGGCGCCTGGGGCGGCGGCACGGCGGCCGAGCACTGGATCGGCTGTCCGCTGCTGGACCAGCAGCACCAGGTGCTGGGCGCCATCGTCATCCAGAGCTATGATGCGCAGCACCGTTTCAGCCTGGAAGACCAGGCCCTGTTCGCGCTGATCGCCACGCACGTGTCGAGCGCGCTGCAAGGCATGCAAAGCATGGACCGCCTGGAAAAGGCGGTGCAGGTGCGCACGGCCCTGCTGGCGCACGAGGTGGCCGAGCGGCGCCGCGCGGAAAACCTGCAGCATGCGCTGTATGAAATCGCCAACCTGTCGGCGCAGGCGGCCGACGCGACGACCCTGTACGCGCGCCTGCACGCCATCATCAGCGAGCTGGTGACGGCAAAGAATTTCCTGATCGCCCTGTATCACCCGGACAACAAGGACATCACGATCCCGTATTTCGTCGACGAGAAGGATGCGCAGGCGCCCGTAAAACGTTTTCACTATGGCATCGGCATGAGTTCGTACGTGCTGGCGCGGCGGCAAGCCTGCCTGCTCGATGCCGGCAGCTACGCGGCGCTGGTGGCCAGCGGCGAGATGGACGAGCCGCTGGGCAATACCGGCATCGCCAGCTGGATGGGCGCGCCCATGCTGCTGGGCGAGCGCAAATATGGCGTGATCATCGTGCAAAGCTATGACGAATCCGTCGTGTATGGCCAGGCCGAACTGGACGTGCTGGCCTTCATGGCCAGTCACGTGGCCGTGGCGATGGCCCGCATTCAGGCTGACAGCGCCATGCGCCGGGCCAAGGAAGCGCTGGAAGAGCAGAACGCGGCCCTGAACAGCGCCCTGAGCGCCTTGCAGGAAGCGCAGTCGGAACTGGTGCGTCAGGAAAAGCTGGCGTCCCTGGGGCGCCTGGTGGCGGGCGTGGCGCATGAAATCAACACGCCGCTGGGCATTTGCGTGACGGCCACCAGCCACCTGGTGCAGGAATTGAAACTCACGCGCGAAGACATGGACGGCGGCCAGCTCGATGAAGACGGCTTGCGGCAGTTTTTCGACATCATCGACCAGACCCTGCGCATCATGACGACGAACACGCAGCGCGCCGCGGCGCTGGTGCGCAGCTTCAAGCAGGTGGCCGTGGACCAGTCCTCGGACGAATTGCGCAGCTTTAATTTGCGCAAATACCTCGATGAAGTCCTGCTGTCCCTGCAGCCCAAGCTGAAGGGCAAGCCGATCAAGGTGGAGATCGACTGCGCGCCCGAGGTGCAGCTGCGCAGCTATCCGGGCGCCGTCTCGCAGATCGTCACGAACATGGTGGTCAATTCACTCGTGCATGGCTTTGCCGAAGGCGAGCCGGGCAAGATCAAGATCAGCGTGCGCACGGCCGGCGAGATGCTGGAACTCGACTACAGCGACGACGGCATGGGCATGGACAGCGCGACCCTGGGCCAGCTGTTCGACCCCTTCTTCACGACCAAGCGGGGTTCCGGCGGCAGCGGACTCGGTGCGCATATCCTGTACAACCTGGTGACGGGACCGCTGGGTGGGACGGTGAAGGTGGTTAGTGCGCCGGGGATGGGGTTGCATTACAAGATACGTTTTCCATTAGAACCACGTAGGTCGGATTAGGCCGCAGGCCGTAATCCGACGCCGGCGGCCAAAAATGGCGGGCCGGAGACGCGGGCCTGAGAAAATGCCGATGGCGGCGTTGCAGCTCCTTGCCGTACATGCGTACTGTCTGCGTCGCTGCGCCTTGCCCTCGACATTTTTCAGGCCCGCTTGGCCCGGAGAGCCTGTGTTGGGGGCTTGGGCCGCAGCGTGGTTTGCTGGTTTGCCGGTGTGCGTATCGCTCAGCGACGTAGGTAGGATTAGCGGCAAGGCCGCGTAATCCGACAACATTGTTGACGTGGCCGGTGGTGATGTCGGATTACGCGCAAGCGCTAATCCGACCTACTAATCCGGGAAGCGCTTGTTCAGCGCAAGCGCTTCATCGAGATTCTCAATCAGCAACTCCACATACTGCGGATCGAGGTGGCTGCCGCTCACTTCGCGCAGGTAGCTGACCACGCGCTCCAGGGGCCAGGCGTCCTTGTAGCAGCGCTTGTGCATGAGGGCGTCGAAGACGTCGGCCACGGCGGCGATGCGCGCGTATTTGTGGATGTTGTCGCCCACCAGGCCTTGCGGGTAGCCGCTGCCATCGTATTTTTCATGATGCTGGTGGGCGATCACGGCGGCCGCCTTCAGGAGCGGGCGCTGCGAACCGTCGAGGATGGACATGCCCACCGTCGGATGCTGCTTCATGATTTCCCACTCGGCCGCGTCAAGCTTGCCCGGTTTGAGCAGCACGGCGTCGGGCGTGGAGATTTTGCCGATGTCGTGCATGGGCGCCGCGTGGCGCAGCACCATGGTTTCCTCTTCCGACATGCCGGACGCCTGCGCCAGCAACTGGCACACTTCGGCCATGCGGCGCACGTGATTGCCGCCTTCGTGCGAGCGCGATTCGACCACGTCGCCCAGACGCAGGATCAGCTCGGCCTGGGTATCGGTGATTTCCTGCGTCAGCAGGATGTTGTCGAAGGCGATGGCCACGCCGGAGCAGAATACTTCCAGCAATTGCGCATCGAGGTCGGAAATTTCTTCCACGCCTTTGAGTACCAGCAAGGAGGCCTTGCCGCTGCTGTTGGGAAAGTAGCCGACATAGGTGTCGCCGTGCAGGCGCGAGATCTTGTTGCTCTTCGCATGGTCGAGCTGCGACAGCAGGGAAGGGCTGAGGATGCCATCGTCCGTGTCGCCGATCTGCGCGAGAATTTCGTAGTCTTGCTCGCCCGTGATGGCGCTGGCGCCACGCAGGCGCAGCAGCATGCTCGTTTCCAGGCGCAGCAGGGCGACGACTTGCTGCAGCAGGCCGCTGGCGAAGTCGCGCAGGTTGCGCTGTTTGAAAATGTGCGCCGAAGCGGCGATGACGCGTTCGAGTCCTTCGCGGTAATGGAGCTGGGCCTGGCGCGCCTCTTCCACCTTCATGATGTCGCGGTAGGCGCGCAGGGCGGCAAAGGTGGTGGTAAACAGCTTGGTGCGGTCGAGCTCCGTCTTTTCCTTGTAGTCGTTGATGTCGTAGTTGACGATCACGCGTTCTTCCGGCGCCTGTCCCGGTTGTCCCGTGCGCAGCACGATGCGCGTAAACTGGTTGCCCAGGTCTTCGCGCATCCAGCGCGCCACTTCCAGGCCGCTGTCTTCGCGCTCCATCACTACGTCGAGAAACACCAGCGCGATGCCTTCTTCGCGCGCCAGCACCTGCTTGGCTTCGGCGCCGCTGTAGGCGTGCACGAAACTCAGGGCGCGGCCTTCCAGGCGAAAACGGCTCAGCGTCAGTTTGGTGATGTCATGGATGTCGGGTTCATCGTCGACGAGCAGGACTTTCCAGGGGGGTAACTTGGGTGAGGCTGAAGACAAAAATGACATAAGGGCGAGTTCCGCTAAAAGGCATAACTGACGCAATGCTGAGACGCCCGCGCCAGGCTAGCCTGTGCGCCACTACTGGCGTTGCGCGTTTTTCGGGCGCATTTTATCGATTGTAGACTGACGGCTTAGTATTAACAACAAGCAAGAATAATTGACTAAATTCATGCAACATGCATATCAAAAAAGCACTTTAAATCCCTGTTGGCGACACCATCTATACTTTATCGCTTAGGCAACTATATTTTCAAGACAATACTTTGTTTTAATTAATATTGCCAATGAATCTGTAAAAAAGTCTGTGGCCTAAGCCATGTTCGTTGCGCTGTGCAAGAAAAGTAACAATGTATTAGTTTCTCTTTAGAATGAAACTCATTGCGTTATAGTAAAACGTAAACAATGGCCGGAGTGCCATCCACATTCTTGAAAGGACTCATCATGAAAACGAACACAACGCGTACCTTCATTGCTGGTCTTGCCTTGCTGGCGAGCAGTGCCGCCTGGGCGGGCACGGAAGTGCATTTCACCAAGCCGGAACAATTTTCGGACGTGTCTTTCGATCAGACGGAGCGTGAAAAAGTGCTCAAGGACTTGACGGCGCATTTCGAGAAACTGGGAGAGTCGCTCAAGCCTGGCCTGACCCTGAAGATCGACGTGACGGATCTGGATATGGCTGGCCGTGAAAATCCCGCCATGCGCTCCACGCAGGATTTCCGCGTGATGACCGGCCAGGCCGATTGGCCGCGCATGCGCTTGCACTATGTGCTGGAGCAGGATGGCAAGGTCATCGCCAACGCCGATGCGGCCCTGTCCGATATGTCCTATCTGACGCGCATCAATCGCTATGCGAGCGGCGACAAGCTGCGCTACGAGAAGAAGATGATCGATGACTGGTTCTCGAGCACGTTTGGCACGCAAGTGAAGCGTCCGGTACGCAAATGATCTTGCCGTCGCGCGCGACCCGCAGGGCAGCTAATCAACGCAAATAGTCAACGCAAAAGTCAACGCAAGTAAGCCTGTTCGATGCGCGCCTGCTGGCCGCTATGGCGCAGGGCCAGCAGGGCGGCATTCATCTGCGCGATGAAATCGTCCTTGTAAGCCGGCGTGTTGCGCGCGCTGTAGGCGATATAGGTGGCTTCGGACGACAGTTCCAGCACTTCATGCAGGGCGAAGCCGTAAGTGGCCAGTTCACCCTGCAGCTGGCGCGCCGTGTGGCGCGCCGCGCCGCGGTCGCTGGCGTAGCAATCGATGCGCCGCAAGGCCAGTTTTTTCAGATTGGCTTCATTCCCCTTGGCCGCTTCCAGGTGCAGCAGTCCTTCGCGGGCTGGCGCCATCAGTTTTTCCGACAGCAGAAAACCCGTATTGACGCCGATGGTCAGGCCGGCAAAGTCGGCGGGAAACCGCGTGCGCGGCGTGCGCATGACGGCCTCATGGCAAAACAGGACCACCGATTCACGGTATAGCACGGCTGAATACGGTTGCACGTACGAGCGTTCCGTTTTGCGTCCGGGCGGAAACAGGCCAAAAACCTGGCCCTTTTCCAGCGCGTCGAGTCCCCGTTTCCATGGGCGCGGCTGCAGTTCCAGCCGGTAGTCTGGCATCGACATGGCCGCCTGGCGCAGGATGTCGACATACATGCCCTTGAAGACGCCGTTTTCCACATAGCTGTACGGTGCATAGTCGTCGTCGCCGTACAGAATGACGGTTTGCGGCGCGGCATGGCCGATGCCCGGTGGCGCCATCGCGCAGGCGGCGGCCAACAGGCAGGCGCCGGCGCGGCGCAGGTCAATTTTGCATATCATCCTGACAAGCATACAGGATGACGAGCAGAATGTATCGCGTCTCAGTCGATCCAGTTCACCTGTGGGAACTTGCTGCCGAAATCTTCCGGCATGGGCACGACTTGGCTGCGTTTGTAGTTGAAGAAGACAAAGCCGGACTTGGCCATGGCGATCAGAGTGTTGTCGCGCGGGCGCGTGATGCGAAAGGTAATGTCGCCGCCATACTTGTTGAAATCCATGACGCCCACTTCGAACAGCAGCTGATCGCGCGCATGGGCTTCGGCGCGGTAGGTGGTGGCCAGGTCGGTGACGATGATGCCGGTGCCGTCCGCTTCGATGTCGCGCACGCCGTATTCGAACAGGAAGCGGGCGCGTGCTTCGGAAATCATGGAAATCATGGAATCGTTGCCGAGATGGTTGCCGGCGTTGATGTCGGTCGTGCGTACCGTCAGTTGCGAGGAATAGCAGTACTGGTCTTCAGGAAATTCAAGTTTCAAACGGGCCATGGTGTTCTCTTGGGCTGGGGCGCAGGGCGCGGCGGAAAAAATCCATTCTAGCCGGTTCCCCGCGCCCCGTCGAAAAACAGTCCCAGCCGCGTGCGCGGGGCCGCTTTACGGGGGTACGCTTATTTGCGCACAATCCTGTACACCTTGCCCGTGCCACTCAGCATGTACAGCTCGTTTTGCGCGTCCTGGCCAAACGACAGGATATTGCCCACGTTCGTGATGCCCCAGTCTTTCACGGCCGATGCCGTGCCATTGCTATAGCTAAAACTTTTCAGCCAGGCGCTGCAGTAGTCGGAATACAGGTATTGCCCCGCCAGTTCCGGCAAGGCCGTGCCCCGGTACACATAGCCGCCCGTGATCGAACAGCCGTTGGCCGCATCGTTGCTGTACGTGATGGCGGGCAGGACCAGCCCAGCCTGGTTGCAGCTGGCGCTGTTGTAGCACTGCGTGCCTTCCATGATATTCCAGCCATAGTTGTTGCCCGCCTGGCCCACAGGGCGCACGTCGACCTCTTCCCAGTTGGCCTGGCCCACGTCGGCGATGTACAGCAGCTGGGCCGGCACGTCGAAGGCGTAGCGCCACGGATTGCGCAAGCCATAGGCCCAGATTTCAGGGCGCCCGCCCGCCGTGGCAAAGGGGTTGCCGGGTGGAATGGCGTACGGCTGGGCCACCGTGCTGGCGTTGACGTCCAGGCGCAGCAGTTTTCCCAAGAGTACGTTGGTGTTTTGCGCGTTGCCGGGCGGATCGCCCCCGCTGCCGCCGTCGCCCGTGCCCGCGTACAGATAGCCGTCCGGGCCAAAGCTGAGCAAGCCGCCATAGTGATTGTTGAACGTGGGATGGGGAATCGTGATGATGTTCAGCGCGGACAGGGGATCGGCCACGTTGGCGTTGCCAGCCGACACTTGCCGCCGCTCGATGACGATATCGCCGGCCAGGTTCGTGTAGTACAGGAAGAAATAGCCGTTGCTGGCGTATTGCGGATGAAAGGCCATCGACAGCAAGCCCCGTTCGCCGCTGGTGGTGGTGAGCGTACTGATGTCGAGGAAGGGCGTGGCCAGCAGGTTGCCGTTCTGCACCACGCGGATGCGGCCGGCCCGTTCGATAATGAACAAACGGCTGTCGCCGGGCGGCGCCGTGAGGAAGATGGGCACGCTCAAGCCGCTGGCCACTTCCTGCAGGCGCAGGGCCAGCGGTGCTGTGGCCGCGTACGTGACGGCCGCGCTGGCCGTCGCCCCCGCATTGACTTGTACCTGCTGCGTGACGGGCGTGGGCGCCAGCGTTCCCGTGCCCTGCGCCACGCTGGCGGCGCTGAGCGTGTAGGCGCCGGGCGCCAGGTCCGTGAGCGTGGTGCTCGCCGTCAGCGTCTTGCTGTACGACGCCGGTCCCGTGACCGTGACGGCGCCCGCCACGCCGGCCGGCAAGCCGCCGAGGGTGACCGTCAGGCTGCCCGTGGTGGCGCCAGGTGCAGGGTGGTGCTGGCCGCCGCCACAGGCGGCCAGCAGGGACAGGCAGCATGCCAGCAGCAGGGCCAGCCAGGGCCGGGGGAGGCGGAAAGGTAGATGGCGCATGTCAGTCTCCTGCGGGAATGACGCAACGGCTGATCGAGGGGATGTGCCAAGAATGCGCGTCTTTGTGGCGGGAAGTTTGCGCTGGCGCAAACGTGCGGCGGCATCGGACAAATGCGCCGCGTTTTCAGACAAGCGCGGGGCCAGCTGTGCCACCGTGCCGGCAGCCGCCCGATAATGGCGCATCTGAAACCGAGCAGGAATGACACACATGAAAACCAAAGCCGCGATTGCCTGGAAAGCGGGCGCCCCGTTGACCATCGAAGAAGTCGACCTGGCCGGCCCGCGCGCCGGCGAAGTGCTGGTCGAGCTGAAAGCCACGGGGATTTGCCATACCGATTACTACACCCTGTCCGGCGCCGATCCGGAAGGCATCTTCCCTGCCATTCTCGGCCATGAAGGCGCCGGCGTCGTCGTCGACGTGGGCCCGGGCGTGACGACCCTGAAAAAGGACGACCACGTCATCCCGTTGTACACGCCGGAATGCCGCCAGTGCAAGTTCTGCCTGTCGCAAAAGACGAATCTGTGCCAGGCCATCCGTTCCACGCAGGGCCGCGGCCTGATGCCGGACGCCACCAGCCGCTTCTCGCTGAATGGCCAGCCGCTGTTCCATTACATGGGCACGTCGACCTTTTCGAATTACATTGTCGTGCCGGAAATCGCCCTGGCCAAGATCCGCGAAGATGCGCCGTTCGACAAGGTCTGCTACATCGGCTGCGGCGTGACGACGGGCGTGGGCGCCGTCCTGTTCTCGGCCAAGGTCGAGGCGGGCGCCAACGTGGCCGTGTTCGGCCTGGGCGGCATCGGCCTGAACGTGATCCAGGCGGCGAAAATGGTCGGCGCCGATAAAATCATCGGCATCGACATCAACCCGGCGCGCCAGGCCATCGCGCGCAAGTTCGGCATGACGCATTTTATCAACCCGAACGAGGTGGAAAACGTCGTTGACGCCATCGTGCAACTGACGGACGGCGGCGCCGACTACAGTTTCGAATGCGTGGGCAACACGACCCTGATGCGCCAGGCGCTCGAATGCACGCACAAGGGCTGGGGCAAGTCCTTCATCATCGGCGTGGCGGCGGCGGGCCAGGAAATTTCCACGCGGCCATTCCAGCTGGTGACGGGACGCGAATGGCGCGGTTCGGCCTTCGGCGGCGCGCGCGGACGCACGGACGTGCCGAAGATCGTCGACTGGTATATGGAAGGCAAGCTCAACATCGACGACCTGATCACGCATCGCTTGCCGCTCGAACGCATCAATGAAGGCTTCGACCTGATGAAGAGCGGCGAATCGATCCGTTCCGTCGTGTTGTACTAATCTTATCGGATGTACTCATTGCGCAACACTTGACGGACGGGGCAGGGCGGCACGCTGTACTTCGCTGCCTGCCCCTGCTAGTGTGAAGACATCACCGCCTTGCTTTGGGAGCCGTTCATGTTTGCCACTGCCTACCTCGCCACCTTGCGCCGCATGCTGCCCGTCTTCCTCGGCGCTGCCCTGTCTTCCCTGCTGGCCTTGTGGTGGAGCAATGCCGCCAGCCTCGCCACGCCCGCCATCTGGCTGGCGCTGCTGGCCACGTATCTGCTGTGCGCACTGCTGTTTACGCCGCTGGCCCGGCAGAGCCGCCAACTGGCCGCACGCCACGTGCGTCACGGCAAGCCGCGCTGAGGTCCTAGCGCGCCGTGCTGGAAAAACGTTCGCGGTAGTCGCGCGGCGTGATGGCGAGTTTCTTTTGAAACAGCCGGCGCAGCCTTTCCTCGCTATGCAAGCCCGCCTGCACGGCCACCTGTTTTAAGGAAGACACATTGTCTTCCAGCAAACGGCGCGCCACTTCGAAGCGGGCCGTGTCGATGAATTCCGTGGGGCTGGTACCCGTTTCGCGCTGGAACACGCGCGTAAAATTGCGCTCGCTCATGGCCAGCCTGGCCGCCAGCAGCGGCACAGTAAGCTCTTCTGCCAGGTGTTCCATGATCCAGCCCTGCAACTGGCGGATGGTGGGATGCGTCGTCATCTGGCTCGACAGGTGCACGGAAAACTGCGACTGGCCCCCGGGCCGCTTCAGATACACGACCAGGTCGCGCGCCACTTCCAGCGCGATATCGCGGCTGAAATCGTCTTCCACCAGGGCCAGGGCCAGGTCGATGCCGGCCGTCACGCCGGCCGACGTCCAGAATTTCCCTTCCCGCACGAAAATCGCATCGGCATTGACCTGTATCAATGGATAGCGCTGACGCAGGCTGTCCACGGCGCTCCAGTGCGTGGCGGCGCTCTTGCCGTCCAGCACACCGGCCTCGGCCAGGAAGAAGCAGCCCGTGCACAGGGCCGCCAGGGTGTCGATGCGCGGCGCCGCCTCGGCCACCCAGGCGGCGAGGGCGGGGATGTCCTGCAAGACTTGCTCGACGTGGTGGCAGCCGACGATGACGGCCAGGTCGGGCAGGCGGCTGGCATCGAGCGCCTTGCTGGCATGCAGCGACATCAGGGTGTCCGACTCGACCGGGCCGATGGCTGTCGACACGATGCGCACGTCGTAGCCGCCGGGCAGATTGCGCAGGCGCAAATGGGTGTTGGCGTAGTCAAACACTTTCATGGCGCCGATGGCTTCGAGCGCCTTGAAGCCGGGATAGACGATGATGTCGACGGTGCGCAGGGGGAATTCTTTGGGGCTTTGCTTGATCATGCGATATGCGCGAGGGGGATAAATACTGCCATAATGCAACAACAGCGATGGCGTAGGTTAGCATGAAATAACCGGCGCGCCCGCTGGCTCCCCACCCACCGGATTCCTCGATATCGTGCGCTTACTTCACATTTTTGCCGCCCTGACATTGCTGCTGGGCTCATCCCTTGCCCACGCGGCCACGCTCAACTTCAATGGCGGCGCCGTCAGCAACTGCAACCAGAGCCAGGATGGCTTGCAATACACGTGCACCTCGCTGGCGCTGACCTCCACCGACGTCATCGTCATCGGCAGCGCGTATGCCGTGACGGTCAACAGTTCGCTGGCGATGAGCTACAACCAGGGCTTGACGATGAGCGGCAATGCCACGCTGACGGTCAAGGGCAATCTCGATATCAAGGAAATCAATCCGCCGAACCTGAAAGTCACGGGGGGCAACCTGACAGCCGAGGGCGGCACTTTCCTCATGGGCGCGCAGGAACAGACCATCACGGCAAATGTTTCCGCCACGACCATCAAGATGGGCTCGAACAACGTCAAGGTGACGGGTAAGATCAGCGCCAAGGGCCCCGTGGAAATCGCCTCGGGTTCCGTCATCAACGGGCCGATCAGCGGCACCATCGTCAATATCCTGCCCGCCAGTACCCGCATCCAGGGCGATATCACGGCCAGCGTATCGCTGACCATCGGTTCCGGCAGCCAGGTGACGGGCAATCTGAAATCGCCGACGATCGACCTGAAGGCGTCCGGCCTGCTCGTCACGGGCGACGTGGACGCCAGCAATTCCCTGTCGATCGCCTCCGGCAATGGCATCAAGGGCAATGTGGACGCCGGCGAGGTGACGCTCGACTCGTCCAACGCCTATATCACGGGCAACGCCAAGGTCGACCACATCACCCTGGGCTGGCAGGGCCGGGTGCAGCAAACCATCACCTGCAAGGCATATACGCCATCGAACCCGTGCAGCTGCGTGACGAACAATAGCGGCTGGGCCTTCAATGAACCGATGGGGCCGAAATGCGGGCCCGGTACGCCGAGCGGACTGCACCATTTCCAGATCGAGCACCCGCTGACGGCGCTCACTTGCCAGGTGCCCACGGTGAAGGTAACAGCCTGCGCCGATGCCAGTTGCAGCGCGGTCTACAAAAATGGCGTGAATGTCACCGTCAGCCCGGGCGGCGAGTCGACGCCGATCGATACCAGCGGCGTCAACGCCAATGTCACGGTGCGCCAGACCACGGTGGGCATCGCCACCCTCGGCCTGGTCAGCACGCCCGCCACGACGGGGGCGCTGGTGTGCAAGAGCGGCGGCAACACGAGCAATTGCCAGATCAGCTTTCTCTCCAGCGGCTTCCAGGTGAGCGGCATTCCGCGCTACGCGGAAGTGCCGTATAAATTGGAAATCAGCGCCTTGCAAGTATCACCCAACAATCCGACCGCTTGCGTGACCATGTTCGCCGGCCAGAACAAGGACTTGAACCTCACATGTGCGTACGGCAATCCGGACAAGGGGACATTGCCTGCGCGCATCTTTGACAGCGCCAAAAATAGCTATGTTGCCCTGGCGGCCAGCGACCAGAGCAGTTGCAGCGGGACGAGCACCAAGTTGAGAGTGACGTTCGACGCCGATGGCGTGGCCAAGCCGAACATGCTGTATGCCGATGCGGGAGCGCTGCTCCTGACGGCCTCTTACAAGCCCGATAGCGGCAGCGACAAAGGTTTGGACATGAGCGGCAGCGGCACGGTCATCGTGGCGCCGCAGCAATTCCTGTTGACGAAGCTGGCGCCGACGCAGCGCGCTGGCCTGGCGGCAACGCCTCTCGTGGCGGGGACACCCATCACGTTATCGGCCGTCAACGCGCTCGGTGCCGTGACGAAGAACTTTGGCAACGAAAGCGGTGTCGCGGTGCAAAAAGTCGTGCTCGGCCGTAATCTGCTGGCGCCGGTCTACACAGACGTAAGCAATCCAGAAGTCGGCGGCGATCTCGATTTCGTGAAGAAAGGGGGCGTCATCGCGGCGCCGCCGCTGGTCTGGCCCGAAGTGGGCAAGATCAATTTCACGGCCGCGCTGCAATACGGTTATCTGGGCAGCGGCCTGACGTCGCCGGGGACGAGCGATGCCGTACTCTTTTATCCGCACCACTTTGTGACGGAACTGGTGGTCAAGAAAGTGGACCTCCCGGGGGGGACGAAGACGGAGTTTCCTTTCCCGTGCAGCGCGCCGTTCGTGTGTGCCGGCGACCGTGCCGTGTATTCGCGCCAGCCTTTCGATCTGACCATCCGCGCCCAGACCTCGGGTGGCGTGGACACCAAGAATTTTGACGCCAGGAATGACGTCATCAACAAAACGCAAGTGACGCTGGTCCCGTATGACGCGGCTACGGAGAAGAACAGCTATCCGCCCACGGCGCCATCGGGCAGCACGCTGACGGATGGGGCAAAAGCACCTGCGGCCGTGACGGGCGTACCCGTCAGCAGTTTCAGCAATGGCGTTGCCACGCGCTCCATCGCCTACAGTTTCCCTTCGGCCTATGCCGTGCCCAAAGAGCCAACGGCACTGGCATCGCCGACGGGGCTGCTGCTGCGCGCGACGTATGCCTACCCGGCGGCCGGTAATGTGAGCTCGGCACCGGCCGATGGCAAGGAAGCGCAGCTGACCGTGCTCACGGGCCGCCTGATGGTGCCGCATGACTACGGTTCCGAGCGCTATCCCGTGCGCCTGGCGGTACAGACGCAGTACTGGGATGGCAAGACCTGGGTCACCAGTCTGCTGGACAGCATCAGTGCGTTCGACAACACGCTGGTGGTGTTTGCCAATTGCAAGAAAACCCTGGTATGCAAGGACTTTTTATTGCCCAATAACACTATTGTTACTTATACGGTCGACAAGGGCGTCTTGCCGCCAAATAGACGCCTGATCCTGGCGGCGCCCGGCGTCGGCAAGAGCGGCAGCGTCGATGTTTCCGTGCCCGGCATTGCGTACTTGCCCAGCACCGTGGGCACCGTCGTCTTTGGCGTCTTCAAGTCGGGCCCCGTGATTTACCTGCGCGAGATGTATTAGCCTGAACCAAGGGCGGGGGCAGGCAGCGCGAAAAACCAGTAACATGCCTGGCTGTGGCATTTCCTCCCCCAACCTCAGACTGGAGTTTTCTATGAGCACAACTTCGCAGTGGATCGATATCGCCGGCCCGGACGGCAGCTTCCAGGCTTACCTGGCCGTGCCGCACGTGGGCAAGGGTCCCGCCATCATCCTGTTGCAGGAAATTTTCGGCGTCAACGAGCACATCCGCGCCGTGGCCGACCAGTACGCGGCCGATGGCTACGTGGTGCTGGTGCCCGACCTGTTCTGGCGCGCCGGCGCACACATTGAGCTCGGCTATGACGCGGACGGCTGGAAGCGCGCCGTCGAACTGATGCAGGCAACCGACAATCCGCAGGCGGACGCCGATATCGCCGCCACCATCGCCGCCCTGCGCGCGCGCCCGGAAGTGACGGGCAAGCTCGCTTCCGTCGGCTACTGCTTCGGCGGCCGGTTGTCGTTCCAGGCGGCCGCGGCCGGCCTGGTTGACGCCGCCATCGCCTATTACGGCGGCGGCATCCAGAACAAGCTGGACCTGGCTGACAACATCAAGGTGCCGCTGCTCATGCATTTCGGCGGCCAGGACAGCCATATTCCGCCGGAAGCCGTGCAAAAGATCGCCGAGCGTTTCGAAGACCGGCAAGACGTGGAAATCCATATCTACCCGGGCGCCGAGCACGGTTTCAATTGCACCCACCGCGACAGCTACCAGCAGCGCGCCGCCGCCCAGGCGCATGGTAATTCCCTGATTTTCTTGGCGGAAAATCTGTAAGACTGCCTCGCCAGACTGGCCAGCCGTTATTTTCCGCCCAGCAGCAAAGCCGCATGGGCGCTAAAATAGCGGCTGTGCCGGGCAACTCCGGCCGGCCGGGCGCGGCGCCCGGCAAACCTGGATGAGGAACCGAATTAAAGATGGCCCAAGTAATTGTTTCTGTAACATTGGCGGCAAGCGCCGAAAGAGTGTGGGATTTTATCGGCGGCTTCCAGTCGCTGAATGAATGGTCGAGCTCCATAAAGACCAGCCTGTCCGAGCACGGCGGCAGAGTGCGCCGCCTGAAAACCACGGACGGCGCCATCATCGCCGAACGCCTGCAAAGCTACAGCGAAGCGGACAAGAGCTACAGCTACACCATCGTCTCGGGCCCGATCCCCGTCAAGAACTACCGTTCCACCCTGCGCGTCACGGGCGAACCGGGCGCGAATGAATGCGTGGCGGAATGGTCGAGCGAGTTCGACGCGGCCGAAGGCGTGGAAGAGGTCATGGTGGGCGCGTTTCAGCATCTGTATGAGACGGCGTTTGTCGACCTGAAACGCATCATGGCGATTTGAACGCTCGTAGGTCGGATTAGCGGCAACGCCGCGTAATCCGACACCACCACCGGCGCCAACAATGTTGTCGGATTACGCGGGGCGATGCCCCGCTAATCCGACCTACGCTTGACGTTACCGCTTTACCTTCCCAAACGCCTCACCCTTGTTCCATGTCGGCAAGTTCTTGTCGTTCGCCACTTCATAGCCCAGGTTCAAAGTAAATTGCGCCTGCTGCACCATGCCGGACAGATCCCATGACGGCTTGTACTCGTCGGTGACCTGGTGGTAATCCTTTTTAAACGCCACCAGGCGCTCGCCTGAGGCTTTGGGCTCCTGGACGAAGTCGAACGAACCGTCGCCGGAAAACACGGCCGAGCCCACGTTGAAGGCGGGTACGCCGGCCTTGGCGAACGCAAAATGGTCGGCCCGGTAAAAGGCGCCGGACAGGTCGGGGATGGTCGGCGCCAGGCGCAGGCCCATGCGCTTGGCCACCCTGGCGGCGCTCGCGTACAGGCTGCTGCGCTCGGCGCCGGCCACGCCGATGTCGTGCGTCTTGCCGACGAAGTTCATGCTGTCGAGGTTCAGGTCGGCGGCCGTCTTGGCCAGTGGCCATAATGGCGCGCGCGTGTAGGCCGTGCTGCCCAGCATGCCCGTTTCCTCGCCGGCCGGCCACAGGAAGATCTGCGTGCGGCGCGCCGGCTGTTTCACCGCCACTTGCGCCATGGCCAGCAAGGCCGCCGCGCCCGAGGCGTTGTCGATGGCGCCGTTGTAGATATGGTCGCTCTGGCCAGCGCGGACGCTGCCTTCGTCATCCTTGCCCAGATGGTCCCAATGGGCCGAGTAGATGACGGCTTCATCCTTGAGTTTCGGATCCGTGCCCGGTACGATGCCGGCCACGTTGAATTGTTCGATGCTGCGGATCTGGCTGTTCAGTGCCACCTTGACCGTCGCGTTCAATGCGACGGGGCGAAATGCGCGCGTTTCCGCCTGTGCGCGCAAGGCGTCCAGGTCTTGCCCGCCCGCCTGGAACAGGGCGCGCGCCATGTCTTCCTGCAGCCAGCCTTCCATCGCATTGCCCGCGCCCGCCAGGTTGAAGCGCTCATGGCCGAAACCGTTGGCCGGCACCGACCACGGATACGACGCAGATGCCGTCGTGTGTATCAGCAGCACGCCGGCCGCGCCCTGGCGCAGCGCTTCCTCGTACTTGTAGACCCAGCGGCCGTAGTACGTGAGCGACTTGCCGGCGAAGCGCTGCGGTTCGGCGCTGGTCGGCTGCGGGTCGTTGACCATCATGATGACGAGTTTGCCCTTCAGGTCGGCGCCCTTGAAATCGTCCCAGTTTTCTTCCGGGGCGCGAATGCCGTAGCCGGCAAACACGACGGGCGCGTCGAACGCCACTGTCTGCTGGCCATTCGCCGCGCCAAAGACGATGTCCTGGCCGAAGGCGGGAGATAAAGTCTTGCCGCCCGCGCTGAAGGTGACTTTGCTCGATGGCAAGGCCTTGCTGCCGACGATGGTCAGTGCCTGGCGATACGTGCCATCCTTCAACGGTTGCAGGCCGGCCACGGCCGCCTGCGTTTCCAGGTAGCGCACGGCCAGGTCGCCGCCGCGCTGGCCCGTGCCGCGTCCTTCCAGCAAATCGTCGGCCAGGAAGGACAGATGGGCGCGCAGGGGCGCTTCGGCAACGAGCGGTTGGGCGAGGGCGGCCGTGCTGAACAGGCTGGCGGCGAGGACGAGGGGAAAGCGCATGACAACTCCAAAAGTGAATACGGGAAAGCAAAGCAGCGGCAATCTTACTCTACCGCAATGCTCCAGCGTAGCGCGCGGCGTGCGTGCGCCATTGCGGCCACAATGGCTGCTGGTCCACCGACAAGGAGCGTTCCATGACACCCCCTGACTTGCATTCAAACAATACCCTGCGTACCGCCGACGGCACATTGATCCACTACAAGGACTGGGGCAGCGGCCCGCCCGTCGTCTTCAGCCACGGCTGGCCCTTGTCGTCCGACGCGTGGGAAGACCAGATGTTTTATCTGGCTTCGCACGGCTACCGCGTCATCGCGCACGACCGGCGCGGCCACGGCCGTTCCAGCCAGCCGTTCGACGGCAACGACATGGATACCTATGCCGACGACTTGGCCGCCCTGATCGCCGCGCTGGACTTGACGGGCGCCACCCTCGTCGGCCACTCGACGGGCGGCGGCGAAGTGGCGCGCTACATTGGCCGCCATGGCACCGGACGCTTGGCCGGCGCCGTGCTCGTGGGCGCCGTGCCGCCGCTGATGCTGCAAACGGCCGACAATCCGCTGGGCTTGCCGCTATCCGTTTTTGACGCCATCCGTGCCGGCGTGCAGGCCGACCGCAGCCAATTCTTCCGCGACTTGAGCGAGGCCTTCTATGGCTACAACCGGCCCGATGCGAAGCCCTCGCAGGGCGTGCGCGACGGTTTCTGGCGGCAAGGCATGCAGGCGGGCATGCCGGCCGCCTATCTGTGCATCAAGCAGTTTTCCGAGACGGATTTCACGGCTGACCTGGCCAAATTCGACGTGCCGACTCTGGTGATTCATGGCGACGACGACCAGATCGTGCCGATCGCCGCCTCGGCGCGGCGCACTGCCGAGCTCATCATCGGCAGCAAGCTGCTCGTGTATGCGGGCGCGCCGCACGGCCTGGCGACGACGCACAAGGACAGGCTGAACGAGGACTTGCTGGAATTTTTGCGCCACTCGGTCGATGCGGCAAGCAATATCGAGGCGCACCTGTAAAACCGGCATATCCATTGCAAAACACATAATATTGTTTGATTTTTGCACCAATTGCGTGCGGATCGCCGATTTTTCTGCGTTTTAGAATGCAAAAAATGGCGTTCTGCCGCCTCGTTCCACCCGGTAAGGTCCAGTAAAGAGTAAACTAGCAGATACACTCTTTCGCATTGGGCGATTCGAGCGAACTTGTGAGTGATTTCATGTCTGATACACCAATTTCCTTATTTTCCGACCTTAACCTGAGCGAGCCGCTGATTCGCGCGCTCAAGGACGTCGGTTACGAAACACCGTCGCCTATCCAGGCGGCCACGATTCCATTATTGCTCGCGAACCGCGACGTGCTGGGCCAGGCGCAAACAGGCACGGGTAAGACCGCCGCCTTCGCCTTGCCGATCCTGTCGCGCATCGATCTGAAACAAAGCTCACCCCAAGCCCTGGTCCTGGCACCGACGCGCGAACTGGCCATCCAGGTCGCCGAAGCGTTCCAGGTGTACGCCGCCCACATCCCCGGCTTCCACGTGTTGCCGATCTACGGCGGCCAAAGCTATGGCCCGCAGCTGTCGGCCCTGCGCCGCGGCGTGCACGTCATCGTCGGCACCCCAGGCCGCGTCATCGATCACCTGGACAAGGGTTCGCTCGACTTGTCCAAGCTGAAAACCCTGGTGCTGGACGAAGCCGATGAAATGCTGCGCATGGGCTTTATCGACGACGTCGAACGTATCTTGAAAGAAACCCCGGAAGGCCATCAAACGGCCCTGTTCTCGGCCACCATGCCTTCCGTCATCAAGCGCATCGCCACGACCTATCTGATGAACCCGGCCGAAGTGACGGTCGCCGCCAAGACGGGCACGGCCGACAACATCCGCCAGCGCTACTGGCTGGTGTCGGGCATGCACAAGCTCGACGCGCTGACCCGCATCCTGGAAGCGGAAGCGTTTGACGGCATGATCATCTTTGCCCGCACCAAGCTGGGTACGGAAGAGCTGGCCGGCAAGCTGCAAGCGCGTGGCTTCTCGGCTGCCGCCATCAATGGCGACATCCAGCAAGCCCAGCGCGAGCGCACGATCCAGCAGTTGAAAGACGGCAAGATCGACATCCTCGTGGCAACCGACGTGGCCGCCCGCGGCCTGGACGTCGAGCGCATCAGCCACGTCGTCAACTACGACGTGCCGCACGATCCGGAAAGCTACACCCACCGCATCGGCCGCACGGGCCGCGCCGGCCGCAGCGGCGAAGCGATTTTGTTCATCACCCCGCGTGAAAAGAACTTGTTGAAAGCCATCGAACGCTCGACCCGCCAGCCGATCGGCATGCTGGAACTGCCGACGATCCAGGCCGTCAACGACGTGCGTATCGCCAAGTTCAAGGAGCAAATCAGCGAAACCCTGGCCCTGGGCGAGCTGGAACAGTTCCAGTCGCTGATCGAGGATTTCGAGCGCGAGCAAAACATTCCCGCCATCGAAATCGCCGCCGCCCTGGCGAAGATGGCGCGTGGCAATACGCCGCTGCTGCTGGACAAGAACAAGGCGCGCGAGCAAGCCACGTGGCAGGACGACCGTCCTGTGCGCCAAGACCGTTTTGAGCGCAACGACCGTCCGGAACGGGGCGACCGCTTCGACCGTAACGAGCGCAGCGACCGTGGCGAACGCCCGGCCTTCCCGAAAAAAGAACGCATTCAACGTCCAGCCGACGCCGGCATGCAGACCTTCCGCATTGAAGTCGGTCATCAGCATGGCGTAAAACCAGGCAATATCGTGGGCGCCATCGCCAACGAAGCGGGCATCGATTCGAAAAACATCGGCCGCATCGAAATCTATGACGACTACAGCGTCCTGGACTTGCCAGACAGCATGCCGAAAGAATTGCTGGACCAGCTGAAAACCGTGTGGGTCGCGGGCCAGCAGCTGCGCATCAGCCGTGACGGCGACGCGCCGGACCTGGCGCCGCCAGCCGCGCCACGCAAGCCGTTTGCCGCCAAGTCCGCGCCAGCGTTCAAGGATGCGCCAGCGGACGCGGGCGACGCAGCACCTGCACCGCGCGCGCCGAAGAAGGAACGTCCACGCCCGGGCGTGACGGCTTACCGCATCGAAGTGGGCCGTGAGCACGCTGTGACGCCAAGCAACATCGTCGGCGCCATCGCCAACGAAGCGAACCTGGAAGCCAAGCATATCGGCCGCATCGATATCTTTGACAACTACAGCGTGCTGGACCTGCCGGAAGGCATGCCGCCGGAAATCCTCGACCACCTGAAATCGGTCGTCGTTTCTGGCCAGAAACTGCGCATCAGCCTCGACGATGGCACGACGGAGCGCAAGCCTGCGCCACCGCGTCCGAAGTCGCCGCGCAAAACGTTCAAGTAAGCCATCCCCACGGGCGCCACGGCGCCTGTGTCGCGGATTGGAGACACATCCCTCACTGGCGCGTTCGCGCCAGTTTTTATTTTCCCTCAAGAAATGAATATTGTTGCCGCGTTATTGTTGGCGGCAGGCGTCGCCATGCGCCGGCCATGACGGCAGTCTTCCTGCGTCTTTTTATCGGCACATACGCCGTATTTATCGCCTGCCGCGCAGATACATAATTTTTTATTAATTATTGTGTGTGCGCGTAATTTGAATTTTGCATTCAATAAAATCAATAAAGTTGAATCAAAGTAAATTCTAAAAAATAAATGAATTGGTTTTTATTAAATTATTTGACCAGTGTCACTGTCGCCGAAGCGATATATCAAGGGTGCTTGATGTGGTATATTGTTTTTATGTTTTTGTTATGCTAGTTGAAAAAAAATAGAGGAGCGACGATGCGGGTCAATACGCCTATCACGCAAAATGAATACGTATTAAATGAAGGCATGACGATTGTTTCCACGACGGATTTACAGGGAAACATCAATTACGCTAATCAGTATTTCATTGAAGTCAGCGGTTTTTCAGAAATGGAACTGCTGGGTGCGCCACAGAATATCCTGCGTCATCCCGATATGCCGGCCGAAGCGTTTGCCGACCTGTGGGACACCATCAAGACGGGCATGCCGTGGACCGGCATGGTCAAGAACCGCTGCAAGAACGGTGATTTCTACTGGGTCTTCGCCAATATCACGCCCGTGATCGAAAACGGCCGCCCGATCGGTTATATGTCCGTGCGCACCAAGCCCTCGCGCGAGCAGATCAACGAAGCGGCAGCCCTGTATAAAAGTTTCAAAGACGGCAATACCTCCAAGCTGGCGATCCGCAATGGCCGCGTCGTGCGCCAGGGCTGGGTCGCCAAGCTGGCCGAATGGCGCAAGCTGACCCTGTCGCAAGACCTGGCCTTCCATTGCATCGTCTTTGGCGTGGTGCTGGCCATCCTCGGCTGCGCCGTGTGGAATATCGATGGAGACACAAGCACGGCCACGCGCAGCTGGCTCAGCGGTGCCGCCGCCGCCGCCGTCGCGCTGATGCTGTATTTCTGGGCCCATCTGCACAATTCGCTCGTCGCTCCGCTGGGTGACGCCGTCACGATGGCGCGCAAGATGGCGGGCGGCGACTTGACGGGCGTCATCGACAAAGTGCGCGACGACGACATGGGCCAATTGATGGCGGCCTTGCGCCAGACCAACATCAACTTGCACAGCATCATCGGCGACGTGCGCGCCAACTTCGAGGATATCCGCATCACCACGGCCGAGATCGCCACGGGCAATATGGACTTGTCCAGCCGCACGGAATCGCAGGCGTCCAGCCTGGAACAGACGGCGGCCAGCATGGAAGAGCTGACGTCCACCGTGCAGAACAGCGCCGACCACGTGGACACGGCCAACAAGCTGGCAGCGCAGGCGTCGACCGTCGCGGCCAAGGGCGGCACCATCGTCAGCGAAGTGGTCACCACGATGGACGAGATCAGCACCTCGTCGCGCAAGATTCTCGACATCATCGGCTTGATCGATGGCATCGCCTTCCAGACGAATATCCTCGCCTTGAACGCGGCCGTGGAAGCGGCCCGCGCGGGCGAGCATGGCCGCGGCTTTGCCGTCGTGGCCGGCGAAGTGCGCAGCCTGGCGCAGCGCTCGGCAACAGCGGCAAAAGAAGTGAAAAACCTGATCGACCATTCGATCGCCACCGTGAATGCGGGCAGCGTGCTGACCAGCAATGCGGGCGCCACCATGACGGAAGTGATCGCCTCGGTGGCCCGCGTGACGGAAGTGATGGACGAGATTTCCTCGACCACGCGCGAGCAGAACCAGGGCATCGGGCAAGTCAACCAGGCCGTCATCCACATGGATGGCATCACGCAGCAGAACGCGGCGCTGGTGGAGCAGGCGGCCGCGGCCGCCAGCAGCCTGGCGCAGCGCACCGAGAGCGTGGCCCAGTCGATCGGCATCTTCAAATTAAAGGCCTCGCCCAAGCGCAAGGCGGCCGGCGTGGGGCGTAGCGTGGGTGCGGGTGTGGCAGCAAGGGCGCTGTTAAAGGCCAGGTAGCAAAATGCTGGGGTCAGTCACTGCGTGATCGGAATGCTCCCCATTGGGGCGCATTCCCCCGTCGGGTCTGACCCCGGGTTTTGCCTGTGGGGTACTCTTACTGCTTCACCCGGTACACTTCCCCGCTGCGTACTTTCTTCACCACCCCATCCCCGCCAAACAGAATCACGTACTCTCCCTGCGCGCCCGAGGCGGCCGGGTAGGTGTACATCCACACTTCATTGCCGCTGTCGAAACGGATGGACGTGCTCTCGCCCAGCGCGGCGCGTACTTGCTCGCGCGTGCTGATGCCTGCTTGCACCGTTTGCTCCAGCGTAGCGTAGGGCACATTCTTGCTCGCATGCAAGGCGCGCGTGCCGGAGCAGGCGGCCAGCAGCGCCAGCACGAAGACACTGAACCACTTCATGGCGCCACCTCGTCCATGTAAGTAAATTCCAGCAGGGTGTCGTCGGGCCAGCTGGCATCCCACAAGGGCGCGTAATACGTGCGGTCGAGCAAGACCTGGCAATCGCAGTAGGGCAGTGAGGCGGGGGTCTGCTCGCCGCCCGCGTACAGCATCGTGAACGGTAGCGTAACCCTGCGTTCGCCATGCACGAGGGTGACGCCGAACAGGGGGCGCTCCGTGAAGAACAAATAGTTGCCGTCCGGCTCGGAACAGACCTTGTCCGTGCTATAGAGCATGCTGGACAGCCAGGCGATGATTTGCGGGTCGTTCGAGATCAGGCCCGAATCCATGCCGGCGCGGCATTCCAGGCGCAAGTCGCCCAGGCGCCGCGTACCGGGCGGCAAGCCGGGCGTGATGACTTGCGCGCGCCAGCTCATGGTGGTGGCCTTGCGGTTGGCGATCAGCACGGCGTCTTCGCGCGCGGCCTGTGCATTGCGCACGGGGGCAAAGCTGTTGTCCTCGGCCAGGGGCAGGGGGATGCTGACGGTGTCGCCGGCGATGCGCAGCCGCACGCCCGTCATGTTCACACCGGGCTGGCGCGGTAGCAAGCGAAAGCGCAGCACTGCCTGCGGCGCCAGCGCATGGTCGCGTTCGAAGCGGTCCACGCCCTGCAGCATCTTGCGGTAGGATTTATCGACGGGGTCGCGCGTGGCGTCGACCTTGACTTGCGGCACGGGCGCGGTTTGCGCCAAGGCGACCGGGCCATGGAGCAGGCAGGCAAGCAGCAGGGAGAGATTAATACGCATGGCTTGATGCTACGCTTTTTTGCGCGGCAGCCACGCACGCGTGAGTGTCTCAGTATTCGCTCAGTACTCGCTATATTTGCGCGCGTCGCCGCGTACCTGTTGCGCCGGGTATTTCTGTGCGTTCAGTGCCATCTTTTCCAGCACGGCAGAGTGCAGGTCGACGCCGCTCTTGTCGGCCAGGCGCACCAGGTACATCAGCACGTCGGCCAGCTCGTGGCGGATGCCCGTGCGTTTGGCATCGTCCAGTTCGGCGTCCGCGCCCGTGGGCAGCCACTGGTAGTGCTCGACCAGTTCCGCCACTTCCACGGACAGGGCCATGGCCAGATTTTTCGGCGTGTGGAACTGGTCCCAGTCGCGTTCGTCGGCAAAGGCGCGCAGGCGTGCACGGATATCAGACAGGCTGTCGGCCGGCGCGCTCATGCCGCCGCCTGCAGTGGTTTTTCCATGAAGACACTGAACGGGTCGTCGGGATAGTCGCCGTACGGCCCGCGCCGCTGGTAGCCGTGGCGCGCGTACAGGGCGATGGCTTCGGGCTGGTGGATGCCCGTCTCCAACGTCAGCAAGCGGCAGCCGCGCGCCAGCGCCTGCTCTTCCAGCAAGCTTAGCAGGCGCCTGGCCAGGCCCAGGCCGCGGCTGTCCGGGTGCACGTACATGCGCTTGACCTCGCCGAAATCGGGCGTGACGACGATGGCGCCGCAGGCGCGCGCGCGGCCATCGGCATCGCGGGCGACGGCAAACAGCAGGGTATCGGATGGCACCGATGCCAGGTCCAGCGAGTAGACGCACTCGGCCGGGTACAGGGTCTGTTGATAGGCATCAAGCTCGGCGATCAGGGTTTGCACGTCGGCTTGCTGTGGCGATTCCAGGCGGATGGTCATGGGGAGGTCGAATGAATGGGACTTCCCCCATGGTATCACTGCGGCCGCGCCAGGCGCATCGTCAAACCGATGGGCGACATCACAAAACCCATCAGCTCCTGCGCCTCGCCGCCATCGGGCGTGTCGACGCCGGCGATGTCGAAGCTGCCCAGCAGCATGGCCATGGCGATCTTGATTTCCAGCAAAGCCAGATAGCGGCCGGGACAGGTACGCAAGCCCCCGCCAAACGGCATGGCGGCGCGCTTGTTGTTCGCCTCGGCGCTGCCCTCCAGCCAGCGCTCGGGCCGGAACGCTTGCGCGTCGGGAAAGTGTGCATCGGACACGCTGTCGTGGCGCATCACACACCACAGCATGCTGCCGGCGGGCACGGCCACGTCGCCCACCACCGTGTCGCGCAGCGCTTCGAGCGGAATGTAGGGCGCCACCGGTTTCAAGCGCATGGCCTCGCTGGCGCAGGCGCCCAGGTAGTCGAGGCTATCCATTTGCGCCACGCTGAACTGCGCCACGTCGGGCGCCAGGCGCCGCACTTCCTCGCGCGCCTTGGCCAGGCTGTGCGGATGGCGCTGCAGCAGATAGATGATCCAGGAAATCGTGTTGGCCGTCGTGTCTTCACCGGCCAGCAGCATGGTCAGCACATTGCCGGCCACGGCGCGGTCGTTCACGCCGCTGTCCTTTTCGTCGGCGGCGGCGATCATGGCTTCGAGCAGGTTCGGTGGCCGCACGCGCCGCGCGGGGTCGTGCGCCATGCGTTCGCGCGCCTGCTGCACCAGTTGCGCCACGGCCACGTCCAGCGCTGCCACGTCGCGGTCCAGGCGCCGGTCGACGGGCAGTTTGACGTAGCGCCAGTACGGCAGCATCGACAGGCTGCGCCGTGCCACGGCCGGCAGGATGGCGTCCAGGTGGCGCTGGATCACGTCCTCGCCCGATTCCAGCGTGTTGACTTCGCTGCCGAAGGCCAGGCCGGCGATGATGTCGACCGTGTAGCGTTTCAGGTCGCCATCGAGGGCGATGGCCTGGCCTTGCGTGGCGGCATGCTGCCAGCGCCGCTGCAGGCGCTGCGCCACCGTCACCAGCGCGGGGAAATATGCCTTGATGGCGCCCGGCGCCATGCCGGCCATGACCATGCGGCGCTGGTTGCGCCACTCGCTGCCCTCGGCCAGGAAGACGCCGGGGATGCCGCCCATTTCCACCGAAATCGTGTAGCTGCTGAGGGGGCGGCGGAAACCGTCCGGGCGGTCGCGCAGCACGGCGGCCACGGCCTCGCTGTCGGCCACCACCAGCACCAGGGTGCGGCCAAACCAGGCGCGCACGAAGGGGCCATAGCGGCGTACCCAGCCTTCCACGTCGCGGTGGATGCGCGGCAGTCTCACTTGCATGGCGTTGCCGATGATGGGCAAGGCGAATGGCCCCGGCAACTGGCGGATCTGGCGCAGGGTGGTGGCGGGTGCAGGTGCGGTGACGTGGTCGAGTGGTGGCATGGCAAGCTCCTGTTGTCGTGGAACGATGGCCTGACTGTAGCGCGCTTGCGCGCACGCGTCTTGAACGAATACGACATGAACGAATATGGCAGGAACGAATACGACAGGAACGAATACGACAGCGCGCGCGGCGCCGAAAATTGCCGGTACAATCGTCGCCATGCCTGCCGCCCCATCGCCCCTGACCCGTTTGATCGCGCCGCGCACCGCGCTCGCTTCCTGCGTGCGCGCCTTCCTCGTGCGCGACACCACGCATTGCGCGCCGCTGCCGCCCGCGCAGCGCCTGAACCGCTTTCCCGCCACGCCCATGTGCTGCCTGCTGTGGACGGTCGCGGGCGACGTCGAGGCGGCCGCGCCCGCTCCCGACCTGCTGCACGTGCGCATGCCGCCCGCCCTGTTCAGCGGGCCGCGCGGCTATCCCCTGGTCAGCTACAACCCCGGCCCCGTGCACTCGTTCATGGTGATGCTGTATCCGGCCGCCCTGCATGCGTTGACGGGCATCGACATGGCGGCCCTGTTCGACCAGGTGCGTCCGCTGGCACCGCTGTTCGACGCCGACTGGCTGGCCTTGTCCGACGCCGTGCTGGCCGCACCCGACGATGACGCGCGCATCGCGCTGGTGGAAGCATTCCTCGCGCCGCGCTGGGCGCTGGCGCGCAAGGGCGGCGACCATCCGGCCGGCGCCATCCAGGACTGGGTGCGCCGCCTGGGCGTGCAGGCGGCCTCGACGGGCCTGGCCAGCGGCGCGCGCAATATCGAGCGCCGCATCAAGGCCTGGGCCGGCCAGCCCATGCGCACCCTGCGCCGCATGCGCCGCGCGGAACAGTCGTTTCTCGACGCGCGAGAATCCATGCTGCAAGGCAATGCTTCCTGGACCGATATCGCCGCCGAGGGCGGTTACGCCGACCAGGCCCACCTGTGCCGCGAAGTGCGCGCCATCACGGGCCTGAGCCCCACGGAACTGGCGCGCGCCAGCCGCGAGGATGAAAGTTATTGGGTCTACAGGATTTGGGCGTAATCCGGCAACATCGTTGGCGCGGCCGGTGGTCATGCCGGATTACCGTTCGCTGTACACCTTGCCCTTGGACAGGGTCACTTCATGATGCCCCGCGCCCGGCGCCATCATGGGGAAGCAGTTTTCCTCGCCATGCACGCGTACGTCGAGGAAGTAGGGGCCGCTCGATGCCAGGCAGGCCGCCAGTGCCGCATCGAGCTCCTCGCGCCGGCTCACCGTGTGCGCCTGCCAGCCGAAGGCGCGTGCCAGGGCAACGAAGTCGGGCAGCGCTGCCGTGTAGCTGTGGCTGTAGCGCTCGCCGTGATGCAGTTCCTGCCACTGGCGCACCATGCCCATGTAGCCATTGTTCGACAACACCACTTTCACGGGCAGGCGGTGCTGCACGGCCGTGGCCAGTTCCTGGATATTCATCAAAATCGACGCGTCGCCGCTGACGCACACGACGCATTTTCCCGGATGGGCGATCTGCGCGCCGATGGCGGCCGGCAAGCCATATCCCATGGTGCCGGCGCCACCCGAGGTGAGCCAGCGGCGCGGCTGCTCGAAGCGCAAATGCTGCGCCGCCCACATCTGGTGCTGGCCCACGTCCGTGGAGACGATGGCGTCCTTGCCATCGAGCGCCGCCTGCAGCCGTCGCATCAGCGCCTGCGGCGCGATCACTTCCTGTGTGTCGTCGAAGGCCAAACTATGCTGCGCGCGCCAGCCATCGATGCGCTGCCACCACGGCTGGCGGTCGGCCAGCAAGCGGTCGCGCAGCTGCGCCAGCAAGGCCGCCAGCACGGGCGCGCAATCGCCGCGCAGGGCCACGTCGGCGCGCACCACTTTATGGATGGAGGCAGGGTCGATATCGATGTGGATGACCTTTGCGCCAGGACAGAAGGCGTCGAGCCGGCCCGTCACCCGGTCGTCGAAGCGGGCGCCGACGCAGACGATCAGGTCCGCGTGGTGCATGGCCAGGTTCGCTTCCAGCGTGCCGTGCATGCCCAGCATGCCGAGGAAGGCCGGGTGCGCGGCGGGAAAGGCGCCCAGGCCCAGCAGGGTCAAGGTGCATGGCGCGGCCGCCAGTTTCACCAGTTGGCCGAAGGCGGCACAGGCATCGAGGCCGGAATTGATGAGGCCCCCGCCGCCATAGAACACGGGCTGGCGCGCGCCGGCGATCAGGCTGGCGGCTTGCTCGATATCGGCCGCCTCGGGCAGGGGAGCAGGGACGGCTGCGACGGATGGCGGCGGCGTGTGGTCCGCAACGGGCGCCAGTTGCATATCCTTGGGAAAATCGATCAGCACGGGACCGGGCCGCCCTTGCGTGGCTTGCGCGTACGCTTCGTGCACGACGGCCGCTGTCTCGTCGGCCGCGCGGATTTGCCGGTTCCACTTGGTGACGGGGCGCGAAATGCCCAGCGCGTCGCATTCCTGGAAGGCGTTCGTGCCGATGCTGGTAGTGGCCACCTGGCCGCTGATGCAGATGACGGGAACCGAATCGCACAGGGCGTCGAGCAAGCCCGTGGTGGTATTGCTCATGCCGGGGCCGGACGTGACGAAGACGACGCCGGGCCGGCCCGTGCTGCGCGCATAACCCTCGGCCGCGTGCACGGCCGCCTGCTCGTGGCGCACCAGCACGTGGCGCAAGCGCGGTTGCGCGTGCAGCGCATCGTACAGGGGCAGCACGGCGCCGCCCGGATAGCCGAAGACGGTGTCGACACCCAGGGCCAGCAGGGTGTCGATCAGGGTGCTGGCGCCGTTGCGCGGCGCAAGATCGTGGGCGGGAGCGAGGAGGGGAGCGGGATCGGGTTTCATGTATCTATTTTCTGCTTGCCCCGGCAGAAAAGGCTGCTGGTTTTCTCGTATAGAATGCTTATTTAAGCAAAATTTGCTGTGAAATAAGGATATGACAGAATGAAGCTCGATAAATTCGATCTCGCCATCCTGACGGCCCTGCAGCAGGATGCCCGCATCAGCCTGCACGAGCTGAGCGCCAAGGTGGGCCTGACCTCGTCGCCATGCTGGGCGCGCATCAAGCGCATGGAAGACGATGGCGTCATCGAAGGCTACACGGTGAACGTCAACGCGGCCAAGGTGGGGCTGGCCGACACCGTCATCGTGCAAGTCACGCTGGACGACCATTCCGACCAGGCCCTGTTCGAATTCGGCCACGCGCTGGCCATGATCCCGGAAGTGCTGGAAGCGTTCCTTGTTTCCGGCGACTACGATTACTATTTGCGCATTGCGGTGAGCGACACGCGCGACTATGAACGGCTGCTGCGCGAGCGCCTGTATAAAATTCCCGGCATCCGCCACAGCAAATCGAGCTTTGTCTTGCGCCAGCTCAAACAGAGTTACTTGCCCTTGCAGCGTTAGTTCCCCGCACGGCGGGAGTTTTTCCCTAGTTCATCGATGGTGGCTGTCCGATACTGGACAGACATAAAAACCATGATAAAACTGGGGACCCGCATGAAACTGACTTTATTCGCCGCCGCGGCCATGGCGCTGTGCCAGGCGCAGGCTGCCGAGCCTGCTGGTGCAAGCCTGGCCGCCTCGGGTGACTTGCCCACCGTCATCATCACGGGCAGCATGCCGCTGCCCACCGTGGAGCAGGCGAGTGACACGTTCGCCGCGCCCGTGCAGACGGCCAGCGCGCAGCAGATCGCCTCCAGCGGCGCGCTGGACTTATCCGCCTTTCTGCGCCGCAACTTGGGCAGCGTGGTTGTGAACGAGGTGCAGAACAATCCGTTCCAGCCCGACGTCAGCTACCGCGGCTATACGGCGTCACCGTTGCTGGGCACGCCGCAAGGACTCTCTGTGTACCTCGACGGCATGCGGCTGAACCAGCCGTTTGGCGACGTCGTCAGCTGGGATTTGATACCGCGCATGGCCATCAAATCGCTGACCCTGATGCCGGGCTCGAATCCATTGTTCGGCCTCAACACCCTGGGCGGCGCGCTGGCCCTGCAGACCAAGGATGGCCGCAGCAATTCCGGCACCGCCGTCGAGGCGCGCCTGGGTTCCGATCAACGCCGCGGTGTCGAGTTCGAACATGGCGGCAGCAATGCGCAAGGCTGGCACTGGTATGTGACGGGCAACCGTTTCAAGGAAGATGGCTGGCGCGACGATTCCCCGTCCGACGTGCGCCAGCTGTTCGGCAAGCTCGGCTGGAGCGATGCGCGCACGGACATTGCCGCCACCGTGGCCCACGCGGACAATGCGCTGACGGGCAACGGCTTGCAGGAACAGCGCCTGCTGGCGCGCGATTACCGCAGCGTCTACACCAAGCCGGACTTGACGCAAAACAGGTCGACCTTGCTGAACCTGACGGGCAAACACCAGGCCAGCGCTGCCTTGCTCTTGTCCGGCAATGTCTACTACCGCAAGATCGACACGCACACCTACAACGGCGACCTGAACGACGAGTCGCTCGACCAGTCCATCTATCAGCCCGGCGCGGCCGAACGGGCCGCCCTGGCGGCGGCCGGCTACACGGGCTTTCCCGCCAGCGGGGCGAATGCGGGCAATACGCCGTTTCCGAAATGGCGTTGCATAGCCAACGTGCTGCTGAACGACGAGCCGGCCGAAAAATGCAATGGCATGATCAACCGCAGCCATACGCAGCAGGAAAACTACGGTTTTTCGGGCCAGTTCACGGCGCTGGCCGACCTGGCGGGATCGCGCCATGCCGTCACGGCCGGCGCCGCCTTCGACACGAGTCACGCCACCTTTCGCCAGACCAGCCAGTTCGGCTACCTGAACCCGGACCGCGGCATCACGCCCGTGGACTTCTTTGCCGACGGCACGCAGATCGGCGACGACGGCACGCCAGTGGATAACCGGGTCGACTTGAGCGGGCGCATGCGCACCTGGAGCGTGTATGCGAGCGACAGCATTGCGCTCAAGCAAGACTTGACCCTGACTGTTTCCGGACGCTACAACCGCAGCACCGTGCGCAACCGCGACGCCATCACGCCGGGCGGCGGCAGCGGTTCGCTCGATGGCGACCACCGCTTCAGCCGCTTCAATCCCGCCATCGGCCTGGCCTATGCGCCGGCTGCGGGCGTGAGCGCCTACCTTGGCTACAACGAAGGCAGCCGCACGCCGACGGCCATCGAGCTTGGCTGCGCCGACCCGGAAAACCCGTGCCGCCTGCCCAACGCCATGGCCGGCGACCCGCCCTTGAAACAGGTGGTGACGAAGACGTGGGAAGCGGGCGTGCGCGGCCAGTGGGGCGAGCTGGCGCGCTGGAGCGCGGGCCTGTTCCGCGCGGAAAACCACGACGATATCCTGTTCGTCGCCGACAACCAGGCCGGTTTCGGCTACTTCAAAAATTTCGGCAAGACGCGCCACCAGGGGGTGGAGCTGGCGCTGGACGGCAAGGCGGGTGCGCTGGACTTCGGCGTCAATTACACGTGGTTGCAGGCGACGTATCAAAGCCGGGAGACGGTCAACGGCAGTGCCAACAGCAGCAGCGACGCGGACGCGCCCGGCCTCGAAGGCAATATCGCGATTACGCCGGGCAAGCGCATTCCTTTGACACCGAGCCATATTTTCAAAGCGCACGTGGATTACGAGGGCGGGCGCGACTGGACGGTGGGCCTGGCCATGACGGCCGTCTCCAGCGCGTATGCGCGCGGCAATGAAAACAATGCGCACCAGGCGGGCGGCCCAGCGTACCTGGGCGCGGGCAAGAGCGGCGGCTACGCCGTGGTCGAGCTGAACGGCAAGTACCAGCTGACGCCGCAGCTGAGCGTGTTCGCCCAGGTGAATAACCTGTTCAACCGCAACTATGCGACGGCGGCCCAGCTGGGCGCGACGGGTTTCGACGCCAACGGCAATTTCGCCGCCCGGCCACTGCCGGCCGTGAACGGCGAATATCCGATGGTCAACGCGACCTTTTATGCGGCTGGCGCGCCGCGCAGCGTGAATGCGGGCTTGCGCTACGTGTTTTAAGGGTGGATCTGTTCGATGACGCCGTTGCGCAGAGCAAGATGGACGAGGGCGGCGGGGCCGGGCACGTCGAGCTTTTCCCTGATGCAAGTCTGGTGGTTGGCCACCGTCTTGCTGCTCAGGTGCAGCAGGCGGGCGCAGTCGGCGGCGCTGCGGCCTTCGGCCAGCAGGCGGAAGATTTCGAATTCGCGCTGGCTCAGGCTGCTCAAACGTTCCGCCTCCCTGCGGGCCGTGCCTTGCAGCACGTCAGGCGCGCTGTGCGGATCGAGGTAGCGCCGGCCCGCATGGGCGGCGCGCACGGCGTCGACCAGGTGTTCCGGGTCGGCCTGCTTGCTGACGAAGCCGCAGGCGCCGCCGTCAAACGCGCGCGCGATCAGCTGCGGCGTGTCGTGCATGGTAAACACCAGCACGCGGGCGCCGGCGTCGCGGGCGAGCAGCTTGCGCAGCAATTCCAGGCCGCCGATGCCGGGCATGGACAAATCCGTCACGCAGACGTCGGGCGCGTGCTCCAGGTGCAAACCATATGCGGTTTCACCGTTGCCCGCCTCGGCCACGACGGTGATATCGCCGCCCTGTTCCAGCAGGCGCCGGTAGCCCGTGCGCACCACCGGGTGGTCGTCGACCAGCATCACGCGGATCGGGGTCATGGCCGCGTTCATGCTGCGCACCGTGCCGCCAGGGCCACTTCGATGCGCAAGCCGTTGCCCAGCGCGCTGATCCAGCGGATATGGCCGCGCAGGCCGGCCACTCTTTCGCGCATGCCCAGCATGCCGAAGCCATCTGCTGGCGTCTTGTCCGTGCATAAACCGCGGCCATTGTCTTCGATGGCCAGGTGCAGCACGCCGTGCGCATCGGCGCGCAGTTCCACCGTGGCCCGGTCGGCGCCCGCGTGGCGCGCCACGTTCGTCAAGCCTTCCTGCACCAGGCGGTAGATGGCGGTGGCGGTGCTGTCGTCGAGGCTGTCGGGGATGGCCTGCGGCGCGAAATGGCAGGCGATGCCGTGCTGCTGGGCCCAGCTGTCGCACAGCGCCTGCAGGGCCGGCGCCAGGCCCAGGCTGTCGAGCACGGGCGGGCGCAGCCGGCGCAACATGGTGCGCACCATCGCGTGCAGTGCTTCCGACGAGCGCGCGATGCTGGCGGCGCACGCCTGCACGTTCGCCTGGTCGCCCTCGCGCGCGCGCAGGATGTAGCTGGCGGCGGCGCGGATGGCCGTGCAGTCTTGTCCCACTTCATCGTGCAGCTCGCGCGCCAGCGCGCAGCGCTCCTCTTCCTGCGCGCGCAGCAGACGCTGCGTGAGGGCGCGGTTTTGCGCCAGCAGCAGCGCCACCTGGCGTCCGCGCCGCACGGCGAAGCCAGCCAGCGCCAGCGCCAGCACCAGCAGGCTCAGAGCCAGTTCATCGAGTTGCCAGTGCTCCTGGCGCCAGAGTGACTGCGTCAGCCGTTCGGCCAGATCCAGCCTGGCGGCCAGCAGGAAAAAAGCCAGCGCCAGCGTACAGCACAGCAGGAGGCGCCAGGCCTGCCGCGTGTTCGAGCGGCCGCTGCCGGCCAGTTGGTAGTGTTCCATGATGCTGCTCCCTGAGCACGGTCGATCTTCTTGTTGTGCAAGCTTCATGCCATCGGCACAGGGGCAGAAGGGGCGGATCGCCGGGGCGGCGGGGACAGGCAAGTGTTCCAGGATGGAACAGGTGTACCGCGATGTGACGGGGATGACGACGCGGCAGGCGCGGTTTTCGAGCTTATCCGAAGTCGTGCCGGCGCGCTGGCGCATGCGCCTGCAGTGCGAAGCATTGTTGTTCAAATGTAACGTTGAGATTCCTCAAACTTTCATAGATAAAACAAAACAAAGTTTCGCGGAGTTAGATAAAAAATAAATAAATGATATTAAAAATATGCTATTTGTTTTATACGATTTGCTATATTTGTTGACACTTTTGTGAAAAAGCTGAAAGCGGGCGCCAGACCTGCCGACCTATCTATCCACAACAATCAAGGGAATAGAATGCATCGTTCATCACATGCGCGGGTATCGCCCGCCACCGCCAATACATCCGCTACCCGCGGTCGCGCCACCATCCTTGCCGCGCTGGCCACCTTGTCCGTGCTGGCCTCGGCGCCGGCCATGGCCGGTGTCCTGACCTTCGACAACTTGCGCCCCGACGTGTATGAAAGCGGCCAGACGCTCAATACGTCGAGCTACAACCTGCTGTTCCTGGCCGATCCGACCACGGCGGCCGGCGGCGGCGTCAGCGGCGTGGGCGCCATCCTCGATGGCCGCGCGGGTTCGTCATGCGATATCGCCGCCTGCCCGCAGGGCGCCACCGGCAACTACCTGGCTATCCTCAACGATGGCGGCGTGAACTTCGCGCGTGCCGACCACCAGGCATTCACCCTGGCCGGTTTCGATTATTCCTTCATCGCGCCTGTCTCCGGCTTGCCGAACCAGAATTGGGGCCAGCTGCAGCTGAGCGGCACCCTCAGCGACGGCCAGGTGATCAGCACCTCGCTGGCGTTTCCCGGCCAGGGCAGCGATGGCAATTACTTTTTCCAGAGCGCTTCCCTGCTGGGCGGTTTCAGCAACTACGCGTTTACGGGCCTGACCTTCAATGCCTGCATTTTCAATGACACGGGCGCATGCAGCAATTCCATCGATTTTCCCGCCTTTAACCAGGGGCAGTTTGCGCTCGACAATATCAATGTCAGCGCCGTGCCGGAACCGTCGACCTACATGCTGATGCTGGCCGGCCTGGGCGCCATCGGCATGCTGTCGCGCCGCCGCAGCGGCAAGTTCGCCGCTGCCAACGTGCAAGGAGCGTGAGATGAGATTACGTCCCGTTTCACTCGGCATCCTTCTGCTGGCCGCCAGCCTGGCGCAAGCGGCGCAGGCGCAGGAACGCCGCTCCTACATCGTGCAACTGGTCGACAAGCCGGCCGCCACCTACACGGGCCAGGTCGACGGCCTGGCCGCCACCAGACCGGCGCCGGGCGCGCGCATCAACGTGGGCGCCGCCGATGTGCAGGCCTATTTGAGCTACCTCGACACCAAACAGGCCGCCGTGGCCGGCACCGTCAGCGCGGCGCAAATCACGCACCAGTACAGCGTCGTCTTCAACGGCTTTTCCGCCTTGCTGACGGACGATGAAGTGCGGGCCCTGAAGAAAAACAGCGGCGTGGCCAGCATCAGCGCCGATTCCATCCTGCAGCTCGACACCAGCTACACGCCCAGCTTCCTGGGCCTGGACAAGCCGGGCGGCATCTGGGAGCAGCTGGGCGGCAAGGCGCACGCCGGTGAAGACATCATCATCGGCATCGTCGACAGCGGCATCTGGCCCGAGAACACGGCCTTTGCCGACCGTCTCGACGAGAATGGCGTGCCCAGCCACAGCGGCGGCAATGTCGTGTACGGCGCGCCGCCGGCCAGCTGGCAGGGCACTTGCCAGACGGGTGAAGGTTTTAGCGCCGAGAATTGCAACAACAAGCTGATCGGCGCGCGCTACTACCGCGCCGCCACGTCGGCGCTGCACTGGACGGAATTTTTGTCGCCGCGCGATTCCGTCGCCGGCCTGACGGGACACGGCGGCCATGGCACGCATACGGCCTCGACGGCCGGCGGCAACAATGGCGCCCTGGCCACCTCGAATGGCGTATCGCTGGGCAAGGCGTCCGGCATGGCGCCGCGCGCCCGCATCGCCGCCTATAAGGTCTGCTGGACGGCAGCATCGACGGGCCGCAACGGTTGCGCCACGGCCGACAGCGTGGCCGCCATCGACCAGGCGGTGAAGGATGGCGTCAACGTCATCAACTTCTCCATCGGCCCGAACGCGGGCGGCGGCGCCTTCGACGAACCGACGGAAGTCGCCTTCCTCGGCGCGGCGGCAGCCGGCGTGTTTGTCGCCACGTCGGGCGGCAATTCCGGCCCGGCCACGCCCGCGCCCGACGTGCCGGCGCCCGTGTCGCACATCAGCCCGTGGCTGGCAACGGTCGCCAATTCCACCCACAACCGCCTGTACGCTGCCAACGCCATCCTCAGCAATGGCACGAAACTGGAAGGCGCATCGAACAATGCGAATACGCCGGCGCTGCCGCTGATCCAGTCGCGCGACGCGGGCCTGGCCGGCGTGCTGCCGACGGACCTCAATCTGCTGCGCTGCTTTGGCGTGGCCGATGCCACCTCGGCGTATCTGGATCCGGCGAAAGTGGCGGGCAAGATACTCGTGTGCGACCGTGGCGGCAACGTGCTGGTCAACAAGAGCGCGAACGCCAGGACGGCAGGCGCGGCGGGCGTGATCATCGCCAACGTGGCCGGCGGCGCCAACACCATCATCAACCAGGCGCACGCGCTGTCGACCGTGCACCTGGCGCAGGCGCAGGGCGACGCGCTGAAGGCTTTCATGGCCGCGACGCCCGATGGCACGGCGGCGCTGGGGGAAATCCATACGATCCCCGACACGACGGTGCAGGCGCCGATCGTCAGCGACCGTTCCTCGCGCGGGCCGAACGTGGCCAACGCGAACATCCTCAAACCCGACCTGTCGGCGCCCGGCACCAACGTGCTGGCCGGCGTGACGGCCGACCTGACGCAGGCGCAGCGCGATGCCGTGGCGGCAGGCGGCGTGGCGCCGGCGGCCGAGTGGGATTTCTATTCCGGCACCTCGATGGCCAGCCCGCACGTGGCCGGCGTGGCGGCATTGCTCAAGCAGCAGCATCCTGACTGGTCGCCCGCGGCCATCAAGTCGGCGCTGATGACGACGGCCTTCAGCACCTATTCGGATGGCTTGAACGGTTCCGTGTCGTGGGATGCCACGGCGAAGAATTCGGGCCAGCTGCCGTGGGGCCAGGGCGCCGGCCACATCGCGCCGAACAGCGCGGCCGATCCGGGCCTCGTGTACGACATGTCGGAAATCGACTATGCGCGCTTCCTGTGCGGCCTGAACCTGAAGGTCTACAGCGCCGCCACGTGCCAGGCCATCGGCGGCATCGCTGCCTACAACCTCAACCTGGCATCGCTGACGGCGGCCAACGTGCTGGGTACGCAAACCCTGACGCGCACGGTGACCAACGTGGGCGCCGGCAGCGCCGTCTACAACGTCTCGGCCAGCCTGCCCGGCTATACGGTGGCGGTGACGCCAACGAGCCTGAGCCTGGCGCCGGGCGCCAAGGGCCAGTACCAGGTCAAGCTGACGCGCACCACGGCGCCGGCCAATACCTGGACCTACGGCGCCCTGAGCTGGACGGATGGCACGCACACGGTGCGCAGCCCGCTGACGGCGCGCGGCACCGCGCTGGCCGCCATTCCACTGGTCAGCAGCGAAGCGGCCACGGGCAGCAAGGTGCTGACCCTGGGTACGGGCTTCTCGGGCCCGCTGGTCGGCGTCAAGTCGGGAATGGTCGAAGCCGTGCGCCAGGCGCGCACGATCGGCCAGGCGGCGACGGGCGCTGCAGCCTCGGCTGCCTGCAAGGCGGGCGGCGCCACGGGTGTGAACGTGCACAACGTGGTGATCCCGGCCGGCACCCTGGCGGCGCGCTTTGCCACCTACGATACGGAAACGACGGGCGGCGCGAATACCGACATGGACATGGAGGTCTACAACGCCGCCAATGTGCTGGTCGGCAGCAGCGGTAACGAAAGTTCCAATGAGCAGGTGGAACTGCGTCTGCCTGCCGCCGGCACCTACAAGGTGTGCGTGATCGGTTTCGCGCCGCAAAACGGCCAGGCCGACTACACCTTGTCGTCGTGGGTGCTGGCGCCGGGCTTGTCGAATGGCGGCTTCAAGGCGCTGATGCCGGGCACGGCCTACACGGGCGGCACGGCGACCGTCTCGCTGAGCTGGTCCAACCTGGCCGAAGGCACGCGCCACCTGGGCGCCGTCGGCTACCAGGTGGCTGGCGTGGTGCAGGGCGTGACGGTGGTCGAGGTCAATACCAATGATCCCGTGCCGCTGTTCCAGAACGCGCGCGGCGCCAGGCCGGTGCTGGCGGAATAAACCGTTCATTGTGTGAACGCAAGGCGTGCCTCCGGGCACGCTTTTTTTTAGGCTCTGTCATCGGCAAGTAGGGAAATGTCGGAATCTTCCTGTGGCCGTGCTGTCTGACTCTGCATACTCACCTCACAGGGAGCAGAAGATCATGCGGCCAGCCGAATGGATCAGTTTTATCGCGCAGTTTGCTCATTTGAGCCAGCGCCAGCGCCAAGCGGGCATTGCCCTGCTGCGAGGTAACTCTCCACACGACGCGACCGTCGCGCTGCTGGAAAGTGTGGCGCAGTTGCGATTGGCCTGTCCCGCCTGCCACTCGGTGCACTTGCACCGGCACGGCCATGCGCACGGCCTGCAGCGCTACCGCTGCGTGCCCTGCGGTCGCACCTTCAATGCACTCACCGGCACGCCGTTGGCCCGCTTGCGCCATAAAACCTTGTGGCTCGACTACACCGATTGCCTGCTGGCATCGGATTCCGTGCGCAAGGCGGCGTTACAGTTAGGCGTGCACCGCAACACCACGTTCCGCTGGCGCCACCGGTTTTTGTCGTTGGCAAAAACGGACCGGCCGCATGGTCTGCATGGTATCGCCGAGGCAGACGAGCTATATCTGCTGGAATCGGAAAAGGGATCCAGAAACATGACGCGTCCAGCCCGCTGCCGGGGAGGCCATGCCCACCAGCGTGGCATTTCCAATGAACAGGTTTGCATCCTGGTGGCGCGCGACCGCACGGGGCAGACGCTCGATTTTGTCACGGGAAAAGGGGCATTGACGAAAGCGCAGCTGCATCATTGCTTGTTACCCGTTATCGACAAGGACGTGCTGCTGGTGACCGATGGCCACGCCGCCTACCGGGCCTTTGCGAGGGAAGCGGGCATCAGCCACCAGGCCGTCAACTTGCGCGCCGGTATCCGCGTGCAGGGCGCCGCCCACGTGCAGAACGTCAACGCGTATCACAGCCGATTGCGTGAGTGGCTGCAGCCCTTTCACGGCGTGGCGACGCGCTACTTGCCGAACTACCTGGGATGGCGCTGGATCCTCGACGCCAGGCGCATCCGTTCACCAGAAACATTATTGAAAGCAACGCTGGGAGCATTCCCTCATCTGACGGTGACATAGCCTTTTTTTATGCACGCACCCCCGTTCGGGAGGAATAGCACTTGCATGGCGGTAACGCCAACGGTATCTTGTCGGATAGCCATGGCTTTGTGCCCTGGCATTCTTGGGGAGTCGCGCGTGACCAGTTTCCGCACCAATACCGACCGCCTGCTGGAAGTGCGCCTGCAGGATGAAAAAGTGCTGGCGATTGCCGGCGCGATGGTCGCCTACACGGGCGCCATCAAGTTTGAAAAGTCCCTGCTTGGTGGCGAGGGCCTCTTCGGCGCGCTCAAGCGCAAGGTGACGAACGAAGGCATGCAGGTGATGCAGGCCGCCGGCACGGGCACCGTGTTTTTCGCGCAGAATGCGGCCGAGATCACCGTCATGGCGCTGGCCGGCGAAAAGCTGACCATCGAAAGCAGCAGCCTGCTGGCCTACGACACGAGCCTGAAGACGGGCACCAGCTTTGCCGGCTTGCGCGGCGCCAGCTCGGGGCAGGGCCTGTTTTCCACCACCGTCGAAGGCCACGGCAACCTGGCCGTCATTTCGCGCGGCAACCTGATCATGCTGGAAGTGACGCCGGCGCACCCGCTGCGCGTGGACCCGGACGCTTTTGTCGGCTTCAAGGGCGATATCCGCCAGGAATTCGTTTTTGATGTCAACTGGCGCACGATGATCGGCCAGAGCTCGGGCGAATCGTACCAGCACAAATTCACAGGCCAGGGCGTGGTGTTCATCCAGCCCGCCGAACGTTAAGTTAGCGAGGACCCGCGATGCCTGTCTATCAGCAGATCAATGAAAAAATGCTCGAGGTCAAACTCGGCAATGAAGAAGTGTTCGCGCGCAAGGGCGCCATGGTGTCTTACCAGGGCGACGTGGCGTTCAGCCGCTCCTTCCTGGCCGGCCAGGGCGTGCAAAGCCTGGCCATGCGCGCCGTCACGAACGAGGGCTACGCCATGATGTCGGCGCGTGGCACGGGCAGCGTGTTTTATGCTCAGGGCGGCCTGTTCGTCACCATCGTCCCCGTGCGCGGCGAAACTTTCTATGTGGAAAGCGATTCTCTGCTGGCCTTCGATGCGCGCCTGACGGCCGGCACCATGTTCCTTGGTAACCAGGGCGGCGTGCAGGGCGTGGTGCGCGGCATGGCTTCCGGCCAGGGTCTGTTCACCACCACCTTGCAAGGCACGGGCGACGTGGCGATTTTGTCCGACGGTAACGCCATCGGCTTGCCCGTCACGCCGGATGTGCCCGTGTTTGTCGACCCGCAAGCGTATATCGGCCACACGGGCCAGCTGAGCTCGACCATCGTCACGGACCTGAACTGGAAAACTTTCGTCGGCCAGGCGTCCGGCGAATCGTACCAGGTGAAGTTTACGGGCCAGGGCACGGTCTACATCCAAGCGAGCGAAAGGTAAGCCATGACGATTTACAACCCCGATACCTTGCCGAAGAACGATAACCTGAACCGTTTTTCGTATGTCATCGACGTCAAGGAACAGATCTTCATTCGCAAGGGCAAGATGATTGCCTTCTATGGCGAGCTGCGCTTCGAAGCCATGGGCAGCAGCGTGCTCGACCTGATCGTGCGCAACGCCTTCAACGCGCCGAAATACATCCACCACTTTGTCGTGGCGCAAGGCCAGGGGCAATTGATTTTGGGCGACAACGGCAACGACCTGGCGTGCTACGACCTGGACAACGCCAACATGACCATCCGCGCGAAAAACCTGCTGGGTTTCACGAAGGACGTGATTTGCCAGGAATCGACCTTGCCCGGCTATCTGACGATGATCGGCACGGGCAAAGTGATCGCCTCGTCGAACGGCCCCGTGCATTTCCTCGAGTTGCCGTGCCGCGTGGACGAGCAGGCCGTGCTGGGCTGGGCCGATTGCCCCAGCCCCTCGTACCACTACGATTACGCCCACGTGCAGGGCTGGGCCTCGGCCGCCGGCGCGCTCACGGGTTTTACCCTGTCGGGCGAGGAAAAGCAGATCGACTTCACGGGCGCCGGCACGGTGCTGGTGCAGTCGTCCGAGCTGGACGTGACGGGCAGTTCCGCCCTGATGCAGCTGCTGGCGCAATTGCCGATGCTGGGCAAGGAAGACCTGGGGACCTTGAGTCTTTCTGTCCAGCAGCAGATGAAGCAGGAACGTTAAGCTATTTGACGGTCGCCCAGCCGGGCGGCCGCTTTTCCAGGAAGGCGCTGACGCCTTCCTCCGCATCCTCTTCCATCATATTGCGCGCCATCACGTCGCCCGCATACGCATACGCGTCGTCCAGCGGCAGCTGGCGCTGCCGGTAGAACATCTGCTTGCCGTAGCGGATGGCCGTCGGACTTTTCGCCATGATCTGCTGCGCCAGGCGCGCCACGGCGTCGTCGAGCGCCGCGTCGGCCACCGTTTCGTTGATCAGGCCCCAGTCGGCGGCCGTGTCGGCGTCGATGAAGCGGCCCGTCACCAGCATGTCGAAGGCCCGCTTGGGCGACACATTGCGCGACAGGGCCACGGATGGCGTGGCGCAAAACAGGCCCACGTTGATGCCGGAGACGGCAAAGCGCGCGGACGCGCCCGCCACGGCCAGGTCGCAGCTGGCGACCAGCTGGCAGCCGGCCGCCGTGGCGATGCCATGCACGCGGGCAATCACGGGCACGGGCAAGGTTTGAATGGCTTGCATCACGCGCGAGCATTGCGCGAACAGGGTTTGATAATACGCAAGCTGGCGCGTGGTCTGCATCTGGCGCAAATCGTGGCCCGCGCAAAAGGCCTTGCCTTCGGCGGCCAGCACCACGCAGCGCACGTGCGGCTGCTGCGCGATGGCATCGAAGGCCTCTTGCAGCGCGGTCAGCATGGCTTCCGACAGGGCATTGAATTGCAGCGGACGGTTCAGGCGCAGGGTGACGAGGCCACCCTCGTCTTCGCGCAGCACCAGCGGCGCTTGCGTGTCATGTGTTGCGGTCATGCGGTCTCCAGTGGCCTGATGGCCTTTTTTTATGGAAAAATCTTATTTGGCGGCATTCACGCTGCCGATGCCGGCGATCGACTTGTGCACGATCTTCGGCTTGCCGTAATAGGTCAGTTCACCCATGCCGCGCACCACGGCGTTCAGTTCGCCCGAGGAATACACCTTGACGGAGCCGATGCCTTCGAAATTGACGTCGACGTTTTTCGCCAGCAAGGCTTTCGTATCGACTTCGCCCACGCCTTGCGCCTTCAGGCGCAGCCAGTCGACCTGGCCATCGGCGGCCAGGCGGCCCGCGCCCTTGTAGCTGATGTCGACTCTTGGGCCATTGAGCTTGGTCAATATCTTCTCGCCCGCGCCTTCCGCGATCAGCTTGCGCAAGGTGGGCATGGTGATGATGATGCGCGGGTCGCCCTCGGTCTTCTTGATGTCCTTGTCCTTCATGGAAATTTTCAGCTCGCCATCGACCACTTCCGTGATCACGCCGCTGAGGAATTTCTGGTCGCCGCGCAGCAGCAGGGTCTGCTCTTTGCCCGATTCGACTTCGATGCTGATGGGGCCGCGGATGTCGATGGCGTTGAAGGCGGCTACCGTGCGGGTTTGCTCGTCGGCATGCGCGAGAGTGGACAGGCAGGCGAGGGACAGGACTGACAACAGGAACAGAGGGCGCATGGCGGTTTCCTTGAGTAGTTGATCAGTGTATTCTATTGTGCAACATCTCCATTGGGGAGAAATTTGCGATGAACTGCACAAATCGCGGCGCGGATGACACGGCGCCGCCGGCCAGCCGCGCGCCCGGCAAGGCGCCGTTGGGCTATGCTGTGGCGTACCGCGTCCTGGAGACCAGATGAAAAATTACCACAAAGAAGATTATCCCGTCGCCGATATCCGGCGCTTCCTCGAACCGGGGCCGGTGGTGCTGGTCAGTTCAACGTGGCAGGGCGAAAGCGACGTCATGACCATGGCCTGGCACATGCTGATGGAATTCACGCCATCCTTGCTGGGCTGCTTCATTTCCGACGCGAACCACAGCTATGAAATGATCAAGCGCAGCATGGAGTGCGTGATCAACCTGCCCACGGCCGACATGGTCGACCAGGTCGTCGCCATCGGCAACTGCAGCGGCGAAGACACGGACAAGTTCACGGCCTTCGGCCTGACGCCCCAGCCGGCCGAGCAGGTGGGCGCGCCCCTGATCGCCGAGTGCTACGCCAACTTCGAATGCAAGCTGGCGCAGGTGTCGGGCAATCCGAAAGGCGGCTTCTTCATCTTCGAGTGCGTGAAAGCCCACGTGGCTACGTCGCCCAAGCTGCCGGAAACCCTGCATTACCGCGGCAACGGCGAGTTCATGGTGTCGGGCCGCACGATCAGCCGCAAGAGCCTGATGAAGCCGGAGATGTTGTAGGTCGGCGTAGGTCGGATTAGGCGCAAGGCGCCGTAATCCGACACCACCGTTGGCCGATGATTAAATCACGCCCTGCGCCAGCATCGCATCGGCCACTTTCACAAAGCCGGCGATATTGGCGCCATCCACATAGCTGACCGTGCCATCGGCGCGCGTGCCGTATTGCTTGCACGCGGCGTGGATGCCTTGCATGATCTGCAGCAAACGCGCGTCGACTTCTTCGCGCGGCCAGGAAATGCGGGCCGCGTTCTGGCTCATCTCCAGGCCGGACGTGGCCACGCCGCCCGCATTGCTGGCCTTGCCCGGCGCATACAGCACGCCGGCCGCTTCGAAGGCCTTGGCGGCCTCGATGGTGGTGGGCATGTTGGCGCCTTCGGCCACGCATTGCACGCCATTGGCGATCAAGGTGCGCGCATCGTCGATGTTCAGTTCATTTTGCGTGGCGCAGGGCAGGGCGATGTCGACCGGCACATGCCATGGCGACACGCCCGCTTCGAAGCGCACGCCCGTGCGCGCGGCGTAGTCGCTGACCCTGCCATACAGATGATTCTTGACCTCCATCAGGATGGCCAGCTTTTCCGGCGTAAAGCCTGCTTCGTCGATGACGGTGCCGCTGGAATCGGAGACGGTGATGACTTTCGCCCCCATCGCCATGGCCTTTTCCACCGCGTATTGCGCCACGTTGCCCGAACCGGACACGGAGACGCGCATGCCTTCGAAGGAGCGGCCCCGCGTTTTTAGCATTTCTTCGGCGAAATACACGGTGCCGTAGCCCGTCGCTTCCGGACGCATCAGCGAGCCGCCGAAGCTGGCGCCCTTGCCTGTGAACACGCAGTCGGCGCGGTTGCTGAGTTTTTTCATCATGCCGGCCATATAGCCCACTTCGCGCCCGCCCACGCCGATGTCGCCGGCCGGCACGTCCGTGTCCGAACCCACGTGGCGGAACAGTTCACTGACGAAGGCCTGGCAGAAACGCATCACTTCGCCCGGGCTCTTGCCCTTCGGATCGAAATCGGCGCCGCCCTTGCCGCCGCCCATCGGCAAGGTGGTCAGGGCATTCTTGAATGTTTGCTCAAAGGCGAGGAATTTCAGCACGGACAGGGTCACGGAAGGGTGGAAGCGGATGCCGCCCTTGTACGGTCCGATGGCCATGCTGTGCTGGATGCGGTAGCCGCGATTGACTTGTACTTGCCCATGGTCATCGACCCACGACACGCGGAACATCACCACGCGCTCCGGCTCGATCAAGCGTTCCAGCAAGCCTTGTTCCGCGTATTTCGGGTGCTGTTCCAGGAACGGCCACAAGCTCTCCATGACTTCGGTGACGGCTTGCAGAAACTCGGGTTGACCTGGATTGCGTGCGGCGACATGCTGGACATACTCGTGAGCAGATGCGTATTTCATCAGAATTCCATGGAGGTAATCGGTTATTTGGGCAACTATCATCGCAGATTTCGCACGAAAATGGTGCGGAAATTTGGTTTTGAGGGGTTTCTGCTACATTGCGGGGCGTATTTTCCAGCTGGCCGGTCCGTCAAAACAGGCAGTGGTCTGGTGGGGAAGTTGACCGAAAAAACAAAAATGCCAGCGTAAGCGCTGGCGTTGCCGTCCTTACGTCGGATGTCCGGAGCGTTCCGTGCGCGGTTCCGGCACGGGTGTTTCTTTGCCGATAAGGACCTGCATGGCGCGCTGCCGCAGTGCGTAGCGCCGACTGTGCGGAGCCCGGCATGCAATGGTATCGAGCAGGAAATAGCAAACGGAACGCAGGCCGGGTGCCGGGCGCGGCACGCTGGCGCGCCAGTAGCGTACGGCCGCCGAGATGCCGGTATGACCCAGCAGGGAACGCAGATTGTTCAGCAGGCGCGCGCAGCGGACCCGCTTCGCCAGCGCCGGCGCCAGCCGCTCGAGATAGGGCGCGACAATGGCGTCGATATTCAGGAAATGCTCGAGCTTGCGCGCCGGCGCCGTCATCTGCGGATGATGCTGCCGATAATGCAGCAGGATATTGGTGCTGTAGCGGATGGACATGCCGGCGCTCAGGCAGCGTATCCAGTAATCGTAAGCGGCACCTTCCCGTATCTGTTCGTTGAAGGGCCCCATGCGGGAAAGTAATTTTTTGCTGAGCAGCACGCCGGATGGCTGAATAGGCGAGCCCAGCAGACAGGCCGGCCAGGAGGCAAACTGGCGTGGCGTCGCCCAGGGCGCAGGCGCGCCGGCGTCGCTGCGCAGAGTGGCGATCTGCGATGCCCACACCACCGCGTCCGGTGTTTCGGATGCTTGCGCCTGGCTAAGTTGTTCGGCCAGTTTTTCAGGGCGCCAGATGTCGTCATCGTCAATGAATGCCACCCATGCAGAGCGCACCGCGGCCACGCCCGTATTCCGGGCCGCCGCCAGTCCCTTGCCGGCATTCGGCAGGACGGTCACTTGCGGGTAGGTTTGCCGGACGTAGGCGGCCGTGCCATCGCTGCTGGCGTCATCGATCAGCAAGATTTCTTGCGCGGGCCGGGACTGGGCCAGCAAGGACTGCAAGGTGGCGTCGAGAAATCCCCGCGACCAGCCGTTCCTGGTGCAAATGATGACACTGACTGCCGCTGCGCTCATGTCGCCACGGCCGCAGGCGGCGCAACACGGATGCGTACGGCTGCGCCGTCTTGCCGGACTTCATACGGTTGCAGTGTCAATGACGGGCACGATGATTTTCCTGTTTGCAAGTCGAACGAGATGGCACAGGCCGGGCAATACACTTTATCGCTGTCACATCCGCCGTCGGCCAGGTCCACGCCGTAATGCGGGCAGGCCGCGTCGTAGGCGCGGGTGCCGTCGCTGGTGTGTACCAGCATGATGCGATACGGCGCGGCATCGACGATGATGCGCTGCGTGTCCGGCCCGGCGGCAGGCAGTTGGCCATGTATGAGGCCGCTTGTCTGGTCGAGCTGGCCAGCGATGACGGGAACGGCAGGCGGCGTCTGCACGGGCGCGCTTGTAACGGGCGCGCCGAAGTTGTCTTCGCGTTGCAGATGCAGGACTTCATCATGGCCCTGCTCGATATCGGCGGCCCGGCGCCAGAATTCGCGCGAATAAAAGCAGGCGGGATCGAACGTTGGCCTGGAAGCGTTCAGGCGCATGGAAATGGCCACGCGCGTGGCGTCGGTTGTATTCAGATGCGTGCCGTGCAGCACTTCAGGATCGAAGACCAGCATCTCGCCTGCTGCCAGGGGCAGGTAGGTGGGCACGGGCAGGCGGTAGCCCGCTTGCAGGTAGAGCGTGCGCCGCTCGCAGGGCAGCGGGACGTTGGCCAATTCCGGATACAGCACCATGCCCGCTTGCGCCGGCACTTCACCGATGGCCCACCAGATATTGCGCCCGTCGCGGGAGTGGCCGGCCCAGCTATCGATGTGCGGACCATGCGCCCAGGCGGCGGGCGGGTGGCCGCGGTGATACGCTTTCGGTGCATACACGGGGTCGATGACCTTGCGCGTCTGGAATTTGTCGCGCACGCTAGCGCTGAGCCTGCCAATGCCGGGATTTTCGCTCGATGGATTGGTCTTGCGGGCCACTTCATAAGGGAAGTTGATGCGCAGGATCAAATAGTCGTCCACATAGAAATCGCCATCCCAGCCCAGGACCTGGCGTCCGACGGCCGTTGCCATGGCCAGCAAGGGCTGGCGCAAGCGCTCCAGTACCTGGTTGCGCAAGGACGCCACATCGTCGGTGTCGATGACTTCGTGCAGCCGCTCGATGCCATGCTGGCGCAGCAGCTGGGCCGCAGCGGCGCCCTTCATTTGTCCGACCGTGGAAATGAGTTCGCTGAGCACGCGCTCGGTCATCGACTCCCAGGATGAGAGGTCGCGGACGTGGCATTTGAGCCACACGCCCTGGGACGAGGATGGCAAGTTCATCTCATTGCTCCGTTGCCAGGGTGCGCAAGGTCTGCAAGCCGCGCAGCGTGATCTGCCGCAACTCCTGTATCAGCGGCAGGGCATCCTGGCGGGCGCGGTGATATTGCGCGGCCGAGCGTGCGCGGTCCATGATGGCGCTCACGCAGTCGCCACTTTGCATCAGATCGACATCCCACGACGCCATGCCGATGGTCGACAGCATCGAGCGGCCCCGTTCGTCATACGACAGATTGATGCTGTGCGAACCCATTGCCAGGCACGGCAGGAAGCCATGCAGGCGGTAGCTGACGTGCAGCTTGCAGGTGCGCAGCGCCTCGATGTACCGGCCGACCTCGTCAAAGTACATGGGCGACGCTTCCGGGAAACCGGCAGCGAATTCGAGATCGATGTAGTCATGGCAGGCCAGATAAACCGGTTGCGCATATTCGGCACGCAGGGCGGCAATCAGGCGGCGCAGGTCTTCTGCGATGCGCCACTGCAAGGTGGCAGGAACGCTCATGCGCATGGGGTGGCGGATGGAAATGATCACGCCGCCCGTGGCCGCTTCGCCTTCGGCATTCGGCGGCAAGTACAGCGTGGGGCAGCCTCCGACCGTCACCTTGGCGCCAAGGTCGGCGAGGATTTCTTGCGAACCCGTGTCGCGCACCATGGCCACCTTGGCGTGCTCGACCAAGTGCCGTATCGCAGTCGGGCTGAGCGCATCGGTGCGGTCTTCCATTTGCCCGTCCCGCCCCGTGATGCGGCCGTGGGACAGGCCCATCAGCATCATCGGCCGGCGCAAGGCATTGACGGCCTGGACATCATAGGACAGCTGGCCGTTTTCAAACAGATTCCCGCCGCCCACGATGACGGCGTCGGCGAGACGGTTCATGTCATAGATCTGGCGCGCTACCAGGCCGCCAAACTGCGGTCCCTTCAAGGCGGGAATGCTGACGACATTGGTGGCTGCTCCGAACACTTCGTAGAGGAGCTCGGCGGTAGCGTAGCCGATGAGATCGTTGCCGATGTTGCGCGTGGTGGGCCGCACCATAAAGATATTCAATGTTCGTCCTTCTTGTTCTGTGTGTTTAACGAGGTGGCGAGGCCGGGGACGCGGACTAGCCGCGTGCCGCGAGTTCTTCGATGAGTGCGCGAAAGCGCGATTTCAGTTCCGGATCGCCCGGGTAGGCGCCCTGATCCACGTCCAGCATGCGCTGGGCGCTTGCCGCATCGGCGCTGACGCCGAGCAAACCGGCAATCTCATTGATCAGCGTCAGATCGTGCCGGTTGACACGTTCGGTACTGATGACGAGCGGTTCGATACCCCGTTGCCTGAACCAGCTCTGCCAAAGTTGTTCATCCTCGGCAATGAGCTGCATGGCCTTGCGCGCCGCCAGTTTCAGGCGCCAGGTCGAGTAATTTTTTGTCACCGTGGCGGCTTCGAAACCCCAGCGCCCCGTGACCATGCAGGTCGCCAGGGACGCTGCCTGGGCGAGTTTGTTGTCGCGGATCAAATGAATGACCGTTGCGCCTTCGAACAGGGCAGCAAAATCGTGAGCATGGGGCCACTTTTGAATCTGGGGAAACTGGATATTCGACGCGAACACGCCATTCGCGGAACGCCTGGCATACATATGCGCCAGGTAATCCTGTTTCTTGATCTGCCAACGCTCCGTCAGCGCCTGTATGCTGTTGTCATTGAAATATTCCAGCGGCACGCCCATGCCCGCGCCGAGCAACAGGCGGGCCAGTCGCTTGCTCGATGCGCGAGGCGCAGCGCAGACCAGCAGTTTTTTATCGGGCAGCGACGATGACGTTGTATCGTAGGCGAGCGCACGCATTTCAGCGGGTGTAGGGCGCGTGTTGCTGGTCCATACTGACCTGGCATTCGCCAACGGAGTGGGGAGACGTTCATTCATGAGTGGCGGAGAGGCTGACTGAGCCTTGTTGCGTGCGATAGGATGCGTTTAAAGCAAAAATTACTTTCTTGAAATTATGTTGCTTTAAAATACTATCTCACTTCATGCCCTTTCATTCATAAAGTTGTATTTTATTTATGTACTCTGTCTCCCTCCAGCAACTAGTGGTGGCTGGTAGCAAGCTGAGCGGCCCATAAACGACAACGCCAGCCCGCAGGCTGGCGTTGTCGTCACTATGCTGCCAGGAGCGTCACCCCGCCATGCTGCGCAAGATCAAGCCCGTGATGTAGGCGCCGTAGGTGCCCAGCGCGTAGCCGAGCACGGCCAGCAGCACGCCGACGGGGGCCAGGGCCGGGTGGAAGGCGCTGGCGATGACGGGGGCGGAAGCGGCGCCGCCGATGTTCGCCTGCGAGCCGACGGCCATGAAGAACAGCGGTGCGCGGATCAGCTTGGCGACGAGCAGCATCAGGCCGCCATGCACGGCGATCCAGATCAGACCCAGCAGGAACAGGAAAGGCTTGTCGAACAGGGCTTTCAAGTCCATGTGCATGCCGATGGTGGCCACCAGCACGTACAGCATGGCAGAGCCGATGGTCGAGGCGCCCGCGCCTTCCAGGCTGCGCGCTTTGGTAAAGCTCAGCAGCAAGCCGAAGGTGGTGGCGAGCACGACGATCCAGAAGAAGTTCGACGTCAGGCTGTAATCCTGCAAGCGCCATGCGGCGGGCAGGGTGTTGATCCAGCTGATGATGGGGCCGGCAAGGAAATGCGACAGGCCCGTCACGCCCAGGCCCACGCCGAGGATGATCATGATGTCGGTGAGGGTGGCGATGCGCGCGTGTTGCGTGCGGTAGCTTTCGATGCTGTCCTTGAGCGCATTGATGGCCGTCAAATCGGCGCCGGTCCAGCGGTCGAAGGCGCCCGCGCGGCCGGCCAGGAACAACAGCACGGCCGTCCAGACGTTGGCCACCAGCACGTCGACGGCGACGAACTGGCCAAACAGCGTGGCGTCCACTTCAAACACTTCCTTCATGGCCGCCTGGTTGGCGCCGCCGCCTATCCACGAGCCGGCGACGGTCGTCATGCCGCGCCACGTATCGCCCGCCACTGTTTCCGGGTGGATCAAACGCAGCGCCTCGAACGAGACGAGGGCGCCCAGCATGACGCCCAGCGTGCCCGTCAAAAACATGATGATGGCCTTGGGGCCGAGGCGAATGATGCCGCCGAAATCGATGGCCACGCACAGCAGCACCAGCGCGCTGGGCAGCAGGTAATCGCGCGCCACGGCGTACAGGCCGGAAGAGTTGCCATCGATGACGCCGAAGGTGTTGAGCAGTGCCGGGATCAGATAGCACATCAGCAGGGAAGGAATGTACGTGTAGAACTTTTTCCAGAAGCCGTCGGGGCGGGAGGCGCTCCAGAAGACGGCCCCCAGGGTCATGGCGAGCAGGCCGAGGACGACGGCGTCATTGGTGATCAGGGCAGGTGTGGCAGGTGGCATCGGGGATTCCGGTGAACGTGTCAGGGACGCACGGGATGCCGATCAGGCCCCCGGGCGCGGGTGGCTGTATCGTATAGCAATGTTGAAGCCTAAACAAATTGTTTAAGCGGTGCTCTGCGGATTTTTTCTTGTCAAATCAAACACTTGGAAACTGCTACGCCACCTGGCGCAGCAGACTGGCGGTTACAAATAGCGCGCCAGCAAGGCCTTGTCGAGAGCACCGTCGAGTTCGATGCGCACGAAGTGGCCGCTGCCGGGCGCCACCTGGATCTCGCTGCCGTCGTCGCTGAGCATGCGGGTAATGGTGAAGTCGCGGTTGCCGCCCGGATGCACGGCCTCGATGCGGTCGCCCACGGCAAAGCGGTTTTTCACGTCCACCCGCGCCCAGCCGTCCGTCACGCCCAGCACGTCGCCCACGTACTGGCTGCGGTCGGCCTCGGACGCGCCGCGCATGTAGTTCTGGTGCGTCTGGGTATGATGGCGCTGGTAAAAACCATCCGTGTAGCCGCGGTTGGCCAGGCCTTGCAGCTGGCCCAGCAGGCCAATGTCGAAGGGCTTGCCCGCGACGGCGTCATCGATGGCCTGGCGGTAGACTTGCGCCGTGCGCGCCGCGTAGTACAGCGACTTGGTGCGGCCCTCGACTTTCAGCGAATCGACGCCGATTTTCACCAGGCGCTCGATGTGCTCGACGGCGCGCAAGTCCTTCGAATTCATGATGTAGGTGCCGTGCTCGTCTTCGAGTATCGGCATCAACTGGCCCGGACGCTGGGCTTCTTCGATGAAGTATGGCTGGTCGGCCAGCGGGTGGCGCGGCTGCTGGTGCAGGGCGGAAAACGCGTTATTGTCGGCCTCGGCCAGCGCCTGGTGAAATTCCAGCGGCACCACCTGCATGCCGCCCAGGTCGCCGCTGGCGTCTTCGGTGGCATTTTTCACCTTGTAATCCCAGCGGCAGGAATTCGTGCACGTGCCCTGGTTCGGGTCGCGGTGATTGAAGTAGCCTGACAGCAGACAGCGGCCCGAATAGGCGATGCACAGGGCGCCGTGGACGAATACTTCCAGTTCCATTTCCGGGCAGCGCTGGCGGATTTCCTCGATTTCGTCGAGCGACAGCTCGCGCGACAAAATCACGCGCGTCAAGCCCATGCGGTGCCAGAACTTCACGTCGGCCCAGTTGACGGCGTTCGCCTGCACGGACAGGTGCACGGGAATCTCCGGCCACTTGTCGCGCACCATCATGATCAGGCCGGGATCGGCCATGATCAGCGCGTCGGGGCGCATGGCGATCACCGGTTCCATGTCGCGCAAATAGGTTTTCAGCTTGGCGTTGTGGGCGAAGATATTGCTGGCGACAAAGAATTGCTTGCCACGTGCATGCGCGCCATCAATTCCTTCCTGCAAGGCTTGCAAAGTCGAAAAGTCGTTATTGCGCACGCGCAAGCTGTAGCGCGGCTGGCCCGCGTAGACGGCGTCGGCGCCAAAGTCGAAGGCGGCGTGCATCTTGGCCAGGGAGCCGGCAGGCAGGAGGAGTTCGGGAGCGTGGCGCATGGAAGATGGGCAAAGCCGGCGATCTTATGCTGGCTGGCCCCATATTGCATTGCCTAACGTCAAGAAATTGCACTAATTCGACACCATGGGAATGCATTTTCCTGCGTCGAAACAGACGGTCGTTTTTAACTAACATACGCGTGTAATTTGTGTCGCGAGAGCTGGCCAGAGCGATAGTTTATGAGTAATGAATGATTTGAATCGGTACTGCTCCGGTTTGCTCGACGCTAATATCTCTCCTGCTTTTGCCTTCCACATACCGAAGACTACAACCTCATCACCAGTATTGAGTTTTGCCAGCCAGTCAGCATTCTCGCACCAGACACTGGCTTCGACGCCGATACCAATTTCCGGATCATTGGCATCCGCAAGGTATTTGTTTTTTGTGAGGTTCAATACATTGCTTGTTTGATTCTTGCCTATGCCAATGCGCTTCGATTTGACCGTGCCATGCAAGGCGATAGGGTGTTGTACTGTATTGCGTATCGCATTTCTGTAGGCATCAAGATGGCGCTCTGTCTCGAAATAGAAATGAGACCATGGTACGGTCGTGTTACCTTCGAATATCAATTCCAGATACATCGCAATCTCTTCGTCCTCATCGCAGAGTGCACGTAATTGCAGCACACGCTTGGCCGAGTTGATATAGGCGGGAAGTTTTCCTCGTGAACTTTCAAATGTTTTGCTACTGCCGTTTGCAGATTTTTCGTCACTATTCGTTGCTTTTTTGCTCAATTCTGACAATGCGTCTCTGATCATGACTAGGCGCAGACGGTATTGGCCATTGCGGATGCTTTCAAAGAGGCCCGTCGATTCGTTTGCTATCGATTTGACCTTGTCGTTGATGGCATGCTTGCATCCTTCTGCATGATGGCCGCCAGGAAGCAAACGGAAATAAGCAGATACCAGATAAGGTTTGTCGTCCCGCTCCCGTGTATGTGCATTCTGATGGGTGACGTGAACAGAGCAATGGGAGCAACGAAGGGGCTCCGTGCCTTTTCCCTTCGAATAAATTTCGGCGGTCCATTCAATGCCAGCACTATCGAGTGCTGTGTTCATTTTGATACCCATTACAGTTCCTTTTGTTGGCCTCGAGCAATCATTCTAGCTGCCACCTTGAGAATTGTGCCCCTGGGTATGTCGCTAAAGGAATCCTTGAGTTGGCTTTCAACATAAAAACCGGCGCAGTCGGGCAATTAGACTATTTGTCCGCATCATTAGTGCCCAATAGCCAGAAAGAAGATTTTCCAGTTAGGCGGCACGGTTTTCACCAGCAGGAGATTCTCCACCAAGGACATGCACGATCGGGCTGGTGTCACTGCCATGTGCCTGTCGCATCGTCTCCGGCGCAAAATCGTCGACCTGTATCAAGCCGTCGACCAAACGCGCATATTCCAGCAAGGTATTGTGCTCTTGGCAGCTGACCGAGCCTGCGGCCTTGGCCGTCGCCAGCCACTGTTGCATGGCGGACAGGCTTTGCGGCAGGTGCCGCAGGGCCGCGCCTTCGGGCGTGTCCTTCAGGCGTTTTTCGATGTGCAGGACGTCGGGCAGCAGGGCCAGCGCCCGCTCGGCGCAAGCCACGGGATCTGCCGCGTCGCTGGCCACATGGCCGTCGGCCAGCAGGCGCTCGCGGTCGGCGCCCGGCGTTTGCAGGGCCAGCGCCACTTCACTGCCCAGTTCGTCGGAAGGCGGACGATGGGGCAGGCCAAACGGGAACAGCAGGGTGCGCAGCAGCATGGCCAGCACGCGCGCCGGGAAATTGTCGAGCACGCCCGTCAAACCCTGCTGCGCCTTGACCAGCGCATCCTGCAGCGACCAGTGCACATAGGGCAGATCGGGCTCGGGCCGGCCATCATCCTCGTAGCGTTTCAGCACGGACGAGGCCAGGTACAGTTGCGCCAGCACGTCGCCCAGCCGGGCGGACAGCCGTTCGCGGCGCTTGAGTTCGCCGCCGAGCACGAACATCGACATATCCGTCATGACGGCAAACGCCGTCGACAGCCGCGTCAACGCGCGGTAATAGGGCGCCAGTGCGGGCGCACCGGCGTCGGGCACGCCCGCCAGGCGCGCGCCGCCCAGCCCGTACCACAATCCCCTGGCCAGGTTGCTCAGCACAAAGCCCACGTGGCCAAAGAAGGCGGAGTCGAAATCGCGCAGAGCCTTGCGGCCGTCGCTTTCGCTGACGGCGGCCATTTCCCTGAGCACATATGGATGGGCGCGGATGGCGCCCTGGCCGAAGATGATCAGGCTGCGCGTGAGGATGTTGGCGCCTTCGACCGTGATGGCGATGGGGATTTGCTGGTAGGCGCTGGCGAGGAAATTGTTGGGGCCCACGCAGATGCCCTTGCCGCCGAGAATGTCCATGCCGTCATTGACGAGCGCGCGTCCCCGTTCCGTGACGTGATATTTGACGATGGCGGAAATGACGGCCGGCTTCTCGCCCAGGTCGACGGCGTGCGCGGCCAAGGTGCGGGCCGCATCCATCAGGTACAGGTTGGCGCCCATGCGGGCCAGCGCTTCCTGCACCCCTTCGAACTTGCCGATCGGCATGTTGAACTGGCGCCGCACGGCCGCATACGCGCCGGTGCCGCGCACGGCCATCTTGCCCATGCCCACGCTGGACGAGGGCAGAGAGATTGCGCGCCCGGCCGCCAGGCATTCCATCAGCATGCGCCATCCTTTCCCCACTTGCGCCTGGCCGCCGATGACCCAGTCGATGGGGATGAAGACATCGGTGCCGGACGTGGGGCCGTTCTGGAAGGCGGCATTCAATGGGTGGTGACGGCGGCCGATCACCACGCCGTCGTGGCTGGCGGGGATCAGCGCGCAGGTGATGCCGGGCGCATCGTTGTCGGACAGCAGATGCTCGGGATCGCTGGTCTGGAATGCCAGGCCCAGCAAGGTCGCCACGGGCGTCAGGGTGATGTAGCGCTTGTTCCACGTGAGGCGGAAACCCAGGGTGGCGCGGCCCTCATGCATGCCCATGCACACCACGCCCAGGTCGGGGATGGCGGCCGCATCGGAACCCGCGTACGGGCTGGTCAGGGCAAAGCAGGGAATCTCCGTGCCGGCGGCCAAGCGCGGCAGATAATGGTTTTTCTGTTCTTCGGTGCCGTAGTGTAACAACAGTTCAGCCGGCCCCAGCGAATTGGGCACCATTACGGTCACGGCCAGCGCCGAGCAGCGGCTCGACAATTTCATGACCACTTGAGAATGCATGTAGGCGGAGAACTGCTTGCCGCCGTACTGCTTCGGGATGATCATTCCGAGGAAACCCTGGCTTTTCATGTAGTCCCAGGCTTGCGGCGGCAAATCCTGCGCCTGCTGCGTTTCCCAGTCGTTGACCAGTTCACACAGCCGCTCGACGTCATGCTCAAGAAAGTGACGCTCTTCGGCCGTGAGCGAGGCGCGGCCATAGCCCAGCAATTTTGGCCAGTCGGGCTTGCCGGAAAACAGCTCGGCATCCCACCACGTGGTGCCCGCTTCGAGCGCGTCGCGTTCCGTGTCGGACATCGTCGGCAAAATACGCTTGAACAGGGCCAGCAAGTGTGGAGCAAGCAGGGCGCGGCGCACGGGGCCGGGCGCGAACAGTGCAACCAGGCCCAGCAGGGCCAGCATCAATATGATCGTCAGCATGCGATATCTCCCTGTGTAATGAGGACAGGGTAGTCCGATGCGGCCGATGTTACTGTGCGGTACAGCGCATACGCACAACGCCAACCGCAGGGGTTGGCGCTGTGGTGTGAAGCGTGAGGCGTATTAGCGTTGTGGCACGACAATCACCGTGTCGCCCGCCTTGCCTTTGGCGCCAGTGTCGCACCGGCAGGGCCGATAACGACTGGTACTACGGCGGGCGCTGCCTGACCCGCTTATTTGACGGTGAAACTCTGGTTGTAGCCGCCATTCGTACTCGTATAGCCCAATACATCACCGAAAGCCAGCGAGCTGATTAGCCATGCGCCCGCTTTGGCGCCTGCGGGGATCCTGACCGTCGAACTGAAGGTGGCATGCTTCGCATCGCCGGATGCCAGCACCCATGTGCTGTCGATGCGGGTGCCGCCGATATCGGCGAGGTTGTACCAGGAGGTGCCGGGCAGGGCGTTGAGATTGACCCCGGTGGCATCTGTCACGGTCACCGTGGCCGTCACCAGTTGGCTTGCCTGGGAGGCATCAACGATGCTGGGGGTGACGGTGATGGCTGACACGGCGGGGCCCGCCGTGTCGCTGAGTCCATCGTTTTGCACGGTGAAACTCTGGCTGTAGCCGCCATTCGTACTCGTATAGCCCAATACGTCACTGAACGATGTCGCACCAACCAGCCATGCGCCCGCTTTGGCACCGGCTGGGATCGTCACCGTCGAACTGAAAGTGGCATGCTTCGCGTCGCCGGAGGCCAGTACCCATTTGCTATTGATGCGGGTGCCGCCGATATCGGCGATGCTGTGCCAATAGGGGGAGGGCAGATCTTTGAGATTGATTCCGGTGTCGTCTGTCACGGTCACCGTGGCCGTCACGCGTTGGCTCGCCTGCGAGACGTCAACGGTGCTGGGATTGACGGTGATGGCTGACACGACGGGGCCCGACGTGTCGTTGTCTCCATCGTTTTGCACGGTGAAACTCTGGCTGTAGCCGCCATTCGTACTCGTATAGCCCAATACGTCACGGAACGATGTCGCACCAACCAGCCATGCGCCCGCTTTGGCGCCGGCGGGGATCGTCACCGTGGAACTGAAGGTGGCATGCTTCGCGTCGCCGGAGGCCAGCACCCATTTGCTGTCGATGCGGGTGCCGCCGATATCGGCGATGCTGTGCCAATAGGGGTGGGGCAGGGCGTTGAGATTGATGCCGGTGGCATCTGTCACGGTCACCGTGGCCGTCACGCGTTGGCTTGCCTGCGAGACGTCGACGGTGGCGGGGGTGACGGTGATGGCTGACACGGAGGGGCCCGACGTGTCGACGGTGCTGGCGCTGACAGTGACCGTTGCATCCGCACTGTTCGCTTTGCCATCGTTGACGATGAGTTTGGCGACATACAAGCCGGAGGCATCGGCGGTAAAGGTGGTCCTGGCCGCGCTGACAGAGGACAAGGTGGCCGTGCTGTTCGCCGGTTTTTCCGTCAGCATCCAGGCAAACGTCAACACATCGCCATTGGCATCCGAGCTGGCGCTGCCATCGAGTTCGACCACGCTGCCGGACAAGACATTCTGCGCGTAGCCTGCGTTCGCAACCGGCGCCGCATTGGCTACACTGGCCGTAATGCTGACTGCCGCGGCGTTGCTGCTGACCTTGCCGTCGTTGACGATGACGCTGGCAACATAGGTGCCAGCCACATCCGCCGTAAAAGTGGGTCTGGCGGAGGTCGGCGACGCCAAGCTTGCCGTGCTGCCTGCCGGTTTGGATTGCAGGGTCCACGCATAGCTGAGTGTACGGCCGGCATCTGCCGAGCTGGCGCTGCCATCGAGAGTAACGACAGTGCCCGTCACCACGCTTTGTACCGGCCCGGCCTGGGCGACAGGGGGGACTGCGGCAATATCGGCGATGACTTGCTTGATGGTGTCTGGATTGCTGATCTTGGCCAGCGCGGTCACGACCTGGGTAAGCTGGGCGGCATTGATTTTTATTCTGAGCGCATCGAGAAGCCTGTCCTGCGCATCGCCGCCGGCCGGGTTGCCTTGCGTCGCCGCTTTCAATGGTGTGGAAAGGAAATCAGCGAGCGGGGTCGTGTCGACGACACCGCTCAGTACCGCAGCCACGTCAGCCTGCGCTGCTTTCACCGCAGTGCTATTGATCTTGCTGCCGGCAATAGCGGAGTCAAAAGCGGCGAAGAAGACCGCGGGTTCGTTCCCCAATACCCGCGCCGTCAGCATTTCGGTCAGTGGCGTGATATTGGCAGTGGCGGCGTTGCCGCTTCCCAGTACGAGCGTGTGTAATTTGGAGCCATCAGCCGGATCGGTGATCTGGAGCAGGCACGGCAGTTGGCCACCGGCGGCGGCAAGGCTGTAGCTGCCGTCGGCCAGCGTCGTGGTGTTGCCTGTGCCCGTCTGGCATTTGGCAGTAATCATGGCGCCAGCAATTGCTTTCCCCGTTGCGGCAGTGCCGTTGACGGTTAACTCTGCCGGGCTAGCAGGGGCCGGTGAGGCGCCGCTACCGCCGCCGCCGCATGCAACGAGCATGCACGAACCAAGCATAATTGCCAAAGTCTTCATCGAATCTATCCATTTTCAATTTTTAAAGTGATGCCATGTGGCGTCACGCTCAAACGGCCAAGCTCTTGCCGGAGTCAGTCTGTTAAGGGAAATTATATATCTTTAAGCAATAGTTCATGCCTTGAAATTGAAGGCGATGCAGCTGAAGGGAGTGAGGGATGGATTTTTTCAAGCGGCGCGCAGCGCTGCGCGGTTGCAGCGTGACTGGCGACAGGCTGGATGCGAACAATTCAGCAAACAAAAAAGCCAACCCGAAGGTTGGCTTTTTGCTATGTGTTGCTGAATTCTTGGTGGCCCGGGGCGGAATCGAACCACCGACACAAGGATTTTCAATCCTCTGCTCTACCGACTGAGCTACCAGGCCAAGGCGGCGAATTATAGCAGAAAGACTTTCCACCTGACCAGAGCTGGCTGTGTTCAAATGCAACAGATGGCCAAAACATGGTGTTTTGGCATCCTTGTATGACCTGAAGGGATGTGGCGATGCAGCGACGTATTGGAGTGCAGGGCCTGGCGGTGGCGGGCTTGTTCAGTTTGTTGTGCGGTACGGCGCGGGCCGACGGGCTGGCCGAGCTGAATGCGGCGCTGTCGCGCTTGCAGGGCCAGATGCCGATCAAGGCGCAGGTCGAATCGAAATCCTGGCGCCGCGAGGGCGAGGGCAAGGCGGCGGAAGAGGATAGCGGCCAGGCCACTGTCACTGTCGAGGGCGGGCCGGCGGGCTTGCAGGTGCTCTACGGCAAGGAGTTGCTGGCGAAAGTGGAGGCCGAGCAGCGCGCCAGGGTGAAGGATCCGAAGGTCAAGACGCCGATCGGCTTTGCGCTGGGGGAAATGAAGGCGACGGAACTGCGTTCCATGGTGTCGGCGGCGGATGCCTTGTCGCGCGAGATCGAGGAGGCCGTGTTCAGCGGCGAAAAAATGGATAGCTACAAGGGCAAGCCAGCGCGGCTGCTCAGCTTTACCTTGTCGCTCGACAAAGTGCCTGAGAAAGACCGCAAGTATGTGAAGAAGTTCGACGGCGGCCTCGATGTGTGGATCGCCGCGGACGGCACGCCGCTGGCCAGCCATTTCCACTTTGACGTGAGCGGGCGCGCCTTTGTCGTCATCAGCTTTACGCAAAAGACGGACGAGACGCGCCAATATGGTGTCAGCGGCGACCATTTATTGTTGCTGCGCAAGGAGAGCAAGAATGCCATGTCGGGCGCGGGCGAGAAAGTGGAAAGCAAGATCGTCAAGACCTTGCTGCTGCAGCCCTGACATGTTGCAGTAGCACTCGATTACATGGCGGCGCTGCCGCCCAGGCCGCTCTTTTGCAGCACGCAGCGCCCTGCTTCGCAGGTGGCGCCCGGATCCGTGACGATGGAGCAGGTGGACATCATGCCGTCCGCCTGCTGCTGCTTGCGGCTTGCTTCGGCTTGCGCCTGTGCCAGTGCCTTGAGTTTCTTGCCGTCATTGCTTTTGCTGGACCAGGCCAGGTAGCGCTCGGGGCCGCCGCAAGCCTTGGCGCCGATGGCGATGGTCTGGCATTGCTGGGTGGAATCGCAGGCGGCGGCGCCCACTTCCGCCTGGATTTGCGCCAGCAAGCCGGCATTGCCGGGGGCGGGCGGCGCATCATCTTGCGTGGGGGCGCTGCCGCAGGCGCTGGCGGCCAGCAGCAGGAAGCTGGCGCACGCGGCGCGCAGCAGGGGCAACAGGGTAGGGTAGGTTGGCGTTTGCATGTCCTTATCATGTGCCAGGCTTGCGTAAATGGCAAGCGCGATTCGCGCCTGGCCAGAACCTTGATCCCGGTCATTTCCATTGTCAACCCGTCAAAGTTAATATAAATCAACATCCAACCAGCGATGTACGGGTGGCAACCGGGCCGGTGCGCTGCATTCCCGCGCCGGCGCGCGCCGCCGATTCGGGAATGTTTCCAGGAGTTAGACTATGCGCCGCACCCTCTCACCCTTCCTCTTCATCACCAGCCTGGCCTTTGGCGGCGTCCTGCATGCCGCCGAAAAGGAACCGATCCAGCCGATTACTGCCGCCAAGGTGGCCAATCCAGCCATGGTCGAGCTGGGCAAGAAACTGTTTTTCGATCCGCGCCTGTCGCGCTCGGGCTTTATTTCCTGCAACAGCTGCCACAACCTGAGCATGGGCGGCACGGACAATATCAAGACCTCGATAGGCCACAACTGGCAGCGCGGGCCCATCAATTCGCCTACCGTGCTCAATTCCAGCATGAACGTGGCGCAATTCTGGGATGGCCGCGCCAAGGATTTGCAGGAGCAGGCGGGCGGCCCCATCGCCAATCCCGGCGAGATGGCTTTTACGCACGAGCTGGCCATCGACGTGCTGGCCTCGATTCCCGCCTACCGCGCGGAATTCAGACAAGTGTTTGGCCAGGATAAATTGACCATCGAGCAAGTCACGCGCGCCATCGCCGCCTTTGAAGAGGTGCTGGTGACGCCCGGTTCCCGTTTCGATCAATGGCTGTCGGGCAAGAAAAGCGCGTTGACGAAAGACGAGCTGGCCGGCTACCAGCTGTTCAAATCGAGCGGCTGCATCGCCTGTCATAACGGCCCCGCCGTGGGCGGCAATACTTTCCAGAAGATGGGTGTCGTCGAGCCGTACAAGACGGCGATGACGGCGCAAGGGCGCTCGGCCGTGACGGGCAAGGATGCCGACCGTTTCAATTTCAAGGTACCGACCCTGCGCAACGTGGAGCTGACGTATCCCTATTTCCACGATGGCGAAGCGGCGACCCTGACGCAAGCCGTCGACGTGATGGGCCGTTTGCAACTGGGCCGCACCTTTACGCCCGACGAGAACGCCAGGCTGGTGGCGTTCCTGAAAACCCTGACGGGCAAGCAGCCGCACATCGTGCTGCCGATCTTGCCGCCATCGAGCGACACTACGCCGCGGCCGGTGCCGTTTGACTGAGTGCTTGCCTGGGGTCAGACCCGGCGGGTCTGACCCCGACACCAGTTACTTCAACGTACGCTGGAACAACTGGTAAATCCGGCGGTACTCGTCATACCACGCTTCCGGCTGCACGAAACCGTGGCGCTCCATCGGGTAGCTGGCCATTTCCCAGTTATCCTTTTTCAGCTCGATCAAGCGTTGCGACAGACGCACGGAGTCCTGGTAAAACACGTTGTCGTCGATCATGCCATGGGCGATCAGGAGGTTGCCCGTCAGTTTGTCCGCGTATTCGATCGGTGACGAAATTTTATACGCTTGCGGGTCGACGTCCGGCGTGTTCAGGATATTTGCCGTGTATTCGTGGTTGTAGGTGGTCCAGTCCGTCACGGGACGCAGCGCGGCGCCCGATTTGAAGATGTCCGGTGCACGCATCAGGGCCATCAGGCTCATGAAGCCACCATAGCTGCCGCCATAGATGCCCACGTTCCGGATGTCGCCCTGGTGCTGCTGCGCCAGCCAGTTGGCGCCGTCGATAAAATCTTCCAGTTCCGGGTGGCCCATCTGGCGGTAGATGGCCGTGCGCCAGGCGCTGCCGTAGCCGAGCGAGGCGCGGTAGTCGACGTCGAGCACAATGTAACCCTGCTCGACCAGCAGGTTGTGGAACATCTGTTCGCGGAAATACACGGGATAGCGCTCGGTGACATTCTGCAGGTAGCCGGCGCCGTGCGCGAACATGACGATCGGATAGCGCTTGCCCGCTTCCAGCTGCTTTGGCCGGTACAACTTGGCCCAGATCGGCGCCGCGCCATGCGTGGACGGCACTTGCACCAGTTCCGGCATGACCCAGCTGCGCGCCTTGAAGGCGTCGCTGCGCGTATCGGTCAGGATGTTCGCCTTGCCGCCAGAGACAGAAACGCTGGCCAGCTGGGCCGGCATATAGCTGGTGGAATAGCGCAGCAGCAGCTTGCCGTTGTCGGGCGACAGGCCGAAGTTTTCCACGCCTTTCAAATTCGTCACTTCGCGCGCGCCGCCCTCTTTCGCCGTGCTGGCGCACACTTCATACGTGCCGGGCGCTTGCCGGTTGCACATAAAATACGCGTTCTTGCCGTCGCGGCTCCATTCGACGGAGCTCACTTCCCACTGGCCGCTGGTCAGCGCGCGCGCCGGGGCCGCGCCCGTTTTCGCGTACAGGTGGGCGTAGCCGCTTTCCTCGGACAGATACCACAGGGTGGCGTTGTCGGGCAGCCAGCCGAATTCCTCGGCGCGGCGGTTGACCCAGGCCGTATCGCTGATGCGGTGCACGGGCACGAGGGCGCCGTTGGCCAGGTCGACGTTGGCGAGCCAGCCATCCTTGTTGTCGATGGCGCGGATGCGCACGGCGACCTTGCTGCCGTCATCGGTCCAGGCGATGCCGTCGCGCTGGGCGTCGATGCGCACGGCACGGTTGCCTTTCAACGGCGGCAGTTTCTGTTCGGCGCGCAAGGCCGCCAGCGGGTCGGTGGCGATGCCGGGCAGGCTGTCAAAAGCGATCTCGCGCACCTGGCCCGTGCGCAGGTCGGCCAGCTTCAGGCTTTGCGCGATCGGCATGTTGCGGCCCACGCGCGTGCGCTCGTCGTCCGCTTCCGGGTAGCCCGTTTCCGTGACGTAGCGCGCCAGTTTGCCCAGCTTGCCCTTTTCGGCGGCCTTGTCTTGCGTGACGAACAGCAGCCAGCGGCCATCCGGCGACAGGGCGCTGCCGGAAATGGTGACTTTTTCTCCCAGGTAGATCGGTTCCGGCGCGCGCGTGGCGTCCAGGCGGCGCTCTTCATGGCGGCGTTCGCGGCTCGCGTCGCGGTCTTCCTTCTGGCGCGCCAGGTTGACGATCAGGCGCAGTTGCAATTCGCGCAGGGCGTCCGCTTCCGGCTTGGCGTCCGGGTCCTTGGCCGCGCGCAGCAGGGCGACGGGAGCGCTCAGGCGCTCCGCGCGGCTCCAGCTGAACCAGTCGGTGCCGCTGCGGTATTGCACGGCGCCGCCGTCGGCGGAATATTGCGGGTCGCTGATGGCGGAGACGCCGCGCGTGATTTGCGTCAAGGCGCCGTTCTTCAGGTCGCGCTCGAACAAGTCGCCGTTGCGCAGCAGGATGGCGCGCGTGCCGGCCCGGTTGACGACCATTTGCTGGCCATCGAGGTTGGCCAGCTGCGCATCGTCGACCTGCTTGCCGCTATTGAGTTTCGCGTTCGCGCCTGGCAATTGATACGTGTCGCGCAGGGGCGAGCCGAGGCGTTTTTGCTTGTAGTAGAGCTGGCCATTCCAGCCCCACCATGCCGCTTCGACGGGCGTGCCGATCCAGTCGGGATCGGCCATGGCCTGGTCCAGCGTGATCGGCGTGGGCGCGGTGGCGGTGGAGGACGGGGCCGCATGGGCGGCGGGCAGCAGAGAGAGCAGCAGCGGCAGCAGAGGTAGAACCAGACGCATCGGGGATCGCTTTAATCAAAGGGGATGGTGAAGGTACAGGCTATGAGGCCGGTATTCTAGCGGAGGAGTTTCGTGCAGGAAATGTCGGAAAGCTAAGCTTGACGCTGGGTCAGCCAGACGAGAAAGTCGGCTAGCGGCATGGGCCGCGCATACAGATAGCCTTGCAAGCCATCGCAATCGTGGGCGAGCAGGAAATCGGCCTGCTCCTGCGTTTCCACGCCTTCGGCCACGACGCGCAAGCCCAGGTGGCGCGCCATGGCCAGGATCGCTTGCACGATGGCCGTGTCGCGCGCATCGCGCGGTGTGTCGTCGATGAAGCGCTTGTCGATTTTGAGTTCATACAGCGGCATCGAGGTCAGGTAGGCGAGGCTGGAATAGCCGGTGCCGAAATCGTCGATGGAAAAGCGGATGCCCAGGGCCGCCAGCTCGCGCATGCGCGCCAGCGAGGCGTCGCGCTGGTCGATCAGCAAACCCTCCGTCAGTTCCAGGATCAGGGCGCCGGCCGGCGTGCCGTGTTCGGCCAGCGCCGCCTGCACGCGGGCGGCGAAATCGGGCTGGCGAAACTGCGCCGGACTGACATTCACCGACAGGGCGACGGGCTGCCCGGCCCGCGCCAGCATGGTCGCCGCGCGGCACGCTTCGCGCAGGGCCCAGTGCCCGAGCTTGACGATCAGTCCCGATTCCTCGGCGATGGGAATGAACACGCCAGGCGCGATGTATGTGCCGTCCGCTTGCGGCCAGCGCATCAGCAATTCGGCGCCCGTCACCCGGCCGTGGCGGTCGACCTGCGGCTGCACGTGCATGCATAATTGACTGGCATCGAGGGCGCGCGCCAGCGCCCGTTCCAGGGTCAGGCGGCGCTCCACGCCCGCCTGCATGGCCGCTTCAAAGAAGGCGATGCCGTTGCGTCCTTCCGCTTTGGCGCGGTACATGGCGATGTCCGCTTCGCGCAGCAGGTCGTGCGCCTGCTGGCCCGCTTTCGGCAGCAGGGTCACGCCGATGCTGGCGCTGCAATGATAGGACTGCCCGTCGATATCGAAGTCGCGCGCGATGGCGGCGCGGATTTTCTCGGCCACCTGGGCTGCCGCGCGGGCGGCGCTGTCCAGGTCATCGGCCAGGTGCGCCAGCAGCACGACGAATTCGTCGCCGCCGATGCGCGCCACCGTGTCGGCCTTGCGCATCAGCTGCGCCAGCCGTTCGCCCGCCAGGCGCAGCAGCGCGTCGCCGGTGGCGTGACCGCGCGCGTCGTTGATGTGCTTAAAGTGGTCGAGGTCGATGAACATCAGCGCGCTGATGGACTGGTCGCGCGGTGCGGCGGCCAGCAGGTGAGCGATGCGGTCCATCAGCAGGCGCCGGTTGGGCAGGCCCGTCAGCACGTCGTAGAAGGCCAGGCGGTGGATGTCCGCTTCCGATTTCTTGCGCTCGTCGATTTCGCGCTCGACGGCCACCCAGTGCGTCTGCTTGCCGTCCGCATCCGTGAACGGCACCAGTTCCGCTTCCACCCAGTACGCCTTGCCGGCCTTGTTGTAATTCAGCAATTCCGCCCTGGCCGGCTGGGCCTGGGCCATGGCGGCGGCGATGCGCGCCAGTTCGTCCGTATCGGTGGCGTCGCCTTGCTGGAACAGCAGGCTGCGGCCCAGCACCTCGGCGCGCGCATAGCCGCTGCTGCGCTCGAAGGCGTCGTTGACGAAGATGATGCGCGTGGCCGATACCGTGCCGGAGTCGGGGGCATCGCTCACTTCGGCGATCATCACCATGTCGTTCAGGCGGGCCAGCGCCGTGGCCGTCAAGCGCAGGTCGGCGTTCAGCTGCGACAGGGCCTGGCTGCTGCGTTCCAGGTGGCGCAGCAGGAAGGCGCAGGACAGGGTCAGCACGGCGGCGATGAACAGGAAGTTCAGGGCCACGATCAGCGCGCGCAGCACGGGGGAGTCGGGCACGCCCTGCACGTGCAGGGCGACGTCGGGATGCAGGCCGAGGACAAAGATGGTCAGCGACGTCAGGGCCAGGGTCGACAAGGCGGGCCGCATCCCCAGCAGCAGGGCCGCCAGCACGGGCATGAGCATCATGTAGATCTGGCTGACGGGGCCGATTTTCAGGAGCAGGCCCACGCCCACCAGGTAGGCGATGATGAGAAATTGCCACACGCGCCAGCGGTAGGGCATGGCGCGCCAATGCCAGATGAGGCCGATCCAGCCGATGGCCAGCACGTCGAGGATGACTATGGACCAGATAGCTTCGCGCGCGGCCAGCAGGGCGCTGGGAATGGCAGTGACGATGCCCAGCAGCAGCACCGCCTGCAGCAGGCGCGCAAAAATCTGTCCGCGCCAGTGCGCGAGATCGTTTGACGCGGCCACGCTGCCGTCCTTTCACCAGTGAGCTCTGCTGCCGAGCTGAGCAGTATGGTAAAAATATTACGCGGTATCTTTCAGCATGTCATCTTGATCATTCGGCATGATTGACGGCGCGACCACCTTCCGCTGCCGGCCAGTAGTGGCTATCGGGCGTGTCGCGCGCGCCGAAGATGGCCTGGCCGACGCGCACGACGGTGGCGCCTTCTTCAATGGCGATTTCATAATCGCCGGACATGCCCATCGACAGTTCGTCGAGGCCGATGCCATGCGGGACGTCCTGGCGCAGCCGGTCGCGCAGTGTGCGCAGCAGCACGAAGCAGCGGCGCACGCGCACGGCTTCCGCCGACAACAGCGCCAGGGTCATGAGACCGCGCACGCGCAGCGCCGGGAAGGCGGGCAGCTGGCGCAGGAAAGCGGCCACCTCGTCCGGCGGCAAGCCGTATTTGCTGGCTTCGCCCGAGGTGTTCACTTGCACGAACACATCGAGTCCGCGCCCTTCCGCTTGCAGGCGCCGCTCCAGCGCCTCGGCCACGCGCAGGCTGTCGAGGGCCTGGAATTCGCTGGCAAAGCGCGCCACCAGCTTGGCCTTGTTGGTCTGCAAATGGCCGATCACCGACCATTGCAGGTCGGCCAGGTCCGCCATCGCTTCCCACTTGCGGCCCGCCTCCTGCGGCTTGTTTTCTCCCAGCATGCGGCAACCGGCGGCGTACGCCAGGCGCAGGCTCGCTTCGGGCTTGGTCTTGCTGACGGGCAGCAGGCGCACGCCGGCCGGGTCGCGCCCGACCCGCTGGCACGCGGCCGCCATGCGCGCATGCACCGCCGCCAGATTGCGGCGGAAATCGTCTACCGACACGGCTTGCGGCCAGCGCCCATGCCGCTCATGCATGGTGGGAGTGAGCAAGGGGATGTCGTTGTGCATGTGTCAGCCTTGTATTCGCCTTTTATTAGCGGCAGGAGTCGCCGCAGTGGTATATTATTGTCCTATGCCAAAATATATCATGTCTGAGACTATCGTGAAAATCACAGGGAAAACCGCGGCGGAGCTGTTCGACAGCATCCGCGCGCTGACGCAGGCGGGAGAATTGGCGCCGGGCCAGGAGCTGCCCACCGTGCGCGAGCTGGCCGCCGCCTTGGGCGTCAACCGCAATACCGTGTCGCTGGCGTACCAGCGCCTGGTGACGGCCGGCATCGCGGTCACGCAAGGGCGTCTGGGCACGGCCATCCGCGCGCAGCGCGATCCGGGCGAGCAGGAAGGCTTGCTGCCCGGCTCGCCGCTGGCCGACCTGGGCGGCGGTAACCCGAACCTTGCCTGGTTGCCTGATGTCGGCGCGGCCCTGGCGCGCAAGCCATACCGCCCGCGCCTGTATGGCGAGGCTACCGTCGATCCGGAACTGGAAGCCCTGGCGCGGCGCTGGATGGCCGGCGACTGCCCCGAGGGCCACGACATCACCCTGACGAATGGGGCGGTGGACGCGGTCGAGCGCCTCCTGGGTGCGTATCTGGTCGCGGGCGACAAGGTGGCCGTGGAAGACCCATGTTTCATCAGCAGCATCAACACCTTGCGCAGCGCCGGGCTGCACGCCGTTGGCGTGGCGGTCGATGTCGAGGGCATGCAGGCCGGGGCGCTGGAACGGGCGCTGGCGCAAGGCGCGCAAGCCGTCATCGTGACGCCGCGCGCGCACAATCCGACCGGGTGCAGCCTGAGCGCGGCGCGCGCGGCCCAGCTGCGCGCCGTGCTGGCCGCTTACCCGCACGTGCTGGTGATCGTCGACGACCATTTCTCGCTGCTGTCCGTCGCCGGCTACCAGGATGTGATTCCGCCTGCAGCCCGGCGCTGGGCGCTGATCCGTTCAGTGTCGAAGATCTTCGGCCCCGACCTGCGCCTGGCCGTTGTCGCCAGCGACGGGCCGACCGCCCAGCGCCTGCGTCTGCGCCTGGCGCCCGGCACGAACTGGGTCAGCCATCTCTTGCAGGATGCCGTGAGCGCCTGCCTGTCGTCGCCCGACGTGTCCGCGCAAGTGGTCCTGGCCCGCGCCGACTATGCGCGCCGCCGCGACATGGTGGCGGCGGCGCTGGCGGCGCACGGCCTGGTCTGCGCCAGTCCCGCCGATGGCCTGAACCTGTGGCTGCCACTGCCGGATAGCAGCCAAGCGGCCGTGCTGGCGCTGGCCCGGCATGGCTGGCTGGTGCGCGGCGGCGAAGCCTTCGGCGTGCAGGTGTTGACGCAGGGATTGCGGATCACCGTGTCGACCATCGATGAAGCTGGCGCGCAGGCGTTCGCCGCGGTGCTGGCCCAGGTGCTGGGCCAGCCATAGTTTTTTAATTCCTCGCCACAGAAAGGGAACATCATGAAAGTCCATTTCATCGTGCATGAAGCGTTCGAGGCGCCGGGCGCCTATGAGACATGGGTGCGCGAGCGCGGCCACCAGGCTACGTATTCCCGCGTCCATGCCCATGAACCGCTGCCCGGCTCCATCGCGGACATCGACCTGCTGGTCGTCATGGGCGGGCCGCAGTCGCCGTCGACGACGCGCGAGGAATGCCCGCATTTCGACGCCGCAGCCGAACAGGCCCTGATAGCCGCCTGTGCCGCCGCAGACAAGGCCGTCGTCGGCGTTTGCCTGGGCGCGCAGCTGATCGGCGCAGCCCTGGGAGCGCGCCATGCGCACAGCCCAGAAAAGGAGATCGGCAAGTTCCCCATCGTGCTGACGGCAGACGGAAAGGTGAACGACAAGTTCAAGCATGTCGGCGATGTCCTGGAAAGCGGGCATTGGCATAGCGACATGCCGGGGCTGACCGACAGCGCGAAGGTCATCGCCTATAGCCAGGGCTGCCCCCGCCAGATCATCGAATACGGCAATCTGGTATACGGCTTCCAGTGCCATATGGAGTTCACGCCGGAGGTGGTCGAGCTGCTGATCGCCGCGGCAGAAACGGAACTGGCCACGCTCGCGTCCCACCGCTTCGTGCAGCAGCCAGCCACCTTGCGCGTCCACGACTGGCAAGCCATGAACGGCCAGCTGTTTGTTTTCCTTGACCGGCTGATGCAGGCGTACGCAGCGCAATAAAAAAGGCTCTGTCATCGGCAAGTAGGGGAAATGCCGGAATCTTCCTGTGACCGTGCTGTCTGACTCTGCATACCCACCCTGCAGGAGCAGATCATGCGGCCAGCCGAATGGATCACCTTGATTGCGCAGTTTGCTCAGCTGAGCCAACGCCAGCGGCAGGCAGGCATTGCCCTGTTGCGTGGCAACTCTCCACAAGACGCGACCGTCGCGCTGCTAGAAAGTGTGGCCCAACCGCGATTGGCCTGTCCCGCTTGCCATTCAGACCAATTGCACCGGCATGGCCATGCGCACGGTTTGCAGCGCTACCGCTGCATGTCCTGCGGCCGCACCTTCAATGCCTTGACTGGCACGCCGCTGGCCCGCTTGCGCCACAAGGCGCTGTGGCTCGACTACGCCGATTGCCTTCTGGCATCGGATTCCGTGCGCAAGGCGGCGTTACAGCTGGGCGTACACCGTAACACTACGTTCCGCTGGCGCCACCGGTTTTTGTCGTTGGCAAAGACGGACAGACCGCATGGTCTGCACGGCATTGCCGAAGCCGACGAGTTATATCTGCTGGAATCGGAAAAGGGATCCAGAAACATGACGCGTCCGGCGCGCCGCCGGGGCGACCATGCCTACAAGCGCGGCATTTCCAATGAACAGGTCTGCATCCTGGTGGCGCGCGACCGCACGGGGCAGACGCTCGATTTTGTCACGGGAAAAGGGGCGTTGACGAAAGCGCAGCTGCATCATTGCTTGTTACCCGTTATCGACAAGGACGTGCTGCTGGTGACCGATGGCCATGCCGCCTACCGGGCCTTTGCGAGGGAAGCGGGCATCAGCCACCAGGCCGTCAACTTGCGCGCCGGCATCCGCGTGCAGGGCGCCGCCCATGTGCAGAACGTCAATGCCTATCACAGCCGTTTGCGGCAATGGCTGGGTCCGTTTCATGGCGTGGCGACGCGCTACCTGCCGAACTACCTGGGATGGCGCTGGATACTCGACGCCAGGCGTATCCGCTCACCGGAAACGTTATTGAAAGCAACGCTGGGCGCATTCCCACATTTGACGGTGACATAGCCATAAAAAACGCCAGCATGATGCTGGCGTTGTGGGGCAAGCAGCGAGGCGCTTATTTCTTCGGCGCGCTCAGGCATTCCTTCATGAAGGCCTTGCGGGCATCGCCCTTCATGTCCTTGGCGTCGACATTGCACGCTTTCATCTTGTTTTGCTGTGTCATGGCCGGTGCCGGCTTGGCGCTCAGGCATTCCTTCATGAAGGCCTTGCGCTCATCGCCTTTCTTGCCGGCGGCATCCGCATTGCAGGTCGTCATTTTTGACTGTTGCGCCGTCTTGGCGACGGGCGCCGCTTCCGGTGCGGCGGCAAAGGCGGTGCTGGCAAACGCGGCGGCGATGCAGAGGGCGATTAATTGTTTCATGGTAAATCCTTGTAGGCGCAGTCGGTGGAAGGGGACGTGCAATCGGCAGGTAATGCCGATATGCAGAACGTAACTAACTATAGGACATTTATCAACAAAATTTCCACTCGAGTGTGTCTTTTTGTTACTGGCAGGTACAAGGCGCTCCCTGGCTGGCCCGGGCAGCCATGTTGCGGCGGCAGCGCCCCTGTTTTTTGCTATGCTAGCGTCTTTCCACCGGCCGATGCCGCTGCCTTGGCCGGCGCACCCTCAATACGGAGTAGTTATGGTCTCGTTGCAAGAGCAGTTTTTAAAGGCCGGCCTGGTCGACAAGAAGAAGGTCAAGCTGGCCAACCAGGACAAGAGCAAGCAAAAAAAGGACGAGCGCAAGAGCGGCACGCAAAGCGTCGACGAAGTGCGCCTGGCCGCGCTCGAGACGCAGCGCAAGAACGCGGAACGCGCGCGCGAACTGAACGCCCAGCGCGACGCGGCCGCCAACCAGAAAGCCATCGTGGCGCAGATCGCGCAAATGGTGCAAAAAAACCGCCAGAGCAAGGGCAACAACGGCGACGTGCCGTATAACTTCACGTTCAACAACAAGATCGAGCGCATCTACGTGACGGCCGCCGTGCAGGCCCACCTGGTGGCGGGCCGCCTGGTGATCATCTGCCTGGGCGGCGCCGTGGAACTGGTGCCGCGCATCATCGCCGACAAGATCGCCGAACGCGACCCGGCCATCGTCGTGCGCGTCAAGCAGGCCAGCACGGAAGTGGATGAGGACGATCCGTATGCGGCGTTCCAGATTCCCGATGATTTGATGTGGTAAGAACGACGGGGCTGGCCGCAGCCGGCAGCCTTGCTCGATTCAATAAAAACGCCAACCCGAAGGTTGGCGTTTTTATTGGCGCGGCAAATTCTGTTACCCGGCGCAAGCAAGGCACGGGGAGATGCAAGGCTAGGCCGGTATCTGGACAGTTGCCATTACTGCGCTGCGGGCGCGCTTCTCTCATTCGTGGCTTGCCTGGCAGCAGGCAGGCCAAATGACGCTGGTAATCGCCCCAGGATTTCGCCAGTGATGCCGGAGTAAAAAACGATGCCCAAGATATTCCCAGTAAGAAATACTCTATCTGTCGTAGTCACGTCGATTTGTTGTGGTGTTGAATCGGACGACTCGTAGTCGTAGGCAATGTAAGGCGATGCCAGCTGCATCACGATCATCGCCTTCAAGACCGGCAATTCTTTTGCCGCGACGGCATTTTCCAGCGTAAACTGGAATGCAGGTTTTATGTATTGGGTGTAGCCCCGGTCAATATCCAGGAATGGGATGCGATTGACGGCAACGCCCATCGTGGATGTGTACGTTTCTTCAATGGGATAGTAGCCGCGATAGTAGCCGCGATAGGTGCTGCGTCCTTTATAACGGCCTTTCGAGTTCAATTTGGAACTCAAGTCAAATTGGTCCAGTCCTTTATAGGAAGGCTTGTTGATGTCATAGTCAGGCGCGCCGATGCCATTCAAGTCTCGTGTGCGGGGAAAGACATACAGCTTCACCTTTCCCGTATCCGCATTGAAATCGTACCCAATGCCAACGGAATATGCTCCGTCTTTTTTGACGGAAACAACAAAGGCCAGTGCATCATTCAAGCTCGAATCCGCCACCACTTTTTCGTTCAGCGCTGCCGCCATTCTGCGCTTGTAGTCAGCCGTCGATTCAAACTCCCCCTTTTTCTCGCGCACAAATTTTTTGACTGCCTCGATGACCGCGCCCAGCGGCAAGCCTGGATACGCCGGATCGAGGCGGTCGCTGTCGAGCATCTCCATGGAAAATTTCTCCCCCTCCACCTTTCGTTCCCATGGCCTGTGGAGGACGGCACTCTTCTGTTCCTGAGGCGTTGCGCTCGATGGGCTTTTCACTTGCTCTGCCACTTGCGTGGCCTGTGCCGTGCCCATGCCTGCAAGTGCGCTGGTGGCAGCCAGCAAGAACCATTTTTTCATTTTCATCATCCTTGATGCCGGTGTTAATATTTATTTAATTTTAACATGTTTCCCATGGGGAATATCTGCCGGTATCGGGGTACTGGCGTCTCGCGTCAGGCCGCCGGGCCATGCGCTGGAGGGGAAATACCGTATCGGATGAGGGGAGGATGCCGGCATGCGGCCCGAAGAGGGGGATGCTGCGGTGAATTGGCGCAGTCCACAAACAAAAACGCCACCCGAAGGTGGCGTTTTTGAACGTATAACGAATTCTTGGTGGCCCGGGGCGGAATCGAACCACCGACACAAGGATTTTCAATCCTCTGCTCTACCGACTGAGCTACCAGGCCAAGGTGGCGAATTATAGCAGACCAAAACGGGAATGCAAGAGCCGGCTGCGACTTTTCCTGTATTTCCCGGATCGGCATTGCGTTACTTGCGCGTGGGTCAAATATGATTTGATATAAACGGTATTTTTCTCAATAAAAGATGGGCGCATAGTGTGGTCATCGAAATCTATTTGAGAGGACTGCCGCATGAACACCAGCACCCAACACACCGCCATCCCTGAAATCGGCCTGGGCACTTTCCGCCTGCAGGGCCAGGTCGTCATCGATTCCGTCACCACGGGCCTGGACGTCGGCTACCGCCATATCGATACGGCGCAAATCTATGGCAATGAAGCCGAAGTGGGGCAGGCGATCGCCGCCAGCGCCGTCCCGCGCGACGAGTTGTTCGTCACCACCAAGATCTGGATCGAGAGCCTGCAGCGCGACAAGCTGATTCCAAGTTTGAAAGACAGCCTGCACAAGCTGCGGCTGGAACAGCTGGACCTAACCCTGATCCACTGGCCGTCGCCGCAAGACGCGATTCCCGTGGCCGAATACATGGCGGCGCTGGCGGATGCCAAGGCGCAGGGGCTGACCAGGGCCATCGGCGTGTCGAATTTTACCAACGCGCAGCTGCGGCAAGCCATCGATACGGTGGGCGCGGCAGAAATCGCCACGCAGCAGATCGAGATCCACCCGTTCCTGCAAAACCGCAAGGTCATCGACTTCGTGCGCAGCCAAGGCATCCACATCACGGCCTACATGCCGCTCGCGTATGGCAAGGTGATGGCGGATCCCGTGATCGCGGCCATCGCCGCCAGGCACGGCGTGACGCCGGCGCAAGTGGCCCTGAGCTGGTCGCTGCAGCAGGGCTTTGCCGTGATCCCGTCGTCGACCCGGCGCGCCAACCTGGAAGCGAACCTGCATTTCCAGCGCATCACCCTGTCGCCGGACGAGATGGCGCAGATGGCGACGCTGGAGCGTGGCGAGCGCCTGGCCAACCCGGACGGGCTGGCGCCGCAGTGGGATTGAGGTGAAGCCCATGACTGCGATGCAAAAGCTGGGGCAGGGCGGTTTCAGTATCGGCCTGGAACTGCCGCTCGATAATGACTGGTCGTCCACGGGGCGCCAGGCGAATGCGGCGTCCGGCCGGGTGCCGGGCGAGCCGGATCTGAAACAGCATGCGGCGCTGGCGAAGCTGGCCGACCGCCTGGATTTTCGGGCCCTGTGGCTGCGCGACGTGCCCCTGTACGACCCGTCGTTCGGCGACGCGGCCCAGGTCTTCGAGGTGTTTACTTACCTCGGCTACCTGGCCGGTATCACGGACAACATCTTGCTGGGCACGGCCGCCGTGGTGCTGCCGCTGCGTGAGCCGGTGCTGACGTTAAAAGCGGCGGCCAGCGTGGACCAGTTGAGCGGCGGGCGTTTGCTGCTGGGCGTGGCCAGCGGCGACCGGCCCGTCGAGTATCCCGTGTTTGGCCGCGATTTCGACCAGCGCGGCGCCGCCTTCCGCGAGCAGGTCGCCATGCTGCGCGACTGGGGCGAGATGCGCCTGCCGCCCGGCATCCGTCTGCTGCCCAAACCCGCCGCGTCCTTGCCGCTGCTGGTGGCGGGGCTGGCGCAGCAGTCGCCCGCGTGGATCGGCGCGCAGATGGATGGCTGGCTCGCCTATCCGGGCACGCCGGACGACCATGCGCGGCGCTCGGCGCAATGGCGCGCCGTGGCTGGAGAGGACAAGCCGTATGTCAGCTTCATCCACCTGGATCTGGACGAAGATCCGAACCTGCCGCTGCAGCGTTTTCGTTTCGGCGGCCGCACGGGGCGCCATGGCCTGATCGCGGAGCTGCACGCCATGCGCGCGGCCGGCGTGCGGCATATCGGCTTGCAGCTGCGGCAGAACCGCCGCCCGCTGGCCGAGACGATGCAGGAGATCGCGGACCATGTGCTGCCCGTCTTTCATGGCACCGCTTGATCTGGGGCACGCGTTCTGTACTTCCGGACTATCTGAAAAGGGTGGGGCAAACGCTATAATGGCCGCATGAACAGTCCCACTCCCCCTACCATGCGGCGCTTCATGCACAGCCACAGCGACGTTTGCATCGTCGGCAATGGCGCCATCGCGAAAACCACGGCGCTGGCGTTTGCCCAGGCAGGACAAAGCGTCACCCTGCTATCGCCGGTGAGCCCGCCCGCCCCCGCTTCGGCTGCCAAGCCGGTCGAAGCCAGCTGGGACGTGCGCGTGTATGCGCTCAATCATACGGCGCACCAGTTGCTGTCGTCGCTGAAGGTATGGGGTGCTTTGGCGCCTGACAGGGTGGCGCCCGTTGACGCCATGCTGGTCAACGGCGACGGCGCGCAGGCGGGCGGACTCGGTTTCGACGCCTACGGCGCCCATGTGGGCACGCTGGCGTGGATCATCGAAGACCGCAACCTGGGCCAGGCGCTGGACGCCGCCCTCAAATTCGCGCCGAACGTCAGCGTGCTGCAGGGCCGGGCCAGCCGCCTGGAATGGACGAATGATTCGGCCATCGTGCACCTCGATGGCGGCGACACCATCACCTGTGCGCTGGTGGTGGGCGCGGACGGTGCCCAGTCGTGGGTGCGGGGCCAGTGCGATATCGGCCTCGATTACCGCTCGTATGGCCAGCGCGGCGTGGTCAGCAACTTCGCCTGCGAAAAGCCGCACCATGGCGCGGCCCACCAGTGGTTCACGGGCAGCGAAGGCATCGTCGCGCTGCTGCCGCTGCCGGGGGACCGCGTTTCGCTGGTCTGGTCGGCGCCCGATGCGCTGGCCGATACCTTGATGGCCGAATCGGCCGACGCCCTGGCCGCGCGCCTGGCCGCCTATTGCCACGACAAGTTGGGCAAGCTCACGCCGCTGCAGCCGGAGCTGGTGCGCGCATTTCCCCTGACCCTGATGCGCCCGCACGCCATGGTGGCGCCGCGCGTGGCCCTGGTCGGCGACGCCGCCCACGTGGTGCACCCGATGGCGGGCCACGGCATGAACCTGGGTTTTGCCGACGTGGCGCAGCTGGTCAAGACGATCAGCGAACGCGAAGCGCACCGCGGCATCGGCGACGAGCGCATGCTGGCCCGCTATGCGCGCGCGCGCAAGGAAGACGTGCTGTTGATGCAGCTGGCGACCGATGGCCTGGCGCGATTATTTGGCGCCGATCTGGAACCGTTGCGCGTGGTTCGCAATTTGGGATTAAACTTGCTGGATAAATTGCCGGCCCTGAAGCGAAAAATGATTGCGCACGCATTGGGACATCAGTAAATATCAGCGAATCTTAAGATATCGCCGGATAATGGCAGGTGTGAAAATTCAAGGTCGCCGCAGCTGGTCTGCGGCGATCGTTTTGTCAAAGAGATCATGACGCCGGACCAGAGGCCAGTCCCGCCAGGCGTTTCAAGTGGAGAAGTGATAGTGATAAAAATGAGCAGAATCGCATTGGTACTGGCCTCGGGCCTGATGATGTCGTGCGCCGGCGCGGAAACGCCGACGGAAGCAAACATCAAAAAGCTGATCGAGCCGCGCCTGGGCGAAGGCGCCAAGGTCGATTCGGTCAAGGAAACCCCATACGGCGGCCTGTATGAAGTGCGCACGGGCGGCGACATCCTGTACACGGACAAAGCCGCGCAATACCTGTTCGTCGGCCACGTCTTCGACGCCAAGACGTCGCAAGACCTGACCAAGGTGCGCCTCGATGAAGTCAATCGCATCAAGTTCTCCGACTTGCCGCTCGATTCCGCCATGAAGACCGTCAAGGGCAATGGCAAGCGCGTGATCGCCGTGTTCGAAGATCCGAACTGCGGCTATTGCAAGCGTTTCCGCCAGAATGCGCTGAAGGAAATCGACAACGTCACCGTCTACACCTTCATGTACAACATCCTGTCGCCGGACTCCATCGTCAAGTCGCGCAATGTCTGGTGCGCGCCGGACCGCAACAAGGCCTGGGATGACTGGATGTTGAACGGCAAGGCGCCGGCCACGGTGGCCGCCACTTGCGCCAACCCGCATGAAAAAATCCTGGCCCTGGGCCAGCAATTGCGCGTCTCGGGCACGCCAGCCATCTTCTTTGCCGACGGCAGCCGCATTCCGGGCGCGGTCGATGCGAAGACGCTGGAACAGAAATTCTCGACCATTAAGTAATCCGGGCTGTCGCCAGGAAGGCTGGACGGCGCGCCCTCGCAAGGCGCGCTTTTTTTTGCACTTTTTTCCGCTGTCGTATCATCAAGTGTTGTTCGTAGACGCCATAACAATCCAAAAAAGGGGAAGCAGCAGATGATTACCTTGAATATCAACGGACGCGACACGCAGGTCGACGCCGATCCTTCCACGCCCATCCTGTGGGCGCTGCGCGATAACCTGAATATGACGGGCACCAAGTTCGGTTGCGGCGCGGCCCTGTGCGGGGCCTGCACGGTGCACCTCGACGGCCAGCCGATCCGCTCCTGCATCACGCCGATTTCCTCGGTGGGCGCGCAAAAGATCACCACCATCGAAGCGATGGAAAACGATCAGGTGGGCAAGGCCGTGCAGGCGGCATGGGTACGCCACGACGTGCCGCAATGCGGCTACTGTCAAAGCGGCCAGGTGATGAGCGCCACGGCGCTGCTGCGCACCAACAAGGCGCCCAGCGATGCCGACATCGACGGCGCCATGAGCGGCAATATCTGCCGCTGCGGCACCTATCAACGGATCCGCGCAGCCATCAAGGACGCGGCCAAGACCCTGGCCTGAGGAGAGCGACATGCGTATCGAATGGTTGAATCAGGAAGCATTGCAGCATGGCGGGGTGACCCTGGGCGCGGCGCTGGCATCGGCGCCGGTGGCCGTTGCCGATGGCGTGTCGCGGCGCGGTTTCATGAAGGCCGGCGCGGCGGCCGGCGGCGGCTTGATGCTGGGCTTTTTCCTGCCCGGCGCAGGCAAGCTGGCGCAGGCGGCCGATGCCGCGCCCGCCAAGCCCGTGTATGCGCCGAACGCCTTCTTGCACATCGCTCCCGATAACTCGGTGACGGTGCAGGTGAACCGGCTGGAATTCGGCCAGGGCGTGCAAACGAGCTTGCCCATGCTGATCGCCGAGGAACTCGACGCCGACTGGAGCCTGGTGCACGGCGCCCTGGCGCCGGCCGGCGAGCAGTACAAGGATGCCGCCTACGGCATGCAGATGACGGGCGGTTCGGGCAGCATCGCCCACTCGTTTACGCAGTACCGCGAAATCGGCGCCAAGGCGCGCGCCATGCTGGTGGGCGCCGCTGCCGCGCAGTGGAAAGTCAGTCCCGACCAGGTGCGTGCCGCCAAGGGCGTGCTGTATGGCCCTGGCGGACAAAAGGCGACGTATGGCGAGTTTGCCGACGCGGCCATGCGCCAACCCGTGCCCGCCACCGTCAAGCTGAAAGACCCGCGCGAATTTGTCATCATCGGCAAACCCGTGAAACGCCTCGACGCGGCGGCCAAATCCACGGGAAAACAGCAGTTCGGCATCGACTTCAAGCCGCCTGGCGCGAAAGTGGCCATGGTGGCGCGTCCGCCCGTGTTTGGCGCCAAGGTGGCGACATTCGACGCCAGCAAGGCGAAAGCCATCAAGGGCGTGCTCGAGGTACTGGAAGTGAAGATCGACCGTGGCGGCAGCGGCGTGGCGGTGATTGCCGACGGTTACTGGCCTGCCAAGCAGGGACGTGACGCTTTGGCCATCGAATGGGATACGAGCGCCGTGGAAAAGGTCAGCAGCGACAAGCAGCTGGCCGCTTTCAAGGCGCTGGCGAAAACGCCGGGCACGGTGGCGCGCCCATTCGATGTCGCAGCGCTGGCCAAGGCGCCGAAAAAGATCGAAGCTGTGTACGAGTTCCCTTACCTGGCGCACGCGCCGATGGAGCCGCTCAACTGCGTCGTCGACCTGCAGGCCGACAAATGCACGATGTGGGTCGGTTCGCAATTCCAGACGGGTGACCAGGCGGCGATCGCGGCCACCTCCGGCCTGAAGCCGGAGCAGGTGACCTTGCACACGATGATGGCTGGCGGCGGCTTTGGCCGGCGCGCCGTGCCCTCGTCCGATTATGTGGTCGAAGCCGTCAACGTCGCCAAGGCATACCGGGCGGCAGGCAAGAGCGGCCCCTTAAAGCTGATGTGGAGCCGCGAGGATGACATCAAGGGCGGCTACTACCGGCCGTCGCATGTGCACCGCGCGCAGATCGGTCTCGACGCCAAAGGAAAAATCCTCGCCTGGGACCACACCATCGTGGGCCAGTCGATCATGGCCGGCACGCCATTCGAAGCCTTCATGGTGAAAAATGGCGTCGACGGCACCATGGTCGAAGGGATGGGCGAGCCGTACACCCTGCCGATGAAGCTGTCCGTGCACACGGCCAAGGCGAACGTGCCCGTGCTGTGGTGGCGCTCCGTCGGTTCGACGCATACGGCCTTTGTCATGGAAACTCTGATCGACGAGGCGGCGCACGTGGCGAAGATGGATCCCGTCGCCTACCGCAAGCAGCTGATCGACGCCAGGCACACGCGCCACATCGCCGCGCTGGACCTGGCCGTGGCCAAGTCCGGCTATGGCAAGAAGAAGCTGCCGAAAGGGCAGGCCTGGGGCGTGGCCATGCATGAATCGTTCAATTCTGTCGTCGCCTACGTGGTGACGGCTTCCGTGGTGGAAGGCGCGCCCAAGCTGCACCAGGTGTGGGCGGGCGTGCATTGCAACCTGGCCGTCAATCCCTTGACGATCGAGGCGCAAGTGCAGGGCGCCGCGCTGATGGCGCTGGGCATGACCATCCCCGGCGCGGCCATCACGCTCAAGGATGGCGTGGTGCAGCAGCAGAACTTCGGCGACTATCCGGTGCCGCGCATGCCCGACATGCCGGTGATCGAGGTGCACCTGGTGCCGTCGGGCGACGCGCCGACGGGCATGGGCGAGCCGGGCGTGCCGCCATTGGCGCCTGCATTCGCCAATGCGCTGTTTGCCCTGACGGGCAAGCGCCTGCGCAAGCTGCCGTTCGACCTGGCGGCCGCATGACGGCAGTAGTTTTTTGAGTACGGTCGGCATCTTGCTGGCAGCCGGAAGGGGGCGCAGGTTCGACCCTTCCGGCGTGCAGAACAAATTATTGCAGCCTTTGACGGAAGGCTCGCATGCGGGCTTGCCGGTCGTGGTGGCGGCGGCCAGGAACATGCTGGCGGCCCTGCCGCGCGTGCTGGCCGTGGTGCGCGCAGACGATACGCAAGTGGCGCGTGCGCTCGGTGCGCTGGGCTGCGAAGTGCGCGTCTGCCACGACGCCGATACTGGCATGGCCGCCTCGCTCACCTGCGCCATCGACTATGTGCGCGGCGCGCCGGGCTGGCTGATCGCCCTGGGCGACATGCCTTTCGTGGAAGCGGCTACAATCGCCACCTTGTCGCAAGCCATCGGCGATGGCGCGCGCATCGCCGTGCCCGTGTTCCAGGGACGGCGCGGCAATCCTGTCGCGTTCAGCGCCTTTCACTTGCCGCTGCTGCTGGCGCTCGATGGCGACCAGGGTGCGCGCAGCATCGTCAACAGCCATGCCGTGTGTGAAGTGACAGTGGACGACGGCGGCATCTTGCGCGATATTGATACACCTGACGATTTGTAAGGCGGGGCAGTGGCGTTCCCGGGAAGACAGGCCAGACACGAGGAAAACATGAAGAAAGCACCGATTAAAAAAATCACCGCAAAAGCCTCCGGCAATGCCACAAGCAAAGCCGTTGCGAAAACCAGGGCGAAAACCGCACCGGCGGCCGGCATCATCTACAGCATCGCCGCAGCGGACCTGGCCGGTCACATGTTCAAGGTGACGTTGACGGTCAAGTCGCCGGCCGCCATCGGCCAGGTTCTGTCCTTGCCGGCCTGGATTCCGGGCAGCTATATGATCCGCGAATTTTCGCGCAACATCGTCAGCATCCGCGCCGAGTCCGAGGGCAAGGCCGTGGCGCTGACCAAATTGGACAAGCACTCGTGGCAAGCCGCGCCTTGCAAGGGCCCGTTGACGGTCGAATACGACGTGTATGCGTGGGATCTGTCCGTGCGGGCCGCCCACCTGGACCAGAATCACGGCTTCTTCAACGGCACCAGCGTGTTCCTGCGCGTACTGGGCCAGGAATCCGACGCCCATGAAGTGCACATCGTGCAGCCGAAGGATGCGGCCTGCAAGACCTGGCGTGTCGCCACGACCCTGCCGGAACTCAAGGCCAAGCGCTATGGCTTCGGCAGCTACCAGGCGGCCAACTACGATGAGCTGATCGACCATCCGGTGGAGATGGGCGACTTCGCGCTGGCCACCTTCACCGCGCATGGCGTGCCGCACGATATCGTCGTCACGGGCAAGGTGCCGAACCTGGACCTGGACCGTCTGTGCCGCGACCTGAAAGCCATTTGCGAAACGCAGATCGCTTTCTTCGAGCCGAAGACCAAGAAAGCGCCGATGGAGCGTTACGTGTTCATGACCATGGCCGTCGGCGACGGCTACGGCGGCCTCGAACACCGCGCCTCGACGGCGCTGATCTGCGCCCGCGCCGACTTGCCGACGACGGCGTCGACCAGCACGGAAATCGGCGACGGCTACCTGAAATTCCTCGGCCTGTGCAGCCACGAGTACTTCCACACCTGGAACGTCAAGCGCATCAAGCCGGCCGCTTTCGCGCCGTACAACCTGCAGGCGGAAAGCTATTCGCCGCTGCTGTGGCTATTCGAAGGCTTCACCAGCTATTACGACGACCTGATGCTGGTGCGCGCTGGCCTGATCGATGAAGCGGCCTATTTCAAACTGCTGGGAAAAACCGTCAACAGCGTCTTGCGCGGCAGCGGCCGCAGCAAGCAAAGCGTGGCCGATTCCAGCTTCGACGCCTGGGGCAAGTACTACCGCCAGGATGAAAACGCGCCGAACGCCATCGTCAGCTACTACACCAAGGGTTCGCTGATCGCGCTGGCCTTCGACCTGACGATCCGCAGCAAGACGAATGGAGAGAAATCGCTGGACGACGTGATGCAGGCGCTGTGGCAGCGCTATGGCCGCGATTTCTACAAGGGTAAAGCGCGCGGCGTGACGCCGGCCGAAGTCGAAGCCCTGTTCGATGAGATTGCCGGCACGCGCATGAAGCCGTTCTTCGAGCGCTATATCCGCGGCACGGACGACGTGCCGCTGGCGCGCCTGCTGGCGCCGTTCGGTGTGAAATACAGCGACGCGCGCAAGGCGGAAAAAGCCAGCCTGGACGTTAACCTGGGCCGCGACGGCAACGACGCCAAACTGGCGCAGGTACACCAGGGTGGCGCCGCCCACACAGCCGGCCTGTCGGCGGGCGACGTGCTGGTGGCCGTCGACGGCTTGCGCGTGACGGGCAGCAACCTGGACACCTTGCTGGGCCGTTACGCCGTCGGCGCCAGAGTCGCCATCCACGCCTTCCGCCGCGACGAGCTGATGACGTTTGCGGCCGTGCTGCAGGGCGACCGCGTGCCTGGCGTCAGCCTGACCCTGCTGCCGACGCCAAAGAAAGCCACGGGGCCGAAGCGCCCTAGCGCTGTATAAGCTGTTCGTCACGCGGTAAGACAGAAAACCGGCCGTCACTGGCCGGTTTTCTATTTCAGACTGCAATTTCTCAAATGCAACTCGTCCGCCGGCAGCTGCGGATAGCCATCATATTTACTGCAAATGAACTAATTTTTCTTTAACTAAACTAAAATTGCCGAACTGCTTATTTTAGATCGCGCCCAACGTGGAAACCCTCGATCCCCGAACCATCATGCTGATGACGACCCTGATGTGCGGGGCCATGAGCATCGTCATGTTCTCGGTGTATCGCAGTTTCCGGCGCGAGGTGCATGGTCTGGGGCATTGGGCGGCCGGTTTGCTGCTGCTGGTATGCGCATCCCTGCTGTTTGGCACCCGCGAGGTACTGCCGCCGGCCCTGTCGATGATCGCGGCCAATGCGGCGCTGGTGGCCGGCATCGGCCTGTCGATGCTGGGCACGGAAAAATTCTTTGGCCTGGCGCCCAGCCGCCGCGCCTATCTGCTGATACTTGCCCTGGCCATCGCCGGCAATAGCTGGTGGCTGCTGGCGCGCCCGGATTTCTCGGCGCGTGTGGCGGTCTTTTCCCTGCTGGTCTTCCTGTTTTATGCGCGCCAGGTGCAACTGGTGTGGCGTCATGGCGAACGCCATTTCTCGAGTTTTTTCTTTGGCGTGCTGATGCTGATGCAAGCCCTGGTGGTGCTGGTGCGCGGCATGTCGGCCTTGCTGCATGGCGGCGCCAGCGTGAACCTGACGGTGGCAGGCACGCCGGCCGGCATCTATCTGGCGGTCGCCAATTTCATGGCGTTGCTGCTGACGGTGGGCTTCATGACGGTGGCGACGCGCCGCCTGCAGCAGATACTCGAGCGCCGCTCGACCCATGACCCGCTGACGCAGGTGCTGAACCGGCGCGGCTTTGGCGACGCCTATGCGCGCGAGACAGGTAATCTGCGGCGTCGCCGTTTGCCGCTGACACTGCTCAGCATCGACCTCGATTACTTCAAATTGATCAATGACCGCTACGGTCACGCGGTGGGCGACCAGGTGCTGGCGCACGTGGCCGCCGTCATCGGCAGCGCCTTGCGCGAATCGGATTGCGTGGCGCGTTTCGGCGGCGAGGAATTCGTCGTGCTGATGCCGGACATGCCGGCGCATAATGCGCTGGGCGTGGCCGAACGCATCCGCGCCTTGCTGCACGAACCCAGTCATGCGGGGCTGCCGCCGTGTACGGTCAGCATCGGCGTCGCTTGCCAGGCATCGGTGGTGGAAGGGCTGGAACAGCTGCTGTCGCGCGCCGATGCGGCCCTGTATCTGGCCAAGGAGCGGGGACGCGACCGCATCGAACTCGATACCGCCGCGGTTACTGCGGACCGGACAAGGTCCGCAGCTGGAACCGGTACTGGTCGTTGAACAGAAAGGTTTCGGAAAAATCGAAGGTTTTGGCGTGGCGGCGCATCAGGTGTCCGGCCGGAGGAAACGCGTCTTGCACGCGCCGCACGGCGGCCAGCGCGGCGGCCGACGCTTCGCCGTCGCGCGAACGGTGCACGTGCACGTTTTTCAGTTCGCCGTCCGGCCCTACGCTCAGGTCAAGCACGACGATGGCCGGCAGCATGGGCGGCAGGCGCCCGCTGAACGTGTATGCACCGTTGGCGGCCATGATCTGCTGCGCCACCAGCGATTTGTAGGCGTCGATGCTGGCGGCCAGCTGTATCGCGGCTGGCGTGCGAGGGGGCGTGGTGTTCACCGCCGGCGGGGGCGCAGTCTGGCAAGCCGACAGCAGGACAGCGGCGGCAAGGACGGTGATCGCGTGTCTCATGCCTGCCAGACTACCATGCTTTAACTGAACAGGCGTTCCAGCTCCACGCCCGGGTCTGGCGCGCGCATGAACGCTTCGCCCACGAGGAAGCTGTGGATGTGCGCGTCGCGCATGCGTTGCACGTCGGCCGTGCTGTGGATGCCCGATTCCGTGATGATCAATTTGTCTTGCGGGATGCGCGGTAACAGGTTGATGGTCGTGTCGAGCGAGGTTTCGAAGGTGCGCAGGTTGCGGTTGTTGATGCCGATCAGCGCGCTCTTGAGTTTCAGAGCCGCCGTCAGTTCGTCACCGTCGTGGCTTTCGATCAGCACGCCCATGCCCAGTTCGTGAGCGCATGCTTCCATCTCCGCCATCAAGCCATGGTCGAGCGCCGCGACGATCAGGAGGATGCAGTCGGCGCCCATGGCCCGCGCTTCATAGATCTGGTACATGTCGACCATGAAATCCTTGCGCAGCACGGGAATGGCGCAGGCGGCGCGCGCCTGCTGCAGGTATTCCACGGAGCCCTGGAAGAACTGCTCGTCCGTCAGCACGGACAGGCAGGCGGCGCCGTGTTGGGCATAGCTGGCGGCGATGTCGGCAGGGCGGAAGTCGGCGCGGATCACGCCTTTCGAGGGCGACGCTTTTTTGACTTCGGCGATGATGCCGGGCTTGCCGTCGGCGATGTGCTGGCGCAGGCTTGCTTCAAAACCGCGCAGGCCGGCGCGCAGTGCGCTGTCGCTTTCCACGTCGCCGCGCAGGCTGGCCAGGCTGCGGTGGGCTTTGGCCTTGGCCACTTCATCGGCTTTTACGGCCAGGATTTTATCGAGTATGTCGGACATGATGGTCGCTATTCTATAAGGAGGGCGGAGGGCTTACGCTTGCTTTGGTGTGCCCAGCTGCTGCGTGACCTGCACGAATTGATCGAGTTTTGCCAAGGCCGCGCCCGAGCTGACGGCGGTGCGCGCGCGCGCCAGGCCGTCTTCGATCGAGCTGGCCACGCCGGCCGCGTACAGCGCCGTGCCCGCGTTCAGGGCGACGATGTCGGCGGCGGCGCCGGGTTCACCGCGCAGCGCTTCCATCATCTTCGCCTTCGATTCGACGGCATCGGCCACCTTCAGGTTGCGGCTGGCGATCATCTGCAAACCGAAATCTTCGGGATGAATTTCATATTCGCGGATTTCACCGTTGACCAGCTCGCCCACGAGGGTAGAGGCGCCGAGCGACACTTCATCCATATTGTCGCGGCCATACACGACGATGGCATGCTGCGCGCCCAGGCGCTGCAGCACGCGCACCTGGATGCCGACCAGGTCGGCGTGGAACACGCCCATCAGAATGTTCGGCGCACCGGCCGGATTCGTCAGCGGCCCGAGGATATTGAAAATCGTGCGCACGCCCAGCTCCTTGCGCACGGGCGCCGCATGCTTCATGGCCGCGTGGTGGTTCGGCGCATACATGAAGCCGATGCCCGTTTGCGCGATCGACTGGGCGATCTGCTCGGGCTGCAGGTTGATGTTGACGCCCAGGGAGTCCAGCACGTCGGCGCTGCCGGACGAGGACGAGACGCTGCGCCCGCCATGCTTGGCCACGCGCGCGCCGGCCGCGGCCGCCACGAACATCGAGGCGGTGGAAATGTTGAAGGTGTGTGCGCCGTCGCCGCCCGTGCCGACGATGTCGAGCAGGTTGGTGGTGTCGGCCATGGGCACCTTGGTGGAAAACTCGCGCATCACTTGCGCGGCGGCGGCGATTTCGCCGATGGTTTCCTTTTTCACGCGCAAGCCCACGGTCAGGGCGGCGATCATGGTGGGCGACATTTCGCCGGACATGATCTGGCGGAACAGGTACAGCATTTCGTCGTGAAAAATTTCGCGGTGTTCGATGCAGCGCAGCAGGGCTTCTTGTGGTGTGATCGGCATGATGCTTCCTTCTTCAATGATGGCGCAGGAGGACACTGATGGCACGCCGTGGCGTGCGCGGAAAATCAGCGCTCGAGAAAATTCTTCAGCAGGGCGTGGCCGTGTTCCGAGAGGATCGATTCGGGGTGGAACTGCACGCCCTCGATATCGTATTCCCGGTGGCGCACGCCCATGATTTCGCCGTCGTCCGTCCACGCCGTCACTTCCAGGCAGGAAGGCAGCGAGGCGCGTTCGATCGCCAAAGAGTGGTAGCGGATCACTGTGAAGGGGCTGGGGATGTCCTTGAAGACACCCACGCCCGTATGCGCGATGAGGGAAGTCTTGCCATGCATGACTTGCTTGGCGCGGATGACCTTGCCGCCAAACGCTTCGCCGATGGCCTGGTGGCCCAGGCACACGCCGAGTATCGGCTTCTTGCCGGCGAAGTGCTTGAGCACTTCCACCGAAATGCCCGCCTGTGCCGGCGCTTTTGGGCCGGGCGAGATGCAGATGCGGTCCGGGTTCAGCGCCTCGATCTGTTCGATCGTGATTTCATCGTTGCGGTAGACCCGCACGTCTTCGCCCAATTCGCCGAAATACTGCACGATGTTGTAGGTGAAGGAGTCGTAGTTGTCGATCATGAGCAGCATCTTAAAACCCTCCATCCAGGCCATCTTGCACTTGTTCGGCGGCGCGCAGCACGGCGCGCGCCTTGTTTTCAGTTTCCTGCCATTCCATTTCGGGGATGGAGTCGGCCACGATGCCGGCCGCGGCCTGCACGTACAGCATGCCGTCCTTGACCACGCCCGTGCGGATGGCGATGGCCACATCCATTTCGCCGCCAAATGACAGGTAGCCGCAGGCGCCGCCGTAGATGCCGCGCTTGGTGATTTCCAGTTCGTCGATCACTTCCATGGCGCGCACTTTCGGCGCACCCGTCAGGGTGCCGGCGGGGAAGGTCGCGCGCAGCACGTCCAGGTTAGACAGACCCTTCTTGAGGGTGCCTTCCACGTTCGAGACGATGTGCTGCACATGCGAGTATTTTTCGATGACCATGCGGTCGGTGACGTGCACGCTGCCCGTCTCGGCAATGCGGCCGATGTCGTTGCGCGCCAGGTCGATCAGCATCACGTGCTCGGCGATCTCTTTCGGGTCGGCCAGCAGCTCGGCCGACAATTCGGCGTCGCGCTCCGGCGTGGCGCCGCGCGGACGGGTGCCGGCGATGGGGCGCAAGGTGACTTTCTTACCGCCGTCCGCCGTCTTCTCGTTGCGCACCAGGATTTCCGGCGAGGCGCCGATGATTTGCATGTCGCCGAAATTATAGAAGTACATATACGGCGACGGGTTGAGCGAACGCAAGGCGCGGTACAGGGTCAGCGGCGAATCGACGTATGGTTTGCGGATGCGCTGGCCGATCTGCACCTGCATCAGGTCGCCTGCCATCACGTATTCATGCGCCTTGGCGACGGCCTTCAGGTAGTCTTCCTTGGAAAAGTCGCGGATGGTTTCCGTGCGCACGGAAGCGCTGGTGACGGGCGCATCGACACCGCGGCGCAGCATCATGCGCAAGTCCTTCAGGCGCTGCTGCGCTTTCGAAAACGATTCGGGCTGCGTGGTGTCGGCGTAAACGATCAAATACAGCTTGCCGGACAGGTTGTCGATGACGGCCAGTTCTTCCGTCACCATCAGCTGGATGTCGGGCAGCTTCAAGTCATCTTTCGGCGCGCCGCCGGCCAGCTTTTTCTCGATGTGGCGCACGGTGTCGTAGCCGAAGTAGCCGGCCAGACCGCCGCAGAAGCGCGGCATGCCGGGGCGCAGGGCCACTTTGAAGCGCGACTGGAACTGCTCGATGAAGTCGAGCGGATTGCCTTCGTGCTCTTCGATCACGACGCCGTTCTTGACGATTTCGGTGCGCTTGCCATAGCTGCGCAATACGGTCGTGGCGGGCAAGCCGATGAAGGAATAGCGGCCGAAGCGTTCGCCGCCGACGACGGATTCGAGCAGGAAGGTGTTCTTGCCACCTTGTTGGGCCTGTGCCAGTTTCAGGTACAGGGTGAGCGGCGTTTCCAGGTCGGCGAACGCTTCCGCGATCAGGGGGATGCGGTTGTAGCCTTGCTGGGCCAGCGATTTGAATTCGAGTTCGGTCATGTTTCTCTCCATGCCGTCAGGGTATGAGTGTGCATAGTGCACAAACCCTGCGGTGGGTTATCAAAAAACTTGCCGGTACATGCAACATGCGCAAAATGCGCAAAGGACGCGTGTGCAACCGGCAGCAATCGTAACGGCTCGGCCCTTAGGCCTGCCAGGATTGCCAGCGTCGCCAAAGCCAGGCCTCAATCGAGCCGGTTTGGGTGACATTGTGTTTTTTGATGAGAAACTTGTTCACGATATGGTGTTGGGTTTGGTCAGTATGCCGGTTAGTTTTGCATGCTAATACAACGGGCTGCTTCGAGCAGTGTCTTTACTATACCATCGGAATCGGTATCGTGTATAGAGTGTCCGTGATTGTAGCCATACGGTACCGTCAATACGGGGCAGGCCGCAGCCCTGGCCGCTTGCGCGTCATTCGAGGAGTCGCCGATGGCCACCACTTTGGATGGCGCCAGGTCGAAGTCCGCGCACACTTGCAGCAGCGGCATGGGGTGCGGTTTTTTCTGCGGCAGCGAATCGCCGCCATAGACGATCTCGAAATACTGGTCGAGGTTTTTCAGTTTCAGCAGGGGCAGGGCGAAGGCGATGGGCTTGTTGGTGACGCAGGCCAGGCGCAAGCCCGCCGCCTTCATCGCCGCCAGTCCCGCTTCCACGTCCGGGTAGAGGGTACTGAACTGGCCGTTGATGGCCAGGTAGTGGCGCTGGTAGCCGTCCATCGCCTGCTCGAAATGCTGTTCCACGCCGGCCGCATCGAAGTCGAGCGCCAGCACGGTGCGGATCAGGTTTTCCGAGCCTTTGCCCACCATCAGCTTGATGGTGTCGGCGCTGATGGGCGCCAGGTCCAGTTCGGCGCGCATGCCGTTGATGGCGACATGGAAATCGGGCACGGTGTCGAGCATCGTGCCATCGAGGTCGATGATGGCGGCGCGCACGCCGGCCAGTACGTGGTCTTTCACCGTGCCCGCTTGCATCAGGCGCCCTTGACGGCTGCCAGTTCGGCGCGCATGGCGTCGATGACGGCTTTGTAGTCGGGCTTGCCGAAGATGGCCGAGCCGGCGACGAAGGTGTCGGCGCCAGCGGCGGCGGCGGCGGCGATGTTGTCGATCTTGATGCCGCCATCGACTTCGAGCATGATGTCACGGCCCGATTCGTCGATCATGCGGCGCGCTTCGGCGATTTTTTTCAAGGCTTGCGGAATGAAGGACTGGCCGCCGAAGCCGGGATTGACGGACATGATCAGGATGATGTCGATCTTGTCCATCACGTGTTCCAGGTAGTGCAGCGGCGTGCCCGGGTTGAATACCAGGCCCGATTTGCAACCATTGTCGCGGATCAGCTGCAAGGAGCGGTCGACGTGATCCGACGCTTCCGGGTGAAAGGTGATGATGTTCGCGCCAGCCTTGGCGAAATCCGGGATAATGCGATCGACAGGCTTGACCATCAGGTGCACGTCGATGGGCACTTGCACGTGCGGGCGGATCGCTTCGCATACCAGCGGGCCGATGGTCAGGTTCGGCACGTAGTGATTGTCCATCACGTCGAAGTGGATGATGTCGGCGCCGGCGGTAACGACGTTGCGCACTTCCTCGCCCAGGCGGGCAAAGTCGGCGGACAGGATGCTGGGAGCGATACGGAATGTAGTCATGGTGGAGTAGCCAAAGGATAGAAAATGCGAAGATGCGCTATTTTACGCCTGACGCCGTTACCATGCCTCATTGAAGCATGGGGAAACACAGAATACGCATCGCGCGATGGCCTATGCGTCGCGCGCGACACACAATATGACTGGCAATGTCTGAATAGGAATGACGATGGCGACTTATGAATTTACGGTAACGGTCAAGACGCAATACCTGCCCGAGCAATCGGCACCGGACCAGGGGCGGCACGTGTTCAGCTACACGATCCGCGTCGTCAACACGGGCACGGCTGGCGCGCAACTGATTTCGCGCCACTGGGTCATCACGGATGCGAACAACAAGGTGGAAGAGGTGCGCGGCCTGGGCGCCGTCGGCCATCAGCCATTGCTGCAGCCGGGCGAGCAGTTCGAATACACGAGCGGCACCATGCTGGGCACGCCGCAAGGCTCGATGCATGGCGAATACTTTTGCGTGGCCGAAGATGGTCACCAGTTCGAAGCTTTGATTCCCGAATTCGTGCTGTCGGTGCCGCGCACCCTGCATTAAGGAAACGCCGGGGGCTTGCCCCCTTACTTCAGTTTTTCAGTGGCGTCCTGTTCTTCACTGAGCTGCTTGCGCGCCGGCGGTGCGGGCTTTTTGCCCGAATACATGGTCCACCAGACTATAAATGCCAGCAAGAAGAACGCCACCAGCGCCTCTATCATCAAGATCCACATACGCACTCCTATGTTATTTACCCGCAGCTTAGTATTTACCCGCCGTCTGTTGACACGCGGTAGTCTACCCGTTTCAATCGGCGCCGTCGCGCTTGCTCTCTCCGCCTGTACCACGCCGCCCGCGCCGCCCGCTGCCAGCGGCAAGGCGCCACCCATCGCGCCGACCGTCGTCAAGCCGGTTCCGGCCAAGCCGGCCGACGCCAAGGATGCCACGGATGTGGCGGCGCCCACCTTCGTGCCCGCCAAGTTTGCCGCCTTGCCTGGCTGGGCCCGCGACGACATGCGCGCCGCCTGGCCCGCGTTCATGGCATCGTGCGGCGTGCTGGTCAAGCGCCCGGACTGGAAGGAATCGTGCACGATCGCGCGCCAGGTGAATGCGGACAGCGACAAGGCCATCCGCCTGTTTTTCGAGACGTTCTTTGTGCCAAATCAAGTGGTGGCCGCCGATGGCGCCAATACTGGCTTGGTGACCGGCTACTACGAACCCTTGCTGCACGGCGCGCGCAAGCGCGGCGGCCCATACCAGACACCGCTGTACAAGGTGCCTGACGACCTGGTTTCGGTGGATTTGTCCGGCGTGTATCCGGAACTGAAAAACATGCGCTTGCGGGGCAAGCTGGTCGGCAAGAAGGTGGTGCCGTACGCCACCCGCGCCGACATCGAGCGCGCCACGTCCGTCACGGGCAAGGAATTGCTGTGGGTGGATGACGAAGTCGAGGCCTTCTTCCTGCAAGTGCAGGGTTCCGGGCGCGTGCAGCTGACCGATACGCAGGAAACCGTGCGCGTGGCGTATGCGGATCAAAACGGCCACCCGTATAAATCGATCGGCCGCTACCTGGTCGACAAGGGCGAGCTGACCCTGAGCCAGGCGTCCGCGCAGGGCATCAAGGCGTGGATCGCCGGCCACCCCACGCGCAAGGATGAATTGTTCAACGCCAATCCCAGCTATGTGTTCTTCAAGGAGGAGCGCCTGCCCGACCCGAAAGTGGGGCCGAAGGGCGCGTTGGGCGTGCCGTTGACGCCGCAGCGCTCGGTAGCCATCGATTCGCGCTTCCTGCCGCTGGGCGCGCCCGTGTTCCTGTCCACCACGCAAGCCAATAGCGAGATTCCCATGCAGCGCCTGGTGATGGCGCAGGATACGGGCGGCGCCATTCGCGGGCCGATCCGGGTCGATTATTTCTTTGGCTTTGGCGCGGAAGCGGCCGAGAATGCGGGCCGCATGAAGCAGAGCGGCGCCGTGTGGGTGTTGTTGCCGAAGCAGGCACCGGCGCGCTGAGTTTCTCGCGGCGCCGGGCAGTTCGTGGTGTCGCTTAGCGCAAGACCATGACGGGCAGATGGGTATGCGCCAGCACTTTTTGCGTTTCGCTGCCCACGAACAACTTGTTCAAGCCCTTGCGGCCATGCGAGGCCATCAGGATGATGTCGCAATGGTAGGTCTGCGCCGCATTGACGATTTCATCATGCGGGCTCGGCGACACGGCCACCACGCCTTCGAAAGGCACGCCGGCGGCGCTTGCCGCTACGCCGATCTTGTCGATGGCGCGTTGCGAGGCTTCCTGCATCTGCTGTTCATACAGGCTGGCGTCGAGCACGATGCCGCCGTCGGCCATCGGCGAGAACGGAAAAGGCTGCACCACGCTGATGGCGACCAGCTTGGCTTTGTTCAATTGGGCGAAGGCGAGGGCGGTCTCGGCGGCTTTGTCGGACAACGGAGAGCCGTCGGTGGGAAATAAGATGGTGTTAAACATAGCGTGCTCCTCAAGTGATGTAAGACAGCTTATGGATTTACATCAATTAAAACCTTGATGTAAATCAAACCTCACAGGCTTTGGCGTGAATAGTGTCGCCAAAGCAATCTTTTGCCAGTGTATGCCCGTTCACCGCTTCAGGTGCGCACGCTACGCAGCGGCGTGCCCCACACCATGGCGACCGTCAACACAATGCTGCCAGCCGCGATGCAGGCCAGGCCGTTGCGCACGCCAAAGTGTTCCGCTACCCAGCCGGCGGCCAGCGCGCCCAGCGGCGCCGTCGCAACCGTCAGGAAGCGCATGGTCGACGTCATGCGGCCCAGCATGGGATCGGGCGTGACCTTTTGGCGCAAGCCCAGGTAGGGAATAAAGAACAGCATCACGCCGCAATCGAAAAAGAACATCAAGATGGCATAGGCCACGGCGCTGGCGGCCGCGCTGCCGAACAGCGCGGCGGGTATCGTGGGTGTCAGGGCAAAGCAGAGCGAGGTTGATGCCAGGCCGATCAGGATGGTGCGGCCGGCGCCGTAGCGGCGCGTCAGCGGCTTGACGATGAAGGCGCTGAGCAGGACGCCGGCGCCACCGAGCATCTGCGTCATGCCCAGCACGCCAGGGCTCATGCCCAGGTCGCGCGTGGCGAACAGCACCGTCAAAGCCATGCTGGCGTAAAACAAAAAGTGCCAGATGCCGGCACCCCAGGCCAGCGCGCGCAGCAGCGGTTCGCGCCAGACAAACAGCAAGCCATCGGCGATGTCGCGCAAGGCGTGCTTGTCAGACGGCGCCGGCCGTGGATCGCGCACGCTCATGGCGCGCAAGTTGAAGACGGAAACCAGATAGCCGCAAGCCGTGCACAGGATGGCGACGGGCGCCGACAACACTTGCACCAGCACGCCGGCCAGGCCGGGGCCGATCAGGCGTGAAGCCGATTCGGTGGCGGCAAATTTCGATTGCGCATCGATCAAGCCATCGCGGCCCACCAGGAAAGTCAGAAACACCTGTTCGGCGCCGCCACCGACGACGAAGCCCGTGCCGATGATGAACCCCACTATATATAACCATGGCATCGACAGCACGCCGCACCAATAGGCCACGGCCACGCTGGCCAGGGCCAGGCCGGACATGCTTTCGCTGAACAGCATGATCGGGTGCTTGCTGCGCCGGTCCAGCAGTACGCCGACGGGCAAGCCGAAGAGGGCGAACGGCAGCGCCTGCAAGGCGACCAGCACGCCCATCTGTTCCGGTGTCGCATGTAGTAATAACACCGCGCACAGGGGCAGGGCCAGCGAGGTGATCTGGGCGCCGAAGCAATTGAGGCCGTTGCTGAACCACAGGCGGCGGAAATTGACGCTGGCGGCGCTGCCGTCGCCGCGCAGGTAACGGGCGCAGTACTGGAAGAGGGGAGAGAAAATATGCTGCTCGATAAAGATGATCGGACTCACAATAATAGCAGCGCACCCGCCGCGCCGCTGCCGTTAGCCGCTACAATCGTTGCACCGTTCATCGAGAGGAGACACTATGCAATACGAAGACCTGATCATCGACATCCAGGACAAAGTGGCGGTCATCCGCCTGAACCGCCCCAAGGCGCTCAATGCCTTGAACGACAACATGATGAATGAGCTGGGCGACGCCTTGCTGAAGTTTGATGCGGACGAGAATATCGGCTGTATCGTGCTCACTGGCAGCGAAAAAGCATTTGCCGCCGGCGCCGATATCGCGGCCATGGCCGATTACACCTATCCGGACACCTTTACCCAAGGCTACATCAGCCGCAACTGGGAGCATATCTTGCGCGTGCGCAAACCCGTGGTGGGCGCGGTGGCCGGCTATGCGCTTGGTGGCGGTTGCGAACTGGCCATGATGTGCGATTTCCTGATCGCCGCCGACAGCGCCAAATTCGGCCAGCCGGAAATCAAGGTCGGCGTCACGCCAGGCGCGGGCGGCACGCAGCGTCTGCCGCGCGCCATCGGCAAGGCCAAGGCCATGGATCTGCTGCTGACGGCGCGCACCATTGACGCCGCCGAGGCGGAACGCATCGGCCTCGTGTCGCGCGTGGTGCCGGCCGATAAATTGCTGGAAGAAACCCTGGCTGCCGCCAGGACCATTGCCGCCATGCCGACCTCGGTGGCCATGATGATCAAGGATTGCGTCAACCGTGCCTTTGAAACCACCTTGACCGATGGCGTCGCCTACGAGCGCCGTCTGTTCCAGGCCGCCTTCGGTACGCCTGCACAAAAAGAAGGCATGCACGCTTTCCTGGAAAAGCGCTTGCCAAACTTCGACGGTCTTTGATATGATTCGCCTCCTCGCAAAACGACGCACACAAAACATGGTGTTGCAGAGTAAAAGCGGGGAGAAAAAGAAGGTTGACGAAATGCTGCAAACGCTTCATACTCTTCCTTCTTCGCAGCTGGCAAACACAACGCTTTGTCGATAGCGCGAAAGCAGTACCGAATACAGTTCTTTAACAATTAACAGTCGATAAGTGTGGGCATTTGATGTAAGTGCAGCGTCAATCTTCGGATTGGCGTAAAACTTAAAATATCAAATGTTCACAAGAAATAATGAAATAGGATACTTCTTCGGAAGTAGCCTGTCAGTTTTTTGAGTGAGCGACCCGTCAGCAATGACGGTGCCGGTAAGACGGCAAAGTAACAGAGATTAAACTGAAGAGTTTGATCCTGGCTCAGATTGAACGCTGGCGGCATGCCTTACACATGCAAGTCGAACGGCAGCACGGAGCTTGCTCTGGTGGCGAGTGGCGAACGGGTGAGTAATATATCGGAACGTACCCTGGAGTGGGGGATAACGTAGCGAAAGTTACGCTAATACCGCATACGATCTAAGGATGAAAGTGGGGGATCGCAAGACCTCATGCTCGTGGAGCGGCCGATATCTGATTAGCTAGTTGGTAGGGTAAAAGCCTACCAAGGCATCGATCAGTAGCTGGTCTGAGAGGACGACCAGCCACACTGGAACTGAGACACGGTCCAGACTCCTACGGGAGGCAGCAGTGGGGAATTTTGGACAATGGGCGAAAGCCTGATCCAGCAATGCCGCGTGAGTGAAGAAGGCCTTCGGGTTGTAAAGCTCTTTTGTCAGGGAAGAAACGGTGAGAGCTAATATCTCTTGCTAATGACGGTACCTGAAGAATAAGCACCGGCTAACTACGTGCCAGCAGCCGCGGTAATACGTAGGGTGCAAGCGTTAATCGGAATTACTGGGCGTAAAGCGTGCGCAGGCGGTTTTGTAAGTCTGATGTGAAATCCCCGGGCTCAACCTGGGAATTGCATTGGAGACTGCAAGGCTAGAATCTGGCAGAGGGGGGTAGAATTCCACGTGTAGCAGTGAAATGCGTAGATATGTGGAGGAACACCGATGGCGAAGGCAGCCCCCTGGGTCAAGATTGACGCTCATGCACGAAAGCGTGGGGAGCAAACAGGATTAGATACCCTGGTAGTCCACGCCCTAAACGATGTCTACTAGTTGTCGGGTCTTAATTGACTTGGTAACGCAGCTAACGCGTGAAGTAGACCGCCTGGGGAGTACGGTCGCAAGATTAAAACTCAAAGGAATTGACGGGGACCCGCACAAGCGGTGGATGATGTGGATTAATTCGATGCAACGCGAAAAACCTTACCTACCCTTGACATGGCTGGAATCCTCGAGAGATTGAGGAGTGCTCGAAAGAGAACCAGTACACAGGTGCTGCATGGCTGTCGTCAGCTCGTGTCGTGAGATGTTGGGTTAAGTCCCGCAACGAGCGCAACCCTTGTCATTAGTTGCTACGAAAGGGCACTCTAATGAGACTGCCGGTGACAAACCGGAGGAAGGTGGGGATGACGTCAAGTCCTCATGGCCCTTATGGGTAGGGCTTCACACGTCATACAATGGTACATACAGAGCGCCGCCAACCCGCGAGGGGGAGCTAATCGCAGAAAGTGTATCGTAGTCCGGATTGTAGTCTGCAACTCGACTGCATGAAGTTGGAATCGCTAGTAATCGCGGATCAGCATGTCGCGGTGAATACGTTCCCGGGTCTTGTACACACCGCCCGTCACACCATGGGAGCGGGTTTTACCAGAAGTAGGTAGCTTAACCGTAAGGAGGGCGCTTACCACGGTAGGATTCGTGACTGGGGTGAAGTCGTAACAAGGTAGCCGTATCGGAAGGTGCGGCTGGATCACCTCCTTTCTAGAGTTTGCACGAATCAGAAATGATTCACGCATCAAATGTTCACACTTATCGGCTGTTAAATGAAGAAGAAACAGTAGTCGTAGTAGTTCCGCGTTGGGGCTGTAGCTCAGCTGGTTAGAGCACCGTGTTGATAACGCGGGGGTCGTTGGTTCGAGTCCAACCAGCCCTACCAGCTAATTAGTAAAATCTCAGGGGGATTAGCTCAGCTGGGAGAGCACCTGCTTTGCAAGCAGGGGGTCGTCGGTTCGATCCCGTCATCCTCCACCAAAGTTTTACTCGAAAGTGCAAATGTAAGCCTCTGGGTTTAGATTTGATCTTTTAGCGATCAAAGCTGTTTCGTTCTTTAACAATCTGGAAGAAGTAAAGATTATTTATTGATCGGTTTGCCGTAAAAAGCGAATCGATGGGTAATGATTGTATGTATCAACAAACAAGCAACAACGTTGTACTTTCTTATCCCTGTAGCGCTCTTTTCGTTTGAAAGAATGAAGAGGCTAACGTTATAGGGACAAGCGAATAAGTGCACATGGTGGATGCCTTGGCGATTACAGGCGATGAAGGACGTAGTAGCTTGCGATAAGCTGCGGGGAGTGAGCAAACACACTTTGATCCGCAGATTTCCGAATGGGGCAACCCACCCTTTTAGGGTATTGCATACTGAATACATAGGTATGCAAGGCGAACGCGGCGAACTGAAACATCTAAGTAGCTGCAGGAAAAGAAATCAACCGAGATTCCCAAAGTAGCGGCGAGCGAAATGGGAAGAGCCTGTACGTGATAGTCGGACTGATAGAAGAATCCTCTGGAAATAGGAACCGTAGCGGGTGATAGTCCCGTATTCGAAATCAGACCGGTGATACTAAGCGTACGACAAGTAGGGCGGGACACGTGACATCCTGTCTGAATATGGGGGGACCATCCTCCAAGGCTAAATACTCGTAATCGACCGATAGTGAACCAGTACCGTGAGGGAAAGGCGAAAAGAACCCCGGAAGGGGAGTGAAATAGATCCTGAAACCGTGTGCATACAAACAGTAGGAGCGGACTTGTTCCGTGACTGCGTACCTTTTGTATAATGGGTCAGCGACTTACATTCAGTGGCAAGGTTAACCATATAGGGAAGCCGTAGAGAAATCGAGTCCGAATAGGGCGATCAGTCGCTGGGTGTAGACCCGAAACCAAGTGATCTACTCATGGCCAGGATGAAGGTGCGGTAACACGCCCTGGAGGTCCGAACCCACTAATGTTGAAAAATTAGGGGATGAGCTGTGGGTAGGGGTGAAAGGCTAAACAAACTTGGAAATAGCTGGTTCTCTCCGAAAACTATTTAGGTAGTGCCTCAAGTATCACCATCGGGGGTAGAGCACTGTTATGGCTAGGGGGTCATTGCGACTTACCAAACCATTGCAAACTCCGAATACCGATGAGTGCGAGCTTGGGAGACAGACGTCGGGTGCTAACGTCCGGCGTCAAGAGGGAAACAACCCAGACCGCCAGCTAAGGTCCCAAAGATTGGCTAAGTGGAAAACGAAGTGGGAAGGCTAAAACAGTCAGGATGTTGGCTTAGAAGCAGCCATCATTTAAAGAAAGCGTAATAGCTCACTGATCGAGTCGTCCTGCGCGGAAGATGTAACGGGGCTAAGCCAGTCACCGAAGCTGCGGATATCCTTTATTGGATATGGTAGGAGAGCGTTCTGTAAGCCTGCGAAGGTGTCTTGTAAAGGATGCTGGAGGTATCAGAAGTGCGAATGCTGACATGAGTAGCGATAATGGGGGTGAAAAGCCTCCACGCCGTAAGCCCAAGGTTTCCTGTTCAACGTTCATCGGAGCAGGGTGAGTCGGCCCCTAAGGCGAGGCAGAGATGCGTAGCTGATGGGAAGCAGGTTAATATTCCTGCACCGTCGTATGATGCGATGGGGGGACGGATCGCGGAAGGTTGTCTGACTGTTGGAATAGTCAGTTTCTGTCTCATAGAAGGCGCTTAGGCAAATCCGGGCGCGGAATTCAAGGGGATGGGACGAGTGAATTTATTCACGAAGCAATCGGAAGTGGTTCCAAGAAAAGCCTCTAAGCTTCAGTCATACGAGACCGTACCGCAAACCGACACAGGTGGGCGAGATGAGTATTCTAAGGCGCTTGAGAGAACTCGGGAGAAGGAACTCGGCAAATTGGTACCGTAACTTCGGGAAAAGGTACGCCCCGGTAGCTTGATTGGTTTACTCCATGAGGGTGAAAGGGTTGCAATAAACTGGTGGCTGCGACTGTTTAATAAAAACACAGCACTCTGCAAACACGAAAGTGGACGTATAGGGTGTGACGCCTGCCCGGTGCTGGAAGATTAAATGATGGGGTGCAAGCTCTTGATTGAAGTCCCAGTAAACGGCGGCCGTAACTATAACGGTCCTAAGGTAGCGAAATTCCTTGTCGGGTAAGTTCCGACCTGCACGAATGGCGTAACGATGGCCACACTGTCTCCTCCCGAGACTCAGCGAAGTTGAAATGTTTGTGATGATGCAATCTACCCGCGGCTAGACGGAAAGACCCCATGAACCTTTACTGTAGCTTTGCATTGGACTTTGAACCAATCTGTGTAGGATAGGTGGGAGGCTTTGAAGCGGGGACGCTAGTTCTCGTGGAGCCAACCTTGAAATACCACCCTGGTTTGTTTGAGGTTCTAACCTTGGTCCGTTATCCGGATCGGGGACAGTGCATGGTAGGCAGTTTGACTGGGGCGGTCTCCTCCTAAAGTGTAACGGAGGAGTTCGAAGGTACGCTAGATACGGTCGGACATCGTGTTGATAGTGCAATGGCATAAGCGTGCTTAACTGCGAGACTGACAAGTCGAGCAGGTACGAAAGTAGGACATAGTGATCCGGTGGTTCTGTATGGAAGGGCCATCGCTCAACGGATAAAAGGTACTCTGGGGATAACAGGCTGATTCCTCCCAAGAGTTCATATCGACGGGGGAGTTTGGCACCTCGATGTCGGCTCATCACATCCTGGGGCTGTAGCCGGTCCCAAGGGTATGGCTGTTCGCCATTTAAAGTGGTACGTGAGCTGGGTTTAAAACGTCGTGAGACAGTTTGGTCCCTATCTGCCGTGGGCGTTGGAAATTTGAAGGGGGCTGCTCCTAGTACGAGAGGACCGGAGTGGACGAACCTCTGGTGTACCGGTTGTCACGCCAGTGGCATTGCCGGGTAGCTAAGTTCGGAAGAGATAACCGCTGAAAGCATCTAAGCGGGAAACTTGCCTTGAGATGAGATTTCCCAGAGCCTTGAGCTCTTTGAAGGGTCGTTCGAGACCAGGACGTTGATAGGCTGGGTGTGGAAGTGCAGTAATGCATTAAGCTAACCAGTACTAATTGCCCGTACGGCTTGTCCCTATAACCTTAGCAGGTACAGAGGATAAGACGGTACAACGTTGCGTGTGTGTTGATACTACTATTCATTACCCCAATCTTTGCTTCTTCCAGATTCAGGCTTTGTCGCTCCATTGAGGACAAATGCCAGTACAAGTTATGCCTGATGACCATAGCAAGTTGGTCCCACCCCTTCCCATCCCGAACAGGACCGTGAAACAACTTTGCGCCGATGATAGTGCTGCAACCAGTGTGAAAGTAGGTTATCGTCAGGCTTGTTATTCGCAGTAGAGAAAAACCCCGCCAGCAATGGTGGGGTTTTTTTTCGTCTGGTGGTTTTGTTTGACGCTGGTGGTGCTTGTCGGCTTACGCGCTGCGCGCTAAGCCGACCTACGGTCATGTAAAGTCCGGTAGGTCGGATTAGCGTAGCGTAATCCGACAACATTGTTGGCATTCATGGTGATGCCGGCTTACGCGCTTGTGCGTCAAGCCGACCTGGGGTATAATTCGCCTCCTCAGATCAGATGGTTTGCTGCCCCGTTGGGAGCAGGCTGTTGAAAAAGTTATGCCTGATGACCATAGCAAGTTGGTCCCACCCCTTCCCATCCCGAACAGGACCGTGAAACAACTTTGCGCCGATGATAGTGCTGCAACCAGTGTGAAAGTAGGTTATCGTCAGGCTTGTTATATAAAAAAACCCCGCTAGGTGCGGGGTTTTTTTTCGTCTGCAGCATTCATCGGATCAGATGCCCCAGGTGATGCTTTCATTTTCCGCCTTGGCCGAGCGCAGCATTTCCATCAAAGGGTAGGCGCGCTGCGAAAAATGCACTTTTTGCGCGCGCGCATGGGCACCCGTTTCGCCATCTTCCAGGGTTTCCGGGGTATGCACATCGTGTTCGATGTCATTTTCCGGATGCAATTTGCTTTCCGCGACTTCTTTTTCCAGCAGGGCCAGGGCATCGCCCGCTTCGGCAGGCGTGATGACGCCGCGCGTGGGGTTTTTGTGCAGGATGTCGAGGATGCGCTGGGCATGTTCCTGGTACATCAGCACTTCTGGGGAGGATTTGGATTTGAATGAGATCAACATAAGCGCTTTCTGAAACTTGTTGTTAGTGTCGAAACAATATCACGACTTGAAATGTCGCACAGGCCGTCCGATTGCCCGGATTGCACATTTGCAAGCCGGATAGGTCCATCTGTTGGACAACGCACGCATTTACAAGAGCTTGCTTACCGCGACCACACCCGTTTAAGCGAGCGTTAAGTCTCAATCCAGTTTCACCGAGTCCATGAAGGTGTCGATGGTGTCACGCGACAGCTTGCTTTCTTCGCCGAGAATGATGATCTGGAAGATGCGTTTGTCCTGTGCCACAAAACGCCCGACCAGCAAGACGGGCTTGCCTTGCTGCATCCCCGTCGCTTCGATGCTCAGCGAGCTGCGCTGGTGTGTTCCGGCTGTCGTGCTGCTGGCCGCCGATGCCGATTTTTCGCTGCGCACGGTACCGTTGATGTTTTTCAACAGGGCCGTCTGCATGGCGGGCAGGGCCGCTTGCGCCTGTTCCGCACTGTCGAGCACGCCGCTGCCGATGGCGAAGGTATTGCCATCGACCTCGCTGGCCGTCATGGTCAGGCTGACTTTCTTGCCATCGAGATCGATCTCGCGTGTCAGCACGGCCGGCTTGCCTGGAAACAAGGCCGTGAACTGGGCGTCGGGGCTGCGATAGTCGCGCCAGTCGAATTTCGGACTGCAGGCGGACAGGATGCTGGCAGCCGCGAGCGTCGCCAGGAAGAGGGCAAGTGATGTTTTTTTCATCAGCAGATGGTAGCAGCGCCGCCACTCACGCGCAATCGCGCACGTGTGGCGGGCACCGGCCGCCTTATATTTCACGCAGCACGCGCCGGTACTGGATCGCTTCGGCGACATGTGGCGGTGTGATGGCCGGGCTACCCGCCAGGTCCGCGATGCTGCGCGCCACGCGCAATACCCGGTGGTAAGTGCGCGCGGACCAGTGCAATCGCGTCATGGCGCCATGCAGCAACTGTTCGCCATGCGTTTCCAGCCGACAATGCTGTTCGATTTCCGTGTTGCTCAGCCGCTGGTTCGTTTTTCCCTGGCGTGCCAGCTGCAGGGCATAGGCTGCCGCTACCCGCGTGGCGATGGCTTGCGTGCTTTCGCCGGCGCCGGCACGCCGCCCCAGCGCCGCGGGCGGCATGGCGGCCACTTCAATTTGCAGGTCGATACGGTCGAGCAGCGGGCCGGACAGGCGATTGTGATAACGGAGCACGGCGTCTGGCGTGCAGCGGCAACGGCCGGAAGCGTGGCCCAGATAGCCGCACGGGCAGGGATTCATGGCGGCGATCAATTGAAAACGGGCGGGAAACTCGGCCTGGCGGGCCGCCCGTGAAATGCTGATCACACCCGATTCCATGGGCTGGCGCAAGACATCGAGCACCCGGCGCTGGAATTCGGCAATTTCGTCGAGAAACAGCACGCCGCAGTGGGCCAGCGAGATTTCGCCAGGCCGCGGCACGTTGCCGCCGCCCACCAGGGCTACGCCGGACGCCGTCTGATGCGGCGCGCGATAGGGGCGCCGTTTCCAGTGCTCCACCTTGAAGTGGCCGCCCAGCGAATGCACGGCAGCCGATTCCAGCGCCTCTTCATCGCTCATGGGCGGCAGCACGCCGGGGAAGCGGCTGGCCAGCATGGTCTTGCCTGCGCCTGGAGGGCCAATCATCAGGACGTTATGGCCGCCTGCCGCCGCCACTTCCAGCGCCCGTCGCGCTTGCTGCTGCCCTTGCACATCGGCAAAGTCGGGATAGGGAAAAGCGTGCGCCGCCAGCACGGGCTGGTGGCGTTGCAAGGCCGTCTGGCTGGCGTGCGCAGCAAAATGCGCGCAGACCTCGAGCAGGCTGTGGGCGGGATAGATGCAGGCATCGTTGACGAGAGCGGCCTCGTCCGCGTTTGCCCGCGGCAGGATGAAGGCGCGTGGTGCGCCCGACTGGCTGCGCTGCATGGCAAAGGTCATGGCCAGCGCGCCACGGATGGGACGTAGTTGTCCCGACAGCGACAGTTCACCCGCGAATTCATAGTGGTGTAATTGGTCGCCCGGCAACTGGCCGGAGGCGGCCAGGATGCCCAGCGCAATGGGCAGGTCGAAGCGGCCCGATTCCTTGGGCAGGTCGGCCGGCGCCAGATTGGCCGTGATGCGCCGCGCCGGCATCTCAAAGCCGCAGTTTTGCAACGCGGCACGCACGCGGTCGCGCGATTCTTTTACTTCCGTATCCGGCAGGCCGACAATCGTAAAGGACGGCAAACCATTGGCAAGGTGGACTTCGACACTTACCTCGGGCGCCTCCATGCCGGACAGGGCGCGGCTTTTAAGGACTGCCAGACTCATCAGACTCCCCTGTAGCGCGGGCGCGGGCAGTATCAGTCTAGCGCTTGAAACGGCGTCAGGCTTGAGGTATGCCAGCAAGGCCGCCGATTACGGCGCCCTGCATGCAGCAGCGGTTCAGGCTTTGGGATCGTTCAGGCGCGTTTCCAGTTCGATCAGGCGCAATTCCAGTGCATCCAGCTTGGCGCGCGTCTTGGCCAGCACTTGCGCCTGGATATCGAATTCCTCGCGCGTGACCAGATCGAGGCGGGCGAAGCCCTGGGTCATCATCGATTTCACGTTTTTCTCGATATCCTTGGCCGGCGAGTTTTCGATGGCTTGATGGATCTTGCCTTGCAAGTCGTTAAAGAAGGTATTCATGTCCATGGTCAGTCCTTTTATGGTGCGGCCTGTGCATCGCACCATTGCGGTGCACAGCGGCGTTAATCTGGTGCGAAACTGGGCAAATTCACAATGCTTCAGCAGCCCGTACCCGCATGCCGACAGGCTTGCAGGGTATGTATGGCCGGAAACGCACCTGTCAAGGTGGCAAGTGAGCTGGCACGTATTCTGCTAAAGAAGGTATGAACGCTTTGTGATCTCCAGCCAAGATTTTAAACCTCAACCGCTTTAAAAGTTCAATAAAAGGGAATCGCCATGAAGAATCTGTCCAAGAACATGACTTTAGCTGCAGCGTTGACGCTGGCCATGACCGCCGTGTGCGGTAGCGCCATGGCCCAGGATGCAGTGGCGGCGCCTGCTGCGGCCGAAGCCGTGCCTGATAACGTGGTGAGCTACAACGTGGCGCTGACCAGCGACTACCGTTACCGCGGCATTTCGCAAAGCCGCTTGAACCCGGCCATCAGCGGCGGTGCCGACTATACCCATAACCCGACGGGCCTGTATGTGGGCACCTGGCTGTCGAGCATCAAATGGATCAAGGATGGTGGCGGCGATACCGATCTGGAATGGGATATCTACGGCGGCAAACGGGGCGAGATCAGCAAGGATTTTACCTATGACGTGGGCGGCCTGTACTATTTCTATCCCTCGAATGGCCTGAGCACCAATGCCAATACCTTCGAGCTGTATGGCCAGCTCGGCTACGGCCCGATGTATATCAAATACTCGCATTCGACCACCAATCTGTTCGGTGTTGCCGACAGCAAGAACAGCGGCTACCTGGACGTGGGCGCCAATGTCGAGGTGCATGATGGCTACATGCTGAACCTGCATATGGGCCGTCAGAAAGTCGAGCACAACGATTCCCTCAGCTACAGCGATTACAAGATCGGCGTGACCAAGGACTTTGGCATGGCGACCGTTTCCCTGGCTGCCGTCAAAGCCAACATCACGTCGCTGGCACCGAATGGCAAGAATCTGGCGAAATCCGGTCTCGTGCTGACCGTGTCCAAAACCTTTTAAGCGAGACTGCCATGAAAATGATTACCGCAATCATTAAACCGTTCAAACTGGACGAAGTACGCGAAGCTTTGTCGGCTATCAATGTGCAAGGCATTACCGTCACGGAAGTCAAAGGTTTCGGCCGCCAGAAAGGTCACACGGAACTCTACCGTGGCGCCGAGTATGTCGTTGATTTCTTGCCAAAAACCAAGATTGAAGCGGCTGTCGATGACGCCATTGTCGACCAGGCCATCGAAGCGATCGAAGGCGCCGCGCGTACCGGTAAAATCGGTGATGGCAAGATTTTCGTCTACAACCTGGAACAGGTCATCCGCATCCGTACCGGTGAAACCGGCAACGAAGCGCTCTAAGGGGAATATTGATGCATAAAAATATAACAAAATTGCTAGCCGGGATAGCCTGTCTGTGTGCGTTTGGCGTTGCCACGCCGAGCTTTGCCGATGCGCCCGCCAAGACGGAGGCGGCCACGACTACGGCCGTCGCGGCCCCTGCCGTCACGCCGGTGCCTGATGCAGCGCCTGCCGCCGCCGCGCCGGCTCCGGCCGCTGCCGCGCCAGCCGCCGCGCCCGTCGCCAACAAGGGCGACACCAGTTTCATGATGATCAGCACCTTGCTGGTGATCTTGATGACCATCCCCGGCCTGGCCCTGTTCTACGGCGGCCTGGTGCGCTCGAAAAACATGCTGTCGGTGCTGATGCAAGTGTTCATGGTGTTCGCGCTGGTCATCGTGCTGTGGTGTATTTACGGCTACTCGATCGCCTTCACGGAAAAAACCGCCTTCTTCGGTGGCTTCGACCGCCTGTTCCTGAACGGCATCTGGGATCCGGCCAAGGGCACGTTTGCCGCCGCCGCCACCTTCAGCAAGGGCGTCGTCATTCCCGAGTTCGTCTTCGTTGCTTTCCAGGGCACGTTTGCCGCCATCACCTGCGCACTGATCGTCGGCGCCTTTGCCGAGCGCGCCAAGTTTTCCGCCGTGCTGGCCTTCGTCGTGCTGTGGTTCACGTTCGCCTACCTGCCAGCGGCCCATATGGTGTGGTTCTGGACCGGTCCTGACCTGATCACCAACGCCGCCACCTCGGCCAGCGAAGCCCTGAAGGCTGGCTGGATCTGGCAAAAAGGCGCGCTGGACTTCGCCGGCGGCACCGTGGTGCACATCAACGCCGCTGTTGCCGGCCTGGCGGGCGCCATCATGATCGGCAAACGCGTCGGCTACGGCCGCGAATCGATGGCGCCGCACTCGCTGACGATGACCATGATAGGCGCATCGCTGCTGTGGGTGGGCTGGTTCGGCTTCAATGCCGGTTCCTCGCTGGAAGCGGGCGACGTGGCTGCCCTGGCCTTCGTCAACACCTTGCTGGCCACTGCCGCCGCCACCCTGTCGTGGGTGTTTGGCGAATGGATCAGCAAAGGCAAGCCTTCCATGCTCGGTGGCGCATCGGGCGCCGTGGCCGGCCTGGTGGCGATCACCCCGGCGGCCGGCTTTGTCGGCCCGATGGGCGGCCTGGTCATCGGCTTGCTGGCCGGTGTCGTCTGCCTGTGGGGCGTGAATGGCCTGAAACGCCTGATCGGCGCCGACGATTCGCTCGACGTGTTCGGCGTGCATGGCGTGGGCGGCATCCTCGGCGCCCTGCTGACGGGTGTGTTTGCTGCGCCACAACTGGGCGGCCAGGGCGTTTTCGACTACGTCACCAACAAGATGTCGGCCGATCCGTACTCGATCGGCCACCAGGTGTGGGTGCAGGCGCAAGCGGTCGGCACCACCATCCTCTGGTCGGCCGTGGTCTCCGTCATCGCCTATAAATTGGTCGACATCGTCATCGGCCTGCGCGTACCGGAAGAAGAAGAGCGCGAAGGCCTCGATATCACGAGCCACGGCGAGCAAGCGTATCATGGTTAAATAGCAATCATCTGGCATGCCAGCGCCCCGGCGCGGCATGTCCGGTTGGAAAAGGCGCCTCATTGAGGCGCCTTTTTTTCGTTGTGGGAATGTAAAAGGTCTTTAAAACAAGGCTTTTGCCCCGATTTGGGGTACTTACACGGTAATATAGTCGGCAGTTCTGTGTGCTTTTTTGAATACTGCACATAATTTAAGGATGTAACTATGGTTCCCCATCTCGTCACGGCCCTGACCGGACCGCTGCTCGACCTCGAAAAAAAGATTCTGGCCGCGACGCCGGCCATTGAGCGCTGGTTTCGCATGGAGTGGCAAGAGCACACGCCGCCCTTCTATTGCTCGGTAGACTTGCGCAACGCCGGCTACAAGCTGGCGCCCGTCGATACCAATCTGTTCCCTGGCGGTTTTCATAATCTGGCCACGGAAATGCTGCCCCTGTCCGTGCAAGCGGCCATGGCCGCCATCGACAAGTATTGCCCGGACGCCCGCAACCTGCTGATCGTGCCGGAATTGCACAACACCACGCCGCAGTATCTGCAAAACGTGGCGCGCCTGATGCAGATCTTCCGCCAGACGGGACTGCACGTGCGCTTCGGCTCGTGGTCGCCCGAGATCACCCAGCCGACACCGTTGGCGTTGCCAGATGGCAACATGCTCGTCATCGAGCCGCTCGTGCGCCTGAACAATGGCCGCCGCCTGGGCTTGAAGGATTTCGACCCGTGCACGATCTTGCTGAATAACGACTTGTCGGACGGCATCCCCGATATCTTGCAAAATATTCATGAGCAAAGCCTGCTGCCGCCCTTGCACGCGGGCTGGGCCTTGCGTCGCAAGAGCAACCACTACACGGCCTACGATGAAGTGGTGAAAAAATTCGGCAAGATGATCGATGTCGATCCGTGGATGCTCAATCCCTTCCACGCCAAGTGCAGCGACGTCAACTTCCAGGAAGGCGAGGGCGAAGATGCGCTGGCCGCCAGCGTCGACGTGCTGCTGGCCAAGATCCGCAAGAAATACAAGGAATACGGCATCAAGGAAAAGCCGTTCGTCATCGTCAAGCCCGATGCGGGCACGTATGGCACCGGCATCATGACGGTGCGCGACGCCAGCGAAGTGCGCGACCTGTCGCGCAAGCAGCGCGAAAAAATGTCCATCGTCAAGGATGGCCAGCTGGTGACCGACGTGATCATCCAGGAAGGCGTGCCGACCTTTGAAAGCATCAAGGATGCCGTGGCCGAGCCCGTCGTCTACATGATCGACCGCTATGTGGTGGGCGGCTTTTACCGCGTGCATGCGGAACGGGGCGTGGACCAGAACCTGAACGCGCCCGGTTCGCAGTACGTGCCGCTGGCGTTTGCCCAGCAGCATGCCGTGCCGGATTTGAAGGCCAAGCCGGGCACTGCCGCGCCGAACCGCTTCTATGTGTACGGCGTGGTGGCGCGCCTGGCTTTGCTGGCCGCGTCGCTGGAAATGGAGCGCACGGACCCGAATCCCGAGGTGTATTGATCCACCACGGAGGCTTGCCGGGCGCGGCGACTACCGCGCCTGGCGATCTCGGCTAGAATCAAGCATTCCTTATCCAGGCTCCCCGATTGGACGCACCATGAAAATTGCATTCCTTGCCGACCCGCTGGCAGGCTTCAAGACTTACAAAGATTCCACCTTCGCCATGATGCGCGAGGCGGCCAAACGCGGCCACGCCGTCTACGCCTTCGAACAGAAAGACATGGCGCTGGAAGAGGGCATCGTCACAGCATTGGTAAAACATATCGAGCTGACCGGCGACGAACACGACTGGTACAAGGTGCTCTCCACCGAGGAAGTGCGCCTGTCGACTCTGGACGCCATCATCGAGCGCAAGGATCCGCCGTTCGACATGGAATACGTGTACGGCACGTATCTGCTGGAACTGGCGGAAAAGCAGGGCGCTTGCGTCTTCAACAAGCCGTCCGCCATCCGCGACAACAATGAAAAGCTGGCCATTGCCCAGTTTTCCGAATTTACTTCGCCGACCCTGGTGACGTCGAACGAAGCGCGCCTGCGCGCCTTCCATGCCAAGCACCAGGACGTCATCTTCAAGCCGCTCGACGGCATGGGCGGCACGGGCATCTTCCGCGTCAAGGCCGATGGCCTGAACCTGGGCGCCATCATCGAGACGCTGACGGACAACGGCGCGCAAACCATCATGGCGCAGCGCTTTATCGCCGACATCGACAAGGGCGACAAGCGCATCCTCGTCATCGGCGGCAAGCCGGTACCGTTTTCGCTGGCGCGCATTCCGCAGGCCGGCGAAGTACGCGGCAACCTGGCCGCCGGCGGCACGGGCGTGGCGCAGCCATTGACGGCGCGCGACCTGGAAATCGCAGAAAAGCTTGGGCCGATCCTGGCCGCGCGCGGCCTGATGCTGGTAGGATTGGACGTGATCGGCGACTATCTGACGGAAGTCAATGTCACCAGCCCGACCTGCTTCCAGGAAATCATGCAGCAGACGGGTTTTGACGTGGCGGCCATGTTTGTCGACGCCGTCGAGCATGGCGTTGCGCAAGCGCAGCAGCGCTAGAAGGTGAAATGACTATGGTAGGGATTTTGCTCATGACACATGCACCGCTGGGACAGGCCTTCATCGCCGCCTGCGCGCATGTGTTTCGGGGGCCAACGGAACGGTTTGAAGCCATCGACGTCGTCGCTGACCAGGATCTGGCGGAAGTGCAAAAGCTGGCGTCGGACGCCATCTGCCGCCTCGACGACGGTTCCGGCGTGCTGGTGATTACCGACGTGAAGGGCGGCACGCCGTCGAACTGCTGCAACAAGCTGGCCGATGCGGGTCGCGTGGAAGTCATCGCCGGCATCAGCCTGCCGATGCTGCTGCGCGCCATCACGTATCGCCGCGACACGCTCGACGTGGTGGTGGAGATGGCGCTGGCCGGTGCGCAAAGCGGCGCCGTGCGCGTCGATAACCGCATTCGCGTGGGCGAGTAAAGAGTGACATGGCCGCCGCCCTGAAGGCGGCGGATTTTATAGGCAATGGCTGGTAACAATGCAGTGCATTCAGGGATAGAGACCATACAAAAATGATTCAAAAAGAACTCGAAATCATCAACAAGCTGGGACTGCACGCACGCGCCTCCGCCAAATTTACCCAGCTCGCCGCCAAGTTCAAGAGCGACGTCTGGCTGACCCGCAACGCGCGCCGCATCAACGCCAAGTCCATCATGGGCGTGATGATGCTGGCCGCCGGCAAGGGCGCGAAAGTGACGCTGGAAGCCGAGGGCGATGATGAGCAGGTATGTGTCGATGCGCTCACCGCCCTGATTAATGACAGGTTTGGCGAAGGCGAGTAATGCTCGCCGAACGCAGCCGCAGCCGCATTCCGACAGGTCACCCCATGGCATCTTTCACGCTCCACGGCATCCCGGTCTCCCGCGGCATCGCCATTGGCCGCGCGCATCTGCTGGCGCCGGCCGCCCTTGACGTCAAACACTACCTGGTCGCCCAGGAACAGATCGAAGCCGAAGTCCAGCGTTTGCAAAACGCCATCGCCGCCGTCCACAAGGAACTGCAGACCCTGTGGAACGAGCTGCCGAAGGACGCCCCCACGGAACTGGGCGCCTTCATCGACGTGCATGCGCTGATCCTGTCGGATCCGCTGATCGCCGAAGCGCCGCTCGACATCATCCGCTCGCGCCACTACAACGCCGAATGGGCGCTGCTGACGCAAATCGATGAATTGTCGGCCCAGTTCGACGAAATCGAAGACCCGTATCTGCGCGAACGCAAGGCCGACATCCAGCAAGTGGCCGAACGCGTGCTGAAGGTCTTGCTGGGCACGGAACAGCTGCTGCCAAAAGCGGCCACGGCGGATGAGTTGGTGGCGCAGATGATCGTCGTCGCCCACGATATCTCGCCGGCCGACATGCTGCAGTTCCGCGACCGCTCCTTCATCGGCTTCATCACCGACGTGGGCGGGCAGAACTCGCACACGGCCATCGTCGCACGCAGCCTGGATATCCCGGCCGCCGTCGGCATGTCGCAGGCGTCGATGCTGATCGACCAGGACGACTGGCTGATCATCGATGGCGACGCCGGCGTCGTCATCGCCAACCCTAGCGCCCTGGTGCTGGAACAGTACCGCGAGCGCCAGACGGCCATGCAGCGCGCGCGCAAGAAGCTGGGCAAGCTGAAAAAGACGCCGGCCGTGACCAAATGCGGCACGCCCGTCACCCTGCTGGCGAATATCGAACTGCCCGAGGATTGCGCGTTTGCGCTGGAATCGGGCGCCAGCGGCGTGGGCCTGTTCCGCTCCGAATTCCTGTTCATGGGCCGCGCCCACAAGATTCCCACCGAGGACGAGCAATTCGAGGCTTACCGCAACACGGTGCAGTCGATGAAAGGGCGCGTGGTGACCATCCGCACGCTCGACATCGGCGCCGACAAGCCGCTCGACCAGGCCGACCATACGGCCTTGAATCCCGCGCTGGGCCTGCGCGCCATCCGTTACTGCCTGGCTGAGCCGCAATTGTTCCTGACGCAGCTGCGGGCGATTTTGCGCGCCTCCGCCTTCGGCAAGGTGCGCATCCTGATCCCGATGCTGGCGCATGCCTTCGAGATCGACCAGTCGCTGGCCATGATCGCGCAAGCGAAGGCCAGCCTGCGCGAGGAGGGCGTCAAGTTCGACGACGAGGTCGAAGTGGGCGCCATGATCGAGATTCCCGCCGCCGCGCTGGCCTTGCCCATGTTCGTCAAGCGCATGGATTTCCTGTCGATCGGCACGAATGACCTGATCCAGTACACCCTGGCCATCGACCGGGTCGACTATGAGGTGGCGCATTTGTACAATCCGCTGCACCCGGCCGTGCTGCAACTGATCTCCATGACGATCGCCGCCGGCCACAAGGCGGGCATCGACGTGGCCGTCTGTGGTGAAATGGCGGGTGACGTGAAGCTCACGCGCTTGCTGCTGGGCATGGGGCTGCGCGAGTTTTCCATGCACCCGGCCCAACTGCTGGCGGTCAAACAAGAGATCCTCAACAGCGACCTGGGCCTGATTGCGCCACAAATGCGCAAAATTATGCGTTCCATGGAACCAAATGTGATCGCGGAAGCCGTACAACAGTTGCAGCTCATGTAAACTGTCACCTATCAGCAGCAGGACACCTCGCGCGCGGCAAGAGGTGTCCTGATGCTAAAGTTGCAGCACCTATCATCGCGGTGCTGCATCGACCATGGCCCGTGGGGCCGCCCCCCTTTTATAAACCGACACACATGTCATCCATTGGAATCGTTTCGCCGCAAACCATGTATTTTGCGCAACCCTTGCAGCTGCAAAGCGGCGCATCGCTGCAAGACTATATGTTGATGTATGAAACCTACGGCACCCTGAACGCCGACAAATCGAACGCGGTGCTGGTCTGCCACGCCCTGAACGCCTCGCACCACGTGGCCGGCGTCTACGCGGATGAACCGAAAAGCACGGGCTGGTGGGACAATATGGTCGGTCCCGGCAAGCCGCTCGACACGGACAAATTCTTCGTCATCGGCGTCAACAACCTCGGTTCCTGCTTCGGTTCGACGGGCCCTATGCACACCAATCCCGCCACCGGCAAGCCGTATGGCGCCGCTTTCCCCGTCGTCACGGTGGAAGACTGGGTCAGCGCGCAGGCGCGCCTGGCCGATGAACTGGGCATCACCCAGTTCGCCGCCGTGATGGGGGGGTCTTTGGGCGGCATGCAGGCGCTGGCGTGGAGCATCATGTTCCCCGAGCGCCTGCGCCACTGCGTGGTGATCGCCTCGACGGCCAAGCTGTCCGCGCAAAACATCGCCTTCAACGACGTGGCGCGCCAGGCCATCCTGTCCGACCCCGATTACCATGGCGGCGACTTCTATGCGCACGGCGTGGTGCCGAAGAATGGCTTGCGCGTGGCGCGCATGGTGGGCCACATCACCTATCTGTCGAATGACGACATGGCGGAAAAATTCGGCCGCAAGCTGCGCGACGCGGCGCAGACGGGCGACTACAAATTCGGCTTCGGTATCGATTTCGAGATCGAATCGTATCTGCGCTACCAGGGCGACAAGTTCTCTGAATACTTCGACGCGAACACCTACCTGCTCATTACCAAGGCGCTCGATTACTTCGATCCGGCGCGCGCGCATGGCGGCGACCTGGCCAAGGCCCTGTCGGGCACCAAGGCCAAGTTCTTCCTCGCCTCGTTTTCCACCGACTGGCGCTTCTCGCCCGAGCGCAGCCGCGAAATCGTCGAGGCGCTCGTCTGCAACCGCCGCCAGGTGACCTATGCGGAAATCGACGCGCCGCACGGCCACGACGCCTTTTTGCTGGAAGACGCGCGCTACATGAATATGGTGCGCGCCTATTATGGCCAGGTATGGAACGACATCGGCGCGAGCTTGCCCGCCGCAGTAAAGAACATCGCCGTCCGCCAGGGCGCCAAGGAGACCGCATGACTTTTGACGAATTGAGCGCACTGCGCCCCGACCTGGCCTTCATCGCCCACTGGGTGCCGAACAACGCGCATGTGCTGGACGTGGGCTGCGGCGAAGGCGTGATGCTGCAGTATCTGCAAAGCGACAAGGAATGCAGCGGTTACGGCATCGAGATCGCCGACGACAAGGTGTTGGCCAGCACCCGCCGTGGCGTGAACGTGATCCAGCAGGACATGGAAAAGGGTTTGTCGATTTTTGGCGACAACAGTTTTGATACGGTGCTGTGCCTGTCGTCCTTGCAGATGATGAAGCAGGTCGAGCCGCTGCTGCGCGACATCGTGCGCGTGGGCGCCGAAGCCATCGTCTCGTTCCCCAATTTCGCCTACTGGCCGCACCGCGTGGCATTGCTGAAAGGGCGCATGCCTGTGTCGAAATCGCTGCCCTACCAGTGGTACGACACGCCCAACGTGCGCTGCGCAACCATCAACGACTTCCGCGAACTGGCCGAGGAATGCGGCCTGGAAGTGATCGAATGCGTGGCCCTGGCCGAAGGCAAGATGGTCTCCGTGCTGCCGAACCTGCGCGGCGACCTGGCTGTCTTCCGCCTGCGTAAAAAAGCGGTGCATTGATGAGCAAAAGCCCGGCGCCAGGCTGGCGTTCCCATGCCAATGGCCGCATGCTGGCCGTGCTGGTGCTGGGCTTCAGTTCCGGCCTGCCCCTGTTCATCCTGCTGTATCTGCTGCAGGCATGGCTGGCCAAGTCGGGCCTGAACGTCAAGGCGCTGGGGCTGTTCGCCCTGGTGCAGTTCCCCTACATCTGGAAGTTCCTGTGGGCGCCCCTGATGGACCGCTACCGCATCCTGGGACTGGGACGCCGGCGCGGCTGGATGGCGCTCACGCAAGTGGCGCTGTTCTTTGCCATCGGCGGCATGGGCATGCTGAACCCGCTCACGCAGATCGGCCTGATCGCGGCCGCCGCTGGCGGCGTGGCTTTTCTGTCGGCCAGCCAGGACATCGTCATCGACGCCTACCGGCGCGAAATCCTCAGCGACAATGAGCAGGGCCTGGGCGCGGCCGTCATCGTCAACGCGTATAAAGTGGCGGGCATGGTGCCGGGCGCGCTGTCGCTGATCCTGGCCGACCGCATGCCGTGGCAGCCCGTCTTCTGGATCACGGCCGCCTTCATGCTGCCGGGTTTTGTCTGCACCCTGCTGATCAAGGAACCCACCGTGTACGGCTCGCCGCCGAAGACCATGCGCGAAGCGATCATTCTGCCGTTCCAGGAATTCATCGCGCGCGATGGTTGGCGTAACGCAATGTGGATCCTCGCCTTCGTATTACTCTACAAAATCGGCGACAGCATGGCCACGGCGCTGGCGACGAAGTTTTATCTCGACCTGGGTTTTAGCATGACGCAGATCGGCCTGGCCGCCAACACCACGGGTTTCTGGGCCAGTCTGGCCGGTGGCGTGGTGGGCGGTGTGTGGATGCTCAAGCTGGGCATCAACCGGGGCTTGTGGGTGTTTGGCGCATTGCAGGCGATCGCGATTCTGGGCTTCGCCTGGCTGGCGCAGGTGGGGGCGAACACCATGCTATTGAGCGCCGTGATCGGTTTTGAAGCTTTCGCCAGCCTGGGCCTGGGCGCGGCCGCCTTTGTCGCGTTCCTGTCGCGCAGCACGGACCCGCGCTACACTGCCACGCAATATGCCTTGTTTTCCAGCCTGAGCGCCGTGCCGCGCACCCTGATCAACGCCTCGGTGGGTTTTCTCGTCGCCGAGTTGGGCTGGTTCTCGTTTTTCATCGTGTGCTTCTTCCTGGCTTTCCCGGCCATGATGATGCTGCCTAAAATCGCTCCATGGAGGTCTGCCAATGGCACCAATATCCCTTAAACGTTACACCGTCCTGGCCAGCCTGTGCGCGGCCACCGCGCTGGCGCCCCTGTCCGTCTTCGCCCAGCAGGCGACGGTACAGGATGGCATCAAGGTGCGTCCCTTGTCGACTACGCGCATCTTTGCCGGCGGCGCCGATTTCAATGCGGAATCGAAGCAGCAATATACGCAGCTGGTCAATGAAGCGAAGGAAAAAAATGCGCTGGTGCCGGACAGCGATCCGCAAGTAAAACGCCTGCGTGCCATCGCCCAGCGCATCATCCCGTTCGCCACGCGCTGGAACGAGGCGGCGGCCAACTGGAACTGGCAGATCAACCTGCTCAACTCGGACGAGGTCAATGCCTTTTGCATGCCGGGCGGGCAGATTGCTTTTTACAGCGGTATCATCACCAAACTGAACCTGACCGACGATGAAGTGGCCGTCGTCATGGGCCATGAAATTTCGCACGCTTTGCGCGAACACTCGCAGGCGCAGGCTGGCAAGGGCAACCTGGCCGCCGTCGGCTCGAAGCTGGTGGGCGCGGGCCTGTCGGCCTGGCTCGGCGTCGACCCGAATCTGACCAGCACCGCCACGAACATGGCGGCCAAGGGCGTGATGCTGAAATTCTCGCGCGACGATGAACGCGAGGCAGATTTGATCGGCATGGACCTGGCCGCGCGCGCCGGTTTCGATCCGCGCGCCGGCGTGGTGCTGTGGCAGAAGATGGCGGCCGTGAGCGCGGGCGCGCCGCCGGAATTCCTCTCGACCCACCCGTCGGGCAAGGACCGCATCTCGCAGATGAACAGCCATATGGCGCAAGTGCTGCCCCTGTACGCGCGCAGCAAGGGCGTCAGCGTGGATGCCTTGCCGCCATACCGCAGCAACGCCATCGCGCAGCGCTAGGATGTGCAGCCGCCACACCGCCGCACCCTTGCCCATGCGCGATGGCGTGGCGCCCAGCTACCTGTGGCTGCCGGACGGGCAGTGGCCCGACATGCTGTCGTTTCTGCTCGAGCGCTATCCGCAGATCAGCGCGGCGCAATGGCGGGACCGCATGGCGCGCGGTGAGGTGGTCAATGGCGACGGCGCCGTGCTGGCGCCCGATAGTCCATACCGGCGCGGCATGCGCATTTTTTACTACCGCGAGCTGGAACGGGAAACACCGATCCCCTTCCAGGAAGCTATCCTGTTCCAGGACGAGCATTTGATCGTGGTCGACAAGCCGCACTTCCTGCCCATGACGCCGGCCGGGCGCTTCGTGCAGGAGACCCTGCTGACGCGGCTGAAGAAAAACCTGGACTGCGCCGAGCTGACGCCGATCCACCGCCTCGACCGCGAGACGGCCGGCGTGGTGATTTTTTCGCGCCAGGTGGCCAGCCGTGGCGCCTATCAATCGCTGTTCCAGCGCCGCGAAGTGCGCAAGACGTACGAGGCGCTGGCGCCCGTGCTGGCGGGGCGCGATTTTCCATTTATCTACCGCAGCCGCATGGTCGAGGGCGAGCAGTTTTTCCTCATGCGCGAGGAAGCGGGCGAGCCGAATTCGGAAACCATCATCGAGGTGATCGAAGAGCGCGGCGACGTCAACCTGTACCGGCTGCAGCCGCACACGGGGCGCAAGCACCAGCTGCGCGTGCACCTGGCATCGCTGGGCATCCCCATCGTCAACGATGCGTTTTACCCGGTGGCCCTGCCGTGCAAGGAAGACGACATGTCGCAGCCCTTGCAGCTGCTGGCGCGGGCCATCGATTTCACGGATCCGTTGAGCGGCGAGCCGCGCCACTTTGAAAGCCGGCGCAGCCTGTAGCGGTGCTTAGGCCTTGATCGTGTAATCGATGATCAACGGCGCATGGTCGGAAAAACGCTCGTCCTTGTAGACGCTGACCGTATGCGCCTGGGCTGCGATGCCTGGCGTGGCGACGTGGTAATCGATGCGCCAGCCCACGTTTTTCGCATAGGCTTGTCCGCGGTTGCTCCACCACGTGTACTGGTCTTCGCGCTTGTCCAGGCCGCGGTGCACGTCGACAAAGCCCACTTCGTCGAAGACGCGCGTCAGCCAGGCCCGTTCCTCAGGCAGGAAGCCGGAATTTTTCTTGTTGCCCTTCCAGTTTTTCAGGTCGATTTCATGGTGGGCGATGTTCCAGTCGCCGCAGATGACCACTTCGCGGCCCAGCGCCTTCAATGCCAGCAAATGCGGCAGGAACAGTTCCATGAAGCGGAACTTGGCTTCCTGGCGCTCCGGGCCGGACGAACCGGACGGGCAATACACGGAAATGACGGACAGGTTGCCAAAATCGCAGCGCACGTAGCGGCCTTCGGCATCGAATTCAGGGCTGCCGAAACCGATATGCACGGCGTCCGGTTCGACCTTGCTGTACACGCCCGTGCCGGAATATCCCTTTTTCTCGGCGTAGTGGAAGTGGCCATGGTAGCCATGCGGGTTGAGGAATTCCGGCGTCATGTCGGGCAGTTGCGCCTTCAATTCCTGCACGCAGATGAAATCGGCCGTCTGCGTGCCCATCCAGTTGAAAAAGCCTTTTTTGGCGGCGGAACGGATACCGTTCAGGTTGGCGGAGATAATTTTTGGCATAGGCTGAGAGTGAAAGGGCGTTGTACGGGGCCGGCGGGCGCGGCATGGCGATTGTCTCGCCGGTGCGCGCGGATTAAAATACAGGCACTTTTAAAAAATGAGGCTAATGTGAATAATTTACGCCAGCAGTTTATCGCGTTTTCAGTATCCAAGGGAGTCTTGCGGTTCGGCGAGTTCACCACCAAGGCCGGGCGCCAGTCGCCGTACTTCTTCAATGCGGGCCTGTTCCACGACGGCGCCACCCTGGCCGAGCTGGCGCAGTTCTACGCGCAGACCCTGCTCGACTCGGGCGTGGAGTTCGACATGCTGTTCGGTCCCGCCTACAAGGGAATCACCCTGGCGTCGGCCACCGCCGTGGCGCTGGCCGGCAAGGGCCGCAACACTTCGTTTGCCTTCAACCGCAAGGAAGCCAAGGACCACGGCGAAGGCGGCACCATCGTCGGCGCCAAGCTGCATGGCAAAGTCGTCATCATTGACGATGTGATCTCGGCCGGCACCTCGGTGCGCGAATCGGTGGACATGATACGCGCCGCCGGCGCCGAGCCATGCGCCGTGCTGATCGCCCTGGACCGCATGGAGCGTTCCGGCCCGGACGGCCAGCTGTCGCCAAGTTCGGCCGTGCAGGAAGTGTCGAAACAGTATGGCATCCCCGTCATCTCGATCGGTAACCTGGATGACTTGTTCGGCTACCTGAATGGCGCGGGCGCCGATCCGGAATTGCTCAAGCATAAAGAGGCTGTTTCCGCCTACCGCACCAGGTATGGCATTTAAGTAGTCTTGTCCAGCAGCGCCCGCAGCCGCGGGTCGCTGCAGGCGGCGGCAGCTTGCGGGTGGCGTTGCAACAGCCGCCGCAACAGCGCCCCGCCGATGCCACGCCGGCGGAACGGCGGTTTCACGAACAGCATGTTCACCGTCACTTCATCGGCGCGTTTGCTGATGTCGAGCATGGCCACCTGCTGGCCGTCGATCCACGCGCACAGCGCGCTGTCCCCTTGCCAGTCGATGTGCATCACGCCAGCCATGGTTTCAACGCCGCGTGCAAGCCCAGGGCGAACAGGCCGATAAAAAAACACCGTTTGAATACCTGCTGCGCGATGCGCCCGCGCAGCCATTGACCGGCCAGCATGCCGGCCAGCGCTGGCAGCAGCGCATACGCGGAGGCGCCGGCCGCGCCGAGGCTGAAGTCGCCGTGCAGGGCCAGGCTGGCCGCCAGCGCCACGGTCGACGCCGTAAACGCCAGGCCCAGCGCCTGCACCAGCGCATCGCGCGCCAGCCCCAGTCCCTGCAGATACGGCACGGCGGGGATGACGAACACGCCCGTGGCGGCCGTCACCAGTCCCGTCACCGCGCCCGCCAGAGGCCCCAGCCACGTTTCGCGCCGCGCCGGCACGCGCAGCTGCAGCGAGAATAATCCCGCCAGCGCATACAGCATCAGCGCCACGCCCAGCGCGGCGACGGCCCAGGCCCCGCTGTCCTTCGGCAGCAGGGCGCCGCCCGCCAGGGTACCCACCATGACGGCGGCCAGCAAGGGCCACAAACGGCGCAGCAGGGCGTGCAGGCCGGGGCCGGCCGCCAGTTGCCAGACATTCGTCACCATCGATGGCACGATCAGCAGGGCGGCCGCCTGCACGGGCGGCATGACGAGGCTGAGCGTGCCCATGGCCACCGTCGGCAAGCCCAGGCCGACTACGCCCTTGACGAAGCCAGCGACGAGGAAACTGGCGCCGACGGCCAGCAGGAATGACGTCTCCATCTTTTTTATCCACAGTGAATTGCGTGGATTCTGCGCTTGTCAGGAACTTTCGCCAAGGTGGATTATTTTGAGTCAGCCTTAGTCAAATACGAAGGCTGATAAGATGGCGAAAAGGAGGGCCGCCATGCGCTTTGATCTGGTCGATTTGCAGCTGTTTGTCAACGTGGTGGAGGCGGGCAGCCTGACGGCGGGCGCCGCGCGCAGCCATCTCGCATTGGCTTCCAGCAGTGCGCGCGTGCGCGGCATGGAAGAGATGCTGGGCATGCCCCTGCTGCTGCGTGGCCGGCGCGGCGTGGAACCGACGCCAGTGGGCCAGACCTTGCTGCATCACGCGCGCCTGGTGCTGCTGCAAATGGAGAAAATGCGCGGCGAGCTCGGTGAATTTGCGCGCGGCTTGAAAGGGCAGTTGCGGCTGCTGTGCAATACGGCCGCGCTCAGCGAATTTTTGCCCGAGGCGCTAGGCGCTTTTCTCGACCGCCATCCGAACCTGACCATCGACCTGGAAGAGCGCCTCAGTTACGATATCGTCAAGGCCGTATCGGAAGGACTGGCCGACATGGGCATCGTGTCCGACTCGGTCGACATGCGCGGCTTGCAGACGTTTTTGTTCCGCCCCGACCGGCTGGTGGTGATCGCCGCGGCCGACGGCGTGCATCACCGTGCCCTGGGCCAGGATGGCGTCGTCGACTTTGCCAGCGTGCTGGATCACGATTTCATCGGCCTGGCCGACGACAGCGCGATGCAGCAGTACCTGGGCATGCATGCGGCGCGCCTGGGGCGTCCGTTGAAGGTGCGCGTGCGCCTGCGCAGTTTCGATGCAGTGTGCCGCATGGTGGCCAGCGGCGTGGGCATCAGCGTGGTGCCGCTGGCGGCTGCCAGCCGCTGCCAGCAGACGATGGCGCTGCGCTGCCTGGAATTATCCGATCCCTGGTCGGTACGCAATCTGACGATCTGCGTGCGCCAGTTCAGTGAATTACCCCTGTATGCGCGCCAGTTGATCGATCATCTGAAGGCGTGACAGGGCATGACAGGAGCAGCGATGCGTTTTTCAGAAGACAAGATGGCCAGCCTGCGGTGCAGCGACCAGGTTGAGCGGCCGATCCACATCTGGCAGCCAGCAGCGCCACCACGCGCCGTGATCCTGGCGATCCACGGCGGCATGGCGCATGCGGGCGACTACGTCACGCCGGCGCTGTATTTCCGCCAGCACGGCATCGCCACCGTCAGCTTCGACATGGTGGGCCACGATGGCCAGCGCAAGGTCGATATCCCTTCGTTCGACGCCTTCCTCGACGACGAGGAACTGTTCCTTGCGTGGGTCAAGGCCACGTATCCGGGCGTGCCGATTTTCGTCATGGGCCACTCCATGGGCGGCCTGATCGCCACGCACCTGGGCTTGCGGTGCTTTGCGGGCGACCCGGCGATCAAAGGCTTCATCATCTCGTCGCCGTATTATGTGAATGCGATTCCCGTGCCGAAGGTGTTGCAGATGCTGTCCGGATGGCTGGCGCAGCGTTTCCCCACGATGAAGGTACCGCTGGGGAACCTGACCATGCTGCTGACGCACGATCAGACCATCACCGCGCGCCATTTCCAGGATGAGCGTGACGGCATCCGCGCCAGTGCCGCATCGGTGCGCTTTGCCCATGCCTTGACGTCGGCGCAAAAGGAGCTGGCGGGCGGCTTGTCCGGCTGGCGCTTCCCCCTGTTCGCCGTGGTGGCCGGCGACGACAAGCTGGCCGACAGCCGCGCCACGGAAAGCATGCTGCGCAGCGTGCCCGATGGCCTGCTCGACTATCACTACTATCCAGCCAATTATCACGAGAATTTCAATGAAGTAAACCGCGACGTGATCTTTGCCGCCATCCTGGCGTGGATGGAGAAACTCCTGGCACCCGTAGCGCCGTGAGGCGCCAGTATCGTTATAATCGGATTCACTGAATTGACCGCCGGCGCATGCCGGCCCGGTCCCCGCGGCACAGGGGAATACTCAAGGAATGAACGATGCGCTTGCTGATTGCCCTGATACTCCCGTGGCTGACCTTTTTCACGATCGGCCGTCCGATCGCCGGCATCATTTGCCTGATCCTGCAAATCACCCTGATCGGCTGGCTGCCGGCGGCGATCTGGGCCGTGTATTCGCTGAGCCAGTACAAGACGGACCAGAAGATCGCCGAGGCCATGCGCCGGCGCTGATGCGGGGCTAAGTCTTGTTTAAGCTGCGCTTCCTATCTTGATTCAACCGACATGAGGAGAGTGAGATGGCACCAGACAGACGCGGTACCCTGACCCTGGCGGCGGCAATGCTGGCCGCCGGGCTGTTGCTGGGAAGTGCGGCGCAGGCGCAAAGCGACAGCGCACTGCCGCCCGTGCAGAAAAGCGGGGCGGTGGAATACCTGAGCGGCGGCATCGGCCTCGATGAATCGACGGCCATCAAGAGCGCCAGCCGGCACTGGCCCTTGAGCCTCGTGTTTTCCGTGCAGGCGGCGGGCAAGGCGGAATTTGCCTCCGACGTGAAGCTGACCATACGCGACGCCAAGGGCGCGCCAGTGCTGGAAACGACGGCCAGCGGACCGTTCCTGCTGGCGAAACTGGCGCCGGGCAGCTACAGCCTGAGCGCCACCCTGGCCGGCAAGACACTGGAGCGCAAGGTGCAGGTCAAGGCGGGCAGTTCCGCGCGCGTGGAACTGGTCTGGCCGGCGGGAACGAACCAAGGTAAATCCTGATGGCTGGCGACGGCAAGGCACCTGAACAGGGCTTGTCGGCGCGGGGCTTGTCGGCACATATCCTGCCCACGTCGGCGACGATGGTCGGCGTGTGCATGACGGTGCTGTCGATCGGCCACCTGGCGCCGCGCGGCGAGGTGCGCGTGGCCATCGACAAGCTGCTCGCTATCGATGCCATCGTATTTCTCGTCAGCGCCGTGCTCTCGTTCATGTCGCTGCGCCCCGGCCAGTCGCGCCTGCGCTACGAATGGTGGGGCGAGCTGCTGTTCATCTGCGGGCTGGCCCTGCTGGCGCTGGGCGCCGTGGTGCTGGCCTTTGTCATCAACTGAACCCGATCAGCTGACCGCGAGCACGCGCCCTTCGGCGGCGCTTTGCAGTGCCAGTTCGATCAGGCGTATCGTTGCCGCCGCATCTTCGGCCGCCACGGGCGCCGCTGCGCCATGGCGGATGGCGTCGGCCATGCCCTGGTAAAAGTCCTGGTAGCGGCCCGCCTGCATCTCCAGGTGTTCACAATGCCCGTCCGGCTGCGCGCCCAAATGCAGCGCGCCGCGCACGGGATCCGTGCCCCAGCCGGGCTGTCCCGGCCTGCCGCCCGCCTTCAGGGCGTCTTCCTGCGGGTCGAGGCCAAACTTCACGAAACTGCCTTTATCGCCATGCACGGCGAAGCGCGCCGTCGGCGCTTTTACAAGGCAGCCCGCTTGCAGCACCACGCGCAGCCGGTCGTAGTACAACACAATGTGCATGTAGTCGACGGCTTGCGCGCCATCGCGCTGCAGGGCGATATCGGCGTACAGCTTTTCCGGCATGCCGAACAGCTGCATGGCCTGGTCCAGCATGTGCGGACCCAGGTCGTACAGCAAGCCGCCGCCCGGTGCGCCGGACTCGCGCCAGCGCTGGCGGATCTCGGGGCGGAAACGGTCGAAATGCGATTCGACGCTGGCGATGCGGCCCAGGGTGCCCTGTGCCAGCAGCGCTTTCAGTGTCAGGAAATCGCCATCCCAGCGCCGGTTGTGGTACACGCTGAGCACCAGCTTGCGCTCTTTCGCCAGCGCGATCAGGCTCTGCGCCTCGGCACTGGAAATGGTAAATGGCTTGTCGACCACCACGTGCTTGCCCGCCTGCAGGGCCGCTTGCGCCAGGCTGAAATGCGCCTCGTTGGGCGCCGCGATGACGACCAGTTCGATGGACGGATCGGCAAACAGCTGCGCGGGCTGCGCATACACGGTGGCGTGCGGCCAATCCTTGTGCACAAGCTCCGGCTTGCTGGAGGCGACGGCCGTCAGTTCCAGGGCCTCGATGGCGGACAGCACGGGAGCGTGGAAGGTGGAGCCGGCAAAGCCGTAGCCGACCAGGCCGGTTTTGATCTTGTTCATGGCGTGTTCACAGGTGTGTGGAAGAATCCATGATCATACCCGCAAGCGGGCGGCGGCAGCGCTGCAGCAATGTTGCAACGCCGCCGCTCCTGCCTTAGTTCAGGCGCCAGACGTATTGCACCTTGACGCTGGCGCTGACAGGCTTGCCGCCAGCGAGGGCCGGCTTGAACGTGCACTTGGCGATGCCGCTGCGCGCCGCCTCGTCGAGGGCCGGGTGGCCGCTGCTTTTGACCACGCTCGACCCCGTTACCTTGCCGGCCGCATCCACGTCGAAGGACATGTTGACCGTGCCCTCTTCCTTCGCCTGCCGTGATGCTGCTGGCCAGACCGGCTTGTTGCAGACGCCAAAGTCGATGACGGGGCGGCGCTCCAGTACGGGCGCGCTGTCGGCGGCGACGGCCTGACCGTAGATGCCGAGGCAGGCGCCTGCCAGGGCCAGCAGCGGCACGGCCGCCTTCCAGTTCAGGGTGTGTGGTGCGGGGCGCAGCAATCGTTTGATACGTGACATAAGATCTCCTCCGTTGGCCGCCTGGGCCAGGTGGTGGGTTGAGAACTGGAGACGTTCCAGTTCCGAGAGTGCAAGAGCCAGACGCCGCGGTTCGCCCAGTTGTCTTGCTGCGAAATCATCTGCAATGTGTTCGCGCTCCAGGCGCACGCCGCGTGAAATCCACCAGACGGCAGGGTGGAAGAACAGCAGCGCCTCGATGGCGTTTTGCAGCAGGTTGATCAGATAATCGTGGCGCCGGATGTGCGCCAGTTCGTGCGCCAGCAGCGCGTCGAGCAGGTGCGGCGGCATGCCGGTCAACAGTGCGGCGGGCACCAGCACCATGGGGCGCCAGATGCCGGCAGTGAGCGGGCTGGTGATGTTGTCGAGCACGCGCAGCCGCACGGGCCGCGTCACGCCCGCGTCGTGCGCCATGTGCGACAGCCTTGCCTGCAGTGGTCCATGCGTGGCGCCCGTGTTCCTTGCGCTGCGCTCTATCCACAGCATGCCCAGCGCCATGCGCACGGCCAGCACGGCGGCGCACAGGGCCCACACGCCGACGATGGCGCGCAGCAGCAAGTCCAGGTCGGGCAGGCTGTCAGGTGCCAGCAGGGCGGGCGGCAGCAAGGCGCTGGAGTACAGGGCGCTCGTGGCGTCGCCGCCGGCCAGGCGCAGAGACAGGCCCGCCGCCGGCCATGCCAGGCAGGCCAGCAGGGCGCCGCAACCGACGGCGTAGCGCGCTTCCGGACGCGCATTGCGCAGGGCCGCCCACGCCAGCGCCGTGGCGCAACCGATCAGCAAGCCTTGCCACAGGAAGTGCAGCAGGGTCCAGCCCAGCGCTGGCACGAAGCCGCTCATGACTGATCGTCCTTGAGCATTTTTTCGATTTCTTCGCGTTCGGCGCGCGACACGCCCGTGCGCAGCGCCGCCAGCACCAACGCCTTGGCCGAACCGGCAAAGGCTTTCTGCATCAATTCCTTGAGCAGGTTCGTCTGCAGGCTGTCCTGCGCCTGCGCCGGCGCATACACGTGCGAGCGCTGGCTTTCGTCGCGGATCAGCAAGCCCTTGCTGTGCATGATCTGCATCAGGCGCAGCACAGTGCCGTACGTGATGGCTGGCTTGGCCAGCGCCATCGCCTCATGCACCTGCTTGGCCGTGGCGGCGCCCAGCGGCCACAGCGCCTGCAGCAGATCGAGTTCGGCTGCCGTCGGTTTCGGAATGTCGTGCGTCTTGGCCATGCGGTTTCCTCTTGCCTGAAATTCAATAGGGCTAGAGTAAACCTTGTAGACAAAAATGTATACTTTAATTTTCAGACTGGCGAAAAGTGCCGTTTTTAAAGCTGATATGAACTAGACATACCGATATACTTCATGTCCGGCAGCGGCGTGGGCGCAAGTCATTGGATAGAATGACAGAAATTAGTTGCGTTTGAGAAATTACTATATAATCATTGCCAATTTCGCCAGGAGTACAGTTTGGCCTGTCTGGCCGCTGCCTGTTAATCCATCTATTTATTAAGCCTCGCTGAGCCAGGCCCAACTCTCCCCATGACAATGAAAGCAGCAATCCTGTCGACAAGCTGTGCCTTGCTTCTGGCAGGATGCATTAATACGGCGCCGCACCCCCGATATATATTGCCGAATCCGGCGCAACCTTCGACTACCCTGACCATCAAGCCCATTTTCACGGGGTCGAGGAAAGTGGCTGTCGTGTGGCGTAACGAGGTCGATTTTGCTGCGGATGGAAAATGGGCGGCCCAGCGCAGTTTTACGCTGGCCAGTTTCAATAAGGATTACCAATCCAATCCAGTAGTGACGAGGCTGCCGGCTGGCGTATCGCATTTTTTCGTGAATTATCCTTTGGGGTCCTCCCACGAGTGTTCGATTTCCTTTGCTGCCCAGCTGCAGGAAGGGCGCAAATACACCTTGCGGACGGATGACAAAGCAGGCGGGTTCTTCTCTCTGGGAGGCTGCGGTGTCAGTGTGCATGACGACGATACGCAGCAAGCCTTGCCACTCATGGTGTGCCGGGACGTCGCCACGGTGTTCAGTTCATTCTTCTGTCGCAAGCCCGCTGACGCGGCTGCAGCCGGCGTCCCGTAAAGACGAAAAACATGCCTGTTGCGCATAAAAAAAGGACGCCGTGGCGTCCTTTTTTTTTCAAGCGGACGGTCAGCCCGCCAGCTTGGCCTTCAGCAGTTCCGTCAGCTGGGCCGGGTTGGCCTTGCCTTTGGAGGCTTTCATGGCCTGGCCGATCAGCGCGTTGATGGCCGCTTCCTTGCCAGCGCGGTACTGCTCCACCGACTTGGCGTTTGCCGCCAGCACTTCATCGACGATGGCTTCCAACGCGCCCGAGTCCGAGATTTGCTTCAGGCCCTTGGCGTCGATGATGGCGTCGACCAGGTTCTCGTCGCTGGACTTCGCTTCCCACATGCCGGCGAAGACTTCCTTTGCCGCCTTGTTCGAGATGGTGCCGTCGGCGATGCGCTTGAGCATGGCGGCCAGCTGCGCGGCGGAGACGGGGGCGTCGTCCAGGTCCACGCCTTCGCGGTTCAGGGTAGACGAGACGTCGCCCATCAGCCAGTTGGCGGCGGCCTTGGCGTTTTCCTTGCCGGCCTTGTCGACGACGGCGACGAAATAGGTGGCCATGGCTTTCGACTGCGTCAGCACCAGCGCATCGTAGTCCGGCAGCGCATATTCGCTGATGAAGCGGGCGCGCATGGCGGCCGGCAGTTCCGGCATCGACGCCTTGACCGTGTCGATCCACTCCTGCGAGATGACCAGCGGCGGCAGATCAGGGTCCGGGAAGTAGCGGTAATCCTGGGCGTCTTCCTTGCTGCGCATTTCGCGCGTTTCTTTGCGGTCTGGATCGTACAAACGCGTCGCCTGCACGACCTTGCCGCCGTCTTCGATCAGTTCGATCTGGCGGCGCACTTCGACGTGCACGGCTTCTTCGATGAAGCGGAAGGAGTTCAGGTTCTTGATTTCGCAGCGGGTGCCGAATTCCTTCTGGCCGACGGGGCGCACGGACACGTTGACGTCGCAGCGGAACGAACCTTCCTGCATGTTGCCGTCGCAAACGCCCAGCCACATGACCAGCGAGTGCAGTGCCTTGGCGTAGGCCACGGCTTCGGCGGCGCTGCGTATCTCCGGTTCCGAGACGATTTCCAGCAGCGGCGTGCCGGCGCGGTTCAAGTCGATGCCGCTCATGCCCGCGTAGTCTTCGTGCAGGGATTTACCGGCGTCTTCTTCCAGGTGGGCGCGCGTCAGGTTGACCGTCTTGGTGACGAATTCGCCATCCTTTTCATAGCCGAAGGTCAGGGCGCCGCCGATGACGACAGGGTCTTCGAACTGGCTGATCTGGTAACCCTTGGGTGAATCAGGGTAAAAATAGTTTTTGCGTGCGAAGACCGAGTGCGGCGCCACGGTGGCGCCCACGGCCAAACCGAAGCGGATCGCGCGGTCGACGGCTTGCTTGTTCATCACCGGCAGCACGCCTGGCAGCGCCAGGTCGACGGGACTCGCTTGCGTGTTGGCGTCGGCGCCGTACTTGATCGGCGAACCGCTGAAAATTTTGGATTCGGTCGTGAGCTGCACGTGGTTCTCAAGACCGATGACGACTTCCCATTGCATAGTGTTCTCGCTTATTTTTTGGTGGCGCCGCCTGGGCGGCGCGTCTGTTCTTATTAAATACCGGCAGGGCTGCGCGTATGCCAGTCCGTCACTTGCTGGAACTGGTGGGCCACGTTCAGCAGCCTGGCTTCGCCAAAGTAATTGCCAATGATTTGCAGGCCGACGGGGCGCTTGCCGTTTTTCTCGCCTTCGCCAAAGCCGCAAGGGATCGACATGCCGGGCAGGCCGGCCAGGCTGGTCGACAGGGTGTAGATGTCGGCCAGGTAGTTCGCCACCGGGTCGTCCGTCTTGTCGCCCAGGTCCCAGGCGACGGTCGGCGCGACCGGTCCCATGATGACGTCGCAGACGGCGTTCGGGCCATTCAGGACGGCGTCGAAATCCTGCGCGATCAGGCGGCGGATCTTTTGCGCCTTCAGGTAGTAGGCGTCGTAGTAGCCGTGGCACAGCACATAGGTGCCGACCATGATGCGGCGCTGCACTTCCGGGCCGAAGCCCTGCGCGCGCGACTTTTTGTACATGTCCTGCAAGTCCTTGTACTCGGTGGCGCGGTGGCCGTAGCGCACGCCGTCGTAGCGCGACAGGTTCGACGACGCTTCGGCCGGGGCGATCATGTAATAGGCGGGAATCGACAGGGCGGTGTTTGGCAGCGAGATGTCGACCAGGGTGGCGCCCAGCTTTTCATACTGCGCCAGCGCGCCGCGCACGGCCGCTTCCACGTCCTTGGCCAGGCCCTCGCCGAAGTATTCGCGCGGCACGCCGATGCGCAGGCCCGTGAGGGGTTGTCCCAGTTCGCGCGAAAAATCTTCCGCCACGCCGCCCTGTTCCGGCGACAGGCTGGTCGAGTCGCGCTCATCGAACCCGGCCATGGCCGTGAGCAGCAGGGCGCAGTCTTCGGCCGAGCGGGCCATTGGGCCGCCCTGGTCGAGCGACGAGGCAAAGGCGATCATGCCGAAGCGCGAGACGCGGCCATACGTCGGCTTGATGCCGGTGATGCCGCAAAAAGCGGCAGGCTGGCGGATCGAACCGCCCGTGTCGGTGCCGGTGGCCGCCGGTGTCAGGCCAGCCGCCACGGCCGCCGCCGAGCCGCCGGACGAGCCGCCCGGTACGGCGTTTTTGTCCCACGGGTTCTGTACGGCGCCGAAGGCCGAATTCTCGTTGCCGGAGCCCATGGCGAATTCATCGCAGTTAACTTTACCCAGGGTGACCATGCCGGCCGCCTGGAATTTCTCCACCACGGTGGCGTCAAACGGGCTGGCGTAGTCGGCCAGCATTTTCGAGCCGGCCGTCGTGCGCCAGCCTTTCGTGACGAACAAGTCCTTGTGCGCGATCGGCACGCCCGTCAATGGCGTGGCCGTGCCGGCGGCGATGCGCGCATCCGCTTCGGCAGCTTGCGCCAGGGTCAGGGCACGGTCGACGTGCAAAAAGGCGTTCGAGTTGTCCGCTGCGATGCGGTCGAGGAAATGCGTCGCCAGCGCAACGGCGGAAATTTCCTTGTTCTGCAAGAGCGTGGACAGCTGTTTGATGGATTTTGTATGCATGGCGTTTCTATTTTGATATTCGACGGGAAGGCAACAGCATGGAGCGGCGCAGTTACTCGATCACTTTTGGCACGAGATACAGGCCATCCTGTACCTTTGGCGCCACGGCCTGGTAGGCGTCGCGGCGGTTTTGTTCCGTGGCGATGTCTTCGCGCAGGCGCAGGGCGATATTGTCCATGTGGGCGGCCAGCGGGTGGCTCAGGGGCGCCACGCCATCGGTATTGACAGCTTGCATTTGTTCCGCGAGTGCAAAAATCTTGTTCAATTGGGCCAAAGACGTGACGGCCTGGTCGTCGGCCATTTCAAGTTGGGCCAGGTGGGCGATGCGTTTTACGTCGGAGAGTGTCAGGGACATGGCGAATGGCGCGGAGTGCCGCGCATTAGTATTAAGTTGGCGTTTTGATAAAACGCGGGTATTTACTGCTATTTTGCTCACAAAAATCGAGGAATGCCGCGTAACTCGCGGCTGCAAGAGTCGCACTTTTCCATGGTTTTTGAGCAAATCGCATTCAAATTATAAGGTAGAATGGCGGGTTAATGCGTTGCCGGCGCTGATGGACTGCTGCCGCAGCATAGAAAAGATTGCGCAAGCGCCAAGCGAAACCCGGAAAAATCGCCTTTTGGATTTTCAGGGTGCCTGAAAGCGCCCGCTTTGAAACTCCCCATAAACAGCTTTTGCGCAGCTCGATGCGCTACAGGACACTCATGTTTGGTTTTTTACGCAGGTATATCTCCACCGATCTGGCCATTGACTTGGGCACGGCCAACACCCTTATTTATGTACGCGGCCTCGGTATCGTCCTGGACGAGCCATCCGTTGTCGCCATCCGCCAGGAAGGCGGTCCGAATGGCAAGAAGACCATTCAGGCAGTCGGCAAGGAAGCCAAGCAGATGCTGGGCAAAGTGCCGGGCAATATCGAAGCGATTCGTCCGATGAAAGATGGCGTGATCGCCGACTTCACCGTGACCGAGCAGATGCTCAAGCAATTCATCCGCATGGTGCACGACTCGAAATTCTTCCGTCCATCGCCGCGCATCATCATTTGCGTGCCGTGCGGTTCGACCCAGGTCGAGCGCCGCGCCATCCGCGAATCGGCCCTGGGCGCCGGCGCCTCGCAGGTGTACCTGATCGAAGAACCGATGGCAGCGGCCATCGGCGCGGGCTTGCCCGTGTCCGAAGCGACCGGCTCGATGGTGGTCGACATCGGCGGCGGCACCACCGAAGTGGGCATCATTTCGCTGGGCGGCATGGTCTACAAGGGTTCCGTGCGCGTCGGCGGCGACAAGTTCGATGAAGCCATCGTCAACTACATCCGCCGCAACTACGGCATGCTGATCGGCGAACAAACGGCCGAAGCCATCAAGAAGGCCATCGGTTCGGCTTTCCCGGGTTCGGAAGTGAAGGAAATGGAAGTCAAGGGCCGCAACCTGTCCGAAGGCATCCCGCGTTCGTTCACCATCTCCAGCAACGAGATCCTCGAAGCGCTCACCGACCCGTTGAACAACATCGTCTCGGCCGTGAAGAACGCGCTGGAACAGACGCCGCCGGAACTGGGCGCCGACATCGCCGAAAAAGGCATGATGCTGACGGGCGGCGGCGCACTGCTGCGCGACCTGGACCGCCTGCTGATGGAGGAAACCGGCCTGCCGGTGCTGGTGGCCGAGGACCCGCTCACCTGCGTGGTGCGCGGTTCCGGGATGGCACTGGAACGTATGGACAAGCTCGGCTCGATCTTCTCCTACGAATAATCTGACAGAAGGGCCGGAAACCAATCCGGCCTTTTTTTGGTTTTGGCGCCGGCGTCTGACCGGGGCCTGCACGTTGGCGCACTGCGCCTGGCCTGATCATTGGAAGTCATGGAATACAGTCCTCCGCCACTTTTCAAACAAGGCGCCTCCGCCCGCGTCAAGATGATGGTGTTCGCCGGCATTTCTATCGCCCTGCTACTGGTCGATTCGCGCATGCACGCGCTGACGGCCGTGCGCCAGGCAGTCGGCACCGTGCTGTATCCGGTGCAGATGGCGGCCCTGGTGCCGCGCGACGTGGCGCTTGGCGTCGGCAATTACTTTTCTTCGCTGTCCGCCCTGGAAAAACAGGTGCGCGACCTGAAACACGAACAGATCGCCTCGGCGCAGATCCTGCAGCAGGCGCAGCTCAACATCGTTGAAAACAACCACTTGCGCAAATTGATGGAAGCGCGCGAGCGCGTGCCCGTCAAGACCATGATGGCTGAAGTGCTGTACGACACGCGCGATTCGGCCACGCGCAAGATCGTGCTCGATCGCGGTATCCAGCATGGCGTGGAACTGGGCCGCCCCGTGATCGACAACCTCGGTGTGGTGGGGCAGGTCACGCGCGTGTTCCCGTTCACCTCCGAAGTGACCTTGCTGACGGATGAAGAGCAGGCCATTCCCGTGCAGCTGCTGCGCAATGGCGTGCGCAGCGTGGCCATCGGGCGCGGCAAGTCCGGCACCATGGAGCTGCGCTTCACGGCCCCCAGCGCCGACATCCAGATCGGCGACATCGTCATTACCTCGGGCCTCGACGGCCTGTATCCTGCCGGCCTGGCCGTGGCGCGCGTGACCCTGGTCGAGCGCAATGCACATGGCCCGTTCGGCCGCGTCGTGTGTCAGCCGCTGGCCGGCATCGAACGCAACACCCAGCTGCTCATCCTGATGACGTCGCCGGAAATTCCACCGCGTCCGCCCGCTGAAGATATCAAGACGGGCCGCAAGATCGCCGGCAAGATGGCGCCGATCAAGGACCCGGCCAAGGAGGCCGCCGCTGCGGTGCCGGCCGCCGCGCCTGCCGCCAAGCCGCCTGCCGCCAACACGGCTGCGCCCGCACCCGCAAAACCTGCGACGCCAGCGCCTGCACCTGCCGCCGTGCCACCGAAGGAAGCGACACGATGAACCGCCCGCATTACATCCTGCTGCCGGTCAGCCCCCTGTTCATCGGGTTTTCCCTGCTGTGCGCTTTCCTGCTGAACCTGCTTCCATGGGGTCAGTTCGTCGGCGTGCCCGATTTCGTCGCCCTGGTGCTGGTCTTCTGGGGCATCCACCAGCCGCGCAAGGTCGGTATCGGCGTGGCGTTTTTCATGGGCCTGATGATGGACGTGCACGACTCGACCCTGCTGGGCGAGAATGCGCTGGCCTATACCTTGCTGTCGTACTTCGCCATCATGATGCACCGCCGCGTGCTGTGGTTCCCCATCATGACGCAGGCGCTGCACGTGCTGCCGCTGCTGCTGCTGACGCAGGCGCTGCAATTGCTGACGCGTCTGATCGTCTCGGGCCGCTTCCCCGGCTGGCTCAATTTCATCGAGAGCTTCGTCGCCGTCGCCCTGTGGCCCATCGTCACGTGGATCTTGCTGGCACCGCAGCGCCGCGCCGTGGACCGCGACCATAACCGGCCGATTTGACGGGCGCCTGCAATGACTGAACTTAAGAACACCGAGCGCGAACTGCATTTTTTCCGCATGCGCCTGACCATCCTGGGCGCGCTCGTCTTCGTCTGCTTTTCGCTGCTGCTGGCGCGCTTCATCTGGCTGCAGGTGATCAAGCACGAGGACTACGCGACCAAGGCCGAGGACAACCGTATCGCCGTGGTGCCCATCGTGCCCACGCGCGGCCTGATCCTCGACCGCAACGGCGTGGTCCTGGCGCGCAATTACTCGGCCTATACGCTGGAAATCACGCCATCGAAATTGAGCGCCAGCCTCGATTCCGTGATCGACGAGCTGTCGACCCTGGTGCAGATCGACATCAAGGACCGCCGCCGCTTCAAGAAGCTGCTGGAAGAATCCAAGAATTTCGTCAGCGTGCCGCTGCGCACGCGATTGACGGACGAGGAAGTGGCGCGCTTCACGGCGCAGCGTTTCCGCTTCCCTGGCGTCGAGGTGCAGGCGCGCCTGTTCCGCCAGTATCCGATGGGCGAGGTGGCGTCGCACGTGGTGGGCTTCATCGGCCGCATCAACCGCAATGAAGCGAAGGCGCTGGAAGAGGGCGAGGACGCGGCCAATTACAACGGCACCGACCATATCGGCAAGGAAGGCCTGGAAAAAAGCTACGAAAAGCAGCTGCATGGCACCACCGGCTATGAAGAGGTGGAAGTGTCGGCCGGCGGGCGCGCCATGCGCACCCTGTCGCGCACGGCCGCCACCCCTGGCAACAATCTGATCCTGTCGATCGACATCGAGCTGCAGAAGGTGGTCGAGGAAGCGTTCGGCGAATGGCGCGGCGCAGCCGTGGCCATCGACCCGGCCACGGGCGACATCCTCGCTTACGTGTCCAAGCCAGGCTACGACCCGAACCTGTTCGTCGACGGCATCGACCAGCAAAGCTGGAACGAACTCAATACCTCGCTGGACCGGCCGATGGTCAACCGTCCCCTGTCCGGCACCTACGCGCCCGGCTCGACCTTCAAGCCCTTCATGGCGCTGGCCGCACTCGAATTGGGCAAGCGCACGCCGAGCCAGTCGATTTCCGATCCCGGTTTCTTCATCCTCGGCGGCCATACCTTCCGCGATGACAAGGTGGGCGGCCATGGCACGGTGGACATGCACAAGTCGATCGTCGTTTCGTGCAACACCTATTACTACCAGCTGGGTCGCGACATGGGCATCGATGCTATCCACGACTTCATGAAACCGTTCGGTTTCGGCCAGCTGACGGGCATCGACCTGAATAACGAAAAGACGGGTGTGCTGCCGTCGACGGAATGGAAGCGCAACCGCTTCAAGACGCCGCAGCAGAAAAAATGGGTGGGCGGCGACACGATTTCGGTGAGTAACGGCTCCGGCTACAACTCGTATACACCGCTGCAGATCGCCCACGCGACGGCCAACCTGGCCAATAACGGCGTGGTGATGAAGCCGCATCTGGTGAAGATCATCGAGGACGCGGCTACGCGCGCGCGCACCCTGACGGTGCCCAAGGAAAGCTACCGCATCGCGCTCAAGCAGGAAAACATCGACGTCATCAAGCGCGCCATGGTGGGCGTGACCAGCGAGCAGGGTGGCACGGCCGCGCGCATCTTCACCGGCGTGCAGTACACGGTGGGCGGCAAGACGGGTACGGCGCAGGTGGTGGGCATCAAGAAAAACGAGAAGTACAATGCCAAGCTGCTGGCCGAACGCCTGCGCGACAACGCCCTGTTTACGGCCTTTGCGCCGGCCGACAAGCCGCGCATCGCGATCGCCATCGTGGTGGAAAACGCGGGCTTCGGCGCCGGCGTGGCCGCGCCGATCGCGCGCAAGGCGCTCGACTACTACCTGCTGGGCAAGCGCCCGAGCGACAAGGAAAAGGACACCACCAAGGTGCCCAAGGAAGATGTCGACGAAGTGCGCACCCTGGAAGAAATCACTGACGAGCAGGCCGCCCCGGCGGTACCTGCCAGGCAATAAGGAAGCACATGCCCATTAACGAGAGGCGCTCGCTGTGGCGGCGCGCCAAACCCTACCTGGCGGTGTTCGATCCGCCGCTGATGATCATTATCCTGATGCTGCTCAGTACCAGCTTGCTGACACTGTATTCGGCCAGCATCGGCATCCCCGGCAAGATCGAGGACCACCTGCGCAACATCCTGCTGTGCTTTTTCGTCATGTGGGTGGCGGCCAACGTCACGCCGCAGATGATGATGCGCATCGCCGTGCCGGCGTACACGGTATCGGTGATCTTGCTGGTGGCCGTGGCGCTGTTCGGCACCATCAAGCTTGGTGCGCGGCGCTGGCTGCATATCGGCGTGATCGACATCCAGCCGTCCGAATTCCTGAAGATCGCCACACCGCTGATGCTGGCCTGGTTCTTCCAGCACAATGCGGGCGCCCTGCGCTGGAAATCGTTCCTGATGGCGGCGATACTGTTGCTGGTGCCCGTCTATCTGATCGCGCGCCAGCCCGACCTGGGCACGGCGCTGCTGGTGGTGGCGGCCGGCTTTACCGTCATCTTCCTGGCCGGCCTGTCCTGGAAGGTGCTGGCCGGTTTGCTGATCACTTTTGTTTCCTGCCTGCCGATCGCCTGGTCGCACCTGCATGATTACCAGCGCGACCGCGTGATGATGCTGATCGACCCGACCAAGGACCCGCTGGGCAAGGGCTTCCATATCATCCAGTCCATCATCGCCATCGGTTCCGGCGGCATGACGGGCAAGGGCTGGACGCACGGCACGCAAGCCCACCTGGAGTTTGTTCCGGAACGCACGACCGATTTTATTTTTGCCGTGTATTCCGAGGAATTCGGCCTGGTCGGTAACTTGATCCTGATGCTGATGTATTTGCTGCTGGTGGGACGGGGGCTGATGATCGCCGCCAACGCCCCCAGTTTTTTCACTCGCCTGCTGGCAGGAGCGATCACTATGATTTTCTTTACTTACGCCTTCGTCAATATGGGTATGGTCAGCGGCATCGTGCCGGTGGTCGGCGTGCCCCTTCCATTCCTCAGTTATGGCGGCACCGCGCTGCTGACCCTGGGCGTGGCCACCGGTATCCTGATGAGCATTCAGCGCCACCGCAAGCTGGTGCAGACCTGATGCGCGCGCATTTCGATATCTTCGCCATGCGCGGATTGAGCCTGGCCGCTTTGCTGACCCTGGCCGCCTGCGGTACGACGCCGCAAAAGCCCGCATCGAATAACGTGCCGCTGCCGTCCGGCGGCAAAGTCAAGGTGCCCGTGCGCCAGGATCCCACCCTGCCGGTATTGCCGGCGGCCGGCTCCGGGCGCGGCGGCTACTACAAGGATGATGGCCCGGGCGACAATCCGCCCGCCAACCTGCGCGACGTGCCCGACGCGGAAGTGCGCAACGAGCCGTATTCGACTCGCTCGAACCGCCCCTATGTCGTCTTCGGCAAGACGTACACGCCGATCACCGACAACGAACCGTTCAAGCAGAAGGGCACGGGTACCTGGTATGGCAAGAAATTCCATGGCCAGCGCACTTCGTCGGGCGAAATTTACGATATGTACAAGATGACGGCGGCCCATCCGACCTTGCCGATTCCATCGTATGCGCGCGTGACGAGCATTGACAGCGGCGAGCAGGTGATCGTGCGCATCAACGACCGCGGCCCGTTCCACGCCACGCGCGTCATCGACGTGTCCTACACGGCGGCGCTGAAACTGGGCTTCCTTGGCAAGGGCAGCCACCAGGTGGTCGTCGAACGCCTGCTGCCAGCCGATATCGACGCCATCCTGGCGGCCCGTGCGGCGCCGAAGCCGGTGCCTTCCGTGGTGGCCATTTCCATCGACACGCCCGTGGAAACGGGCGCCGTGGTGCAGCCGGAAGTGTCGTCGCAGATGCTGCCCGTCGATGTGACGGTGGCCATGCCGGCACCGGCGGCGCTGGCCAGCGGCTTTTATCTGCAGCTGGGTGCCTACTCGCGCGCCGACAATGCGGAATCGGGACGTTCGCGCCTGGCGCCGTATGCGGCAGCCTTGGGGACCCTGGGCGTGGTGCAGGCCGGTAACCTGTTCCGCCTGTACGGCGGACCGTTCTCCAGCCGCGCCGAAGCGGCACGGGCGGCGGCGAATTTGCCGGAATCGACGGGCATCAAGCCTATCGTGATCGAGAGATAAGCGTAGGTCGGATTAGGCGCAAGGCGCCGTAATCCGACGCGATTGCCACGTGTCATTTACAGGTGCGCAATTCCTGCTCCGGGAATTGCGTTTTGATTTTCTCCAGCCGGGCGCGCGTGGCGGCGTCGAGGTCGCGGAACTGGTAAGCGAACTGCTTGCTGGCGCTGTAGCGCGGTGCGACGCGGGCGCTGTGCACGCCCTGTTTGTTGAGTGATGCCAGCTGGCTTTGCGCGCTGGTTTCCGACTTGAATACGCCCAGTGAAATGCCCCAGCGCAGCGGGCTGCTTTCATTCATGATGAAGTAATTCGTCACGCCCAGCTGCTTCAATTCGCCGGCCTTGCGGTCGGCGCCTTCCTTGCTGCCCTGCGGCGGGATGTACACCATGTAGCTGGAAATGTCCTGGCCTGCCACGTTGCGGCGCGACTGGCGGTCGCCCAGGTCCAGTGCCGCCACTTGCGCCTCGAAGCGGCGCCCGTCCGCCAGCAGGAAATTGCCCACTTCCGTACAGGCATACGATGGCGGCGGCGCCGGTGCCGCCGCAGGCTTCGCAGCCTCTTCGGCGGCTGGCGGCGCGGCGGACGCCGTGGCCTGCTCCTGCGTCAGCAAGCTGAGTTTATTCGCTTGCAGCTGGTTTTTCAGGCGCGCCGGCTCGCGCGTCTCCGTGCGAAAACTGCCCAGATAACCCTGGCCGATGGCCAGCACCAGCAGGTTGACGCCGGCCAGCAGCCAGAAGACGAATTTCAGCATACGTGGTTTCCTTGTGTTCCTGCGGCCCCGGCGCGCGCAGCCGCCTGCAGGCCGAGCATGACGATATTATCGACCAGGTGCAGCGGTACCGCCAGCGCCAGGGCCGGCGCGATGCGTGCTGCGGCGCCGCCCGACAACAGACAGGCGCTGGCGCCGTGCATGCGCACGGCCCGTTCGATGGCGCCCGCCTGGGCCGCCAGGCAGCCGGAGAGGATGGCGTCGTCCGTGTTGTCGGCAAAGCCGGCCGGCAGCGCGGCGTCGCTGGCGATTTGCGGCAGTTGCGCCGTATTGCGCGCCAGCGAGCTGGCCATCAATCCCAGTCCCGGCAAGATCATCCCGCCGAGGAAAACGCCATCGGCCGTGATGGCGTCGATGGTGGTGGCCGTGCCGCAATTGGCGACGATGACGGCCTGGCCAGGCGCCAGCGCGTGCGCGCCGATGGCGGCGGCAAAGCGGTCGCAGCCCAGCTGCGATGGCGTGCGGTAGCCGTTCGTCAGGCCCGCCAGCTGCGGCAGCGAGGCAAAGTCGCGGGCAGCGACTGGCAGCATGGCGCGCAGGCGCGCGCCGATGATGGCGCCTGCCACATTCGACAGCAGCACCTCATGAATGGCGAGTGTCGCCCATTGCGCGGCCAGCGTGTCGATCTGCGCATGCGCGACGGCGCCGCTGGCCAGCCAGCCGCCGGCGGCACTGTCGGCGGCCACGAGTGCCCATTTGATGCGTGTATTGCCGGCGTCGATCAGCAGCATGTGCTTACTCCCCCAGCAGGCGCAGGGACACGTCGCCGGACATGACTTCCTGCAGCCCGCCATCGCTGCGCAGCAGCAGGCGGCCCAGCTGGTCCACGCCGGCCGCCACGCCTTGCTGCAGCAGCTGGCCGTTGTCGAGGATTTTCACGTGCTGGCCTTGCCACGCATGCAGCGCGTTCCAGCGTTCGGCAAACGGCGCAAAGCCCGTGTCGTCGAATTCGGCCAGCACGCCGGCCAGGCGGCTCAAGAGCCCTGCCACCAGGGTATTGCGTTCCATCTGCGCCAACCAGGGCACGGCCGAGACGCTGCGCCCGATCTGCTGTTCCAGTGCATCGGGCATCAGCAGATTGATGCCGCAGCCGATCACGGCCCACACGGCACCATCGGCCGCCTGCTGCGTCTCGACGAGGATGCCGGCCAGCTTGTGGCCATCCTTGAGCATATCATTCGGCCACTTCAGTTGCACCGGCACGCCCAGCGACGTCATGGTCTCGGCCAGCGCCACGCCGACGGCCAGCGGCAATCCCACCAGCTGGTGCAGCGGTCCCTTGAAGCGCCAGGCCAGCGAGAACATCAGGCTGGCGTCCGCCTGCGACACCCACGGCCGCCCGGCGCGCCCACGTCCGGCCGTCTGCTGGCCGGCGATGCGCAGGGTGGGACCGGCCAGGGTGGCGCAGCGCGCCAGCAGGTCGGCGTTGGTCGATCCCGTTTCGTCGACCACTTCGATGGCCACGTGGGAGGCGCCCGTGGCGCAATGGGCGGCGATGGCCGCGCTGTTCAGGTCTGAGTGCTTCGTCATGGTGGTCGGTTCAGTTGCGCGCCTTGTGCGGCGCATTCGCGAAGGCCCGGTCGTAGACGGCATTGGGCAGCGCGCGCAGCAGCTTGGCGACGACGCCCATCTGCCACGGGATCACGCGGTAGCTGTCGCCGTCGGCGATGGCGCGCGCGGCGCGCACGGCGAATTTTTCGGCCGGCATCAGGAAGGGCATGCGGTAGGCATTGTGGCGCGTCATCGGCGTGTCGATGTAGCCGGGCGTGATGGTGACGACCTTGACGCCAGCCGGCTTCAGTTCCAGGCGCAGCGATTCGCAGTAGCTGATGACGGCCGCTTTCGAGGCGCTGTAGGCTTCGGCGCCGGGCAGGCCGCGGATGCCGGCCACGCTGCCGATGCCCACCAGGCGGCCGCTGCCCTGGCTTTTCATGGTAGCGATGAAGGGCGCGAAGGTGGCGACGGTGGCCGTGACGTTGATGGCGATCAGGCGCGCGAAGGCGTCGAGGTCTTCCGCGTGCTCGCTCAGGGTGCCGTAGGACACGCCGGCGCTGGCGATGACGACGTCGATGCCGCCGGCATGGGCGATGAAGTCGGCGGCCGCGCTTTTCAGGGCGGCGTGGTCGCACACATCGACGGCGTAGGCGCGGTGGCGTTCAGGGTGGGGCAGGGAGGCGATCAGTTGCTGCAGCGTGTCGCCGCGGCGGGCCAGCAAGCCCAGATGGGCGCCCTGGCGCGCGTACTGCAGCGCCAGGGCGGCGCCCAAGCCGCTCGACGCGCCCGTGATGAATACGCTGTAAAGCACGCGTTGCATCAGGCGATGCCCGGGCGCGCCAGGGAAGTGGCCATGCTTATTTCTTTTCCGCTTTGGCTTTCGCGACCAGCACGTCCATCACGCTGAGCGCCTGGGCGTTCAGCTGCTCTTCGTTCTTGGCCGATTTGCTGCCCTGATCGGCTTGCGACGGCGAGGTGATGTAGCGGCCATCGATGGCGATCATGGGCCAGAACGTCACGTTATAACCTTGCATCATGGCGTCCGCGCGGCGCACGCGGGCCGAGACACCCATGGAACGGTAGGTGTCGATGAATTTCTGGCGGTCCACGCCCTGTTTGGCGACGAAATCGAAAACGGCGTCGTCGGTGTTCAGGCGGTTGCGTTCCACGTGCATGGCGTGGAAGACGCTGGTGTGCAGCTTGTCGACCAGGCCCATGGCTTGCAGGGTGAAGAACAGCCGCTGCTGCGGCGCCACGCTGTCATCGCGCGACACGTGCACGCGCTTGAAGACGATGTTGTCGCCCTGTTTCTTGACCCAGGCGGCCAGTTGCGGTTCGAGCACGTTGCAATGCGGGCAGTAATAGGCGAAGAATTCCGTCACTTCGATTTTCTTGCCCGCTTCCGTCACCTGCGGCGTGGGCAGGGTTTCGTACTCGACGCCGTTTTTCGGGTCTGCCGGCGAGGCCGATGCGCCCATGGCGGCCGTGCACAGTGCGGCGGCGATCAGGATGTTCTTCAGAAAACGCATGCTGGTTCCTTATTTTTGGTTGCGGACGACGGCGACGTCGATGCCGTTTTCAGACAGTTTCGTGCGCGCGCGGTTCATCGCTTCGAGCTGGTTGAACGGTCCGACGCGCACGCGGTGCAGCACGCCGGCGTCGGTGCTGCGGTCGCTGATGGCCGCTTCGAAGCCGAGCAGCGCCAGTTTGCCGCGCGTGCTTTCGGCGTCCGACATGTCATGGAAGGCGCCGGCCTGCAGATAATAAATCCATTTGTCGCTGGCTGCATCGGCCTTGGCTTCTTTCACGTCGGCCTTGGCTTGCGGCGCTGCTGGTGCTGCCGCCGGCGTTTTCGGCGCCGGCTTGTCCTTCAACGTACCGATCAATTCCTGCAGCGCGTCCGGCGGCGGCGCCTTTGGCTGCTGCGCTGGCGCCGGTGCCGGTGCGGCTGGCTGCGTCGGCGTGACGATCTCGCGCGGCTCCTTGGAGAAGTCGCGCGCCGCTTCCTTGGCCGCTTCCTTGTTGCCGTACATCGGCTTGTTCGGGTCGGCGATCTGGCCGGCCGTCGGTTCGGTCGATTTGCCGGCCTTGCCCGACTTGTCGGTGAAGGGCGAGGCGCCCTTGGTGATCACCAGGGCGACCACCACGGCGATGCCCAGGCCGATGACCAGGCCGATGATGATGCCGACCAGGGTATTGCCCTGCTGGCGCCGGGTCGAAGAGAAGCGGCTGGCGTAAGAGGAAGCGTGATTCATTGACGGTTTGACCTTCGCGATTACATTTTGTTTGGCGCGGATACGCCGATCAGTGCCAGGCCGTTGCGCAGTACCTGGCGCGCGGCGATGACGAGGGCCAGGCGGGCCATCTTGACGGCTTCGTCCTCGACCAGCACTTTTTCGGCGAAGTAGAAGCTGTGCAGGTTGGCGGCCAGGTCGCGCAGATAGAAGGCGACCTGGTGCGGTCCCAGTTCGGCTTGCGCGCGCGCCAGCATTTCCGGGTAGGCGGCCAGGGTCGCCAGCAGGGTCGCTTCGGTCGGCGCCGTCAGTGGGGAAAGGTCGACGTTGGCGACCGCGCTTTCATCGCCGCCCCAGTTTTCCAGGATGCGGCAGATGCGCGCATGCGCGTACTGCACGTAATAGACGGGGTTTTCATCGGTAGTTTTCAGCGCCACGTCGACGTCGAAGACGAATTCCGTGTCGGCCTTGCGCGAGATCAGGAAGAAGCGCACGGCGTCGCGGCCCTTGGCGATGTCGCCGCCGCCCGACCATTCGATCAGGTCGCGCACGGTCACGTAGGAGCCGGCGCGCTTCGAAATCTTGACTTCTTCGCCGTCCTTCATGACGGTGACCATCTTGTGCAGCACGTAGTCGGGGTAGCCTTGCGGGATGCCCATGTCGACGGCCTGCAGGCCGGCGCGCACGCGCGCGATGGTGCCGTGGTGGTCGCTGCCCTGAATATTGATGGCTTGCACGAAGCCGCGCTGCCATTTCACCAGGTGGTACGCGACGTCCGGCACGAAATACGTGTAGGTGCCGTCCGTCTTGCGCATCACGCGGTCCTTGTCGTCGCCGAAGTCGGTGGTGCGCAGCCACAGCGCGCCATCCTGCTCGTAGGTGTGGCCCGCCTTGATCAGGGTTTCGACGGCGCTATTGACCTTGCCGTCCGCGTACAGCGACGATTCCAGGTAGTAATTGTCGAACTTCACGCCAAACGCCTGCAAGTCGATGTCCTGCTCGTTGCGCAGGTAAGTCACGGCGAACGGGCGGATCGAATCGATGTCTTCCACGTTGCCATTGGCCGAAGCCGGCTGGCCATCGCTGGCCGAGACGGTCTTGCCGGCCTTGAAGTCGTTGGCGATGTCGGCGATGTAGTCGCCGTTGTAGGCGGACTCTGGCCATTCGGCATCGCCGGGCTTGAAGCCGCGCGCGCGCGCCTGCACGGAATTGGCCAGGGTCTGGATCTGCACGCCTGCGTCGTTATAGTAGAACTCGCGCGTCACCTGGTAGCCTTGCGCGTCGAACAGCGAGGACAGGGCGTCGCCCAGGGCCGCCTGGCGGCCGTGGCCCACGTGCAGCGGACCGGTCGGGTTGGCCGAGACGAATTCCAGGATGACCTGCTTGCCGGCGCCTGCCGTGCTGCGGCCATAGCCGTCGGCTTCGCTCAGGATGGTTTTCACCACGGCCTGCTTGGCGGCGTTTGACACACGCACGTTGATGAAGCCGGGGCCAGCGATTTCCACTGCCTCGATCAGGCCCTTGCCGGCCGGGTTGGCCAGCACGGCGCTGACGATGGTTTGCGCCAGTTCGCGGGGATTCTGTTTCAGCTGCTTGGCCAGTTGCATGGCGATATTGCAGGCGACGTCGCCATGCGATGCATCGCGTGGTCGCTCGAGCACCACGGCAGGCGCTAGCGAAGTGCCGGCCAGGACGGGAGCGAGGGCGGCCTGGAACAGGGCGATGATTTCTTGTTTCTGTTGGGCGAGCATGAGCAGGATGGCGGCGGAACCGCGTTAAGAATGAATAGAATGAATCAAAAAGCAAAACGGACGGCCAGTACCCAAGCCGCCCAGACTGCGTTAATTATACTGGTTTGCTGCCGGGAACAATACGCTGGCAGGCAGTGTGCCCTTGCCGGCGCGTTTCACGATATTATCAGGACAGCATGCCCATGTTGGTGCACGAAAACATCAGCATGGGGCATTCTGCTTGTATATATGCAGTTTTTTGCCGCAATTTACAGGTATCGCTGCAATCGCTTGGGCCAGAGGGCGCCACAAACGCTACAATCGACCCTTTATTGATGACGCGCGACCGCGACTTTGCCACCATGCAGCCCGCCGCGCGCAGCCACACCGGATAACTATGAACAAGCGCCCCACGCTGAAATTGAAAACCAAGCCGGCGCCAGGCCAGGCGCCTGCCGCACCGAAACTGCGTCCCAGCTACCATCCCGACCTGAAACCGGTCTTGCAGCCAGGCTTCCAACCCGATTTGCGCGCCGACTCGCTGGCGTTTTGCCTGCTGGGCGCGGCCAATGCCGTGGCGCAAGTGCGCACGGGCACGGCCCTGCCGCAGGCGCTGGCCAAGGTGTTTATGCAATCGAACGCCAGCCCGCAGGCGCGCGGCGCGATCCAGGATATTTCCTATCGCACCATGCGCCAGCTGGGCCGCAGCGAAACCCTGGTCGGCCTGATGACGTCGAAGGCGCCCGAGCCGCCGATGCTGGCCGCGCTGCTGTGCTGTGCGCTGTCGCTGATGTCGGCCGAGCCGGGCGAGCAGCCGTACGAAGAATTCACGGTGGTGGACCAGGCCGTCACGGTCGCCACCTCGCACCCTGACCTGGCGCACGCCAAGGGCATGGTGAATGCCGTGCTGCGCCGTTTCTTGCGCGAGCGCAAATCCTTGCTGGAAGCGGCCCTGCAGCAGCCGTTGGCGCAATGGAATTATCCGCAGTGGTGGATCGACTCGCTGCGCCTGGCTTATCCGCGCGACTGGCAAGCCATTTTGACGGCCGGCAATGCCGTGCCGCCCTTGACCCTGCGCGTGAACCGCCGCAAGAGTACGGTCGAAGCGTATCTGGCCGTGCTGGCGGAGGCGGGCATTGCCGCGCGCCAGGTGGGACCGTTCGCCGTGCGCCTGGACAAGCCGATCGGCGTGGCCCTGATTCCCGGCTTTGAGCAGGGCGTCGTCTCCGTGCAAGATGCTGGCGCGCAACTGGCCGCGCCGCTGCTGGACTTGCACGATGGCATGCGCGTGCTGGACGCCTGCGCGGCACCTGGCGGCAAGACGTGCCACATCCTGGAACTGGCCGACGTGCACGTGACGGCCATCGACGCGGACGCCAAGCGCCTGCCGCGCATCGCGGAAAACCTCGAGCGTCTGGGCCTGGACGCCACCCTGAAGGCGCAGGATGCGCAATCGAGCGCGTGGTGGGACGGCCAGCAGTTCGACCGCATCCTGGCCGACGTGCCGTGCACGGCCTCGGGCATCGTGCGCCGCCATCCGGACATTCGCTGGTTGCGCCGCAAGGGCGATGCGTTCCAACTTGCAACACTTTCATCCAAAATTCTGGACAACCTGTGGCAGATGCTGCGCCCCGATGGTAAATTGCTGTTCGTGACATGTTCATTGTGGCCGCAAGAATCCGAGGCACAGGCGGCGGCATTTGCGGTACGCAATAATGCAACCCGATTGACAGCGCCTGGCCAGCTGTTGCCGACTGGCAGCGCGGAGCAGGACCACGACGGTTTGTTCTATGCGCTCTTCCAAAAAAATGCGGCTTGAGCGATTCGTCGAACCTTATCCTACGGACTACACCGGCACACTTGTGACAACACGACTCTTCCGACTCCTGGCCCTGCTGCTGATGCTGGCATGTATCATGCCACGCGCGCATGCCGCCGACATGGTCGACATCACCCGTGCCTACATCGAGTCGGGCGAAGAGGGCTACAAGCTGGCCGCCACGTATTCCTTCGAGCTCAATCACGACCTCGATGACGCGGTACAGCATGGCGTACCGCTGTATTTCACGACAGAAATCGAACTGACCCGGCCCCGCTGGTACTGGTTCGATGAAAAAGCCATCGTGGCGCGCCAGACCAGCAAGCTGTCCTACAACGTGCTCACGCGCCAGTATCATGTGTCGGGCGTCGGCTTGCAGCAAAGCTTCCCCACCCTCGACGATGCGCTGTTCCTGATCCGCCGTCCCAGCCGCTGGCTGGTGGCGCGGCGCGGCGAGCTGAAAGTGGGGCAGACGTATAACGTCACCTTGCGCATGGGCATGGACCGCGACTACCTGCCCAAGCCGATACAGGTCAATGCCTTCAATAACAGCGACTGGCGCCTGGCTTCGAATAAAAAAACCTTCTTGTATACGGCGGAGTAGTGAGTCAAGCATTGCGCTATCTGCTGGTGGTGGGCGGCGGCATTGTCAGTATCCTGCTGTTCCTGCTGGCGTCGGCTTCCGACAATTCCGGCTTTTTCGACCGTTACTACACCTGGCTGCTGGGCCTGAACGCGGCTGTCGCCGTGTCGCTGCTGGCGCTGGTGGGCATTTCCCTGGCCCGCCTGTACGCGCGCTACAAGAGCGGCAAGTTCGGCTCCAAGCTGATGACGCGCCTGGTGATGCTGTTCGCCGCCGTCGGCATCCTGCCGGGCCTGGTGATTTTCCTTGTGTCAGTGCAATTTGTTTCCCACTCGATCGAATCCTGGTTCAACGTCAAGATCGAAGCGGCGCTGGAATCGGGGATTGAGCTGGGCCGTGCCGGCCTCGACGCGGCCTTGGTCGAGCTCGACCACCGGGGCCGCAAGGCCGTCGAAGAAATGGGCGCCGACCCGGTGGCCGGCCCGGCCGTGCTGACCAGTCTGCTGCGCGAAGAGGGCATGCAAAATGCCATGCTCGTCAGCGGCGACGGTGTGCTGCTGGCCAGCGCCGGGCCGCACAGCGCGGCCGACTTGCCGACGCCGGCCATGCTGGTGCAGGCGGCCTTGCCGGCCGGCTATGCCTCGGCCGAAGGGGGGCTGGAGTTGCACGATGATGGCGCGGAATCGGGTGGCGGTGGTTTCCGCTCGGGCCTGCCAGCGTCGCTGGAAACGGCGGCCAGCCTGCGCCTGCGCGTGCTGGTAGCCGTGCCGGGACCGTCCGTCTCGCCCCGCTATTTGCAACTGCTGCAATCGGTGCCGCCCAAACTGGCGACGAACGGCGAAGTGCTGCGCGCCGCCTACAGCGAATACAAGGAACGTTTCGTCGCGCGCGTGGGCTTGCGCAAGATGTATATGGAAATTCTCACCCTGACCTTGCTGCTGGCCATCTTTGGCGCCATCGGCAGCGCTTTCCTGATCGCGGGCAACCTGGCCCAGCCCCTGCTGCTGCTGGCCGAAGGCACGCGCGCCGTGGCCGAGGGTGACCTGTCGCCGCGTCCCATCGTTGCCACCAAGGATGAACTGGGCACCTTGACGCAGTCGTTCAATATCATGACGCGCCAGTTGCTCGATGCGCGCACGGCTGTGGAAAGCAACCGCGCCGCCTTGCAAAACGCCAAGGCCCACCTGGAATCGGTGCTGGCGAACATGTCGGCCGGCGTGATGGTGCTCGACGGCGACTTCAAACTGGTGACCTGCAATGAATCGGTCGAGCGCATCCTGCAGCATTCGGGCATGAGCATGGTGGGCCAGCCGCTGGCGCATATTGTTGGAATGGAAGAGTTTGGCGGCGCGATCATCAGCGCCTTCACGGCGCAAAGCGCGCAATCGGCGTCGGGCCGCAACCAGCAGCGATTGCACTGGCAGCGGCAGATCGAGATTCCGCGCCGCCTGGGCAGTAGTGCCGACGAGCATGACATCACCTTGCTGGCGCGCGGCTCGCGCCTGCCGCTGGAGTCCGGCAGCGGCTACATCGTCGTCTTCGATGATATTTCCGACGTGATTTCCGCGCAGCGCTCGATCGCCTGGGGCGAGGTGGCGCGCCGCCTGGCGCATGAAATCAAGAATCCGCTCACGCCGATCCAGCTATCGGCCGAGCGCCTGCAGATGAAGCTCGAAGGCAAGCTGGAGCAAGTCGATGCCGACCTGCTCAACCGTGCCACCACCACCATCGTCAAGCAGGTCGATGCGATGAAGCGCATGGTCGACGACTTCCGCGACTATGCGCGCACGCCGCCGGCCGTGCTCACGCCGCTGCGCCTGAACGAGCTGATCGAGGAAATCCTGAACCTGTACCTGCGCGGCGACGATGGCGACATCATCCACCCGCTGCTGGCGCCGAATCTGCCGATGGTGATGGGCGATCCGACCCAGTTGCGCCAGGTGATCCATAACCTGCTGCAGAATGCGCAGGACGCGATGGCCGACCTGCCGCCGGACTTGCCGCATCCGCGGATTGACGTAAGGACGGAAGCAATTCATTATCGCAGTGCGGACGGCGGCGTGAATATCGCCGTGCGGCTGGCCATCAGCGACAATGGCCCTGGTTTCGCGCCAAAAATCCTGGCACGGGCTTTCGAGCCCTACGTGACCTCGAAGGCGCGCGGCACGGGATTGGGCCTGGCGATGGTCAAGAAAATTATCGATGAACACGGCGGACGCATCGATATCGAGAACCGGGTCGACGGCAATGGCGCTTCGGTGGTCATTTTGCTGTTAAAGTTAGCTCCCGACACTCCTGCCCAGGAATTCCTGGCATGAGGGTCTGGTTTAGTATTTAAAACACTAATAAAATCATAGTTGTCCGCCGTGTGCATCTTGTGCGCGACGGCCGGCGAAATGAGGAAGGCAAGACACGAATGGCAAACATACTCGTAGTGGATGATGAAATGGGTATCCGTGAGTTGCTCTCGGAAATTTTGGGCGACGAAGGACATGCTATCCAGCTGGCCGAAAATGCGCAGCAGGCTCGCGAAGCGCGTGCCGCCGGTGCGCCGGATCTGGTATTGCTGGATATCTGGATGCCCGACACCGATGGCGTCACCTTGCTCAAGGAATGGCAGCGCGACGGCTTGCTGACCATGCCTGTGATCATGATGTCGGGCCACGCCACCATCGATACGGCGGTCGAGGCGACGCGCATCGGCGCCATGAACTTCCTGGAAAAACCGATTGCCCTGCAAAAACTGCTGAAAGCGGTGCAGCAAGGCTTGACGCGGGCACAGGAAACCGTGCGCGCGCCGAGCGTGGCAGCGCGTCCCGTGGCGCCCGTGGTGGCAGAGGAAAGCAGCCATCCCGTGCCCAGCTTTGGCGGCAGCGCGCCGCAACAGCTGATGGTGCGTCCAGGCATCGCCGTCCCGGCGGTGGCAGAAGGCCATGGCTACAATCTGTCGTTCGACTTGCCCCTGCGCGAGGCGCGCGACGCGTTCGAGCGCATGTATTTTGAACACCACCTGGGTCGCGAAGGCGGCAGCATGACCCGCGTGGCGGAAAAAACGGGCCTGGAGCGCACCCATTTGTACCGCAAGCTGAAACAGCTGGGCGTCGAACCGGGCAAGCTGGCCAAGAAAAGCCTGTGACGGCAGCCGTGCGGCGTCCGACGCCGCTGACCCTGGTCAGCGGTGGACGCGCCGCCGAGCGCGAGGCTGCCATCGCGCAAGCCTTGCCGCCGAACCAGCCGGCCGCCGTGATCCTCGAAGGCCTTGCCGATGGCAACGCCATCCTGGCCGACCTGGCCGAGCAAGTTTCCCCTTCTCCATCATTTCCCTTGCAACTGTTGCGCATCGCACCCGGTTGCCTGTGCTGCAGCGGCAATCTCGTATTGCGTGTAACATTGAATCGTCTGCTGCGCCATCCACCCGCGCACTTGTTCATCAGCCTGGCTGACGCCACGCACATCGAACAATTGCGCACCTGGCTCACCGCCAGTCCCTACGATGCCTTGCTGGCGCTGCAAGCGGACATCGTGCTTGCCTGACGATTTTTCGATCGACTTACCGCAGTCGCAGTTTGCATCTCGTTACAACTCTGTAGCCCGCAGGGTGGCCTGGCCGCTTGAAATGGCGGCGTGTGAACCCCACCTCTGTCCTGAAACCGCAGGAGCTTCTCCTGCTTGAGCGAAGGATGCAAAATGAACCTGATCTATAACAGCGAACAATACAGCGTCGTGGAATTCGGCATCGACGGCGACCTGGAAGCCCTGCGCTTTGGCGGCTATGAAATCGTCGACAAGGGGGGCAAACGCGAGACGTTTATCGCCGGCATCCTGGCGCAAAACTTTCGCCGCGACGTCACGGAGCTGATCGCCAGCGAACCCAGCATGGAAGAGATCGATGAATTCCTGGGCAGCTACGATTCCCTCATGAGCCAACCCGTGCTGTTGCACTAGAGTGATGGCCATCGCCGCCATACCAATCCGCCAGATGGCGTGGTATGGTGGCCGTGTTATCCCGCTGCAAACAGACCATGTGCCAACTTCTCGGAATGAATTGCAATGTCCCCACGGACATTGTCTTTAGTTTTACCGGCTTCGCCATGCGCGGCGGCCATACCGATACCCACCATGACGGCTGGGGCATCGCCTTTTTCGAGGGCGCCGGCGTGCGCCATTTCGTCGACCACCAGGCGGCCATCGCCTCGCCCGTGGCCGAACTGATCAAACGCTACCCGATCAAGTCGCGCAATGTCATCGCGCATATCCGCAAGGCCACGCAAGGCCAGGTCGCGCTGGAAAACTGCCACCCCTTCGTGCGCGAACTGTGGGGCCGCTACTGGGTCTTTGCCCACAATGGCGATTTGAAGGAATTCCATCCCGTGCTGACGGGCAGTTACCGCCCCGTCGGCTGTACCGACAGCGAACTGGCTTTCTGCTACCTGCTGCAGGAATTGCACGCGCGCTTTGGCGACGCCCCGCCGGCCTTGCCGCAACTGCATGCAGCCCTGGCGCAGTTGTTGCCCAGCATCGCTGCCCACGGCACGTTCAACATGATGCTGTCGAGCGGCGAGGCGCTGTTTGCCCATTGCTCGACCAGCTTGCACTATCTGGTGCGACAACATCCGTTCCCAACTGCTAAACTCTCCGATGAAGACCTGAGCGTGGACTTTTCCCAAGTGACGACACCGCAGGACAGAGTGGCCGTGATCGTTACCCAGCCGCTGACGACAAATGAGCAATGGACGGCGTTTGCGCCGGGCGAGTTGAAATTATTTGTCGACGGGATGGTGCAAGACACGCCAGTGCCCTAATTTGTTGACGACAATAAACTGGATTGCTGCCAAAATACCCACAGCGCGGGCGGAATTCAGCTAAAGTATTGTCAATAGTGAACCTTGATGCGGGCGCGGCGCGGCCGGTGTCACTCGACGTGATTGATGAAGAGTTAATGATCGATATTTCCAGCAACGACATCACCCCGAAACCCTTGCGCGTGCGCGAGTTTTATCTGGGGCGACAACCTATCCTTGACCGCAATCAAGCCCTGTTTGGCTATGAGTTGCTATTCCGCAACGCTCCGGTCGGCCCCGCCAACATTACCAGCGACCTGTCCGCCACGGCATCCGTCATCGCCCACGCTTCCCAGCTGGGCATGGAAAAGGTCATCGGCGACGCGCTCGGTTTCGTCAACGTCGATGCCGACGTGATCATGAGCGACATCTTCGTCTTCCTGCCGCGTGAAAAAGTCGTGCTGGAAATCGTCGAATCGATGCCCGTCACGCCGGAAGTGCGCGCGCGCATCAGCGAACTGGTGGGCCATGGCTTCACATTTGCGCTGGAAAACGTCGTTTCCGACACGGCGCAAGTGCAGGAACTGCTGCCGCTGGTGCAGTACGTCAAGATGGACATGAGCAAGGTCGACCCGAAAGTGCTGGCGACCCTGGCGCCTCGTTTCAAGCAGGAAAACAAGAAACTGGTGGCGGAAAAGGTCGAGACGCGCGAAGAATTCAAATCGGGCCTGGACCTGGGCTTCGATTACTTCCAGGGCTATTACTTTGCCAAGCCCGCCATCATGACGGGCAAGAAGCTGTCGCCGTCGCAACTGGCCGTCATGGAACTGATGACACTGGTGACGTCCGACGCCGACAACATGGATATCGAGCGCGCCATCAAGCGCGACGTGTCGCTGGCCCTGAACCTGCTGCGCCTGGTCAATACGCCGGCCGTGGGCGCGCGCCAGCGCATCGATTCGCTGAGCCAGGCCGTGACCGTGCTGGGCCGCCGCCAATTGCAGCGCTGGCTGCAAATCATGCTGTACGCGGAACCAAGCAAGCGCGGTCATAGCATGACGCCGCTGCTGATGCTGGCCACCACGCGCGGCCGTTTGCTGGAACTGCTTGCGCATAAACTGCGCCCCAACCACGCCCATTCGGCCGATATCGCCTTTACGGTCGGCATCATGTCCCTGATGGATACCCTGTTCGGCGTGCCGATGTCGGAAATCCTCAGCCAGATCGAAGTCATCGATGAAGTGGCCGAAGCGCTGCTGTCGCGCGAAGGCTTCTACGGCGACCTGCTGCGCCTGGCCGAATGCATCGAGCGCATCGAAGACATGGAAGGCGAGATCGTGCCAACCCTGCGCGACCTGGCCATGTCGCCGGACGACCTGGTGGAGCTGGAAATGGCCGCCTATGAATGGAGCGATAACGTTGTAAGGTATGCGCTGTAGGTCGGATTAGCGCGGCCGCCAGGCCACGCGTAATCCCACAACATTGTTGGCGATGACTGTGGTGTCGGATTACGCGCAAGCGCTAATCCGACCTACGCGACCCGTCCAAAAAACAGCCCTGCACGGCGCCGCCGTGACAGGGCTTTTTTACGCCGCTACGCCGCCGCACCGGGCCAGTGCTTGTGCAGCTCGGGGTCGGTGCGCAATTCCCACAGGGCCAGCACGACGACGGCGATACCGACGATCAGCTCGTTCCACATGACGACGGGCTGATCGGCCAGCCGCAATACCCATGGCGAGGCCGCCACCCACACGCCCACCAGCAGGTTGACGACGACGGCCCAGAAATAGGTCTTGTACAGGTCGAAGGCGGCCAGACCGGCGATCACCAGGCCCGAGACAAAGGCGTTGATCATCTGCGGTGACCCCTCGGGGTAGGAAAAGGCCCAGGGCGAGACGACCAGCCACAGGCCCAGCAACAGGATCACCTGATCCTGCCAGCGTTTCAGTTTGAAGTTGCTTGCCATATTACCTCCTTGCCAATTGAGAACGGGCCGGAGCGGGCATGCAGCATGCCGGCCGGCATACTGCGTTAGTGCGCTGCGGCGCGCGAAAAGTTCCGCGCGCCTTCTCACCGCTTATGACAGATTCGGCGCCAGCCAGCGTTCCACGTCCTCGATGCTGGCGCCACGGCGCTTGGCCATGTCTTCCACCTGGTCCATGCCGATCTTGCCGACGACGAAGTATTTCGACTCCGGGTGGGCAAAATAGAAGCCGGACACGGCCGCGCCGGGGAACATGGCGTACGATTCCGTCAGCTGCATGCCGATTTCCTCGGCCTGCATGATCTCGAACATCTGTTTCTTGACCGTGTGCTCGGGGCAGGCCGGGTAGCCTGGCGCCGGGCGGATGCCGACATATTTCTCGGCGATCATGTCGTCGTTGCCCAGGTGCTCGTCCGGCACATAGCCCCACAAATCCTTGCGCACGCGCTCGTGCAGGTATTCGGCGAATGCTTCGGCCAGGCGGTCGGCCAGCGATTTGAGCATGATGGACGAGTAATCGTCGTGCGCATCCTCGAAGCGTTTTTCGTATTTCTCAATGCCGAGGCCGGACGTGACGGCGAACATGCCGATGTAATCCTTCACGCCCGATGCCTTCGGTGCGATGAAGTCGGCCAGGCACTGGTTTGGACGCTGCACGCCGTCGACCACGGGTTTGACGCCCTGCTGGCGCATGCCGTAGTAGGTGAACGCCACGCTACTGCGCGTATCGTCCGTGTACACCTCGATATCGTCGTCATTGACGCTGTTGGCCGGCAGCAAGGACACGACGCCATTGGCCGTCAGCCAGCGTCCGTCGATGAGTTTTTTCAGCAAGGCCTGGCCTTCCGCGTACACCTTGGTGGCCGCGTCGCCCACCACTTCATCCGTCAAAATGGCGGGGAAGGGGCCGGCCAGGTCCCAGGTCTGGAAGAACGGGCCCCAGTCGATATAGTTGGCCAGCGTTGCCAGGTCGACATTTTTAAACAGGCGGCGGCCGATGAACTTCGGTTTCACGGGCGTGCAGGGGCCGTCGAAGGGCACGACCATCTTGTTGGCGCGGGCCTGCGCCAGCGGCAGGATGGGCAGGGCCTTCTTGTTGGCGTGCTGTTCGCGGATGCGCGCGTAGTCGAGCTCGATGTCTTCCACGTACTTGTCGCGCTGCTCCGGCGTCAAGAGCGACTGCGCCACGGACACGGAACGCGAGGCGTCCGGCACGTAGATCACGGGGCCTTCGTAGTTATGCGCGATTTTCACTGCCGTGTGGGCGCGGCTGGTGGTGGCGCCGCCGATCAGCAGGGGAATCTTGAGCATGCGGAAGTGTTCGTCGCGCTGCATTTCCTTGGCGACATAGGCCATTTCTTCCAGGGACGGCGTGATCAGGCCGGACAGACCGATGATGTCGGCGTTTTCCACCTTGGCGCGCGCGAGGATTTCCGAGCACGGCACCATCACGCCCATGTTCACCACTTCGAAGTTATTGCATTGCAAGACTACCGTGACGATATTCTTGCCGATGTCATGCACGTCGCCTTTCACGGTCGCCATGATGATCTTGCCCTTCGGCTTGGCCACGATGCCCGTGCGTTTTTCTTCCAGCAGCTTTTCTTCCTCGATAAACGGAATCAAGTGAGCCACAGCCTGTTTCATCACGCGTGCCGATTTCACCACTTGCGGCAGGAACATTTTGCCTTGGCCAAACAGGTCGCCGACCACGTCCATGCCCGCCATCAAGGGGCCCTCGATCACGTGGATCGGGCGCCCGCCATTGTGCAGCAGCTCCTGGCGCGCTTCTTCCGTGTCTTCCACGATGAATTGCGTAATGCCGTGCACCAGCGCATGCGACAGGCGCGCCTGCACCGTGCCTTCGCGCCAGGCCAGGGTTTGCGCCTCGGCCTTGCCGCCCGCCTTCAGGGTGCCGGCAAACTCGATCATGCGTTCGGTCGAGTCTTCGCGGCGGTTCAGCACCACGTCTTCCACGCGCTCGCGCAATTCCGGGTCCAGGTTGTCGTACACGCCCACCATGCCGGCGTTGACGATGCCCATGGTCATGCCGGCCTTGATGGCGTGGTACAGGAAGACGGTATGGATGGCTTCGCGGGCGGGATCGTTGCCGCGGAAACTGAAGGACACGTTCGACACGCCGCCCGAGATCTTCGCGTACGGCAAGTTTTCCTTGATCCAGCGCGTGGCGTTGATGAAGTCGACGGCGTAGTTGTTGTGCTCTTCGATGCCGGTGGCGACGGCAAAGATGTTCGGGTCGAAAATGATGTCTTCCGGCGGGAAGTCCAGCGCGTCGATCAGCAGGTGATACGCGCGCGCGCAAATCTCGATCTTGCGCTCGAAGGTATCGGCCTGGCCCTTCTCATCGAAGGCCATGACGATCACGGCCGCGCCGTAGCGGCGGCACAGTTTCGCCTGGCGCAGGAATTCCTCTTCGCCTTCCTTCATGGAAATCGAGTTGACGATGGCCTTGCCCTGCACGCATTTCAGGCCCGCTTCGATGACCGACCATTTCGACGAGTCGACCATGATGGGCACGCGCGAAATATCGGGTTCCGAGGCGATCAGGTTCAAAAAGCGCGTCATGGCGGCCAGCGAATCGAGCATCGCTTCATCCATGTTGATGTCGATCACTTGCGCGCCGTTTTCCACCTGCTGGCGGGCAACCGACAACGCTTCGTCGTATTGCTCGTTGAGAATCATGCGCGCGAACGCTTTCGAGCCCGTGACGTTGGTGCGCTCGCCCACGTTGACGAACAGCGACTCGTCATTGACGACGAACGGTTCCAGGCCGGCCAGGCGCAAGTCGTGCGATGGGGCCGGCACGGTGCGCGGGGTATTTTTCGACAGCAACTCGCCGATGGCGGCGATGTGCTCAGGCGTGGTGCCGCAGCAGCCGCCCGCCATGTTCAAAAAGCCCGCGTCGGCAAATTCGCGCAGCAGGGCGGACGTGTCGGCTGGCAACTCGTCAAAGCCCGTGTCGCTCATGGGGTTGGGCAAGCCCGCGTTCGGGTAGATGCAGACGAAAGTGTCGGCGATCTTGGCCAGCTCTTCCGCGTACGGACGCATCAGGGCGGCGCCCAGGGCGCAGTTCAGGCCGATGGTCAGCGGTTTTGCGTGGCGCACGGAATTCCAGAAGGCGGGCACGGTCTGGCCCGACAGGATGCGTCCCGACGCGTCCGTGACGGTGCCGGAAATCATCAAGGGCAGGCGCACGACGGTCGGGTTTTGCTCGTAGAACAGGTCGATGGCGAACAGGGCCGCCTTGCAGTTCAGAGTATCGAAGATGGTTTCCACCAGCAGCACGTCGGCGCCGCCCTCCACCAGGCCCTGCGTCTGCTGCAGGTAGGCGGCCACCAGCTGGTCGAAACTGACGTTGCGCGCGGCCGGGTCGTTGACGTCGGGCGAGATCGACGCCGTCTTCGGCGTGGGCCCGAGGGCGCCGGCGACGAAGCGCGGCTTGTCCGGGGTGGAATATTTATCGCAGGCGGCGCGCGCCAGTTTTGCCGCCTGCACGTTCATTTCATAGGCCAGGTGGGCCATGTGGTAATCGTCTTGCGCGATGGTCGTGGCGCCGAAGGTATTCGTTTCGATCAGGTCGGCGCCGGCCGCCAGGTAGCGCTCGTGGATTTCCTGGATGATGTGCGGCTGCGTCAGGGTCAGCAATTCATTATTGCCCTTGACGAACAGTTCGCGCGCGCCACTGTCGGCCGGCGCGGTGAAATCGATGAAGCGGCCGGCGGGGCCGCCACGGTACGCTTCTTCGTCGAGCTTGTATTGCTGGATGATCGTGCCCATCGCGCCGTCGAGAATCATGATCCGTCGCGCAAGAATGGCGCGCAAGGTGGCTTCGGTCGGGGACATGGCGGGGATCACGGTATCGTTCATTTCATGCTTTCAATAGGCAAACGGGCGGCGGCGCGGCGACAAGACAGGTACGAGGCGGATGCGGCCAGCAGGATCAGCTGACGGAGAGTGCCGGCCGGGTAGGGCAGGCAGAAGGTGGCAATCGCCTGATTTCACCGGGTCTAAAATTATACGGCATCAGGCTGCTTTGGTTTTAAGCAAAAGCGGCCGTTCGCCCCACGGCAGGCGTGGTTGCAACACATTGCAACACATCGCCCTCCGCCACGCCAGCTTCTGAAAATGACATTCCTGAAAATCTTACTCAAAACGTTAATTTTTCCGCCAAAGTTGGCAGGGAGATACTGCTCTCTAGGCTGTGGAAAAATTTCCACATTATTTGCGCCATATCAGCATATTTTTAATGAACCGAATAGCAATAGCTGCAAAGGAAAGTAATTTCGATTTAAGCCAATGCAGAGTGAAGCCAATAATGCTCAAAATAAAATTTGCCAAGAAGATATTTTAATTATTATCAAAACCAATTGAATCAAAAGCATTAATAGTTGTCTTTAGGAATCGAATTAACCCATAATATTGGTTCTTCGAAATTAAATTCTCACCAAAAGTCACCAATATGTCACATTTATCTCGTGTCCTCCCCGGCATCGCGCTGCATCAACATGGTTGCCAGCCATGAAAAACCATTTGCTTGTAGCATTGTTTGTCATGCTGGGCCTGTCCGCCTGCGGCGGCGGGGGCGGTGGTGGTGGCGACACGGTGGTGGCGACCACCTCGGGTACGCCCGTCCTGATTCCCGCCGTGACGGCCGTCTCGGCGGCGAATGTCGCCATCGGTGGCAGCCTGGTGGTGACGGGCACGAATCTGAGCCGTGTGACGGCTTTCCAGGTGGGTGGCGTGAACGTTGCCGCCAGTGCCAGCAGCGACACCAGCGTGACTCTGGCCATGCCGGGCGTGCCCGTCACGGGCGCCTTGAGCCTGGTCAGCGCCAGCGGCACGGCGGCCACCAGCTATAACGTCACTGTGTACCTGCCATTGAGCGTGGGCAGCGTCGCACCGGCGACGGGCGGTGTCGGTTCCAGCGTGACGATCACGGGCGCCGGCATGGGCGCCGTGACGGCGGTACAGTTTGGCAATGGCGCGGCGGCAACGCCGCAAAGCCAGACGGCCAGCAGCGTGACGGTGCTGGTGCCTGCGGGCGCCGCGACTGGCGCACTGACGGTGCGCGGTCCCTACAACGATGTCGCCAGCGGCGACGCGTACACGGTCCTGGCCAGCGTGGCGGTGACGTCGATCTCGTCGGTCGTCAACGGCACGACCTTGTCGGTGACGCTGCAGGGCAGCAATCTCGATCAGGTCAGCTCGGCTTCGGTGGGCAATACGCCTGCCGTCATCGTCAGCGCCAGCGCCAGCCAGCTGCTGCTGTCCGCGCCAGCCTCGGCAACGGGCAACGTGATGCTGTCGGCCGCGTCGCGCATCGCCGTGAATGCGGGCACGGTGTCGGCCTTTACCCTGGGCAGCATTGATTTCGCGCAAGTACTGAATTTGAACGCCAGCAATACAGCCTTGCGCCTGACGCGCGGCAAGCCGGCCGCCGTGCGCGTGTCCGTGCTGGGCGCGCAAGTGGGCCAGACCAGCCCGGCTGTCACCTTGAATGCGACGGCCGCCAATGGCAGCAATCTGGGCAGCATCGCGATGACGGGGCCGGCGCTCTTGCCGGCGACGAAGAACGATGACAGTTTCAACGGCAATTTCAGTGCCGTCCTGCCTTCCGGCTGGATCTTGCCCGGCGTGCGCGTGCGCGTGACGGCCGTCGGCAATGACGGCGTGCAAGTGAGCCAGGAAGCGGCGCCTGCGGTGGCCAGCCTGGCCAAAATTCGTCTGGTGCTCGTGCCCTTGAGCACCGATGATGGCGTGGCGCAACTGCCTGACGCCGAGGTGATCCGCGCCGCGCTGCTGCGCGTGTATCCGTATGCGACGGAAAATATCAGCATCACGACGCGCACTGCGCTGAGCATGCCGGGCAGCAGCACGGCCGACAGCTGGTGGAGCGATGCCCTGGGCAAGCTGGAAAACCAGCGCGCGCTGGAAGACAGCGGCGCCTATTATTATGGTTTCGTGCCGAAGATGTCCGTCAACAACGCCGCCGGCCTCGCCTATATCAACCAGCGCAGCAGCGGCAGCGACTTCACGTCGGCCATCGGCCTCGATGCCAGTTCCAACCGCATCGCAGCGGTCGACCCCTTCGGCAATCAATGGCCTCTATGGCTGACCACGCTCGTGCATGAGCTGGGCCACAACCACTCGCTGCAGCACGTAGCCTGCGGCGGTCCAGCCAATGCGGCTCCCGACTACCCGTATGCCAATGGCGATCTGGGTCCGCAAGCGCTGTACAACAGCAACTACGCGGGCAGCATCGGCCAGCTGAGCAAGGCGGTCTACGGCAGCACGCCGATGAAGGACGTGATGAGCTATTGCAGCGGCGCCTGGTTCTCCGACTACAGCTATGCGCGGGTGCAGCAATTCCTGGAAAAACGCAGCACGCAGATTACGGGCAGCAATGTGCTGGCCGCCAGCATGTCCGTGGCCGAGAATGGCTATCTGACGATTTCCGGCCGCATCACGCCATCGGGCGTGGGTCTGCGTCCTGCCGTTGCTTCGTCGGTGCGCATCGGCGTCGCTGCCAGTGGCAGCGGCCATGCTTATACCTTGCGCGTGCTGACGGCGTCGGGGCAGACTATCGACTTGCCCTTCGATGCCGTCTCCGTGGCCGACCATGGCGGTAACGCCATGAGCCATTTCCGCGTCAGCTTCGCCAACCCGGGCGACATCAGCGACGTGCAAGTGCTGCAAAACGGCAAGGCTTTAGCCAAGCTGGAGCGCCCGGCGCGCCGCAGCAAGGTCGCCGCCAACGATGCCACGTTCGATGCGACACAAAGCGGCGGCAAGCTGGCGCTGGTCTGGAATGCCCAGTCGGAACCGTATGCCGCCGTGCTGTACGTGGCCGCCGATGGCCGCAAGACGGTGGTCGCCACTGACTTGACGGGTGGCAAAGCCAGCGTCGACGTGAGCGCCTTGCCGGCCGGCGGCCGTTTCGAGGTCAGCCTGTCGTCGTCCGTGGGCGCACGCCTGATGAAGGTGCAGCGCCGCTAAGCCAGGGCGTTGGATGCAACAAGGGCTTGCCGCGGCAAGCCCTTTTTTATGCGCGCGCATTCGTGCGCAAACTGCACAAATCCTGTGCCGCGCGCAGGCTGCCATTTCTCATCCCGCCTGCCTAGAATGGGACTTCATTCACTTGCGGAGCATCCCATGCCCATCCTGAACCTGCGTTTGTCCACCGCGCCCGATGCGCGCCAGTCGGCCGCCATCGCCGCCACCCTGAGCCAATTGACGGCGCAGCTGCTGCACAAGGCGCCCGAACTGACGTCGGTGGCGATCAGCCATCTTGACGCGGCGCACTGGTTTGTCGGCGGGCCATCCTTGCAAGCGCAAGGCAAGGCCAGTTTTTTCCTCGATATCCTGATCAGCGATGAAACGAATACGGCCGCCGAAAAGGCCGCGTATATCGCCGCCGTGTTCGCCGCCATGGAGGAGTATCTCGGCGCCTTGCATGAGGTCAGCTACATCCACGTGCATGACGCGCGCCAGGCGGCCTGGGGCTACGGCGGCTTGACGCAGCAGTTCCGCGCCGTGCGCAAGGCGCTGCAGCAGCCGTGATCAATCCCAGCGGCGATCTTGATAGTGTTGCACGGCAAAATCGATGAAGGCTCTGACCTTCGGCGACAGCTGGCGGCTGTGCGGATACAGCGCGTACAGGGTGCGTGGGTGCAAGGTGTAGCCGGGTAGCACTTCCACCAGCTGGCCGCTGCGCAGCGCGTCGCGCACGATGAAGGCGGCCGCGCCGGCAATCCCCATGCCGCCCACGGCCGCTTCGCGCAAGGCAACGCTGGTATTGGCTTGCAGGCTGCCGCGCACGGCCACCTTGTGCGCGGCGCCGTCGCTATCCGTGAACGACCACTCCGCCGGCTTGTCGCCGGAGGTGTACATCAGGCAATTGTGCTGCGCCAGGTCTTGCGGCGTGGCCGGATGGCCATGGCGCGCCAGGTAGGCGGGCGCGGCGACGGCCACCGTGCGGCTGCTGGCCAGCTGGCGCGCCACCAAGGTGGAATCGGGCAAGCCGCGCGCCAGGCGCAGCGCCACGTCGAAGCCATCGTCGATCAGGTCGACGATGCGGTCATTGCAGACGAGGTCGATGTGGATGTGCGGGTATAGGCGGGAAAAATCGGGCAGCCAGGCGGCCAGTTCCAGGGTGCCGAAAGCCATCGGCGCATTGATGCGCAAGCTGCCGGACGGCTGCGCCTGGTGCATGGCGACGGCGCGGTCGGCCGCGTCGAGGGCGTCGAGGATGTCGCGGCTGGCCAGATAGTATTCCTGGCCGGCGGCCGTCAGGGCGAAGCGGCGCGTCGTGCGGTTGAGCAGCTGGGCGCCCAGCTGGCTTTCCAGCTGGCGGATCTGGCGCGAGACGATGGAGTGGGATATGCCCAGCGCGCTGCCAGCGGCCGTGAAGCTGCCCAGTTCCACGACGCGGCGCAGGGCGCGCAGGGCGGTCAGCTGGTCCATGGGCACGTGCCGGTTTAAACGAAGCGCTTGCCTTCGAGTGGGAAGCCCTTGATGAATTCGGCCGCAGGCAGGCGCTTGCCGCCCGGTTTTTGCAGTTCCGTCAGGCGCAGGGAGCCATTGCCGCAAGCGACGACGATGCCGTGCTGGGCGTCTGCCGCCAGCACCTGGCCGGGCGCTTCCTTGCTGTCCGCTTCGATTACCTCGGCGGCCCAGATCTTGACGGTGGTGCCATCGACCTGGCCGCAGGCACCGGGAAACGGATTGAAGGCGCGGATTTTCAGGCCCAGTTCCAGCGCCGGCAAGCTGAAATCGAGCGCCGCTTCTTCCTTGGCGATTTTTGCCGCATAGGTCACGCCCGCCTCCGGCTGAGGCACGGCTTCGAGCGGTTGCTGCTGCATCTTGCGCAGGGTTTCGACGATCATCTTGCCGCCCAGGGTGGCCAGCTTGTCGTGCAGGCTGGCGGTGGAGTCGCCCGCTTCGATGGGTGTGCGCTCGATGGCCAGCATGGGGCCCGTATCGAGGCCTTCTTCCATCTGCATGATGGTCACGCCCGTTTCATCGTCACCGGCTTCGATGGCGCGGTGAATCGGTGCGGCGCCGCGCCAGCGCGGCAGCAAGGAACCGTGGATATTGATGCAGGGTTTGAGGTCGAGCGTGCTGCGCGGCAAGATCAAGCCATAGGCGGCCACCACCATGACATCGTAGTCCGTGGCCAGCAGGCGCTCGTGGGCCGCCTTCGCTTCGGCGGCGCGCTGCGGGTCCTTGCTGTCCATGCGCAAGGACAGCGGCTGCAGCACCTCGATGCCGTGCTGCTGTGCGTACTGCTTGACGGCCGAGGCGTGCAATTGCATGCCGCGCCCGGCAGGGCGGTCGGGCTGGGTCAGCACCAGCGGAATCTCGAATCCCGCTTCGTGCAAGTCTTTCAGGGCCGTGGCGGCGAATTCAGGCGTGCCTGCGAAGATCACTTTCATATGGTTCCTTGACGTGAGGTGCGCAGGCCCGCGCCCGAGGGCGCCAGGCTGGCGTGGTAAGACGATTACTGTTGCTGCTTAGTCTATCAGCAGTAGCTTAGAAGCGGCGGTTCTGTGCACGCAAGCTCGCTTCGCGCTCGAGACCACGGATTTCCTTGATCATCTTGGTCTTGATGCGGTTGCGCTTGAGCGGCGACAGGTATTCGACGAATACCTTGCCCAGCAAGTGATCCATCTCATGCTGGATGCAGACGGCCAGCAAGCCATCGGCTTCCAGTTCGAACTGCTTGCCGTGGCGGTCCTGGGCGCGCACCTTGATGCGGGCCGGGCGCTCGACACCGTCGTAGACGCCAGGCACGGACAGACAGCCTTCGTCGTAGACTTGCTTTTCCTCGCTGGCCCAGGTGATTTCCGGGTTGACGAACACTTGCAGCTGGTTTTTCTCTTCGGTGGTGTCGATCACCATCATCTGGATGTGTTCGTCCACTTGCGACGCGGCCAGGCCAACGCCAGGGGCGTCGTACATGGTTTCAGCCATGTCATCGATCAGGGTTTGCAGGCGCGCGTCAAATTCGGTGACGGGCTTGGCGACCGTGTGCAGGCGCGGATCGGGGTAACGCAGAATATTTAATATGGACATACGGATTCGACTGGTTAAGGTGGGCGCCGGTGCGCCGGATTATTCATGCCTGGGCCATGCGAACGATGGCAGGGCTATTTTATTTTTGAGTACGCTACGGTTGGGCGCGTGTGGCGCAACGGCGCGGCAGATGCGTTTGCCAGTGCGCTATTCGTTTGCTGCAAAGGGAAATTTTATCACAGACGCCCCTTTCCCTGTGGACGGTGGGCCGTTTGCATGGCCATTGCACGCATTGTTGCGCGCGTCGGTATCGCGTGCGCGCCATGGCGCTAGCATGGAATGGCACCGTACACAGCGAGGTTGTCATGCATGCAATTGCAACGACGGCAGACACGGCCACGGAACTGGCGGGCTGGCTGCGCCTGCAGCACCTGCCCGGCGTGGGTCCCGTGGCGGCGCGCGCCTTGCTGGCCCGCTTCGGCTTGCCGCCGGCCATCTTCGCCGCATCGTTCGAGGCCTTGCGCGAAGTGGTGCCGGCCAGCGTGGCGCGCGCCATCGCGCAGCCGCCCAAGCCGGTGGCCAACAGCCAGCTCGAACTCACCCTGCAATGGCTGCAGCGGCCCGGCAACGCCGTGCTGACCCTGGCCGATGCCGCGTATCCCCAGTTGCTGCTGGAAATCGCCGATCCGCCGCTCTTGTTATATGTGCGGGGGCGGGCGGAACTGCTGTCGCGTCCCGGCGTGGCCATCATCGGCAGCCGCAATGCCAGCGCGCAAGGCATGCAGAATGCGGCCGCCTTCGCGCAAGCCCTCAGCGCGGCAGGCTTGACCATCATTTCCGGGCTGGCGCTGGGCATCGACACGCACGCGCACGAGGGCGGTTTGCGCGGCGCGGGCGCCACGGTGGCCGTGATCGGCACGGGCGCCGATCTGGTGTATCCGCGACGTAACCTTGATCTGGCGCAAAGAATCGCCGAACAAGGCTGCATCGTCAGCGAGTATGCGCTGGGTTTGCCGGCCATGCCAGGTAACTTCCCGCGCCGCAATCGCCTGATCAGCGGCCTGGCGCGCGGCGTGCTGGTGATCGAGGCGGCCGCGCAATCGGGTTCATTGATCACGGCGCGCCTGGCTGGCGAGCAGGGGCGCGACGTATATGCCTTGCCCGGTTCCATCCATGCGACGTTGGCCAAGGGTTGCCATGCACTCATCAAGCAGGGCGCCAAGCTGGTCGAGTCGGCCGATGACGTGCTGCAGGAACTGCAATGGCTGGGCGGCGTTCCCCACGTGCCGCCAACGGTGGAAGACGAACCGCCGCTGCTGGCCGCGCTGGGCCACGATCCGCTCGATGCCGATACCCTGGCCGCGCGCAGCGGTCTGGCCATGGGCGCGCTGATGGGCGAATTGCTGGCGCTGGAGCTGGCGGGCCGGGTGGAACGCTTGCCGGGAGGACTGTTTCAACGCTGCAAATGACAGCTAGGCACTTGTGTGGCGGCCTTGCCGCACGGGGGCGCTTTGTCTGTGCACACCCTTGTGTCTTAGCGAACTTAGCTGCTAGAGTAGAGCCATGTTCGATATCCTGGTGTACCTCTACGAGACTTACTATCGCCCCGATGCCTGCCCCGAGCCGGCGGTCCTGGCGCGCAAACTGTCGGCCGTCGGTTTCGACGACGTGGAGATTTCCGAGGCGCTCGTCTGGCTGACGGACTTGAACGCCATGGCCGGCGTCGAACAGACCCTGACGGCCAGTTCCACGGGCACGCGTTTCTATGTGCAGCAGGAAAGCGACGTGCTGGGCACGGCCGCCATCGGCTTCATCCAGTTCCTCGAAAGCGCCAAGGTGCTCTCGCCCTTGCAGCGCGAAATCGTCATCGAACGGGCGCTGGCGCTCGACGAGGCGCCCGTGTCGCTGGGCAAGCTGAAAGTCATCGTGCTGATGCTGCTGTGGAGCCAGGGCAAGGAACCGGATGCCCTGATGTTCGACGACTTGTTTGTCGACGACGAAGACCTGCCTCCCCGCTTGTTGCACTAATATAGTGTCATCACTGGCGCCGCCGTCCCGCCATCCCCTTTACTATGTGCCGCACCTGCGCCCACGCCGGCCCATTGTGTTTGCGCCTGCGCATTCTTGCTTGCAGATAACTTGCCGAATTCTTCAATAGGCGCTTATCATTGGCCGCTTGACAAGACCACAAGTCACAAGGCCTTGCGCAGACAAAAGCGTCGGCGCCTGGCAATGCACTGTATGATGCGCATGCTGAAACTATCCTAGAGCATTTTTCGAGACTAAAAAATATGACAAAAACCCTCATCATCGCCGAGAAGCCTTCTGTCGCGAACGATATCGCGAAGACGCTTGGCGGCTTCACCAAGCACGATGAGTACTTTGAATCGGATGAATACGTCCTGTCCTCGGCGGTCGGCCACTTGCTGGAGATCGCCGTACCGGAAGAATTCGACGTGAAGCGCGGCAAATGGAGTTTCGCGCACTTGCCGATGATTCCACCGTATTTCGCGCTGAACCCGATCGCCAAGACGGAAGCGCGCCTCAAAGTATTAAACAAGCTGATCAAACGCAAAGACGTTACCACCCTCATCAACGCATGCGATGCGGGGCGCGAAGGCGAGCTGATTTTCCGCCTGATCGCGCAAAACGCGAAAGCCAAGCAACCGGTCAAGCGCCTGTGGCTGCAGTCGATGACGCCGGGCGCCATCCGCGACGGTTTCTCGCACCTGCGCAGCGACGAAGAAATGCTGCCGCTGGCGGACGCGGCCCGCTGCCGTTCGGAAGCCGATTGGTTGATCGGCATCAATGGCACGCGCGCCATGACGGCGTTCAATTCGAAAGAAGGCGGCTTTTACCTGACGACCGTGGGCCGCGTGCAAACGCCAACCTTGTCCATCGTGGTCGAACGCGAAGATAAAATTAAGAAATTCGTGCCGCGCGACTTCTGGGAAGTGCGCGCCGAATTCGTCTGTGCGGCCGGCATCTATGAAGGCCGCTGGCTCGACACGAAATTCAAGAAGGACGAGAACGATCCCGAGAAGCGCGCCGAGCGCCTGTGGAGCAAGACGGCTGCCGACTCGATCGCCACCGCCTGCCGCGGCCGCCAAGGCATCGTCACGGAAGAATCGAAACCGACCACCTCGATGGCGCCGGGCCTGTTCGACCTGACCAGCCTGCAGCGCGAAGCGAACTCGCGTTTCGGCTTCTCCGCTAAAAATACCCTGGGCCTGGCCCAGGCGCTGTATGAAAAGCACAAGGTGCTGACGTATCCGCGTACCGATTCGCGCCACCTGCCGGAAGACTACATGCCGACCGTGCTGCAGGCGCTGGAAACGGTCAAGGAAAACAGCAACTACCACCAGTTCGCCAAGCAGATCATCGACAAGGGCTGGGTCAAGCCGAACAAGCGCATCTTCGACAATACCAAGATCTCGGATCACTTCGCGATCATCCCGACGACGATCGCGCCAAAGAATTTGTCCGAGCCGGAACAAAAATTGTACGACCTGGTCACGCGCCGCTTCATGGCTGTGTTCTTCCCGCCTGCGGAATTCCAGGTCACCACGCGCTACACGGAAGTGTCCGGCCATCAGTTCAAGACTGAAGGCAAGGTCATGACCAATCCGGGCTGGCTGGCCATCTACGGCAAGGAAGCCTCGACGGACGCCGACAAGGAAAGCAATGGCAACGGCAATCTGGTGCCAGTGGCCAAGGGCGAGAAAGTACAGACGGAAAGCGTCAACGCGAATGGCCTGGTGACGAAACCGCCTGCGCGCTTCACGGAGGCGACCTTGCTGTCGGCCATGGAAGGCGCCGGCAAGCTGATCGACGACGACGAGCTGCGCGATGCGATGGCTGGCAAGGGCCTCGGCACGCCAGCGACGCGCGCGGCCACCATCGAGGGCTTGCTGACGGAACGCTATCTGATCCGCGAAGGCCGCGAACTGATCCCGACGGCCAAGGCGTCGCAGCTGATGACCTTGTTGAAAGGCCTGGGCGTCAACGAATTGACGGCGCCGGAGCTGACGGGCGAGTGGGAATACAAGCTGTCGCAGATGGAAAAAGGCAAGATTTCGCGCGAAGAATTCATGCGTGAAATCGCGCAGATGACGCAAATCATCGTCAAGCGGGCCAAGGAATACGACAACGACACGATTCCCGGCGACTACGCGACCCTGGAAACGCCATGCCCGAATTGCAGCGGCGTGGTGAAGGAAAACTACCGTCGTTTCGCCTGCACCAAGTGCGAATTTTCGATGAGCAAGACGCCGGGTTCGCGCCAGTTCGAAATCGCCGAAGTGGAACAATTGCTGAAGGACCGCACCATCGGCCCGCTGCAAGGCTTCCGCTCGAAGATGGGCCGTCCGTTCGCCGCCATCCTGCGCATCGTGCGCGATGAAGAGATCAAGAACTTCAAGCTGGAATTCGATTTCGGCCAGAACGACGAGAGCGAAGATGGCGAAGGCGTCGATTTCACGGGCCAGACGCCCGTGGGACCTTGCCCCAAGTGCAATGCCGGCGTGTACGAAATGGGCCTGGCCTATGTATGCGAACACAGCATGGCCAAGCCGAAGACATGCGACTTCCGCAGCGGCCGCATCATCTTGCAGCAGGAAATCTTGCCGGAACAAATGGCAAAACTGCTCAACGATGGCAAGACGGATTTGTTGCCTGGGTTCGTATCCCAGCGTACCCGTCGTCCGTTCAAGGCCTTCCTCGTGCGCGGCAAGGATGGCAAGGTGAGCTTCGAGTTTGAAGAGCGCAAGGCCAAGCCGGGCGCGAAGACGAAGGCGGCAGCCGTCGAGGCCGAAGGCGAAGAAGGCGCGGCGCCAGCGAAGAAAACGGCGGTCAAAAAGGCTGCCGTGAAGAAAGCGCCAGCGAAGAAAGCTGCGGCCGTGAAAAAGCCGGCCGCCAAGAAGGCGCCGGCGAAGAAAGCGGCAGCGGCGGAGTAATCTAGCCTCAGCCAGACAAAAGCCAGGGATGTCCCTGGCTTTTTTTACGTCCCGATTTTTTTTGGCGTTAGTCTGACGCTTAGTCCAGGTAGTCGGAATACTCGCGCTGCGCGTAGTTCTGCAAATTCGCCCACGGCTGCGCCTTGCTGACGGTCGGCTGCAGCTTGACGTCGACCCGGCGATAGAAGGTATTCGCGCGGTCGCCGCTTTCGATGACCAGGGGAATCTGCTTTTGCTCATCCCACAGGATGCGCTGGAACACGCCATTCTTTTCCACTTCGCGCCAGCGCGCGCCCGTCACGGTCGACGCCTGTTTCGACAGCGGCATGGCGGCCACCAGTTTCGGGTCCAGCAGGTAAAAACTGTTTTCCCAGGAGCCGTCGAAATTGACGTTTTCGTACTCGGCCTTGGGGATGGCGACGACGATCTTGTCATGCGCATCGATGTATTCCACGCGCACGGTGTTCTTTTCCAGCATCACGTGGCGGGGGATCAGCACGGGATTGAAGTGCTTGTGTTCATGCTGCGTGGCCTTCAGCGCCACTTTCCTGTTGTCGCCATGGTTGTGGCCCGCATGCGCATCGGTCGACGGCGCCAGTACGCGCTCGACCCACACGTGGCCGGGGCGGCGCAGCATCTTTTCTTCGTAGCGGCTCTCGCGCGTCACGCCTTCCGGCGTCAGGACGCGGCTGTAATAGGTGATGCCCAGGTCCAGGTCGGCAGGAGCGGATGGCGTGGCGGGGGCGGCTTGCGCGCTGGCGGCAAAGCCGGCGGCGAGGAGGACGGCGATCAGGGACGATTTCATGGTGTTGCCTTTACGTGCAGAGGGGCGGAGGGCTTGCGCCATCCGCCCCGGTGGGGTTGCCGTGTTGATGTGGATCAGAAGCCGAACGCCGCCTTCAGCAAGTCAAACACCTTGGTGTTGTCCAGGGTGCCCTTGAAAGGTTTTGCGCCGGCGCCCGTGGCCAGCAGCTTGACGTCGCCGCCGCCGTGGGTTTCGCTGGCCAGACGCACGCCTGTTTCTTGCAGGTAGTTGTCTTTCAGGGCCGTGGCGCTGTCGACGTTGCTGCGCAGGGCAGGGCGGTTCGGGCCATTGCCGAACACTAGGGTGGTGTAGGTATTGCCATCGGCATCCTTGCTCGGCTGGTTATCCTTGTAGCCGCGGTTGATGTCGAGGATATTGTTGCCGCGCTTGCCATAGCCGTTGAAGGCCAGGGTGTGGTCATGGTCGGCCGTGACGACGATCAGGGTATTGGCCAGGGTCGGATCGGTTTCCTTGATCTTGGCGATGGCGGCCTTGATGGCGTCGTCGAAGGCGATGGTGTCCGTCAGCGCGCGCTTGGCGTTGATGCCGTGCAAGGCGTGGTCGATGCGGCCGCCTTCAACCATCAGGAAATAGCCGTTCGCGTTTTTCGACAGCAAGTCGATTGCCTTGAGGGTCATTTCCGACAGGCTAGGCTGGGTCGCGCCTTCGCCCAGCGGTGGCGTGGCCGTGCGGTCCAGTTCATATTCCAGGTGGCTGCGGGTGCTGTACAGGCCGATGAATTTTTTCCCGCCAGGTGCCGCCGCCATTTCCGCTTTCGTCGCGGCCACGGTGTAGCCCTTGGCGGCAAATTCCGTCAACAGGTTGCGGCCATCGGCGCGGCCATACTTGTTGCTGGCCGACCAAGGCGTGAAGTGGTTGCGGCCGCCGCCCATCAGCACGTCGACGCCGTCGCCCAGCGCCGTGTTGTAGCCCGTGCCGCCTGGCGTCGCTTGCGCGGCGATCGCGTATTGCGCATTGCGGTTGCAGATGTGCGAGAACGTCGTCGCCGGCGTGGCGTGCGTCAGTTCCGTGGTGGTGATGGCGCCCACGGCCTTGCCCTTGGCTTTCGCCAGTTCCAGAATGGTCGGCGCGCTCTTGCCGCCGGCCGGGCAATTGTCCACGCCCAGGTTGCCGTTGGCGTCGCGGCCGGGCTCTTTGGCGATCGTCTCCTGCGCCATCGAGATGACTTCATTGTTCATCTTGACGCCGGTCATGTAGGCGGCCATCGATGGCGCGCTGTCCGTCGTTTGCGCATCGTTCGAGAACGTCTTGATGCGCGCCGTGCGCTCCAGTGTGTCCATCGTCAGGCTGCCGTTTTCGCCGTATTGGTAGATGCGCGACGCCGTCACGACGGACGGGCCCATGCCGTCGCCGAGGAAGAAGATGACGTTCTTGGCGTCGGCGGCGTAGGCGCTGGCAACGCTGGCAGCCACGAGCGTGGTCAGCAGCGACAGTTTCAAGGCGGATTTCAATGCTGGTTTCATATGCTTGTCCAATTCTTGTCTCTTGGGGATTACAGACCGCCGGCCGTCTTGACCAGGCCGAATACTTTGGTGTTGTCGATGGTGCCCAGGAAGGTTTCCGAACCCTTGCCGATGGCGCCCAGGAAGACGTCGGTGCCACCGTGGGTTTCATTGCCGATGGCCGTGCGGATCACCGCTTCCTGATGGTAATTATTGGCGCTGGTGACGGTTTCATCGAGGCTGGCCATGGCGGCGCGGCTAGCTTGCGTGCGGTTTTCGCCATTGCCGAAGCCGATGATCGAATACGGAGCACCGTCCAGGTCTTTTTCGACCGCGCCAGTGACGTAGTTCTTCACCACGCCCAGCACGCCAGGGTTGCCGGCAGCCGTCTTGCCCGTGCGCTTGGCGTAGCCGTTCAGTACCAGGGTGTGGTCATGGTCGGCCGTGACGACGATCAGGGTATTGGCCAAGGTCGGGTCGGTCAGCTTGGCTTTCTCGATGGCGGCCTTGATGGCGTTGTCGAACGCGACGGTGTCTTGCAGCGCTTTCTTGGCCGTCGTTTCGTGCAGCGCATGGTCGATGCGGCCGCCTTCGACCATCAGGAAGTAACCCTTCTTGTTCTTGGCCAATACGTCCATGGCCTTCGTGGTCATTTCCGCCAGGCTCGGTTCCTTGGCTGCATCGCGGTCCAGGTCGTAGCTCATGTGGCTGGACGTGAACACGCCGAACAGGCGCTCCGTCTTGGCCGCATCGACGGCCTTGAAGTCGGTGGCGTTGTTGGCGACCGTGTAGCTTTTGGCCTTCAGTTCGGCGACCAGGTCGCGCCCGTCGGAACGCTTGCCGCCATCCTTGAACGGCTTGAAGAATTGCGCGCCGCCGCCGAGGACCACGTCCAGGCCAGCGGTGCCCAGCGCGCTGTTGTAGCCGGTGCCGCCCGGTACCAGGGCCGCGGCGATATCGTTTTCCAGGTCGCGGTGGCAGATGTGCGAGTAGGTGGCGGCCGGCGTGGCGTGCGTCACGCGCGCCGTGCTGACGACGCCGGCGGCAAAGCCCTTGGCCTTGGCCAGTTCCAGCAGGGTGGTGGCGGGCGTGCCGTTGCCGGTGCCGCATTTGTTGACCAGCTTGTTGCCGTTCGCATCCGTGCCCGGATCGATGGCGACCGTATTGGCCGACATCGAGATGACTTCATTGTTCATCTTGACACCGGTCATGTAGGCGGCCATCGATGGCGCGCTGTCCGTCACTTGCGCGTCGTTCGAGAAGGTTTTCACGAAGGCCGTTTCCGGCAGGGTATCCATGGTCAGCGCACCTTCTTCGCCCACCGAATAGATGCGCGCGGCCGTCATGGTGGTCAGGCCCATGCCATCGCCGAGGAAGAAGATGACGTTTTTCGGTGGTGCTTCGACCACTGCCTCTTCTTTTTTTGCATCGCTGCCGCAGGCGGCCAGCATCAGGGTGATGGCGACGCTGCAGCCAGCGACGGAAATTTTTCTGCGTGTCATGTGGTTCATCCGGCTAGGTTGGAAAGAGCTGGCAAGATAACAATCCAATGTGACGCCATCATGACGCTGTGACACATTTGGTGTTCGATGGCCGGCCATTGTGCCGAACTGTGCAACAAACTATTGCGCTTTAACGGGTTTTTCTACCGAACCGAGCAACGTAAGATGCAGTCATCCAATCATCTTGTGAAGGCAGATCATGTTCACCAAAACCATCAGCAGCGTTCTTGTTTCCACCGTGTTTGCCGCCGGCGCCGCCTCGGCCGCCGCCAGCGCCCCCCTGACCCTGGAAGTGTTCAACCCGGGCGAAGCGGCCATCTTTCCCGTCGCTTCTGTATTGGTTGCGGGCAAGCATGACGCCGTGCTGATCGATGCGCAGTTTTCGCGCGCCGAAGCGCAAAAGCTGGTGGAAAAGATTCGCGCCAGCGGCAAGAAACTGACGACGGTGTACATCAGCCACAGCGATCCCGATTTTTACTTTGGCCTCGACGTGATCAAGGCGGCTTTCCCGCAGGCAAAGATCGTTGCCACGCCGGAAACGGTCGCGGAAATTCGCCGCAAGGCCGACGCCAAGGTCGCCTACTGGGGCCCGATTTTGAAGGACAATGCGCCGCACGGCATCGTCATTCCGGAAGCGTTGACGGGCAAGCGCATCAGCCTGGAAGGCCGGTCGCTGGACATCGCCGGCCCGACCCCAGCGCGCACCTATGTGTGGATACCATCGATCAAGGCCGTCGTCGGTGGCGTGGTGCTGTTTGGCAACTTGCACGTGTGGACGGCCGATACGCAAAGCCTGCAATCGCGCCAGGACTGGCTCAAGACCCTGGACGGCATCGCCGCCCTGAAGCCCGTCACCGTCGTGCCTGGCCACTTCAAGGTCGGTTCGCCCCTGACGCCGGACAGCATTGGTTTTACGCGCGACTACCTGGTGACGTTTGAAGCGGAAACGGCCAAGGCCGCCAATTCGGCCGCCCTGATCGAGGCGATGAAAATGCGCTATCCGAAGCTGGGCCTCGATGGCGCCCTGGAAACCAGCGCGAAAGTGGCGAAGGGTGAGATGAAATGGTAAGCGGCAAGCCGGAGGCCGGCATGCCCACACTGCACTACATTTTCGATCCTCTGTGCGGCTGGTGCTACGGCGCCGCGCCGCTGGTCGAGGCGGCGCGCGCCGTGCCTGGCCTGACAGTGGCCTTCCACGGCGGCGGCATGATGACGGGCAGCAATCGCCGCCAGATCACGCCCGAGTGGCGCGGCTATGTGCTGCCGCATGACCGGCGCATCGAGCAATTGTCAGGCCAGCCATTCGGCGATGCTTATATGAATGGCTTGCTGAACGACACGACGGCCATGATGGATTCCGAACCGCCGATCACGGCCATCCTGGCGGCGGAAGTCCTGGCTGGCAAGGGCCTGGACATGCTGCAGCGCGTGCAGCGCGCCCATTACGTGGACGGCTTGCGCATCGCCGACCTGCCTGTGCTGGTGACCCTGGCGCAAGAGCTGGACATGGATGGCGCCGCCTTCCAGGCCGAGTATGCGCGCCAGGCGGGCGCCGCCACGCAGCGGCATATCGACGCCAGCCGCGCCTTGCTGGCGCAGGTGGGCGGACAGGGCTTTCCCACCTTCGTGCTCGACGATGGCGGCGGAAAATTGTCCGTGATCGATATCGGCGGCTTTTTGGGCCAGCCGGCGAAGTTGCAGGCGCAGCTCGGTGGCGTGTGCGATGCACAAGGTTGTACATTGTAAATATCTATCGGATCGATAAAATCAATTAGCTTTTCCTTTGTTGTTGACCTCGTTACACTGCATCCATTAGTCAACAACGAAGGAAAAGCAGCCATGAGCCAACAGCCGCCATTCAGTACCGCCTCGGGCATTCCCGTCGCCGACAACCAGAATTCCCTCAGCGCCGGTCCTCGCGGCCCGCTGCTGCTGCAAGACTTCCACCTGATCGAAAAACTCCAGCATTTCAACCGCGAGCGCATCCCTGAGCGCGTCGTGCACGCGAAAGGTTCGGGCGCCTACGGCACCTTTACCGTCACGCACGACATTTCGCGCTACACCAAGGCCAAATTGTTTGCTGAAGTGGGCAAGCAGACGTCCACCTTCGCGCGCTTTTCCACCGTCGGCGGCGAACGCGGCAGTGCAGACACGGAACGCGACCCGCGCGGTTTCGCCGTGCGTTTCTATACGGAAGAGGGCAACTGGGACTTGGTTGGCAACAACACGCCGATGTTCTTCATCAAGGACCCGATCAAGTTCCCCGATTTCGTCCACACGCAAAAGCGTGATCCGCAAAGCAACTTGAAATCGGCCGAAATGATGTTCGATTTCTGGAGCCATGCGCCGGAAAGCCTGCACCAGGTCACCATGCTGTTCTCGGACCGCGGCACGCCGGACGGCTACCGCCACATGGATGGCTTCGGCAGCCACACGTATAGCCTGATCAATGCCGACGGCCAGCGCGTGTACGTGAAATGGCACTTCAAGACGCGCCAGGGCATCAAGAATTTGCCTGCCGCGGAAGCGGGGCGCCTGGCCGGCGCCGATCCCGACTACGCCCAGCGCGACCTGTTCGGCGCCATCGAACGCGGCGATTTCCCCCAGTGGGAAGTCAAGCTGCAGGTGGCGACGCAGGAACAACTCGATGCATGGGAGCAGCGCACGGGCTGGAACCCGTTCGACCTGACGAAAGTGTGGCCGCACGCGGACTTCCCGCTGCTGCCCGTGGGTATTTTCGAGCTGAACCGCAATCCGGACAATTACCACGCGGAAGTCGAGCAGGCAGCGTTTTCGCCGGCCAACGCCGTGCCCGGCATGGGTTACTCGCCGGACAAGATGCTGCAAGGCCGGCTGTTCGCCTACCACGACGCCCAGCTGTACCGCGTCGGCACGAATCACCAGCATCTGCCCGTGAATGCGGCCCGCTGCCCCTTCCACAACCAGCAGCGCGACGGCGGCATGGCGATTCACAATGGCGGCGCGGCAAAGAACTACGCCAACGTGGCGGCGGCGGGCACGCAGCCGCAAGGGCTGGGTCATGGTGAACCGGCGCTGGCGCTCGATGGCGGCGCGGCGCGCTACGATGGGCGCGGTGTGGAAGACGACTTTACGCAGGCTGGCAATCTGTTCCGCTTGATGTCTGACCAGGCGAAGCAAAACCTGTTCGACAATCTGGCCGGTCCCCTGAGCCAGGTGCGCCCGGAAACCTTGCAGCGTCAACTCGGCCACTTTGACCGGGCCGATGCGGCCTACGGCGCCGGCGTGCGCGCCGCCTTGCAGGCACGCGGCGTGACCGTGTAAGCGGATGTTGCAGGCGGAACAAGTGTGTTCCGCCTGTTGTTGATGCAGCACAAAATAGAATGGGATACCAAATATTGCCGTATGGACATATTTGCCTTCCATGCGTAGACTTGTTGGTCTGATGATCGCGCCGCCTTCCTGGCGGCGTCCTGACTAGAAAGTCTTGCAATATGAATATGGCGAAGCTGTCGGTGCATGGGGACGACCCCACGCTCAAATCCATCCTCGAAGTCTTGCCCACGGATCCGGAGCGGCAATGGCGCAAGGGCGAGGCGAAGGGCGCGAATCGCGTGCATCTCGATTCCGGCTTTGAAGTGCTGATTGCGCAGGCGCCGAAATCGCAAGTGTTGCCCTCGCGCATACGCAGCTATCTGGCCGAATGCCGCTCGCGCGGCGTCAGCTTCACGATGCCGCGCATCGTGGCCGAGCTGCAACTGGAACTGAACGGCGACGATACGCTCGACTCTCCGCTGGACCTGACCCTGGCCGACATGCAGCATTTGACGGAAATGGGCATCAGCCTGAGCCTGGTGACGCGCCGCGCCGCAGTCTGATGAACGCCTGATATTCAAAAAAAATGGCCACCTGTTCAGGGTGGCCATTTTTCGTCATGGTTCTTCGAGCTCGACGGTGACCATATTGTCGTCCGGCTTGCGGTCGATCAGCTTGTTGTCGGGATCGATGCCCGCCTTGCCGGGCCGGCTGCCGACGATGACGGTGTAGCTCGCCTCGCGCGCCGTCATGCGCAGGCGTTCGCGCAGCAGCGGATGGCCATTCGCGTCGTCGACGCCGATCTCGATCCAGTCGTGCAGGGGCGCATCGTGTTCCTCTCCCTGTTCGCCCGCCGTCAATTTGCTGGCCTGCACCTTGACGGTGACGGCGTACTTGCCATCGCTGCGTTTGGTGGCCGTGGCCGACAGGGCGCGATTGTCGAACAGCACGATTTTCTCGAACAGGTCGTCGATCAGGTAAGCCTGCTCGGGCGGCGTGACCAGGCGCAAGCCTTGTACCAGGGCCGTCACGCTGGCATACGGCGGGCCTTTCTGGCCATGGGTCTTGAGCAAGTCGCGCAGCACGCCGTTGACCTTGTCTTCGCCGATGATATCTTGCAGCAAGTACATGGCCAGGCTGCCTTTGTGGTAGTGGATGTAGGCCTGGTTTTCATTCTCGGCCAGCGGCAATTCCTTCTTGCGCTCTTCGCTGCGCCCCATCAGGTATTGATTCAGGTCATAGCGCAGGAAGCGGCGCATCTTGGCCGGCCCCACGCTTTTCTTCATCACCATCAGGGCCGAATATTCGGCCAGGGTTTCGCTGAGCACGGTAGCGCCCCGCGTATTGCCACCCACCAATTGATGCGCCCACCACTGGTGCGCCACTTCATGCGCCGTGACGTAGAACGGATAGTCGAGGTCCTTGGGGTTCTTGTCGTCCACCCGGGCGATGAAGCCCAGCCCTTCCGAATACGGTATCGTGTTCGGGAACGATTGCGCGAACGTGGCGTAGCGGGGGAATTCGACGATGCGCAGGATCTTGTGCTGGTAGGGGCCGAAGTTCTTCGTGTAGTACTCGAGCGCTTCCTTGCTGCCGCGCACGAAGCGATCGAGGTTGTACTCATGGCCAGGATGGTAGTACACGTCGATGGCCACGTCTTGCCAGCGCTCGTGCCTGACGGCGTAGCGGGCCGACTGGAAGGCGTAGAAATTCAGGATCGGCTGCTCCATCGTGTAGTGGAAGTAATGGCGGCCCTTGGCGATCCAGTCGTTGTCCAGCATCCCCGGCGCGATGGCCGTCTGGCCGTCGACGGTGCTGACGGTGGCGTCAAAGTTGATGCGGTCGGCGTCGTTGCTGACGTAATTGTCGGCCAATCCCTTCGCATCGTCGCGCGGCAAGGCCCGTTCGCGCGCGGGCAAGCCGTGTTTCTTGCGGTCGCGCGGGTCCGTCAATTCCTGCTGCGGCTGGTAACCGATGTGCGGCAGCACGGCATTCGTGAAGAAGGTGCCGTTGGCCACCACGGGCGTGTCCTGGCCCAGGCCGAAGATGCCGCGCGGCGCGTAGCGGACGTCGAAATCGAGGCCCAGGGTGGCGCCCGGCGCCAGCGGCGCGGCCAGGCGGTAGCTGTAAAAGCCCAGCTTGCCATCATCGAGGCCGGGATGCACGCGCGCATCGAAACGCAGGCGCATGCTGGAGGTCGGGTCTTGCTGCACAAAAATGTGGCTGATCGGCAGGCTGGTCTTGTTTTGCAGCACATAGCGGCCCGTGACGGTGAGGCTGCGCTGCGCCGGGTAGATCGCCACGTCGAGTTTCACGTCGGTGATTCTCGGTTGCGGCGTGGCGGCAAACTTGCGGTACTGGCGCTCGATGCTGGCGCGGTCCGCATCGCGGGAAAATTCGGACTGGTAATCGTTGGCCACGTGGAAAACGTAGAACAGCACGCCGCCGGCGCTGACGAAGATCAGGGCGCCGCCGGCAAAGCTGGCCAGCACGCCGTGCGTCAGGCCGTGGCGCGCCAGGCGCAGGCGAATGCGCCAGCTGTCCTGCGCGCCGCGGGGCCAGAACAGCAGCGACAGCACCGTCAGCATGACGGCCGCGCCGCTCCAGTACAGCAAGTACCAGCGTTCGCGCAACAGATAGTGGCCGGCGCCGTTCATGGCCGAATAGATGAAGTCCGGCGTGCTGGCGTACAGCAGCAGCGGGTCGCCCAGGCCCAGCGAGGAAAAGCTGATGCTGGCGATGTGGTACAGGATCATGGCGAAATACGCCAGGTACTTGTGATTGATCAACACCTGCAAAAAGATGGCCAGCACGGCGATCAGCGCATAGTAGGGCAGGTGCGACAGGAACAGCGATTCCACATACAGGCCGGGGTCGAGGCGGTAATAGCCCTTGAAGACCTGGATCGACATGCCGCACAGCATGATGACCAGGCTCAGCAAGGCTTGCAGGCTGATCAGCGCAAACAGTTTCGACAGCAGGGGCAGCCAGTTCGGCACGGGCAGGGCGTCGAGCATCAGATACGTGCCTGCCTCGCGTTCGCGCCACACCAGCTCGCCCGCATAGAAAGTGGTAATGACCAGCATGAACAGGGCGAACGAGGCGTTGACCATGTCCAGCACCTTTTCCGTCACGGGATAGGTATTCGTGCCGTAAATGGAGCCCATGTCGAGCGCACCGGCATACATGGTCAGCACGCCGGCCAGCACGATGACGACAAAATAGATGTTCTTGATGGTTTCGCGCAGGTTCAGCCAGCTCATCTTGACGAGCAGGGCGGCCAGACTGCGCTGCGCGAAGTCCGGTGTTTCCTGCGTGGACAGCGAAGCGTTCGACAGGCGCTGCGGCGCCTCGCCCTCGCTGCGGCGCTTGCCGGCGCCCGCGTCCGTCGTGGCGTGGAACTGGAAGCGCCAGTAACCGAGCAGCAAGGCCACGAGGGCGAAGCCGGACCAGATGGCGCGGTTCAGCAGGTACACGCCTTCCAGCGTGACGAGGCGCGTGTTGCGCTCCGCGTTCGGCCAGTATTCCGTCAGGCGTATCAGCGCCGTGGTGCCGAAGGGGTCGATCAGGGCGGCCAGGGTCTTGTAGTCGAGGTCGCGCGCCAGCGACGGCGCCACCAGATAGCCGATCAGCATGACTACCGAGCTGATGTACACGGGCAGCATGCGCCGCGTCAGGGCCGCGATGACGAAGAAAATGGCGCCGAAGATGAACAGATTCGGCAGCAGGGTAAACACATACGGCATCAGGTAGGCCAGCGCCCGTTGCGGCCCCAGCCGTTCCGGATCGATGCCGGGCAGCCAGGCGCCCAGCCAGGCGCCGATGACGATGCTGGAAAACACCACCGCCAGCACCAGCCAGGCGCCGAGAAAGCGGCCAAACACGTACTGGTACTTCTTGATCGGCGCGCTGAAGAAGAAATGCTGCATGCCGTACTCGAAATCCTGCTGCACCGAACGGCCCATCATGGCGGCGACGACCACGGCGCCGAAGCAGCCCAGCACGCTGCACGTAAATGCCAGCGAGCGCGGTGCGTTGATCAGGAACTTGCCGCCGAAACTGATGCTCGCTTCCTTGAAGACGCCGCCGGCGGCAGCCATCCACAGCATGGCCAGCGCCAGAAACATGACGAAATACACCCAGGTGGACAGCAGCTTGAGCCGCTGTCGCGCTTCAAAGCGGGCGATGGCAAACATGGCCGCCCCCTCAGTCGCACTGCGGGGCGACGCGGTGGCGCCCGGCAATGGTGGCGAAATACAGGTCTTCCAGGTCGCCGATGGCTTCCTCGAAGCCGTCGCCCGGGTCGTCGTCGCTGTAGACGTGGATCAGGGTGCGGCCCGACAGCAAGCGCGTGGAAATGACGGCGTGGCGCTGCTGGAAGCTGGCCAGCTCTTTCTTTTCGACAAAACGCGCCCAGATCTTGCAGCTGACTTCGTCGATCAGTTCCTGGGTCTTGCCGCACAGCAGCAAATGGCCCTTATTGATGATGGCCATGTTGGCGCACAGGTCGGCCACGTCGGAGACGATGTGGGTCGACAGGATCACCGTCTTGTCTTCGCCGATGTCCGACAGCAGATTGTGGAAGCGCACGCGCTCCTGCGGGTCGAGGCCGGCCGTCGGTTCGTCGACGATGATCAGTTTCGGGTCGCCCAGCAGCGCTTGCGCGATGCCGAAGCGCTGGCGCATGCCGCCGGAAAAGCTGCCCAGGCGCTGGTGGCGCACGTCGAACAGATTGGTTTGCTGCAACAGGCCATCGACGACCTCGCGCCGGCGCGCCCGCTGCGACAGCCCTTTTAACGTGGCGAAGTGGTCGAGCAGTTCGTAGGCCGTCACTTTCGGGTACAGGCCGAAGTCTTGCGGCAGGTAGCCCAGCATGCGGCGGATCTCGTCCTTGTCGTCGAGCACGTCGTAGTCGCCGAAGAAGATGGAACCGGAATCGCATTCCTGCAAGGTCGCCAGGGTGCGCATCAGGGTCGACTTGCCGGCGCCATTCGGGCCCAGCAAGCCAAACATCCCGGGCGGTATCGTCAGCGACACGTTATCCAGCGCCACCACGCCATTCGCGTAGGTCTTCGACAATTTGCGAATCTGCAATTCCATACAACTCCTTGCTCATGCTGTTGCGGCCCCATGCTGCGGAGCTTATCTATGCTGGCATTGTATTGAATTTAAGACGTGCTGGGCAGTTGCATGCGATACACGGCATTTTCACGTGCCCAGAGTGCGGATGGGCGGGGTGGACGGCACCCCGCCGCAAGCCATTTGCAGGTTTAATTTCGGAAAAGTACCGATTCGCGGTTAAACCACCAGCGGCACAGCATCAGCAGGGCGCCCGCGATCACCGTGGTCGAGGCCAGGATCACGCCGAACATGCGGTAATCCATGGTGCCCTTGACCAGTTCCTTCATGGCCAGCGACACGTTGGTCAGCGGCACCATGGCCCACATCCAGTTCAGCTCGACGCCGGGCAGCATGGCCGCCACCGTGGGCAGGATGACGAACAGCATCAATGGCGTGATCATGCCGGCCGCTTCCTTGTAGCTTTTTGCGTAGATCGAAATCGACAGCAGCAGCGAGGCGAAGATGGCGGCCGTCGGCACCAGCATCAGGGTCACCATGGCCAGGTCGGGCAAGCCGATGCTGCGCACCATGACGGCCATGTTGCCTTCCAGCGAACTGCCGAAGATGGCCAGCAGGGCGCCCATGCTGCCCACCATCAGCACGGCCGAGGTCATGCCCACCGTAAACAGCACGAGGAACTTGGCCAGCACGATGGCGCTGCGCGGCACGGGCGCCAGCAGCAGGGTTTCCAGGGTGCCCCGTTCCTTTTCGCCGGCGCCCAGGTCGATGGCCGGGTACATGGCCGCCGTCAGGCACACCATCAGCAGCAAATACGGCAGCATGCCGCCGACGATGGCGCCCATCTGCTCGCGCTCGTTGGCCGTCGACTGCTTGTCGAGCACGATGGGGTTGAGGGCAAAGGCCAGCTGGGCCGGGCTCAGGTTCAGAGCCGACAGCGCGCTTTCGCGCAGGCTGGCGTTATACGCCTCGACGATCTCGCGCACCCGCTGCTGGGTCACGTCGACCGTGCTGGCGCTGTTGTAATGCAGAGTGACCTTGGCTTGCTGCTGTTGCTGCAGCGCCTCTTCAAATTGCGGTGGAATGACGACGGCGAACTTGATCGTGTCGTCGCCGATGGCGCGGCGGATGTCGCCCTCGCTGGCCAGCGGCACTTCGCGCAAGTTGTGCTGCTGGGCAAAACGCGCGCTCAGGCCCGGCGAATGGTCCTTGCCGAACAGCGCATAGCGCATTTCCGCCGTCTTCGCGTTCTTGAACATATTGCTGGAAACATAAGCGAAGCCACCAAAGATCAGCGGCATGGCAAAGATGGGGATGAGGATGGTGAAAATCAGCGTCTTGCGGTCGCGCGTGAGTTCCAGCAACTCTTTCAGATAAATGGTCCACATGGCTCAGGCTCCCTGGTTGATGACGCTGACAAAGGCGTCGTACAAGTCCGCGCTGCCGCCCAGGTGGCGCAGTTCGTCGACCGTGCCATTGAAGGCGGTGGTGCCGCGGTTGATGATGCAGACGCGGTCGCACAGCTTTTCCACTTCGTGCAGGTGGTGCGTGGAAAAGATCAGCGGCACGCGCAGCGCCTTGTAGCTGGCGATGAAGTCGAGCAGGATCTTGGCCGACATCACGTCCAGCCCGGTGGTCGGCTCGTCGAGGATCACCACTTGCGGCTCGTGCACGACGGTGCGGGCGATCGCGCACTTCTGCTTCATGCCCGTCGATAATTGATCGGCCCGCTTGGCGCCGTACTCCTCCATCTGCAGCAGGGAGAACAGTTCGTCGCAGCGGCGTTTCAGCTTGTCGGCCGGCATGCCGTGCAGGCGGCCAAAGTATTCCACGTTCTCGCGCGCCGTCAGGCGGCCGTACAGTCCCGTCGAGCCGGACAGGAAACCGATGCTCTGGCGCGCCACCAGCGGTTGCTGCAGGACATCGACACCGTTGACGAGGGCGCTGCCCGCGTCCGCTTGCAAGGCCGTCGACAGCAGGCGCAGGGTGGTGGTCTTGCCGGCGCCATTCGGCCCCAGCAGTCCCAGCACTTCGCCGGGGGCGCAGCTGAAACTGACGTCGCGCACGGCGTGAAACCAGCCCTCATGTTCGCGCGGATCGCTGACGTGCATGGCCTTGCCTTTGTGGGGCGGCATGCGGAAACGTTTTGCCAGGTGCTTGACCTCAATCATGTGCTTCATCCATTTAACGGTGAAGAACGAGAGTAGCATGCAAAAAATGTAACTTGCAAGGTGGAAATATCGTTTGGTCTATTGAAAAAAACAGCATCTTCATGCAAGCTGGCCCGGTGGGCGCCGGCGGACGGCGCGGGAGAGCGCAATGCGAACGATCGATCAGGCGATGCAGGACAAGGTACTGGCCGTGGCCCGCGCCGGTATGACCAGTGCCGAAGCCATCGGTTTCTTCCGCGTCAGCCTGGGGCTGTATTACCTGGCCGGCCTGATGACGGAGGAAGCGCTCGACTTCAAAGAGATCGACGCGAAATACAACCGTTTCATTTACCACTCGCTAGGTGGCGGGCACAGCATCGCCAGCGTGCTGCAATTCATGAGCGGCGAGAAAGTCTTGCGCGTGCTGCAATCGGAGCGTTTTCGCGCCGCGTTTGCCGAGTTCTGCCCGGACATCCCCGTCGACAGCATTTCTTTCCTGATTTCACTGAACCTGGGCGTGGCGAAAAGCCTGTCCGGCCTGGACGCCGTCGGCCCCGTGGTGGACTGGATCGAGCAGGAAAAAGCGCGCACAAGTCAATAAAGCCCCGTTCACCCTGCGCGCGGCGTGGGGACTGCCGGCCCTGATCGTCCTATAATTCATGCTTTACTACTCATGAGCATAGCCACGATGACCGCGAACCGCCATTTTGACCCCCTGGATCGTTTGATTGTTGGCGCCGACAAGGCCCTGCGCGTCATGGCGGGCGTGGCCTCGGCCTCGCGCCCCACGCCGGCCGCGCATGCGCCCGATGCGGAACTGAGCCCGGCCGAACAGCGCCACAGCGCCGGCTTGATGCGCGTCAATCATGTGGGCGAAGTGTGCGCGCAAGCCCTGTACAACTCGCAGGCGCGCTATGCGCACAGCCCGGCCATCCGCGCCCAGTTCGACGAAGCGGGACGCGAAGAGGAAGATCATCTGGCCTGGACGGCGCAGCGCCTGACGGAGCTGGGCTCGCGTTTGAGCCTGCTCAATCCCCTGTGGTATGCGGGTTCGTTTGCGCTGGGCACCATCGCCGCGCGCATGGGCGACGGCCGCAGCCTGGGTTTCGTGGTGGAAACGGAACGCCAGGTGGAAGCGCACCTAGCCAGCCACTTGCAGGAATTGCCGCCGCAGGATGCCAAGTCGCGCGCCATCGTGAAACAGATGGCCATCGACGAAGTGGAGCACGGCGCCGCCGCCCAGCGCCTGGGCGCCATCGATACGCCGGCACCGGTGAAGGCGTTGATGGGCTTGATGGGTAAAGTGATGACAAAAACCGCGTATTACATCTGATATTTCTGCGTAGGTCGGGTAGGTCGGCTTAGCGCGCAGCGCGTAAGCCGACAACATTGTTGGCGCCGGTAGTGTCGTCGGATTACGCGGGGCCTTGCCCCGCTAATCCGACCTACTCCTCGATGATTTCGAAGGAGTGGGTGATTTCCGCCGTTTTCGCCAGCATGATGGAAGCCGAGCAATATTTGTCATGCGACAAAGCCACGGCCCGTTCCACGGCCGTCGGTTTCAGGGCCTTGCCCCGTACGGTGAAATGGAAGTGGATATTGGTAAACACTTTCGGGTCGGTGTCGGCGCGGTCGGCCTTCAGGGTCACTTCGCAGCCGCTGACGGCTTCGCGTCCGCGTTTCAGGATCAGCACCACGTCATAGGCGGTGCAGCCGCCCGTGCCCAGCAAGACCATTTCCATGGGGCGTGGCGCCAGGTTGTGGCCGCCGCCATCGGGCGCGCCATCCATGGTCACCAGGTGGCCGGAACCCGTTTCTGCCCGAAAACTCATGCCCGACGGGCCATTCCAGCTGACTTTGCATTCCATCGTACTCTCCGAAAATTGTAAGCGTTTTGTATTGTAATAGAGGAATGCCTATCCATGTGCCGGCCGCCGGGCCGCAGCCGGCCTCGATTGCGGCTTGACGCGGCAAGGCAAAGCCGCTTATACTTGTCGGCTTTCCGTTCGCTCAGGAAAAGTAAATAAGGCAGAGTCCGCATAGCAGCATCGGCGGAACCACCATTTGAGCGTGTAATCTATTAGGAAGTCAACATGAAAACATTTTCCGCTAAAGGACATGAAGTCCAGCGCGATTGGTTCGTGGTTGACGCGACGGACAAAGTCCTCGGACGTGTTGCCAGCGAAGTGGCACTCCGACTGCGCGGCAAACACAAACCAGAATTTACTCCTCACGTCGATACCGGCGACTTTATCGTCGTCATCAACGCAGGCAAACTGCGTGTGACCGGTACCAAAGCTACTGAGAAAATTTACTACCGTCACTCTGGCTATCCAGGCGGCATCTACGAAACCAACTTCCAGAAAATGCAACAGCGTTTTCCAGGTCGCGCGCTTGAGAAAGCGGTCAAGGGCATGCTGCCTAAAGGCCCACTCGGCTACGCAATGATCAAGAAGCTGAAAGTGTACGCGGAAGGTTCCCATCCGCACGCTGCTCAGCAACCTAAAGCACTTGTTCTCTAAGGAACTGACATGATCGGTAATTACAATTATGGAACCGGCCGTCGCAAAAGTGCAGTGGCTCGGGTTTTTATCAAAGTTGGCACAGGCTTGATCGTTGTTAACGGCAAACCAGCAAACGAATACTTTTCGCGCGAAACGGGTCTGATGGTCATCCGTCAACCTCTGGAACTGACCGGCAATGTCGAGCGTTTCGACATCAAAGTCAACGTCCATGGCGGCGGTGAGTCGGGCCAGGCTGGTGCAGTTCGTCACGGCATCACCCGCGCTCTGATCGACTACGATGCAGCGTTGAAACCGGAACTGGCGAAAGCCGGCTTCGTGACCCGCGATGCACGTGAAGTCGAGCGTAAAAAAGTTGGTCTGCGCAAAGCACGTCGCGCAAAGCAATTCTCGAAGCGTTAATTTCTACGCTACAGCACCTTCCGGGGTGCTGGTCGAAAAGCCGCTGGACTTCGGTCCCGCGGCTTTTTTGCATTTCAGCGGGATGCGCCGTTGCGCTGTAAAATACGCGAAAACCCGCAGGGGCAGCGTTTCCCTCATCTTTATGCAATCTTATGCAATCTATACACAAGGAAAGAACATGATCAAAGTTGGCATCGTCGGCGGTACTGGATACACGGGCGTGGAATTGCTGCGCTTGCTCGCTACCCATCCAGATGTCGAGTTGACGGCGATTACCTCGCGCAAGGAAGATGGCTTGCCCGTTGCTGACATGTATCCTTCCCTGCGTGGCCATGTGAAACTGGCGTTTTCCTCGCCGGACAAGGCGAATCTGGAACAGTGCGACGTGGTCTTCTTTGCCACCCCGCATGGTGTTGCCATGGCGCAAGCACCAGCCCTGCTGGCCGCCGGCGTGAAAGTCATCGACCTGGCCGCCGACTTCCGCCTGAAAGACCAGGCCAAGTTCGAGCAGTGGTACAAGATTCCCCATACGGCGCCAGAGTTGATCGAGCAAGCCGTGTACGGTTTGCCGGAGCTGAACCGCGAAGACATCAAGCAAGCCACGCTGATCGCCAACCCCGGTTGCTACCCGACCACCATGCAGCTGGGCTTTTATCCGTTGCTCAAGGCTGGCCTGGTCAACGCGGGCAGCCTGATCGCCGACTGCAAGTCGGGCGTGTCCGGCGCCGGCCGCAAGGCGGAAATCGGCATCCTGTTCTCGGAAAGCAGTGACAGCTTCAAGGCCTATGGCGTGGCCGGCCACCGCCACCTGCCGGAAACGACGGCGCAATTGCAGCGCTTCACGGACGAGAAAGTGGCGCTGACCTTCACGCCGCACCTGGTGCCGATGATACGCGGCATGCACTCGACCCTGTACGCGCAGCTGAACAAGGATGTCAGCAATGAGGAATTGCAAGCCTTGTTCGAAGAGCAATACAAGGATGAGCCTTTCGTCGACGTGATGCCGTTCGGCTCGCACCCGGAAACACGCTCCACGCGCGGCTCGAACATGTTGCGCCTGGCCTTGCACCGTCCTGAGGGCGGCAATACCGTCATCGTGCTGGTGGTGCAGGACAATCTGGTCAAGGGCGCGTCGGGCCAGGCCGTGCAGTGCATGAACTTGATGTTCGGCTTGAAAGAAACGGCCGGTTTGCAACACATCGCCGTGATGCCGTAACGATAGGCGACGGTGCTTGCGCGGGTCCGGCGCCTTTTTGCCGGACCTGTGATAAATTGGACTGCCACGTACCCCGACAGGATAACGTTCATGTTCGAGCGCAACGCGAAAAACCCCATCGACACCTTGATCGGCGCTGCCACGCGGATCGAGGGCGACTTGCTGTTTTGCGGCGGCTTGCGCATCGACGGCCATGTGCGCGGCAATGTCACGGGCGAGCCGGGCGAGCCCACGTACGTGGTGCTGGGCGAGGCGGGCCGCATCGATGGCGAAGTGCGCTGCTCGAGCCTGGTCGTCAGCGGCGAGATCAATGGTCCCGTGTATGTGTCCGAAATGCTTGAAATCCAGCCAAAAGCCCGCATTGTAGGAGAGGTCTATTACAAGGTGCTGGAAATGCACAGCGGCGCCTTGGTGCAAGGCAAGCTCAGCCGGCACGACAGCGCCGACCCCGTGCTGCACCTGGCCGTATCGGAAATGTGAGCAGGAACAACACCGTCCAGCCGCGTCAGCGGCGGCCGCAGCGCGAGTTGCGCCAACAGTCTATAATGACTTAATGTTTTCTAGTAGGAGTGCCTGATATGAATGCCGTCGCTGAAATGCAAGATGTGATCCCTTCCCCTATTATCTTTACCGATAGCGCCGCTGAAAAAGTCGCGCAGCTGATCGAAGAAGAAGGCAATCCCGACCTGAAATTGCGCGTATTCGTGCAGGGGGGCGGCTGCTCCGGCTTCCAGTATGGCTTCACCTTCGATGAAATCGTCAACGAAGATGACACCACCATGGTCAAGAACGGGGTCCAGCTGTTGATCGATTCCATGAGCTACCAGTACCTGGTCGGCGCGGAAATCGACTACAAGGATGACCTGGAAGGCGCGCAGTTCGTGATCAAGAATCCGACAGCCACGTCGACCTGCGGTTGCGGTTCGTCTTTCTCCGTTTAAGTACTAAACGGGGCAAGCAAGAAAATAGCGGATCATCGATCCGCTATTTGTGTTTCTACATCTGCTCAACGCGGATACAGCGCACCCAGCACGCGTAAGCCCGCCGCGCCCGTCACTGCCGGCAAGTTGCCCGGCTTGCGCTGCGTAAAACGCCAGGCCAGCCACGCAAAGGCCAGCGCCTCGACCTGGCTGGGCGCCACGCCCAGCGCTTCGGTCGACTCCACCGCCATGCCCGGCAATGCACGGGCCAGCGCCGCCATCAGGCTGGCGTTTTGCGCGCCGCCGCCACATACATAGAGCGTTTCCGCCTGTGCACCGTCGCGCAGGATGGCGTGCGCCAGGCTGGCGGCCGTCAGCTGCGTCAGGGTCGCCTGCACGTCGGCAGGCTTGACCTGCGGGTAGTTGCTCAGCTTGTCCTGCAACCAGTCGGCATGGAACAGGTCGCGTCCCGTGCTTTTCGGCGCCGGCAAGTCAAAATACGGGTCGTTGAGCAATTCCGCCAGCAGGGCGGGAATGACCTGGCCTGTCGCTGCCCAGGCGCCGTCGGCGTCGTAAGGCTGGCCCAGGTGTTGCAAAACCCAGCCATCCATCAGCGCATTGCCGGGCCCCGTGTCGTAGCCCGTCACCGTGCCGTCCGCGTGCAGCACGCTGATATTGCTGATGCCGCCGATATTGGCCAGCACGCGCGTGTGGCCTGGCACATTGAAAATGGCCTGGTGAAAAGCGGGCACCAGCGGCGCACCCTGGCCGCCGGCCGCCACGTCGCGGCTGCGCAAGTCGGCGATGACGTCGATGCCCGTCAGTTCGGCCAGCAGGGCCGGGTTGTTCAGCTGGCGCGTAAAGCCCAGCTCGGGGCGGTGGCGGATGGTCTGGCCATGTGCGCCGATGGCGGCGACGGCGTCCGGGCCGATCCCCGCGTTGCTCAGGAGCATGGCGACGCAATCCGCGTAATGGCGCACGAGTTGATTTGCCGCCAGCGCTTCGCGTTCGATTTCATTCTGGCCGGCACTTTGCAACGCCATCAGGTCGGCGCGCAGGCTGGCGGGGAAGGGAATGTACGCGTCGCCCAGGCTGCGCGTGCCGCCATCGTCGGAAAAGTCGACCAGCGCGCCGTCGACGCCATCGAGGCTGGTGCCCGACATTAAACCGATATACAGCATGGAGTGTTCCTTGAGTGCGTCAGTGATGGATGCATTGTGCCGTATTTGTGCCGCACGCAAAAGCGCGCGGGAAAAAAACAAAGGCACCGGCCATTTGCATGGGCGGTGCCTTTATATGTTGCCCGAAGGCGGTATTGCTTAGCGCGAAGCCAGTGCCGTGTCGTTCGGACGCAGCAGGGTGAAGCGGTGCATCATGTCAGCCGACACCATGCGGAAGCGGCTCAGCTCAGCGGCCGTCAATGGCGCCTGGGCTTGTACGTTCAGCTTGCTTGGGTCTTGTGCCACGCCGCCAACGCGGAATTCATAGTGCAAATGGGCGCCCGTCGACCAGCCGGTGGTGCCGACGTAGCCGATCACATCGCCCTGGCTGACTTTTTGACCTTTTTTCAGGCCCGAAGCGAAGCGGCTCATGTGTGCGTAGGCGGTGGAGTAGTTGGCCCAGTGTTTCAGGACAACAACATTGCCATAGCCGTTTTGGCTGCCGACGGAATCGACCACGCCGTCGCCCGAAGCGCGGATAGGGGTGCCCGTTGCTGCAGCGAAATCGATGCCCTTGTGCGCTTTCCAGTTGCCGGAAATCGGGTGCACGCGCATGGAGAAGCCGGACGAGATGCGGGAGAATTCGAGGGGGGATTTCAGGAAGGCTTTTTTGAGGGACTTGCCGTCGAAACTGTAGTAACCGCCGCCTTGCTTGCTGGCTGGGTCTTCGAACCAAACGGACTGGTAAGTCGTGCCGCGGTTGGTGAATTCACCGGCCAGGATGCGGCCCGCTCGGACAAATTCGCCATCTTGCCAGAATGTTTCGTAGACGACATTGAACGAGTCGCCGCGTTTCAGGTCGGAGCGGAAATCGATATTGGTGGAGAACATTTCCACGATTTGCGCGGAAATCGAGTCTGGCAGGCGCGTGCCGTCCAGGCTGGAGTCGGTGGCAGCGAACAGGGTGGAAGTAATCTTGCGCGCGTGCATTTCAACGCGGCGCTCCAGCTGGGCTGCCACTTCCGTGGCCACGAACTTGTCGCCCTTGCGGGTGATCAGGATGTTCTTGACCGATTTGTCCGTGCCATCGACGAGGGTGGCGCGCATCCAGTTGAGGTCGCCGTTTTCGGTGGTTTGCGCTTGTACGCGCTTGCCCGATTTCAGCAACATCACGCCGCGCGCGATCTTGTCGGTTTTGATGAAATTGGCGGCCACAGGATCATCCACGCCGAGACGGGTCAGCAAGGTGGCGAGGGTATCGCCAGCGCGGACTTTTTCTTCGTGGGTGAAATTCTGGTCTACCTGTTCCATCGCGGAAATTTGCGAGGCGAGATCAGGCATTTCCAGGTTCTGGGCGATGGACGTGACCGGCAAGTCCGATGCGTCGGGCGCCATGGGCGACACAGCGACCGCGCCGAAGGCGGCCACGGCGAGCAGCACCGCGGACGCACCAATAATGCGTGCCTTGCGGGTCGTCGTCAGCTGTGTGTACAAGCGTGAGCCTGTGATTTTATGTATAGGGTTCATGCAATCAGTTAAAATTTGCCCTTGAACGATTCGTGAACTAGTGCTCTTTGTTATTGTTATTTTGGTTCGTTTTCATACGGCAAGATTGATGGGATCGAGCATTATAGCAAACTCCGCAAACCTACTACCATTTTGAGATCTACAGTCAAATTTTATGGAAATCAACACCACCGCATCGCCTACAAAGGCTAACGCCGCTCAGACCGCGCTTGTGCTGTCGGACAGAGTACAAGAAGCCCTCGCGATTACCAAGCGTGGCGTCGACGAACTCTTGATCGAAAGCGAATTTGCGCAAAAATTAGCCCGCTCCGAGAAAACCGGTGTTCCACTGCGCATTAAACTGGGCCTGGACCCGACTGCACCCGACTTGCATCTGGGCCACACTGTCGTGCTGAACAAGATGCGCCAGCTGCAAAACCTCGGCCATCAAGTCATTTTCCTCATTGGCGACTTCACGTCCATGATCGGCGACCCTTCGGGCCGCAACGTCACGCGCCCGCCGTTGACCAAGGAACAGATCGAGATTAACGCGATGACGTATTTCGCGCAAGCATCTTTAGTGCTGGACGCCAGCAAGACGGAAATCCGCTATAACTCCGAGTGGTGCGATCCGCTGGGCGCGCGCGGCATCATCCAGCTCGCTTCCCACTACACGGTGGCGCGCATGATCGAGCGCGACGACTTCACCAAGCGCTTCCAGGGCGGCATTCCTATTTCCGTCCATGAATTCCTGTACCCGCTGATGCAAGGTTACGACTCGGTGGCCCTGAAATCGGACCTGGAACTGGGCGGCACGGACCAGAAGTTCAACCTGCTGGTGGGCCGCGAACTGCAAAAGCAGTATGGACAGGAGCAGCAGTGTATTTTGACCATGCCGCTGCTGGAAGGTTTGGACGGCGTGGAAAAAATGTCCAAGTCGAAGAATAACTACATCGGCATCACGGAACCGGGCAACACCATGTTCGCCAAGCTGATGAGCATTTCTGACGTCATGATGTGGCGCTACTACGAGCTGCTGTCGTGGCGCTCGATCGCCGAACTGGCCCAGCTGAAGCGCGAAGTCGAGGAAGGCCGCAATCCGCGCGATGCCAAGGTTGCGCTGGCGCAAGAGATCGTCGCCCGCTTCCACTCGCAGCAGGCGGCCGAAGATGCGCTGGCCGACTTCGTCAACCGCTCGAAGGGCGGCATCCCCGACGATATCCCGGAAGTGAGCCTCGCTGGCGCCCCGCTGGGCATCCCGCAATTGCTCAAGCAAGCCGGTCTGTGCCCATCCACGTCGGAAGCCATGCGCAAGATCGACCAGGGCGGCGTGCGCATCGACGGCACCGTCATCAGCGACAAGGGCTTGCAAGTGGAAGCCGGTCAGTTTGTGTTGCAAGTTGGCAAGCGCAGCTTTGCGCGCGTTACCTTGACGGCATGATCGCGCTGCTGCAGCGCGTTACCCAGGCGAAGGTCGATGTTGCCGGCGCCACCATCGGCGCCATCGACGCCGGCCTGATGGTGCTCGTGTGTGCGGAGCGGGGCGATACGGAGAAGGAAGCGGACGCCTTGCTGAGCAAGCTGCTCGGTTACCGCGTGTTTGCCGACGAGGCGGGCAAGATGAACCGCAGCGTGACGGACGTGGCCGGCGGCTTGCTGCTGGTGCCGCAGTTTACGCTGGCGGCCGACACCAAGTCCGGCACGCGCCCGTCGTTTACGCCGGCCGCCGCGCCGCAGGACGGCTTGCGCCTGTTCACGCATTTCGTGGACCAGGCGCGCAGCCGCCATGCGACCGTGCAAACGGGGCAGTTCGGTGCCGACATGCAAGTGTCGCTGACGAACGACGGTCCGGTGACCTTCTGGCTGCAAGTGAACGCAAAGCAATAACTATAAAGAGGAGCAAGCGATGAAATTGTGGAGCGAGACGTTTCGTGATGGCGGCCTGATGCCGGCCGACTATGCTTTTGCCGAGATCGATCCGGCCAGCCGCGTGCGCCTCGCCGGCAACCGCAATCCCCATCTGGCCTGGGACGAGGTGCCCAACGGCACCGAGTCGCTGGCCCTGTTCTGCATCGACCCTGATGCGCCGCAAGACGCCAGCCTGGCCAATGTTGAAGACCAGGCCCTGTCGCTGACGGCGCTGCGCGGCGATTTTTATCATTGGAGCTTGCTCGATATTCCCCTGGCCATGCGCGCGATTGCCGCCGGAGAGTTTTCCAGCGGCATCACGCCGCGTGGAAAGGTTGCGAGTTCTGGCCTGCGCCAGGGCCTCAACGATTACACGGGCTGGTTTGCCGGCGATGCCGCCATGGCTGGCGATTATTACGGCTATGATGGCCCGTGCCCGCCGTGGAATGACGAGCGCATCCACCACTATATCTTCCGCCTGTATGCGCTCGACGTGCCGCGTCTGGCCTTGCCCGAGCGTTTTACAGGGCAGCAAGCGCATGCCGCCCTGTACGGCCACATCCTCGACGAAGCCCAGCTCGTCGTCGCCTATTCGCTCAATCCCGAGTTGGCAATTACCCTGAAGAAATAAAGCATGAGCACCACGATTTTATTGATACGCCATGGCGAAACGGCCTGGAATGCGGGCCGCCGCCTGCAGGGCCATATCGACATCGCCTTGAACGAGGCGGGCCTGGCGCAAGCTTGCGCGCTGGGGCAGGCGCTGGCGGACGAACCGCTGGCCGCCATCCTCGCCAGCGATTTGCAGCGCGCGCAGCAGACGGCGCAAGCCGTGGCCGACGTGAAAGACTTGCCCGTGCAAACGGACTCCTTGCTGCGCGAGCGCTGCTACGGCGCTTTCGAAGGCTTGCTGTATGCGGACATTGCCGCGCGCTATCCGCACGAGTATGCGCAATGGCAATCGCGCCAGATCGACGCCGTGATGCCGTCGGGCGAGCGCCAGGCCGAAAGTTTCCGCCAGTTTTATGCGCGCGCGAATGGCGCCATCGCCCGCTGGGCCCGGCAGTATGACGGTCAGACGATCGCCATCGTGGCCCACGGCGGCGTGCTCGAGTGCGCCTACCGCGAGGCGGTCGGCATGACGCTCGACAGTCCGCGCGACTTCCAGGTCAAAAATGCCAGCGTCAACCGTTTTTCTTACGCGGACGGCAAGCTGCATTTGGTGCACTGGGGAAATATCGAACACCTGAGCGCGCCCGCGATGGACGAGCTGGGCTAAGCCCTATAAGCGGCCCCATCGTCACTCTGACGCACTGAGCTAAAAAAATAGTGCTTATTAATTAGGCAGGGAATCGGTTAAAATAGCAGGTTCCTCTGTCCATTCCAGGTTCCTCAGTGCAAATCGGCCCTCACATTCTGCGCAATAACGTTTTCGTCGCTCCCATGGCGGGCGTGACGGATCGGCCTTTCCGCCAGTTGTGCAAGCAGTTGGGGGCAGGCTACGCCGTGTCGGAGATGGCGGCGTCGAATCCGCGCCTGTGGGCAACGGAAAAAAGCTCGCGGCGTACGGACCACGAAGGCGAAATGGAGCCGAAAGCCGTGCAGATTGCCGGCGCCGATCCGCAAGACCTGGCCGACTGCGCCAAGTTCAACGTGGACCGGGGCGCGCAGATTATCGACATCAACATGGGTTGCCCCGTCAAAAAGGTGTGCAACAGCTGGTGCGGTTCGGCCCTGCTGCAAAACGAAAGTCTGGTCGAAAAGATCTTGCACGCCGTCGTCAACGCCGTCGACGTGCCCGTCACCCTGAAATTTCGCACGGGCTGGGACCGCGAAAACAAGAACGCCTTGAAAATCGCCCGCATCGCCGAGCAAGCCGGCATCCAGATGCTGACCCTGCACGGCCGTACGCGCGCCGATGGCTACAAGGGCGATGCCGAATATGAAACTATTGCCGCCGTGAAAGCATCGGTGGGCATTCCCGTGGTGGCCAACGGCGACATTACCAGTCCGGAAAAGGCCCGCTTTGTGCTCGATCAAACGGGCGCCGATGCCGTCATGATCGGCCGCGCGGCGCAGGGCCGGCCGTGGATTTGCCGCGAAATCGACCATTTCCTGCGCACCGGCACCTTGTTGCCGGCGCCGTACGTGGATGAAGTGCGTAGCCTGATGGATGAGCATTTGCGCGCCCATTACGCGTTTTACGGGGAATTTCTCGGCGTGCGCACGGCGCGCAAGCACATCGGCTGGTATGTGAAGGATCTGGAAGGCGGCGAAGCGTTCCGGCAGCAAATGAACTTGCTGGAGTCGACGGACGCGCAGTTGCTGGCCGTCGATCAATTTTTTGAGTCGCAATGGAAATTTGGCGAACGGTTACAATACCGCCTCTCCGAATCCAGTGAAAGTGGCCTGATCGATGTGATCAAACCGATGGCCACGGCAGCATGAGCAGATAGCAACAAGCAGGGTAGTCAGTTGTCGGCAGTACAAGGGCGAGCGCCTATACAGAGCGTCATGCAATATTAATTACAACACCGAGGCAAGAGGGCAGCACGCGGACCGCATGAGCGGCGCGGTGCCGGATGGCCAGGTGTTCAGCCGGTTGAAGCATACAAATGAGCAAAGAAAGCATTCAGGAAGTCGTACAGAAAAGTCTAGAAGATTACTTCAATGACCTGGGCGAACAGCAAGCATCGAATATCTACGACATGGTCGTGCTGACCGTGGAAAAGCCCATCCTGGAAGTCGTGATGACACGCGCCGATGGCAACCAGTCGCACGCCGCGCAGATGCTGGGCATCAACCGCAATACCCTGCGCAAGAAATTGCAGGAGCACGGTTTGCTGTAATGCCGGCATGCAAGTGACGCCAAGATTTGAATCCGCCGCAGCGGGCCCAGCCTGATAGCTGACCGCTGTGCCATTCGCCAAGAACACTTAACCACCTAGCCACAGCCATGATCAAACAAGCTCTCCTCTCCGTTTCCGACAAGACCGGCGTTCTCGAATTCGCCCGCGCCCTGTCCGCCCTCGGCGTCAACCTCCTGTCCACCGGCGGCACCGCCAAATTGCTGGCAGACAACGGTGTTCCTGTGACGGAAGTTGCCGATTACACGGGTTTCCCGGAGATGCTCGATGGCCGTGTGAAAACCCTGCACCCGAAAGTGCACGGCGGTATCCTGGCGCGCCGCGATTTCCCTGAACATATGTCGAAACTGGTCGAGCACGACATGCCGACCATCGACATGGTGGTGGTCAACCTGTACCCGTTCCAGGGCACGGTCGCCAAGGCCGATTGCACCTTGGAAGACGCGATCGAAAACATCGATATCGGCGGCCCGACCATGCTGCGTTCGGCAGCCAAGAACCACAAGGACGTGGTCGTCATCTGCGACCCGACCGACTACGACGCGGTGCTGGCGGAAATGCGCTCGGCCGACGGCAAGGCAGGCGACGTCAGCTACGACACCAAATTCATGCTGGCGAAAAAAGTCTTTGCGCACACGGCGCAATACGATGGCGCCATCACCAACTACCTGACCAGCCTGGGCCCGACGAAAGTGCATGCCGAGCGCGGTGCCTATCCGCAAATCCTGAACGTGGCCTTTGAAAAAGTGCAAGACATGCGCTACGGTGAAAATCCGCACCAGAGCGCCGCCTTCTACCGCGACCTCGTCACCACCGATGGCGCGCTGGCCAATTACCGCCAGCTGCAAGGCAAGGAATTGTCCTACAACAACATCGCCGATGCTGATGCGGCCTGGGAATGCGTGAAGAGCATGGGCGGCTTCGAGCAAAGCGCCGCTTGCGTCATCGTCAAGCACGCGAACCCATGCGGCGTAGCCCTGGGCAAGAATGCGGCCGAAGCGTATGCGCGCGCCCTGCAGACGGACCCGACCTCGGCATTCGGCGGCATCATCGCCTTCAACACGGAACTCGACGGCGCCACGGCCGGCGAAATCGCCAAGCTGTTCGTCGAAGTGCTGATCGCCCCGTCGTTCTCCGCCGAAGCGAAACAGATTCTGTCGAGCAAGCAAAACGTGCGCATGCTGGAAATCCCGTTGGGCAGCGGCGTGCACGCCATGGACTTCAAGCGCGTCGGTGGCGGCTTGCTGGTGCAATCGCCGGACGCGAAAAATGTCGGTATCGGCGACTTGCGCGTGGTCAGCAAGCTGCAGCCAACGCCGCAGCAACTGGCCGACCTGATGTTCGCCTGGAAAGTGGCGAAATTCGTCAAGTCGAACGCCATCGTCTTCTGCGGCAATAACATGACCCTGGGCGTGGGCGCAGGCCAGATGAGCCGCATCGACTCGGCCCGCATCGCTTCCATCAAGGCGCAAAACGCCGGCCTGAGCCTGACCGGTTCCGTCGTGGCGTCGGACGCCTTCTTCCCGTTCCGCGACGGCCTCGACGTCGTCGTCGACGCGGGCGCGACCTGCGTCATCCACCCGGGCGGCTCCATGCGCGACCAGGAAGTGATCGATGCGGCGGACGAGCGCGGTGTCGTGATGCTGTATACGGGCACGCGTCATTTCCGTCATTAATAATTGAACCCAACGGCAATGACCGGGGTCGGACCCTGAGGGTCCGACCCCAGATGTTGTTTTGGGTTGCTGCGACACAATACGGCAGGCACCGGTTATTCACCGGTGCCTGCCGTATTCATTATAGAATCTGGCGATGATTATTCTTGGCATCGATCCTGGCCTGCGCACGACCGGCTTTGGGGTCATTGAAAAACACGGCAACAAGCTGCGCTATATCGCGTCGGGTACCGTCAAGACGGGTTCCGAAGGGGAATTGCCGCCGCGCCTGAAGGTCATCCTGCGGGGCGTGAGCGAAATCGTCGGCACCTACCAGCCCGATTGCGCGGCCATCGAAAAAGTGTTTGTCAACGTCAATCCCCAATCGACCTTGCTGCTGGGCCAGGCGCGTGGCGCGGCCATTTGCGCGCTCGTCCATGCTGACCTGTCGGTGGCCGAGTACACGGCGTTGCAAGTGAAGCAGGCCGTCACGGGCCACGGCAAGGCGGCCAAGGAGCAGGTGCAGGACATGGTGTCGCGGCTGCTGTCCTTGCCCGGCTTGCCCGGCTCGGATGCGGCCGATGCCCTGGGCGTGGCCATTTGCCATGCCAACAGCATCGATGCGCTGGCCATGCTCGGCGCGCTGGCGCCGCAACTTCAGGGTTTGCGCATGAAGCGCGGCCGTTTAGTTGGATAATCACTCTGAAATTTAACATTAGGAACACGCGATGATAGGCCGTCTCTCCGGTATTTTGCTTGAAAAGAATCCGCCACAATTGCTGGTCGATTGCCAGGGCGTCGGCTATGAAGTCGACGTGCCGATGAGCACCTTTTATAACTTGCCCCATGTGGGCGAAAAAGTCGTGCTGTTTACGCACCAGGCCATCCGCGAAGATGCGCATTTGCTGTTTGGCTTTGGCAATACGGCCGAGCGGGCCGTGTTCCGCCAGTTGATCAAGATCACGGGCGTGGGCGCGCGCATGGCCTTGTCGATTCTCTCCGGCATGACGATTGCCGACCTGGCGCAAGCGATCACCTTGCAAGATTCCGGCCGTCTGGTCAAAGTGCCGGGCATCGGCAAGAAGACGGCGGAACGGCTGTTGCTGGAATTGAAGGGCAAGATCGGTGCCGATCTTGGTCCGCTGGGCGCGCACGCGGCGCCGGACGCGCAATCGGATATCCTCAACGCGTTGGTCGCGCTCGGCTATTCGGACAAGGAAGCGCTGGCCGCCGTGAAGAACGTGCCGGCCGGTACCGGCGTGTCGGACGGCATCAAACTGGCGCTGAAAGCGCTGTCGAAAGGCTGATAGGGCATGAGCATCCAGACCGACAGCTTCACGGAACAGCGCATCATCGACGCGGCGCCCATCTCGCACAACGAGGAGGCGATCGAACGGGCCTTGCGCCCCAAGCAGTTAGATGAGTATGTGGGGCAGGAAAAGATCCGCGACCAGCTGGAAATTTTCATCACGGCCGCGCGCCAGCGCAAGGAAGCGCTCGACCACACTTTGCTGTTCGGCCCGCCGGGCCTGGGCAAGACGACCCTGGCGCACATCATCGCGCGCGAAATGGGCGTCAACTTGCGCCAGACTTCCGGCCCCGTGCTGGAACGCCCGGGCGACCTGGCGGCGATCCTGACGAACCTGGAAGCGAACGACGTCCTGTTCATCGATGAAATCCACCGGCTGTCGCCGGTCGTCGAGGAAATTTTATATCCGGCGCTTGAGGATTATCAGATCGATATCATGATCGGCGAAGGCCCGGCCGCCCGTTCCGTGAAACTCGATCTGCAACCGTTTACATTGGTCGGCGCCACCACGCGCGCCGGCATGCTGACCAACCCGCTGCGCGACCGCTTCGGCATCGTCGCGCGCTTGGAGTTCTACAACACGGGCGAATTGACGAAGATCGTCACGCGCAGCGCCGCCTTGCTGAAAGCGCCGATCGATCCGGAAGGCGCGCACGAAATCGCCCAGCGCGCGCGCGGCACGCCGCGCATCGCCAACCGCTTGCTGCGCCGCGTGCGTGACTTCGCGGAAGTCAAAAGCAATGGCGAGATCACCAAGGTGGTGGCCGACCGCGCGCTGGCCATGCTCGACGTCGATTCCGCCGGCTTCGACGTGATGGACCGCAAGCTGCTTGAAGCCGTGCTGTTCAAGTTCGGCGGCGGCCCCGTCGGCATAGGGAACCTGGCGGCGGCCATCGGCGAAGCGGCCGATACCATCGAAGACGTGCTGGAACCGTATCTGATACAGCAAGGTTTCCTGCAGCGCACGCCGCGTGGCCGTGTCGCCACGCCGGCCGCCTATTTGCACTTCGGCGTCAGCGCACCGCGCATTGGCCCGGGCGGCGAAGCGTGGGAACTGTGATGGCGCAAGAAGGTATGCCGGGTATGCAAATCTGGATCGACGCCGATGCCTGTCCCGTCGTCATCAAGGAAATCCTGTACCGGGTCGCCGACCGTCTGGAATTGCCGCTCACCCTGGTCGCCAACCAGGGTTTGCGCGTGCCGCCGTCGCGTTTCATCCGCACCGTGCAAGTACCGTCGGGCGCCGATGTGGCCGACCAGGAAATCGTGCGGCTGTTGAATCCTGGCGACCTGGTCATCACGGGCGACATTCCGCTGGCCGCCGACGTACTGACCAAGGGCGGTTTTGCGCTGAACCCGCGCGGCGAGTTTTACACGAAGGACAATATCGCCCAGCAACTGACGATGCGCGCCTTCATGGAAGAGTTGCGCAGCGGCGGCGTCGACACGGGCGGCCCGGCCGCCTTCAGCCAGTCCGACCGGCAACAGTTCGCCAACAGCCTGGACCGACATTTGAGCAAGCACCACCGGAAGCCGGCGCCAGCGCCATAATCCGAGGACGTAAAAAAACCGGCCAAGCCGGTTTTTTTACGTCTGCAGCTGACTTAGCGTGGCACTTTTCTCGTACCCACGACTTCCACCGTGACGCGGCGGTTCTTGGCGCGGCCGGCGGCGCTCGTGTTGTCGGCCACCGGTTGCGTTTCTCCCTTGCCTTCCGTGTAGACGCGGTTCGTTTCCACGCCTTGCGCCACCAGATAGGCCTTGACGGCTTCGGCGCGGCGCTGCGACAGTTTCTGGTTGTAGGCGTCCGGGCCGACGGCATCCGTATGGCCCACCGTGACGATGACTTCCAGGTCCATGCCCTTCAATTGACCGAGCAACTGGTCCAGCGCCGCCTTGCCTTGCGGCTTGAGCGTCGATTGATCGAAATCAAACAGCGCTTCGGAGGCAAACGACACTTTTTCCGACACGGGGGCCGGTGCCGGTGCGGCCACGATGACGGGCGCCGGCATGGCGACGACAGGGGCGACTTCGGGCGCCGGCTGGTAGGCCGGCGTGGCGCTGGCCGGGCGGCCCAGCTTGTACACGAGGCTGACGGAGTACAGATCCGCATCGCCGCGGTTGCCGACGGCATCGTTCAGGCGATAGCGCTCGACTTCGCCGCGCAAGGCCAGTGCTTCGCTGAACTTGTATTCCAGGCCCAGGCCCAGCTTGGCGTTGAGCTTGCGCTCGCTGGCATGCGTATTGGTCGAACCCAGCAGGCGGTTGCCGCTGAATTCCGTGTTGGTCTTGGTGTAGTGCATGCCGACACGGCCCAGCAGGGACAGGCGCTGCGACAGCGGCAGCTGGCCCAGCAAGTCCAGGTTCACGCCGCGAAAGCCCGCTTGCCCGTTCAGCACACCGTTGCCGCTGGTGCTCGACTTGAAGTCGAACTTGCCCAGGTCAAAGTAGCCCGCTTCCACGGCGAAATACTGGTTCAGCTGGCGGCCGACAAACAGTTTATAGCCGGTGTCGCGCTGGTCCTTGGTAAAACCGGTGACGGTCTCGCCGTTGGCGGCCAGGCTGGCGCGCAGGCGCGGCTCGTCGATGGTGGCACGCGACTGGCCTACGCCCGCGCCGATGTACCAGGCGCTGTTGGCCCAGTCCGGGTTGATGAAGGTGTTGTCCTGCGCCTGCGCCGATTGCGCCGCCAGCAAGGCGCCGGTCATGACGCTCAGTGCGCCCAATGTGTGTGCGATAGTCATGGTCATGTCCCGGTTATTTGGTGATCTGGTTATTGCGCAGGGTAACGGCAGCAGCCGTCAGCACGCGGCCATTGAGCAAGGTCGTGTTGTCGCCCACCGTGATGGCAGCCGACTGGCCCAGGATATTGCCCTTGAAGACGCTATTCGCCGCCAGGGTGGTCGGGCCGACGGGCAGCCAGCTGACGTTGTCGGCCGTGGCGCCATTGTTCAGGGCAACCACCGAGTTGACGGTCGAGTTCAAGGTCAGCGCCGTGCGGAAGATGTACACGCCGGGACCATTCAGTGTCAGGGTGCCCGTGATGCTGATGGCGCCCGCATAGCAATACACGCCGGGACCGAAGGTCTGGCCACCGAGGTCGATGCCGCCGGCAAAGCTGACGTCGCAGCTACGGCTGTTGCCGTCCGTGATCGCCGCCTGCAGGTCCGTCATGGCACCGGCCAGGATGGCACCCGACTTGTAGTTGGTAAAACCAGCTGCCTGGGTCGGATCGACCGTTTGCGACGGTGAGCCGACGTCGCCCGTGACCAGGGTCGTGCCGCCCGAATTGTTCGTGATCGAGGTGCCGGCCAGCACGCCGAACGGTGCCGCGCGGCCCAGGATGATCGGTTTCAGGACGGGTGGGATGGCCACGGCCGTGACGGTCAGCAGCGCGCTACCCGACTGGCCGCCAGCGGTGGCCGTGATGCTGCTGGTGCCGGCGGCGATGCCGGTGGCGACGCCCGTGTTCAGTACCGTGGCATTGGCAACCGTGCCCGACGTCCAGATGGCGCCGTTGGTGATGATGGCGTTCGAGCTGTCCGAATACGTTGCGGTGGCAATGAACTGTTGCGTGGCGCCGACAGCGATGCTGGCGGTGGCTGGCGTGACGGCGATGCTGACCAGGGTAATGGCGGGCACGGTGACGGTGGTGCTGGCGTTCTTGCCGTTGAAGCTGGCGTTCATGACGCTGCTACCAAAGGCCACGCCGGTGACGAGGCCGCCGCTGGCGACGGTGGCCGCGGCTGGCGTGGCGGACACGAAGCTGCTGCCGGACGTGACGTCAGCCGTGCTGTTGTCCGAGTAGGTGGCAATGACGGCCAGCTGGCGCGTCGCGGCGACGGGGATGATCGGGCTTTGCGGCGTGACGGCGATCGACAGCAAGGTCGCTGGCGAGACGGTCAACTGGGCTGCCGCGCTCTTGCCGCCGAACGCGGCGCTGATGTTGCTGCTGCCGGCGGCGATGCCCGTGCTCAAGCCTGTGGCGGCATTGACTGTCGCGCTGGCCGGCGTGGCCGACGTCCAGGCCGACTTGGCGCTGACGTCTTGCGAGGAGCCGTCGCTATACGTGGCGATGGCCGTGAATTGCTGGCCCGCGCCGATGGCGACCGTGGCCGTGGCTGGCGTGACGATGAGGCTGGACAGCGTAGCGCCCGGCAAGCCGAGGATGGGATCGCGCCCCTGGTCGCCGCCACCGCAGCCGGCAAGGGCGGCCATGGTCAGCAGACCTGCCGAGACGAGCAGCGGGGTCATGTATCGCTTGAAGATGTTCATGTGTTTCCTTTGTGCATGGGCAAATATGTGCCGGGCATCCGCCGATGGGGTCATCCGCAGAGCCATGCCGCCCTTCGCGAAAGGGCGATGGCGTCACAGGCATGCACTATTTCATTTAGGAAACTTCAAGTATGTTCGGTGGCGCGCATAGCTTGTCCTGGTTTGGAAATGGGGACGAAAGGACACGATTCGGCCTGAAAAACAACGCCAGTGTGCGGAAGGCAGGCGCAAAAAAGCCGGCGCATGGCCGGCTTTGACAGGGCGGGGTGGTTGCTTACTCTTCGCGCACCCACGTCTGCGAGCGGCCAAACATCGGCACGCCGACATAGCCGCGCACTTGCAGCTTGGTGCCGCCTTCAATCAGCTCGGCCTTGCTCTTGTAGACCTTGCCGGTGGCCGGGTCGGTGATTTCGCCGCCCGTCCATTCCTTGCCGTCATATTTCAGACCGGACAGGATCACCAGGCCGATGATGGGCTGGTCCTTGTTGGCGCCCGCGCACTTGTCGCACTTGGGATTTTGATCTTCATTCGGGGCACGGAACAGTTTTTCGATCTTGCCTTGCAAGACGCCGTTGTTTTCCGTGATGACGACGAGGGATTTCGGCTTGCCGCTGGCGTCGTCGATGGTTTTCCACGTGCCCACGGGGGTATAGTTGCCATCGCGCGCGGTGGCGCTGCCGGCGATGGCCAGGGCGGCCACCAGTACACTTGCTTTGAATACTTTATGCATCGCTAGTCTCCATTGGTTTTTTGATCGTGTCACGAACAGTTATATACCAAGGCAAGACCAGCAGTGCTGCGCGGCGTCACTGGGACGGCCGCGCAATCCTTCCAAACTTGCCTTATGCGCTGGCTAGTTTAGCAAACTGTTCGCGCAGTTTTTCAATTGTCGCCGAAAAACTGAGCAAACGCTCGTTTTCTTGCGCAACAATGGCGGCCGGTGCGCGCGCGACAAAGCTTTCATTGCCCAATTTGCTGTTGACTTTGGCAATTTCCGCTTCGATGCGGGCGATTTCCTTGCCCAGGCGTTCACGTTCGGCAGCCACGTCGATTTCCACTTTCAGCATCAGCTTGGTGGTGCCGACGATGGCGACGGCCGCTGGCGAGTCCGGCAGCGCATCGACGATCTGCACTTCCGCCAGCTTGCCCAGCGACTGGATGTACGGTGCGTACGATGCCAGCGCGGCCTTTTCAGTGGCATTGCCCGCTTCGACGATCAGCGGCACGCGCACGGAAGGCGAGATCTGCATTTCGCCGCGCAGGTTGCGCGTCGCGTCCGTCAAGGCTTTCAGCTGCTGCATCCACGCTTCCGCGCTTTCATCGATCTTGTCGGTGTTGGCGATTGGATACGGCTGCATCATGATGGAATCACCCTCAGCTTTGAGCGTTTTGCCAGCCAAAGGCGCCACCGTCTGCCACAGGGCTTCCGTGACGAACGGGATGATCGGATGGGCCAGGCGCAGCACCACTTCCAGCACGCGCAGCAGGGTGTGGCGGGTGGCGCGCTGCTGGCCTTCCGTGCCTTGCTGTACTTGCACCTTGGCTACTTCCAGGTACCAGTCGCAATACTCGTCCCACACGAATTTGTAGATCGATGCGGCGATATTGTCGAAACGGAAGTCTTCAAAGCCCTTGGCCACGTCCAGTTCCGCTTTTTGCAGCAGGGAAATAATCCACTTGTCCGCCTGCGACAGGTCGGCGTCGTTCGGCGTGCAGTCTTTGCCTTCCGTATTCATCATGACGAAACGGGTGGCGTTCCACATCTTGTTGCAGAAGTTGCGGTAGCCTTCGCAACGGCCCAGGTCGAAATTGATGTTGCGGCCCAGCGAGGCATAGCTGGCCATGGTGAAGCGCACGGCGTCCGTGCCGTAGGCCGAAATGCCTTCCGGGAATTCCTTGCGCGTCGCCTTGGTGATTTTTTCCGCGTCGCGCGGGTTCATCAGGCCCGTGGTGCGCTTGACGATCAAGCCTTCCAGGTCGATGCCGTCGATCAGGTCGATCGGGTCCAGGGTGTTGCCCTTCGACTTGGACATTTTCTGTCCCGTCGAATCGCGCACCAGGCCGTGCACGTAGACGGTTTCAAACGGTACCTTGCCCGTGAAGTGCGCCGTCATCATGACCATGCGCGCCACCCAGAAGAAGATGATGTCGAAACCCGTCACCAGCACGGACGATGGCAGGAACGCCTTCATGTCCGGCGTTTCTTCCGGCCAACCCATGGTCGAGAACGGCACCAGGGCGGACGAGAACCACGTGTCGAGCACGTCGTCGTCGCGCTTCAACGGGCCCGTGCTGCCGGCCGCCTGCGCTTTGGCTTGTGCCTCGGCTTCCGTCTTGGCAACGAAGATATTGCCGGCGTCGTCGTACCAGGCCGGGATTTGATGGCCCCACCACAGCTGGCGCGAGATGCACCAGTCCTGGATGTTGTTGAGCCATTGGTTATAGGTGGTGCTCCAGTTTTCCGGCACGAACTTGATTTCGCCGTTGGCGACCTTGTCCAGCGCGGTCTCGGCGATCGACTTGCCTGGGAAGAACGTGCCTTCCGGGGCTGGTTTGCTCATGGCGACAAACCACTGGTCCGTCAGCATCGGCTCGATGACGACGCCCGTGCGGTCGCCGCGCGGCACCATCAGCTTGTGCGGCTTGACTTGCTCGAGCAAACCTTGCGCGTCGAGGTCGGCGACGATCTGCTTGCGCGCGGCAAAGCGGTCCATGCCGCGGTAGGCTTCCGGCGCGTCGTCGGTGATCTTCGCGTCCAGCGTCAAAATGACGATCTGCGCCAGTTTGTGGCGCTGGCCCACGGCGTAATCGTTCATGTCGTGCGCAGGAGTAATCTTCACGCAGCCCGTGCCGAATTCCTTGTCGACGTATTCGTCGGCGATGATGGGGATTTCGCGGTCGCTCAAAGGCAGTTTGAGCATCTTGCCCACCAGCGGAAGGTAGCGCTCGTCCGTCGGATCGACGGCCACGGCCACGTCGCCCAGCATGGTTTCAGGACGGGTGGTGGCCACCGTCAGGAAGCCGCTGCCATCGGCCAGCGGGTACTTGATGTACCACATGGAACCGTCTTCTTCTTCGGACACCACTTCCAGGTCGGACACAGCCGTGCCCAGCACGGGGTCCCAGTTCACCAGGCGCTTGCCGCGGTAGATCAGGCCTTGCTCGAACAGGCGTACGAAGACGTCGGTGACGACTTTCGAGCGCGGCTCGTCCATCGTGAAGTATTCGCGCTGCCAGTCGGCCGAGGCGCCCAGGCGGCGCATCTGGCCGGTGATGATGGAACCGGATTTTTCTTTCCATTCCCACACTTTTTCCACGAATTTTTCGCGGCCCAGGTCATGGCGCGAAATCTTTTGCGCGTCCAGCTGGCGTTGCACGACGATTTGCGTGGCGATGCCCGCGTGGTCGGTACCGGGAATCCAGGCCGTGTTGTGGCCCAGCATGCGGTGGTAGCGGGTCAGGCCATCCATGATGGTCTGGTTGAACGCATGGCCCATGTGCAGGGTGCCGGTGACGTTCGGCGGCGGCAACTGGATGCTGAAGGAAGGTTTTCCGGCATCGAGGGTGGCGGTGAAGTAACCGCGCTGTTCCCACTCGGTGCGCCAGAATTGTTCAATGTCGGCGGGCTCGAAAGACTTGGCTAATTCCATGATTTGGCGTGTGATTGGCAAAAGGAACCATTATAAGGGGTGCATAAAGCATGCGCAGCAAATAGCGGGCCTGGATGGCCCGAAAAGCCGCGCACGATTGAGCAATATTGCTGCATTGTATTTTTTCTAAGCTATCATATTTGCAACATTATTTGAAAACTCAGGCAATCATGAAAAAATTGTGGCAATTGGCCGTGCTCGGCGCTGGATGGGCTGCCGGTGGCGCGTGCGCCGGCGTTCCGGAGGGGATGGCGGCTCTGCAGGATGGGCGCTGCAGCAAGGCCGTGGCGCAATTGCGCGGACCGGCGCAAGGTGGCAATGTCGAGGCGCAAAAGGTCCTCGCCGATATCTACATGGGCGAGAAAGGATGCCGGGACGTGGAGCGCAGCGAGGTCGAAGCGGAGCGCTGGTATCTGCTGGCGGCCAAGGGCGGCGATCGCGCCGCGCAGGAGGCGCTGGTTTTCATGTATGCATACGCGCCGGGCCGCATGCTCAATCCATCGCGCGCGCGGCCCTGGTTGGGCGTCATGGCCGCGCAGGGTGAGGGCAAGCCGCTGCAGGACCTGGCACAAATGTATGAGCGGGGCGAAGGCGGGCCGGTCGACCGGGTGCTGTCGTATGCGCTCAACCTGCTGGCGCTGCAAGACAAGGAGTGGAGCGGTGCGGCCGCGATGGAGAAGTCCCTGCCGGCGCGCCGTGGCAGGATGTCGCCGGACCAGGTCGACGAGGCCGTGCGCCTGGCCGGCCTTTGGCAGCGCGGCGCGCCCTTGCCGACGACGTCGCAGACGGGACAGCGTTCGCCGCAGGATTGGTACCGCCGCGCCGCCGAGGGGGGCGACATGGAAGCCGCTTACCAGCTGGGCTTGCTGTGCTGGAAAGGCACGGGCGGCCTGGATGAAAAGCAGGCTGCCCGCTGGCTGCGCAAGGCCGCCGAAAGCGGCATTGCCAAGGCCCAGCTGCAGCTGGCCGTGCTGTATGGCGAGGAGGCGGGCGTGCCGCAGGACTATGTGCTCGCTTCCATGCTGAGCCAGTTGGCGGCGGCGGGCGGCGCGGCGGACGCCGGCGACGCCGTGGCCCGCTGGACAAAGAAACTGAATGCGGCGCAACAGGCCGAGGCGCAGCAGCTGGCGCGGGCATGGAAAGTGGGCATGCCGTTGCCGCAGGTCTCGGTGCATGGCATGGAACGCTTGATCAATTATGTGCGCGAGGCACGCAACAAGCTGCCGCCGACGCCAGAGGTGACGGCGCTGTTCAAGGCTGCCAAAGAGGGCGACGAAGCTGCCTTTGGCAAGCTGCTGGCCGGCGTCGCCGAGCCGGGCGCCTATGCGCTCGACAGGAGTCCCTTGCTGAACTATTTGATTTCGCCTCCATCGAGCATGTACAAAGCCGAAGCGGCATGGCTGAATGCGCAAACCCGGCAGGACGACGATCAGCAGCGACTGGCGCAGGCGCCGCTGCAGGCGCGCCGCCAGGCGCTGCGTGAGCAGTACGCCGCGCTGTTGCCCGCCAAGCTGCGCATGATGACGCTGCTGTTGCAACGCGGCGTGCCGCTCGGCGAAGGCGATACGCTTTACCACGCCGCACCGCTGCATCTGGCTGCCCTGTACGGCAATGCCGCAATGGTGCGCCTGTTGCTGGCGCATGGCGCCGATGTGCGGCAATACGGCGGCGAAAACCACACGCAGGCGCCGCTGGAATACGCCTTGCAGCAGGAGGATGCGGACATCTTGCCGGAATTGATCGACGCGAAAGAACGTACGGCCAGCATGATCGCCATGCTCGACGCAGGCGCGGGCCGGCCCTATTTGCTGGTAGACCAATACCTGGCAGAGAAAAAGGCCAAGAAAGGCGGGGCTGCGCAGCCAGCGGAACGGCCGCTGGCCGATTCTTTGCTATGGGGGCCCTTGCTGCGCCTGACGCGCGGCACCGAAGTGCTCGATAAAATGCTGGCCACCGGCACCACGCCAAATACTGATGAGCAGGAAAAGTCGCTGTACGCCTATGCCGCCGAAGCGGGCAACGCCGGCGCGCTGGACTGGCTCAAGCAGCGCGTGCCCCGGCATGACGCGAAGGGAAATGACCGCTGGCTCGACGCTGCGATGCGCGCCATGTACAACTACCAGCCGACGTCCGAGGACGTGCTGCGCCAACTGGTGGTGCCCGGCATGCCATGGCAGCAAGTCGGACCCGCCGCCGAAGTTTCTTACAAGGGACAGCAGGCGGCGCTCGATTCGCGCCGTCTGGAAAAAGAGACGCTGCTGTGGCATGCGGTGCGCAGCCAGCGGCACGACTGGGTCGCCCGCCTGGCCGCGATGGGCGCGCCCATCGCCACCGGCGGTTATCTGCCGCCCTTGCTGGCGGCCGTCGAAAATAGCGACGCGGCGATGGTCAAGCTGCTGCTGAGTCTGGGCGCCGATCCGCTGGGCGGGGAATTTCCCGTATTGAAGATGGCGCAGCAACGGGCGTCGACGCCGGAAAGTAAGGCGGTGCTGAGCTTGCTGAAGGCGGCCGCCGCGGCGCGCAAGCCTGCGGCCGCCGCACCGTTGCCGCAATAGCGTTTGCCTGGTCGGCATGCGTCATCTTGCCCGGCGACAACGCCGGGTTTTAGCGGCCTGGCGAGTCGTTTTCCTGCAACAGAACCGGGATCAAGGCGCTGCCGATGCTATAATTCTGGCCCCGGCGCCTCCTGCCCCATCCTTGCGGACGGCGCCAGCAGACGCGGTTGTATTTAAGTTTCATATCCAGCACTCGTCCGCGTCTCAAGGCCAGCGCATCCGCGATGCCAGCCACTTTCAGAGCGTCCCCTTCGGGCTGGGCGCCTGAGCCACGCGCACCGCCAGCGGTGCACCATTCACGGCGGAATCAACGCGGCGCATCATTGCACGCCGCTGCCGCCACAGCTTAGCCAGGAATCTTGCTGCCTGGCCAGTCGTCTTTCGATACGGCACTCCCCAGCGCGCCTTTGGCGCCTGTGGCCGCGCCATGGCCGCGCGCTTTCCCGGTTTTGCCTTGACAAGGAAACCAGCATGAAAAAAATCTCGATCACCGTCGGCCTCGTTTCGACCATCGCCACCGTGGGCGCCTTGCCTGCGGCCCACGCCCAATCATCCGTTGATGTGTATGGCTTGATGGATGCGGGCCTGGTGCAGGAAGGCGGCGTCAGCAAGCTCACCAGCGGCGTGTCGGCCGGCTCGCGCCTGGGCTTGCGCGGCACGGAATCGCTGGGCAATGGCTTGCAAGCCGTGTTCACCCTGGAAGCGGGCGTCCTGAGCGACACGGGCCGCTCCGACCAGGCGGGGCAATTGTTCGGCCGCCAGGCGTTTGTCGGCCTCAACAGCCCACTGGGCATGCTGACCGTGGGCCGCCAGTACAATCTGCAAAGCCAGGCGCTGACCGACGTGGCCGATCCATTCGAAGGCGGCCTGGCTGGCGCGGCGACCAACCTGGCCGGCTATTCGGCCACGCGCATCGACAATACCGTGCGCTACACCTCGCCCGAATGGCGTGGCGTCACGGCCACCGTCATGTATGGTGCCGGCGAGCACACGGGGATTGTGGCAGATCAGCGTTCGCTGGGCCTGGCCCTCGGCTATGTCAACGGTCCGCTGACCCTGCGCCTGGCGCGCCAGAGCCGTGCCGGCGAACCGGGCAAGGCCGACGTGAACAACACGATTTTGGCCGGTAACTACAACTTCGGCGTGGCCACGGCGTTTGCCGGCTATGGCCGCAACACGGGCGACGGCAGCACCATGTTCTTTGCGGAAAACCCGTACGGCGCGGCGCAGGCGCCGGCCCAGTCGACGGACAGCCGCGACGCCATCGTCGGCGTGTCCGTGCCGCTCGGTGCGACGACCTTGCTCGCCTCGTACGTCCATAAGGATGACCGCGACGCTGCCAACCGCGACGCACGGCAGCTGGCCATCGGCGCCACGTATGCCTTGTCCAAGCGCAGCAAGGTGTATCTTGCCTACGCGCATATCCGCAACCGCAACGACGCTGCCTACATGGTGGGCAATGCCACCGAAGTGGGCAGCGGCAACCGCGCCTTCAACGTCGGCCTGCGCCACGCGTTTTAAGTTTTTACGCTAAGCGGGCAGCATGTTGCCTTCGAGCAGCAATGTTTCGAAGGCGGCGGCGGCCAGCGGGCGGCTGAACAGGTAGCCCTGCATCTGGTCGCAGCCGTGCTGGCGCAGGAAGGCCAGTTGCTGCGCCGTTTCCACGCCTTCGGCGATGACTTTCAGGCGCAAGCTGTGCGCCAGCGCGATGATGGCTTGCACGATGGCCGCGTCGTCGTTGCTGCGCGTGATGTCGCTGACGAATGACTTGTCGATCTTCAATACGTCGATGGGGAAATGGCGCAAGTGCGCCAGGCTTGAATAGCCGGTGCCGAAGTCATCTATCGACAGTTGCAAGCCCAGCGTCTTGAGCTTGCCCATGGTGCTGATCGCCTGTTCCACATCCTGCATCATCATGCTTTCCGTCAGTTCCAGCTCGAGGAAACGCGCTTCCAGGCCCGTCACGGCCAGAATTTCCCGCACCGATTGCAGCAAGCCGCTTTGCCGGAATTGCCGGGCAGACAAATTCACTGCCAGGCGCAAGCCACCCAGTCCCTGCCGTTGCCATGCTTTTGCCTGCGCGCACGCCGTCTGCAGCACCCACGCACCGATGGGCACGATCAAGCCCATTTCTTCGGCCAGGTGGATGAAGTCGCCGGGCGCGATGGCGCCCAGGGTGGGGTGCTGCCAGCGCAGCAGCGCTTCCATACCGACGATCCTGCCGCTGTCGAGTTCCACCTGCGGCTGGTAAACGAGGTGGAACTGGCCACGCTCGAGTGCATGGCGCAATTCGCTTTCCAGGCTTAAGCGGGCCAGCATGCTGGCATTCATGGCCGGCGCGTAGCTTTGCCAATGGTTGCGTCCCTGCTCCTTGGCCCGGTACATGGCGATGTCGGCATGCTTGATCAGGGTTTCCGCGCTGTCGCCATCGTCGGGATAGGTGGCCACGCCCATGCTGCATGTAAGAAAGAATTCATGGCCGCCCACCTGCAGTGGCTGGGCCACCGTGTCCAGCACGCGCTGCAGGATGAGCTGGCCAGGTTCGCTGTTCGTGTGTTGCGGCAGCAGCAGGACGAATTCGTCGCCGCCCAGGCGCGCCACCGTATCGACTTCGCGCGTGGCGGCGCGCAGGCGGTCGGCGATCAGTTTCAGCAGGGTATCGCCCGCGTCGTGGCCCAGGGTGTCATTGACGAATTTGAAACGGTCGAGGTCGATGAAGACCACCCACAGGGGCAGGGTGCTGCGGCGCGCCACGGCCATCGCCTGTTCCAGCCGTTCGCGCAGCAGCAAACGGTTGGCCAGTCCCGTCAGGATATCGTGGCGGGACTGGAATTCCAGTTCCTGCTCGAAGCGCATGACGGTGCTGATGTCGTATTGCGCCACCACGAAGTGGCTGACGGCGCCATCGCCCTCGTCGCGCACGGGAGCGACGAACAGCTCGCTCCAGTAAGTGCTGCCATCCTTGCGGAAATTGCGCACGATGGCCTTGCCTTCGCGCTGTTCGTGCAAGGCTGCGCTGATGGCGTGCATGTCCTGGCGCGCATGTTCCGGCCCCTGCAGATCCTCCAGGCGCTGGCCGATGACGTCGCCGGCCGCATAGCCGGTGATGCGTTCGAAGGCGGGATTGACGTATTCGATCAGGTAGCCTGGCGCATCGGCGCTGCACAGGATGATGGCATTGGCCGACACTTCGATGATGCGCTCGCGCAGGCGCAGCGACTTTTCATTGCGCATGCGCGCAGCGATGTCTTCGGACAGGCGCAAATTGGCAAACTGCAGCGCCGCCGTGCGTTCGCCCGTGATGCGGGCAATGACCGAATTGCGCGACACCAGCTGATACACATACGCCGCCGCCAGCAGGCTCGACAGCACACCGCCCAGCAGCACATACAGCGAGCCGCGATGGTTGGCGTCCAGGCTCATGCCTTTGGCCGGCAGCAGGGCGGCGCCCACGGTGTGCCCGCTGGCGTGGTACTGCAGCAGCAGCCGTGCGCTTTCCGCTTCGATCTGGCGCGCCGAGGCGTAGCACAGCGCTGTCAGGCACAGTCCGAACGCCAGGGTGAGCAGGGCCGAGGTGGAAACGGAAATGGAGATGCGTTTGAAGAATGATTGCATGGTGACGTCCCGTGGCAGCGCCGGTGCCGATCCATGATCAGGCAGGCCGGGCAGTGACCGACTGTAGGGTGCGCGGCGAAATGTCGTCCGTTCGCTACCGAACGGACGGCGATGCTGACAAGAAATATAGTCGGGTCACTGTGCCAGCGCTGTGTTACGCTGCACGATATGGCGCCCCTCGTTCGGACGCCTTTCAACTATCCCCTAGCTGACGACTGGAAAACAGGAAACCTGCCCATGTCGAGTCCGCATGCCCAGCTGCACAACCCGAATCAAAACCATTTGCTCGCCGCCATGCTCGACGCCGATTTCGCGCGCCTGGCTCCCCACCTGGAGCAAGTGTCGATGCTGCTCGGTGACGTGATCTACGATTCGGGTGACAAGCTGCAGCATGTGTATTTCCCCACCACGGCCATCGTTTCCATTCACTACCTGCTGGAAAACGGCGGCTCGTCGGAAATTGCCGGCGTCGGCAATGAAGGCGTCGTGGGCGTGTCGCTGTTCATGGGCGGCAACTCGACGCCGAGCCGCGCCGTCGTGCAGACGGGCGGCGTCGGCTACCGGCTGAAGGCGCATTTGCTGATGGAAGAATTCGACCGCGCCGGTCCCGTCATGCGCTTGCTGCTGCGCTATACGCAAGCCTTGATCACGCAAATGTCGCAGACGGCCGTGTGCAACCGCCACCATACGGTGGAGCAACAATTGTGCCGCTGGCTGCTGCTGACCATGGACCGCCTGCCGAACCGCGAGCTGACCATGACGCAGGAGTTGATTGCCAACATGCTGGGCGTGCGCCGCGAAGGCGTGACGGAAGCGGCCGGGCGTTTGCAGACGCGCGGCTTCATCAGCTACCGTCGCGGCCATATTTCCGTGCTGGACCGCGCCGGCCTTGAAGGCCATGTGTGCGAATGCTATGGCGTGGTTAAAAAGGAATTCGCGCGCCTGTTGTCGGACGTGCGCCAGCGCCAGGCGCGCTGAACACCGCATCTTCTCTCTATCGTTGTCACAGCCCAGGCTACCTCATGCAATCTGTTGAAAACATTCCTCCGCGCGCACCGTCGCGCTGGCCCATGGCGCTGGCGTTTTCGTTCAGCGCCATCGTGCTGCTGGCCATCGGGCTGCTGGCCTGGCGCGCGCCGTTCGAAACGGCCTGCGTCATCGATGCGCTGGTCTTTTTGCTGCTGATGCTGCTCGTGGCGCTGTACCGGCGCACCCTGGCGGCCAGCCTGCCGCGCCAGCTGCTCAAGGCGGGCGCCTTGCAGGATGCGATTTTCAACAGCGCCAATTTCTCGTGCATCGCCACCGATGCGCAGGGCGTGATCCAGATTTTCAACGTGGGCGCCGAACGCATGCTGGGCTATGCGGCGAGCGACGTGGTCGACAAGCTGACGCCGGCTGGTATTTCCGATGCGCAAGAAATCGTCGCGCGCGCGGCCGCCCTCAGTGCCGAACTCGATACCGTCATCACGCCTGGCGTGGAAACGCTCGTGTTCAAGGCCACGCGCGGCATCGAAGACATTTATGAACTGACGTATATCCGCAAGGATGGCAGCCGCTTCCCCGCCATCGTCTCCGTGACGGCCTTGCGCGATGCGCAAAGCAAGGTCATCGGCTACCTGCTGATCGGCACGGACAACACGGCACGCAAGCAGGTCGAGGCGGAACAGGCCTTGCTGGACCAGCGCCTGCAGGAGCAGCAGGCGTACACCCGTTCGCTGGTCGAGACCAACAATGCGGAGTTGAAGAAGGCGCGCCAGGTGGCGGAAAAGGCCAACCGCGCCAAGTCCGAATTCCTGTCGAGCATGAGCCACGAATTGCGCACGCCGCTCAATGCCGTGCTGGGCTTTGCGCAGCTGATGGCGTCCGACGTGCCGCCACCGAGCCCGCCGCAGCAGCGCTCGATCGAGCAAATCCTCAAGGGTGGCTGGTACCTCTTGCGTTTGATTAATGAAATCCTCGACCTGGCCATGATCGAATCGGGCAAGGTCACCTTGTCGCAGGAAGCCATGTCCTTGCTCGACGTGTTGCAGGATTGCCAGGCGATGATCGCGCCGCAGGCGGAAAAGCGCGGCATCCGCATGCAATTCCCCCGCTGCGGCGAAGCTTACTTCGTGCATGCGGACCGCACGCGCGTGAAACAGGTGATGGTCAACCTGCTGTCGAACGCCATCAAGTACAACCAGAGTGGCGGCGCCGTCACCGTCGACTGCAGCCAGCGTGGCGGCAAGGTGCGGGTCAGCGTGCGCGACAGCGGCGCCGGTCTCGATGCGGGCCAGGTGGCCCAGCTGTTCCAGCCCTTCAATCGCCTGGGACAGGAAAACAGCACGGAAGAGGGCACGGGCATCGGCCTCGTCGTCACCAAGCAGCTGGTCGAATTGATGGGTGGCACCATCGGCGTCGACAGCACGGTCGGCGTGGGCACCACGTTCTGGTTCGAGCTGGCCGCCAGCAGCGCGCCGGCCCTGGTGCTGGGCGACGGCGACGCGCTGCCGCAGGTGCAGGTGCCGCAGGAAAGCCAGCGCACCTTGCTGTACGTGGAAGACAATCCCGCCAATCTGGCGCTGGTGGAGCAATTGATCGCCCGCCGCAGCGATTTGAAATTGCTCACGGCCATCGATGCGCACCTGGGCATCGACCTGGCCCGCACGTATCAGCCGGACGTGATCTTGATGGACATCAACCTGCCCGGCATCAGCGGCTTTGGCGCCCTGCACATCCTGCATGACGACCCGCTGACGAGCCATATTCCCGTGATGGCCCTGTCTGCCAACGCCGTGCCGCGCGACATCGAGAAAGGCCTGGAAGCGGGCTTCTTCCGCTACCTGACCAAGCCGATCAAGGTCGTCGAATTCATGGATGCACTTGACGTGGCCCTGCACCATGCGGCCGCGCACGGCCTGGCCGACGACATTCACGCAGTACGCTAATTCAGCATTTATTTTTAGGAATACCGCCATGCTTCAAGCCACCGAGATTCTGAACGCCAGCATTCTCATCGTCGATGACCAGGAGGCGAACGTCATGCTGCTGGAACAGGTGCTGCGCAATGCCGGTTATACGCGCATCACCTCCACCATGGACCCGCAAGCCGTGCACGCGCTGCACCAGCAGCACCGCTACGACCTGATCCTGCTCGACTTGCAAATGCCGGAAATGGATGGTTTTGAAGTCATGGAAGGCTTGCGCGACATCGAGGCGGGCAGCTATCTGCCTGTGCTGGTGATCACGGCCCAGCCGGGCCACAAGTTGCGCGCGCTGCAAGCGGGCGCCAAGGATTTCGTCAGCAAACCGTTCGACCTGGTGGAAGTCAAAACGCGCATCCACAACATGCTGGAAGTGCGCCTGCTGTACCAGAAGCTGGCCGAATACAACAAGTCGCTGGAACAGATGGTGGAAGAGCGCACGGCGGAGCTGCGCGAAAGCGAAGCGCGCTTCCAGCGCTTCACGGAGCTGTCGTCCGACTGGTACTGGGAACAGGATGCGCAGGGCAACCTGACGCGCTTTTCCGGCCCCGTGGCTGAAATGCTGGGCATTGGCAGCGAAGAAGAGCCGCAGCGCTGGAACGCGGCCGAGCGGGCCTTGCTCGACGCAAAAATTGCCGCGCGCGAACCGTTTCTCGATTTCATCTACAGCCGAGCCAACCTCGACGGCAGCACGCAGTATCTGCAGGTCAGCGGCGAACCGATGTTCGACACGGGTAGCCGTTTCATCGGCTACCGCGGCATCGGCCTCGATGTCACGGAGCGCCATCGCATTGCCTGATTTATACTGGGTGCTATCGATACTGACCAGGAAAAATCATGACTGACAAATCAACGCCGCAATACTGGTTCCCCGCCAAGACCTATGGCTGGGGCTGGGGCTTGCCCATCACCTGGCAGGGCTGGCTGGTCTTTTTGAGCGCGCTGGCGCTGTTCGCCTGCGGCGCCTTCCTATTCCCGCCGCAAACCATGCTGGTGGGCTACATCGTCTATGAAGTGGCCATCGTTGCCGCGCTCATTTTCATCTGCCAGCTGAAGGGTGAACCGACCAGCTGGCGCTGGGGCAAGAAGAAGTAGCGCGATGTACAAAGACGACACCTGCAAGAAATCATCTGGCCGCGCGGCGTGAACCGCGTATAATTGGCTCGCTGCCGCAAGGCGGCAAACGCTAGGGGTCCTGCCTTTCGCTGTGGAAACACGGTGCAAGCGCGGGTGAGAAATACCCTCCGAACCTGATCTGGATAATGCCAGCGAAGGGAAGCTTTAGGATGAACGCACCCCGCCTTTCCGCGTGCGTAATTCCGAACCTCCTTAGCTGGCTCCAGGCTTAAAAATAGTCTAGCCAAGGAGCCAAAATGAACGCCAACCCGAAATTCCTCTCCGCCACCGCCACGGTCGACGAAGCCGCCATCGCGCCGCTGCCCAATTCGCGCAAGATTTACGTGCAGGGCAGCCGTCCCGACATCCGCGTGCCCATGCGCAGAATCAGCCAGTCCGACACGGAAGCGTCGTTCGGCGGCGAAAAGAATCCGCCGATCTACGTGTATGACACGTCCGGCCCGTACACGGACCCGGACGTGCAGATCGATATCCGCTCGGGCCTCGATACGCCGCGCCTGCCGTGGATAGTCGAACGTGCCGACACGGAAGAATTGCCCGGCCCGACCTCCGACTACGGCATCGCCCGCCTGGCGGATCCGAAACTGGCCGAGCTGCGTTTTAATTTGCACCGCAAGCCGCGCCGCGCCATTGCCGGCAAGAACGTGACGCAAATGCATTACGCGAGGCGCGGCATCATCACGCCGGAAATGGAATTCGTCGCCATCCGCGAAAACATGCGCCGCCAGGAATATTTGCGCGAGCTGAAAGCTTCCGGCCCCATGGGCGAGCGCCTGGCCGACCTGATGGGCCGCCAGCATCCGGGCCAGTCGTTCGGCGCCAGCATCCCGTTTGACATCACGCCGGAATTCGTGCGCGAGGAAATCGCCCGCGGCCGCGCCATCATCCCCGCCAACATCAACCACCCGGAAGTCGAGCCGATGATTATCGGCCGCAATTTCCTGGTGAAAATCAACGCGAATATCGGCAATTCCGCCGTCACCTCGTCGATCGGCGAGGAAGTGGAAAAGATGACCTGGGCCATCCGCTGGGGTGGCGACAACGTGATGGACCTGTCCACAGGTAAACATATCCACGAAACGCGCGAATGGATCGTGCGCAACAGCCCCGTGCCGATCGGCACCGTGCCCATCTACCAGGCCTTGGAAAAGGTCAATGGCAAGGCCGAAGATTTAACTTGGGAAATCTTCCGCGACACCCTCATCGAGCAGGCCGAGCAGGGCGTCGACTACTTCACCATCCACGCGGGCGTGCTGCTGCGCTATGTGCCGATGACGGCCAAGCGCTTGACGGGCATCGTGTCGCGCGGTGGCTCCATCATGGCGAAATGGTGCCTGGCGCATCACCAGGAATCGTTCCTGTACACGCATTTCGAAGAGATTTGCGAAATCATGAAGGCGTACGACGTGTCGTTTTCACTGGGCGACGGCTTGCGTCCCGGCTCCATCTACGACGCCAACGACGAGGCGCAGCTGGGCGAGCTGAAAACCCTGGGCGAGCTGACGCAAGTCGCCTGGAAGCACGACGTGCAGGTAATGATCGAGGGGCCGGGCCACGTGCCCATGCAATTGATCAAGGAAAACATGGACTTGCAGCTGGAACAGTGCGGCGAAGCACCGTTCTACACCCTGGGACCGTTGACGACCGATATCGCGCCCGGCTACGACCACATCACCTCGGGCATCGGCGCTGCCATGATCGGCTGGTATGGCACGGCCATGCTGTGCTACGTGACGCCGAAGGAACACCTGGGCCTGCCCAACAAGGCCGATGTAAAAGACGGCATCATCACCTACAAGATTGCGGCGCACGCGGCCGACCTGGCCAAGGGCCATCCGGGCGCGCAAATCCGCGACAACGCCCTGTCGAAAGCCCGCTTTGAATTCCGCTGGGACGACCAGTTCAACATCGGCCTGGACCCGGACAAGGCGCGCGAATTCCACGATGAAACCCTGCCCAAGGATTCGGCCAAGGTGGCGCATTTCTGCTCCATGTGCGGCCCGCATTTCTGTTCGATGAAGATCACGCAGGAAGTGCGCGAATACGCGGCCGGCATGGGCATCGCGGAAGACAAGGCGCTCAAGCAGGGCATGGAAATCAAGGCCATCGAATTCATCAAGAACGGCGCCGAGCTGTACCGCAAGGTCTGAGGGAGAGCGTGATGCCTGCATTGATATCCATCACGCTCAACGGCGCACCGCACCAGGTGCCGCCGGGGCAAACCCTGGACCAACTGATCGCCGCCCTGTCGCTGGAAAACCAGGCGCTGGCGCTGGCCGTCAACCGCAATGTCGTGCCGCGCAAGGCGTGGCCGGGGCAGGTCTTGCAGACGCAAGACCAAGTGGAAATCGTCCGCGCCATCGGCGGCGGCTGAAAACGTCCAAGCAAACCTACTGCGCGCCGCACTTTGCGGCCTGCGATGCTCACCGTGCTCAAGCACGGTTGCGCTTCTCGGCCACAAATCGTCGCCGCTCGCTACGGTTTTCTTCGGACGTTTAAAAATTTAAGGAAGAACACATGAATACCGCAACACATAACGACCTGCTGACCATCGCAGGCAAACAGTATCAATCGCGCTTGCTGGTGGGCAGCGGCAAGTACAAGGATTTGCCGCAGACGCGCGAAGCGACGGATGCGGCCGAGGCGCAGATCATCACGGTGGCGATCCGCAGGGTGAATATCGGGCAAGACCCGAACGCGCCCAGCCTGCTGGACTTCGTGCCGCCGGACCAGTACACGATACTGCCGAACACGGCCGGCTGCTACAACGCCAAAGATGCCGTCTACACCCTGCAACTGGCGCGCGAGCTCCTGGGCGGGCGCAATCTGGTGAAGCTGGAAGTACTCGGTGATGAAAAGACGCTGTTTCCGCACATGCCGGAAACGTTGATTGCGGCCGAAGCGCTGGTCAAGGATGGCTTTGACGTGATGGTCTACTGCAGCGACGACCCCATCCAGGCGAAGATACTGGAAGACATCGGCTGCGTGGCCGTCATGCCGCTGGCCTCCCTGATCGGCTCGGGCATGGGCATCTTGAATCCATGGAACTTGTCGCTGATTATCGACCAGGCGAAAGTGCCGGTGCTGGTCGATGCTGGCGTGGGCACGGCGTCGGATGCGGCCATCGCCATGGAACTCGGTTGCGATGGCGTGCTGATGAATACAGCCATTGCCGGCGCGCGCGACCCCGTGCGCATGGCGCGTGCGATGAAGCTGGCCGTGCGGGCCGGACGCGAAGCATTTTTGGCGGGCCGCATGCCGCGCAAGTTTGCCGCCTCGCCGTCGTCGCCGATGGCGGGCCGCCTGGCGTGACGATGCCGATGCGCCACACTGTGCTCGTGTTTGCCGGCGCCGACCCGTCGGGTGGCGCCGGCATCGCCGCCGATATCGTGGCCATTGCCGCGCAGGGCGCGCATGCATTGCCCGTCATCACGGCCTTGACGGTGCAGGACAACGACAGGGTTTTTGGCGTGCAGGCGGTGGCGCCGGAGCTATTGCGCCGGCAGGCGCTGGCGCTGATCGACAAGATGGCGATTCATGCCGTGAAGATCGGCATTCCCGGCAGCGCCGCGAATGCGGCCGTCATCGCGCAGCTGATCGCGCAATTGCGGCAGGCCCGCCCAGGCTTGCCCGTGGTGCTCGATCCCGTGCTGGCCAGCGGCCATGGTGATGTGCTGAGCCGGGACGATGCCGTACAGGCGCTGGCGCCCTTGCTGCCGGTGACGACCGTCATCGTACCGAACGGGCCGGAAGCGGCGGCCCTCGGTGGCGAGGACAACTTGCTTGCGCAAGGCTGTCAGAACGTGCTGGTGACGGGCGGCCATGGCGACGGCGAGGTGATCGTCAACCGCTGGTTTGACGGCGCTGGCGGCGAGCGCGAGTGGCGCTGGCCCCGTCTTCCCGGCGAATTTCACGGCAGCGGCTGCACCCTGGCGTCGGCCATCGCGGCGCGCCTGGCATTGGGCCAGGCGTTGCCCGAAGCGCTGGATCTGGCGCAACGCTATTGCCACGCGGCCCTGGCCGGCGCGTATGCGATTGCGCCAGGTCAACTCATGCCGCAACGATTCATTCAATAAGGAAAACATCATGCGTGGACTGTATCTGGTCACCCCGAACTGGGACGACACCGATCGCCTGCTCGACGTGAGCGAGCAAGCCTTGCACGGCGGCGTGGCCCTGCTGCAATACCGCCACAAGAGTGCCGACGCGGAGCAGCGGCGCGAACAGGCGGGCGCCTTGCTGGCGCTGGCCCGCAAATATGGCGTGCCTTTTATCATCAATGATTTTATCGAGCTGTGCGAAGAGCTCGACGCGGACGGTGTGCACGTGGGCGGCACGGATGCGTCCGTGGCGCAGGTGCGCGCGCGCCTGGGCAAGGACAAGATCATCGGCGCCTCGTGCTATGGCGACCTGGCCCTGGCAAGGACGGCCGAGGCCGGCGGCGCCAGCTACGTGGCCTTCGGCGGCTTTTATCCGTCGCTGGTAAAAAAATACCCGCTCACGACACCATTGGATATCGTGCTGCAAGCCAAGCGCGAGATCGCCTTGCCGTGCTTGGTGATCGGCGGCATGACGCCGGAGAACGCGGCGCCGCTGGCCGCGCGCGGCGCCGACATGGTGGCGGCCATCACTAGCGTCTATCAAGCGGACGATGTGGATATTGCGGTGCAGCAATTCAATCAATTATTTGCGGCATGAGCATGGGCGTGCAGGGCTGGTTTGGGGGAATAATCGGCATATAATATGAGCATCATTCATTACCGAGGTCCCCCACCCATGAGTCAGCCAGCCGCCGCGAAACGCCTTATCCTGATCGTTGACGATGACCAGCTCCTGTTGGAATTCCTCGGCGAAGTCCTGCGCCATGCCGGCTATGAGACGGCCCTGGCCCATTCGGCCGAAGTGGCGTTGCAGCTGATCGCCCAGCGCGAGCCGGACCTGGCCCTGCTCGACATCCATATGCCGGGCATGTCCGGCCTGGAACTGGCCAAGCGCCTGCATGGCGAAACGGCCGTGCCGTTCATGTTCCTGTCCGGCAGCGGCGACAGCGAATCGGGCAAGCAGGCGGCCGCCTACGGCGCCGTCGGTTACGTGGTGAAACCCGTCGACGAAGCCCGCTTGATGCCGGCGTTTGAAGCGGGCCTGGCGCGCGCCGATGAAATCCGCCAGCTGCGCCGTACCGAGCTGAACCTGAACGCGGCCCTGGCTGCGGGCCGCGAAACGAGTCTGGCCGTGGGCTTGCTGATGGGCAAATTCCAGACGGACCGCAACACGGCTTTCGAAGTGCTGCGCGACCACGCCCGTTCCAGCCGCCGCAAGATCAATGAAATCGCCAGCCAGCTGCTGCTGGCCGAGGAAACCCTGAACGGCTTGCACGGCGCCTTCCTCAACCGCGCGAAAGCCAAGTAAACGTTTCAACCATACACAGGACACACATGAAAACCAAAGCAGCGATTGCATGGAAGGCCGGCGCGCCTTTGACCATCGAAGAAGTCGACCTGGCCGGCCCGCGCGAGGGCGAAGTACTGGTCGAAATCAAGGCCACCGGCATTTGCCACACCGATTACTACACCCTGTCGGGCGCCGATCCGGAAGGCATCTTCCCATCGATCCTCGGCCATGAAGGCGCCGGCATCGTCGTCGACGTGGGTCCAGGCGTGAAAAGCCTGAAAAAGGATGACCACGTCATTCCCCTGTACACGCCGGAATGCCGCCAGTGCAAATTCTGCCTGTCGCAAAAAACCAATTTGTGCCAGTCGATCCGCTCGACCCAGGGCCGCGGCCTGATGCCGGACGCGACCTCGCGCTTCTCCATCGACGGTAAACCCATCTTCCACTACATGGGCACCTCGACCTTCTCCAACTACATCGTCGTGCCGGAAATTGCTCTCGCCAAGATCCGCGAAGACGCACCGTTCGATAAAGTCTGCTACATCGGCTGCGGCGTCACCACCGGCGTGGGCGCCGTGCTGTTTACGGCCAAGGTCGAGGCGGGCGCCAACGTGGTCGTGTTCGGCCTGGGCGGCATCGGCTTGAACGTGATCCAGGCAGCGAAAATGGTCGGCGCGGACAAGATCATCGGCGTCGACATCAACCCGGCGCGCCAGGACATCGCGCGCAAGTTCGGCATGACGCATTTCGTCAACGCCAACGAGGTGGAAAACGTGGTCGACACCATCGTGCAGCTGACGGACGGCGGCGCCGACTATTCGTTTGAATGCATCGGCAACACCACCACCATGCGCCAGTCGCTCGAGTGCTGCCACAAGGGCTGGGGCCAGTCCATCATCATCGGCGTGGCGGCGGCCGGCCAGGAAATTTCCACGCGTCCATTCCAGCTGGTGACGGGGCGCGTGTGGAAAGGCTCCGCTTTCGGCGGCGCGCGCGGCCGTACGGACGTGCCAAAGATCGTCGACTGGTATATGGAAGGCAAGCTCAATATCGACGATTTGATCACGCACCGTTTGAAGCTCGATGACATCAACCAGGGTTTTGACCTGATGAAGAGCGGTGAATCGATCCGCTCCGTCGTGTTGTACTAATATAAATACGCCGTACCACGGCGTTTTGCGGAGGCTGCGGCCTCCGTTTTTTTTGCCCGCTTGCCATCCATCGTCCATGTCTGCCATCCAGGCAGGTCTTTTTGCAGCCTGTCGCATCGCGCTGGAGCTGTGCTCCACCCGTCGCTAAAGTCAATGCTCCACTACTTTTGCGACGAGGCAGCCATGTCCACTTCCCACCGTTTGATCCTCAGCCTGGCAGGCATCCTGCTTGGCGGCAGCGCGCTGGCCGTGCAGCCGCCGCAGCCTCCCGCGCCACCGGCCCCGCCAGCGGCGCCCAGCGTGCAGGTCAGCCGTTCGCTCGACAAGGGCGAAAGCTATGCGCTCGTCGATGGCGCCACGGATAGCGAGGGCGTCATCGTCGTCGACAGCGATATCCACTCGCAGCAGGTGGAAAAGCTCAAGCGCTCGATCAAGGGGCCGTTCCTGTGGTTCCGCGACCAGGGCCAGGCCTATGTGCTGCAGGATGCGGCCTTGCTGGGCAAGGTGCGCACGGCATGGCAGCCCTCGAGACAGCTCGGCAAGGAGATGAGTGCGCTCGGCGATCAAATGGGCGCGCACGGCAAGGCCATGGGCGAAATGGGCCGCAAGATGGGTGCCCGCAGCCTGGAAAAAGGCAGCGCGCGCGAGTCGGAGCAGTTGCGCGCGCTGGGCCGCCAGCAGCAGGAACTGGGCCGCAAGCTTGGCGACGCCTCGCGCCGCCAGGCGCTGGCGACGAGCGACACGGCGCGCCGCGCGGCCGAGCGCGACGTGGAGCGCCTGCAGCAGCAGATGGAAGATGCGCAGGAAGAGATGGAAGAGATCAACGACCGCATCGCCGATGTGCATGAGCGCGAGGCCGAGAAAGTGGAGCAGATGTCGCGCCAGATGGAACAGCGCAGCAAGCCGATGGAAGCGCTGGGCAAGCAAATGGGCGACCTGGGCCGCCAGCAGGAAAAAGTCGTCAAGATCGCCGACAAGACCACGCGCCAGGTAATCGCCCAGGCGCTCAGCGAAGGCAAGGCAAAACTGGTGCGCTGAGTGCTGTGCCGAATCAGCGGGCCAGCGGCTTGCGCATCAGGCAGCGCAGCGCCGGATCGTGCCCGTCCTGCGCTTCGCGCGCCAGCTTGAGCGCATGCCCAGCGCCCAGCGCCACGGCCTCGATTTCGCTGAAGCCATGGCGCGCATAGTAGGGCGCGTTCCATGGCAGGTGGCGATACGTGCTCAGTGTCAGCCAGGCGCAGCCCAGCGCCCGGGCATGGGCCGCCGCCGCGTCGAGCAGGCGCGCGCCCAGTCCCTGCCGTTGCTGCGGCAGTGCAACGGACAATTCCACGATGAACAACTGGCCGTCGAGCGGCTGGGCGGCCAGGAAACCCGCTGGCGCATCCTGCCCATCGGCGGCCACCCACACGCCGCCATCCTGCTGCAGCGCCTGCAAGGTCTCCAGTGGCAAGGGTTCGCCATGCGCCAGCCAGGCCAGTTCGGGGCCGGCCTGGGCAAACAGGATTGCGGCGCTGCGTTCGACCTGGGCCAGCAACGGCAGGTCGGCACGGGTGGCCGCGCGGATGGTGTTGCTCATGGCGTGTTCCACGCGGCCGCCACGGCGCAATATTGTGCCGGCAACCGCTCCCTGGCGTCGTCCTCGCTGGCATACACGTCATCCTGCACGGTTTCCCACTGCGCGTCGCAGCTGAAACGGTAGACTGGCGCTTCGTCCCCGTAGCGGCACACGGCCAGGCCGTGGATGGCGGTGGGGGCGGCGCCATCTTCACTGGCGACATGGCCGAAGGGCAGGTCGGACCAGGCCCAGGCCAGTACGCGGGCGCCGTCGAGGTGGGTCGGTGGTGTCATGGGATACAGGCTGCTGTGTCGGGACGCCGATTGTAGCGCGCACATGGAAAACTGGCGCGACCGCTGGACAAATGCACAGTATTTTTAGCCATGCCGGTATAATCACGGGATGCAAAATCTTCTTCACAACCTCAATCCCGAACAATTGGCTGCCGTCACCTTGCCGGCGCAACATGCGCTGATCCTGGCAGGCGCCGGTTCGGGCAAGACCCGCGTGCTGACCACCCGCATCGCGTGGCTGATCCAGACCCAGCAGGTATCGCCGCCCGGCATCCTGGCCGTGACGTTTACCAATAAAGCCGCCAAGGAAATGCTCACGCGATTGTCGGCCATGCTGCCGATCAATACGCGCGGCATGTGGATCGGCACCTTCCACGGCCTGTGCAACCGCTTGCTGCGTACGCATTACCGCGACGCGGCCTTGCCGCAAACGTTCCAGATCCTCGACTCGCAGGATCAATTGTCGGTGATCAAGCGCTTGTTGAAGGCAAACAACATCGATGATGAAAAATTCCCGCCGAAGACGGTGATGTATTTCATCAACAATGCCAAGGACCAGGGCTTGCGCGCCACGGACGTGGAAGCGTACGACGCGCACGAGCGCAAGATGGTCGAGCTGTACCAGCTGTACGATGACCAGTGCCAGCGCGAAGGCGTCGTCGATTTTGCGGAATTGCTGCTGCGCACGTATGAATTGCTGAGCCGCAACCAGCCCTTGCGTGAACACTATCAGGCGCGCTTCCGCCACATTCTGGTGGACGAGTTCCAGGATACGAACAACCTGCAATACAACTGGCTCAAATTGCTGGCTGGCCACGGCAGCCGCGATGGCGGCGCCCTGTTTGCCGTCGGCGACGATGACCAGAGCATCTACGCCTTCCGCGGCGCCAACGTGGGCAATATGAGCGCCTTTGAGCACGAGTTCCAGGTCAAGAACTTGATCAAGCTGGAGCAGAACTACCGCTCGCATGGTCACATCCTCGACAGCGCCAACGTGTTGATCGCAAACAACAGCAAGCGCCTGGGCAAGAATCTGCGCACGGATGCGGGCCATGGCGAGCAGGTGCGCGTGTATGAAGCCAGTTCCGACCTGCAGGAAGCGCAGTGGATCATCGAAGAGGCGAAAAGCCTGATCGCCGATGGCGCTTCGCGCAGCGAAATCGCGATTCTGTACCGTTCGAATGCGCAGTCGCGCGTGATCGAACATGCGCTGTTTTCGGCCGCGATTCCATATCACGTGTATGGCGGCCAGCGCTACTTCCAGCGCGCCGAGGTCAAGCACGCGATTGCCTATTTGCAGTTGATGGACAATCCGCACAACGATTCGGCCTTCTTGCGCGTGGTCAACTTCCCCACGCGCGGCATCGGCATGCGCTCAATCGAGCAATTGCAGGCCGCCTCGGAACAGTACGGCATTTCGCTGTACGCCTCCGTGCCGTATGTGGCGGGCAAGGCGGGCAGCGTGCTGGCCGGCTTCGTCAAGCTGATCGAAGGCGTGCGCTTTGAAACGCAGCAATTGTCCTTGCCGGAAATGGTCAGAGTGGTGCTGGAAGCGAGTACCTTGCTGCAGCATTACCAGAATGAAAAGGAAGGCGCCGACCGCATCGAGAACTTGGAGCAGATGGTCAGCGCGGCCAGCCAGTTCATTTCCGAGGAAGGTTTCGGCCAGGGCGCACCGGCCCATCTGGGCCCTGCCGCCCAGGCGCAGTCGGGCGCGCCCGTCGTCAACCAGGATGGCATCGAAATTTTAGATGCGGATGCGCCGCTGCCGGCCGTGATGTCGCCGCTCTCCGCCTTCCTGTCGCATGCGTCGCTGGAAGCGGGTGACAACCAGGCGCAGGCGGGCCAGGATGCGCTGCAGATGATGACGGTGCACTCGGCCAAGGGCCTGGAATTCGACAACGTGTTCATCACGGGCCTGGAAGAAGGCCTGTTCCCGCACGAAAGCAGCTCGAAGGAAGACAATGGCGTGGAAGAAGAACGCCGGCTGATGTACGTGGCCATCACGCGCGCGCGCAAGCGGCTGTACATGAGTTTTTCGCAGACGCGCATGCTGCACGGCCAGACGCGCTACAACATGAAGTCGCGTTTCTTTGATGAATTGCCGGAAGAATCGCTGAAATGGCTGTCGCCGAAAGTGCAGGCAAACTGGTTCGGCAACCGCAAGTCGGCCTGGGACGAGGCACCGCGTGTGGCCAGCCTGGGGTCGGACAATGCGATTGCACAAAAGATCGCACAAAAAGCCACGGGCGGCGGCTGGCGCATCGGTGAATCGGTGGCGCACGCCAAGTTCGGCGAAGGCGTGATCGTCAACATCGAAGGCGGCGGCGGCAATGCGCGCGCGCAGATCAATTTCGGACAGCACGGCATGAAGGTGCTGGATCTGGGGATTGCGAAGCTGGAACGGCTGTGAAGGTAACCCGGCACCACTGCGGGTGCTAACAATGTTGTCGGATTACGCGTGGCCTCGGCCCCGCTAATCCGACCTACGCTGTGGCATTGCATGGCATTCGACAAAAAAAGGGGCAGCCTGCGCAGGCTGCCCCTTTTTACATCTGGCCGGCGATCACTCGCCGCTCTTGTCCAGCGACACCGTCTTGCTCTCATCGACGGGCAGGCCGAAGATCTGGCGGTAGGCGGCGTAGAACGAGCAATGCATGATGATGGTCAAGATCATCGACAGCGGCATCATCAGTTGCATCATCAGCTGCGTGCGGCCAAAGATGATGGCCAGCAACTGGCTGGTGACGATGCTGATGGCGAACCAGGTGGCGGCGAAGACGATGAAGGCCGACAGCGAACGCCAGACGGCGAAAAAGCTGAAGAACAGGGCCTTGCCCAGGCTGACTTGTTTCCAGTAGATCAGCGGCGCGGCAAAGCAGAAGGCCATGGCGGCCGGCACGTACAGCACGATGGCCAGCAGGATGCCCAGGCCCAGGCGCGATTCGGGGATGGCGGCGCGTGCCGCTTCTTCCGTCAGTTGCCCGGTGACCAGTTTCCACAGCAAGCCATCATCGACCAGGGTCGAGGCGCCGATGGCGACGATGGCCATGAGGATGTACAGCACGCCCAGGCCGAACAGGGAAGGAAAAGCCGGCTTGCGGAAGCCCGAGATCAAGAGGCTGGGCAGGACGCGCTTGCCCTGCTCGATATTCAGGCAGCCTTGCACGAAGGCGACGGAAAAGACGGGGACGAGGATGACGGGCAGCAGTTGGCCGAGCAGGGGCACGATGCTGACGGCCAGCATGCAGAACATATAGCCGAGAAACAGCATCGACATGCCGCCAGGTTGCTTGCGAAACAGGGTAAAGCCTTGTTTCACCCATTGCCAACCTGTACTTGCAGGTAATTTTTCCATGTTTAAAACAGTTCCGGAGCAGGTGTGGCGATACGTTCGCGCAGAATGCGTTCGAAATGCGCCGGATCGTGCGGGGTCAGCATTTCCGCTTCGCGCGGCTGGTAATAATCGTACAGGCGCGACAGCCAGAAGCGCAGCGCGGCGGCGCGCAGCATCGCTTGCCATGCCGTCTGTTCTTCCTGCGTAAACGGGCGCACGGCCTGGTAGGCGTCGAGCAGGGCGCGCACTCTTGCCGTGTCGAGCACGCCCGTGTCCAGGTCCACGCACCAGTCGTTGACGGTGACGGCCACGTCGAACAGCCAGGTGTCGCAGCCGGCAAAGTAAAAGTCGAAAAAACCCGTCAGTTGCTCGCCGTCAAACATGACGTTGTTGCGGAATAAGTCGGCATGCACGGGACCGCGCGGGATGGCTTTATAGGTATCGCAGGCAGCAAAGGCGTCCTGGAAATGGATTTCCGCGCGCAGCAGATGCGCCCTGGCATCGTCGAGGTGGTGCAAGACCAGCGGCGTGGTGGTGTTCCACCAGTCCAGGCCACGCAGATTCGGCTGTTGCAGGGGGAAGTCCTGCGCCGCCAGGTGCATTTTTGCCAGCATGGCGCCGACAGCCGCGCAATGCACGGCTTGCGGCGCCATCTGCGAGCTGCCGTCGAGTTTGCTGACGATGGCGGCCGGCTTGCCTTGCAGGGCCGTCACCAGTTCGCCATCGGCATTGGCGATCGGCGCCGGCACGAGCACGCCCCGGTCCGCCAAATGGCGCATCAGTTGCAGATAGAACGGCAATTGCTCGAAACTGAGGTTTTCAAAGATCGTCAGCACATACTCGCCGCGCTCCGTGCTCAGGAAGAAATTGCTGTTTTCGATGCCGGACGCGATGCCCTTGAGCGCCAGAGGTTTGCCGAGTGGAAATTGCGTGATCCACTGGCCGATATCGTCCAGGTGTAGCGCGGTAAAAACTGCCATGGGAAAGAGGGGAATGGTCTAAAAGGTCAAAAAAAGCCGGCTGCCCCGCAGGTGGCCGGGGCAGGGCAGAAAAGAGTGGCTGCTTACTTCGCTGGTGCGGGCGGCGCTGGCGCGTCCGCTGCCTCTTCGTCGCGTTGTTTCTGTTTCTTCTTGCCCAGGTCAAACTCCAGCACTTTCCATTGCGGGCCGCGCAGGGCGCCGCCGTGGGCCTGGTCGGCGCCGGCGGCCGGCTTCATGTAATACGTGCTGCCGCCGCTCGTCACTTTCACTTCGGACGTCACGCCCGCTTCGCGTTTTTCGGTGATCTGCTGCTTGGCCGCCGCTGGCGCCACGGTGATCGGTGCTTCGCCCATTTCCTCGATACGTTCGAGCTGGGGTGGCGCGTCGCTCGGTTTGGCCGGCGTCTGGGCGCTGGCAAGGGCCGAACATGCCAGCAGGGGCAGGGCGAGGAATGTCCAGAGTGTCGATGTACGCATCATGATGGGTTCGCTTCCATGTGTGGGACTGCAGCGCGTGCAGTGGTGTAATGCCGTCAATTTATCTATAAGGCATTGTAACAAACTGGTAGGCAATGCTGTTTAAATGGGTTGAAATCGGCCCAGGTGGCAGCCCGCGCGCCCGCACGGGGCCGCCAGGGTGGCAAAAACAGCAAGAACGGCACGTGTGGCGGCCGGTGGCGCGGCCCTAAACTCTGCGATAATTGTGCGATATTCCGCCCGTTCGCCGCTGTGTCTTCCCGGCTGGCGCGGCTCACCTTATTTTATTGGCATTATGCAAAACACCCTGCTGTTAGTCGACGGTTCCAGTTATCTTTATCGTGCCTTCCATGCGCTGCCCGACCTGCGCAGCCCGGATGGCTATCCCACGGGCGCCATGCACGGCATGGTCAACATGCTGCGCCGTTTGCGCGCCGATTTCCCGGCCGCCTACATCGCCTGCGTGTTCGATGCCAAAGGTAAAACTTTCCGCGACGACATGTATCCCGAATACAAGGCCACGCGCGCCTCGATGCCGGACGACCTGCGATTGCAGATCGAACCGATCCACGAAGCCGTGCGCGCCATGGGCTGGCCGATCCTGATGGTCGACGGCGTGGAAGCGGACGACGTGATCGGCACCTTGGCCGTGCAGGCCGCTAGCGCCGGCATGAACGTGGTGGTGTCGACTGGCGACAAGGATCTGGCGCAGCTGGTCAACAGCCAGGTGACCCTGATCAATACCATGAGCAATGAAAAGCTCGACGAAGCGGCCGTGCTGGTCAAATTCGGCGTGCCGCCGAACCGCATCATCGATTACCTGTCGCTGATCGGCGATACCGTGGATAACGTGCCCGGCGTGTCGAAATGCGGCCCGAAGACGGCCGTCAAATGGCTGACCTTGTACGACAGCCTGGAAGGCGTGATGGAAAACGCGGCCAAGGTGGGCGGCGCCGTCGGTGAAAACCTGCGCACGGCCCTGCCATGGCTGCCGCAGGCGCGTGCCTTGATCACCGTCAAGACCGATTGCGATTTGTCCGGGCACATGACGACGATCGCCGACTCGCTGGTGGCAAAACACGAAGACAAGGAAGCGCTGCTGGCCTTCTTCAACCGCTACGGCTTCAAGGCCCTGCTGCGCGAATTGGGTGCGGCACCGCCGCCGATGTCGCCGGTCGGTGCGCCGGTTGCCGGCGGCGCTGCTGCCAACACGACGGGCGACATGTTTGCCGATGCCGCGCCAGCAGTCGAGGCCGTGTATGAAACCGTGCTGACGGATGAGCAGCTGGACAAATGGATCGCGCTGATCGATGCGGCTGCCCTGACGGCTGTCGACACGGAAACCACGTCGCTGGAACCGATGACGGCGCAAATGGTCGGCATTTCCCTCTCGGTGGCAGAGCACGCCGCCTGCTACATTCCGCTGGCCCACGATTACGCGGGCGCGCCGGAACAGTTGACGCGCGAACACGTGCTGGCGAAACTGCGCCCGTGGCTGGAAGATGCCAACAAGCCCAAGCTGGGCCAGAACCTGAAATACGACAGCCACATCTTCGCCAACCATGGCGTGATTCTGCGCGGCATCGCCCACGATACCTTGCTCGAATCGTATGTGTTCGAATCGCACAAGAAGCACGACATGGACAGCCTGGCGCTGCGCCACCTGAACTACACGACGATCCCGTTCGAGGACGTGTGCGGCAAGGGCGCCAAGCAGATCACGTTCAACCAGGTGGAAGTGGAGCAGGCGGCGAAATACGCTGCCGAAGATGCGGACGTCACCTTGCGCTTGCACAATGCCATGTGGGGCAATGTGGCGAACGATGAAAAACTGACCTTCATCTATGAAAAGATCGAGATGCCGACGGCCGTGGTCTTGCAAAAGATCGAGCGCAACGGTGTGCTGATCGATGATGAATTGCTCAACATCCAGTCGGCCGAGCTGGCCGTGAAAATTCTCGAGCTGGAAAAGAAGGCGTATGAGCTGGCCGAGCAGCCGTTCAACCTCGGTTCGCCCAAGCAGATCGGCGAGATTTTCTTCGAGAAGCTGAAACTGCCGGTGGTCAAGAAAACCCCGACGGGCGCGCCTTCGACGGACGAGGAGGTGCTGCAAAAGCTGGCCGAGGATTATCCGCTGCCGAAAGTGCTGCTGGAATACCGGGGCATGGCCAAGCTGAAATCGACCTATACCGATAAATTGCCGAAGATGATCAACGTCACCACGGGCAGGGTGCATACGAACTATGCGCAAGCCGTGGCCGTGACGGGGCGACTGGCGTCGAACGACCCGAACTTGCAGAATATTCCCATCCGCAGCGCGGAAGGGCGTCGCATCCGCGAAGCGTTTATTGCGCCGCCGGGCAGCCACATCGTTTCGGCCGACTATTCGCAGATCGAATTGCGCATCATGGCGCATATCTCTGGCGACGAAGCCATGCTGCGCGCATTTGCCGACGGCATCGACATTCACCGCGCCACGGCCGCCGAGATCTTTGGCGTGCCGGCCGCGGAAGTGCAGAGCGAACAGCGCCGCTACGCCAAGGTCATCAACTTCGGCTTGATCTACGGCATGAGCGCATTCGGCCTGGCCGGCAACCTGGGTGTGGACCGCACGGCCGCGCAAAGCTATATCGACCGATATTTCGCCCGTTTTTCCGGCGTGAAACAGTATATGGAAGACACGCGCCAGCAAGCCAAGGCGCGCGGCTACGTGGAAACCGTGTTCGGCCGCCGTTTGTGGCTGCCGGAAATCAATTCGCCAAACGGCCCGCGCCGCCAGGGTGCGGAACGGGCGGCGATCAATGCGCCGATGCAGGGCACGGCCGCCGACCTGATCAAGCTGGCCATGATCGCCGTGCAAGGCTGGCTGGAAACGGACAACTTGCAAACAAAAATGATCATGCAGGTGCACGATGAACTGGTGCTGGAAGTGCCGGACGCGGAACTGGAACTGGTCAAGCGCAAGCTGCCGGAACTGATGGCCAGGGTGGCCGCGCTGAAGGTGCCGCTGACGGCGGAAGTGGGAGTCGGCAAGAACTGGGACGAAGCGCATTAACCATCTGACATAGCAGCAATGACCGTAGGTCGGCTTAGCGCGCAGCGCGTAAGCCGACATTTTTTGTTAACACCCCCTTCAGGAGAAACGCATGAGCGACATGATCACCGATTGTGAAAGTTTGCTGGGCCAGAGCAGCTTGTCCGGGCCGGATGGCCGGCGTGGTTTCCTGAAGGTGGCGCTGGGCACGGGTTTTGCCGTGGCCGTGCTGCCTGTGGCGGCGCAAAACGTCATCAAGACGGATTCCGCCGGGCTCGTTACTGGCAGCATGTCGGTGATGGTCGATGGCCAGGCCGTGCCCGTGTACGCGGCGCAGCCGGAGGGTAAAACGGGTTTGCCCGTGGTACTGGTCATTTCGGAAATCTTTGGCGTGCATGAACATATCGCCGACATGGCGCGCCGCTTCGCCAAGCAAGGTTATCTGGCGCTGGCGCCTGACCTGTTCGTGCGCCAGGGCGATCCGACCAAAGTCAGCAGCATCCCGGAGCTGATGAAAGGCATCATCGCCAAGACGCCGGATGCGCAAGTGATGGCGGACCTCGATGCGGTGGTGGCGTGGGCGAAGCAGAATGGCGGCGACACGAGCCGCCTGGGCATCACGGGTTTCTGCTGGGGCGGGCGCATCACGTGGCTGTACGCGGCGCACAATCCGGCCGTCAAGGCGGGCGTGGCCTGGTATGGCCGCCTCGTGGGCGAACCGACTCCCTTGCAGCCGAGCAATCCCATCGATATCGCCGCCACCCTGAAGGTCCCCGTGCTGGGTTTGTATGGCGGCAAGGATACGGGCATCAGCCAGGAATCGATCGGCAAAATGAAGGATGTGCTGGCCAAGGGCGGCAACAAATCGGAATTCGTTGTCTACCCTGATGCGGGCCACGCCTTCAATGCCGATTACCGCCCCAGCTATGTGGCGGCCGATGCGAAAGACGGCTATGTGCGCTGCCTGGCCTGGTTTAAGCGCCACGGCGTGGCGTGATCCGCAACAGAAAAACACCGCATTTCCCATAAGTTGGCGCGAAAGGCGCACCGGGCTGTAAAATGCCCGCTGCGCGCCAATGCAGTACAATTGCATCTTCATCGCGCGACGCTGCCGCCAGACGCGCAAATGTAAACAATAGATAACAACGCATTCATCAGGCCAGACGCCAGCATCGCGGGCGCCAGTGACCCGGCGCCATTTTGAGGTAAGAAAATCATCGATCCCGTCCTTATATCCATTTTGCTCGCGACCACGATCGCGGGCGTGTTGAGCATTACCGCGGCGGCGATCTTTTCGTTTGCATTCCTGTCCAAAGTGGTCGAGCGCATGGTCAGCTTGTCCGTCGGCATCATGTTGTCGACGTCCCTGCTGCACGCCTTGCCCGAAGCGTTTGAGTCGCAGGCGGACCCGCGCAGTCTGTTCGCCACCCTGCTGGCGGGCTTGCTGGCCTTTTTCATGCTGGAAAAATTCGCCATCCTGCGCCATTCGCACCACCACGAAGGCGATGGACACCACCATGCGCACGGCCACGACAAGCACGAAGCGGGCAAGGCCGGCTGGATGATCCTCGTCGGCGACGGCATGCACAACTTTACGGACGGCATCTTGATCGCCGCCGCCTTCCTGGCCGACCCGAAGCTGGGCCTGGTGACGGGCCTGGCCATCATCGCGCATGAAATCCCGCAGGAAATCGGCGATTTTATCGTGCTGCTCAACGCCGGCTTCTCGCGCCTGCGTGCCTACATCTTCAATCTGCTGTGCAGCCTGATGGCGGTGGCGGGCGGCTTGCTCGGCTATTTCACCCTGGACCGCGCCAGCAATCTGATTCCTTACGTGCTCGTGTTCGCCTCGTCCGGTTTCATCTACATCGCCTTGAGCGACCTGATGCCGCAGATGCAGCGCCGCGCCACCCTGCGCGAAACCATTCCGCAAGTGCTCTTGATCGCGCTGGGCGTGTGCATCGTGCTGTTCCTGACGCACAAGCGCCACGGCGGTTGATGTACTGACTGTGTGGGTGTAGTATTGCCTTTCTGACTAACTTGCACAGAAAGGAGGAAAATATGGAAATTTTTATGCTCGCCCTATGGGATGCGCGTTCTTTAAGCACATTTGCCAGCTCTTGCCCACGTTCTATCGCGCTGCGATAACCTGGCCAGAGCAAAGTTACCCTCCTCCACGAGTCCTTTCCTGGTACTCCGTTGTCGTTAGCGCTCCTGTTAACGCGGATGCTTGCATCCCGAACAAAGACAAGAGCCATGACTACCCTTATCTCGACACAAGCTTTACAACTGGATACCCACGACGGTTTTCTGTTCAATGAACTCGCCTTTACCTTGCGCCAGGGCGACCGCATCGGCCTGATCGGCCACAATGGCTGCGGCAAATCCACCTTGCTGGGTCTGCTCAGCGGCACGCGCGAAGCCACGTCCGGCACCATCCACTACGCCCGTGCCTGCCGCTTGCAGCATGTGGAGCAGCATTTGCCGGCCGAACTTGCCAACCTGCGCCTGTACGACGCCTTGCTGGCGCCCGTGCTGGAGCAGCCGGAACTGCATTGGCGGGTCGACAGCCTGCTGGCTGAACTGGGTTTCGACCAGGAAACCGCGCAAGTGCCCGTGTATTCTTTATCCGGCGGCCAGCACACGCGGCTGCTGCTGGGACGCGCCCTGCTGCAGGAGCCGAACGTGCTGCTGCTCGACGAACCGAGCAATCACCTGGACTTGCCGTCGCTGCTGTGGCTGGAGCAATTCCTGCTGGCCTGGCGCGGTGCCTTCATCCTCGTCTCGCACGACCAGCGCCTGCTCGACAATGTTGCCACGCGCAGCTGGATCTTGCGCGATAGCCGCCTGTACGACTTCGACTTGCCGTGCGGCCCCGCGCTGGCGGCGCTTGCCGAAGCCGATCTTGCCGCGGCCGCCCGCCATGCTGCCGAACAAAAGGAAATCGACCGCCTGTCGGCCAGCAGCGCCCGCCTGGCCCTGTGGGGCCGCACCTATGACAATGAAGACCTGGCGCGCAAGGCCAAGACCATGCAGCGGCGCATTGATAAATTGAAGGATGTGCAATCGTTCGTCAGCGATGGCGCGCCGTGGCGCTTGAGCCTGCGCGGCAAGGCGCTGGCGGCCGACCAGTTGCTGGCGCTGGACGAACTCGATGTGCGCGCCGTGCCCACGTCTTCCGTACTATTCCGGGTCGGCCAGCTGTGGCTGAAACCGGGTGACCGCGTCGCCTTGCTGGGCGCCAACGGCAGCGGCAAATCGTCCTTGCTGCGCCTGTGCTGGCAAGCGATACAGGCGCAGGACGAGCGGCCTGACTTGCGCTACCACAAGGCGGCCAACATCGGCTATTACGACCAGTCGCTCAAGCAACTGGCGGACGATGCGGATTTGTCTGACGCCCTGTACCCGTTTGCCGTGCAAAACGAAGCTGCGCGCAGCCAGGTGGCGCGCAAGCAGGCCTTGATTGCGGCTGGCTTTCCGTATGCGCGCCATGGCCAGACGGTAGCGACCCTGAGCGGCGGCGAGCGGGCGCGGCTGCTATTCCTGGGGCTGTCGCTGGCCAGCTACCACTTGCTGCTGCTGGACGAACCAAGCAACCACCTGGACATGCAGGGCAAGGCGGAACTGGGGCAAGCGCTGCTCAGCTTTGCTGGCGGCTGTTTATTGGTCTCGCACGACCGCGACCTGATCGAGACGGCTTGCAACCGTTTTTGGGTGGTAGCCGATGGCGGGCTGGAAGAGTGGCCCGATGCGGCCAGCGCGTATGCACGGTTGAGCGCGGAAGATGGGCAAGCGTTGACGCCCGCGCCAAGAGTGGAGCGTGCATCCGCGGTACTGACGGACATCGACGTGCAGCTGGAGCGCTTGTGTGAACTGGAGCAATTGCTGGCGGAAGACCTGGCGAGAAAGCCGCGCCACCAGAAGCCGGCCAGCCAGCAGGCGTGGCTGGCGGAACTGGAACGTTTGAATCAAGCGCTGGGGATAACGTCGTAGTTATCCACTGGTAAGAAAATGGCGGACCAGTTGGTCCGCCATTTTTTAATTCCCCGTCGCCACAGGCCGCGCCGGATCGGCGCACCATTCGCTCCACGAGCCCGGATACAGGGCCGCGCCAGGCAAACCTGCCACTTCCAGGGCCAGCAAGTTGTGGCAAGCCGTCACGCCGGAACCGCACTGCATGACGGCGGCTTGCGGTGCATCAAGCAATGCGCTGAAATCGCGCTGCAGTTCGTCCGCGCTCTTGAAGCGGCCATCCGCTTGCAAGTTGTCCTTGAAAAAACGGTTTTTCGCGCCGGGGATATGGCCGCCGACGGGGTCGATGGTTTCGTTTTCGCCACGATAACGGTCGGGCGCGCGCGCGTCGACGACGGTCAAGGCCTGGGTTTCCAGGTTGGCGATGACGTCCTGCACGCTGACCGTGCGCGTCAGGCTGGCTTTTTCCGTGAGGTTACCAACAGGGCGGGGCGCCACGGGCGTGACCAGTGGCAAGCCTTGCGCCTGCCAGGCGACCAGGCCGCCGTCGAGCACGGCGACGGCTGGGTGGCCGAGCCAGCGCAGCAGCCACCACACACGGGCGGCGAACATGCCGCCCTGGCCGTCATAGGCGACCACTTGCGTGTCGTCATCGATGCCCCAGCCGCGCAGAGTCGCCAGCAGGGCGTTGCGCTCGGGCAAGGGGTGGCGCCCCGTAAAATCTGCACCGCGCGCCGTCTTCGGGCCGGACAGGGCCGTGTCGATATCGGCGAACTGCGCGTTCTGGATATGGCCGGCGGCAAACGCGTCGCTGCCGGCCGTCGGGTTGAGCAAGTCGTGGCGGCAATCGAGGATGACCCAGTTGCTGTCATTCAGGTGGTTGGCCAGTTCGCTGGCCTGTAACAAGGTGGTGTACATCGGAAACGCTCCTTTACACTTCGCTGGCAATCGGATCCGTGCGCGCGATCGCCGCGCCACGGGCCGTGTTGCGGGTATTGTAATAGGTTGCCGCGATGCCGGACGCGAGAATGATGCCGATGCCGGCCCAGCCGTGCCAGTCGAACAGGTCGCCAAAGATCACCACGCCCCAGAAGCTGGAAAAGACGATGCCCGTGTATTGCAAGTTCGCCACCACGAGGGTCTTGCCCAGGCGATAGGCGCGCGTCATGGCCATCTGCGCCATGGTGGCGCACAGGCCGATGGCGGCCAGCAAGCCGATGCCATAGCCGCTCGTGTGCGCGTGCCAGATGACAGGGCCGCCGCCGGCGCTGGCCACGTGGCCGATCACGCCGGCCAGGAAGTTGACGACCGAGAAATAAAACACGACCCGGTATTCGGGTTCGCCCAGCAAGCCCAGCTTGCGCACCTGCAAATAGGCGAGGGCCGACAGCATGCCGGAAATCAAGGCCGTGATGGCGCCGGCCGCCTGGTCCGTTTCGAACACGGGTTGCAGCAGCAGGGTCACGCCGACAAAGCTCATGGCAATGGCCGCCACCAGTGGCCACTCGACTTGTTTTGTTGCTTTCCACCAGCCGCCGGCCAGCAGGATCACGGCGATCCAGATGGGCGCCATATAGTTCAGCGTCATGGCCGTGGCCAGCGGCAGGATGGCGATCGCATAAAACCACAGCCACAGGGCGATCACGCCCACCACGCCGCGCCACAGATGCTGGCCCGGCATCGTGGTTTTAAAACTGCCGCCCTGGTACAAAATCGTGCAGCTCATGACGGTCATGCCGATGATGCCGCGGTACATGACGATTTCGGACGTCGAATACATATCCGACGCCAGCTTGACGCACACGCCCATGATGGCGAACATGAAACTGGCAAATAGCATCCAAAGCGATTGCATGAGAAATCCTGACGATGAAAAAGAAAAGGCCGCGCAATGCGGCCCTGGAGGGAATTACAGTTCGATATTATTGCGGTACCACTCGTGGAAATGCTGCATGCCATCTTCCATGGGCGACTGGTAAGGGCCCACTTCGCTGACACCGCGCGCCATCAGGGCCTTGCGGCCCGCATCCATGCGCAGGGCGATTTCATCGTCCTCGACGCAAGTTTCCATGTAGGCGGCCCGTTCCGCTTCGACGAAGTCGCGCTCGAACAGCACGATTTCTTCCGGATAATAGAACTCGACAACGTTGCGCGTCTTTTGCGGACCGTCGGGCCACAGGGTCGAGACGATCAGCACGTGCGGATACCATTCGACCATGATGTTCGGATACAGGGTCAGCCAGATGGCGCCATACGGTGGCGCTTCGCCGCCACGGAATTGCAGCACCTGCTCCTGCCATTTCTTGTAGGCGGGCGAGCCGGCCTGCTGCAAGCCGCGGTGCACGCCCACGGTTTGCACGCTGTAATCCTTGCCGAACTCCCAGCGCAGGTCGTCGCAGCTAACGAAGCTGCCCAGGCCCGGGTGGAACGGTTCCACGTGATAGTCTTCCAGATAGACTTCGATGAAGGTCTTCCAGTTGTAGTCGCACTCGTGGATTTCCACGTGGTCGAACATATAGCCGGAAAAATCGAGTTCTTTCGAGACGGACAAATCTTTCAATTTTTCCATCACGTTGTAGCCATTTTGCTCAAACAGCAAGCCATTCCAGCTTTGCAGCGGCGTTTTTGACAGGTTCAGGCACGGCGTCTCGGGGAAATGCGGCGCGCCGATCAGTTCGCCCTTGAGGTCGTAGGTCCAGCGGTGCAGCGGGCAGACGATGTTGTTTGCATTGCCGCGGCCATTGAACATCAGCGCCTGCCGGTGGCGGCACACGTTGGACAGCACTTCGATGCCATTGGCGTTGCGCACGAGCATGCGCCCTTCGTTCTCAGACGCCAGGGTCGCAAAATCGCCGGTTTCCGGCACCATCAGCTCATGCCCGACATAGCGCGGGCCGGCTTGGAACAATTGCTGCATTTCACGCTGCAACAGCGTTTCGTCAAAATAGACGTGGACCGGAAGTTGCGCGTTTGAGCGCGCCAGCTTGGCGTGAGTAGCCAGATCGGACATCCCAACCCCCCATAAATGTACAACGGTCAGCAGTGCCCCAGGCCATTCCCTGGGCAGCCGCTACAGAGAGAAAGAATCCGCAAAGACCTGAATTCAAATTTGTTGAAACGGTATTTCGGACAGAACCGGCGATTATAGCGCGTATCGGCCTCGGCATTGCCAAAACCCCCCGGCAAATAATGACTTTAATGAGAAACATTGTCATTTGGCGCGCAATTTCCGGTAGATGGGGGCGATTGCGCTAAAATTCACTGCCAAGCTGGCAACGCTATTGACTTTGAGCGCGCCGATTGCGCTTTAGTTTTCACTTAATAGTGTGGTTTGTTCTAAAATAACGCTTCTATGCTGGCCGGGAATCCCCGGCGTCTCCCTACAAGCCCCTCGTGCCACGAAGAGATCTGAGTCTATGTCGAAGAAATTAACTGCCGCTGCCGTAGCGCCGGCCTCGTTTGAAGAGGCGATGGCGGAACTGGCGCAGCTGGTAACGCAAATGGAAGCGGGCCAGTTGCCGCTGGAAGCATCGGTCGCGGCCTACCAGCGCGGCTCGGAACTGGTCAAGTATTGCGCTACCCAGCTCGACAGTGTCGAAGCGCAGGTGAAAGTATTGGAAGGCGACATGTTGAAACCGTTCGTGGATGCCGGCGAGGCTGCCCAATGATGGCCAGCGTGCAACAAGACGGCGTGACCTTCGGCGACTGGATGCAAGCGACCCAGTCCGGCGTGGAAGCTCGGCTCGACCAGTTCCTGCCGGCGGCGGACGTCGTGCCGCACAAGCTACACGCGGCCATGCGCTATGCGCTGCTCGGTGGCGGCAAGCGCGTGCGCCCGCTGCTGGTGATGGCGGCTGGCGAATTGTTTGATGCCGATCAAGATACCCTCGCGCGCGCCGCTTGCGCGCTGGAAATGATTCACGTGTATTCGCTCGTGCATGACGACATGCCGTGCATGGATGATGATGCCTTGCGCCGTGGCAAACCCACCGTGCACATCGCCTACGATGAAGCGACGGCCCTGCTGGTCGGCGACGCCCTGCAATCGCAGGCCTTCATGCTGCTGGCCGAAGGCGCGGCCATTGCGCCGGCGCGGCAAATGGCCATGGTGCGCCTGCTGGCACAGGCTTCCGGGTCTAGCGGCATGTGCGGCGGCCAGGCGATCGACCTCGACAGCGTCGGCCTGGCCTTGACCTTGCCGCAGCTGGAACAGATGCATCAACTCAAAACGGGCGCCTTGCTGCGCGCGGCCGTGATTCTCGGCGCGCTGGCCGGCAAGGACTTGACGCCAGACGACATGACGGCGCTGAACGCGTATGCGCGCGCCGTCGGGCTGGCGTTCCAGGTGGTCGACGACGTGCTCGACGCCACGGCCGATTCGGCCACCCTGGGCAAGACGGCAGGCAAGGATGCGGCCGCCAACAAGCCCACTTACGTATCGATACTGGGGCTGGAACCATCGAGAGCCCTGGCAGAACAATTGCGGTGCGACGCCCATGCGGCGCTGGCGCCATTCGGGGACAAGGCACGCCGTCTGCGCGAGCTGGCAGACCTGGTCGTGCAGCGGAAGGCATAAATGAAACTGTTAGAAACCATCAATGAACCAGCGCAAGTGCGCAAGCTGGCCCGCTCGCAACTGGTGCCGCTGGCGCAGGAATTGCGCGGCTTCCTGCTCGATTCCGTTTCCAAGACGGGCGGCCACCTGTCGTCCAACCTGGGCACGGTCGAGCTGACCGTCGCGCTGCATTACGTGTTCAACACGCCGCACGACCGCATCGTGTGGGACGTGGGCCACCAGACCTATTCGCACAAGATCCTCACGGGCCGCCGCGAGCGCATGCATACCCTGCGCCAGAAAGACGGCATTTCCGGCTTCCCTAAACGCGACGAGAGCGAATACGACACCTTCGGCACGGCGCACTCGTCGACGTCGATCTCGGCCGCGCTGGGCATGGCGCAGGCCGCCAAGATCAAGGGCGACCCGCTGCACGCGATCGCCGTGATCGGCGACGGCTCGATGACGGCCGGCATGGCCTTCGAAGCGATGAACAATGCTGGCGTGCAGGAAGACGTCAATCTGCTGGTGATTTTGAACGACAACGACATGTCGATCTCGCCGCCCGTCGGCGCGCTGAACCGCCACCTGGCGCGCTTGATGTCGGGCCAGTTCTATGCGGCCGCGAAAAATGTCGGCAAGTCCGTCTTGCCCGGCCCCGTGCTGGAGCTGGCGAAGCGCTTTGAAGAGCACGCCAAAGGCATGGTCGTGCCCGCCACCATGTTCGAGGAATTCGGTTTTAACTATATCGGCCCCATCGATGGCCACGACCTCGATTCGCTGATCCCGACCTTGCAAAACATCAAGCAATTGAAGGGCCCGCAATTCCTGCACGTGGTCACCAAGAAGGGGCAAGGCTACAAGCTGGCCGAGGCGGAACCGATCCTGTACCACGGCACGGGCAAGTTCAATCCGGCGGAAGGCATCAAGCCAGCCACGGCGCCGGCCAAGATGACGTACACGGAAGTGTTCGGCAACTGGCTGTGCGACATGGCCGCGCACGACAAGCGCCTGGTGGGCATCACGCCGGCCATGCGCGAAGGCTCGGGCATGGTCAAGTTCGAACAGCAATTCCCGAACCGCTATTTCGACGTCGGCATCGCCGAGCAGCATTCCGTGACCTTCGGCGCGGGCCTGGCTTGCGAAGGCTTGAAACCCGTCGTGGCCATCTATTCCACCTTCCTGCAGCGCGCCTACGACCAGCTGATCCACGACGTGGCCCTGCAAAACCTGGACGTGACCTTCGCCCTGGACCGTGCCGGCCTGGTGGGCGCCGATGGCGCCACGCACGCGGGCAATTACGACATGGCGTTCCTGCGCTGCATCCCGAACATGGTCGTCATGGCCGCGTCGGACGAAAACGAATGCCGCCAGATGCTCACCACGGGTTACCACTATCCGGGCCCGGCCGCCATCCGCTATCCGCGCGGCGCCGGCGCCGGCGCGGCCATCGTGCCGGAACTGACCAGCATTGAAATCGGCAAGGGCGAGATCAAGCGCCACGGCAAGCGCATCGCCATCCTGGCCTTCGGCTCGATGGTGGCGCCGAGCGTGGCGGCGGGCGATAAGCTCGACGCGACGGTCGCCAACATGCGCTTCGTCAAGCCGCTCGACGTGGCGCTGGTGAAACAGCTGGCTGCGGAACACGATTACCTGGTGACGGTGGAAGAGGGCTGCATCATGGGCGGCGCCGGTTCGGCCGTGGCCGAAGCCCTGGCGGCCGAGGGCATCGTCAAGCCGATCCTGATGCTGGGTTTGCCAGACGTCTTTATCGACCATGGCGATCCCGTGCAGTTGCTGAAAAGCGTGGGTCTCGATGCGAACGGCATCGCCGCGTCGATCGAGCAGCGTTTTGGCGGCACGCAGCCGCGCCTGGCCGTCGTCAGCTAAGTTTGCCTGCATACTGAGAAGCGGCACTGCGGTGCCGCTTTTTTTGGCTCTGTCATCGGCAAGTAGGGGAAATGCCGGAATCTTCCTGTGACCGTGCTGTCTGACTCTGCATACCCACCCTGCAGGAGCAGATCATGCGGCCAGCCGAATGGATCACCTTGATTGCGCAGTTTGCTCAGCTGAGCCAACGCCAGCGGCAGGCAGGCATTGCCCTGTTGCGTGGCAACTCTCCACAAGACGCGACCGTCGCGCTGCTAGAAAGTGTGGCCCAACCGCGATTGGCCTGTCCCGCTTGCCATTCAGACCAATTGCACCGGCATGGCCATGCGCACGGTTTGCAGCGCTACCGCTGCATGTCCTGCGGCCGCACCTTCAATGCCTTGACGGGCACGCCGCTGGCCCGCTTGCGCCACAAGGCGCTGTGGCTCGATTATGCCGATTACCTGCTGGCATCGGATTCCGTGCGCAAGGCGGCGTTACAGCTGGGCGTACACCGCAACACGACGTTCCGCTGGCGCCACCGGTTTTTGTCGTTGGCAAAGACGGACAGACCGCATGGTTTGCACGGCATTGCCGAAGCCGACGAGTTATATCTGCTGGAATCGGAAAAGGGATCCAGAAACATGACGCGTCCGGCGCGCCGCCGGGGCGGCCATGCCCACAAGCGCGGCATTTCCAATGAACAGGTCTGCATCCTGGTGGCACGCGACCGCACGGGGCAGACGCTCGATTTTGTCACGGGGAAAGGGGCGTTGACGAAAGCGCAGCTGCATCATTGCTTGTTGCCTGTCATCGACAAGGACGTGCTGCTGGTGACTGATGGCCATGCCGCCTACCGGGCCTTTGCGAGGGAAGCGGGCATCAGCCACCAGGCCGTCAACTTGCGCGCCGGCATCCGCGTGCAGGGCGCCGCCCATGTGCAGAACGTCAATGCCTATCACAGCCGTTTGCGGCAATGGCTGGGTCCGTTTCATGGCGTGGCGACGCGCTACCTGCCGAACTACCTGGGATGGCGCTGGATACTCGACGCCAGGCGTATCCGCTCACCGGAAACGTTATTGAAAGCAACGCTGGGCGCATTCCCACATTTGACGGTGACATAGCCTTTTTTTTCGTTCGCAGGAATTTTACGCTGCACTGCAGCATTTTCTGCCGGGGAATGCTACGATGACGCTTTGATACCTTCTCAAAGTCCAACTTGCACTTCAGGAAACTTCACCGCCGTACGCGCGCACTGGCCGGCCGCTGGCTGACGGGCATGCACGCCTATACCGACAAGCTGGCGCAGCGCCGTCCCCTGTGGATGGTCAGCCTGGCCATCGATGAAACGAATCTGTCCGAGGGACTGCGGGCCGCTTGCGCCTCGAGCGCCATGCTGCTGCTGGGCCTGCTGTTCGACCACCCCGATTTTTCCTGGGCCGCCATCGGCGCCTTCTGGACCTGCCTGGCCGACGCGGCTGGCACGCGGCGCATGCGCTTCGTCTCGATGGTGGGCTTCGGCTTGCTGTCAACGGTCGCTGGCGGCCTGACGGCGCTGGCGGCCGGGCATGGCGTGGCGGCGGCGGCCATTGCCGTGCTGCTGTTTTCCTGGGCCGGCGCGTTGGCGCGCATCTGGGGCGCGGCCACGGCGCAGGTGGCCATCCTGGCGGCCACGGCCTGCGTGGTGATGGTCACGCATCCGTTGGAATCGATGACGCAGACGGCGCCTTTCCTGGGCCTGTACATGTTCGGTTGCCTGTTCGCCACCGTGCTCAGTTTTACCGTCTGGCGCATCCACCCGTTCAGCCCGGCCAGACGCGCCATCCGTGCCGCGTATTCGCGCCTGGCCGGCATCGCGCGCGACAATGCGCGTTTCCTCGAACATGACGCCGCGAAAGCCGATGTTGCCGCGCATGGCGCCAGCTACCGTTCGCAGGCGCGCGCCGCGCTGGAAGCGGCGCGTGTGGCGCTGGCCGCCGTTCCGCCCGCGCGCGCGGGACGCAGCGCCCTGTACGACAACCTGCTGCTGGCGCTCAGCGACGCCGAGCGCATCTTCGCCTATTTAATTGCCGTCACGCATACATGCGAGCGCGAGCAGCAGCGCCTGCGCCAGGACCCGCGCGCGCGGCGCAGCCTGGAAGTGATGGCCGTGCTGCTGCGCCGCCTGGGGCAAGCCGTGCAGCGCCAGCCGGAAACGCCGCCGCTGGCCTTGCAGCGCCGCCTGGCGGGCTGCGGACGGCGCCTGGAAGCGGCGCTGGGCGCCTTGCTGCCCTTGCGCCTGAACGTGGATTTCATGGAACTGGGCTTGCCGCGCGCGGCGCAGCTGCCGTGGCGCGAGGCCGCTTTCTTGGCGCTGGGGCAGGCGTGGCAAACGGCGAAAGTCAACGCCACGCCGCAGTCGCTGAGCTGGCGCCATGCGGCGCGCGTATCGCTGGCGACGACGGCCGGCTTCCTGCTGGTCGAGGCCTTGCATATTCCGTTCGGCTACTGGGCCACGATGGCGACCCTGCTGATACTGCAGCCGTCCGTGTCGACCACCTGGCCGCGCGGCATCGAGCGCGTCGCGGGCAGCGTGCTGGGCGCCGTGCTGGCCGTGCTGATCGGCCTGGTCATTTACACGCCGCTCGGTATCTCGCTGGTGGTGTTTCCCTTGATCGTTGCCACCATGGCCTTGCGCCGTGTCAGCTACAGCCTGCACGTGCTGTTCATGACGCCCGCCTTCGTGCTGGTGGCCGACTATGCGGCGCCGGCCAGCGAGATGGTGTACGCCATGAGCCGCCTGGGCAACAATGTGCTCGGTTGCGTGCTGGCCTTGCTGGCCACGTTTTTCCTGTGGCCCGACCGCGAGGCGGACGACCTGGACCAGCGCCTGGCGCAAGCCGTGTCGGCCAACCTGAAATACCTGCTGGCCGTGCTGGCCGCCGGTGGTAAATGGGACAGCGCCATCGCGCGCCTGCGCCGCGAGGCGGGGCTGGCCAGCAATAACGCGGAACAGGTGCTGCAGCGCTTGCGCATCGAGCGCCGCCTGGACCGCAGCAGTGGCGTGGGGCTGGCGGCGCTGCGCACCTTGCCGCTGCTGCGCCGCGTGGCGGGCAGCACGGCGCGCATCAGCCTGAGTCCCCAGGCCGAGCCGGCGCCGCCCGCATTGCAACGGTGGATTGCCGAGGTCAGCGGGGAAATCGATGCGCTGCTGCGCGGTGAAGCCACTGCCGGCGCGCCTGGCCCGTGTCTTGCCGACAGCCTGACGCCGCTGCAAGCCGATGCCGTGGCCCAGGTGCAGCTGCTGCGCGGCTTGCTGCGCGAGCATGTGCTGGCGCAAGCGCAGCCAGGTGGCGTGGCGTCAGGCGCCTGAATGACAAAGCAGGCGTGGTGAGGATGCAACAAGACGGCTGAAATTTTTACCCATGTTAAAAAAACGGCCGAGTCTTGATTTTCCTGCATTGTCAATGCAAATGGTAATCGTTATCATTTGTGACTGGCAGCATGAGAAGGCGACACTGGCGACGCGAGTGAAGGACGGCATCATGAGACTGCCGCCTTCTCATCCGCAGTTGCAAGGTTTCCATGTCTTCCATTCTTACCGTGCGCCAGTCCGTGTTGGCCATCAGCCTGGCCTTTGGCGCCAGCGCCGTCACGCCATGTGTTTTTGCCGCCGACACCGACAGCGAAGAATCCACGCCGCAAGTGCTGCCCGAAGTGCGTTTGCAGGCCGAGCGCGAATCCGTGGGCGAACAGCGCCTGGACAAGCGCCAGATCGAAGCCATGAATGGAATCGACGGCAATATCACCAGTTTGTTGCGTATCAATCCCAGCGTGCAATTCGATAACAAGCAGCAAGCCTCCGCCACCCAGGGCGAGCTGGCGCCAGCCGACATCAGCATCAATGGCGCCAAGTTCTACGACAATCTGTACCAGATGGATGGCATGTCGCTCAACAACGATATCGGCCCGGGCAGCAACAATCCTGCCAGTCTCACCACGCCGCCGTCGGCCAGCCAGGGCTTTGCAGTCGATACCAGTCTGCTGTGCGATGTGACGGTGCTCGACTCGAACATCGGCGCCGAATATGGCCGTTTCAAGGGCGGCGTCGTCAATGCCAATACCTGCGCGCCCGCGCGCAAGCTGGCCGGCCAGGTGTCGGTCGAAAGCACGCGCTCGGCGTGGATGAAGTACAAACTCAGCGACGCGCAGCGGGAAAGCGCTGCCAACTCGGCCACGGCCGACTTGCAGCCGGAATTCGAGAAATGGACGTACCGCGCCGCGCTGCAGGGCAAGGTGACGGAGAATTTCAGCCTGATCGGCAGCTTCATCCGCAAGACCTCGGAAATTCCGCTGAATGGTTACGGCAACGGCCTGCAGAGCGCAAGCGACGCCAATCGCAAGGTGCAGCGGCGCGGCAGCGACAACGCCTTTGTGCGCGGTTTCTGGAGCATCAGCCCCGGCGTGCTGGCCGATTTTTCTCTCATGCATGCACCGTCAGACGGCGACTATTTCATCGCCAATGCGAAGAACAGCACGTATCATTTGAAAAGCGGCGGCAATGGCCTCAACCTGGGCCTGACCCACCCGATAGCGCTGTTGGGCAACGCCACGGCGGAACACCGTTTGAGCTGGAACAGGATGGACAGCTCGCGCGATGCCGATGCCACCGTCTGGAAAGGCTGGCGCTATTCGAGCAACAAGAACTGGGGCGTCAAGACGGGCACGGGCGCGACGGGCTGGTCCAGCAACGAGGGCGGCTATGGCGACGTTGACCAGGAGCAGGAAAGCGCCCAGTATCAAGGCAAGCTGAAGTGGGAGTCGTTCGCCCTGCTGGGCGCCACGCACACCTTCCAGGCGGGTCTGGAACTGGGCACCCAGCATTCGAGTTACCAGCGCAACACCACGTACGAACAGTACACGGCGTCGGTCAATACCAGCACCTGCAATATGGTGGGCGGCGTCGATACGCAATACTGTTCCCTGGCGACGCCCTGGAACGCGGCCTCAAATGTGCGCGGCCAATACCTGTCGTCGCGCGTCATTTATTACGCGGGCGGCTATGAGCTGAGCAACAAGACGCGCGGTGCCTTTTTGCAGGACGATATCCGGGCCGGCAATGTGCGCCTGCGCCTGGGCGCGCGTTACGACAGCGACGACCTGTCGCCCAAGTCGAGCATCGCGCCGCGCCTGTCGGCGTTCTGGGACGTGGCGGGCAAGGGCACGACGCAGGTCGAAGTGGGCGCCAACCGCTACTATGGCCGCAATTTCTTCGATTTTTATGCCAACTCGAAGCGCCTGGCACTGCAGACGAAGGCGCAGACGCGCACCCTGTCGGGCGGCCTGCTGAAAGACTGGGCCGCGCCCGAGATGGCCACCAACTGGACCTGGTACCAGCTGGGCGACATGAAAACGCCGTACACGGATGAAAAAATGCTGGGCGTCAGCCATCTTTGGGGCGGCGTGAAGTGGAGCGCCAAGCGCGTGCTGCGCGAGGGGCGCGACGAAATCGTGCAGCACCTGGAATCGGCCGCCCATTATTATTGGGATAATATTGGCAGCACCGACAGCAAGGTGTGGACGCTGGCGGCCGAAACGGCGCGTCCGCTGCGCTGGGGCGGCAGCAGCACGCAGGTGCAGTTCGCCTATGACCACACGCGCACCCGTTCGTCGCACGCCAGCTACGATGACACTCTGAGCAATCTCGCCGGCGAACTCGATGACTACATCTATTACCAGGGCAAGTTTGTGCGCTGGATCGACCGCCCGGCGAATAATTACAACCGGCCCTGGACGGCGCGCCTGCTGCTGTCGACGGACGTGCCTGCCTACCGCCTGAAAGTGGATAATTTCTTCCGCGTGCGGGGTCCGGAAACGGGCATGGTGACAACGGGCGAATCGCTGATGTTCGACGGTGGCGTGGCGACGGTTTTCAAGGACATCACGGTGGGCAAGTCCATCAGCTGGGACATGCGCGTGCAATATGCATTGCCGAAAACGGGCCCGGGCGAAGGATTCGTCAACCTGGGCATTGAAAACCTCACCAACCGCACCAACCCGCTGTATCAGTCCGCTACCGCGCTGGTGTATGAAAAAGGCCGCCAGTTCACGCTGGAACTCGGTTACCGCTTCTGATGACAACGACCATGACGGCAGGCGCATGAGCATCGCATCCCACCTGAAAAAAACCACCTTCGCCGTGGCCGCCTTGCTGGTGGGCGGCGCGGGCCTGATGATAAGCATGGATGGCCGCGCCAGCGATGCCGTGCCCGCCAGCGCGGCCTGCGCGGCGGACAAGGGCTGGGACATGGCGTGCCTGCGGCAGACGTACGCGCAGCCCATCGCCAGCTGGCCCCGGCCGCAGGTGGCTGATGGCGTCACGCCGCAGGAAATGGCACCCGTCTCGGCCATGCCCGCACCGCAGGTGGCGCCGGCCGTGGCGTCGCTGGGGCAGCGCCTGTTCAACGATCCACGCTTGTCGCGCTCGAACGCGGTGGCTTGCATCAGCTGCCACAGTCCGGCCCACAGCTTTGCCGACAGCAAGCGTACCTCCGTCGGCCACGAAGGACGACTGGGACAGCGCAATGCGCCTGGCTTGCTGGGCGTGGGCCAGCTCAAGCCGCTGTTCTGGGACGGCCGCGCGGCCACCCTCGAAGAGCAGGCGCTGGGCCCCTTGCAGCATCCGGACGAGATGGCCATGGACGTGCCAGCCCTGGCGGCCAAGCTGGCCAAACTGGACGATTACCCGGCGCAGTTCGACGCCGCCTTTGGCGAGGGGGCCGGCGTGACCCTGCCGCGCATCCTGACGGCGCTGGCCGACTACCAGCGCACGGTGCTGCCGCCCGTCACGCGCTTCGATACTTTCCTGGAGGGCCGGCGCACGGACTTGAACGACCGCGAACTGCTGGGTCTGCATCTGTTCCGCACCAAGGCGCGCTGCATGACGTGCCACAGCGGCGCCATGCTGACGGACCAGCAATTTCACAACCTGGGACTGACGTATTACGGGCGCAAGAAATATGAAGACCTGGGACGCTACCTGGTGACGGGCAAGGATGAGGACGTGGGCAAGTTCCTAACGCCCGGCTTGCGCGGCGTGGCACAATCGGGGCCGTGGATGCACAATGGCCTGTTCCCGCAGATGGTGGGCTTGCTGAACATGTACAATGCGGGCATGTCGCGCCCCGTGCCGCGCAACGCCGAACAGGCGGCCGATCCGAAGTTTCCCGTTACCTCGCCCTTGCTGCAGCAATTGCAGCTGACATCCGAGGAAATCATCGCGCTGAAGAGTTTTCTCGAAGTGCTGTAGCCGCTCGGCCGGTTGCGCCCGCAACCGGCCTTTTCCTGCATGCGGCGCCGATATTGTATAGACGTTTGACGCCTGCCAATCTCTCCAAATTCCACATTTCACGGGCTTTCCCGATATATTTTCCTAACTGGAAATTTATCGAAAGGAAACGTTGACTCTAAAATAAGTGCGGTCTATATTCGTTTTCGTAGCAAGCAAAGACGAAATCCGTATGGATTTTTTACGACTGATCTGACGCGATTGCCGGCTTTGCCTGGTGCCATCGCTAACATGGAGAGTAGTAAATGAAAAAGATTGCCGCGTTTATTTTTACCCTGGGTTTGAGCGCTTCCTATGCCATCGCTTCGGATAACAGCTGTTATAGCTGCGAGGAGGAATTGCGGGAATGCCAGATGATGTATGGTGACAGATCCCCATTCTGCAGCAGCAGTTATAAAGGCTGCCTGAGAGGCTGCCAAGCCGGCGCCTGATCGCCGTTTTGCATTGCCAGGCGGCCGCCCAGCGCATGCTGCATCCGCCGCCTTCGATCATTGAAGCCTCTGACAATACTTATGATGCAGAAAAAAATGAAAACCATCGCCATGTATGGCTTGATCCTGGCCGCAGGCCTGGGCAGCGGTTATGGCCTGTCCTTGTTGCCCGGCTTGCTCAAGTCGAATTACACAGAGGGCAATTACGCCGCGTATTTCCCGAACGCCCAGACGAAAGTGGTGCTGTACGGCACGGACTGGTGCGGCTATTGCGCCAAGACGCGCGCGTACTTCAAGGAGAACAAGATCGATTTCGTCGATCTTGATATCGAAAAATCCCCGGAAGCACGAAAAGCCCATGAAGCACTCGGTGGCGGCGGCGTGCCCGTGGTGTTGATCGGCAACCGCAAGATCCAGGGTTTCAATACGGGCGCGCTGGAAGCGGCGCTGAAGAAAATCTGACGTTTCAACTTGTTAACTTGAAAGGCTGACCATGTTCAAAAAGATTGCCGCGTTCCTGTTTGCCGCCGGCGCCGCGTTGTCCTTCAGTGCCCAGGCCTTTGGCCCTGACTGCACCTTTGTCTGCGAACGCAACCTGCTCGATTGCGTGGAATTCGGCCAGCCGGCCTGCATGGAAAATTATCAGGCTTGCCAGAAGGAATGCCTGCGCCCACCGCGTCATTGACGCGGAGGCAATGCCAGCTGATCGATGGCGCGTAAGAGACGGCGCGCCATGGCTGTTACTCATCGTCTGTCAATTCAACAGGAGTGCTTATGTTCAAAAAACTGGGTTTCTTTTTGTTTGCCATGGGCGTCAGCGCCTCGTATGCGATCGCCGGCGGCGGCGAGCCGGAATGCTATGCGCAGTGTGACGACGATCTGGTGCAGTGCATGACGGACCATCCGAGGTCGCCAGGCGCTTGCTCCAAGATTCACCAGATGTGCAATCAAAGCTGCGATCCATACTTGCCGTAAATAATGATTGCCGGTCTGCCGGTCTCCTGGCCAGGCCGGCCGAATCACCTCATCCGTCCTGCAGTGCCTCATTTCCACAAAGGATTACTTATGTTCAAAAAACTGGGTTTCTTTTTGTTTGCCATGGGCGTCAGCGCCTCGTATGCGATGGCCAGTAGTACCGCCGACATTTCCGAATGCCAGTCCGAGTGCTATATGGCGCTCGATGCCTGTGTCATGGAGTTCAGTGTTCCTTCATGCGTCCGCGCCAATAAAGTGTGTCTTCAGGCCTGCGGCTAAGAAAATCCAATAACTATTCTGGCCGGTGCTGAAGAAAGGCGCTAGCCGATTCTATCCCTTGTCTTTGGGCGCAACATGAAACGGCGGCATGTTGCGTGTTTACTTCACGTCGCTCACTAAGGAACAGCATGTTTAAAAAAATCGCTTTTTTTCTTTTTGTTGCAGGTGCCAGCCTGTCGTTCAACAAGGCGGCAAACAGCACTCCAAGCTGTGGTTTCCAGTGCGCCCAATTAAGGGGAATTTGTCTCGACGAAGGCCGGGGTGACGCTTCCTGCCGCGACAACTACAATTTCTGCGTTGAAAACTGCCGTAATGGCATCTATCCCGAGATGCCGGAATAAGCAACACGTGCATGGCCGCGTCATCTGGCGCGGTCATGCCGCCACAACACGTCGTCGCCGCCGGCAAAGCGGTTGAGCACGCGCGACAGCACGAACAGCAGGTCCGACAGGCGGTTCACATACTGGCGCGGATGCTCGTGCAGTGGTTCCGCATTGGCCAGCGCGACGATGCTGCGCTCGGCGCGGCGGCACACGGTGCGGCATACATGCGCGAGCGAGGCGGCGCGCGAGCCGGCCGGCAGGATGAATTCGGAGAGCGCCGGCAAGTCCGCATTGTATTTCGCCAGCAGGTCGTCGAGGCGCAGCACGTGTTCTTCCTTGATCAGCTGGTAGCCGGGGATACAGATTTCTCCGCCCAGGTCGAAAAGGTCGTGCTGGATGGCCACCAGCTCCTCGCGCAAGGCGTCGGGCATGGCTTCGCACAGCAGCAAGCCGATATTGGAGTTCAGTTCGTCCACGTCGCCCATGGCGTGGATGCGGGCGCTGTCCTTGCTGGTGCGGCTGCCGTCGCCCAGGCCGGTGCTGCCATTGTCGCCCGTGCGCGTGGCGATTTTCGAAAGTCGGTTGCCCATGATGCTGATCCTGTAAAGAAGAATGGGGGCAGCATACGACACCGCGCGCCGCCTGGCCCTGCATTTGCCCGCCATTGTGACAAAAAATGCGCTGCACGCCACGTTTGTGCTTACAATCGTTGCACGCCCATGCTCATTTGCCCTCCATCTTATGCCCAATGCTGCCTCTGAATCCGGATTGACCGCCGCGCGCCAGCAAGCCGTCGTCGCTGCCCTGCTGGCCGTGCTGCCGGCACGCTGCGTGCTGTCCGACGCCGAAGATACGCGCCCGTATGAATGCGATGGCCTGGCCGCCTACCGCCAGCTGCCGATGGTGGTGACCCTGCCGGACACGGAAGAACAGGTCATCGCCATCCTCGGCGTCTGCCGCGAGTTGAAGGTGCCGATCGTGCCGCGCGGGGCCGGCACGGGCCTGTCGGGCGGCGCCTTGCCGATCGCCGATGGCGTGGTGCTGTCGACGGCGCGTTTGAACCGCATCGTGCGCGTCGATGCGTATGCGCGCATCGCCGTGGTGCAGCCGGGCGTGCGCAACCTGGCCATTTCCGAAGCGGTGGCGCAATATGCCTTGTACTACGCGCCCGACCCGTCGTCGCAGATCGCCTGCAGCATCGGCGGCAACGTGGCGGAAAACTCGGGCGGCGTGCATTGCCTGAAATACGGCCTGACCGTGCACAATGTGCTGCGCGTGCGCGTCGTCACCATCGCTGGCGACGTGCTGGAACTGGGCGGCGAATGCCTCGACGCTCCGGGCCTCGACCTGCTGGCCGTCTTCATCGGCTCCGAAGGCATGCTGGGCATCGTCACGGAAGTGACCGTGAAACTGATACCGAAACCGGCGACGGCCAGAGTCATCATGGCGTCGTTTGACGACGTCGTCACGGGCGGCAATGCGGTGGCCAACGTGATCGCCGCCGGCATTATCCCGGCTGGCCTGGAAATGATGGACCAGACGTCGTCGCGCATGGTCGAACCGTTCGTCAAGGCCGGCTACGACATCGACGCGGCCGCCATTTTGCTGTGCGAAGCGGACGGCACGCACGAGGAAGTGGAAGAGGAAATCGCGCGCATGACGGCCGTGCTGGAAGGGGCGGGCGCCAGCGCGATTGCCGTGTCGCAGTCGGAAGCGGAACGCATGAAATTCTGGTCCGGGCGCAAGAACGCCTTTCCCGCCGCCGGGCGCATCTCGCCCGATTACTACTGCATGGACGGCACCATCCCGCGCAAAAAACTGGCGGAAGTGCTGACGGGGATCGCCGCCATGGAAACGACGCATGGCTTGCGCTGCGCGAACGTGTTCCATGCGGGCGACGGCAATCTGCACCCATTGATCCTGTTCGACGCCAACATGCCCGGCGAATTCGAGCGCGCAGAAGCGTTTGGCGCCGACATCCTGGCCCTGTGCGTGGCTGTGGGCGGCACCATCACGGGCGAGCATGGCGTGGGCATGGAAAAGATCAATTCCATGTGCGTGCAATTTACGCGCGCCGAACTCGATGCCTTCTTCGCCGTCAAGCGCGCCTTCGATCCCCATGCCTTGCTGAACCCGGACAAGGCGATCCCCACCTTGAACCGTTGCGCCGAATTCGGCAAGATGCATGTGACGGCGGGGCGTTTGCCGTTCGCCAACCTGCCCCGTTTTTAATCCGCCGGAGACTCTTTTGCAAGCAATCGTTGAACAATTCAGGCAGCAGATCCTGGCGGCCAGCGCGGCGGGCAGCCCCTTGCGCCTGCGCGGCGGCGGTTCGAAAGACTGGTATGGCCAGCAGCTGACAGGCGAGGTGCTCGATACGCGCGCGTATGCGGGCATCATCGACTATGAACCGACGGAGCTGGTGATCACGGCCCGCTGCGGCACGCCGCTGGTGGAAATCGAGGCGGCGCTGGCCGCGCGCAACCAGATGCTGGCGTTCGAGCCGCCGCACTTCGGCCCCGGCGCCACGGTGGGCGGCGTCGTCGCCAGCGCCTTGTCCGGCCCGCGCCGGGCCAGCGCGGGGGCCTTGCGTGATTTCGTGCTGGGCGCCGTGCTGATGGATGGCCATGGCGAACGCCTGGCCTTTGGCGGGCAAGTCATGAAGAACGTGGCCGGCTACGATGTCTCGCGCCTGCTGGCGGGGTCCCTGGGCACCTTGGGCCTGATCCTGGAAGTGTCGCTGAAGGTGCTGCCCTTGCCGCTGCGCGAAGCGACGTTCCGCGTGGCCTGCGCGGAAATCGCCGCCTTGCGCATGCTCAATGAGTGGGCGGGCAAGCCGCTGCCGATATCGGCCAGCTGCTGGCACGATGGCGTGTTGACGGTGCGCCTGTCCGGCGCCGAGGCGGCTGTCTCGGCGGCCCTGCAATCGCTGGGAGGCGAAGTGCTGACGCACGATGACGCGGCCGCTTTCTGGCTGGACGTGCGCGAGCAAACGCACGCATTCTTCGCGGGCGCGGGCAGCCTGTGGCGCTTGTCTCTGCCGCCGCACGCCAGCGCCATGATTTTAAAGGGGCGCCAGCTGATCGAGTGGGGCGGGGCGCAGCGCTGGCTCAAGCTCGATGGCGACGCCGATGCGGCCGGCAGCGCGCAGATTCGCCAGGCCGTGGCGGCCGCCGGCGGCCACGCCACGCTGTTTCGCGGCGGCGACAAGGCCGTTGGCGTGTTCCACCCGCTGGCGCCCGCCATCGCCACCATCCACCAGCGCCTGCGGCAGGCTTTCGACCCGGCCGGTATCTTCAACCCGCACAGAATGGATTGAGCGCATGCAAACCAATCTCGCCGATTTCATCAAGAATACGCCGGCAGGCGACGAAGCCGAAGCCATCCTGCGCGCCTGCGTGCATTGCGGCTTTTGCACGGCCACCTGTCCCACCTACCAGCTGCTGGGCGACGAACTCGATGGCCCGCGCGGACGCATTTACCTGATCAAGCAAGTGCTCGAAGGCGCGCCCGTCACGGCCAAGACGCAGACGCACCTGGACCGCTGCCTGACCTGCCGCAACTGCGAGTCGACCTGTCCGTCCGGGGTGCAGTACGGGCGCCTGGTCGACATCGGCCGCAACGTCGTCGAGCAGCGCGTGCAGCGCCCCTTGCGCGAACGCGCGCTGCGCTTCGCCCTGAAGGAAGCCTTGCCGCGCCGCTGGCTGTTTACGCCCGTGTACAAGGCGGGGCAGGCGCTGCGCCCGCTGCTCTCGAAAAGCTTGCAGGATAAATTGCGTCCGGGCGCGCAAGCGGGGGCATGGCCGACGCGCCAGCACGCGCGCAGCATGCTGCTGCTGGACGGCTGCGTGCAGCCGGCCATGTCGCCGAACATCAACGCGGCCACGGCGCGCGTGCTCGATGCGCTCGGCGTGCAATTGATCGTCGCGCCCAAGGCCGGCTGCTGCGGCGCGCTGCGCCATCACCTGAACGACCAGGACGCGGCGCTGGACGACATGCGCCGCAATATCGACGCCTGGTGGCCATACGTGGAAAGTGCCGAAGCCATCGTCATGACGGCGTCCGGCTGCGGCGCCACGGTGAAGGAATATGGCCATCTGCTGGCGCACGATCCGCAGTATGCGGACAAGGCGCGGCGCATCGCGGCACTGACGCGCGATCTGTCCGAGATCATGCCGGCGTTTGAAAACGAGCTGGCGGCGCTGCTGCAAGGGCGCATCGGGAAAAGGGTGGCATATCACCCGCCATGCACCCTGCAGCACGGCCAGCAAATTCGCGGCAAGGTGGAGCAGGTCTTGCGCGCCGTCGGCGTCGACGTGCGCCTGTGCGCCGACAGCCATCTGTGCTGCGGTTCGGCGGGCACGTATTCGATTTTGCAGCCGGCACTGTCGCAGCAGCTGCGCGACAACAAGGTGGCGAACCTGGAAGCGTGCGAGCCGGAGATGATCGTGTCGGCCAATATCGGCTGCCTGAGCCACCTGCAGTCAGGCACGGAGACGCCCGTGCGGCACTGGATCGAGCTGATCGACTCCGCCTTGACGCCTAAATAGGCGTCTCGCTGTACTGCGCGATGCGCCATTGGGGCGCCGGCACGAAGTTCGCAGCCCACTCCAGCACGGCGTCGGCCGGCATGGGGCGGGCGATGCCGTAGCCTTGCGCCAGGTCGCAGCCCAGCTGAATCAGGCGCGCGCCATGCTCGACGCTTTCCACGCCTTCGGCGATCACCGTCAGGCTGAAGGAACGGGCCAGGCCGATGACGGCGCGCACCAGGTGCAGGTCGTCGCGGTCGTTGAGCATGTTGCGCACGAAGCTCTGGTCGATCTTGACGATATTCGCCGGCAGGCGTTTTAAATATGACATCGACGAGTAGCCGGTGCCGAAATCGTCGAGCGCGAACGTGATGCCCAGCGCCTGGCAGGCGCGGATGATGCGGCGCACGTCTTCGATGTCGTGCAGCGCTGACGATTCGAGGATTTCCAGTTCCAGCATGCTGGCGCGCACGCCGGGAAATTCGCCGAGGATGGTTTCCAGGCGCGAGACGAAGTCGGCTTGCTGGAAGTGGCGTGCCGCGATATTCACGCTGACTACCCAGTGCTTGCCGCAAGCCACCCAGCGCTGCATCTGCCACAGGGCCTGGCGCAGCACCCATTCGCCGATGTCGATGATCAAATCCGTCTGCTCCACCAGCGGCAGGAATTGCGCAGGCGACAGCACGCCGCGGCGCGGGTGCTGCCAGCGCAGCAGCGCTTCCATGCCCACCACCGTGCCAGCGCGCATATTCACCTTGGGCTGGTAGTACAGCCGCAGTTCGCCGTTGATCAGGGCGTGGCGCACTTCCGTGCGCTGGTTGTGGTGGGTGCGCACTTCCTCGTCGAGGTTGGTGTCGAAGAAGTGGTACTGGTTGCGCCCCGTCAGTTTCGCCTGGTAGACGGCGTGGTCGGCGTGGCGCAGCAGGCTTTCCGTATTCAAGTCCTTGCCCGCGTAGACGGCGATGCCGGCGCTGGCCGTCACGTGCAGCGCCTGCTGGTCGCACTGGTAGGGGCGGCTCAGTTCCTGCATCAATTGGGTGATGTTCTGTTCGATGCTGGCGATGCTGGCCTGGCCGCACAGCAGCATGACGAATTCATCGCCGCCCAGGCGCGCCGCGTAATGGACCTGGCCCGTGAAGCCGTGCAGGCGGCCGGCCACCTGCTTGAGGATTTCATCGCCGGCCTCGGCGCCGTAGCGGTCGTTGATGGCCTGGAAGTGGTCGAGGTCGAACAGGCAGACGGCTAGCAGACGCTGGCGTTCGCGCGCGAGGAACAGTTCCTGCTCGAAGCGGGCGGCCAGCGCGGCACGGTTGGGCAAGCCCGTCAGCACGTCATTGTAGTTTTGCCACGACAGCTTTTGCAGCGCCTGCTGCATGTGCACGGTTTCGTTCAGCTGTTCGCCCAGCTGGCGCTGGCTGGTTTTCAGCGAAGTCAGCAGTCCTTCGATATCGCCGGCCATGCCGTTGAACGACTGCGACACGGCTTGCGCCTCGGGCGTGGCGCCAGCCGCCAGGCGCACGGCGAAATTGCCATCACGAAAGCGGTCGGTCGCTTGCACGAAGCGCGCCAGCAGCTTGCGGTGCGACGCCAGGATCAAGCCCAGCAGGAGGAAGACGAGGACGATATTGATGCTGCTGAGGACGGCCTGCTCGAGCACCCTTTGCCACACCTGCGCCAGAGGCCGGCCGGGCGTGTAGTGCAGGTCGAGGATGCCGTCGCCGCCGTCCGGCAGCGCCACCGTCAGGCGGCTGCGGATGGCCGCCATGCCCGCCAGGCGCGCAAACCAGCCCGGCACGCCGTCGGCCGGCGTGTCGCCCGGCTTGTTATCGGCCAGCACTTCGACATGCGCGCCAGCCGTATCCCAGCGCGCGGAAACGAGGCTGCGGTTCAGCGGCAAGGCGCTGCGCAGCGCCTGCCGCACGCTGTCGTGCGTCGCATGCCGGTCCGTGTGCACGGCCAGCGGCAGCACGCTATTGGCCAGGAACAGGTCGAGTTGCCGGGCGTCGCTCTGGTAGCGCGCATTGGCCAGCGCCGTTTCCGTACCCAGCAGGGCGTGATAGCGAACGGCGGAAACGGCGAGTATCAGGAAGGTAATAGGGATGAAGAGGCGGGGATAACTGCCCATCCGCATCCAAGAAGATAATATTTTCCCAAAGACTAGCATCGTTTTATGATCGATATCTGCGAATAATTATGTAAACATTATCACCGATATTTGCTATTTGAAACACAATATTGATATCAAGCATGAAATAAATGCAGTTTTATGGATTTAACATGATTGTTGTCTTAAATCAAAGCAATCCGTTTTTACTCCTGTAGCAATTGCCGTATGTCGGCCGCCAGACTGGCCGGTTTGCTGGCCGTCGCATAGCGGCGAAATACGCTGCCATCCTTGCGCACCAAAAACTTGGTGAAATTCCATTTGATCGATTGCGTGCCCAATATGCCGGGCGCCGCCTGTTTTAATTGCGCAAACAGGGGATGGGTCTGCGCGCCATTCACGTCGACTTTGGCAAACAGGGGAAAGGTGACGCCGAAGTTTTTCTCGCAAAAGGCGCCAATTTCCCCGTTCGATCCCGGTTCCTGCTGACGGAATTGATTGCAGGGAAAACCCAGCACGACCAGGCCCTGCTCGTGAAATTCGCGGTACAGCGCTTCGAGCCCCTGGTATTGCGGCGTGAAGCCGCAGGCGCTGGCCGTGTTGACGATCAGCAATACCTTGCCTTTGTAGCGCGCCAGGTCGACCGGCGTGCCGTCCAGTGCCTCGGCCTGGAAATCGTGGATGCTGGTCATGTCAGAGGAGTCCCAGTTTGGTGGCGCCCGCTTGCGGGGCCGGTTCCGGCGCCGTGGCGCCCTTGAGTTTGATCGTCAGGCGCAGGTCGTTGACGGAGTCCGCATTGCGCAGCGCGTCTTCATAGCTGATGGCGCCCGCTTCGTGCAGGTCGAACAGGGCCTGGTCGAAGGTCTGCATGCCATGCTCGCGCGACTTTTTCATCAATTCCTTGATTTCGTGTACCTGGCCCTTGAAGATCAGGTCGCTCATCAGCGGCGAGTTGAGCAGGATTTCCAGCGCCGCCTTGCGCCCGCCGCCGTCCTTGCCGGGGATCAGGCGCTGCGAAATCATGCCCTTCAAATTGAGCGACAGGTCCATCAGCAACTGCTGGCGCCGCTCTTCGGGGAAGAAATTGATGATGCGGTCCAGCGCCTGGTTGGCGTTGTTCGCGTGCAAGGTCGCCAGGCACAGATGGCCCGTCTCGGCAAACGCGATGGCGTGATCCATCGTCTCCCGGTCGCGGATTTCGCCGATCTGTATCACGTCGGGCGCCTGGCGCAGGGTGTTTTTCAGGGCCGTGCCCCAGTCGTCCGTATCGACGCCCACTTCGCGCTGGGTAACGATGCAGTTGCCGTGCGGATGGATGAATTCCACGGGGTCTTCAATGGTGATGATGTGGCCATGGCTGTGCGCGTTGCGGTGGCCCACCATGGCCGCCAGGGTGGTCGACTTGCCGCAACCCGTGGCGCCCACCATGATGACGAGGCCGCGCTTGCTCATGACGATGTCTTGCAGGACGGCCGGTAAGCCGAGCCCATCGAGGGTGGGGATGGCGGTATTGATCAATCGCAAGACCATGCCTGCCTGGCCCATCTGCACGAAGGCGGACACGCGGAAACGCCCGAGTCCCTCCGGGCTGATGGCGAAATTGGCTTCGCGGCTGGATTCAAACTCGGCCGCCTGGCGCGCGTTCATGACGGCGCGCACGTAGCCGGCCGCCTGTTGCGCATCGAGCGCGCCGCCCGCCAGCGGCGTCAGTTTGCCGTCGAGCTTGATGGCGGCAGGAAAGCCGGCCGTGATGAACAGGTCCGAGCCGCCCCGTGCGCGCATCTGCGCCAGCAGCGCGTGCATGGCGCCATAGTGTTCGTGCGTCGTCTGCATGGCTTATCCGGGGAAGTTTTCAGGGGCTTTGGCGGCCGAGCGGGCCGTTTCCGCCGAGATCGTGCCGCGCCGGACCAGGTCGCTCAAGCACTGGTCCAGCGTCTGCATGCCGACATTGCTGCCCGTCTGGATGGCCGAATACATTTGCGCCACTTTCGCTTCGCGGATCAGGTTGCGCACGGCCGGCGTGGCCAGCATGATTTCATGCGCGGCCACGCGGCCCGCGCCATCCTTGGTTTTGAGCAAGTTCTGCGAAATGACGGCTTGCAAGGATTCGGACAGCATGGCGCGCACCATTTCCTTTTCCTCGGCGGGGAAGACGTCGATGATGCGGTCGATCGATTTCGCCGCCGACGAGGTGTGCAGGGTGCCGAAGACCAGATGGCCCGTTTCGGCCGCCGTCAGCGCCAGACGGATGGTTTCCAGGTCGCGCAATTCGCCCACTAAAATCACGTCCGGGTCTTCGCGCAGGGCCGAGCGCAGCGCATTGCTGAACGAATGCGTGTGCGAACCGACCTCGCGCTGGTTGATCAGGCATTTTTTTGGTTCATGCACGAATTCGATCGGGTCTTCGATGGTCAATATATGGTGGTTCAGGCGCTCGTTGACGTGGTTCACCATGGCCGCCAGAGTGGTCGACTTGCCGGAACCGGTCGGACCCGTCACCAGCACCAAGCCGCGCGGGCGCATGGCCAGCTCGCCGAAGATGCGCGGGGCGTTCAGCTCTTCCAGGGTCAGCACTTTCGACGGAATCGTGCGCAGCACGGCCGAGGCACCCCGTTCCTGATTGTAGGCGTTGACGCGAAAGCGGGCCAGGCCGGGAATCTCGAACGAGAAATCGCATTCCAGCGCTTCTTCATAGGCCTTGCGCTGGCTATCGTTCATGATGTCGTAGATCATGCTGTGCACTTCCTTGTGCTCGAGCGGGGCCACGTTCAGGCGGCGCACGTCGCCGTTGACCCGTATCATCGGCGGCAGGCCGGAAGACAGGTGCAAGTCGGAAGCCTTGTTGCTGACGGAGAAAGCGAGTAGTTCGGAAATGTCCATTTATAATCCCTGTGCCTGCATTGATGGGCTGGCGCACTGTGCCGCCGCCCCTATACACTAGAAAATGATTATGTCCACAATCGAACAGAACTTGCAAGCCGTGCGAGACAGTATTGCGCAGGCCGCCGCTGAGGCGCAGCGCGCCCCGACCGACGTGACCCTGCTGGCCGTGTCGAAAACCTTTGGCGCGGACGCCGTGCTGGACGCCATGCATGCGGGCCAGGCGGCGTTTGGCGAAAATTATCTGCAGGAAGCGCTCGACAAGATCGCCTTTGTAAAAGCGGCCGCACCGCAGCACGTCCCGGCATGGCATTTCATCGGTCCCATCCAGAGCAACAAGACGCGCCCCATCGCCGAGCACTTCGACTGGGTGCATACGGTGGAACGGGAAAAGATCGCCGCGCGCCTGTCCGAGCAGCGCCCGGCCGGCTTGCCGGACTTGAATATCTGCCTGCAAGTCAATATCAGCGGCGAAGCGAGCAAGAGCGGCGTGACGCCAGCCGAACTGCCGGCGCTGGCGCATGCCGTGGCGCAGCTGCCCCGTTTGCGCTTGCGCGGCCTGATGGCCATTCCCGAGCCGGAAACGGATATCACGCTGCAGCGCGCTGCCTTTGCGCAATTGCGCGTGTTGTACCAACAATTGAAGGCCGAAGGGCTGGCGCTCGACACCCTGTCGATGGGCATGTCGGCCGACTTGCGCGCCGCCGTGCTGGAAGGCGCCACCATCGTGCGCGTGGGTAGCGCCATTTTCGGTTCCCGCAACTATTCCTGATAAAGAGAGAACAAGCATGACGACAGAATTGAATATCGCCTTTGTGGGCGGCGGCAATATGGCCGCCGCCCTGATCGCCGGCCTGGCGGGCAAATTGACCCTAGGCGGCAACATCCACGTGATCGACCCGCACGCCCCCGCGCTGGAAAAACTGCAGGCGCAATTCGGCGTGACGACGGCGCTGCTTGCGGACGACGCGCTGCGCGGCGTGGACGTGATCGTGCTGGCCGTGAAACCGCAAAGCATGCGCGACGTGGCGGCGCAGTTGCTGCCTTTCCTTGATAGTGACCGGGCGCCATTGATCCTGTCGATCGCGGCCGGCATCCGCGCGCAAGACCTGTCGCGCTGGCTCGGCGATTACCCGGCCATCGTGCGCTGCATGCCGAACACGCCAGCCCTGATCGGCATGGGCATCACGGGCATGGTGGCCAGCGGCGGCGTGAGCGAAGAACAGAAAAAGACGGCGGACGCCATCCTGCGCTCCGTCGGCCAGACCGTCTGGCTCGATGACGAAGCCAAGATCGATCCTGTGACGGCCGTGTCCGGCAGCGGCCCGGCCTACGTGTTTTACTTTATCGAAGCGATGCAGCAGGCGGCGGCCGAGCTGGGTCTCACGCCGGAGCAGGGCACGCAGCTGGCGATTGCCACCTTTACGGGCGCGGCGCAGCTGGCGGCGAACTCCAGCGAACCGGTATCCTTGCTGCGCGAGCGGGTCACGTCAAAGGGCGGCACGACGTACGCGGCCCTGACCAGCATGGAAGAGAGCGGCGTGAAGGCGGCCATCGTCAAGGGCATCAAGGCGGCCGCGCAGCGCGGGCGCGAGATGGGGGACGAGCTGGGCAAATAAACGCTACATCACCTTGACGGCGCGGCCGATATACAGGATCGGCCCCGTCGGCCGGCCCGTCGGCGAGCCTGTTTGCGGCTCCAGCGTGATTTCAAACAGTTGATCGGGTTGCAGCGGCGGCAGCTTGTCCAACGTCAACTTGAGGCTCTGGCCCGGCTTGACGAGGCCCAGCGAGACGGGCGCGCCCCAGTCCTTGCCCTTGGTCCAGAATTGCAGGGCTTTCTGCTGCGGCACGGCAGTCGGGCCCAGCGGGATCAGGCTCAGGTCGCGGTTCTTGCCGCCGCGTCCGCCCGCCTGCACGATCCAGCCCGGCGATTTATCTTGCGGCGCCACCAGCACCACCAGATAGCCGGGTCCGCTTGGCGCCTGCAGTTGCATAGTGACCAGCACGGCCAGCGCGGCCGTGGCCGCCAGGCCGCCGCCGGCCAGCACTCGCCAGAAGGCCAGGCTGTTCCACCAAGCCTGCCAGCCGCCCGCCTGCCGCACGGCTTTTGGCGTGAACAGGCTGGCGCCGATGCGCGGCCACAGTTGCGCCGAGGGCGTTTCGGGCGGCGCCAGGGTCGTCAATGGCAGCAGACGCTGTTCCCAGGCATCGACGGCGTCGCGCAAGGCGGCGTCGCGCGGCAAGCGCTGTTCCACGTCCGCCCGTTCGGCCCGTTCCAGGGTGCCCAGCACGTATTCGCCGGCCAGCCTGTGCAATTCATCGTCGCTGTCGATCATCCCATGCACTCCCGCAAGGCGGCCAGGCCCCGCTTGACCCAGGCTTTCACCGTGCCCAGCGGCGCTTGCAGCCGCTGCGCGATTTCGCTATGGGAACAGCCATCGACGTAAGCGTACAGGATGCTATTGCGTTTGCCTTCCTCCAGGTGGCCAAGGCAATCGTGCAGCTTGCCCAGATCCGCCTGGTCGGCATAGGCATCGCTGGCATCATGGCCTAGTCGTTCGTGCAGCAGGGTTTCCACGGTATCCTCGTCGGCCGATACTTCATGGGCGCGGGCGCGCGCCACATCCAGCGCCTGGTGCCGCACCACGACATAGATCCAGCCCTTGCCGCTGCCGCGCGTGGCGTCGAAGCTGCCGGCGCGGCGCCAGATATTCAGAAAGGCGTCGTGCAGCACGTCTTCGGCCAGGTCCCGCTGGCGCACGATGCGCAGAGCCACGCCCAGCAGATAGCGGCTTTCCTGCTGGTACAGGCCGTGCAATGCCTGCTGCTCGCCCCTGGCGCAAGCGCGCAGGGCGGCATCGTAATCGAACGGAGTGGCTAGGGTTGGCAAGGTCGGCGCAATCGTTGGAGTTAACGGTTAGCAAGTTTTCAAGACCGAGTATAGGCCAGAAACCAGCTTGCCAACCGTTGCCTCAATGTTTTACAACACCTAACAAAACCGTTGCGAGCGGAAGGGAGAGGTGGCTAAGACGCGCAACCGTACTAAGTACGGGGGCGCCGAGCCGGTGAGCATCGCAGGCCGCCTATCCCGACGCGCAGCAGGTTTTGATAGGTGTTTTTATGCTGCTTTCCAAAAGATGTAATCGGCCTGGTAAGGCACCCATTGCTTGGCGCCGATGGACTCCATGCCGCAGGGGCTGCTTGGCGCCACGCCGCCGCTGGTGGCCACGCGCTGGATGTAGCTGACGCCCTGCATGGCGCCGCTGCCCGTGGCAGGGTTGGCTTTCACCAGCTGATACGGGATGTTGCCCGCACCGGCCGGCGCCACGGCCACTTGCGTTGCCGTCACTTTCGAGCCGTCCAGGTTGGCCCAGGTGGCAGGTGGGCCGACATACGTGCCGACCTGCATGCCGCCGCGGTCGTTCAAGGCTGCGTCCGGTCCCACGAAGACCCATTCATGGCCCGTCATATCTTTCTTGGCCTTGCATTCGTAGGCGATCTTGCCCACGCCCACCGTTTGCATGGCGACCTGGTGGCCATCGGGCACTTTGACGGCGTTCGGCAATTGTTCCTGCGAATAGCGCGCGCTCATGGGCGCGCAAGCCGTCAGCAGCAGGGCGGCGCCCAGCAAAGTCAGTGCGGGAACGGTGTGGCGTGGGGCTGTGAAGGCAAGCATGGCGAACTCCTGGTAGTTGGCTCAACCGGCTGGTTGATACCATTACTACGCAGGGGTTTGCCATTTGGATGCAGCCAGGAAAAAAATAATTTATTCCGGCGTGTCTTTCTTGCTGAAACGCTGCGCCAGCGCCAGCACGACGGGCATGGCGGTGGTGGCGTGCTTGAGTAGCGCGCCGCTGGCGCGCAACAGCGGCAGGAAACGGCGCGGGCGTACGAGCAGCAAACCCAGCACGCCGCCGCCTATCATCAGGGGAATTTTAAAACGCGTGGCCAGGGTGTGGCGCAGATTGCCGCCCGTGAGCGGCTCCAGCAACTGGCGCGTCTGCACGCCCAAGGCCAGGCGCTGCAGCGCGCATTCGGCCAGCAGCGCGTCGCGCCGCTGCGCCAGGCTGGCGGCCGTGTGCACATGCGACAACTTGGTGGGATGCGTGGTCATGGCTGCTCCGATCCCCGGCGGGCCAGCAGTTGCAGCTCGTCCAGGTCTTTGTTTAGTTCGGAAAGTGTGAAGGACAGCAGTTTCGGCTTGCTGCGGAAACTGGCGCGCACGCCCAGCAGGGTGGCGATGGCGGCGACGATGAAGACGGCGGCCGTGATGGCGATGGCGGCGATGCGGTGCGTATCCCAGAACAGCACGATGACGAGGAACACGATCAATACGAGGCCGACGAACAGGCACAACAGTGCCAGCATGGCCAGCGCCAGATAGGACAGGAAGCGCAGCGACTCTTCTTCCATTTCCACGGCCGCCAGGGCCAGACGTGTCTGGACGATGGCGGCGAGGGTCGCTGCGACTTGGGCGACATGGTGCACGATAGCCATATGCTGCCTTTCGCGTCAGGAGACGGCCAAGGCCGTCGGTACTGTCTAGCGGCGTGACGAGGAAAGCAGCAGGCCGAACAGCACGCCCACGACGGCGCCCGCGCCCACGGCTTTCCACGGATTGTCCTGCACGTATTCGTCGGTGGCCTTGGCCGCCTTCTTGGTCCGTTCGAGCAAGTCTTCTTCCAGCTTGATCAAGTCTTTCTTGGCCGTTTCCAGGGTGGCGATGAACTTGTCCTTGACGGCTTTGACATTCTCGCCCGTCTGATCCTTGGCGCCGTCGAGCCAGCCTTCCGCTTCATTGATGACGGTTTTCAGGTCGCCGACCAGTTTGTCGCGGGCCTTGTCGGCGTCGGCGAGGATGCTGTCGCTGCTGGATTTTCCGGTATGTATCGAGCTCATGTATTACCTCATGGAAGTGAAACTGCACAGTGAAATACCAGTGTAGGCAGCTGCGGCCAGGCTGTCTTGCGCCGCCTCAAGGGCTACCGCGGCGCAAGGATGATTGCTTAACGGAAAGCAAAGTCCAGAACCACGCCCGCAAACACCGCCGCTCCTAGCCAGTTATTATGCCGGAATGCCGCAAAACACGGCATACGCTCGCGTGCGCGGATCAGGGTGTAGTGGTAAACGGCGCAGCCGGCCGCAACTACCAGGCCCGCGACGAACCAGTAACGCAAGCCCAGATACCAGCCGCATGCCAGCCACAGCAGCAGGAAAACGGCATAGCAGAACATGACGATGGCCACGTCGTAGCGGCCAAAGGTGATGGCCGAGGTCTTGATGCCGATTTTTAAGTCGTCGTCGCGGTCGACCATCGCGTATTCCGTATCGTAGGCCACTGCCCAGAAAACATTGCCGAGCAGCAGCAGCCAGGCGACGACGGGCACGGCATCCGTGATGGCGGCAAAGCCCATGGGAATGCCGAAACCGAAGGCGATGCCGAGATACGCTTGCGGAATGGCAAAGAAACGCTTGAAGTAGGGATAGGTGCCGGCGATGATGACGGCCGCCACGGACAGTTGCTTGGTCAGCGCGTTGAGGGGCAGGATCAGGCAAAAGGCCAGTACGGTCAGCACGCCGGCCACGGCCAGCGCTTCCTTGCCGCTGATGCGTCCGCTGGTGATGGGGCGCTCGGCCGTGCGCTTGACGAATTTGTCGATATCCTGGTCGGCGTAGTCGTTGATGGCGCAGCCTGCCGAGCGCATCAGGAAAGTGCCAAGAGTAAAGATGAGCAGCAGCCGCCAGTCCGGCACGCCCTGCTGCGCCAGCCACAGCGCGCACAGGGTAGGCCACAGCAGCAATACGGTACCGATAGGCTTGTCCAGCCGTATCAGGCGGAAATACAGCGCCAGCTTGTTCATGGAAGACTCGATCTTGTTGAAGAGAAAGGTCGATTATCGCAAATAGTATGTAAATGTACTATTCGTCGTCTTCGCACAAGGGGGTGATGCCAGGCAAGTTGCAGCTGGCGATGGCCGCGCACAAGGCGTCGATGGCGGCCTTGCGCGTAAAACTCTTGCGCCACAGCATGACCACCCGGCGCGATGGCACGGGGGCGGCGAAGGGCCGGTATTCGAGCATGCCGTCGGTGGCGTGCATATTGGCGACGGAGGCGCGCGGCAAGACCGTCAGGCCGATGCCGCTGGCCACCATGTGGCGGATGGTTTCCAGTGAAGAACCTTCGAACGTGCGCTGCATGCCGTTGCCGGGCGAGGAAAAACGCGCCATTTCGGGGCACACTTCCAGCACCTGGTCGCGGAAGCAGTGGCCATTGCCCAGCAGCAGCATGGTTTCCGATTTCAAATCCTGCGCGGCGATTTTGTCACGCGCCGTCCATGGATGCTGGCGCGGCATGGCGACGACGAACGGCTCGTCATACAGTTCCTGCATGGCCATGCCGTGGTCGGGCAGGGGCAGGGCCATGATGGCCACGTCCAGTTCGCCCTGGCGCAGCAATTCGAGCAGGCGAACCGTGAAATTCTCCTGCAAGATCAAGGGCATCTGCGGTACCTGGTCTATCATGGCCTTGACCAGCGGCGGCAGCAGGTAGGGGCCGATCGTGTAGATCACGCCCAGGCGCAACGGGCCGGCCAGCGGGTCCTTGTTTTGCTTGGCGAGTTCCTTGATGGCGGCCGTCTGTTCCAGCACGCGCTCGGCTTGCGCAATGATCTGCGCGCCCAGGGGCGTGACGGAGATTTCCGCGCCGCCCCGTTCGAACAGGACCACGCCCAATTCGTCTTCGAGTTTCTTGATGGCCACTGACAGGGTGGGCTGGGCAACGAAGCAAGCTTCCGCGGCGTGGCCGAAGTGCTTCGCTCGCGCGACTGCAACGATATATTTCAGTTCAGTCAGTGTCATAGGTTGATTGAAACACAGGAAGTACTTACTTGCAATGAATGAAAGGTGGCGCAAACGTGAAACTGTGGCGCCAATGGCGTATTGTAGCGGATCGCCCCCTATAATGCGGGACCGGGCGGCGAAGGGAGACGGTGATGGAATTGCGGATGCAGGCGCTGGAAGCGGCAATCAATTACTGGCGCGCCAGGCAACCGGCGCGCGGCAATGAATATGCGCTGTCGTCGCCCGTCAGCCGCCTGGCCGCCGTGTATGCGCTGATGATTTACAACCGGCAAGATTGCATCGCCGAAGAGGGCCTGGAGCCGGCCGTCCTGGCCTTGATCGATGCCTGGCGCCGCGATGCCGGCGGCATCCAAGGCGATAGCCACGCCTGAGAGTGACCCTAGCGTGACCCTATTTAACCCTACAAGAGATATCCATGCCTGATTTTGAAAACAAACTGTGCGGCCGCGACGAATTGCGCGCCCGCGCCGCGGCCCTGCCGAAACCCGTGGTGGTGACGAACGGCGTGTTCGACATTTTGCACCGCGGCCACGTGACGTATCTGGCGCAGGCGCGCGCACTGGGCGCCTCGCTGATCGTTGCCGTGAATACCGATGCTTCAGTGAAACGCCTGGGCAAGGGTGATGATCGCCCCCTGAACAACTGCGAAGACCGCATGGCCGTGCTGGCCGCGCTGGAAGCCGTGAGTCTGGTGGTGCCGTTTTCGGAAGACAGCGCCCTGGAAGTGGTGCAGGACATCGAACCGGAAATCTATGCCAAGGGCGGCGACTACGACATGGCGGCCATCCCCGAAGGCAAGGCCGTGCTCGCGTATGGCGGCCAGGCCGTGGCCATCGATTTCGAGCATGACCGCTCGACCACCAAGTTGTTGACGAAAGTGCGGACGCAGCAAGGCTGAGGACTGTCGTCAATGTTTCCATACAGATAAAAAGACGTTACTATGAGAACTGCCAGGGCTGCGACTTCGTTTCGTCAGCCCCAGCACGTTACACCGTCTGAATGCATTGCTAGTCATAGAAAATAAATGGACCATAAAACTTCTGGGGATTGGCCACTGCCCTCCGGCGCCTGGCACGTGGATGACGAGGGCGCATGGAGCATGCAGCGCAGCGCGGACGGCCAGAACGTCTCGCCCTTGGTGAGCGATGCCGATATCGGCAAGCTGATGCTCGCGCGGCGCCTGCCCGCGGCGGCCGGCGCGCCCGTGCGCCAGTTCCCGCCCGAATTTGCGTTCGACCCCGCTTCGGGCGCGGCCTTGCAAGTGCCGCCCGACACGTCAATTACCCCGCCGTGGGTGCCGCCCTACGGCGCCTATCCCGTCAGCGACGTGCCGCCAACCGGCCCGGCCGGCTTGCGCCAGGCCAGCGTGCCCCTGAAACTGGCCGACCAGCGCGCGCGCGAAGAGCATGCGCAGGCAGATGCCTCGCTGCCCATGCCGCCGCCCGGTGAATACGAATTTTTTTCCGCGCAGTTCGGCACCAGCGCGCCCGCGCTGCTGGCGCTCGACCCGCGCAAGGCCGTCTTGCACGCCTGGCTGCCCGCCTCGAAACGCTGGCTGGCGCTGGATCCCGACTATGGCAGCCTGCTGGCCGAATCGGACCTGGCCCACGGCGCCTGGCGCGCCGAGCTGGTGCCGGAGTTCAATAGCGTGCTGGTCTTGCCGACCAGCCATGGTCTGGCGTGCATCCGTCCTGACGTGCCTTCGCTCACCTATGTGGTCGAGCACGTGGGCGGCGCGCCGTGTGCGGCCGCGCCCGTCTGGTTCCAGAACCGCCTGTGGGCGCCGCTGCGCGACGACGACGGCCGGATCCGCTTCGTCAATCTTGATGCCGCGCAAAAGCCGGGCAGCGACGTGCTGCTCGACGGCCTGTTTGATCTGGGCAACGTCAGCGCGCCCGTCGCCTACAACCGCATGGCCGTGTGGCCTTGCGCCAACGGCCAGCTGCGCCTGCAGCTGCAGCCGGACGGCAACGTGGCCGCCTCGTTCACACCCTGGCCCGAAGGGCTGGTGCCGCATTTCGAATTCGGCAGCCCCTACGTGTCGCGCGACGGCGGCCTGTGGCAGCTGTGCTTCGAGCGCAACCGCGGCACCTATGTTTACGTGAAACTGGGCGCGCAGTCCGAACGTGCCGACGCGCTGGCGCCGCGCCTGTGTTCGGGCAGCTTCAATTACCGCTTCGCCACCAAGCTGAAAACGGCGCCATGGGAAGAGCCGGAACACGGCGACGATGGCGGCAAGAACCAGGCCGTTATGCCGCTGCTGGAGTCAGGCGTTGGCAACAGCGTCTTTGGCGTGAAATTTGCCACCAGCGCCGGCCTGTCGAGCGTGCTGCGCTCGAACGAGCGCCTGGCCGCCCAGTTGGTGCAGGACGATGAATTGCGCGAAACCGTGTTTCATACCTTTGCCGTCGGCGAGCCGTGGCGGGTGCGCCTGTTTGTCCATGAAGGCATGCTGTGGGCGTATCACCCGCTGCTGTCGCGCATTGATGGCTGGGCCTTGCAGGCATGAAGGCGCGCGTCCTGATCGCGGCCTGCGCCGCTTTACTCAGTGTCAGTGCAGCCGCCGCGCAGGCGGCCGGCATCCAGCAAGCGTTTCTCGTGCAAAACTCGGGCTGGATGGAGCCGTTTTACACGGATGAGCATTCGCAGCTGAAAGCCCTCGTGGGCGCCGTGGCGCAGGCTGCGACGAGCCCGTCCGACAAGGTCTACACGCTGGCCTTCAGCCAGAGCAGCGGCAGCAATGTGTCGCCCGCACTGATCGGGCAGGGACAGGGCGGCGCCGGCGTGGCGGGCCAGCTGGCCAGCCTGGGTCTGGCGCGCAAGAGTGCCGGCGGCGCGCTGGCCGACACGGATTTCCAGGAAGCCGTCACCAAGACCATTACGGGACCATTCCAGTCCGCTTCCGGCATCGTGTGGATCTTTACGAATAACAAGAACAGCCCCAACAACGACAGCCAGACGGCCGAGCGTAACCGCGACTTTTACCGCTTGCTGCACCTGGAACCGTCGATCACCAAGACGGTGGTGTTTCCCTTGCGCATGCCCGTGCAGGGCAAGCTGTACAGCGCCAAGGGCTTGATGGTGTATGCGCTCGCGTACGGCCAGCCGGCGTCCGAGGCTTTGACCCGCATCCTGGCCGAAGGGCGCTTGTCGCAAGTGCTGACGCGCCCGCCCGCGCGATTAAAACCGGTGGACCAGGATGCCGTGCGCATCGTGCCCCAGTCCGTCAAGAACAGCGCCAATGTGCACGCCAGCCTGGGCCGCGACGGGCGCACCATCGTGCTCGACGTCGATGCGGCCAAGCTGGTGCCGCAAGTGGTGCTGCAGGCGTCCCTGCAAAACATGTTTTTCCCGTACGTGATCGACAGCGCCAAAGTGCACGCCAGCCTGGCCGGACAGAACGCACCGCTGCACGTTGCGCCGGATCAAATCCGGCAGCTGCAGCCGGGCGCCAGCCAGTCCGTGCAGGTACAGTTTGCGCTGCCGATGGCGCAGATTCCGTCGCCATGGTCGGCGCAGGCGATCGCCGCCATGGGCAAGCAGGTGACGCTGCCCATGCAGGCGCAGGTGGGCCTGTCGGAACAGCGGCTGGCGCTGGCGTCCAGCTTTGGCAAGGATTTGCAGGAACTGTTCCCCGGCGACCCGATATCCAGCATGTTTACGCCGCCCGACAGCGTGCGCGCCTCGCAGGCAACGATACCGCTGCTGGTGCGCATCCAGTATCCGCTGCTGCCCGTGCTGGTGATACTGGGCGGCGTGCTCGCGCTCGTGCTGGGCTTGCTGGCGCTGGGCCTGGTCAGTACGCGTGCCACGCGCTACAAGGTGCTGGCCGACGGCGTGCAGCGCCAAGTGCTGTTGAAGCCATTCAAGAGCGTGCAGATCCGCGACGATGACGGCCGCGACATTGGCGAACTCAAGCGGGGCCTGGGCCAGCCGGCCGTCGTGCGCGTGGCAGAAGGCCATACCTTGAGCCTGGCCTGAACAATCACTCCCTAAAAATTCCTTCCATTCAACAGAGGCATACCATGGCGCAAGACACTCCAAAAGACAACACTGGTTTTACCCTGCCGGCCCCGGCGTCCGCGCCGCCAGCGGCGGACGCACCGGCTGCAGGTACCGCCACCACGGCTACCACCGAACCTGCGCCCGCGCTCGATCCCGCCAGCACGACCGATACCTCGTCGCGCGACACCCTGGTCGGCGGCGTCGTGCTGTTGCTGCTGTTCATCGCCTTTTTCTTTGCCAAGAATGCCTACGCGAATGGCCTGGTGGCCAAGCGCGTGCCGCCGAACAAGGCCAATGCCTCGGGCTGGTGGTTGTTCATCTTCCTGGCCAGCCTGGCGACCGGCGTCGTGCTGGCCGCCGTGAACGCGCATAAATTCCTCGCGCCACTGTTCATGGGACCGCTGGTGCTGGTGGGCCTGGTTGCCCTGTTGCTGACATTTACATCGAGCCGCCGCTAAGCCCGCCGTAACACGCTGAATCCAAGGAATCACCATGGCAGAGAACCTGAACCAAACCATCACCGGCGGCGCCAGCGAGCGCAAGCAGGACAAGATCATCGAACTGCGCCCGACCCTGTTCATCGGCATCGGCGGCACGGGCATGCAGGTGCTGATGCGCGTGCGCCGGCGCGTCCTCAACACCCTGTGGGGCGGCGCGGGCAACCGCACGCGCATCGAGGGCCTGGCCGACTTTCCCATCGCGCAATTCATCCATTTCGACCTCGACAATGGCGCCGTGATCGAGAGCGGCGAGTCGCAGGCGAAGGACTTGCAGTTCGACCAGGTGAAGTTCACGGACGATGACAAGGTGGTCGAATCGTTCGACATGGACAAGTACAGCCGCGATGAAGATTCCCTGGAAAAATATCCGCACATCAAGGAATGGCTGCCGCTGACGCCGCAGCGCATCCGCGAATTGCGTTTCGACATGAGCAGCGGCGCCGGCCAGATCCGCGCCGTCTCGCGCCTGTATTTCTTCGATAAATATGCCAAGATCCGCGACAAGATCCGTTTGAAGCTGAAAGCGTTGAAGGCGGGCCTGTCACACGAGCGCCAGTTGGCCGAGCTGGGTTTACGCATGGAAACGAACCGTTTCCGCATCGTCATCGTCGGTTCCGTAGCCGGTGGCACGGGTTCCGGCTCCTTCCTCGACATGGGCTTGCTGGCGCGCTGGCTGGCGCGCAGCGAAGTGGGCGCGGCCGACGTGGAGCTGATGCTGTTCTTGCCGACCGGCTACACCAAGGCCAACAAGGACCGGGTCGAGGCCAATGGCTACGCGGCGCTGATGGAGCTGGAATCGGCGATGATGGGCAACAAGGGCTACGTCGGCCGCTGGGATGCGTATGACCGTCCGGAACTGACGCGCGAGCCGTACAGCGAGGTCTACCTGATCGATTCGGGCAACCTGGCCCAGCAGCATACTAAGGATGTCAGCGACGTCTACCACATGGTGGCCGATTCGCTGTTCGAGGATTTTGCCTCGGCCGACTTCGCGCGCGCCAAGCGCTCGATCGCCGTCAACCAGGCGCAGCACAAGAACTCGCTGTACAACGCGCCCGTGCCGCAAGACCGTTTCGGCGACATGCGCCTGTATTTCTCGAAGCGCTTTTCCTCGTTCGGCATGGCCGTGCTTGATACGCGCCAGGAAGCGGCGCGCGACGAGCGGGCTCACCGCTGGGCCGGCGCCATGCTGCAAGCGTTCTTTGGCGTGGGCGGCACGGATGCGGGCGCCAACCGGGCCACGGATACGCAGCGCGATAATTTCCTGGCTGCCAATATGTTCCTGAAGGGCACGCCGTTCAGCGATTTCCCCGAGTTTTCCGACAAGAGCATCGAACTGAAGCGCTCCAGCGGCGACTTCATCGATTTCCGCGTCGTCGACGAATTGCTGGAAGACCGCCACGGCCACTTGCTGGCCGGCGTGGAAAACCGGGTCAATACGCGCATCAACGATATCCGCACGGGCTTCGACCGCAGCGAATGGCCGGCGCAGGTGCGCGACGCCATGAAACACCTGGAACGCGACGCCGTGCGCGACCAGGATTCCACGGCCGACACGACGGAAGACCGCATCAGCAAGCGCCGCCGCGAAGTGCTGGAAGACGTCAAGAAAGTCGTGCGCGACCAGCTGTATGGCTATCTTGATAATAAGGAATTTGGCGGCCTGGAATACGTGTTGTCGCTGGTGGAACAGATCAAGGACCGTATCGAGGCGCCGGGCAGCGGCTTGACGGCGCAGATCGGCAACAATGCCGAGCGCTACCGCGAAATCAAGGAAGCCGTGCGCTCGCGCGAATATGAGCGCCTGTTGAACAACCTGGAGCAGACGCGCAGCACCTTCGGTTTCCTCAGCAATGGCGAAAAGCAGGCCGGCGTGGTGATGGATCATTTGCGCACGGAAATGGCGAATGCCCTGAAATTCCATTTGCGCGCCAAGGCGGCGGACGAGTCCGTCATCCTGCTGGGCGAACTGTCGCGCTGGCTGGGCAACCGGGTCGGCGTCGACGCACAGGGCCGCGCGCAGTGGAATGGCCTGGTGGGCGAGCTGCAAACGGGCCGCGAAGGCGTGCTGGCCATGCTGGCGGAACTCAAAACGGCCAATACCATCCTGCAAAAGGACCTGGACAAGGAACACGCGACCCTGATCGTCATTCCCGTCACGGAAAAAGACATTGCGCTGCCATCGGCGGCCACCTTGCGCCAGTGGGCCGATGAAGCGTTCAAGGACATGGGCGGCTCGAAAGCGCTGTTCCCCATGCTGGCCGAACCGGCGCAGCGGGGCTTGATCCTGGCCAAAGTCACGCGCATGGCCGAGAACATGATCGCCACGGCCGGCCTGACCGAAGGGGCGACCAGCACGCCCGACCCGCTGTTCGAGGCACTGGAACAGATGGAGGTATCCGAACGCCTGGACCGCTTCCGCAAGCTGCTGGCCTGCTCCATGCCATGGATCGACGCCAATATGGCGGGCGATTTCACGGTCGTGTCGGACCAGTTCAAGTGCGTGATCGGCGTGGCCAACGCGGCCGCCTTCAAGGCGAAGTTCGGCGCCGAGCTCGAATCGTGCATGCCGACCCAGGTGGGCATCACGGTGAACCAGCTGGAAATCGTCGAGACGGGCATTCGCGGGCGCGCCGTCTGCTATTGCGAGCTGGCCGGCGTGCCGATGACGGTGCTGCGCGGCCTGGAAGGCTGGCGCACCAGTTACCGCAAGGAAGGCGACAACGACAAGGCGCCGACCCACACGCATATCGATCCAACGCAATTCACGCACCCGATCGCGCCCAATACGGACGAGATGAAGCGCCTGGCGGAAGATTTTGGTGAGTTCCTGCAAGCGATCATGCTGGGCGTGCTGACGCGCCACACGGGCCGCGTCGTGCCGCCGGGCCAGTACCAGTTTGCCGTCGAGCCGGGTGACTTGCGCCGCATCGGCAATGAACGGGCCATCCGCCAGAACGGCATGCCCGCCTCGTACGAGAAAAATATCGCCCTGCGCATCGAGGAAAAATTGACGGCGCTTGACGCCGTGCAGACGGCCGCCATGGCCGCGCTGGCAAAATACTATGAACGCAACGTGTATGCGCCCAAGCTGGTGGCGCAGGCCGATGGTTCGCAGCTGCCGTACGTCGGTTTTGGCAGCGCCATTTCCGCCGAAGTGGGCGCGCGCCTGCGCGAGTCGGCGCGCCGCAAGGGCATGGCCAGCGATGAGCTCGACCGCACGGTGCAATCCCTGCTGGGCCGCCTGAAGGAGTGGGCGAACGTCATCGGCGACTCCGACAGCGACGCCTACGACTGGGAAGTGCGCGAGCCGGAAGCGGATGGCCAGCCGCGGTTAAAGTATGCGATCAAGGCAGAAATGCTGGAAGCGGGGCGCCTCGAGCAATTGCTGCGCCCGGCAGGCGCGGCCGCTGCCCCGGCGGCGGCCGTGTTCGGCATGGCGCCGCCACCGCTGGGCGGCATGCCGCCGCCGCTGGTGGAATACCAGTATTTCCTGGGCATCAATGGCCAGCAGCAGGGACCGTTCACGGCCCAGCAGATCGTGCAGTACGTACAGGCGGGGCAGGTCGCACCGGGCACCACCAAGGTGTGGCGCGCGGGCTTGCCGGCCTGGGCCGATCTGGCCCAGTTCCCGGAACTGGCGCCCTTGTTCCTCAGCGCGCCGCCACCGTTGATGCCGCCGCCCCTGTGAACGCTGGAATGACGTTGGAATGAAGGATTAGTTTTGGATATCTGTAACAAATGCAAGACGGGCCTGTGGACCGTTGTCAGCCATTGTCCGTACTGCGGTCACGCGGTGGCTGGCGCGGCCCGGCCAGCCGCGGCCGTGCCGCCGCTGCCTGTACCCGCGCCGGCGCCGGTAGCGCCCAAGCCGCCGCCCGTGCCGGTAACGCCTGCGCCTGCGCCGAAAGCACCGCCGAAGCAGGCTGCCGTGCCGCCGCCGGCGCCAGCGAAACAGGCCCAGCCGGCCCAGCCGAAAGCCGTGCCCAAGCCCGTGCCGGCGGCGCCACCGGCGTCAATCGAACCGCCAGCACCGCCGCGCAAGTGGCTGCGCTGGGTGGGCGGCATCGCCGTACTGGCCTTGGTGATCGTCTACATGAACGGCAAGCCGGGCGGCAAGAATGAGTCGGCCTGCAACGACGCCATCGACAGCGGCTTGAAGCTGGTGGCGGATGGCAGCCTGGACGGCGCCCGCCAGAAGCTGGCGACGGCGAAGAATGTGTGTACGGGCAAGTCCAGCGCCAAGGCCGACGATTTGCAGGCGGCCATCGGCAAGGCCGGTGCCGCGTCCAGCGGTTGCCAGCGCGGCGTGCGTTCCATCGAGCGCGCCATCGACGGCCATCAATTGCAAAGCGCGGCCAAGGGCATCGCCGCGCTCGACGCCGATTGCGCGGGCGCATCGAGCGTCGACTCCTTGCGCAAGCAGCTGGCGCGCCAGCAGGCGGCAGCCGCGTCCGTGCTGGTGGGCGTGCGCCAGGCGCTCGACGGCAAGGATGCGACGGCAGCAAGAAATGGCATCGCCAGGCTGGAAGCGATCGACCGCGAAGCGGTGGAATTGCCGCAGTTGAAGGCCGACGTGCTGGCGCTGTCGGCGCCCGCGACACCCGTTTCAGCCCCGGCCCCCGTGTTGGCGCCGGCACAGCAGGAACCTGTGCCCGCGCACGCGGTCGAACGTTCAGCGGTGGCCGAACGCCGTCCGCTGGAAACGTCGCCCGTCGATAGCGGCGCGGCCATGCGCAACGAGATGGCGCAATCGTTCCTGCGCGATGCCGAGCGCTCTTTGTTGGAAGGCAAGTTCGATGCGGCCAAGACGTATCTGGAAAGCGCGCGCCGCGTCGATCCGGGCAATGCGCGCATCGACAATCTGTCGCGCCGCATCCGCGAGCGCGAACGGCAAGTGCTGCAGACGGAAACAACGATCAATTAGCAATCCTGGGAGTCAACATGCTGAATCACACCACTGTGCGCGCCGCTGCCGCGCTGACCATCGCGGCAATGCTGGCCGGCTGCGCCACGGCGCCGATGAATCCGAACGGCGTGCGCCAGGACGGTTCCTATCCGCAAGGTGGAAGCCAGGCGGCCACGGACGATGACCCGTGCAGCATGGGCGCGACGGCTGCCGCCGGCGCAGCCGTGGGGGCATTGCTGGGCGCGCTGGCGGGCGGCAAGAATGCTGCGCTGAAGGGCGCGGCCATCGGCGGCGGGCTGGCGGCGGCCGGTTGCCTGGCCATCAATGTCAATTCACGCCAGACCAAGACGGCGGCGCAGGCGGACCGCGACTACATCCGCACGCGCGGCGCGCTGCCGCGCGAACCGCAAGTGGTGTCGTACACGCCGCAGCTGAGCGCGTCGACCGTCAAGCGCGGCCAGCCGTTCAAGGTCAATTCGGTGGTGGAGCTGGTCAACGGCAGCGCGCAAAGCGTCACCGACGTACGCGAAGAGCTGGTGGTGCTCGACCCGCAAGGCCAGCCATTCAAGTCCGGCTCGAAGGCCTTGGCCAGCAACAACAAGTCGGGCGGGCGCTTTGAAAACTCGTTCCAGCTGACCTTTCCGGAAGGCGTATCGCAAGGCATGTATGGCGTCAGGACGAATCTGTACGTGAACGGCAAGCTGGCCGCCACGCGCGACTTGCGCACGCAGCTGGTGATGCTGGACGCGGACGGCGCCGCGCCGCAATTGGCGCTGCGTTAGTTAAGCGCCACCGGCGTACCCATGCTGGCGCCACGCTTCATACACGACGACCGCCACCGTATTCGATAAATTCAAACTGCGGTTGTCCGGGCGCATCGGCAGGCGGATGCGTTGCTCGGCGGGAAAACCGTCGCGCAGGGCCGGGTCCAGGCCTTTCGTTTCCGAGCCGAACACGAATACGTCGCCCGGCAGGAAGGCCACGTCGCCGAACGGGCGCGAGCCGCGCGTCGTCATGGCGAACATTCGGGATGGGTCGGGCTGGGTGTCGGCCAGGAACGCGTCCCAGTTCTTGTGCACCTTCATCTTGGCGTAATCGTGGTAATCGAGGCCGGCGCGCTTCATCTTGGCATCGTCGAGCGGAAAGCCCAGCGGTTCGACCAGATGCAGCTGCGCGCCCGTGTTGGCGCACAGGCGGATGACGTTGCCCGTATTGGGCGGGATTTCAGGTTCTACCAAAACAACGTGAAACAAAATGCTCTCCTCATATATATAACTAATTCAATGCGGCGGCGTGCGCGCCACCACCAATATGCTGACCCTGGCCGCGCCTGCGCTCTTGCAGGCGGTGGCCAGGGCGTTGACGGTATGGCCGCTGCTCATCACGTCGTCGACGATTCCCACATGACACCCGTGCAATGACGGCGCGTGTTCCGGCGCGATGGCGAACGCGTGCGCCAGGTTGGCTTGCCGTTCCTGCGGCGCCACGCCGCTTTGCGCCCGGGTGTCGCGCACGCGCAGCGCCAGGCGGGGCTGTAAAGGGACGTCCAGCAGGCGCGCCAGCGGGCGGGCAATTTCCAGCGCCTGGTTAAAACCCCGCTCGGCCAACCGGGCCGGGCCCAGCGGCACGGGACATAGCAGTTGCGGCGCCTCCCACACTGTTTGTTGCTGAATGGCAACATGCAGCAGCTCTGCCAACAGGGGCGCCAGCGCCAGGCGCGCGCCGAATTTCAGTTGCAGCAGCAACTGGTCGAGGGGCGCCGCATAGTCAAACGCCGTGACGGTGTCGTCATACGCAGGCCTGTGGCGCAAACAGCGTCCGCACAGCGTTGCCACATCGTCGAGCGGATTGGCGCACTGGCGGCAGCGCGGCTGGATCTGTCCGAGGTATTGTGCGCGGCAGGGCGGGCACAGCACTTGCGGGCAGCCGATGCCGCACAGCGCGCACTGGGCCGGCAGCACCGTGGCGCCCAGCCACTGGCGCAGCGCCTGCCAGGCGGCCTCAAGGCGGAGTTGGGTGGCCGTCCGCATCGCGATGGCGTCGTTCCATGTACACTGCCGACATTATCTCACCTCACCGGTTTCAACATGCCTGTTCCCGCCAATCCACCCAAAATGAGTGCGCCCATCGATGCGGTGCAAGTACGCGATTTCTTTTCCCGTCCCGCGCGCGTCGCGCCGTCGGACTTCCTGCGCCGCGAAGTGTCGGCACGCATGCACGAGCGCCTGGAGCTGGTGAAAATCACGCCGCACCGCGTGCTGGACGCCGGCTGCGGTCCGGGTGCGGACCTGGCGCAGTTGCAAAAGGATTATCCCGCTGCGCAGATTATCGGTCTCGATGCAGCGCAAGCGATGATGCAGGCGGCGCGCGCGCCCGCGTCGAAACTGGCCAGTTTGAACCAGTTCCTCAGCAAACTGCTGCCGGCCAAGGCGGGCGTGGATTTATTGTGCGGCGACCTCGGTGACTTGCCGCTGGCGCAGGGCAGCATCGACCTCGTGTGGTCCAACCTGGCGCTGCACTGGCATGCGCAACCCGACCGCGTGTTTGCCGAATGGCGGCGCGCGCTGCGTCTCGATGGCTTGCTGATGTTTTCCTGTTTCGGTCCCGACACCTTCCGCGAAGTGCGCGACGCCTTTGCCGAGGCCGATTTATATCCGCACGCCTTGCCCTTTGTCGACATGCACGACTTTGGCGACATGCTGGTCGAAACGGGTTTTTCCACGCCCGTGCTGGACATGGAGATCATCACGGTGACCTACGATACGGCGGAAAAACTGCTGGCGGACGTGCGCGCCTTTGGCGGCAACCCGCTGACCACGCGCCGCCGCGGCCTGATGGGCAAGGCGGCCTGGCAGCGCATGCTGGCCGCGCTGGAAAAAACGCGCCGTCCCGACGGCAAGCTGGGCCTGAGTTTCGAGGTGATCTATGGCCACGCCTTCCGTCCAGCGCCTCGCGTGACGCGCAATGGCGAGGCGATCATCCGCTTTGATTTGCCGCGCAAACCCAAATAAAAGCGCAAAGAAACTGACACTTGGTCGCCATCCGCGCGTTAATGTTGCAGCAAGCGTTGCAAAGCGCGCGGCGGCCAGCAGAAGGGCATGCACAAAGCCGATTATTGCTTGATGGATTCAAGTTTACTTGATTATAATCGTTGATTGTTTGTCAGCTTAATAAGTGTAAAAAACAAGGGCTGCATACAAAATAAAAAAAACAAAGCGAGACGAATTCGAAGTTACTGCATTAGTATAGTAACCATCTTCCTCACGAGGCCATTTCGATGTGGGGAAGAAAAACAGGGTTCCAGCATGGTTGTTCGTCAGCGTTTTGGCGTCGGCAGCCAGCATGGAATTCGCTGGTGCTTGACGCACATGGCCGCATTCTGGCCGTGTTGCTTTCATGGAGGAGCGGCAGCGGTCCAGTACGGAGAAGTCCGCAGCCGTTTAAAATATCATTATTTTTTGGGTGGTTGGGGAAAACATGACACATGCAAAGCGACTTCAATCGTTGCTGCTCGGGCTGTCTTTGACAGCGTTTGGCATCGGGCGATGGGCCACGGCGGCACCGGCTGCCGGCACCTATCCCGGCACCGGCGGTCCCGTGCCGTTCGAAATGAATCTGCAACCGCCGGCGACACAGATCGCCCATGAAATCTACGATTTGCACACCCTGATGATGATCATCTGCCTGGTGATCTTCGTGGCCGTGTTCGGCGTCATGTTCTATTCCATCTTCAAGCACCGCAAGTCCCTGGGCCACAAGCCGGCCACTTTCCACGAAAGCACCACCGTCGAGATCGCCTGGACCGTCGTGCCTTTCCTGATCGTCATCGGCATGGCCCTGCCTGCCACGCGCACCGTCGTCGGCATGAAAGATACCTCGAACGCCGACATCACCATCAAGGCCACCGGCATGCAGTGGAAATGGGGCTATGACTACCTGAAAGGCGAGGGCGAAGGCATTTCCTTCCTTTCCAACCTGGCCACGCCGCGCTCGCAAGTGGGCGCGCCAGGCGTGCCGCCGACGGAAAAACGCGGTGAAAACTACCTGATCGAAGTCGACAACGAAGTCGTGGTACCGGTCAATAAGAAGATCCGCGTGGTGCTGACGGCCAACGACGTCATCCACGCCTGGTCCGTGCCCGCCTTCGGCGTCAAGCAGGATGCGATTCCCGGCTTCGTGCGCGACACCTGGTTCAAGGCCGACCATATCGGCACCTTCCGCGGCAATTGCGCCGAGCTGTGCGGCAAGGAACACGCGTTCATGCCCATCGTTGTGAAGGTCGTGTCCAACGAAGACTACAAGGCCTGGGTTGATGTAAAACAAAAGGAAATGGCGGCATTGGCTGATGATCCAAGCAAGGTGTGGACCATCGATGAATTGAAGGTCAAGGGCGAGAAAGTGTATGCGGCCAACTGCGTGGTCTGCCACCAGGCGACAGGCAAGGGCGTGCCAGGTGCGTTCGCGCCGCTGGACGGCTCGGCCGTGGTGAACGGTCCGAAAGCGGAACAGATCCACGTCTTGCTGAACGGGCAAAAGAGCGGCAAGTATCCGGCTGAAATGCCAGCCTGGAAACAGCTGTCCGACACGGAAATTGCCGCAGTGATCACTTACACGCGCAATACCTGGTCGAACAAGGCCGCAGAGAACATCGTTCAACCAGCCGAAATCGTGGCTGCACGCAAGTAATTAGGAGCCGTATATGAGTACTAGCACCTTGGATCACGCCGGTCACGATCACGACCATGCCCACGACCACCCGACTGGCTACCGCCGCTGGCTGTTTGCCACCAACCACAAGGATATCGGTACCTTGTACCTGTGGTTCTCGTTCATCATGCTGCTGTCGGGCGGCGTGCTGGCCCTGATGATCCGTACGGAACTGTTTCACCCAGGCTTGCAATTCTTTCACCCGGAATTTTTCAATCAACTGACCACCATGCACGGCCTGGTGATGGTGTTTGGCGCCATCATGCCGGCCTTCGTCGGCTACGCCAACTGGATGATCCCGCTGCAAGTGGGCGCGTCCGACATGGCCTTTGCCCGCATGAACAACTTCTCGTTCTGGCTGCTGCCACCGGCCGCGATCTTGCTGGCCACGTCCTTCCTCGTGCCGGGCGGCGCCACGGCTGCCGGCTGGACCCTGTATGCGCCGCTGTCGACGCAGATGGGCCCTGGCATGGACATGGCGATTTTTGCCATGCACCTGATGGGCGCCTCGTCCATCATGGGCTCGATCAACATCATCGTTACCATCCTGAACATGCGCGCACCGGGCATGACCCTGATGAAAATGCCGATGTTCTGCTGGACCTGGCTCATTACCGCGTATCTGCTGATCGCCGTCATGCCCGTGCTGGCCGGCGCCATCACCATGACCCTGACGGACCGCCATTTCGGCACCTCCTTCTTTAACGCGGCAGGCGGCGGCGACCCCGTCATGTACCAGCACATCTTCTGGTTCTTCGGCCATCCCGAGGTCTACATCATGATTCTGCCGGCCTTCGGCATCGTCTCGCAGATCCTGCCCGCGTTTGCCCGCAAACCGCTGTTCGGCTATGCGTCGATGGTCTACGCGACCGCTTCCATCGCGATTCTGTCCTTCATCGTCTGGGCGCACCACATGTTTACCACCGGCATGCCGGTGACCAGCCAGCTGTTCTTCATGTACGCGACCATGCTGATCGCCGTGCCGACGGGCGTGAAAGTGTTCAACTGGATCGCCACGATGTGGAAGGGCTCGATGACGTTCGAGACGCCGATGCTGTTCTCGGTCGGCTTCATTTTTGTCTTTACCATGGGCGGTTTCACGGGCCTGATCCTGGCTGTGACGCCGATCGACATCCAGTTGCAGGATACCTATTATGTGGTGGCGCATTTCCACTACGTGCTGGTGGCCGGTTCGCTGTTCGCCCTGTTCGCCGGCTTTTACTACTGGTCGCCGAAATGGACGGGCCACATGTACAACGAGACGCGCGGCAAGATTCACTTCTGGCTGTCGCTGATCACGTTCAACGTGACCTTCTTCCCGATGCACTTCCTGGGCCTGGCCGGCATGCCGCGCCGCTACGCCGACTATCCGGCGCAGTTCACGGATTTTAATATGATCGCTTCGATCGGCGGCTTCGGCTTTGGCCTGATGCAGGTGTACTTCCTGTTCTTCGTGGTCTTGCCGACCATCCGCGGCGGCAAGGCTGCGCCAGCGAAACCATGGGAAGGTGCGGAAGGCCTGGAATGGACCGTGCCGAGCCCGGCGCCTTTCCACACGTTTGAAACGCCGCCGACAGTGAAATAATGGGTATCCCGGGCCGGCGTGTTGCGCGGCCCGTCTTGAATAAAGTGCCTGTCATGACCGAAGTGAAAACTGAGCGTAAAAAACCGAACAACCTGCGTACCGGGCTGATACTGGGGGCCCTGGCGGCCTTCTTCTTCCTGTCCGTGTTCGTCAAGCGCATGTGGCTCTGACGTGACGACGCCCCACCAACAGGAAACACGCGGCCTGAACCGCAAGATGCTGGGCAAGCTGCTCGTCATTGCCGTGCTGATGTTCGGCTTTGGCTATGCCCTGATTCCCGTCTACAAGCAGATTTGCGAAGTGATGGGCATCAACGTGCTGACGCAAAAAGATGGCACGGTGGCCTACGACAACAATACCCAGGTCGACACGACGCGCAGCATCACCGTCGAGTTCGACGGCAATGCGCAGGGGCCATGGCGCTTCCGCCCGACCGTGTCGAGCATGCAGGTGCATCCGGGCGAACTGGTGACCGTCATGTATGAAGTGGTCAACACGCAAAACCGCGTCGTCAACGCGCAAGCCATTCCCAGCTATGCGCCGCAGAGCGCCACGCCGCATTTCAAGAAGGTCGAGTGCTTCTGCTTCAAGCAGCAGACCTTGAAACCGAAGGAAGCGCGGCAGATGCCGGTGGTGTTCTTCCTCGATCCGGCCCTGCCGAAAGAGGTGAAAACCATCACCCTGTCGTACACGTTTTTCGAGATTGCCGGTCTGAGCCAGGCTCAGACGCCGGCCGTCCAATAGGAGAGTGGCATGGGCGAATCCAAGCAGCCTGAAAAAGCGTCGTTCCTGTATTCGCTGCGCGCCGTCGTGTGGTCATTCACGGGCTTGCGCCGCAAGAGCGATTTCGACACGGATTCGGCCAAGCTCAACCCCGTGCACATCGTCATCGCCGGCTTCTTGGTGGTGGCTTGCCTGATCGGTATCCTGATTTCAATTGTTAAATTCGTCGTTTTATAAATTATAAAAAACCACCCTACAAGTTTTTGAGGAGATGATGATGAGTTCCAACCACGCCGCCGTACCTTATTATTTTGTGCCCGGCCCGTCGCGCTGGCCCATGCTGGGCGGCGCCAGCCTGCTGCTGACCATGATCGGCGCTTCGGCCTGGGTTAACGACGTCTCCTGGGGCCCGTACCTGAACTACATCGGCCTGGCCGGCATCCTGCTGGTGCTGTATTTCTGGTTCGGCGACGCCATCAGCGAATCGGAGCAGGGCCTGTACAGCGAGCGCATCGACCACTCCTTCCGCTGGAGCATGAGCTGGTTCATCTTTTCGGAAGTCATGTTCTTCGCCGCCTTCTTCGGCGCCCTGTTCTATGCGCGCAGCATCTCGATGCCATGGCTGGCCGACCTCGACCACAAGGTGATCTGGCCCGATTTCGCCGCCCACTGGGGCAATACGGGCCCGGCCGGCACGGTGCAGGAATTCACCACCATGACGCCGTTCTGGATTCCGACCATCAATACGGCCTTGCTGCTGCTGTCGGGCGTCACGTTGACCATCTCGCACCACGCGTTGCGCGCCGGCCACCGCGGCATGACGGCCCTGTTCCTGTTCGCCACGATCTTGCTGGGCGCCATCTTCATGGGCTTCCAGGTGTATGAATACATGCACGCCTACAGCGAACTGAACTTGAAATTGACGTCGGGTATTTACGGCGCCACCTTCTTCATGCTGACGGGCTTCCACGGCTTCCACGTGACCCTGGGCGCCATCATGCTGTCCGTCATCCTGTACCGCGTGCTGAAAGGCCACTTTACGCCCGAGCACCACTTCGGCTTCGAAGGCGCCGCCTGGTACTGGCACTTTGTCGACGTCGTCTGGCTGGGCCTGTACGTGGTCGTGTATTGGTTATAATGGCGGGGCAGGGCGCGCGCGGTTAGCGCTGGCGCCGGCACCATAAAAAAGCCGTACCGGGACATCCTGGGTACGGCTTTTTTCTTAGTGTGAAGAATTTGCCAATCAGGCAATGTCGATGTTAATGAATTCCCGTCGGCTGTATGTAGCCGAGCTTGTGCGCCAGCAGGATCAGCAGAAACAGGGTGATCGACAAGCCCACGCGCAGGGCCAGCGCCTGCACGGTGCGGTTGCTCTTGCCCTTGTCGCGCATGAGGAAGAACAGGGCCGAGCCCAGGCTGCCCAGGATCAGGATGAAGGCAATGGCAACGAGGATTTTCATGGATGGTAGCGCCAGGCTTGAGGAGGTTTCATTGTAATGCGTATCCGCTTCCATTTTAGATGGATTCCATTTGTTGTAATGCTGCTACTGGTGGCCCTGGGCGTGTCCCTGGCGCAATGGCAGCAGCGCCGTGGTGATGAAAAAGTCGCCCGCGCCGCCCGGCTGGAAGCGGGCAACCTGGCCGCTCCGCTGGCATTGGCGGCCGCGCCCATGCTGCCGAGCGATGCGCAAGCGATTGAATATCGCCGGGTCACCGTCACCGGCCACTTCGTGCCCGCCTGGACGGTGTACCTGGACAACCGCCCTTACAAGGGCCAGGCCGGCTTTCACGTGCTCACGCCATTCCAGATCGACGGTTCAGCCATGCACGTTCTCGTGGCGCAGGGCTGGCTGCCGCGCAACAATGCCGAGCGTACGCGCATTCCCGATTACCCGACACCTGCCGGCACGGTGACGATTTCCGGCATCGCGCGCCTGAACGCGGGCCATGTGATGGAACTGGGCACGGCGCCGGCCCTGGCGCCGCACGCCATCGTGCAAAATGCCGACATTACCCAGCTGGCACAGGCCAGCGGCCTGGCCTTGCAACCGTTCATTCTCGAACAAACAGTTGATTCGACAGCAACGGCGCCAGCGTCCAGCCAGCTTCCCGTGCGCGACTGGCCGGCGCCGGACCTGGGCGCCGACAAGCACCGCGGCTATGCATTCCAGTGGTACGCACTGGCACTGATGGCTTTTCTATTTTTTGTCTTTACAGGATTTCGACGTGCAAACAAACAACCCTGACGCAACGCAAGACAGCAGCAATAAACAGGCACAGAATACGGGACGCTGGAAGCTGCTGGCCGTCGTGGCCGTGTGCGCGTTTCCCATCATCGCCTCGTATTTCACGTATTACATCATCAAGCCCACTGGCCGCAACAACTATGGCGCCTTGATCGACCCGCGTTTGCATCCGATACCGGAAGCGCAGCTGCAGGTGACGGAACTCGACGGCAAGGCGTCGCCGCTGGCGCAATTCAAGGGCAAGTGGGTGCTGCTGCAGACAGGGCCATCCGATTGCCAGGAAGCATGCAAGAAGCAATTGTTTGACATGCAACAACTGCGCCTCATGCAGGGCAAGGAACGCGAGCGCCTGGAAAGAGTCTGGCTGGTGACGGATGCCCAGCCGCTCGACACCCTCGTGATGCGCGAGTTCGACGGCACCAGCATGCTGCGCGTCAATAGCGACGCCTTGAAAGCGTGGCTGCCCGTGGAGCCGGGCGGCAAGACCAGCGACCATTTCTACCTGATCGATCCGCTGGGCAATCTGATGATGCGCTTCCCGAAAGACGCGGACCCGAACAAGATCAAGAAAGACATCGCCAAGCTGCTCAAAGCTTCGGCGATCGGTTGAGGAGCCTGCATGCCGACGATGCATCTCTCCGCGCTGGCCCAGCTGGGCTTGACGGGTCTGCTGGTGGCGCTGCTGCCGCTGACCATGGTCTGGGTGTCCGCGGACGCCAATAAATACCGCAAGCTCGTGTGGATCGCCGTCTTCCTGACGGTCGACCTGATCATGTTTGGCGGTTTTACGCGCCTGTCCGATTCCGGCCTCGGCTGTCCTGACTGGCCAGGTTGTTATGGTTCTGCCAATCCTTTCCTTGCACACGAGCACATCGTCGCGGCCGAAACCCTGATGCCGACGGGCCCCGTGACGGTGGTGAAAGCATGGATCGAAATGACGCACCGCTACCTGGCCATGGCCATCGGCGTCTTGATCGTGGCGATGATGGTGCAGGCGTGGCGCCAGTGGAGGAAAAGCAAACGCGAAGAATTCGCCCCGGCGCTGCCGACGGCATTGTTCCTGTTCGTCTGCCTGCAGGGCGCGTTCGGCGCCTGGACCGTGACATTAAAACTGCAGCCGGTGATCGTCACCATCCACTTGTTGCTGGGCATGGGCTTGCTGGCCATGCTGACGTGGCTGGGTGGGCGCCAGGACCATGCCGTCAAACCCCTGCTGCGCGCCGATGCGGAAGAGTCCGTGCTGCGCCCCGTGCGCGCGCTGGCCATCATGTCGCTCGTGCTGTTGACGGTGCAGATCGCGCTGGGTGGCTGGGTGAGTACCAACTACGCCACCCTGGCTTGCACGGATTTCCCCCTGTGCGGCGGCAAGGTGATTCCGGAGATGGATTTCGAGCATGGTTTCCATCTGTGGCGCGAGCTGGGCAAGACGGCCGCCGGCCATTACTTGCCGTTTTCCGCGCTGACGGCCATCCACTGGGTGCACCGCAATTTCGCCTTCATCGTGGTGGCCGGCATCGGCTATACCGTGTTTCGCGCATGGAAGCTGCCGTCCTTGCGCGGCACGGCACGCTGGGTGGCGCTGGTGCTGGCCCTGCAGGCGGCCACGGGCCTGGCGACGATTTACCTGAGCTGGCCCTTGTCGATTGCCGTCATGCATAACGGCGGGGCGGCGCTGCTCGTGTTATTGCTGACCATGTTAAACTACAAGGCTAAATTCCAACTCGATGTAGCGCGCAATGTTAAGCGCGCTTGCGCCTCCGCGCCAGTGCCCTCGGCACAAGCCAGTTCTTCCCGTACCGCATAAATGACTACTCAGACCATCAGCCGTAAACCATCCCCCCGCATCGCCCAGTATTGGGCGCTGACCAAGCCCCGCGTGACGCAACTGGCCGTGTTTTGCGCCGTCATCGGCATGTTCCTGGCCAGCGAGGAGTTGCCTGACTGGCACGCGGTGGTGTTCGGCACCATCGGCATCTGGCTGCTGGCCGGCGCCGCGTTTGCCGTCAATTGCCTGGCCGAGCGCGAAATCGATGCGCGCATGGCCCGCACGGCGCGCCGCCCGATGGCCATGGGCGACATCACGGTGAAGCAGACGGTGGTGTTCGCGCTGGTGATCGGCGGCCTGGGCATGGCGATTCTGTATCACCTCGTCAATCCGCTGACCATGTGGCTGACCTTTGTCACCTTTGTCGGCTATGCCCTGATCTATACCATGGTGCTCAAACCGGCCACGCCGCAAAACATCGTCATCGGCGGCCTGTCCGGCGCCATGCCGCCCGCGCTGGGCTGGGCCGCCGTCGCCAACGACGTGCCGATGCAGGCGTGGCTGCTGGTCCTGATCATTTTTGTCTGGACGCCGCCGCACTTCTGGGCCCTGGCCATGTACCGCCGCGATGATTACGCGCGCTCGGGCTTGCCCATGCTGCCCGTCACGCACGGCATGCAATTCACGCAATTTCACGTCTGGCTGTATTCGATCGCGCTGGCCGCCACCACCTTGCTGCCGTACGCCGTGCGCATGAGCGGCCTGATCTACCTGGCCTCGGCCGTGGTGCTCAACGCCGGCTTCCTGTACTACGCGTGGAAGATGTACCGCCACTACACGGACTTGATCGCGCGCAAAGCCTTTACGTTTTCCATCATCTACCTGGCCTTGCTGTTCGCGGCTTTGCTGGTCGACCATTACATTCCACTCGGCACATGAAAAAAAACCTGACACTGTTGTTGGCGGCCGCGCTGGTCGCCGTCCTGGCCGGCTGCGGCAAGCCTGCCGCGCCCAAGCTGACCTTCAAGAACACGGACGTGACGGGCCTCGGCTATGCGCGCGAATTCGCGCTGACGGACCACACGGGCCACCCGCGCACCTTGGCCGACTACAAGGGCAAGCTGGTGCTGGTGTTCTTCGGCTACACGCAATGTCCGGACGTGTGCCCCACCACCATGGCCGACATGGCCCAGGTGATGCAGGAAATGGGTCCGCAGGCGGAGCAGGTGCAAGTGCTGTTCGTCACGGTCGACCCCGAGCGCGACACGCAGCAATTGCTGGCGCAGTATGTGCCCGCCTTCGACAAGCGTTTCGTCGGCCTGTATGGCGACGCGGCCGCGACAGCCAGGGTGGCCAAGGAATTCAAGGTGTATTACGCCAAGGTCGAGGGCGAGACGGACAGCAGCTACACGGTCGACCACACGGCCGGCACCTATGTCTTTGACCGCGAAGGCAAGATTCGCCTGTTCGTGCGCCACGGCGAAAAGCCCGCCGCCATCGCGCACGATCTTAAACTTCTGCTATCCTGACCCGGTCGCGCCTCAGGGCGCCATCTTCAGGATATGCAGTACATGGATAAACGTTTCGAGCCGCACGCCCGCCTGGCAGCCATCATCTTCTTGTTGATCGGCTGCTTTTTCGTCTTGCGGCCCTTCCTCGCCGCCATGCTGTTTGCCGCCTGCGTGGGCATTTCCAGCTGGCCTTTGTACATCCTCCTGCTGGACCGCCTGAAAGGTCGGCGCAACTGGGCGGCCGCCATCATGACCCTGTCGCTGCTGCTCGTCATCGTGCTGCCGCTGGCCCTCGTCACCTACAACCTGGCCGACAATGTGTCGCGCATCTATGAACAGCTGCGCGCGGCGCTGGAATCGGGCGGCCTGCACCCGCCGGCCTGGCTGGCCAGCATTCCCGTGGTGGGCGAAACCATCGACGGTTATGTGCAGCGCTTGCTCGCCGACCGCGAGGAATTATTGAATTTGGGCAAGACCATGCTGGAACCGGCGCGCCACTTCCTCGCCTCGGGCGGCATCCTGCTGGGCACGGGCCTGGCGCAGACCAGCCTGGCCGTGTTCGTCAGCTTCTTCCTCTACCGCGACGGCCAGCAGCTGAGCCGCGCCCTGATGACGGGCGCCGGCCGCATCATCGGCGACAGCGCGCCTGGCGTGGGCCTGACCATCAGCCGCACCGTGCGCGGCGTCATGTACGGCTTGCTGGGCACGGCGCTGGCGCAGGCGCTGGTGGCCGTGGTGGGTTTTCTGATCGCCGGCGTGCCGGCCGTGGCGCTCTTGGGCGTGGCCACCTTCATCTTTTCGCTGATTCCTGTGGGGCCGCCCCTGATCTGGGGCGGCGCCGCCATCTGGCTGTTCAATGACGGCCAGACGGGCTGGGGCATTTTCATGCTGGTGTGGGGCGCGCTGCTGATCAGCGGCGTGGATAACGTGGTGAAACCCATGCTGATCAGCCGCGGCAGCAGCCTGCCGTTCCTGCTGGTGCTGCTGGGCGTGCTGGGCGGTGTGCTGGCCTTCGGCTTCGTCGGCATTTTTATCGGCCCGACCCTGCTGGCGGTGCTGTACAGCTTGCTGCAAACGTGGACGGTGGGAGAGACCACCGTGCCGCAGGGTAAAGATACGATTACCTTGAAAAAAGATTAATCGCGTAAATCCGCATCGAGGTCGCGTTCCTGCTTGGGGATCACTTTGATCAGCACGATGCGGGGCCCGTTCATCTTCTTGACGACGATGTCGAAGTCGACAAAGGTGATGCGCTGGCCCTGCTTCGGAATGTCACCGAGCTTGACCATGATCAAGCCGCCCACCGATTCCACGTCGTCCAGGCCCAGTTCCTCGTTTTCGATATCGATGCCGAGGATGCGTTCGAGCGAGAAGATGGGCAAGCTGGCCTTGCCGATCAGGGTGCCGTCGCTTTGCTTGAGCCAGTCGTTTTCATTGCGGCGGAATTCATCGCGGATTTCGCCGACCATGGCGCCAAGCAAGTTATCCAGCGTGATGAAACCCAGCGGGCGCTTGCCCTTTTCGCCGATCAGCGCGAAGTGCGGTGCGCCGTCGCGAAAGCGGCGGAACAGTTCCAATGCCGGCGTACGCGCGGAAATGATGTCGACGGGACGCAAAAACGGCGTGAGCGAGGCGATCGGTTTGCCCGCCTGCTGGGCAAAGAACAGGTCTTTCAAGTGCACGACACCGAGCACGTCGTCTTCATTCATGTCGAAATACGGGTAGCGGCTGAAGCGGTTGCGCAGCACCGTGTCGAGGTTCTCTTCCAGGGTGTTCGAGGCATGCAGGGCGATCACTTCATTGATCGGGCGCATCAGGTCCGACACCGTCATCTGTTCGAAATCCAGCGACTGGGCCAGGATGTTGCGCTCGTCACGCGTGAATTTCTCGCCGGGCTGGCTGGTGCGCAGGATCAGTTTCAGTTCCTCGGACGAATAATGGGCGTCGTGGCCGCCCTTGCCGGACAGGCCCGCCATGCGCAGCACCCAGTTGGCGCTGGCGTTGAGCAGGTAAATGGCCGGATACATGGCCCAGTAAAAGCCGTACAGGGGAATCGCGCTCCACAGGCCGACGGCTTCCGGGTTGCGGATGGCCATCGATTTGGGCGCCAGCTCGCCCACGACGATATGCAGGAAGGAAATCACGCTGAAGGCGACGACGAAGGACACGCCGTGGATCAGCTCTTGTGAGGTGACGCCGATGGCGCCGAACAGCGGCTCCAGCAAGCCGGCAAACGCCGGTTCGCCGACCCAGCCCAGGCCCAGCGACGCCAGGGTGATGCCCAGCTGGCAGGCGGACAGGTAGGCGTCCAGCTGGCCATGCACCTTGGCCAGGATGCGGCCCCGCAGCCCTTGTGTCTTGGCGATGGCGCGGATGCGGGTGCGCCGCAAGGTGACGATGCCAAACTCGGCGGCAACAAAAAAACCGTTCAGCGCGACCAGGAAGAGGGCGAGCAGGACTAGCAAGACATTGTGCATGGGGGCGCAGAAGATGGGCTGGTAAAACGACATCTTAAACGACGAAGGGCGCAGTATGCTAATTTCCGGCAAATCGGCCCTGCGGTTTTACACGATGCTGCGGCGTGCGGCGTCGACCAGCGGTGCGGCGCCCTGTTCGCCCAGCGTCTGCAACAAGTCCCCGAAGTCGTGCGCGCGGCCATGCGCCAGCTCGGCGGCGCTGAGGCCGATAATCTGCAGGAAGGCAAATTTTCCCGAGACCAATTGGTATTCTTCCGGGTAATGTTCGCTTGGCACCATGATGATGGCGCTCAGCGCGGACTGCTGGCCATCGATGGGGCCGCCAACCGACATGCGGTCCCAGGCGTCCAGCGGTTCCTGGTCGCCGAAGCGGCCAGCCGCCAGCAGCATCTGATACGCGGCGAACCTGCGCACCAGCGCCAGCGCCCATGGCGACTGTTGCGGGCATTCCAGCAGCAGTTCGCGGCCCAATCCCGTCCACTCCTCATCCTCATCCGGTTCGTCGTCCCATGGATTGGACAAGCCCGACGACACGTAGGCCCAATGCGGCCGGGCGGGTGTTGGCGGGCATTCGAACACGCCGATATGCAGCCAGCGCGGATCGACTTGCGTGCAGTTGAACAAATCTTCAAACAGGGACATGCTGAGCGGATAGATGCCCGGACCCAGATCCCCGAACAGGGTTTTGTAGAGTGTTTCTTCGCGCTGGGCCCAGGCTGTTTCCAGAAGGCTGCTTGCGGCGCCGTCATTGGCAAGGTTGGTCATGTCGGTACACTGAAATGGATGAGTATTTGAGTATAAAACATGCAACTTTGTGACGGCGTACACTTGAACCGGCCGATGCGCCGGCCTCAGGCCGCTACCTTGGCGGGGGCCGCTTGCGGCCCGCCGCGCATGGCAAAGACCATGACGGCCGAGACGATGGCGGGGATGGCGACGACGAGGAAAATCGTGCTGTTGGGCCAGTTCAGGCGGATCAGCTCGCCACCGAGCACGGGGCCGATGATGGAGCCGATGCGCCCGATGCCCAGGCTCCAGCCGATGCCCGTCGAGCGCAGGGTGGTCGGATAGTAGCTGGCCGCCAGGGCGTTGACGGCAGGCTGGCCGCCCACCACGCAAAAACCGGCGATGAAGATCGTGATGAACAGGAAGGCCAGCGACACGTCAGGACGGCCGATCAGGGCAATGGCGACTGCGGCAACCAAAAAGCATGGCAGCAGGATGCGGCGGAAGCTGGAGCGGTCGATCAGCTGGCCCATGACGAGGGTGCCGATGGTGCCGCCCACTTGCAGGGCCGTGCCGGCCAGCACGGCGTTGGACGTCGACAAGCCCGCTTCCCTGGCGATCGTCGGCAACCAGTTCGACAGGAAATACAAGTTCAGCAAGTTCATGAAATTGATGACCCACAACAAAATCGTCATCTTGGCGCGGCCGCCCGTAAACAATTGCAGCACGGGCGCGCCCTTGTGTTCCTTCTCATGCACGACGTATTGCGTGTCGGCCGTGATGGTCACCGTCTGGTCGATGCGTTTCAGCCATTTGGCGACTTTATCGAGCTTGCGTTTCTTGAGCACCAGGAACTGCATCGATTCCGGCAGCAGGAAGAACATCAGCACGCCGATGACCAGGGGCACCACGCCGCCCACGTAAAACACGGATTGCCAGCCGAAGGCGGGAATCAGCGCGGCGGACAATAATCCGCCCAGCACGGCGCCCAAGGTGAAACCGCACGAGACCAGCATCATCAGGGTGACTTTCTTGCGCAGGGGGCTGTATTCGCCGGCCAGCGCCATGGCGTTCGGCATCACGGCACCGAGGCCCAGACCCGTGATGAAACGGATCAGCTGCAATTGCTCGATATTCGTTGCCAGCGGCGTGACCAGCATGCACAGCGAAAAGAAGATGGTCGAGCCGATCAGCACGGGACGGCGGCCGAACTTGTCGGCCGTGATGCTGAAGACGAGCGAGCCGACCAGCATGCCCAGCAGGCCCGCGCCAAACACGGGGCCCAGGTTGGCCTTGCTGACATGCCAGTCGGCAATGATGGCCGGTGCCACATAACCCATGGCCTGCACGTCGAAGCCATCCATGATGACGCACAGCCCGCACAGGATCAGCATGCCGATCTGGAAGGAGCCGATCTTGTTGTTATTGATGAGATCGGGAATATCGATCGTCTTGCCTGCCGTGGACATGGTGCCGCTCCTGTTTTTTATGGTGATCGCGCCCTTCCAGCGAGGGACAGGCGCGTGTTTGTCTCAGGCTTCATTACAATCGCTTTTGATTGATTATTCAAACGTTATTTTCGAATGGATTTATCAGGTTTCCTTGTGAATCTTCGGGGAAGCCTGGATGGCCGCCAGGATCACGTCGAGCGCCGGGTGCATGATCTTGCGCTCGTTGGAAATGACGTAAAACTGCTCGCGCAGGGAAGAGGCGTCACCGACCAGCACGGCGCCGAATTGTTCCTCGATGTCGGCCGCCAGGCTGGCCGAGGCGAAGAACAGGCCCAGGCCCTTGCGGCCGAAGGCGTTGAGCATGGCGTTGTCCTCGAATTCACCGACCACGTCGGGCCGCACGCCTTGCTGCACCATCCATTCGTCGATGCGCCCGCGCAAGGCATTGTTGCGCGCGGGGAGCAGAAACGGCGCGCCGTGCAGGCTGTGCGGGAAATTCTCGCGGTATTGTTCCGCCAGCGCGGGAATGCCGAACAGTTTCATGGCGCTCTCGCCCCACAGGTGGCTGGAGACGCGCAGGCTGGCGCCGGCTGGCACGGCCCGGTCTGTCAGCACCAGGTCCAGCTTGTGCAGGGCCAGGTCGGCCAGCAAGGATTCGAATTCATCTTCCAGGCAGACGAGCTTGACGGGCTTGTCCAGGCTGCGCGTGGCGTCGAGCATGCGGTAGGCCATCAGTTTCGGCAAGGAATCGGAAATGCCCACCGTCAGGCGCATCTTTTCCGCGTCGGTGTCGGCCAGCGCTTCCTGCATCTGTTCGCCCAGCAAAAAAATCTGGTCCGCATAACCGAGCGCCAGGCGGCCCGCTTCCGTCGGCACCAGACGCCGTCCCTGTGGCTGCAGCAGGGACTTGCCCAGTTCCTTTTCCAGCAGGGCCAGCTGGGTGCTGATGGTTTGCACGGCCAGTCCCAGCCGTTCGGCCGCGCGCGTCACGCCGCCTTCCTTGGCGACCACCCAAAAGAAGTACAAATGGCGGTAATTAAAACCCGTGGTTTTCATCGCTGCATCCTCTATCTTCTGTTTTTACGAAGTAATACTTCCATTATCTTCCATTTTTAAATGTGTCACATGTCCTTATACTACCTTCCATTGAATTTGGATAACGGGGAACTATCGATGAAACATTTCAGAGTGTCATTTCTAGTGACATTTATCTGCCTGGGCATTTCCGCCTGGTGGGGTTACACGCACGGTGGCGTGTCGACCATGCTTTCGGCATTGGGCATCGCGGTGATCCTGGGCGTGATGGAAGTCTCGCTGTCGTTCGACAACGCGGTGGTCAATGCCTCGGTGCTGAAGAACTGGGACAAGTTCTGGCAGAACCTGTTCCTCGGCGTCGGCATCATCATCGCCGTCTTCGGCATGCGTCTGCTGTTCCCGCTGGTCATCGTGGCGCAAGCGGCGGACCTGGGCTTGATGGAAGTATGGAATCTGGCCCTGAGCAATCCGGAACAGTATTCGATGCACCTGACGAACCACCACGCGGAAGTGGCGGCTTTTGGCGGCATCTTCCTGCTGCTGGTGTTCCTGAACTTCCTGCTGGACTCGGAAAAAGAAACGCACTGGCTGGGCCGTATTGAAGAAAAACTGGGCGCGCTGGGCAAGATATCCTCGATTTCCGTGATGATCGCGCTGGGCACCCTGATGGTCAGCCTGTCGATGATCGAAGAAGGCCAGAAACTGGTGGTGCTGACGGCCGGCCTGTGGGGTATTTTGACCTACGTGGGCGTCGATGTGATCAGCGGCTTGCTGGAAGGCGATAACGGCGACGGCAACATGGGCGACATCATCAAGCGCGGCGGTATTGGCGGCTTCCTGTACCTGGAAGTGCTCGATGCTTCGTTCAGCTTTGACGGCGTGATCGGCGCGTTTGCCATCACCAAGGATGTCGTGATCATCATGCTGGGCCTGGCGATTGGCGCGATGTTCGTGCGGTCGATGACGGTGTTCCTGGTGCGCAAGGGTACGCTCGACGAGTTCGTTTATCTGGAGCACGGCGCGCACTATGCGATCGGTATCCTGGCCGTGATCATGTTGGTCAGCATGAAGTTCCACATTCCCGAGATCTTCACGGGTCTGATCGGCGTGGCCTTCATTCTCGCCTCGCTGTGGTCGTCGATCCGCTACAAGCGCAGGATGGCCCTCGAAGAAGACAAGACGGAAGTGCTGGAAGCGGTCAAGGCAGTGTAAAGAATGCGCGACAAACGACTACACCCGTTTGTCGGCAAGTTGTAGCAAGCGTCGCCGCCGGCCTGGGGAGTCAGGCCGGTGGAGGACGCCAGGTGTTTGGTCATACACAACCCACATAGGAGAAATACATCATGGCAATCAGTCTGCAAAAAGGCGGCAACGTCAACCTGAGCAAAGAAGCCCCTGGCATTTCGAAGATGATCATCGGCCTGGGCTGGGATGCCCGCGCCACCGATGGCGCCGCGTTCGACATCGACGGTTCGATCTTCATGCTGAAGGCCGACGGCAAGGTTCGCGCCGACGTCGACATGATTTTCTACAACAACCTGAAGTCGAGCGACGGCTCCGTCACCCACTCGGGCGACAACACCACGGGCGCCGGCGATGGCGATGATGAAACCGTCATCGTCGACCTGGCCACGGTGCCAGCCGAGATCGACAAGATCGCCGTCTGCGTGACGATTCACGATGCCGAAGCGCGCAAGCAAAACTTTGGTATGGTATCGAAGGCGTACGTGCGTTGCGTGAATGCCAACGGCAACACGGAAATCGCCCGCTTCGACCTGTCGGAAGACGGTTCGGCCGAAACGGCCATGGTCTTCGGTGAAATCTACCGCAATGGCGCCGATTGGAAATTCAAGGCCATCGGCCAGGGCTACAAGGGCGGTTTAGGTCCTTTGGCTGCCTCGTTCGGCGTCGGCGTATAAGTTGTAAGCAGTCAAGGCGGTCCGCAGTGTGGACCGCCCCCATCATTACCGAGTTGAGGAAGGAATCGTCAGATGTCAGTTTTCACTATTACCGGGGACGTCGACCCGTTCCTGCATGTGTCGCTTGCCAAGGGCGAGAAGATTTATTGCGAATCCAATGCGATGGTGATGATGGAAACCAATCTTGAGCTGAAAGGCAAGATGACGGGCGGCATAGGCGCTGCGCTGATGCGCACCTTTGCCAACGGGGAATCGTTCTTTCAGCAGCATATCGAGGCCATGCGGGGCGACGGCGATTGTTTGCTGTCGCCTACCTTGCCCGGCGCGATGCGGGTGCTCGAGGTGGGCGCCGAACAATACATGATCAGCGACGGCGCCTTTGTGGCGGCCAGTGCTGGCGTGGAATTGAAGGTGCGCACGCAGAGCCTTGGCAATGCGCTGTTTGCTCAGAGCGGTGGTTTTTTCATTACCGAGACGGCAGGCAGCGGCCAGTTGGCGGTGTCCGGTTTTGGCGCGATGTCGATACTGGAAGTGACGCCTGGCAAGGACGTGGTGATCGATAACTCGCACGTCGTATGCTGGGACAACCGCCTGCAATACGAAATTTCCATGACGACCGGCAGCAGCGGCGGCTTTCTGGGCAATTTGATCAATAGCCAGACCAGCGGAGAGGGCATGGTGCTGAAGTTTTCAGGCACGGGAAAAATCCTCGTGTGCTCGCGCAACCGCGCGGCCTTCCTCGCCTGGACCCAAAGCAAGCCGGCGTAATCAAGCAGTAAACACTTAACAGGAGCTATGCGTATGTCTGTCAATTTGAGCAAAGGCCAGAAGATTTCTCTGGACAAAGAAGCTGGTACCACCCTGACCCGTATCACCATGGGCCTGGGCTGGGATGCGGCCAAGACCAAGGGTTTCCTCGGTTTCGGTTCGAAGACGGAAGCCGTCGACCTGGACGCGTCGTGCGTCATGTTCGATGAAAACAAGGGAACGTCCGACATCGTCTGGTTCCGCCAGCTGAAAAGCAAGGACGGCAGCATTGTCCACACGGGCGATAACCGCACGGGCGCGGGCGATGGCGACGACGAACAGATCAATGTCGATCTGTCGAAAGTGCCGGCGAACGTGAAAAGCCTCGTCTTCACCGTCAACAGCTTTACTGGCCAGAACTTCTCGCAGGTGGAAAACGCCTATTGCCGCATCTTGAATGCCAGCAATAACCAGGAAGTCGCGCGTTTCAACCTGTCTGTGCAAGGGACTCACACGGCACAGATCATGGCCAAGCTGTACCGCCATAACGGCGAATGGAAGATGCACGCCATCGGAGAAAACGGCAACGGTCGCACCTTTGACGACCTGATGCCGCAAATCGCCGTGCATCTATAAGGAGCAGTACGCAGCGGGCGGGGGACGGACCGGATACCGGCCCTTGTCCGCTGCTCTATATTGAAGGAGAGTATGTCGTGATGCGATTGCTGATAGCCTTGCTACTTCCGTGTCTCACGTTTTTCATGCTGGGGCGCCCGCTGGCCGGTGCCGCCGCCTTGATCTTGCAGTGCACTGTGATCGGCTGGGCGCCGGCGGCCCTGTGGGCCCTGTACACGGTGAACCAGCATAAAACGGAGCAGGAACTGGAAGGTGCGTTAAGCCGCAGCTACATGCGCAGGCGCAGTCGGTTGATCTAGATCAACCGGGCGCTTGGAATCCTTGCGCTAAAGCCTGCACGAGCGATCGTGCGGGCTTTTTTGTGGGCGCTCACTTCTTGCAGCGTATCGGCACGTTCACGGAATTGCCGTCCGAACTCAGGTTGCGGTACTGCAAATCTTCGCTTTCGATGGCAAAGCGGGGCACGGCGTGCACGTAGCGCTGCTTGCAGACGGTATCGTCATTGATCAGCTGGCCCGCCAGCATGTAGTCGCACAGGGCGAAGCGCGATTCCTCGTCGTCGAGGATCAGCACGCGCGCGGCGCTGTACAGGGCCGATTGCAAGGCTTCCGGGCTGCAATTTTCCGGGCCCGTCAGCTTCAGATGGGTTTTCGTTTGCGTGGCCAGGCGTTGCAGCTTGACGAGGGCGGCCCGCTCTTCCTTGCGGGCACTGTCGACGTGTACGTCTTCGCTGGCCAGGCGCAGCGCCAGCGAGGCGATCTGGTCGATGGAAATATGCCAGGCAAAGCCTTCCAGCCGCGTGCGGATCTGGCCCGGCAAGGGATCGGCCGCATCGACTTCGCAGCGGTACAGGCCCAGGTGGGGGCGGCACAGCACGGGGATGGCAAAGGCCGAGGTGCGCTTGCCCTTGACGAATTTCTGGCTCAGGTCGCCAAAGTTTTCATGCGTGATGGTATCGAAGCGGGCCTGGCCAAAGCCCATCTTGACGAGGTTTTCCTTGCGCTGGCGCGAGAACAGGGCGTCGACGGCGTCGTAGATATTCTTGTTGAAGATGCGGTCCAGCGGCTGGCGCTCGTCCGACATCTTTTCAAAGACGGCGCTGGAATTGGGCGCGTTCGCGTCGATGGAAATGAGGATGAAGGGCTTGCTGTTCAGGCGTGGCGGCACGACGGCCATGTCGTTGCCGTACAGCTGCGTCAGGGCCACGTCCCACAGGGTTTCCACGCCCAGGTTGTCGGCCGCGCCGCCATCGAACAAATGCACGTACGACGGCGATTCGCGCGACTCGGAACCGAGTTCCGGCACGAAACTGTTTTTCGGGCGGAAGCGCTCGAAGGTGACGGAATCGAAGACGCCGGGAAAGGCGGCCGAGGTGGCCACGGCCGTGGCCAGGCGGATATCCTGGATCGGTGAATGCAGGGTGCTGTAGAAATATTCATAGGAAAACACCACGCGCTTGCCGCCATCGGTGGCGTCCGTTGCGTTGGCCAGGAAGATGGGGCCGTCGTGCGGCAAGTCCTGGTAGGTTTTCTTGTCGTACAGCACATCGTCCAGCACGTCGGACAGGAACGAGGTGCGCGTCTTGTTCGTCAACAACATCGTCGTCAGGTTGGCCGGTTTCAAGATGGTCTGGCCAAAGAAATCCGTTTTCAGTTTGCTGCGTAGCAAGGGCCAGTCCGTCTGTTTGCCATGCAGCGCATAGTAGCCGCCCGCGATGGCGCCGCCCGAGACGCCGGAAATGGCCGAGGCGCCGCTGACGAGGCCGAACTGCTCCAGCTGCTCCAGCGAGGCGGCCGAGAAATTGGCGGCGCGGCTGCCCCCGCCGGACAGGGCGATGCCGATGAAATGGTCGTTGGGCATCGGATTCTGGATGCGCGCCTTGGGCGCGTCGATGCGCAGGCGCGGGGTTTCCTGCACGGTAAACGTGCGGTTTTCGACGCCGCGGTTGGGGCGCAGGGCGAGTACCGTGCAGCCGCTCAGCAGCGCCACGAGGATACATGGGACGAACAAGCGTGGATTCATGCGTGATCTGTGCGTAGTCAGGGGTTGGGATACGGACGGAAACGTGTGCGATTCTAGCAAACTCGGCAACAATCACCTATTCAGCTGGCAGCCGAGCAGGGCCGCGTTGTAGAGCCCGTGCACGAGCATGGGCGCCAGCAGCGCGCCGCTGCGCTCGTAGGCATGGCCCGCGCACAGGCCCAGCACGAAGGCGGGCAGCATGGCGGCCGGTGGATGCACGAGGGCAAACAGCGCGGCGGCGATACCGATCGCTTGCCAGGCGGGCAGAGAGCGGCGCAAGCCTCCCTGCAGCAAGCCGCGGAAGAGGAATTCCTCGCACAGGGGCGCGGCCAGCACGCCTACGGCCAGTAGCCACAGTCCGTCGCTATTGATCTGCATCAATGTTGAAGCGCTTGGCGGCAACAGGGCCGCATAAGCGATGCCGAACAGCGCCGCGGCACAGGCGCCCGCGACTCCCCGGCGCCATGGCTGGCGCCCCTGTCCGATGCGCGGCACGCCGGCCGTCCTGGCGCGCCAGTAGACGAGGCGCAGCGGCGCATACGTGAGCACGCCGGCCGCGCCGAAGGCGATGGCCAGCTGCGCCAACTGCGCCAGCGGCGCCAGCGGCGCCGCATTGCTACCTTTGAGCAGGATCAAGGCCAGTGTTTGCAAGATGAAAAACAGCATGGCGGCGATCAGGCCGTCCGCCGCCGTTACTCTCGCTGGCGGCGAGGCGGCGGAGTCGAGCAGGTAGGGCAGAGCGTCGCGCGCCTTTTGCCACAGGGCCGCGGTCAGCGCGCACGTGAGCACGACAAACACCAGTTGCTGCACCAGGCTGCCGGCGGCCAGCGCGGCAATGTACAGGCCGGTGAGCAGCAAATACAGGTACGTATAGATGGGACGCAGCTTTGCCGTTGTTTCGGTGGCCAGCGGATCGCTGGCAAATACGCCCAGCGCCACGGCGATCAGCGCATACAGGGGGATGCCGGCCAGGGCCAGCAGCATCAGGCCCGCCGTCTGCCACGACCAGGCGGGCAGCCAGACCAGCGCCACGCCGAACAGGACCAATGGGTACAGCAGGGCCAGCACGGCCCACAGCTGCGCCTTTTGCCGCAGCGCCTGCTCGATGGAGACGGGAAACGTGTACAGCAGCCATAATGCGCCGCCTTCCTTGTTGAGGGTCTGGAAAGCCGACATCATGAGCACATAGGTGCCGAGGAAAAAGCCGGTGGAGGCCAGCAGCACGGGATGATCCAGCAGCGCGTGCAGGTCGCGCGCCTGGCCCGTCACCACGGCCTGGCCGCCGAGGATCAGCAAGGGCATCAGCAGGGTTTGCACGAGAAAATTGCGGTCGCGCAAGAGTAACGTCAGTTCGCGCCGCTGAACCGCCGTGCCGAGGCGCGGGCGCCACCGCTGCGTGGGTACCGCTGCCGGCTTGCGCGCCGCCTCGCGCTGGCCCGTGCCCACGACGCCGTGGCGCAGCTGGCGGCGCAGGAGGGCCATGCCCAGCAGCATCAAGCACAGGCATTGCGCCAGCAGCAGGACGGCGGGCAGAAGACTGGCTGCCACACCATCGGCGTTGAGCAGGCGCACCAGCAGGCCCGGCGGCGTCCAGTGGCTCCAGGCGGGCATGGCGGCTGCCCACGCATAGGCGAAGCCGCCCGTGCCCATGCCGAAAGACATGCCCAGATACATGGGCAACAGGCCCGCCAGGGAAATGACCGCCTGCAGGTTGCCCAGCCGGGATGGCGTGAGTGACAGGCGCAAGCCCGTGTCGACCAGGGTGCGCAGCATGGCGGCCAGGGCTAGCAGGACGAGGCTGGCGAGCAGACCGGACAGTGGCGAAAACCTGCCCTGGCCCGAATACCAGGCGATGACGGTCGTGCCGGGCCACAGGGCCAGCAAGCCGGCTGGATTGACGAGCGTGCGTTCGAGCACGCGCGCCCACAGCAAGGTGCTTTTCTCGGCGGGCAGGGTGACCAGCCATTCCAGGTCCCAGTCCGGCTTCGACAATTCTCCCATGCCTAGCGGCAGCAGGACGCTGACCAGCCACAGCAGCGCCAGCTGCAGGGTCAGGCCGCCGGTCAGCACCGCGCTAAAGGGCGCGGCCATCAGCTGCGCGATGACGGGGTCGAGCAGGTGGCTGCCCGTGTGCAGGCTGCCACGCGCCTGGCAGGCGGCGACCTGGTCCAGCAAACAATGCATGTTCAGCACGCTATGGCGGGCGATGCTGCCGAAGGAAAACAGCATGGGCAGCAATAGCAGCGCGCCCAGCAGCCAGCGCCCGCCACGCTTGCCCGGCGTGGCGGGGCGGCTTTTACTGTTTTTCTTGAAGGAAAGGCCTCGGCCGCTGACGTTGAGCAGGCGCTGCAGGCGCAAGCGGGTCAGCAGCCAGACGGCGCGCCAGGCGGTGGGCGGCGGCGCCGTCATGTGGTTTCATCGGTGAGTTGCAAGAAGAGCTCTTCCAGGCTGCCATCGCTGGACAGTTGCTGGCGAATATCGTCCAGGCTGCCCGTGGCGACCAGGGCGCCACGGTGGATGATGGCGACCCTGCTGCACAGCTTTTGCGCCATATCGAGCAAATGCGTGGAAACAAAAATCGTGGTGCCGGCGGCGGCGCGGCGCAGCAAGCGTTCCTGCACGTCGCGCGAAGCTCGCGGGTCGAGGCCGTTGATCGGTTCATCGAGGATCAGCACGGCCGGATCGTGTATCAGCGCGCACGCCAGGCCCAGTTTTTTCTTCATGCCCAGCGAGTAATTGACGGCGAAATCCTCGCTCGCCTCGTCCAGGCCAAATTCCGTCAGCAGGCGTGCCGTGCGCGTTACCGCTTCGGCGCGTGAAAAACCATGCATTTCGGCCACGAATTGCAGGATTTCACGGCCGCGCAAATAATCGTAAAAGATGGGATTGTCTGGCAGGTAGCCCACCTTGCGCTTGACGGCGGCGCCATCGCGCTGGCAATCGAGGCCATCGACCAGCACGCGGCCGGCACTGGGAACGAGGATGCCCATCAGCATGCGGATGGTGGTGGTTTTTCCCGCCCCGTTCGGGCCCAGGAAACCGAAGACTTCTCCTTTGCCCACTTGCAAGGTTAGCGGCTTGACGGCCTCGAACGTGCCGTACTGTTTGGACAAGCCTTCAAAGGCAATCATCGTGCATCCCAAAAAAGATAGCGTGCAGGATGATAGCCCGAGACGGCGCCGCTGGCGCGTCCCTTAGTGTCGCAGCATGACGCCGATGGCAATGCAGGCCAGGATCGCCAGGCTCATGGCGATGCCGTAGGCTGCCATCAATACCAGCCAGCGGCAGATGGTGGCGAGTTTGCCGCTTCGATACACACGCCACATGGCCCAGGGCAGATAGGCCAGCAGCCAGACGCCGAGTGTGAGGCGGATGATGTTGACGGGGATCAAGGTCATCAGCGCCATCGTGATGAAGGCGAAGGCATTCGCATGCAGGGCGAACAGGAAATGTTCGCCATAGCGCCTTCCGCTGCCCAGGTAAAGGATTTTCAGGAACAGGGCGAACAGCGGCATCAGGCAAAACATGGCGTACGGCGCGTAATGGTAAAAGCTGTCCACCACGAGTTTTTGTTTCTCCGCCGTGGGCAGTTGCTCGAAGTCTTGCCATTGCTGCGGCAGGGTGGGTGTCTGGCCCAGGATGCTGAGCTGTATAGGTGATGGTTTGTTTTCCTGAGTTTGACGGGGGCCGTGGGCGTTCACCTGGGCTGGCTGATCGTGGACGGTGAGGAATACGGCGGGGCTGCTGAACTTGAGGATGGCAAAGAACAGGATGCTGAACGTCAGGTAGACGCGCAGCGGCTCCACGTAGCGCACGCGGCGTCCCGCGATGTATTCATTGCTCAGCGCGCCAGGACGGAACAGCAGCAGGGCCAGGGTACGCCAGAGCTTGCCTTCGAGCGCCACATAATGGGCAACGAATTCATGCAGGAATTCGCGTGCGCTGGGCATGTGCAGGGTCGTCGTCTGGCCGCAGGCGCTGCAGAAGTTGCCTGGCGCATCGGTATTGCAGTTATGGCAGGTGCTGGATGACACTGTTTTCAAGATGAACTCTTTCCATGGCCAAAAAATGATCGCTCAAGGGCGCAGCCTATGATGAATGAAAAGAATGATAAAAGCACACTTTTATCTTTTTCGTTGCTTCCGAGATACAAAATGCCTGCGCCGTTCAGCCTCCACCAAAGGCGGCCAGCAGGCGCCGCTCGCCAGCCGGCGTGAGGCGCAGGGCGCGGCTGTCGAGTTCGCGTTCGGCCCAGCGCTGGCGCAGGGCCAGTTGCAGGATGGCGGCCCCCAGCGCGCCGCCCAGGTGGGCACGCCGTTCGCTCCAGTCCAGGCAGGCACAGGCGAAGCGGCGGCGCTGGCGCTGCAATTGTGGCACGTCGATGCCCAGCGCCGCCATGCCGGCCGCGCCCGCTTCCGACAAACGATATTCTCCGCCATCGTCGAGCAGCCAGTCTTGGGCGTGCAACTGGTCGTGCACGGTGACGGCCACCGTGCCGGCCATGTGGTCGTAGCAAGTGCGCGCATGGCGCAGGCGGTCGGGCGTGGAAGGCGTAAAGGGCGTCGCCGGCACGCCGGCCACCACCAGCAGCGCTTCCAGCGCTCGCGCCACCTCCGTGCTGGCCAGGCGGTAATAGCGGTGCTTGCCCTGCGCCACCATCGACAGCAAACCATCGTCGCGCAAGCGGCTCAGATGGGCGCTGGCCGTCGAGGCGCCCACTTCGGCCAGCGTGGCCAATTCCGTGGCCGTGCGCGCATGGCCGTCGAGCAGGCTGCACAGCATGCGCGCGCGGGCCGGTTCGGCGATGGCGCCGGCCAGTTGCGCCAGACCCATGTCGGCCGAGGGAAGTTTGTCATCCATGATTCGTTCGTGGGCGAAGTGTTGTGGTGGAAGGACCAGCATACTCGTGTCCCACCCTCACTGCAATGGAATGCGCATGCCGTCCACCGACTTTGTTATCGACCCCGCCGACCCTTTCGCCGCCGTTACCCACGCGGCGCCATATGATTACTATCGCCGCCTGGCGGATGGCCCGCCGCTGCGTTTCCAGGCCTCACTCGACTGCTGGCTGGCGACGGGCGCGGCCGGCGTGCTGGCCGTACTGGCGCATCCCGCTTGCCGCGTGCGCCCGACAGGACAGCCTGTACCGGATACTCTGGCGGGCACGCCGTGCGGCGTGATTTTTGCCGAACTGGTGCGCATGAACGATGGCGAACGGCATGCCGTGTCGAAACAGGTGCTGGCGCGCGCGCTGGGCCAGGTGGATCTGGCGCGCCTGCAGGAGCGGGCGATGCATCTTGCCAATGATTATGTTCCCGGCAGCGCCGCCCAGCTCAACGATGCGGTTTTTCAACTGCCCCTGTTTGCCATGGCCGACTTGCTGGGCTTTGCGCCTGCGCAATGGCCGGCGCTGGCCGCCTGGACGCGCGATTTTGTCGCCTGCCTGTCGCCGCTCAGCAATGGTGAACAACTGGCCGGCGCGCAGGATGCGGCCGATTCCCTGTTGCAAGGTTTTGGCCACTTGCTGCGCGAGGGCAACGCGAGGCCCGGCAGCCTGCTGGCCAGTATCGTGGCCGAGACCGATGCCATGGGAAGCGGCTTGCTGGCCAACCTCGTGGGCTTGCTGTCGCAGACCTGCGACGCCACAGCCGGCTTGCTGGGCAATGCCATCGTGGCTTTGCGCGCGCAGCCTGACTTGCTGCCGTCACTGCGCGCCGCCCCCCAGCGATGGCCGGCCATGCTGCGCGAGGTCAGCCGGAATGATCCGGCCATCCACAACACGCGCCGCTACACGGCTGATGCCGTGGAATTGCATGGCGTGCGCGTGCCGGCCGGGCAGATGATCGTCGTCGTGCTGGCCAGCGCTGGCGATGCGGAGTTGGGCTTTGGCCATGGCCGCCACGGTTGTCCGGGCCAGTCCATCGCGCACACCATCGCCACGGCTTGCCTGCAGACGTGGGCCGATGCGTTGCAACGCTTGCCGCTGGCGTGGCGTTACCTGCCGTCGCTGAATGCCCGCATCCCCGTCTTTAGCCCAGGAGAAATGAAATGATTGCCGTGATTTTCGAAGTCTGGCCCAGCGCGGAAGGGCGCCAGGAATACCTGGACCTGGCCGCCGCGCTGCGTCCCTTGCTCGATGAAGTCGATGGTTTCATTTCCATCGAGCGCTTCAGCAGCCTGAGCGAGCCAGGTAAATTGCTGTCGCTATCCTTCTTTCGCGACGAGGCGGCGCTGGCGCAGTGGCGGCAGCTGGAAGCGCACCGGGCTGCGCAAACGGCCGGCAGGCAGGGCGTATTTGATGATTACCGGCTGCGCATCGCCGCCGTGGTGCGCGATTACGGCATGCTGGACCGGCAACAGGCGCCGGCCGACAGCCGCCAGCGCCACAGCGTTTAGCGGGGCAGCGCGCCCTGCGTGATTTTCACTTTGACCCGGTAAGTGGGCTCGGCCGCATTCAGGGCCGGCGGCGTGGCCGGGTCGACGTCGAGCAAGGTAAACGTCAGGTGGTTGACGGTGACGGAGCTGGAAGCGCCGGGCATGGAATCGGACAAGACGATGTCGGTCGTGCCTGCGCTGTTGAGCAAACTGAAACTGTAGCTGACGTAGCCTTTCCATACGCACACGGCGCCTTTGCGGCAGCGGCTGTCGTTGACGCGCTCGAGTTTCAGGGTATCGGTGGCCGTGATGGCGACCTGTTCGCCCGGCGAGAGCACGTGGGTGACGCTGCGCGGCGTGTTTTCCGCGTCGCCGGCGCTGCCGGCCGCGCCGCAGCCGGCCAGCACGGCCAGGCAGGCGAAGAACAGGGGCAGCAGCACGCTACGATAAGAGTGGGTCAGATAATGCATGTTTTTCCTTTCAGGTAGAGCGTTCCGGCGTGCTTGTTCACGCGTGGGATGAAATGATAGTAACAAAATGATATTTTTCAGGCGCACTATTGGCGTGCTGCCGATGAATTGACGCGCCGGCCACGCGGCGCGCCGATTACTGCGTAAAATGGCTGTTTTGAAAATCAGGAAACAACCATGAAAAAAACCGACCTGGCCAAAAGCGATGCCAAGAAACTGATGGGAAAGATGAGTGTTCCCGGCGCCGGTGCATTCGGTAAGGAAGCGGTGGTCGTCGACCGCCGCGAGCAGCGCAAGCGCGATCAGGCCCTGGGCCTGGTGCCGTTCGCCGTCAAGCTGAACAGCGATCTGGTGTTGCAATTGCAGACCCTGGCCAAGGAGCGCGGCGCGGATCTGAATGAATTGGTTGCCGAAGTCCTCGTCAAGGGCCTGGCTGCAGCGTAAGGGCTGACAATGTTTATCTGTTGATAAATATCAGTGGTAAAACTAAAAGGCGCCTTGCGGCGCCTTTTGCATTGCGGCATTGCTTTCGATTACACCCAGGCGGCCAGCGCGCCCTTCATTTTTTTCAGCGCCGCCACTTCGATCTGGCGGATGCGCTCGGCCGATACGCCGAACTCTTCCGCCAGCGCGTGCAGGGTGGCGCCGGAGCCGTCGTCGTTGGCCAGCCAGCGCGCTTCGATGATGCGGCGCGAACGGGCGTCGAGCTTGCTCAAGGCCGTTTCCAGGCCTTCCGATTGCAAACGCGTCACTTGTTCCGCTTCCAGCACCTTGGTCGGCTCGCTTTGCTCCGACGACAGGTAGGCGATCGGCGAAAACTTGTCGTCCTCATCGTCGGTCGGCGATTCCAGCGCAATGTCGCGGCCGCTCAAGCGCGTTTCCATCTCGATCACTTCTTCGCGCTTCACGTCGAGCAGCTTGGCCAGCGCATCGATCTGCTTCGGCGTCATCGCATCGAGGCCCGTCTTGTGGCTGCGCAGGTTGAAGAACAGCTTGCGCTGCGCTTTCGTCGTCGCAACCTTGACCAGGCGCCAGTTTTTCAGGATGTATTCATGCATCTCGGCTTTCACCCAGTGCATGGCGTACGACACCAGGCGCACGCCCTGGTCCGGATCGAATCGTTTCACGGCTTTCATCAAGCCGATATTGCCTTCCTGAATCAGGTCGGCATGCGGCAAGCCATAGCCCAGGTAACCGCGGGCAATCGAGACCACCAGGCGCAGGTGCGACAGCACCAGTTCTTGCGCGGCGGCCAGGTCATTTTTTTCACGCAGGCGTGTCGCCAGCGAAATTTCTTCGTCGTGGGTCAACATGGGCAGGCGGTTCACGGCCGAAATATAGGCGTCGATATTGCCCAGATTGCCGGTGAAACCGAGGCCCAGCGCATTACTTTTGGTCGGAACCAATGCGGACGTTGCGGACATCATAGTCATGTTTTCTCCCTCGTAGTCTTGCTTTGTTCCAGTTGGCCACGTCACGCGACGTGGTCCGGTTGTCTGTTTGCGTATTCGGTCTTGCACTTTGCAGAGCGCGGCACCATCTTCATCTGGCGTCCATGGCGCTTCTGCCTTTGGTATGTCCCTATATTAGCACTCTCTGCTTGAGAGTGCCAATCAGCACATTTAATCGGCCTGATAGCCTAAATGCTATGGCGATTTAATGCTTGATATATATATGAACAGTGATTTGAACACGTAATCAGTCTACGGCCTCTGGCTGAAGCGAACCTTAAGAATACTTGCTAAATATCAAGATAACAGCAGATGGGGAGGGTGAGGCGCATGGCGGCACCGCAGGCGCCGCCATGGGAGGCAAGGTCAGTTCAGGCGCGCCAGATGGCGCTGCACGCAGAGGAAGGCGCCGATCAGGCCCAGGCCGGCGCTGACGGCCAGCAAGCCGGCCATCGGCAGCGGCGCCAGCGGCACCAGCTGGAATTCGGACGCGTACAGGCGCGCAAACTCGGCAATCGCGGTATTGAGCGGTTGCAAGGCCAGCGCCACGGCGCCCAGAGCCAGCGCACCGGCGCACAGGCCCAGCAGGGCACCCGTGTAATAGAAGGGGCGGTGGATGAAGGTGTCGGTGGCGCCGATCAGTTTCGAGATACTGATTTCATCGCGCTGCTGCATCACTTGCAAGCGGATGGTGTTGAAGACAACAGCGATCACGGCCACGCCCAAAGTAATGGCCAGCAGCAACAGCACCAGACGCAGCACGCCCAGCAGGGCCGCCAGACGCTTGACCCAGGCCGAATCGACTTGCGCCGATTCCACGCCGGGCAACTGGCGCAACTGTTCCGCCACGGCATCGACGTCCTGCGCTTCGCTGGCGCTGCTGAAGGCGTCGAGTTTCAGCACATAGCTGTCGGGCAGGGGATTGTCGCCCAGGGTGCTCAGCACATCGGCCAGGCCGCTCTTGTTTTTCAGGGTGTCGAGCGCCTGTTCGCGCGCGATGAAGACGATCTTCGCCTTTTGCTCGCCGACGATCTTGCGCATGGAACTGGCCAGCGCCACGGCTTGCTCGCGCGGCGTGTCGATCTTCAGGAAAACGCTGATTTCCGGGTCGACCGACATCTGTTCCGACATCGGGCGCACATTGTCGAGCATGGTCAAGCCGGCGAACGGCAGCGACAGGGCGATGGCGACGACGACGACGTTCAATAAAAAGCCGCCCGGCGACTTGCGCAAATGAATTAGCGCCGAGCCCAGCGCGAAGCGGTGTTGACGGAACCAGCCTCTCATGCCTGTTCTCCTGCTTCATCATCGGCGCCAGGCGCAAAATCGGGATCGGGCGGGGCGAAGACGGGTGCTTGCGTGGCCTTGTCGATGGCCACCAGCTGGCCGTTTTTCAGGTGGATCACGCGGGCGGCCGCGTCGAGCATCTGTTCGTCATGGCTGGAAATGAGGCAGGTCACGCCCACGGAGTGGAATGCTTTCAGGGCGTCGAGCACCTTGTTGGCGCTGGCGCGGTCCAGGTTGGCCGTCGGTTCGTCGGCCAGGATGATCTGTGGCCGGTTGACGATGGCGCGCGCGATCGACACGCGCTGCTGCTCGCCGCCAGACAGCGACAGGGGACGCGCCATGGCGCGGTCCAGCAATCCCACCTTGTCGAGCGCGGCGCGCGCGCGCTGTTCCGCGGCCACTTTATGCGCGCCGACGACGAGCAGCGGCAGCATGACGTTGGCCAGGATGGAGCGGTCGTTCAATAACTTTTGCTGCTGGAAGATCAGGCCCATGTTGCGGCGCAAAAACGGCACGCCGGCCGGCTTGATCTTGGCCATGTCCTGGCCATTGACGATCAGCTTGCCCGACGTGGGGCGTTCCATGGCGGCGATCATTTTCAGCAAGGTGGACTTGCCGGCGCCGGACGGGCCGGCCAGGAAGACCAGCTCGCCCTTGGCAATACTGAGCGAAATGTCGCTGAGCGCCACGGCATCGGGGGAGTATTGCTTGGAGACGTGCTGAAATTCAATCATGTATAGGCTTATCCGAGCAGCGCTTCGACAAATTCGGCAGCCACGAAAGGCTGCAAGTCTTCAATTTTCTCACCGATGCCGATGAAATACACGGGCACGGGACGCACGCGGGCAATCGCCGCCAGCACGCCGCCCTTGGCGGTACCGTCCAGCTTGGTGATCACCAGGCCGCTCAACTGCAGGGCATCGTCAAACGCTTTCACTTGCGTGAGGGCGTTCTGGCCCGTGTTGCCGTCGATGACGAGCAGGGTTTCATGCGGCGCGCCTTCCATGCCCTTGCCGATCACGCGCTTGATTTTCTTCAATTCTTCCATCAGGTGCAACTGCGTCGGCAAACGGCCCGCTGTGTCGACCATCACCACGTCGATGCCGCGCGCCTTCGCCGATTGCACGGAATCGTAGGCCACGGCGGCCGGGTCGCCCGATTCCTGCGAAATCACGGTGACGTTGTTGCGCTCGCCCCAGACCATCAGTTGTTCGCGCGCGGCGGCGCGGAAGGTGTCGCCCGCAGCCAGCAGCACGGACTGGTTGTTCGACTGCATGTGCTTGGCCAGCTTGCCGATGGTGGTGGTCTTGCCAGCGCCATTCACGCCGGAAATCATCATCACCAGCGGCTTGTGGCGGCCCAGCTCGAAGCGCTTTTCCAGCGGCGAGAGCAGGTCGATCAGCAATACTTTCAGGGCGGCCTTGACGGCGGCCGCGTCGAGCAGCTTGTCTTCCTTGACCTTCTTCTTCAATTCCGTGAGCAGGAATTCCGTGGCGTCGATGCCCGCGTCGGACATCAGCAAGGCCGCTTCCAGCTCTTCGTACAGGGCGTCGTCGATCTTCGCGCCGACGAACAGCACGGACAAGGTGTTCGAGGTTTTCGACAGGCCCGCCTTCAGGCGCGTCATCCACGATTTTTTCTCGGGTTCGGCGGCCACGATCACGGGCACGAGCTCGGCCGGCGCGCCGCTCAGGGGCGCAGCGGCAGGCTGCGGTGCAGGCGGCGTGGCGGCGGGAAGGACGAGGGGCTCGGCTGGCGCAGCCTCGGGAGCGATGGGTTTTTTCTTGAAGAAACTAAACATGGATGTGTGGTGGCGGGTGCTGACCTAAGGCCCGGCGGCGCCGGACACTGTGTTACGGGCTATTCTACCAGAGCGCGCCCGGCCCTTCATGCTTTACTGTTCGATTGGCAACATTGCGCGGCTATCCACGGAGATCGCCGCAGTTGCCGCGCTTTCCAGTGGGATCAATGGGTTTGCAGGGCCAGCGCCTGATGGCGGCGGCGCCAGTCGGCGATGCTTTCGTCGACTTGCCGCAAGTCCAGCACATGCAAAAACGGCGGCGGCTGGCGGTACAACACGGGACTGCGTCCGCCGGCCCACAATTCCATGCTTGGAGGCAAGCTTGCATGCAGTTGCTGCAGGCTATCGCGCGTCTGCCGTTGCTTGCTGGCGCTGGAAAACGATAGCGCGACGATGTCGGCCCGCTGCGCGCGGGCGGCCGCGACGATGTCCGTCAGCGGCGTTTCCACCCCCAGCGACATGCAATGGGCGCCGGCCGCCGCGCACAGCGCCTCGGCCATCAGCAGCCCCAGGCCATGGCGCTCCTGCGGCAAGGTGCTGAGGACGATGCGCGGCGTGCGCGTGGACGGGCTGCTTGCTTGCGGCAGGGAAAAAATGGCGTGGCGCATCACCGTCTGCAGGGTTTCGCTATACAGATGCTCTTCATACACGGCCAGCTCACCGCAAGCCCACGCTTCGCCCACCATGCCGGTAAGCGGCGCGATGACGTCGATGGTGAACGCTTTCAGGCCCAGCACGGCCAGCGCCTGGCGCAGGGCGCCGCCCAGTTCCTCCATCTGGTGGCTGCGGCACAGGGACAGATAGTGTTCGAGCTGGGGCGCCGGCGTCGACGGCGCCGCGCTGCCGGCGCTGGCCAGCTGCTGCAGTTGCGCGGTGCTGTGCTGCATGATTTTTCCCGGACGAAATCCGAGGTCCAGCAGGCGTTTGACCATGCGCAACTTTTGTACCTGCTCGGCCGGGTAGCTGCGCTCGCCAAAGGCGTCGCGCCGTGGCTGGGGAAAGTCGTAGCGGCGCTCCCACACGCGCAAGGTTTCCTTGGCCAGCCCGGTGTCGCGTTCGACATCGCTGATGCTGAAGGCGGAAGTAGGTTGCAGGTCAGTATCCATACCAGGGTGGCTTTGCTCGCTTGCGGAAGAACGTGGCATGCATTTTACGCCTTCCGCCGCCCCGTACCAAATAGCTGAATCCGATTAGAAATTGCCGACGTATAAGTTTCTGAACGGCTCAGGACGCTCATTGACATAAATCAATATTTCATCGATTATCCATGAGTCTTATTTGTCCAGGACAAACTTAACACAGGTGCACTCATGAAAATTGCCGTCGTCGGAGCAGGAATCGCAGGATTGTCGTGTGCCTATCGGCTGGCGCAAGCGGGCCAGGACGTCACCTTGTACGAGGCGGGCGATTATTTTGGCGGCCACAGCCATACGGTCGATGTCACGCTCGATGGCGTCACGCATGGCGTGGACACGGGTTTTCTCGTATTCAATCACGCCACGTATCCGAACCTGGTGCAACTGTTTGACGAGCTCGGCGTCGAGGCGGCCGACAGCGACATGTCGTTTTCCGTCAAAATGCCGCTGGGCACCGCGTCCGATGCCCGCGTGCTGGAATGGGCGGGCGCCAACCTGGATACCGTGTTTGCCCAGCGCAGCAATCTGCTGCGCCCCGCCTTCCTGCGCATGCTGCGCGATATTCTGCGCTTCAACCGCCAGGCCAGCGCCCTGGCGACGGCCAGCGTGCCGGCGCCGGCCATGCCGCTGGGCGAGTTTCTCGACTTGCACGGCTATGGCGAGGAATTTCGCCACTGGTATCTGCTGCCGATGGCCGCCAGCATCTGGTCGTGCCCGGCGCGCCAGATGCTGGCCTTTCCCTTGGCCACCTTCATCCGTTTCTGCCACAACCATGGCTTGCTGCAAGTGAGCGACCGGCCGCAATGGCGCACGGTGCGCGGCGGCTCGCGCGAGTATGTGAAAAAATTGTTGGAAGGCATCCCGCAGCAGCGCCTGGCTTGCCCCGTGCTGGCCGTGCGCCGCCAGCCGCACGGCGGCGCGCGCATGGTCGAGCTGCACACGGCCGCCGGCGTCGAGCATGTCGATCACGTCGTGCTCGCCTGCCACAGCGACCAGGCGCTGGCCCTGCTGGGCGATATCCGCGACGACGAGCGCGCCGTGCTCGAAGCCGTGCGCTACCAGCCGAATCGCGCTGTGCTGCATACGGATGCGTCCTGCCTGCCGCAGCGCCGCAAGGCTTGGTCGGCCTGGAACTACCAGGGACGGCCGGCGGTAGCGGAAGGCGAGGCGCCGCAAGTGTGCGTGCATTATTTGCTGAACCAGCTGCAACCATTGCCGTTCAGCACGCCGGTCATCGTTTCGCTCAATCCGCTCGACGAACCGGACCCGGCGTCCATCCTCGACGAGTTTTCGTATGCCCACCCCGTGTTCGATGGCGCGGCCATTGCCGCCCAGGCGCGCCTGGCCGGTTTCCAGGGCGCGCAGCACACGTGGTTCGCGGGCGCGTGGACGGGCTATGGTTTCCATGAAGACGGCTTGAAGTCGGGCCTGGCCGTGGCGCAAGTACTCAATGGCATGGCGGCGGCGGAGCTTGGCCATGCCGCGTGATCCCACGCAGCCGTCGCAGCCGCAGCCCCAGCTGTGCCTGGGACTGGTGCGCCATGCGCGCTTGCGTCCGCGCGCGCATGCTTTTAGTTATGGCATGTTTTATCTGCGCCTGCCCTTGCGCAGCCTGGGCGCGCACGATTTTTCCGCCAGGTTGATTTCGCGCAACGGCGCCAATGTGCTGTCCTTCCGCGACAGCGACCACGGCGATGGCACGACGCCGCTGCTGGACTGGATCGATGGTTTGCTGCGCCAGCATGGCGTGTCGGACGCGGACGGCGAAATCTGGCTGCAAACCATGCCGCGCATGTTCGGCTATGTCTTCAATCCCGTCAGTTTCTGGTTTTGCCACCGCCCGGATGGCGCGCTGCGCGCCGTGGTCTGCGATGTGCGCAATACCTTCGGCGAGCGCCATCTGTACCTGCTCGAACAGGGCGGCGCCATTGCCTATGGCAGCGAACTGGTCGCCAAGAAAATTTTCCACGTGTCGCCGTTTTGCAAGGTGGAAGGTAGGTACCGCTTCCGTTTCCTGCGCAATAACGAACAGGACGGCGAACGCCACCTGGCCAGAGTGGACTACGACGACCTCGATGGCCCGCTGCTGCAGACGAGCTTGTCCGGCACGGCGCAGCCGCTGCGCGATGGCGCCATCGCCTGGGCCTTGCTGCGCTACCCCCTGATGACGTTTGGCGTGATGGCGCGCATTCACTGGCAAGCCTTGCGCCTGTGGCTGCGCCGCGTGCCGTTTTTCAGCAAACCCCTTCCCCCACAAGAAAAGGTGTCCCGATGAGCTCCGATTCCCTGCCGACCGGCCTGCAGGCGCGCACCTGCGTCCGTCCCGACCACACGCACCTGGACGTGCCCGCTTCCGGACGGGTGATCTTGCGCTTGCTGGAAAAATTGCAGCATGGCGCCCTGCGCCTGCGCACGCCGGACGGCAGCATCTTGCTGTACGGCGATGGCAGCCACCCCGTCACCCTGGACTTGCACAACTGGCGCCTGTGTGCGGCAGTGCTGCGTTCGGGCGACATTGGCTTTGCGGAAACGTTTATCGCCGGCGACTGGCGCACGGACAATTTGCCGGGCTTGATCGAGCTGATGATACGCAACCGCGCGCACATCGAATCGCTGATCTACGGTAACTGGTGGGGTAACCTGGTCTACAAGGTCCGGCATTTGCTCAATCGCAATTCGCGCGCCGGCAGCAAGAAGAATATCCACGCCCATTACGACATCGGCAACGCCTTTTATCAGCTGTGGCTGGATCCGTCGATGACGTATTCGAGCGCGCTGTTCACCGAAGGCGCCAGCCTGGAGCAGGCGCAAGGTGCGAAATACCGGCGCATCGCCGATCAGCTGCAGCTGCAGCCAGGCGCCAGGGTGCTGGAAATCGGCTGCGGCTGGGGCGGCTTTGCGGAAACGGCGGCGCGCGACTATGGCGCGCACGTGACGGGACTGACCTTGTCGACCGAACAGCTCGCCTATGCGCGCCAGCGCCTGCAGGACGCGGGGCTGGCAGGGCAGGCCGATCTGCAGCTGTGCGATTACCGCGACAGCGCCGGCCAGTACGACGCCATCGCCTCAATCGAAATGTTCGAAGCCGTGGGGCAAAGTTACTGGCCCGGCTATTTCGAATGCGTGGCGCGCAACCTGAAGCGGGGCGGACGCGCCTGCATCCAGACCATCGTCATCGCCGATGACTTGTTCGAGCGCTACAGCAAGAGCACGGATTTCATTCAACAGTATATTTTTCCGGGTGGCATGCTGCCGTCGCCGGCCGAGTTTCGCCGCGCCGCCGAGGCGCAGGGCTTGCGCGTGGCAGACGCCTTCAGCTTTGGTCTCGATTACGCGGAAACCTTGCGCCAGTGGCGCGCCAGCTTCCTGGCCCAGCGCACGGCGCTGGAAAAGCAGGGTTTCGATGGCCGTTTCCTGCTGACCTGGGAGTTTTACCTCGCGTATTGCGAGGCCGCCTTCCAGGCGCACAACACGGATGTGATGCAATTTACCCTGATCAAGGACTGACCATGCGCCGCCTGCTTGCCACTGTCGTCCTGTCCTTGACCATGCTGGGCGCCGCGGCCGCGCCGCCAGCCTTTATCGCTGCCGACGTGCCCGAGGCCCGCCTGGCGGGCGAGGGTGAATACACGTGGTTCGGCATGCGTATTTATCGCGCGCAACTGTGGGTGGGCGCGCAGGGCTACCAGGGCGCGGCGTCAGCAACGGCGCCGTTTGTGCTGGAACTGCGCTACGCGCGCGCGCTCGACGGCAAGAAGATCGCCGAAGCCAGTTATGAACAGATGCAGAAAATCGGCGCCGGCACGCCCGAGCAGCGCCTGGCCTGGCTGGCCACCATGCAGCGTATCTTTCCTGACGTTAAGGAAGACCAGCGCATCGCGGGCGTCTACCGGGCCGGCATCGCACCTGGCGTGCGCTTTTATCTCGATGGCAAGGTACTGGCCGACGTGAGCGACGGCGACTTCGCGCGCGCCTTCTTCGCCATCTGGCTGTCGCCGTCGACCACGGCGCCGAAGCTGCGCGCGGCCTTGCTGCAGAGCGCGGCGCCGCTGCCATGAGTGCCGGGGGCGGCGCCTTAGGTTTGCCTGCCTTGTTCAGTTATGGCCTGTTCGGCTTGCCGCTGGCCATGCTGGCGCTGCCCATCTATATATATGTCGCGCCGTTTTATGCGCAGCGCAGCAGCCTGGACCTGGCGCAGATCGGCGCCGTGCTGCTGGCGGCCCGCATCGCCGCCGCTTTCATCGATCCGGCCCTCGGTGCCTGGATGGCGCGCGGCGGGCGCAGCTATGCCGTGCTTGTCGCTGCCTCGCTGCCCTTGCTGCTGCTGGGTTTTGGCGCCCTGTTCCATCCGCCCGCGATGCAGGAAGCGGCCACGCTGGCCTGGTTCCTGGCCGCCTTGCTGCTTGTCTACGCCGCCTATGGCTTGGCCGGCATCGCCCACCAGAGCTGGGGCGCGGCCTTGAGCCAGCTGCGCGCGCAGCGGACGCGGGTGACGGCCGTGCGCGAAGGCTGCGGTTTGCTGGGCGTCATCCTGGCGGCTGGGCTCACTTCCGTGTTCGGCTATGACGGCTTGTCGCTGGCCTTTGCCGTCTGCCTGCTGGCGGCGGGCGCGCTGTTGCTGGCGCGCGCGCCGCGTCCGGTTTTGCGCCAAGGTACGCAGGCGTTGCTCGCTGGCGCCTGGCGCCTGCCGTTTCGCCAGCGCGCGTTCCGCTGGCTGTTTGCCGTCCTGCTCGTCAATGGCGTGGCGGCCGCCATTCCCGCCACCCTGTTCCTGTTCTTTGCCACCGACTATTTGCGCCTGGGCCATTATGCGGGGCCATTTTTGATCGTTTACTTTTGCGCCGCGGCCGCCTCGATGCCCGTATGGGTGGCCCTGGCGCGCCGTTTTGGCGAGGCGCGCGCCTGGGGCGGCGCCATGCTGCTGGCCGCGACCGTGTTTGTCTGGACGTATGGCCTGGGCGCGGGCGCGGCCTGGGGTTTTGCCAGCATCTGCCTGCTGTCGGGTCTGGCGCTGGGCGCCGACCTGGCCCTGCCGCCGGCCCTGCTGGCAGGGTTGATCGGCGCGGCCGGCCATGCCGGGCGGCATGAGGCTGCGTATTTCGGCTGGTGGAACTGGGGCGTGCAGATGAGCCTGGCGCTGGCGGCCGGCATCGCCTTGCCCCTGCTGGCCTGGCTCGGCTATGTGCCGGGCGGCAGCGGCGGCTTGCCTGCCCTGTCCGCCGCCTACGCCTTGCTGCCCTGCGTCCTGAAACTGCTGGCCGCGCTGCTGCTGTGGCGCGCGCCCCTGCAACATATATATACACAACCTTCGGAGACCCGCACATGCGCCTCATGACATTTTGCAAACGCGGCGCCCTGGCGGCCTTGCTGCTGGCGCTGGCCGCCTGCTCCACGCCGCCCACGCCAGCCACCTACGCGCAGGAATTGCCGAAACTGGATCTGCAACAGTATTTCAATGGCACGCTCGATGCCCACGGCATTTTCCAGGACCGCTCCGGCAAGGTGGTCAAGCGCTTCACGGTCGTGATGCGGGCCAGCTGGGCGGGCGAGACGGGTACCCTGGATGAGGATTTCACGTATTCCGACGGCAGCAAACAACGCCGCGTGTGGACCTTGCGCAAGACGGCGCCCGGGCGCTTCATCGGCACCGCGCCCGACGTGATCGGCGAGGCCGTCGGCGAAGTGGCCGGCAATGCGCTGCGCTGGCAATACGTACTGGCCTTGCCCGTCGATGGCACGGTCTATCACGTCGACTTCGAGGACTGGATGTTCCTGATGGATGACAAGGTCATGCTCAACCGCGCCGCCATGAGCAAGTTCGGCTTCAGCCTGGGCGCCGTCACCTTATCGTTCAGCAAGCGTCCACAGGCGGCCCCATGAATCGCAAGATCACCAGCTGGGCCGGCAAGCGCGTGTGGATCATCGGCGCGTCAAGCGGCATCGGCGCCGCGTGCGCCACCTTGCTGCTGGAGCAGGGCGCCTGCGTAGCCTTGTCTGCCCGCCACCGCGCCAGTCTCGAACGGTTATGCGAGGGACAGCCGCTGGCGCAGGCCTTGCCGCTCGATATCACCCAGCATGCGCAGCTGCGGGCCGTCAGCGCGCAATTGCAGCAGCAGTGGACGCATATCGACCTGATACTGGTGGTCGCCGGCGGCTATCAGGCCATGCGCGCCGATAGCTTCGACCTTGAGGCAGCCCAGGGCTTGCTGGCCCTGAATGTGGGCGGCGTCTTCAATTGCCTGGACCAGGCCCTGCCGTGGCTGTTGCGCCAGGGCAGCGGCGGCATCGGCATCGTCGGCTCGGTGGCCGGTTATGGCGGCTTGCCCAAGGCGCTCGCGTACGGCGCCAGCAAGGCGGCACTGATCAACCTGACGGAGTCGCTGTACCTGGACCTGCATCCGCGCGGCATCGGCGTGTATCAGATCAACCCGGGTTTTGTCGCCACGCCCCTGACGGCGAACAACGATTTCACCATGCCAGCCCTGATGACGGCGCGGGACGCGGCCGCCGCCATGCTCGACGGCATCGAGCGGGGCCAGTTCCACATCCACTTTCCCAAGCGCTTTACCAATACCATGCGCCTGGCGCGGCTGTTGCCGTATCGCGCCTATTTTTGGCTGATCCGCAAGGTGACGGGCTTATGAGCACCACCATGGAAGGTGCGCTGGCGCGCCTGGTGGCGTTTTACGAGCACCTGAGCATCGAGAGCCTGGCTCAGCTGGGCGCCGTGTACGCGCCAGACGCCCATTTCAAGGACCCGTTCAACGAGGTGGTGGGCCATGCCGCCATCCTGGCCATCTTCGAGCACATGTTCGTGCAAGTCGATGCGCCCCGGTTTGTCGTGCTGGAAAGCCTGGGGCAGGGGCAGCAAGCCTTTCTCACGTGGGAGTTTCGCTTTCGCATGAAACGCCTGGTGGCTGGCGAACAATGTATCCGTGGAGCAACACATCTGCGTTTCGATGCGCAGGGAAGGGTGGTATTGCACCGCGATTATTGGGATGCGGCGGAAGAATTGTATGAAAAACTGCCTGTGCTCGGTGGTTTCATGCGCATGCTTCGGCGCGCAAGCCAGCGTTAAGCGTGTTTGCTGATGCTTTTAAGCAAAAAATGCGAAAAAGAAAAAGTAAATTGTGTGGAATTGGGCCGGTGAAAACTTGATTTCGCTCAATGTGTCGTTTTTTAGACACAAATATATCAAAATATTGAGAAGGCAACATTGTAAGAAATTGTTTCAACTGATGCGCAATTTGCAAGCAAGAGTCGTCCTCATCCGTTCCCGCCCGGTACCCGGAGCGCGTGCCGGAAAACTTGAAAAACATTTCTATGTGAGCAATTTAAATTACCGGAAAGTCAGTAATTGTGTTGCTACTCTGCCCATTTTTTCGATGCGCATGCCGACGTCGGAAATCGCGTCTACGCCCCTGAATCATGCGGCAACGCACCAAAACAGGGCGCATTATTTCCCGTTTTCGGGCGTCCGGCAGCAAACAATGGCGATGCCGTGTATGCTTCGTACCGTTTATCCATTATCGCCTGACAAATTGTGCGCTTTGTCGCGTAAATCATGCAGGCCAAATGATGGGTAAAGCATGTTGATGTTTTAATCATGCGCCTGATACTGTTGCACTAATACAACGGGTGTCGACAAGGCATGCGCTATGATGGAATGGTCAATCAGGCCAATGCATTGGTTGGCAAGGGGCACTGGCTCTATCGCGTAGTACGGTTGGCGATGACCGGGATGCCTGAAAAAGCACTCGGCCTGGTACCGGAAGTAACATGTTGGAACTTGATGGAATGTGAAACGGTCGTTATAGTGCCGCTTCCGGTGCCCTTTGAGCACCGAACCGGCGCATGAAAATACGGTCGCTCTGCAGCCTTCAAGCTTATCGGTGCAATAGCGTGCCGATACCGATATGAATTGTTCCCCTGACCGGAACAGCAATGTGGCAGGTGGAGACCTTGCCCTCACTCATAAAAAGCGCTCTGTTAGAGCGCAGCTCGAGATGCATAGGCTGTATTACTTTTTGCTTCAAAATTAAAGGAAATCGCAATGAAAAAAACTCTGATCACCCTGGCAGTTCTGGCAGCAGCCACTGGCGTAGCCCAAGCTCAATCGAGCGTTGTTATCTACGGTACCGTTGACGCTGGTTTCGTCAGCGAGCGCGGCGGCAAAGCCGGCACCGTCAACAAAATCGATAGCGGCATTGCTTCGGCTTCGCGTATCGGCTTCAAAGGCACCGAAGATCTGGGCAGCGGCCTGTCGGCACTGTTCGTTCTGGAATCGGGTTTCAAAGTTGATTCCGGTTCGCAAGAAGGCGACGCTCTGTTTGGCCGTCAAGCCTACGTTGGCCTGAGCAGCAAAACGGCTGGTACCGTAACCCTGGGTCGTCAATACACCCCTTGGTACAACACCCTGTCGAAAGTTGCTGATCCATTCGCAGCTGGTTACTCGGGTTCCGCCAAGAACTTGTTCCCAGCAGCCACGACCCGTACCAGCAACACCGTGCTGTACACCTCGCCAAACTTCGGCGGTTTCGATGCTGACGTTGCTTACAGCGCCGGCAACAACGGCCAAGAGAGCCTGGTATCCAGCAAAATCGGTCGCCAAATGGGCGCATCGGCTGGCTACACCAACGGTCCTTTGAACGCACGTGTTGCTTACAACGCCACCAGCAACGAAGCTACTGCTCAAGGCAGCGCACGTAACTGGCTGGTAGCCGCTAACTACGATTTCACCGTTGTGAAAGCGTATGCTGCATACGGCGTCAACAAAGGTGCAAACAGCTCGCTGCGTAACAACGGCAATGTTGATTTCTACAACACCGCATCGCGTGGCGGCTTTAGCGACGACAGCACCACCGCTCTGATCGGCGCAACCGTACCAGTTGGTCCAGCTGGCACCGTGATGGCTTCGGTTATCCACGTCAACGACAAATCGGGCATCAACGCCGATGCGAACCAGTTCGCACTGGGCTACTCGTACGCTCTGTCGAAGCGCACCAGCACCTACGCTTCGTACGCTAAAATCTCGAACAAAAACAACGCTGGTTACACCGTTGGTAACAACAGCAATGTTGGTTCGGGCGACCAAGCGTTCAACGTTGGTGTTCGTCACTCGTTCTAATATTCGCGCAAGCGAAGCTTAGTACCGCTGCCAGCATCCCTTCGGGGATGCTGATAAGCAAGGAAACGCGTCTCCAGGCTAGTCCTGGCGGCGCGTTTTTGCATTGGCGGCGCCAGTTATAATGGCGCCGTTACTCAAGTAAAGGAATGCCATGTATTCATACACCTCGCCACGCCTGGCCGCCTTGCTGGCCGCGCTGCTGCTCGCGGGCGCCACGGGCGCCGCTGTCGCCGCCGTCAAGGGCAAGAAACCGGCCGGACTGGAGCGCTACGGCGTGGCCGTCTATTCCGACCTGTGCCTGCAAAAGGATAGCGGCGAAATCGGCGGCCAGCGCGTTACCCTGCACCGCTTTGCCGAGGCCGATTCCGTCATCTATGAATTCACGGCAGGCGCCCTGAGCTGGCCCATCGTGGCCAACGACGTCAATCTGGACGCCGCCACGGGCGCCTTCGACTTCACCATCGCCGGCGCCGACAGCGAAGAACGCACCATCGTCGGCAAGTTTTCGAAGGATGGGCAGACCCTGACCCTGGAAGGCGATTACTGTGGCGGCAATGTGCGCATGCCCATGAAGCTGAGCCGCGTGCGCGATTTCGGCCGTCCCCTGAAAAACTGCACGCCATGCCCGCCGATGCCGCAAGCGCCGGCCGAGACAGTGCCTGCCGAGGAAAGCGCGCCAGCGCCCGCTGCCTGAGCGATTACCGCTGTCAACAAGAAAAAGGCCCGGTATCGACCGGGCCTTTGTCATTTTCAGCGTTGCAAGGAGCTTACTTTGCCGCCTGCGCCTTTTCCGCCGTGGCGCGGATGGTGGCGAGCGTTGCGTTTGGCGTGATCAGGTTGCCGTCGTAGCGCAGTTCGATCAAGGCCGGCAAGTTGTGCGCCCTGGCGTGCGCCAGCGCCCGTTGCAGGGCAGGGGCAAACGCTTCTGTCGTATTCACCACTTCGCCATGCGCGCCATACGCTTGCGCCAGCGCCGCGAAATCCGGGTTGTGCAGGGTCGTGCCCGACACGCGGCCCGGATAATCGCGTTCCTGGTGCATGCGGATGGTACCGAACATCTGGTTATTGAAGACGATGATGACCACGCCCGCCTGGTATTGCACGGCGGTGGCCAGTTCCTGGCCATTCATCATGTATTCGCCATCGCCGGCAAAGGTGATCACGGTGCGCTCTGGGTGCACGATCTTCGCCGCCACGCCGGACGGCACGCCGTAGCCCATGGCGCCGTTGGTCGGCGCCAGCTGCGTGCGCAGGCCGCCGTAGCGATAAAAACGGTGCGCCCACGAGGCGTAGTTGCCGGCGCCGTTCGTCAGGATGGTGTCGGCTGGCACTTGCGCCATGATCTCTTGCGTGACTTGCCACAGGTCCAGCGGCGCCTGGCCATCCTGGAAGATGGGCGGCTGCTGCTGGTAGGCGGCTAGTTCGGCCTTCGCTTCGGCTGGCGTATGCTGCCAGGCAGACGCATCGACGGGCGCCATGGCGGCCAGCATGGCGCACACTTGCGGCATGCCGCTGTTGATCATCAGTTCGGCCTGGTAGACGCTGCCCAGTTCCTCGGCGTCCGTATGGATGTGCACGAGGCGCTGGCGCGGCACGGGCGAGTCGAACAGGGTGTAGCCGCCCGTCGTCATTTCGCCGAGGCGCGGACCGATGGCGATGACGAGGTCGGCATTTTTCACGCGCGCGGCCAGTTTCGGGTTGATGCCGATGCCGACGTCGCCGATGTAGTTCGGGTGGGCATTGTCGAGCAAGTCCTGGAAACGGAAGGCGCAGGCGACGGGCAGGTGGTTGCTTTCCGCGAACTGTTGCAGGTCGGCGCAGGCCTGCGGTGTCCAGGTGGTGCCGCCCAGCAAGACCAGTGGCTGCCTGGCGGTCGCCAGCATGCCGCGCAACTGCTGCAGCTGGGCGCTGGACGGCGCCGCCTGCACGGGCTGGTAGGCACGCGTGTCGGCCACTGTGGCCAGGGAGATCAGCATGTCTTCCGGCAGGGCCAGCACGACGGGGCCGGGGCGCCCGCTGGTGGCCACCTGGAAGGCGCGCGCCAGGTATTCGGGGATGCGTTCGGCGCGGTCGATCTGCGCCACCCACTTGGCCATCTGGCCGTACATGCGGCGGTAGTCGATTTCCTGGAACGCTTCGCGGTCGACGAAATCGTTGCCCACCTGGCCGATGAACAGGATCATCGGCGTGGAATCCTGGTAGGCCGTGTGCACGCCGATCGAGGCGTTGGTGGCGCCCGGTCCGCGCGTGACGAAGCAGATGCCCGGCTTGCCCGTCAGTTTGCCGTAGGCTTCGGCCATGAAGGCGGCGCCGCCTTCCTGGCGGTTGATGATGAAGCGGATGCCCGAATCGTGCAGGGCGTCGAGCACGTCGAGGTAGCTTTCGCCAGGCACGCCAAAGGCGGTGTCGACACCGTGGATCTGCAGGGCATCGACCAGGATCTGGCCGCCGGTACGGGGTTGTTGCGTCATGTTCGGCTCTTTATATTCTAGTGGGTGGCAAAGAAATGGGGCAAGCTGCTTGCATGCGCCTGCATGCGCCTGCATGCAAGCAGCTTGCCTCATTCTATGTGAGCCGATTTGGCCCGGCTTTTGAAATGGCGACACCGAATTACACAATCCCCCGACTGGCGTGCCGCGCTTTTGCAGAAACATGCTGCGGCGCGGTACAATGGCGGGTGAAGCAGGCCAGACAGTCGCTGGCCGGCGCAGCAATGCGCTGGCGGGAGGAAGGTCCGGACTCCATAGAGCGGGGTGACGGTTAACGGCCGTCCGCTGAAAGCCTACTCGACGTACTTGTACGGAGAGGGGGTATAAGGCGAGGAATAGGGCCACAGAGACGAGCGTATTAAGTTACGGTGAAACGCGGTAACCTCCACCTGGTGCAATTTCAAATAGGCACGCGATGATGCTGCTCGCGGAGCGTGCGGGTAGAAAGCTTGAGCGCCAGAGTAATCTGGCGCCTAGAGGAATGACTGTCATAGCGCCGACCTGCAAGGGAAGGCGCCGTAACAAAATCCGGCCTACCGGCCTGCTTCACTTGAATTCCCGTTCCCTGGCTTGCCAGGGGGCATCCCGGCCGCGGCGCTTTGCCTGCCGCGCGCCACCCCAAAAGCCCCCGCAACGGGGCTTTTTTTGTTTCTAAAATTATAGTACTTAAGATAAAGTTGTATATACAACTAAAAGTGAACAATTGGTTAAAGTTTCTTGTCTACAATTAATTGCTGCATTGCAAAAATAGTTTTCCTGTGACAGGTCAGCCCCTGAAAACAGGGGCGATACGCGCCAAGGATGATTTTCTTTTGCTTTAAACCAAGTCTTTTACGGTGCTTGATTGCTGTTGTGCCCGGATGACGAAATTATTGTCATGTGTCAACTAACTGTAAAAAATTCAATTTTTCGATTTCGTTTTTTTCGATGTTTACGGTAGGAAAACACATGTGTGCAGATGAGGTACCACATTCACTATCTTTCATAAGTATCTAATTTATCGATATATTTTTATTTGAGACTCCTTCAACGATATGCGCTAAGTCCTTAATTTCATTAATAAAATTCCTGTTTTGCCAATCGGAAACCGCTTGACCACTATCTTTGCTTCCTCTAAAGTGGGCAACTGTGTGAAAAAGTGTGTTTTTGTGGGAAATTTTCCCTTTTCATCGTGATGCGCAAGCGTCGCAACCCAAGCTCAAAAAAGGTCTTCCGTGTTTCAAGGCGCGTCCGCAATCAATCTCGATGCCAAAGGCAGGATGTCTATCCCTGCCAAGCACCGTGACGCGCTGGCGATTCAATGCGAAGGCCGTTTGACCCTGACCAAACACCCCGATGGCTGCCTGCTGTTTTTCCCCCGTCCCGTGTGGGAAAGCCACCGCCAGCAAATCGCCGCCTGGCCCATGTCGGCGCGCGCCTGGCAGCGCATCTTCCTCGGCAATGCCGTCGACGTCGAGCTCGACTCGGCCGGCCGCGTGCTGATCTCGCCCGAATTGCGCAACGCCGTTGGGCTGGCGCGCGAAGTCATGATGATCGGCATGGGCAGCCACTTTGAAATATGGGATGCCGCCAAGTTGGCTGAAAAAGAACAGCAGGCGATCGATGCCGGCACCCCCGATGTACTTTCCAATTTTTCTTTCTAAGGCTCCGTAATGACACAACTCACGGTGCCGGAATTTCAGCATCGCACGGTGCTGCTCGATGAAGCGGTCGATGCGCTCGACCTGTCGGGCGACCGCGCGCACGGCGTTTACGTCGACGGCACGTTTGGCCGCGGCGGCCATAGCCGATTGATTTTGTCGCGCCTGGCGCCCGACGCGCGCCTGATCGGCTTCGACAAGGATTTGCAAGCCATCGCCACGGCCGAACAGATCGCCGACCCCCGTTTCCAGATCGTCCATGACAGCTTTGCCACCATGACGGCCAGCCTGGCCGAACGCGGCGTGCAGCAGGTGGACGGCATTTTGCTCGACCTGGGCATCTCGTCGCCACAGGTTGACGACGCGGCGCGCGGTTTCAGCTTCCGCAATGACGGACCGCTGGACATGCGCATGGATACCACGCGCGGCATCTCCGCAGCCGAATGGCTGGCGGTGGAAACCGAGCAGAATTTAGAGAAAGTGATACGCGATTATGGGGAAGAACGGTTTGCTTTTCAGATTGCAAAGGCGATTGTTGCTGGCCGGGCAGTCCAGCCAATTTCAAGCACACGACAGCTTGCCGGCATCGTGGCAGGCGCCGTCAAGACCCGCGAGAAGGGTAAGGACCCCGCTACCCGCACCTTTCAGGCCATACGCATTTTCATTAACAAAGAGCTCGAGGATCTCGAGATCGGCCTGAATCAGGCGTATGCCTGCCTGGCGCCCGGCGCGCGCATGGCCGTGATCAGCTTTCACTCGCTGGAAGACCGCATGGTCAAGCGTTTCTTCGCCTCGAAGGCGAACGTGGAGCAGCCTGACCGCCGCCTGCCGATCCGCGCGGTCGACTTGCCGCAGCCGGAAATGAAGCTGATTTCGAAGATGAAGCCGTCTGACGCCGAGATCGAGGGCAACCCGCGTTCGCGTTCGGCCGTGATGCGCGTGGCGCAGCGTCTGCCCATTCCAGTCAGTGGCGGCGCCCGATGACTGGCAAGCTGTGTGTCGTGCTGTCGGCCCTGCTGGTGTGCTGCGGCCTGTCGCTGGTGAACGCGCAGTATCAGTCGCGCCACCTGCTGATCGACCTGGAACGCGCGCAAGCGCTGTCGCGCCAGCTCGACATCGACTGGGCGCAACTGCAGCTGGACCAGTCCACTTTGGGCAAGCATGAACGCATCGAATCGATCGCGCGACGCGACCTGAGCATGACGCCGCTGACGGCGGCGCGTACGCAATACCTGACGGAGGGCGAATAATGAAGTTGGGCGGTAATAGCAACGGCCGGGTGGCGGCATCGAAAGGCGTGCCATTCTCGAAGAACCCCGTACTGGCGGTGCGTCTGCCCGTCTGGCGTTCGCGCGTCGTGCTGTTCCTGCTGTTCTTCGCTTTCGCCGGCCTGGGCGCGCGCGCCTTGTGGCTGCAGGGCGTGTCGACGCAGTTCCTGCAAAAGCAGGGCAAGGCGCGCTATGAACGCACCCTGGAATTGCCCGCCACGCGCGGCAAGATCACCGACCGCAATGGCCAGGTGCTCGCCTCGTCCGTGCCCGTGAAAGCCATCTGGGCCATTCCCGACGACGTGCTGCAGGCGTCGCCGGAAAAGATCAATGCGCTGGCCGGCCTGCTGGAAATGAACGTCAACGAATTGCGCAAGAAGCTCGATTCGGACCGCAGCTTCGTTTACCTGAAACGCCAGGTCGAGATGGATGTGGCCGACAAGATTTCCAAGCTGGGCATCGACGGCATCGACGAACGCAAGGAATACAAGCGTTTCTATCCACAGGGCGAAGTGATGACCCACGTGGTGGGCTTTACCAACGTGGAAGACGTGGGCCAGGAAAGCATGGAACTGGCGCAGCAGAAAACCCTCGTCGGCACCACCGGCAGCCGCCGCGTGATCAAGGACCGCCTGGGCCACATCGTCGAAGACATCGGCTTCATCCATGAACCGCATGACGGCAAGGATCTGACCCTGTCCGTCGACAGCAAGATCCAGTACATCGCCTTCACGCAGCTGAAGGAAGCGGTGGAAAAATTCAACGCCAAGGCTGGCGGCGCCGTGGTGCTCGACGTGCACACGGGCGAAGTGCTGGCCCTGGCCAACTACCCCAGCTATGACCCGAACGACCGCCGCAAGCTCACGGGCCAGCAGCTGCGCAACCGCGTCATGACCGATACCTTCGAGCCCGGTTCGACCCTGAAGCCGATCACCGTCTCGCTGGCGCTCGACACGGGCCGGGTCAAGCCGGGCACCCTGATCGACACGGGCCCGGGCCGCTACACCATCGCCGACCGCACGATCACCGACACCAAGCCGCATGGCGTGATCAATGTCTCCGAAATCATCGAGATGTCGTCGAACATCGGCACCTCGAAAATCGCGCTGGGCATGCCGTCGCAGGAAATGTGGGAAATGTTTACCAAGGTGGGCTTCGGCCAGCAGCCGAAATGGGGCTTCCCCGGCGCCGTGGCCGGCCGTGTGCGTCCATATAAATCGTGGCGCCCGGTGGAGCAGGCCACCATGAGCTACGGTAACGGCATTTCCGTCTCGCTGATCCAGCTGGCGCGCTCTTACATGATGTTCGCACGCGATGGCGACACGATTCCCCTGTCATTCCAGAAGGTTAATGAACTGCCTGTGGGCCAGCAAGTAATCAAGCCGAAGACGGCCGCCGAAATGCGCGCCATGCTCGAACTCGTCGTCTCCGGCGCGCACGGCTCGGCCAAGCGCGCCCAGGTGGCCGGCTACCGCGTGGGCGGCAAGACGGGTACCGCCTATAAAGTGGAAAACGGTCGCTATGCGATGCCGCGCAAATATATCGGCTCTTTCGTGGGCATGGTGCCGATGTCGGCGCCGCGCTTCATCATTGCCGTGATGATCGATGAACCAACCGGCCCCGCCCACTATGGCGGCCAGGTTGCCGCTCCCGCTTTCGCGGCGATTGCGACCAACGCGCTGCGCGCGATGAACGTTCCGCCCGATTCCTCCGTTACCGAAATCGTGGTCCCGGCCAATGCCGGCCCGGAGGCCATGTGAAGTCACTCATGACCATACAAGACATCAGTTTGTGGATCAAAACGGCTGCCCCGTCCGGGCAGCTGACGTCCGATTCGCGCCGCGTGCAGCGCGGCGACGTGTTTTTCGCCTATGCGGGCGCCACCCATTTCATCGAAGCCGCCATCGAGCAGGGCGCCGCCGCCATCGTGCATGACGCCGTGGAGTGGAACTCCGCCTGGAGCGTGCCGCACCTGCTGGTCAGCGACCTGAAACGCTTGGCCGGCCCCGTGGCGCATGCCTTTTACGACATGCCCGACAGCGCCATGTTCAGCGCCGGGGTGACGGGCACGAATGGCAAGACTTCGTGCGCGCTGTGGCTGGCGCAAGCCCTGGCGCGCCTCGGTGAAACATCGTCCGTCATCGGTACCCTGGGCGTGGGCCTGTGCAAGCCGCGCGGCGCCATCGAATTCGACGTCACTGGCTACACCACGCCGGATGCCGTGCTGCTGGCGCGCAAACTGGCCGCCATGCGCGCCGCCGGCGCCAAGGCCGTTGCCATCGAAGTGTCATCGATCGGCCTGGATCAGGACCGCGCGGCCGGCATGCATTTCGACGTCGCCATGTTTACCAATCTGACGCGCGACCACCTCGACTACCATGGCGACATGGCGGCCTACGAGGCGGCCAAAGTCAAACTGTTCGACTGGCCCGGCCTGAAAACGGCCGTCATCAACCTGGACGACGCCATGGGTCTGCGCCTGGCGCGCCACGTGGACGGCAAGCTGGCCGGCGAATATCCCGTCATCGGCTACACCTTGCAGGATGCGGCCAGCTTGCCCGATTTGCCGGGCGTGCTGATGCTGCGCGCCAGCCAGTTCCGCAGCCGCCATGCCGGCACCGACTTCCACCTGGAGTGCGCGCTGGGCGTGGCATTGATCAAGACGCAGCTGGTGGGCCACTTCAATATCAGCAACGCGCTGGCCGTGCTGGGCGCCTTGCTGGCGCACGGCACCGGCCTGCGCGCCGCCATCGACGGCATCGAATCGCTGCAGCCGGCTCCGGGCCGCATGCAGCAGGTGGGCGGCCAGGAAGCACCGATGGTCGTCATCGATTACGCGCATACGCCGGACGCGCTGGAAAAAACCCTGGCTGCCTTGCGCCAGGTGGCGCAGGAGCGGGGCGGTCAGCTGTGGTGCGTGTTCGGCTGCGGCGGCGACCGCGATCCGGGCAAGCGTCCGCAGATGGGCGCCATCGCGCAGCTGGCCGATCACGTGCTGGTCACCAGCGACAATCCGCGCAGCGAAGACCCGCACGCCATCATCGCGCAGATCGTCGCCGGTATGCGTGCCGACGGTCCGCAGCCGCAAGCCATCGAAGACCGCGCCGGCGCCATTTTGTCGGCCATCAAGCACGCGGCCAAGCCGGACGTGATCCTGTTGGCGGGCAAGGGCCATGAGCCGTACCAGGAAATCAAGGGCAAGAAACTGCCGTTCTCCGATGCCGACCATGCGCAGCTGGCCCTGTCCGCGCGCCTGACGATGATGAGGACGAACTGATGCGCACGACCCTGACAGAACTGATGCCATCGCTGCAAGGCGCGCAGCTGACGGGCGACGCCGTTTTTGACGGCGTCTCCACCGACAGCCGCAGCGCCCCAGCCGGTTCGCTGTTCGTCGCCCTGCGCGGCGAGAGTTTCGACGCCCACGATTTCCTGGACCAGGTGGCCGCGCGCGGCGTCGCCGCCGTGGTGGTCGAGCGCTTGCCTGAAGGCTGGGACAGCGGCAAGGTGCCGGCCATCGTGGTGGCCGATACCCTGGTGGCCTTGGGCCGCATCGCCAATCACTGGCGCGGCCGTTTCAATGTACCCGTCATCGGCGTCACCGGCAGCAATGGCAAGACCACCGTCAAGGAGATGATTTCGTCCATCCTGGCGGCGGCCTTTGGCGAAGAGGGTAGGCTGGCCACGCGCGGCAACCTGAATAATGAAATCGGCGTGCCATTGACCCTGTTCCGCCTGAGCGAGCAGCACAAGGCGGCCGTCATCGAGATGGGCATGAACCATCCGGGCGAGATCGCCCGCCTGGCCGCGATTGCCGCGCCGACGCTGGCGATGGTCAACAACGCGCAGCGCGAGCATCAGGAATTCATGCATACGGTGGAAGCCGTGGCGCGCGAGAACGGCGCGGCGCTGGCAGCCTTGGCCGACGACGGCGTGGCCGTCTTCCCGCATGGCGATGAATATACGCCCGTGTGGCGCGAACTGGCCGGCGCGCGCGCCGTCATCACCTTCGGCCTGTCGAAAGAAGCGGACGTGAGTTGCACGCACCGCGCGGCCGAGGATTTTGGCAGCGACCTGTTCGTCAGCGTACGCGCACCGGACGGCAGCTTGCGCCAGTTCTTTGTCGGCTTGCAGGCGGCGGGCGAACACAATGTGCGCAATGCGCTGGCGGCCGTGGCATGCGCGATCGGCGCCGGCATCGCGCCAGAACAGATTAAGCAGGGCCTGGAGGCGTTTTCTCCCGTGAATGGCCGCCTGCAGAAAAAACGTGCCGCCAACGGCGCCACCATCATCGATGACACGTATAACGCCAATCCCGATTCGGCGCGCGTGGCCATCGATGTGCTGGCGCAGGCAGCGGCACCGCGCATCCTGGTGCTGGGCGAGATGGGCGAAGTCGGCACGCAGGGGCAGCAGTTCCACGAAGAGATCGGCGCTTACGCCGCCGCCAAAGGCATCGAACACGTGCTGGCGACGGGCGGCCTGGCGCGCCATCTGGTCAATCCGGCGCAGGAAGCCGCGAGCCAGGAATCAGGCACGGTCGTGGAGTATTTCGAACAGTTCGACGGTTTGCTGGCGGCGCTCGATGCGCATTTGTCCGGCCGTTCGGATGCAACAGTATTAATCAAGGGCTCCCGTTTCATGAAGATGGAACGGGCCGTGCAGCATTTGATTGGTTCAAACAACAATAACAAGGAAGCTCACTAATCATGCTGCTCTGGCTCGCTCATTATTTCCAGGACGACATTGGCCCACTGCGGGTCTTTAACTTCATCACGTTCCGCGCCGTCTTCGCCACCTTGACGGCGATCCTGATCGGCCTGTGCGCCGGTCCCGCCGTGATCCGCATGCTCACGCGCATGAAGGTCGGCCAGGCCGTGCGTACGGACGGCCCGCAAACGCATCTGAAAAAACACGGCACCCCCACCATGGGCGGTGTGCTGATCCTCATCGCCATCGGCATTTCCACCTTGCTGTGGGCCGACCTGTCGAACCGCTTCATCTGGCCCGTGCTGATCGTCACCCTGGGCTTTGGCGCCATCGGCTGGGCCGACGACTACCGCAAGGTGGTGCACCAGGATCCGGAAGGCATGCGCTCGCGCGAGAAATACTTCTGGCAGTCGCTGATCGGCCTCGCCGCCGCCTTTTACCTGGCGTTTTCCGTCTCCATCTCCGAGCCCAATGCCGGCCAGGTGTGGAATCTGATCTACGCCTGGGTGCAATCGGGCTTCGCCATGGACTTGCCGCCGAAGGCCGATCTGATCGTCCCGTTCTTCAAGACCATCAGCTATCCGCTGGGCGTGTGGGGCTTCATCGCGCTGACCTATTGCGTCATCGTCGGCACCAGCAACGCCGTCAATTTCACCGACGGCCTCGATGGTCTGGCCATCATGCCAACCGTGATGGTGGGCACGGCTCTGGGCCTGTTCGCCTATCTGACGGGTAACGCCACGTATGCGCGCTACCTGTTCATCCCGCACATTCCTGGCGCCGGCGAGCTGGTGATCTTCTGCGGCGCGCTGGCCGGTTCCGGCCTGGCCTTCCTCTGGTATAACACGCACCCCGCGAAAGTGTTCATGGGCGACGTGGGCGCGCTGGCACTGGGCGGCGCATTGGGTACCGTCGCCGTCATCGTGCGCCAGGAAATCGTCCTGTTCATCATGGGCGGCATCTTCGTCGTTGAAACGCTGTCCGTGATCATCCAGGTCGTCTGGTTCAAGTACACCAAGAAGCGCTTTGGCGTTGGCCGCCGCGTCTTCCTGATGGCGCCATTGCATCACCATTTTGAACAAAAAGGCTGGAAGGAGACGCAGGTTGTCGTGCGTTTCTGGATCATCACCATGATGCTGGTGCTGCTCGGCCTGACCACCTTGAAGCTGCGCTGATGATGTACGACGCTAAAACCGCACTGGTACTGGGCCTCGGGGAGTCAGGCCTGGCCATGGCCCTGTGGCTGGCCCGCAGCGGTGCGACCGTGCGGGTAGCCGATACAAGGGAAACCCCGGAGCGCCTGGCAGCCTTGCAGGCCGCCGTGCCGCAGGCGCAGTTCATCGCCGGCGCCTTCACGGCCGACCTGCTCGATGGCGTCGACTTCGTCGCCGTCAGCCCTGGCCTGGCACCTGGCCGCGAACTGGCGGCAATCGCGCCGGCCGCAGTTGAAAAAAATATCCCCGTGTGGGGCGAGATCGAACTGTTCGCGCAGGCGCTGGCCGCGCTCAAGGCGGAACGCGGCTATGCGCCGAAAGTCATCGCCATCACGGGCACGAATGGCAAGACGACCGTCACCAGCCTGGTAGGCCTGCTGTGCGAACGCGCGGGATTGCTCACGCGCGTAGCCGGCAATATCAGCCCGGCCGCACTGGACGTGCTGCGCGAAGTGCTCGATGCCGAACCGGCGCCGCAGCCTGTGGCTGAAGGAGAAGAAGCCGCCGAAGCCGTCGCCAGCACCTTGCCGCAGGCGTGGATCCTGGAGCTATCGAGCTTCCAGCTGCACACGACGTTCAGCCTGCAGGCCGATGCGGCCACGGTCTTGAATCTGTCGCAGGACCACCTGGACTGGCATGGCGACATGGCGGCCTACGCTGCCGACAAGGCGCGCATCTTCGGCGACCAGACCGTGCGCATCCTGAACCGCGACGATGCGCTTGTGATGCACATGGCCGATCCGCTGGCCGAGACGATCACCTTCGGCACGGGCGAGCCGGCGGAAGTCGACAGCTTTGGCCTGGTGAATGAACGGGGCATCTTCTGGCTGGCGCAGGCCGTGCCCAGCGAAGAAGTGATCGAGAAAAAACGCAGGAAGAACGATCCGGCGCCGGAACCGGTGCCGACGATGGCGAAAAAACTGATGCCGGCCGACGCGCTGAAAATCCGCGGCCAGCACAATGCCGCGAATGCGCTGGCGGCGCTGGCCCTGTGCCGCGCCATCGGCTTGCCATTCGCGCCGCTGCTGCATGGCTTGCGCGAATACCAGGGCGAGCCGCACCGCGTGGAACTGATCACGGCCGTCAATGAAGTCGAGTATTACGACGACAGCAAGGGCACGAACGTGGGCGCGACGGTAGCCGCCCTGTTTGGCCTGGGCAAGGCGTTTGGCGGCGCGGAACAGCGTCTGGTGCTGATCGCCGGCGGCGACGGCAAGGGGCAGGATTTCTCGCCCCTGGCCGAACCCGTGTCGCGCTACGTGCGCGCCGTGGTGCTGATCGGGCGCGATGCGCCAGCCTTGCGCGCGGCGCTTGAACCGTCCGGCGTGGACATCGTCGACTGCGCCAGCTTGCCGGAAGCCGTCAAGCGCGCCAGCAGCCTGGCGCTGGCCGGCGATTGCGTGCTGCTGTCGCCAGCATGCGCCAGCCTGGACATGTTCAAGAACTATGCGCACCGCGCGCAGGTGTTTGTTGACGCCGTGCGCGACATCGCCCTGGAAAACGGACAGGATATCTGATGGCCTTCCAACTGCCCTTCAGCTTTGGTTCCGGCTCGGCTGCCAAGCCGCTGGATAGCCGCGCGCGGCAGTCGAAGATGATGGACTATGACAAGCCGCTGGTATGGGTCGTTCTGCTACTCATGTTGCTGGGCATGGTGATGGTGTATTCGGCGTCGATTTCGCTGTCGGATGCGCGCAAGTTCGCCGCCTACACGAACAATTATTTCGTCGTGCGCCAGGCGCTGTTCATCGGTATTTCGATCATTGTCGGCGCGCTGGTGTTCCGCATCCCCGTCGCCACCTGGCAAAAGATGGCGCCGTGGCTGTTCATCGGCACCCTGGTGCTGCTGGTGATGGTCTTGATACCGGGCCTGGGCGTGTCGGTCAATGGCGGTCGCCGCTGGCTGAACCTGCCGGGCCTGCGGCCGCAGCCGTCCGAGCTGATGAAGGTGGTGATGGTGCTGTACGCGGCCGACTACACGGTGCGCAAGCAGGAATACATGCACAAGCTGACCAAGGGTTTCATGCCGATGGCGCTGGCCGTCAGCTTCGTCGGCCTGCTGCTGCTGATGGAGCCCGACCTCGGTGCTTTCGGCGTGATCGTCTGCATCGCCATGGGCATTCTGTTTTTGGGCGGCGTCAACGCCATCTGGTTCGGCGGCATCGGCGCCATGCTGACGGCGATCTTCGTCACCATCATCGCCTTGTCGAAATTCCGCCGCGAGCGGTTTTTTGCGTATCTCGATCCGTGGCAGGAAGACAATGCGCTGAACAAGGCGTATCAGCTGACGCACTCCTTGATCGCCTTCGGGCGCGGCGAGCTGTTTGGCGTGGGACTGGGCGGCAGCGTGGAAAAGCTGCATTACCTGCCCGAAGCGCATACGGACTTCTTGCTGGCCGTGATCGGCGAGGAACTGGGCCTGGTCGGCGTGCTGGTCGTGATCGGCATGTTTTACTGGATTATCAAGCGGGCGTTCGACATCGGCCGCCAGGCGATCGCCATCGACCAGACCTTTGCGGGCCTGACGGCGAAGGGCATCGCCATCTGGATCGGCGTGCAGACCTTCATCAACATGGGCGTGAACCTGGGCCTGCTGCCGACCAAGGGCCTGACCTTGCCCTTGATGAGTTATGGCGGCACGGGCGTACTGATTAACTGTATCGGCCTGGCGATCCTGCTGCGCATCGACTACGAAAACCGGATCCTGATGCGCGGGGGCCGGCTATGAACAACGTGACGAACTTGAAAACGACAAAAAGACTGATGATCATGGCGGCCGGCACCGGCGGCCATATTTTCCCGGGCCTGGCGATTGCGCAGACGATGCGCGCGCGCGGCTGGGAAGTGAGCTGGCTGGGCACGACCCACGGCATGGAGCAGGACCTGGTGCCGAAGAGCGGCATTCCCATGGACGCCATTGCGTTCTCGGGCATGCGCGGCAAGGGCCTGGCGCATACGCTCAAAGGCGGCTTCAAGATGCTGGCCAGTTTCTTTGCCATCCGCCGTTTCATCGCCAGCCGCAAGCCGGACGTGGTGATGGGCATGGGCGGCTACGTCACCGTGCCGGGCGGCCTGATGGCGCGCCTGAAGGGCGTGCCGCTGGTGCTGGTCAATGCCGACGCGGCGCTGCTGTTGTCGAACAAGACCCTGGTGCCGCTGGCGCAGCAGGTGTGCTTCGGCTTTCCCGCCGATTTCGGCAGCGCCGCCGGCAAGGCCGTCGTCACGGGCAATCCCGTGCGCGCCGAGATCCTCGCCATGGCGCCGCCTGCCATGCGTTTCACGGGCCGCAGCGGACCGTTGCGCATCCTGGTGGTGGGCGGCAGCCTGGGCGCGAAAGCGCTGAATGACAATCTGCCTGCCGCGCTGGCGCTGATGCCGGAAGCCGAGCGTCCGCTGGTGACGCACCAGTCGGGCAAGAAGAATATCGACGCCCTGCATGCCGCATATGCGCAGGCGGGCGTGCAAGCCAATGTGGTCGACTTCATCGACGACATGGCCAAGGCGTATACCGAAGCCGACCTGGTGATTTGCCGCGCAGGCGCGATCACCCTGTCGGAATTGACGGCGGCCGGCGTGGCCAGCGTGCTCGTGCCGCTGGTGGCGTCGACCACCAGCCACCAGCGCGACAACGCGCAATGGATGGCAAAACAAGGCGCGGCGATTCATCTGCCGCAGACGGAAATGAGTGCCGCGTCGCTGAGCACCTTGCTGGCGTCCTTGACGCGGGATACCTGCCAGCACATGGCGCAAGCGGCGCTGGCAGCAGGCAAGCGCGACGCCAATGAGGCGATCGCACACGTATTGGAAAAACTGGCATGAGGTTAGCTCTGTGAAGCATAAAGTAAATAATATCCACTTTGTCGGCATTGGCGGCAGCGGCATGAGCGGCATCGCCGAAGTGCTGGTCAACCTCGGCTACAAGGTGTCGGGCTCCGACCTGGGCAGCAATGCGGCGACGCAGCGCCTGGCGAGCCTGGGCGCGACCGTCATGCTCGGCCACGCGGCCGAGAACATCGGCGACGCCGATGCGGTGGTGACGTCGGGCGCCGTCCCGCAAGACAACCCGGAAGTGGCGGCCGCGCGTGCGCGCAAAATTCCGCTGGTGCCGCGCGCCGTGATGCTCGGCGAGTTGATGCGTTTGAAGCGCGGCATTGCGATTGCCGGCACGCACGGCAAGACGACGACCACCAGCCTGGTCGCTTCCGTGCTGGCGCAAGGCGGTCTCGATCCGACTTTCGTCATCGGCGGCCGTTTGACCAGCGCCGGCGCGAACGCCAAGCTGGGCTCGGGCGACTATCTGGTGGCCGAAGCCGATGAATCGGACGCCTCGTTCCTGAACCTGACGCCGATGATCGAAGTGATCACGAATATCGACGCCGATCACATGGATACGTACGAGCACGATTTTGAAAAGCTCAAGCAGGCTTTCGTGCAGTTCACGCACCGCTTGCCTTTCTATGGCCGCGCCATGCTGTGCATCGACGATCCGCACGTGCGCGCCATCATCCCGTCCGTGACCAAACCGGTCACCACCTACGGTTTCGCGGAAGACGCGCAAGTGCGCGCCATCAACGCGCGTGCCGTGGGCCTGGAAATGCATTTCACGGTGCTGCAGGAAGGTTATCCGGACCTGGACGTGGTGCTGAACCAGCCCGGCATGCACAATGTGCAGAATGCCTGCTCGGCGATCGCCATCGCGCGCGAAATCGGCATCGCCGACAGCGCCACGCAGCAAGGCCTGGCCGAGTTCTCCGGCGTGGGCCGTCGCTTCACGCGCTACGGCGACGTGGCGCTGCCGAACGGCGGCAGCTTCGCGCTGGTCGACGATTTCGGCCATCACCCTGTGGAAACGGAAGTGACCCTGGCCGCCGCGCGCGCCGCCTATCCGGGCCGCCGCCTCGTGCTGGCGTTCCAGCCGCACCGCTACAGCCGCACGCGCGACCTGTTCGAGGATTTCGTGAAAGTGCTCGGTGCGCCCGACGTATTGCTGCTGTCCGAAGTGTATGCGGCGGGCGAAGCGCCCATCGTTGCCGCCGACGGCCGCGCCCTGGCGCATGCGCTGCGCGCGCGCGGCAAGATCGAACCGATTTTCGTCGAATCCATGAAGGACATGGCCGACATCATCATGAGCGTGGCGCGCGACGGCGACGTCGTGCTGACCATGGGCGCGGGCTCCATCAGCGGCATCCCGCAACAACTGACTACGTATCCATCCAACACTGTAAAGGCCTGATGTGAACCAAGCTTCAGCTATCGACGTAAAACAATTGGGCAAGGTCGGCGTCCTGTTCGGCGGCAGCTCGGCCGAGCGCGAAGTGTCGCTGATGTCCGGCACGGGCGTGCTGGCGGCACTGAAAAGCCGTGGCGTGGACGCGCACGCGTTCGACACGGGCGAACGCAGCCTGGCCGAACTGGCCGCTGAACAATTCGACCGCGTCTTCATCGCGCTGCACGGCCGCTTCGGTGAAGACGGCAGCCTGCAGGGCGCGCTGGAGCAGCTGGGCATTCCCTACACGGGCAGCGGCGTGATGGCCTGCGCGGTAGGCATGGACAAGATCTACACCAAGATGATCTGGCTGATGCACGACTTGCCGACGCCACAGTACGCGGTGCTCGATGACAGCTCCGACCTGGCCAAGGTGGCGGCGCAACTGGGCCTGCCGCTGATCGTCAAGCCGCCGCACGAAGGCTCGACCATCGGCATCACCAAGGTCAGCGAGGCGGGCGCCTTCCAGGCCGCGTACGATATCGCCGCTGGCCTCGATGATTCGGTGCTGGCCGAGGAATTCATCACGGGCCGCGAGTTCACCGTGGCCGTGCTGGGCCAGGGCGCCACGGCGCGCGCGCTGCCGGCCGTGGAAATCGTCGCGCCGCAAGGCAATTACGATTACCAGAACAAGTACTTCACGGATGACACCAAGTATTTCTGCCCGCCACAGCTGGACCCGGCGATCATCGCCGAGATGGAACGCATCGCCGTGGCAGCCTACCGCGCCCTCGGCTGCGAAGGCTGGGGACGGGTCGACGTGCTGCTGCGCGCGGCCGACAGCAAGCTGTTTTTGCTGGAGGTGAATACCTCGCCCGGCATGACGGGTCACTCGCTCGTGCCGATGGCGGCGCGCGCGGTGGGCATCAGCTATGAAGACCTGTGCCTGGAAATCGTCGCTGGCGCGCGTCTGAAAATGCACAAGGGACAGCACTGATATGTGGCATGACGCTAAAAGCCTCAATACGACTGCCAACGGCTTGCTGGCCGCGGTTCTGGTCGTGTGCGTGGCCGCCGGCGTCTGGTGGGTGTCGCAGCGTCCCATGTTCGACCTGCGCACGATCAAGGTGGAAAGCGCGGACGACAAGGGCCTGCGCCATGTGAATTACCTGACCCTGCGCAGCGGCACCTTGGGCCGCATCAAGGGCAATTTCTTCACGACCAACCTGGAAAGCGTGCGCGGCGTGTTTGAATCGGTGCCCTGGGTACGCCGTGCCAGCGTGCGGCGCGAGTGGCCGAACCAGCTGATCGTGGCGCTGGAAGAACACGAAGCGCTGGGCACCTGGGGCGAGGACGGGCGCCTGCTGTCGGTCAAGGGCGACGTGTTTACGGCCAATGTGGCCGAAGCCGAAGACGACCATGAATTGCCTGCGTTCGCTGGCCCCGATGGCAGCGAAAAGGAAGTACTGGCCACCTATGTGCAGCTGGCCAAGTGGTTTGCACCGCTGAAGATGGTGCCGGAAACCCTGTCGCTGTCGAGCCGCTATGCGTGGACGGTGAAACTGGATAACGGCATGAGCGTGGCGCTGGGACGCGAACAGAATCATACGACCCTGAAGGCGCGGGTCGACCGGCTGGTGGGCATCTACCCGCAGCTGGCGAGCCGGCTGGAAAATATCGACACGATCGATATGCGCTACCAGAATGGCCTGGCGCTCAGTTCCGCCGGCCTGGTGATACCGGCCGAAGGCAAGGATGGCAAGCCAGTCATGAAGAAGAAAAACAGTAGTCCGGTTAAAAAACCGACTTAACCGAATAATTTTAATTTATAGCCCATACAGTAGGCGACAGAAATGACAAAAGACGCGAAAAACCTGATCGTCGGCCTCGACATCGGCACCTCGAAAGTGGTGGCGGTGGTAGCCGAAGTGATGTCCGACGGGCGCCACGAAGTGATCGGGCTGGGCCAGCACGAATCGAAGGGCCTGAAAAAAGGCGTGGTGGTCAATATCGAGGCCACGGTGGAGTCCATCCAGCGCGCGCTGGAAGAGGCCGAGCTGATGGCCGACTGCAAGATCCGCAATGTGTACGCGGGCATTGCGGGCAGCCATATCCGCAGCTTCAATTCCAGCGGCATGGTGGCCATCAAGGACAAGGAAGTGACGGCGACCGACGTGGCGCGCGTCATCGAGACGGCAAAAGCGGTTAACATTCCGACCGATCAGCAATTGCTGCACACGGTGCCGCAAGAGTTCATCGTCGACAGCCAGGAAGACGTGCGCGAGCCTATCGGCATGAGCGGCATCCGCCTGGAGGTGAAGGTGCATATCGTCACCGGCGCCGTGTCGGCGGTGCAGAACATCGTCAAGTGCGTGCGCCGCTGCGGCCTGGAAGTATCGGACCTGATCCTGCAGCCGATGGCGTCCGCCGATGCGGTGCTCACGCCCGACGAGAAGGAACTGGGTGTGGTGCTGATCGACATCGGCGGCGGCACGACCGATGTGGCGGTATTTTCCGATGGCGCGATCCGCCATACGGCAGTCATCCCCATCGCCGGCGACCAGATCACCAACGACATCGCCATGGCCTTGCGCACCCCGACCGCGGAAGCGGAAGAAATCAAGATCCGCTATGGCGTGGCCAAGCAGGTCCTGGCCGATCCCGGCGAATCGCTGGAAGTGCCCGGCCTGGGCGACCGCGGCCCGCGCAACCTGTCGCGCCAGGCGCTGGCGGCAGTGATCGAGCCGCGCGTCGAGGAGCTGTTCGCCATGGTGCACCAGGTGGTGCGCGAATCCGGCTACGAAGGCGTGCTGTCGTCGGGCATCGTGCTCACGGGCGGCACCTCCATCATGCCCGGCATGGTGGAAATGGCGGAAGATATTTTCCTGAAACCGGCGCGCCTTGGCACGCCCGAGTATCGGGGCCAGTTGGCCGACGTGGTGCGCAGTCCGCGCTATGCCACGGTATTGGGCCTGCTGCTGGAAGCGAAGAAGCAATACCTGCGCGGCCACATCGTGACGCGTCAGGACGGCTCGGTGAAGGCAGTCTGGCAGCGCATGAAGGAATGGTTTTTAGGGAATTTTTAAGGGCATGATTTGCGCCCGGCAGTACAGGTTTTTTGGCAGCATCGCAGGTACACACACATAACTTTATTTTATATTTAACCGCAGTTTTCAATCTCCAGTTCTCCTACCAATATGAGGCCTGGCGCTTGGAAACCGCATCTGATAGGAGCACATCATGGAGTTCGATATGGTCGATAACACAGCTTTAGGTACCGTCATCAAGGTCGTCGGCGTCGGCGGTGCGGGTGGCAATGCAGTCCAACACATGATCAACAAAGGCATGTCGGGTGTGGAGTTCATTGCCGCCAACACCGACGCACAGGCCCTGTCGACATCGAAGGCCCACAACATCATCCAGATCGGCGATACCGGTCTGGGTGCCGGCATGAAGCCTGCCGTCGGCCGCCAGCTGGCCGAAGAATCGCGCGCACGCATCGCCGATTCGCTGCGCGGCGCGCACATGGTCTTCATCGCCGCCGGCATGGGCGGCGGCACGGGCACGGGCGCCGCTCCCATCGTGGCCGAAGTGGCCAAGGAACTGGGCGCGCTGACGGTGGCCGTGGTATCGAAACCGTTCTCGTACGAAGGCCAGAAGTGCATGGACATCGCCGACGAAGGCCTGGAGCAGCTGTCCCTGCACGTCGATTCGCTGATCATCATCCTCAATGAAAAACTGGAAGAGATCTACGAAGACGAAAGCATGCTGGAATGGATGCAGCACGCCGATGATGTGCTCAACAACGCGGTGGCCGGCATTGCCGAGATCATCAACGTGCCTGGCCATATCAACGTCGACTTCAACGACGTGAAAACCATCATGGGCGAGCAGGGCAAGGCCATGATGGGCACGGCGACGGCGTCCGGCGTCGACCGCGCGCGCATCGCCGCCGAACAGGCTGTCGCTTCGCCGCTGCTGGACGGTATCGATCTGTCCGGCGCGCGCGGCGTGCTGGTCAACGTCACGGCCAGCCGTGGCTTGAAAGGTAAAGAGATCAAGGAAGTCATGGCTGCCGTGCGCGCGTTTGCCGCGCCGGACGCGTCGATCGCGCAAGGTATCGCCTACGACGACGCCATGGGCGACGACATCCGCGTGACCGTGGTGGCGACGGGCTTGGGCCGTGCGAAGAAAAACATCCAGCTGGTACCGCAGCAAGTGCTGCGCACCGGTACCCACAACAGCCCGTTGACCCCATCGGCTGCCATGGGTAGCGCGCAGGCGGCGACGACGACGGTTGGCGTGGCCACGCCGGCAGCCGGTTTCGACGGCATGAAGGCGCCGGCAGTATGGCGCCGCGAATCGGCTTCCGAGCAAGTGCGCGCGATGGAAAAGAATGGCATGGAGACGTACGACATTCCAGCCTTCCTGCGCAAGCAAGCCGACTAAGGTGATCCGATGTCAGTAAAGATGACGGCGGCCTGAGGGTCGCCGTTTTTTTTGCCGGCTTTTGACTTTTGACTTTGCCTTTCCGGCCATTTTCTGCACAAATACGGCAAGTCAGGCATACTATCGCGCAGTGTCGGCATCATGCCGGCAGCATCCTCAACCGACAGTACACAAGGAGTCAACATGACCATCAAGATCGGCGACACCCTGCCAGAAGGCACCCTGGCCGAATTCATCGAAAGCGAAACCGAAGGTTGCGCACTGGGCCCGAACACGTTCAACGTGCAAGATCTGGTCAAGGGCAAGAAGATCGCCATCTTCGGCCTGCCAGGCGCCTACACCCCGACCTGCTCCGCACAGCACGTGCCAGGCTACGTGCAGCACGCTGCCGACCTGAAAGCCAAAGGCGTCGATGAAATCTGGTGCATCTCCGTCAACGACGCGTTCGTGATGGGCGCCTGGGGCCGCGATCAGAAAGCCACCGGCATCGTGCGCATGATGGCTGACGGCAATGCCGCCTACAGCAAGGCACTGGGCCTGGACGCCGATTTTTCCAAGCACGGCATGGGTACGCGCTCGCAGCGTTACTCGCTGCTGGTCGACAATGGCGTCGTGACGCAATTGAACATCGAGCAAGGCGGCAAGTTTGAAGTGTCGAATGCGGAAACCTTGCTGGGCCAGCTGGCTTAAGAGCTTTTTGCTTGCATGAAAACGGCGCCATCGGCGCCGTTTTTTTTATTGCACCTGCGGTTTCGTCGCCTCGAACATGGCCGCATCGATGCTGAACGAATAATCGTCCTGCAACGCAAAATACTGGCGCGCTTCCTCGGGCGCGCCATCGAACAGGTTGCGGATGGCCGCCACGCGCTCGTTTGGCGTGCGCATGCGCGCCACCCATTCGTCGAACTGCATCGTCAGTTTCCACACGCTGCGCAAGCTGTGGCTAAAACCCGCGTTATTGAATTTGGCGCCCCATTCGCAGGTGCGGTAGTCGCGCACGTGGGATGCGTCGCGCAGCATTTCCACGGCCTGCAAGGTGCTGTCGTACAGGGCCGTCTTGGGCGCGACGATGTCGATCACGAGCAAGGTGCCGTTCGGGCGCAGCACGCGCCACGCTTCCGCGAGGGCAGCAGCCACGTCGTTCCAGTGGTGCGCGGAAAAGCGCGTGACGACCATGTCGAAGCTGGCGTCGGCAAACGGCAGGCGGGCCACGTCGCCCTGTTGCGTGCTGATGTTGTGCAAGCCGCGCTGCACTCTGGCGCAGTCCACCACGTCGAGCATGGGCTGGGCCAAGTCGTAGGCGACCACCGATTGCGCCACGGGAGCGACGGCAAAGCTGGCGTGGCCGGCGCCGCAGCCCAGGTCGAGCACCACCGGTTTGCCATGGCGGCGCGCGCATTCCTGCATCAGCACCAGGTCGGCGCCTTGCGCGTGGACGGCGCTGCTCAGGTAGGCATTGGCTGTTTTGCCAAACTGTTCGGTAACGACATCGTGCTGCTGCATGGTTTTCTCCTGGTGATGGGTGAGTTCCTGCAGAATAGGGATAAAATTATCCTGTAACAAGACCATAACTTATACTGGTATATCTACTACCATGCAGCCTTGCCATGTCGAACAAACTCGCTGAATTCATCCGCGCCCGGCGCGAAGCCGTCACCCCCGCCATGGCTGGCTTGCCCGGCGGCGGGCGGCGGCGCACGCCAGGCTTGCGGCGCGAAGAGCTGGCGCAGCTGTGCGACGTCAGTCCCACGTGGCTGACGTGGCTGGAACAGGGGCGGCCCGTGTCGGCGTCGGCCAAGATGCTGGTCCGCCTGGCGCAGGTGCTGCAGCTGAGCGCGGCCGAGCGCGCCTATCTGTTCGAGGTGGCCGACAAGCATGACCCCAGCCACGCGACAGGCGAGGGCGGGGGGCCTGCCAGCGCCGAACTGGCCGCCATCGTGTCCGCCATCGACGCGCCCGCGTACGTCCTCGACCGGGCATGGAATGCCGTGGCGTGGAACGGGGCGGCGTCCACCTTGTTTGCGGGCTGGCTGCAGGCCGGGGAGGACGCGCCGAACCAGCTGCGCTTCATGTTCCTCGATGCGGCTGCGCGCGAGCTCGTCGTCGGCTGGCCCGAGCGTGCGCGCCGCCTGGTGGCGGAGTTCCGCGCCGATATCGGTCGCCACGCAGACCAGGCGCCACTGGCCGGCCTGATCGCGGAACTGGCGCAGGCCAGCGTGGAGTTCCGCCAGTGGTGGGGCGCGCAGCAGGTGCAGGGCCGCGATGGGGGATTGCGCCGCTTCCAGCATGCGCAGCAGGGGCTGCTGGAGTTCAACCAGGTGACCCTGCACCTGGCGCGCCAGCATGAACTGAAGCTGGTGATGCTGTTGCCTGTGTCGTAGACGTCACTCGCGTGCTTGCCAGGTCCCGGCTTGCTCGTGCCGCTCTGCACCTGCAATGCGCGCTTGCATGGCTGCTGTCATGTGGACATTGCGCTGGGCGTCAACCATCAGCACTTCTTTCAGGTCGAGTTTTTCCGCCATCGCTTGCCAGTCTCGGGGGCCGGTGATGAACAGCGGTTTGGAGTGGCCGTCCGAGCGCAGGCCAGGGTCGCGGCCGCCGCTGGCGATGATGGTGACCGAAGCGACCAGATCGATCGGGTAGCCGCTGCGCGGGTCGATGATGTGCGGGCGGCGCTTGCCGTCCTTCATGAAGTAGCGTTCATAGTCACCGCTGGTGCCGATCGCTTCGTTGTCGCGCAAAGCGATCTGCGCAACTGTCCCGGCGCCACGCGGATCGCGGATGCCGACCTGCCACGGTCGTTCACCGGGCTGGCCGATGGCGATGACGTTGCCACCGATGTTGACCAGCGCCGCCTTGACGTGCGCTTCGCGCAGCAGCGCGGCGGCGCGGTCGAGCGCGTAACCTTTGGCGTAGCCGCCGAGGTCGATCATGACGGCAGGGTTGACGCTGCTGATGATGTTGCCGTTGTAGCGCAGGTCGGACAGCGATGGCCGCGCGTCGACCCAGCGCTTGATCTCGGCGGCCGGCGGTCCCTGCGCGCCGATGTCGTTTTTCTGGAAGCCCCACAGCCTGATCAGATGCCCAATGGTGGGGTTGAACAGCAGGCCGGAACGCACTGACAGTTTCTCGGCCGATTTTAGCAGGCCGACCATTTCAGCGTCGGCGCGCATTGGCTCGCCTTTGGCGATGCTGTCGTTGAGGGCGGTGAGCATGCTTGGCTCCCACGCGTGGAATTTACGGTGCAGGCGATCGAATTCTCTCAATACCTCGGCGCCAAGCAGGTCGGCGCGCTGCTGCGAACCACCGTAGATGGTGATGTCGACCGTGGTGCCGAACACGTGGCCCCGGGTTTTGTAGAGGCGTTCCTCGCCGGAACAAGCAGTCAGGAACAGCAGTAGCGCCAGCAGCGTGCGGGTGAACATGGAATGTCTCCGGGTGTGGCCGCCGCGCGCAGGCGGCGGCCAGCAGTTTTAATTGCTCTTGGCGACCATGTAGTCGACCAGTGCTTTCACTTCATCATCCTTCAGGCCTGGATTGCCGCCGCGTGGCGGCATCATTTTCACGCCGTTGATGGCGCTCAGGTACAGCGCCGGCTTGCCTTTGGTGATACGCGGTTTCCATCCCGCCTTGTCGCCAACCTTGGGCGCGCCCATGATGCCGCTGCCGTGGCAGGCCAGGCAGGTGGTGGAGTAGGTTTTCTCAACCTTGGCGGCGTCCGGCGCGGCGGCGGCGCTGGTGGCAGAGGTGATGGCTGCCAGCATTGCTGCCAGTGCAAGTAGTTTCTTCATGGTCTGTCTCTTTTCAAAAGTAAGTCGGCAAATGCCGGGGTAAAAACGGACCGGCGCTTTCCGCCGAACGGCAATGCCGGCCCAGGCGGTGGTGCTTCAATGCGCCATGGCGTGCGTCGGCATGGCGCCGCTGGCTTCGTTCAGCAGGGCCGGCGTGATCTGCTTGAAGCGCAGCACGCGGCCGCCTTCCTTGCGAACAAACGCTTCCGCGTCCACCTGCCGGCTGAACGAGGCGATGGCCGGGCCCATCGAGCCCTGCGCCTTGCTGCCTAATACATAGAGCGCGTCGTGTGCCCCGATCCAGTGGCCTTGCGGCTGTTGCCAGTTGGCGCTGCCCATGTCCTGCACGTAGAAGGCGCTGGTGGCGCGACGCTGTTCCGGTGCCAGCATTTCACCGAGCAGTTCTTTTACGTCACAGAAGTAGCTGGTCTTGCCGTCGGCGAAGCGAACCTGCGCTTTCGGCCCAGGGAAGTCGCGCAGCAGCATGCCGTCCAGTGCACACGCGGCTTCGTCGGACGGATTAATGGCTGGCAGGTTGGTGGCGCTGTACGTGCAGGCGGCCAGCGCAAGGGTGGCCAGTGCGGCCAGCGCGCTCCTGCGCAGGTGGAAAATAGTCATGAAAATCTCCTGAGTGCGATAGAAAACGGTAAAAAAATCCAGGCTAGCATCACGCCCGACAGCAGCGCCGGGTGGGTCCAGCCTTGCGGCATCACGGTGGCCAGGCCATACATGGCTTGCGCCTGGTCCGAGCTGAACACGTTCAGCAGGCGAAATACGTCGGCCGGGTTCAGCATCAGCATGGCGGCGAACAGGCCGCTACCGAGCTGGCCCTGGCTGAGCACCATCACCCCCATCAGCAGCAGGTCGAACACCAGCACGAACAGGAACCACAGCGCCAGTGCAATGCCGCTGGCGCGGACGCGGTCGCGGGTGCTGACCGATACCAGCATGGCAATGCTGAGGAAGGCCAGTCCCATCAGCACGGCGCTGGCGACGAATTGGGCGTAGCGCCAGCCCTCGGCCACAGTCAGTTGCGAGAACAGCGGCAGCAGGCCGGCGCCAAAGCCGATCGCGGTGGCGCTGGTGAGCGCCGCCGCCAGGCCGAGATATTTACCGAGCAGCACTTCCAGCGGCGTCACCGGCATCGACAGCAGCAGTTCCAGCGCACCGCGCTCGCGCTCGCCGACAATCGCGTCATAGCCGAGTATCAGGGCGATCAGCGGCACCAGATAGATCACCAGGCTGGACAGGCTGGCGATGGTGGCGTCGATGCCGTGGAAACCAACCTGTCCCTGCTGGGCTGCGCCGAAGTAGGCGATGGCCAGCGCGAAGAAGGCAAACACCAGCGCCACGGCCAGCACCCAGCGGTTGCGCAGCCGGTCACGCCATTCTTTTGCGGCCAGCACGCCGACCTGGCGCCATTCAATGCGTGCGCGCATGGGTGCCTCCGTAGCCGAGAAATACTTGTTCCAATGTCGATTCCTGAATCGCGATGTCGTCGGCGCAAGCGGCCAGCTGGCGCAGCACCGCCATCTTGTCGGCCCTGGCGCAGCGCACGTGCAGCTGTTCGCCATGCGCCTCCAGCGCCAGCTCCAGCGGCAACGCGGCCAGCGCCGCGCGCACGCCCGCCTGCAGCGCAGGCGCAATCGTGGCGGTAATGGTCAGCATCCGGGGCGCATGGGTACCCGTCCGCAGCTGCTTCAGCGTGCCTTGCGCGGCCACCGTGCCGCTCTGCATGATGAGCAGCTGGTCGACCCTGTGCTCGATCTCTGCCAGGATGTGTGAGGTGATGACGATGGTGGCGCCGCGGTCCTGCGCGGTGCGCAAGATGGCGTAAAAGTCGGCGATGCCTTGCGGGTCCAATCCGTTGGTCGGCTCATCGAGGAAGATCAAGTCCGGCTCGCCCAGCAGAGCCTGCGCCAGGCCGAGCCGCTGGCGCATGCCCTTGGAGTACCCCTGTACCGGCCGCGCGGCGGCATGCGTCAGGCCCACCAGGTCGAGCAACGGTGCGCAAGCAGCGCGCGCAATGTGCTTCAAGTCCGCAAAAAAGTGCAGTACTTCCTGGCCACTCAGGTTATCGTAGGTGAGAAAACTTTCCGGCAGATAGCCGACGCGCCGGCGCGTCTGGCGAAAGGCAGGTTCGGCCGCGTCCTGGCCCAGTACGTGCAGCGTGCCGGCGCAGGGCGTGATCAGACCGAGCATCAGCTTGAATAGCGTACTCTTGCCGGCGCCATTGTGGCCGATCAGGCCGAACATGGCGCCATGGGCGATGTCAAAGCTGACGTCCTGCAGCACCGTGAGCGCGCCGTAGCGATGCCGGATGCCGCGCAGGCTGACGGCGGCTTCAGTTGTATTCGATGCGGGGAGTGATGTCATTCCATTTCTTCCAATTCTGTGAGAGCGGGCGCATGCGCGGATGGCGGTCGACTACGCTTGGCGCGCGCAGTAGCGGAAACTGACGCGCGGCAAAGCGCAGCGTCTGCAGCGCGGGGCTGGCGCCGAGCAGCTTGAGCAGCGGGTATTGCCAGTTCAGACGGTCAACCAGGTCGTTCGCTTCATACGCCACGTCACCCTGGCCGTCGCCGTTCTGGTCCCAGCCGTTGTAATTGCTCCAGTAGTTGCCTTCCTGTTTGCCCCATTCGACATCGCGCGCGGCAACAAAGCGCACCTGCTCCTGGTTGCCGATGAAGTCGTTGCCATCGACTTGGTTGTTCGAGGAGCCGGCCGACAGGTGCACGCCGGTGCGGTTATTGATGATCAGGTTGTGACGCAGCGTGTTGTACTCGGCGTCATAGATGAAAAAACCACGGTCGTTGCCGGCCACCACGTTGTCTTCGATCAGCGAGTCCTGGATGGTGCGCAGCATGATGCCGTGATCGGTATTGCCCCACGCGATATTGCGGCGCACGGTCAGGCTGCGCACCTCCATCAGCGCCAGCCCGGCCCGGCTCAGATATACCTCGTTGTCTTCCCAGGTACTGTGGTTGGTGTTCATGTAGTGCGTGCCGTAGCGGACATGGTGGATGCGGTTGTGGCGAAATTGCGCGTCGCGCGAGACGTCGACATAGATACCGTCGCGCGTGCCGCTGATTTCGTTGCCGGTGACGCGCGCTCCGCGCGTGTCGTACACCTGGATGCCATTGCCGCGCTGCGCCGATTGCAGGTCGCGCCGGCCGGTGATGGTGTTGTTCAGCAAGCGCGCATCGTCAACGCCTTGCAGCCAGATGCCGAACAGGTTGGCGACCAGGCGACAGTCGTTGATCTGTACGCGATGCGCGCCAGGCACGATATAAATGCCGGCGTTCTGCGCAGTGAGGTCCGCGCCGCTGTCGATCACGATCAGGCCGATCAGGGTGACATCGGGGGCGGTGATGCGGATGGTGTCGCCGTGCCCTTGGCCGCTGATGGTGGGATGGCTGCGCCCTTGCAGCGTCAGCGCCTTGTCGACCAGCACGTGTTCGTTATACCTGCCGGGTGCGATCAGCAGTGTGTCGCCTTTCTGCGCACTGGCGATGGCCGCATTGATCGACGTGCCCGGCGCCACTTCCAGCACGGCGGCGGCCAGGCCCGGCCCATAGCCGGCCAGTATGACTGCCAGCACCAGCGTGCGCATCAGCGCCAGCAGGGCGGAAGGCGCCAGCCTCATGCGTCTTCCTTGCCTTGCGACGGCAGCGTTGAGCGCAAGCTGTCGAGCGTAAGGAAGTAGCCGTCGGCGCCGATACGCGTCAGCGCTTCGCCCTTGGCAGCGCGCCGCTTGCGCTCTTTCACCAGCGGTGGACAGGCGTGATCGTCGTAGTACATCACCATGCAGTCCAGGCACAGCATGCATTCCATCTGATCGATTTTGCCTTGGCTGTCGATGGCGTGCGAGCCGCAACCGGCGGCGCAGGCGTGGCAGCTGGTGCATTCTGCCTTGCGCTTCAGACCGAACAGACGGAACTTGCCGGGCAGCGCCAGGCCCGCGCCCATCGGGCACAGGTATTTGCAGTAGGGGCGCTCGCTGAACAGCGACAGGCCCAGAATGGCGCCGATGAAGAGCCAGAATGGCCAGCTGCGGTTCCATACGCCGACCAGAAACGTGGTCTTGAAGGGTTCGATTTCGGCCAGATGTTCGGCCGTCTCCATTGAGAACAGGGATACGCCGATCAGGCCGAAGAAGATGGCGTACTTCAGCCAGCGCAGCTTGTCGTGCAGTGGTTTTGGCAGCAGTTTCTGCCAGCGTTTCAGGCCGATGGCGGAACCGAGTTTCAGCATCAGGTGCTGCAGCGAGCCGAATGGACATAACCAGCCGCAGAACAGACCGCGTCCCCAGATCAGCACCGTGATGATGATGAACCACCAGAACAGGAAGATGAAGGGATCGGACAGGAACAGCTCCCAGCGCCATTGATGGATCAGCGAATGGAGCCAGGTCATGATCTGCGTGATGCTGGGCTGCGCCTTCAGGTAGAAACCGATGAAGCCGGCGCTGATGATCCACAGCACCAGCCGCGGCCAGCTGATCAAAGGCTTGTGCTTGCGCGTCGATGCACGCACCAGCCGGTCGCGTCGTGCGTACCAGATGGCGGTAAACAACAGGGTGGCGACGAAGAAGCCGATTTGCGCAATCCGGTCCAGCCAGATGTTTTGCCACGCCGGGCGCGCCGTCACCACTTTCGGATGGCCGCCTTCCAGATAGCGGGCCGGCAGCCAGTATGTCTGGTCGTAGTGGGTGAAGGTCTTGGCGCCCTTGGCGTCCAACTGATTGATCAGCAGCGTCAGCGTCCAGGGCCACGCCGGATTGAAGTGTTTCGAGCGGACGATGAAGATGCCCGATTCGCGGTATTGGGGCACATCGCCGGGCTGCAGGTGATACAGATTGAGATAGTCGGTATCGCGGAAGGTGTAGGTTTCAGGATCTTGCCGCACCTGGATGCGGTCGTAGATGCCGCCGCGCACAAAGCCCGAGCCCTTGAACGAGGTCTGGCCGCTGGCGATGACGAAGATCGCATGCTCGTCCGGCTTGAGGTCGCGCATCAGGCGCTGGTAGTTGTCCTCGCCCAGCAGGCTGTTGCCCAGCGTCGGCGTGTTGAGGTAGCCGAAGTAGAGATCGATGTAGTCGCCGCGTGCGCTGTCGGCGCCGACTTCGCGCGCGGTGATCGTCAGGCGGCCGACCGAGCCCTCGTCGGCCAGCTTGCCCCAGTTGAGGCGCTCGTCGAGCGGCGTGAAGCGGGCTGGCGGCCGCGCCGCCGCAGTGAAGATGCCGACCTGGCGGCCGATCTCATAGGCGCTGCGGGAAATTACCTGGTTCTCGGCGATGGCTGTCACGGTGGCGCCGCTGATCGCGTCCAATCCCACGCTGCCATCGCCGCCACGGCCAATTTCCAGCCTGGCGTCACCGCGCAGGCCGACATATTGTCCGATGAACTTGAGCAGCGCCGATTCCGGTATGCCGGCCAGCAGGATCGGTTCGGAATGCTTGATCACGCGCACGCCGGTAATGATGCCTGCGGTGTCCATGCCGATCAGTGTAATGACCGGCTTGCCGGAATAGGCGGGAATATCCACCACGTCGGTTGACAGGAAAACGTAGCCAACGAGCTTGCCGCCGGCGTCCAGCGCTTGCACATAGCGTGGAGAACCCATGCGCTGCGAGAAGCGCTGTGCTTGCGGCATCACGTCGCGGCAGGCGGCATGCGCGCACAGGTCGGCGCCGTGCAACAGTTCGGAGGAAAGTTCAGCGTCGTAGATGTTGGCGGCGGCGATGGGCGGCGCCAGCATAGCCAGTAACATCAAGCACGACGCCAGAGAATTGAACAAGGTTTTTAAAGTAGTCGTCATGAGAATATGCCATGCCGGCTGACGCATCAGCCGGCATGGACTTGCGGGACAACTCAGGCTTCAACCAGGAAACGGCTACGCATTTCCAGATGCAGGGCGTGGCAGAAGTGCGTGCAATACAACCAGAACGCACCGGCGTGATCGGCCTTGAAAGTGACCGACTTGGTTTCCTGCGGATTGACGATAAAGTTGATGTTGTAGGTCGGGATGGCGCAACCGTGGGTCAAATCTTCGACCTTGTCGTAGTTGGTCAGGGTGAGCGTGACTTCATCGCCTTTTTTGACCTTGATGACCGGCATGCTGAACGCCGGCGCTTGCGACATCAGACGCACATGCACCTTGTTGCCCTTGCGCTCGATGCCGGCGTTTTCCGGCGTGACGGCATTCGGGAAGTCGGTCATGGTGTGGATCTGGCGCGTCTTGACCACGTCGCGGCGCACGATAATGCCATCGTGCGGTTCCGGGTAGGCAGTGTGATCGGCTATCAGCTTCATGCTGGCGCCGCTGATGTCCACCAACTGTTCGGTTTCAGGATGCAGCGGGCCGACTGGCAGGAAGCGGTCCTTGGAGAACTTGTTGCCGGAGTTGAGGTATTTGCCGTCAGCTTCCCTGGTCTCACCCATCGATGAGTAGTTATGGCCCGGCTGGTAGTGCACGTCCAGCTTCTCGATGATGACCTTGGCGTTTTTGTCGCCCTTGAACTGGGCAATGGCTGCATCCACATTCCATTTGACGGCTTGGCTGTCGAGGAACAGCGAGGTATAGGCGTTGCCCCTGCCGTCGAAGGCGGTGTGCAGTGGGCCGAGGCCGATTTCCGGTTCGGCCACCACGGTGTCGCGCGGATCCTTGACGTTACCGTCGAACCACTGCAGCACCTTGCTCAATTCAATCACGGTGGCGGTCGGCGACAGCTTGCCGGAGCAGACGAAGTATTTTCCGTCCGGGCTGGCGTTGACGCCATGCGGGTTCTTGCTGACCGGGACGTACAGCGAGATCGCGCTTTTCGGATCGGCGTTGGCAGCCTTGCGGCCATCGACCACGGGGACCTTGGAACTGCCGATGGTGGTGAACTTGCCTGCCTTGACCAGGGCCTCGACGCGTTCGATATGCAGGAACACGCAGGCATCGCGCTCGGCCGCCATCATGCCGTTCAGGTCGGCGGCGTTTTCCACGTTGTACTGGTTGCAGGCGGCCAGCTTGCCGTCGTACGAGGTGGCGCACAGATCCATATTGCCGTCAACGCGCACCTGCCACATCACTTCCATGGTCTCTGCGCTGACGCAGCTGAACAACGCACCCCACTTGTCCGGATTGTCCAGGTCGCGGCCGTCGTTCGGCAGCGGGATATGGAATTCGGCGCCGCAGAACACGCGGGTGGTGTAGTCAATCTTCTGGTCGACCGGATCACGCTTGTCAGGGAACAGGCCGTGGAAGCCGGCCACATTCGGCAGTTCGGTGATCTTGTCGCATTCCATGGTGTCCATGCGGATGCGCGCCACGCGTGAATGCAGCTTGTCGTTGATGAACAGCCAGCGGCCGTCATACGTGCCGTTCTTGTAGCTGCCGTGGACGTGGTGGGTGTCGCCGGTGATGTATTTCAGCGTACCGTCGGGCTTGGTGCCGATGATGGCTTTCGATTCATTGGTAATACCCCAGCCGACCATGCAATCGACGTTGAACACCGGGATGCGCTTGAGCGTGCGCCCGGAAGGCAGGCCGAGCACCCGCGCTTCGCCCGAATGGCCGGAACTGATGAAAGCATAGTAGTCGTCCAGCTGGCCCGGCGCGATCTCGGTGCCGTGGTGTGCGGCCGGTGCGGCAGCGCTCTTGCCGCCGGCGGCAGCTTCCTCCTTGCAGCCGGCCAGGCCCAGCGTGACGCCTGCCAGGCCCAGTGCGGCGCTCTTGCCGAGAAAGCCGCGGCGGCTCGACGGCGTGTCGTTGGTGGTATCCATCTTCTTGCTGTCCATCTCTCGTTCTCCATCGTTGCAAAATTATAAACAGACATTTTACATACATCTTTTAAAAAAACGATGATGTGGATCAAGCATTTCAGGCACCGCCGCCGCGATTGCGGCGGTACTTGATCCAGGCACTGTTTTCGTCGTCGCCCCTGATGAGCTGGCCGGCTTGCTATAATCAATCCCGGCAGCGCCTCCGCTGTGCTGGCTCCGGACGTCGCCATAATGACGTTCCCAGTGGTCCGCCCCGGGCCTGTCGTCAAGGAGCTTTCCCTGTCTTCTCGTCAAGAAAATCTGCACAGCATCTATGCGATGCTGATTGCGGTCGCCATGTTCTCGTGCATGGATACCGCCATGAAGCTGCTGTCTGCCCATTATCCCGCCACGCAGGTCACGGCGATGCGCTCGCTCAGTTCGTTGCCACTGCTGTGCGGCTACATGCTGTACCGCGGTGCGTTCAAGGGCATCTTCCGCATACGCTGGCCTATGCACCTGTTGCGCGCCGCACTCGGCATCGCCATGCTGACCACCTTTGCCTTCGGGCTGAAGTCGCTGTCGCTGGCCGAGGCATATTCGATCTTCTTCATCGCGCCGGCTTTGATCACGGCGCTGTCGGTGTGGGTGCTGAAGGAGCACGTGGGCCGCGGGCAGTGGGTGGCGATTGGCGTCGGCCTGCTGGGCGTGCTGGTGGTGCTGCGCCCCGAAGGCACCGGCTTCCTGTCGCTGGGCGGGCTGGCGATTCTGGTGGCAGCTGCCTGCTACGCCGTGTCGGCCATCAGCGCGCGCGTGCTGGCGCGCACCGACAGCACCGAGGCGATGATGTTCTGGCTGCTGACGCTGATGTCGGTTGGCGCAGTAACGCTGGCGTGGCATATCTGGGTGCCTGTGCGTGCCGAACATGGCTCGATCTTGATGGTGCTGGCGCTGTCAGGCTTCTTCGGGCAGTTGGCGATTACCAAGGCCTTCAGCACCGGCAAGGCGTCAATCGTGGCGCCGTTCGAGTACACGGCGCTGGCCTGGGGCGTGGCGATAGACTGGCTGCTGTGGCAGGCGCTGCCGGATCGCTATACCTTGCTTGGCGCGGCGATCATTATCGCCAGCGGCATCTACCTGGTGCGGCGCGAGGCCGTGCATGTGGAAAGTGAGCATCCCTAGCATTTCTTTGCCGGTCAGCATTCCACGCCGCAACTGGATATAATCGTGCCATGTTAAAACAACGCACCATCAAACAACAGGTCCGCACCATCGGTGTCGGTTTGCACTCCGGCACCAAGGTCGAGCTGATCCTGCGTCCTGCCGCGATCGACACGGGCATCGTGTTTCGCCGCATCGACCTCGATCCCATCGTCGAGTTTCCCGCCAGCGCGATGGCCGTGGGCGATACGCGCATGGCTTCCGTGCTGATCAAGGATGGCGCCAGGGTGTCTACCGTGGAACATCTGATGTCGGCCGCGGCGGGCCTGGGCGTCGACAATATGGTTATCGACGTGAATGCGGAAGAAATTCCCATCATGGACGGTTCCGCCTCGTCCTTCGTCTACCTGCTGCAGCAGGCTGGCGTGGAAGAGCAGTCGGCGCCGAAGAAATTCATCAAGGTCATCAAGCCCGTGGAAGTGCGTCACGGCAAGGGCGACGCGGAGAAATGGGCGCGTTTGTCGCCGTACGACGGCTTCAAGCTCGATTTTTTTATTGAATTCAACCATCCGGCCGTCGATGGCACGATGCAGCGCGCCTCGGTCGATTTTGGCGACGTGTCTTACGTGCACGACGTGGCGCGCGCACGCACCTTTGGTTTCATGCAGGACGTGGAAAGCTTGCGCGGCATGGGCCTGGCCCGTGGCGGTTCGCTGGAAAACGCCATCGTCATGGACGAGTACCGCATCCTCAACGCCGACGGCTTGCGCTATGAAGACGAGTTCGTGCGCCACAAGATCCTCGACGCCATCGGCGACCTGTACCTGGTGGGCCACCCCTTGCTCGCGTACTACACGGCGCACAAGTCGGGCCACGCGCTGAACAACCAGCTGCTGCTGGCGCTGCTGGAGCAGCCCGATGCGTATGAAATCGTGTCGTTCGCCACGAACGAGGCGGCGCCGCAATCGTATTTGCGCCAGATGGAGCGCGAGTGGTCGCTGACGTAAGTCGGATGAGCGGGGCGACGCCCCGCGTAATCCGTCCTACCCGATATGCGTTAATTTAGCGCCGTTATTCTCAGTCCTTTGGTTCGCGGTGGTGGCGGACCATATTGCGCAGCGCCGCGATCAATTGCTCGTTCTGTTTCGACGCGGGCAGGGCCGTGCTCAGCTCTTCCAGGGCCGACATGGCTTTTTCCGGCAAGACCAGCGCCCGCGTATGCACGATGGGTGCGATGCTCTTGATGACTTGCACTTTCAGCTTGATGCCTGAAATCTGCCAGCCCTTTCTTTCCAGTTCCCCTTGCAGTTTCGGCAATTGCTGCTTGAGCTTGGCCGCGAGCGCCGCGTTCGGCGTGGCCAGCACCAGTTGGCCGCCCTCGAATTGCAGGATGTCGCAATGCTCGAACATGGCCGGCAAGGCCTTGGCGCAATCTTTTTGCAGGGCGGCCAGGCGCGTGACGGTGGGCATCAATGAGGCCATCGTGGCGTTGCCGCGCAGAAAATCGGTTGCGCCCGTGACGGCCGGGCCTGAACGGGCAAAGCCGTAGCCGCGGCGCGGCGCCGGAGAATAAGTGGGAGTTCGCATGGCCGAAACATAGCACACTCGCCCGCGCATGACGAGTGCTGCGGCGGGTGCGGCGTGGGCGGGCGGGCCGTATTGCCTTACAGTATGGAAAATGTCCGCAATTTCTGCCATTTGTTTGTCATTAAGCTATTGTTATATGGCGCATTACCCCAACCATGTCGGGAACGCATGATAAAATCATCGTCTTTTGCCATAGTCGAACTCCGTGCGGTGACGCGATTACTCCCTCGTTGTTCCCTACCGAGCTTTTTTTAACGGCGTTTTTTCAAGAATTCAAGCATGTCATTACTGACCCAGATTTTCGGTAGCCGCAACCAGCGGCTGCTCAAGCAATACCAAAAAACGGTACGCGAGATCAATGCGCTCGAGCCGGCCATCGAAAAGCTGTCGGATGCCGAGCTGCAAGCGAAGACGCCTGCCTTCAAGGAACGCATCGCCGCTGGCGAATCGCTCGATGCCTTGTTGCCGGAAGCATTTGCCGTCTGCCGCGAGGCCAGCAAGCGCGTCCTGCGCATGCGCCATTTCGATGTGCAGATGATCGGCGGCATGGTCTTGCATTTCGGTAAGATCGCGGAGATGGGCACGGGCGAGGGCAAGACCCTGATGGCAACCTTGCCAGCCTACCTGAATGCCTTGTCGGGCAAGGGCGTGCATATCGTCACCGTCAATGATTACCTGGCGCAGCGCGATGCCGAGACCATGGGTCGCCTGTATGCATGGCTGGGCCTGTCGACTGGCGTGAACATGTCGCAGATGGAGCACAGCGCCAAGCAGCAGGCGTACAACTCCGACATCACGTATGGCACCAACAATGAATTCGGTTTCGATTTCTTGCGCGACAACATGGTCTACGAAGCGCGCGAACGCGTGCAGCGCAGCCTGAACTTCGGCATCGTCGATGAAGTCGACTCGATCCTGATCGATGAGGCGCGTACGCCGTTGATCATTTCGGGCCAGGCCGAAAACCATACCGACCTGTATCACAAGATTAATGAAGTGCCTGCGCGCCTGACCTTGCAGATCGGCGAAGAAACGCCGGACGGCAAGGGCAAGGTTGACGTGCCGGGCGACTACACCAAGGATGAAAAAGCGCACCAGGTGCTGCTGACGGAAGCCGGCCATGAAAAGGCCGAAGGCATCCTGATGGAAATGGGCCTGCTGCCGGAAGGCGCGTCGCTGTACGATTCGGCCAACATCACGCTCGTGCATCACCTGTATGCGGCCCTGCGCGCGCATGCGCTGTACTTCAAGGATCAGCACTATGTGGTGCAGAACAATGAAGTGGTGATCGTCGATGAATTCACGGGCCGTCTGATGACGGGCCGCCGCTGGTCCGATGGCTTGCACCAGGCCGTCGAAGCGAAAGAAGGCGTCAAGATCCAGAACGAGAACCAGACCCTGGCCTCGATCACCTTCCAGAACTACTTCCGCATGTACGCCAAGCTGGCCGGCATGACCGGTACGGCCGATACCGAAGCGTACGAATTCCAGGAAATCTACGGCCTGGAAACGGTCGTGATCCCGCAAAACCGTCCGCTGCAGCGCAAGGACCGCCAGGATCAGGTCTACAAATCGTCGGCGGAAAAATACAACGCGATGTTGAACGACATCCGCGACTGCTACGAGCGCGGCCAGCCCGTGCTGGTCGGCACGACCTCGATCGAGAACTCGGAACTGCTGTCGGGCATCCTGACCAAGGCCAATTTGCCGCACAACGTGCTGAACGCGAAGCAGCATGCGCGCGAAGCGGAAATCATCGCCCAGGCAGGCCGTCCGAAAGCCATCACCATCGCCACCAACATGGCCGGTCGCGGTACGGACATCGTGTTGGGCGGTAACGTCGAAAACCAGATCAAGTTCATCGAAGCCAATGCTGAACTGAGCGACGCCGACAAGGCAGCCCAGTCGCAGACCTTGCGCGATGAATGGCAATCGCTGCACGACCACGTGGTCAATGCGGGCGGCTTGCACATCATCGGCACGGAACGCCACGAATCGCGCCGCGTCGACAATCAGTTGCGTGGCCGTGCCGGCCGCCAGGGCGATCCGGGTTCGTCGCGCTTCTACCTGTCGCTCGACGACGCGCTGCTGCGCATCTTCGCCGGCGACCGCGTGCGCGCCGTGATGGACCGCCTGAAAATGCCGGAAGGCGAACCGATCGAGGCAGGCATCGTCTCGCGTTCGATCGAATCGGCCCAGCGCAAGGTCGAAGCGCGTAACTTCGACATCCGCAAGCAATTGCTGGAATACGATGACGTCGCCAACGACCAGCGCAAGGTCATCTACCAGCAGCGTAACGAGCTGCTGGAAACGACCGATATCTCGGACATGATCGCTTCCCTGCGCCATGGCGTGTTCACCGACCTGGTGCACGAGTACGTGCCGCATGAATCGGTGGAAGAGCAGTGGGATATCAAGGGGCTGGAAAATACCCTGGCCGGCGAATGGCAGCTCGACTTGCCGCTGCAGCAAATGCTGGAAGCCGATGCGACCCTGACGGACGAAGAGATCCTGGACAAAGTGCTGGCCGCGGCCGACGCCGTGTACCAGTCGAAGATCGACATCGTCGGCAAGGAATCGTTTGGCGGCTTCGAACGCAATGTCATGCTGCAAAGCGTGGACAGCCACTGGCGCGAACACCTGGCGGCGCTCGATCACCTGCGCCAGGGTATTCATCTGCGCGGTTATGCGCAGAAGAACCCGAAACAGGAATACAAGCGTGAAGCGTTTGAACTGTTTGGCCAGATGCTCGACATGATCAAGAACGACGTCACGAAACACGTGATGACGGTACGCATCCAGTCGCGTGAAGAAGTCGATGCGGCCGAACAGGCGATGCAGCAGTCGCACGTGGAAAACGTGCATTACCAGCACGCTGAATTCGACCCGAACGCGGCGCCGGAAGAACTGCTGGCGCCTGTGGCCGGCGGCAACATGGACAACGTCGACGACATGAGCGTGAGCATGGGTGTCAAAGTGGGCCGTAACGACCCATGCCCTTGCGGCAGCGGCAAGAAGTACAAAGCTTGTCATGGAAAATTGGCGTAAAGCCGGTTTGACAGCTTGAGCAAAAACGGAGACCGCGGTCTCCGTTTTTTTATGCCGTTTCAATTGACGCGCGCGCATCTGTCGGTACGCATGTTCACCGGCGCCGCGAAGGCGCTACAATAGCGCTTCCATTTTCCCTCGCAGAAGAACTCACCATGGCCGTCAATTCTCCCAAGCCCGTCGCCGCCGACTTGAAAGCCGTCGCCGGCATTGAAATCGGTGTTGCCGAAGCCGGCATCAAGAAACCCAACCGCAAGGATTTGCTGGTATTGAAACTGGCGCCGACGGCCACCGTGGCCGGCGTGTTCACCTTGAACCGCTTTTGCGCCGCGCCCGTGCAAATTTCGAAAGCCAACCTGGCGGCAGTGACGGCCGGCGCCGCGCCTATCCGCGCGCTGCTGGTCAATACGGGCAACGCGAATGCGGGCACGGGCGAATCGGGCCTGGCCGACGCGCAGGCCAGCTGCGCCGCGCTGGCCGAGCTGCTGGGCTGCACGCCGCAGCAAATCCTGCCGTTTTCCACGGGTGTGATCCTCGAACCTTTGCCGGTCCAGCGCCTGGTCGCCGGCTTGCCGCAAGCCGTGGCCGCGCTGACGTCGGACAACTGGTTCTCGGCCGCCGAAGCCATCATGACCACTGACACGCAGCCGAAAGCCGGCTCGCGCAGCGTCACCATCGGTGGCCACGCGGTGACCCTGACGGGCATCAGCAAGGGCGCCGGCATGATCAAGCCGAACATGGCCACCATGCTCGGTTTCCTCGCGTTTGACGCCACCGTGGCGCAACCGGTGCTGGACGAACTGGTGAAGCAGGCGGCCGACAAATCGTTCAACTGCATCACCATCGACGGCGACACCTCCACCAATGACTCGTTCATGCTGGTGGCCACGGGCGCCGGCAGCCTGGTCATCGATTCCATCGACTCGCCGCACTATGCGGCACTGGCGGCGGCCGTCACCGAACTGTCTACTTTTCTCGCACAAGCCATCGTGCGCGACGGCGAAGGCGCGACCAAATTCATGACGGTGACCGTGGAAGACGGCCGCAACGTGGAAGAGTGCCGCAAGATCGCCTATTCCATCGCCCATTCGCCACTGGTGAAGACGGCTTTCTTTGCCTCCGACCCGAACCTGGGCCGCATCCTGGCCGCCATCGGCTACGCGGGCGTGGACGACCTGGACGTGGGCCAGCTGAACCTGTACCTGGACGACGTGTGGGTGGCCAAGAACGGCGGCCGCAACCCCGACTACCAGGAGCAGGATGGCCAGCGCGTGATGCAGCAAAGCGAAATCACCATCCGCGTCAAGCTGGCGCGCGGCGATGCCACGGCCACCCTGTGGACGTGCGACCTGTCGCATGACTACGTGTCGATCAACGCCGACTACCGCTCATGACCAGTCTCGATCAATTCCTGATCCGCACCGAGCGGGTGCTGGCGCGCCTCGAGTCGATCTTGCCGCCGACCTTGCCGGCCACCGACTGGAACAGCTTTGCCTTCCGCTGGCGCCGGCGCCAGGGCGCGCTGCCTTATTTGCAGGCCGTAGCCCACGTGTCGAACATCGCCTTGGATGACTTGCACAATATCGGCATGCAAAAGGCGCAGATCGAGCAGAACACGCGCCAGTTCGTCAGTAACCGTCCGGCCAACAACGTGCTGTTGACGGGCGCGCGCGGCACGGGCAAGTCCTCCTTGATCAAGGCTTGTCTGAACCAGTTCGCCGACCAGGGCTTGCGCCTGATCGAAGTGGACAAGGCGGACCTGGCCGACTTGCCCGACATCGTCGACCTGGTGGCGGCGCGCCCCGAACGCTTCATCATCTTTTGTGACGACCTGTCGTTTGAAGAAGGCGAGAGCGGCTACAAGGCGCTGAAAGTGGCGCTCGACGGCAGCATCGCCGCGCAATCGGACAATGTGCTGATCTACGCCACCTCGAACCGCCGTCACCTGATGCCGGAACGCATGTCGGACAACAGCAGCTACAAGACGGACGACGATGGCGATCTGCATCCGGGCGAGACGGTGGAAGAGAAAATCTCGCTGTCTGAGCGCTTCGGCCTGTGGCTGTCGTTCTACCCGTTCAAGCAGGACGATTACCTTGATATCGCGGCGCACTGGCTCGCTTCGTTCGGCTGCACCCAGGAACAGATCGCGCAAGCGCGCGGCGACGCCCTGCGCTGGGCCTTGCAGCGCGGTTCGCGTTCGGGCCGTGTCGCTTGGCAATTCGCGCGCGATTATGCGGGGAAACTTCCTGCGGGAAAGATGCCGCAATGAGCGACGTGAAAATCAAACCGGTGGACGTCGCCGTCGGCATCCTGATGAAGCCGAATGGCGACGTGCTGCTGGGCCAGCGCCCGGCCGGCAAGCCGTATGACGGCTATTGGGAGTTTCCTGGTGGTAAAGTCGAACCGGGCGAAGCCATTTTTGATGCCTTGAAACGCGAGTTTGTCGAGGAGCTGGGGCTGCATATCGACAGTGCCGAAGCCTGGTGCGGCGTCGAATATGTGTATCCGCACGCCCATGTGCGCCTGCATTTCTACATCAGCCGCGAATGGCGGGGCGAGCCGCAAAGCCTGGAAGGGCAGGCGTTCGCCTGGCAGGGCACGGTCGGCGTGGAACCCCTGCTGCCGGCCACCATTCCCCTGCTGGAATGGTTGGATGAGGTACGCCGGGAATCCCTCTTGCCCGCCTGATCCCCACACTTGTGCCAGCGGGCAGCAGCATGCTGCGTGCTGGCGCAAGCTTTCCTCTTACTTTCCTTGTATCGCGCGCGCTTTGCGCTACAGTGCTTTCATCACGCACAGGGGAGTCTCGCATGCCGCTGACACTGACCTTTACCGATATCGATGAATTGCTGATCGCCGCCTTGCACAAGCGTGCCCGAGCGCATGGGCGCAGCATCGAGGACGAGCACCGCGACATCCTGCGCAGCGCCTTGCGGCCGTTGCCGAAGCGCCCGCTCGACGATATTTTGCGCAGCATGCCCGACGTGGGGCTGGATGCGGATTTCGAGCGCCGCTCCTGAATCGCCACGCTGATGCCCGGCTATCTGCTCGATGCCGATGTGATCGTTGCTGCGCGCAAGGGCGGCGCCGTGCCGGCGGGCGTGGCCGGTTTTTTTGAGCGGGTGGCGCCGGAGATGCGCTATGTGCCGGTGCAGGTGATCGCGCAATTGCGCGCAGGGATACAGTGCAGCTGGCGGCGCGAGGCGGCGCTGGAAGCACTGGCGCTGGAAGGCTGGCTGGAAGCCGTGCTGGCGGAATATGCGCCCCGTTTGCTGGAATTTGACCTCGATTGCGCGCTCGTGTGCGCGCGCCTGCATGGCCGTGGCCACGCGCACGGCGTCGATAGGCAGATCGCGGCGATGGGCATCGCCTATGGCTTGACGGTGGTTAGCGGCAGGCTCGACAGTTTCGCGGCGCAAGGGCTGCGCCTGGAAAATCCGTTTATTTGAGGCTTATGGTGGCTTATTAGAGCTTACTGCGGCTTGTTGTCTTCGTCCGCGAGGGGATCTTCAAACGGGTCGGCGGCGGGGATCGTGTATTTCTCTTCGGCCCAGGCACCCAGGTCGATCTGCTTGCAGCGTTCCGAGCAGAAGGGGCGGAATTTGTTGGCTTCAGTCCATTCGACTTTGGCGGCACAGGTAGGGCAGTTAACAACGGTCATGATGGGGCAAATAAGTAACAGTTAAAAATTACAGAGCGTGAGCTCGAACGGGACATCTTCTTCCAGCGGCTTGGGTTTCAAGTCGCCGCCCTGGGTGGTGAAGCGTACCCACAGCATGTATTTGTTGGCGGAAATTTCCGGGATGGCGCCGCTGTTTTCATCCAGACTCAGGCGCAGCATCTGGTACACCTTGCCTTGCAGCATTTGCTGGTAGCTGCCGCCATTGGCGATCAGTTTAACGGGTCCGCCGGAATCGCGCAGCAGGCGCAATACCAGGGCCAGTGCATCGAACAGCGGTGCCAGCGGGGCGAACCACGCGTGGATATCGGTCAGGCGCTGTTCCGAGCTGCGTTTTTGCCAGGCAAAATACGACGGCAAGTCGAATTCGCACGCGCCGCCCGGAATGATGGTGCGGCCGCGGATGCTCATCAGCCATTCATTGTCGCGGATATTCTGTCCCGTCTTGCCTTGCGCCGCCACGAGGGCGCCGCTGACACTGTCGAGTTCAGCGAGGATGGCATCGAGGGTTTCCGGTTCCACATTCGGATTGCTGCGGTAACCGAGCAGGCTTTGGCGCTGGCGTTCGAGTTCCTGCAGCAGGTCGGACTTCAGGTCGGCGCGGCCGGCCACTTCGAGCATATCGAAAATAGTTGCCAAGGCAACATGGTGCTGCATTGCATGCTCTTGCTGGATGAAGAACTTGAATTTGTCGTACAGGTCTTCCAGCCGCAACAAGGTACGTATGCGTTCGTTGAAAGGGTATTCGTAGACAATCAAAATAATTCCCTTAAGTAAGGACCTGCAAACAATCCCGTGATTTTGAACCAAGCGTCGACAAATTACAAACGTTGCGGGGCCATTCCGGCCATTCTTTTTGAAAATGCCAGATATAAATCGTGCAACTGGGCAATCTGCGGTTCCAGGGACGCCAAATCGCCATTGTTGTCGATCACATCGTCCGCCGCCGCCAGGCGCATGGCGCGCGTTGCCTGCGTGGCCATGATGGCTTTGACTTGTTCTTCCGATAAGCCATTGCGCGCCATCACGCGCGACACTTGCAGGCTTTCCAGGCAATCGATGACCAGCACCCGGTTGACCCGCTCCACCCAGCCGCCCGACTCGACCAGCAGGGGCACGGCAAAGATCACGTAGCTGCCCGTTGCTGCTTCGGCCGCCGCCAGGGTGGCCTGGCGGATGCGCGGGTGCAGGATGGCTTCCAGTTTCGCCTTGGCGGCGGCGTCGGCAAACACGAGGTTGCGCATTTTGGTACGGTCGAGGGCGCCGCGCGCGTCCGCATAGTCGGCGCCGAACTCCGCCACCAGGGCCGGCATGGCCGCACCGTTTGGCGCCGTCAGGCTGTGCGCGATCAGGTCGGTGTCGACGATGGAAGCGCCGCGCGCGGCGAACAGGTCGGCCACCGTGCTTTTGCCGCAACCGATGCCGCCCGTGAGACCGACGCTGAAATAGGGGGCGTTTTGTATGTGCATGTATGTTTCCAAAGGAAGGCTATCAGCCGGCCAGGCCCAGCGTCAGTTGTGACAGGGGCGTGCGGTACAGCAGGGCGATGAGACCCGCGGCGGCCAGGTAGGGGCCGAACGGAATCGGCTTGTCGCGCCCGCGCTTGGCAAACACGATCAGGCCGATGCCGACCACGGCGCCCACCAGCGACGACAACAGGATGATCGTCGGCAGCATGGTCCAGCCCAGCCACGCACCTAGCGCCGCCAGCAATTTGAAGTCACCATAGCCCATTCCCTCCTTGCCTGTCGCCAGCTTGAAGGCCCAGTACACGGCCCACAAGGCCAGGTAGCCGGCGGCCGCGCCGATGACGGCGTCTTGCAGCGGCACGAAAGTACCGTTGATATTGACCAGCAGTCCCGCCCACAGCAGAGGAAAGGTGAGGTCGTCGGGCAGCATTTGCGTATCGGCATCGATGAAGGTCATGGCGATCAGCAGCCAGGCAAACACGAGCGTGGCGAGACCGGTCCAGCCGCTGCCGAAGTGCCAGATCAACAGAGCCGACAGGGCCCCCGTCAGCACTTCCACTAATGGGTAGCGCACGGAGATGGGCGACTTGCACGCGCTGCACTTGCCGCGCAGCAGCAGGTAACTGAGGACGGGAATGTTTTCCATGGCCGTGATGCGGTGGCCGCAAGCGGTACAGTTCGAGTGCGGCAGCATCAGGTTGTAGCGGTCCGTGTGCGGCAAGGGCAAGCCGCTTTCTTCCGCCACGTAATTATCGGATTCGCGCTGCATCATTTTCGGCACGCGGTGGATCACCACGTTCAGGAAACTGCCGACGATCAGGCCGAACAGGGCGGCGACGAGGGCGACGGGCAGATTGCCGGGCGCGGCGAACAGCAGGGTATCTTGCAGCATGGTGGACTAGTCTGAGGTGATGATGTTGCCGCGCAAACATTGCCTGGCACTGCCGCAGTGTAAAACATCTGCCGATGCATGGGGACGTTTTGCGCAGGGTGTATGGTCAAATCACCGCCCCCAGCTTGAAAATCGGCAAATACAGAGCGATCACGAGGGAACCGACGAGCACGCCCAGCACGACCATCAGCGCCGGCTCCAGCAGCGTGGAAAGGGTGGCCACGGTGGCGTCGATGTCGGCCTCGATGATGTCGGCCGCGCGCGACAGCATGGCGTCGAGGGCGCCCGATTCCTCGCCGATCAGGGCCAGCTGCGTCAGCAGCGGGGGAAACACGGCGCTGTGTTCCATGGCCAGGGCCAGGCTGCCGCCGGCGCGGATTTCGCGTTCGATGCGCGTCGTCGCTTCCTGGTACAGCGGGTGACCGGAGGCGGCGCCCACCAGGCCGAGCGAATCGAGCAGCGGCACGCCGGCGGCGAACATGGCCGCCAGGGTGCGCGTCCAGCGGGCGATTGCCGCCTTGCGCAAGAGTGGACCGAAGACGGGCAGGCGCAGAGCTCGCAGTTGCGTGTTGCGCCGCAGGGCGGGCCAGCGGCGCCAGGCCAGGTGCAGCAGCACGCAAGCGAACACGAGCGTCGCAAGCAAGGCCAGCCAGTAATGCACGAGGAAGGCGGACACGCCCATGACGAGCAGGGTAGGCAATGGCAACGGTGCGCCGAAACTGTCGAAAACCTGGCGGAAAGCGGGCACGACCACGCTCATGATGATGGCCGTAACAAGGATGGCGACGAGCACGATGACGAGCGGATACATCAGCGCGCCGCGCACTTGCCGCCGCAGGGTGATGGCTTTTTCCTGGTGCGTGGCCAGGCGCGCCAGCAATTCCTGCACGATGCCCGCCTGTTCGCCGGCCGCCAGCAGGTTGCAGTACAGCTCGTCAAACAGCAGCGGGAACTGGCGAAATGCCTGCTGCAGGCTGCTGCCCGCTTCGATGTCGTGGCGCAAGTCGCGCATCAGCTCCGTGACCGCGGGTTTGGCGTGGCCCTTGCCGGCGATGTCGAAGGCGTGCAGCAGCGGCACGCCGGCCGCCATCATGGTCGACAGCTGGCGCGTGAACAGGGCGATATCCTTGCGCGTGATGGTTTTGCCGGGCGCGCTGCGCGCAGCCTGCACCCGCTTCGCGAGGATGCCCTGGCGTCGTAGCGCGGCCTTGGCAGCGCTGGCGTCGGCCGCGCGCAAGACGCCATCGACCGCCTTGCCATGGCGGTCCGTGCCCTTCCACGCAAAGCGCCGTTCGGCCGCCATGTGCACCTCCTGCCGTCACGGTAGCAGCGGCAGGCCAAAGCGCCAGCGGTGCTGGCGGCAAGCTTGATGTGGCTCAGCCTTTCGTGGTTTGCACTTCCGTCTGGACAACGGCCTGGGCCTTCACGTCGGCCGCATCTTCCTCGTCGCTGTCCGTGCCCTTGCTGATGCTTTCGCCATCGTCGCGGCGCAAGGTCCAGAAGGTCAGCGAAGACAGCACCGTCAAGGCTGCCAGGGTGAGGAAGGCGTGGTGCAGGGCCGTGCTGAGCATGGCGCGGTCCGACTGCGGCATGTCGCCCAGGTACCAGCCCGTGATCAGCGAACCGAAGGCGAGGCCAAAGCTCATCGACAATTGCTGCATCGAACTGGCGATGGTGCTGGCCATGCTCGAATCGCTCTTGTCGACGTCGGCATACGCGATGGTGTTCATGCTGGAAAACTGCAGCGAATTGAAAAAGCCCATGCACAGGCTGATGGCGACGATCACGTACAGAGGCGTGCCCACGCCCACCTGCGAAAACATGGCGATGGTGACGCCGATCAGTACGGTGTTGACGATCAGCACCTGGCGGTAGCCGAAGCGGGCCAGCACGCGCGCGGAAATGAATTTCATGCCCATGGCGGCCGCGGCCGACGGCATCATCAGCAAGCCCGACTGCCAGGCGGGCAAGCCCAGGCCCAGTTGGTACAGCAACGGCAACAGGAAGGGCAGGCCGCCCACGCCCAGACGCGTGACGAAGCCGCCCACCACGGAGACGCGGAAGGTGCGGATCTTGAACAGGGTCAGGCGCAGCAGCGGATGCAGCACTTCGCTCGAATGCCAGGCATACGCGGCCAGCAGGCTGATGGAAATGAACAGCAGCACGGCAAACGAGGTGCCGTCGATGCGGTGCTCGCCAAAGATTTCCAGCAGCCACGACAGCAGCGCGATGCCCGTGCCGAACAGCACCAGGCCGATCAGATCCAGCGGACGCGGCTTGTCGCCGTAATAATCGGGCATGTAGCGGTGCGCCAGGTACAGCGCCACCAGGCCGACAGGCACGTTGACGAAGAAAATCTCGCGCCACGACAGCCAGTGCACGATCAGCCCGCCCACCGTCGGTCCCAGCAGGGGACCGATCAGGGCGGGGATGATGACGAAATTCATGGCCGCCAGCAGTTGCGACTTGGGAAAGGTGCGGATGATGGTGAGCCTGCCCACCGGCATCATCATGGCCGCGCCCACCCCTTGCAGCAGGCGCGCGGCCACCAGCATGGGCGCATTCACGGACAGGCCGCACAGGATGGAGGCGAGGGTAAAGATGGCAACGGCGGCGGAAAACACGCGCCGCGTGCCGAAGCGGTCGGCCATCCAGCCGCTGATGGGAATGCACACGGCCAGGCTCAGGATGTAGCTGGTGACGACGGCCTTCAGGCTCAGCGGCGTCACGTTCAGGCTGGCAGCCATGGCGGGGATGGCGGTGTTGACGATGGTGGAGTCGAGTTGCTCCATGAACAGGGCGGTGGCGACCACCCAGGGAAGGTAGCTTTTAATCGGGGAACTGGTCATGGATGCGAGCCTGAGGAGGAAAAACGGAGCCGACAGTACGACGAATTGTCACATAAATGGCGCAGGCGTGCCGTCCGTGCCCTCTGCTTGGCTATAATTGCTATGTTGACATGCCTCTTGCCGCGCAGCACAATGCCGCCATTCCTGGATGAAAACGGACTCGGTACGATGAGAGAATTGAATCACCTGATCCTGAATCTGTATGGCAGTGCGCAGGAATGCACGACGGGCGAGTTCCAGGGACAGGCGCTCGACATGCTGAGGCAGGCGCTTTCCTTCGATTCCGCCGCCATCATCGCCGCCTCTTTTTCTCCTGACATGGCGATTTCGCTGCACAGCCTGCACATGTATCAGCAACCGATAGAGAAACTGGCGGACCGCAAGGCGCTCGTCAGCCCGGACACGATCCTGGCCGATGCCTGCCGTTCGCGCGGCCGCTGCGTGACGATGGCGTCGGCCGAGATCGATCGGCGCTACCTGGACTTGCATGCCTACTGCAGGAAATATGCGATTGCCCACAGCATGGTGCTGATTTCACCGGCCACCCACCATGCCAACCTGGACCTGATTGCCTTGTGGCGGGCAGGGCCGGAACGCGCCTATTCCGCTACTGAAATTGAACTGGGCAACCTGCTGTTGCCGCACCTGACCCAGGCGCAGGCGATCAACAGCCGTTTGTTCCTGGCAACGGATACGCAGCCGTCACCTGGCAGTGTGCGCCTGCTGGCCAGCCTGAATGGCTGCCTGCAATATATGGAGCCGATTGCCGCCGACATGCTGCAGCGGGAGTGGCCCGAATGGGACCCGCCCATGTTGCCGGCGGACTTTGTTGCACAATTGCGGCGCCCCGGCCTCGGCCGCTACACGGGCAAAACCCTGGTGGCGCAAGTGACGGAACTGGGCGGCTACCTGTATATCCAGCTGGCGCAGCGCCCGGCGGGGCGGTCGCTGACCGGCGTCGAAAGCGCTGTGGCGCGCCTGGCGGCCACCGGCCTCAGTTACAAGGATATTGCCCGGCAACAAGGGGTATCGCCGGCCACCGTCAGGAATCAGTTGCACAGCGTATATGCCAAGCTCGATGTCGGCAACAAGACGGCGCTGGCCGCGGCGCTGACTGTGCTGACCGAGATGTTGCCGTAGAAAGTCCATAGAACAATTGTCCTATAGTAATAACTTCCAGCCGGATCTAGCATGAGCGTTGTCGTTGCGAGTCCTGTGTCATTCGCAATTTGTCCCGCAATCCTGGAAGGTCACTGATGAAGAATGCAATTTCGATCGTTTTATTTGGCGCGGCCCTGTCCGCATGCGGTGGCGGCAGCGATGGCGGCACGCCGGATGCACCCGTCACGCCGCCCGTCGTGGTCACGCCTCCCGTCGTTCCCGCCGACAGCGTGACGGTGGCATCCGAAGCCGTGGCCAAGCAGGCTGGCCTGAGCGTCATCGCCGGCGCCAGTGCCGATGAAAGCGTGTATGACGTGGCCGCCGATATCGGCGACACGTGGCGCATCACGTTCGACAGCGCCAAAAAAACCTTCAACGTCAAGGTGCTGTCGACGCAGTTCGGCCTGGTCGACCGCAGCGGCACGTTCAGCGCCACCACCACCGGCAGTATCACGACCTATGCCGGCACCGACCTGAGCCTGAGTGTCGACGCGCGCACGCGCTTGCTGACAGGGACTGTGAAACTGGGCAACATGAATTCCAATGTCAGCGGCAGCGGCTATGCCGTCACGGACGTGGCCAAGCTGGCCGGCAGCTATATTTTCCTGGGCGCCATGCGCAATGCCTCGAACGGCGGCGACCGTTTCAATCCGAAAGGAAGTCTCAAGGTGGCGGCCGATGGCAGTGCGCAACTGTGCAATGGCGGCGTGTTCAATGCGCAAGGCGTGTGTTCCGCGGTATCGCCGCAGCTGGAAGCGGAAAACGCCAGCCTGACCCTGGTCAAGGATGCGAAGAATGGCTTGCTCGTCGCCCGCCAGGGTGACCAGGACTTCGGCATCGTGCACGTGCACGCGGGCGACCGTGGGCTGGCGCTGTTCATCGACCGCTACAGCCGCAACCAGCAGAACGTGCTGCGCGTGGGCACCATCGTCGCCGCCAAACAACAAAAGATCGGCACCGAAATCGCCGGCAGTTACGCTTGCGCTGCGCCTGGCATCAGCGCGAAGATCGTCGTTGCCGGCAGCACCGCCACCATCACCAACAACACCGCTGGCAAGACGCACGCCGAAACCATCACCGTCAACAAGCTGGGCCTGGGCGCGCAGGCCGTCGATTTCGATGGCGTCGCCGTGTTCAAGGATCCCGCCGACGTGCCGGCGGATTATTCGATGTTCATGCCGGTGTCGTCGAGCATGGCGGTCGAATTCTCGACCGACCGCTCGTATATGGGCACGTGCCTGAAAAATTAAGGGGTGCTGCCACGTGCCTGTGTGAGTAGGTCGGGTTAGCCGGTACGGCGTAACCCGACACCACCATCAACGTGGCAGTCGTTCCAGCGCATCCATCAACGGCATCGCCGCGTCGGCAATCCGCTCCAGGCTGGCCTCGCGCAGGGCGGCCGTGTCCACCGTGTGGCCGGAGTCCAGCCCCGCCCAGCGCAGCAGCGCCGAACACGCGGCGGGCGTATCGAACATGCCGTGCAAATGGCTGCCGAGGATTTGCCCGTCGCCCGACACGGCGCCCTCCGGCCGCCCATCGATGACAAAGGCCGGCTGCGCCAGCGCCGCGCCATGCGAGACGCCCATGTGGATTTCATAGCCTGCGACGCGCGCATCGGCCGCGCCGGCAAACGCGCAGCGGCCGCTCACCTGTTCCAGGCGTTTTTCGCTTGTCAGTTCCGTCACCATGTCCAGCAATCCCAGCGCCGTTGACTCTCCCGCTGCGCCTTCCACGCCCAGCGGATCGCGCACGCTTTGCCCCAGCATCTGGAAGCCGCCGCAGATGCCCAGCACCTTGCCGCCGTAGCGCAGGTGTTTCGCCAGATAGGCGGGCCAGCCATGCTGCCGCAGCCAGGCCAGGTCGCCGCGCGTGTTTTTACTGCCAGGCAGGATCACCAGGTCGGCCGCTGGAATCGGCTGCCCTTGCTGGATGAATTGCAGGTCGACCTCGGGGTGGGCGCGCAACGCGTCGAAGTCCGTGTGGTTGCTGATGCGCGGCAGTTGCGGCACCACCACCTTGAAGGCGCCCCGTTCGGCCTGCATCGCTTCGACGGCGTCCTCCGCGTCGAGAAACAGGCCGTGCAGATAGGGCAGCACGGCCAGCACGGGTTTGCCCGTCTGCTGTTCGAGCCACTCGATGCCGGGCGTAAGCAGCGAGATGTCGCCGCGGAAGCGGTTGATGACGAAGCCGGCGATGCGCGCCCGCTCGCTGTCGGACAGGCACGCCAGGGTGCCGATGATGTGTGCGAAGACGCCGCCACGGTCGATGTCGGCCACCAGGATCACAGGGCAGTCGACGGCTTCGGCGAAGCCCATGTTGGCGATGTCGCGCGCGCGCAGGTTCACTTCTGCCGGGCTGCCCGCGCCTTCGACGACGACGGCGTCGTACTGCTGGCGCAAGCGCGCGTATGATTCCAGTACGGCGCCCATGGCGATGGTTTTATATTGCTGGTAGTCGCGTGCATCCATCTCGGCGCGCACCTTGCCATGGATGATCACTTGCGCCCCCGTGTTCGATGACGGTTTCAAGAGCACCGGATTCATGTCCGTGTGCGGCGCGATGCCGCAGGCCAGCGCTTGCAGGGCTTGCGCGCGGCCGATCTCGCCGCCATCGCTCGTCACGGCGCTATTCAAGGCCATGTTTTGCGGCTTGAACGGCGCTACCGTTACGCCACGGCGTTTCAATAATCGGCACAGGGCTGCGACGACGGTGCTCTTGCCCGCGTCGGACGTCGTGCCTTGCACCATCAGGGCGGGAAAGGGACTCTTCATGTTTGCTGCTCTTGCCAGGCTGCGATGATGTCGCTGATCTGGCGCAGCCCTTCGGTAATCGCCGCAGGGCCGGGTGACAGGATGTCGGGCGACTTGATTTCGAAGAGCATTCCATTGCGCACGGCGGGAATTGCATCCCAGCCCGGGCGTGCCGCCAGCTGCGCCGGCTGGAACTTCTTGCCGCACCAGCTGGCGAGGATGATGTCGGGCGCGCGTGCGACCACGTCATGGGAGTCAGCGATGATGCGCTCCTTCGCGCCGGGATGTGCGGACAATTCCGGGAAGGCGTCCGTGCCGCCGGCGATCTCGATCAGTTCCGCCGCCCAGCCGATACCGCTCATCAGGGGATCGTTCCACTCTTCAAAGTACATCACGGGCTTGCGCGCCCAGGGGGCGGCGCGGGTGCGGGCGGCGGCGATGTCGGCGCGCAGGCTGGCGATCAGTACTTTGCCCGCTTCTTCGCGCTGCACCAGGGCGGCCAGCACGGCGATCATGCGCAGGATGCCCTCCACCGTGCGCTGGTTGAACTGGTGCACTTCGATGCCGGCCTTGACCAGGTCGCGGCAGATATCGGCCTGCATGTCGCAAAAACCGATCACGAGATCCGGCTTCACTGCCAGGATACGTTCCAGGTTCGTGGACGAAAAGCCGCTGATTTTAGTCTTTTCCTCGCGCGCGCGGGGAGGGCGCACGGTAAAGCCGGAGATGCCGGCGATGACGTCTTCCGCGCCCAGCGCATACAGCGTCTCCACGGCTTCCGTCGACAAACAGGCGATGCGCTGGTAGTGACTCACAGCGTGGCTCATTGCGCCGCCTTGCTGGTGCGGCGCTGGCGCGCCACCTCCAGCTGTTCGCACATGGCGGCCGTGCCATCGATCATGCGCGGGCCGGCGCGGTTGAGAAAATCGCCATTCAGACGGAACAGGTTATTCTTGCGCACGGCCGTCATCGACGGGAAGGCGCGCCACATGGCCAGGCCGCCTTCGCTGCGCGGATCGCTTTTTTCGCTGGTGCCGAAGATGACTTCCGGGTCTTCCTGCAGCACGCCTTCCGGGGTGACGACGGGCGCCACTACCTTCATCGCGGCGAACACATTCTGGCCGCCGCACAGGCGCATGGAGTCGCTGATGATGCTCGCGCCACTCAAGGTATATAGCGGTTTGTCCCACACCTGGTAAAACACGCGCACGGGCGGGCGCTGCGCGTATTGCGCCGTCAAGCTGGCCAGTTTGGCGCGCAGCTGGGCGGCTGCCGGTTTGGCGGTTTTTTCCGTGCCCATCAACTGGCCCAGGCGCTCCATGCTGTCGGGGATATCGGCCAGCTTGCGCGGTTCGCTGTGATAGATGGGCACCTTCAGCTGGCGCAGCATGGCGATCTGGCGTTCGGCGCTGCCATGCATCCACACGACGATCAGGTCCGGCTTCAGGGCGATGATGCGCTCCATGTCGTACTGGCGGTTGTCGCCCACTTGCGTGATCTTCTTTGCCGCTTCCGGATAGTCGCTGTAGCTGACGACGCCGGCGATCTTTTCGCCGCCACCGGCCGCGAACAGCAGCTCCGTCACGTGCGGCGCCAGCGCCAGGATGCGCTGCGCCGGCTTTTCCACGGTGACGGTATTGCCGTCGTCGTCGCGCACGCTGATGGCGGCGTGTGTTTGCAGCGAGACCAGTCCAGCCAGCAGCAGCGATATTTTCAGGATTTTCATGTGTGCTTCCATGTGGTGAGGGCCTGCTGCAGGCGCAGCCAGGCGTGTTCGTCGGGGGGCAGGCCCAGGCGGATGCCGTGGGCTGCGTGGCGGAACAGGCGCACCCAGATGCCTGCTTCCGCCATGTGGCGCCAGAACGTTTCGGCGCGTGCTTCCGGCCACCACTGAAACAGCGCCGTGCCGCTGCAGGCGATGCCGTGCGCGGCCAACAGCTGATGCAAGCGGGCGCCTTCGCCGCGCAGGCGTTCGCGCATCGCTTCCTGCCAGTGCGTGTCGGTGAGCGCAGCCAGCGCCACCTGCTGTGCCGGGCCGCTGACGCTCCACGGTCCCAGCATGTCGGCCAGTTGCACCAGCAGGGCGGGATGGACGGCGACAAAGCCCAGGCGCAGTCCCGCCAGACCAAAGAATTTGCCCACCGAGCGCAGCACGATCAGGCCCGGCTGGCCTGTGTGCGGCCCAAGGCTGGCTTGCGCTTCCGTGTCGCCAAACGCTTCGTCGACCACCAGCCAGCCGCCGCGCGCGGCCAGCTTGCCTGCCCATTCCAGCAGCAGTGCGGGCGCGATGCGCTCACCGGTGGGGTTGTTCGGGTTGCAGATGACCAGCACGTCGCAGTGGTCGACGGCATCGGCCAGCTGCGCATACGGCACTTGTCGCAATTCGTGACCGTGCTGGCCCCAGTGGTGCGCGTGTTCCGCGTACGACGGCGCGGCCACCACCACGCGCGACGGTGCGCGCAGCCGGGGCAGGGCCTGGATGGCGGCTTGCGTGCCGGCGACCGGCAGCATGGCCGGCGCGTCGTAGTACGCGCAGGCGGCAGCGGCCAGCGCGGGATCGGCTTCCGGCAGCCGGTGCCAGGCGTTGGCGTCGGGTGCTGGCGCTGCATACCAGTGTGGGTTGATGCCCGTCGACAGGTCGATCCAGTCGGCGATGGGCCGTCCATATTCGCGCGCGGCGTCGCGCAGGTTGCCGCCATGTTCAAGCAAGGTATTTCCCCTTCAGGTAGAACAGGCCCGCCAGCAGCGCCATCCAGATCAGCCACAACACGGCCGTCTCGGCCACCAGGCGCCAGGCGCGGTCGATGTCGCGCGCTTCGGCGGGGCGGCCGCTGCCCAAAGGTGGGCGGCGCTCCAGCTCGCCGTCGTAGATGGCGTCGCCGCCCAAAGCCAGGCCCAGAGCCCCGGCGCCGCTGGCCATCACGGGTCCGGCGTTCGGGCTGCCCCAGTTGGGCGCCTGCGTGCGCCAGCAGTGCCAGGCGCGTTTTTTGTCGGCCATATTCTTGCCCAGCATGACATAGGAGATGGCCGTCAGGCGCGCCGGCAGGTAATTCAAGACGTCGTCGATGCGCGCGGCGCAGCAGCCGAACCAGTCGTAGCGTGCGTTGCGGTAGCCCCACATGGCGTCGAGGGTATTCGCTAGCCTGAACAGGATGGCGCCTGGGCCGCCAGCCACGGCAAACCAGAACAGGGTGCCAAAGACGGCGTCGTTGCCGTTTTCCAGCAGGGATTCCGTGCTGGCCTTGGCCAGGCTGGCTGCATCGGCATTGGCCGTGTCGCGGCTGACGATGCGCGCCGTCAGCAGGCGCGCGTTGTCCAGGTCATCGATGGCCAGGGCGTCGGCAATCGGTTGATTGTGGTCGCGCAGGCTGCGCAGGCCCAGGCAAAGATAGAGCAAGAAGACGTGGAGGGCGGCGCCGGCCAGGCCGCACAGCCAGTAGGCGGCATAGCTGATGGGCAGCACGGCCAGCAACCACGCCAGCGCACCGCGCAGCAAACGCCCACGGCCCCGGTTCAGCAGGCGTTCCAGAGCGTTGGCGAAGCGGCCAAAACCCACCAGCGGATGCCAGCGGCGCGTTTCTCCCAGCAGCAGGTCGAGCAGCACGCCGGCCGTCATCAAGGCGGTCAGCATGGGCAGCGACAGCCCGCTCAGCATGGGCCACCTTTCAGGTACAGGGGCAAGCCGGCGGCGACAAACACGGCCTTGTCGCAGACGGCCGCCACGGCCTGGTTCAAGCGGCCCGCTTCATCGGTGAAGCAGCGCGAAATGGCGCCGTAGGGCACGATGCCCATGCCCACTTCATTTGATACGAGCACAATGTCGCAAGCTGTGTCTTCGATTTCCGCCAGCGCATACAGCAGGTGCGCGCGCTCGCTGTGGAACAGTTCGGGCAGCGCGATGTCGCCCACGTCCGGATACGTCTCGCCGCTGGAAAACATCAGGTTCGTCAGCCACAGGGTCAGGCAGTCGACCAGCAGCAGGCGGCCGGGCCGTGCTTCCCGCAGGAGGGCGTCGCCCAGGCGCAGCGGTTCTTCGATAGTCACCCACCCGGCCGGGCGCTGCGCGCGGTGATGCGTGATGCGCGTGGCCATCTCGCCGTCGCCCGCCTGCGCGGTGGCGAGGTAGAGTACCTCCTTGCCGGACTCGCGGGCCAGCTTTTCCGCATGGGCGCTCTTGCCGGAACGGGCGCCGCCGAAGACCAGGGTGCGCGTCATGGCGCTGTTACCACTCGGTGCCGATTTGTGCGCCGATGCCGGCCGCATACGCATGCTTGACGACGGCCATTTCGGTGACGGTGTCGGCGATCGCGATCAGTTCATCGGGCGCGCCGCGGCCCGTGATGACCACGTGCTGCATGGCCGGGCGTTCCAGCAGGTCGGCGATGACTTTATGCACGTCGAGGTAGTTGTATTTGAGGGCGATATTGAGTTCGTCGAACAGCACCAGGCCGTAGCTGGGGTCGGCCAGGAAGGTCTTCGCCTGCTCCCATGCCAGTTCGGCTTTTTCGATGTCGCGCTCGCGGTTCTGCGTTTCCCAGGTATAACCTTCGCCCATCGCATGAAAACTGATTTCGTCGGGGAAGCGGCGCAGGAATTTTTCTTCGCCCGTCGACATGGCGCCCTTGATGAACTGCACCACGCCCACTTTCATGCCGTGGCCCATGGCGCGGATGGCCATGCCGAAGCCGCTCGAACTCTTGCCCTTGCCATTGCCCGTGTTGACGATGATGATGCCGATTTCCTTGTCGGCCTTGGCGATGGCCGCGTCGATGATGGCTTTTTTGCGTTCCATGCGCACGCGGTGGCGCTCGTTGATGGCGGCGGTGTCCGCGTCGACGGGTTTGTTATCGTTCATTGTTGATCCTCTTTTGGTATGAATATCTTGCGTTTGCCGTGCTCGATGATCTCGATCGGGTGGCCCAGGTAGTCGCCCAGGATGGATGCCTGCATCACGTCGGCCACGGGACCGGCCAGCCAGCCGCCATCGCCCATCAGCAGCAGCGCATGGGTCGAGACGCTGTGCGCCAGGTTCAGGTCATGGCCCACCATCACCACGGTTTTATTCTGTTCGCGGCACAGCTTAGCCAGCAGGCCCATGACGCTGACCTGGTGCGCCAGGTCGAGCGCGTTGGCAGGTTCATCGAGCAGCAGCAAGGGTGTATCCTGCGCCAGCATGGCGGCAATCGCCACACGCTGACGTTCGCCGCCGGACAGGCTGCGCACATCGCGCTCGGCCAGGTGTTCCACTTCCATCGAGGCCAGCGCCGCCAAGGCGATGCGCTGGTCGTCGCTGCCTTCCCAGTAATGGTTGTCGTGATACGGGTGGCGCGCCGACAGCACGGTTTCGATGACGCGGTACGAGAACGCGTCGTGGCGCGCCTGCGCCAGGAAAGCCCGTTCGCGCGCCAGTGCGTCGAGCGGCCAGTCGATCAGGGCGCGGCCCTGTATCGTCACGTGGCCCGCATCCGGTTCGCGCAAGCCGGCCAGGGTGCGCAGCAAGGTGCTTTTGCCGGCACCATTGCGGCCGATCACGCTCCAGCATTCGCCATCCCTGATGTGCCAGATGAGGTTTTCCACGAGGCAGCGCGTGCCCGCCTTCAGGCCGAGTTGGTAAGTACGTATCATGTGCGGCGTAATCGGTGCAATTGGTACAGGAAGACGGGCGCACCGATCATGGCTGTCACCACGCCGACGGGCAACTGCAACGGTGCCAGCACGGTGCGCGCCAGGGTATCGGCCAGCACGAGGAAGGTGCCGCCTGCCAGCGCGGCAGCGGGTATCAACAGGCGATGATCGGGGCCGCAGGCAAAACGCAGCGCATGCGGCACGATCAGGCCGACGAAGCCCACGCTGCCGGCGCTGGTGACGGCGCTGGCCGTGAGCAGGCCGGAACAGAAGAACAGGCCCTTGCGCAGCGCGCCCACGCGCACGCCCAGGGTGCTGGCCGCTTCCGCATGCAGCGCCATGACGTTCAGCGAGCGCGCGCAGCGCAAGGCGAAGACCAGGGCGCCGGCCAGGACCAGCCAGGGCATCAGCCGCGCCGGTGCGCCGGACAGGTCGCCGATCATCCAGAACACCATGCTGCGCAAGCGGCTTTCCGGGGCAATCGAGAGCATCAAGGTGACGATGGCCATGCAGGCCGAGGCCAGGATCACGCCCGTCAGTAGCAGGAGCGAGGCACCGCCTTCGGCCGCCGTGCCGCCGCGCAGGTCGCGCCGGGCAAAAAAGTACAGCAGCATCGATACGCCGACGGCGCCGGTAAAGGCGGCCGCATCGACCACCCACAGCGCGCACATGAACAGCAGCGCGGCCAGTGCGCCGACGGAGGCGCCGGCGGAAATGCCCAGCACATACGGGTCGGCCAGGGGATTGCGCAGCAGCGCCTGCATCATGACGCCGGCCAGCGACAGCGCCGCGCCCGTGACAAAGGCGGTCAGCGCGCGGCCCAGGCGCAGGTCAAGCAAGGTGGCGGCGAGAGTGTCGGTCTTGCCCTGCACGACATGGAGCAGGGCGGAAGGCAGGTCGGCGAGCGGGATCGCGATCGAACCGATCATGCCGGAGAAAATCAGGCTGGCAATCGCGCACACGATCAGCACCGTGAGGATCACGGTGGCGCGGTGGCGCATATTGCGGAAAAATGGGTGCATGTACTGCCTTAGGTGAAGCGGGAGCGGTGCAAGAGGCTGCGGATTTCTTCTGATGCCTTGGTGGGACGTATACGAAAAATGGCCCGCATGCGATTGCGCGTACGGGCCATTGTAATCAACTCCTGGCCGCTTTAGAAATCGTAGCGTGCCGAGAGTTTCATCTGGCGGCCATTGCTAGGATAGATGCCGCCTTTGCAGCTGTAGGCGTTGGTGAAGTACTGCTTGTCGGTCAGGTTCAAGGCATTGACCGCCACTTCCCAGGCGCCGAACTTGCGTGCATAGCGGGCATCGAACGTCGTGAACGCCGGGATCTTGGAAGAACAGGTATTGGCAAAATCGCTGCCATAGCGCTGGCTGTCTACCCATTGGGCGCCGAAGTCCGCGCTCTGGCCATCTTTCGGCACCCACGACAGGCGAGCCGACAGGGTGTTTTTCGGGATCAGTGTCAGTTCCTTGCCCGAGTTGGCCCCTTCGGTGAAGGTCGCTTTCACGTGCTGATAGTGGCCGCTGACTCTCCAGTCAGCGGCGATATTCGCGCTGGCGTCGAGCTCAAAACCCTGGTGCTTGGTTGGATCCAGGTTGGTATTGGCGCCCCAGCCCGATGCACCTGCCGTCGGATCGAAATATATTTCGTTGGTTAGCTTGTGGCGGAAGACGCGGGCATCGAGCTTGACGATGCTGTTGTCGTAGGTCGCGCCCAGTTCCAGGTCATGCGAGGTCTGGCCTTGCAGGGGCTTGTTTGCAACGGGGGTGGAGTTGTTTTCATCGGCGTTCGCCACGCGATAGCTCTGGCCGGCCTTGGCGTACAGATTTACCTGCGGCACGACATCGAAGCTGCCTTGTACGTCCCAGGCATTGAAGTTCTGCTTGATGTTGTAGGCTGTCGTGGGGTATCCGATAGGGTCGTTGAAGTCCTTATCGAAGGTTTCGTGGCGTACGCCTGCGGCGATGCGGAAGTTTTGCGGGCTGGCGAATTTCAGTTCATCGCGCACATAGAATGCCTGCGATTTCTGATCCGCCTTGGCCAGCGAATAGGAGCTGTCGATGTTGGAGTCCCATTTGATGAAGTCGACACCTGCGACGATCTCATTGAGCATGCCGTCAAACTGGCCCAGGTGACGCAGGCGTGGTGAAAACTGGTTTTGTTTGGTTTTGGCCTGCCTTGGGCTTCCGAAGATCGACTTGGCTGTCTTTTCGCTGCGAGATAATTCCGCTGCCAGATCCACTGCTCCCAGGCGTCCCTCGGCGAACGCGGTGTAGCGGTCGCTGTCGATCGAACCGAAATCTTTTGGCGTGTTTGTCTGGCGTGGATTGGCTTCAAACTGGGCCATTGTGAGGCTACCCGGGAAGCGGATATCCTGGCGCGTGCTGTCGATACGCAGGCCGGCGCGAATATCCTTGCCGCTCCATTGCGCGCCGCCGCTGAAGGTATTTTGCTTGTATTCGTTGTTATCGCGGTAGTTGTCCGTTTCCAGCCGGCCGATGGCGGCGTTCAGCGCCACGTTGTCCCAGGATTGTGCAACGGAGCCGCGCACTTCGCGCTGGCCCAGTTGGCCTGCTTCCGCAAATACGGTGCCACGGCCTGCCTGCTTGCCTGGACGCTTGGTGACGATATTGATGATGCCGCCCGTCGCGCCGTCGCCGTACAGGACGCTGCTGCCGCCGCGCGTGATTTCGATGCGCTCCACGCTATCGATGGGAATAGTTGTCAGCAGGGGATCGGCCAGCTCATTTTCCGACAGGCGCACGCCGTCGAGCACCACGACCATGTTAGGGCTGGCGGTGGCGCCGAAACCGCGCAGGTCCAGGGTGAAGTTATCCGGATTGCCAGCCAGGCCTTGGCGGCCGTAGACGCCACCGATCTTGCGGATGGCCTGGTTCACATCCGTGACGCCCGCGCGGCGGATTTCATCGGCCGTGATGATGGTGGCACCGATCGGCTGCAGTGCCGGATCGCTGTTGAAGCGGGAGCCCGTGACGACGATCTGGTCCAGCGTCTTGTTCGCGGTTTGCGCGAAGGCGGGAGCGGCGGCGATGAAGCACAGGGAAATGGCGGAAACCAGGGCGCGCGGCGCCATTGCCGGCGCGCGGCGGTGTAATACGGGAGCAGTCATGATATCGTTTTCTTCGGAAAAAGCACCCGGCTCGCGTCCCCGCAAGCCAGATTCAACGGAAGGCGCGGCGCCCGGCAAGGCCCGCACTTCCACCTGTCCTGGCCGGTATCCGGGCTGGCAAGTACCGCTATCCCACCTTCCCATGCTCGATGATTGCAAGCACAGTGGTTGTCAGAGATAGCTTGTCGCCCGCTTCCTGTTGCGAGGGGCGACACTTGCTTACCGTTGCGGGGGCAGCACACGTTCGCCGCGACTGCGGCATCGTGTTTCCCGTTTAACTGCGCTCATGGACATGAACGCGGGCACCAAAACCCCGCCATTATACGTGCAGCAGGCGTGGACTGAAATGGCTGGCTGGACGATTCGATATCAGAAATCGACGACGACCGTCGCACCGTAGGCGATTTTATGGGCGGAACGGGCGGCCAGCAGAGCCGCTTCCTCCAATGGCAGCCGGGCTTGCAGTGCCGACAGCAGGCGGATGGTGCCCGCATGGCAGATGAGGATGGCCGTTTCGTGTTGTTCGCGCAACAGATCGCCTAAAAATGCATCGACACGGGTGGCCATCGCCAGCACATTCTCGCCTCCGCCGGGGCGATACCAGGCCAGGTCGGCCGCCCAGGCATCGATGTCCGCGCGCGCAATCGCGTGCCAGGGCTGCATTTCCCATGTGCCGAAATCCATCTCGGCCAGCCGCGCGTCAAGGCGCAGGGCGCTGGAAGGCAGGTCTTGCGCCAAGGCTGTCGCCAGGCCGGCGCAGCGGCGCAGCGGACTGGCGTAGAGCGGTACGCCGGCCGGCAAAGTCGCTTGCAGGCTGGCGCGCACCGTGGCCATTTCGTGCGGCGCCACCGCCACGTCGCTGCGGCCATAGCAGGTGCCGCTGGTGACTTGCGGCGTGGGGTGGCGAACGAGGATCAGGCGCATGCTTGTTTAGTAGAAGCGCAATGGAGGTTGAAAGCTGGACAGGATGGCCAGGTAAATCGCCACTTCCGCCACCTGCTGCACGGCGCCCAGGCAGTCGCCCGTGTAGCCTTGCAGGCGGCGCTGGCATTTGCGGCCCAGCCAGAATGCGGCAGCTGCCGCCGCCACGAAGGCAAAGACCAGCGTGGCCCAGTCAAATATACCCAGCAGGCCGCAGGCGATGGCGGGCAGCAGGCCGCAGAGGGTGGCGATGATGAATTCTTCCGTCGTCATCTCTTGCGCCATCGGCTTGGCCTTGCCTTCGTCGCGTGCGTAGTTCATGAGCCAGATCAGCGACACGGCGGCCAGGCGCGAGAGCGGGTGGGCGATGAATAATGTCGCTACTACTGTGGCAGGCGGCAGCGAAGCGAGCGCCGCGCACTTGATGGCCAGCAGGCAGAGGATGCCGATGGCGCCATACGCGCCGATGCGCGAATCCTTCATGATTTCCAGCACCCGCTCGCGCGTCATGCCGCCGCCGAAACCGTCGCACATGTCGGCAAAACCGTCTTCATGGAAGGCGCCCGTCAGGTAGATGCCGGCGGCGACGGCCAGCAGCACGGCCACGGCCGAAGGCAGGAGACAGCTGGCCACCAAATACACGGCGCCACTGATGGCCGCCACCACCACGCCGACCAGCGGGAAGTAGCGCGAGGCGTGCTGCAGCCAGGCCGGCTCGAAACCCACCCAGCGCGGTATTGGCAGGCGCGTGAAGAACTGCAGCGCGATGAAGAACAATCGGCACTGGTGGATGGCGGCGGAAACGGGATTGGTCATCGTCTTAGTCTGGCGTGGACTTTTCGCTGACCTGGGCCGAGGCAAACGTCGCCATCTCGCGCATGAAGTTGACGGCCGCGTGCAGCAGCGGCAAGGCCAGCGCCGAACCCGTGCCTTCGCCGAGGCGCAAATCGAGGTGCAGCAGCGGACGTGCGTCCAGGCTGGCCAGCAACTGGCGATGGCCGTTTTCATCGGAGCAGTGCGAAAACACGCAATAATCGAGGATGGCCGGCTGCAAACGGGCCGCCACCAGCAGGGCGCTGCTGACGATGAAGCCGTCGATCAGCAGAATCATGCGCCGTTCGGCCGCCTTGAGCATGGCGCCGGCCATCATGGCGATTTCGAAGCCGCCAAAGGTGGCCAGCACGTCGAGCGGCTCATTGACTGTCGCGTGATGGGCAGCGGCCGCTTCGATCACTCGTTGTTTATGCAACACGCCATCTTTCGACAGGCCGGTGCCGGCGCCCACGCAATCGGCGACGGGTGTGCCCGTCAGCTTGTGCATCAGTGCCGCGGCAGTGGTGGTGTTGCCGATACCCATTTCGCCAAAGCCCAGCACATTGCCATCCAGGGTGGCGACCAGCTCCATCCCCGCTCGCATGGCGGCCAGGCATTGCTCTTTGCTCATGGCGGGCTCTTTGGCGAAGTTGCGGGTGCCGTGGCCTTGCTTGCGGTCAAGCAAGCCGTCGCGCGGGCCGAAATCATGGTTCACGCCAGCGTCTACTATATAGAGGGCGCAATCTGCCTGGCGGGCGAAGACATTGATGGCGGCGCCGTTGCCGAGGAAGTTCTCCACCATTTGCCAGGTCACGCTTTGCGGATAAGCGGAAATGCCTTCCGCGACGACGCCATGATCGGCCGCGAAAACGATGATGGCAGGCTGGTGCAATGCCAGTTGCGTGCCTTGCTGGATCAGCCCGATCTGATGGGCCAGGGTTTCCAGCATGCCGAGGCTGCCCAGCGGCTTGGTCTTGCTATTGATGGCGTGTTGGAGTGCGCTGGCCAGGGCGGGATTGGCGGTAGATGTAATGTGTGGGATAGGCATGGGAATCTATATGGATGAGGCAGGGTATGGTCGGCACTACGATATCACACAGCAATATTTCCCCAGATGCAAATTAGCGCTTGCGGGGAGTTCGGGCCAGGGCTATAATTCGCCCCCTCGCTGAACGACGCATGCAAATGCCGAGTGAGACGAGAGAAAAGAAGGAGTTGACGGATTTAGCGAAATGCTTCATACTCTTCCTTCTTCGCAGCTGACAAACACAACGCTTTGTCGATAGCGCGAAAGCAGTACCGAATACAGTTCTTTAACAATTAACAGTCGATAAGTGTGGGCATTTGATGTAAGTGCAGCGACAATCTTCGGATTGGCGTAAAACTTAAAATATCAAATGTTCACAAGAAATAATGAAATAGGATACTTCTTCGGAAGTAGCCTGTCAGTTTTTTGAGTGAGCGACCCGTCAGCAATGACGGTGCCAATAAAATGGCAAAGTAACAGAGATTAAACTGAAGAGTTTGATCCTGGCTCAGATTGAACGCTGGCGGCATGCCTTACACATGCAAGTCGAACGGCAGCACGGAGCTTGCTCTGGTGGCGAGTGGCGAACGGGTGAGTAATATATCGGAACGTACCCTGGAGTGGGGGATAACGTAGCGAAAGTTACGCTAATACCGCATACGATCTAAGGATGAAAGTGGGGGATCGCAAGACCTCATGCTCGTGGAGCGGCCGATATCTGATTAGCTAGTTGGTAGGGTAAAAGCCTACCAAGGCATCGATCAGTAGCTGGTCTGAGAGGACGACCAGCCACACTGGAACTGAGACACGGTCCAGACTCCTACGGGAGGCAGCAGTGGGGAATTTTGGACAATGGGCGAAAGCCTGATCCAGCAATGCCGCGTGAGTGAAGAAGGCCTTCGGGTTGTAAAGCTCTTTTGTCAGGGAAGAAACGGTGAGAGCTAATATCTTTTGCTAATGACGGTACCTGAAGAATAAGCACCGGCTAACTACGTGCCAGCAGCCGCGGTAATACGTAGGGTGCAAGCGTTAATCGGAATTACTGGGCGTAAAGCGTGCGCAGGCGGTTTTGTAAGTCTGATGTGAAATCCCCGGGCTCAACCTGGGAATTGCATTGGAGACTGCAAGGCTAGAATCTGGCAGAGGGGGGTAGAATTCCACGTGTAGCAGTGAAATGCGTAGATATGTGGAGGAACACCGATGGCGAAGGCAGCCCCCTGGGTCAAGATTGACGCTCATGCACGAAAGCGTGGGGAGCAAACAGGATTAGATACCCTGGTAGTCCACGCCCTAAACGATGTCTACTAGTTGTCGGGTCTTAATTGACTTGGTAACGCAGCTAACGCGTGAAGTAGACCGCCTGGGGAGTACGGTCGCAAGATTAAAACTCAAAGGAATTGACGGGGACCCGCACAAGCGGTGGATGATGTGGATTAATTCGATGCAACGCGAAAAACCTTACCTACCCTTGACATGGCTGGAATCCTCGAGAGATTGAGGAGTGCTCGAAAGAGAACCAGTACACAGGTGCTGCATGGCTGTCGTCAGCTCGTGTCGTGAGATGTTGGGTTAAGTCCCGCAACGAGCGCAACCCTTGTCATTAGTTGCTACGAAAGGGCACTCTAATGAGACTGCCGGTGACAAACCGGAGGAAGGTGGGGATGACGTCAAGTCCTCATGGCCCTTATGGGTAGGGCTTCACACGTCATACAATGGTACATACAGAGCGCCGCCAACCCGCGAGGGGGAGCTAATCGCAGAAAGTGTATCGTAGTCCGGATTGTAGTCTGCAACTCGACTGCATGAAGTTGGAATCGCTAGTAATCGCGGATCAGCATGTCGCGGTGAATACGTTCCCGGGTCTTGTACACACCGCCCGTCACACCATGGGAGCGGGTTTTACCAGAAGTAGGTAGCTTAACCGCAAGGAGGGCGCTTACCACGGTAGGATTCGTGACTGGGGTGAAGTCGTAACAAGGTAGCCGTATCGGAAGGTGCGGCTGGATCACCTCCTTTCTAGAGTTTGCACGAATCAGTAATGGTTCACGCATCAAATGTTCACACTTATCGGCTGTTAAATGAAGAAGAAACAGTAGTCGTAGTAGTTCCGCGTTGGGGCTGTAGCTCAGCTGGTTAGAGCACCGTGTTGATAACGCGGGGGTCGTTGGTTCGAGTCCAACCAGCCCTACCAGCAGAAACAGACCCGGGGGTAAGGTGGACGCTAGTCCAGCCAGACCTACCAGTAATGTAATACCCACAGGGGGATTAGCTCAGCTGGGAGAGCACCTGCTTTGCAAGCAGGGGGTCGTCGGTTCGATCCCGTCATCCTCCACCAAAGTTTTACTCGAAAGTGCAAACGTAAGCCAGTAGGTTTAGGTTTGATCTTTTAGCGATCAAAGCTGTTTCGTTCTTTAACAATCTGGAAGAAGTAAAGATTATTTATTGATCGGTTTGCCGTAAAAAGCGAATCGATGGGTAATGATTGTATGTATCAACAAACAAGCAACAACGTTGTACTTTCTTATCCCTGTAGCGCTCTTTTCGTTTGAAAGAATGAAGAGGCTAACGTTATAGGGACAAGCGAATAAGTGCACATGGTGGATGCCTTGGCGATTACAGGCGATGAAGGACGTAGTAGCTTGCGATAAGCTGCGGGGAGTGAGCAAACACACTTTGATCCGCAGATTTCCGAATGGGGCAACCCACCCTTTTAGGGTATTGCATACTGAATACATAGGTATGCAAGGCGAACGCGGCGAACTGAAACATCTAAGTAGCTGCAGGAAAAGAAATCAACCGAGATTCCCAAAGTAGCGGCGAGCGAAATGGGAAGAGCCTGTACGTGATAGTCGGACTGATAGAAGAATCCTCTGGAAATAGGAACCGTAGCGGGTGATAGTCCCGTATTCGAAATCGGACCGGTGATACTAAGCGTACGACAAGTAGGGCGGGACACGTGACATCCTGTCTGAATATGGGGGGACCATCCTCCAAGGCTAAATACTCGTAATCGACCGATAGTGAACCAGTACCGTGAGGGAAAGGCGAAAAGAACCCCGGAAGGGGAGTGAAATAGATCCTGAAACCGTGTGCATACAAACAGTAGGAGCGGACTTGTTCCGTGACTGCGTACCTTTTGTATAATGGGTCAGCGACTTACATTCAGTGGCAAGGTTAACCGCATAGGGAAGCCGTAGAGAAATCGAGTCCGAATAGGGCGATCAGTCGCTGGGTGTAGACCCGAAACCAAGTGATCTACTCATGGCCAGGATGAAGGTGCGGTAACACGCCCTGGAGGTCCGAACCCACTAATGTTGAAAAATTAGGGGATGAGCTGTGGGTAGGGGTGAAAGGCTAAACAAACTTGGAAATAGCTGGTTCTCTCCGAAAACTATTTAGGTAGTGCCTCAAGTATCACCATCGGGGGTAGAGCACTGTTATGGCTAGGGGGTCATTGCGACTTACCAAACCATTGCAAACTCCGAATACCGATGAGTGCGAGCTTGGGAGACAGACGTCGGGTGCTAACGTCCGGCGTCAAGAGGGAAACAACCCAGACCGCCAGCTAAGGTCCCAAAGATTGGCTAAGTGGAAAACGAAGTGGGAAGGCTAAAACAGTCAGGATGTTGGCTTAGAAGCAGCCATCATTTAAAGAAAGCGTAATAGCTCACTGATCGAGTCGTCCTGCGCGGAAGATGTAACGGGGCTAAGCCAGTCACCGAAGCTGCGGATATCCTTTATTGGATATGGTAGGAGAGCGTTCTGTAAGCCTGCGAAGGTGTCTTGTAAAGGATGCTGGAGGTATCAGAAGTGCGAATGCTGACATGAGTAGCGATAATGGGGGTGAAAAGCCTCCACGCCGTAAGCCCAAGGTTTCCTGTTCAACGTTCATCGGAGCAGGGTGAGTCGGCCCCTAAGGCGAGGCAGAGATGCGTAGCTGATGGGAAGCAGGTTAATATTCCTGCACCGTCGTATGATGCGATGGGGGGACGGATCGCGGAAGGTTGTCCAACTGTTGGAATAGTTGGTTTTTGGCTCATAGAAGGCGCTTAGGCAAATCCGGGCGCGGAATTCAAGGGGTTGAGACGAGTGAATTTATTCACGAAGCAATCGGAAGTGGTTCCAAGAAAAGCCTCTAAGCTTCAGTCATACGAGACCGTACCGCAAACCGACACAGGTGGGCGAGATGAGTATTCTAAGGCGCTTGAGAGAACTCGGGAGAAGGAACTCGGCAAATTGGTACCGTAACTTCGGGAAAAGGTACGCCCCGGTAGCTTGATTGGTTTACTCCATGAGGGTGAAAGGGTTGCAATAAACTGGTGGCTGCGACTGTTTAATAAAAACACAGCACTCTGCAAACACGAAAGTGGACGTATAGGGTGTGACGCCTGCCCGGTGCTGGAAGATTAAATGATGGGGTGCAAGCTCTTGATTGAAGTCCCAGTAAACGGCGGCCGTAACTATAACGGTCCTAAGGTAGCGAAATTCCTTGTCGGGTAAGTTCCGACCTGCACGAATGGCGTAACGATGGCCACACTGTCTCCTCCCGAGACTCAGCGAAGTTGAAATGTTTGTGATGATGCAATCTACCCGCGGCTAGACGGAAAGACCCCATGAACCTTTACTGTAGCTTTGCATTGGACTTTGAACCAATCTGTGTAGGATAGGTGGGAGGCTTTGAAGCGGGGACGCTAGTTCTCGTGGAGCCAACCTTGAAATACCACCCTGGTTTGTTTGAGGTTCTAACCTTGGTCCGTTATCCGGATCGGGGACAGTGCATGGTAGGCAGTTTGACTGGGGCGGTCTCCTCCTAAAGTGTAACGGAGGAGTTCGAAGGTACGCTAGATACGGTCGGACATCGTGTTGATAGTGCAATGGCATAAGCGTGCTTAACTGCGAGACTGACAAGTCGAGCAGGTACGAAAGTAGGACATAGTGATCCGGTGGTTCTGTATGGAAGGGCCATCGCTCAACGGATAAAAGGTACTCTGGGGATAACAGGCTGATTCCTCCCAAGAGTTCATATCGACGGGGGAGTTTGGCACCTCGATGTCGGCTCATCACATCCTGGGGCTGTAGCCGGTCCCAAGGGTATGGCTGTTCGCCATTTAAAGTGGTACGTGAGCTGGGTTTAAAACGTCGTGAGACAGTTTGGTCCCTATCTGCCGTGGGCGTTGGAAATTTGAAGGGGGCTGCTCCTAGTACGAGAGGACCGGAGTGGACGAACCTCTGGTGTACCGGTTGTCACGCCAGTGGCATTGCCGGGTAGCTAAGTTCGGAAGAGATAACCGCTGAAAGCATCTAAGCGGGAAACTTGCCTTGAGATGAGATTTCCCAGAGCCTTGAGCTCTTTGAAGGGTCGTTCGAGACCAGGACGTTGATAGGCTGGGTGTGGAAGTGCAGTAATGCATTAAGCTAACCAGTACTAATTGCCCGTACGGCTTGTCCCTATAACCTTAGCAGGTACAGAGGATAAGACGGTACAACGTTGTGCGTTTGTTGATACTACCAGTCATTACCCCAATCTTTGCTTCTTCCAGATTCAGGCTTTGTCGCTCCATCGAGGACAAATGCCAGTACAAGTTATGCCTGATGACCATAGCAAGTTGGTCCCACCCCTTCCCATCCCGAACAGGACCGTGAAACAACTTTGCGCCGATGATAGTGCTGCAACCAGTGTGAAAGTAGGTTATCGTCAGGCTTGTTATTCGAAAAAACCCCTTCCGGTGATCCGGTTGGGGTTTTTTTACGTCTGGTGGTTTTGTCTGGCGCTGTCGGATTACACGTGCGGTGACACAAATACGTGTTGCAGCTGTTCCAAATTGATACATGGGCGGTCGGATGTGGGGCATAAGTGCATGGCATGGCATTTGCTCTTCTTGGGTATTGACTAAAAAACCAAGGAGACCAGCATGACCTATTCCATTCGTACCCTGCTCGGCGTTGCCGCCGCCGGCGCCGTTGCCCTCACTTCCCTGCTGACCTTGCCGCATGCCTATGCGCACGGTAATGTCACGCCGCAAGGCGTCGACACCACCGGCTTGCCCAAGGTGGGCGACAAGTGGCTCGAACAAAACCCGTATCGTGGCAACAAGCTGGCCTTGACTGTAGGCACCTCGGCCTACAACCAGAATTGCGCCCGCTGCCACGGCATCGAAGCCATCTCGGGCGGCATCGCGCCGGACTTGCGCCAGTTGGACCGCGATTGTTTTGGTATCAAGAATGAGACAAAGAAACAGGCTTGCTACAAGGAGACGGACAATTACTACCTGACCACCATCCGCCACGGTAAAGTGCGCAATGGCGCCGTGTACATGCCGCCGTTCGAAGGCGTATTTAATCAGGAAGCCATGTGGGCCATCAAGACCTATCTGGAAACCCGTAGAGAATCGAACTGATCACGAAGGAGTCCCATGCGTTCATTTCAATTCCGCGGCGCGCGCGCGATGATCTCGCTCGCTTGCCTGGCGCTGTGCGCAGCCGCGCCGGCGCGCGCCGACTGGCAGAAAGTGCAGCAGTCGGGCAGCCTGAAAGTGGCTGTGTACAACGAGTTCGCGCCGTTTTCCGACAAGGGGGCGGGCATCGATATCGACATCGCCGAAGCGCTGGCGAAAAAGTTGGGCTTGAAACTGAGCTTGCTGCCATTTCCCGCCGGCGAAAACCTGAACGATGACTTGCGCAATATGGTGTGGAAGGGGCATTACCTCGGTTATGGTCCTGCCGATGTGATGTTGCACGTGCCGGTCGACAAGAAGTTGATGGCGGATAACGACAAGGTCGAGATCTTCGCGCCGTATTACGTGGAAACCGTGCGCCTGGCGCGTAGCGCGCAAGCCGTGCCGCAATTCGATGGCGTCGCTTCGCTGGCTGGCAAGCGCATCGGCGTGGAAAAGGTATCGATCGCCGCCATGCTGATGCTGGGCGAAGATAATGGCAAGTACCGCGACGATGTGCGCATCTTCGATACGGCGGCCGAAGCCTTGCAGCAATTGCAGGCGGGCAAGCTCGACGCCGTGCTGGCCAATCGTTCGGAAATCGAATCGGTGCTGAAAAGCGATCCCGCTTTCCCCTTGAGCGAAGTGGCGTTCGCCCGCTTGCCGCGCGCGGGCTGGGCCGTGGGCCTGGCCGTCAGCAAGCAACAACTCGACGTGGCCAGGTTGCTGCAAGAAGCCATGAACGAGATGGCGGCCACCGGCGAATTGAAAACCATCTTTGAAAAGTATGGCGTGAAGGAAGCGCGGCCGTAACAGTCCATGCTGTATGTGAAGCCCGCACATCGGAAGATGTACGGGCTTTTTGTTTTAGAAACTATATTGGGCGCTGACACCCAGCAGCCAGTTGCGGCCAGGCGCCGCTTCATAGTAGCGCTTGTTGCTGTCGCCGACGATGACGGAGCCCACGTAGGTCTTGTCGAAAAGATTGTTCAGGCGGGCAAATTCCTTGAAGCGCCAATTCCCCACGTTTTGTTTGGCGTTGAAGCGCGCATTGAACACCGTATAGCCGGGCGCCGGTTTTTCGATGTTGCTGTCTTCCGCGTAGACCTGGTTGCTGGCCACGCTTTCCAGCGCCGCGCCAAAACGGTCGAGCGTGTCTTTCCAGGCCAGTTCCGCGAACAGATTGGCGCTGGGCACGCCCGGCAAGCGGCTGCCTTCGCGCACGCTGCCAAACGCCTGGTCATACACGGCGTGCAGGCTGGTGAGGGCTACTTTTGTCGTGAAGCCATATGGCAAGTTCGAGTCCAGCGACACTTCCATACCCTGACGCAAGGTTTTACCTGCATTGCGATAGCTGGTGCGCCCGCCGCTGGACTTGTCGACCACCAGCTCGTCGTTGGTCTTGATCTGGAACACGGCCGCGTTTACGTGGGTGTTGTTGGCGATTCTGGCCTTGATGCCCGCTTCCAGGTTGGTGCTGGTGGCTGGTTTCAGCTGGTAATTGAAGCCGCCGCCCGTGCCCGAGTAAAACAGTTCATTCAAGGTAGGTGCCTCAAAACCGCGCGCGGCGCTGGCGTAGACGTTGACGTTCGGCGTCAGTTTATACAGCAGACCCAGCACCGGTGTCGTGTGGCTGAACTCCAGGCTGCCGCTGTCGTTGCCATTGCTGAGATAGTGGTCGTCGACCGCCACTTTCATCTTGCTGTAGCGCAAACCTGCGCTGAGCAGCCATGGGCCGCTTTGCCATTCCGCCTGGATATAGGGATCGAGGCTGGAGACGACATTTTGCTCGTCGCGGCGCAGCTTGCCTTTTACGCCAAACGTGTTGCCGATGTAATTTTCATAACCCGTGCGGTCGTCGCTGGAGCGGCCGTAATCGATGCCGATGGTGGTGCTCAGCTTGCCGCCTGCCAGCTGGTTCACGTGCAGCCAGTTGGTGTCGATGCCGTAGAACTCACGCTGGAAGTCGACCACGCCGCCTGAATGTGTGAGTATTCCATTAATAGTTTGATTTTGTAGGAACTTGGAGAAGGCCTGATATTGGATCACCTCGCGGTTGCCGCCATACACCATTACATGCAGGCGGTCGTCGCCGAACGACTGTTCATAGGTGGCGCCGATTTGCTGGTGGTCGATACTCTTGCGCGTGTTGTAGCGCTCGGCCAGGGTGCGCTTCGGGTTCTGCGTGTCGCTCGCATCGGTTTCTCCGGCGCGCGGGTCGCGGGCAAACGTGGCCCAGGTGGCGCCCAGCGGATCTTGTGTGTTGCCCTGATGCAGGCTGTTGGCGACGATGGTCAGCTTGCTGTCCGCCGTCGGCTTGACGGTGATCTTGCCGAACGCCTGTTCGCGCGTGGCGGCGCTGTGGTCGCGGAAACCATCGGTGCGGAAGCGCGAGCCGTCGAGCACGTAGCCGATGCCGCCGGCCTGGCCTTGCGCCGTCAAGTCCACCTTGTTGGTGCCATAGCTGCCGCCCGTCACATTCAATTCGACGGACGGGGGATTTTGTCCATCCTTGGAAAACAGCTGGATCACGCCGCCCGAATGGTTGCCGTAGATGGCAGAAAACGGTCCACGCAGTACTTCGATGCGCTCGGCCGTGTCGAGGTTGAAGGTGGCGGCCTGGCCCTGGCCGTCCGGCATGCTGGCGGGAATGCCATCGCTGATCAGTTTGACGCCCCGCACGCCGAAAGCCGAGCGGGCGCCGAAGCCGCGCGACGAGATCTGCAAGTCTTGCGCATAGTTCTGACGATTTTGCACGACCAGGCCCGGCACGGCGGCCAGCGCTTCCGACGCGTTGACGCGGATTTGGCCATCCTGGATACGGGCGCTGTCGACGACGTCGATCGAGGCCGGCACTTCCTGGCTGGGGTGGGCGATGCGGCTGCCGCTGACGACCACCGTATCCATCAGTTGCCCGTTGGCCAGGTCAGCTGCCTCGGCGGCAAAGACGTGGGGGGCGAGGGTGGCGCTACCAGCGACAAACAGGCTGGCGATGGTGTTCAGGCGGAAACGATGCTGCATGCGGATTCTCCAATGTGAATAAAAGCCTGCTTTGGTCGCGTGCGCGGCGCAGGTCTGCATAGTTGTATCAAGCAATATGCCTGCCATGTCTCCATTGGTGGGCTGAAATTATACGCGTGTCAGTGGCACGGCGTTTGCATGCAGCAATGTTCAGATGCGCCGATGCCGCGCGCTTTTCCTGTGTTTTGCCATTGAAAAGGTGATTATGCCCAACTTCTTCCTGCGCTTGCGCCAAGTTTTCTGGCTGTTGCCGGCGCTCGCCAGCACCGCCGTCCAGGCCGTCCCCTTTGCCTATGTTCCCAATGAAAAATCGGGCACCCTGAGCGTGATCGATACGGCCACCGATCAGGTCGTGCGCCAGATCGCCGCGGGCAAGCGTCCGCGCGGCATTGCCGCCAACCCCAGCGGGCGGCAATTGTTTGTCACGGACGCGGCCAGCAGCGCCTTGCTGCTGATCGATAACGCTGGCGGCGCGCCCGTGCGCACGGTGGCGCTGGGCAAGTCGCCGGAAGGTGTCAGCGCTTCGCAAGATGGTAGCCACGTGGCCGTGGCCGTCGAGGAAAACAATAGCGTGGCCTTGCTCGACGGGCATACAGGCAGCTTGCTTGCCGATATCAAGGTGCACGGACGTAACCCGGAACATGCCGTGTTCAGCCCCGATGGGCGCTGGCTGCTGGTCAGCGCGGAAGAGGCCGAGCAAGTCGACGTCATTGATGTGGCACAACGCCGCCAGGTCGCGTCCATTGCCGTGGGACTGCGTCCGCGCGGCATCGGCTTCAGTCCGGACTCGGGCCGTGCCTACGTGGCGTGCGAACTGGTCAATGCCGTCTACGTCATCGACATGGCCGCGCGCAAGGCTATTGCCACCATTCCCGCTGGCAAGAATGCGAATGGCATCGTGGTCCATCCCGGCGGCAAGCAGGTGTATGTCTCGAACGGTATCGACGGCACGGTGATGGTGATCGACACGGCCAGCAACAAGGTGACGGCCACCATTCCCGTCGGCAAGCGCCCGTGGAATATGGCCATCACGCCCGATGGCGCCAAGCTGTACGTGGCCAATGGCCGCTCGAACAGCGTTTCCGTCATCGACACGGCCAGCGCGCGCAAGGTGGCCGATATTGCCGTGGGCGAATTGCCATGGGGCGTGGTGATTCGCTAGTGGCACAGGCGCAGGTGTTCCAGTCTGGTACACCTGTTCCATTGTGCAGCGGCTCAAGCCCGGGCATGCGCTGAAAAGCGCGCCGGTATTGATGCCGCGCCCTTGCAACAAGAGTAAAACCGGCTAAGTTTGTAGTGGGATGGCGAGCTGGCACGGCATTTGCGGAAGACTCCGTGTACTCACCCCATCTGTACCAGGACGTTTGATTTTAATTAAGTAATTCCATTCTAATTAACCCGATAGAGGACGACATGAATCTCGCAGACATCAGCAAACTGGGCGTAGCCAATCCCTTCAAACAACGCTATGACAATTACATCGGCGGCAAATTCGTTGCCCCAGTAAAAGGTGAATACTTTCCTAACATCACGCCGATCACCGGCTTGCCGTTTTGCGAAATCGCCCGCTCCACGGCCGAGGACGTCGATCTGGCCTTGGACGCCGCGCATGCCGCCAAGGATGCCTGGGGCAAGACCTCGCCTGCCGAGCGCGCCAATATCCTGAACCGCATCGCCGACCGCATCGAGCAGAACTTGAGCCTGATCGCCACGGCGGAAACCATTGACAACGGCAAGCCGATCCGCGAAACGATGAATGCCGACATTCCGCTGGCCATCGACCATTTCCGTTATTTTGCCGGCTGCATCCGCGCGCAGGAAGGTTCCGTCGCGCAAATCGATGCGGAAACCTATGCCTACCACTACCACGAGCCGCTCGGTGTCGTGGGTCAGATCATTCCATGGAATTTCCCGATTCTGATGGCCGTGTGGAAACTGGCGCCAGCCCTGGCCGCCGGCAATTGCGTGGTACTCAAGCCGGCCGAGCAGACCCCAGCGTCCATCATGGTGTTGATCGAGCTGATCGGCGACTTGCTGCCACCGGGCGTGCTGAACATCATCAACGGTTTCGGCCTGGAAGCGGGCAAGCCGCTGGCCTCGAGCAAGCGCATCGCCAAGATCGCCTTTACGGGCGAAACGGGCACGGGCCGCTTGATCATGGGGTACGCGGCGCAAAACCTGATTCCCGTCACCCTGGAGCTGGGCGGCAAGTCGCCGAACATCTTCTTTGAAGACGTGATGGATGCTGACGATGACTATTTCGACAAATGCCTCGAAGGCTTCACCATGTTTGCGCTGAACCAGGGCGAAGTGTGCACCTGCCCGTCGCGCGTGCTGATTCAGGAATCGATCTACGAGAAATTCATCGAACGGGCCCTGAAGCGCGTGGCGGCCATCAAGCAGGGCAACCCGCTTGACTCGTCCACCATGATCGGTGCGCAGGCGTCGCAGGAGCAGCTGGAAAAAATCTTGTCCTACCTCGACATCGGCCGTCAGGAAGGCGCGGAAGTGCTGGCCGGCGGCGAGCGCAACACGCAGGCGGGTGACCTGGAAGGCGGCTATTACGTGCGTCCGACCGTGTTCAAGGGCAACAACAAGATGCGCATCTTCCAGGAAGAAATCTTCGGCCCCGTCGTGTCCGTGACCACCTTCAAGGATGAGGCCGAAGCGCTGGCGATTGCCAACGACACCTTGTATGGCCTCGGTGCCGGCTTGTGGACGCGTGACGGTTCGCGCGCCTTCCGCATGGGACGCGCCATCCAGGCGGGTCGCGTGTGGACCAATTGCTACCACCTGTATCCAGCTCACGCCGCGTTCGGCGGTTACAAGCAATCGGGTATCGGCCGCGAAAACCACAAGATGATGCTCGATCACTACCAGCAAACGAAGAACTTGCTGGTGAGCTATAGCCCGAAAGCGCTGGGCTTCTTCTAAACCGGTACACGCGCCGCGCTTGTAGTCCGGGCGCGGCGCGCAGAAAGGGATGCCATGAGTGCAGCAATTGCCCGGGTGGTCGCCACCGATGCGGCGCTGGAAATGATGGAAAAATTGCGCCAGCGTCACGGCCCGCTGATGTTTTTCCAGTCGGGCGGCTGCTGCGACGGCAGTACGCCCATGTGCTACGCGCTGGGCGAGTTCGATGTCAGCGACACCGACATCTATCTCGGCAATTTGAATGGCACACCGTTTTACATGGGACTCGAGCAATTCGAGTACTGGGAGCATACCCAGTTGATTATTGATGTGGTCGATGGCAATGGCGGCATGTTTTCACTCGACAACGGTACGGGCAAGCGCTTTTTGACGCGCTCGCGCCTGTTCACCGATGAAGAGTGCGCGCTGTTGCATGCCCAGCCGCATGAGCACCGCAAGACTTGATACACACATACTAATAAAACAGAGGGAGATGATTGTGCAGAAAAAAATCATGGGGATCGTCGTCGGTTTGGGATTGGCATCCTTGGCCTCATTGGTCCAGGCGGCCGACGTGGGCAATGTCACGAATGCCATGCTCGACAGCACGGCGAAGAATCCGGCCAGCGTGCTGTCGTTTGGCATGGGCACGCAGGGCCAGCGTTATTCGCCGTTGACGCAAATCAATGACAAGACCGTGGCCAGGCTGGTGCCGGCCTGGTCGTTCTCGTTTGGCGGCGAAAAGCAGCGTGGCCAGGAATCGCAGCCGCTGATTCATAACGGCAAGATGTTCGTCACGGCATCGTATTCGCGCATCTTTGCCGTCGACTTGAAAACGGGCGCCAAGCTGTGGAAATATGAGCATCGCTTGCCGGACGGCATCATGCCCTGCTGCGACGTGGTCAACCGCGGCGCCGCCCTGTATGGCAACCTGGTGATTTTCGGCACGCTCGACGCCTACCTGGTGGCGCTGGACCAGAACACGGGCAAGATCGTCTGGAAGGAGAAAGTCGACGATTATGCGGCAGGCTACTCGATGACGGCCGCGCCGCTGATCGCCGAAGGCTTGCTGCTGACGGGCGTGTCGGGCGGGGAATTTGGCATCGTCGGCAGGGTCGAAGCGCGCAACCCGATGACGGGCGACCTCGTGTGGACTCGTCCAACGGTAGAGGGGCACATGGGCCACCGCTACGACAAGGATGGCAAGGCCATCGATAACGGCATTTCGGGAACGGTGAACAAGACCTGGCCGGGCGACCTGTGGAAAACGGGCGGCGCCTCGACGTGGATGGGCGGCACCTACGATCCGCAAACCAAGCTCGCGTATTTCGGCACGGGCAACCCGGCGCCGTGGAACAGCCACTTGCGTCCCGGCGACAACCTTTACTCTTCCTCCACCGTGGCGCTGGACGTGAAAACGGGCCAGATCAAATGGGCGTATCAAAACACGCCGAACGATGCCTGGGATTTCGATGGCGCCAACGAGTTCGTCACCTTCGACATGGATGGCAAGCGCTACGGCGGCAAGGCCGACCGCAACGGTTTCTTTTATGTGATCGACGCCAGCACGGGCAAGCTGCAGAACGCCTTTCCGTTTGTGAAGAAAATCACCTGGGCCAGCAGCATCGACCTGAAGACGGGCCGGCCAAACTACATCGCCGCCGGCCGTCCTGGCGACCCGACCAAGGGAGAGGAGGGCAAGAAGGGCACGACCGTGTTTGCCGCGCCCGCTTTCCTCGGCGCCAAAAACCAGATGCCGATGGCGTACTCGCCGCAAACCAAGCTGTTCTATGTGCCGGCGAACGAATGGGGCATGGATATCTGGAACGAGCCGATCAGCTACAAGAAGGGCGGCGCTTTCCTCGGTGCCGGTTTCACCATCAAGCCCTTGTTTGACGACTACATCGGCGCCATGCGCGCCGTCGATCCAAAGACGGGCAAGATCGTCTGGGAAATCAAGAACAACGCGCCGCTGTGGGGCGGTGTGATGAGCACGGCCGGCAACCTGGTGTTCTACGGCACGCCGGAAGGTTTCCTGAAAGCCGTCGACGCGAAGACGGGCAAGGAGCTGTGGAAATTCCAGACGGGCTCCGGCGTCGTGGCGCCGCCCGTCACCTGGCAGGATGGCGACACGCAATATGTAGCCGTCGTTTCCGGCTGGGGTGGCGCGGTGCCGCTGTGGGGCGGCGAAGTGGCGAAGAAGGTCAACTTCCTGGAGCAGGGCGGTTCCGTGTGGGTTTTCAAGCTGGCATCGAAGTAACGGGGTGAAGCATCCGGGCCACTCGGATGGGTGTCTCCCTGTCCGCCGGGTGTTTTCTTTTTGCTGACGGTCCAGGCCGTCAGTTTTTTGTTTACCTGTATGCCCGATACGCCTGCTTGCGGTCAAAAAATGAACACTGTCAGTGGCGATTGATCCGCCGCTGCACACCTTAAATACGCTTTTTCTCTTTCTCCCTCTGAGCCGTGCTGGGCACGCTTATTGCCAAAGCTTGAGGTACATCAATCACTGGTGTGCACACTAAAAACAGAGAAGAAAGAGGAGAAGCAATGAACACATGGATCAAGCTGGGGAGCCTGGGTGTCATGACAATCGCAACGGTGGGACAGGCGCAAGCCGTCGATATCAAGGCTGGCGACTGGACCGTGTCGGTGGGCGGCATCGTCAACGCCTATTACACGCAAGTGTCGTGTTCGGGCGATGCGGTGGGCGGGCTGGCGCTGGGCGGCCAGGCGCTCGGTTGCGGCGGAGAGAAGGACCGCACCACCATCGGCAATGGCTTGCTGCCGAACGGCTTGATCACCTCGGCCTCATCGCGGCTGGGCGAGTACGACGTGAAAGCCTTGATCGGCATCTACAACTCGACGGCCACGGACAGCGCCATCAGCCAGAACAGCGTGGTCGACGTGCGCCAGGCCTTCTTTACGTTTGGCAATGAACACATGGGCACCTTCAAGCTGGGCCGCGACTATGGCATCTTCGGCGCAAATGCGATTTTGTCCGACATGACCTTGTTGGGCTCGGGCGCACCGGTGCAGGCGACGCAGCGGGGCCGGGTGACCCTGGGCCATATCGGCGCCGGCTACACGTATCTGGGCAACTATGGCCAGATCATGTACAGCTCGCCGAAGTCGGGCGGCGTTGGCGTCGACGTGGCGCTGGTCAGTCCCGTCTCCGATACGCCCATCGTGGCAGGCTCGACCTATTCCTCGAAGTCGAGTCCGCAAGTGCAGGCGCAGCTGACGTATGCGCAGGAAGGCTTGAAGGCGTGGCTGGGCGTGAAGTCGCAAAAATTCACGTCGAAAACGCCAGGTGTTGATGACCTGACCATGCGCGGCGTGGAAGTGGGCGGCTCGTACCAGATGGGGCCGGCTGGCGTGCTGCTCAACTTCCAGGGCGGCAAAGGATTGGGGATTCTCTCCGATGCGGACCAGGGCGATACCAAGTCGAAGAACTGGCTGCTGCAAGGCACGTATAAAACGACGGACAAGCTGAAGCTGGGCTTGTCCTATGGCATCAGCAAGAACGACGACAACACGGCCGGCACGGGCGGCTTGAAGTCGAACGCCAACCTGACCCTGGGCGCGTACTACTCGCTCAACAGCGCGATCACCCTGGTGGGCGAGCTGGGCCAGACGCGCTCGAAAGGCTTTACGGGCGGCGAGGCAAAGATGAATGGCGTGTCCTTGGGCGGCATTATTTTCTTCTAACCAATAAATGCGGCGCCTTGCGACAGGGCGCCGCACGGAGCACCATGCATGCGGATAATGCGCTTGTTCATAGCCTGCTGGCTATTTCTGTTTATCCTGGGACAGGCTTGGGCCGGTGTGCTGACCAAAGCCGAACTGGCGCGGCGCTTTCCTGCGCCCATCGTCATCGGCGACAAGGAGAGCGATTTTCCCGTCTGGCCCTTGTTCCGGCAAAACGCCACGGCGACAGAGCTGGCCGGCTACGTTTTCGAATCGGTGGACCTGTCGCCGATTCCCGGCTTTTCCGGCGTGCCCGTCAATCTGCTGATCGCCATCGATCCGAAAGGCAGTTTTCTCGCCGTCGCCGTGCTGTCGCAGCACGAACCCGTGTTTCTCGACGGTCTAGGTGAAGCGCCGTTGTTCCAGTTCGTCAAACAGTACCAGGGCTTGTCGCTGAAACAGAATATCGCCATCGATGCGCGCACCAAGCGCGCGCCAGATGCGACCCATGCCGATATCGATGGCGTGTCGAAGGCCACGGCCTCCGTGCGCATCATCAACCAAAGCGTGCTCGCGTCGGCATTGAAAGTGTCGCGGAAAAAACTGGGTTTCGCGCAAGGCCGCGACCCGGACCAGATCGCCCGCATCCGCATGGAGGTATTCGAAAAACGCAGCGTGACGCAGATGCTCGCACAGGGCTTGATCCAGCATGTGCGTTTGAGCAACAAGGAGGTAGAGACTTTGTTTGCCGGCAGTCCCGGAGCGGGACTCGATGTGGAAGCGACGCGCGAACCGGACGGCGTGTTCATCGACCTGTACCTGGCGTATGTATCCGTGCCCAGCGTGGGACGCAATCTGTTGACGGAACGCAGCTGGAACAAATTGCGCAACCGCTTGGAGGAGGGCGACCACGCCATCCTCATCATGTCGCGCGGGCGCTACAGCGTGCTGGGCGACGATTTCGTGCGCGGAACAGTCCCGGACAGGCTGTTACTGAAGCAAGATGGCTTGCCCATCGACATGCGCGACCTGGACCTGGAATTGAGCTTGTCCGATACGGCTACGTTGCCGACGGAAAATGTCGCCGTGTTTCGGATCATCAGCCAGGCGGGGCTCGATGCGGCCAGTCCGCTGGCGTTCACGCTACCGATCACGCGCAGCAAGGGCATCGTGTATCCGGAGCGCATCGCTCGCAACGTCGATTTCAACTACCGTTTGCCGGCCGAATTCTATACTGCGCCGCAAGGCGACGATGCCACGTGGCGCGGCACGTGGAAAAACCGCAAGGCTGAGTTGCTGTTCTTGGCCGCCGGGCTGGCGCTGCTGGCCGGCGCATTGACATGGCAGAAACGCCTGGTGCGCGACGGGCGGCAATTTGCCTGGTTCCGCCGTCTGTTCCTGTTGTTTACCATCGGCTTCATCGGCTATTACGCGCAGGGGCAGTTATCGATTGTCAATATCACGGGTGTCATCCAGGCGCTGCTGGCGGGGCGCAGCCTGAGCTTTTTTCTGTTCGATCCGATGACGGTGATCCTGTGGGCGTTCGTGCTGCTCAGTCTGTTTATCTGGGGGCGCGGCACGTTTTGCGGCTGGCTGTGTCCGTTTGGCGCGCTGCAGGAATTCACGGGCAAGCTGGGCCAGTGGTTGCGCTTGCCTCAGTGGAAGATCAAGCCGCGTCTCGATGGCCGCTTGAAATGGATCAAGTATGGCTTGCTGGCGGCCATACTTGGCAGCAGCCTGTTTTCCAGCCAGATCACGGACAAGCTGGTCGAGCTGGAGCCGTTCAAGACGGCCATTACCCTGAACTTCGTGCGCGCCTGGCCGTTCGTCGCGTATGCCGTGGGCTTGCTGCTGCTCAGCAGTGTTTCCTACAAATTCTTTTGCCGCTACCTGTGCCCGTTTGGCGCGGCGCTGGCGCTGCTGGGGCGGTTTCGCGTGTTCAACTGGATTCCGCGTCGCAAGGAGTGCGGCACACCGTGCCAGACGTGTCGCCACCGCTGCGAACATCACGCCATCGCGCCGAGCGGGAAAGTCGATTACGGCGAATGTTTCCAGTGTATGGATTGCGTGGTGATTTACGCCAGCGATGAAAAATGCGCCCCCTTGATGCTGGAAATCAAGCGTGCCCGCACCATTCCCATTGTCCGGGCCACGGCAGAGGAGAGCAGCAATGCAGCGTAGAACGTTTATTTCCGCAGCGATCGGCAGCGTGGCCGGCATGGCGGGCGTTATTTTGCCTGGCAGCATGGCGCGCGGTACGGCCACGGCGTCTGGCGTGCGGCCTTATCAAGGCGCCGCGCTGGCGTTTGGCACGACGATCGCCGTCACCGTGTTGCACCACGATCAGCGCCAGGCGGAACTGGCCATCGAGGATGCCTTGCATGCGGCCAGGAATATCGACCGCCTGATGAGTATTTACAGCCCGAGCAGCCAAGTCTTCCGGCTGAACCGTGACGGCCGCCTGGCCCGGCCTGACGTCCATTTGCTGGCGGTGCTGGCGCAGGCGCAAGCCTTGTCGCAATGGAGCGATGGGGCATTTGATATCACCGTGCAACCTTTATGGCAGCTGTTTCGCGCGGCGGCAGACCAGGCAAGCTTGCCGACGGACACATTGCGTCGCGCAGCGCAGGCGCGGGTCGGCTGGCGGCAACTGGCGTGGGATAGCCGCGAAGTGCGTTTTTTTCAGCCCGGCATGGCGCTGACCTTGAATGGCCTGGCGCAAGGCTACGCGGCGGACATGGCGCTGGCCGCCGTGCAGGCGCGCGGCATACGGCACGCCTTGCTGGACACGGGCGAATTCGTTGCGCGCGGGCAGCGTTCCGTGCGCCGTCCCTGGACCCTGGGCATCCAGGATCCGCGTGACGCAGAAATACTCGCGGCCACCTTGAAAGTGGAAGGGCGCAGCGTGGCCACGTCGGGCGATTACGAGTGTACGTTCACGCCCGACTTCGTGCATCACCACATCTTCGATCCATCGAAGGGGGATTCGCCGCGCGAATTGGCCAGCGTGACCGTGCTGGCACCCACGGGTTTGCTGGCCGATGGCTTGTCGACGACCTTCATGGTAACGGGTGCGGCGCGCGCGCATGCGATGGCCGCGCAAATGGAAGGCGTTGACCTGATGAGCATCGACAAGCAGGGCCGGCGCGAGATGTCGCCCGGCTTTTCCCTTCTAATGTAGGCTATTTCAGATGCGGCACCTTGCGATAGATCGTGTTGCGGGACACGCCCAGGGCCCGCGCCGTGGCCGAGACGTTGCCACCGTGGGCATCGAGCGATTTGAGAATGACGCTTTGCTCCATTTCTTCCAGGTTGGCGCCGGCCGCGATCATGCGGTCCGTGCTGGCGCTGGCGGCAGTCGCTTGCGTCATCTCAATATCGTCGAGGAAATCATCGGGCATGTGGCGCAGACAGATTTCATGCTCGTCGCCCGCCATGACGATGGCCGTGCGCAACAGATTCGTCAACTGGCGGAAATTGCCCGGCCATTTATGCTGGTGGAACATGCGCAGAATATCCGGCGCCACCGTGTAGCGCGTGTCGGGCGCTTCCGTTGCGAGGATTTTTTTTACGACCGTGTCCAGGTCCGTGCGTTCGCGCAGCGGCGGCAGTTTTACCACCAGGCCATTCAGGCGGTAATACAAATCTTCGCGGAACAGTCCTTTGGCCATGCGTTCGCGCAAGTTGTGATTCGTGGCACAAATGAGTTCCACATTGACGGTGATCGATTTGCTGCTGCCCAGCGGGGTGACCATGCGTTCCTGCAACACGCGCAACAGCCGTGCCTGCAAGCCAAACGGCATGTCGCCGATTTCATCGAGGAACAGGGTGCCGCCATTGGCTTGCAAGATCTTGCCGATGGCGCCTTTCTTGCGCGCACCCGTAAACGCCCCGTCCTCATAGCCGAACAGTTCGGACTCGATCAGGGTTTCCGGAATCGAGGCGCAATTGACGGCAATGAACGGTCCCATGGCCCGTGGCGAATCGTTGTGGATGGCTTGCGCCAGCAATTCCTTGCCGGTGCCCGTTTCTCCCATGACGAGGATGGGGATGTCGCGCCCCAATACTTTGTTGACCTTTTCGATCACCAGTTCCAGCTGCGGATCGCCCGTGCGCAGATAGCGCAGGCCGGACAGGCGGCGCGCCGCGTTGGCCGCATGGCTGGCCGGCGCGGGAACCTGGGCCGATGCGGCATTGATATCGCTCTGGTCGGTGCTGGCAGCAAAGCCGTGCTGGAAGACGCTATTGGACAGGCGCAACTGCGCGCGCCCATACACGCGCACGCCGCTGTGCATGCACAGGTTCAGCAAGCCGGGCGAGGCAGTGCGGTAATGGTCGTACAGGGCGGACACGGGCAAGCCGAACAGGGAACTGAATGTGTGCGATTGCAGCGCGGCAAATGACAGGCCCAGTTGGAACAGGCCATTCTTGTTGGCGGATAAAAACCGTCCACCCGGCGTGAACGAGGCGATGCCTTCCATCAAGGTGCCGATGAATTCGGGGCGCGCGTGGAAGTGCACGGTGATGGCATCTTCGAAGGTGGCGGAAAACAGCTGGTTCTCGATCATCAGCGCCGACATGCGCACGAGGGCCATCGTATGCTTGTGGAAACTACGCTGGTCGCTCGAGACGTCCAGCACGCCGATGACGTTGCCCCGGTGGTCGGTGATCGGTGCGGCGGAGCAGGTCAGGAAATGATTGGCGGCCAGGTAATGCTGGTCCGCATGGACCAGGGTCGGTACTTTTTCCGTGATGGCCGTGCCGATGGCATTCGTGCCGCGGCTTTGTTCCGACCATGCCACGCCCGGTTGCAAAGCGACCCGGTTGGCTTTTTCCAGAAAATCATCGTCACCCAGTGAATGCACGATGACGCCGTTGGCATCCGTCAAGATCACCATATTGTGGGTGTTGACGATTTGCTGGTACAGGGTTTCCATGGCGGGCAGCGCGTGCGTGTGCAGCAAGCGGTTTTGCTCGATCAGCAAGGACAGGTCGGATTTGCCGGCCGGCGTAAAGTCGGGCGTGGCCGTGGGCGACAGGCCAAAGGCGACGGAGCGCTGATGGGAAGTTTCAATGATGACGGGGACGTTGTCCTGTCCTGCCGGCAAAATGTTCGCGTCCGCGATGGACGAAAACGGTGCGCTACGGTAAGTAGCTGACGGTTGATACATGATCTCGTTGCCTCCGTTGGGCCCTGTACCGGGCGCTCTTTTGAATATCGAGAGTGTTCCATAATGTAGCACCTGTCACAGATGGGAGCAAAGCAAAGCGAACCGGGCTATCCCCAGTGTTGCTGCCAGGCCCAGAGTTGCTCCCATCAGTGGACAGTGCATAGGGCTGTATAAGCAAGTGTGGTGCCAGGGCCGTTTCGCAGGACGGAAAAATAGCGCTTGCGGCGCGCGCGGAGCAGGGCTATAATTCGCCCCCTCGCTGAACGACGCATGCAAATGCCGAGTAAGGCAGGAAAAGAAGGAGTTGACGGATTTAGCGAAATGCTTCATACTCTTCCTTCTTCGCAGCTGACAAACACAACGCTTTGTCGATAGCGCGAAAGTAGCACCGAATACAGTTCTTTAACAATTAACAGTCGATAAGTGTGGGCATTTGATGTAAGTGCAGCAGCGATTTTCGGATCGCTGTAAAACTTAAAATATCAAATGTTCACAAGAAATAATGAAATAGGCGCTACGAAAGTAGTGGCCTGTCAGTTTTTTGAGTGAGCGACCCGTCAGCAATGACGGTGCCAATAAAATGGCAAAGTAACAGAGATTAAACTGAAGAGTTTGATCCTGGCTCAGATTGAACGCTGGCGGCATGCCTTACACATGCAAGTCGAACGGCAGCACGGAGCTTGCTCTGGTGGCGAGTGGCGAACGGGTGAGTAATATATCGGAACGTACCCTAGAGTGGGGGATAACGTAGCGAAAGTTACGCTAATACCGCATACGATCTAAGGATGAAAGTGGGGGATCGCAAGACCTCATGCTCGTGGAGCGGCCGATATCTGATTAGCTAGTTGGTAGGGTAAAAGCCTACCAAGGCATCGATCAGTAGCTGGTCTGAGAGGACGACCAGCCACACTGGAACTGAGACACGGTCCAGACTCCTACGGGAGGCAGCAGTGGGGAATTTTGGACAATGGGCGAAAGCCTGATCCAGCAATGCCGCGTGAGTGAAGAAGGCCTTCGGGTTGTAAAGCTCTTTTGTCAGGGAAGAAACGGTGAGAGCTAATATCTCTTGCTAATGACGGTACCTGAAGAATAAGCACCGGCTAACTACGTGCCAGCAGCCGCGGTAATACGTAGGGTGCAAGCGTTAATCGGAATTACTGGGCGTAAAGCGTGCGCAGGCGGTTTTGTAAGTCTGATGTGAAATCCCCGGGCTCAACCTGGGAATTGCATTGGAGACTGCAAGGCTAGAATCTGGCAGAGGGGGGTAGAATTCCACGTGTAGCAGTGAAATGCGTAGATATGTGGAGGAACACCGATGGCGAAGGCAGCCCCCTGGGTCAAGATTGACGCTCATGCACGAAAGCGTGGGGAGCAAACAGGATTAGATACCCTGGTAGTCCACGCCCTAAACGATGTCTACTAGTTGTCGGGTCTTAATTGACTTGGTAACGCAGCTAACGCGTGAAGTAGACCGCCTGGGGAGTACGGTCGCAAGATTAAAACTCAAAGGAATTGACGGGGACCCGCACAAGCGGTGGATGATGTGGATTAATTCGATGCAACGCGAAAAACCTTACCTACCCTTGACATGGCTGGAATCCCCGAGAGATTGGGGAGTGCTCGAAAGAGAACCAGTACACAGGTGCTGCATGGCTGTCGTCAGCTCGTGTCGTGAGATGTTGGGTTAAGTCCCGCAACGAGCGCAACCCTTGTCATTAGTTGCTACGAAAGGGCACTCTAATGAGACTGCCGGTGACAAACCGGAGGAAGGTGGGGATGACGTCAAGTCCTCATGGCCCTTATGGGTAGGGCTTCACACGTCATACAATGGTACATACAGAGCGCCGCCAACCCGCGAGGGGGAGCTAATCGCAGAAAGTGTATCGTAGTCCGGATTGTAGTCTGCAACTCGACTGCATGAAGTTGGAATCGCTAGTAATCGCGGATCAGCATGTCGCGGTGAATACGTTCCCGGGTCTTGTACACACCGCCCGTCACACCATGGGAGCGGGTTTTACCAGAAGTAGGTAGCTTAACCGTAAGGAGGGCGCTTACCACGGTAGGATTCGTGACTGGGGTGAAGTCGTAACAAGGTAGCCGTATCGGAAGGTGCGGCTGGATCACCTCCTTTCTAGAGTTTGCACGAATCAGGTAACTGGTTCACGCATCAAATGTTCACACTTATCGGCTGTTAATATAAAGAACAGCATTTGGGGCTGTAGCTCAGCTGGTTAGAGCACCGTGTTGATAACGCGGGGGTCGTTGGTTCGAGTCCAACCAGCCCTACCAGTTTCTGTAGTCTGGAAATACCCATAGGGGGATTAGCTCAGCTGGGAGAGCACCTGCTTTGCAAGCAGGGGGTCGTCGGTTCGATCCCGTCATCCTCCACCAAAAGTTCAAACGTAAATCAGTGTTGAATTCAACACCGGGATTTAGGTTTGGTCTTTCGAGATCAAGTGCTGTATGTTCTTTAACAATCTGGAAGAAGTAAAGATTATTTATTGATCGGTTTGCCGTAAAAAGTAAATCGATGGGTAATGATTGTATGTATCAACAAACAAGCAACAACGTTGTACTTTCTTATCCCTGTAGCGCTCTTTCATTATGCAAATGATGAGAGGCTAACGTTATAGGGACAAGCGAATAAGTGCACATGGTGGATGCCTTGGCGATTACAGGCGATGAAGGACGTAGTAGCTTGCGATAAGCTGCGGGGAGTGAGCAAACACACTTTGATCCGCAGATTTCCGAATGGGGCAACCCACCCTTTTAGGGTATTGCATACTGAATACATAGGTATGCAAGGCGAACGCGGCGAACTGAAACATCTAAGTAGCTGCAGGAAAAGAAATCAACCGAGATTCCCAAAGTAGCGGCGAGCGAAATGGGAAGAGCCTGTACGTGATAGTCGGACCGATAACAGAATCCTCTGGAAATAGGAGCCATAGTGGGTGATAGCCCCGTATGTGAAATCGGACCGGTGATACTAAGCGTACGACAAGTAGGGCGGGACACGTGACATCCTGTCTGAATATGGGGGGACCATCCTCCAAGGCTAAATACTCGTAATCGACCGATAGTGAACCAGTACCGTGAGGGAAAGGCGAAAAGAACCCCGGAAGGGGAGTGAAATAGATCCTGAAACCGTGTGCATACAAACAGTAGGAGCGGACTTGTTCCGTGACTGCGTACCTTTTGTATAATGGGTCAGCGACTTACATTCAGTGGCAAGGTTAACCGCATAGGGAAGCCGTAGAGAAATCGAGTCCGAATAGGGCGATCAGTCGCTGGGTGTAGACCCGAAACCAAGTGATCTACTCATGGCCAGGATGAAGGTGCGGTAACACGCCCTGGAGGTCCGAACCCACTAATGTTGAAAAATTAGGGGATGAGCTGTGGGTAGGGGTGAAAGGCTAAACAAACTTGGAAATAGCTGGTTCTCTCCGAAAACTATTTAGGTAGTGCCTCAAGTATCACCATCGGGGGTAGAGCACTGTTATGGCTAGGGGGTCATTGCGACTTACCAAACCATTGCAAACTCCGAATACCGATGAGTGCGAGCTTGGGAGACAGACGTCGGGTGCTAACGTCCGGCGTCAAGAGGGAAACAACCCAGACCGCCAGCTAAGGTCCCAAAGATTGGCTAAGTGGAAAACGAAGTGGGAAGGCTAAAACAGTCAGGATGTTGGCTTAGAAGCAGCCATCATTTAAAGAAAGCGTAATAGCTCACTGATCGAGTCGTCCTGCGCGGAAGATGTAACGGGGCTAAGCCAGTCACCGAAGCTGCGGATATCTAGCAATAGATATGGTAGGAGAGCGTTCTGTAAGCCTGCGAAGGTGTCTTGTAAAGGATGCTGGAGGTATCAGAAGTGCGAATGCTGACATGAGTAGCGATAATGGGGGTGAAAAGCCTCCACGCCGTAAGCCCAAGGTTTCCTGTTCAACGTTCATCGGAGCAGGGTGAGTCGGCCCCTAAGGCGAGGCAGAGATGCGTAGCTGATGGGAAGCAGGTTAATATTCCTGCACCGTCGTATGATGCGATGGGGGGACGGATCGCGGAAGGTTGTCCAACTGTTGGAATAGTTGGTTTTTGGCTCATAGAAGGCACTTAGGCAAATCCGGGTGCGCAATTCAAGGGGTTGAGACGAGTGAATTTATTCACGAAGCAATCGGAAGTGGTTCCAAGAAAAGCCTCTAAGCTTCAGTCATACGAGACCGTACCGCAAACCGACACAGGTGGGCGAGATGAGTATTCTAAGGCGCTTGAGAGAACTCGGGAGAAGGAACTCGGCAAATTGGTACCGTAACTTCGGGAAAAGGTACGCCCCGGTAGCTTGATTGGTTTACTCCATGAGGGTGAAAGGGTTGCAATAAACTGGTGGCTGCGACTGTTTAATAAAAACACAGCACTCTGCAAACACGAAAGTGGACGTATAGGGTGTGACGCCTGCCCGGTGCTGGAAGATTAAATGATGGGGTGCAAGCTCTTGATTGAAGTCCCAGTAAACGGCGGCCGTAACTATAACGGTCCTAAGGTAGCGAAATTCCTTGTCGGGTAAGTTCCGACCTGCACGAATGGCGTAACGATGGCCACACTGTCTCCTCCCGAGACTCAGCGAAGTTGAAATGTTTGTGATGATGCAATCTACCCGCGGCTAGACGGAAAGACCCCATGAACCTTTACTGTAGCTTTGCATTGGACTTTGAACCAATCTGTGTAGGATAGGTGGGAGGCTTTGAAGCGGGGACGCTAGTTCTCGTGGAGCCAACCTTGAAATACCACCCTGGTTTGTTTGAGGTTCTAACCTTGGTCCGTTATCCGGATCGGGGACAGTGCATGGTAGGCAGTTTGACTGGGGCGGTCTCCTCCTAAAGTGTAACGGAGGAGTTCGAAGGTACGCTAGATACGGTCGGACATCGTGTTGATAGTGCAATGGCATAAGCGTGCTTAACTGCGAGACTGACAAGTCGAGCAGGTACGAAAGTAGGACATAGTGATCCGGTGGTTCTGTATGGAAGGGCCATCGCTCAACGGATAAAAGGTACTCTGGGGATAACAGGCTGATTCCTCCCAAGAGTTCATATCGACGGGGGAGTTTGGCACCTCGATGTCGGCTCATCACATCCTGGGGCTGTAGCCGGTCCCAAGGGTATGGCTGTTCGCCATTTAAAGTGGTACGTGAGCTGGGTTTAAAACGTCGTGAGACAGTTTGGTCCCTATCTGCCGTGGGCGTTGGAAATTTGAAGGGGGCTGCTCCTAGTACGAGAGGACCGGAGTGGACGAACCTCTGGTGTACCGGTTGTCACGCCAGTGGCATTGCCGGGTAGCTAAGTTCGGAAGAGATAACCGCTGAAAGCATCTAAGCGGGAAACTTGCCTTGAGATGAGATTTCCCAGAGCCTTGAGCTCTTTGAAGGGTCGTTCGAGACCAGGACGTTGATAGGCTGGGTGTGGAAGTGCAGTAATGCATTAAGCTAACCAGTACTAATTGCCCGTACGGCTTGTCCCTATAACCTTAGCAGGTACAGAGGATAAGACGGTACAACGTTGCGTGTGTGTTGATACAACCAGTCATTACCCCAATCTTTGCTTCTTCCAGATTCAGGCTTTGTCGTCCAATTGGAGACAAATGCCAGTACAAGTTATGCCTGATGACCATAGCAAGTTGGTCCCACCCCTTCCCATCCCGAACAGGACCGTGAAACAACTTTGCGCCGATGATAGTGCTGCAACCAGTGTGAAAGTAGGTTATCGTCAGGCTTGTTATTCGAAAAAACCCCTTCCGGTGATCCGGTTGGGGTTTTTTACGTCTGGTGGTTTTGTTTGACGCTGGTGGTGCTTGTCGGCTTACGCGCTGCGCGCTAAGCCGACCTACGGTCATGTAAAGTCCGGTAGGTCGGATTAGCGTGGCGTAATCCGACAACATTGTTGGCCTCGTGGCATCAGCTACCGCGGTAAGTAGAATACGACCAGGGCGACACCACCAGCGGCACGTGATAATTTTCATCCGTATGCGCAATACCGAAGGCCAGCGTCACCAGGTCGATAAAGCGGGGCGAGGGCAATTCCACCCCCTGGGCGGCGAAATAGTCGCCTGCATTGAACACCAGTTCATACTGGCCCGCTTTCATGCTCTCGCCCTCCAGCAATGGCGTGCTGCAACGGCCATCGCTGTTCGTCATATCCATCTTCAATAGCACTTTTCCTTCCGGCGCGACTGAAAACAAGGCAACCTTGACGCCGGCTCCCGGCCTGCCGTGGGCGATATCGAGTACATGCGTGCTGAGTTTTCCCATTTGCTATCCTGTATATAGGGTGAGTGAATGTGCTTATCGTGCAAATCATATACCGGTGACTGCGCCTGGCTATATGATTGGGCATATAGCCAACATTGTCCTCCTATAGGCGCGCCTCCGCATGAACAATTACGAAGATTATCCACGCGACTTGATCGGCTATGGCCGCACGCCACCCCATCCGCAATGGCCGGGCAAGGCCCGCATCGCGCTGCAATTCGTCCTCAATTACGAGGAGGGGGCGGAAAACAGCGTGCTGCATGGCGATCCCGCGTCGGAAACGTTTTTATCGGAAATGATCGGTGCGGCCGCCTTTCCCGCGCGCCATCTGAGCATGGAGTCGATTTATGAATACGGCTCGCGCGCCGGGCTGTGGCGCTTGCTGCGCATGTTCGAGGAGCGGCGCCTGCCATTGACGGTCTTCGGCGTATCGATGGCCTTGAAACGCAATCCGGAGGCGGTGGCCGCCTTCCAGCAATTGGGGCATGAAATCGCCTGCCATGGCTTGCGCTGGATTTCCTACCAAAACATGGACGAGGCGACGGAACGCGAACACATGCGCGAAGCTGTGCAGATCATTCGCGAATTGACGGGTTCCGCCCCGCAAGGCTGGTATACCGGGCGCGATTCGCCGAATACGCGCAAACTGGTGGTCGAGCATGGCGGTTTCCGCTATGACGCTGATTATTACGGAGACGACCTGCCATTCTGGGACAAGGTGGCGTACACGGATGCCGCCGGCATGCCGGCCGTGCAGCCGCAACTGATCGTGCCCTATACCCTGGATACGAACGATATGCGCTTTGCCGCCATGCAAGGCTTTAATTCGGGCACGCAGTTTTTTGACTATCTGAAGGATGCCTTTGATGTGCTGTACGCGGAAGGCGATCCGAACGGCTTGAATCAGCCGAAGATGCTGTCGGTGGGCTTGCATTGCCGCCTGGTGGGACGGCCTGGACGGGCCGCGGCGCTGGCGCGCTTCCTCGACTATGTGCAGGGCCATGAGCAGGTATGGATCACGCGCCGCATCGATATCGCCGAACATTGGCATGCGACGCATCCATTCCAGGACTGAGTTCTATTGAGATAAGATGATAAGTAAAATCAGTCTTTGCATATAGTTGTCTCATATGCCGGTGTTAATCTCCTATACTGGGACTATACCGAGGCCAGCATGTCAGAACCGATCCGCTTTTACTATCGTGGTGCCGTACAGGAAGTACGTGACGCCGCCCTTACGCAGACTGTGTTGCAGCACCTGCGCGAGGACTTGCATTGCACGGGCACCAAGGAAGGCTGCGCCGAGGGCGATTGCGGCGCCTGCACGGTGGTCATTGGCAGCCTGGTCGATGGCCAGGTCGAGATGAAGGCTGTCAACGCCTGCATCCAGCTCACGCCCACCCTCGATGGCAAGGCCCTGTTTTCCGTGGAAGACTTGCAGCAACCCGACGGCGCCTTGCACCCGGTGCAACAGGCGATGGTCGAGTGCCACGGTTCCCAGTGCGGTTTTTGCACCCCCGGCTTTGTCATGTCCTTGTGGGGCATGTATCTGAAAAAAAACGGCGAGACGCCCACGCGTTGCGAAATCGACGACAGCCTGTCGGGCAATCTGTGCCGTTGCACCGGCTACCGGCCCATCATCGATGCAGCCAGGCGCATGGGCGAACTGCCGCATGTTGCGTTCGATCACGATGCGTTGGGAGTGCAATTGCAGGCGCTGCAGCGCGGCAGCCTGAGCACCTATGAACATGGCGGCCAGTACTTCCACGCGCCGCGCACCATTGAGGAACTGGTGGCGCTGCGCGGGGAAAAGCCGCAAGCCTGTCTGCTTGCCGGCTCCACCGATATCGGCTTGTGGGTGACCAAGCAATTGCGCGACTTGGGCGACATCATTTATCTCGGCAACGTCGCCGCGCTGAAAAGCATCGCCGTGGACGATGGCAAGCTGCACATCGGCGCCGGTGCCAGCCTCAACGATGCCTATGCGGCGCTGTGCCAGCATTATCCTGATGAGCTGTCGGAACTGTGGCAACGCTTTGCCTCCTTGCCAATCCGCAACGCGGGTACCCTGGGCGGCAATGTGGCGAATGGCTCGCCCATCGGCGACTCGATGCCATGGCTGATTGCGCTGGGCAGCGAGATCGTGTTGCACGGTCCAAGTGGCCAGCGGATCATGCCGCTGGAAAACTTCTATCTGGCTTACCAACAGAAAGATCTGCAACCCGGAGAATTCGTCGAAGCCGTGCGCGTGCCCTTGCCGCGTGCCGACGTGCATTTCCGCACGTATAAACTGGCGAAACGCTTTGACCAGGATATTTCGGCCGTGTGCGCCGCGTTTGCCTTTGAACTCGATGGCGAGCGCATCGTCGATGCGCGCATCGCCTTTGGCGGCATGGCGGGCACGCCGCAGCGCGCCGCGCAAACGGAAGCGTTTTTGCGCGGACAGGCGTGGACGGAAGACAATCTGCTCATCGCCATGCGCTTGCTGGCCGACGATTACGCGCCCCTGTCCGACATGCGCGCGTCGAATACCTACCGCATGACGACGGCGCAAAACCTGTTGCGCCGCTTCTGGCTGGAAACACGCCCCGGTGCGCCTTTGCAACGCGCCGCCGTCAACGCCTACGCTTGCCGCGCCTGAAAGGACCAGCATGAACCATCCTGCCACGCCCGAATTGCAAGCAGCCGCCTGGGCCGCCGTGGGCAAACCCAGCCCGCATGAGTCGGCGCAATTGCATGTGCTGGGGCAAGCCACGTACACGGACGATATCGCCGAGTTGCAGGGCACCTTGCACGCAGCGCTGGGCCTGTCGCAAAAGCCGCACGCGCGCATCACGGCCATGGATTTGTCGGCCGTGCGCAACGCGCAGGGTGTCGTTGCCGTCTATACGGCACACGACATTCCCGGCACCAATGATTGCGGCCCCATCATCCATGACGACCCGATCCTGGCTGCGGAACTGGTGCAATACGTGGGCCAGCCCATCTTCATCGTGGTGGCCGATACGCATGACCATGCGCGCCGCGCCGCCCGCCTGGCGCAGGTGTCGTACGATGAATTGCCCGCGATCATGACGCCGCAAGCGGCCAAGGCCGCGCAATCGTATGTGCTGCCGCCGATGCAGCTGACGCGCGGCAATTACCAGGCAGCGTTCGAGGGCGCGCCGCACGTGGTCAAGGGGCAGTTGTATGTAGGCGGGCAGGAACAGTTTTATCTGGAAGGACAGATTTCCTACGCGATTCCGAAAGAAGCGCAGGGCATGCTGGTGCTGTGTTCGACCCAGCATCCGAGCGAAATGCAGCACGTGGTGGCGCATGCGCTGGGCGTGCATTCGCACAACATCACCGTCGAATGCCGGCGCATGGGTGGCGGTTTTGGCGGCAAGGAATCGCAGTCGGCCCTGTGGGCGGCGGCCGCGTCGATCGCGGCGGCGAAACTGAAGCGTCCCGTGAAATTGCGCGCCGACCGCGACGACGACATGCTGGTGACGGGCAAGCGCCACTGTTTCTACTATGAATACGAGGTGGGCTACGACGACGATGGCCGTATCCTCGCCGCCAAGGTCGACATGACCACGCGCGCCGGCTACTCGGCCGACTTGTCCGGCCCCGTCGCCACGCGCGCCGTCTGCCACTTCGACAACACCTATTATTTGTCCGACGTGGACATCCGCGCCGCCTGCGGCAAGACGAACACGCAGTCGAACACGGCTTTCCGCGGCTTTGGCGGGCCGCAGGGCGCCATTGCCATCGAGTACGTGATCGATGAAATCGCCCGCCACTTGCAACGCGATGCGCTCGATATCCGCCTGCTCAATTTCTACGGCCGCAACGATGTAGAAGGGCGCAACGTCACGCCGTATGGCCAGAAAATCGTCGACAACGTGATCCATGAACTCGTTGCCGAACTGGAAGAGAGCAGTGATTACCGGGCGCGCCGCCGCGCCATCGATGCGTTCAACGAGGCCAGCCCCATCCTGAAAAAGGGCTTGGCATTCACGCCCTTGAAATTCGGCATCGCCTTCAACGTCACGCATCTGAACCAGGCCGGTGCTCTCGTGCACGTGTATGTGGATGGTTCCGTCTTGGTCAACCATGGCGGCACGGAAATGGGGCAGGGCATCAATACCAAGGTCATGCAAGTCGTGGCGCACGAGCTGGGCCTGGACCTGGAGCGCGTGCGGGCCACGGCCACCGACACCAGCAAGGTGGCGAACACGTCGGCCACGGCGGCGTCCACCGGTGCCGACCTGAACGGCAAGGCGGCGCAGGATGCGGCGCGCCAGATCCGTGAACGCCTGGCCGATTACGCGGTCAAACTGTACGGCGGTGAAGCGGCGTCCGTGCGTTTCTTCGACAACCATCTCCACGTGAATGGTCACGTCGTTGCGTTTGCCGAACTGGTGCAGAAGGCGTATCTGGCTCGTGTGCAACTGTGGTCGGACGGTTTTTATGCCACGCCCGGCTTGTCGTGGGATGCAAAGACGATGACGGGGCATCCGTTTTCGTATTATGCGTATGGCGCGGCTGTGGCCGAAGTGGTGGTCGATACCCTGACCGGTGAATGGAAGTTGCTGCGCGCCGATGCCTTGTACGATGCGGGCCAGTCGCTCAATCCCGCGATTGATCTGGGTCAAGTGGAAGGCGCATTTATCCAGGGCATGGGCTGGCTGACGACGGAGCAGCTGTGGTGGAATGCGGCGGGCAAGCTGATGACGCACGCGCCATCGACGTATAAAATTCCCGGCATTTCCGATTGCCCGGAAGACTTCCGTGTGAACCTGTTCCAGAACCGCAATGTGGAAGACAGCATCCACCGTTCCAAAGCCGTGGGCGAGCCACCGCTGTTGCTGCCGTTTTCCGTGTTCTTTGCCATCCGCGACGCCATTTCCAGCGTGGGCCATCATGCCGTGCAGCCACCGTTGAATGCGCCTGCCACCAGCGAGGAAATCCTCAAGGCGGTCATGGCCGTGCAAGCGGCGCATGCCGGCGCCTAGGAGACGAGGATGAGCGACTGGCTGACAGCAATCGAGAATGACACGCAAGCATCCGTGCTGGTGACGGTCGCCCTGGTGGAAGGTTCCGGACCGCGCGAGGCGGGTGCGAAGATGCGCGTCACGCTTGATGGTCAAATGGACACTATCGGCGGCGGCCACCTGGAATTGCGCGCCGTGGAAATCGCCAAGACCATGCTGGCGACGGCAGATACCCATGCGCGGCTCGAACGTTTCGCGCTTGGCCCCAGTCTGGGGCAATGCTGCGGTGGCGTCGTTCACCTGGCTTTTGAATATGTCGATGCCAGCCTGCATGCATTGCTGGCCGCCTTGCGCGAACGCCGTCAGCAAGACAGCTGGCGTTTGACGGCGCTCGACGGGGAACCCGCCTCGGCCCTGTTCGATGTTGCCGGTCGCTTGATCGCCGGCACTGGCGAACAGGCACCCGACACGTTTTCCCGCGAGCGCGCAACCCATGTCGCGCAGGGCAGCGAAGGGCGGCGCTGGCTGGTCGATCCCTGCCTGGCCCCGCGCGCGCACCTGACCTTGTTCGGCGCCGGCCACGTGGGCGCCGCCATCGTGCGCGCGCTGGCCCACTTGCCCTGCAATATCACCTGGGTCGATGAGCGCGAAGACATGTTTCCTGCGCAATTACCCGATAATGTGCGCATCGCCGCCACCGATACGCCCGAGGAGTTTGTCGCCATGGCGCCGCCGGGCGGCAGTTTTCTTGTCATGACGCATAGCCATGCGCTCGATCAACGCTTGACGCAAGCCATCATGGAGCGCGAGGATGCGGGCTGGTTCGGCTTGATCGGTTCGCACACGAAACGCAAGCAGTTCGAGCACCGCCTGCAGGCGCGCGGCGTGCCGGATGAGCGCATCGCCGCCATGGTGTGCCCGATCGGCATGCCCGGCATCCGCAACAAGGCGCCGGCCGTGATCGCCGCCTCCGTTGCCTGTCAATTACTGATGGTGTGGGAGGAAGCGGCTGCGGCCGCCCTGGCCGCACCGCTGCGGCTGGCCTCTGCCAGCGCGCCACCGCGCCGCCCAATACGCGCCGCCATTCACCCGTTATAGAAAGAAGTCATGCCGATTGTTCCTGCTACATTGCAAGCTTACCGTGCCAGCTTGCTGCACTTCCACGCCGATCCCGCCTTTAGCGAGGAGGCGCACGCCTGGCATGCGGATGGCTTGCTGATCGTGGCCGATGGCAAGGTCGTGGCCGCCGGCGATTATGCGCAGTTGCAACCGACTTTGCCGCTCGGCACGCAGATCGTCGATTACCGGGGCAAGCTGATCGTGCCAGGTTTCATCGATACCCATCTGCACTTCCCGCAGACGGAAATGATCGCCTCGCCCGCGCCCGGTTTGCTGCCGTGGCTGGAAACCTATACCTTCCCTACCGAGCGCGCGTTTGAAGACCCTGCCCATGCGCGCAACGTCGCCGAGTTTTTCCTTGATGAACTGCTGCGCTGTGGCACCACGACGGCCATGGTGTATGGCAGCGTGCATCCGCAATCGGTCGATGCCTTCTTTGGCGCCAGCGAGGCGCGCGGCTTGCGCATGGTGGCGGGCAAGGTCATGATGGACCGCAACTGTCCCGAGTTCCTACGCGATACAGCCGAGTCGGGCGCGCGCGAAAGCGAGGAGCTGATCCAGCGCTGGCACAAGCACGGCCGCTCGCTGTACGCGATCACGCCGCGTTTCGTGCCGACGTCGACGAATGAACAGATGCACTTGGCGGGCGAGCTGGCGCGCGCCTACCCGGATACCTATTTGCAGACGCATGTATCGGAAAACGAGGATGAATGCCGCTGGGTGCGCGAACTGCACCCGCAGGCGCGCAGCTACCTCGATGTATATGACCAGTACGGCATGCTGCGCCCGCGCGCCATGTTCGGCCATTGCATCTGGCTTGACGAGCGCGACCGCGCGCGCATGGCGGAAACGTCTTCGGCGGCCGCCATTTGTCCTACGTCAAACCTGTTTCTCGGTAGCGGCCTGTTCGATTTCGAGCGGGCCGATGCGGCGAAAGTGCTGCTATCGCTGGCGACGGATGTGGGGGGCGGCACCTCGTTCTCGATGTTGCAAACCATGAACGAAGCCTATAAAGTAGCACGCTTGAAAGGCAGCTATCTGCCCGCTTTGCGCATGTTTTACCTGGCGACTCTGGGCGCCGCGCGCGCCATGCAACTGGAAGGCACGCTGGGCAATTTCACGGCTGGCACGGAAGCGGATTTTATTGTGCTCGACAAGCAATCGACGCCGCTGCTCGAGCGCCGCACGGCTGGCTGTCAAAGCCTGGAGGAATTGCTGTTTGCCTTTGCGCTGCTGGGCGACGACCGCGCCGTGGCCGCCACCTATTCAGGCGGGCAATGCGTGCATGTGCGGGGGCAGGGCTGACCTACCCGTTGTTCCATACGATTTATCCTGAGCGAGAACGCGAATGCACAAGAAACTCACTGGCCTGGCGCTTGGCGCCGCGCTGGCATTGACCGGAACGGCGCAGGCCGCCCCGTCTTCCAACGAAGCGGCCACCGCGCGCCATTTTGCCGCCCTGGTCTCGGGCACCCAGCCGAAGACAGCCGAGTTGAGCCTGTTCTTTTCCATGATGCCCAAGGGCGGTGATCTGCATCATCATTACTCGGGCGCCATTTACGCCGAGCAATTCCTTGACTGGGTCGACAAGGAAAACTATTGCGTCAACAAGACGACCTATCGCATCGAAAGCAACAAGGATGTCGTGGCAGCCGAGCGCGCCAAGCCGGCCTTGCAGCGTGGCTGCCTGTCGTCTACGGAAGTGTTTGCCGATGCGGGCCTGTATGCGCAATTGCTGCAGCGCTGGTCAACCAAGGATTTCTATAACCACGGCGCCATCCAGACGCCGCCGGACCGCACTTTTTTTGACACCTTCGGTTACTTCGGCCCCGTCGCGTCGAGCAACACGGCCGATGGCCTGAAAACCCTGAAGCAGCGCGCCATCGCGGAAAACCTCAGCTATATCGAGACGATTTTCGAACTGTCGCCATTCGTGCAAAGCACGCAGTTCGACCAGCAAGTGCTGGCGCTGGGCTTGCAGCCGGCGGCGTTACAAGCCGTGCTGGCCAACTGGACTCAAAACCTGGAGCAAGACGCCAGCTTCCAGAAAAGCATCACCGCCTACAACGACAACGTCAACGCCAGCAGCGCCGGCATTGACGATGCGAACTTCACCATGCGCTACCAGGCGTATGTGCTGCGTTTCCAGTCGCCATCGCAAGTGTTCTCGTCCATGGTGGCCGCGTTCAAGGCAGCGAGCCTGAATCCGCTGCTGGTGGGCGTGAACATCGTGGGCCAGGAAAGCGTGAACGTGTCCATGCGCGACTACAGCCTGCACATGGAAATGTTCAAATTCCTCAAGGCTAAGTATCCGAACGTCAAGATCGCCCTGCACGCGGGTGAGCTGGCGCTGGGCATGGTGCCGCCGGAAGGCATGGCTTTCCATATCGCCGAAGCCGTCGATGTGGCCGGTGCGGACCGTATCGGCCACGGCATGGATATCGCGTACGAGCACAATGCGCTGGCGACCATGCAGAAAATGCGCGAGCGTAACATTCCCGTGGAAGTGAACCTGACCAGCAACGATTACATTCTTGGTATCAAGGGACAGGCACATCCGATCACCCTGTACCGCAAGTATGGCGTGCCCTTCGTCATTTCCACCGATGACGCGGGCGTGTCGCGCAATACCTTGTCGAATGAATACGTGCTGTTTGCCAGCCAGTACAAGACCGATTATGCGGAAATCAAAAAGCTGTCCTACAACAGCCTGCGTTATTCGTTTTTGGCGGAAGCGGACAAGCAACGCTTGCTGAAAGCACTCGATGCCCGTTTCACCCGTTTTGAAGCCTTGATCGCAAATAGTGATCGCAAAGCAATTGTTGTAAAACCGTAAAAGTATTTCACCCCTCCTGCCTGCCACGCGACCGCAACTAGCGGTCGCGTAAGCTCCTGATCTTCATAGTTACAAAACCCTCCTTTTATCGTTTTTGTTGTGTCTTTACGACAAAAAATGATGCGCTGGTAGTGCTTTCTTGCAATTATTTTCTGAAACAATTTCCAAGTGTTGCCGCTCATCTATAATTTCGCCCCGATGAGGTGAGCTTGCTCGGTTGATACAAAAAATGCGGCTTCCAGCGGTGATTTATATTTTTTATATATAAATTATTAAAAAAAAACGTATTTGTCAGCCTACAGACCTTAATGCATAGTTGGACGGCGAAGAGTTGAATAAGTCATTTTTGCTATCGCTTTTGTGACAATTCAGGATGTCTAGCGGCTCCTGTCACATTGCGGTCATATCCGTGTAACGGATTTGAAATATTCGATCTTTATACTGCCGTGTCTAGTTGGATAGTTTCCGTGTTTCACCACAATATAAGCAAGTCAAAATCTTGTAAGTTACAACACACTCTAGGGGGTTCAAATGCAGTTCATTCAACAACCAAAATTGCGACTAAGTATGATCGCAGTGGCATGCCAACTGGCTTGCTTCGGCATCTCCACTGCGCATGCGCAAAGTGCTGACGAAGCCACAAAAGTGGTCATTACCGCGAAAAAAACCGGTATGGGCCTGATGGTGACGGAAGATGCGCCAAAAGCACGCAGCACGATTACGGCAGAAGAACTGGAAAAGCAGCGTCCAACGGGCAATGCGTACGAAGCCCTGGAGATGTTGCCAGCTGTTAATAGCTACAACTACGATGCAACCGGCCTGTTCGGCGGCGGCCTGACACTGCGCGGTTTTAACTCCGACCAGATCGGCGCCACGATCAATGGCGTGCCGGTGAATGACTCCGGTAGTTTTGCCATCTACCCACAAGAATATGTCGACCAGGAAAATACCTGCTCGCAAACCGTGACCCAGGGTTCGACCGATGCCGATTCGCCACAAGTGGGCGCTACCGGCGGCAACTTTGGTATCAATACCTGCAATCCTGAAGATAAGCACCGCCTGCGCATGATGCAGACCTTCGGTCAACTGAACATGAAGAAAACCTTCGTGCGCGTCGACACTGGCCTGTTCTCGGACAAGCGCACCAAGATGTTCGTGTCCGCTTCGCATGCTGAAGCCGACAAATGGAAAGGCAAGGGCGGCGCCAAGCGCGACCATATCGATGCCGGCATCAACTACGACTGGGATCGCTTCAACTATATTCACGCCACCTTGCTGTACAACGAGGCGATGAACAACAACATCAATAACCTGACCTTGGCTGAAATCAACAAGAACGGTTATAACTTCGACTATGCCGATACTTTCCAAGGCCATCTGACCCCGGTGAAAGGTGGTTTGCCGCAAGTTGAAAAAAACCAGTCCCCAGCCTTCTACAAACTGGGCATCAACCCATTCAAGAATGCCATCGCTTCGGCAACGGCCAAGTTCCGCCTGAACGAGAACCTGGACCTGAAAGTATTGCCATACATCTGGTACGGCTACGGTAACGGCGGCGTGCAACAGCGCGCCCAGTCGGAAAAAGCTTTCTATGACGCAGCCACTGGCTTGCGCAATGGCACCGTGGACCTGAACGGCGACGGCGACACGATCGACACCGTCGTGGTCGCCAACGCCAGCGTCACCAAGACCTTCCGTCCAGGTGTGACCGCGTCGCTGAACTGGTCGTCGGGTAACCACGATGTGCTCGGTGGTTTCTGGTACGAGCGCGCTCGCCATCAGCAAACGGGTCCGATGCTGGCATTGAGCAATGATGGTATCTCGCAAGATCCTTGGCTGCAAAATGGCCAGATCCTGCGCCCGGATGGCACGCCAGCGCAAAGCCGCAACTGGATGTCGATTTCGACCGCCTATCAGTTCTTCCTGCAAGACACGATCAGCCTGAATGATGACAAGCTGAAGATCAATATCGGCGTGCGCAGCCCCAACGTGAAGCGTGACTTCACCAACTACGGCGACGAAAACAACAACGTCAAGCCGTACAACCTGATCAAGAAGTACAGCACTCTGCTGCCGCAACTGGGTGCACGTTACCGCATCACCAACGACGATCAAGTGTTCATTTCGGTTGCCAAGAACGTCAAAGCCCCCCCTAACTTCGTGTTTGGCAACATCGGCACCAGCGTGAAAGTGGTCAATGGCGTCGCCAACTTTGTTGGTGATGTGAAACAAGAATCCTCGTGGAACACCGATATCGGCTATCGTCACCAGGATGACAAGTTCATCGCTTCGGTGACGGCATTCTTCATCGATTTCAAGGATCGCCAGGCAACCACCTTCGATCCAATCACGCAAGCGAGCAGCTATACCAACGTGGGCCGCGTCAGCAACAAGGGTCTGGAATTCGAAATCGGCAATACGCCGATCAATGGTTGGGCGATGTACGGTTCGCTGGGTTTCAATAACAGCAAGATCAAGGACGACATGCTGTCCGCGACGAATGTGTACCTGCCAACGGCTGGGAAGGAAATGATCAACACGCCGAAGAAGAAAGCCGGCCTGTCGATCGAATACCAGAATGGTTCGTTCTGGACCCGCGTGAAAGCGCGCGCCACCGGCCAGCAGCAAGCATCGATGGTCAATGATGAAACGGCACCAGGCTACACCACCTTCGGTATCGATGGCGGCTACACCTTTGCCAACTTCGGTTACATCAAGCGTCCGAAGCTGACGTTTAACCTGAGCAACATCACGGACAAGCAGTACCGCAATCCGTCCTCGACCACCGTCAAGAACACCCAGGCTATCCCTGGTGTGACGACGGCCGTTGATACCCAGCGTTACTACCTGGGCGCACCACGCTTCGTATCGGTCACCCTGTCGATCGATATCTAATCGGCGCTGACGCGCAGCCTGCAGGCCAGGCTGCGCGCGATGTGTTGCAACGGGCCTCAGGGCCCGTTTTTCTTTTCTGCCGGCGTTGTGCAGCCGGACCTTGTTTAACCCGTTTGCGCAATGCCGTATCCCGGCCCTTGCGCTATGCTGCGAAGCCTATGAAAACACTGCCCTTATCCCTGATCGCGGTGGCCATCGCCGCCGCCATGTCCGGTTGCGCCACCCATCCCGTGGCGCCCATCGACATCAACCTGGTTGCCCTGAACGATTTTCACGGCAATCTCGACCGCAGCAAATTTAGCTACACGAGCGTTGCCGATGCCGAGCGCAAGACGGTGCAGGCTGGCGGTATCGATACTTTGTCCGGCGCCCTCACCGCATGGCGGCGCGAAGATGCGCAGCTGATTTTTGTCGGCAATGGCGACCTGGTCGGTGCCAGTCCCGCCATGTCGGCGCTGTGGGCGGACGAGCCGAGCATCGTGGCCATGAATATGCTGGGCATGAAGGCCAGTTCTGTCGGCAACCACGAATTCGACCAGGGCAAGGCGGAATTGCTGCGCCAGCAGCGCGGTGGCTGTGAATCGTCGCGCGCCGACAAGGCGTGCAAGTTCACGCCGGACTTCAAGGGCGCCAGCTACACCTATATGGCGGCCAATGTCATCGATACACAAACGGGCAAGCCCCTGCTGCCGGCCTACCGCATCGAAGAGGCGCATGGCGTCAAGGTGGGCCTGATCGGCGCCGTGCTGAAAGATACGCCGTCCGTCGTGACGGCCGCCGGTATTGCCGGCCTGCAGTTCGGCGATGAGGCGGACGCCATCAACGCCACCTTGCCGCAACTGCGCGCGCAGGGCGTGGGCGTGTTTGTCGTGCTGCTGCACCAAGGCGGCGAGACGAAGGAAGCCGTCGACCAGCCCGATTGCAGCCAGTTGAAAGGCGAAGTGGTCGACGTGGTGAAACGCCTCGACCCGGCCATCCAGCTGGTCATCAGCGGCCATTCGCACCAGGGTTATCTGTGCCGTGTCGATGGCCGCCTCGTGACGCAAGCACAGATGGGTGGACATATGTTGACGCGCATCAAGCTCAAGGTTGATCCCGTCAAGAATGCCGTCGTCGATGCCAGCGCGCAAAACGTCGTCATGCTGCCAGGCATGTATGAGCCGGACCCGGCCGTCGCAGCCTACCTGGAATCGGTCAAGCAGCGCAGTGCGGCGGAATTGTCGCGTCCCGTGGCCGCCATCGCCGTGCCGAACGTGGGCCGCAGCACCAAGGGCGGCGGCGCTTCCCCGCTGGGCGACCTGGTGGCCGACAGCACCCTGTTCGGCGCGCGCGCTGCCGGTGCGCAAATCGGTTTGATGAACAATGGCGGCATCCGCAAGGACCTGGAAGCGGGCGCCGACCTGATGACGAACGTGGGCCAGAACCAGGCAGTTGTCCCGTTCGGCAATACGCTGATCGTCGTGAGTCTTTCCGGCGCGCAAATCCGTACCTTGCTCGAGCAGCAATGGCCAGGAGCAGAGGCGGGCGAGGGCAATCTGCTGCAAGTATCCGAAGGGTTTACTTATCGCTGGGACAGCACCAAGCCGCAGGGGCAGCGTGTGCTGCCGGGCAGCATCATGCTGAATAGCATTCCTCTTGAAGACAATCAACAATACAGAGTTGCCGCCAACAGTTTTCTGGCCGGCGGCGGCGACCGCTTCACCGTGTTGGCGGCCGGCACGCGCCGGCTCGACACGGGCGTGCGCGACATCGACGCCTTCAGCAATTACCTGATCGACCGCGCCCGTGCCGGCAAGCCAGCGGGCAGCGCCACGGCGGCCGGCCGCATCGTGCGCGTCAAATAATTTACAAGGAAAAACCATGCGTCGTTTATTTGTTTCCCTGCTCGTCACTACCCTGTTCGCGGGCACGGCCCACGCGGACTTCACCATTCCCGGCTTTGAACTCGTGCACACCTCGCCCGTGGAAACCAGCCTGACGAATCCCGACCTGCGCGAGCCTGTTGCCGTGTGGAGCGAGCTGTTTGATTCGGCCAAGAAAGAGATCGTCATCGCGCAGTTCTATGCCGTCAGCAAACCGGGCACGGCTTTTGAAAAGGTGCTGGCCAGCCTGACGGCGGCCGGCCAGCGCGGCGTGAAGATCCGCTTCCTGCTGGACCAGAAGGGCGTGGGCTTGTCGGAAGAGGCCACCATCGCGCAGATCAAGGCGATTCCCAATCTGGACTTGCGCCTCATCGATTTCAATAAAGTCACGGGCAACGGCATCGTGCACGCCAAATACCTGGCCGTCGATGGGCAGCTGGCGTACATCGGCAGCCAGAATTTCGACTGGCGCTCGTTCGAGCACATCCATGAGACGGGCTTGAGAATCACGGAGCCCGCCATGGTGAGCCAGGTGCAAGCCATCTTCGAGCAGGATTGGCAAGCCCAGGCATTGACGTCGCAAGGCAGCCGCGCCACCGTACTTAACAGCAAGGTGGTGCCTGCCAATTACGCGCAAAACGCTTTCCTGCTGGCCAGTCCGAATGCCTACAACCCGGCTGGCGTGGGCGACTCGGAAACGGGCTTGCCCGCCTTGCTGGCGGAAGCAAAAAGCGAAGTGCGCATCCAGCTGCTCGACTACGCGCCGCTGTCCTACGGCCCGAACCGCACGCGGCCGTACTACGCCGTGATCGACAATGCCGTGCGCGCCGCCGCCCAGCGTGGCGTGAAAATCAAGCTGATGGTGTCAAGCTGGAACACGGAAGCGCCGGCCATCGCCTACCTGAAAAGCCTGGCCTTGGTGCCGAACGTGGAAATCCGTATCGTGACGATTCCCACGGCGTCGACCGGTTTCATCCCGTTCGCGCGCGTGATCCACAGCAAGACCATGAGCATCGACGGCAAGCTGGCCTGGGTCGGCACGAGCAACTGGGCCGGTGGTTATTTCGACCTCTCGCGCAACCTGGAAGTGGTGCTGCGCAACGAACAGATGGCGCAGCGCATTGCCGCGCTGCATGAGCAGACGTGGAGCTCGGCGTATGCGCAGCCGATCGACATCAACAGGCAGTATCCGAAGCCGGCCAAGGCCGCGCCGCAAGGCAAGGAGTAATAGTGAACATGAAAAAACTGCTGTGCGTGCTGGCGCTGGGCGCCGCTTTTGCTTCCGGCAACGTCCTGGCCTGGGGCAACGACGGCCACCGCGCCGTGGGCGCCATCGCCGATCAATTGCTCAAGGGCAGCGCTGCCCAGGCGCAAGTGGCCAAATTGCTGCTGCCGGGCGAAAGCCTGGAAAAGATCGCCAACTGGCCCGATTGCGTGAAAGGCACGTATTGCGGCCCGCAAACACCGGAAATGCTGACGTATGTGGCGGCGAACCCGAAACACGGCGAATACCATTACACGAACGTGCCGTTCCAGAACGCGCACTATCACGACCATGGCGTGGGCACGGCCGATGACGATATCGTGCAAACGCTCAAGCAGGCGATCCTGGTATTGCAGGGCAAGGCTGACGCGGCCAGCAATCCGCATGGTTTCAGCCAGCGCGAAGCCCTGATCCTGATCACGCACCTGGTGGGCGACATCCACCAGCCGCTGCATGTGGGCAATGCGTTTCTCGGCAAGGATGGCCAGTTTTTCGTGCCCGCCACGCAGGCGCAGATTGATGACGTCGCCATTTTCAACGCGCGCGGCGGCAATGACTTGCTGCTCGACGATGCGAAGATGACGGCGCTGTCGGACGCTGTGATTCCCGCGCCGCTGCCGGCCGAGGATGGCGCTGCCAAGCCGGCAAGCAGCTATCCGAAGTCGCCCACCAAGCCCCTGCATTCGTATTGGGACACGACCGTGGTCGACTACGCCATGCGCCGCCTGAGCACGCGCACGCCGCAGCAGTTCGCCCGCACCGTGATCGCCAGCGCGCCGGTAGTGAGCGCAAACACAGGCGACCCCGCCACCTGGCCGTATCAGTGGGCCGATGCCTCGCTGGCGGCATCGAAGCTTGCTTTCACGGATGTGGTGGCTGGCTCTGCCACGCAGCAGACGAGCCGCAAGGGCGAGGTCTACAACGTCTGGAGCTTGACGGTGCCCGACAACTATCCCGTGCCCAGCTCGGCACTGGCGAAGCAGCAGCTGATCGAGGGCGGCTATCATCTGGCCGCCGTGCTGCAGGCGATTTGGCCGCAATAAGCCAAGGAGTGGAAAGCGGCCTGCGGGCCGCTTTTTTCATGCCAGTGTGATGGCGATTCCCATCTCGCGGTAGGGTGCGACCAGGGCGTCGTCCACGTCGCGGTGCACGATGATATCGTTGACCTGGCTCAAGGGCGCGATTTGGAACGGCGAAGCCGTATTGAACTTTTCCGGCGACGCCAGCACGATGGTGCGGCTTGACGCCTCACTCAGCGCGCGTTTTACGCACGCTTCCTCATAATCCCCGGTGGTGATGCCCGCTTGCGGATGCAGGCTGGACACGCCCATGAAATACAAGTCGGCGCGGATGCGGCCGATGGCTTCCACGGTGGCCGCGCCGACGCCCACGATCGAGTGCTTGTACAGGCGCCCGCCCAGCATCAGCACCTCGATCGATGGGTGATTCAGCAGTTCGACGGCAATCGACGGACTGTGCGTGACGATGGTGGCGCGCAAGTCGCGCGGCAGCTGGCGCGCCAGTTGCACGGCGGTCGTGCCGCCATCGAGGAACACCACTTGTCCCGTTTGTATCATGGCGCCCGCGGCGCGGCCGATGGCGGGCTTGGCTTCGGGCGAAATCTGTTCGCGCCCTGCAAACGGCGCCAGCGCGGGCGAGCGCGGCAGCAAGGGCAGGGCGCCTCCATGCACGCGCTCCAACAACCCATCTTTTGCCAGTTCGCGCAGGTCGCGCCGTATCGTGTCTTCCGACAAGCCCAGGCTGTCGCTGACGGCCTTGGCGACGATTTGCCCTTCGCGCTGGAGCAAGTCCAGCAGGTATTGTTTGCGTTGATGTGTCAGCATGATTTTTCTTGTATTTTCTTGATATTGCATGAGTTTGCATGATAAAGTCGGCGAAGGCAAGTACATGCAAGCACAAGGAGACACTATGCGCGAAGAAAACAGCAAGCAGGAACGGGTCCGCATCCAGGGCGTGCAGATCCTGTCGCACGACTGGTATCTGCTGCAAAAGATCACATTCGACTATCTGCGTCATGATGGCGAATGGCAGACGCAGACGCGGGAAACCTATGACCGCGGCGATGGCGCCACCATCCTGCTCTACAATAAAATCAAGCGCACGGTGATCCTGATCCGCCAGTTCCGCTTTCCCACCTACCGCGAAGGCCACGATGGTTTCCTCATCGAAGCGGCGGCCGGCTTGCTGGAAGAGGCCAGCGCGGAACAGCGCATCCGCGCCGAAGTGGAAGAGGAAACCGGTTACCGGGTGGGACAGGTGCACAAGGTCTTCGACGCCTTCATGAGCCCCGGTTCCGTGACGGAGCGTTTGCATTTCTTTGTCGCCGAGTACGACCCGGCCAGCCGCATCGGCGACGGCGGCGGTCTGGCGCACGAGGGCGAAGACATCGAAGTACTGGAGCTGCCCCTGGCGCAGGCCATGCGGATGGTGGCCGATGGCCGCATCTGCGACGGCAAGACCATCATGCTGCTGCAGCATGCGCAATTGCAACTGATGCCGGTGAAGCGGGGCATGCAGATCCTCGTTGCCGGCCCGTATCGCTCCGGCACGGGCGATGATCCGGCCCTGATGGCGGCGAATGTGGCGGCCATGCAAGCCGTCTGCCTGCCGCTGTATGCCAAGGGCCACATGCCCGTGCTCGGTGAATGGCTGGCCTTGCCCATGCTGGCGCTGGCAGGCTCAAGCCAGGTGGGCGACGCCGTGTACGACGAACTATTTCACGCGCATGCGACGCGTTTATTGAGCCATTGTGATGCCGTGCTGCGCCTCGGCGGTGCGTCCCAGGGCGCCGACCAGATGGTGGAAGTGGCGCGCAGCCTGGGGCTGCCAGTGTTTTTCTCGCTGGACACAATTCTTCAGGCGTAAAAAAGCGAAGCCCGTGAGCTTCGCTTTTTGTCAGCGCTCGCAGAAACTTAGCGGGACTTGACGAATGGAATGCCGATCGCTTTCGGCGCGATGGATTTCGCCATCAAGCCCGCCAGCACGATCACGGTGACCACGTACGGCACCATCTGGATCAAGGAGCCGGGGATGCGGCCCACGACGGGCAAGTCCACGCCTTCAATTTGAATCTGGATGGCGGCGAAGAAGCCGAACATCAGACAGCCGAGGAAGGTGTAGACGGGGCGCCAGTTGCCAAACACCATGGCCGTCAGGGCCAGGTAGCCGGCGCCGGCCGACATGTCGCGCAGGAAGAAGCCGCTTTGCACGATGGCAAGATATGCGCCCGAGAACGAGCACAGGATGCCGGCCACCAGCATGGCCAGGTAGCGCGTCGCTTCCACGCTCACGCCGGCCGAGTCGGCCGCATGTGGGTTTTCGCCGCAGGCGCGCAGGCGCAGGCCGAAGCGCGTGTGGTACAGCAGCCAGTGCACGAGCGGAATCAACAGGAACGCCACGTAGACGAGGATGGAATGGCCGCCGATCAAGTGGGCATACACCCAGCCGATGAAGGGGATGTGCTCCACGTACTGCGTGCCCGGCAAGACCACGTCGAACAGCCGCGCCGAACCGAGGTCGGGCGTGCGGCCGCCTTGCTGGAAGAAGAATTGCGCCAGTACAAAGGTCAGTCCGCTCATGGCGATGTTGATCGCCATGCCGGCCACGAGCTGGTTGCCCTTTTGCGTGATGCTGACGTAGGCCTGCAGCAAGGCCAGGGCCACGCACACGAGCATGCCGGCAGCCATGCCGTAATACGGGTTTTGCGTTGTGTAGGCCACGGCGGCGGAAGCGAAGGCGCTGGCCAGGATCTTGCCTTCCAGGCCGATGTCGATCATGCCGCTGCGTTCGGCAAACAGGCCGGCCATGGCGGCAAAGATCAGGACGGGCGCATTGCGCACGGTCGATACCAGGATGCTGGCGAATTGAAAGTCGTCGAGTGTCATGGTGTTAGCCTTTGGTGCGCTTGAGCAGGGCGGAAATGGCCGGTGCGTAGAAGTTTTCCATGGCGCCGCAGAACAGGATGATCAAGCCCTGGATGAAAATGAAAGTTTCCGTCGGGATATTCGGTTTTTCCAGCGACAAGTCGAAGCCACCCTGGATCAGCGCGCCGAACAGCACGGCCGACAGGAAGATGCCGACCGGATGCTGGCGGCCCATCAGGGCGATGGCGATGCCGATGAAGCCGGCGCCACCGACGAAATTGAGCGACAGATAATGCGTAGAACCCATGATGGAATTGACGGAACCGAGGCCCGCCAGCGCGCCCGAGATCAGCATGACGATGATGATCATCTTGCTGATTGACACGCCCGCATAGTGCGCCGCGTGCTTGTTCAGGCCCGTGGCGCGCAGCTTGAAGCCCCACGACGAGCGCCACACCATCACGCCGTAGATCACCAGCGCGGCGATCGCCAGGATAAAACTGATGTTCAACGGCGTGTCGCCCAAGGATGGGAACCAGGTACTTAAGCGCGGCATTTCGCCGCTTTCCGCAAACACGCGGCTGGCCGTGTTCTGCTCGCCCGGTGGGATCAGGTATTTCACGATCACGAAGTTCATCAGGCTGGCGGCGATGAAGTTGAACATGATGGTGGTGACGACGATGTGGCTGCCGCGCTTCGCTTGCAGGTAGCCAGGCAAAAAGCCCCACAGCGCGCCGAACAGGGCCGCGCCTATCATGGCCGCTGGAATCAATAGCCAGGCGGGCAGGGTCTGGTCGAAGGCCAGCATGGCCACCGTCAAGCCCAGGCCGCCGATATACATCTGGCCTTCGGAACCGATATTGAACAGCCCGGCCTGCATCGCCACGGAGACCGACAGGCCCGTGAAAATGAAGGTGCTGGCGTAGAACAGGGTGTAGCTCAAGCCTTCCGGATTGAGGATGGCGCTGTGGACGAGGATGGACAGCGATTCGGCCGGGTCTTCGCCCAGCATATAAATCACCAGGGCCGCGACCAGCAAGGCCGACAGCAGGTTTAACATGGGCATGACAAAGGCTGTCGCCCAGCGTGGCAAGTCGTTATTCATGATTTATGCATTCCCCCCATCAACAGACCGATGCGGGTGGTATCGAATTCTTCAATTTTCAGTTCGCCGGTGATGCGTCCGCCGCACATGACGAGAATGCGGTCGGCCAGCGCCCGCACTTCTTCCAGTTCGACGGACACCAGCAGGATCGCCACGCCCGCGTCGCGCAGGGCCAGCAATTGCGTATGGATGCTTTCGATGGTGCCGATGTCGACGCCGCGCGTGGGCTGGCCTACCAGCATCAGTTTCGGCTTGGCCAGCACTTCGCGCGCGATCACCACTTTTTGCTGGTTACCGCCCGACAGCAAGCCGATGCGCAAGTCAGGATTGGCCGGGCGCACGTCGAAAGTCTTCAGCAGTTCCGCGCAGCGGGCGCCGATGGCCTTGAAGTTGAACAGGCCCCAGCGGTTTTTCAGGTGATCCTGGTAACCGAGGATGGTGTTTTGCATGACGGAGAAATTTTTCACCACGCCATCGCGCAAGCGGTCTTCAGGAATGTGGGCGATGCCCAGCTCGCGGAAGGCCAGCGGCAAGCCGTCGGCATCGTGGCGTTTGGCAAACGGCAAGTCCTTGTCGAGAAAACGCAGCTTGCCCGAGGTGGGCAAGCGCATGCCCGAGAGGATTTCCAGCAGTTCGCTCTGGCCATTGCCGGAGACGCCCGCGATGGCGACGATTTCGCCGGCGCGCAAGTTGAAACCGATGTCGGCCAGCAGTTTCACCTGTTGCTCATCCGCCAGTTGCAGACCGTCCACTTCCAGCACCGTGGCGCCCGGATTGTACGGTGCACGGGGCAAGTGGCTCTGGATGGGGCGGCCGACCATCATGTTGGCCAGTTCCTCTTTCGAGGTGCCGGCCGTCGCCACGGCGCCCACCACCGTGCCGCCGCGCATGACGGTGACGTTGTCGGTGATTTCCAGGATCTCTTGCAGCTTGTGCGTGATCAGGATGATGGTCTTGCCTTGTTCCTTGAACAGGCGCAGGATTTCAAACAGCGACGCCGTTTCCTGCGCCGTCAGCACGGCCGTCGGCTCGTCGAGGATCAGGATATTGGCGCTGCGGTAAATCTGCTTGAGGATTTCCACGCGCTGCTGCGCCCCGACGGAAAGGTCTTCGATCTTCGCCAGCGGGTCGACGTCGAGGCGGTAGCGCGCGCAAATTTCGCGCAATTTCGCTTCCGCTTCCGTGCGGTGGCTGGCCAGGCGAAAACCGCCTTCCGTGCCCAGCATGATATTGTCGAGAACGGTGAAGTTCTCGACCAGCATGAAGTGCTGGTGCACCATGCCGATGCCGAGGTTGATCGCTTCCTGGCTGTTGCGGATAGGCTGTACTTTTCCGTCGAGCAGGATTTCTCCGCCGTCGGCACGGTAATACCCGTACAGGATGCTCATCAAGGTCGATTTGCCGGCGCCGTTTTCCCCCACCAGGCCATGGATACTGCCCTTGGCGATGGAGAAACTGACGTCGGCGTTCGCCTTCACATGTCCAAACTGCTTGGAAATGCTGCGAAATTCTACTGCTGGCTGCATAGGTTCATAACTGGATAGTTTCATGGAAACGCGCCGCGCGGAGACTGGCCCCGGCGGCGCGCTAAAAGATACGGAGAAAAATTAAACCGGGCAGCTGCTGCCGACGCGGTAATCGATCACTTTGATCTTGCCATCGATAATGTCCTTACGCGCACCCAACACGCGCTTTTCGATTTCCGGCGTGATCAGCTTGCGGTTGTTCGCGTCGAGCGCCCAATCCACGCCGCCTTCTTTCAAGCCTTTATAGCTGACGCCGCCCTTCCAGGTGCCGTTCTTGACTTGCATGAAGCTGTCGTAGACCGTGTTGTCGACGCGCTTGACCATCGAGGTCAGGATGCTGCCTGGATACAGATGATTCTGGTTCGAATCGACGCCGATGGCCAGCTTGCCTTTTTCCTTGGCCATTTGCAAGGTGCCCATGCCGCTGCCGCCAGCGACGGCGAAGACGACATCGACGCCGCGCTCGAATTGCGAGCGGGCCAGTTCGCCACCCTTGGCCGGGTCATTCCAGGCGCCGGACGTGGTGCCGACCATGTTTTGCGTGATTTCCGTCTTCGGATTGACGGCTTTCGCGCCTTGCGCGTAGCCGCAGGCGAAGTTGCGGATCAGGGGAATATCGATGCCGCCGATGAAGCCGACCTTCTTGCTCTTGCTGGCCATGGCTGCTGCCACGCCCACCAGGTAGGAGCCTTCTTCTTCCTTGAAGACGACGGAATTGACGTTGCTGCCGGCGGCCTGGCCGTCGATCAGCACGAATTTCACGTTCGGGAATTCCTTGGCGACCTTTTGCACGGCTTGCGTTTGCGCAAAACCGATGGCCGCGATCATGTCGAGTTTCTTGCGGGCCAGGCCACGCATGACTTGCTCGGCTTGCGTATCGCTCGAGGCTTGTACTTCGATGAAGGAAATGCCCGTGTCTTTTTTGAAGCGCGAGGCGCCTTCGAAAGCGGATTGGTTGAACGACTTGTCGAACTTGCCGCCCGCGTCATACACGACACCCAGTTTTGGGGTAGCCGCGGACGCTTGAGCAGTCAAAAATACGGCTGCGATCGTCAAACTAAATTGTGTAAGTTTCATGAATTGGCTCCTGGAAGATCGATATTGTATATTTTTTATAGGTGAAACATATAATTTGGGGTCGATTTAGCCTGTTTTTGATGCACGAGGTGATAATTCCTTATCAACATTGCACTGTATTGCACAAGATCATTGCTGACCTCGTCTGCTTTCATGCCGTCAGTGTGATACTCATGCAACAGTCGCGCCCCGTCTCTTTTATAGGTACAACATCGAATGGGGCTGCCGGAGCGGGCTGGGATGCGCCGTCAGATGACGGGCAGGGCAAGCACGGGACCGGCGCCGCGATGGGCGTCCGAATCACTATGCATCATGCCAGATATGTATGACAAATACGTTTTTGTTTATGTATTTATACGCAGTGCATATAAATAGGTGGTGCCGCCGATTAGACGGCCGGGGGATTGAGGATATTCAGGAAAGCCCGCACCACTGGCGCGTCGTCCAGCGTGGTGTAGCTGATGTACAGATTCGCCGACGGCGGATTGGTCTTGATCGGCAGAAACACGACGCCGGGCCAGCCGATGCGGCTCGTCGTTTCCGGCACCAGGGTCACGCCCAGGCCCGCGCCCACCATGGCCAGCAGGGTTTGCGGTTCGCTCGCTTCCTGGAAAATCACGGGTTCGAAACCGGCGTTGATGCAGCATTGCACCAGGTAGCGGGGGAACGCGGATTTGTCGAGGTTCAGGGTCAGCATCGGCTCGTGGGCGATGTCGATCAGCTCGATGGACGTGTTTTTCGCCAGCGGATGATGTTCATTGACGGCCACGCAGACGTTTTCGCGGAAGCACAGTTCCTGGCGCAGATTATCGTGGCGCAAGTCGTCGTCGTTGAGCTTGGGTTCGCGCCAGAAGCCCACGTCGATCTGCTTGGCGCGCAGCGCTTCATATTGCACCGTGGGACCGAATTCATGGATGGTCCAGGTGACGCGGGGAAATTTGGTCTGGAATTCTTCCAGCAGGCTGGGGATGGGACCCCACATGGCCGAGCCGACGATGCCCACGCGCAAGCGGCCCACTTCGCCGCGGTCGATCTGACGGATGGTGTCGATGGTCATGCGCATCTTGGCCAACAGGTCGGCCGCCTCGTTCATCAGCGCCTTGCCCGCCACGGTCAGCTCGAAAGTGCGCGTGGTGCGCGCAAACAGGCGCACGCCCAGTTCGCTTTCCAGTTTCATGATCTGCTGGCTCAGGGGCGGCTGCGAGATATGCAGGCGCTCCGCGGCGCGGCTGAAGCTTTTCTCCTCGGCAACGGCAAGAAAATACTTTAACTGTTTCAGATCGATGGACATGCTTTCCTTGGCGTTGCGTGTTGCTAGGCGATGGAACGGCGCGCAGACCCGTGAAGGCGCGCGCGCTTTCTTTACAGCAGTCCTATTATCGTGCCACGACTGCCTGCATGGCAATGGCCAGCGCGGTGCCGACTTGGGCATTGTGCTTGACCAGCGCGATATTCGTCGCCAGGCTGCGGCCGTCCGTCAGTTGCTTGATGCGCGACAACAGGAATGGCGTGACTTGTTTGCCTTTCACGCCGCCCGCGTCCGCTTCCTGCAGCGCCTGCGTGGTGATGGCATCGATCTCTTCCTTCGGCATCGCTTGCGCGGCCGGCACGGGGTTGCTGACGATCACGCCGCCTTTCAAGCCCAGCTGCCACTTGGTGCCGATGAAGGCGGCCTGTTCGGCGGCCGTGTCGAGGCGGAAATCGGCCTTGAAGCCGCTTTCGCGCGTAAAGAAGGCGGGGAAACCTTCCTGGCCCACGCTGATGACGGGCACGCCGTGGGTTTCCAGGTATTCCAGGGTCAGGCCGATGTCGAGGATGGATTTGACGCCCGCGCAGACGACGGCGACCGACGTTTGCGCCAGTTCCTGCAAGTCGGCGGAAATATCGAAGCTCGTTTCCGCGCCGCGGTGCACGCCGCCGATGCCGCCCGTGACGAACACGGAAATGCCCGCCAGTTCCGCGCAGATCATGGTGGCGGCCACGGTGGTGGCGCCCAGTTTACCCTGCGACAGGACGAACGGCAGGTCGCGGCGGCTGACTTTCATGGCGTCGGGCGAGGTGCCCAGCAATTCCAGTTGCTCGGGCGACAGGCCCACGCAGATCTTGCCGCCGATGATGGCGATGGTGGCTGGCACGGCGCCGCCGTCACGGATGATCTGTTCCACTTCGCGCGCCATTTCCACGTTTTGCGGATACGGCATGCCGTGCGAAATGATGGTCGATTCCAGCGCCACGATGGCCTTGCCGGCGGCGCGCGCGTCGAGCACTTCTTGCGAGAACAAGAGGAAATTCTGTAATTGGGTCATGGTTCAGTCCTGTTGAAAGAGGGTAGGGGGAGGCGGCGCCAGGTCGGCGTCGTCAATGTTGTCGAGCGCGCCGGCGGAAATCTGGGGCGAGACGGTGGCAGCCGATTCCAGTGTCATGGCGGCCAGCTTCAGACCGCGCCGGCACGCCAGTTTCAAATCGCTGCTGTCGTGGTAGAGCGACCAGCAGACGGCGGCGGAAAACGCGTCGCCGGCGCCCGTCACGTCGACGGCGTCCACTTCGCGCGCGGCCAGATGCACGATGGGCGCATCCAGATTGTCGCCATCCGTGAAGTACACGCCTTCGCCGCCGCAGGTGACGATCACCTGGCGCGCACCCTGGCGTTGCACTTCGCGGCAGGCGGCGCGCAGGTCCGCCGCCGTGGGCAGGGCCCGCGCCACGCGCGTTTCCAGTTCGCCCCGGTTGAGGATCAGCAAATGCAAGCCCGTCAGGTCTTGCGGCAGGTGCGTCATCTTTGGCTGCGAGACGGCGACGATGACGAGCGGCGTCGCGTGCGTCGCATCCTGGCGCGCATCGGCCAGCAGGGCCTGCACGCTGTCGTGGCCCAGGTTCAGGTCGCAGACGGTGAGGGCGGCGGCGGCGCGCTGTGGCTGGCGGCTGTGCAGAAAAGCCGGTGTCAGCTGTTCATAGAGTTGCATGTTGGCCATCGCCAGCAGCATTTCGCCATGTTCGTCGAGCACGGCCGTGTACGTGCCGCTGCTGGTGTTACTCAGATGCAAGCTGCCGCGCATGTCGATGCCCGCGTCCTCCGCGTGCGTCTGCAGGGCGTGGCCGGCCGCGTCGTCGCCCAGCGCCGTCAGCAGGGCCACGGGGATAGCCAGGCGGGCCAGGTTTTCCGCGATGTTGCGGCCCACGCCGCCAAACACTTCTTCCGAACGCACGGGATTCGAGGTGCCCATCTGCAGGGTCGCCAGGGTGCGCATCTTGCGGTCGAGGTTGGCGGCGCCTATGCACAGCACGGGGCGGCTGTCGGGCAGCACGTAGGCGCGCCCCAGCAGGCGCCGCTCGCGGATCAATCCGGCGATGTGGCCGGCGACGGCCGAGCGCGACAAGCCCAGCTCGCTCGCCAGGTCTTGCTGCGAGATGAAGGGGTTGTTGCGGATCAGCGTGTACAGCTGGTCTTTTTTATTGGTATCGGTCACAGGGTTTTCGCTGAGGTTTAAACATTTGTCTGGAACTGTAAACATTTGTCTTATCGGTGTCAAGCGCGTCTCAAGTGTGCATAAAAAACCTTCGTATGGAGCTTGTATGCACGGATTTCCCGGGCATGGCGGTCTCGGGCATGCCTCGACTATAATATCGGCGATTTATATTTGAATTGTATAAATGGGCAAGAAAAATGGTATTTGCCATACATATTCCGTTTGATGCATAGTGGCGGCAAATAGAGGCAATACGCATTTCGATATACCTGTAACACCATACATACCCGATACCTGGGCGATACTTTTGGTACACCGTCGCGCAGGCTGCAACCCATCATCATTAGTCAATCAGAGGATAACCATGTCAAACAACACCCCTTTCCACGCCGCCGAAATCATCCGTGCCCGCGCTCCTGAAAATTTCAAGCCGCGCGTGGCGATGATCCTCGGCTCCGGCCTGGGTGTGTTGGCCGAGCAGATGACGGACGCCGTCAGCATCAGCTTTGACGAATTGCCAGGCTTCCCGATCAGCACCGTGCACGGCCATGCCGGCGAACTGGTGATCGGCACCCTGTCGGGCGTCGCCGTCGTCTGCATGAAGGGCCGTGGCCACTTCTATGAAGGCTATGGCATGGGCGTGATGACGAGCGCCATCCGTACCCTGAAACTGCTGGGCTGCGAAATGCTGTTCGTCACCAACGCCGCTGGTTCCCTGCGCCCTGAAGTGGACGCCGGCAGCCTGGTGGCCATCAGCGACCACATCAACCTGCTGCCAGGCACGCCGATGGTCGGCCCGAACGACGACCGCTTCGGCCCGCGCTTCTTCAGCATGGCCAACGCCTACGATGCGGACTTGCGCAATCTGGTCAAGGACACGGCCGCTTCGAACGGCATCACCCTGCATGAAGGCGTGTTCGTCGCCTACCCTGGTCCGAACTTCGAGACGGCCGCCGAAATCCGCATGATGGCCCGCCTGGGCGCCGACACGGTCGGCATGTCCGTGGTGCCGGAAGTGGTCTCGGCCCGCCATTGCGACCTGAAAGTGGTGGGCGTGTCGGTGATTACCAACCTGGCCGAAGGCATGTCGCCATTCGCCCTGTCGCACGAACAAACCCTGAAATACGCGGCCATCGGCGCGAAAGACCTGGTCAAGCTGATCCTGGCCTTCCTGGCCACCGTGGCCACCAAACCGCAAGCCTAAGCACTTTTCTTGACGCAGTAGCGGCGCGCCATCTACTGGCGCTGCCGCGCGGCAGGCCGGGAAAATCCGGCCTACACTGTTCGCATCATCCCGCATTACATCCATAAAGCGAGCCTTATCATGTCACGCGCATTTATCCTCCTGCTTGATTCCTTCGGCCTTGGCGCGACGCCAGACGCCGCCAAGTATGGCGACGCAGGTGCCAATACCTTTGGCCACATTGCCAGCACTGTCGCCAAAAGCGGCAAGACCTTGAAACTCCCGAACATGGAACGCCTGGGCCTGGGCGCCGCCGCGCACCTGGCCAGCGGCGAATGGGCCACGGGTTTCGACCAGCGCGACGGCTTCACCGGCGCCTACGGTGCGGCGCGCGAGCGCTCCACCGGCAAGGACACGCAGAGCGGCCACTGGGAAATCGCCGGCGTGCCCGTCGAATTCGACTGGGGATATTTCCCCCGCACCACGCCATCGTTCCCGGCCGACCTGACCGACAAGCTCAAAGCCATGTCCGGCGTACCGGGCTTCCTCGGCGACTGCCATGCCTCGGGCACGGACATCATCAACAAGCATGGCGACGAGCACGTCGCCACCGGCAAGCTGATTATCTATACCTCGGGCGACTCGGTGATGCAGATCGCCGCGCATGAAGAATCGTTTGGCCTCGAGCGCCTGTACGCAGTGTGCGAAATGGCCTTCAAGCTGGTCGAGCCGTACAACATCGGCCGCGTCATCGCCCGCCCGTTCACGGGCAGCAATGGCAACTACACGCGCACGTCCAACCGCCATGACTACGCCGTCGCGCCACCCGCGCCGACCCTGCTCGACCACGTCAAGAATGCGGGCGGCGAAGTCGTCGGCCTGGGCAAGATCAGCGACATTTTCGCTACCCAGGGAATCTCGCGCGTCGTCAAGGGCGTCGACAACATGGCGCTGTTCGAAGCGCTGTTGAAGACGGCCGATGAAGTGCAGGACAAGTCGCTCACCTTCGTGAACTTCGTCGATTTCGACCAGGCTTTCGGCCACCGCCGCAACGTCGAAGGCTATGCCGACGCGCTGCGCGAAATGGATGGTCGCCTGCCGGAATTCATGGACAAGCTCAAGGAAGGCGACCTGGTCGTGATCACCGCCGACCATGGCTGCGACCCGACCTGGCACGGCTCCGACCATACCCGCGAACACATACCGATGATCTTCTTCGGCCCCGGTGTCGCCCCGCGCGCACTGGGTATTTCCGAGACCTTCTCCGATATTGGCCAAACCCTCGCCAAACACCTTGGCGTACCACCACTTGCTAATGGAACCAGCTTGTTATGACACTCATGCACCCCGAATTCAAGCGTAATGAGGCCGTTGGCCTCGACCTGGGCTGGATCAACCAGATCCGCGTCAACCGCGCCGCGACGGACCGCCGCGCGGCCAGCCTGGCGAACCGCCGTACGGTGAAAAAGGAATACCAGGCCGCCTGGCTGGTCAAAGCCATCCAGATGATCGACCTGACCACCCTGGGCGGCGACGATACGCCGGGCAAAGTGGAACGCCTGTGCATGAAGGCCATGCGCCCGCTGCGCGCCGACCTGATGGACGCCTTGGGCCTGACGCAATTGAGCACCGGCGCCGTGTGCGTGTACCACGAGATGATCCAGCCTGCCGTGAAAGTCATCCAGGGCCGCTTGCCCATCGCCGCCGTGTCGACGGGTTTCCCGGCCGGCCTGACGAGCATGGAAACGAAGCTGCGCGAGATCGAACTGTCGGTCGCCGCCGGCGCTTCCGAGATCGATATCGTCATCACGCGCCAGCACGTCCTGAACGGCAACTGGCAAGTGCTGTACGACGAAATGCTCGCTTACCGCAAGGCGTGCGGCGAAGCCCACGTGAAGGCGATTCTCGCCACGGGCGACTTGCTGACCATGGAAAACGTGGCCAAGGCGTCGTGGGTCTGCATGATGGCCGGCGCTGATTTCATCAAGACTTCCACCGGTAAAGAGGGCATGAACGCCACCATTCCCGTGGCCCTGACGATGGTGCGCACGATCCGCGAATACCACGAGCAGACGGGCTTCCAGGTGGGCTTCAAGCCAGCCGGCGGCGTCAGCTCGGCCAAGAGCGCGCTGCAATACCTGACCCTGATGAAGGAAGAACTGGGCAACGAATGGCTGCAGCCGCACCTGTTCCGCATCGGCGCTTCCAGCCTGCTGACCGACATCGAGCGCCAGCTCGAGCACTACGTCACCGGCAGCTACTCGGCCAATCATCGTCACGCACAACCTTAAAGAACAATCGTCATGCCAACAATTAACGAGATTCTCAATACTATGGACTACGGCCCTGCTCCCGAAAGTCAAAAAGAAGCGCAAGCGTGGCTCGATGGCCACCAGCGCACATTCGGTTTGTTCATCGACAATGCCTGGAGCGCGCCGGCGGAACTGTTCGCCTCGACCAATCCTGCCGACGGCACGCAACTGGCGGAACTGACGCAAGCGACCGACGCCGATGTGGAACGGGCCGTCGAAGCGGCGCGCCGCGCGCTGCCCGTCTGGCAAGGCATGGGTGGCCACGGCCGCGCGAAAGTCATGTACGCGCTGGCCCGTCTGCTGCAAAAGCATTCGCGCCTGTTCGCCGTGCTCGAAACCCTGGACAACGGCAAGACCATCCGCGAAACGCGCGATATCGACCTGCCGCTGGCCGCGCGCCATTTTTATCACCACGCTGGCTGGGCGCAGCTGCAGTCGGAAGAATTCGCCGACTACCGCGCCGTGGGCGTGGTGGGCCAGATCGTGCCATGGAATTTCCCCCTGCTGATGCTGTCGTGGAAAATCGCTCCGGCCCTGGCGGCCGGTAACACGGTGGTCTTCAAGCCGGCCGAATTCACGTCGCTGACGGCCATGCTGTTCGCCGAATTGTGCGTGCAGGCGGGCGTGCCGGCTGGCGTCGTCAACATCGTCACCGGCGACGGCAGAGTGGGCTCGGCCATCGTCAACCATCCTGGCGTCGACAAGATCGCGTTTACGGGCTCCACGGAAGTGGGCCGCCTGATTCGCGAAGCGACGGCCGGCAGCGGCAAGAAGCTGTCCCTCGAATTGGGTGGCAAGTCGCCGTTCATCGTCTTTGAAGACGCGGACCTGGATGGCGCCGTGGAAGGCCTGGTCGATTCGATCTGGTTCAACCAGGGCCAGGTGTGCTGCGCCGGTTCGCGCCTGCTGGTGCAGGAATCCATCCAGGAGCGCTTCCTGAACAAGGTGCGCGCCCGCATGGAAAACCTGCGCCTCGGCTCGCCGCTGGACAAATCGATGGACGTGGGCGCGCTGGTCGATCCGGTGCAGCGCCAGCGCATCGCCGCGCTCGTCGATTCTGCCCGCGCCGAAGGCTGCGACGTGTGGCAGCCGGCGTGCGAATTGCCGGCTGACGGCTCGTGGTTCCCGCCGACCCTGATCACGGGCGCGTCGACCTCGGCCGCCGTGGCACAGGCTGAAATCTTCGGTCCCGTGCTGGTGGCCATGAGCTTCCGCACGCCGCCTGAAGCGGTGCAGCTGGCGAACAACACGGTGTACGGCCTGGCCGCCAGCGTGTGGACCGAGTCGATCAGCCTGGCGCTCGATATCGCTCCCGCCATCAAGGCTGGCGTGGTGTGGATCAACAGCGCCAACCAGTTCGACGCGGCGTGCGGTTTCGGCGGCTACCGCGAATCGGGCTTCGGCCGCGAAGGCGGCCGCGAAGGCATGCTGGAATACATGACGGCCCTGGCCGAAGATGCGCGCCCGGCCTTGCCCGTGGTGGAAGCGAAAGCCAAGGGCAACGTGAAGCCGGCGCCAGCCGATCCGTTCACCATTGACCGCACGGCCAAGATGTACATCGGCGGCAAGCAGGCGCGCCCTGACAGCGCCTACAGCACCCCGGTGTTTGGCGCGAACGGCGCCTTGCTGGCCGAAGTGGGCGTGGGCAGCCGCAAGGATATCCGCAACGCCGTCGAGGCAGCCCATAAAGCGTCCGGCTGGACCGGCGCCACGGCGCACAACCGCGCGCAAGTGCTGTACTACATCGCCGAAAACCTGGCCGCGCGCGCCGACGAATTCGCCGCCCGCATCGCCGCCATGACGGGCAATAAAAACCCCGAGAAGGAAGTGCAGGCATCGATCGAACGCCTGTTCTACTACGCCGCCTGGGCCGACAAGTACGACGGCCTTGCGCACCAGCCGCCCACCAAGGGCATCACCGTGGCGCTGAATGAAGCGGTCGGCGTGATCGGCATCGTCTGCCCGAACGAAGCGCCTTTGCTGGGCTTCATTTCGCTCGTCGCCCCGGCCATCGCGCTGGGCAACCGCGTGGTGGTGGTGCCATCGGAAGCGCATCCGCTTTCCGCGCTGGACCTGTACCAGGTCTTCGACACGTCCGACTTGCCGGGTGGCGTCGTCAACATCATCAGCGGCAACGCGGATGAACTGGCGCGCACCCTGGCCACGCACGCCGACATCGACGCCGTCTGGCGCCATGACGGTTCCGCTGAAGGTTGCGCGGAAGTCGAGCGCCTGTCGGCCGGTACCCTGAAGCGCACCTGGGTCGGTGGCGCCAAGGGCCGCGACTGGTACAGCGCCGCCCAAAGCGGTGGCCGCGCCGTGCTGGCGCATGCGTCGCAAGTGAAAAACGTGTGGATTCCTTACGGCGTCTGATAAGCAACTAGCGTTGCAAAGCTGGGGTCAGAACCGTAGGGACTGACCCCAAATTTATTATGATCGGAGTTAAACCATGTTTTTAACCCAGGAAATCATCCGCAAGAAGCGCGACAAGGGCGTATTGAGCGCCGAGGAAATCCAGTTTTTCGTGCGTGGCATCACTGACGGCAGCGTCAGCGAAGGCCAGATCGCGGCGCTGGGCATGGCCGTCTATTTCAACGACATGAACATGGACGAGCGCGTGGCGTTCACCCTGGCCATGCGCGATTCCGGCCAGGTGCTGGACTGGCGTTCGCTGAACCTGCCTGGCCCCATCGTCGACAAGCATTCGACGGGCGGCGTGGGCGACGTCGTCTCCCTGCTGCTGGGTCCCATGGTCGCCGCGTGCGGCGGTTACGTGCCGATGATCTCGGGCCGTGGCCTGGGCCACACGGGCGGCACGCTGGACAAGTTCGACGCCATCCCCGGCTACTGCACGGTGCCGGACAATGCACTGTTCCGCAAGGTGGTGCAGGAGATCGGCGTGGCCATCATCGGCCAGACGGCGCAGCTGGCGCCGGCCGACAAACGTTTCTACAGCATCCGCGACGTCACCGCCACGGTGGAATCGGTGGCCATGATCACCGGCTCCATCCTGTCGAAGAAACTGTCGGCCGGCCTGGACGCGCTGGTGATGGACGTGAAAGTGGGTTCGGGCGCCTTCATGCCGACCTATGACAAGTCGGTGGAACTGGCCGAGAGCATCGTCGCCGTCGGCAATGGCGCGGGCATGCAGACGTCGGCGATTCTGACGGACATGAACGAATCGCTGGCGCCGTACGCCGGCAATGCGCTGGAAGTGCGCGGCGCCATGGATTACCTGACGGGCCGTTCGCGTCCCGCGCGCCTGCACGAAGTCACCCTGGCGCTGTGCGCCGAGATGCTGGTGCTGGGCGGCCTGGCCGCCACCGAGGAAGAAGCGCGCGCCAAGCTGGTGGCGGCCCTCGATTCCGGCGCAGCGGCCGAACGCTTCTCGCGCATGGTGTCGGCCCTGGGTGGCCCGGCGGATATCGTCGAACATCCGGACAAGCACCTGGAAACAGCGCCATTCATCGTGCCGGCGCCAGCGCTGTCAGCCGGCTTTGCCAACGTGCGCGATTGCCGCGCCATCGGCCTGGCCGTGGTGGCCCTGGGCGGTGGCCGCCGCCGTCCGACCGACAGCATCGATTTCGCCGTCGGCCTGACGGACCTCGTGAGCCTGGGCGAGCAAGTCGCTGTTGGCCAGCCGCTGGCCATGGTGCACGCGCGCACGGAAGCGGCGGCGCAGCAAGCCGTCAGGGAAATCCAGCAAGCGTATGCCATCAGCGCGGTGGCGTTGACGGGCAATCCGGTGATTTACCGTACGATACGACCTTAAACTAAACCCAGAAGCAAAGTCTGGGGTCGTACCCTCAGGGTACGACCCCGGCATCTGCTGCTGGGGTTGAAAAGAAAATCAAATGAACAACCAAGAACTGATCGCCGAAGCCAATGCCGGCCGCGAACTGGCGTACGCGCCATATTCGCGCTTTAAAGTGGGCGCGGCGCTGCTGTGCAAGGATGGCCGCGTCTTCCGTGGCTGTAACGTGGAAAACGCCGCCTATGGCCTGTGCAACTGCGCCGAGCGCACGGCGTTTTTCAGCGCCATCGCACATGGCTGTAAACCAGGCGACTTCGCCAAATTGGCCGTCACGGGCGACACGGCCGAACCGATTTCGCCATGCGGCGCCTGCCGCCAGGTGATCTTCGAGATGGGCGGTGCCGACCTGCCGGTCATCCTGACGAACCTGAAAAACGACATCATGGAAGTGACGGCGGGCTGGCTGCTGCCGCACGGCTTCGGCAATTCCGACCTGGACATGAAGTAACAGGATTCGCTTGAACAAGACGATCGACATCCAGGCCGCCGTGGCGATTGCCGCGGCCGAAGCCATGGCGGCCAAGACGCAGGGCACCTTTGGCGTGGGCGGCGTGCTGCTCGACGGCGCCGGCAACGTGCTGCAATCGATGCACAACAACGTCGTGCGCCAGGGCCTGGTGTTCGACCCCACGGCGCATGGCGAACGCCAGCTGGTGGACTGGTATTTTGCCGAACGGGCCAAGGGCACGTCCTTGCCGCCGCCGGGCGAACTGACCATCGTCACCTCGCTCGACCCCTGCTGCATGTGCACGGGGGCGATTCTGGCGGCCGGTTTCAACGTGGTGGTCGCCGCGCCCGACGTCAAGGCGGGCATCAATTACGATGGCAGCGCCACGTTCACGGCCTTGCCGGCGCCGCTGCAGGCGCAGGCTGGCCGCAGTTTTTGTTATCCGGCCGTGCGCGGCGCCACCGAGTATGCGCGCCTGCCGTCCGGCGCCGCGCCCAAATCTTTTTTCATCGGCAAGAGCATCCACGAGGCGACGCAGGCACTGTGTTCGCTTGTGTTCGAAGCTACATCGGCGCAGGTGATGCAGCTGCTGAACGCGGGTGACGACGTGCATTTGCGCGATCCCGCCACCTTGCCATCCGAGCATGCCGTGGTGCGCGCCCTGCGCCGCCGCTATCCGGACGCCCTGACTTACCGTTGCGCGCCGCACGCGCCCGATGCCGGCCTGGCACCGTTCCTGCAGGCGGCCATGGAGCAGGATGTGCGCGATGGCGGACAGGGCGACGCTGCCGCCTTGCTCGATTCCTTCGGCAACCTGCTGCTGTGCATGCCCGGAAAATTGGCGCAGTCGGTCATCCGCACGCCGTTCATGGAATGCACGCGCCAGTACGCGCAGCTGCGCTTTGAACTGATGACGAATGCGGCGCCGGCGCTGCAGGAAGAAATCAAAAGCTATCTGGGCCATCCCAAGCACGGCACCTTCGTGCTGGCCATCGGCCCGGACGACGGCGCCGCCAGTTTCATGACCCTGGGCGCCTACGGCTCCACCATGGAAGGCGCGCTGCCGGAGAATAATCCCGCGCAATTCCAGTACGTGCGCCCGGCCATGGAGGAAGACGCGCTGCTGGCGCTGTGCGAGTCGATGCCGCCGCTGTACCGCAAGCTGATACGCATCCGGCCGCGCCAGGTGGCGAGTCTGGACTTGATCAGCGCCCTGGGCTAAGCATCATCGTCCGGCAGATTTTTGAGTAAAAAGTCGCGCACGTTTTCACCGGCCACGCGGCGTATCTGTGCCTCCGACAGGCCAGCGTCGAGCAGCGCCTGCGTCAAGCGCGGCAAGCCCGTCGCATCGATGGCCGTGGTGACGGCGCCGTCGAAGTCCGAGCCATAGGCCACGTGGTCGGCGCCGATCAGTTTGACCGTGTACTGGATGGCGCGCGCGATGGACGCCACGTCCTTGCCGCAGACGGCCGTATTCCAGAAACCGATACCCACCAGGCCACCTTGGGCGGCGATGCGTTTCAGTTGTGCGTCGCTCAGGTTGCGGCCGTTGGCGCAGGTGCCGCGCACGCCCGTGTGCGACACCATCACGGGGCGTTTCGCCATCGTCAATACGTCGTCGATGGTGGCCGGCGAGGCATGCGCCAGGTCGACGATCATCTTGCGCTGCTCCATGGCGCGCAGCCATTGCTTGCCCAGCGGCGTCAGGCCGCCTTTTTTCAGGCCGTGCTGGGAACCGGACAGTTCCGTGTCGAAGAAATGCGTGGGCGCGGCCATGCGGTAGCCGCCCCGGTACAAGGTATCGAGATTGTCCAGCTTGCCTTCGAGCGCATGCGCGCCTTCCAGTGTCAGCCAGCCGGCCAGCAGGTTCGGATTTTTTTCGCGCGCGGCGATGTAGCTGCGCAGCTGGGCGCGGCTGCCGATGACGCGCACCTTGCCATCGCTCCTGGCTGCTTGCTGGCGCAGCTCGCCGGCCTGGTAGGTGGCGCGCGCCAGCAGGCTGTTCCAGGTGGCGGGCGGCAAGCCTTGCGCCACCACCAGGGCCGTGATGTTGTCCGTATCGCTGCCATTGCGCTCGATATTCATCTTGCGCGGCGTCTTGGTGACGACGGAAAAGGCTTGCAGCGCCACGTTGGCCCGCTGCAGGCGGGGGAAGTCGACATGCCCGCGCTGGCTGTCGCGGTTCAGATTGCGTTGCCACAGCAGGCTGTCGGCGTGCAGGTCGGCGATCCACAGGCTCTGGTGCAGGGCCGTAGTGGCTGCCGATGGCGCCTTGCCGGACGGCGGATGGACACGGTTGAGGTGCTCGTCGACGAGGACGGGAGCGGACAGGAAACCGCCGATCAGCGCAAGGCTGGCGGCGGCGAGGGTACTGATAATCATTGTTCTCCGTTTTACCATGGATCGTAGGTGCCCAGGCTCCAGATGTGGCCTTCCGGGTCGCGGCAGGTAAAGCCCCGTCCGCCGTAATCTTCATCCTTGATGTCGAGCACGATCTCGGCGCCGGCTTCACGCGCGCTGCGGTAGACGGCATCGGCATCGCTGACGACCAGGTAGCAGTTTTGCGTGTTGGCGCCGCCGATGTCGGCGGGCAGTTTCATCAGGCGGCCATAGTCGCTGTCGATGGCTGGCGCCACCATGACCATGCCATTGCCAAAGCTCAGTTGCGCATGGGCAACGCCACCGTTACCGTCCGGCACGATCAATTGTTTTTCAAAGCCGAGCGCCTTGCACAGCCATTCGATGGCGGCGGGCGCGTCGCGGTAGCGCAGGCAGGGGATGGTCGTCGCTGCTGTCGCTTTTGCTGTCGTGGTCATCAGAAAACTCCTATGGCTGTGGGGGAGTAGCTTCGATCATGGATACTGTCTGGCGTTCCATATCCATACCAACCATCGGGATAGGGTTGATGCCCGTCAGTGCTACGTCCCGCCATAGTGCCATAGAACAATCCTTGCACTCTTGCCACAACGCAAATTTTTATTGCGGTGACTGCGACGAGTTCGCTGCCTTCGTGTCCGTGTCCGTGTCGTCGCCGTTGCTTGCCCATCTGAGCAGCATCACAAGCGCAAACAACATGATGGCCAGCGGCAAGATGGTGATCAGGAACGCCATGCCCAGGCAGCATGCCAGCAGCATGGGCCAGGACATGGCGCGCAAGGCGGCCAAGCCCTGGCGCGTGTAGGCGCACAGCTCGTTCCAGAAAGCGCTGAAGGAAGTGCTGCCCGGTGCCGCATTGAGGTCTTTCATGCCGTTCTCCTGTCGTGTGGATGCCGCTGCCGTATGCATGCTGGCAATGAAGCCACTATAGGCAAAACCTTGCTGCCGGGCATCGCGTATGCGACGAATGGCAGGAATGGTGGACCGAACTGCGACAAACCGGGACAAGCGGTTATTCAAACACCTTGAGTTTCAGCTGGAAACTGAGGGCGCCATACAGGCGGTCCTTGTAGGACGGCACGATGGCGATATTCACGCCCACGCGCTGGTATTCATAGCTGATGGTGGGCACCAGGGCCGGGAACCAGCCGCCATCGCGCATCTTCGGATAGCCGCTGAAGCCGCCAACGACGGCGCCGACGCGCAGCGGGCCTACCTTGATCGGCTGGTAGTACACGCCCAGGTAGTTCGAGTAGGCGCGGTCGCTATTGTAGAAGCGGCCAGCCGTGACCGAGGCGACCGTGGAAAAGCGGTATTCGGCGCCCAGGCCCGGATTGCTGTCGTTCAGGTTCTTGTCGCGCTGAAAGTGATACGAATAAAAGCCCGCGTTGAGCCAGGTTTCGCTCAGCGGCTGATTTTCTATCATGCCGACTGTCTGCGCCTGTGCCGCGCCCGCCACTGCCAGCAGCGCCGCGCAGGCAGCTTTGCCCAGCAATGACGCGGTGCGCGCCGATGACCATTGTTTCATGCCTGTTCCTTGTCCTGTCGATATGGCGCCGCCAATGCAAGCGCTCCAGCGCGCCATGCTATCACTGCCAGATTGTTCATTGGAAATTTCATCACGTGCCCGGCGCAGCGCCAGGCAGGGCGATGGCCGCCTGCACCATGTGCGTGAGCAGGATTTCCGCGTCCTCGTAGTCCTTGCGCGTGAGCTGCTTGCGCTCCAGCACCAGGGTCATCTGCGCTGAAAAATCCGCATACGATTGCGTCATGGCCCAGATGGCGAACATCAGGTGAGTGGCGTTGACGGGCGCGATCCTGCCGGCGGCGATCCACGCTTCGAAGACGGCGATATCCTTGCGCAGCAGGGGCACGACTCTTTCTCGTATCTGCGCGCCGTACAGGGGCGCGCCATTGATCACCTCCAGCGCATACACGCGCGAAGCCCACGGCTGTTCGCGCGAAAAACGCAGCTTGGCGCCGATGTACGCGCGCAGCACGTCGCGCGGCTCGTCGTGTTCATTGGCCAGCATATCCATGCGTGCCAGCCAGTCGTCGAGCACATCGTCGAGCACGCGCTGGTACAGCAGCTGCTTGGACGGGAAGTAATACATCAGGTTTTGCTTCGACAGGCCGGCCCGCTCGGCGATGGTGGCGATCGACGCGCCTTCATAGCCGCTTTCCGCAAATACGCGCACGGCTTGTGCCAGGATGTCCGCTTCCAGGCGGTCGCGGTTTTGCAGGCGCCGGCCGCCGGCATTTTTCACGGGAAGGGCAGGGGATTTGTCGCTGGCCATGGCGGGTTCTTTAGCGTGGGCGGATCGATTGCAGGAATGCCTGCAGCACGGGGGTATCGGTGTAGGCCACGTTGAAGCGGAACCACACCGTCTCGGGCGCGCGCAGCATGAAAAATTCGTTCGGCGACAGCAGGATGCCCGCCTTCAAGGCCATGTCGGCGATGATCTTGCCATTCCATTCCGGCGTCTGGATAGTGGGCCAGCCGGCGCTGACGAACATGCCGCCGCGGGGACGCGCCACGGGCGCCATGCCCGCCTGCGTCAGGCAGTCGATACTGCGCTCGCGGGCTGCATCGAGCTGCGCCACCAGCCGTTCCACCATGCGCTTGTAGGGCCGCGCGGACACGGCGTGGTAGACGGCGCGCTCGTTGATTTCCGACGTCGTCAGTCCCGCCAGCATTTTCACGCGCACCAGTTCAGCCACCAGCGACGGCGAGGCGCAAATCGAGCCCACGCGCAGCACGGGCGACAGGGTCTTGGAAAAACTGCCCACGCGGATCACGCGGCGCAAGCCGTCCATGGCCGCCAGCGATGCTTCGCCGCGCGCCGCCAGTTCGCGGTAGATATCGTCTTCCACCAGCCAGAAATCGAATTGCTCGGCCAGTGCCAGCAGGCGGTGCGTTTGCGCCTGGCTCAGCGATGTTCCCAGCGGATTTTGCAGCACCGTGTTGACGAACATCAGCTTCGGCTGCGTGCGCGCCGCTTCAACGGCCAGCGCATCGAGATCGAGGCCCGCCTCGCCGCGCGCAATGCCCACGGGGATGCAGCCGTGATGGCGGATCAGCGACTGCAGATTGCTGTAGCCGGGGTCTTCCACCAGCACCGTGTCGCCGGGCTTGGTCAGGCTGCGCAAGATCAAGTCAAAAGCATGCGTGGCGCCGTGCGTCAGCAAGACCTGGTCCGGCTCCACCTGGAACAGCTCTTCCGACAGGCTGGTGGCCAGGTGCTGGCGCAGCGAGGGAAAGCCGAGAGGATGGCCATAGCCGCGCAATCGGCTGGCGGGAATGCGCATGGCCTGACGCACGGCATCGAGCACGGTCGCTTCGCCATACATCTCGGGCGGCAGCCACCCGGCGCCCACGGGCAGGGCGTCGGACACGCCCGAGTACAGGTCCGGCGTGAGGGCGTCGATGGCGGTCGGACTCGCGTGTACGGCGGCCTGCGGCGAGGCGGCGATATCGTGGCGCGCGACGAAGTAGCCGGAACCACGGCGCGACGACAGCAGGCCGAGGTTGACCAGGCGGTCGTACGATTCGACGACGGTAAACGTCGACACGCCATTGCAGCGGGCGAACTGGCGCACGGACGGCATGCGCGTGCCGATGCGCAGAGCGCGGCTGCCCACCATGACGCTGATGGCGATGACGATCTGCTCGACGAGGCCGCCCTTCTTCTGGCGGTCGATGTCCAGCACGGGCCAGCCGCTTGCTTGCTCGGGGGCATCGTCTGTGCTGTCGCTGTGCTTCACGGTGGCTCCTTATGCTGCCTTGCACAAAACTGTAGTGGTTTTTTGACCTGTACGGTTGGGGTACTTTGCCGTTTGTGTATCTGTGCCATTGGGGATGGCCTGTCTATTATTACATCAGCTTTTTGCCAACTGGTAAATTATTTTACGCTTCGTCAAAAACGATCCTGGCCCCGCGCCAGCCCCCATCCCAAGGAGAAGGTCATGAACGAAACAAGGCCGGAATCGATGTCGGCATTCTGGATGCCGTTTACGAACAACCGTGATTTCAAGGCCAACCCGCGCCTGCTGGTGTCGGCCGAAGGCATGTACTACAAGGACGTCGATGGCAACGCCATCCTCGATGGCACGGCGGGACTGTGGTGCGTGCCGTGCGGCCATGCGCAGCCGAAAATCGTCGGCGCCATCCGCGAGATGGTGGGCCAGCTGGACTTCGCGCCCACCTTCCAGATGGGCCATCCGGCCGCCTTCGAGCTGGCGGAAAAACTGATGGATTACACGGGGCATAAATTCGGCCACGTCTTCTACACCAATTCCGGTTCCGAGGCCGTCGACACGGCCTTGAAGATCGCGCTGGCCTACCACCGGGCGCGCGGCGAGGGCGCACGCACGCGCCTGATCGGCCGCGAACGCGGCTACCACGGCGTGGGCTTTGGCGGCATTTCCGTGGGCGGCATCGGCGGCAACCGCAAAACCTTCGGCCCCTTGCTGCCGGGCGTGGACCACCTGCCGCACACGCACAACCTGGACAAGAATGCCTACACGGTGGGCGAGCCGGAATACGGCACCCACCTGGCCGATGAACTGGAACGCATCGTCGCCCTGCACGACGCCTCGACGATTGCCGCCGTCATCGTCGAACCGGTGGCCGGCTCCACGGGCGTGCTGATCCCGCCGAAAGGCTATCTGAAACGCTTGCGCGAACTGTGCACCAAGCACGGCATCCTCTTGATCTTCGATGAAGTCATCACGGGTTTCGGCCGCATGACGACGCCATTTGCAGCCGACTATTTCGACGTCGAGCCGGATCTGATGACGACGGCCAAGGGCCTGACCAACGGCATGGTGCCGATGGGCGCCGTGTTCAGCAAAAAGTATATCCACGACGCTTTCATGGATGCGCCACCCGGCATTGAACTGTTCCACGGCTACACGTATTCCGGCCACCCGCTCGCGTGCGCCGCCTCGCTGGCGACCCTGCAAGTGTTCGAGGAACAGGACATCCTCGGTCACGCCAAAGCGATGCAGGCGTATTGGAGCGACGCCGTGCATTCGCTGAAAGGCCTGCCGCACGTGATCGACTTGCGCAGCATCGGGCTGATCGCCGGCATCGAACTCGACCCCATCGCCGGCAAGCCCGGTACGCGCGCCTTCAACGCCTTCAAGCAAGCCTTCGCCGACGGCGTGCTGATACGCACGACGGGCGACATCATCGCCCTGTCGCCGCCGCTGGTGCTGGAAAAACAGCATGTCGACGAGCTGTTTGGCAAGCTGGCCAAGGTACTCAAAAATCTCGATTGAGACGGCGTCAACCCGGGGTCAGACCCGTTGGGTCTGACCCCAGCATTTTTTGGGTTTATAAAGAGGAATACCAATGACTGATCTCGACACGATTACCCACTTCATCAACGGCGCTAAAGTCGACACCCACAGTGGCCGCTACGGCGATGTCTACAACCCCGCCCTGGGCGAGCCCGTCGCCCGGGTGGCGCTGGGCACCGTGGAAGACGTCGACGCGGCCGTGCAGGCGGCGGCCGCCGCCTTTCCTTCCTGGTCGGCCACGCCGCCCCTGACGCGCGCCCGTGTCCTGTTCCGTTACCTGCAGCTGTGCCAGCAGCACACGGACGAATTTGCCGCCATGCTCACGCGCGAGCATGGCAAGACCTTTGCCGACGCGCAGGGCGAAGTGGCGCGCGGCATCGAGATGGTGGAGTTTGCCGTCGGCATTCCGCAGTTGCTGAAGGGCGAATTCACGGACCAGATTTCTCGCGGCATCGACGCCTGGTCCATGCGCCAGGCGCTCGGTGTGGTGGCCGGCATCACGCCTTTCAACTTCCCCGTGATGGTGCCGATGTGGATGTTCCCCGTCGCTATCGCCTGCGGCAATACCTTTGTATTAAAGCCGTCCGAGCGCGATCCGTCGGCGTCCCTGCTGCACGCCAAACTTCTCAAAGATGCGGGCTTGCCCGACGGCGTCTTCAACGTGGTGCAGGGAGATAAAGTGACGGTCGACGCCTTGCTCGACCACCCCGTCGTGCAGGCGATCAGCTTTGTCGGCTCCACGCCGATCGCCGAATATATCTATGCGCGCGGCAGCGCCAGCGGCAAGCGCGTACAAGCCTTGGGCGGCGCGAAAAACCACATGGTGGTGATGCCCGATGCGGACATGGACATGACGGTCGACGCCCTGATCGGCGCTGCCTACGGATCGGCGGGCGAGCGCTGCATGGCCATCTCCGTGGTGGTGGCCGTGGGCGACGCGGGCGACAAGTTGATTGATGCACTGGCAACGCGCACGGCCGCACTGAAAGTGCGCGACGGCATGGAAGATGGTGCGGAAATGGGACCGGTCGTGTCCTTGGCGGCCAAGCAGCGCATCGAAAAACTCATCGCCTCCGGCGTGGAGCAGGGCGCGACGTTGGTGGTCGATGGCCGCAATCACGTGGTGCCGGGCCGCGAGAACGGCTTCTTTGTCGGCGGCACCTTGTTCGACCACGTCACGCGCGACATGAGCATCTACAAGGAAGAGATTTTCGGCCCCGTGCTGTGCGTGCTCCGGTGTCCTGACGTGGTGCATGCGGTGGAACTGATCAACGCCAACGAGTATGGCAACGGCGTGGCCATCTACACGCGCGACGGCGGTGTGGCGCGCGAATTCGTGCGCCAGATTCAGGTCGGCATGGTGGGCGTCAACATCCCCTTGCCCGTGCCGATGGCCTTCAACAGTTTCGGTGGCTGGAAGCGCAGCATGTTCGGCGATCACCACGCCTATGGCCCCGAAGGCGTGCGTTTCTACACGCGCCACAAGGCCGTGATGCAGCGCTGGCCGAACACGGCAAGCGCTGGTGTGGAATTTGCTTTTCCCCAGATGAAGTAAAGGTTTCAAATCACAAGCCGGCCGCACATAACAAGAGGAATACGCGATGATCGAGTCTTTGAACTATTTGCCGCATCCCACCCTGCCCAACGAGGAACTGGCGGGCCACTTCACGGATCTGGCGCCACCGCTCACGGCGCGCCAGGCCGCTATCGAAAGCGCCCGCTGCCTATATTGCTACGACGCGCCGTGCAGCCGCATCTGTCCGTCGGAAATCGACGTGGCCAGCTTCATCCGCAACATCCACGACAAGAACATCAACGGCGCCGCCGCTGGCATCCTGAAACAGAATATCCTGGGCGGCAGTTGCGCCAGGGTCTGCCCGACGGAAATCCTCTGCGAAGACGTCTGCGTGCGCAACCACGACGCGGAAGGCCAGCCCGTCAAGATCGGCCTCTTGCAGCGCTACGCCGTCGACCACATGCATTTTGCACAGCACCCGTTCAAGCGGGCGGCAAGCACGGGCAAGACGATTGCCATCGTTGGCGCAGGGCCGGCCGGCCTGTCGTGCGCGCACCGCCTGGCCATGCTGGGCCACGACGTGGTGATCTTCGAGAAGGAAGGCAAGGCGGGCGGCTTGAATGAATACGGCATCGCCAAATACAAGCTGACGGACGACTTCGCGCAAAAGGAAATCGACTTCCTGCTCGATATCGGCGGCATCGAGATCCGATGTCGCCAGGCGCTGGGCGAGAACCTGCAGCTGCGCGACTTGCACGCGCACTACGACGCCGTGTTCCTGGGGCTGGGCCTGGGCGTCAGCCGCAAGCTGGGCTTGACGGGCGAGGAGGCGCCGGGACTCCTGGCCGCCGTCGATTACATCAGCGCGCTGCGCCAGGCGGACGACCTTGCCGCGCTGCCCGTGCCGAAACGGGTGATTGTGATTGGCGCCGGCAATACGGCCATCGACATGGCCGTGCAAATCCAAAGGCTCGGTGCCGAGGAAGTCACCCTCGTCTACCGGCGCGGTTTCGACGCCATGACGGCCACCCACCATGAACAGGAGATCGCCAAGGCGAACCAGGTGCGCATGCTGACGTGGGCCCAGCCGCAGCAGGTGCTGCTCGACGCGGCTGGCAAGGTGGCGGGCATGCGTTTCGAAAAAACGGCCATGCAGGGCACGCGTCTGGCGGGAACGGGGGAAACGTTCGACGTGGCGGCCGGCGCCATCTTCAAGGCCATCGGCCAGAGCCTCGACACCGAGGTGCTGCATGATCCGATGGCCTCGCTGCTGAAACGCGAAGGCGACAAGATCGCCGTCGATGGGGGCTTTCGCACGGTGCTGCCGGGGATCTATGCGGGCGGCGATTGCGTGGCGCCGGGGCAGGACTTGACGGTGCAAGCCGTCCAGCATGGCAAGCTGGCCGCACTGGCCATCCATTCCGATTTGATCAATAAAGTGGAGGCTGCATAATGGCTGATCTCAGTATCGAATTTTGCGGCATCAAGGCGCCGAATCCCTTCTGGCTGGCGTCCGCACCGCCGACCGACAAGGCCTACAACGTGGTGCGCGCGTTCGAGGCGGGGTGGGGCGGCGTCGTGTGGAAAACCCTGGGGGAAGACCCGGCCGCCGTCAACGTCTCGTCGCGCTATTCCGCCCTGTATGGCAAGAACCGCGAAGTGGTGGGCTTCAACAACATTGAACTGATCACCGACCGCTCACTGGAGATCAATCTGCGCGAAATCACGCAGGTGAAAAAGGACTGGCCCGACCGCGCCATGATCGTCTCCCTGATGCTGCCGTGCGAAGAGCACTACTGGGCCGACATCCTGCCCAAGGTCGAGGCGACGGGAGCGGATGGCATCGAACTCAATTTCGGCTGCCCGCACGGCATGCCGGAGCGGGGCATGGGAGCGGCCGTGGGCCAGGTGCCCGAGTACGTGCAGATGGTCACCGCCTGGTGCAAGAAGCATAGCCGCTTGCCCGTCATCGTCAAGCTCACGCCCAACATCACGGACGTGCGCATGCCGGCGCGCGCGGCCAAGGCGGGCGGCGCGGACGCCGTCTCGCTGATCAACACCATCAACTCGATCACCTCGCTGGACCTGGACCGCATGGTGGCCTTGCCCATCGTCGGCGGCGCCAGCACGCACGGCGGCTATTGCGGGTCTGCCGTCAAACCGATCGCCCTGAACATGGTGGCCGAAATCGCCCGCGATCCGCAGACGCGCGGTTTGCCCATTTCCGGCATCGGCGGCATCGGCAACTGGCGCGACGCGGCCGAATTTCTCGCCCTGGGCGCCGGCTGCGTGCAGGTGTGCACGGCCGCCATGCTGCATGGCTTTCGCATCGTCGACGAGATGAAGGATGGCCTGTCGCGCTGGATGGACGAGAAGGGCTATGCACGCATCAGCGATTTTTCCGGCAAGGCCGTGGCCAACACGACGGACTGGAAATACCTGGACATGAATTACCAGGTCATCGCGCAGATCAACCAGGACGACTGCATCAAATGCGGCAAGTGCTATGTGGCCTGCGAAGACACCTCGCACCAGTCGATTGCGCAGCTGATCGACGCCGCCGGCACGCGCACCTATGAAGTGATCAAGGACGAATGCGTGGGCTGCAATCTGTGCGAAATCACCTGTCCGGTGCAGGGTTGCATCACGATGGTGCCGCAGACGACAGGCAAGCCGTACATGAACTGGACGCAGGATCCGCGCAACCCTCGGGCATTGGCGGAGTCGGCATAGGGCACGGTTATTGCGTGCGTTTTATTTGTAAACAGCGGCCGGCCTTTGCGGTAAGCTAGATTGACTTAAAGGTCGCGCCGTTTCTATAAAACCGATCCCCTCCCAACCGATGGAGCATACCTGTGAACCACGACTATTCAGGCAACACGCAACTCTGGAATGAAGACCTGGCGCCCACCACGGCGGCGCAGCGCACCTGGCGCTGGTATCACTTTGCCGCGCTGTGGGTCGGCATGGTGATGTGCATTCCCGCCTACACCCTGTCGGCCAGCCTGATCGACAGCGGCATGTCCGGTTACCAGGCCGTGCTCACGGTATTTCTCGCCAACGCCATCGTGCTCCTGCCCATGCTGCTGATCGGCCATGCGGGCACCAAGTACGGCATCCCGTATGCCGTGCTGGCGCGCGCCTCGTTCGGCACCATGGGCGCGCGCTTGCCCGCCCTGATGCGCGCCATCGTCGCCTGCGGCTGGTACGGCATCCAGACCTGGTTCGGCGGGCAGATGATCTATACCCTGATGGGCGTGCTGGTGGGCCATGAACTGGGCGGCGAGAAGATCGCGGGCCTGGGCATCAATGGCAGCCAGTTGCTGTGCTTTCTGGCTTTCTGGGCCATCCAGTTTTATTACATCCTGCATGGCATGGAGTCGATCCGCAAGCTCGAAACCTACACGGCGCCGCTGAAAATCCTCATCTGCTTCGTGCTGCTGTACTGGGTGCACAGCAAGGCGGGCGGCGTGGCCAGCCTGCTGGACCAGCCATCGCAATTCATCCCCGGCGGTAAAAAGGCGGGCCAGTTCTGGAGCGTCTTCTGGCCATCGCTGACCGCCATGGTGGGTTTCTGGGCCACGCTGGCATTGAATATCCCCGACTTCACGCGCTTTGCCAAGACGCAGCGCGACCAGGTGATCGGCCAGTCGATCGGCTTGCCCGTGCCGATGGGCCTCCTGGCCATGCTGGCCGTGATCGTCACGGCAGGCTCCGTCGTCATGTACGGCAAGGCCATCTGGGATCCCGTCGATCTGGCCAGCCGCATGACGGGCGCCGCCGTGCTGATCGCCCTGATCATCCTGCTGATCGACACGGTCAGCGTCAACCTGGCCGCCAACCTGGTGGGCCCCGCGTACGACTTTTCCTCGCTGGCGCCAAAGCAGATTTCATACAAGATGGGCGGCTACATCACGGCCTTCATCGCCATCGTCATGATGCCGTGGAAGGTGCTCGAATCGACGCAGGGCTATATCTTCACGTGGCTGATCGGCTACTCGGCCCTGCTGGGGCCCATCGCCGGCATCCTCATCGTCGACTATTATTTTGTGCGCAAGACGCAGCTGGACGTCAAACAGCTGTACCGCGACGACGGCGTCTACTCGTATGGCAATGGCTGGAACATGGCGGCGCTGATCGCCTTTGTCATCGCCGTGCTGCCGAATATCCCGGGCTTTCTGAACGCTGCCTTTCCCACGGCGTTTCCCGACGTGGCCGAAGGCTTTAAAACCATTTACACCTACGCCTGGTTCGTGGGCGTGGCCATCGCCGCCGTCGTGTACGGCGTCATGATGAAGGGCAAGGCCGTGGCGCACGTGCAGCAGGCGCCGCAGTCGTAATCACTGAAGGAGACAAGATGACTACACTGATACGTGGCGGTACCGTCGTCAACGCCGACCGCGCGTTTCGCGCCGATGTGCTGATCGAAGGCGACACCATCGCCGCCGTCGGCGAGAACCTGCCGGTTCCGGCCGGCGCCACGGTGATCGACGCGGGCGGCCTGTACGTGATGCCGGGCGGGATAGACACGCACACGCACATGAATCTGCCCTTCATGGGCACCGTGACGTCCGACGATTTTTTCACGGGCACGGCGGCGGGTCTGGCGGGCGGCACCACCACCATCATGGACTTCGTCATTCCCGCGCCCAAGCAGTCGCTGATCGAGGCCTACCACCAGTGGCGCGCGTGGTCGGCCAAGGCGGCCGGCGACTATACCTTCCACGTGGCGATCACCTGGTGGAGCGAGCAGGTACATGAAGAAATGGGAGTGCTGGTGCGCGAGCATGGCGTGAACAGCTTCAAGCACTTCATGGCCTACAAAAACGCCATCATGGCCGACGATGAGACCTTGGTGAAAAGCTTTACCCGTTCCCTGGAGCTGGGCGCGCTGCCCACCGTGCATGCGGAAAATGGCGAGCTGGTTTTTCAATTGCAGCAAGCCTTGCTCAAGAAGGGGATCACCGGGCCGCAGGCGCATCCGCTGTCGCGCCCACCGGCCGTGGAAGCGGAGGCGGCCAACCGCGCCATCGCCATTGCCAACGTCCTCAATACTCCCGTGTACATCGTGCACGTCTCGTGCGCCGAATCGCTCGACGCCATCACGCGGGCGCGCGCCAACGGCCAGCGCGTGTATGGCGAAGCGCTGGCGGGCCATCTGGTGATCGACGACAGCGTCTACCAGAGCGACGATTTTGATTTCGTCGCCGGCCACGTCATGAGCCCGCCGTTTCGCGGCAAGCACCATCAATCGGCCCTGTGGCACGGCCTGCAAAGCGGCAACCTGCACACGACGGCCACCGACCACTGCACCTTCTGTGCCGAGCAAAAAGCGGCGGGCAAGGACGACTTTACGCGCATCCCGAACGGCTGCGGCGGCGTCGAGGAACGCATGGCCGTGGTGTGGGACGCTGGCGTCAATTCCGGCATGCTGACACCGTCCGAATTCGTCAAGGTCAGTTCCACCAACGCGGCGCAGATCTTCAATATGTATCCGCGCAAGGGTGTCATCGCCGCGGGCAGCGATGCCGACATCGTGCTGTGGGACCCACAGGGCACGCGCACCATTTCCGCCGCCACGCAGTTCGCCAAGGGAGGCTTCAACGTCTTCGAAGGGCGCACCGTGCGCGGCATCCCCAGCACCACGATTGCCGCCGGCAAGGTGGTGTTCCACAAGGGCGAACTGATGGCCGTCGAAGGAGCGGGGCGCTATATCGAACGGCCCGCCTTTTCCGCCACGACAGCTTAAGGAGTTGATGATGGATGCATTGCGTATCAATGGCGAACGACTGTGGGCGGCCCTGATGGAGCTGGCGCAGATCGGCGCGACAGCGAAGGGCGGCGTGAAACGCCTGGCCCTGACGGATCTCGATAAACAGGGCCGCGACCTGGTGGTGGGCTGGGGCCGCGAAGCGGGCATGAGCATCACGATCGACCAGATCGGCAACGTCTTCATGCGCCGCGACGGCACGGACAATACGCTGCCGCCCGTGATGACGGGCAGCCATATCGACACGCAGCCCACGGGCGGCAAGTTCGATGGCAATTACGGCGTGCTGGCGGGACTGGAAGTGGTGCGCACCCTGAACGATTTGCACATCAAGACGCGGGCGCCCATCGAGGTGGCTTTCTGGACCAACGAGGAAGGCTCGCGCTTCGTGCCCGTGATGATGGGGTCCGGCGTGTTCTGCGGCGCCTTCTCGCTGGAGACGGCGTATGCGGCCAAGGACACGGAAGGCAAGACCGTGGGCGAGGAGCTGGCGCGCATCGGATACAAGGGCGAGCAGGTACCGGGCGACCACCCGATCGGCGCCTACTTTGAAACGCATATCGAGCAGGGCCCCGTGCTGGAAGACGCCGATAAAGTCATCGGCGTCGTGCCTGCCGTGATGGGGTTGTCGTGGTACGACTGCGTGGTGACGGGCATGGAAGCGCATGCGGGACCCACGCCCATGGGCTTGCGCAAGGATGCGCTGCAAGTGGCCACGACCATCATGCAGGAAGTCGTCGCCATTGCCAACCGCTACCCGCCGTATGGGCGCGGCACGGTGGGCATGGTGCAAGTCTTCCCGAACAGCCGCAACGTGATTCCCGGCGAAGTCACATTCAGCATCGACCTGCGCAATGTGAACGATGAACTGCTCAACACCATGCATGGGGAGATCACGGCCTTCATCGACGCCACGCGCGACAGGACGGGCCTGGGCATTTCACTGGAACGGGTGTCCTACTACCCGCCATGCCCGTTCCACCCCGACTGTGTGGGTGCCGTGCGCAACGCCACGGAAAAACTGGGCTATTCCGTGATGGACGTGGTCTCCGGCGCCGGCCACGACGCCATCTACGCGGCCCGGCTGGCGCCGGCCGGCATGATCTTCGTGCCGTGCAAGGACGGCATCAGCCACAATGAAATCGAAGACGCCAAGCCCGAGCACCTGGAAGCGGGCTGCAACGTGCTGCTGCACGCGATGCTGGAGCGGGCCGTGGCGGTATAAGCTTTGGGCAGCTTACGGCTTCGGCTGGAAGCTGCGCAAGAACGCCAGCAGCGCGCGCGCCGCGATGTCGGCGTCGTCCGCCGTCATGGTTTCCAGCGGGTTGTGGCTGATGCCGCCGTTGCCGCAGCGGGTAAACAGCATGGCCACATCGGTGATGGCGGCCATGGCCATGGCGTCGTGGCCGGCTCCCGACAGCAGCGCATACGGTGCGATGCCGACGGATTCCACGGCCTGCGCCAGCTGCGCCATCAGCCACGGCGCGCAAGGCGCCGCGCTGATCGACAGCAGCAGTTCAAGCTGATAATCGATCTGGCGCCGCGCGCAGATGGCGGCGATGCCATCGAGAATATCGTCGACGGCCGCCTGGCGTACCGCGTCGCTGGCCGCGCGGATATCCAGCGACAGGGTGCAGGCGCCGGCGATCACGTTGACGGAGCCATTCGGTACCTGCAGCTGCCCCACGGTGCCCACCAGCGCCTCGCCCTGGTTGCAGCGCTGTTCCACCAGCAGGATGATTTCGGCGGCCGCGCTGGCGGCGTCCTTGCGCATGGTCATGGGCGTGGTGCCCGCGTGGCTGGCCACGCCGCCAAGATTGACCAGGTAGCGCGAGCTGCCGGCAATCGCCGTGACGATCCCCAGCGGCAGGTCGCGCTCGAGCAGCACGGGACCCTGCTCGATGTGCACTTCCACATAGCCGAGCAAATCCGCCGGATCGCGCGCGATGGCGCCGATGGCGCTCGCCTCGTGGCCGGCGGCGGCCAGCGCGTCGCGCATGCTCACGCCATCCGCGTCTAACTGCTCCAGCAGCGACACGTCGAACTTGCCCGTGATGGCCGTGCTGCCCAGGAACGTGCTCTTGAAGCGCACGCCTTCTTCCTCGGCGAAGCCGACGACCTCGAAGTGGAAAGGCAGCTTTTCGCCCCGTTCGTGCAGGTGGCGCACGACGGCGATCGGCAGCACGATGCCCAGCCGGCCGTCGTACTTGCCGCCGTTGCGCACCGTGTCGTAATGGGATCCCGTCATCAGGGTCTTCGCGCCGGGGATATCGGACAGATAGCGGCCGACCACATTGCCGACGGCGTCGATGTGCACCTGCATGCCGGCGTCCCGCATCCAGTCGGCCAGCTGCGCGGTCGTTCTCTGGTGCGCCGGCGTCAGGTAGGCGCAGGTCAGGTTGTAATCGCTGTCGCTCCAGCCGGCCAAGGTTTCCGCGTGCTGCATGATGGCCGGACCGAAGTCCAGGCGCACGTCGAACAGGTCGTTCAGGCGCAGCTCGGCGATGCGCTTGATCTGCCGCAGCGATTCGGCCAGTTCATCGGCGCGCCGGTTCTTCAGGCGCCGGGCAAATGTGGCGATGATGTCCTGGCGCGTCAAGCCTTCGCCCGTCGGGCCCTTGACGGCCAGGATGAAGGGAAAGCCGAATTTGGCGTTGTATTCACTGTTGAGGCGCTGCAGGGTGGCAAATTCGTCGGCGCTGCACAGGTTCAGGCCGGACTTGGCCTGTTCGCGCGTCGATTCCGCCGTCAGCTGGCCCGCGATGGCTGCCTTGCCGGCCAGTTCCGGGTGGGCGCGTATCAGCCCCAGTTGCTCTTCGGGCGAGGCGTGCGCCAGCACGCGCTGCAGCTCCGTCTTGAGCGCCGTCAGGCTGGCAAACGGCCGGGCGGCGGCCGCGCGCTGGGCGATCCAGGGCGAATGTTCATAGATGCCATGCAGCCGTGCGATAAAGTCTGCCGGGCTGCCGGCGTTCAGGTCTGAAAGGGTGGTCATGGTTTTCCGATCATGCAAGCGGTGATGATAGCGCCCCGTTCCTGCGTCCATTATATGCGCGTGCTGATAGCGGCTATCGCTGCACCAGCGCCTTGGCGGCCGCGCTGACCTGGTCGCGCAGCCATTTGTGCTCGGGCGCCTGGTGCACGCGCTGGTGCCACAGCTGGTAAAAGCGCATGGGCGGAAATTTCAAGGGCACGGTATACGTTTTCAGCGGCAGGGTCTTTTCATAGAAACGCATGAATTGCCGGCCCGTGGTCAGCACCAGGTCCGTCTGCGTCAGCATGTAGGGGATCAGGCCGAAATACGCGGATTCCACCACCACGTTGCGCTGCAGGTTTTGCCGTTCGAGGAAGGAATCGATCACGCCGTGGTAGCCGGGCATCATCTGCGACGGCGCCACGTGGGGCAGGCTCAGATAATCGTCGAGGGTCATGGCGTCGCTGGCCGTGCGCCGCGCATAGGCGTTTTCCGCATGCATGGCGCAGATGATGGGGTCTTCGAACAGCTTCGAGATGTGCAGGTGCGCGGGCGGCTCGTCCCAGTTGGCGATGACCAGGTCCAGGCCACCATCGGAGAGCTGGCGGATATGGTCGATGCCCGGTCCCAGGCTGTGCAGCACGACGCGGCTTTTCGGCGAGCCGCGGCGCAGCAGCGCCACCACGTTGGGCAGGAACTGGCTGTCCAGGTAGTCGGGCGCGGCGATATGAAAGGTGCGCGCCTCTTCCTGCGCCACGAACGGCGTCTTCTTGACGAACAGGCTCTCCGTCTGATCGAGGATGCGCTTGGCCGGATTGAGCAGGCTTTCGCCATGCTGGGTCGGCACCATGCCGCGCGCGCCGCGCACCAGCAGCGGGTCGCCCGTCAATTCTCTAAGCTTGCGCAAGGAGGCGGAAATCGAGGGCTGCGGCTGATTGAGCTTCAATGCCACGCGCGAGACGTTCTTTTCCACCAGCAGCAGGTAAAGGATGCGGATCAGGTGCAGGTCAAGGTGTTGCGGCAGGCTGGACATGTGGCGGCGCCTCTGTTGTATATCGATTTGAATATGTCAAATATACGATATATTTCATGTGATGGGCGGTAAATCCGTTTATCTTGTGTAGATTGGCACGAATATTGGTTCGGTCTGACTAGAGGAAATTTATGGAAGTATTCGCCTACCTGATCCCGTACGGCCTTGAGTGGCTGAACCTGATCGTCCGCTGGCTGCACGTCATCACGGGCATCGCCTGGATCGGTGCTTCCTTTTATTTCGTCTGGCTCGATAACTCGATCCGCCCGCCCGCACCGGGCTCCGAGCTGGCGAAGAAGGGCGTGTCGGGAGAACTGTGGGCCGTGCATGGCGGCGGTTTCTACAACCCGCAAAAATACCTGGTGGCGCCGGCCGAATTGCCGAAGGAACTGCACTGGTTCAAGTGGGAAGCGTATTCCACGTGGCTGTCCGGTTTCGCGCTGCTGACCATCGCGTATTACTTCAATGCCCAGGCCATGATGATCGACAAGGCCGTGGCGGACATCTCCAGCGGCCAGGCCGTCGGCATCGGCATCGCCACCCTCGTCATCGGCTGGACCGTGTACGACCTGCTGTGCCGCTCGAAGCTGGCGCAATATGAACTGTGGTTCGGCGTGACGGTGTTCGCGCTGATCGTCGGCGCCGCCTACGTGCTCACGCATTTGCTCAGCGGGCGCGCCGCCTACATTCACGTGGGCGCCATGATCGGCACCATCATGGTGGCCAATGTGCTGATGCTGATCATCCCCGGCCAGCGCAAGATGGTCGAAGCCATGGCCGCCGGCAAGCTGCCCGACCCCAAGCACGGCTTGAAGGCCAAGCAGCGCAGCGTGCATAACAATTATTTTACGTTACCGGTGCTGTTCATCATGATCAGCAACCACTATGCGATGACTTACCGTAACGATCACGCGTGGTTGGTGCTGGCCCTGATCATGGCGGCCGGCGTCTTCATTCGCCACTTCTTCAACCTGCGCCACAAGGGACGTGTCGAGTGGCGCTATCCGGCCATCGGCGTGGCTTTGCTGCTGGCCGTGGCTATCGCCATCGCGCCGAAAGCACCGGTGGCCGTGGCGGCCGCGCCGGCGGTGGATCCGGCCGCGCAGTTCAAGAGCGTGCATGCCATCATCGCCCAGCGCTGCGCCACCTGCCATTCGGCCCAGCCCACGCAAGCCGGTTTCGCCACGGCGCCGGCTGGCATGATGCTGGATAATGAAACGCAAATTCGCCAGCACGCGGCGCAAATTTACAAGCAGGCCATCGAGCTGAAAGCCATGCCGATCGGGAACCTGACGAATATGACGGAGGCCGAGCGCAGCGAATTGGGCGCCTGGCTGCAACAGACCATGCAAGGAGCAAAATGACGACGCACGCAGAAAAAATCACGGCCTGGATCGACGACCACTTCGACGAGGAAGTCGCCTTTTTACAGCAGGTGGTGCAGCAGCCGACGGATACGCCGCCCGGCAACAACGCGCCCCATGCGGAGCTGGTGGCCCAATTGCTGCAGGCATATGGCTGGCACGCCGAAAAACACGCGGTCCCTGCCGACCAGGTGGAAGCGTACGGCATGCAGAGCATCACCAATTTGATCGTGCGCCGCCCCTACGGCGCAGGCGGGCCGACCGTGGCACTGAATGCGCATGGCGACGTGGTGCCGCCCGGCGACAACTGGACGTATCCGCCATATGGCGGCCAGATCGACGGCGGCTATATGTATGGCCGCGCGACGGCCGTCTCAAAAGGCGATTTCGCCACCTATCTGTTTGCCGCGCGCGCGCTCGAAGCCCTGGGCATTCCGCTCAAAGGCCAGCTGGAACTGCATTTTACGTACGACGAGGAATTCGGCGGCTTGCTGGGGCCGGGCTGGCTGCTGGAACAGCAACTGACGAAGCCCGATTTCGTCATCGCCGCCGGTTTCAGCTACGGCATCGTCACGGCGCACAACGCCTGCCTGCAGCTGGAAATCACCGTGCACGGCAAGTCGGGCCACGGCTCCATGCCGGAGACGGGGCACGATGCGCTGCAGGCGGCCAACAAGATCCTCAACGCCATCTATGGCCAGTTGCCGGAGCTGAAAAAGATCAAGTCCAAAGTGGCCGGCATCGACTCGCCCACCATGCTCGTGGGCCGTATTGACGGCGGCACGAATACCAATGTGGTGCCGGGCAAGGTCGTCATGAAGATGGACCGCCGCATGATCCCGGAAGAAGACCCGGTGGCGGTGGAGGCGCAGGTGCGCGCGCTGATCGAGAATGCCGTGCGCGGCGAACCTGGCATCCGCATCGAGATCCGCCGCCTGCTGCTGTCGCATGCGCTGCGCCCCTTGCCTGGTTCCGAGCAGCTGGTTGGCAGCTTGCAGAAAAACGCGCAAGCGATTCTGGGCGAGACGATTCCCGCCGTCGGCACGCCGCTGTATGCCGATGCGCGCCTGTATGGCGAGCGGGGCATCCCCGCCGTGCTGTATGGCGCCGGCCCGCGCACGGTGCCCGAATCGAATGCGAAGAAGGCCGACGAGCGCCTGGCGCTCGACGATTTGCGCAAGGCCAGCAAGATCGTTGCCCTGACCCTGCTCGACTTCCTGGGCGCTTGACAGGGCGGCGACTATGCCGCATGCATCCGGTAAGATGCATGCCTGGACAATCGCGGAGGCAGCATGGATGTGACTGGCAAGAGGACGATAAGGGAACTGGCGGCCGACCTGGCCGCTGGCCGCATCACCAGCGTGGCATTGACACAGCAGATGCTGATGCGCGCCGAGGCGCACCGGGCGCAGGGCGGCCATGCGTATGTCAGCCTCGATGGCGAACAGGCGCTGATGGAAGCGCGGGCCAGCGATGCGGCGCGCGCCGCCGGCATCGTTGCCTCGCCCTTGGCCGGCGTGCCCATTTCCATCAAGGACCTGTTCGACGTCAAAGGGCAAACCAGCAGCGCCGCCTCGCTGGCGCTGGCCGACGTGCCGCCCGCCGTGGCCGATGCGCTTGCCGTGGCGCGCCTGCGCGCGGCCGGCGCCGTCCTGCTGGGCCGCACCAACATGAGCGAATTCGCGTTTTCCGGCCTGGGCCTCAATCCCCATTACGGCACGCCGCGCAATCCGCTGGACCATGAACGTGTGGCGGGCGGCTCCACCTCGGGCGGCGCCGTGACAGTGGCGCTGGACATGGCGGCCGGCGCGCTGGGCACGGACACGGGCGGCTCGATCCGCATTCCGTCCGCCTTTTGCGGCTTGACGGGCTTCAAGCCGACGGCCGCTTCCGTGCCGCTGGCTGGCACAGTGCCCCTGTCGCGCTCCCTCGATTCGGCCGGCCCCATCGCCCACAGCGTCGACTGCTGCGCGGTGCTGTACGCGGCGCTGTCGGGCCGCAAGCTTGCCGATGGTACGCCAGCGTTGAAAGGACTGCGTTTCGGCTTTACCCTGGACTACGTGGGTACCCATGTCGAGCCGCAGGTACAGCAGGCATTCGACCGTGCGCTGGACAAGCTGCGCGCGGCCGGTGCCCTGGTCGAGCAGTTCGACTTCCCGGAATTGCTGGAGCTACCGACGATCAATGGCGGTGGCGGCCTGGTGGCGGCGGAAGCCTGGCACTGGCACAGGGCGCTGCTGGAAGAGACGGGTGCGCAATACGACCAGCGCGTGGCGGCGCGCATCCGCCGCGGCCAGCAGCAGGGTGCAGCGGACTACATCGATTTGCTCGATGCGCGTGCGCGCCTGATCGCCATCGCGAAGCAGCGCCTGGCGCCATTCGACGCCTGGCTGATGCCCAGCGTAGCCGTACTCGCGCCGCAGGTCGCGCCGCTGGAAGCGGATGATGCCACCTTCTTTGCCACGAACGGTCTGGTGCTGCGCAACGCCAGCGTGATCAACTTCCTCGATGGCTGCGCGCTGTCCTTGCCATGCCATGCAGAGGGTGAGCTGCCCGTGGGGCTGGGCATTTGCGGCCTGGCCGGCGCCGACGATCAGGTGCTGCAAATCGGCCGCGCCGTGGAGGCGCTGTTGCGGGGGAGTGGAAAAGAGTAATACCGTAGTGCAGGAAAATGCCAACTCTGTCATGATGGCTGGCATTAACATGGGAAAGTCGCGCTTCAGGCGCCGGCAAACTTCACACTGTGCACCGATACGACCTGATTAGCTGTCATGACTGCGGCGTGTTGTACCGCAAACGTCCGCTGCGTCCACGCGAAAAGGCGCGCTGCATCCGTTGCCGCTCGGTGTTGTATCGCGGCGCCCACGCGCGCGGCGCATCGGCCGAATTGAGCAAGGTGGTGGCGCTCACCCTGGGCGCCGCCTTCGTCTTCCTGATCGCCCAGTTTTTCCCCATCGTCGAACTCGACGTCAATGGCCTGACCTCCAGCGCCACCCTGCTCGGTTCCATCCGCGTGCTGTGGTCCGAGCAAATGCACATCGTGGCGACGATGGTCTTCCTGTTTACCATACTCTTTCCCGCCATCGAACTCGGTTCGCTGCTGTATGTGGCGCTGGGCTTGCGCGGCGGCGTCAAGGTGCCGGGCTTTAACCGCGTGCTGCGCGCCGTGCAGACGGCGCGCGAATGGGGCATGACGGAGGTGCTGATGATCGGCATCCTGATCACCGTCGTCAAGATGACCAGCCTGGCCACGGTGCTGCCGCAACCGGGGCTGTTCGCGTTTGGCGCGCTGACCCTGATGCTGGCCATCGTCGTCTCGTTCGACCCCAAGGCCCTGTGGAACCTGGGCGACGACCTGACCCGCCAGGCGCTGCCCGGCATCCGCTACAAGGCCTTCGCACCGGGCGAGAAGGTCTTGCCCTGCCATGCCTGCGGCCTGGTGGCGCCGCCGCTGGGCAAGGGCAAACACCTGGCGTGCGTGCGCTGCGGCACGGCCCTGCACGTGCGCAAGCCGGACAGCATCAACCGCACCTGGGCCTTGCTGATCGCCGCCATGATCCTCTACATTCCCGCCAACCTGCTGCCCGTGATGGTGACGCAATCGCTGTTCGGCGCGCAGGACGACACCATCATGAGCGGCGTCGTGCTGTTCTGGACCAGCGGCTCGAAGGGCCTGGCCATCATCATTTTCATCGCCAGCGTGGTCGTGCCGATGCTGAAGCTGGGCGTGCTGGCGCTGCTGGCGTTCACGGCGCAGCGGCGTTCGCGCTGGCGGCCGCGCCAGCGCACCATTTTGTACCGCATGGTCGAATTCATCGGCCGCTGGTCCATGCTCGACATCTTTGTCGTCACCCTGACGGTGGCGCTGGTGCGCTTCAAGTCGCTGGCCGTGATCACGGCCGGACCCGGCGCGCTGGCCTTTGGCGCCGTGGTGGTGCTGACCATGCTGGCGGCGATGCAGTTCGACCCGCGCCTGATCTGGGACCCCGTCGACGACAAGGCGGCCGAGGATGAAAAACGCAGCAGCGCAGAAAATACCGGAGACAATACAGTGATTGGAGAACAGCATGGCTGACAACGAAACGGGCGACCTTGCCGAAACCGGCGCGCGGCCTCTGCCCGAACCCGACGTGGATCCGGCCAGCCGCTGGCTGCCGTCGCTGGTGTGGCTCATTCCGCTGCTGGCCGCGCTGATCGGCGCCGGCCTGGCCGCCAAGTCCATCCTCGACCAGGGACCCACGGTGACGGTCAGCTTCAAGAGTGCCGAAGGCCTGGAGCCGGGCAAGACCAAGGTCAAGTACAAGGATGTCGATATCGGCCAGGTGCGCGCCATCACCCTGGGCGAGGACTTGAGCAAGGTGCTGGTGACGATCGACATGAGCAAGGAAGCGCGCCGCTTCGCCACCGCCGATTCGCGCTTCTGGGTAGTGCGCCCGCAGATCGGCGCCAGCGGCGTGACGGGACTGGGCACCTTGCTGTCGGGCGCCTACATCGGAGTCGATACGGGCAAGTCGGAAGCCAAAAAGGAAAACTTCATCGGCATGGAGAGCCCGCCCGCCGTGGCCGGTGACCAGAAGGGCAAGCTGTACACCCTGCATGCGGACAGCCTCGGTTCCGTCGACGTGGGTTCGCCCCTGTTCTTCCATCGCCTGCGCGTGGGTAAGGTGGTCAGCTTCGCGCTGGACAAGGATGGCAACGGCATCACCATGTCCGTTTTCGTGAATGCGCCGTACGACCAGTTCGTCGGCAAGAACGCGCGCTGGTGGCATGCCAGCGGCGTCGACGTGCGCTTGGATTCCAACGGCTTCAAACTGAATACGCAATCGCTGGCCGCCATGCTGGTGGGCGGCATCGCCTTCGAGGCGGAAAATGGCCGCAAGCCCGAAGAGCCGGCGCCGGCCAATACCAATTTCCGCCTGGCGGCCGACGAGGCCAGCGCCATGCGCGAACCCGATGGCGAGGCGATCACCACCGTATTCTATTTCGACCAGTCGCTGCGCGGCTTGCAGCCTGGCGCCACGGTGGACTTCCGCGGCATCGTGCTGGGCGAGGTGCGTTCGGTCGGCATCGAGTTCGATCCCGTGAAGAAGAACTTCCGCATGCCCGTCACCGTCAACCTGTACCCGGCCCGTCTGGGCATGCGCTTCAAGGCCGCCGTCGACGATGAGGAAGGCTCGGCCGGGCACCAGCTGCTCGAACGCATGGTCAGCCGCGGCTTGCGCGCGCAGCTACGCACGGGCAACTTGCTCACCAGCCAGCTGTACATCGCGCTCGACTTCTTCCCGAAAGCGCCGAAGGTGGCGCTCGATCCGAACAGGTATCCGCTGGAAGTGCCTACCGTGCCCAATACCCTCGATGAACTGCAGACGCAGATCGCCAGCATCGCCCGCAAGCTCGATCAGGTGCCGTATGCGGAGATCGGCAACAACCTGAATGCCACCATCAAGCAGGCCAATACCCTGTTCAAGCAGCTCGATGGCCAGGTGGTGCCGGAAATGCGCGATACCCTGACGGCGGCGAAACAGACCTTCGGTTCGGCCGAACAGGTGCTGCAGAAGGATTCGCCGCTGCAGTCGGACGTGCGCCAGGCCTTGCAGCAGCTGACGCAAACCCTGCAATCGCTCAATGCCTTGTCGGATTACCTGGAACGTCATCCCGAGTCCCTGATCCGCGGTAAAAAAGGAGATGAAAAAAAATGATGAAACCAATTTTTTCCGCGCTGCTGGCGGCCAGCCTGCTGGGCGCCTGCTCCACGCCCCAGCCCGAGCATTTCTATACGCTCAGCGGCGGCGCCGATGCGCAGCCGGCCAAGCCCGTCAAATACTATGTCGAGGTGCTGGCCGTCAGCGTGCCGCAGCAGGTGAGCCGCAACCAGTTTGTTGTGACGGCGCCGTCGGGCCGCATCGAATTGCTGGAGCAGCAGCGCTGGGCCGGGCCGCTGGCCGGCGAAATCGGCCAGGCCCTGTCGACGGCCGTGACGAACGACCTGGGCGCCATCGATGTGTTCCGCACGCCGCATCCGGACAACTTGCCCGTGTACCGCATCAGCACCAATGTGCAGCGTTTCGAGTCGGTGATGGGCCAGTATGCGCTGATCGACGCCGTGTGGAGCGTGCGCCAGCTGGCCACCAGCAAGGTGGTGACGTGCCGCACGATCGCCAATGAAAAGGTGGGCGCCGGCTACGATGAACTGGTGCTTGGCCATCGCCGCGCCGTGAACCGCATCGCCGCCGATGCGGCAAGTGTCGTGCGCGCTTTTGACAACGGCAACGCCGCCTGCCCGGCCGCCTGAGCGGCATTGCGCTACCCAGTCCCGGCGGCCGCTGGTAAAATGCGGCCATGGGAATGACCTTGTTCACGCGCCGCTTCGCCGCCTGGATCGCCTGTTTCGCGATCCTGCTGGCGGCGCTCGCGCCATCGATTTCCCAGGCCGTCGCCAACGCCAAGCAGGAGTCCGGCTCCGGCTGGGCCGAAATCTGCTCGGTGGCCGGCATCCGCTTCGTCCAGCTTGTGCAGGCCGATGATGACGGCGCTGCCGACGAAAAATCCGGCGGCAAGGCCATGCAGATGGAGCATTGCGCCTTCTGTTCCACGCATGCGGGTTCCGTCGGCCTGCCGCCGACGAACCCCGTGCTGCCGCTGCCTGTGGCCAGCGGCACGGCCATTTTCCCGGCCCTGTACTACCAGTCCCCATCCCCGCTGTTCATCTGGTCCACCGCGCAATCGCGCGCGCCGCCCGCCCTCGTTTAAGTTTTTGCCTTTCCAATGCTGGCGCTGTCCACCTTGCGGTGTGACGCGCCGCATCCGCACACTTATACGAGAATCACATGAACAAGACATTATTGGTGTTGGCCGTCGTCATCACCGTGGCTTACCCTTGCGCGCAGGCGCAGCAACCTGAGCAAACCGACCACGCCATCGACACCGTCGTCGTTTCCGGCTCGCGCGCGCAATCATGGCTGTCCGAGACGCCGCAGGCCATCGGTGTCGTCAACGCCAAAACCCTGGAGCGTGACAAGCCCAAGACCATGGGCGATATCCTCAACCGCATCGCCGGCGTGTACTGGAATGACCTGGGCAACGAGCAGCACAGCATGAGCATCCGCCAGCCCATCGGCACGAATGCCGTCTACCAGTACCTGGAAGACGGCATCCCCATCCGTCCGCTGGGCGTCTTTAACCATAACTCGCTCAATGAAATGAACATGGCGGGGGCCAGCGGTGTGGAAGTGGTGAAGGGCGCCGCTTCTTCGCTGTATGGCAGCAATGCGGTGGGCGGCGCCGTCAATTTCCTGACGGCCGGCGCCAGCGCCACGCCGACGGCCAAGGTGGGCGTGCGGCGCGACGGCGTGGCTGGCTTTACCCGCTACGATACGTCCGCCAGCGATACCTGGGGCCCGCTGGGACTGCGCTTTTCTCATTATAGTTCGCGCCGTTCGCGCGACAACTGGCAAGAGTACAGCTATGGCGACAAGGATTCGTTCTCGCTGCGCGCCGACTATGCGCTCAGTCCCACGTCGCAGCTGCGCGCCACCATCGTCCACACGGATCTCGATGCGGCCATGACGGGCAGCCTGTTCGAAAACGATTACCGCAATAATCGCGGCAAGAGCCTGAACACGTTCACCTACCGCAAGGACAAGACGACGCGCATGAATCTGGCGTGGGAGGGCGCGACGACGGCCAATGGCACGAGCACCGTCACCGTGTTTACGCGCAAGAACGACCATGGGCAGATTCCCGCGTATTCCATAGGCAGTTGCGCGGGCATGCTGTGCAAGGGCGTCATCAACAACAACCACGTCGATTCGCTGGGGCTGGACGTGAAGCACCAGCAGGAATTCGCGTGGCTGCGTTCGCGCCTGATCGCCGGTGTTTATGTGGACAAGAGCGACAATCCCTTCGTCAGCGACAACCTGTCCATCGTGCGCGATGCGGCCACAGGCCGCTACCTGCGCTATTCGCTGGCCAATGCCAGCAATCCGCAGGGCGTGCGCGACTACCAGACGGACATCCTCAACACGGCCGTCTTCGCGCAATGGGAGTTCTCTCCGCTGCCTGGCACGCGCGTGGTGCTGGGCGGCCGCTCGGACGCCATCCGCTACGACTACCATAATCATCTGGCGCCGGGCGGCAGCGTCAATTACGGCGCGCCCGACGAGTCGCGCAGCTTTTCGCATGTGAGCCCGAAGCTGGGCGCCACCTACGCCATCGGTCCTGCGGGTAGCGCGTATGCAAACGTCAGCCAGGGCTTTACGCCGCCCGAAGTGAGCCAGCTGTATGGCAAGACGGGCATCGCCGACCTGCAGCCGTCCGTCTACAACAACTATGAGCTGGGCTTGCGCTGGGCTTTCCTGCAGGGTCGTTTGAAACTCGACACGGCCCTGTACCGGCTTGACGGGCGCGACACCATCGTCAGCTATACGGTCTCGCCAGGCAACAGCGAAAACCGCAATGCGGGCCGCACGCGCAGCGAAGGGCTGGAGCTGGGCCTGAACTACGACAGCGGCCCGTTCGACGCGCGCTTCGCCACGGCCATTGCGCGCCACCGCTACCTGCGCTACCAGGTATCTGCCACTCTCGATTACAGCGGCCGCGCCATGCCGCAGGCGCCGCGCGACATCACGTCGATCGAGATCGGCTACAAGCCCGTGGCCGGCGCGCGTATCGCACTTGAAGCCGTGCACCAGGGCCGCTACTGGATGAACAACGCCAACACGGTGGAATACAAGGGCCATGCACTGCTGAATGTGCGCGCCAGCTACCAGCTCGCGCGCGGGCTGGAAGCGTGGGCGCAGGTGCGCAACCTGGCAGATAAACGCTATGCCGATTCGGCCAGCAGCAGTTACGCGGGCACGGGCAGCTACGCGGCCAATACGCAGAACCAGTACACGCCCGGCGCGCCGCGCAGCGTGATGCTGGGCCTGGGCTATACCTTCAACGCACTGTGAGGATGGCCATGGACGATTTCACCTTTCTCATCGCGCGGCGTAAAAGCCTGTACTGGCGCATCCACTTCTGGGCCGCGCTGATCGCCTCGCCGTTTGCCCTGGTGGCCACCCTGACGGGCATGTTGTATGTGTTCACGCCGCAGATCGAGGCCAGGCTGTACCAGCACCTCGATCATGTGGCGCCGCAGGACTCGATGCTGCCGCTGGACGCCGCCGTGACGGCGGCCGAACGGGCCGCGTCGCGCGGCTGGACGGTGCAGCACGTGGTGCCGCCGTTTCAACCGGATGACGCGGTGCAGGTGGCTTTTGCGCCGCCCGGCGGCGCGCAGGATGAACATGCGGGCCATGGCGGACATGCCGCGCCGGCCAAGCCGAAGTTTGGCCTGCCCGCGCAAGCCATCATCGTGTATGTGAATCCGTATGACGCGCGCGTGCTGGGCAGCCTGGCCAGCAGCGAGCGCTTTGGCAACTGGGCGAAAAAGCTGCATTCGCGCCTGCTGCAGAATGATGGCTGGCGCTGGATGATCGAGCTGGCGGCCAGCTGGCTGATGGTGATGCTGGTGACGGGTGTGGCCCTGTGGTGGCCGCGCGGCGCGCAATCGGGCTTGCCGAAGCGGGGCGCGCGGGGCCGCAATGGCTGGCGCCAGTGGCATGCTTTTCTTGGCGTGGCGCTCGGCATCGTCAGCGCCGTGATCCTGACGACAGGGCTGACGTGGAGCCAGCAGGCGGGCGGGCGCATCCGCGCGCTGCGCGATGTCAGCGGCCAGGCGCCGCCGCCCGTGCCGCGCAGCCTGCATTCGACCGAGGCGGGTGCTCCGCTCGACTGGCAGGATGCGTGGCAGGTGGCGCGCAGCCATGCGCCCGCCATCGCCGTGCAATTGACGGCGCCGGCCAGCCAGGACGATGTGTGGCGCGTCACCATGGCCGACCGCAGCCAGCCCACCTTGCGCTTTGATCTGCAATTCGATGCCTACAGCGGCAAGCCTTTGTACTATGCGGGCTGGGAAGCGCAGACGGCGTTCGGCAAGGCCACGGCCATCGGCATTCCATTTCACCGCGGCGAATTCGGCTGGTGGAACCAGGCCTTGCTGCTGCTGTTCGGCGCCAGCGTGCTGTTCTCGCTGGTGTCGGGCTGGGTGATGTTTTTCAAGCGGCGCTTGCCAGGCTCGCTGGGTTTGCCCAGGCTGCTGCCGGGCGCCTGGAGCTCGCCTTCCGCGCTGGCCTGGCTGGCGGCGGCCGTCATGTGTGCGCTGATGCCGCTGCTGCTCGTTTCCGGCGCCATGCTGTTGTTGCTGGAGCTGCTCCTGGCGAAATGCGGTGCGCGTATCGGCAGGATGCGACTGCGCTAGAATAAGGGGTGCGGCCAGGCTCGTTGCCATGGGCCGCCCCCTTGTAACGGCTGAACATGGTATTCATCGACTTTCCCGCCTTGTCCGCACTGGCCGCCGCGTCGGCGCTGGTGACCAAAAAATGCAGCTGCTGCGCCGTCCCGCTGGATGCATGGCAGCGCCTTCCCACTTCGCTGGAGCTGGACCGCTTTGAAGAAATCGGCACCTTGCGCGAAGACCCGTACGAAGAACCGACGTTTGCCGAATACCACCCGCATGGCACGCGCTATGACAGCGTGGACGCGCCCATCGCTCCGCGCTACTATCCCGCGAACCTGAGTCAGGTGGCCCGCTGCCTGAACTGCGGCCGCCACTACCTGCGCTACAACGAAGCGGGCGGCTATTTCACGGAACTGCGCATTCGTGCGCTGCGCCCGGCATTGCTGGCCGACGCCGCGTAGTGACGGCTACAGGCTTTCCTTGACGTGCGCGATGCCGTGTTCATCGTAGATCGAGTACACGGCAGCGAGGAGGTTTTCCAGTTCGGGCGAGCGGTCCATATGCCGCATGCTGAATAAAATGGGCGAGAACGCGTGCTTGTCGTCCAGCTTGCGGTACACGACGTTCCGGTGATGCATGGCCTGCACGCTTTCCGGCACGATGGAGATGCCCTGGCCGGCCGCCACCAGTCCCATGGAAATCTGCAGCTCACGCACTTCCGTGACGGGGCCGGGCGTGACATTGCCTTCGCTGAACATGGCCAGCACCTGGTCGGCAAAGCTGGGGCGGGGCGCTTTCGGATACACGAGCAGGGTTTCGTGGACCAGGTCAGTCAGGCGCAATCCGCCTTCCCCCTTGGCCAGCCGGTGGCCCGGCGGCAGGGCCACCACCAAGCGCTCTTCGCGCAGCAGGATGCGGCGGATGCTGGGGTCCTCGCTTTTCAATCGTCCGAATCCCACGTCGATGCGGCCTTCCTTCAGGGCCTTCAACTGCTGCACCGTCGTCATTTCATGCAGGCTCACGTCGACCTCGGGATGACGTTCGCAAAAGCGGTGCACGATGTCGGGCAATTCCCCATACAGGGTCGAGGCGACAAAGCCGATCGACAGCGTGCGTTCCAGCTTGCCGACACGCTGCGTCATCGCCTGCAGGTCGCGCACCTGGTCGAGCAGTGGCCGCGCATGGGCGAGGAAAAACTCGCCCGCTTCCGTCAGCCGCAAGGGCCGTGACCCTTTTTCGATCAGTGCCACGCCCAGGATTTCTTCCAGCTGCTGCATCTGCCGGCTCAGCGGCGGCTGCGCGATGTGTAGGCGCGCGGCGGCCCGCGTGAAGTTCCTTTCCTCTGCGACCGCAACGAAGTAGCGCAAGTGCCGTAATTCCATCTTCATACCTTTCAGGTATAGGTTTGATACCAACTCGGTGTTGGACGTGGGGAGATTCGGGGCATATCGTGTCACCACTCCACAGAATTATACGGAATAAATATGATTCAAAATATCGAGACCTACCTGGTCGATGTGCCAACCATTCGCCCGCACCGCATGTCCGTCGCCACCATGAATACGCAAACCCTGGTGCTGGTGCGCCTGCGCTGCGCCGACGGCATCACGGGCTGGGGCGAGGCGACCACCATCGGCGGCTTGGGCTACGGCGGCGAAAGCCCGGAAAGCATCAAGACGAATATCGACACCTATATCGCGCCGCTGCTGGTCGGCATGGAAGCGAGCGAGGTGGCCAAGGCCATGGCCAGGGTGCGCAAGGTCATCCAGGGCAACCGCTTCGCCAAGTGCGCGATCGAAACGGCCCTGCTGGACGCGCAGGCGCGCCGCCTGAACGTGCCGCTGTCGGAATTGCTGGGCGGGCGCGTGCGCGATGCGCTGCCCGTGGCCTGGGTGCTGGCCAGCGGCGACACGGCGCGCGATATCGCCGAAGGCGAAAAAATGCTGGAACTGCGCCGTCACCGCATCTTCAAGCTGAAGATCGGCCTGCGCGACGTGATGGATGACGTGGCCCATGTGCTGGAGATCAAGCGTGCGCTGGGCGAACGGGCCAGCGTGCGCGTCGACGTCAACCAGGCCTGGAGCGAGACGGACGCCGTGCGCGGCATCGCCGCGCTGGAAGCGGGCGGCATCGACCTGATCGAACAACCAGTCAAGGCGGGCAACCGCGCCGCGCTGGCGCGCCTGAAGCAGCGCTTCGACGTGGCCATCATGGCCGATGAAGCCTTGCATGGCCCCGCCGATGCGCTGGCGCTGGCGCAGGCCGATGCGGCCGACGTGTTTGCCGTGAAAATCACCCAGTCGGGCGGCTTGCTGCCGGCGCTGGAAGTAGCCACCGTGGCGCGCCTGGCGGGCGTGGGCCTGTACGGCGGCACCATGCTCGAAGGCGGCGTCGGCACGGCCGCCACGGCCCACGTGTGCTCCACGTTCGCGGAACTGGCCTGGGGCACGGAGCTGTTCGGGCCACTGCTGCTGACGCAGGAAGTCTTGCGCGAGCCGCTCGTGTACCGCGACTTCATGCTGCAGGTGCCGACAGGGCCGGGCCTGGGCGTCGAGATCGATATGGACAAGCTACGCGCCATGCAGCGCGTCTGAGGACGCCTATCAAAACCTACTGCGCGTCGTGATTTACGGTCTGCGATGCTCACTGTACCTTCGTACAGTTGCGCTTCTCGACCGCAACTCTCTTCCGCTCGCTACGGTTTTGTTAGGCGTTGTAAGTGCCTATAAAAATCTTAAGGAGAAACCATGTTATTCCATGTACGCATGAACGTGAACCTGCCATTGAGCATGCCCGCCGAGCAGGCGGCGCAGCTCAAGCAAACGGAAAAGGCACTGGCGCAGCGCCTGCAGCACGAGGGCAAGTGGCGCCACCTGTGGCGCATCGCCGGTCAGTACGCCAACGTCAGCGTCTTCGACATGGACAGCGTGGACGAGCTGCACAACTTGCTCACTTCCCTGCCTTTGTTCCCCTACATGCAGATCGACGTGATGCCGCTGTGCCGCCATCCCTCGTCCGTGCGCGACGACGATTCCTGAGGAGACATCTAATGACGCAGATAGGCAACGACACTGTCGGGAAAACGTGCGCGGTGGACGGTATTCGCTTGCATTACCGCACGGATGGCGAGCGCCGCAAGCCTTGCCTGGTCCTGTCGAATTCCCTCGGCACGGACCTGTCCATGTGGGAGGCGCAGGCGGCCGCGCTGAGCGACGACTTTTTTGTCGTGCGCTACGATACACGCGGCCATGGCCAGTCGGCCAGCGGCGGCGCGCCGTTCGGCATCGAGCGGCTGGGGCAGGATGTGGTGGCGCTGCTCGACCATCTCGATATCGAACGCGCCGCCTTCTGCGGCATTTCCATGGGCGGCTTGACGGGCCAGTGGCTGGGCATACACCAGCCGCGGCGCTTGACGCACCTTGTGCTGGCGAATACGGCGGCGCGCATCGGCGGCGCCGCGCCGTGGCAGTTGCGGGCGGAGCAGGTGCGCCGCGACGGCATGGCTGCGGTGGCCGAGAGCGCGGCCGCGCGCTGGTTCACGCCACAGTTCATCGAACGCGAAGCGTACACGGTGGCGCGCCTGGCCGGCATTTTGCTGAGTCAGGATGCCGGCGGCTATGCAGCCTGCTGCGACGTGCTGGCCCAGACGGACTTGCACGACGCCGTCGGCACGATCGCCGTGCCGACCCTGATCATCGCGGGCGAGTACGATCCCGTGACCACCATCGACGACGGGCGCTGGCTGCAGCAGCAGATCGCAGGTTCCCGCCTGGCCAGCCTGCCCGCTTCGCATATCTCGAATATCGAAGCGGCGGACTTGTTTACAGAACAGTTGCGGACTTTTTTAGTGTGAGGCTTGCTGTACCGTATCGGTACGGCGGGAATGTGGTTTTCCTCTGAGCAGCGTCGCCGGCAAGACTGGCATGCGGCATGCGGCAGGGGAAGCTTTCTTGAAAAATAATAATAAGAAAAGCAGACTTGGAGTAGACGGATGGAAAACAGATTGATCATCATCGCCGCGGTCACGGTGGGCTATTTCGCCCTCATGTCGTACATTACCTATAGCGTGCGCAAGCATGCCAACAGTGCCGAGGGCATGACGGCGGGCGGGCGCAATTATCCCGCCTTCCTGATCGGCGCCTTGCTGCTGTCGGAATTCATCGGCAGTTCCGTCAGCATCGGCACGGCCCAGAAGGGCTATGAACTGGGCATTTCCGCCGCCTGGAATCTGGTGGCGCTGTCGCTGGGCTTTTTCCTGCTGGCCATCGTGCTGGTGAAAAAATACAAGGAAAGCGGGCAGTCGACGATTTCCGGTATCCTCGCGCAAACGTATGGCGAGCCCGTGCGCTATGCGGCGTCCATCCTTACCATCGTCGCGCTGAGCATCGTTGCCGTGGCCCTGTATGCGAGCGGCGGCGCCGTGCTGGCGGCCGTGCTGCACATCAACAAGACGGTCGCCATTTTGCTGGTCGGCGCCATCACCGTGATCTATGTCAGCCTGGGCGGCATGCGCTCGGTCGTGTACACCAATTTCGCCCACTCCATCGTCAAATACCTGGGCGTGATCCTGGCGCTGGCGTATGCGCTGGAAGCAACGGGCGGCATCGGCGCGTTGCAGGCGCAGCTGCCGGCCAAGATGTTCAACTGGGTCGAGATCGGCTGGGGCCAGATCATCGCCTGGATGATCGGCGGCATCGGTTCCATCTTCGCCACGCAATACGTGATCCAGGCGCTGGTCAGCACGGACAATCCGGCCGTGGCCAAGCGCGCCTGCTATTACGTGTCGTCGCTGATGATCCCGTTCGGCCTGATGGCGGCCCTGATCGGCATGTGCAGCGCCGTGCTGTATCCGGGCATGAAGTCGATCGACGCGTTTCCCACGATGATCGCCCACATGCCGGCATTTTCCGCCAGCATCATGATCGTCGGCCTGGCCGGCGCCCTGTTCGGCGGTATTTCCGCCACCACCCTGGCATCGGCCACCCTGGCCATGAAGGATTTTTATGATCCCTGGTATAACAAGGCGAAGAACGACGCGAAATCGCTGATGTTCCTGCGCATCGCCATCGTCGTGGCCGGCCTGCTGCCGCTGGTGCTGGCGCTGTATGCGGAAAAACTGCTGATGATCGCCTTCCTGGGCAAGGCCCTGCGCGCCACCCTGGCCGTGCTGGTGCTGATGGCCTTCTATGCGCCGAAATTCGGCACGCCGCGCGGCGCCTTTGTCGGCGTGATCGTCTCGGTGATCGCCACGATTGGCTGGTTCCTGGCTGGCAATCCGTACGGCGTGGACAGTTCCTACCTGGCGCTGGCCGGTCCGCTGCTGACCATGGGCATCAGCCACCTGTTCAAGCCGGCGCAGACGACAGGCGCCGCGCCGGCCGTGAAATAAGCTCAGGCCGGTGCCGCCTTCAGCCAGCGCATCAGGCGCGGCTGGAGGTAAGGCAGGAACACGAGGAAACACAGGCCCACGCACAGGTTGAAAATCAGGTGGGCGGCCGCCACGGCCGTGCCGGCCAGCGGCAGCAAGGCGTCCGACAGGGCGGGGATGAAGGGGAAGAAGGCCAGCGCGCCGGCCAGGTTGAAGAGGAAATTGGCCTTGGCCGTGGCTTGCGCGTTGGCGCTCATCTGCAGGCTCGACAGCAGCGCCGTCGAGGTGGAACCGACGTTGGCGCCCACGACGATGGCGATTGCCGCCTCGGCCGGGATCAGCTGGTGCTGCGTCAGCACGATGGCCAGGCCGGTGGAGACGCTGCTCGATTGCACCAGCGCCGTAAATAGCGCGCCCATCAGCAAGGCGATCCACGGTTCGCGCGCCTGCGCCAGGGTATCGACGAACCACGGCTGCGCCTGCAGCGGCTTGAGTTCGCTCGAAATCAGGTCCAGCGCGAAAAAGATCAAGCCAAAGTAAAACGCCGCCTTGCCCAGCGCCTGTATCTTGCTGGGCAGGCTGGAGACGAGGGCGCCGGCGATGATGAACAGGGGGCCGATGCCCGTCAGCTTCATCGACACCAGCCAGGCCGTGGCCGTCGTGCCGACATTCGCCCCCAAGAGGATTGCCAGGCTGCCCGCAAAGCTGATCACTTGCGCATCGACGAGGGCGACGGCCAGCGCCGTCGTGGCGCTGCTCGACTGCACCAGCGCCGTGGCGATGGCGCCGACGAGAAAGCCATACCAGCGGTTGGTGGTGACCCTGGCCAGCCAGGCTTGCATGCCCGCGCCGCCCATCGCTTGCAGTTCACGGCTGAAAGCTTGCAAGCTGTACAAAAACAGCACCACGGCCGAGACCGCAGCGATCAATACCTGGAAATGATTCATGGAGCGGTGCGAGTGAGCGTCGGGGAAGACGCGATCATACCAGCCCTGTCAGGTAGTAAATACCGATTACTAAAAACACGGCTACCGTCTTGATGACGGTGATGCCGAAAATGTCGCGGTAGGACTGGCGGTGCGTGAGGCCCGTGACGGCCAGCAGGGTGATCACGGCGCCATTGTGCGGCAAGGTATCCATGCCGCCGCTGGCCATGGCCACCACGCGGTGCATGACTTCGAGCGGAATATGCGCCTGCTGCGCGGCCTGGATAAAACTGTCCGACATGGCGGCCAGCGCGATGCTCATGCCGCCCGAGGCCGAGCCCGTGATGCCGGCCAGGGTCGTGACGGACACGGCCGCGTTGACGAGCGGATCGGGCACGCTGCGCAAGGTGTTGCTGACGGCAAGAAAGCCGGGCAGGGCCGCGATGACGCCGCCGAAGCCATATTCGGACGCCGTATTCATGGCAGCCAGCAAGGCGCCGCCCACGGCCGCCTTGGTGCCCTCGGCAAAGGCGGCGCGGATGCGCCCGAAGGCGGTAATGCAGACGAGCAAAATTCCCAGCAACAAGGCGCCTTCCACGGCCCAGATACCGGTCACGGAGGCTATCGACGTCGACACGGGCGCATGCAAGCCGGGCAGGGCTTCGGCGGTGAGCACGTAGCTGTCGCCATACCATTGGGGAATCAGTTTGGTCAGCGCAAAGTTGGCCACACCGACCAGCACCAGAGGCGCCACCGACAGCAGCGGATGGGGCAAGTCGCCCACGTCGGCCGTGGCCTTGTCGGTCTCGGCCCCATAACCTTCGCCCGTCGCCATGACGGAGCGCCTGCGCCATTCGAGGAAGGCCAGTCCCATGATCACCGTCAGCACGGCGCCAATAGTGCCCAGCCACGGCGCGGCCCAGCCGGTGGTGTTGAAAAAGGTGGTGGGGATGATGTTCTGGATCTGTGGCGTGCCTGGTAAAGTGTCCATGGTGAACGAGAACGCGCCCAGGGCGATGGCGCCCGGCATCAGCCGCTTGGGAATATTGCTCTGGCGGTACAGCTCGGCTGCGAACGGGTAAACGGCAAACACCACCACGAACAGCGACACGCCGCCGTAAGTCAGCGCCGCGCACACGGCCACGATGACGGCATTCGCGCGCGCACTGCCGATATAGCGAATGGCGGCCACGACGATGGACTGTGAAAAGCCGGACAGTTCAATTAGTTTACCGAACACGGCGCCGAGCAAAAAGACGGGGAAATACAGCTTGATAAATCCCACCATCTTTTCCATGAAGATGCCGCTGAAGACGGCCGGCACGGCGGACGGATCGGTGAGCAGCACGGCACCGAGCGCGGCGACGGGCGCAAACAGGATCACGCTATAGCCGCGGTAGGCGGCCAGCATCAGGAAGGCCAGTGCGGCCAGAACTATCAGGAAAGACATCGGTCAGGCCTTTGCGCGAGAAGTGTTTAATTAATCAACTATTTAATTAATATCACACTTCGCGGGCGCACGCTAACGCGCGGGTAAAGGTGCCTGAAGATTGCGCAGACAAGGAGACAAGAAGACAATGTGGCTTTGGATAAAAGTATTCGAATTCCCTTCTGCCTGTCTTAAGCCTGCTTTGGCTGGTGGACTTCCTTCGAATTAATTACCAAGCCATGCCTCTCAATGCTTCCCCTAGCTGATGCATAAAAATCAAGAACCGCACCACGACAATGAGTGTTGCAATAAAAAGCAATCCATACTGTTCGCCTATAGTTATTCTTCCTGATTTCCCCAGCTTGACCCATGCCAAAATAAACAGGCCCAGAGCGAGGCATGCAAGTGGGATTTTCAGCGGCCGGTCATTGAAATCAGGCACGCTGATACCGGTGAATATCCCAATCAACTCAGTCGGGTGATCGATCAGGAGCAGGAAAAAGGCGAGGATCGGGAGAAATCCGATGAGCAGTCCAAGGAGATAGGCTTTCTTCTTGCTTGCCGCTTGCTCCGGCGGATGGTTCATCATGGCTTGGACGTCTTCTCAGAAATTTATATCAACCAGCGACGCAGACTTGTCACGCGAATTCAGATAAGGAAGGATGCCGATGGCATTTCAGGATGCTGGTCGGGGTGGGAGGATTCGAACTTGCTTATACGTTGAAAAGCAAAGAAAATCCGATACGCCGACATGGTCGGGCCGCGGCAATTCCACTTGGCGCGACTCCACCGTCAGGGTATTCAAAATTAAATCAACGCTTAGCTCAGACATTGATCGTGTTCGAATGCAAAGCATGCGGTCAGTGTTCAGCAATTTGCTTGAGTTGGCTGACGTCTCTCAGCACCTGTCCATACGATCGATACAAGTTGGCCGCCGGCAGGCGGCCTTGTTGCGCCATTAGCGCATGCACCTGCTGCAGGCGATAGAAGGGTACGTGTGGATATTCATGATGCTCGATATGGTAATGGATACGATGCGGTCCGACGAAAAAAGTTTGCCAGCTGCGCCGTACGACGGTACGCGCACTGAATCGCTGATCTTCCGACGCCCGGTAGCCCGCGTGCTCGGTGATCGCGCGTATGCGCCCGAACAGCGGTAGCAAGGTCAGCGCTGGTAAGATCCAAAGCCCGAAATACAGCGCTGCATGTCCCGCTGCCGCGAGCAGGCCGATCATCACGCCCTGTACCGCAACGATGCTGGCGATTGCGTAGAACCTCTTGCTGTGGCCGGCAGCCTTATGCGGATTGCGGCCACGCAGCCTGGCGCGCACCAGATTGCGCGCGCTGAGGAAGTATCCAATGCCGGTGGCATCTTTGAACAAACGCCACACCAATTCCCTACGCGTCACGGGGTAGTCGTCGATGCCGAATATGGTGGCGACCGGATCGTCGGCTACCATCGGTGCACGGTGATGCTGCAAGTGGCCGCTGCGATAAAAATCCATCACCAGCAGAAGTGGCGCTGCCGCGAACAGTTGGCCTGCGATGTCGTTCAGGCGCCGATGCGACAGCAGGGTACCGTGAGCGCTTTCATGCATCAGAACGGCTAGCGCGAGCTGGGTGCGGGCGACCAGGACCGCGCTTAGCACGAACACCAGCGGATAGGGAAAGCGGATAGCCGCGGCGAAGCAGGCAGCAATCAGCGCCCAGTCAAGCGCGACGGCGAGTAGTGCGCGCGGATTGCTGATCGTTGTGAGATGCGCCGGTAATGGGGGCCTCATGATGGACGCCTCATCGGTGGACAGACCGCGCGGCCAGCTCGTACAGCACCGCTACCCAGCTCTGCAGGCGTGCGCCGGCTACCGCGCGGCCGTCCGGCGCAGGCAAGGTGGGGGCGCTTTGTAGCAGATCGGCGCACGCGCTGCACAGGTCTTGGGCGAACGTTGGCGCGTCGCCGCGCCAGACGACGATGCGATGCGCCAGCCCCAGCGCCGCCGCGCGCGCTGCGTTGATTTTCTGCTCCGGCTGCTCGGTTAGCACCAGAACGATGGGCCGACCGTAGACCAGCGCCACCGACAACGCCGCCATGCCGGGCGCCGAGACGATCAGGTTGCTGGCGGCAGCTTGCCGCACCCAGTCGGCGTCCTGCGCCTTCCATCGCGCGCGTCCGGCATAGCCCTCGCCGACCAGCGTTGCGTGCATGCCGGCGAGGAGCAAGCCGGTTTCGATCCCATCGGCCAGGCAGGGGTCTCGGAAATGGGGATTGAGGTAGACGGCTGCGCATGCCTGCACGCGCGGCACTGCGGCGTCAAACAGCGCGGCCACAACGACCGGAGTCGGCAGGCGGAATGTGGCGCCGTCGCAAGTCGCCTCGTAGCTGAAGTCGTGCTCAATGCGCGCTAAGCTGGCGTTGATCTGCCATCCGACGATGCGATGGAACAGGCGTGAGAGGATAGCTGGTAGTCGCCCGGAAAAATTGTTTTGAACCGCCTGCCGCAAGCTGGTGCCGTAGATGTGTACCACCTTGCCCCGCCATGCCGGCATGCAGCCCATGAACAGCAATGCCGGGTGAAATGAGTCGTTGATGATTAAGTCTGCGCTGCGCAGAGCGATGCGTAGTTGCATCATGTCGCGGCACATCCGCGACGGTCGAAACAGATAGTTGGCGATATTTGCGTCGGTTTCTGCGGACAGCATGTTTTGCCGGGTGTCAAACTGGACTGCGTAGTGGCGCGACAGCACTTGCGCAGTGATGCCGAATCCGGCCAGGAAAGCGACGCCTTCGTCCGATGTGGTCAGTACATCGACATCGGCGCCGTATTCGCGTAACGCATGCGTGAGTAGTTGCGCGCGCATCAGGTGACCGCGGGCGTCGGCCGTTGCCAGATAGGTCACCTTGATGGTGTTCATGGACGTGCGGGCCACAGCCGCAACGCGGCGCCGGCCAGATACATGATGAGCGCGCTGGAGACGCCCCAGGCACGATCGATGGCGCGAATCTCATCGAGCAGCGATGCCAGGCTCCCGTGTTCGGACGGCAGCACCAGACGTGCCAGCGTATGCTGGCACAAGCGAACGTGGCGGTCTTCATCGCTCAGCACACCAACCAACAGGGGATATAGCGGATGAACTGTGCCAATCAGCGCGCAATGGCGCCGCAGAACGCGGGTGAACGTCTGTTCGGCGCACAAGCCGATAGCGAACGCCGGGATGAGGTGGCCTGCGGAAAAGCTGCTACTGTAGCGATGCGCGAGTGTGCGCCATTGCGCGATCTTGCGTAGGGTGAGCGCATCGGGGCGCGCGGACAAAGGCACCGGCGCTATCCCGCCCCGCGCCGTTAGCGCAGCCGCAAACAGCGAAGCATGACGCCGTTCGTCCGCCAGGTGCTTTTCCATTTGTCGCGCCAGCCAAGCCGGCGGCTGGCCCAGCAGGTCAGACTGCAGCGCGATTTCGCTGGCCTCCTCGCCTATCAGGTAGATACGCAACAGCAGCCGTTCACCGGCCACGCTGGCATGCAGTTGGCGCAGGGCGGCACGCTTGATGTGGTCGACCCAGCGCGCCTGCATGGCCGGCAAGCCGCATAGTGGCGGCGCTGCCAAGCGGGCCGGCAGCGGCCATCCATCAGCGTGCAAGCGCATCGCCCGCCGCCAGCTGATTGCCCAGCACGAGCCCGATAAAGCTTTGCTGCAGGAAAGCCGCCGCCGCATTGCCGGCCCCGGCAAAGGCCTGTTGCTGGTCGCCGTAACGCAGGTAGCCCTGGCCGTGCACGGCGCCGATGGTCAGCTTGTCGCGCGCGGCGAAGCCACGCTTCATCAGCGGCTTGAGCAGCGGGTGGTCGCTCAGGCCGTACAGGAACAGTTCGCGCTGGACCACTTGGTTGGGGATTTTGCCGGTCAGCGCTTCGAGCTCGAATGACCAAGTGCCGTGCGCCAGCAGGGCGCCGGCGTTGCCGGCGCTTGGCGGATCGCTGTGCAGCCGTGCGCGCATCACAGGCTTGGCTACCTTACCTGCACCGAGCGTGATGGTGATGTCGGGATCGCCCGGCTTCGCGCCGCGGTTGTCACGTACCTGTACCAGGTGGCTGGACAGGCGCGCGGCCAGGGCGGGATCGGACACCAGCTTTGTGGCTTGCTCGAACGATACCAGCACACGTCGGCCACTTGCTGCCGGCACGTCCACCAGATAGGGGTCGATACGTACCGCGCTGAATGCCCCCTTGACCGGTGTATGCGCATGGCTGCTGACTGACCAACTGTCTCCGGATTTGCTCAGTATCAGGTGGACGCTGACCGGTACGCGGCGGCCCGCTTCGTCCAGTGCCGAGCCTTGCAACAGCACGTCGCCGACGATGGTCTTTTTGCCATAACTGCGGGCGTTGTTGAAGTGAATCTGGTACGAGCTGGTGTCGACAGCTGCCGTGGTGGCCTGGTCGTCGAGGCCGATGCGGTTACACATCTCGGCATGCGTGTTCACCTCGGGAAGCGGGCAGCCGCTGGCTGATGCAAAATAATGAACGCCACGCCCCTCCAAGTCGGTGGCGCGGGCGCTACCGGTCAGCGCCAGCAAACTCAGGGCTGCCCATTGCAAAGTGGTGTAGGAACGGTGCAAGGTCATGGTAGGGTTTCCCGTGGTTAGCGTTCATGGTAGGACAGCGATTGTGCGTCGGCGCCCTCGGCGGCAGCGCTGCGGATGCCGAGGCCCCGGCACAGTGCGCCAAGCATGTCCAGCCCGGAAAAAAACCCGATCAGAACGACGGCCGACACCCAGCGCAGGCCGCGCACCGGCGTTGCATCCTGATGGTTGAGTGCGTGCAGGCTGTACCACAGCCGCGCCGTCAGCACACAGAGCGGTCCGACAGGGCCGCTATTTGCCAGCCATTGCATGGACCGTGGCAGATAGGTGCGCACCAGGTGGGGCGTCAAGCCGAGCGTGTCCTGTCCGCGCATCCAGCGTAATTTGAACAGCTCGAAGCGGGTATCGGGCAGCTTGTGCACGGTGTGCGCCCGCACGGCGTAGTGCAGAGCCACGCCTGCGGCTTGGAGACGCAGGGCCAGCACCTGACAGTGCGCGCGATACACGCCGTCGAGTGGCTGATAGCGGTGCTGCGCGAACAGCTCGCGCAAGAACACCACGTTGTTGGCGTAGAAGTTGCGCGTCGCGCGAGCTAGCAGCTGGCTGGGGAAGTACATGAAGTCAATCGTGGTTAGGGCGGTGCCTGCCACAGTGGCAGCGTAGCTGGTGCGGCCGGCCACCACTGCCGGTGGCGCTGCGTCCGTCAGCGGCGCGATCAGCTGTTCAAGCCAGTCTTGTTCGGGCTTGCAGTCGGCGTCGGCGAAGCAGACGTAGTCGCAGCGGTCGGCATGGACGGCGTCGAAACCGTCGTTCTTGGCCTGGTAGTAGCCGGTGCTGGCATGGATCCGCACGAAGTCGATGTCGCGGCCCGCCAGGCGCTCCGCGCTTGTGCGAATGCGCTCGCACAAGCCGTCGTGCGTGACGATCACTTGCGCGAGTGCGCTTAGTGCGACGCTCTGTTGCGCCAGCAGGCCGATCACATGCAGCAGGCTGGCGCCGGCCGCATCCAGGCCGGCGCCGCCGCGCAGGTTATTCGTCTCCAATACCAGGGCGGTACGCGCGGCAACATGTTCATGCGGCATATTGTTTTCCATTGCCCAAACAAGACGAGGGCCGTTAATTGGTCAAATCGGCGCACCGTTACGCGGCCAGCCTCTCAACTCTGCCCGGATGAGGCTGCTAACCAAGCCAAGCTGCAGACGTACGGATTGTCTATTCCGAGATACCATTTTGCTTTGATAGTTCCGAACCCATCTTGTTTTTGGACAATATCATCATTAGTTTCTTCGGGGTATTTAGGGGATCAGCTTACTTCCGTCATGCTGGCGAACGGCGGGCGAGGTGAATCATGGAACACCTGTCCTCACGGCTGTATTCTGGTTCGAGCAGGCTGATGCAGTGCTGTTGACCTGGCAATGTTTGCCTCTACGACTATCAGTCGAAGCCGGCCGATTGGCGCTGGGTGCGATTCCGGCCAGACCGAGCCTGGGGATTCCAGTTGAGATTGTTTATGCGTTGTGTCGCGCTGCTGACGAACCTGTTGGGCTCGTTCGAGTGGACGGTCAGAGCTCTGTGTCAAACTACTATGAAACAACTTCATCATGCCAATTCAGGAAATTGTACGTAAGTGCGCTACTTACTCCCATTTTTCATTGCTGATCATTTGGCATCCAGAATCGGCCTCCATCAATTCAAGGAGTCAGAACCATGCAAGAGGGCGAAACGAGCCTCGTGCTCGACGCGACGAACATGCCGCCTCGGGCCAGCCAATCTGCCGTTTGTCGGCGGCCACGGCGAACCGATACTAGAAGTGGAACACCGAACAGCTACGCTAATTTGCCACTAACGGACTAAAAATGACAAAGCCCAGTAGCTGTGGCTTTTCTAAGTTCTTGATTTGCAAAAAAGAAATTTGGTCGGGGTGAGAGGATTCGAACCTCCGGCCTCTGCGTCCCGAACGCAGCGCTCTACCAGGCTGAGCCACACCCCGCTTTTCTTTATTACAGCAGATGGCGGGGCGGGTTTCAAGCGGCTGCATCAACCTCTATTTCTTTTCCTGCTGCGCCTTCTTGATCTCCGCTTCGCTGACTTTTTTTGCTGGCGCATTCGTCGCCGGCGAAGTCGGGGCCTTGCGGGTGGCGTTGGCTTGCGCCATGACGGCGGCGCAGTCCGTGTCGGGGGCTTTGTCGACGTTGACCAGCGGCAGCAGGGCGGCCAGTGGCGTGACGACGGTGGCCAGGGCTACGGCGGCGCCCGCTTTCAGGGCCAGCGGACCTTTTTGCGGGCCGACGGCCGGGTTCTTGAACGTGCCTTTCGCGTACAGCGGCGTGCGCAGGGTGATGATGCGGGCGCCCTTGGTGCGGGGGCGCACGTCGAGGTCCAGGGTTTCGGTGGCCAGGTTGACGTTTCCCGTGACATTCACGACGGCCGTGTCCGTATCGAGCACGAAGCGGCGCACGTCGGCCTGGCCATTCGTGACGGCGAAATCGCTGGCCAGGCAGTTCAGGTGGACTTGTTTGTCGCCAAAGATTTTCACGAAGACGGCGTTGGCCAGGTTCAGGCCGGCCAGTTCCAGCATGAACTGGCTGACGGAGCCTTCGCTGACGGTGGCCGCCAGTTCGCCATTCGCGCTGGCCAGCATGGCCGAGACGGAATTGCCGTGGCCCGTCAGCGCCGCGTCGCCATATACTTCGCCGAAGCTCGCTTGCATCGATTGCAGCTTGGGAAACAGTTCGCGAATTTTGAGGTGGCGCGCCGCCACCTTGGCTTGCGCGGCGATGGTCTTTTGACGGCCATCGAGCGTGATGTTCGAGGTGATGTTGCCGCCGGCCATGCCGAAGTTGAGCGGCGTCAAACTCAGCACCTTGTCTTTCATGTGGATGTTGGCAACGACATTGTTGAGCGGGATATCGTGCGTGCGCACCAGTTTCTTGCCCGTGAATTTCACGTCGGCGTCGAGCGCATTCCATTTGGCCGTGTTGAACTGTTCCACGGGCAAGGCTTTGTTATCGGGTTGCACGGGCGCCTTGCCGCGCGCCTGTTTCCGCGCATTGCTGTCGGCGCCGATGGTGGGGCCCAAGTCTTCCAGGCGCAGTTGCTGCGACGTCACTTCGCCGCGCAGCAGGGGGCGCGGCTGGCGCGGCAAATATTGCAGGGTGCCAGCCAGGTCGCTCTGGCCCACCGTGCCCTTGAAGTTTTGATAGGTCCAGTTCCAGCTGGCGCCGTCCTTCTTGCCCAGCAGGCGGCCCTTGGTCGCGTAGTCCGGCGTTTCCGGCAGCAGTACGCCCGTCAGCGGATACAGGTCGGCCATGCTGGCGCCGGCCAGGCTCAGCTGCAAATCGATGCCCGACAATGAGCGTGGATCCGTCAAGGTGCCGTCGATGCTGGCCTTGTTCTTGCCCAGCACGGCATGCGCCTGCACGGGATACACGGTGTTGTTGTCGGTCAAGGACAGCACCGCGCCGGCCTTGCCGCCGCCCGTCACGGGTGCCTTGCGGTAGCTGCCGCCCAAGGTGAAGGCGATGCCGTATTTCTGCACGGGAGCGTTGCCTGGCGCATCGCCGGGCGTGGCGTCGGGCGCCGTCGAGCTGACCTTGGCGTGCACGTCGAGGGCGATGCCTTCGTCGAGGTAGCGGATGACGCCGTCGCCGAAGGCCATGCGCTGGATTTCCACGTCCCATGCCGAAGGGCCGTTGTCTTTCAAGGTCCAGCTGTTGCTGCCATCGGCGCGCCGCTGCAGGGCAATGTTGGGAGAGGCTAGCGCCAGGTCCGTCAGCACCACGCGATGCTGCAACAGGGGCAAGGGATGGATGGCCACGTCGATGCGTTTCGCGCTGGCCAGTTGCGGGCCGGCCGTCGCCCAGTCCGGGTTGCTCATGCGCACGTCCTGCGCGCTGATGACGGGGCGCGGCACGTAGCGGCGCCAGCCCGGTTCCGTTTTCAGGCCTTGCTGCCATTTCACCTGCAGATCGCCGCCGATGACGAAGGTACGGCCCGTGCTTTCCGACACCTTCTCGTTGATGTAGGGGCGGGCGCGGTTCCAGTCGAAGGTCAGCACGAAGATGGCCACGATGGCGATCAGGGCCAGCAGGGCGGCCAAGCTCCAGCCGAGGATTTTGAGCGGGGTTGAGCGTGTCATGGGGATGCCAATCGCAGTGATTTTTTCTTCAAGATAGACCGATAGACCATGACAGTCGGTGCGCTGGGTTACGTAAGAGGTGTCGCTTGAAACGATTCAATAATTCGACTATTATTGAAATATGGAAAATGAAAAGACAATCGCAACGCAAACTGCGCCATTGACGAGTGCGGCCGCCATCGCAGCCCTGGCTGCGCTGGCACAAGAATCGCGGCTGGCCGTGTTCCGCCTGCTGGTGCAAGCGGGGCCGGAAGGCATGGCGGCGACGAAAATCGCCGAAGCGCTGGCAATCGCGCCCTCGTCGCTGTCGTTTCACCTGAAAGAACTGGCGCACGCCAATCTGGTGACGGCAAGCAAGGCAGGGCGCTCCATCATCTATGCCGCCAATTATGCGGGCATGAACGGCTTGCTGGCTTTCTTGACCGAGAACTGCTGCGCTGGCGCGCCTTGTTGCGTCAGCGAACCCACTAACTGAAGGACATCACGACATGACGATCACGATTTACCACAACACGGCCTGCGGCACCTCGCGCAATACCCTGGCCCTGATCCGCAACACGGGCGTCGAGCCCGTCATCATCGATTACGTCAAGCACCCGCCTTCGCGTGAAGAGTTGGTCGACCTGATCGCACGCGCGGGTTTGTCCGTGCGCGCGGCGATGCGTGACAAGGGTGCCCTGTACGACGAACTGGGCCTGGCCAATCCTGAGCTCAGCGATGTGGTCCTGCTGGACGCCATGCAAGCCCATCCTATCTTGATCAACCGCCCCATCGTCGTCACGCAACTGGGCGTGCGCCTGTGCCGGCCGTCGGAAAAAGTGCTGGAGATATTGCCGCTGCCGCAGCAAGGCGCGTTTGCCAAGGAAGACGGCCAGGCCGTGGTCGGCGCCGATGGCAAGCCTGTGAAATAAAAAAACGGCGCCAGTGGCGCCGTTTTGTATTGTTGACAGTGAAGCGCGATCAGTGATTGCGGTCCACGGCAAACGAGCACAGTTGCAGCATCGATTGCTTGTAGACGCTGTCCGGCCAGCCGGCGATGGCGTCGGCGGCGCGCTGGCCGGCGATTTCCGCCTGCTTGCGCGTGTAGTCGAGGGCGCCACTATTGGTGATGGCGGCCAGGACGGTATCGAAATGCTGTTCGTCGCCTTGCTCGATGCAGCTGCGCACCAGTTCGCGCTGTTCCGGCGTACCGTTTTCCATCAGCCAGATCAGCGGCATGGTCGGTTTGCCTTCGCGCAAATCGTCGCCCACATTCTTGCCGATCTCGGCGGCGTCGCCTGCATAGTCGAGCACGTCGTCGATCAGCTGGAAGGCCGTGCCCAGCGAGCGGCCGTATTCGGCAGCCGCTTCGATGTCGTCTTCGCTGGCGCCGGCGATCAGGGCGCCCAGTTGCGCCGATGCTTCGAACAGCTTGGCCGTCTTCGAGCGGATGACGTTCAAATAGCTTTCTTGCGTCACGTCCGGATCGTGCATGTTCAGCAACTGCAGCACTTCGCCTTCGGCGATCACGTTGGTGGCGTCGGAGAGGATTTGCATGACGCGCATATTGTTCAGCGACACCATCAACTGGAACGAGCGCGAGTGCAGGAAGTCGCCCACCAGCACCGAAGCGGCATTGCCGAACAGGGCATTGGCCGTCTGGCGTCCGCGGCGCATCGACGATTCGTCGACGACGTCGTCGTGCAGCAGGGTGGCGGTGTGGATGAATTCGACCACGGCGGCCAGTTCATGGTGCGCCGTGCCGCGATAGGCGTGGGCATTGGCCACCAGCAAAATCAGCACGGGACGGATGCGTTTGCCGCCTGCGCTGATGATGTATTCAGCGATCTGGTTGATCAGAATCACATCGGAGTGCAACTTTTGGCGGATCACCGTATTGACTGCGTCCATATCGGCGGCAATCGTTTGCACGATGGTGTTTTGGTTAACGTGTTTGTTAGCGTCAGACAAGGCGAACCTGCATTAGATTGTGGGTGCCGCGATTATACGACAAGGCTTGCGCGTGCGTGACGTTTGCCTATGACTGTAGAGCAATTGATTGACCTTGTTGGCACTGGCGCGCGTTTTGCTGTCCGCCTGGCGCAAGCCTGACATGATGGTCAGGTTGTCGACATACCACGATCGTCAAGCTTTGTGAATAGTTTTTGACGCAATTTCTCAGTCCGTGTATAATCGCTGGTTCCCCCTGTTGTGCACGGCTTGCTTTTCATGGCAGTGGGACAAATTCTTTCAACATTTGATGAGGTTTCAAATCATGTACGCGGTCATAAAAACCGGTGGCAAACAATACAAAGTTGTCGCTGGCGAAAAACTTAAAGTAGAACAGATACCGGCAGACATTGGTTCCGAAATCACCATCGATCAAGTTCTCGCAGTAGGCGCGGGCGACAGCATCAAGTTTGGTGCTCCATTGGTCGAAGGTGCAACGGTACTGGTTACGGTTGTGGCGCATGGTCGCCATGATAAGGTCAAAATTTTCAAGATGCGTCGTCGTAAGCACTACCAAAAGCATCAAGGCCATCGCCAGAATTTTACCGAAATCCAAATCGTTTCGATCAACGGCTAATCGCCGCTGTTTGACGCAGTTTGTCTACATAATCAGCTATCAAGGAGTCTTAAATGGCACATAAAAAAGGCGGCGGCACAACGCGAAACGGCCGTGATTCAGAATCAAAACGTCTGGGCGTTAAAGTCTACGGCGGCCAAGCTATCAATGCTGGCGGCATCATCATTCGTCAACGCGGCACGCCAGTGCGCGCCGGCGAAGGCGTAGGCATGGGCAAAGACCACACGTTGTTCGCGTTGATCGCGGGCAAAGTGAAGTTCGTTGTCAAAGGTGCTGGCTCGAAGCAATTCGTGACCGTTGTACCTAACGCAGCAGTACCAGCGTAATTCATCGCGGAGCGCCAGTTCGCTCCGCAATGATCGCATGATGTAAGGCGCAAGCCTTCAATCGAAAGGCTCTGCCCAAGGTAGAGCCTTTTTAGTTTTATGGCGGCAAAATTATGAAGTTTATCGACGAAGCAAAAATCGAAGTCATCGCGGGCGATGGCGGCAACGGCTGCGCCTCTTTCTGCCGTGAAAAATTCCGGCCTTTCGGCGGTCCCGATGGCGGCGATGGCGGCAAGGGCGGCACCATTTGGGCAGTCGCCGACCGCAATATCAACACGCTCGTCGATTTCCGCTTCTCCAAAATGCACAAGGCTCGCAATGGCGAGCCTGGCCGTGGCGCAGATTGCTATGGCAAGGGCGCCGATGACATCCACCTGCGCATGCCGGTCGGCACCTTGATCATCGACAACGCGAGCGGCGAAATCCTGGCTGACCTGACCGAACACGGCCAGACCGAAATGCTGGCCAAGGGCGGTGAAGGCGGCTGGGGCAATATCCACTTCAAGTCCTCGACCAACCGCGCACCACGCCAAAAAGGCGAGGGCAAGGAAGGCGAACGCCGCGAACTGCGTCTGGAACTGAAAGTGCTGGCCGATGTTGGCCTGCTGGGCATGCCGAACGCTGGCAAGTCGACCTTCATTTCGGCCGTCTCGAACGCGCGTCCGAAAATTGCCGATTACCCATTTACCACCCTGCACCCGAACCTGGGCGTGGTGCGCGTGTCGCACGAGAAGAGCTTTGTGATCGCCGATATTCCCGGCTTGATCGAAGGCGCTTCCGAAGGCGCGGGCCTGGGCCATCAATTCCTGCGCCACTTGCAGCGCACGGGTCTGCTGTTGCACATCGTCGACCTGGCACCGTTTGAAACCAACGTCGATCCTGTCAAGGAAGCCAAGGCGCTGGTCAAGGAATTGAAGAAGTACGACGAGTCGCTGGTCGACAAGCCGCGCTGGCTGGTGTTGAACAAGCTCGACATGGTGCCGGAAGAAGAGCGCAAGAAGATCGTCAAGGACTTCCTCAAGCGTTTCGCCTGGAAAGGTCCCGTCTTCGAGATCTCCGCGCTGAACCATCAGGGTTGCCCGGAACTGGTGAATGCGATTTACCAGCATCTGGAAGAGAAGAAACACAGCGAAAGCCGTGCCGAAGAAACGCAGATGACCGAAGAAGCACGCGGTATCTCGTCGATCGACCCGGATGATCCGCGTTTCAAGATCCTCGACTAAGGCTTTACCCTGATGTCGGTACAGACGGCCGCTGCCGCGCCAGCGCGCAAGCAAGCGTGGCAGCGCCGTGTATTGCATCTGATCGCGTATGCTTACGGGCTGAGCGCGGTCGCCTGCCTGCTGTTCGCCGATGAAATGGCGGCCGGCATGGGCATCTTCCTCAATGGCGTCAACGGCTACAGCCAGTTCTACGCTACTCATGTCGGTGTCTGGGGCGCTACCGCGCTCCTGGCGCTGTTCGCGGCACGGCAGGGCGAACCGCCTGTCCTCGGCGATATCACTGCAATGTTGGTCCTGGCGCAGCCCGCCGGCCGTCTGTTCGCGGCCATCAGCTTCGGCTTGCCCCAGGGTTTTGTGTTGTTCATGTGCGCAATGGAGCTGACGGCGGGGCTGGCCTTGCTGCTGCTGCGTCCTGCGCGCTGACGTCTATTAAGTGAAGAGCGCCGCCCCATGGATTCCGTGATTCAAAAAGCTACCCGCATCATCATCAAAGTCGGCTCTTCGCTGGTTACCAACGATGGCCGCGGACTCGACCATGCCGCCATCGCGCGCTGGGCCGCGCAGATTTCCGGCTTGCGCGCCCTGGGCAAGGAAGTCGTGCTGGTGAGCTCCGGCGCCATCGCCGAAGGCATGCTGCGCCTCGGTTTCGAGCAACGCCCCACCGATATCCACGAATTGCAGGCTTGCGCCGCCGTCGGCCAGATGGGCCTGGCGCAAATCTATGAAAGCAGCTTCCGCGCCCACAGCCTCGGCACGGCGCAAGTGCTGCTCACGCACGCCGACCTGGCCGACCGCGAACGCTACCTCAATGCCCGCTCCACCCTGACGACCCTGCTGCGTCTGGGTGTGGTGCCGATCATCAACGAAAACGACACGGTCGTCACCGATGAAATCAAGTTCGGCGACAACGACACCCTGGGCGCCCTGGTCGCCAACCTGATCGAAGCCGATGCGCTCGTCATCTTGACGGACCAGCACGGCCTGTTCTCGGCCGACCCGCGCAAGGATCCGAACGCTTATCTGATCACGCAAGGCATCGCTGGCGACCCTGCCCTGGAAGCGATGGCCGGCGGCGCCGGCAGCAGCCTGGGGCGTGGCGGCATGCTGACGAAAATCCTCGCCGCCAAGCGCGCTGCCAAGTCCGGCGCCCATACCATCATCGCCTGGGGCCGCGACAGCGACGTGCTCAGCCGCCTCGCCCAGGGCGAAGCGATCGGCACGGAGTTGCGGGCGCAAACGGGGCAGTTGACGGCGCGCAAGCAGTGGATGGCCGATCATCTGCATACGGCCGGTGCCGTCGTACTGGACGCGGGCGCCGCGCAAAAGCTGCGCCAGGAAGGCAAATCGCTGTTGCCGATCGGCGTGACGGGCGTGAATGGCGAATTTGGCCGCGGCGCCGTGATCACCTGCGTCGACGCGGATGGCGTGCCCGTGGCGCGCGGCTTGTCCAACTACACGAGCGGAGAAGCGCGCCGCATCATGCGCAAGCCGTCCACCGAGATCGAGTCCATCCTCGGCTACATGGAAGGCCATGAGCTGATCCATCGCGACAATATGGTCTTGCTGTAGGTCGGATTAGCGGAGCGTAATCCGACAATATTGTTGGCACGGACCGTGGTGTTGTCGGGTTACGCCCTGTGGGCTAACCCGACCTACGACGCAACGACATCGGCCCATTCGGGCCGTTTTTTTGACTACACCACGGCCGGCATCGGCGACTTGTCCTTGTAGTCGCACAGGTCGGCAATCATGCAGTTCCAGCATTGCGGCTTGCGCGCCGTACACGTGTAGCGGCCGTGCAGGATGAGCCAGTGGTGGGCGTCGTGCAGGAATTCTTTCGGTACGAATTTCAGCAGTTTTTGCTCGACGATATCGACATTCTTGCCTGGCGCGATGCCGGTGCGGTTCGAAACGCGGAAGATATGCGTGTCGACGGCCATCGTCGGTTCGCCAAACGCCGTGTTCATGACCACATTCGCCGTCTTGCGGCCCACGCCGGGCAAGGCTTCCAGCGAGGCGCGGTCGCGCGGCACTTCGCCGCCGTGCTGCTCCAGCAGGATCTGGCAGGTGGCGATGACGTTCTTCGCCTTGGTGCGGAACAGGCCGATGGTGCGGATGTAGCTGGCCAGCTCGTCGACGCCCAGCGCCAGTATCTTGGCCGGCGTATTGGCGACCGGATACAGCAAGCGGGTCGCCTTGTTGACGGACACGTCCGTCGCCTGCGCCGACAGCAGCACGGCGATCAGCAGCTCGAACGGTGTCGTGTATTCGAGTTCCGTCTTCGGGGAGGGGTTGGCTGCGCGAAAGCGCGTAAAGATTTCCAGGCGTTTGGCGGCGTTCATGCGTCTTTTTTCGGGGTGGTGGGGGCTGGCTGGGGGGTATCCGTGCTGGCGGCGGCCTTGGCGCGCGCGCGCTCCATGGCGGCGGCGATGATGGCGCGCTTGCGCTCCTTCTCTGCCTGTTCGTCGGGCGTAACGGGTACTTCCTGCGTTACTTCGCGCATCTTGGCGACGGCCTTGGCGGCCAGGCGCGCTTCGTTTTCCTCTGTTTCGCGGCGCAGGCGCTGCGTGCGGAAATCGTGGCGCGCGCGCGCGTCGTCCGCCTCGGCCTGGCTCCAGGCATCCCAGCCCGTGGCGTCGCCGCTGACCGGGTACATGACGATGCAGTCGACGGGGCAGGGCGCCACGCACAGGTCGCAGCCCGTGCACAGATCGGTGACCACCGTATGCATCTGCTTGGCGGCGCCGACGATGGCGTCGACGGGACAGGCCTGGATGCACAGGGTACAGCCGATACACAGCGATTCATCGATATAGGCGACAGATCGCGGACGTTCGAGGCCGTTGACGGGATTGAGCGGAATGACTTTTTTGCCCAGCAAGCCGGCCAGGCGCGCGATGCCTTGCACGCCGCCCGGTGGGCACTGGTTGATGTCGGCGCTGCCGGCGGCTATCGCTTCCGCATATGGGCGGCAGCCGTTGTAGCCGCATTTGGTGCATTGCGTTTGCGGCAGCAAGTCTTCGATCTGGTCGGCAAGTGAGGGAGGGGCAGGGTGCGGCACGGTCATCTTCCACGGTAAAACGCCATTATCGGCCATCCGGCGCGCGCACAAGTAAAAACCTGTTTTGCAAGAGGGGATAGCACGCGCCATGGCGGGTCTGTTGCAGGCGCGCCGCAATCGGATTTTATTTCCGATGGGAATGTCAAAGTGCAAATAAACAACTTTGCAATTCCTTTTTTTTGTGGGAGCATGATTTTTATCAAGCTCGTTATTAAAAAAAACCGACCGCCAGTCCTGTTGCCACGCCTGTATTGCCAGGTGCGCCAGGCCATAGGAGCCAAACATGCGTTTCCTCCGGACAGTTGGTTTGCCCTTCTGTTTGTTCATGCACTCTACACTTGCCCTTGCATACGGGCAGGCTGCTGCTCCCATGGCGGCGCCGGGCGCTGCCAGCTCGCGCATCGTCCGCTTCGCGGCGGAAGACTGGCCGCCCTTCATTTCCCGCAGCCTGCCGGCCGATGGCATGTCGGGCGCCATGGTCAGCGCCGTCTTCGAGCGTCTCGGCTATGCGGTCAGATATGAATATTTCCCATGGAAGCGCGCCATGCAGTTTGGCCTGGCCAGTTCCCGCTATGCCGGGCTGCTGGCCGTCTGGCGCACGCCCGAACGGGAAAAACTCTGCCACTTTTCTGTGCCGGTTGGTAACACGCAGGGTGTGCTGGCCTACCTGAAAGAGGATGGCGTGCCCGGCGCCAGCCTGATGGAACTGGGCAAGCTGCGCATCGGCACCGTGGCCGGCTACTCGAATGGGGAACAGTTCGATGGCATGGTGGCGCGCGGCGAGTTGAATACGGAAGAGGGCTTGAACGACGCGACGAACCTGAAGAAACTGCTGATCAAGCGTTACCGCGTGATCGTCATCGAGCGCCATGTCCTGCAGCACCTGCTGATGGGACGCAACTTCAGCAAGGCCGAGCGGGAGCGCATCGCCATCATCGATACCGTCTTCAAGGAGCGCCCCGTCTACGTGTGCTTCCAGCGCGATGCGGAAGGGGCGGCGCGGCAAAAACGCTTCAACGAGGCGGCGCGCGACATCGATACGGCCCGGCTGGAACGCGATTACTGGAAGCGGCTCGATCAGAGCCTGGCGACCGCCCCCGCCACTCCCTGACACGGCGCGCCGCTGTTGTTAGTTGCCAAAACGAAATATCTAAACACGAAAGCATTCGTTCTTGTTTGTTTGTCCATCCTTTAGTCTGCAGCCACTGTGTTGACGACTTTGAAAGGATGTTTTCGTATGCTGGAACTGATTCACAAGCAAGACCCCGCTCCCCGTTTGCGGCAACTGGCGCACGCCGTCTCGGCGGCCGTGCTCGTGCTGGGGGCGCCTGGCGTGGCGTATTCACAAGCTTCTCTCGACACCGTCATCGTCACGGGCGCGCGCGGCACGGGCCGCACGGTGGCCAACAGCGCCGCCCCGATCGACGTGATCAGCGCGCAGCAATTGCAGGCGACGGGCAAGTTGAACTTGCTCGATGCGCTCGATACGGCCTTGCCATCCTTCAACTTGCCGGCCCGCGTGCAGCCCGACCTGGGCAGCATCGTGCGCGCGGGGCAGCTGCGCAACCTCGACCCCTCGCATACCCTGGTGCTGGTCAATGGCAAGCGCCGGCATACGACGGCCATCGTCAATGAGGATGGCTTTCCCGGTTCCGTCGCCACGGACCTGGCCCTGATTCCCACGGGCGCCATTGCCCGCGTGGAAATCCTGCGCGACGGCGCTTCGGCCATCTACGGTTCCGACGCCATTGCCGGCGTCATCAACATCATCCTGAAGGCGGATGACAAGGGCAGCTTCAGCACGCAACTCGGTTCCACCTACGCGGGTGACGGCACGAACGGTTCCGCGCGCATCGATGGCGGCACGCGCCTGGGCGAACACGGCTTTGTCCACTTCGGCGCCGAAGTCCAGCGCCAGGGCATCGCCGTGCGCAATTTCGGGCTGAATCCCGGATATCTGTCGTACCCGGCCGTGCGCAACAGCGATGGCCAGCTGGTCAAATTGGGACCGAACAACAGTTTGCCGGCCGGCGCTACGCCGAACCCGGCCGAAGCGACCCGCAACAGCAATCCATGGCGCAATACGGGCGTGCCGCAAAGCACGACCGCCTCGCTCAGCGCCAATCTCGGCTATGACTTGTCGAACGAGGTGCAACTGTACGGTTTCGGCACGTATGCGCACCGCAATGCCCGCTCGGCGCAGAATTTCCGCCTGCCCAATACCATTTTCAATAACAATAAAGGCTTGCTGGCCGTGTATCCGGACGGCTTCACGCCGTATGAAACGACGAGCGAAAACGACTTTTCGCTGACAGGCGGCATCAAGGGCGAGACGGCCGGCTGGACCTGGGACCTGAGCACGACGTATGGCCGCGACGATATCGACGTGGGCGTGGAGCACTCGGCCAATTACTCGCTGACCTATCCGGGCGGCAAGACGGATTTTGACATCGGCAATCAACGCTACAGCCGCTCGACCACCAATGCCGACGTGCGCCGTCCCGTGCAGCTGGGCTTGAGCGAGCCGGCCGACCTGAGCCTGGGCCTCGAGTATTCGCATGAAACGCAGCAGCGCAGCCCGGGCGAGCCCGCTTCCTGGCAGGGCAGCGGCTCGTCGGCACTGGCCGGCTACCTGCCCGTCGATGCATCCGACACGGCGCGCCACAGCTATGCGGCGTACATTGGCCTGGGCGCGAAACTGACGCCGCAGTTGCTGCTCGACACGGCACTGCGCGCCGAGAAATATTCCGATTTCGGCAGCAAGACGACGGGCCGTTTGTCCGCTCGCTATGACGTCACGCCCACGGTCGCCGTGCGCGGCACCGTCAGCAATGGTTTTCATGCACCGAGCCTGGTGACGCAATCATATTCGAACACGTCCGACCATGCGGGCGTGCAGTATACCCTGGCGCAGCCGAACTCGGCCGCTGCGCGGGCACTGGGCGCGCAAGCCTTAAAGCCGGAAAAATCGACGAATCTGTCGGCCGGGCTGACCTTCAATCCTACGCCCACTCTGCGTCTGGCCGTTGACGCGTATCAAATCAAGGTCAGCGACCGCCTGGGCGTGTCGTCGAACATCGGTATCGACCGCAGCTCGGGCGTGGCGCTCGACGGTAGTGGCCGGCCGCTGACGGGGGCGCAAGCCACCGTCATTGAAAACCTGCTGCGCTCGGCGGGGCTGACGGTAGGCAATGGCCTCGTTGCGCATTACTTTGCCAACGTGGGCGACACGCGCACGCGCGGCATCGATTTCACCGCCGAGGATGTCTTGCGCGTGGCCGATAGCAAGCTGCGCTGGACGGCGGCCGCCAATTTCAACCACACGAGCCTGGTCGGCAAGACGGCCTTGCCGGCCGTGCTGCAAGGCTTGCCGAACATCGGCACCCTGAGCAAGTCGGCCGAGTACGACTTGCTGTACCGGGCCCCGCGCGACAAGGAAATCCTTACCCTGGCGTATGAAAAAGCCGGCTGGACGTTCAACCTGCGCGAGACGCGCTACGGCAAGCTCAAGCGCCTGAACGCCATCACGGGCGGCGACTACCAGCTGAAAGCCGCCTTCGTGACGGATGTCAGCATCGGCTACGACGTCAGCAAGCGCATCAACGTGACGGTGGGCGCCAACAATGTCTTCGACCAGAAACCGGGCCAGCTGCCGCGCGCAGCGCGCAGCGCCGCGAATCTGGCGCAGTACACGGGCGCCTACGATAACTCGGGACCGCTTGGCGTGCTCGGCGCTTATTACTACGCGCGCGCCACGGTGCATTTTTGATCCGCCTTCTCTTCATACTTATCATCAAGAACAGGAAATACCATGTCTGACAACAATCAACACGCGGCCATCGATCTGGAATGGGCCAATCTCCTCTCGCCGCAGCGCCGCACGGTCTTGCGCGGCGGCGGCCTGGTGGCGGCATTGGCCGCTTCCGGCCTGGCGGGGACGGCCCTGGCGCAGGATGGCGCAGTCAAGCGCGCGAAACCAGCACTTGGCAAGAGTCCGTGGGGCGAGCATACGGACAAGGCGCCCACGCCGCGCCCCGTCAGCGTGCGGCCCGGCGAGGAAACCTTGCCGTCAACACCGCGCGCCTACACAGATATCGAGAGCTATCACGCGCATATCTATTTTGACGAAGACAGTTACCAGAAGGCGGCGCTGATACGTCGCTGGGCGGCCGAGCGCTTCCAGATCGAACTGGGCGACTGGAACCTGGAGCCGCGCGGCCCGCACGTGACGCCGTCGTTCTATTTCGGCTTTACCAATGATTTATTGCCCGTGATCGTGCCGTGGCTGCAGCTCAATAGCCTGGGCCTGACGATACTGATCCACCCGAACACGGAAGACCCGCGCGCCGACCATTTGTATTACGCGCTGTGGGTGAACCGGTCGCAGCCCGTGAATGGCTATGCGATGAAGAAGCCGGGACCGGGCGAGCCGCGGGTCGAGCAGATTTTTGTCAATACGCGTCCGACGGTGAAAATCGAAACGTTGCGCGCATGAACTGGGCATAAAAAAAGGCTCTGTCATCGGCAACTAGGGGAAATTCTGGAATCTTCCCTGGACTGTGCTGTCTGACTCTGCATATCAATCACGTAGGGAGCAGATCATGCGGCCAGCCGAATGGATCACCTTGATTGCGCAGTTTGCTCAGTTGAGCCAGCGTCAGCGGCAAGCAAGCATTGCCCTGCTGTGTGGCAGCGCGCCACACGACGCGACCGTCGCGCTGCTGGAAAGTGTGGTCCAGCCGCGATTGGCCTGTCACGCTTGCCATTCAGAGCACCTGCATCGGCACGGTCATGCGCACGGCTTGCAGCGCTACCGCTGCGTGCCTTGCGGACGCACCTTCAATGCGCTCACCGGCACGCCGTTGGCCCGCTTGCGCCATAAATCGCTGTGGCTCGATTACGCCGATTGTCTGCTGGCATCGGATTCCGTACGCAAGGCGGCTAGCCAACTGGGCGTGCACCGCAACACCACGTTTCGCTGGCGCCACAGGTTTTTATCGCTGGCAAAGACGGACCGGCCGCATGGCCTGCATGGCATCGCCGAGGCCGACGAGTTATATCTACTGGAGTCGGAAAAGGGATCGCGGCATCTGACGCGTCCGGCCCGCCGCCGGGGCGGCCATGCCCACAAACGCGGCATATCGAGTGAGCAGGTCTGCATCCTGATAGCGCGCGACCGCACGGGCCAGACCCTGGACTTCGTCACAGGCAAAGGGGCATTGACGAAAGCGCAGCTGCATCATTGCCTGTTACCCGTTATCGACAAGGACGTCTTGTTGGTCACCGATGGCCATGCCGCCTATCGGGCTTTTTCCAGGGAAGCGGGCATCAGTCATCAGGCCGTCAACTTGCGCGCCGGCATTCGCGTGCAGGGTGCCGCCCATGTGCAGAACGTCAATGCCTATCACAGCCGATTGCGGCAATGGCTGGGGCCGTTTCACGGCGTGGCGACGCGCTATCTGCCGAACTACCTGGGATGGCGGTGGATACTCGACGCCAGGCGTATCCGTTCACCGGAAGCGTTATTGAAAGCAACGCTGGGTGCATTCCCACATTTGACGGTGACATAGCCTAAAAAAACGCCACGCCAGTGTGAGCTGGCGTGGCGTTTTGACGGAAATGCCGTGTATTAGCCGTGTTTCTGGATGAATTCGCCGATTTTCGGGCAAATGATCTCGCGCCAGCGGCGGCCCGAGAAGATGCCGTAGTGGCCGCATTTCGGCGCCACGAAGTCTTGTTGCATCTCGGCAGGAATGCCGGAACACAAGTCATGCGCCGCCTGCGTCTGGCCGGCGCCGGAAATGTCGTCCAGCTCGCCTTCGACCGTGAACAGCGCCACGTTCGTGATGTCTTGCGGACGCACCAGCTGGCCGCCCACTTTCCACGTGCCCATCGGCAGGCTGAATTCCTGGAAAACCGTTTTGATGGTTTCCAGGTAGTACTCGGCCGGCATGTCCAGCACGGCGTTGTACTCGTTGTAGAACTGGCGATGGCCTTCCGCCGGCTCGTCGTCGCCCGTCACCAGGTGCATATAGAACTCGCGGTGGCTTTGCGCGTGGCGGCCCGGATTCATGGCGATGAAGCCGGCGTGCTGCAGGAAGCCCGGATACACCTTGCGGCCAAAGCCCGGATAGTTCGGCGGCACCGCGTAGATCACGGTGTTTTCAAACCACGAGAATTTCTTTTCCGTCGCCAGGTTGTTCACTTGCGTGGGCGAACGGCGCGGGTCGATCGGGCCGCCCATCATCGTCATGGTTTTCGGCATGTGCGGATCTTTGGCCGTCGCCATCAGCGAGATGGCGGCCAGTACGGGCACGGTTGGTTGACAGACGGAAATGACGTGCAAATCAGGCGCCAGCAGGCGGATGAATTCCTGCACATAATAAATGTAGTCGTCCAGGTGGAACGGGCCTTCCGTCAGCGGTACCATGCGCGCGTCCGTCCAGTCGGTGATGTAGACATCGTGCTCGGCCAGCAAGCCGCGCACGGTATCGCGCAGCAGGGTCGAGTGGTGACCGGACAGGGGGGCAACCAGCAGAACTTTGGGCTGTTGCAAGCCAGTGGCTTCTTTTTTGAAGTGAATCAGGCGGCAAAACGGTTTGGTGACGACAACGTGTTCGCGGATGTCGACGCTCTCGCCTTGGACGAGAACGGATTTGATGTCGAATTGTGGTTTTTCGTAGTCTTTGCCAAGGCGGTACATCAGCTCGTAGCCGGCTGCGATGCGTTGCGAAAACGGGGTGTGGGCCAGTGGAGAAACCGGGTTGGTAAATAACTTGGAGGACATGTCTGCCCATTGCATCACCGGAGTGAGGAAAGAGCGTTGCAGTTCGTGCAGTTGGTAAAGCATATAGAGTCCTTGTTTAATTCCAAGCGCCAATATCGGCTCAAATATCATAATCCAATTTTACGATATTTGTTGAGGACAAAATGTGCATTACCACGCATAGATCCACAGTTTGCGCTTTGGTGTGACAGCGCGCCACACTTGCGTGGATAGACCTGCAACGATGCTTTAAAAGCAAAAAAAGCAGCGTTTCCGCTGCTTTTGTCTGTTTTTTTGCCGCTACGCCCGTGCGGAAAAGAATCTTCCCGCCGGAACGGCCGCGGCATCGCCGTGCGTTTAGCGCACCAGCATGTCGAGCTTGTCCTTGACGTCCTTGAATTGCTCGGCTTCCGGCAAGGCAGCCTTCGTCTTGGTGATCGACGGCCAGTTACGCGCCAGATCGACGTTGATCTTGATGAAGGCTTGCTGGTCGCCCGGCACGTCTTCTTCCGCGAAAATCGCGTTCACCGGGCATTCTGCCACGCAGACGGCGCAGTCAATACATTCGTCCGGATCGATCGCCAGGAAGTTCGGGCCTTCCCGGAAACAATCTACCGGGCAGACATCGACGCAGTCGGTATAGCGACAGGCGATGCAGGATTCGGTGACAACGTGGGTCATAACAGTCCTATCAATTTTTGGGGAGGTGCTGTAGCGCCTGCAGGAAACTCGGCGGCGCATACTAAAGCAAAGCATTGTATTTTAAGGCAATTCGCTATTTCTCACAAATCCCGCTTATATACAATACGTATAAGCAAATTCATTTTTTGGCAGTGCCGTTGCCGCGCAGAGTGGGCAATTCAGCGACTATCCGGGACGTTGCCATGAAGAACGCGGCAAGAAAGCGACAGTCGCCCGCCGGTGCGGGGTGCAGGGCGGGCGACGCAAGGGCTTGCCGTGTGGTGTTTTTGTTTTACTCAAATCAAGATCAGTAAAAATAAGTGCCAGGCATGTGCCAAACATGTGCCAAACAAGTGCCGGAACAATCAGGCGCTGGCGCGTATTTGCGTCAGTAACTGTTGCCAACGTGCATTTTCAGCACTGCCATCCTCGGCAAAGGTGATGGTGCGGCGCGCGGCAGGGGCGTCGACGGTGATCTGCCATTGAGGGATATCGGCGCCCACCTGTTCGCCCGTGGCTTGCGGGTGCGTGAAAAAGCCGCTGCTGGCCAGTGCCGCTTCCAGCCCGGGGCCGGCCGGGTGGGCCTGCGTATCGATCTCGTACTGTTCGCTCAGGCCGGCAAAGCCGCCGCTGCTGCGGGCTGAAATTTTCATGCTGCTCCTTCTTGAGGATGGTGGTGGGGACGTGATGCGGCATGTCATCGCCTGTGGCTGAATGCTGGCTGGTGGGCGCGTACGGCGTTATCGGGGGGCGTAACTGCGGCACCAGGCCGCCAGCGCTTCGCGTTCCGCTTCCAGCAATTGATCGGACTCGCTGTATTCCGCATGGTTCATGGTACCGCAGCAGGCCCGCCTGTCTTGCACGGCACCTTCGTCATCGACGATGCCTGCGGCAAAGTTCATCTGTCCATCCCCCGTCATGGCGTTCTTGAGCACTTCGCGCACGGTAAAGCTGTTGCGGATGAAATCCAGGTAGGTAGTGTAGCCATCGGCCTGCGCCAGGGTCAGCATGTGGCCAGCCACGTCGGCGTACGTGGCTGCGTGATCGGGGGACGCCACCAGGGCGCGCAAGACCAGGCTGCGCAGGTAGTCGCCGCAACGGTGCAGCACGGCCGCGTCGTCTTCCAGCTGGGGCTGGCGTTCGTGGGCAAAGATGTCGGCCAGGATGTCGTAGATGGCGCCCGTAAACACTTGCGAGATGGCGTGCACTTCCGTGCCTGCTTCCGACAATTTGATGTCATTGTCTGCATTGCGCAAACCGTTAGGCCGGCCCAGCGCCAGGCCGAACTGCTCCGCCAGGTCGGCCAGGAAGGTTTTATCGTGGAGGTCGGATTTGGTTTGCGCGATCACGGCTTCGACCTGGTCCAGCTGCGACAGGGCCAGGAAGATGGCCGTCAGGTCGCCGAACGATTCATGCAAGCCGCCCGTCTGCGGTGGATTATTGTTGAGCAGCCAATTCGGCTTGAGGCCATCGAGGATGGCGTGTCCTGTTTCATGCGAAACGATGTCGAGCGAACGGCAGGTGTAGACGCGCTCGGTGGCTCCGCTGGGGATGAAGTCGCCGAACTTGAGGGCGTTGTCGCTGCGGCTGTAATAGGCATTCATGACGTTGGGCAAGCCGTGCGGGAACACGCGCAGCGGTTCCGTATTGTTGGCGTTGTTCCATTGCCAGGGCAGGGGCGGCGCCGTGTCGTTGCTGGCCATCGCGCGCTGGTACATGGTGAGCGTCATGCGCACGATGGCAAACGTGTGCACGGCGTCGAACTGGTCGGTGTTGGGCGAGACGATGAAGTCGCCAAAGGCGTTCGGGCTGACCCGGGCGATGCCCGGCTCGCCGAACGTGATGCGCGCATCGCGCGGGCCTTGCAGGGTCAGGCCGGGCAGGAAGGTCTTGCGCGTGCCCAGTTCGCTCACGGACGGGTCTTGCTTCCAGATCAGCACGCGCGAACCGACAGGCACGGCGGCCAGGTCGCGGGCCGTTGCCTCGGTCAGGCGCGGCCGACCCGGCTGCAGGGTCAGTTGCGCATTCTTGCGGTGCTGGCGGTAGGGCGCCGAGGGGGTGGGGACATAGCCGACGGGCAAGGACACGCATTTGGTCAGCACGGCTTCGACCGGCACGATGACTTTCTGGTCCATGGTAGCTCTCCAAGACACTTGCAACTGGAATGGAGATAGTCGGCCTGCTTCGCTGGTTTCGGTTTGATGTGGCGCAAGCGCCGCACAGGAAAGCGCGGTTTTTTCCATGTGCCGGCATTCCCCATGGCTGCGGCTGCCGCGTGGCGGCTGGTATGATGCTGGCCGTATGGCACCCGTTTTTATAATAAAAGGATCGTTTGATGGCGGATATAAATATAGTTCAGCAACATAAGCTGACAGCAGAAAAGGCGCGCGAAGCGGCGCAGCAAGTGGCCGACAAGCTGGCCCAGGAATATGACCTGGCGTGCGCCTGGGATGGCGACGTGCTGCGTTTCGAGCGCAGTGGCGTCGATGGGTCGCTGACCCTGGAAAAAGAGCAGGCGCAACTGCAAATCAAGCTGGGCTTCATGCTCAGCGCCTTCGCTTCCACGATTGAAGGCAAGATCGCCGAGAAGATGCGCAAGGTGTTTACCGAGACAGTTTGAGTCGCTTGTCTGGCGCCATGTTTGGTGCTAGGGAACGTGTCGCAGTGATGGGCGAAAAGACGATGAAAACACGTCGCTTTTCGCCTTTTTCACGTCTGACTGTACGCTGGCGAACATTGCTAGCACATTTCTATTTGGAAAGCCATTGGACTTTGGTGGCTTTTTGCGTTATACTTGAGTCATATTTACAACAGCTACACCGCGTTTCACCTTCTGCTTCGCAGTACTCCCCACTCGCTGAGTGGTGAATAATTCTTCGGGTTTTACACCCGCATCCAGTTAAAAAGTAGCTTGGTCGATTTTTTCGGTCAAATACATTTGGTGCCATGTATTTGCATGGCGCTAGCGTTGTTAAAAGTCCTGAACCACAGCCTCTTTTAGCACGCACACGGCACCCCGGCACCGGCTTTGGCCATCCGCTGGTCACACGCGTGTCACCCCCTGTTACCTGTCGCTCCCGTGCGCTTTTTGCGCCGTGGCGTAGCCGACGCAACAGGGTTTGTTGATTCCCGCCGCAAGCTAGCAGCTTGCTGGGTTTCATTCCATTCGTCAAATCGAGGGAGAACCACATCGTGGCAAAACAAATCATTATCGACCATGTGTTCAAAGTGTTCGGCGACAAGCCAGAAGAAGCACTTGAACTCGTTCATCAGGGCGCCAGCAAGCAGGACATCCTGGCCAAGACTGACTGCACCATCGGCGTTTTCGACGCCACCTTTACCATTGAAGCGGGCGAGATATTCGTCATCATGGGCCTGTCCGGTTCGGGCAAGTCGACCCTGGTGCGCATGCTGAACCGTTTGATCGAGCCGACCGCCGGCCGCATCCTGATCGACGGCAACGACATCAATACCTTGCCGGACGCCCAGTTGCGCGCCCTGCGCCGCAAGGACATCAGCATGGTGTTCCAGTCGTTCGCGCTGCTGCCGCAAATTACCGTGCTCGACAACACTGCCTTCGGCATGGAACTGGCGGGCATGCCCAAGGCCGAGCGCCATGCGCTGGCCCAGCAAGCGTTGGAGCAGGTAGGCCTGGATGGCTACGGCGCCAGCTATCCCGACGAATTGTCGGGCGGCATGCAGCAGCGCGTGGGCCTGGCCCGTGCGCTGGCTTGCGATCCATCGATTTTGCTGATGGATGAAGCGTTTTCCGCGCTCGATCCAATTATCCGTACGGAAATGCAATCGGAACTGCTGCGCTTGCAGCAAATCAAGCGCCGCACCATCGTCTTCATTTCGCATGATCTCGACGAAGCCATGCGCATCGGCGACCGCGTCGCCATCATGAAAGACGGCCACGTGGTGCAAGTGGGCACGCCGGAAGAAATTCTGCGCAAACCAGCCAACGATTACGTGCGCAACTTCGTGCGCGGCGTCGATGCGGCGGCCGTGTTCAAGGCCAGCGATATTGCCCGCAAGAGCCAGATCGTCGTGTCGGAATCGCCGAGCCGCGGTTCGCGCGCCGCGCTGTCGATGCTGGAAGAGCAGGATCGCGCGTTTGCCTACGTCGTCAATCCGCAGCGCAAGTTCCTTGGCGTCGTGTCGGCCGATTCGCTGCGCAGCGCGCTCGACGGCCATGTTGGTCCGCTGGGCCTGGCGCATGCCTACCTGCCCGACGTGCAGACCATCAACGCAGATGAGCCAGTCGCCGGCCTGTTCGGCCAGGTGGCGCAACTGCCTTACGCCGTCCCTGTGGTGGCCGATGACGGCAGCTTCCGCGGCGCCATCAGCAAGACAACCTTGCTGAAGTTCCTTGACCGCGACACGCCAGCCATAGCCGAACAACAACAGAAAGGACAAGCATGAACCCCAGCACCGTTTCCACAGTAGAAGCTGTTGTTGAACAGCCAGCCGCGCAAATCAATCCCTGGGCGCTGACGCCGCCGACCGACGCCAGCACTGCCTGGCTGGACGCCGCCGCGCCTGCCGTGCAGCCGGAACATGCGACCGGCTTTCACCTGACGCAGATTTTCGACGGCTCGCTGCCGCTGGAAAGCTGGATCAACCAGGGCCTGGGCTGGGTTGTCGCCCATTTCCGCCCTTTCTTCCAGGCAGTGCGCGCGCCGATCGACAGCGTGCTGTCCGGCGTGGAAGGCGTGCTGCTGGCGGCCCCGTCGCTGACGGTGATCGCCATCATCGGCTTGCTGGCGTGGCAATTTACCAGCCGCACGCTGGCCGTCGGCACCGTGCTGGCGCTGCTGGTCGTGTCGATGCTGGGCATCTGGCCCGAAGCCATGACGACCTTGTCGCTGGTATTGACGTCGCTGGCGTTCTGTCTGGCCATCGGCTTGCCGCTGGGTATTTTCCTTGCCAGCAGCGACCGCGCGCAGAATATCCTGCGCCCCCTGCTCGACGCCATGCAGACGACGCCTGCCTTCGTCTATCTGGTGCCGGTGGTGATGCTGTTTGGTATCGGTAATGCCCCAGGCGTGATCGTGACGATCATCTTTGCCCTGCCGCCGCTGGTGCGCTTGACCAACCTCGGTATCCGCCAGGTGCGTCCCGACCTGATCGAAGCGGCACGCGCCTATGGCGCCTCGCCGTGGCAGTTGCTGACCCGAGTGCAGTTTCCGCTGGCCATGCCATCGATCATGGCCGGTATCAACCAGTCGCTGATGCTGTCGCTGTCGATGGTCGTGATCGCCTCGATGATCGCCGTCGGTGGCCTGGGCCAAATGGTATTGCGCGGTATCGGCCGCCTGGACATGGGCCTGGCAACCGTCGGTGGCCTGGGCATCGTGCTGCTGGCCATCACCCTGGACCGCTTGACGCAAGCGATGGGCCAGCCACGCCGTGGCGTGCGCCACTGGTACCAGACGGGTCCTGCGGGTTTCGTGCTGCGCCTGGTGCGCGGCAATGCACAGAAAAATAATGTTGAACAGCAAGCTACGCTGGCCAACGCACAATAAAGGAAGCACATGCATCAAATTGACAATTTTAAAGTGACGCAAAAATCGCAACGCAAGTTCCAGCTGTTTTCCGCCCTGGCGATTGCCGCCATGGCCCTGACCACCAGTCTGGCCATGGCGCAGACGCCGGCCGTGGCCGCCGATGTGCTGCCCGGCAAGGGTGTCAAGGTGCAGCCGCTGCAAAGCTCGATCGCGGAAGAAACCTTCCAGACCATGCTGGTCGACAAGGCGCTGGAAAAGCTCGGTTATGAAGTGCAGCCGATCAAGGAAGTGGAATACCCGACGGCGCATATCGCCATCGCCAACGGCGACGCCACCTTCATGGCCGTGCACTGGGACCCGATGCACAAGGATTTTTATAACAATGCGGGCGGCGACGCCAAGCTGTTGCGCACGGGCCAGTATGCCGGTCCTGCCGCGCAAGGTTATCTGATCGATAAGGCAACGGCGGAAAAGTACAACATCACGAATATCGACCAGCTGCGCGACCCGACCCTGGCCAAGCTGTTCGACCATGACGGCGATGGCAAGGCCGACTTGACGGGCTGCAACCCGGGCTGGGGCTGCGAAGCGCTGATCGAGAATCACATGGATGCGTATAAATTGCGCGAGACGGTGACGCACGTGCAGGGCAGCTATGCGGCCCTGATCGCCGATACCCTAGGCCGCTACAAGCGTGGCGAACCGATCCTGTACTACACGTGGACGCCGTACTGGGTCAGTGGCGTGCTGGTGCCGGGCAAGGACGTGATCTGGCTGAAAGTGCCATTCTCGGCCAATCCGGACAAGGTGAATACCCGCCTCGACGATGGCAGCGATTACGGTTTTGCCGTCAACACGGCACGCATCGTGTCGAACAAGGCCTGGGCCGAGAAAAACCCGGCCGCGGCCAAGCTGTTCGAAGTGATGCAGCTGCCCGTGGCGGACATCAATGCGCAGAATGAGCGCATGCGCCGCGGCGAAAACACGCAGGCCGATATCGCCCGCCATACGGCCGGCTGGATCAAGTTCCACCAGCAAAAGTTTGACGGCTGGATCGCGCAGGCGCTGGCGGCAGCCAAGAAGTAAGTGTTAACGCCGTTTCAACATGAAAAAGTGGCTACCATTTTGGTAGCCACTTTTGCGTTAACAGCCTGTTTTTGTGGTTTTTGGTGAGTTTTTAGCCGTTTTCGGCCAGTTTCAGGTGCAAAATGGGGAAAGGCTTGCCGAACGGGTCAAGCGGCGAGCGGTTTTCCACGGTAAAGCCCAGGTGGCGGTAAAAGCCATGCGCCTGCGTGTTGTGTTCGTTGACGTCGACGGCCGTGGCTTGCAGCTTGACGATGGCGTACTGGACCAGATTGCGGCCGGCACCGCTGCCGCGCCGGTCCGGATGCACGAACAGCATTTCGATCCTGGCGTGCTCGACGCACAGGAAGGCGTAAGCGACGCCGTCATCGGCGCGCAGCACATGCAGCAGGCGTTCGGCCGTCACTCTGGCCAGCTCTTCGCGTACGAAGGGCATCAGGAAGGCGATATCGCTATCGGCGAGGAAATCGTGGGTGGCGCGTACGGACAGGTGCCAGACGTCGAACAAACGGGGCAGGTCGGCGGCATGCGCCAGCGAAACCTGGGAAATCAGTGATGGTGTCATGCAGAAATTATACTGCCCCGACAGGCGCCGGGGCAGGGGAGGGACGATCAGTCCTTCAAGTCTTCGATCAGGTCGATGTATTGCTGTTGCGCATCTTCCTTCGAGGTGCCGGCCAGGGCCGCCCAGGCGTCGAACTTGGCGCGGTTGACGAAGTCGGTCATGCCAGGACGCTCGCCCGTGGCGTCGCCGCTCGACGCTTGCTTGAACAAGGCGTAGATTTTCAACAAGGTCATATTGTCCGGACGCTCGGACAGGGTCTTGGAATCGAGCTGCGCTTGTTCGAATTGCTCTTGTAAACTCATGATGGCTCCTGTGTGCTGATGGAATCGCTGGAAAAGTGCGGCAGGCCCGGCGGAGTGGCCACCGTGCGTGCTGCAGTGCCTGACATCATAGTGAAAAAAGCGCGCCGTGCATTAGAGGACACCCTCAAAACAAAAAACGCCGCCGCTGCGTGAACAGGGGCGGCGCCGGTACAGTCGCTTCAGCGCTGCGGAGTCGGTTCTTATACGCCCAGCAGTTCGACGTCGAAAATCAGGGTGGCGTTCGGTGGAATCACGCCGCCGGCGCCGCGTGCGCCATAGCCCAGTGCCGCAGGGATGATCAGCTGGCGCTTGCCGCCCACTTTCATGCCTTGCACGCCTTCGTCCCAACCCTGGATGACGCGGCCTGCGCCCAGCGGGAATTCGAATGGATCGTTGCGGTCCTTGCTCGAGTCAAATTTCGAGCCGGCGCTGCCGTCGTCGTTCTGCAGCCAGCCCGTGTAATGCACGACAACATTGTTGCCGGCTTGCGCTTCAGCGCCTTCGCCAACGACGGTATCGATGTATTGCAGGCCGGAAGCGGTAGTGGTGGTGGTCATGATAATCCTTGTGTAGGCGATGAAAGCTTCAGATTGTAGAGCAATGAGTTGCAAAGCGCCATTCCAGGCCCGACACAGGGAAAAAACGGAAATTATGGCGATGTGTGGCTGCCGGCAGCATTTAAGGGGGGATTTCGCACAATAAATACAGTGTTCCACGTAAAATGCATGTTTTGTATTTAACAGTGATTTCTTCCATGTTCCGCAGTCTACGCCGCCTTGTTTTTTCCTCGCTGTGCCTGGTTTCCGCAATATCGACGGCGCAAGCCGAAGTGGTGGTGGTGCTCAATTCCCGTGATGCCACGGTGCAACTGCTGGACCAGAAAACCTATGCTCCCCTGTCGACCTTTGCCGTCGGCAAGGAACCGCATCATCTGATGGAAACGCCGGACGGCAAGTCGCTGATCGTCGCCAGTTCCGTCGGCAACGAGCTGATTTTCCTCGACCCCGTCTCGGGCCAGATCCAGCGCCGCATCAGCAACATCCTCGACCCGTACCAGATCGGTTTTTCGCCGGACCAGAAATGGTTCATTTCGAATTCGCTGCGCCTGGACCGCATCGACCTGTACCGCTACGACGGCAAGAACCTGACCCTGGCCAAGCGCATCCCGCTGCCGAAACTGCCTAGCCACATGGCGTTCACGGCCGACAGCACCATGGCCTTCATTACGCAGCAGGGCAGCAACCAGGTCAGCGCCATCGATCTGGCCACGCAAACCGTCAAATGGACGATGCCTGTCGGCCCGGCGCCGGCCGGCATCACGATGACGCCCGATGGCAAGCATTTGCTGGTCGGCATCATGGGCAGCGATTACGTGGAAGTGATCGACTGGCGCACGCAAAAGACCGTCAAGCGCATCAAGGCGGGCGCCGGCACGCACAATTTCCGCGCGCTGGGCGACAACCGCATGACGTTCGTCTCGAACCGCGTGTCGAACACCATCAACATCATCGACCAGCAAACCCTGGAAAATGTGGGCACCATCAATGTGCCGGGCGGCCCCGATTGCATGGAAATCACCCCGGACGGCAAGACCATGTGGGTGACCCTGCGCTGGATCAAGAAAGTAGCCGTGATCGATCTGACCACGCGCAAGGTCATCAAGACCATACCGGTGGGCCGCTCGCCCCATGGCGTGTATTTCGCCACCCACTCGCCGCGCATGTGATGGCGGGTGTGATGATGAAACGCCTCACTTTCGCGGGCTGCGTGCCCGCCATGCTGCTGTGCGCCAGCGCCATGCTGTCGCCCGCGCATGCCGCCGCACCGGTGCCGGCAGCCCAAGCCGCACAGGCTCCAGCCGCATCTTCGGCCCCGGCCGCTTGCAAGGGCACGATCTACATGACCTTCGACACGGGCAGCCAGTCGCAAGCGCAGCTGATCGCCGACGTGCTCAATCAGCGCCATGTGAAGGCAACTTTCTTCCTGGCCAATGAAAAGACCACGCGCGGCGACTATTCGCTCGATGCCTCGTGGGCGCCGTACTGGAAAGCCAGGGTCGCCGAAGGCCATGCATTCGGCACGCATACGTTTGACCACGTGTACTGGAAGAAGGATCTGGCCAACGGCTTGATCCAGGTCAAGCCGCAGTTCGGCAAGGATGGCGGCAAGCTCGCTTCCTTCACCGACAAGCAGTTCTGCGAGGAATTGCGCCGCGTCGATACGCGCTTCCAGGAGTTGACCGGGCATAAGCTTGACCCGTTCTGGCGCGCGCCGGGCGGCTACACGTCGCCGCGCACCCAGGCGGCCGGCAGCGCCTGCGGCTACCAGCATGCGGGCTGGGCGCCGGCGGGGTATTCGGGCGATGAACTGCCCAGCGATAAATATCCGAACGCCATGCTGCTGAAAAAAGCCCTGGCGAACTTGCGCAGCGGCGACATTTTCATTGCGCACATGGGCATCTGGTCGCGCAAGGATGCGTGGGCGCCGGCCAACCTCGACGCCCTGATTGGCGGATTGCAAGACAAGGGGTTCTGCTTTGCCACCCTGCGCGAGCATCCTGCCTACGCGCAAAAGAAGGGCCAGCCATGATCGCCGCCGATATCCTCGGCTACGTCACGCCCGTGATCGACACGGTGGTCGACGCTTTTGGCGTGGCGCAAGGCTGGCTGTTCCAGACCATCGTCAATCCGCTCGTGTATCACCTGGGCTTTGGCGAATTCACGGAAGAAGCGTTCGAGGGAACGGAATGGCTGCTGATCGGCCTGTGCGAACTGGTGCTGCTGTTTCTCGTGCTGCGTCCGCTCGAAGCCCTGATTCCCGCGCAAAAGATCACCGACCCGCGCGCCCGCTGGAACGATTTTTTGTACACCGTGCTGCACCGCATCGGCCTGTTTTCCGTCGTGGTCTTCTTTACGCTCGATCCGCTGATGGATGCCTTGGCGGGCGCCTTGCGTTTCGACAATATTCATCCCTTGAACCTGGAATCGCTGTTGCCCGGCATCAGTCCCTTGCTCAGTTTTATCATTTATTTTGTGATACTGGACTTCGTCGACTATTGCTACCATCGGGCCTCGCACCATTTCGGCTGGTGGTGGGGCTTGCACAGCCTGCATCACAGCCAGCAAAACATGAACTTGTGGAGCGATGACCGCAACCACTTGCTCGACGATTTTTTACGCGACGTGGTGATGGCCCTGGTGGCGCTCGGTATCGGCGTGCCGCCGGGCCAGTATGTGCTGCTGGTGTCGATTTCGCGCATTCTGCAAAGCTTGCAGCATGCGAATGTGAGGATACACTTCGGCCGCATCGGCGAGCGGCTCTTGATCTCGCCCCGTTTCCACCGCACGCACCATGCGATCGGCGTGGGGCACGAGTCGAAGGGAAAGGGCAGCATGGGTGGTTGCAACTTCGGCGTGGTCTTGCCAATTTGGGATATGCTGCTGGGCACCGCGAATTTCTCGTCGGGCTATGCGCGCACGGGCGTGCGCGACCAGCTGGCCCGCATCGACAGCAATGGCGTGGGCCGCCCCGGACGCGAGTATGGCCGCGGCTTCTGGCAGCAGCAATGGCTGGGCCTGCGCCGCATGGTGGAATTTGCAAGAGTTAAACGAAAAGGACGCCGTTGATGCGTAATGTGTTGAATTCGTATGGCCGTGCTTTCCTGTCGCAATTGCATGGCAGGATATTGCTGCTGAGCGTGGCGCCCTTCATCCTCTCACTGGTGCTCTGGGGCGGATTGCTGTATGTGGGCTTGCAGCCGCTGATCGACAGCCTGCATGCGCTGTTCACGCAGTACGATTTCTTCCGCACCAGCGGCCAGGTGTTGTCCACCTTTGGCCTGGGCGTGCTGAAAGCCGTGATCGTGCCGCTGATCGCCATGTTCATGCTGCTGCCGCTGATGATCCTGACGGCGCTGATCTTCATGGGCCTGTTCGCCATGCCGGCCATCGGCCGCCATATTGGCGGACGGCACTTTCCGCAACTGGACAAGAAGCATGGCGGCAGCCTGCTCGGCAGCGTCGCCACTTCGCTGGCGACATTCCTGCTGTTTATCCTGGTCTGGGTGCTGATGCTGCCCCTGTACGCGTTTCCGCCGGCCGCACTGGCGGGGCAGGCCGTGCTGTGGGGCTGGCTGACGTACCGCGTGATGGCGTACGACGCCATGGCCGACTACGCCAGCGCGGAAGAGCGCCACGCCATCATGCGCGAGCAGCGCTGGCCCCTGCTGGCCATCGGCATGGTGTCCGGCGCGGCCGGCGCCGTGCCGGGCATGCTGTGGATGGGCGGCGTGATGTCGGTGGTGTTTTTCCCCTTCCTGGCGGCGTTTGCCATCTGGCTGTATGTGCTGATCTTTATCTTTACGGGTTTGTGGTTCCAGTATTACTGCCTGGAAGCACTGTCGCGTTTGCGGGGCGTACGCGGCATGACCGACGTGGCGCCGGCCGACGCCTGACCATTATTATCGAATTCTACGAGGGAGCTTCATGGCTATCGGATTGATCATCATCGGCGACGAAATCCTGTCGGGCAAGCGCACGGACCAGCATTTCCCGAAAGTAGTACAAATGCTCAAGCAACGCGGATTGCAGCTGAGCTGGGCGGAATACGTGGGCGACGAGCCGGCCCGCCTGGTTGCCTTGCTCAAGCGCAGCTTTGCCAGCGGCGACATCGTCTTCAGCTTTGGCGGCATCGGCGCCACGCCGGACGACCATACGCGCCAGGCGGCGGCCGATGCGCTGGGCTTGCCATTGGTGCTGCATCCGCAGGGCAAGGTCAATATCCAGCAGCGCATCACGGAAATGGGAGCAGAGGCGGGCGTGCCGGCCGATTTGAACTCGCCGGAAAACCTGCACCGCCTGAAAATGGCGGAATTTGTCGATGGCGCCGAGCTGATTCCGAATCCGTACAACAAGATTGCCGGCTTTGCCGTGCGCGAGCATTACTTCGTGCCGGGCTTTCCCGTCATGTCCTGGCCCATGATCGAATGGGTGCTCGACACGCATTACCCGCACCTGTTCAACCAGGTGCCGCACGCGGAACATGCCTTGCTCGTGTATGAAACGGCCGAATCCCTGCTGACGCCGCTGATGGTGCGCCTGGAAGCGGAGTTTCCGCTGATTAAGGTATTCAGCCTGCCCAGCGTGGGCGATGCGCAGACGCGCCGGCATATCGAACTGGGCGTCAAGGGCGAGCCCGCGCAAGCGACGGCCGCCTTCGCGCAGATGTGCGCCGCGCTCGATACCTTGCAGGCCGAATACACCACCATCTGAGCTGCAGCCAGCCCGGCGCCGGCGGCTTTTTCGCTGGCGTCCAGCCCGCTTTGCATCTATGTACGCAAGCGTACATTCCAAGACGTTGTTTTTTTGCGAAAATCTTCAATGAAGCAAGATTTTTGTGTGCGCTCGTCAGTCGTTTTCATGCCGATGTGGTGGAATGGTGAACAGGGGCCTTGCGTGTCGAACGCGGGGTCGCCTGCCTGTGCAGTAACGTGTTTTTTTGATTCACCGGTATGGACATCATGTTAAGCAAGCTTTGTTGTGACCGGCCCTGGCTGGCCCTCGTCTTATCCCGCGCGGAGCGGTATCGCTACCGCATTTCCCGCGCCGTCCAAACCCAACTTTATCCCAGCATCCCATGAAAGACACAGGCGTCAATCTGGCCGCGCAAGAGCGGCCCCCTTCTGATCCACTTTCCGACACGGGCGCCGAGGCGCCGCCGCCGGCGAGTCCGCCGAAGAAGCGCCGTTCGCGCATCTGGCCCATCTTTGCCATCATCGCGCTGGCGCTGATCGCCGGCGTGGCATGGTTCGTCATGCGCGAAGTGCGCACCTCGGCCCTGCAGGCGGAGTTTTTCACGCGCCTGGACCGCCAGCTGGCGTTCAAGGTCGAGCCCGGCCCCGCACCGGCGGGCGCCATCCGCTATCCGCAGCACGGCCCGTATGACGAGCGGCTCGGCTATGCCAGCTTGCCTGACTTCATCACCAAGCTCAACGCGCGCGACTATGCCGTGACGGCGCAGGCGCGCATGTCGCCGAAGATGGTGCAACTGGTCGACCGGGGCATTTTTGCCACGTATCACGAGAAAAACCGCGCAGGACTGACCATCCTCGATTGCCGCGCCGCACCGCTGTTCGCGGCCAGTTATCCCGAGCGCATGTTCGACGGCTTTGCCGAAGCGCCGCCCGCGCTCGTGCAAAGCCTGCTGTTCATCGAAAACCGCGAATTGCTGGACCCGGGCACGCCCGAGCGCAATCCCGCCGTGGAGTGGGACCGCCTGAGCAAGGCTGTCCTCGACAAGGCGCTGAACCTGTTCGGCGGCCACCGCGGTGGCGGCGGCAGCACCCTGGCCACGCAGATTGAAAAATATCGCCATTCGGAAGACGGACGCACCAGTTCCATGCAGGACAAGCTGATGCAGATGATTTCGGCCAGTCTGCGCTCCTACCAGGATGGCGAAAACACCATGGAAGCGCGGCGCAAGATCGTCGTCAACTACCTCAACACCGTGCCGCTGTCGGCCAAGAGCGGTTTTGGCGAAGTCAACGGCATTGGCGACGGCATGTGGGTCTGGTATGGCCGTCCATTTGCTGAAGTGAAAACTTTGCTCAAGGGTAATATGGACCAGCCGGGCAGTGCGCTGGCCTACAAGCAGGCGCTGAGCCTGCTGATCGCGCAGCGCCGTCCTTCGCATTACCTGGTGGCCGGCGGTGCTGACCTGGAAGAACTGACCAACAGCCATCTGCGCCTGCTGGCGCAAGCGGGCGTGATCTCGCCGCAGCTGCGCAACGCGGCCATCGCCGAGAAGCTGCGCCCGTCGACGGCCTCTGGCGTGCAATCGGAGGCATCGACCTCGTTCGTCACGCGCAAGGCCTCGAATGCCGTGCGCAACCACCTGGCCAGCATGCTCGGCGATCCGCGCTTGTACAACCTTGACCGCCTCGACCTGAAAGTGGTTAGCACGCTCGATGCGCAGGCGCAAAACGCCGTCACCAAGGTCTTGCGCGAATTGCGCGACCCGGAAGTGGCGAAAGCGGCCGGCTTGACGGGCAAAGGCATGCTGGGCAATGGCGACCCGGCCAATGTCGTCTACAGCTTTACCTTGCTGCAAAAGGGCGACCAGGCCAACTTGCTGCGCGTGCAGACCGATAACTACGACCAGCCGCTCGACATCAACGAAGGCGCCAAGCTGGACTTGGGTTCCACGGCCAAGCTGCGCACCCTGGTGACGTATATGGACATCATCGACCAGTTGCACCAGCGCTACAGCGGCATGGGTGCTAGCGAGCTTGGCAAGATCGCCGTCGATCCGAAGGACATGCTGTCGCAGTGGGCGATTGCCTATCTGAAACCATTGGCCATCGGCGAGGCGCGCAACCTGCCGGCCATGCTGGCGGCCGCCATGGAACGCAAATACTCGGGCAACCCGGGCGAAGGCTTCTTCACGGGCGGCGGCTTGCACCACTTCGGCAACTTCTCCAAGCTTGACGACAGCCGCATCATGACGGTGCAGCAGGCGCTGCGCCAGTCGACTAACCTGGTGTTCGTACGCCTGATGCGCGACGTGGCCCGCTACTACATGTTCTCGCGTCCCGATTCCTCGGCCTCGCTGCTGGCGGACGCCGATGATCCGCGCCGCGCCCAGTACCTGAGCCGTTTTGCCGACAAGGAGGGGCGCGAATTCCTGCACCGCTTCTACCAGAAGTACCGCGGCAAGAGCGTCGACGAGCAGGAAAAAATCCTGCTGGCCAGCATCCGCCCGACCCCCGTGCGCCTGGCCAATATCTTCCGCACCGTCAATCCGAAGGGGACCGTCGCGGAATTTGGCGATTTCCTCAACGCCAACCTGACGTCGCAAAACGAAGTGCCGCCCGAGCGCGTGGCCAGGATGTACCAGCAGTACGCGATGGAAAACTGGTCGCTGGCCGACCGCGGTTATCTGGCCAACGTGCATCCGCTGGAACTGTGGATGGTGGCGTATCTGCGCCAGCACGAAGGCTCCACCCTGTCGCAGATGGTGGCGGCCAGCGAGAAGGAACGCCAGGAAGTCTATAAATGGTTGTTCAATACGCACCGCAAGCATGCGCAGGACCGCCGCATCGCCAACTTGCTGGAAGTGGAAGGTTTCCTGGAAATCCACCGCCAGTGGAAGAAGATGGGCTATCCCTTCGACTCGCTCGTGCCGTCGTATGCGACGACCCTGGGCGCCTCGGCCGACCGTCCTGCCGCGCTGGCCGAGTTGATGGGCATCATCATCAACGATGGCGTGCGCAAGCCGAGCGTGCGCATCGATTCCATGCATTTCGCCGCCAACACGCCGTATGACACCATGGTCAAGCGGGGCACGAAGGTGGAAGCGGAGCAAGTCCTGTCGCCGGACGTGGCGAAAGCGGTGGCCAAGGCCATCCGCGAAGTGGTGTCGGACGGCACGGCGAAACGGGCGAAGACGGCGTTTGTCGGCGCCGACGGCGTGCCTATCCCGATGGGCGGCAAGACGGGCACGGGCGACCAGCGTTTCGACGTGTATGGCGCCGGTGGCCGCCTGATCGAGTCGCGCTATGTGAACCGTTCGGCCACGTTCGTCTTCAATATCGGCGAGCGCTTCTATGGCAGCATGACGGCGTATGTGCGGGGGCCGGAATCGAAAAACTACGATTTCACCAGCGCCTTGCCCGTGCAACTGCTGGTGTCGCTGGCGCCGAGTTTGATGCCGCTGATCGAGGCGCCCGCGCCGGCCGAAGGCGTGGCCAAGCAGTGCACTAACTAAAAATATCTAGCCTGTGTGAACGCCGGCCCGCAAGGCCGGCGTTTTTTTTGAGGAGTGCAATTGGACAGGACGCAGCAGATTTTTCAGCAATACCACCGCTTTGACGATGGCGCGCTCGTGTCCATCGAGCAGCAGTATCAGCCCGGCGGCGTGCAGGCCGTGCGCATCGTCTTGTACGCAAGAAATCATGGGCTGGAAGGCAATGTTTGGCGCCAGGTCGCCGTCACCGTGGGCGACGTGCGCGAATTGATGATGAAGACGCCGGGCAACTTCATCAACCGCATCTGCTGCGGCGTGAAGCTGCTGCGTTACGGCGATGTCTGGTGCGTGGATATCGACGGCACCTACATGCACGATGAGCCGGCGACCCTGGATGAGGTGCGCCGCGATGGCGATTGCTACGTCATCGGCGGCACGGTCGAGGCAATCGAACTCGATTAACCGGCAAACACGGCCGTTTTATCTTCCAGGCGCGCGTGATACGCGGCGATGGCCGGGTAGTCGGGGCGTTGCATCGGCGCCATCAGCCAGCGCTTGACGGACAGGCCCAGCACGATATCGGCCAGGGTGAACGTTTCGCCGCAGACGAAGGCGCCCGTGCGCTGCAGCTGCTGTTCCAGCACGCCCATCATCTTGTTCCATCCGGAAATACCGGCCACCAGCTGGGCCGCATCCTGGTGCGCCGGGCTGTGGCGCACCAGCGACATGAAGGCGTAGCGCCAGTTGTTGTTCAGGTCACCCATCTGCCAATCCATCCATTTTTCCACTTCCGCGCGGGCGCGGGGCATGCTTGGCAGCAAGTCGTCGCGTCCCGCCTGGGCGCACAGGTAGCGGCATATCGTGTTCGACTCCCACAGCACCAGGTCGCCGTCGAGCAGCACGGGCACCATGGCGTTCGGGTTCAAGGTCAGGAAGGCCGGGTCGTCCGTGGCGCGAAAGCCGCTGCCCCAGTCTTCGCGTTCGTAGGGCAGGTCGAGTTCCTCGCACGTCCACAGGACTTTGCGGACATTGATCGAGGCGGCTTTTCCAAGAATTTTCAGCATGCGGGGCTCCGGAGGACAAATGGTTGATCTTGCACTGTAGCGGATTTGGCCACGCCGCGCATGTGAAAGTGCCTTGCATAGTTGAGGTTTTCTTGGCATCGTAGCCACCCATGAAACCTATGCGCCACCACATGTCCAAAATCCTCGCGTTCAGCCGCTTTTCCGTGCGCGATTTTCTCGCCACCGCCGGTCCCACCTTGCTGCTGGTCGGCGCGTTTTGCGCGCTCGCTTACTGGCTGGTCGACCCGGCGCCGCCACGCCAGGTGAGCCTGTCGACGGGGCAGGACAATAGCGCGTACGAAGAATTCGGCAAGAAATATGCGGCTACCCTGGCCAAACACGGCATCAAGGTGACCTTGCAACCGTCGCTGGGTTCGCAGGAAAACCTGCAGCGCCTGAACGCGGGCAAGACCGATATTGCTTTCGTGCAAAGCGGCTCGACGGAACACGACGATGCCGAGCGCCATGGCCTCATTTCCCTGGGCAGCCTGTTTACGGAACCCGTCTGGCTCTTCATGCGCGAAGACAAGGCCGTGACGGAACTGACGCAACTGAAGGGCCTGAAGATCAACCTGGGGCCGGAGGGCACGGGCGTGCCCGGCCTGTTCCGGCAGTTGCTGTCTGTGAATGGCGTCGAAGCGAAGGAATTGACGGTGAGCGACTTGCAAAACACGCCCGCCACGGTGGAGCTGCTGGAGGGGCGCATCGACGGTCTCGTGTTCAGCTCGGCACCGGAAGCGCCGCTGATCCAGATGCTGCTGCAAACGCCGGGCATCAAGCTGTTTGATTTTTCGCAAGCGGAAGCCTACACGCGGCGTTTGCCTTTCCTCACGCATGTTGTCTTGCCACGCGGCATCGTCGACCTGGGGCAGAATATTCCCGCGCAGGATTATCATTTGATCGCGCCGACGGCCACCCTGGTGGCGCGCGAAGACTTGCATCCGGCCCTGGTCGACCTGTTCGTGCAGGCGGCGGCCGGCATCCATGGCGGCACGGGCTGGTTCCAGCAGCAGGGGCAGTTCCCGTCCGCGCGCTACACGGAAATTCCCGTGGCGCCGGAAGCGCTGAAATTCTACAAGGATGGCGCGCCCGTGCTGCAGCGCTACATGAGTTTCTGGCTGGCCAATTTCTTTGATCGCATGTGGGTGCTGGTGGTGGCCTTGGGCGCGCTGATTTTACCGCTGTCGCGCGTGGTGCCGCCCTTGTACGTGTGGCGCATCCGCTCACGCGTGTACCGCTGGTATGGCCAGTTGCGCACGGTCGAGCAGGCGCTGGAAGACGTGCCGCCAGAGCAGCGTGCGCAAGTGTATGCGGCGCAATTGAAACGGCTGGACCAGATCGAGGAGATGGTCAACCAGATCTCGATTCCCCTGTCGTTTGCCGATGGTTTGTATGGCTTGCGCAGCCACATCAATTTCGTGCGCAAGCGCATCCTGTCCCTGATGGGCGAGCATCCTGCCGCCGAGGCGGGCGAGCCGGCCTGAGCAATTCACTCGCTTAACAACGCCTAATAAAAACCGTAGCGAGCGGAAGGAAGTTGTGGTTGAGAAGCGCAACTGTACGAAGGTACAGTGAGCATCGCAGACCGCAAATTACGACGCGTAGTAGGTTTTGATAGGCGTACTAAACGAGGGTGATCGACAGCTTGCGTCCCACCAGCGCGGCGGCCCGCTCCAGGGTCGACAGGGTGACGTCGCTGCTGGGGTCGAGCAGGCGGTCGAGTTGCGAGCGGCTCGTCTGCAGCAGGGCCGCCATGCGCGTCTTCGACATCGATTGTTCCTGCATCGCCTGCGTCAATTGCCAGGCGATCACTTCCTTGATGGCGCGGTTTTGCGTTTGTTCGAAGATGCCTTCTTCCTTGAGGAAGTCGTCGAGACTGCTGCCGAGGTGGGGTGAGGTGGCGTTCATGTCAGTTCCTTGTAGCGTTTTCGGGCCAGCGCCAGGTCGTCATCGGGCGTGGCACGGGTTTTCTTGATAAAGCCGTGCAGCGCCACCAGGCAGTCGCCGTGATGGCAGATCAGCACGCGCGCGATGCGGTTGCCGGGCAGGCTGCTGCGTACTTCCGACAATCCTTGCCCCAAATGGCGGCACAAGGGCATGCCGACGGGCCAGCGCCATTGCGCATGCATCAAGTCCTGCCCGATCATATGGCGCTCTTCAACTGGCAAGGACTTGAGCCAGTCGCGCACGGGTTCGCCGCCATTGCCGTTCGCATAGAACAGCAGGGTAATCTGCCGCAAGCCGGAAGCATCCATGACGCACCTCTACGTTGTACTATATAAGGTACACGTTCGCAAGAAGAATTTGCGCCGCAGTTGAAAAAATCGGGCGCGCATGGATGGTTGTAGCCGATGGCGGGCCGCAAGGTGGCCCGCCAGATCAAACACTGTTCAGATAGTCAGTTGGCAGCGTCAGGCGCCCAGCCACGGCAACCCCGCCTTGCACCAGCCGCCGATCTGCTTGCGGTGGCCGTCGGCGTCCTTGTCGCCCTCGAAGCCTTCGAGGATGTCGAAGCAGTGCAGGTAGCCGTGCTCGGTCGCCAGCTTGGCGGCGTGGCGCGAACGCACGCCGGAGCGGCACAGGAACAGCAGCACCTCGTCCTTGCCGGCCTGGGCGGCCAGCTGCGCGAGGAAATCGGGATTCGGCACGCCACCGGGATAGGTGGCCCACTGCACCGCACCATGCTGGGTATCGGCGATGTCGACCCGGCCCACCCAGTCGCGCTCGGCATTCGTGCGCACATCGATGAGCTTGACGGCGGGATCGCCCTGCAGCAGGTCATACGCTTCCTGCGGCGTGACGGCGCCGGCATACGGCGTACCTTCATTGGCCCGGCTGCGGGCGGTGGTCAGGATGTCGGCGGCGGTGGTCATGGCGTCCTCGATGAAAGTGGGCAGGTGTGGACGATTATAGTGCGCCGTCCGCGCCTCGCAAACGGAAAACCATGGTGCATCGCGTATGCACCACAACGAGGCATTTTTCAAGAATCGGCACAAAATGCACGATAATGGTGCGTTATTCGTTTTTTGCACTTGCTTAGTGCATTCTTGATTTGACGCAAACGCAGCAGGAAAATCGCGGGCAGGAAAACTTTCACTGGCAAGGCCGGGTTTTGACCTGGGCCGCCACATCCCATCAGAAGCTGGCATGGAATCTGCTATGATCCTTATGAGTTTTGGTGGCACGCAATGTTTGCTTCGCTTCATCAGCCCAGACGCACTAAGGTCGGCTCACCCCACATTCATTTAGGAGATACGCATGGCAATGACAGCCGCAGAAGTCTTGAAGATGGTAGAAGAAAACGAAGTCAAATTCGTTGATTTCCGCTTTGCTGATACCCGTGGTAAAGAGCAGCACGTGACGGTTCCCGTGTCGCACTTCGACATGGACAAATTCGAGTCGGGCCACGCCTTTGACGGTTCTTCGATCGCTGGCTGGAAAGGCATTGAAGCGTCCGACATGATCTTGCTGCCGGATCCAAACACGGCCAATATCGACCCGTTCATGGAAGAAACGACCCTGTTCATGCAGTGCGACGTGATCGAACCGTCGGACGGCAAGGGCTACGACCGCGACCCGCGCTCGATCGCGAAACGCGCCGAAGCCTATCTGAAATCGTCGGGCATGGGCGACACCGCCTACTTCGGCCCTGAGCCAGAATTCTTCATCTTCGACAGCGTGCGCTGGAAGATCGACATGTCGGGCTGCTTCGTCAAGATCGGTTCGGACGAAGGTTCGTGGTCGACCGGCAAGGACATCGAAGGCGGCAACAGCGGCCACCGTCCTACCGTCAAGGGCGGCTACTTCCCCGTGCCACCAGTGGACAGCTTCCAGGACATGCGTTCGGAAATGTGCCTGATTCTCGAGTCCTTGGGCATCCCGGTTGAGGTACATCATCACGAAGTGGCCGGCGCCGGCCAGAATGAAATCGGCACCAAGTTCTCGACCCTGGTCGAGCGCGCCGACTGGACGCAAAACCTGAAATACGTGGTGTGGAACGTGGCGCACAGCTATGGCAAGACCGCCACCTTCATGCCGAAACCTATCGTTGGCGACAACGGTTCGGGCATGCACGTGCATCAATCCGTATGGAAAGATGGCAAAAACCTGTTCGCTGGCGACGGCTATGCCGGCCTGTCCGATTTCGCCCTGTACTACATCGGCGGCATCATCAAGCACGCCAAGGCACTGAACGCGATCACCAACCCGGGCACCAACTCGTACAAGCGTCTGGTACCAGGCTACGAAGCACCAGTGAAACTGGCGTACTCGGCGAAAAACCGTTCCGCCTCGATCCGTATCCCGCACGTGGCCAATCCAAAAGGCCGCCGCGTCGAAGCGCGCTTCCCGGATCCACTGGCGAACCCGTACCTGTGCTTCGCCGCACTGCTGATGGCTGGCCTGGACGGCGTTGCCAACAAGATCCATCCGGGCGAAGCCGCCTCGAAAGATCTGTACCATCTGCCGCCAGAAGAAGACGCACTGATCCCGACCGTATGCGCTTCGCTGGAAGAAGCTCTGGATGCACTGGACAAGGACCGCGAGTTCCTGACCCGTGGCGGCGTGTTCAGCGATTCGATGATCGACGCTTACCTGGAACTGAAAATGCAGGACGTACAGCGCATGCGCATGACCACGCATCCTGCCGAGTTCGACATGTACTACTCGCTGTAATGGCGCCACGCCGGCAATGTGCCGGTAGTGAATAAAAAACGCGGGTGAGGCGATGGTCTCGCCCGCGTTTTTTTATGCAGTACCAATGCGGCGCCAGTACGGTGTTGTATAGTCGGCCAAGGATTGATACGGCACGAGCCGACAGGAGTGAAGATTGACCAAGCATTACAGAATGGCGCTGATGGCAGGATTGCTGGGCGCGGCGGCACAGGCGCACGGGCAGCTGTATGTCTGCGCCGATGCGCAAGGACACAAGACGTACACGGACAAGCGGGCTGGCGCGCATTGCCAGCTGCTCGATTTGCCGGGCGCCATGACGGAGCCGCCACGCAGGACGGCGCCGCTGGCCGGCGCGCCGGCCCGGCCCGCCACGCAGGCGGCGGCCACGGCTGCGCCTGCCGCTGGCGCGTTTCCCAAGGTCGATGGCGCCGAACAGCGCGCGCGCGACCTGGACCGGCGCCAGATCCTGCAGGACGAATTGCGCAGCGAAGAGCAGAAGCTGGCGGCGCAGCGGCTGGAATTCAATGCCGGCCAGCCCGAGCGCCAGGGCAATGAGCGTAACTATGCGAAATACCAGGAAAGAGTGGCGCAGTTGAAGGACAACATTGGCCGGACACAGCAGAACGTCGAGGCCCTGAAACGCGAGATCGCGAATATTCGGTAAAGCACATGACACTAGACAACCATTCCAGCCGTCCCGCCCACCTGGCCGGCCTTGATTTGCTGGCCTCGGCCGTGATCCTGCTCGATGGCGATGGCCGCATCAGCTATGCCAACGCGGCGGCGGAAAACTTGCTGGAAAGCTCATTGAAGGCCTTGTCGCGGCAAAAGCTGACGGCGCTGTTCTTGAATCCCGAGGAGCTGGCCGGCATTTGCGCGCAGGCGCTCGAACATAAATTTTCCGACTTGCGCCAGGATCTGAGCCTGGAGCGCCTGGGGCGCGAGCCGCTGCGCGTGCACAGCATCGTCAGCGCGCTCGACGCGCCGCGCGACGGCGTGCTGATCGAGCTGCGCGAAAACGTGCAGCAATTAAAACTCGACCGTGAGGAGCGCATCCTCGACCAGAGCCAGGTCAACAAGGAGCTGATCCGCAACCTGGCGCATGAAATCAAGAACCCGCTGGGCGGCATCCGCGGCGCGGCGCAGCTGCTGGAGCTGGAATTGCCGGCCCTGCACCTGAGCGAGCTGCGCGAATACACGCAAGTGATCATTAAGGAAGCGGACCGCCTGCAAACCCTGGTCGACCGCCTGCTGGCGCCGCACCGCCGCCCGCATATCGTCGGCGACGTGAATATCCACGAAGTGTGTGAAAGGGTCCGCAGCCTGATCCTGGCCGAGTTTCCCAGCGGCCTGACCATTTCGCGCGATTACGACGCGTCGATTCCCGAGTTTCGCGGCGACAAGGAGCAATTGATACAGACCGTGCTCAACATCGCGCATAACGCGGCGCAGGCACTGGCCGAACGCATCGAAGCGGGCGATGCCGAGCTCATTTTCAAGACGCGCGTGGCGCGCCAGGTGACCCTGGCCAAGGTCCGTTACGGCCTGGCATTAGACTTGCATATCATTGACAATGGACCGGGCATCGCACCCCAGATCTGCGACCGGATTTTCTACCCGCTGGTGTCGGGCAGGGAAGGCGGCAGTGGGTTGGGACTGACCTTGGCGCAAACCTTCGTGCAACAGCACCTGGGCGTGATCGAGTGCGAAAGCCGGCCTGGATACACCGATTTCAGGATCGTTCTACCCTTGCCATAAGCGAGGCGGTATCCCACCCATGAAATCCATTGCGGGACGCACACACTAATGAAGCCAATCTGGATAGTTGACGACGACGAATCAATCCGCTGGGTGCTGGAAAAAGCCCTGGCGCGGGAAAATCTCGCCACCAAGAGTTTTGCCAATGCGCGCGACGCCATCGCCGCGCTGGAATTTGACACGCCGCAAGTGCTCGTGTCCGATATCCGCATGCCGGGCGCGTCCGGCCTGGAATTGCTGCAGACGGTCAAGTCGCGCTTTCCCGGCTTGCCAGTCATCATCATCACGGCCTTTTCCGACCTCGATTCGGCCGTCGCAGCCTTCCAGGGCGGCGCCTTCGAATACCTGGCCAAGCCGTTTGACATCGACAAGGCTGTCGAGCTGATCCGCCGCGCGCTGGAAGAAAGCCTGCGCGAGACCAGCGTTGAGTCGGGCCCGTCGGAAACGCCGGAAATCCTCGGCCAGGCGCCGGCCATGCAGGAAGTGTTTCGCGCCATCGGCCGCCTGTCGCAATCGAATGTCACCGTGCTCATCACGGGCGAATCCGGTTCCGGCAAGGAACTCGTGGCGCGCGCGCTGCACAAGCACAGCCCGCGCGCGGCGCAGCCCTTCATTGCCCTGAACACGGCGGCCATCCCCAAGGATTTGCTGGAATCGGAACTGTTCGGCCATGAACGCGGTGCCTTTACGGGCGCGCAGACGACGCGCCGCGGCCGCTTCGAGCAAGCCGAGAACGGCACCTTGTTCCTCGATGAAATCGGCGACATGCCGTTCGACCTGCAGACGCGCTTGCTGCGCGTATTGTCCGACGGCCATTTCTATCGCGTCGGCGGGCATCAGCCCATGAAGGCGAACGTGCGCGTCATTACGGCCACGCACCAGAACCTCGAGCAGCGCGTGCGTGACGGCCTGTTCCGCGAAGACTTGTATCACCGCCTGAACGTGATCCGGCTGCGCCTGCCCAGTTTGCGGGAGCGGCGCGAGGATATCCCCATTCTGGTGCGCCACTTCCTGGTGCAAAGCGCGCGTCAGCTGGGCGTGGAAGCCAAGCGCATGAGCGAGCCGACGATGCAGTTCTTGAGCAGCCTCGACTTGCCCGGCAATGTGCGTCAGCTGGAAAACCTGTGCAACTGGATCACCGTCATGGCGCCAGGCCAGACGGTGGAAATCAAGGACTTGCCGTTGGAACTGACGCAGGGGCAGGGCGATGGCGCCGCCACGGTGGCGGCGAGCGAAGCTGTGCCGGCGGCCGTTGCCCATGCGCAGGGCGGCCAGGTCTTTGAAGCGGCCGCGCCTGCCAATGGCGCGCCGCCGGGCTGGATTGGTTTACTGGAATTGCAGGCGGCCGGCATGCTGGGCGCAGGGCAGCAGGAAGTCATGGCCGTGCTGGGGCGGCAATTCGAGTCGGCCCTGATCAAGACGGCGCTCAAGCATACGCACGGGCGCAAGAATGACGCCGCCGTGCGCCTGGGCATCGGCCGCAACACCATCACCCGCAAGATATCCGAACTGGGCATCGACGGCGCCAAGGACGACTGATTGCCGTCCGGACGGGGTTTATGCCCCGTCCGCTTCCCCTTGCGGCGTTTCTCGCACGCCACAACACCCACAACAATGACAGGCGATAAGGTAAGCTGGCGCCTGCCGGACTGTTTCGTCCGGTCTTAACTTTATTGTGGAACTGTATGCTGATTAACTGCGTGGCCTACCAGGATGGCAAAAAACTGGCCGACTTGCCGATCGACGACATCAGCGATTACGTCGAGCGCCCCGATTGTTTCGTCTGGGTCGCCCTGCTCGACGCCACGCCGGACGAACTGAAACAGATGCAGCACGAGTTTTGCCTGCACGAACTGGCGGTCGAGGACGCACAGCGGGGCCACCAGCGCCCGAAGATCGAGGAATATGGCGATTCCCTGTTTGCCGTCGTGAAAACCGTGGAAATGGTCGAGAACGAACTGGTGCTGGGCGAAGTCGACATTTTTGTCGGCGCCAACTACGTGCTCTCGTCGCGCAGCAACAGCTCGCAAGGTTTCCTTGGTGTCCGCGCGCGCGCCGAGCGCGAACCGCACTTGCTGCGCCAGGGTTCGGCCTTCGTGCTGTACGCGCTGATGGACGCCGTCGTCGACCGTTACTTTCCCGTGCTCGACGCGCTGGAATCGGAGCTGGAACTGATCGAGGACCGCATCTTCGACCGTGGCACCGAGCGCGACAATATTGAACGGCTGTATCAGTTGAAACGCAAGGTCATGGTCTTGCGCCATGTGGTCGCGCCCCTGATGGAAGCGGTGGGCAAGCTGCACGGCGGCCGCGTGCCGCCGCTGTGCCACGATACCCAGGAGTATTTCCGCGACGTGCACGACCACTTGGCGCGCATCAACGGCACGCTCGACACCATCCGCGACACGATCAGCACGGCCATCCAGGTGAATCTGTCGATGGTGGCCATCGACGAGAGTGAAGTGAACAAGCAGTTGGCAGCCTGGGCGGCCATCTTTGCCGTGTTCACGGCGTTTGCCGGCATCTGGGGCATGAACTTCAAGTTCATGCCGGAGCTGGACTGGCATTATGGCTATCCGGCCGCCGTGGCAGTGATGAGCTGTGTCTGCGGTTATATGTATTACTTGTTCAAGCGTTCCGGCTGGCTGTAAAAAATTCCTGTGTATCTGTATTATTAAGCAATAGCCAGGGGTACAATCGCGGCAGGTCCGCTGGGGCGGGCCATGGCTGAGAGTCGCCGCGCCGGCAGGCGTGGCTGCGCTTGCGGTGCCGTGCAGGAGCATTCATGAGTATTCCGTTGTTCGATGTGAATTCGCAAGAACCCCTGTTCGATGCCGAGCAGCGGCGCACCCTGGCGGAAGCGGCCCTGCGCTCGATTACCGCCTCGACGGCGCACGCCCGTGGCGACGACTTCCTGCGCATTCTCGTCAAAGACCTGGCCGAAGCACTCGACGTGCACTATGTGATCGCCGGGCGCCTGGTGCGCCTGGACGATGGCAGCGAAGGCATCCGCACCCTGGCCCTGTGGGGCGGCGATGGCTACCAGCCGAATATCGAATACAGCCTGCAGCACACGCCTTGCCAGGACGTGACCTGCCAGAGCATGTGTTTTCACGGCAGCGATATCCAGCGTCGCTTTCCATTCGATAGCCTCCTGGTCGACATGCGGGCGGAAAGCTATGTCGGCATGCCGCTGATCGATACCGATGGCAAGACCCTGGGCATCCTGTCGGCCATCGACACGCGGCCCATCGATGAAAACAAGCGTTTGCTGGCCTTGCTGCTGCTGTCGATCTTCTCGGCGCGCGGCGCGGCCGAGCTGCAGCACCAGGAGCGCACCCAACAGCTGGAAGAAATCGTGCGCCAGCGCAGCGAATCGCTGCTGGCGGCGCAGGCGAACCTGATCGAGCAGGAGCAGATGGCGGCCCTCGGTTCGCTGGTGGCCGGGGTCTCGCATGAAGTCAACACCCCCATCGGCGTGGCGCTGACGGCGGCGTCGAGCATGGGCAGCTATGCCGACCAGCTGGTGCAACTGCTGGGCGGCGCCAAGGTCAGCCGCGCCGAACTGATCGACATTGCCGAGTCGCTGAAAGGCGCGGCCGCCTTGATCGAGCGCAACCTGGCGCGCGCCGCCGACCTGATCGGCAACTTCAAGCAGCTGGCCGTGGACCAGGTCAGCGAATACGTGGCCGACCTGGCCCTGCACGACTATGTGCACGGCCTGGTGTCGGCGCACAGCCCGGAACTGCGCAAGGCGGCGCTGGGCGTGGAACTCGATATCGCGCCCGATTGCCAGGTGCGCCTGGCGGCCGGCAAGCTGTCGCAAATCCTCTCGAACCTGTTGATGAACAGCGCCCGCCACGGCTATCCGCAGGGCGGGCCGGGGCGCATCACGATACGCGCGCGCATCGAGGCGGACGGTGATGAGGCGGCTACGCGCTGGCTGCTGCTGGAATTTTCCGACGACGGCATCGGCCTGGCGCCGGCCGTGCGCGAACACATGTTTGAACCGTTTTTCACCACCAAGCGGGGCCAGGGCGGCTCCGGCCTGGGCATGCACATCGTCTACACGATCGTGCAGCAACTGGGCGGCCAGGTGTGCGCCATCGACAGCACACCCGGCTGCCATATACAGATCAGGCTACCGCTGGCAGCCTGATCTGCTGTACGGACCTCAGGCGGCGGCCATCGACAGCGCTACCGCCTCTGCCACTTTGATGCCATCGACGGCCGCCGACAGGATGCCGCCCGCATAGCCGGCGCCTTCGCCAGCGGGGAACAGGCCGCGCGTGTTCAGGCTTTGCAGGTTGTCGTCGCGGCGCTTGATGCGGATCGGCGACGAGGTACGCGTTTCCACGCCCGTCAGCACGGCGTCGGCCTTGTAGTAGCCCTTGATCTGCTTGTTGAACGCCGGAAACGCTTCACGCAGGGCCGTGATCGCGTATTCGGGCAAGGACGGCGCCAGGTCCGTCAGGTGCACGGCCGGCTTGTAGGACGGCACCACGCTGCCGAACTCCGTCGAGGCGCGGCCAGCGACGAAGTCGCCGACCAATTGCCCCGGGGCATCGTAGTTGCCGCCGCCCAAGGCAAACGCGCGCTCTTCCAGTTCGCGCTGCAGGGCGATGCCGGCCAGCGGGTCGCCCGGGTAGTCGGCCGGCGTGATGCCGACGACGATGGCGCTGTTGGCGTTGCGCTCGTTGCGCGAATACTGGCTCATGCCGTTCGTCACCAGGCGGCCCGGTTCCGAGGCGGCCGCCACCACCGTGCCGCCCGGACACATGCAGAAGCTGTAGACGGAACGGCCATTGCTGGCGTGGTGCACGAGCTTGTAGTCGGCCGCGCCCAGGATAGGGTGGCCGGCGCTGGGGCCGAAGCGGCAGCTGTCGATCAAGGATTGCGGATGTTCCACGCGGAAGCCGATCGAGAACGGTTTCGCTTCGATGTACACGCCGCGCTTGTGCAGCATCTCGAAGGTGTCGCGCGCGCTGTGGCCGATGGCCAGCACGACGTGGTTGCTGGCGATGGTTTCACCATTGTCCAGCACCACGCCGCGCACCTGGCCACCGTCGGCACCGGGGACGATGTCGAGGTCGACCACCTTGCTGCTGAAACGGTATTCGCCGCCCAGTTGCTCGATGTTCGCGCGCATTTCTTCCACCATCTTGACCAGGCGGAAGGTGCCGATGTGCGGCTTGCTCACATACATGATTTCCTCGGGCGCGCCCGCCTTGACGAATTCCGTCAGGACCTTGCGGCCGTAATGCTTGGGATCCTTGATCTGGCTGTACAGCTTGCCGTCCGAGAAGGTGCCGGCGCCGCCTTCGCCGAACTGCACGTTCGATTCCGGATTCAGTTCGCGCTTGCGCCAGAAGCCGAAGGTGTCGACCGTGCGTTCGCGCACCTGCTTGCCCCGTTCCAGGATGAGGGGACGCAAGCCCATCTGCGCCAGGATCAGCGCCACGAACAGGCCGCACGGACCCGTGCCGATGACGATGGGGCGCGGTTCAGTGCTGTGGCCGGCCAGCTGTTCGCCGCCAGCGACGAATTTGTAGTCGGTATCGGGCGCGGGCATCAGGTGCACATCGTGCTGCAGGCGCGCCAGCACGGCCGCTTCATTTTTGACGTCCACATGCAGCGAGTAAATCAACACCACGGCGCTGCGCTTGCGCGCGTCATAGCTGCGTTTGAAGACGGTAAAGCCGAGCAAATCGGCGGCGGCTATGTCCAGGCGCGCCAGGATGGCGGCGGGCAGGGCCGCTTCGTCGTGTTCGAGGGGGAGTTTTACTTCGTTGAGTCGCAACATGGTGTCTATCCGAAAAGTGCAGGGCTCCGTATCTAGCGGAGAGTGGGCAGCCGCGTGGCGTGGCGCAAGGCGGCATTTTACTCCTTCTGGCACGCAATGCATGGCGGCCCGGGCGGATGTCGGGCCATTTTCCTGCCCCATGGAAGTTGCCGGCGGCCGGGTTCAGCGCAGGAGGCGGCGCTTCCCCAGACGTCATGGTGGCATCGGCTACATGAGGCGATGGCATGACAGCAAACTTCCGCAATGCACCATTTGGGTGCGCCAGCCTGTCGTTGAACAGCCTCGGCTGGCATTTGCAATGCGGTAGGCAAACTCTGCCTGAAAAGTTGATGGCGAGGTGTTTTACCTGTCTTTGAGCACAGTTCATTTTGTGTGCTGGGGAGCTGTTTTTGCACGCTCAAATTACACACGTCCGTGCACCGGTTGATCAGGCGGGCTAGCGGTCAAATAAATTGATTATCAATATGTATAGGCAAATTCTGAATTTTCTTGCCAAGTTGAATGGACAAGAAGTGCAGCAGCGATACGGGGAGAGGGGATTTTTGGCAGCCTCGGGACGGCTGCCATCGTGGCATGGCGGGGCAGCGTGCTGCTGGGGCTGCCACATTGAAGCTTCGCGCGCGGGAAGGATGCTGCGCTCCGGCACCGGCCATCCAAGTCTGCTTTTTATTTCAAATTATTGCGTTTAATAACTGCGGAATTACTCGATGCGATTCTCCCGGAATGGCGAGGTTATTGCATTTCCGAGTTAATTTCTTTGATTGTTCAGATATGATTTTTTGATGGTGCTGATTTTTTTGTTTCTCAGAGGGGAGGGAATGCAGGGTATATTTCTATTTGTTATTTATTTTAATATTGAATATAAAAATTTCACTGCAGGATTTTGATAATCGTTGGTGTATCTAATAACTTATATTCAAATGTGAATATTCTCGTTGAAGATATTCATACAATGTAATTGAAAACTTAAGATTTGAATAGTTCAATTCGATTGTGTGTTGTCAATCTGCAACAGGCCTGCCGCCATCCCACAGGCTTCGCGTGCTGAAAGGCAGGGTGCCAAGGGCTGCAGGCGCGCCACGCCAGGCATTTCAGATTGTGGCCATGCACGCGAGACGCACGCAACGTCATGTGTTTTTAAACAATAATTTTTCGCATATTAATATGCGTTTTTTTTGCAGTGCATCAAAATGGTGCATTGCCGCACAATCTTGGACGCATTTGCCATTTCCCCGCTCCATTCATTTTGTTGTATCTTTGCATCATATTTTTCTCCTATGTTGACAGTGAACAATCGCCTATGGTTTTATGTATCGCTTAGGCAAGTAGGTTTTCCTGTTTTGTCTGAAGCCTGTCCTATCAGTGGCGGGGAGTGTCAAGTCATCAAAAACTAAAACCGGAAATAAAAACGTATTAAACATGATTTAGTGCTTAAATTTACCAAGCAACTCTACCAGAGACGCTTAATCTAATAATTAGGAAACCACATGTTGAGAAAAACTGTTTTAGTACGCGCGCTGGCGCTGGCCTTCAGTGCCGGCGCCATGTCCGCCATGGTCGTTGCGCCCGTCATGGCGCAGTCGAACGCAGCAGGTAGTATTTTTGGTAAGGTCGGCAGCGGCACCGGCGATACCGTCGTGTTGCAAAACAATGGTACCAACCAGACGCGTTCCACGGCAGTTGATGCAAACGGCTCATTCCGTGCTACGAGTCTGCCTATCGGTACTTATACCGTAACGCTGAAGAAGGGCGAATCGGTTGTTGGTACTACGTCGCTGGAAGTGCTGGCCGGTCAAGGTGTCGAGGCAATTTTCCCTGCCGCTGGCGGCGTTCAGGCCGTGCAAGTGACGGGGCGTCGCAACCGCATCGATATCTCGAGCTCGACCAATGGCGCGACCTTTACCGCACGCGAGCTGGACAAGTTGCCGATCGCACGTAACGTCGACGCAATCGTTCAACTCTCCCCGAACACCACCCGTGGCGACCCGACCTATCCTGCCGGAGCCAGCTTCGGCGGTGGCGGCGCTTCGGAAAATGCCTACTATATCAACGGTTTCCCGGTAACCAACCCGTTGTCGCAATTGGGCGCAATGGAACTCCCATTTGGCGCGATCGCTCAAGCTCAAGTTTTGACGGGCGGTTATGGCGTTGAGTTTGGCCGGTCGGTTGGCGGCGTGGTCAACGTCACGACCAAATCCGGTACCAACACCTGGGAAGCCGGTGCACTGGTATCGATCGCACCGAAGTCGTTGCGCGCCAAGTCCCGTGACATGTACTACGCCAATACCGGTGTTTTCCCGCAAACAGACGGGACCCTGCGTATTCGCCGCGAAGACAATGAATTCGAGCAAAAACAGTACTCCGCCTATGTCGGTGGTCCGCTGATCAAGGATACCTTGTTCGGTTTCGTTGCACTGGAGCAAACGCGCGCCGAAAGCAATGGCGTCTTTGGCGGCCGTACCGCGCTGACTAACGGTGATAACGGCTGGCGCGATTACAAGACCACCACCGAGCGCTACTACGGTAAGCTGGACTGGAATATTTCCGATAATCATCGTATCGAATTCACCACGATCGGTGACCTGCCGGAGACCAACACGCAATTCCGTTCGTATGATTACGCGACCCGCGCCGTCGGCAGCAAGGTCAACTCGTCAACCCACGAAGAATACGGCCCATTCAACCCGAACGGCGGCGAAGCAAATATCCTGCGCTACGTTGGTAACATTTCCGATAACCTGACCGTCACTGCCCTGTATGGCAAATCGCGTGCCAAGCATATCTATGAGCCTACAGGCTACGATCCAACGCTGGCACAAGTGAGTGCGGCAAAGGCGGATCAGGCACCAGGCTTGAACTACACGGGTGGTCAGCCGTTCTCGACCAATCAACCAGTCAATGGTTCCACCGACCGCGTAACGTCCAAGCGTCTGGATTTGGAATACAAGATTGGCAACCACACCCTGCGTGCTGGTCTGGACAATAACAAGATGTCCTCGGCAGACGCTGGCGACGCTTTGGCCGGTGGCGCACTGTGGTTGTACGGCAAGACCCCAGATGCTACCAAGCCATTTGACGTTCCTGGCGGCCAAGTTGGCGCGCTGGCAGGCAAGGGCCCGCTCGCATCGCAAGGTTTTTATGTGTCGCGTGTCCTGTCCTCGACCGTATCGAATGCTTTCGCTGGTCAGGATGCTCAGTACATTGAAGATCGCTGGCAAGTGACGAAGGACGTGTTGTTGACCGCAGGTCTGCGTCGTGAGGGCTTCTACAATGCCAACCAGGACGGCACTAAGTATATTGAGATGAAGAACCAATACGCTCCACGCGTAGCAGCAGTGTGGGATGTGAATGGCGATGCATCGTTTAAAGTATTTGGTAGCGCAGGCCGTTACACCCTGCAAATGCCAACCGTGATCGCTTTGCGCGGTGCAAACGGTTCGCTGAACACCAACCAGTACTACGCTTACACGGGTACGGATGCACATGGTGCGCCAACGGGCTTGACCCAGTTGACGGATGTCTTGTCTGCAAACAATGAATTCGGTCAAGCAAAAGATCCGAAAACCGTTGCTGCACTGGACATGAAGCCGTCGTATCAGGATGAGTTGACCCTGGGCTTTGAAAAGGCCTACAACCCTAGCCTGAATTTCGGTGCCAAGGTTACTTACCGTACCCTGAAATCGACGATCGATGACTTCTGCGATGGTCGCGTGTTCGCAAAATACGCCAAGCGCAATGGTATCGATACTTCGAACTACGGCGGTTTTAACTGCGCATCGTTCAACCCAGGCGAAGCAAATGATTTCCTGGTTGACTTCGCTGGTACGCAGTCCAACTACACCCGCGTCCACCTGACGAAGGAAGACCTGGGCTTCGACAAGGCCAAGCGTACTTACGCTGCACTTGATGTGTTTGCTGAGCATCCATACCGTAACGGCTGGTATGGTAAGATCAACTACACCCTGTCGCGCAGCAGCGGCAATACTGAAGGTCAGACGCTGTCCGATACCACGACTGGCCAGGCTGACGTTGCAGCTACCCAGACCTGGGATTACGCAGCACTGATGCGCTATGCGGATGGCCGCCTGCCAAATGATCGTAAGCATCAGATCAAGGCTTATGGCTTCTACGACGTGACCCCAGAGTGGACCCTGGGTGCCGCCGCCTTGCTCGCTTCGGGCCGCCCACGTTCGTGCGTCGGTACCAATCCGAACACGCAATCGGCAGACGATGTCGGCTTTAACTATCAGTCCGCTTCGCACTATTGCTTCGGTGCAACTGGCAATCAGAACGTTGTTTCGCCACGCGGAACCGTGGGCAATCTGCCATGGGACAAAAACCTGGACTTGAACGTGTCGTACAAACCAGCTTATGTGCCAGGCCTGGCAGTTAAACTGGACATCTTCAATGTGTTCGACACGCAAACCACGCAAAAAGTGGTCGAGCGTTACAACACCAACCAGGCACGCTATGCTCTGTATGAATCGGTACTGAGCTATACCGCACCTCGTTCGATGAAGTTGACTGCTGAGTTCAACAAGAAGTTCTAATCGTGTGATGGCCGCCGGTTTGCCGGCGGCCTGCAAAAGACACGATTTCAGTAAAAATGCCGCGCCCTGTCAAACAGGGCGCGGCATTTTTTTTGGCTATGTCCACGGCAGGCGTGGGAGCGCCCCCGGCGTTGCCTTCAATATGGTTTCTCGCCTCTTACATCCCGCCCCACAATGCCGCCAGGGTGGCCAGCGCCGTCAGGCCCGCCGTTTCCGTGCGCAGGATGCGCGGGCCCATGCTCAAGCCGATGGCGCCGGCGGCCAGGGCCGCCTTTTCTTCCGCTTCCGAAAATCCGCCTTCCGGTCCCACCATCACGGTGATGGCCTGCGGCGGCTGGTGACGCGCCCAGTCGGCCAGCGACTGCTCCGCGCGCGGCGTCAGGATGATGCGTTTGTGTAAGTCTTGCTGGCGGCTCCAGCTATTAAAATCTTGCAATGGCGCCAGCTGCGCCAGGCGGTTGCGCCCGCATTGTTCCGATGCTGACACGATAATGCCTTGCCAATGCGCGAGTTTTTTCTCGGCCCGCTCGGCGGACAAGCGCACGACGCAGCGCTGCGCCGACAGCGGCACGATGCCCGCCGCACCCAGTTCGATGGCTTTTTCGATGATCCAGTCCATTTTGGACGCTTCCGGCAAGGCCTGCGCCAGGGTTACGGCGTACGGCAGCTCCGCTTCGCGCGCCACGTGTGTCTGGATGTCCGCCGTCACGCTGCGCTTGGCGACAGCCACCAGGCTCGCCTGCACTTCGCCGCCTTCGCCATTGAACAGGGTGATGACGTCGCCCGGCGCCAGGCGCACGACCTGGATATGGTGGGCGACAGCCTCCGGCAGGGCGATGGTGGTGCCGGCAACGAGCGGCTGGGGGCAGAAAAAACGCGGCATGCAAATCCTCAACGGGGGTATATGTGGGGTGGAAAGACGTCAAAGTATAGCCATTTGGCTGGCCAGTACGCCGCAATTCTAATTTGCGGCCCCCTAGTCTGGTAAAATAGTTGACTACATAAAGCAGCCGGCCTGGGTTCTTTCTTGTCCGTGCTGTTGCAAACGAATCCCAAACTCGCGACTGACCCACACCACCATGACAACTACGCTCCCGACTACCAAAATGGCCAATGCGATCCGCGCACTGGCAATGGACGCTGTACAAAAGGCCAACTCCGGCCATCCAGGCATGCCGATGGGCATGGCCGAGATCGCAGTTGCTCTGTGGAGTGGTCACTACCGCCACAATCCCGCGAATCCAAAATGGCAGAACCGCGACCGTTTCCTGTTGTCGAACGGCCATGGCTCGATGCTGCACTACGCGCTGCTGCACCTGACCGGCTACGAGCTGTCGATGGATGACATCAAGGCGTTCCGCCAGATGCATTCGAAAACCCCGGGCCACCCGGAAGTCGATATCACGCCGGGCATTGAGACGACCACCGGCCCGCTGGGCCAGGGCATCGCCAACGCCGTCGGCATGGCCCTGTCGGAGCAATTGCTGGCTGCTGAATTCAACAAGCCTGGCTACGACATCGTCAACCACTACACCTACGCCTTCGTCGGCGATGGTTGCCTGATGGAAGGTATTTCGCACGAAGTGTGCGCGCTGGCCGGCACCCTGGGCTTGAACAAACTGATCGCCCTGTACGATGACAACGGCATTTCCATCGACGGCAAAGTCGAAGGCTGGTTCACGGACGACACCCCGGCGCGCTTCGAAGCGTACGGCTGGAACGTCATCCGCGCCGTCGATGGCCACGATGTTGCCGCCGTGGCTGCCGCCATCGCCGCCGCCAAGACCGCATCGAAGCCAACCCTGATCTGCTGCAAGACCATCATCGGCAAGGGTTCGCCGAACCTGCAAGGCGGCGACAAGGTCCACGGCGCCGCGCTGGGCGACAAGGAAATCGCTGCCGTACGCGAATACATCGGCTGGGATGCCGCACCGTTCGAGATGCCGGCCGACGTGTACGCTGCCTGGGATGCCAAGAAGCAAGGCGCCCTGCTGGAAGCGGACTGGAACGAGCGTTTCGCCGCCTACGGCCGTGAATTCCCGCAGCAAGCTGCGGAACTGAGCCGCCGCATGCAGGGCGAGCTGCCTGCTGCATTTGAAACGGCGCTGTCGGCCGCGATCGCTTCCTGCGTCGAGAAGAAAGAAAACATCGCCACCCGCAAGGCCAGCCAGAACGCCATCCAGGCGCTGGCTTCGTCCCTGCCGGAATTCCTCGGCGGCTCGGCCGACCTGACCGGTTCGAACCTGACCAACTGGAAAGAATGCGTGGCTGTGCGTTCGGGCCAGCCTGGCAACCACATCAACTACGGCGTGCGTGAATTCGGCATGAGCGCCATCATGAACGGTATCACCCTGCACGGCGGCTACATCCCGTTCGGCGCCACGTTCCTGACGTTCTCCGACTACAGCCGCAATGCCCTGCGCATGGCCGCCTTGATGAAACTGCGTTCGATCTTCGTGTTTACCCACGACTCGATCGGCCTGGGCGAAGACGGCCCGACGCACCAATCGGTCGAGCATGTCTCGTCGATGCGTTTGATCCCGAACCTGGACAACTGGCGTCCATGCGACACCGTCGAGTCGGCTGCTGCCTGGGGCGCCGCCGTGCGCCGCAAGGATGGCCCGTCGACCCTGATCTTCTCGCGCCAGAACCTGCCTTACCAGGAGCGTAGCGCCGAACAGATCGAGAACATCTACCGCGGCGGCTATGTGCTGAACGACGTGGCGGACGCCAAGGCGATCCTGATCGCCACCGGTTCCGAAGTGGAACTGGCCGTCGCCGCCGCCAGCGCGCTGGCGGCCGAAGGCATCAACGTGCGCGTGGTGTCGATGCCGTCGACCGACGTGTATGACCGCCAGGACGCCGCCTACAAGGCCAGCGTGCTGACCCGCGGCGTGCCGCGCGTGGCCATCGAAGCGGGCGTGACCAGCTTCTGGTACAAATACGTGGGCCTGGAAGGCGCCGTGGTCGGTATCGACACGTTTGGCGAATCGGCGCCTGCCGGCGTGCTGTTCAAGCACTTCGGCTTCACGGTCGAGAACGTCGTAGCCAAGGTGAAAGCCGTTATCGCTGGCTAATATTGATTTTGAGCAGACCCTGGCCATGTGCTGGCCGGGGGGCTGTGCTGATACCTTTTTTTTAATCAGGAGCAGAGTATGACGATCAAAGTTGCAATCAATGGCTACGGCCGCATCGGCCGTAATGTATTGCGCGCTTTCTACGAAGGCGGCAAGAAACAGGATATCCAGATCGTTGCCATCAACGACCTGGGCGATGCCAAATCGAACGCCCACCTGACCCGCTACGACACCGCGCACGGCAAGTTCCCGGGCACGGTCACCGTCGAAGGCGACAACATGATCGTCAATGGCGATCCGATCCGCGTATTCGCACAGCGCAATCCTGCTGAAATTCCATGGGGCGAGCTGGGCGTGGACGTCGTGCTGGAGTGCACGGGTTTCTTCACCACCAAAGAGAAAGCTTCGGCTCACTTGAAGGGCGGCGCGAAAAAAGTCATCATTTCGGCACCAGGCGGCAAGGACGTCGACGCGACCGTCGTGTTCGGCGTGAACCACTCCGTGCTGAAATCGACCGATACCGTCATTTCGAACGCTTCGTGCACCACCAACTGCCTGGCACCGCTGGTCAAGCCACTCAACGACGCCATCGGCATCGAAACGGGCCTGATGACCACCGTGCACGCCTACACCAACGACCAGGTGCTGTCCGACGTGATGCATGAAGACCTGCGCCGCGCCCGTTCGGCCACCATGAGCATGATCCCGACCAAGACGGGCGCCGCCGCCGCCGTGGGCCTGGTGCTGCCTGAGCTGAATGGCAAACTGGACGGCTTCGCCATCCGTGTGCCGACCATCAACGTCTCGCTGGTCGACCTGTCCTTCATCGCCAAGCGCGACACCACCGTGGAAGAAGTCAACGCCCTGATGAAAGCCGCGTCGGAAGGCGCCCTGGAAGGCATCCTGACGTACCAGACCGAACCACTGGTCTCGATCGACTTCAACCATAACCCGGCTTCGTCGAACTTCGATTCGACCCTGACCAAAGTGTCGGGCCGCCTGGTGAAAGTATCGTCGTGGTACGACAACGAGTGGGGTTTCTCGAACCGCATGCTCGACACCACCGTCGCACTGATGTCGGCCAAGTAATTTTTTGACCGCATAAGAAAAAACGCCCAGGTAGTTGCCTGGGCGTTTTTTCATTTATGGCTGTGCGAATAGAAACGGCGCCGGTAAAAACGCCACAGCAGGCGCAAGTCGCGCAGCACGGGCACGCCCGACAGCAGGGTCAGTACACCGGCGAGCAGGATGGTGGCGGCGGGAAAGCCGATGTGCTTGAAGGCCAGGGCGCCGCTGACGCCGCCGATGAAGAAGCAGGCGATCAGCAGGCTGTGCGTTCTCAGCTTGCCGCGGTTGACCTTGACCATCCGATCCGGCAGGTGGCGCCGGTTGTAATACGCCATCTTGCCCAGTTCGATGCCGATGTCGGTCGACAGGCCCGTCACGTGCGTGGTGCGGATGACGGCGCCCGAAATCTTGGTGATGATGGCGTTCTGCAAGCCCATGACAAAGCACAGCAGCAAGATGGTGACGGGGCCCAGCACGTCGGGCATGGTGGCCAGGTAATTGCCCGTCAAGCCGAACAGCAGCAATAAGGCCGCTTCCAGCATCAGGCTGGCGGCGAATTGGCTGTGCAGCCGTCGTCGCTTGCCCCAGTTCACCATGATGGCCGTGACGGCCGCGCCGCTGACAAAGGCCAGCCAGGCGCCCAGCGCGGCCAGGGCCACCGTGATATTGCCCAGCGCCAGGTCGTCCGCCATGCCCGAGACGATGCCCGTCATGTGCGAGGTATAGCCGCCGATGGCAAGAAAGCCGCCCGCATTCACAGCGCCGGCCACCAGCGCCAGCACGCAGCCCAGCTGCAGATTGGCTTGCGTATCGCGCGCCGATCCGCTCAGCCGGGACAGGTAATGGAGTGGCATGCCCGGGTCGGCCTCAGGCAACGGCGCCGAAGATGGCTTGCCACAGGCGCATCACGTTGTCCGCATGCACGCGCAGGCGCTCCGGTTCCACGCGGGCCAGATCTTGCCCCTGCAGGCGCAACTGGTGCTGGAGCTTGCGCAGCGCGCGGTAGGCGTCGGCGACCTGGGCGGCCAGCTGGGCGTCGATCAACCCCAGTTCGCCGCACAGGCGCAGCAGGGCGATATTGCCCGAATTCGCCGTCAGCTGCGGATACTGCGCCGCATGCTGGAGCACCAGGTATTGCACCATGAATTCGATGTCGATCATGCCGCCCGGATCCTGTTTCAGATCAAAGCTGCCGGGGCGGGGCGGATGCGCGTCCAGCATCTTTTTGCGCATGGCCACCACTTCGCCCTTGAGCGGGCCGTTTTCCGGCCGCTCCTTGCGCAGGATGGTGTCGCGGATGCGTTCGAAATGCTTGCCGATGGTGGTATCTCCGGCGCAAAAGCGCGCGCGCGTGAGCGCCTGGTGTTCCCACACCCAGGCCGCGCTGCCCTGGTAGCGCTCGAACGCCTGCACGCTGGAGACCAGCATGCCCGAGGCGCCGTCGGGGCGCAGGGCGATGTCGATGTCGAACAAAATGCCGGCCGAGGTGTGCGATGTCATCCAGGTAATGAAGCGTTGCGCCAGCTTGGCGTACAGGCCGGGCGCTTCCTGGTCGTCGTCATCGAAGAGGAAAATGACGTCGAGGTCCGAGACATAACCGAGTTCCTTGCCGCCCAGCTTGCCGTACGCGATGACGGCGAATTTCGGCACGTCGCGGTGGCGCGTGGGCAAGGTTTGCCAGACCGCTTGCACGGTTGCGGCGACGATGATGTCGGCCAGCTGCGACAGGTAGTCGGCCAGCTTTTCCACGCTCAGGTCGCCCGCCAGGTCTTGCGCCAGGCACTGGAACAGTTGCGCATGGTGCATTTCGCGCAGGATATCCATTTGCCGCTCCGTGTCGCCGGGCGCGTCGTCGAGCTGGCGCTGCAGATCCAGCGCCAGGGCGGCCGGGTCCGGCACAGTGTTGCGGATGCGTTCGTCCAGCAGTTCATCGAGCAAAATCGGATGTTGCGTGAGGAAGGTGGCGGCCCAGCCGCTGGCGCACACCATGCGCACGACGCGCTCGAGCGTATGCGGGTATTCCGTCAGCAGCGACAGATAGGCCGAGCGGCGCGCGATCGCTTCCAGGAAATCGAGTAGCCGGCCCAGGGTCGCCAGCTGGCTGGCGTTACCATTGGAAACGGAGCAATCGGTGATCAGGGGCAGGGCGGAATTGACGAGGGCCACCAGTCTCGTGCGGCTCGCCTCGGGCAAGGACTGCAAACGGGGCGCCTGCCACGTGGCCAGCAGGCGGCGCGCGCAGGCGGCCGGCTCATGGAAACCCAGGGCGGCAAAGCGCGCTTCGATGGCTTCCTGCTGGTCCGAGGCGGCGCAGTCGTTCGACGTCTGCGGGTCGATGCCCGTGTCGGCCGGCGGCGTGCCGCTGCTCTTGTCGCTGAACATTTCGTCGAATTGCCCGGCGACAAATACGCGGTGCGCTTCCAGCTGGGCCAGCAAGGTCGCCGTGTCAGGCAAGCCCATCATCTGCGCCACGCTCAGGCGGTCGACGTCATTCGCGGGCAGGGTGTGGGTTTGCGCATCGTCAAGATACTGCAGCCGGTGTTCGAGGTTGCGCAGGAAAGTGTAGGAGCCGAGCAGTTGTTCCACGATGGCCGGTTCCAGCAAACCCTTGTCGGCCACCGTGCGCAGGGTGGCGCGCGTGGAGCGCTCGCGCAGTTCGGCGTCGCGCCCGCCCCGTATCAACTGAAACACTTGCGCGAGGAATTCGATTTCGCGGATGCCGCCACGGCCCAGCTTGACGTTGTTGCTGCGGTCAGGGTGCAGCCGTTCCTGGCGGTTGACCTCGGCGCGGATCTGGCCGTGCATGGTGCGGATGGCGTCGATGACGCCGAAATCGAGGTAGCGGCGAAAGACGAACGGGCGCACGATGGCGTCGAGCGAGGCAATGTCTTCCGGCTTGCCCGTCACGGCGCGCGCCTTGACCCAGGCGTAGCGCTCCCATTCGCGGCCTTGCACGATCAGGTATTGCTCCACCATGCTGAGGCTGGCGGCCAGCGGACCCGAGTTGCCGTTCGGACGCAAGGCCATGTCCACGCGGAAAGTAAAACCATCCTGAGTGATCTCGGCCAGGGCGGCGATCAGTTTCTTGCCCATGCGAATGAAAAACTCGTGGTTGGACAGGCTGCGCTGACCCGGTACGGTGACGTGCGTGTCGCCGTCTTCCGGGTAGACAAAGATCAGGTCGATGTCCGACGACACATTGAGCTCGCCGCCGCCCTGCTTGCCCATTGCCAACACCATCAAGGCCTGTTCCTCGCCCGATTCCTCGCCGACAGGCATGCCGTGCAGGGCCACCATCTCGGCCATGATGGCGTCCACATGCGTGCGGATGGCGAAATCGGCAAAGCTCGTCATGGCCGTGACGACTTCGTGCAAGTCGGCCCGGCCTTCCAGATCGCGCGCGATCAGGCCGCAGACGAGCAGGTTGCGCAGGCGGCGCATGGCCCGCTCGGGCGGCAGCGGCGGCGTGGCGGCGTTCGCCTGGGCGGCCAGCTCGGCGGCAAAGTCGAGCTTGTCCAGCGGCGCGCGCACCAGTTGCGCTACCTGCGCGGCGCGCTCGGGGGCGGCGTCCAGCCAGCGCTGGTAGAAACGGGAGGCGGAAATCAAAGGCTGTGTGCTCATGGTATCGGTAACTGTCTCGTGGATGCTGCGTGCATGTTCTTGTTTAACTTGGCTGCGAATGGCGGGGGATGCGGTAAAATTGTGCCGCTGGTAGCATACCGCCGGCAGTACGTGCTCTTCCGGACGATGGTAAGGGAGGCTTTGCTCAGACGCAAGCGCGGGGATGCAGGCGCGTACCACGAATGCAGACGATTTTTGCCATTATTTGACGCCGGGCCAGTTTATTAGCTTATTGATGCAAAAACCGCCAGAAGCAAGCGTGACAGAACATGTGCCATTGGCCCTGCGCTGGCAGCGGCTGCGTGCCGCCTATCGCATGGCCAACCTGGCCACCCATCATGTATTGGGTTTTACCATCAAACTGGTGCTGCTGGCGTATTTCGCCTTCGCCGTGCTGTTTTTATTCCTGCGCTACGCCATTCTGCCGAATATCGATTATTACAAGGGCGATATCGAGCGGGCGGCCAGCCGAGCGCTGGGCAACCCTGTCAGCATTGCGCGTATTTATGCCTCGTGGCATGGCGTGCGGCCGAATCTTTTCCTCGGCGACGTGACCCTGCGCGACCAAGCGGGACGCCAGGCGCTGAGTCTGCCGAGCATATCGGCCACCGTGTCGTGGTGGAGCGTGCTCGGTTCCGTGCGTTTTACAACCCTGGAAATCACGCGGCCCGACCTGGACGTGCGGCGCAGCAAGGATGGCAAGCTGTACGTGGCCGGGGTGTTGATCGACAGCACGCAAGGCAGCGATGGCAAGGGCGCCGACTGGCTGCTGTCGCAGCATGACATCATCATTCGCGACGGCAAGGTGCGCTGGACGGATGAAGCGCGCGGCACGCCCGAGCTGGCTTTATCACAGGTCAACGTGTTGCTGCGCAACCGCTGGCGCAGCCACCGGCTGGGCTTGCAAGCCACGCCGCCCGCCAGCCTGGCCGCGCCCATCGATGTGCGCGCTCACTTCACGCACCCGCCTTTCAGTACGCGCATCTCCGACGTGTCGATGTGGAAAGGCGAGCTGTACGCTGACCTGAAAAATGCCGACCTGGCCGCCTGGCGCCGCTACCTCGATTACCCGTTCGAACTGAGCCAGGGCAAGGGCGCCCTGCGCGCCTGGTTGAGCCTGGATCACGCGCGCCTGGCCGGCTTCACGGCCGATGTCGGCTTGACGGATGTGACGGCGCAGCTGGGCGAGCATATCGCGCCGCTCGACCTGTTGTCCGTCAGCGGGCGCATTTCGGCAAAAGAAGAACTGTCGGCGCAGGTGCCGGACGGCAAGCCGACGTTTGGCGCGTATGGGCACCAGGTCGAGTTGACGAATTTCGCGGTGGAAACCCGAGATGGCCTCAGCCTGCCGCCCACGACCCTGTCCGAACGCTTTGTTGCCGCCACCAAACGCAAGCCGGCGCGCACGGAAATCACGGCCAAGTCGCTCGATCTGCACACCCTGGCCGCGCTGGCCGACAAGCTGCCGCTGGGCGAACAGCAGCGCCAGCGCCTCGACGCCCTGGCGCCGCGCGGGCGTTTGCAGGATTTCTCGGCGCAATGGGAAGGCGAGATGGCGACGCCGGCCAGCTACCGTTTGCGCGGCAAGCTCATCGATCTTGGGCTGAATGCGCAGCCGGCGCGCCTGGCTGTGGCGAAGACGGCGACCAGCCCCGCGCAGGCGGCTGCACCGGCTATCCCCGGTTTCGATCATTTGACTGGCAGTCTCGACGCCAGTGACAAGGGCGGCAAGATCGATATCGATGCACAGGGATTGGTATTGCAACTGGCCTCCTATTTGAGTGAGCCCGCCTTGCCGTTCGAACAATTCGAAATGGCGGCACGCTGGGCTTTCCAAGCAGACAATATGCTGCAAGTCGACCTGGACAGGCTTGATTTAAATCAACAAGGCATGCGAGTCGCCTTGCATGGCTCGCAGCGTTTGCCGCTCGACGGCAAGAATCTGGGCCAGGTCGACTTAACGGGCAGCATCGACAATTTCCAGATCAACACCATCGGCCGCTATCTGCCCCTGCAAACGCCGGAGCACCTGCGTCACTGGCTGACGGGCGCGCTGGAAGGCGGCGTGGCGCGCGATGTCAGCCTTCGCCTGCGCGGCGAACTCGAGCATTTCCCCTTCAAGGGCGATACGCCGGCCCAGCGCAATCGCGGCGACTTCCGCGTGGCCGGCAAGATCGAGAATGGCACCCTGAACTATGCGCCCGGCGAGTTTGCGGAAAGCGGCCCGCTGGCCGGCAAGGCGCCCCTGTGGCCGCAGGCGGACAAGATCAAGGGCAGTTTCGTGTTTGAACGGGCGCGCATGGAAATTCGCGGCGACACGGCCACCACGGGCGGCGTGGCCCTGACGAATGTTAAAGCCGTGATCCCCGACCTGACCGTCTTCGACACCCTGCTCGATATTGAAGGCAACGCAGCTGGCCCGATGCAGGAATTTCTCAAGTACGTGACGGCCAGCCCCGTGCTGGGCTGGATCGAGCATTTCACGGATGAAACGACGGCGACGGGCAACGCCAGGCTGGCCCTCAAATTGCACTTGCCGACAGAGCGCATGCTCGAGTCGACCGTGCAGGGCAGCTTGCAGCTGGCGGGCAACGACGTGGTGCTGTTCCACGACATGCCGCCCGTGCTGGGCACGCAGGGCAAGATCGAATTCACTGAAAAGGGCGTCAACCTGAATGGCTTGAACGGCAACCTGCTGGGCGGGCCGCTGGCCATTTCGGGCGGCACGCAGGCGGACGATACCATCCAGGTCAAGATTGCCGGCAACATGACCATCGATGGCTTGCGCAAGACGTATCCGGCGCCCGTGCTGCAGCGCCTGGCAAAACACTTGAGTGGCGGCGCCCGTTACAGCGGCCTGATCACGGCGCGCGATCATCAGGTGGTGGTCAATGTCGAGTCGCCGCTGACGGGCCTGGGCCTGGATTTCCCCGCCCCCCTGAAAAAACCGGCCGGCGACAGCCTGCCCGTGAAATTTACCCTGACGGGCAATGCGGCCAATGGCGCGGGTCTGCGCACGGACGATATCCGCATCGCGCTGGGATCCGGCATCGCTGCGCGCTACCAGCGCCAGAAGCAGGGCAAGGACGCCTGGCGCCTGGTGCGCGGCGGCATCGGCGTGAATGTGCCAGCGCCGGAACCGGACAGCGGCATGATGTTCAACGTCAATATGAAAACCCTGGACGTGGACAGCTGGATCGCCGCCGGCAGCGAGATCGCCGGCAGCGCCACGGTGCCCGCCGACAGCGGCGCCGCCGACGATGCGCCCGATATCGCCCAATATGTGGTGCCGGACATGATGGCGGCCCGTGCCAGCGAATTGATGCTGGGTGAGCGCAAGCTGGAAAACGTGGTGGTGGGCGCCACGCACCAGAAGGATGTGTGGCAAGCCAATATTGATGCGAAACAAGTGTCCGGCTATGTGACGTGGCTGGAAACGCCGTCCGGCCTGGGCAAGATGACGGCGCGCCTGTCGTCGCTGATCATTCCGGAGTCGGCCGCCAACGACGTGAAAAATTTGCTGGAGGGAAAGAGCGGCGCCCAGTCGATTCCTTCGCTCGATATCGTCGCCGAGCAATTTGAACTGTTCAACAAGAAGATCGGCCGGCTGGAGTTGCAAGCCTATAACACCATGGCGGCGGGCGGGCGCGAGTGGCGCGTGGGCAAGCTGCAATTATCGAATGCCGATGGCGCCCTGAGCGGCAATGGCAAATGGGTCATCAAGGATGGGCAAAGCACGACCAGCCTGCGTTTCGGCCTCGATATCGTCGACGCGGGCAAACTGCTCGACCGTTTCGGCTTTGCCGACACGGTGCGCCGCGGCAAAGGCCGCCTGAGCGGCGACATCGCCTGGAACGGCTTGCCGTATTCGCTCGACATTCCCACCCTGTCGGGGCAGATCGAGATGAACGTGGAGTCGGGCCAGTTCCTCAAGCAGGATCCGGGCGCCGCCAAGCTGTTGGGCGTGCTCAGCCTGCAAGCCTTGCCCCGCTTGCTGAAACTCGATTTCCACGACGTGTTTTCCGAAGGCCTGGCCTTCGACGGCATCACGGCCAACGCCAGCATCAAACGCGGCGTCGTGACCACCGACAACCTCAAGATGCATGGCGTGGCGGCCACCGTGCTGATGGATGGCACGGCCGACATCGCCAATGAAACGACGAATCTGCACGTGGTGGTGATCCCGGAATTTAACCTGGGCACGGGGCCGCTCGTCTACGCGCTGGCCGTCAACCCCGTCATCGGCCTGGGTAGTTTCCTGGCGCAATTGTTCCTGCGCGCCCCCGTGATGAAGGCGCTCACCTATCACATGCAGATCGCCGGCCCGTGGAAATCGCCCGTCGTGACCAAGCTCGATGGTGGTAAATTGGATCCCGTCGCCGTGCCTGCCGCCGCAGCCGTGGAGGCCGTGGCGAAATAGGCGAGGCGTTCGAATGGAGAAAAGGTGGCAATGATGCATACAGTCGCAGCAGTACAAATGATTTCCTCGCCATCCGTGGACGACAACCTGGCCACGGCACGGCGTCTGGTGGCGCAGGCCGCCGCCGCTGGCGCGCAACTTGTGGTGCTGCCCGAATACTGGGCCATCATGGGCAAGCAGGAAACGGACAAGCTGGCCCATGCGGAACAGCCCGGCAGCGGCCCCATCCAGGATGGCATGGCGCAGATGGCGCGCCAGCACGGCATCTGGCTGATCGGCGGCACCTTGCCACTGATTTCCGGCGAGGAGGGCAAGGTACTCAATACCACGCTGGTGTACGACCCGCAAGGCGCGCCTGCCGGCCGCTACGACAAGATCCACCTGTTTGGTTTTACGCGCGGCACCGAGTCGTACAACGAATCGCGCACCATCGTGCCGGGCGCGCAGGTGCGCTCGATCGAGACGCCGTTCGGCCGGGTCGGCCTGTCCATCTGCTATGACCTGCGCTTTCCAGAGCTGTACCGCGCCATGGGCGATTGCGCGCTGATCGTCGTGCCGGCCGCGTTTACCCATACGACGGGCAGCGCCCACTGGGAAGTGCTGCTGCGCGCGCGCGCCATCGAAAACCAGTGCTATGTGCTGGCCTCGGCGCAGGGCGGGCTGCATCCGAACGGCCGCCGCACCTGGGGCCACAGTATGCTGATCGACCCGTGGGGCGAAGTGAAAGCCGTGTTGCCCGAAGGCGAGGGCGTGGTGAGCGGCGAGATCGACCTGCTGTTTTTGGCCGGCGTGCGCGAGTCGCTGCCAGCCCTGGCGCACCGCACTATGTGAGGGTACCTGACATAAGCTACTGCGCGTCGCGCTTTGCGGCCTGCGATGCTCACCGTGCTCAAGCACGGCTGCGCTTCTCGGCCACAAATCACTGCCGCTCGCTACGCTTCTGTCAGGTACTGAGAATGAGTTGAATATAATTAGCGAGTGCAAAGTTATGAAGCCATTTGAACCCAATCTGTCCAGCCTGGCCGTGGCGCGCGATATCCTGCTCACGCCGTTTGGCCTGGACGAAGACAAGCTGTTGAAAGCCCTGGGCACGATGTTTACGCACAAGGTCGACTATGCCGACCTGTACTTCCAGTCGACCAGGAGCGAAGGCTGGAGCCTGGAAGAGGGTATCGTCAAGACGGGCAGTTTTTCCATCGACCAGGGCGTGGGCGTGCGCGCCGTGTCTGGCGACAAGACGGCGTTTGCGTACTCCGACGACATTTCCGAGCGGGCCCTGCTGGAAGCGGCGGTGGCCACGCGCACGATTGCGCGCGCCGGCGCCGGCAAAATCAAGATTGCGGGCCAGATGCAGCCGCAGGGTGGACGTTCCTTGTACTTGCCCAACGATCCGCTCGCCTCGCTGGACGCCACGGCCAAGGTGCAATTGCTTGAACGCGTGGAAAAGATGGCGCGGGCGAAAGATCCCCGGGTGGTGCAAGTGATGGCGGGCCTGGCCGGTGAATATGATGTAGTGCTGGTGCTGCGCAGCGACGGCGTGCTGGCGGCCGACATCCGTCCGCTGGTGCGCGTCTCGCTGACCGTGATCGCGGAACAGAATGGCCGCCGCGAAACGGGCTCGGCCGGTGGCGGCGGGCGTTTCAGCTATGACTATTTCAGCGATGCCGTGCTGGAACAATACGCGACGGACGCCGTCAATTCGGCGCTGGTGAACCTGGAAGCGCGCCCGGCGCCTGCCGGCCCCATGACCATCGTGCTGGGCCCTGGCTGGCCCGGCATCCTGCTGCACGAAGCGATCGGCCATGGCCTGGAAGGCGATTTCAACCGCAAGGGTTCGTCCGCATTTTCCGGGTGCATCGGCGAGCGCGTTGCCGCCAAGGGCGTCACCGTGGTCGACGACGGCACCCTGGCGGGCCGGCGCGGTTCCCTGAATATCGATGACGAGGGCAACCCCACGCAGTGCACGACCCTGATCGAGGATGGCATCCTGAAGGGGTACATCCAGGACACCATGAATGCGCGCCTGATGAAGATGCCCGTGACGGGCAATGCGCGCCGCGAATCGTTCGCTCACCTGCCCATGCCGCGCATGACGAACACGTATATGCTGGGTGGCGACAAGGATCCGGGCGAGATCCTCGCATCCGTCAAGAACGGCTTGTATGCCGTCAACTTCGGCGGCGGCCAGGTCGACATCACGAATGGCAAGTTCGTCTTTTCGGCCAGCGAAGCGTACATGATCGAAAACGGCAAGCTCAACTACCCTGTGAAGGGCGCCACCCTGATCGGCAACGGCCCTGACGTGCTCAACCGCGTTTCCATGATCGGCAACGACATGCGCCTGGACTCGGGCGTCGGCGTGTGCGGCAAGGAAGGGCAAAGCGTGCCCGTGGGCGTGGGGCAGCCAACCCTGCGCCTGGACGGTATTACCGTCGGCGGTACGGCGTAAGTGCTGAAGCAGGCATTTCAGGAGCCTGCAGTTCCTGAAATGCCCGGCACGTCCGGTAGTTTGACGCATATCAGAACTTGTATTTCACCCCCGCACTGATAAACCGTCCGGCCGCGCCCGCGTAGTCGAGCGGGTTGTAGCCCGTGGCGCCATAGGTCAGCGGGTCGAGCGGGGCGATCTTGTCGAACAGGTTTTGCACCATCGCAAACACTTCCAGCTTGGGCGTGGCCAGCCAGCGGGCCGTCAGGTCCACCGTGGTGAACGAGGCGATGCGGCAACCGCGCGGCGCGTCCGTGCCATCGGCGAAATGTGTGGCGCAGCCGTCCGGGTCATTCTTGAACAGCACGTTATCGAGCGGCGCGCGGTAGTTGACGTTGGCCGTGACGCGCCAGTTCTGGCGTTCCCAGGTTGCGCCCAGGTTGATGCGGTCGTCCGGCGTGCCCATGCAGTTGGACACGTCGCAATTGCCGTGCGTGCCCGCAAAATCGCGCTGCGTGCCATCCTGTTCCGTGCGCAGCCATTTGTACAAGTGCGTCCATTTCAGGTCGAACACCAGGCTGCCATAGTCGTTGCCCAGGCTGAAGCGCTGGCGCGCGTCGATATCGATGCCGCGCACCGTCGTTTGCGCCGAATTCACATAATTGGCCAGCACGGCCGTGATGGCGCCCGGATCGCCGGCGATGCCGGTAGCCGTCGACGGGTCGCGCGCCACATGGCCTTCGGCGATGGCCGTGTCCGTTTGCTCCTGGTTGATTTCATTCTTGCGGCGGATTTGCCACAGGTCGACGGAAATGCTGGTACGCGGCAGCGGGTCCCAGATGGCGCCCACGGAATAGCTGCGCGAACGCTCGGGCGACAGGTTGGGATTGGGCGAGGTGATGACGGCGATTGCCGCTGGATCGCACGCCACTTCCACACCCAGCGCGCAGCGCAGCGGATCGCTGGCGGTGGAGAATGCTGCAAGGCCGCCGACGCCGTTTTCCGCCGCGCTGGGGGCGCGAAAGCCCTTGGCGAAGGTACCGCGCAGGGCCAGTTCGCGCACGGGTGTCCATTTCACGCCCACTTTCGGCGTGTAGGAATTGCCCACATCGGTGAAATGGTCGGCGCGCAGGGCGCCAGACAGTTCCACGGTCTTCAGCACGGGCGCCAGCACCTCGGCATAGATGGCCGAGGCGTTGCGGCTGCCTTTGTAGGCGGAATAGCCGAGGCCGATGATATTGCCCCGTTCCGTGCCCGTGGTGGGCTTGAGTTCCGTCGATTCGTGGCGGAATTCCGCGCCCACGGCCACGCCCAGGCTGCCGCCGTCGAGCTTGCCCAATTCGCGGCTGGCCTTGAAATCGATCTGCGCGATATGCGTCTTGGCGTCATTCGAGATGCGCGGCGACAGGGCCGCGTATAGCTCGGCGGAATTGAGGCCCGCGTTTTCCGCGATGCGCCACAGGCTGCCGGCTGGCAGGGCCGCATACGCGGGGTTCAGGCTGGCCGCCGCCACACTGGCGGCAGTCGGGTTGAGCAGGGCGAAGGCCACGTCGCGCTGCAGGTAGCCGTCCAGGTCGTTTGACACCTTGTTCTGCGAGTACAGCAGGGCGCTGTCGATATCCCAGCCCGCCACGCTGCCCTTGATGCCGGCGACAAAACGCGTGAAGGTGGAATTGACTTCCGACAGGCGCGGCCCCACGTCGGCCGCCAGGTAGCGCAGCCGCGCCGCCGTGCCGAAATACGGGTTGTCCGGATGGGCTGCGCCCAGCGACACGCCCGCATTGCTGACAGGGCCGCCCGGGTAGCCGACCGAGCCGCTGACCGTCGATGGCGTGGTGGCCGAGTTCGACTTGCTGTGATACAGGTTCAATTCGGCATACGTTTGCAGCGCTGGCGTCAATTGCCAGGCGGCGCGGCCGAAGAAATTGATGTTCTTTTGCTTGGGCTGGATCTGGCCGTATTGTTGGGCGGCATCGGTCAGGCAACCGCCGCCCGGATCACCTTGCGGATGCGTGGTGAAGTTGCCGCAGGCGGCGCCGGGGAAGGTGCGCGTAAAATCCGCGCCGGCCAGGTTGCCGCGGTTGTAGTAGTCGAGCGTGTCGGGATTGCGCACATTGCCGTTGACGGCGCTGCCGGCCGCATTGTTGGTGGTGATGGCCCCCGCGCCGCTCAGCGATTCCTGCGCGCTGAAGCCCAAGTCGCGCAAGTCGCTGCGCCCGATGGCGCCGCGCCCGGCCCGGTTGCGGTTCCAGATGGCGGCCTTTTCGCTGTATTCGAGGTTCAACAGCACGTTGTAGCGGTCGCTGTCGATGTCGCCGAAGCCGTGCGTGATGGCGGCGCGCGCATCGCGCCCGTCCCACTCCTTCGTCTTGCCGTAATTGCCCTTGATGGCCGTGCCCTGGTAGTCGCGCCGCAGGATCACGTTGACGACGCCGGCGATGGCGTCGGAGCCATAGATGGCCGAGGCGCCATCCTTGAGAATTTCCACCCGTTCCACCGCTTCCAGGGGAATGATGTTCAGGTCGGCAAATACTTTCTGGCCATCATCTGCCAGGCCATACGGCGCGACGCGGCGGCCATTCAGCAGCACCAGGGTCGAGGCCGTGCCGAGACCGCGCAGCGACACGCCGGAAGCGCCGGCGGCAAAGCCGTTGCCGAAGGTGGTGGGGACGGAACCCTGGTTGTCGACGGCCAGGGTCTGCAGCAGCTCGGCCACGCTGGACTTGCCCGACTTTTCAATGTCGGCTGCGTTCAGGGTTTGTACGGCAGAAGCCGTTTCTGCTTGTGCGCGGCGGATGTTCGAGCCGGTGATTTCCACGCGGGCAATCGGCGCGGCGTCCTGTGCCAGGACGGGTAGACTCAGCAGCGCACTGGCCAGTGCCAGGCCCAGTCTGGGTGGTGAAAAGGCAGCGGACTGTAGGGATGATGTAGGGATCATGCGGTTCTCCGGAAAGGTCAGGCGGTCAAAGGTCATCGATACGTCCTTGAGTTTTGTCCGTGCGGCGACGCCGGGACTAGATCTAGATCAAGTAGTGCCCCGCTTGTCGTCGATAGAATGGCCGGCGTGGCGTGGTTGCCACGACGAGCACAGCGGTAGGGGCGAACAGGCGGGTATCGGCAGCGCGCAACTTTTTATGCTTTTTTGCGTGTTGTGCAGTGTAAAACGGCGGCGGCATGCGGCTTTGCCAACAAATATGCTTGCCAACCGTTGCAATTTAGGTTTATAGTCGTTCATCACTTACGGATGACTCGCATGTTCGCTCGCCACTTTTTTACCGCTTATTTTTACTTTAGCAATTCCAACCCAAAGGCGGTGGAGTAGCGGTCGGTTCACGTAGCAGCAACACGAGATCCCAGCAAATTCTAAAAAACCGCCACTGATGGCGGTTTTTTTTTACCCAGATGTTTTACCCTTCCTTAAATTTTGGAGAAAATGATGCCCCGCACCGATGATTTGCGTATTCGCGAAATGAAGGAATTGACTCCGCCGTCCCACCTGATCCGCGAATTCGCCTGCTCGGAGCAAGCCGAACAGACCGCCGCCAGCGCCCGCATTGCCCTGCACCGTATCCTGCATGGCCAGGACGACCGCCTGATGGTGGTGATCGGCCCTTGCTCCATCCACGACACCAAGGCGGCGATGGAATATGCGCGCCTGCTCGTCAAGGAGCGCGCGCGTTTCGCCGGCGAACTGGAAATCGTCATGCGCGTCTACTTCGAGAAGCCGCGCACCACGGTGGGCTGGAAGGGCCTGATCAACGACCCGTACATGGACAACAGCTTCCGCATCAACGACGGCTTGCGCATGGCACGTGAGCTGTTGCGCGATATCAATGAGCTGGGCTTGCCGGCCGGCACCGAGTTCCTCGACGTCATCAGCCCGCAATACATCGCCGACCTGATCAGCTGGGGCGCCATCGGCGCACGCACGACGGAGTCGCAGGTGCACCGCGAGCTGGCGTCGGGATTGTCCTGTCCCGTCGGCTTCAAGAATGGCACGGACGGCAATGTGAAAATCGCCGTGGAAGCCATCAAGGCCGCCTCGCAGCCGCACCATTTTCTCTCCGTCACGAAGGGCGGCCACTCGGCCATCGTCTCGACCAATGGCAACGAGGATTGCCACATCATCTTGCGCGGCGGAAAAACCCCGAACTATGACGCGGCCAGCGTGGACGAGGCGTGCAAGGCCATCGCCGCGCAAGGCCTGGCGGCGCGCCTGATGATCGATGCCTCGCATGCGAACAGCTCGAAAAAACCGGAAAACCAGATCCCCGTGTGTGCCGACATCGCCAGCCAGGTGGCAGGCGGCGATGGCCGCATCGTCGGCGTGATGGTGGAATCGCATCTGGTGGCGGGGCGCCAGGATTTAATCCCGGGCAAGGAATTGATCTATGGCCAGTCCGTCACGGATGGTTGCATCGACTGGAGCGCCAGTGTGGCCGTGCTGGAAAACCTGGCCGCGGCCGTGAAGCAGCGCCGCTTGCAGGGCGACGCGGAATAAAATGACGTGCCGCGCAGCATGAAAAAAAGCCCGGAAAGCTAAGCTTTCCGGGCTTTTCAGTTTTCAGCTCACGATGAGCTTAGAACTTGTAGGAACCGCTCAGGTAGAACTGGCGGCCCAGGGCGCTCGAGTACGATGGGTTGTAGCCAATTTGATGCGAACCCGTGTTGCGCAGGGTGAATGGCGGATTGCGGTCGAACAGGTTCAGGATGCCGCCTGTGATTTCCACGTTCTTCAAAGGACGGTAAGCCGTCTGGAAGTCGAAGGTGGTGTAGCTCGGCACTTCCAGCTGGATGCCATAGCATTCGCCAGGGCTGCCGGCGACGATCACGGCGCAATCGTCGACAGTCTGTTCCTTGTCCGTGTAGCCATTGCGGTAGCTGGCGCTCAGCGTATGCGTGAACTTGGCCGTCTCATACGAGGTGGTGGCGCGGATGATGTTGCGGAAGCTGACCTTGTCGTTCGAGCCGTAGCGATTCAGGCTGGTTTCCCACTGATCATCGGTGCCCGGTGTCGTGTAGCGCGAACGCAGCAGGTAGGTACCCATCAGGCGGCTCGTCAGACGGCCGTCCAGCAACTTCATCTTGTGGGTGAAGTCGTAGTCGATACCGCGGTTTTCCACCTTGCCGATGTTAATCGGCAGCAGCTTGATGGCCAGCACGTCGAGGCCCGTCGAGGTGATGTGCTTTGTGGTGAACAGGTTGGCATACTTGGCTGGATTGTTGAAGATCAAGCCTTCGGAAACCGCCGTGACCTGGTCGCGGATTTCCACGTTCCACAGGTCGAACGACATCGACAAGCTATCGATCGGCTCGAACACGGTACCGATGCTCCATTGCTTCGACGTTTCCGGCTTCAGCTCAGGATTGCCGCCCTGGAAGGCTTCGAATTGCTGACGTCCAACGCCACTGCAGTAGCTGGCCAGCGGGTGACCGCCCATGCCGTTCGCTGCCGTCAATGGGCATTGATAGTTACCACCGGTAACGCCCCAGTCTTCCAGCGGACCGGCGATTTCTTGCATGCTGGCGGCGCGGAAGCCGGTGCCGGCAGCGGCGCGGAACATCAGGCTCTTGGTCGCGGAATACTTGCCGCTGACTTTCCAGGTGGTGGCGTTTTCTTTCTTGCCTACCGTTTTGCCCGTCAGTTTGTCGTCGATGGCGCCGATCTGGTCATAACGCAGCGAGCCGGTCACTTCCAGTTTTTTTGAAATCGGCAGCATCAGTTCGGCATACGCGCCCGCATTGTCGCGAGCGTATTCGCTGTCGACTTGCGCATTGTCAAACAGGATTTGCGCCTGCTTAGCGACGTCCGCCTGTTGCATCTTGAACGAAGTGTTGCGGTAGTCTGCGCCCACGCCCAGCATGGCGGTTCCGCCCGGCAGCGAGAACACAGGGCGCGAAGCGCGGCCATCGACGCCCTTCATTTCCACGGTTTGCGTGTTGTAGGTGCCGCTGAAGCCAGTGCCCAGCAGGGCCTGACGCATGGCGTTCGGCATGGCGCCCACAGGGTAGGCGAACGGGTCGATAGTGCCGGCGTCGAGCAGGGCGTTGAACTTGTCGGACAGCGGGAAGCCGCTGACGTAGTCCTGCGTTTGCTTGTTTTTCGAGTACGTCACGGCTGTGTTGATATCCCAGCCGAATGCACTGCCTTCCACGCCACCGACGAGGTGGGTCGCCTTGTTGCCGTAGTCGTACACGCGGTTACCCATTTCGGACAGGCGGTACTTGGCGACGCCGCTCACGGCATTAGCCAGCTGCGACGGGCTCAACTGCGAGGCAATGTATTTGCTGAACAGGGGCGAATCCGGGGAAATGGAGAAATCGGCCGGGTACGGCGCGATGCTGGCCTTGATGCTCGCTTCGGTGTAGGCGAAGTCGTAGAAACCCTGCCAGCCGGTCTTGCCCAACTTGACGGTACCCGAACTGAACAGCGAGTCGCGCTTCGATTCGGGATTGATTTCAATGGTGGACGGCGAGTCGAAATAGCAGTTGCCATCACCGTAGAAGTCCATATTGCTTGGCGCGCACTTGCCGCCATGGGCCAGTGCATACGGATTGGCCAGGTTGACGCTGTCGACGAACGGTTTGTTGGTTTCCGGGTTGATCACCACGTTGCCGTTTGCATCGGTACGGTTGTAGGTGGCAGCGGCATTGGCCGCCGACGAACGCGAGGAACCGTTGATGAATTGCAGCGCCTTGCCGGTCTTCGGATCGTTGAAATTGATGATGCCGCTTTTTGCGAAGCTGCGCTGCGATGCTTTCAGCGATTTTTGTTCGTCATGGCTGGCCGATACGAAGATGCTGTAGCCATCGTCGTCGATGTCGCCGAAGCCCTTGCTGATCGAAATCGAGTTGCTGGCGCCGCCTTTTTCTTCAGGGCGCGAGTACTTGGCATTGATTTCCAGCGGCGAAGCGCCTTTTTTCAGGATGAAGTTGACCACGCCGGCGATGGCGTCGGCGCCATACAGGGCCGAGGCGCCGTCCGTCAGCACTTCCACGCGCTCGATGGCCGACAGGGGGATCGAGTTCAGGTCGATGGTGGTGCCGGAATTGGATGGCGCCAAGCGGCGGCCGTTCAGCAGCACCAGCGTGTAGGCTGCGCCGATATCGTGGATCGAGGCCGTGGTGACGCCGCCGCCGCCGCCGCCCACCGAATCGGCGGCCACGGAGAAGCCCTGCATCGCAGGAATCTGCTGAATGAAATCGGTCACTGTGGTGACGCCGGTTTTCTTGATGTCTTTCTGGTTGAACGACTGCACCGGCAGCGACGCTTCGGAAGCGATGCGCTTGATGCTCGAACCCGTGACTTCCACGCGTTGCATGGTGCCATCTGTTGTTTCTTGCGCATACGCGGCGTGCATGCTCAGGGCCATGCCGCCTGCAAACATCAGGCGCAGCGACCGCGATATTACATTTTCTATCATCATCTGAAATTCCTTGTTATTGTGATAAAGGCGGCAATTATTTTGAAATAACTTGTTGCTCGCCAACAATTTATTTGCCTTTTTACAAATCCACCAATGAAAATTCTGTAAATTTTCAGGGCCCTCATCAAAACATTCACCATTCAGATTGTCAATTTCGTGCGGACTTTTTGGACAAAATGCAACATTTTCCTGTTTTTTTTATAATCCTTCAGCAATAAAGTATCGTGAACCCTTGTCAGTCCTGCTCAGATGCGTAAAATAAAACGGCGCACATCATCGCTGATGGCGCCGCTTTTCTGTCGCTGGCACGCTGTTGCCAGCGCTGCCTGTTTTATCTGTCGACCTGAACTTTTCCCCTTAAAACGTATAGCTGCCGCGCAGGTAATACGCACGCCCGACCGGGTCCGTGTAGCGCGGGTCATAGCCTTTCTGGAACAAGGTGCCCTGGTTCGAGAACGGCGGCTCCCTGTCCAGCAGGTTCTTCACGCCGGCCGTCAGCAGCAAGCCCTTCCACGCATAGCTGCCCGACAGTCCCAGCAGGCTGTACGACGACACATCGTGCCGGTATGGCGGCTCGACCAGGTTCTGGTCCGTGTAGCGCGACTTGAACGATTGCGACAGGGTGGCGCCCCAGTTGCCCTTGCGCCAGTTCAGCGCGGCCGTGTGCTTCCAGCGAAATACCGGGTTGTTGTCGGCATAGCGGCCCACGTTGGCGATGAAGGCGCCATTGCGTTCGTTCTGGTAGTCGTACTTGTGGGTCCACGTGCCATCGACCGTGACGCTGACATCGCCATACACGCCGCGTGCCAGGCGCGCATTCAGGCTGACGTCGATGCCGTCGGTTTTCACTTCACCGATGTTATCGTTCAGGTCGAGAATGGCGTACGGCGAACCATCGGGATTGCGCAGGAACAAGGCCTTGTATTTTTCGTAGTTGCCGAAGATCGATTGCTCGGGCAAGGAGCCAATCTTGTCCTTCAAATGGATGTTCCAGTAGTCGATGGCGACGGTCACTTCTTTGATCGGCTCGAGCACCAGGCCGAAGGCGAAAGTCGTGGATTTTTCCGGTTTCAGGTTTTCATTGCCGCCTTGTAGCTTGAACTGCTGCAAGTCGCAATCGCGCAAGGGATTGGCGCCAGGCTGCGGCACGCCACCGGGGCACAAAATCGGGTCGTCATAGCTGTCGTTGGTATCGTTCTTCGACGGCGGCGCATTCTTTTCAAACAGGGTGGGGGCGCGGAAACCCGTGCTGGCCGAGCCGCGCAGCACCAGCGCGCTGCTGGCCTGGTAGCGCAGGGCCAGCTTCGGATTGGTGGTGCTGCCCACGTCGCTGTAATGGTCGAAACGGGCGGCCAGCTGCACTTCCAGGTCCTTGATCAGCGGTAAGTTGATTTCGCCGAAGACGGCCTGGATGGTGCGCGAGCCGCGCTTCGACAGCGAGCCCGACAAGCCGGAACTGGTGGCCTGGCCGGCGATGTCGCGGTTGACGTTGAAGTCGGCCTTTTCGCGCCGCACTTCGCCGCCCAAAGCGATGGCCAGCGGGCCGCCGGCCAGCTGCATCAGGTCGTGGCTGCCCTTGAGGTCGAAGCCCGTGGTGGTGACCCTGGCGTTCTGCACTTCGCCGCGCAGGGCCGTGCTGTCGAGGTAAGCCTTGCCGGGGGCATCCTGCACCCCAAACGGGTTCAGGATGCCGTTCAGCACGCCAGCGGCAAAGCTCGCATCCTGCACATAGCCGTTGGTAAATTTCTCCGACGACTTGCTGATCGCATGGCTCAGTCCCGTCTTGTAATCCCAGCCCGCCAGTTCGCCTTCCAGCGCCAGCACCAGGCGGTCGGCTTTGCCGGTGGAATCGATTTGCCGCTGGCCTGCCTCGACGGGACGCCAGTTGACGCTCAGCGGCTGTCCCGACAGTCCCGGCTGGGCCGGCACGCCGCCCGCATTGCCCGGATAGTATTTGCTGGTATTGGGCAAGATCAAGCCAATTTGCGGCGGCGGCGCCGTGCGCGCCTTCACCTTGTTTTCCGAATGCAGGTATTCCACCGTGGCCAGGTGGCCGCCGCCCAGCTTGAAGGCGCCCTTGCCGAAGAAGGCCAGCTGTTCCTGCGCTGGCAGGTCGTCGATCTGGCGCGTGTAATCCTGGCGGCAAGTGCCGTTCGCCGGCACGGCCGGCACCGACAGCGGCGGCAGGCAGCCGCTGGCCGCGTACGGATTGCCGGCCAGGCCCTTGCCGCCGTTGGCGGCCGCATCGAAGTAATTGCCGGGGAAGGTCGTGCCGCTGGTAATGGACAGGCCGCGCGAGGGGATGATGCCGGTGGCCGAGAAGGCGCGGTCCTGCGAGGTCAGCACCTCCTGCTTGTGATAGTCGAGCACGCCGAAAATATTGTAGCCGTCCGTGTCGAGCTCGCCAAAGCCCGTCGACAGGTTGAGGCGGTGCTCGTCGCCGCCCTTGTGCTGGGGGGCGATGATTTCGGCCGTGATGTTCGTGACGTTGACGGAGCGCTTGGTGATGAAGTTGATGACGCCGCCGATGGCGTCCGTGCCGTAGATGGCCGAGGCGCCGTCGCGCAGCACTTCGACTCTTTCCAGGGCGGCGATGGGAATGATGTTCAGGTCGACGCTGGCGCCGTCATACGGATGGTTGGCGATGCGCCGGCCATTGAGCAGCACCAGGGTCTTGTCGCCGCCCAGTCCGCGCAAGTCGGCGCTGGCCTGGCCGCCCGTGGGCAAGCCGCTGGTATTGCCGCCGACGGCATTGCCGCTGCCCATGCTCGACGCGTTCGCGGGGATCCTGCCCAGCACTTCCTGGGCCGTCGTCAAGCCCTGTCTGGCGAAATCCTCGGCCTTGAAGATGGACAAGGGCGTCGCCGTTTCCGCGACGAGGCGCTTGATGGAGGAACCGGTGACTTCGACTCTTTGCATGGCGGGCGTGCCGGCTGTGTCGGTGTCCTGCGCCATGGCCGCATGGCCATAAACACCGAGCAAGGCTGCGCACAGCAGGCGCAAGGCAGGGAAGGGACTGCGGGTTGGCATCATCTGACACTCCTGTGGCGTGGGTTTGGCCAAGTGGCCTGCAAGGGAGTTTTACAGGCGCGCGGGAGCTAAGGTTTGCGTTTGCGCAATAGGCATGTGGATGCGTGTCCGCGCGCCACAGTCGGAACAAAAAAAGGCGGTGATTGCTCACCGCCTCGGGTTAGGATGCCTGCGTCAGCTTAGAAGAACTTGTAGCTGGCGCCCAGTTTGAAGTAGCGGCCGATGGCGCCGCTGGCATCCATCGGGTTGTAGCTCATGCCGCCATAGGTCAGCGGGTCGAGCGGGGCGATCTTGTCGGTCACGTTGTTGATCGAGGCAAACAATTGCAACTGTTTGTTGACGTTCCAACGGCTAGACAGGTCGAGCGTGGTGAACGAGGCGAGCTTGCAACCGTTCGGCGCCGGTGTGCCGTCGGCCAGTTTGGAGGAGCAAGGAATGCCCTCAAACTTGATATTCTTCATGTCCGAACGGTAGTTCAGCACGCCGCTGACGTTCCAGTTGCCCAGGTCCCACGAGCCGGTGAGATTGATCTTGTCCTTCGGCGTGCCGGCGCAGTTGGAAGTGTCGCAATTGCCATGCGTGCCGGCGAACTGGTAGCGCACGGTGGACGACTCGGCCCGCACCCACGAGGCGATGTGGGTCCAGGTCAGGCCGAACGTGGCGCGGCCGTAGTCGCCCAGGCGCACGCGCTGCTTGATGTCCAGGTCGATACCCTTGATCTCCGTGAAGCTGGAGTTGCGGTAGGGCGCCTTGGTGATCAGCAAGACGCCCGTGTTCGGCGTGACGACGCCATTGATGGTCAGGTTGCTGTCGGAACGGATGGCGGTCGGCAGGGCGGCCGCTTCGTTGTACGGCAGGGGATTGATCTCGTTTTCGCGCTTGATCTTCCAGCCATCGAGCGACAGGCTGGTATCGTTGAACGGATCCCACACGATGCCCAGGGTGTAGCCCTTGGATTTTTCCGGCTTGAGGCTGGGGTCGCCGACCTTGACGGCCGCCACCTGCAGTTCGCAGTCGCTGGCATTGGCGCCCGGCAGGCGGGTGCCGCCCGGGCAGCGCACGGGATCGCTTACGGTCGCGGTGCCCGTCGATTGCGAATCGGCATTGCTTTCGGCCGGGCCCGGTGCGCGGAAGCCTTCCGAATACGTGCCGCGCACGGCGAAGGTTTTCAGTGGCGTCCACTTGGCGCCCAGTTTCGGCGTGGTCGACGAGAAACGGTCGTATTTGTCGTAACGCAAGGCGCCCGACAGTTCCACCGTTTTGAAGACGGGCGCCAGCACTTCCAGGAACACGGCCGACACCTTGCTGTCACCCTTGGCCGCCACGTAACTGGCGTTGATGGAACCGTCTTCCGTGCCAGTCAGCGATGGATTGTCGAGCTTGTCGCGACGGTGTTCCGCGCCCACTGCCAGGCTCAGGGCGCCGCCCGGCAACTGCATCAGCTCGCGCGAGGCCTTGAAGTCGATGATGTCGAGCTTGGTCGTCGAATCGGAGGTGGCGTTGGTGACCATGGCCGCGTACAGCGAGGCCGGATTCTTGCCTGCCTGTGCACCGATGTAGTAGGGGAAATGCTTGCTGGCCGGACTGGAATCGCCCAGGGCATCCCTGACAACGGCCATGTTCAGCATGTTGCTGTAATCGAGGTGCAGCTTTGATTCCGAATGCGTGTAGCCGGCATCGTAGTCCCAGCCCATGGCATTGCCCTTGACGCCGAGCACGATGCGGTTGAACTCGTTGTTGGCCTGGCGCGTGCTGGGGCCGACGTCGAAAGCCTGGTAGCGCACGCGTACCGGCACGCCGTACGGATTTTGCGGATGGTTGGCGGCCAGCACAATGGTGGTGCCGGCACCGGAACCGTAATTGACGACGCCAGTCGGGCTGGTGGCGTTCGGCGGGAAGGCGACGGTGGGCGTGACCGATGGCGGGATCAGGGTAAAGGCCGTGTCGCGTTTCGAGTAGCCCGCTTCCGCGTATACCTGGGTGTCGGCATTGACTTGCCAGGTGCCGCGCGTGTACAGGTTGACCGATTCGATCTTCGGCTGCATCGAGCGGAACTGGTCGTGGTGCCACACGCAGCCGCCTTTCGGATCTTGCGGTGAAGACACGGACAAGGTGGAGCAGCCGGGCAGGGAGACATAGTTGTTGGTGACGGGGTCGCGGATCAGGCCTGTCGGCGAGGGATTCGCATCGTTGTTGCTGTTGATGTAGCCGCCGGCGAACTGGGTGTTGATCGCATAGCCATACGGGCGCAGGTCGCCCTTGCCTATCCATTTGCGCCCGGCGCGGTCGCTGTTCATCAGCATGTCCGATTTGCTGTATTCGGCATTGACGACGACATTGAATTTATCCGTGTCCAGGTTGCCCTTGCCGAAGGTCAGCGAGGCGCGGTGCTGCTTGGCGTCGCTGTCGCCGGAGATACCCGTGTCGGCCTTCAGGGTCAGGCCTTCGAAGTCCTTGCGCAGGATGATGTTGACGACGCCGGCGATGGCGTCCGCGCCATACGTCGACGAGGCGCCGTCCTTGAGGATTTCGATGCGCTCGACAATCTGCATCGGCACGGTGGACAGGTCGGTAAAGCTCTTCTGGCCGTCATCGGCGCGCGCGAACGGCGCCATGCGGCGGCCATTGAGCAAGACCAGGGTCGATGTGGCGCCCAGGCCGCGCAGCGAGATGGCCGTGGAACCGGCGGCAAAGCCGTTGCCGAAGCCCGTCGGCAGGGAGCCGGCACCGTCGGCGGTCAGGGTTTGCAGGTATTCGGCCACGGTGGCCTTGCCCGATTTCATCAAGTCATCGCGGGTGATGAGTTGTACCGGCGATGCGGTCTCGGCCGTGGCTCGTTTGATGCTCGAGCCTGTAATTTCCACACGTTGCACATTGGCGTCTTGCGCCATTGCCGGCGCAGCCATGATGCCAAGGCTGAGCGCTGCCACGCTACCCGAAAAGATCAGGCGTACGGAGCGGGATATCACTGTTTCCATCATCATTCTCAGAACTCCGAAAGTGTGCTCGGCTGGCCCTTGTGCGGCACAGCTTTGCCAGGGTGATAAAGATTGCTGCGTCGGCAATCGCTGTGGGTCAAACGGCATATCGTGCATTGCCGTGATTGATAAGACCATTTGCCGGGAAACCCTGTCAACGCGCACACATGCTTTTTCGGCATGGAAACAACAGTGTTTTTTATAATATTGACTTGTTTCAATATTTGCAATTATTTCAATGTTGCAGTGCGCCGCATATTTTCCGTACTGCCATAAAAACAGCTGTCATTCGGGGCCGTAAGGGTTACTACCAAGGTATTTTTTCATGGTGGCGGCTGGCTTTTGTTGCGCTGCGGAAGATTTTCCCCGTGATCGGGCGGCCGTGGCTGCGCGCCACGCCAGCACTGCGGCTTTTCGCCCGGCGGACAAAATATGCGTTATCGTTACGCCTTTTTCCAGCGCGCTTGCATGTGGACGGGGCTGGCGATGAGCAAGGCATAGATCTTGCGTGGATGGACTGGTTTTGGCGGTGGAATCCTGTATCCCAGGGGGAAGCCAGTACAAGCGCACCAATGCGGTGCGACAGATAATCGAGATGAAGGGTATTACATGAAGTCACCATGGATGCGGCGCGTGGCGCTGCTCGCCTGCCTGGCCACCCTGCCGCTGGCGGCCGTTGCCGCCGATGCCGCCCCCGCGGGCGCGCCGGTCAAAACCTTGCGCTATATCCTGCCGGCCGCCGAGACGGGTTTCGATCCGGCCACCGCGCGCGACCTGTATTCGAACCACATCACGCAGGCCGTCTTCGACACTCTGTACACCTATGATTACCTGGCGCGCCCCGTGAAGGTGGTGCCCGGCGCGGCCGCCGCCATGCCGGAAGTGTCCGCCGACGGCAAGACCTACACCATCCGCCTGAAAAAAGGCATCCTGTTCACGCCCGACGCCGCGTTTGGCGGCAAGCGCCGCGAACTGACGATGGCCGATTACGTGTATTCGTGGAAACGGCTGTTCGACCCGCGCCTGGCTTCGCCGCACAGCTGGCTGTTCGAAGGCAAGGTGGTGGGCCTCGATGATCTGGCCAAGGAAGCGGCCAAGTCGAACAAGCTCGATTTCAGCAAGAAGGTGGCCGGCCTGGAAATCCTCGACCCGTACACCTTGCGCATCACGCTGACCAAGACCGATTTCAATTTCCCCATGATTCTCGCCTACGTGCCGACGGCCGCCGTGGCGCGCGAAGTGGTGGACAAATACGGCGACGTGAAGGGCGAAGTGGGTTCGAATCCCGTCGGCACCGGCTATTACACCCTCGGTGAGTGGACGCGCGGCAACCGCATCGTCCTGAACCGCAACCCGCAGCACTTGCCGGAAACGTGGAATTTCATGGCCGGCGACGACCCGGACGACCAGCGCATCGTGCGCCAGATGCAGGGTAAACGCATTCCCGCCATCGACCGCATCGAAATTTCCGTGATGATCGAAGACCAGTCGCGCTGGCTGTCGTTCCAGAGCGGCGGCACGGACGTGTTCTGGCTCGACGGCCCGCTGGCGCCGAAAGCGCTGCTCAACGGCAAGCTGCGTCCCGAGCTGGCGGAGAAGGGCGTGCAACTGTCGCGCCTGCTCGATCCCGAGATCAGCTATTACTACTGGAATATGGAAGACCCGACCCTGGGCGGCTTCAGCAAGGAAAAGATCGCCCTGCGCCGCGCCATCGCCATGGCGCACAATATCGACGAGGAAATCCGCATCATCTGGAATGGCCAGGCCAAGCGCCTCGACTATCCGATACCGCCCGGTGTCGTCGGCTACGATCCGCACTACAAATCCCTGCTGCAATACGATCCCGTGCTGGCAAACAAATTGCTGGATAAATTCGGTTACAAGAAGGGCGCCGACGGCTGGCGCACTCTTCCGGACGGCAAGCCGCTGCTGATCCGCTACGCTTCGCGCAACGAAGCCAATGGCGTGCTGCAGGCGGAAATGTGGCGCAAGACCTACAACTCGCTGGGCATCCGCATGGAAAACGACCGCATGATCTTTTCCGACATTTTAAAGACGGAAAAGCAGTGCAAGATGCAGACGCGCACGGCGCCTTGGCTGGCCGACTATCCGGACGGCGACAACTTCATGCAGCTGTTCTACGGCCCGAACACGCACCAGAACAACAATGGCTGCTACCAGGATCCCGAATACGATAAATGGTACGCGGCCAGCCAGGCCATGCCGGCCAGCCCCGAGCGCGACGAGCTGTTCCACAAGATGGCGCGCCGCCTGGAAGTCAATGCGGGCGCCCTGATCGGCTATGCGCGCTACCGCAACATGCTGGCGCAAAAGTCGGTGCAAGGCTACAAGAAGCACCCGATCCTGTTCCAGGAATGGGCGTACATGGATATCGACAGCAGCGGTGCGCCAGTGGCTACTCCGGCTCCCGCCACTAAATAAGCGCAGCTTATAACGACAAGGAATCATTATGTTTGCTTATATCCTGCGCCGCCTGTGGCAGATGCTGCCCACCATGCTGGGCGTGGTCCTGCTGGTGTTTATCCTGTTCAACTGGGTCGGCGGTGACCCCGCCTACATTTTGGCCGGCAAGATGTCGAGTGCCGAAAGCATCGCCAACATCCGCCGCCAGCTCGGGGTCGACCAGCCGTATTACGTGCAACTGTGGATCTTCATCAAGCAGATCGTCACGTTCGACTTCGGCCAGAGCTGGGCCACGGGGGAATCCGTGTCGCACATCATCACCTCGCGCCTGGGGCCGTCGATGATGGTGTTGATTCCGCTGACCGTGCTGGAAACGTTTTTTGGCGTGGCGCTGGCGCTGGCCATCGCGTTTGTCCGCGGTTCGCTGACGGACCGCGCCGTCATGATCGCCTGCACGGTGGGCATGTCGATTTCCATCCTCGTCTACATCATCGTCTTCCAGTACGGCTTCGCCTATAAACTGGGCCTGTTCCCCGTGCAGGGCTGGGGCGACAGCTTCTGGGAAAACCTGCTGCGCTATTCCACCTTGCCTATCCTGATCGGCCTGGCCGTGTCGATTGCGCCGACCCTGCGCCTGTTCCGCACCTTCGTGCTGGACGAGGCGAACCAGGATTACGTGCGCACGGCGCGCGCCAAGGGCCTCAAGGAAGGCCGCATCATGTGGGTGCACGTGCTGCGCAATGCCGGCATTCCCATCATTACCTATGTGATGTCGAACTTGCCGGCCCTGCTGATCGGCGCTTTCCTGCTCGAGCGCTTCTTCGGCATCCCCGGCATCGGGCGTGAAGTGATTCTGGCCGTCGAGCGCAGCGACTTTCCGGTGATCAAGGCGATCACCGTGTATGTTGCCGCCGCCACCATGCTCTTCAACCTGCTCACCGACCTGCTGTACCAGGCGGTCGATCCTCGCGTACAACTGAAGTAGAAAGAGACGATGTCGAAACCTCATACATCGCCCGGCCTGTGGGCCCTGGCGTGGCGCCGTTTGCGCGGCGACAAGATTGCAATGGTATCGCTGGCCGTGGTCGGCGCCTTTTTCCTGCTGGTGCTGGCGTCCGCCAGCGGCCTGGTGGCCTCGAACTGGGAAGACGAAGTGGCCGTCAGCTATGCGCCGCCGACCTTCGTGGGCGCCGACAAGGACGTCGCCGCCGATGGCGCGATGCCCGTGACGGACGAGCGCAGCGCGCCGACGCCCGTCAACGTGCTTGACCCGCTGGCCGACGATATCGCCGAACTGCGCGCCCAGATGGGCAGTAATCCATCGGCCGGCGTCGAGATGTACGGCGTCACCGACCCGCTGGCCGACGACTTGACGGCCTTGCGCGCCGGCATGGGCAAGGCCAAGAAACTCGTCACGCACAAGGCGGCAACCCTGCCGTTCGGCGCCGACAAGTGGGGTCACGACATTCTGCAGAAAACCATCAAGGGCGGCGAAACGTCGATCGTCGTGGGCCTGGTGGCCGCCTTGCTGGCCGTGGTGCTGGGCACGATTTTTGGCGCCGTGTCCGGCTACTTTGGCGGCATGGTCGATGACTTTTTCAACTGGTTCTACAGCATCTTTACCTCGATTCCGTCGATCCTGATGATTCTCACCGTGGCGGCCGTGCTGCAGCAAAAGGGCGTGCTGACCATCGTACTGATCCTGGGGCTGACTGGCTGGACGGGGCCGTACCGTTTGATCCGCGCCGAATACATCAAGCACAAGGCGCGCGAATACGTGATGGCGGCCGACGCGATTGGTGCTTCGCACTGGCGCAAGATGTTTTCTCACATCTTCCCCAACGTGAGCCACGTTGCCTTGGTGCAAATGTCGATTCTGGTCGTGGGCTTCATCAAGGCCGAAGTGATTTTGAGCTTCCTCGGCTTTGGCGTGCCGGTGGGTACCGTCTCGTGGGGCAGCATGCTCAACGAGGCACAAAATGAACTGATCCTGGGCAAATGGTGGCAGCTGACCGCCGCCGCCACGGCGATGGCCGTGCTGGTGACGGCGTTCTCGCTGTTTACCGATGCCTTGCGCGATGCGCTCGACCCCAAAGTGAAATAGGAGTTGCTCATGGACCAGAATAACCTGTTGGAAGTGCGCGACCTGCGCGTCACCTTCCGCCTGGACAAGAAGACCACGTTTGAAGCCGTCAAGGGCATCTCGTTCAATGTGCCGCGCAACAGCACCGTCGCGCTGGTGGGCGAATCGGGCAGCGGCAAGTCCGTCAGCTCGCTGGCCGTGATGGGCTTGCTGCCGCCGGATAACACCATCATAGCCCCCGCCTCGAGCATCCACTTTGGCGGGCGCGACCTGCTCAAATTGTCGATCGCCGAGCGGCGCACCATGTGCGGCAAGGATATCTCGATGATCTTCCAGGAGCCGATGTCGTCGCTGAACCCCGTGTTTACGGTCGGCTTCCAGATCGCCGAAGTGCTGCGCCAGCACATGGGCATGAACCGCAAGCAGGCGCGCGCGCGTACGCTGGCGCTGCTGGAAGAAGTGGGCATCCCCGATCCGGCCACCAAGATCGACGCCTACCCGAGCCAGATGTCGGGCGGTCAGCAGCAGCGCGTGATGATCGCCATGGCGATCGCCTGCGAACCGAAACTCCTCATCGCGGACGAACCGACGACGGCGCTCGACGTGACGATCCAGAAGCAGATCATGGACCTGATCGCGGCGCTGCAAAAGAAGCATCAGATGTCCGTGCTCTTCATTACCCACGACCTGGGCCTGGTGGGGGAGATCGCCGACCAGGTGATCGTCATGCGCCACGGCGAAGTGCGCGAAACGGGCGAGGTGCGGCAAGTGTTCGAAGCGCCGCAAGACAGTTATACCAAAGCCCTGCTGCATTGCCGCCCCTCGCTGGACGAGCGCCCGTGGCGCCTGCCCGTGATTGCCGATTACATGGACGGCAAGGCCGGCCCCGGTATTGAAATGCAGCAGCGCACGCGCGGCTACACGCCGGGCGACGAGCCCGTGCTGGTGGTGAATAACCTCAGTAAAAGTTTTTATACGCGCGTAGGCTTGTTCGGCAAGCGCGAATTCCAGGCCGTCAAGGACGTGTCGTTCACTTTGCCGCGCGGCAAGACGTTGGGCGTGGTGGGCGAGTCCGGTTCCGGCAAGACGACGGTGGGCCTGACCCTGCTGCGCCTGCACCAGGCAACGGGCGGCACGGCCATGTTCCACGGCAAGGATTTGATTGCCATGCCGAACAAGGAATATTTGCCGTATAAACGCCGCATCCAGATCATCTTCCAGAATCCATACGCGTCCTTGAACCCGCGCTTTACGGTGGGGCAGATTTTGCTGGAACCGATGCGCATCCACAAGATCGGCGCGACCGACCAGGAACGCATCGCCAAGGCCTACTGGCTGTTAGACAAGGTGGGGCTGCCGGAACAGGCCTTCCACCGCTATCCGCACGAGTTTTCTGGCGGACAACGCCAGCGCATCGCGATTGCCCGCTGCCTGACCATGCAGCCGGAAATCCTCGTGTGCGATGAATCCGTGTCGGCGCTGGACGTGTCGGTGCAGGCGCAGGTACTCAATTTGCTGCAGGACTTGCAGGATGAATTCGGCCTGTCCTACATCTTCATTTCGCACGATTTGTCGGTGGTGAAATACATCGCCGACCAGGTGATGGTGATGCACAAGGGGCAAGTGGTGGAGCTGGCCGATTCGGATGAGCTGTACCGCAATCCCGTGCATCCGTACACGCGCACGCTGCTCAGCGCCATACCCAAGGGCGTGCAAATATAAACACGCTTTTACGGTAAGATAGCGGCCATGCCCAACCTCATTTACCTGCTCGAACATTACGGTGTCCTGATTGTCTTTGGCATCGTGCTGGTGGAGCAGCTCGGCCTGCCGATTCCCGCCTTTCCCATCCTCGTGGTGGCGGGGGCGCTGGCCGTCGATGGCGACATGAATGGGGGACTGGTGCTGGCCGCCGCGCTAAGCGCCTGCCTGATCAGCGACTTCACGTGGTTCCGCGCGGGCCGCCATTTCGGCAAGCGCATCCTGCGGCTGCTGTGCCGCATCTCGCTGTCGCCCGATTACTGCGTCAGCCAGACGGAAGACAAATTCAAGCGCTGGGGCCCGAAAGCCCTGATCGTTTCCAAATTCGTGCCGGGTTTCAATACCGTGGCCGCGCCCATGTCGGGCGCGCTGGGCACGCCGCCGGGCCTGTTCTTCCTGTACGCGGGCCTGGGCGCCTTGCTGTGGAGCGGCACGGGCATCGTCGTCGGCGTGATTTTCCATGCCAGCGTGCAGCAAGTGCTCGACTTGCTCAGCACCATGGGCAGCACGGCCTTGCTGATGCTGGCCACCTTGCTGGGCTTGTTCCTGCTGTATAAATTCCTTGAACGCCGGCGTTTTCGCCAGGCCTTGCAGATCGAGCGCATCGGCATCGATGAATTGCTCGAACTGATAGAGCAGGGTGAAGAGCCGCTGATGGTCGACGCGCGCAGCGCCACGGCGCAGGCGCTGGAGCCGGCAGTGCCGGGCGCCTTGTTCTTCAACGGCAAGGAACCGGTGCCCGCCATGATCGCCATGGACAAGGACCGCCACATCATCGTGTATTGCAGCTGTCCCAACGACGTGACGGCCGCGCAAGTGGCCAAGCTGCTGCACCAGCACGGCTTCCACCGCGCCAAGCCCCTGCATGGCGGCCTCGACGCCTGGAATGCCGCCTACCGCTCGGACGAGCCGGCGCCCGCCAGCCTGCTGGGCGAAGGTTTGCCTTCCTGATCCGCCTGATTGCTGGCCGATAGCTGTTGCTTGGTAGCATGCAAGTCGGTAGTAATAATACGAAAACACCGTTGCAGCACCGCCAGGACGGCAGCGCCGCACCTGCGCCGTTCCATACAAAGCGGCTTTGCGCAAACTCCGGCATACTGTGCTTTCAACGCGATTCCTGCTGCTATGCAACATGCTTTTCGCGCTCCCGATGAGTGCAAGCACTTACTATAAATCATTGTTTTCAAGCAATTTTTGCGCTGCCTGTTGCATTTGGAGTGGAACTACCAATAAAGGCTCGTTTTGATGTACTTAAACTACAAACTTTGCTTGCCTCCGGGCGCATTCATCCTTTAAGCTTGGCGTCCCATGCGTCCCACTTCATCATTTAAAATCATGAGCGCTTCGTCTTCTCCCGTACTGCCGACTTCCGCCTTCGCCGATGGACCGCGCCTGCTGGCCGACGTGGGCGGCACCAATGCCCGTTTCGCCCTGGAAGTGGCCGCTGGCCACATCACCCTGGTGGAAGTGCTGCCCTGTGCCGATTACCCGAGCCTGTCCGCCGCCCTGCAAGCCTATCTGGCCCTGCCGCACATCGCGGCCGCCGGCGGGCAAGCCGTGCGCCATGCCGTGATCGCCATCGCCAACCCGGTCGACGGCGATTTCCTCAGCATGACGAACCATCACTGGTCGTTCTCGATCCGCGCCATGCGCGAAGAGTGCGGTTTCACGACCCTGGACGTGGTCAACGATTTCACGGCCCTGGCGCGCGCCTTGCCGCAGTTGTCGAACGAGCAAAAACACCAGGTGGGCGCGGGCACGGCCCGTCCGAATACGGCCATCGGCCTGATCGGCGCCGGCACGGGCCTGGGCGTGTCGGGCCTGATTCCTTCGCATGGCGGCTGGATCGCCCTGCAAAGCGAGGGCGGCCACGTCAGCTTTGCGCCGTTCAACGAAGTGGAAGTGAGCATTCTGCAATTTGCCTGGCGCGAATACGAGCATGTCTCGGCCGAACGCCTGATTTCCGGCGATGGTCTGGAACTGATCTACCGCGCCCTGGCCGACCGCGCGGGCGTGCCGGCGGAAGACTTGCCGGCGGCGGAAATCACGCGCCGCGCGCTGGCTGGCGAATCCCAGCTGTGCGACGATGTCATCGAAGCGTTCTGCTGCATGCTCGGCACCGTGGCGGGCAACGTTGCCGTCACCCTGGGCGCGCTGGGCGGCATTTATATCGGCGGCGGCATCGTGCCGCGCCTGGGCGCGCGTTTCGACCGCTCCGGCTTCCGCGCCCGCTTCGAGCGCAAGGGCCGCTTCGCCAATTATGTCTCGCAAGTGCCGACCTTCGTCATCACGGCGCAGTACCCAGCTTTCCTGGGTGCATCGGCCATTCTGTCGGAGAAACTCGCCTCCCTGTGATGCGGGCAGCGGGCGATATGTCGCGCCAGAACCGGGTAAAACGCGTGTTTTGCCCGGTTTTGCGCTTTTCCGCTTTTTATCAGGTACAATTGGCATCGTTGGATGAAACGACGACTGTCGCTCTCCTGTCTGGCTGGTTTGTCGCCACGGGAAAAGCAGCTGCTCCGGAGATCGTTTCATTGCTGGTTACTTAGTGAAGGTTAATTAAGGCCAGCACCATGGATGGCAGGACTTTCACTGCATCCGCTTTAGTCCCGCTTTGCGCGCATCGGCCAAGGCGTCGGAAAAACAGCCTCAACTAGTAACCCAGCACGGCGTCATCATCGATGTCTGCCCTCTGTTACGTTGAAATGAACGTTTTTGATTTCTTTCTCTGCATACGAATTGCAACACACATCCGCACAGAATTGCTATGAATACAATTGAGGCTAAAAAAGTCCTCGAAACCGCGTTGCTGTGCGCTCGTGAGTCGCTGACGATCCACAGCTTGAAGAAGCTGTTCGTCGATGCGGACGAGAATGGTCGCGTGCGCGGCGTCGGCGTTGGCGCCGACACGATCAAGCAATTGCTGGAAGAGTTGCGCGATGAGTGGGAAGGGCGCGGCATCGAGATCGTCAGTCTGGCGTCGGGCTGGCGCTTTCAAAGCCGCCCGGAAATGAAGATGTATCTCGATCGCATGACGCCCGAGCGGCCGCCCAAGTATTCGCGGGCGACCCTGGAAACCCTCGCGATCATCGCCTACCGCCAGCCGGTGACGCGCGGCGATATCGAGGAAATCCGCGGCGTTGCCGTCAATTCGCAGACGATCAAGATGCTGGAAGATCGTGGCTGGGTCGATGCCATCGGTTACCGCGACGTGGTGGGACGGCCGGCCTTGCTGGCCACCACCAAGCAGTTTTTGGATGACCTGGGTTTGCAATCGCTGTCCCAGCTGCCGCCTTTGCAGCAAATCAGCGAGATGCAGGGCAATGGGCTCGAAGCCCTGGAAGCGGCCCTGCAAGAAAATTTTGACAAGGCAAGCAATGAGCTTGTCCCCCAGCTTGGTGCAGGTAGCAATACGGCTGTGACAGATATAGATGTGACAGCAAGCCTTGATGCCGGCCCCGATGCTTCGCCCACGGACGAAGCCTACACTCACGACCCTGCGCCAGAACTAACGGTTGACGCTGCGCCAGGTCAGCACAGCCAAGAAACGAAGAATGAATAATCCGAACACACCCGAGACAGTAACCGCCAGCGACGAAGCCATCGTTGCCAAGCCCAAGCGCCGCACCAAGGCTCAGATCGAAGCCGATGCGGCTGCTGCCGCAGTTGCCGGCGATAGCGCCGTTGCCAAGCCGAAGCGCCGCACGAAAGCCGACGTGGCCGCTGATGCGCCCGTCGCCGCTGCTGAAGTTGAAGCCGCCCCAGCCGTCAAGAAAACCCGCGCCAAGCCAGCCCTGAAAGCCGTGGCCGACGCCGCCGAAGCGGCTGCTGAAGCGGTTGCCGCACCTGCACCGCGTCCGCCGCGCGCCCGCGCCGCCGCCAAGGCCGCTGCCGCCGTCGCTGAAACGGCGCCCGAAGCCGTCGCCGACAAGCCGGCCGAAGCACGTCCGACCCGCGGTCCGCGCCAGATGCGTGGCGTGCAGGCGGAACGCGCACTGCGCCAGCCGCCGCGCGCCGAAGCACCGCAGGCCGCCGAAGCCGTTGCAGCCGCGCCTGCCGCAGAGCAAGCCGCCGCGCCTGTCGCCGACGTGTTCGATGCCGAAGGCAACCTCGTGTCCGGCCCGCGCCTGCCGCGCGGTCCGCGCAACGACGTACCGGGCGCTGGCAAGAATGCCGGCAAGAGCCGTAAAAAGGGCAAGGGCCGCCAGGCTGCGCCAGGCAAACTCAGCGACGCTGATGCTGTCTTCTCGTTCGTCACCTCCGACGCGTTCGACAGCGAAGAAGGCGGCACGGGCCGCGTACAGAAAGTGGCCGTGCGCCGCGACCTGACGTCCGACGACGACGCGCCGAAGCTGCACAAGGTGCTGGCCGAAGCCGGTCTCGGTTCGCGCCGCGACATGGAAGACCTGATCATTTCGGGCCGCGTGTCCGTCAATGGCGAGCCGGCCCACATCGGCCAGCGCATCTTGCCGAGCGACCACGTGCGCATCAACGGCAAGTTGATCCAGCGCCGCGTCAGCAAGAAGCCGCCGCGCGTATTGGTCTACCACAAGCCAGCCGGCGAAATCGTCAGCCACAACGACCCGGACGGCCGTCCATCCGTGTTCGACCGCCTGCCGACCATGAAGGCAGGCAAGTGGTTGGCCGTTGGCCGCCTCGACTTCAACACGGAAGGCTTGCTGCTGTTTACCACCTCCGGTGACCTGGCCAACCGTCTGATGCACCCGCGCTACGGCATCGACCGCGAGTACGCCGTGCGTACCCTGGGCGAGCTGGAAGAGGGCATGCGCCAGAAGCTGCTGGCCGGCGTCGAGCTGGAAGACGGCCTGGCGCAGTTCTCGAAGATCGCCGATGGCGGCGGCGAAGGCATCAACAAGTGGTACCGCGTGGTGATCGGCGAAGGCCGTAACCGCGAAGTGCGCCGCATGTTCGAAGCGATCGGCCTGACCGTCTCGCGCCTGATTCGTACCCGTTACGGCGCCATGACACTGCCAAGCGGCCTGAAGCGCGGCCGCTGGGAAGAGATGGATGAAAACACTGTGCGCGATCTGCTGACCGCCTACGGCATCGAAAAGAAAATGCCGGCATCGGGCGACCCCCGTGCCGCTGGCGCCGCCAAGGGCCGCGAAGCACGCAAGGTCGAACGCAAGGACCGCGATGACGAGCCGAATGGCAACCGCATCGATGTGAGCAACCGCAACGCCGACCCGTTCCCGGTCGCGCCGCGCCGTGGCCAGCCGCAAGGCCAGTTTGCCCGTCCGCAAGGCCAGGGCCGCCCAGGCGGCGCCGGCCGTCCAGGCGAAGCGCGTGGTCCTGGTCGCGGCCAGCCGCAAGGTCCGTTCCAGGGTGGTCAGCCCCGTTCGTCGGCATCGTTCGAAGGTGCGCAAGGCCAAGGCCAGGGCCAGGGCCGTCCGCCGCGTGCGGCAGGCCAGGGTCAGGGTCGTCCGGCAGGTGGCGGCGAAGGCCGCGCGCCGCAGCGCGGTCCGCGCCAGCCCGATCCGCTGCAAACGGCCTTCGGCTTCGCCAACACGGGTCCGCGCCGCAATACGGGCGGTGGTGCCGGTGGGCAAGCGCGTTCCGGTGGCCAGCCGCGTGGCGGCATGGATCGCGGCGGCATGGATGGCATGCCGCGCCGCCGCAGCAAAGGTTAATCGGGAAGAGTTTCTTCTTGCGCACCCGCCGATCTGCGGCAGGTGCGCGCTCTTGTAACTGTTGTAAGCCGGGCCGCTCCTCGTGTGCGGCATTGCGGCGAAGTTAATAAGAGGTTATAATCTGCAGCCTAATAAAAGTTCTCCGCAGGGTTGTTTGGTGGGGAGTGCTTTCATCTGGTTGGGGAAATACAAGAAGATGGGCAGATGCCCATTTTTTTTTGTTGAACCGTTTGTAATGGCTCCGCAAGGGGCCATATATGACTTGAATGCGTGTTTTTGCATGTTGTCGGCGCCCAAGTGGTGCTGTCATGCCGAAAACGGGCCTTATTTCTGGAGAATTTCTTGCAGCAGTTGGGATTAATTGAAAAGACAGTTACTGGTCTGGGCTATGAGCTCGTTGATGTCGAACGTGCCGAGCGCGGACTGCTGCGCGTCTTTATTGATTTCAGCGCCGCCGATGCCGCTGAAAAAGGTCCGATCACGGTCGAAGACTGTGCCACGGTGAGTCACCAGTTATCGCATGTGTTGACGGTAGAGAACGTTCCTTACGAGCGTCTCGAGATTTCTTCCCCGGGTCTCGATCGTCCGGTGCGCAAGCTGGAAGACTTTGTCCGTTTCGCAGGCCAGGAAATCATCGTCAAGCTGATGGTGGCGATGCCGGGTACGAACAACCGGAAATCGTTCCAGGGGATCTTGCAAGAACCCGTGGGCGATAAATTGTCGTTGGAATTTGAAGGTAAGGATGGTCCGGCGATGTTGGAGTTTACGCTCGCGGATGTGGATAAGGCACGCTTGGTGCCGCAGGTGGTTTTTAAGGGACGCAAAGCATGAGCCGCGAAGTTTTATTATTGGTTGACGCGCTGGCGCGCGAAAAAAACGTCGATAAAGATGTCGTCTTCGGCGCCCTCGAATTCGCGTTGGCGCAAGCCACGAAGAAACGGTATGAGGGTGAGGTAGACATCCGCGTTTCGATCGACCGCGAAACGGGCGAATTCGAATCGTTCCGCCGCTGGCACGTCGTGCCCGATGAAGCGGGCCTGCAATTGCCGGATCAGGAGATCCTGCATTTCGAGGCAAAAGAACAGATTTCCGATATCGAAGTCGATGACCACATCGAAGAACCGATCGAATCCGTTGAATTCGGCCGCCGTTTCGCCCAGGATACCAAACAGGTTGTCCTGCAGCGCGTGCGTGACGCCGAACGCGAACAGATCCTGGTCGACTTCCTGGAACGCGGCGACTCGCTCGTTACCGGCACCATCAAGCGCATGGAACGCGGCGACGCCATCGTCGAATCGGGCAAGATCGAAGCCCGTCTGCCACGCGACCAGATGATCCCGAAAGAGAATCTGCGTATCGGCGACCGCGTGCGTGCTTTCATCTTGCGCATCGACCGCAATATGCGCGGCCCGCAAGTGATTCTGTCGCGCACCGCGCCAGACTTCATCATGAAGCTGTTTGAGCTGGAAGTGCCGGAAATCGAGCAAGGCATGCTGGAAATCAAATCCGCTGCCCGCGATGCCGGCGTGCGCGCCAAGATCGCCGTCTACACGGCCGACAAGCGCATCGACCCGATCGGTACTTGCGTCGGCATGCGCGGTTCGCGCGTGCAGGCTGTCACCGGCGAACTCGGTGGCGAACGCGTCGACATCGTGCTGTGGTCGGAAGATCCGGCGCAGTTCGTCATCGGCGCCCTGGCGCCGGCGAACGTGTCGTCGATCATGGTTGACGAAGAAAAACACGCGATGGATGTCGTCGTGGACGAAGAAAACCTGGCAATCGCGATCGGCCGTTCCGGCCAGAACGTGCGCCTGGCCTCTGACCTGACCGGCTGGAAGATCAACATCATGACGGCCGAAGAATCGGCTGACAAAGCTGCCCAGGAAACGGCTGCCGTGCGCATCCTGTTCATGGAAAAGCTCGATGTCGACCAGGAAGTGGCCGATATTCTGGTGGAAGAAGGTTTCGCCAGTCTGGAAGAAATCGCTTACGTGCCAATTTCCGAAATGCTGGAAATCGAATCGTTTGACGAAGATACCGTCAATGAACTCCGTACCCGTGCGCGTGATGCGCTCGTTACCGAAGCGATTGCTTCGGAAGAGGGTCTGGAAGGCATGGACGAGGCGTTGGTGGGTCTGGAAGGCATGGACCGCATTACCGCCGGCAAGCTGGGTCTGGCTGGTATCAAGACCGTTGAAGCATTTGCAGCACTGGCATACGACGAATTTGGCGCAATCCTGGCCTTGTCTGCGGACCGTGCGCGTGAACTGATTACAAGTGAATTTAAAGATGTGACCGACGATGAGATGAAGTTGGTTGACTCGAAATACGACGATCGTGCCAAGGCGTTGCAAGCCAAGGCATGGAGTCTGGCCGAATCCGCAAAGGCTTAATTTGAGTATCTTTATCATCTCCGCGACACATAGAAAAGAGGACTGAATGGCGAGTAACAACGTAGCCCAATTTGCCACCGAACTGAAGATGCCTGCAGATTTGCTGCTGACGCAGCTGCGTTCTGCCGGCGTCGAGAAAAGTTCGACGTCAGATCCATTGTCGAAAGATGATAAGGACAAGCTTTTGGATCATCTGCGCCGCACACACGGCGCAGCGGCTGACACAGAAAAGAAAAAAATCACCGTGACCCGCAAGGAAACGACTGAGATCAAGCAAGCTGACGCAACCGGCAAATCGCGCACCATCCAGGTGGAAGTGCGCAAGAAACGCACTTTCGTCCAGCGTGACGAAGCTGCGCCGGTCGCCGCTGAACCGGTCGCGCCTGCCGCACCGGTGATCGATCCCGCCGACGTGGCGCGCCGTGAAGAAGAAGCCCGTAAACAGGCTGAACTGATCGCCCGCCAGGAAGCCGATCTGCGCGAAAAGCAAGAACGTCTGGCCAAGCTCGACGCGGAAAAAGAAGCCCAGGCGAAAGCCACGCAACAGGCTGAACTGGCTGCGAAGAAAGAAGCTGAAGCGGAAGCGAAGAAAGCCGCCGCCAAGGCTGCTGCCGCGCCTGCCGCCAGCGCCGCTGCGCCTGTCGTTGACGACGCCGCCGCCGAAGCGAAAAAAGCTGCTGCCGCTGAAGAAGCGAAGAAGAAAGCGGCTGCCGCTGCTGTTGCCGCCAAGGAAGCCGCTGACAAAGCGGAAGCCACCGAGCGTGCACGCAAGGCCGTTGCCGACGAAGTTGCTCAGATCAAGGCCATGATGAACGCGCCACGCCGCGCCATCAAGGCACCGGAACCCGTACCGGTTCCCGTCAAGCCGAAGGCGCCGGAAGGCACCCTGCACAAGCCTGCTGACAAGAAACCTGGCGACAAGCCGGGCGACAAGAAGCCTGCTGTTGCAGACAAGAAATCCATCAAGTCGGCCAATGTGTCGTCCACCTGGTCCGATGACGCGAAAAAACGCGGCACCACCGGTGGTCCCAAGCCACGCGGCAACAGCGGCCCAGGCGGCCGTGACAGCTGGCGCGGTGGCGCGAAGGGCCGTCGCCCGACGCACCATGACGACCGTGAATCGAACTTCCAGGCTCCTACGGAAGCCGTCGTCAAAGACGTGCACGTACCGGAAACGATCACCGTGGCCGAACTGGCGCACAAAATGTCCGTCAAGGCATCCGAAGTCATCAAGCATTTGATGAAATTGGGCCAGATGTGCACGATCAACCAGGTGCTGGACCAGGAAACCGCCATGATTCTGGTGGAAGAAATGGGCCACAAGGCGTTCGCCGCCGAACTGGACGATCCGGAAGCGTTGCTGGCCGATGTGGGCGAACACGCGCACTTCGAAACCAAGCCACGCGCACCGGTGGTCACCGTCATGGGTCACGTCGACCACGGCAAGACCTCGTTGCTCGATTACATCCGTCGCGCCAAGGTGGCTTCCGGCGAAGCGGGCGGCATTACGCAGCATATCGGTGCTTACCACGTCGATACGCCACGCGGCATGATCACCTTCCTCGACACCCCGGGCCACGAAGCGTTTACCGCGATGCGTGCCCGTGGCGCCAAGGCAACCGACATCGTGATTCTGGTGGTTGCCGCCGACGATGGCGTGATGCCGCAAACGAAAGAAGCGATTGCCCATGCGAAAGCAGCTGGCGTACCGCTGGTGGTGGCGATCAACAAGGTCGACAAACCAGGCGGCAACGTCGATCGCGTGACGCAGGAACTGGTCGCAGAACAAGTCGTACCGGAAGAATACGGTGGCGAATCGCCATTCGTGCCGGTCTCGGCCAAAACGGGTCAAGGTATCGACGACCTGCTGGAACAAGTGCTGTTGCAAGCCGAAGTGCTGGAACTGACGGCACCGGTCGATGCGCCTGCGCGCGGCCTGGTCGTCGAGGCGCGTCTGGACAAGGGCCGTGGTCCTGTCGCGACGATCCTGGTGCAGTCCGGTACCTTGCGCCGCGGCGACGTGATCCTGGCTGGCTCTTCGTATGGCCGTGTTCGCGCCATGCTGGACGAGAACGGCAAGTCGATCGCTGAAGCCGGTCCTTCGATCCCGGTCGAAATCCAGGGCTTGACGGAAGTGCCGGTTGCCGGTGAAGAAGTCGTCGTCATGGCTGACGAGCGCAAAGCGCGTGAAATCGGTCTGTTCCGTCAAGGTAAGTTCCGCGACGTGAAACTGGCGAAACAGCAAGCTGCGAAACTGGAAAACATGTTCGACCAGATGGCCGAAGGCGAAGTGAAAAACTTGCCATTGATCATCAAAACCGACGTGCAAGGTTCGCAAGAAGCGCTGGTTGGTTCGTTGCAGAAACTGTCGACCTCCGAAGTGCGCGTACAAGTTGTGCACGCAGCCGTCGGCGGCATCACGGAATCGGACGTCAACCTGGCAGTCGCCTCGAAAGCGGTCATCATCGGCTTTAACGCCCGTGCTGATGCCCAGGCACGCAAGCTGGCCGAGTCGAATGGCGTGGACATTCGCTACTACAACATCATTTACGATGCGATCGACGAGATCAGATCGGCGTTGTCGGGCATGTTGGCACCAGAGAAACGCGAAACCGTCATCGGCCAGGTCGAGATCCGCCAGGTTATCCTGGTCTCGAAAGTGGGCGCGATTGCCGGTTGCCTGGTCACCGATGGCGTGGTCAAGCGTGCTTCTTCCGTCCGCCTGTTGCGCAACAACATCGTGGTGTGGAGCGGCGAGATCGAATCCCTGAAACGCTTCAAGGACGATGCGAAAGAAGTTCGCGCCGGTCTGGAGTGCGGCCTGTCGCTGAAGAACTACAACGACATTCAGGTTGGCGACACTCTGGAAGTGTTCGAAGTCCAGGAAATCGCTCGTACCCTGTAATCGCAGAAGTAATGGCGCGGACATATCGTTGTCCGCGCAAACACGTGGGGCGCATTGGTCAACGGGCAACCGTTTGACTCATGCGCCCTGCGGCACTTAGGACAGCATAAAATCATGGCTAAACATAGCAAAACCATGCCAGCGCGCGGCTTGCGCGTGGCTGACCAGATCCAGCGCGATCTGGCTGAAATCGTCGCCTACGAATTGAAGGATCCACGCGTCGGCACGATGATCACCATCACCGAAGTGCAGATCACGCCTGACTACGCGCACGCCAAGGTGTTTTTCACGATGTTGAAAGACAGCAAGGAAGCCATCAAGAACACCACCGAAGGCCTGATGGCCGCGTCTGGCTTCATCCGTGGCTTGCTGGGCAAGCGCCTGCACATCCACACCCTGCCGATGCTGCATTTCGTGCACGACAGCTCGACTTCGCGCGGCATGGAAATGTCGCTGCTGATCGACAAGGCCAACGCCACGCGCGCGGCTGACGCCGAGCCGGATGTCAAACCAGAAGCGGACGAGCAATAACAGTGGCGGGTCCGAAGAAACCGCCCGGCATCAAGCGGGTGCGCGACCTGGTCGACGGCGTCTTGCTGTTGGATAAGCCCGTGGGCTGGTCCAGCAATGACGCCCTGATCAAGGCCAAGCGCGTTTTGAACGCGAAAAAAGCGGGCCATACGGGCACCCTGGATCCGTTCGCCACGGGCTTGCTGCCGCTGTGCTTTGGCGAGGCGACCAAGTTCTCGCAGGACTTGCTGGAAGCCGATAAAACCTACGAAACCCTGGTGCACCTGGGACAGACAACGGATACGGGCGATACCGAGGGCGAAGTGCTGGAAACGCGCGACGTCAACGTCACCGAAGAGCAGATCGAAGCCGTGCTGGCACAGTTCCGCGGGCCGATTTTGCAGACGCCGCCGATGTACTCGGCCTTAAAACGGGACGGCAAGCCCTTGTATGAGTATGCAAGGGCAGGCATCACCCTGGAGCGCGAAGCGCGCCCCGTGACCATCCACAAGCTCGAGTTCCTCGGCTATGACGCCCCGTTCCTGAAATTGTCCGTGATGTGCAGCAAGGGCACGTATATCCGCGTGCTGGGCGAAGATATCGGCCATGCCTTGGGTTGCGGTGGCCATCTGAACGCCTTGCGCCGCACGCAGGTGGGCAGCCTGACCTTGGACGGCGTCGTCACGCTCGATGAGTTGACTGCGCATGCCGCGCCGTTGAGCCTGCTGGCGCCCGTCGATGCCTTGCTGTCGAGTTTCCCCGCCGTCCAGCTGACGGAAGAATTGGCCAAGCGTTTCCTGCATGGCCAGCGCATCGCGCTGGGCAAGGAAGACGTCGCCGTGCCAAGCGAGCCGGGCAGGGTGCGCGTGTATCACGACAGCAAGCTGCTGGGCACCGGCCAGTTGCAGGAATACAGCATCCTGGCGCCGGAACGCTTGATTGCCACAGCGCATCAATAAGTCACAGCAACGTCATATTACCCAGCGACACTCGTTAAACAGTGTCGCTTTTTTAAACAAACCGTCCCCGACTGCGGGAGCCGCCAGCATTTTTAGATAGCGTTGCAACGCAACATGCTATACTACGCGGTTCCGGAAATAGATTAGCATTCGGGTATCTCGTACACCTTGTACGCACTCCGCAGTTTTTCAGTAACTACTACGACCATGTCAAATACAAAACGCGCAATTCGTAATATCGCCATTATCGCCCACGTTGACCACGGCAAAACCACGCTGGTGGATCAGCTGCTGCGCCAGTCCGGCACCTTCCGTGAAAACCAAGCGGTCGACACCCGAGTCATGGACTCGAACGACCTGGAAAAGGAGCGCGGCATTACGATTCTGTCGAAGAACTGCGCTGTTGAGTACGAAGGCACCCACATCAACATCGTCGACACCCCAGGCCACGCCGACTTCGGCGGCGAAGTGGAACGTGTTCTGTCGATGGTGGACTCGGTTCTGCTGCTGGTCGATGCACAAGAAGGCCCGATGCCGCAAACCCGTTTCGTCACGCGCAAAGCGCTGGCACTGGGTCTGAAGCCTATCGTTATCGTCAACAAGGTCGACCGTCCAGGCGCGCGCCCGGACTGGGCCATTAACCAGACGTTCGAACTGTTCGACAAGCTGGGCGCGACCGACGAACAACTGGATTTCCCTATCATTTACGCTTCGGGCCTGAACGGCTATGCCGGCCTGACCGAAGACGTGCGCAGCGGCGACATGAAGCCAATGTTTGACGCCATCCTGGAACACGTTCCAGTGCGTGACGACAATCCTGAAGGCCCGCTGCAAATGCAGATCACCTCGCTGGACTACTCGTCGTACGTCGGCAAGATCGGCATTGGCCGCGTCAACCGCGGTACCGTCAAAGTTGGTCAGGACGTGCTGGTCATCAATGGTCCAGGCGCCACGCCTATCAAAGGCCGCATCAACCAGGTGCTGAACTTCAAGGGCCTGGAGCGCGTGCTGGTTGACGAAGCCGTCGCCGGCGACATCTGCCTGATCAACGGTATCGACGAAATCGGCATCGGTTCGACCCTGTGCGCAGTCGATACCCCGGATCCGCTGCCGATGCTGACCGTCGACGAGCCGACCCTGACCATGAACTTCATGGTCAACAATTCGCCACTGGCTGGCCGCGAAGGCAAGTTCGTTACCTCGCGCCAACTGCGTGACCGTCTGGACCGCGAACTGAAAGCCAACGTTGCTCTGCGCGTTTCGCCAACCGACGACGACACGATCTTCGAAGTATCGGGCCGCGGCGAGCTGCACCTGACGATTCTGATCGAAAACATGCGTCGCGAAGGCTTCGAGCTGGCCGTATCGCGTCCACGCGTGGTCTTCAAAATGGTTGATGGCGTGCGCCACGAGCCGTTTGAAAACCTGTCGGTTGACGTGGAAGAAGTCAACCAGGGCGGCGTCATGGAAGAACTGGGCCGTCGTCGTGGCGACCTGCAAAACATGGAATCGGATGGCAAGGGCCGCGTGCGTCTCGAGTACCTGATCCCGGCGCGTGGCCTGATCGGCTTCCAGGGCGAATTCATGACCCTGACCCGCGGCACCGGCCTGATGAGCCACGTATTCCACGAATACGCGCCAGTCGACAACACCCGTGGCGAAATGGCTGGCCGTCGTAACGGCGTGCTGATCTCGCAAGATGACGGCGCCGCTGTTGCTTACGCGATCTGGAAACTGCAAGACCGCGGCCGCATGTTCGTGTCGCACAATGACCCAGTCTACGAAGGCATGGTCATCGGTATCCACTCGCGCGACAACGACCTGGTCGTCAACCCGATCAAGGGCAAGCAGCTGACCAACGTGCGTTCGTCGGGTACCGACGAAGCGGTGCGCCTGGTACCACCAATTCAGATGTCGCTGGAATACGCAGTCGAATTCATCGAGGACGACGAACTGGTGGAAATCACGCCTAAATCGATCCGTCTGCGCAAGCGCTTCCTGAAAGAGCACGAGCGTAAAAAAGCGTCGCGCGATTCGTAATCTGTTGTAGCGCATGGCCTGCGGGCCATGCCACGCTCAAGCCCGTTGCTCCGCCTTTCCTTCACCGGTGAGGCGCGCAGCGGGTTTGTCATTTGCAGCTCCTGTTTTTTGTAGACACCATGACTTCCTCTTCTTTGCCTTCCCGCCGCCTGTCCGTCGCCCCGATGATGGACTGGACCGACCGCCATTGCCGCAAGTTCCACCGCGAAATCACGCGCCACACCTGGCTCTACACCGAGATGGTGACGACGGGTGCGCTAGTGTACGGCGACGTGGAGCGCCATTTGCGCTTCAACGAGGAAGAGCATCCGGTGGCGCTGCAGCTGGGCGGCAGCGATCCGAAGGATCTGGCCACCAGTGCGAAGCTGGGCCAGCAGTGGGGCTACGACGAGGTCAACCTGAACTGCGGCTGCCCGTCCGAGCGCGTGCAGAAGGGCGCATTCGGCGCCTGCCTGATGGCCGAGCCGCAACTGGTGGCCGACTGCGTGAAAGCCATGCGCGACGTGGTCGATATCGATGTCACCGTGAAGCACCGCATTGGCATCGATGACAGCGAATCGTATGACTTCGTGCGCGATTTCGTCGGTACCGTGGCCGATGCCGGCTGCAAGACGTTTATCGTGCATGCGCGCAATGCCATCCTGAAGGGCCTGAGCCCGAAAGAAAACCGCGAAGTGCCGCCACTCAAGTATGACTATGCCTACCGTTTGAAGCGTGATTTTCCCCAGTTCGAGTTCATCATCAACGGCGGCATCAAGACCCTGGACGAAATCGACCTGCACCTGCAGCACCTGGACGGCGTCATGCTGGGCCGCGAGGCCTATCACAACCCCTACGTGATGGCGCAGTTCGACCAGCGCTATTACGGCGACGACACGCCCGTCAAAACGCGCGAGCAGGTGCTCGAAGCGATGATTCCGTACATCAGCGCGCAGCTGGAAAAAGAAGCGGGGCGATTAAAACTGAACAGCGTCACGCGCCACATGCTGGGCCTGATGCAAAACCTGCCCGGCGCACGCGGCTTCCGCCAGACCCTGTCCGATTCCAAGAAGCTGGCGTCGGGAGATCCGCGCCTGCTGCTGGAAGCGGCGGCACGCTTGTCCTTGCCTGCCTGATGCGCGGCGACGTCCACGTCCATGCACAGCAGTTGCATGGCTACCTGCAGGCCGTCACAGCATTGAAGGATGATGGCAGCCTGTTTCTGTGCGAGTATCTGGGGCCCGTCGCGCCGCAGGCATCGCTCGACGCGCTGTGCCGCACGCTGAAGCTGGAGCCGGACGGCATGCGCCTGCAGCCGATCGAGAGCATGGACTGCAGCGGCGCCTTGTGCACGCCGCGCCAGTGGCTGCTCGAGCGCTTGCTGCCGATGAGCGAGGCGAACCGCGAGCCGCTCGACGCCCGTTTATATGATGGTTTCGAAGCCGAACTGGCCGAACTGTTCGGTAGCGAGCCGCACTGGTATCAACTGGTATCATCGGGTCAGGGCAGCCTGGCTGGTCGATTGGGCGCCATCTGGAGCATCTTTGTCTTCGGCACAGACGGCCACGCCTATGTGATGCATTGCAGCTGGGACCGCTAATCCAACTTGTCTATACCGGTGCCCTTGCGCACTGGTATTGTCCGCACTACCCCCTCCTCTGAGTCCCTCTCCCCAAACGATGTCATATGGCTATGCCATGTGTTGTAAATGCGCTGTTTCGGCGCACGCCCGCACTGTCGTGGGGCATTTCTATGGGGCAAGAAACGGCGTTGTTGCCATTTCCCCGAAGAAAGTTAATCAGCCATTTATTCGGGTACTTATTGCTTGCTTTGAGGCAAAATTTACACCTATAATTGATTATAGACAAATATTTCTCATATGAATGTTTGATGTTGATCTCGCATCATCTGTGTCAAAAATTCAGTGTGTAGAACAAATTTGCATTCGCAGTCACTGGCGTTTTCAGGGCTGTTGTAGATCAGGAAGTACCCCAGGCTGCGTGCGGCCGGAGACCGCCAGCATACCAATCGGTAAGGGCGGACACCGGTGTTGCGCAGCCTTCGTCTTGTCGTGCCGGGCAAAAATCCTTATCAATAGTTTCATTTACGAAGAGCCGAAATGAATTTAGCAAAAATGAAGGTTGGTACCCGCCTGGGCCTGGGTTTCGCCCTGGTACTGGTTCTGCTGGTGGCCGTGACCGTCCTCGGCATCGCGCGCATGGCGCAAATCCAGGAACGTCTCGATCACGTGATCAATGTCAACAACGTCGTCACCCGCCTGGTGATCGACATGCGTGGCAACGTCAGCGACCGCATCACTTCGCTGCGCATCCTGACCCTGATGACGGACGCGGGCGATATGGAACCTGAAATGGCGCGTATCAAGACGCAGACGAGCACCTATCAGGAAACGCAGAAGAAACTCGAAGAGAAATTCGCCGTCGAGTCGACTCCGGAAGAAAAAGCGCTGCTGACCTCGATCAAGGAATACGAAGCGGCCGCCATGCCGGCCATCGCCAAGGCGTCGGCGCTGTGGATGGCCAACGATGCGGAAGGCGCCACGCGCGTGATGATCAAGGAAATCCGCCCGGTACAGAAAAAATGGATGGAAGCGCTGGAGCAACTGGCCGTGCTGGAAGACAAGCTTAACGAGCAGATGCAATCGGACGCCCGCAAGGCCTTCGACAGCGCGCGCCTGTTCATGATCATCCTCGGCGTACTGGCCGTGGCGATGGGCGTGGCGGCGGCACTGGTGATTACCCGCGGCCTGCTGAAACAGCTGGGTGGCGAGCCTGACTACACGGCGTCGATCGCCGGCAGCATCGCCAATGGCGACCTGTCGATCGGCATCCATACGCAGCCTTCCGATACCTCCAGCCTGCTGGCGGAAATGAAGGAAATGCGCAACAGCCTGGTGGGCATCGTCGGCCAGGTGCGCGTCGGTACGGAAACCATCGGCACGGCCTCGCGCGAAATTGCCGACGGCAATATCGACCTGTCGTCGCGCACGGAAATGCAGGCCAGCGCGCTGGAAAAGACGGCATCGGCCATGGAAGAGCTGACCTCGACCGTGAAACAGAATGCGGACAATGCGCGCGAAGCCAACAAGCTGGCCGCCACTGCTTCGGACGTGGCCCTGAAGGGCGGCTCCGTGGTGTCGCAAGTGGTAGACACCATGAGCTCGATCAATGAATCGGCGAAGAAAATTGTCGACATCATCGGCGTGATCGATGGCATCGCCTTCCAGACCAACATCCTGGCGCTGAACGCGGCCGTGGAAGCGGCACGTGCCGGCGAACAAGGCCGCGGCTTTGCCGTGGTGGCGTCGGAAGTGCGCAACCTGGCCCAGCGCTCCGCTGGCGCGGCGAAAGAAATCAAAATCCTCATCGACGACTCGGCCGAGAAGACGGAACGCGGTACGCGTCTGGTCGGCCAGGCTGGCGTGACGATGGGCGAAGTGGTCGACAGCGTGCGCCGCGTGACCGACATCATGAGCGAGATCGCCAGTGCCAGCCAGGAACAAAGCGCCGGCATCGAACAGGTCAACCTGTCGATCATCGAGATGGATGGCATGACGCAGCAAAATGCGGCCCTGGTCGAACAGGCAGCCGCCGCGGCACAAAGCCTGCAGGACCAGGCGGCTGAACTGGCCCACGTGGTCAGCATCTTCAAACTGGTCGATGGCGAAGAGAAGCCGGCGGCGTATGTGCCGGCCCCCGTGGCTGCCGCGCCAGTGGCCGTGCGCAAGCCGGCGCCGGCATTGCGCCCGGTCAAGTCGCTGACCCGCAAGACCGAAGCAGCCGCTCCCGTGGCGGCTGCAGCGCCACGCAAGGCTGCAGGCGCCGGCAGCAATGACGAGTGGGAAGAGTTTTAAGCGCGGCCAACAGCGCACCGGAAGTTGTAATTACCGTATCTGATAATCATGGGGAAGCACATGTTTGAGAATAAGCGTTTGATGAGTGTTGCAGCAGCCTTGCTGGTATCCGTTTCTTCCGCCGCCTTCGCGGCCGAGGTGCCGGCATCGTTCGATGCCAAGAACTGCAAGGCCGACTATCCGAAAGCCTCGCTGATGAACGAAGAGCAGGGCACCGTGTCGATGTCCTTCCTGGTCAACGCCGATGGTAGCGTTGCCGATTCGAAAGTCGACAAGAGCAGCGGCTTCAAGAACCTGGACAAGGCCGCCATCAAGGCCCTGTCCGCATGCAAGTTCAAGCCGGGCACCAAGGATGGCGCCGCGGCGCAAACCTGGACCAAGGTCGACTACGCCTGGAAGCTGGACTGATCCATATTTGCCGGGAGCGGCGCTCCCGGCATGGCCGACTCCGCTACGGGCGGCGCCTGCAAGGGTGCCGCCCGTACTGTTATGTGCGCCAGCCAACGGCACTGTCGCCGCCGATTCTGTTACCCTCGAAACATACCTTCGGGATCTCCCATTACAAGAGGCCTACCATGCAGCGCATCCTGACACTTTCCTCCCTGGCCGCCAGCGGCTTGCTGCTTTCCGCCTGCGCCTCGCTGGGCACGCCCGTGGGCTTGCAGGCGGGGCAGACCGTGGCCGTCGTCAATAGCCTGAGCTGGGACAATCCCCTGACGGGCAAGCGCGACGGCGTGCGCACCAGCTGGCCCATCAAGGATGGCAAGATTGCCCCTGAATATTTTCCGCTGGCGCAGCTGAAGCAGTGCGAGGCCGGCGGCAAGCCTTGCGCCTGGGGCGTGATGCGGGCGCAGCGCGGCGCGCCCACGCTGAGCTATGCGGACGGCGGCGTCGACCTGGCCGTGAGCGTGGCCATCGACGTGGCGCGACGCCAGGATGCGCGCCAGGGCGAGACGCAAACGGCGATGGCGATTCCGCAGGATGTGGCCGCGCTGGCTGGCCGGCAACAGGTGCAACCCAGCTGGAAATTGAAGTATGGAAAGGTCGAGCAGGTCGAGCTCGATTACGGCGTGCGCTACCAGGTGTGCGTGCAGCGCTACGATGCGGCCGGCAAGGCCATCGATACCTGCGCGATTCCGTTTATTTGAAGAAACATGCCATGCGGGCCGTTTGTGGCGGCCTTGCGACATTTCATGTTGCGGCGTGCGTCGGCGTGTAACAATCGGTAAAAGCACAGCAAAGCACCGCGTAATTTCTTATAGTACTTAATTAAGCAGTACACATTAGGAGAATTGCGATGAAAACCCTGTTGGCAGTAATCTCGCTGGCCGCCCTGGGTGGCTGCGTCGTGGCGCCCCCCGGTCCTGCGTATTACGGTTCGCGCGCGCCGCAGGGAGCCTACAATCCTTACGACTGGCATACGGTCTCGTCCGAGCCGGTGCAGTCGGGCCGCGTGATGAGCGCGCCGCGCGTGGAATATACGAATGAGCCCGTGTATGTGCAGCAGCAGCCGGTGTACGTGCAGCAGCCCGTGTATGTGCCGGCGCCCGTGTACGCGCCGCAACCGTATTACTACAATCCGCCCGTATCGATCGGGCTGGACTTCATGTTTGGCTTTGGGCGCTACGGTGGACACCGCGGCGGCTGGGGCGGGCATGGTCGCTATCACGGCCGCCGCTAATGTAGCGTGCTTGCATGCAGGACAAAGCCGGACAAGCGTTGCTTGCCCGGCTTTGTCATTCTACTAGTGGAAATACACCGAACCCTGGTGCAATACGTCCGCCGAGCACAGGATGTACATCGCCGCCGCTGCCAGACCTATTTGCAAGGCGCCAAAGCTGATCGGGATGAGGCGGGACATGTCGTACTCCTGAGTGGTGTGGAATGTGGTCAGACTTTCATCATAGGATGAGTTGATGCCTTTGGGCATCGGATGAATGTCCGCTACCGTGTAGGACAACACCTCGTGCCTGGCGCCCCGCCTCGCTCTCCGGAAGGCTAGCGGTTTTTCCAGCGCACGACAGGCTCTTCCGGCGCCGTGTCCGGCACGTTCGAGATCGCCAGCCAGTGCGTCAGGCGTTCCGGGTGCTTGAGATTGATGCCCATGCCATCAATGATGCCGACCTGTTCCAGCATGCGCGCATCGATTTTCGCTTTCGACACCGTGGGCGCGCCCATGACCATGCGGTCGTACGCCTTGCGCGCCTTGTGTTCCCACTTGTGCAGATTGCTTTCGTCGAAGCGGTTCGCTTCGAAATACACGGTCAGGGTGCCATCGAGGTTGCCGAAGCCGACAATGCCTGCGCCCTTGCGGATGGTGGTGGTGTTGTCGATATCAAATTCAGCCGTGGGCACAAAAATGCCGGCGCGGCCGTCGATGTCGGGACGTCCCACGGGCGTTTCCTTGCCGTAGGAACTCGTTTCGGTAATGGTTTTTTCTGCGGACATGGTGCGTGTGCGGTGGCCGTGCCGGGAGCGCTATCGGGCCCGGTGGTGCCAGCCTTCCTGTTCAAAAAATGCGTGCTGATGATCAGGGCGGGGTAGGGGCCCTGGCGGAGCGATGCTTGGCATTGCTTGATACCCCGCTATTGTAGCGTCAATTTAATTCTTCTTGGCAACATTTCCTGAAAATTATGCTCCCGTCTTTCCATGAAAAAGCCGCCCGGCCATGGCGGCGGGGCGGCTGATGTGCGACGCTAGATCAGGCTCAGGCGCCGTTCTTGCGGCGCACCACAAAACCCAGCAAACCCAGGCCCAGCAGCATCATGGCGTAGGTTTCCGGTTCCGGCACGGCAGCCATCACCGAGACATTATCCAGGTAGGAACCATAGGTTGGCGCGGAGACGGGGCCGATCGATTCGAAGCGCAGCAGGCTCGACGAGCCGAGCGCCGTGACGTTCTGGCTGTAGGTTTGCCACACGCCGGTGGTGGTGCCGACCAGTGCCGTTGGCGTCAGCAGGGTCGAACCCCAGTAGACATTCATCAGGCTGTTCGCGCCGCCTGCTGTATTCGGGCGGCCCGAGTAGGCAAACGACAGCGCATACGTGCCGCCGGCCGTGGTGGCGATCGACTGCGAGACGGAGGTCAGGCGCTCGGCATTGAGTTCCAGATATTGCGTGCCGGCAGCGGCGACGGGGTTGAAGCCGCTCTGGCCGCCTTGCGTGGCGCCCTTCTGGATTTCAAACGCGGTGTTGCCGCTGACGGACGAGGTCCAGCCCGTCACGGCGCTCAATTGCGCGAACGGCGTGCTGATGGCATTGCTTTCGAAGCTGCCGTTGATGACCAGTTCGGTCGCGGCATTGGCGGCGCCGGCAGTGATCAGCGAGGTGAGCGCTGCAATCTTGAAGAGGGTGGCAGGCATGTTCATGGATGGTCCAATTTCTTATTTAATGATTAATTTAATTTCCTAAATGATATTGAAGAATATCACTAAAACTCACCGAAAGTAGAGATTTTTCGCTAAAAATTTTGTAATTGTGAAATCATTTGTGTTTAAAATGAAAATAATTTCCATGGCGAACTTGTTGCGCGTACTTCCAGGGGGCGGCGGCCATGTTTTAGCTTGCATTGCAGCATCTTTGTGACATCCGGGACGTAAAAAAAACCTGCATCGAAAACACAACGATGCAGGTTTTTTGCCGAGTGCGCGCGTCAGGCGCGCTACCGGATCAGAACGCCAGGCGACCCTGCAGGTAGGCCATGCGCGGCGCGCCCACCAGCTTGCCCAGGTTGCCATCCGAGGTGCGCGTGAAATAGCGCTTGTCGGCGAGGTTGTTGACGCCGGCGACCAGTTCCAGGCCGTTCTGGCCCGGCACTTTCCATTTCACTTGCGTGTTCCAGGTGCGGAAGCCGGGAATGACGCCCAGGTTGCCGGCCGCGTTTTCCGCCACGGTGTTGGCTTCGTCGGCGAATTGGCGGCTCTGGTGGCTGCTCGACAAATCAAAACCCCAGGCGCCCAGCTGGTAGTGGGCGCCGACGGTGTCCGTGGTGCGCGAATAGAAGGGCACGTCGTTGCCCGCGTTCACGCCATCCTGCAAGGTGGCCTTGGTGTAAGTGTAGGTGGCGTAGGCATTCAAGCCGGCCAGCGGGCCGGACTGGTCGAAGTGGTAGTCGATGGCCGATTCCAGGCCCCGGTGGTGCGTGGCGCCCACGTTGTAGAAGACGACGTTTTCGCCGCTGCCGACGGACTGGATCTGGTTGTCGAACTTGATGTTGAACAAGGTCGCCTCGGCCGACAGTTGGGCGCTTTTCCAGCGCGCGCCCAGCTCGGCTGTTTTCGCCAGTTCCGGCTGCAGCGGGTTCTTGCTTGATTGCGCATTGAGCTGCGTATTTTGCACGGCGCCAAACGAGCTGTTGTAGTTGCCGAACAGGGTTACATTATTGTTGAGCAAGTAGGCCACGTTCAGCGAGGGCAGGGCCTTGTTGTTGAGCAGATCGATCTTCTGGTCGGTCGGCAAGTGGTTGAAGCGTTCCGTCTTGATGTGCTCGTAGCGCACGCCGGGCGTGATGCGCCACGCGTCGATGGCGATCTTGTCGTCGATATACACAGCTTGCGCATCGGTCGAATTGTCGGCGAAGCGCGTCGGCTTTTGTTGCACGCCCGTGGCGATGACGACGTTGTAGATGGTCTCATCGGCCCGCTCGGCCAGGTAGCGGTAGCCGACGGTGACGTCCTGCGATACCTTGCCGGTCGTGAAGCGCTGCGTGTAGCGCGGTTCGATGGCCGTCGTCTCATAGTTGCGCGGCTGGTGGCCCAGGTTCTTTCCGCTGATCAGGGTGCTTTCGCGCGAGCTCTTGTTGTAGTAGGCGCGCACCTCGAATTCCTGCGTGCCGGACAGGGCGTTCAGGTAGCCGATGTCGAAGGCTTTGCGCTCGCCGCTCCAGAAGTCGCTCGGGCGCGTGTTCTGGAACGGGTTCTGTTTGTACTGGGCGGCGGTCAGGCCGCCCGGCGTGCGCGACGTCACGTCATAGTAGGACAGCTTGCCGTACACCTCGGCCGTCGGGCTCAGGTCGTAGCGGAATTTGAGGGCGAAGTCGTTGACCTTTTCATCGCTGCCCACGCGCCAGTCGCTGCCGCGGATGCCCGAATACAGCACCGCCAGGCCCAGGCCGCTGTCGAGTTGGGTGCCGGCAAAGACGCTCGCTTGCGTGTTGTGGCCCACTTCGCTGTACGAGTTGTAGCGCACGGTGGCGTCGCCCGTGATGCCTGGCGTGGTGGGCACGCGGCGCGTCTTGAAGTTGATGATGCCGCCCACGTTTTGCGGGCCGAAGCGCACGGCGCCGCCGCCGCGCACCACGTCGACCGTCTCGACATTGGCCAGGCTGACGGGCGCGAACGACAGTTGCGGCTGGCCATAGGGCGCCACCGACATCGGGATGCCATCGAGCAACACCGTGCTGCGCGGCGAATAGCGCCCGGCTAGGCCGCGCACGCCGATATTGAGGGAGATGGCGCTGCCGGCGCTGCCCGAGTTGTCGCTGATCTGCACGCCCGGAATGCGGCGCATCACGTCGCTGAGGCTGGTCGCGCCCGAGTTCTCGATATCGTCTTTTTGCACCACGGTGCGCGCGCCGGCGAAATTTTTCGTGCTGGCGGCCATGCTGGTGCCCAGCAGATTGCTGCTGACCTGAATCGATTCCAGGATGGGGCCAGCGTTATCGGCAGTATTAGCTTGCTGTGCCTGCGCGGCGATGGGCGCGTTCAGGCATGCGAGGGCGATGGCCAGCGCGCACGGGCGCAGCGAAAAGGGCAGTGTGAAAGGTGTGGCAGCCATGCATGGATCTCCGTAATGACAATGTTTGCGCGGGCAATCGGGCGGCGCGACAACATCGTGGCGTGGACATCCGGCGCAAGGGGATGATAATGATAATGATTCTCATTTTATCCGTCAATTGCGAGTATTGCGTAGTGGAGGTATGGCCGCTTGCAGGGTAGGAAAGTGTTGCTGGCGCGGTACAGCGGGCGGCTTCGATTGCCGCGTGGCACCATTGCTCGGGTGCGGCGGCATTGTGCGGGCTTCTTGTATACTCGCGTTTTTGCAGACGTCAGACGTGAACGCACAATGAGCCAGACAACTGAAACGACACCAGGCAATTCCTCCGTGGAACGCCGTCAGGGCGACCAGCCGGCAAGTGCTGCGCGCAAATTAAATCTCCTGGTGGTTGACGACAACCAGGAAGTGGGCGAATCGCTGGCCATGCTGCTCGAGGCGCTGGGCCACCATGTCGTGGTGGTGCGCAACTGGCAAATGGCCGTCGAGCAAGTCAAGCTGTGCGTGCCCGACGCCGTCTACCTCGACATCGAAATGCCCGGCATCAGCGGCATCGAAATCGGCCGCCGCCTGCATAACAATCCCGACACGGCCAACGCCGTGCTGATCGCCGTCACCGGCCACAGCCTGCCCATGTACATGGACGACGCGCTGGCAGTGGGCTTCCGCCACTTCCTCGTCAAGCCCGTGCGCCTGGAGGATTTGGCAACGACGGTGCAGTCGGTGCTGGCGGGGTAGTCTTTCCGCTGCCACGCCTGAGCGGTGGTCAGGTGTTCAGCGCTGCGGCGCGAAATTGCAAGCCGAGTGCATGCGTCACCTTCAAAATGGTGTCGAAGCTTGGATTGCCTTCGCCGGACAAGGCCTTGTACAAACTTTCCCGTCCCAATCCGGTATCCTTGGCAAGTTGCGTCATGCCGCGCGCCTTGGCAATGTTGCCGAGCGCTTTGGCGATGAAGGATGCGTCGTCGCCCGCTTCTTCCAGGCAAGCTTCAAAGTAGGCGACGATATCCTCTTCGGTTTTGAGGTGCTGCGCGCTATCCCACTTGTTGAGTTTTTGTATCATCAGACCTCCTGGAGTATTTGCGCGAGCCGCTGCGCCGTTTTGATATCTTTTGCTTGCGTTGATTTGTCGCCGCCAGCGAGCAGGATGATTATTTCCATGCCGCGCTGGGTGAAATAAACGCGGTAACCGGGACCACAATCAATTCGCATTTCCGAAACGCCGCCACCGACAGGTTTGCAATCGCCAAAGTTGCCGTCTTCGGCACGGTCAATACGGGCCTGGATGCGGAAAAAAGCTTTCCGATCCTTCAACTGGCTGAACCAGTCATCGAACGTGGCGGTGGTATGGATGCTTTTCACGCATACAAGTGTATTCTTTGGGATACGATAAATCAAGCGTATGCATCAAGTTTGATTGTTGTGCGCCGACCAGCTTCGTTCGCTGATGCGCTCGCCTGACATGTTGTGGAAGGGCGGCTGATGTTGCCTTATGCATGTGCGCGGAAATGAAAAAAGGGTTACAAGCCGAAGCATGTAACCCTTTTATTTACCGCTAATTCTGTGGGGTGGCTGATGGGGCTCGAACCCACGACAACAGGAATCACAATCCTGGACTCTACCAACTGAGCTACAGCCACCACTGTCTTACTTACCTGTTTAGCTGTTTTGCTGAACAGGTGCCGAATTATACAAAGAACTCGGCAAAGTGGCAAATCTAAATGCGGTCTTTTTTAAAGAATCGAAAGATTGCATGAAAACGGTCGCTTTTACTCTCACACAGCTCACACTGACAGGTACGCGACGGGCGGCTGCAAGTCCAGCAAACCGGCGAAGGCTTGCGCCAGGGCTTCGACCTTGGCCGTCGTGTAGCCCAGCAGCCGTGGCGCGTCGTTGCTGGTGCGGCGCAGGCTGGCCGCGTCGAGCAAACGGGCCAGCTGGCGCGCCACGGCGTCGCCGGTGTCGACCAGGGTGACGGGTTCTGACGTATGTGCGCGCACCGTGCGTTCGATGGCGTCTTGCACGAAGGGGTAGTGGGTGCAGCCGAGCACGAGCGTATCGACACCTTGCGCCAGCAGGGGGGCGATATAGCGGTCGAGCATGGCGCTGGTGGCATCGAGCGGGTCGCTGCCCATCGCGGACTGTTCGATGCGTTCGACCAGGCCGACGCAGGGCTGCAAGATGAAGGTGGCGCCGGTCGCGCTGCTGACTTGTTCGCGCAAGGCCAGCAGTTTGTCGCCGCGCAAGGTGCGTTCCGTGGCCAGCACGCCGATCTTGCCGTTGCGGCTGATGGCCGCCGCCGGTTTCAGGCCTGGTTCGACGCCGACGATGGGCAGGTCCGGGTAGCGCGCGCGCAGCGCCTTGATGGCGGCGATAGTGGCCGTGTTGCACGCCACTACCAGTGCCTTGGCGCCTTGCTGCAGCAGGTAGCCGGCCACTGCCAGTGAACGGTCGATCACCTGCTGTTCCGTCTTGTCGCCATACGGCGCATGGCCGGAATCGGCAAAGTAAATCAGGTCTTCCTGCGGCAGCTGCGCGCGGATATGGCGCAGCACCGACAGGCCGCCCACGCCGGAGTCAAAAATGCCGATGGGCGCGTCAGGGTGGGCATTGCTTGCAATAGAAGTCATGGGAAACCGGAGTAGATAAAAAAACGCCGCGCTGATTGCTGCGCGGCGTTAATGGTAGAGCTTGTTTAAGCAACCGTCACGGGAATCTTGCTCACGCTATTGAGTTGCTCGATCTTCGCCTGCCACTCTTTCGGGCCCGTGTTGTGCACCGAGGTGCCTTTCGCATCCACGGCCACCGTCACCGGCATGTCGACCACGTCGAATTCGTAGATCGCTTCCATGCCCATGTCGGCAAAGCCCAGCACCTTGGCGTGCTTGATGGCTTTCGACACCAGGTAGGCGGCGCCGCCCACAGCCATCAAATAAGCCGACTGGTGCTTCTGGATCGATTCGATGGCGACCGGTCCCCGTTCGGCCTTGCCGATCATGGCGATCAGGCCGGTTTTTTCCAGCATCATGTCGGTGAACTTGTCCATGCGCGTGGCGGTCGTTGGACCGGCCGGGCCGACGGCTTCGTCGCGCACCGGGTCGACTGGGCCGACGTAGTAGATCACGCGGTTCTTGAAGTCGACCGGCAATTCTTCGCCCTTGGCCAGCATGTCTTGGATGCGCTTGTGCGCAGCGTCGCGGCCCGTCAGCATCTTGCCGTTCAACAGCAAGGTCTGGCCCGGCGTCCACGAAGCGACTTCTTCTTTCGTCAGGGTGTTCAGGTCGACGCGCTTGGATTTTTCCGTGTCCGGCGTCCAGTGCACTTCCGGCCACGACGACAGCGATGGCGGTTCCATGTAGGCCGGGCCCGAGCCGTCCAGCACGAAGTGGCCGTGGCGCGTGGCGGCGCAGTTCGGGATCATGGCGACAGGCTTCGACGCGGCGTGCGTCGGGTGCATCATGATTTTCACGTCGAGCACGGTCGTCAGGCCGCCCAGGCCTTGCGCGCCGATGCCCAGCGAGTTGATCTTGTCGCACAGCTCGATACGCAGTTCTTCCAGCTTGTTTTGTGGGCCGCGTTGTTTCAGCTCAAACATGTCGATGTCTTCCATCAACACTTCTTTTGCCATCAGCATGGCTTTTTCGGCCGTGCCGCCGATGCCAATGCCCAGCATGCCAGGCGGGCACCAGCCGGCGCCCATGGTCGGCACGGTCTTCATGACCCAGTCCACCAGCGAATCGGACGGGTTCATCATGATCATCTTCGATTTGTTTTCCGAGCCGCCGCCCTTGGCAGCGACTTTCACGTCGACGGTGTTACCTTCGACCAATTCCATGTGCACGACGGCTGGCGTGTTGTCCTTGGTGTTCTTGCGGTCGAAGTGCGGGTCGGCCACGATGGAGGCGCGCAGTTTGTTGTCGTCGAAGTTGTATGCGCGGCGCACGCCTTCGTTGACGGCGTCGGTAACGGTGCCGGAGAAGCCTTCGAAGCGCACGCCCATGCCGATTTTCAGGAAGACGTTGACGATACCCGTGTCCTGGCAGATAGGACGCTTGCCTTCCGCGCACATGCGCGAGTTGGTCAGGATTTGCGCGATCGCATCTTTTGCCGCCGGGCTTTGCTCGGCCGCGTAGGCGCGCGCCAGGTGCTCGATGTAATCAGCAGGGTGGTAGTAGCTAATGTACTGCAACGCTGCGGCGACGGATTCGATCAGGTCTTCTTGCTTTATGACAGTCATGGTGTTCTCGCGGTGGATAAGAAGGGTAAGACTCTTTGCTGAAAGCCCATGGCCGCCGCTGGCAGCCATGAGCTTCTTTCATTAGTGAGGTGCTCTGGCTTGATTCTGGGTGACCGTCATGATGCGGTCCGTGTAGGCAATCGCCATCGCCGACAGGATGAAGACCATGTGGATCACCGTTTGCGCGATGATCACTTCGATCTTGTACGAGTTGGCGTTGATGAAGGTCTTCAGCAGGTGGATCGACGAGATGCCGATGATGGCCATCGCCAGTTTCGTCTTCAGCACGGAAGCATTGACGTGCGACAACCATTCCGGCTGGTCTGGGTGGTCATCGAGGTGCATGCGCGAAACGAAGGTTTCGTAGCCGCCAATAATGACCATGATCAGCAGGTTCGAAATCATCACCACGTCGATCAGGCCTAATACCACCAGCATGATGGTGGCTTCATTGAGCTTGGTCGGCAGGGCGCTGCCCGGTACGGCGACGGCCGTCAGCACGTGCTGCAGGGCCGCATCATTGCCGAACACGGCGCCGATCAGGTCGGATAATTCCACCCAGAAATGGAAGACATACACGCATTGCGCGAGGATCAGGCCCAGGTACAGCGGCAACTGCAGCCAGCGCGACATAAAGATGAAGGAGGACAGCGGGTGCAGCTTGGTATGTTTGGATGACGGTGGTAGGTGGTCGATCATGTGGGGTTTCCTGGGGGAGTAAATACCAATTTTTGGTATGCCCGACATTTTACACTTGCTGCTGATTACTGCGCATGGCCTTGCATCTGATTATCAGGTTTGATGAAACACGAAGTGGTATTGAACCTTCGGCGCAGCGTGCATTTTCCCAGTGAAAATACTGTATGGCGTCCCCTTGACTCCTGTTGCCGAAGGCGCTTATGGTTAGCCTTGATAGGGCTAAATCGCTGCATAAACGCGACATGTAAGGCGTCCGTAAGACATGGGGCCTATCGTGTTAGCAAACAATTACTACACTGGAGACAAGCATGAGCGCTACAGAAAACCAAGGGCAGGGCACGGAACAGCAGGGACCAGGAGAGTCGCGCGTATTTGACCCATCGGCAGCGTTTGCCGCACAGGCAACGATTTCCGGCATGGACGCCTACCGCGCCATGGTGGCCGACGCCGAACGCGACTACGAAGGCTTCTGGGCCAAGCTGGCGCGCGAAAACCTGAGCTGGAAAAAGCCGTTCACCCGCACCCTGAACGAAGACAATGCCCCATTCTACAAATGGTTCGAAGACGGCCAGCTGAACGTGTCCTACAATTGCCTGGACCGCAATATCGAAAATGGCCTGGGCGACAAGACGGCCATCATCTTCGAAGCGGACGACGGCACCGTTACCAAGGCAACATATAAAGAACTGCACGAAAAAGTCTGCAAGTTCGCCAACGGCCTGAAAGCCAAGGGCATCGCCAAGGGCGACCGCGTGATCATCTATATGTCGATGTCCGTCGAAGGCGTTGCTGCAATGCAAGCCTGCGCGCGTATCGGCGCCACCCACTCCGTGGTCTTTGGCGGTTTCTCGGCGAAGTCCCTGCAGGAACGCATCATCGACGCAGGCGCCGTGGCCGTCATCACGGGCGACGAACAATTGCGCGGTGGCAAGAAGCTGCCATTGAAATCCATCGTCGACGAAGCGCTGGCGCTGGGCGGCTGTGATTGCGTGAAAAACGTCATCGTTTATAAACGCACGGGCAGTGACTTGCCGATGGTAGCCGGCCGCGACACGTGGCTGCACGATCTGGTCGAAGGCCAGTCGGCGCAATGCGAGCCGGAATGGGTCGATGCCGAGCATCCACTGTTTATCTTGTACACCTCCGGTTCGACGGGCACGCCGAAGGGCGTGCAGCATTCGAGCGGCGGCTACCTGCTGTGGGCCGCGCTGACGATGAAGTGGAGCTTCGACATCAAGCCGGACGATGTGTTCTGGTGCACGGCCGACATCGGCTGGGTGACGGGCCACAGCTACATCGCGTACGGCCCGATGGCCGTGGGCGCCACGCAAGTGGTGTTCGAAGGCATCCCGACGTACCCGAACGCGGGCCGTTTCTGGGAAACCATCAAGAAGCACAACGTGAGCATTTTCTACACGGCGCCAACGGCCATCCGTTCGCTGATCAAGGCGGCCGACGTGGACCCGAAAGTCCATCCAAGCAACTATGACCTGACCAGCTTGCGCCTGCTGGGCACGGTTGGCGAGCCGATCAATCCAGAAGCGTGGATGTGGTACTACAAAAACATCGGCGGCGAGAAATGTCCGATCGTCGATACCTTCTGGCAAACGGAAACGGGCGGTCACATGATCACCCCATTGCCAGGCGCCACGCCGATGGTGCCAGGTTCCTGCACCCTGCCATTGCCAGGCATCATGGCCGCCATCGTCGACGAAGCGGGCCAGGACGTGCCGAACGGCCAGGGCGGCATTCTGGTCGTGAAACGCCCATGGCCATCGATGATCCGCACGATCTGGAACAACCCCGAGCGTTTCAAGTCCAGCTATTTCCCGGAAGAGCTGGGCGGCAAGATGTACCTGGCAGGCGACGGCGCCATCCGCAACAAGGACACGGGCTACTTCACGATCACGGGCCGCATCGATGACGTGCTGAACGTGTCGGGCCACCGCATGGGCACGATGGAAATCGAATCGGCCCTGGTGGCCAACCCGCTGGTGGCCGAAGCGGCCGTGGTGGGCCGTCCGGACGACACGACCGGCGAATCGATCTGCGCCTTCGTGGTGCTCAAGCAAGCGCGTCCGACAGGCGAGGAAGCGAAACGACTGGCCCTGGAGCTGCGCAACTGGGTCGGCAAGGAAATCGGCCCGATCGCGAAACCGAAGGAAATCCGTTTCGGCGACAACCTGCCGAAAACCCGCTCCGGCAAAATCATGCGCCGCCTGCTGCGCGTGCTGGCCAAGGGCGAGACGATCACGCAAGACGTGTCGACCCTGGAAAACCCGGCCATTCTGGATCAGTTGAAGGAAGCGTCGTAATAAGGTCAGTCCCTTCGGGATCGGCCTGCGCCCCACTGGGGCACAGGCCCCCGCCGGGTCTGACCCAGCTTTTACTGGGGTGGAAGCATGAGAACATCCGAAACCAATTCTGGCCAGCCAATGGTTTTACCCCTGGGTAAATAACTTTGGCAGTCCGTAGAATCTTTGCTATAATCTGCGGCTTCGCGACAAGCGATATGCAGTACACAATGTGAGCAAGCAAGACGCGCGCATTGCCTTCAGGAGAGATGGCTGAGCGGCTGAAGGCGCACGCCTGGAAAGCGTGTATAGGGTAATACTCTATCGGGGGTTCGAATCCCCCTCTCTCCGCCACGGATAGTAATTAAGTAAGATCAGGACGTCTCAGGAAGTCCCTCAAAAACCGCTTAGAGCCTTGATTCTAAGCGGTTTTTTCGTTTCCGGACGTTGCACAGCGTCCTAGGACATCAACCTCAAGTAGGCGCAAGTTTGGGGGCTCCTCGCACTCAGCCATTGCCGCTTGCCCCAAAAATTCAAAAAAACGACTATATTGATCTTTACAGCATGCCGCGCAGGAGGTTTGCCATGCCAAAGATCATTGCTCCGCTGACAGATTTACTCATCCGCAACGCCAAGCCACGCGAGCGGCCATACAAAATGTTCGATGGTGACGGCATGTACCTCGTCGTCGCTCCTACCGGCTCCCGCATCTGGCGGTTCAAGTTCCGGCAGGCCAACGGCAAAGAGAATACGCTGACGTTCGGCCCTTACCCGGAAATTACCTTGCAGGATGCACGTGAAAAGCGCCTGGCGACACGCCGCCTGCTACTGCAAGGAATCGACCCCGCCAAGCATCGCGACGATGCCAAACGCTTGGCAAAGGATAAGGCGTCCAACACGTTCGAAAAAATCGCGCGCGAGTGGCACGGCAACAAAGTGCCCACGTGGAGCGAACGCACCGCCAAGAACACCATCCAGCGCCTGCAAGCGGACATCTTTCCAGCCATTGGCCGCATGCCGATCGATGAGATAAAGCACCGCGATCTGATCGCCGCGCTGCGCAAGATCGAGGAGCGTGGCGCAAGTGAAGTCGCCCATCGCCTGAGAGCGGTATGTGCGTCAATTTTCAGCTACGCGATTCAGTGCGGATTCACAGAGCGCAATCTGGTCACCGATATGAAGGATGTGTTGAAGACTGTCCGCGCCGGACACTTTGCCGCCATCAACGCCGACGAACTACCGCTGTTCCTGGCCATTCTGGACCGCAACGAAGCACGTATGTTCGCGCCGACCCGCATTGCGCTGCGTCTGATGCTGCTGTGCTTTGTGCGCACCAGCGAGTTGATCGAGACGCCCTGGTGTGAAATTGACCTGGAGCGCGGCGAGTGGATCATTCCATGGCAGCGCATGAAGCGTGGCAAGCTGACCGTCAATCCGGATATGACCAACCATCACGTCTGCCTGTCGCGCCAGGCGCTGGAGCTGCTGCGCGAACTGCACGCGATCACGGGCCGCAGCAAGTACCTGTTCCCGAATCAGCGCGACCACGAAAAGCCGATCAGCAACAACACGATACTGGTGGCGCTTGGACGCATGGGATACAAAGGCAAGATGACCGGCCACGGCTTTCGGGCGCTGGCCATGAGCACCATCAAGGAGCGCCTGGGCTACCGGCATGAAGTCGTGGACCGGCAACTGGCACATGCACCGAAGGATAAGGTGGCCAGCGCCTATGACCGGGCGCAGTTCCTGGCTGAACGGCGCCGGATGATGCAGGATTGGGCCGACTACATCGATGCCGTAAGCGGCAAGGGAGAGCCGCCGCAGGCGCCCAGATTAACGCTGATCAGTGGTGAATTCAGCCGGGATGGCGGAACGGGAGGGCACCATGTCTAAGTATGTACTGCGCCTCACGGATGCGCTTATCAAGCAGACCGCTTCCAAGGACAAATTACATAAACTAGCTATCGGAGCCTTTGTCCGGGCTGCAACGCTGCCGGTCAATGCCAGTGGCACCAGTCCAGCCCGCGCCGGTTCCAATTCTGCGTACTACGAAAAGCGCACTTGACGAAACGAACCACTTGCAAACGTCGATAGCAGGCATAGAATGAAGTTCTCTTATGTGGGAATCGCTCCCACGAGGGCATGCATCGAGCATGTCCCTATGCTTAGCGGCATAGGCGTTGCGGTCGTCACCCGCCACCATGATACCTAGCAGTTTCTGCTAGAGATATATATCGCCGGGCCATGCAGAAGCATGCACATCTCGGCACGATAAAGCGCTGCCTTCAGCGCCTACATATCCCACAATCCGCAAGACGGATTGCCTGGATGATTGCGCCCGATGGGCGCTTCCTCAAACAGGAGCAAGACTCCTGCCCCGATTGGTTCGCATGCCCCACGAGGTAGCGCACCCTATGAAGCACAGCATGGCTTTGCCGCAAGCCGCACCGTCAGCAGAAATGCCAGCGATGCGATGCCATCGCGGCCGCCGCCAGCGCATGCGCTTCAGAGCCGCCAGTATCATCACCGCGAGTGCGATGCTGGCTTGTATGCCGTCACATGCCATGGCTACGTGCGCGCGTCGTTACTGGCGGCGTGCTGCCAGTGACGACGCGCCGCCGACGGCATAGGCCCAGGCGGCAAGCGGAATTCCACCGCGTGATGGTGTTCAGTGACGGGGCCAGGCGCCCCGCATCGCAGGCAAGCCCTGCGATGTCCTTTGCCCGCAACGGGCTGATTAGTAGAAGTTGATCCGTGCACGATGTGCACTCCATGGACCCTGGGTGATTGGTCCCCGCTGCGGCAGCTTCCTCCGGGAGCGCGCAGCGGTGCCACACGCGCATGCGGCGCGGGCAGGCAGTAACAGCAACCGCATACACGGGAGTGGTGTCCCGAGGCCCTTGATTCAACCTTTTCTGCCGAGGCAGTGAGGGTGGCCAGAAACACTTACCAGACAGGATTACACCACGCGGCATCGATGTGAAAACCAAGGATCGAAAGGATGACTTTGCCATGCGCGACCTGAACTACCAGCTCAAGCAACTGTGTCACCGCAACCGGGATGGCAGTTTTGCGACGCAGGCCGACCGCGAGCGCCTATTAAACCTGTGCGCCAACGACCTGGCGGAACGAGGCTTCCAGCATATGAGCGTGGACAGCCTGAAACCGAAGCATGTGGCGGCGCTGCTCGACAAGTGGAAGCAGGATGGCGTCAGTACTGGAACCATCAAGAATCGCATGAGCGCCCTGCGCTGGTGGGCCGAGAAGATCGGCAAGGAAAACATCATCGCGCGCACCAACGGCGAATACGGCATCGCAGAGCGGGTGTTTGTCACCAATGTCTCGAAGGCGAAGGTGCTCGATGCCGACACGCTGGCCCGCGTGAACGATCCTTATACGCGCATGTCCTTGCAGTTGCAGGCGGCGTTTGGATTGCGGCGCGAGGAAAGCATCAAGATCAAGCCGGGATGGGCCGATGGCGGGAGCGTCTTGCGGCTGCAGGATAGCTGGACCAAGGGCGGCAAATACCGGGAGGTGCCGATTGCCACCATGCAGCAGCGCGCCATGCTGGAAGCGGCCAAGGCGCTGGTGGGCAAAGGCAGCTTGATTCCGGCGCAGTTGCGCTATCGGGACCAGTTGAACCGCTTTCGTGCGCAGTGCGATAAGGCTGGCATCCATGGTGTGCATGGTCTGCGCCATGAGTACGCGCAGCGGCGCTATGCCGAGCTGACTGGCCGACCGAGTCCAGCCAGTGGCGGCCCGACGTCGAGGCAGCTGGATGCTTCACAAAAATTGGTAGATCACGCCGCGCGGCTGAAGATTTCGGCGGAGATGGGGCATGGGCGTGAGCAGGTCACTTCCATCTACCTGGGCAGATGACCGCTCACTTGTATCAGGGCAGTAGCGAATGGAACAGAAGAGTTGCAAAGGAGTGCAGCCTTGGCGCTGCCGGAATGATCGCGGAGAGTCGGCATGACTCTCCATTGTTTGCTGTTCATCAATCGAAGGAGAATCTTATGACCACGACTAAAAAATTCCTCCGCTTGCCTGCGGTCATCGAGGCCACCGGCTGGTCCCGCGCCACAGTCTGGCGCAAGGTGAAGGCAGGCGTGTTGCCAGCACCTATTCCCATCGGCCCTAAGTCTATCGCGTGGGACGCGGAAGAGATCGCTCAATGGCAGCAGCGCTGTATTGACGCTAGGCGTGGAGTCGCTTGAGTGGGAGTTAATAGTGGCTGGATAGGAGCGCCCCACCTCGTAAGACGCCACGGGGCGGGCCTACCGGCCCTCTCCGAATCGTCCAACTATGGCTCGCCTGTGGTGGTTCAGACGGCGTGGAACTGCACAGACACACGTGAGACTGAATGGACTGTTACATTGTTTGCAGTCCCCTTGGCAGGATCAAACAGGGCCAGGTTGACTCCGCCGTCAACTGAGCTGCGATACATTACGCCATCGTAGCCGCACTTCTTCGCAAACTCGCAAAGGTATTGGCTTGGAATGTAGTCGTAGGCTGCCGACTTGGGTAAGACGGGACGGGTCAACTCCTCGCCTAGACGCTCCAATAGGCGAACATCCTCGCACATCTCTGACACCTCTTGACTGTCGGGCAAGATAAAAGGCGAGACCATCTTTCGTGGATTGCGCAGGTCTGCAATCTTCAAGCCCTCCGGGAGCGTTATCGCTGCTACAGATATGAAATCGCCGCTATGTGGCCTGACCTCCGAAATCGCCGTTGCGGGGCTAGATGAGATGTATAGATATGGAATTCCAGCTGGATTTGCTCTACCGTGCGATGCAAGTTCAGGTGGCGGCGCGCCCATATGCTCAGAGAGATACGTCCCTTCGGACCCTTGGATTCTTGCGCGGTACCATAATTGCGGCATGTCAGCTTGGTCAAGTAGTAGATTTGACAGTAACTCTTCTAGGCGCTCCAAGTCCACCCTAGTGGTAGGAAAAAAGCGATTCGAATGCATGAGTTCCACACAACGATTCTGCCAATTGGTAAGCCCTTCAGATTTTCGCTCTACCACGGCTTGAAACCGTTCGCGCACTATCTGACCATCATCCAGAATATCGCTAAGCAAGTCCTTTGCATGAGCAATATCTAAGCGCTCGAATAATCTCCAGTCCTCTTTGAGGAATTCGACTAAAGTCTTGCCTACCGGATCTTGTTTGTAGACGCCGATCACAAGTTCAAACTGTTCACGAAGGAGTATCGGATCTAGTAGCGGTTGCTCGGTCGAGTCGCAATAGGAACAATTGCCGGACGTTTTAGATAGAGTGGGAAACAGTTCTCGTCGTAGATGTCGATCGCCGAAGCACTCGGGGCAGCACAGGCGCGGGTCGCTCATTTTTTTGCAAGAAAATATGCTGCAAGCGTTTCAATATGATGATTCATGGACAACTTTTTCGCATAGCCCAACCCTGGGAAATGGCCACTGTCACGGAGAGACAAAAACTCTAGAACCGCATTGGTTTTCAGAATATTCGTACCTTCTGAATTGACTTCAGCGGCTAAATTGTCAAGCGCTTCCGCAAATTTTCCTGCAGGGTCTGTTGGAGTTTCATAGCGAATTGATTTGAAATGATGAATAAACATAGCATCATCTTTTGATGGGTCAATGCAAGTCAGATGAATTGCAACTGAGTAAGCCGGACCACCTCCATCGCTATAGTCGGCACCCACTATCAAGAAGTCACCGAATCCATCCATTCCTAGTTCTTCAAAAGTCACGTGAAGATCAGAAAATTCCTCGTACTCGGGATGCTGCCTGTTGGCGCGCTTTTCAAATCCATTTAGAACGAGAATTCGTTCGTCACCTTTGAAGTGCTTCCTATATAAACGATTGTCCCCTACAAATACGTGGCGGATAGCCATCCCCTCTCGCTCTAGATGATCTGCCAGTGTTCGATCCGTGAAGCCGCTATGTATGAGTGTAATCTGCCGCTCACGATATGAGTTACATAGGGCCATGATCGCTTCAACGGTCATTCCTTCGCTCAAAAGGATGCCGGGAGCGATATTTTGATGTTCGTTCAACTCGTCTTGCATCAGAGCTGTCAGCGCCGCCGGGTCCTCAGAGTGCTCTCCATTTACAGGATTGACAATCAGGATAAGGTCCCCTCCAGCCGAGTTAACCGCATCAATAGCACGCTTGAGACCGTTCAAGTTTTCCTTGACCGGTTCTACAATTGGAGTGAATCCGACTTTCGCCATAAGAGGCGCGCATTCTCGGATAGTGATTAAATCGAATTGCTTACCACGGAAGTATGGATAGTACATGCAGTTAAGCCCAGGTGAGGGCCTCCGCAACCGGAGTGGAGAGCGATGCGATTAGCCTTTCATGATCCCGCTCGCGTATTGAACTTGAAAACGCCAAGGGCTTCAATGACTTTGGTAACGCTCGCGCAAGCTCAGATAGCGGAAGCAAGCTACGGGTTTCTTTTAGGACCCTTATCATACACTCATGGAGTTTGTTTGGCGGCAATCTTGAGAAGATTGTAGCTAATTCGCTGTGAATGCGGGTATTAGGAACATCCGGAATGGGCACACCGAAATATTTTAGGATTTCAAACGCTTCGTTCCTATGTAGCGAGTCAAGCAATGTCAACGGACACAGATCCTTCAGCCGGTCTTGGGCCTCTCGTACGGGGGAAATTTTAAGGCGGCTATTGAGAAGCAACACACCTACATCATCGGGGACGCTGTCGAGCACCGCGTCTATGTGATTCTCGCTCGTTATGATGTTTACACGTGAAAAGACTTTAAAGTACGCGGCGATTTGATTCGGAAGTCGATCAAGGTTATCACGTTCAGACTTGATCTCGTAGACAGTGGATGCGCCATTCAATATGACCAGGTCAGCCTTGCATGTCCCAATTCTAAATTCCGACAGCATTGAGGCGGTGTTTAGTGAGTGGATACCAAGTAAAATTTTATGCGTGACGGCGGCTCGGTAGGCATACTCATACCGAAAGTTCTTCCGTGTCAAGAGCGCAAACGCAGATTCAAAAAATGCACTTAGCGGTGCGGAACCGCTGACTACTTCATGCAATGCAGATTCGCCAAGCAAGCGAGCAAACGTGCGAGACCTTCCTTGCCTTGCCAACTCTTGAACAACCACAGACGAGAACATTCTTGCGGTGGCCGCAAGCTGGGAGTTCTCGGTCATTTTTTTGTTGTTCATTTTTGCAATTTTCTATGGGTAAATAGCTTTCTACTGCGACAGAATGCTCTAGTTTGACTGTTTTTTTGTGATAATTTTCACAAAAGTTAAAAAATACAACAAACCTTCTATTATAGCTTGTACTGGCTGTTGGCAGACGAGACGCATACCAAACGGTCGTAGTTCTACGCACATCCGGATGTCGGAGTACACGTTGCACGTGTACTCAGTACCATGGAATAGACTTATGACGCATCGGATTGTAGCTCTGCTGCCTTCCGTGACGAGCTATAAAGGGCCGGGGGCAGGTCCGCCATTTGGACGCGGGCTGATGCATTGAGTACTTCAGAAGCCCGGTCAGTTATAGCGACGAACGCACGTCCTCTGCACGCGATGCTGCCGACAAAGACCTAAGGGATTCTATTGCAACCACAGCACCAATCCGTGTCCAAATGGCGGACCTGACCCTCGCTCCCTCGCTCCTCTGAGCATGCTTTTATGGCGGCCAGTGCATCAGTCCGTGACCAAATGGCAGACTTGATCTTGGCTCCGCGACTATTTCGTTTTGCGGGAATACTGATAGCGACCTAAGGATGAGGTCAAGCGGCGAGCTTAAGAAATAAGAGTTTTTCTCTACCAAGTGCCATGCACCAATCGGCAAAGTTTATTATTCGAAGACTGGAAACGATGGCGAGCTAAACTCCTCGCTGGCAAGCGCACCAATACGTCAATCAGAGCTCCAACAATAGTTGTTAAATTAAAAATATCGTCAATAACACTCGGCTATGAAAGAGCCTTACCGTAGTGGCCAGACCGCCGCTATTTTCTCGGAAGCATTCCGAAAATTCAAAAAACTGAGATGCATCTCTGCTATTGACTATGTGGTAAAAATGGTTACATCGAGGGGGGAAGTTACAAAATTTTCAGTGCTACTTGATGGCTTAGCGGAAATTGAGAGATGGACAACATCCAAGGATAGGATTATTGTTGAGTTCGCTTCCTAACGGTGCGGCACCTTGAGAGTACGCGAGTTCCAAGTCGGCGCCAGCAATGTTCGATTAGCACAGCTAAAACGACGATGTAAATTACATTGTAGTTTCTATAATTTTAATATATCCCCAAAATAACCTAAACCGTACAATGAAATTAGTCCAAGAAAAATACCGGAAGCTACGACCAGACATTGATCTCTTAACAGATGAAGTAGTTATTAGCCAAGCCTGGAAAAAGACGCACGGCTACATTCGCACCCATAATTGGTACGCGGATACCTTGGAGCTGGACATTTCCGCGCTCGATATTGAAAAAAATTCATCTACTTGGGCGCAAGGAATAGCTAGTGCACGATCTCACTTACTCCCAATGGAATTGGTGCCTGCTGCAAAAAGCGAGGCTTGGATACTAGACGCAAAACTTGGCTGGGTACCCAAAGAAAATAGTAGAATCCGAAGAGCCAAACCTCCGATTAGACCACTTGCGCATTTGACCGTTAGAGATCAAACGTGGGCAACTGCATTGATGATGTGTTTCGCGGATGCAGTAGAGAGTAGCCAAGGCAATTGCGCAGTCGAAGACGCGCATTTCGCACAGAAAAAACAAGTTTATAGCTACGGAAACCGATTGCTTTGCGACTGGAAATCGAATGATGCATGGTTTCGTTGGGGTAATGGAGAAACATATCGAAAATTTTTTACCGACTATCAAAACTTCCTTAAAAGGCCAATACAGATTGGCAGAACCGTCGCCAATAGCTTAAGCGATATTGACCATGTATTTATCATAAACCTAGACATAGCGAAATTTTACGACAATATCGATAAGAGCGTTCTTTTGGAAAGACTTGGTAGCATATCATTGTGGTACGATGATACAAAAATTTTATATAATTTTTGGAATGCAGCGCGAAAAATAACTAATTGGAAGTGGAGTTCACATGCCGAAGAAACCGCAGAATCACTAGGTTTAGAATTGGGAAATGGTTTGCCACAAGGTCTAGTCGCATCAGGATTCCTAGCTAACGCTTATATGATTCCATTTGACCGAGAAATTGGAGATTTTATCGGCGAAGGAATAACAGATGTTCCCGGAATTGTTTTGCATGACTATTGTCGTTACGTAGACGATTTGCGATTAGTAGTGAGCGTTGGTAATGTAGGTGTTGACGAGATTGCCACAGCAATAAATAAATTCATAAGTAAAAAACTTAAAATATTTGCAGGGCAAGACTTAAAAATAAATCCTCAAAAAACAAAAATAACTTCGCTTTCAGATCTGGATAACACCGGTAGTCTTTCGGGAAGGCTTGCTCTATTGCAAGCTGAATTGAGCGGCCCAGCCGACCGCGACGTTCTAGAAAATGCAACTGCTGTGCTGGAAGGTTTATTAATTTCTCAGCCGGATGATGTACCGGATACAACAGAGCTGGAGCGCGATAAGAAATTATTTAGACTGGTAAAGTTTGATCATGACATTCGACTGGATACGTTGAAACGTTTTGCGGCAAATAGACTAGAATCCGTTATTAAAAGTAAAAGGAAATTAACTTTCTTCGATGCTCACAATCCCGATGCGGAAAAATTATCTGATAATGAGTGTGAATTATTATCAAAAAAATTAGTTAAGGCTTGGACGCAAGATCCGTCGCTTGGTTTGGTTCTACGAAAAGCCATTGAAATTTTTCCTTCTCCAATCATTATTGAGCCGGTTATTGAGGCAATTTATAGACGAACAAGTTTTTCGGGAAAAAGCAAAAATATCCAGAGCGCAGCGATGATGGATTTTCTTTTGGCTGACTTATTTAGATGTTGCGTGGACTTTGGTGGGTATTTTCAGCGATTTGATTGTCCCAAGTCCTCCGCGCCAGAAGATCTTCTGGACATTGCCTCTATGTACGCTCAACGCACAGTTGCGGCTGAGAATGTACCTGAATTTGTCCAACGTCAGGCATTGCTACTGTTGGCTACCCGTGAAAAACCAGTTTTGGTGAAACAGCCTGAGAAGTCGATCCAAAATAGCCTACATGCGATATTGGCCGGTTCGCCGCCACCATTTCAACGCGAGCGTATAGCATTATTTGAAGTTGCGTCGCAAATAACCGGGCGTTCAGATACGTTTGCAATGTTACTTCTAGAAAATATAAACGAGATTGACAATGATAGTAAATACGAAGCCTTGGAAAGTATTGCAAAAAGAGGCGGAGATTTTTGGTTTAGTGTATGGAAGCTACTTTCAAAAAACCCAGCAGAACGTTTACTTGTTAAGCGCTTGGACTGGGCCGCGCCAATAACGTCCAGTGATTTGAAGTCAAAACGCCAAAGGCTATCAAAAGTAATTGCATCAGACAGAAACGGTTTTCAACACGAGATGGGTCTTATTAAATTGGCATTGGGTTTAATTGACTTTTCACAGAAAAATTTAAAGTCTCTTCCTTTGTCACCCCGTGAAATTATTGTAAATCAAATTGGACAACAAAGTGATTGGAGTGAATTGTGGCGCCCGACAGTTACAGCGATCGATTGCGAACCCATATCAGGAGCAGTGGCTGCGGACCCACGTTTTTCCGTTCCACCTTGGATTGACGACGAAAATTCCGAGCATCTGATTGTGTATTGGATTGGTTCGATTCTTCGTGCAGCTGCAGTTGGTGGAAGCGACTTCACTGGCAATACGTGGAATGGAAAGAAATTTTCTGGCTACAAAGGTCTGAAAACAGGATGGTATAAACGTCGAATGGGAATGATGCATGCTTCTGAAATTTTAGTGGGCAACTATGCAACTGTTTCAGGTTGGTTTTCTGAACTTTTGATGAAATGTTTGCAATGGCCTGGATTCGAATCAACCTTTCTGCAGAACCAAGATATTTCTCAAATTTCTGATGTAAAAAATCTAAAATCTGTCCTTATTGACCGAAAGAATTTGCTCGACAACTTATATTGCACCACATCTCAATTGCCGGCCCTCGTCACATCAGTAGATAGAAGTTCATTAGCCCATCGAAAAATTTTTCGTATTGTTGTCGTGCAACAGTTACTCCCTAGAGATCGTGATTTTTCCTTAAGCGATCCTACATTAAGCTTGCCGAGAGCGAGAGCCGAAAATAGATCTCATTTAGCAAATATATGCCAATTAACATATAAAACATTATGCACCAAACTCGAAGCAGATAACGATAAAAATTTAGCCGACGCAGATTTAATAGTATTTCCTGAGGTTTCGGTTCATCCCGATGATCAAGATCTAATAAAACGCTTGGCAGACAAAACGAAAGCAATTATTTTTGCGGGACTTGTTTTTACGGAGCACGATGGGAAAACGGTTAACATCGCGCGTTGGTTCATTCCGGATATCCGAAAATCTGGACGTCAATGGGTAATTAGGGATCAAGGAAAGCACAACATGACAAAAGGCGAAAAGTCGCTTGGAATAACCGGACATCGACCATGTCAGCATATTATTGAAGTGACTGGTATGGATGAAGGCCCAATGACTATGAGTGGGGCGATTTGTTATGATGCTACTGACTTGAAATTGGCTGTAGATCTGAAAGATAAAACAGATCTATTCGTGGTGTGTGCACATAACCGGGATGTAAATACATTCGATACGATGGCTGCGGCATTGAATTATCACATGTATCAGCATGTGGTTGTGGTGAATAAAGGAGAATATGGTGGGTCAACTATTCAGGCTCCTTATAAAGCGAATTTTGACAGATTAGTCTCGCATGCTCACGGTGTCGATCAGATTTCGATTAACGTGGCAGACCTCGATTTGGCCGCATTTAGACGTGAACATAAATTTTTCAAAGCTGTAAAAACCAAGCCAGCTGGATAAATTAATGCCATTGGTTGTGGGCTGGTGGCCCAGATGAAAAATCCAAGCTCGTGAAAAGATACACAGGTTCCAGGTTTTGGCTAAATGCACTTTGACGCAAAGTAGGTGCACAAAACCTTTAACCATCCCGGGCCCCCACAGACAGATTTGGGTAGAATTACCTCAGAAATAACTCTGCCTAGGATATCGCTACCGTACCTACGGCAAGTCCGGCCAATGACCGGCTGAATGACGCTAGCAGTCATAGTTTCAGTTCTGCCTGTCTGTTGACTTAGTCGATAGCTAGGGGCGTTTCATTTCGGGAGTAAAAAATGGAAATCGAGGAATCATACTTAGGAACAAGTCACCGTCTGATGGATTTGTGACGGACTTTTCGATACCGGCTCCGTCGGGGTATGTTTAGGGGGAGACGCTCACCTAAGACGGATGTCGTACGAGTGAAGTAAAGCTTCCTTTCAATGATAGGAATCCCCCTCTCGCAAAAAAGCCCGCCGAAGCGGGCTTCCTCACTCTACAGTTAAGCCAAAAGCTCAGAACTGGTTCATGGTGTTGTCTTTACCAGCCGCCTTCAGCGCCGCTTCGCCGCTGAAGTAATCCTTGTGATCATCGCCGATGTCCGAGCCGGACATGTTTTGATGTTTCACGCAGGCGATGCCCTGGCGGATTTCCTTGCGCTGCACGCCGGCCACGTAGCCCAGCATGCCTTGGTCGCCGAAGTATTCCTTGGCCAGGTTGTCTGTCGACAAGGCTGCCGTGTGATACGTCGGCAGGGTGATCAGGTGGTGGAAGATGCCGGCTTCGCGGGCCGAGTCGGCCTGGAAGGTGCGGATCTTCTCGTCGGCGGCGATCGCCAGTTCCGTCTGGTCGTATTCCACGCTCATCAGCTGGGCGCGGTCGTAGGCGGACACGTCCTTGCCTGCCGCTTTCATGCCGTCGAAGATTTGCTGGCGGAAGTTCAGGGTCCAGTTGAACGACGGGCTGTTGTTGTACACCAGCTTGGCGTTCGGGATGACCTTGCGGATTTCACTGACCATGCCGCCGATCTGCGCGATATGCGGTTTTTCCGTTTCGATCCACAACAGGTCGGCGCCGTTTTGCAGCGAGGTGATGCAGTCGAGCACGCAACGCTCTTCGCCGGAACCGGCGCGGAACTGGAACAGGTTGCTTGGCAGGCGTTTTGGACGCAGCAGCTTGCCTTCGCGCTTGAGGATGACGTCGCCATTGCCCAGCGCGTCGGCCGACACTTCTTCGCAGTCGAGGAAGGAATTGTATTGGTCGCCCAGGTCGCCTGGTTCATTGGTGACGGCGATCTGCTTGGTCAGGCCGGCGCCCAAGGAGTCCGTGCGGGCGACGATGATGCCGTCGTCCACGCCCAGTTCCAGGAAGGCGTAGCGGATGGCGCGGATCTTGGCCAGGAAGTCTTCGTGCGGTACCGTGACTTTACCGTCCTGGTGGCCGCATTGTTTCTCGTCGGACACCTGGTTTTCGATCTGGATGCAGCAGGCGCCCGCTTCGATGAACTGTTTCGCCAGCAAATAGGTGGCTTCGGCATTGCCGAAGCCGGCGTCGATGTCGGCGATGATGGGCACGACGTGGGTGACGTGGCCGTCGATCTTGGCCTGGATGGCTTGCTTGGCATCACCTTGGGCAGCGTCCAGCTGGCGGAACAGGCCGCCCAGTTCGCGTGCATCGGCCTGGCGCAGGAAGGTGTACAGCTCTTTGATCAAGGCCGAGACGGCGGTTTTCTCGTGCATCGACTGGTCAGGCAGCGGGCCGAACTCGGAGCGCAGGGCGGCGACCATCCAGCCGGACAGGTAGAGGTAGCGGCGGTCGGTGCTGTTGAAGTGCTTCTTGATCGAGATCATCTTCTGTTGACCGATGAAACCGTGCCAGCAGCCGAGCGACTGGGTGTACTTGGATGGGTCCGCATCGTAGGCGGCCATGTCGTTGCGCATGATCTTCGCCGTGTAGCGGGCGATGTCCAGGCCGGTCTTGAACTTGTTCTGGGCGCGCATGCGGGCGGCGGACTCGGGATTGATGGCGTTCCAGGCGCTGCCTTGTTGGTCTTTCAAACCAGCAACAGCTTTGATGTCGTCTTGATATTGGGACATGTGAATCTCCTAAAAAGAAAAGCAATGTTTGAGAAAATCGCCGAGTGCGCCACAACGTCTTGTCGAAGCAAACTGCATGACTAAATAGTAGGCCGATTGGCATCTATGTTCAAGTCTTATATAAGACATATAACTTAAATTAAGTCTTTGTTTTTCAATGGCTTAATTAATATTTTTCAGGATGTGAAATGAATTTTCAAAAAGTGAGAGCGTCAATGGATGAGTTCGCTGTTTGAAATTTCGCGATGTGAAACGCCTTTTCAGAATTTGGTGCAGCGCGACAAATCCGGGCGAAAAAAACCACCCGAAGGTGGCGCAGAAGCAATTTTGTTTTAATATTATGTTCCGATTGTGAAAGGTAAAGTCAGCAATGCAGATGAACGGTATGGATCTGCCCGTCGAGTATGTTGCTTTTGCAGCAATATATCGGGAGGCGGAAGGATTTTGCAATTTGAGACTGAGGGAAGAGCTCGATTCTTTCAGTAACGTCTTGCAGACGGAATTGGCTCACATCTATACGGATGTGAGCCAATTGAGTGCCCAGACAGCGAAGCTTGGCGTGTGTTTCGTAGGTGATGGCTGCTATGGGGAGCCTGGAAGTGTCAGTGCTGAGCCGGGAGCCATGCCGGACATTATTGATTTTACAGAAATCATCTGTTTCGGCATGGCCGGTGACGGGAGTCCATTCTGTTTCGACTACAGAGGGGGCCGCAGCGTGCCCTCTGTCATCTTGTGGGACGATGACTACTGGCGAAAGATTGCAAACTCCTTTGAAGACTTCCTGTTGCTATTTTCTAGATAGCTTACCGGGGCAGTTGCCGCAGCGCACGAGGCAAGCCCGTGCGCTGCGCGGATCTAGCGTCCCACGGTCTGCCGCTGATCCTTGATGAACAGTGCCGTCAGCATGCCCACCACGCACACGCCGATCACATAATAGGCAGGGCCCAGCACGTTGTTCTTCAGCATCAGGGTCACGACCACGGGCGTCAGGCCGCCGAAAATCGCGTACGACAAGTTGTAGGAAAACGACAGTCCCGAGAAGCGCACCTGGGCCGGGAACGCTTGCACCAGCACGTAGGGCACGGCGCCGACGACGCCGACGAACAGGCCCGTCATTGCGTACAGGGGCAGCAGCAGGTCGGGACGGCTGCCGACGGTGGTGTAGAAGAGATACGTGGAAATGGCCAGCAGGACGGAACCGACAAAGATCACGCGCTTGCCGCCCAGGCGGTCGGCCAGCATGCCGGCGATGATGCAGCCGAAGGCCAGGCACAGCGTGGCCACGGTATTGGCGACGAGGGTGGTACGCGGCGCGATGTGGTGGATCTTTTGCAGCAGGGCAGGTGTCATCAAAATAACGACGACGATGCCGGCCGACAGCATCCACGTCAGCAGCATCGATACGACGACGGCGCCGCGGTGGCTGCGCAGCACGGATTTCAACGGCATTTCCGTGGCCAGCGCCTTGCGCTGCTGCATTTCCGCAAACACCGGGGTTTCATGCAGCCAGCGGCGCAGATACATGGCGCCGAAACCGAAGATGCCGCCCAGCAGGAATGGATAGCGCCAGGCGCCATCGGTGATTTCTGCTGGTGTGTAGACGGTGTTCAAACCCGTCGCAACGAGCGAACCGAGCAGAATGCCGACGGTCAGGCCGGCCGTCAGCACGCCGCAGGCAAAGCCCGTGAAACGGCTGGGCACGTGTTCGGACACAAACACCCAGGCGCCCGGCACCTCGCCGCCCACGGCCGCGCCCTGGAAGACGCGCATCAACAGCAGCAGCAGGGGGGCGGCCAGGCCGATGGTGGCATAGGTCGGCAGCAGGCCAATCAGCAAGGTCGGCACGGCCATCATCAGGATGGAGAGGGTGAACATGCGCTTGCGGCCGAGCAAGTCGCCGAAGTGGGCCATGACGATGCCGCCCAGCGGACGCACGACGTAGCCGGCGGCAAAGATGCCGAAGGTTTGCAGCAAGCGCAGCCATTCCGGCATTTCCGGCGGGAAGAACAACTGGCCGATGGCGTTGGCAAAGAAGACGAAGATGATGAAATCGTAGAATTCCAGCGCGCCACCGAGGGCGGCCAGCGACAGGGTCTTGTAGTCTTGTTGGGTGAGGGGACGGCTTGCGGCGTTGATTGCGGCGGTGTCGGAAGTAGGCATGTGTCTCGTTCTTGTGTGTTATCGGAGATTGCCAGACCTAGCATACGCATTTCCGCCGCGTGAGTAAATGCGGGGGATACGGGCAGCCGCCTCAGCTGTGCTTAATACAACGCCGCTATCATCAGCGTTGACTTCATTGGAAAGGACACACAATGCACATCATGATCGTGGGCGCCAGCCGGGGCCTGGGACGCGCGCTGGTCGACGGTTTGCTCGCTGACGGCCATGCCGTCATCGGCGTATCGCGCCAGCGACCTGCCGACTTGCCCGCCAGCCAGGGCGCGCAGCTGCAATGGATAGCGGCGGACCTGGCGGCACCCGCCGAGGCCGTTGAACGCATCGCGCGCGAGGCACCTGCCACATTGGACGCGGTGATCTATAACCTGGGCGTGTGGGAAGAAAAGGCGTTCAGCGACGAGTACGCTTTCCTCGACGATGCGGACGGCGCCATCGTCGACATGGTCAATACCAACATCACGGCGACGATATTGCTGCTCAAGCGCCTGGTGCCGCGCTTGCTGGCCAGCGGCAAGCCGCAGCTGATACTCACGGGGTCGACGTCCGGCCTGCGCCAGAGCGGCCGCCCGGAAGTGACGTTCAGCGCCTCGAAATTTGCCCTGAACGGCATCGCCGACGCCTTGCGCGAAGGATTCCGCGCACAGGGGCTGGCCGTGACGGCGCTGCAGCTGGGCTACCTGAATACCTACGATGGCTTGTCCGTGCCGCTGGCGGACGCCGCCGCGCGAGGCGAAGGTGAGCTGATTCCCGTGCATGACGTCGTCGCCGTCGTGCGTATGCTGCTGAGCCTGTCGAATGCCTCGTTCGTGCGCGAACTGGTGATGCCGGCGCTGCGCGACGAGCGCTTTTAGGCTTTACGCCGGAAACAGCGCCCCGGCTTGTCGCATGTTGGCGGGCGTGGCGAGCCGGGGCAGCGCTTGCCGCGTCAGCCGGCACACGGCTTCCTGCGCCTGGGTGCACGTGAATTCCACCTGCCGCGCCAGGGTGTGCATGTCGGGCGCCAGCCGTGATACGAGCAGGTTTTGCGCATCGAAACTCAGCGCCTGGGCGCGTTCTTCGCCTTTCGCTAACAGCGTCGTCAGGGAGCGCAGCATCTGTGCAAAGCAGGGGATGGTGATGGCGTAGACCGACATGGACCTCCTCAAGTAAAGGGGCGAGAGCAATACTGGCATGATGCCCGTGCCAGCCGGGTTTCAGCGTGCCGCTTGACCATGCTACAGTCCGCCATTGCCGCCAGCCCAGTGCGGCGCTCCCTGGATCAAGATTGATGCCTACCTGGACTTCCCCGCCCCAACTCGTCGCCCTGGCCGCCTTCTATGCGCAAGCGCAAGCCCATCCGGAAACGCTCAGTGATGCTGTCTTCCTGGAAAATGTGAAAAGCGCCCACTGGCCCACCAATTGCTGGAGTTACGTGGAAGCATCGTTCGCCATCATCGCGCCTGCCTGTCTGCTGCGTCCGCATCTGACTGCCGAGCTGATCGCTTTCCCCATCGACGCCATGATCGCGGGCGGCCTGGAGGATGCAGGGCAAGTCATCGCAATCGGCCTGGCCTGCGCCACGCGCGACGCGCCGTATGTGGCGCCAAGCGAGGAGGGTAAGCGCTGGCTGACGCAGGTGTGGCCGGGACTGGGGGAGATGGTCGAGGCCGTGTTTCAGGCCAGGTTGCAGGAGGCGTTGGCGGAAGACTAAGCAAGCTGGTGCTTGACTTGGAAAGCTGGTTTACGTTATGGTATACGTAACTACCTACATATATCCTGACTAACATGTCCTCCACCCTGCAAACCTACGGCTCCCTGATGCTGGCCAGCCGCCTGCGTCGTCTTTCCGATCAACTGTATGCCGGCGTCGATACCAGCTATCTGGCGGCCGGCGTCGAGCTGACGTCGCGCTGCTTCCCCTTGTTATTGCTGCTGCGCGACAACGGTCCAACGGCGATCACGGCCCTGGCCGCGCAGATCGGGCAGACGCATCCTGTGGTGGTGCAGCTGGGGCGCAAGCTGCTCGATGCGGGCGTGGTAACGGAGATGCCGGACGCCAAGGATGAGCGTCGCCGTCTGCTGGCGCTGTCCGACGCGGGGCAAGCCTTGCTGCGCGACATGGCGCCGCTGTGGGACGATGTGCGCGCGGCCGTCGATACGGTATTTGAGCAAGGCGCGCCGCAACTGATGGCCAGTTTGGACCGGGCGGAAGCGCGCCTGCAGGCGCAAGGCTTTGGCGAGACCATCGCCGCCTGCCGGCGCCAGCGCGAGCGGGCCGCCGTGGAGATCATTGATTACGGGGCGCACTATGCGGCCGACTTCAAGCGTCTGAATATCGAATGGCTGGAACGCTATTTCTATGTTGAGGCGCTCGACGACAAGGTGCTGTCCGATCCGCAAAGCTCGATTCTCGACGCTGGCGGGCAGATTTTCCTCGCGCGCCTGGATGGCAAGATCGTTGGCACTTGCGCGCTGATCCGCGCCGATGACGCCAGTATCGAGTTGTCGAAGATGGCTGTCACGCCCGAATGCCAGGGCCTGGGCATCGCGCGCAGGCTGATCGAACGGGCCTTCGATGCATTCGAGGCCAGCGGCGCGCAACTGCTGTTCCTGGAGTCGAACAGCAAGCTGGCGCCCGCCATCCGCCTGTATGAAAGCAGCGGCTTTGCCCACGTGGCGCGGCCGGCCGGCGACGCGCATTATCAGCGCGCCGACGTCTACATGGAGTGGCAGGGCAGGCCGCGTAGTTGAACACCCCATCGGCCGTCTCCCGCGTTACAATACGCGCACCCATAACGGAACTTAGGTTCCACTATTCGAGACGCCGACGCCGCATGCCTTCCTTTCCAATGCCCTTCCCGCAGATGATCGTTCCCCCGGAACCCACCCAGGCGCGCAGCAAGCAAGCGTTCGAGCGCCTGCTGCAGGTCGGTGAACAGTTGCTGGCGGAAAACCGTTTCGATGAAATCGGCGTGGCTGATCTGGCGAAACTGGCGGAAACCTCGGTGGGCACGTTTTACCGTTTGTTGGGCGACAAGGACACCTTGAGCCGCTTGCTGCTGCAGCGCTTTTTTTCCGACATGGTGGAAAAGGTCGAGACCCTGACGGAGCTGCGCCAGTGGGAAGGGCGCAGCCTGGAAGAGTTCATCCGCGCCATGGTGGCCATGTTCGTGGCCGTGAATGGCGGGCGCAGCGGCGTCTTGCGGGCCTTGATCACGCGCGCGTCGCAGGATGCGCAATTTCGCGACAGGGTGCACCAGATCAATCATTTGATCTCGCAACGCACGGTCGCCGTACTGGCCAGCAAGTCGTCCAGCATCCGTCACCCGAATCCCACGCAGGCGATGATGGTGGTGCCGCCCGTGCTGCTGGGCATCCTGAACCAGCACACCCTGACGGGTTCGCTGTCCTTTTTGTCGGGCGCGGCGCTCGAGGATGAACTGGTGCGTGTTGCTTTAAATTACCTGACTTGAACTATTTAGCGATTTAACTTGAAATCGGAATTCGGATTCCGTATTATGTTTTCCAACAGCAGGAAAACATATTCCTGCACCTGAACACAAAGCATGTTCAACAGCAAGGAGACAGAATGCGGCGTCACACGACATCCGATGTTCCATTGCATTACCTCGACCTCGGCAAGCAGCAGGGCGAGCCCGTGTTTCTGCTGCACGGCCTCGGCTCCTGCGCCGAAGACTGGCGCCCGCAGATCGACGCTCTCGGCAGCAGCTATCGCCTGATCGTGCCCGACCTGCGCGGCCATGGCGCCAGTCCCGCGCCCAACGGCGACTGGCAGATCGGCGACTTCGCCAACGACCTCTTCAATTTGATGGACCAGCTCGACGTGCCGCGCGCGCACATCGTCGGCTTTTCCCTGGGCGGCATGGTGGGCCTGGAAATGGCCAACCGCGCACCGGGCAGGGTGGCCAGCTTGTGCCTGATCAATTCCCAGCCGTTCCAGGGTAGCAAACCGGCCGCGCTGCTGTTTGCCTACTGGCTCCGGCGCACGGTGATCGCCACCTTCGGCCTGAAAGCCATGGGCAAGATCATCGGCAAGAAATTGTTTCCCGATCCTGCTCAGCAAGCGCTCGTCGAGCGCTTCGCCACGCAGATGGCGGGCATGGACAAGCGCGCCTACCTGGCCGCGCTGGACGCCATTTTCCACTGGGATATCGATATTCACTTCCAGGCCCTGGCCATGCCCGTCCTCATCATGGCGGCCGACCAGGATTACACGCCCGTCGCCAGCAAGCGGGCCTTTGCCGCACAGTTTCAGCAGTGCGAGATCGAGATCATCGCGAACTCGCGCCATGCCACGCCCCTGGACCAGGCGCAGCGTGTGAATACCTTGTTGCAGTCCTTCCTTACCATAAATTCAAAATAAACAGGCCACTCGCCGCACGGGCCGAGGGCCGGGAAACAGTCATCGCAGGGCAGGTGCACGCATTGCGCGCGCCGGTACCGTTACGTCTTGCGAATCTGTAAACCGGTCGTCTTCTCTGGCGGTCAGCAAGCCTGACATTGGAGACGCTATGAAACTTGCTTTGAAATTGATGCCCGCCGCCCTCGCCGTTGCCGGCGCCTTTGCCACCCAGACCCAGGCGCAGGAAGCCATCCCGGCCACTGCTGTCAGCGCCCAGGAAGCCAGCGAGGCGAAAGAACGCATGGAAACCGTCACGGTCTCTGCCCGCCGCCGCGAAGAGCGCCTGCAGGACGTGCCGCTGGCCGTCACGGCGTTTTCCGCCAAGGCCCTGGAACGGGCGAATATCCAGAACCTGGCCGACTTGCAGGAGCGCGTGCCGAACCTGACCGTGTACGCCTCGCGCGGCACGAATACGACATTGACGGCCTTCATTCGCGGCGTGGGCCAGGCTGACCCTGTCTGGGGCGTGGATCCGGGCGTGGGCATTTATTTTGACGACGTCTACATGGCCAGGCCGCAAGGCGCACTGCTCGATGTGTTCGACGTGCAACGCATCGAAGTGCTGCGCGGCCCGCAAGGCACCCTGTACGGCAAGAACACCATCGGCGGCGCCATCAAATACATTTCGCGTCCGCTGGCGAAGGAAAACGGCGTGTCGGCGGAAGTGGGTATCGGCAACTACAAGCAGCGCAACTTCAAGGCCGCCTTCAATCTGGCCAACGAGAGCGGAACCTGGCGCGCGCGCCTGGCGGCCGCCAAGCTGGATCGCGACGGTTTTGGCCGCAACACCTTCAATGGCGAACAGGTCAGCGACCAGGACAGCACGGCCGCGCGCCTGTCCGTCGGCTACTTTCCGCAAGACATCCCCTTGACCGTCGTGCTGAGCCTGGACGCCACGGATGATAAGTCCGGCGTGCGCGGTTTCCAGCGCATGGGCGTGAGCGCCTTCGACCCGCTCAAGCGACCCGCCAGCACGGATGCGTATGACATCCAGAGCGGCATGCCGGGCAACAATTTCACGCACAACCGGGGCGGCTCGCTGGTGGCCAACTACACCTTGTCGAACGACTGGTCCGTGAAAGTGATCGGCGCCAAGCGGCGCAGCACGTCCGAGCAAACCATCGACTTCGACGGCTTGCCGCAACCGATTGCCGACGTGTTCGGCGACTCGCGCGACGAACAGAAAAGCCTGGAATTGCAGGCCTCGTACAGTGGCGACTACGGCGCCGGCGTGGTCGGCCTGTACCGCTTCGAAGGCACGGCCGGCGGCGGCATCTACAACAACTTCCTGGGGCGCCAGTTCACGGCCGCCGTCAGTACGGTGGAGACGGACAGCACGGCGCTGTACACGGACTGGACCTGGCCGCTGGGCAAGGTGTGGAGCATCAATGCGGGCTTGCGCCACACGCGCGAGGAAAAGCGCGCCATCGTGCTGAACCGCGCTTTTGCCGACGTGGGCTTTACGCGGCCCATCCAGACGGCGGCTGACTTCGACAAGTCCTTGTCGGTCAGCAATACCTCGCCGAAACTGTCAGTGCGCTATGAAGCGTCGAAGACGACGAATTTCTACAGCAACCTGTCGCGCGGCTTCAAGTCGGGCGGCTACAACGTGCGCGCCAACAACCTGGTGGTGCCCGATTCGGCGCGGCCGTACAAGGATGAAAAGCTCGACGCGCTGGAAGTGGGCATGAAGTACGCGGCGCCGGACGACACGTTCGACGCCAACGTGGCCCTGTTTTACAACCGCTACAAGGATATCCAGTTGTCGGTGTTCACCAGCTACGTGCAGCCGGGCGGCGTGCCGGGCTTCTATGGCGACTTCACGAACGCGGGCAAGGCGACCGTGAAAGGCGCCGAGTTCGAATTTTCGTGGCGGCCCAACCGCCAGTGGGAAGTCAACGGCTTCCTCGCGCTGCTGAACGCCAACTATGACGAGTTCATGAGCGGCGGCAAGAACATTGCGGATACGCAAAAGTTCAGCAATACACCAGCCCGGCAAGTGGGCTTGAACCTGACACGCACGGACCGCGACGTGTTCGGCGGCGCCTTGCGCAGCATGGTCGGTTATGGCTACCGCAGCAAGGTCTACCCGACCACGGACTTGAGCGAAACGCTGGCGCAGGGCGGCTACAGCATCTGGACGGCCGGCGTCGTGTGGGAAGCGCCGAAGAACTGGACCTTCAGTCTGCATGGCAGCAACCTGGGCAATAAACGCTACCGCACGGATGGCTACAACATTCCTGCCGTGTTCATCCTCGACGGTTTCTACGGCCCGCCGCGCCAGATCATCGCCAAGGCTGGCTACAAGTTTTAAAAGGTTGTTGAAGTGCCAGCCTGGTTAGCGCCAGGCTGGTTTGTTGTCGCTGTTTTCGTCCTTAATAACAATCAGGAGACTGGCATGGCACATCTGCATCATCAACTGCGTCACTTCTTATCTGCACTCATCGCCGCCTGCGGCTTGCTGGCCGCGCTGCCGGCCGCAGCCGGACAGTGGGACTTCGGCCTGTACGCGAGCCTGTGGGGGACCCGCGAATACCAGGTCTGGTTACCGAGCAATTACAACGCCAACACGCCGCTGCCTGTCGTGCTGATGCTGCACGGCTGCGGTTCCGAGCCCAACAGCATGGCTGCCGTCAGCCGCTATAACCAGCTGGCGGACAGCGAAAATTTCATCGTCGTCTATCCGCGCCAGAACGCCACGGCCAACCCCATGCGCTGCTGGAATTTCATGTTGCCGCTGAACCAGGAACGGGGCACGGGCGAGCCGGCCGTGCTGATGGGCATCTTGAACAAGGTCAAGAGCAAGTATGCGGTGCAGGACAGCCGCGTGTATGTGACGGGCATCTCGGCGGGCGGCGCCATGGCGTCCATCATGGCCGCCTGTTATTCCGACGTGTTCGCCGCCGTGATGGTGCATTCGGGCGGCATGTACAAGGGCGCCATCGGCATGCTCACGGCCGCCGATTCGCTGTTCAACGGCAGCTCGTTCGACCCGAAAGTGCGGGGCAAGGATGCCTGGCGCTGCTCCGGTTCGCCGCGCCGCCTGATGCCGACGATGGTGTTCCACGGCACGGCCGACATCGTCGTCAATCCCGTCAACGGAGAGCAAACCATCGAGCAATTCCTGCAGACCAGCGACTATGGCGACGATGGCCTCGACAATGACAGCGTGCGCTACCGTGCCGACAGCATCGTGCGCCAGACGGTGCCGTACGGCCGCAGTTACTCCATCGACACGTATCTGCACAACGGCGCCGTCATCGCGCAAAAATACACGGTCGAGGGCATGAACCACGCGTGGAGCGGCGGCCCGCCCGGCTGGCCATTCAGCGATGAGCTGGGCCCGGACGCGACTGTGATCAGCTGGAATTTCTTCAAGAATTACCAGCGTTGATGGCGTTAGGGAATTTGCAGCTTGGACAAAGCACCTATTGTGCTGTTCAAGACCCGCCCTGCTGGCCAGGCGGAAAAGGTTGACGGAAGTAGTGGGAACCTTGGCGGGTTCTTACTAAATATCAAGTATTTCCCTGCCATCCCATGGCATTGTCGGTTCTCCAGCTTGATTCGATGCAAGTGCGAACGAGGAGAATGCCATGGACGGTGACGAGTCGATATCGGGTGCCGAGCGACCGCTGCGCCTGCGCCTGGGTGTTTCGCCCAAGGTGCCTGCCGGCGTGCTGATACCGCAGCGTATCGCCGGCAGCGAGGCCATCTGTGGCGGCATCGAATACCGCATCTTGTGTGTCTCGACGCATGCCGACTTGCCGCTGAGTAGTTTGATTGCTTTGCCCGCGGCTATCGATATCGTCACCGACCACGGGCAGCTGCGCAGTATCTGCGGCATCGTCACGCAAGCCAGCGCCGGCGACAGCGATGGCGCGCTGGCCAGCTACCAGCTGGTGCTGACGGACGCCTTCGCCATCATGGAAAAGCGCTGCAATACGCGCGTCTTCCGGCGCCTGACGGATATCGAGATCGTCAAGACCTTGCTCGATGAATGGATACGCAGCAATACCGTGCTGGCGCACGCCTTCCAGTATGCGTTTGCCGATTTCTTTGAGGCGCAAACGTATCCGCAGCGCGAATTTGTCATGCAACACAATGAGTCCGATGCGGCCTTCGTGCGGCGCCTGCTCAAGCGCAATGGCGTCGCCTGGTTTTTTCGTGCCGAGGGCAATACGGATGCACATGCCGAGCCGGCGCATACCCTGGTGCTGTTCAACCATGCCGATGGCTTGTGGAAAAACATGGCCGATACCGTGCGCTATCACGCGGACCGCGCGACGGAACAGCGTGACACCTTGACGTCGTGGAGCGAAGTGCGCAAGCTGCAGGCGGGCAAGGTGACGCGCCATAGCTGGAATGAAGAACATCCGCGCGCGCGGCCGTTCATGACCGCCGATGCCCTGGGACGGGGGACGCAGGGCATGCATGGTAATGCGATTGCCGCCACGCTCGATGATTACCGCGTGCTCCCGCCGCGTGCGGGCATGGATCATGAGGCCTTGTGCCAGCTGGGCATGCTTGCCATGCAGCAGCACGATTACGAGAGCCATTGCTTTCACGCCGAAGGCAGCGTACGCGACCTGTGCCCTGGGGAGTACTTCAGCCTGGCCGAGCACCCGGACATCGACGCCTTGCCAGTGGACGAACGCGACTTTGTCGTCACATCGCTGCAGGTGGCGGCGCAAAATAATTTACCCAGGGAGCTTGCCGCCAGGGTGGCCCGCCTGTTTGCGCGCAACCATTGGCTGGCCGACGACGCCTCGCTGCCGCAGCGCGAACTGGCGTCGATGGTGGACGAGGGTCCCTTGCGCATGCATATTGCACTGACCGCCGTGCGGCGCGGCGTGCCCATCGTCCCAGCCTATGACACACACATCGACCTGCCGCCAGTTCCCATGCAAAGTGCCGTGGTGGTGGGGCCGGCCAATGGGGAAGTCCATTGCGACGCGATGGGCAGGGTCAAGGTGCGCTTTCCCGCCACGCGCAAGCTGGACCACGAGCATGCAGGCGGCACGGGCGCCTCCGACACGGATGCCGATTCGGCCTGGGTGCGCGTCGCGTCGAGCTGGGCGGGAAACGGACCTGGCAGCATGCAGCAATGCGGCTATCTCGGTTTGCCCCGCGTCGGCAGCGAAGTTTTGCTGGCCTTTCTGGGCGGAGATCCGGACCGGCCCATCATCGTGGGACAGTTGTACAACCATAATGCGCAGCCGGTTGCCTTGAGCAAGGTGGGCGACCTGCCCGGCAACCGTTATTTGTCCGGCATCAAGAGCTGTGAGATCAAGGGCACGCGTGGCAACCAGCTGCGCTTTGACGATGTGCACGGGCAAATCAACGCTCAGCTTGCCAGCGATCACGGTTCCAGCCAGCTCAACCTGGGCTGGCTGACGCAGGACCGGCGCAATGGCCAGGGCGAGGCGCGCGGCGAAGGCGCCGAACTGCGCACCGATGAGCAACTGGCCATGCGGGCGGGCAAGGGCATGCTGATTTCGGCCTGGAAGCGCCTGAACGGCGAGGGTAGCCACATGGCGCGCAGCGAATATCTGGGCCTGATGGAAAACTGCCTGGAATTGTTCCGCTCGCTGGGTAGCTATGCGGCCACGCATCAGGGGCTGGAGCACGCGGACGAAGCGCAGCAGGAATTGCAGCACAGCTTGAAAGGCTGGGAAGGCGGCAGCAATACGCAGCCCCGTGCCGAATTGGGCGGTGCGGCGGCGATTGCCGTCACGGCGCCTGCCGGCATCAGCTTTGCCAGCTCGAAAGCTATCGTCAGCTATGCCGTCAGCAATATCGATACCGTGGCGCAGCAGCACCTGCAAGCGGTGGCAGGCCAGCGCTACAGCGTGAATGCGGGCAAGGGCATCTCGTTGTTTGCCCATGCGGATGGCATCCGCGCCATCGCCCATCATGGCAAGTTCCTGCTGCAAAGCCAGCATGACGACATGGACCTCAACGCGGCGAAAAATTTGAAGCTCACCGCCAGCGAAGGCAAGCTGACGGGCATGGCCGATGAAATCGTGTTGATCTCCAAGCACGGCGCTTTCATCCGCATCGCCGACGGCATCACCTTCGGCAGCAAGTCGCCGCTGAACTTCAATGCGCCCAATTTCATCTTCAATGACCCGCAAAGCATGGAGGTGCAATTGCCAAGCTTTGCCGAGGGCAAGGCCGACCAGCAATTCATCTTTCAATATGAAGGCGACGACAGCGCCGTCGATGGCGTGCCGCAACAACCGCAGTTGGCACCGCAGGCGCACTTTGCCGTGGAGCTGGGCGATGGCTCGTCGGCCAATGGGCGCAGCGATGGAGGCGGCAAGACGGACGTGCTGGAGCGCGCAGCGATGCACCTGGCCGCCATCGAAGTTTTCAACAACAAGGATTGATGACGCCAGGAGAGTGCGATGGGCAGCTATCCGAAAGTACCGTACGTGGTGGGCGAGGAAGTGGCGCTCCTGCATTGCGAACGCAGCGTGTGCAAGAAGGTCAAGATACGCCGCAATTTGCCGGGCAATATCATCGTCATCCATGGCGTCAACGATGTTGGCGTCAGCTACAAGGCGGTAGAGGACGGCTTGTGTACCGGCCTCGCTGCCAGGCTGGGCCGTTCATTTACGCCTGCCACTTATCGCATGCCAATGGCGGCGGACAAGGACAAGCTGGAAGACGATCCCGACGCCGTCTTCTTCAAGCGTACGATCGCCAAGGACACCAACAGCCCCGTGATTCCGTTTTACTGGGGCTACCGTGAAGTGGGAGTGAAATGCAAAACGATCAACGGCCAATTCGTTGACCGCTACGGCAACCGTCTCGACAAGGACTTGTCCAAGGAAGGCGGCCCCTTCGGTAACGCCACCAGCAATTTGCCCGATATGTGGCGTCCTGGAATCTATGCGCCAGTCGATCCCATGGGCGATGCCTTGCGTCCATTGAGGACTGCACCCGGGCGTATGTACATGGTGCTGGCGGCCCAGCGCCTGGCCGCACTGATTTCCATGATTCGCGATTACGATGCGGATGATACCGTCAGCATCGTCGCGCACAGCCAGGGCTGTCTGCTGTCGCTGCTGGCGCAAGCGATGCTGATGGAAAAGGGCTCGGCGCCGGCCGACAATTTGATACTCACGCATCCGCCTTACAGCCTGGTGGACAGCCTGCCTCTGTTGATGCGAGGAGCCGCCTGGTTCGATGGCGGCGAAGATGCAGCGATGAAGCCCTATTACCATTTGCTCAGTGGCGCGCAGACGCTGGGTGCGCGCCTGAACACCTTGGTGAATATCGTGGCTGGTGTGGCGAAAGGCAACGGCCAGGCTTGCCAGCCGCCGTTTGCCGACTTGAAAAAGGATGAGCATCGCGGCATGGTTGGCAGCCGCTGGCAGAGTGCAGAGGACCGCGATAACCGCCGCAAGGTTTATCTATATTTCTGCCCAGAAGACATGACGGTGGCACTGGATAACATCCAGGGAATAGGCTGGGATGGCGTGCCCGATTATGCATCTGGAAGCGAATTGGTTGAAGAAGAGGAGACATCCAGTCTTGATGGGTACAGTGTCTCATCCGGGCACACCAAGATAGTGGAACATAAAAAGGTGCGCAGCGCGCTGGCGGAACTGGGCGGCAGATTTTATCAGCGGGTATTCAGCAACAAGACCAGACTGGAGCCGGCTACGGGAAAAACCATGGCGTCGTTGGTTGGAAAGCCGCCGCCTTTTGATTTTCCATTAAGGCTCATGACAGAAAGCGAACAGTCCCATGTGGAGCTTTCCTTGCGTAGTCATCGTGCACAACACAATGCGGTGGTTTGGCCTGTCAATACCAGGTTGAGCAAAGTGGAACAACGTAATGGCGTACGCACCATCAATGGGGAAGCGTTGAAACAGCCGGTGTTGGCTGATTTGCGTGGCACTTCGCAAATCGATTCGCCCAATATTCCCAAAACTTCCATGATGCGAAACCGTAAACCTGAAGATCAGGGACCTGTGGAAGAAGTCGATCCCTGCGATGCATCAGTGGCACTTACCAGCGGAAGCGGCCTGCATACAAGCGCCGAGGATCGCCCGGATCCGGCTGGCTATCGCCGCTTTCCAGAGCGCGATGAGGCCATACGCGGGGCCGAATTGGCCTTGATGACGACTGCTTATAACAAGGAAAAGAAACTCGATGGCAAAGAGCCACTCGATCAACGCAAGGTCATTGCCGCTACACGCTACACGGAAGGAAATGTCTTGGCGACCATCCAGGAAAGCCCGAATGAAGCACGCTTGCGCTGGCAGCGGGAGGTCAGTGCCAAGTCTTTTCATAGCTCCATTATCGGTAGCGCGAAGAATCATAGCCAAGTGACCGCATATGACGTGGCGATTGGCAGCGGCAAGGCTAGTTCGGATCCGCAGTTCTACGCGTATTTATGTGCGGTGGCGGATTGGCGGGTGAAGGACTTAAAGAGCAACGAAAAAGGGCGCAATGGGATACGGATAAAAGAAAAATTCGTATTGGAGTTTGCGCCATATTTATCCGTCGAGCCTGCCTGGAGAAGTGCCGTGATCAATGGCACCATTGACTATTACAACACTGGAGTTTTGCCTGCAGGATTACCCTTGCTATCAGGGCCATTGTGGAAAATTGTAGTGTCACAAACAAAAAACACAAAAATAGTGACCGAAAAAAAAGCAAAATAAATGGATTTTGTAGCCCCGTCGGTAATAATTTTCTTCCGACTATTGTTCCTTCGAAACTGCAGGCCGAAAGGTGATAACCATGATGACGCTTCGTTGGTTGGGAATATCAATAGTTGTTGTGATTTTATTTTTTGGTTTGTTATGGCTCAGTGCCTTATCGAAGAGCCAGGCGCGTGAAATCGCGTCACAGTTGCAGGCGCAACAGCCAAAGACACCTATGGAGCCAGAGCAAGAGTACGTGCTGGAAGTGATCGGATTGGGGGTGACGCTGGATAAATACCGTCAGGGAAAATTGTGGGAGGCTTTGCAAAAAGGAAGTCCTTACACCAGCATACGCGAAAAAGATCCCAAGAAATACCCTTGGACGGGCGATGACAAGGACGGGGAAGGCGGCAGCAGGGCCTATGATGCGCTAGAAAATGGTGTCAATTTCACCCCGTTATACTGGGGGCTGCCATCGTTCTATGCAGGTACTCCCATCCTTGACCCGGCGGCACAACCGAGCTTAACTGAGCCGATGGCGGGACTCGTGGCTGGCGCTGGCACCTCGGGCATGGCTTGGCACTTGTTTTCGATTGCTTCCTGGAAGCTGGATGAGCATCCTGACCAATTGTTGATTGATGTGTTTGATTTTTTCGATAGGCATCCTGATGTACCCTACATCGTTTTGCATTCCGAGGACAGTGTTGGCACGCGGGATGGCAACCGGAAGCCAGGCACTGCAAGAAAACTGGTAAACGGGTATTTCATTCCGGATATGCCTGATGCCACGGCGGTATTCATCCTGGCACGCCGCGAACGAGTAGAACCGTTGCGCCCATTTGTATGGGATGACCCGGAGAATAACTTCGTCCAGGAAAAACTACGTGGCATGTATTACGAAGTCATGCAATCGCTGCCCTCGCGCGCGAAACAGCAGCGACCTGAAGCCTTCAGCGAACGTCAACCCACCGTCGCAGAATGGCTTGCCGCTGCTGCCGCCTTCGCCCAGCGGCCCGATATCCGCGGCGTGGGCTTGCATACTTTTGACAAACTCAATCCCTGGGAAAATCGCCCCCCGCGCGACTGGAAGCCGACGCCGTGGTTTCCCATTCCATGGAACCGGGAACAGATGGAAACCTTCGACCGCTTGCCCTCGTTCGGTTTCGTGCACCGGCCCGTATTCGTCAAATTTGCGGATGAAGAGGGCAAGCCCGTCACGCGGCGTGACCAGCGCCAGAAGATGTTCAATGCGGGCTGGCAGCAGGCGCTGCAAACCTTGCCGGTGGCGGAGCGCGGCAAGGGGCCAGCACGCATCGTGGCCGGTACGGGAAATCAGCCGGAGCAGTTGCTGATGCTCGAAGGTATGTTGCATGACTATGCGTCACAAGGCGGGCCGGAAATCGACAGCAGCAAGAGCGCACAGTTCATCAATACCGATCTTCGCCTGGGTAATACCGGTGCCGCCACCTGGTTTATGCAGATGGCCATCGGCGTGATGGGCAGCTATCGCGATGGCGGCGCCACTGCCGCGATTAATTTGCGCGACGGCAATGAGGCCAGCATCATCTTCATCACGCCGCCATCGGACGCCAAACGCCAGCAGCAGGATGCCAATGGCGATATCTTCCGCAGCCGCGTCACGCCCGCCGTCGATCCGGCCAACTATGCGGCGCCATCGGTGGAAGCCATCCTGGAAAGCCAGCCAGGACAATAATTCGGGAGGCTGTATGCGTAAAGTCATCCGTTTGGGCGACGCCACGTCGCATGGCGGCAAGGTGCTCAGTTGTGCCGCCACGCATTTTACGGTCAATGGCATTGCCGTGGCCTGCGTCGGGGACTTGTGCAGCTGCCCCGTCAAGGGGCATCAAGGCTGCAAGATCGCCAGCGGCTCGTCGCGGCACACCATCAACGGCATCGCCATCGCCTTTGAAGGCGATACTACCACCTGCGGTGCCAGGCTGCTCGCTGGCGGCGTCAACTTCCGCACCTCCTGACGCCGCGTCCGCCTGCCATTTCCTGCTAACTATATAATCTGCGCTTGGGCGATATCCGCCCTTGACTCCGATTGAAGGAATGCCATGCCAGCTTATTTCGTGCGCCCCTTGGTGCTGTGTGTCGTGTCGGCCGTGTGCCTCTCCGCCAGTGCCGCCGAGGCGGTGGTGGATGCGCAGCAGCGCGCGTCCTTGCTGGAATTTTATGCACAGCAATATCCGGGCGATCCGGCTGCGCGCACCGTGTTCGAGAGCGTGCCCGTCGTGGGTGGCCGCGGCAGCGAAGTGGTGGGCAGCGTGGAAACGTCGCCGTATCGGGGCCATGGTGCGCTGTGCCGGACGCAGCGCACCAAGTTCGTGCTGCACGGCGAGGGCAAGCAGGCGCGCTGGCAAGAGGCGGGCATGGAGTATTACGCCTGGCTCGACCGTGGTACCTGCCGCGCGGTGGCCGAACCCGTGCGCATGCTGCAGCGCATTCCCGATGTGGAGCTGGAAGGCGTGTTGCTGTACCAGAAGCCGCTGCTGGAGCGGGCGCGATTATTGATGGCAGGCAATACGGCCTGCGCCCCCTTGCGGGCGCTGAAATTTGCGCTGGCGGCTGTCGACGTGGGCACGGCCGCACCGCGTGCCGAAGAGCGTTATGCGCTGGTGTTCAAGAGCGACCGCGACAGCTACGCCCGTGTCTGGCTGCGCAAGAGCGGCGCCCAGTATGACGCGTGGAATGTGACTTGCCCGCCAGTACTGTAGACTGCTCGCCCTTTGCCCGATTTTACTTTTTGACTGTTGCAACCATGAACGAAAATTCCACTTCCGCCCGCAGCTGGGGCACCATCGTCACGCATAGCGACGAGATGGCCATCATCTACCGCTATGTCGATACTTTCCATGACGACTGGGACCTGTCATCGCAGCCGGATCGCATCATCATCGCCTGGCGTTATGAAGACGAAACGGGCATGCCCGCGCCGAACGAACGCGAGCACATGGAAGAGCTGGAAGCGGCGCTGGCACCCGTGGTGGAAGAGGGCGGCTTCGCCACGCTGGCGCTGGTGTCCACCGGTGAAAACCTGCGCGAATGGATTTATTACACGCAGTCGGGCGAAGAGTTTTTCAACCGCCTGAACACGGCGCTGGCGCCGCGTCCAAAGTTCCCGATTGAAATCCGCAGCGCGGCCGACCCCGCCTGGTCCACGTACGCGGGGTTTATGGCGGCGTTACCGAAGTAATTACACCAGCGCGGCCGTCACGATACGCGTGGCGGCCGTGATGATGTCCTGATTCGTGTCCGCTTTTTTCTGTTCGCGCGTGTAGTACACGGCGATGACCAGTGGCGCGCCGCTGGGCGGGTAGGCCACGCCGATGTCGTTGACGCTGCCATACGCGCCCGAGCCGGTTTTATCGGCCACCTGCCAGCCGGCAGGCACGCCGGCGCGGATGCGTTTGTCGCCCGTCGTGTTGCCGCGCATCCAGGCATCGAGTTGCTGGCGCTGCGGCGCCAGCAAGCTATTTTCCAACAACAATTGCTGCAAGCTGTGCGCCATCGACGCGGGGCTGGCCGTGTCGCGTACTTCTCCCGGGATGGCGCTGTTCAATTCCGTTTCCCAGCGTTCCAGCTGGAACATGGTGTTGCCGATGCTGCGCGCAAACGCCGTCACGGCTTGCGGCCCGCCTAATAATGTCATCAAGAAATTGGCCGCGCTATTGTCGCTGTACTGCAAGGTGGCGGCGCACAGGTCGGCGACCGTCATGCCGTCGGCCAGATGCTTTTCCGTGATGGGCGAATAGGTGACCAGTTCCTTTTTCTCGTAACGCACATGCTGGTCCAGCAAGCCCGGCTGGCTGACGCTGCGGGCCAGCACAGCACCCGCCAGCATGGCCTTGAAGGTGCTGGCCAGGGGAAAACGTTCGTCGGCGCGATAGGCAAGGCGCAGCTCGCTGCCCAGGCGCCAGGCGGCAACGCCGAGGCGTCCGCCTGCGGATTTTTCCAGCGCGGCCAGTTGCGTCTGGGCGGCGGCGATGCTGGTGGCGGGCGCGGCAAACAACATCGGTGTCGGGCACAGCAGGGCGGCGCCGCCAGCCAGCAGGAGGTTGCGGCGGATGTGGTTCGTGGATTCAGTCATGGTCTGTCAGTGTTGTTGGAGTGGAAAGAGTGGCCAGCAGTTCGCCGATGGCGAGCAGGTTGGCCGGTTTGGTCAGATGGTGGTCGAAGCCGGCCGCGCTCGATTGGCTGCGGTCGTTTTCGGCGCCCCAGCCCGTCAAGGCCACAAGCACGACGTTGGCGCCGGCCGGTATCCGGCGCAGCGCACGCGCCACTTCATAGCCGTTCATGCCGGGCAGGCCGATGTCGAGGAAGATAACGTCCGGCAGGAATTGCGGCGCCACGGCCAGGGCCTGTGCGCCGTCGTGGGCCACTTGCGTGGCGTGGCCCATCATGTCGAGCACGGCGGCGAGGGTGTCGGCCGCATCGACATTGTCGTCGACCACCAGCACGCGGAAATGGCGGCTGCTGGCGGAGCTGGCGGCGATGGCCGGTTCGGTGGGTGCCTTGGGTTCCACCGTCAGCAGCGGCAGACGCACGCTGAAGGTGCTGCCCAGGCCGGCGCCTGGACTGGCCACCGTGGCGCTGCCGCCATGCAGCTCGGCCAGGCGCCGCACCAGCGACAGGCCGATGCCCAGGCCGCCCTGCGCTCTGCCCATGTTTTGTCCCACTTGCGTAAACATGTCAAACACGGTGGCGATCGATTCGGCGGGGATGCCCACGCCGCTGTCCTTGACTTCGATCAAGGCCTCGTTGCCATCGCGTAATGCACGCAAGCTGATCTGGCCGCCCGCCGGCGTGTACTTGGCGGCATTGTTGAGCAAATTGCCCAGCACTTGCGCCAGGCGCGTGGGATCGGCCTCGAGTGGCAGCGGCTGCTCGTCGAGTTCCACTTGCAATTGGTGGCGGCCCGCCTCGATCAGCGGCATGCTCGTTTCCACGGCGCCGGCGATGATGGTTTTCAAGTCCGTGCGCTCGGGCTTGAGTTCGATCTGGCCCCGCGTGATGCGGGCCACGTCGAGTAAATCATTGACCAGATGCACCATCTGATTGACTTGCCGCTCCATCACGTCGCGCACCCGCGCCACGGTGGCGGGCTTGTCGGCGGCCAGGCGCATGATCTGCAAGCCGTTGCGGATGGGCGCCAGCGGATTGCGCAGTTCGTGCGCCAGGGTGGCCAGGAATTCCGTCTTGCGCCGGTCCATTTCGGACAAGTTGTCGGCCAGTTGGCGCAATTGCTGTTCAGATCGCTTGCGTTCGCTGATGTCGCTGAACAATACCGTCAGCAGGCGGCTGCCGGGGCCGCCCAGGCGCGCGGCGAAGACTTCGAACCAGCGCTCCATGGCCACGGCTTCGTTTTCGTAGCGCACGGGCTCGCCGGTCTTGACGACCTGGTCGTACAGGTCGAACCAGTGCTGGTCGTGGTCGGGCACGAAGCTGCGGATGGTCTTGCCGATGGCGTTTTCCAACCCCGACTGCTTGACGAAAGCGGGATTGCCTTCCAGGTAGCGGAAATCCACGGGGCGGCCTTGCTCGTCGTACAGCATTTCGATGACGCAAAAGGCCTGGTCCATCAGCTCGATCAGGGTACGGTAGCGTTCCTCGCTGCGGCGCAGCGCATCTTCCACTTGTTTCTGGCGCGTGATGTCGAGCAGGACGCCGGGCAATTGCAAGGGCGTGCCATCGGGCGCGTATTCCGCGCGGCCCCGCGCGATGACCGAACGGTACTGGCCATCGCCGGCGCCGACGCGGTAGCTGGCCTCAAACGGCGTGTGCGCCTGCAGCGCCTGGGTAATCTGCGTGCTGACTTGCTCGCGGTCATCGGGGTGGATGATGTCCAGATAGCGCGCCAGCGGCGCTGCCGTGGCCGCATCGGCATTGACGGGGAACAAGCGCGCCATATTGCTGTCGGCCGTGACCCGGTCGGCCACGATGTCCCAGTTCCAGGTGGCCACTTCGCCGGCCGCCAGGGTCAGGCGCAAGGTTTCCTCGTTCTGTTTGCTGGCCGTCAGGTCGAGCGAGATGCCGGACAGGCCGATCACGTTGCCGGCGCCATCGCTGGCGCAAGTGCCGCGCATGTGCGCCCAGTGCAGCGCGCCATCGGGCCAGCGCACGCGGATATCGACTTCGAAATCGCTGGCGCTGGCGATGGCCGCGTGCACCACTGTTTGCCAGTGCTGCAGGTCGCCGTCGAGCATGGCGCCCGTCAGCTGCGCGTAATCGATGTGGCTGTCAGGCGGCAGGCCCAGGTTGGCCTTGAAGGCATCCGAGCCGGCCATGCTGCCGCTGCCCAGGTCGATCTCCCACGTGCCCATGCGGCCGCCCTGCATGGCCAGGCGCAGCCGCTGTTCCGTCTGCCGTTGCTGCGTCACGTCGCAATGCGAGCCCAGCCATTCAACGATGCTGCCGTCGGGCGCCAGCACGGGCAGCATGCGCACGAGCATGTTGCGGTAGGCGCCGCTGACGTGGCGCAGCCGGTATTCCGCTTCGAACACGCTGGTCAGGTGCGATGGCATGACGTAAGGCAAGTTGCGGTCGTCCGGATGCAGGGCATTGACCCAGCCGCGGCCCAGCAGTTCAGCCTCGGTCTGGCCCGTGAAGGCGCGCCAGGATGGCTGGTCGGCATCGAACTGGCCGAAGGTTTTCGTGCTCCAGACGATGTCGCAATGGGCACTCAGCAGTAAATGCGCCGCCTGGGCGGCGATGGTGGCGGACGGGACGGCGTTGCTGGGCTGGCTGGATTCTGGCATGGAGGCGATCGACGATGGTGCAGGGGGCTGCCGCCGCACTGCAATGGGGCGGCTTGGCAACTCAATTCTGGCGATATTACAACTATTTTTACCGCCAGGGCTGTCTTGCTGGACGCTAATTCCGCTTTCGCGGGCCAGGTAAAAAAAGTCGCGCCCTGCGGCAGGTGATCGGGGGAAATAGCAACGAAATAGCAACGAAGTAGCAAGATAGAGGCGGTATTGTGGCTGAATAACCACTAGTCGGCCCATTATGTTGATGAATGAATATTTTACATAACAATATTCTTGCAGCGCACAAGGCGCTTGAATTAAATTGGCGCCTTACTCAAAAGTTGGTGTTCATCAGACATCCCAGAGATGCGGCCGCTACCGCTGTCAGCTTGAACGACAGCCAGGGCAGAGCCAGTGACGCCAGGAGCGGAGAGACATTCGTTCGCGCTGCTGCACCGTGATGGTGCAGACGATCATCCAGCGCCGTACATAAGCCGGAGACAGGTTTCGCAATTCTTTTTTAAACTTCTGGGAAACAACATGATCAAGATGTCCAAGATGCACAAGCGTTTGTGCGCCAAAAGCGCTGCTATGCTGGCACTGTCCGCTGCCTTGCCTATCGGCTCGGCTTACGCTGATGAAGTCGCTGCTGATACGACCCCTGCCGCCAGCCAGCTGGAAACCGTGACCGTGACGGCACAGCGCCGCAAGGAAAATATCCGCGACGTGCCCGTCTCCGTGTCGCTGCTGCGCGACGAAAAGCTCGACGTGCTGGTATCCGGCGGACAAGACATTCGCGTGCTGGCTGGCAAAGTGCCGAGCCTGAACGTGGAATCGTCGAATGGCCGCACCTTCCCCCGCTTCTACATCCGCGGCTACGGCAATACCGACTTCAACATCTTTGCATCGCAACCTGTTTCCCTGATTTACGACGATGTCGTGCAAGAAAATCCTATCCTCAAGGGCTATCCGATTTTCGACGTGGCCGGCGTGGAAGTGCTGCGCGGCCCACAAGGTACCTTGTTCGGCCGCAATACGCCTGCCGGCGTGGTCAAGTTCGAATCCGTCAAGCCGAACCTGGACAAGGTTGAAGGCTATTACAACGTCTCCGCCGCCACGCACAACACGACCAATTTCGATGGCGCCGTCAACGTGCCGCTGAGCAAAGAATGGGCCATGCGTGTCTCGACCTTGCGCCAGCACCGCGACGACTACGTCGACAACACGTTTACGGGCAAGAAAAACGCGCTGGACGGCTACAACGAACACGCCGAACGCGTGCAATTGATGTATGCGCCGAACGGCACGTTCAACGCCCTGTTCAATGTGCATCAGCGCAGCACCACGGGCAGCGCGCGCGTGTTCTTTGCCAACGCCATCAAGCTTGGCACGAATGACCTGGTCGACGGTTTCGATCCGACCAAATCCTACACCGATGCCTTGAACTTCCAGGAGCTGCGCACCAATGGCGCCAGCGCTCGCCTGAGCTGGGAACTCGACGGCGTCAAGCTGTACTCGATCACCGGTTTCGAACGCGTGGGCAAGTATGTGTCGCATGGCGACATCGACGGTGGCGCACCAGGCATGGTGCCAGCGATTCCATTCCCGGTGGAAACCGCTGGCGGCATCAGCAGCGTGAAACAGTACTCGCAAGAATTCCGCGCCGAATCGAAAAGTGCCGGTCCGCTGAATTGGCAGGCTGGCGTGTACTACTTCAATGAGGACGCCAACGGCTATACGGATAACTTCGGCGGTAGCGACCATGCGCTCGTTTCGCACCTGGCCAGCCGCCAGAAAAACACGGCCTGGGCCACCTTTGGTTCCGTCAACTATGCCGTCAACGATGACTTCATGTTGCGTGCCGGCTTGCGCTACACCAAGGACAAGAAGGATTTCAACACGGTAGTAGCGAACAACGTCCCGCAAATCAACCCGACCAGCGCCGATGTCAGCAAAGCCAAGGTCAACTGGGACCTGAGCGGTACCTACAAGTACAACAAGGACGTGAACTTCTACGGCCGTGTCGCCACCGGTTTCCGCGCACCAAGTATTGCGCCAGCCAGCAGAGATGTGTCCGTGACCGTGGCCGATGCGGAAACGATCACCTCGTTCGAAGCGGGCATCAAGGCCGACCTGTTCGAGCGCCGCGCCCGCGTCGCTTTCAGCCTGTACAACTACCAGGTGAAAAACCAGCAATTGACGGTCGTTGGCGGCACCTCGAACGTGACGCGTTTGATCAATGCGGCCAAGACGAATGGCCGCGGCGCGGAACTGGAACTGGAAGGTTTTGTCACGCCTAGCCTGAAGATGTCGCTGGGCGGCAGCTACAACTTCACAGAAATCAAGGATCCATCCCTGTCGGTAGCCACGTGCCGTAGCTGCACCGTGACCGATCCGATCAACGCCGCTAACCGTGCTGTTATCAACGGCAACCCATTGCCGCAAGCGCCGAAGTGGACGGTCACCGCCACGGGCCGCTATTCGATCCCGATGGAAAACGGCGAATTCTTCGTCTTCACGGACTGGGCTTACCGCAGCAAGATCAACTTCTTCCTGTACGAGTCCACCGAGTTCACCGGCAAGCCCATGGTCGAAGGTGGCTTGCGCGTGGGCTACACCTGGGATGCTGGCAAGTATGAAATGGCCGTTTTTGGCCGCAACATCACCGACACCCAGCGTATCACGGGCGCCATCGACTTCAACAACCGCACGGGCTTCATCAATGAGCCACGTCAGTTTGGGGTGCAGTTCAAAGGCAACTTCTAATTGCCTGATACCAGGCGCCGGCCCTAGCGGCTGGCGCCTGCGCTCCAACCCGCCGACGGTTCGCCGCGGCGGGTTTTTTTATGCGTGTATCGGAAGTTGCGACAAGCGCTGCGCCCAGGCGGGAACGGCTTGCCGCCAGAAGTCTTCCACATTCTCGGCGCGCACATCGAGGCCGAGGAAGCGGGCCGCCGGCAGCAGCGCCGACGTCAGCAGTTCGGTGGCTTGTGTTCCTGTATCGAAGGCGAGGGCGCCCGTCTGCTTGGACAGCTTTTCGCCGCTGTCGTTCGTGACGACAGGCACGTGCAGGAAGCCGGGATGCGGCAAGCCCAGCACATCCTGCAAATACAGCTGGCGTGGCGTGGAATCGAGCAAGTCAGCGCCGCGCACCACCTGCGTGATACCCTGCGCGCCATCGTCGACGACGACGGCCAGCTGATACGCCCAGTAACCATCGCCGCGCAGCACGATGAAGTCGCCCACGTCGTTGGCCAGATCCTGCCGCTGCGGACCGGCCCAGCGGTCGGCAAAAGCGTATACGGCATCGGCCCCCTGCGGCACGCGCAGCCGCAAGGCCCGCGCCGCCTTGCCCGGCGCCAAGCCGTGGCGGCAGGTGCCCGGATACACGGCGGCCCCATTTTTCGGCGCGCCCGCCTGCAAGTTCGAATCCTGAATCTCCTTGCGCGAACAGCCGCACGCATACACGAACCCGTCGTCCTGCAATTGCTTCAGCGCCGCCTGGTACAGCGGCAGCCGCCGGCTCTGCCACGTCGCCTCGCCATCCCACTGCATGCCGCAGCGCTGCAGGCTGGCCAGAATGCCGGCGTCGGCACCTTTGACATTGCGGTCATAGTCCAGATCCTCGATACGCAGCAGCCACGTGCCGCGATGCACCTTGGCATCGAGATAACTGGCCATGGCGGCAACGAGCGAGCCCATGTGCAGGGGACCGGAGGGGGAGGGGGCGAAGCGGCCGATGTAGGGGGCGGTGGGAACGGGCATGCAGAGAACTGTTGATTATGTATAGGCTTGGCGCGGTTTTTCTGGATAACGTGTGATTGGCTGCAATTCAGGCAGTGGCAAGTATCGTTCAGAATATAAATCAAGTCAATTCGTTGCTGGTTTTTACTATTTAAATTAATGTTTTTATAATTTTTAGATGTTGTAAAGGCGAATAAGGCGCCATGTTGGTTGCAATTTTTTGATAAGGATCACGGAGTCATTTGTTTGAAATGGCGGTTTCCATGACGGAAATTACATGTTTTATCCCGTCGGTGATAATTGAGTTGCTGTTGATGTATTTGTCCTTGATAATTTTCAATATTTCAATATCTGCACAGCTAGCTACGTCCATGTCAATTGCATTTGCAATATTGTGGTCAATGTTAATTTCATCTAATATTTTAATTATTATTTCTATTGATTTTTCAATTTGTTTTTTGTGTAAATAGAATTCAGCAACTAATAGTCTAATTTCGCCTGATTTATTTTCAAGTAATGAATTGGCAATATTTTTCATGTCATTATTTTCTGTTTTGCAAAGTGCGTAATATATTGCATAATTTAAACTGCGTGAAATGATCGGGTATTCTCCGAAATTTCTTATGGAATATATTTTTCTCTTGGCTAATCTTAGTATCTCACTACTTTTATCTCCTTTTAAAGCGATCAGCCACAGTAATTCTTTTTTTCTTTCGCTTGAATTTTTCTGGTTTAGTTGTTTTAATATTTCATCCAAATGTTCTTTTTCTAATATCCTTTCTCTGGATGGTTTTGAAAGATTCTCTAGTTCAATTATTCTTCCTTTTTTTATTATGTCTAGAATGTTTGAATTTATAGATTTTTTCATTTTCCCAGTATTCCATTTTTAATTTCAATGTGCATTGCTTTATAGTCACCGGCTGAGGCTAGTTTTCCAGTGTCATCGCATAACTTTGCTCCAGAGATTTTTGGAGGTGCATAATTTCCGTTGGCTACGCTAGATGTTGGAACAATTTCCTTGTGGGCGTGTGGCACTTCATCTGCATTTCCTAGTGGTATGGTGCGTTTTTCAGCTGGATCAATGCGTACCGCTGCTGTGTTCCCATCTGGTAAGTTTTTAGTCCAGACTTGCCCTCGTTTATTGGATCCAGAAGGGTTAGTTCTGGAACCTACCATGGTGTAACCTCTTCTCCGCAAAATTTTTCTGATATCACTTGGAAGCATATTATTCAATGCAGGTAAGTTCTTTATTTCGTCCACGGCACTGGAAATGATGAGTCTGCATTTTGCCAGTCCTAATGGGTCGCTCCACTGAATGGGATTTGTTACATATGCATAGCCATTCAGTCCGCCTAGAATGCCGATAGGATCTTGACTAAGATAGTGTCCGCAATCAGGCTCATAGTAGCGGTAACGGTTATAAAACAGTCCAGTCTCTTGATCCTCATACTGCCCCTGAAACCGCAGCGGCTGGTCGATTTCTCCCTCTACCTGCAACAAATGCCCCCAGGCTTTGTAGCGCCCGCTCCAGACTACGTTCCCTTGCGCATCCGTCAGCTCGCGCGGCGTGCCCAGGTGGTCGCAGTGGTAGTGGGTGATGCTATCGTGTGCTGCCGCGTCATCGGCTGCCGCCTGGGTACCTTGCCATGCCGATACATGCAGCGTTTCAGTGTCCGCTTGTTCTTGCGCAATCGGGGCCTGCAGTTCGGCGTCGTCCCGGATGGCAGGCAAATCCCATTGGGCCACGCGCGGCAGGTGCACGGCGCTTGCCTGAAGACAGGCTGGCGAACTAATTTTGGCCAGCGGCACGAAGCTGTCCGGCTCGTACAGGTATGTGACAGTTTCATCTTGCCCAAGTTCCTGCGCCAGCGTGTCGCCATCCCAGACGAAGAAGGTGGTGCTGGCGTTCGTGCGGGCGGGCTGGTCTATTGTGATGTCTTGCTGGCTGGTCCAACGCGCCTCATCGACGCGTTTGGCGATGCGGCGGCTGAAGGCGTCATAAAAATAATGGGCGCGGTGGCGTGACTGGCGTTCCGTCCTGGTGGCGTGGCTGAGGCGGTTTTCGGCGTCGTAGCGCAGCGCCATATCGCTCCAGGTCGACTCCCTGCCCGGCGGATGGAAGCGCTTGCTGGTGGCATTGCCCTGCTCGTCGTAGTCGTATTCGTTATCGGCGTAGCGTTTCAGTACGTTGCCGGAGGCGGGGGCGGTATCGACCAGATTGCCGGCTGGGTCGAAGGCGAAGTGTTCGGCCAGGCCCGGCTGCACGGCGGACAGCAATTGCCCGACGGGATCATAGGTATAACTGAGTTTGCCAAGCGGCCCTGCAGTGGTGGTGCCCGTCTGCACGATGGTGCGCAAGTTTCCCTGGGCATCGTATTCGAAACGGCGCTCGCGCACGGGAACGGGCGCGTCGGCGCCGCGTGCCAGGGTCAGCCGGGTGAGGCGCGATTGCGGGTCGTACTGGCGCGTGGCGAGCAAGCCGCTGGTGCCCAGCTGCCGCTGCTTTTCGCGGTGCAGTTTGTCGCGTTCGACATCGACCACGGTCTTGCCATGCCACAGCACGCCGTGCCAGTGGCCGGAGCCGTAGCGCAGGGTGTCGACGCGGCGTCCATTCGGCAGGACGGTTTGGATATGGTTGCCCAGTTCGTCATAAGAGTGCGTCATGACAAAGCTGGCGTCCGGCGCGCGCGGGGTATTCGGCAGCCTGGCCGCTTCGGGCAGCGTTTGCAGGAAGCAGGCGCTGCGTTCTTCGATCAGTTGGCCCAGCGCATCATGGAAGAAACGCTGTTCGGCTTGTGGCGCGGAGACGGCCGTCAGGCGACCCAGCGCATCGTAGGCGTAGCGAACCGCACCGTCCGCCGTGGTCTTGACTTGCAACAAACCGAGCGCGTCGCGCAGCAACTGCGTGCGCTGGCTGCCGCACTCGGTGGCAGTGAGGTTGCCGGCAGGGTCATAGCTGTAGTGCGTGCGCTTGCCGTCGAAGCCCGTTTCCGACGACAGCCAGCCTTCCGCATGATATGCGAGCCGGTAGCTTTCGCCTTTGACGTTGATCAATTCTGTCAGTTGCAGCGCAGCGTCGTAGCGATACTGCAAGGTCTGGCCGATGGCGTCCGTGCGCTCCACGGGCAAGCCCTGGCCGTTGTAGCGGTAGCGTGTCTGCTGACCGGCCGCATCGACGTGCAAGACCAGATTGCCGTCCCCATCGTAGGCATATTGCTCCCGGGTCTGATCGGGCGCCGTGAGGCGGATCAGGCGGCCCAGCGCGTCGTATTCGTAGCGGGTGGCATGGCCGAGCGCATCGCGGGCCGCTTCCAGCCGGCCCAGCGCATCGTAGGCGAATTCGCTGGTGTGGCCGGAGCAATCCGTGTAGCTGGTCAGCCAGCCCTGGCGGTTGTACTGGAAATGTTTGCTGCCGCCCTTGGCGTCGATCAGTTCCACCAGCTGGCCGCGCTGGTCGTAGCGGTAGCGCGTGACGTGGCCCAGGGCATCCGTGATGCTGAGGGGGCGGCCTGCCGCATCGTATTCGCGCAAGGTGGTGTTGCCCAGCGGATCCGTGAAGGCGACAGGCTGGTTCCGGTCGTCGTAGTCGATGCTGTTGCTGTGCCCCTTGGCATCGGTGCTGCGGATCAGGTTGCCAGCCGCATCGTAAGCGTAGCGCGCGGCGGCGCCGTTGGCATCGATATCGGCCAGCAGCATGCCATCGCGGTCCCACTCGCGCCGGCCCAGCGAGGCGGCCTTGCCGTCGATCACGCGGCGCACTTCGGTCACCAGCCAGTTGGCGTCGAATGTGTATTCGAGGACGCCGCCGTTTTCCATGACTCTGCTGGTGTCGTTGTCCACGTAATCGATGCGCGTGTGCTCGCTGCCATCGCACGCCCGGGTAGCGGTGGCACGCGCCTGGTAGCTGTTGGCCACGGTGATTGGATAGTGCTGCGCCAGTTCCTGCTGGCTCAACGGTGATCCGCTCCAGCGGGCGCGCAGGGCGTCCAGGCTGATCCATTCCAGTTCGTAGCTAAAACCCGTGTAGCTGCTGCATGAGGTGAGGAGCTGGTGACGATAGGCATAGTGGCGCGTGTTGCCCAGCGCATTCGACTGGCTGACCAGGTTGTAGCGGGGCGCGAACGGCGGCTGCGTTTCGTTTGTTTCGGCCGCGTATTGGTAGCGGACGTGGCAGAGTCGGCTGCCGTCGGGTAATACCTCGTCGATTCTCCCGATGTGGATGGCCTTTTCCATCTCCGCGCGCATGGCTTCGAGCACGCTGCCATCGTCGCTGCGCAGGCGCAACAGCACTTCGCCCGGCCTGGCATCGATCAATCGCTCGATGCTGACGCCGCGTCCATCGCGCGCTTCGCTACGCACGAGTGCAAAGCGCTGCGTAGCGACGGGCGCGGACGGAGCCAGCATGGCGTTGACGCCGTCGTAGCCGTGCGGCAGCCAGTCGTCTTCAGCGCGCGCGTAGCGGTCGCTGCTGCCGTCGCGCCACAGCAAAGTGAAGGTGTCGGCGCCGTCGCGCGTGAGCGTAAAACCTTCCTTGCGGCTGTCGTGCTGCTGGCCCGGTTCCAGGCCAGGCAGGCGCAGGGCGCGGCCGCTGTCGTCGTGGTAGACGATGCCGGCATCGCATAGCGACAGGCTGGTGGTGTAGGGCGTGGACCAGCGCGCGCCCAGCAAGCCCCAGTCTTCGCATTCGGCGCCGGAACGGTAGCAGCGCGTCCAGACGATGGGAATGCTGCGCTCGAGCGCGAAATCCGTCTGGTACAGGATTTCCTGGCCCGTGCCGAAATGCACGGGCTTGCGGCCCTTGACGGGTTTTTTCGCTGGGCCGCTATCTTTGGGGCAGCAGTCGGACGGTGCTTCCGATTTTGGTTCTTTCTTGCCGCGGCTCTTGCCGTCGTCGCCGCCGTTTTTTGGGGGCGGTTTGTCGAGTTTTGGGGGCGGCTGGTCCGTTTTTTTGCCGACCAGCTTTTCCTTGACCTTGTTGATGGTTGGCGCCGTTTTCTTGCCGAGGAACTTGCTCAGTATTTTCCCGCCAGGAACCTTGCTGAAGGCCGCCGCTTGCAATAAGTTGCCTACGATATTCATGCCGATGTCGGCGGCAGTGTTGAGCAAATCAGGTGTCTTGCCTGTCAAGATGTAGTCGGCCGCCTGGTCGAGCACCGTGGCCGATGCTTCCATTGCGGTGCCTGTTGCAACGGTCGCCGTGCCGGCCACAGCGCCCGTTGCCGCCCCCGCTTCCATCGCGGCGGCAACGGGGGCGCCGACTCCCGTCGCCGCAACGCCCACCCCGGCGACTCCCAGCACAGCGCTACCTGTCAGGACGGTGCCACCCGCGTCCACCAGGTCTTCGGCGGCGCCATGCATTTTCCTGGAGCCATGCTCCTTGTAATCCTGTGCCACTTCCCGTATCGCCGCCGTCAGTTCCTTGAGCACGGGCTTGGCGGCCTCCCCGCCCCGTTCATAAATCTTGCCCACGGTATTGCGCGAATTCATCCATACTTCGCGCCCCATCTGCACCAGGCTGGCGCCGTTGGCGCGGTGGATGCTGCTGGCGACCTTGGTGTCGACCTGCTTGCCGACGGTGCCGCTCTTGACGCCGCCCGCCTTGCCGGCCGCGTCGCCTTTGACGGTGGGAATGATGCTGCGCTGGTGCAGGATGACGGGCTCGCTGTGCGATTTGACGTTGGGCGAGGCATTTTGCGCTTCCGAAAATTCGCCTGTGATGCTGTAGGGAATAGGGGGCGTGCTCGAGCCGACGGGCGTCTTGCAAATGTCGGGGCTGAGGCTGACGCAATAGAAACGCCCCGATTTGGTGACGGTTTCATTTGTCATTATTTTTACCTTGCTCGGCCGCCTTGCCGAGCGCTTCCTGCGCCTGTTCCAGCAGTTCGATGCGGGCGATCTGCGCCGGCTCCATCAGGTGCAGCAGACGCGACGCGACCTGGTCCGCGTCGGTCGGCACGATGGCGCGCCACACCAGTTCCACGCTGGCGGCCTCGGGATCGATCAGTACCGTATCGATGGCCAGGCGCCAGACGAGAAACTGGTCGTTCTTGTCCGCCAGCAGCAGGCACAGCACCTGTTGCGGCAGGGCGAAGCGCAGCACCGTGTTGCCGCGCGGGTCGATGCGGGCCGAGGGATGGTCGTGGCGGCACAGATTGGTCAAGGTGAATTGTTCCAGTCCCGCCAGGTACGGGCATTGCTGGTCGGGTGGCGTGCTGTTCCAGTACGCGAAATCGAAGTCTTTCGGCAGGGCGGGGACCTCGTCGGCATCCCATTTATCCTTGATGACGATGCTGCCGGCCAGCGCGCGGCGCGGTAGCCAGCCACGGCCGATAACGGCCAGCCCCGCCGGCGCCGGCAGCTCCTTGCCGCCCGCGCCTTGCCAGAACTGGGCGGCTGTGCACGGCTGCGATGGCGGTGTGATGCGGGGCGCGGGCACCTCATTGATCTGCTTCACATCCAAGTGCCAGTGGCGCGCAAAACCGCGTCCCAGCGGATTGGCCTGGCAAGAGTCGTGCGCCGCCGCGTTGCAGTCATCGGCCTCGATGCGGCATTGCCCGCCATATGCGTAGGCATAGTGCAGCGGCAATTGCAGGAACGCTTCCGGTGCGGATAGCTGCCACGGATTGGGCCGCAGCAAGCCCACGGTGGCGATGCGGGCGCAGCCCTGCGCCAGACGCGTGAGGACGGTTTTCTTGCGGAAGGCGCGCTCGCCACTCACTTGCAGGGTCTTGTCGATCAGGGTCTTCTTTGCTGACTGCACCTTCAGGTTGACGAGAAATTGCGGCATCGCCTGGCCGCGCGGCGCGTGCGCTACGCCATTGACGATCACGTCGCAGCGCGGCTTGTAGGGCGCGAAGTCGCTCTCCTGTAGCGTGCCCGCCTGCGTGTCGCCGTCCAGGTGCCGGTCTTCCGTGGCCAGCGGAGATTGCCGTGCCATGGGCAGCAGGCTGGCCAGGCCGTCCGCGCCGCAGGGGCCGAGGGTGTAGCCCATGCGCGCCACCACCACATGAAAGGCATGGCCAAACTGGTCGACCATGTCGAACTGGCTGGCCGCATGCGGCGTGCGGTTGTCGAAGAGCAGGTTGGGGATGTTGAAATGGGCTGTGCCGGCGTCGTTCATCGTCAGCCCGGATTGTTGTCGATGTCGTCGCCATGGATCTGCACCTTCGACCTGCCGCGGATGATGATTTCATCGGCAACCAGTTCGATGCGTCCCGGCGTGATGGTGATGCTGGAGGTGCCTACCGTCATCGTGTGCGAATCGGTGGCCGTGAGCGTGCTGTCGGCGCCGACGATGACGCTTTTCGTCAGTCCGACTTGCTCGGCCTGCGCCAGCACCACGGTGGTGTTCATGGCGCCGATGACGGTGGTCTGGTAGGCGGCGCCGATGGTCAGTACCTTGGCCAGTCCGATCGTTTCGTCCTTGGCCAGGGTCACCCGTTCCGAACGGTGGCCGTCGATCTGCACCTGTTCGTTGCCGCCCACGTGTTCGCGGCGGTTGTCGCCGATGTCGATGTGTTCGTTATGGTCGACGCGCTCGCGGCGGTTGTTGTGCACGGTGATGTCTTCATCGTGGTCCACCGTTTCCGTGCGGTCGCGCTTGACGTGCACGGTTTCATCGCGGTCGACGGTTTTGCGCCGGTCGTTGCCGACCCAGTGCGATTCGTCGTGCTCGACTTCGATGCGCTGGTCTTTTTCCGCGTGCAGCCACAGCTCTTCCGCGTCCTTGCGGTCTTCGAAGCGCAGGGCATTGGCGTGCGCGGCGGAACCTTTTTTTGAGGAGCGGCTCAGCATCCCGCTCTGCGTCTTGTTGGCCGGTAAATCCCACGGCGGCATATTGCGCGCGTTGTAGACGCAGCCGATGATGAGGGGCATGGCGACGTTACCGTCGAGAAATTGCACGGCCACTTCCATGCCCACCCGGGGCAGGCTGATGTGGCCGAAATTCGGGCCGGCCCAGTTCGATATCACCCGTATCCACGGTGAACTCTTGTCGTCGAAGGTGCCCAGGCGGTCCCAGTGGAATTGCACTTTCACTCGTCCATAGCCGTCCGTGTGGATTTCCTCGCCGGGCGGCCCGACGACGGTGGCCGTCTGCACGCCGTAGATCTTCGGTTCGCGGCTATGAAAATGGCGGCCCGGCCGCCAAGGGATGGCGCGGGGGATGCAGGTGAACGTGTTGCTGTAGTGCGAGGTGGCGCCGTGTCCTTGCTGATAGTTGTTGCTGGCGTAGTGGTGCACGGACAGGATCAGGTATTCGCCGGCGGCGCTGTCGAAATGTCCGCCCAGGGTGAACCAGCGCCCTGGTTGCGCCGTGCGGTCGTTGCCTTGCGCTTCGAACAGCTGCCCCTGCGCGTCGCGTTCTTCCATGCGGCGCTGGGCCAGCGCTTCGCCATCGTCGATGTTTTTAAAACCGTAGCTGCCCGTGTTTTCATAAATTTCCAGCGAGGGTACGGCTCCCTGTTTGTTCAGGGAATCACGGCTGGCGCGGGCGCTGCGTGGATTTTTAAAGTTGAAGCTGGCCACCGTCATCTGGCTTGGCGCCATGCGCCGCACCGTGCTCCACTGGTGCACGCCATCGTCTTCCTGGGAGCCTGCCTGGTGCTGGAAGGGGATTTCGCTCAGATCGCCATCGATGGGCTTGCCGGTGGTGCTGTCGTCGGACAGCCACAAGGTGTGGCCGTCAAGGCGGTGTTCGTAGCGGTAGTGCCAGCCCAGTTGCTCCCAGTGGCGGTGCAGCAGGTTATGGTCGCTCTCGTTGTGCTGGCACGTGTAGGTGATGGCGGGATCGGCTCCGCTGGCGGCCAGCTTGTAGTCGCGCATCAAGTAGTCATCGAAGACCTTGTCCGTCAGCGCCGCCACCGTCAAGCCGTGGAAGGCGACATTGTTTTGCCGCAAGTGCAAGTGCGACAGCCACGGTTCCAGCACCATTTCATAGAAGGCGAAACCGCCGTCCGTGCGCAGGAAGCGGAACTCGAAGACATAGCCATTGAAGTAGCGCAAGGTGCCGTCTTCGCGCACCAGTTCGATGGTCACCATCTTGCCCATCACTTTGTCGAGGGCGATGCTGGCATCGTCGGACAGCACTTCCACAACACAGGAAAAGTCGCGCGACAGGCTTTCGCTGGCGGACAGGCTGTTGGCGAGGAAGCGGATGCCGGCGGGGCCGTCGCCATGCGGAAAGCGCAGGCGCAGCAGGCGCTGACCCTGCATGTCGCCCGTCAATGCCGTCCATGCCGCCGTCGTATCGGGGAATTCGCTCATCGCGCATCGCTTCACGGTAGGGATCGTTGGCCGACTGTAGCAATAGCGAACACAAGCGTTTTGCGCGGTCGCAAGGATCAATCGTTGAACGAGGGCATTAAGTGCATTTCGTAATGTTTGTCATCGCGGTGGCGCGGCGTTGCCGCATCGCCAAGGAAACTGTTGCAGCCGAGGCCGCCTTGTGGCGCTGCCGCCAATGTTGTCCCTTGCACATCGCTGGCGCGCAGCACCAGCACGATGTCGTAGCGCACGAGCGGCTGGCCGAACAGCATCAGCATGTGCCGCAGCGCCTGGCTGCCAGGGGCGCGCGGCAAGAAGCTGGCGTGCTGCTTGGCAGTGAGCGGGCCGAGGCACAGGCGCACGGCCAGGTCGGGACGGCGGCAGCGCTCGCCGATGGTGGCATGCTGGCCCAGCACGGCATTGGCCATGCCCAGCGCCGTTTGTTCGCGCGGCGCCAGCACGTCCATGGCTCCCGTCGCCTCGTCGATATGGCAGGGCACGCCGAAGTGGTCGGTGAGGATGCTCGCCATGACGATGGACGAGATGTTGCGCTGCTGCAGCAAGCCGCTGTACAGGCCGGCGGCCGCCTCGTTCTGGCCCTGGCCCGGCTGACATGCGGTCAGGGCCAGCAGGCGCGACAGGAAGTCCCCGTCATGGCCGGCTTGCTCGATGCGGTATTTTTGCCAGGCCTGGTAAAACAGGGCCACGGCGCGGCTGGAAAACAGGTCGAGAAAAGCGCGCGGGCCGGTGTCGCGTTCGCTATGCTGGTGCGCGGCGATGCGTTCGGAATAATGGCTGGGCAAGCTGCCCTGGCAACCCAGCAGGCCCATGAAGGCAGGCGTAAGGTGGATGGCCTGGCCGTGGCCGGACAGCAGCGCCTGCAGCAGGGCATCCGCATCGTCGATGCCGCCCGTCGCGAGAGTCTCGACCTGACTGGCGGGAAAGCGCAGCGAGACGCTATTGTCGAAGCGCACGAGCTTTGCCAGCGCCGTGTGTTCGTCGATGCCGTGTTCGGCCAGCCACGCCAGCAGCAGGCGCAGGGCCTGGAAGCACTCGAAGCGCTGCGGCGCGTCGAGCAATTGCTGGATCACGCTGGGGTGGCGTCGGCGCTGCGTTCCGGGCATCGCAGGAGTTCCTCGCCGCTGCGGTGCGACAGCAGCGTCAGTTGGCTAAAGCAGTTGAGTTGGCTGTTCAGGGCGAAATAACGCTGCAGCACCTGGGCAAAAATATGGATACTGCAGCCGACGAAGGCTTGCTCGTCGATGCCCAGGCGGATGGCGATGCCGGGCATCAGGGTGGGAAACGGCACGGTGGGCATCCACGCGCGTGTGCTGCCGTGTTCGAGCGTGACGATGCCCTGAATCAACCGCTGCGTGGTGGGCGAGCGGGGCAGGTCGTACAGGCCCAGCATTTTCTGGAATTCGCCCAGGCCTGCCTGCGTCAGGCCCGAGTAATTGAGCGACAGGTGCGCAATCAGGCGCCAGTGGGTGTCCGCCAAGAAACGCACGCTGGGCGTGGGCTTGCGCAGGAAGCGCGCGGGGATACCGTCGGGCACGTCTTCGGCCAGCAAGTCGCCGCCGGGCAAGCCGTAGTGCAACTGCGTGGGCAAGTCGCGGTTGCTGCACAGCAGCTGCGTCGAGACGGTGGCGCAGGCTGCGCTGGCCGGTGAAAATTGCGGGTCGATCAGGCTCAACCGCGTTTCATGGCCGGGGCTGATGGCGGCCACGGCTTCGTCGCGGCGCGCCAGCCAGTATTGGCCATGCTCCTGGCCCTGATCTACCTGAGAACCCTGCAGCGAGGCATATAGGGGCAAGAAAGTGCTCAGACGCTCGCCGGCCTCGTCCTTGCGCACCACGGTGACGGCCTCGATGCTGTGGATGTCGTAGGCAAACGCATGCGTGGCATCGGCCACCAGCGCGTAGTCGGGCTCGGTATGCGTGAGGCGGATGGGCACGCCGGACTTGGCAAACAGGTTGACGACGGGCGTGCAGCCGAGCAAAAGATTATCGGGGCTGACGCCGGACAAGAGCCGCGCCTCGTGGCTGTCGCTGCGCACGCCCTTGAGCGGCAGGTGCAGGGTGAACTGGCGGCACTGTTTCGGTAGCAAGGGAGCCAGCAGGGACCATGCGATATCGATGAAATGAAATTTTTCCGGAAACGCGAAATACTCGGTCAGCAGGCGCAAGGCCGGGTGCGAGCGGGCGGAAATGGGGATCAGCGCGTCGTCGTCCACATAGCCTGCCGGCGCCAGCAAGGCGCCGTCGACGGCTTGCCACGGGCCGTGTTCGTCCAGCGCCACGTACGCGCCCGCGCCGTGCAGGAACAGGGCGTCGAGCAGGGCCGCGCGCACGGATGGTTCGCCATCGGCAAACAGGCGCAGGCTGGCAAAGCCGGCCTGGTCCAGGTAGTAGTTGTCACTGCTGCTGGTGAACTGCATGCTGAGCAAGGCGCTGGCGCCGGCGGGCAGGCGCAGGCCGGGCGGGGCGTCGATGATGGGCGAGAAATGCAGCTGCGTGATCGCCAGCGGCGCCAGGCTCACGTCATACGCGCTGGTGAACTTGCAGGCGACGCCCTGTACCGGTTGCGAGCGCAGCACGGTGCCGCGTGGGACATGCGCCACCTGGGCCAGCTGACCGCCAGCGGGCGCTTCGTCTGCTGCGATGCGCACGATGGAGCAAGACGGAAACGGCCGCAGGTAATGCGGGTACAGGGTTTCCAGCAAGGAGTTGGTAAATTGCGGATAGGCGTCGTCGAGGCGCTTGGCGACCCTGGCCGTGAGCAGGGCAACGGACTGGATCAGGCGCTCGATGTGCGGGTCTTCGCAGGTGTCTCCGGCGATCAGCAGGCGCCCGGCCGCTTTCGGATAGCGGCTGGAAAATTCGCGCGTGTACTGGCGGAACAGGCCCAGCTCGCGCTCGTAATACGGCAGTAGTTGTTCCACGGTCGCGCTCTCCGCCAGCAGGAAAGCTTCATGCTGGCATCAGGCGCGACCGTGAGTGTTGATGCGTAACAATGAATTTTAGAAATGGTACTCCGCGCGTATCATCGGCGTCTTCGCCGTCTGCCCCACGTTGCCTGTGGTGGCGGGCGAGTTGCCGAACTTGTTCTTCCAGTACTGGTATTCCAGACCCACGCGGAAGGTGTTCTTGGCGCTGCCCAGGGCCGCGCCCACGTCGAACATCACTTGCATGTCGATATTCGTTTCCACCGCCGTCTTGCGGCCCACTTCATCGTTGCCTTTTGAATCGATGAGGTTAAAGAATCCTTCGAACGAGAACAGCGGCGACAGCGGGATGCCCCAGGCGCCCGTCAGCATGGCGTGCGTTTTATACGTGTAGCGGCCCGTCACTTGCGAGATGGGCGGGAACGCGCCGCTGGGGGCATTGCTTTCGCGCAGTAACAGCAGGCTGGTGTTGAAGAAACCGGGCACGTCCCACATCAGGGTTGGGCCGGCCACCAGCATGCGCTTGCGCGAATTGTAGCCGACGTCATTCTTGGTGTTGACGTCGAAACCGAGGGTGACGCCGACGCCGCGCACGGGGCCGAACTTGATGTCGCTGCCGCGCACCTTGCCGATGTCGATGGTGTTGCGGTACACCAGGTACGCTTCCTGCGCGCCGGACGTCTTGCCCAGCGCGCCAGGGTCCTTGCTGTCGGACATGAGGAAATCGAGGTTGACGAAATTGCTGCCGTATTTGTAGCCGCTGGCGTGCGTGATGGCGAAGATGTTTTTCTTGATGTCGTCCGGATTGAACGGCTCGCGGTAATCATTGCCGGCGCGCCAGCTCAGCGCGGTATCGCTCCATTCGGCAGCCTGGGCGGTTGCGCCCACGCCGAGGGTGGTAGTGAGGCAGAGCAACAGACACGGTATGGTTTTTGGCACTTTCGGCTCCTGATGGCGGTGTGGGAAACGGGAAATGAAATAGCAGGGGGCGTAGCCCGCATGAAGCGCTGCGATGGGGATAATTACGCGCCGTTCAATCCATGATGCGAGAAGCGCCACGTCGGGCGATATGTCTTGTCTGCATACTTACTATCATTTCTTGCATATAATCATCGCACCTTCTCGCCATTGCGGGGCAAGGCGGCCGCTGTAAAGCTGATAATTTTTTTCAAAATTGTATACAGGTGTTGTTTTTTTGAGGAAATAGAAATGCGCGCCGCCGCGTCATCCCCCAAGCGCCGCGGATGCCGATACGATAGAGACAAGAGCTTGAATTTCTCCACCGGCGACGATGCCGGCGACCCTGCAGCGAGGCACGAAAAAAACAATGACGGCACGCCTGGAATTACTCGATATCAGCAAGCGCTATCCGGCCGTGGTGGCCAATGACGGCATCTGTCTCACCGTCGCGCCCGGACAAATCCACGCCGTACTCGGCGAAAACGGCGCCGGCAAATCGACCCTGATGAAAATCATCTACGGCGCCGTGCAGCCCGATGGCGGCCGCATTCTGTGGAATGGCCGCGAAGTCGAGATCGCCAACCCGTCGGCCGCGCGGGCGCTGGGCATCGCCATGGTGTTCCAGCACTTTTCCCTGTTCGACACCTTGACCGTGACGGAAAACATCGCCCTCGGTTTGCCCGCCGGCACCAACATGACGGAGCTGGCGCAGCGCATCGAAGACACTGCGCGCCAGTACGGCCTGGACCTGGAACCGCAGCGCCACGTGCACACGCTTTCCGTCGGCGAATGCCAGCGTGTGGAAATCGTGCGCGCCTTGCTGGCCAAGCCGCAACTGCTGATCCTCGATGAACCGACGTCCGTGCTGACGCCGGGCGCCGTGGAAAAACTGTTTACCACCTTGCGCCAGCTGGCGGCCGAAGGCTGCAGCATCCTGTACATCAGCCACAAGCTCGACGAGATCCGCGCTCTGTGCCATACGTGCACGGTGGTGCGCGCCGGCAAGAACGCGGGCGTATGCGACCCCTCGCAAGAGTCGGCGGCCAGCCTGTCGCGCATGATGATCGGCGCCGAGCCGCCCGCCGTCACGCGCGTGGCGCGCACGCCCGGTGCCGCCATGCTGAGCGTCAAGAATTTGAACTTGCCGAAGAGCCACCCGTTCGCCACGCAATTGATCGATATCCATTTCGACGTGCGCGCGGGCGAGATCGTCGGCATCGCGGGCGTGTCCGGCAATGGCCAGCAGGAATTGCTGGCGGCCCTGTCGGGTGAAGACATGCGCGCGGCCGCCGCCAGCATCGTGCTCAATGGCACGCCGGCGGGCCGACTGCCGCCGGGAAGGCGGCGCGCGCTGGGCTTCGGCTTCGTGCCGGAAGAAAGGCTGGGGCGCGGCGCCGTGCCCGACATGGGGCTGGCCGACAACGTGTTATTGAGCTTGCAGACACCGGCCACCATCCGCCACGGCTTCGTGCGCCATAACGTCATCGCGCAGCGGGCGGCCGCCATCATCGCCCGCTTCCAGGTGAAGGCGGGCGGGCCGCAGGCGCTGGCGCGCAGCCTGTCGGGCGGCAATTTGCAGAAATACATAGTCGGCCGCGAAGTCATGCGTGAACCCACGGTGCTGGTGGTGGCGCAGCCGACCTGGGGCGTGGACGTGGGCGCGGCCGCGCAAATCCGCGCCGAATTGCTGGCGCTGCGCGATGCCGGTTGCGCGCTGCTGGTCGTCTCGGAAGAGCTCGATGAATTGTTCGACATCAGCGACCGCTTGCTGGTGATGGCGAAGGGAAAGATATCGCCATCGCTCGACGTGGGCGAGGCCAGCGTGGCGCAGGTGGGGCAGTGGATGAGCGGGCTGTGGCCGCAGGAGGCTGCCCATGGCTAAATTTGCCTTGCGCCTGGAAGCCCGGCCGACTCCGTCGCGCCTGATGTCGTGGCTGTCGCCCGTGCTGGCCGTGCTGCTGACCGTGCTGTGCGGCGCGCTGCTGTTTATCGCGCTGGGAAACGATCCGCTGGCGGGCCTGGCCGTGTTCTTTGTCGAACCCTTGCGCGACGCGCATGGCTGGTCCGAGCTGGGCCTTAAAGTCGCCCCTTTGCTGTTGATCGCCGTGGGCCTGGCCATCTGCTTTCGCGCCAACATCTACAACATCGGCGCGGAAGGGCAGCTGACCCTGGGCGCCATCTGCGGCGGCGCGGCCGCGCTGTACCTCGATGACGGCGTCGGTGGCGCGGCCATCATCGGCGTGTCCCTGCTGGCCGGCATGGCGGGCGGCATGCTGTGGGCGGGCCTGGTGGCGTGGCTGCGCGACCGCTACAACGCCAGCGAAATCCTCGTCTCGCTGATGCTGGTCTACATCGCCCAATTGCTGCTCAGCTATCTCGTATATGGCGTGCTGCGCGACCCGGAAGGGTTTAATTTTCCGCAATCGAAACTGCTGTCGGACGGCTTGCTGTTGCCGATGGTGATCAGCGATACGCGCTTGCACGTGGGCATCGTGTTTGCTTTGCTGGCTTCGCTGGGCGGCTGGCTGTATTTGTCGCGCAGCATTGCCGGCTTCCGCCTGCGCGTGGGCGGCATGGCGCCGGCCGCCGCCCGGTATGCGGGCTTTTCCTCGCGCAAGACCTTGTGGTCGTCCTTGCTGATTTGCGGCGCCCTGTCCGGCCTGGCGGGCGCCTGCGAAGTGCTGGGGCCGATGGGGCAGCTGACGCCCACCGTCTCGCCCGGCTACGGCTTTGCCGCCATCATCGTCGCTTTCGTCGGACGCTTGCATCCCGTGGGCGTGATTTTTTCCAGCTTCGTCATGGCCCTGTTTTATATCGGCGGCGAACTGGCGCAGTCGCGCCTCGGCCTGCCCAGCGCGATCACGGGCGTATTCCAGGGCATCTTGCTGTTCGCCTTGCTCGCTTGCGACGTGCTGATTCAATACAAATTGCGCTGGAGAAAACATGGATAACCTGCTGCTGACCATCGCACCACTGGTCGCGGCCAGCATCAATGCGGGCACGCCGCTGATGCTGGCCGCCCTCGGTTTGTTGGTGAATGAAAAGGCGGGCGTGGTCAACCTGGGCGCGGAAGGCATGATGCTGGTCTCGGCCATCACGGGCTTTGCCGTGGCCGTCAACACGGGCAGCCCCACCCTGGGATTTCTGGCGGGGGCGTGCGCCAGCATGCTGCTGTCAGGCTTCTTTGCCTGGCTGACCGTGTGGCTGGGCACGAACCAGTACGCGACGGGCCTGGCTTTATCTCTGTTCGGCGCCGGCGCGTCCACGTATATCGGCTTGAAGTACGTGGGCAACAGCTTGCAGAATGGCCGCTTCGGCATCCCTTTATTGGAAGACATTCCCGTGCTGGGGCCGGCCCTGTTCCGCCAGCATCCGATGGTGTATTTGTCGTTGCTGCTGTGCCTGGCCATCGCCTGGTTTTTGTACCGCACGCGGGCGGGCCTCGTGCTGCGCGCCGTGGGCGAGTCGCCAGCGTCCGCGCATGCGCTCGGCTACCCCGTGCGTCGCATCCGCCTGGCAGCCGTGCTGTTCGGTGGCGCCTGCTGCGGCCTGGCCGGCGCGTTTTTATCGCTCGTGTACACCCCGCTGTGGGTGGAGGGCATGGTGGCGGGACGCGGCTGGATCGCGCTGGCGCTGACCACCTTTGCCACCTGGCGCCCCGCGCGCGTGGTGGGCGGCGCCTACCTGTTCGGCGGCATCACGATATTGACGTTCCACGCGCAGGCGCTGGGCGTGCCGATTGCCTCGCAACTGCTGTCGATGCTGCCGTATGTGGCGGCCATCGTCGTGCTGGTGCTGATCTCCAGCAATGCCAATTACATCAAGCTCAACATGCCAGCATCGCTGGGCAAGAATTTCAATCCGGGAAATTAATCACTCACCACAAGGAAAACCATGTCCAAGAAACTGTTGTGCGCCGCCGTTTGCAGTGCGGCGCTGATGCCCGCCATGCCTGCCATGGCCGCCGCGCCCGCCGCCGCCCCATTGAATGTCGGTTTTGTTTACATCAGCCCCATCGGCGACGCGGGCTGGACCACCCAGCACGATCAGGCCCGCAAGGAAATGGAAAAGGCGCTGGGCAGCAAGATCACCACCAAGTACGTGGAAAACGTGCCGGAGAGCGCCGATGCGGAACGGGTGATCCGCGACCTGGCGCAAACGGGCAGCAAGCTGGTCATCACGACCTCGTTCGGCTACATGAATCCCACCTTGAAAGTGGCGAAACAATTTCCTAATGTGAAGTTCATTCATTTGACGGGCTACAAGACGGCCGTCAACGTGGCCAACACGAATGCCCGTTTCTACGAAGGCCGCTACCTGGCTGGCGTGCTGGCAGGAAAGATGAGCAAGACCCACGTGGCCGGTTACGTGGCGGCATTCCCCATCCCGGAAGTGTTGCAGGGAGTCAACGCCTTTACGCGCGGCATGCGCAGCGTCGACCCCAAGGCGGAAGTGAAAGTGGTGTGGGTGAATAGCTGGTTCGACCCGGGCAAGGAACGCGACGCGGCCATCACCCTGATCGGCCAGGGTGCCGACGTGGTCACCCATCACACGGATTCGACCGCCGTGGTGCAGGCCGCGGAAGAGAAGGGCAAGTATGCGATCGCCTACCACTCTGACATGAAAAAGTACGGGCCGAAAGCGCAGCTTGCCGCCGTCACCCACCATTGGGGCGATTACTATACGCAGCAGGCGCAAGCCGTGCTGGACGGCACGTGGAAGTCCAGCAGCACCTGGGGCGGCATCAAGGATGGCATGGTCAAGCTGGAAGGCATCAACGCTGCCGTGCCCGCCGATGTGAAACAGTTTGTATTGGCGCGTGAGAAAGAGTTGGTGGCCGGCAAGCTTAATCCGTTCAGCGCGCCGGTCAAGGATAACGATGGCAAGGTGCGCCTGGACAAAGGCGTGCTGGACGATGCGGCGCTGACGAAGATGGATTATTTTGTCGAAGGCGTGGCCGGGAAAGTTTCCGGAAAGTAATAGGTTTGAGTTTGAACTTGCTGTAATATTGCCGGAAACGGGAGCCGGGCCGGGACGCAGTGCGCCTTCCCGGCCCACCCACACAGCAGAGCCTGAACAGGCCCGTACCGGAGATTGACCCATGGACAGACTGGAAGTATTCAAGATTATCGCGTTGCAAGCGAGCAAGGGCGAGCTGACGTTCCCCGCCAACGTCAAGGCCACCTTGAAGCTGCAGGAAGCGCTGGACGACCCCGATTGCCATATCGAGGCGGCTGCGCGCATGGTCATGGCCGAGCCGCTGCTGTCGGCCCGGGTCGTGGCATTGGCCAACTCGGCCGCCTACAACCGTTCCGGCAATGAAATCGCCAATGTGCGCGCCGCCGTTTCGCGCCTGGGCTTTGCCACCCTGAAATCGATGGTGGCCTCCGTCATCGTGCGCCAGCTGGGCAGCCAGATTACCGACCCGCAATTGCGCGCCAAGGCGGCCAAGCTGTGGGAACACACGGCCCACGTGGCCGCGCTGAGCCAGGTGATCGCGCGGAAAGTCACGCACGTGGACGTGGAAACGGCCATGTTCGCCGCCATCGTGCACGAAGTGGGCGGCTTTTATCTGCTGTCGCGGGCCGAGGAATATCCGGGTTTGCTCGACGACAATACCGAAGACTGGATCGAATACGGCGAAAAGCTGATTGGCCGTGGCGTGCTGCGCCAGCTGCAAGTGCCGGACATGGTCTTGCAAGCCGTGGAAGGCATGTGGCATGGCGGCAGCCCGTTCCCGCCCCGCACCCTGGGCGCGACCCTGGTGCTGGCCAACGATCTGTCGCCTGTCGGTTCGCCTTTGCACCCGCCGGAAAGCGCCGCGCGGCGCCAGGCGGCGGCGAAGATCGACTTCGGCATCGGCGGCAGCACCTTGCACACCATCCTCGAGGAATCGGCCGAAGAGATCGAATCCCTGGCGGCCGCCTTGCTCGTGTAAATTACTCGGCCATGACATCCCCGCCTTGCCGCGGGGATTTTTTTCGTCCGCATTTTGATCCATCTTTCTCCATGGCATACAATCGCCGGCTCGGCCATCCGCCGGACCGCTTTCCTCCTCTTACCCAAAGGATATTATGCAGAAGCTGTTTTCTTCCCTCGCCTTGACTGCGCTGGCGTTTTCCGCCCAGGCCGCGACCGGTTCGCCCATCGTGCAGGAAGCGCCCTTGCGCGCCCACCTGGCCTTCCTGTCGAACGATTTGCTGGAAGGCCGCGGCACGGGCCAGCGCGGCGCCGACCTGACGGTGGCCTACCTGGAAACCCAGGCGCAGATGGCCGGCTTGAAACCCGTGCGCGGCAACAGCTATCGCCAGAGCGTGCAGATCGCCGGCGTGAAATCCTTGCCGCAAGATAGCAGCCTGCAGGCGGTGGCGGGCGGTGGCAAGGCCGTGCCACTGGCATTCGGTCCGGACTGGGTCTGGGCCACGGGCGACTCCGTTGCCGCGCACACCTTCGATGCGCCGCTCGTCTTCGTCGGCTACGGCATCACGGCGCCGGAAGAGGGCTGGAACGCTTTCAAGGGTGTCGATGTCAAAAACAAGATCGTCGTCATGATGGTCAACGACCCGCAGCCGACCGCTGCCGAACCAAACCGTTTCGCTGGCAAGGCGCTGACTTATTACGGCCGCTGGACCTACAAATTCGAGGAAGCCAAGCGCCAGGGCGCGGCCGGCGTCTTGCTGATCCACACGAAACCGTCGGCCTCGTACGACTGGAGCGTGGTGCAGAACAGCTGGAGCGGCAGCGAGCGCTTTCAATTGGCTGACCGCACAGCCGGCACGCCGCTGCAGGGCTGGATCGCGGAAGACGCGGCGCGGCGCCTGTTTGCGGCCGGCGGGCAGGACCTGGACGCCTTGCGAGTGCAAGCGGAAAGCAAGGACTTCAAGGCCGTCGCATTGAACGCCAAGCTGAGCGGTGAAATGAAATCGGCCGTGCGCAAGGTGGAGCAGTTCAATATCGCCGGCATGGTGCCGGGCACGGATCCGACACTGAAAGAGGAAGCCGTCATCTACAGCGGCCACTGGGATCATCTGGGCAAGCAGGGAGATACTGGCGATACCATCTACAACGGCGCCGTCGACAATGCCTCGGGCACGGCCGGCCTGCTGGCCATGGCGCAGGAAGCCGTGAAAAAACCGGCGAAGCGCACGCAGATCTTCCTGTGGGTGGCGGCCGAGGAGCAGGGTTTATTAGGTAGCGCCGCCTACGCGGCCGATCCGCTGTGGCCCTTGAACAAGACGGCTGCCGCGCTGAACCTGGACAGCCTCAATTTCGTCGGCGCCACGCACGACATCGGCGCGCAAGGCAGCGAGCGCACGGAACTGGGCGCCATGGCGGCAACAACCGCCAAAGCCATGGGCATGCACATCGCGCAAGCGCGTCCCGACCTGGCGGGCGGCTATTTCCGCAGCGACCATTTCAGCTTTGCCAAGGCGGGCGTGCCCGCGTTTTCCATCAATGGCGGACGCGAGTACATCAAGGACGTGGCCGCATCGAAAGCCAAGGCGGCCGCCTACGGCCCCCGCTACCATCAGGTGACCGATGAGTACGACGCCAGCTGGGATCTGTCCGGCATGACGCAGCAGGCGCAATTTACGCTGAACCTGGGTCTAGCCGTGGCGAACGCGGCGAAGATGCCGGCCTGGAAGGCGGGCGATGCGTTTGGCAAGGCGCGCGAGCAGGCTGCAAAGTAAGGGGTGGTTTGTGCCAACAATGTTGGCGCGGCAGTGTCGGCTTACGCGCTGGCGCGCTAACCCGACCTACGTGACTTGTTTCTATCAGCATCAGGCGTAGGTCGGATTAGCGCGGCGAAGCCGTGCGTAATCCGACAGTATTGTTGGCCCCATAGTGTTGGCGCCGCAGCGTTGGATCAGGCAGCCCGCTCCAGCCGCCGTTGCGTGTGCCGGTACTTGCTCCACACCAGCAGCATCAACAGCGGCATGGCGCCGCCCACCATGCATAGGGCGGGCCAGCCGCCGGCGGCAAAGCTGGCGCTGGCCAGGGCCGAGCCAGCGGAGGCGCCGATGAAGCCGCCCGCGATGAAGACCGTGGTCACCCTTGCGCGCGCATGCGGCGCCAGTTTATAGATGATCGACTGGTGCGTCACTTGCAAGCCCATCACACCCATGTCCAGCAGGACGATGCCGATCAACAGCAGCACCAGCGAATGGGCGCCAAAGCCGATCAAAGCCCAGCCAGCGATCGAGGCGACGGCCAGCAGCCAGGTGGCTTGGCGCGCATAGCCGCGGTCGGCCATGCGGCCCGCCGTGTTGGCGGCAAACGCGCCCGTGGCGCCCGCCAGGCCGAACAGGCCGATCTGCATTTCCGAATAGTGGTACGGCGCGCCGCTGAGCAAGAAGGTCAGGCCCGTCCAGAACACGCTGAAGGTACCCAGGCCCAGGCCCGAGAACAGGGCGCGCTGGCGCAGCAACGGTTCCTGGCGGATGATGTCGGCTAGCGAGGCCAACAGCTTGCCGTATTGCAGCTTGCCGCGTGGCGCTTCGTTCGGCAGGATGCGGCGCAGCATGACGAGCAGGGCCGCGACGACGATGGCGGCCAGCACGTAGACGGTGCGCCAGCCGCCGCTGATCTGCGACACGGTGCCGGAGACGGTACGCGCCAGCAAGATGCCCAACAACAAGCCCGTCATGACGGTGCCCACCATGCGGCCCCGGCTGTGGTCGGGCGCATACGAGGCCACCATGGCCGTGACGACCATCAAGGCGCTGGACGTGATCCCCATCAAGACGCTGGCGATGGCAAAGACGATGATGTTCTGGCTGGTGGCGGCCAGCAGCAGGGCGGCTATCTTGGCGATCAGCATCCACGTCAGTAACTGGCGGCGGTTCAGCACGTCGCTGAGCGGCACCAGAAACACGATGCCCAGCACATAGCCGATCTGTGTGGCCGTGACCAGGTAGCCCGCTTGCGGCACGCTGACGCCAAACGAGGCGGCCAGCATGGACGTGAGCGGCTGCACGTAATAGAGGCTGGCGACGAGCACGCCGGCGGACAGGGCGAACAACAGGATGCGGGTCGACGTCAGCAGGGCGCTGGCGTCGACATTCGATGGTGCGGATTTCATGCGGTTACAACTTTCTTGGAATGATGCTTTTGGATGGACATGATAGCGGGGCTGCGCATTTCTTGCCGGGCAGGCAAAAAAATCCCGGCGATCGTTGCCGACGGCCGGGAAAAGGGTATAGGGGGATATACCGAGGAGAGTTAAAACTTAAGCAGCGCGTGCCAGCTCCGCATGCACCTGCGCCGTGATTTCATACGAGCGCAGCCGGTGCTGGTGGTCGAAGATCTGCGACGTGATCATCAGTTCGTCGGCGCCCGTTTCGGCGATGAAGGCGGCCATCTTCGCCTTGACGGTGTCTGGCGCGCCGATGGCGGTGCAGGACAGGACGGAATCGAGCATGGCGCGTTCCTGCGGGCCCAGTTGCTCCAGGTAGCCGGGCACGGGCGGCTGCAAACGCGACGGGCGGCCCGTGCGCAGGTTGACGAACGCTTGCTGCATCGACGTGGCGCGCAGGTGCGCCTCGGCATCCGTGTCGGCGGCAAAGACGTTAAAGCCCAGCATCACGTACGGTTTCGCCAATTGTTTGGACGGCTTGAAGTGTTCGCGGTAGTAGGCCACGGCTTGCATCATCATTTGCGGCGCGAAGTGCGAGGCGAAGGCGTACGGCAAGCCCAGGTGGGCGGCCAGCTGGGCGCCAAACAGGCTCGACCCGAGTATCCACACGGGCACTTTCGCGCCCTTGCCGGGCACGGCCAGCACGCGCTGGCGCGGCTCGTCGGACATATAGTCGATCAATTCCTGCACGTCCTGCGGGAACTGCTCCGCGTCCGATTGCAGGTCGCGGCGCAGGGCGCGCGCCGTCGTCTGGTCGGAGCCGGGCGCGCGGCCCAGGCCCAGGTCGATGCGGCCCGGATGCAGCGCTTCCAGGGTGCCGAACTGTTCCGCGATGACGAGCGGCGAGTGGTTCGGCAGCATCACGCCGCCGGCACCCACGCGGATGGTTTTCGTGCCGGCCGCCACATGGGCGATGACGACGGCCGTGGCGGCGCTGGCGATGCCGGGCATGCCGTGGTGTTCGGCCAGCCAGTAGCGGTTATAGCCCCAGCGTTCGCCGTGCTGCGCCAGGTCGAGCGTGTTCTTGAACGACTGGCTGGCGTCGCTGCCTTCGGCGATGGGGGCCAGGTCGAGTATGGAAAATGGAGTCATGGTAGCGATATCGGGACGTGGTTGAAAATCACAATGGACGATTTGTCTATCCCCTGACGACAATAGGGTCGGCCTTGAACGCGGCAGGGATGACAGGCTGGACACATGATAATGCGAATTTGGAATTTGCGTACTGATCGGTAAAAAACTCGTGCCGGCTGGGGCCGGTGCTGCTTAAACTGGTGAAATCGCCGCAAACTCTGGAACTTTCCTTGCCAGCCCCAGTCTTAAGAATTCGTGCCTTAAGATTGTGAAACATCATGTATTGCGAGCAACTCGTCAAACCCGACGGGCGCCAACTGACCCTTTACAGTAGGCGTCCCATCGTCGTCGCTGGCCTTGCACCGAGCCCTTTCCCCTTGCCGCAGGAAGCCAATCCGCACTTGCGCTGGCACCCCTTGCGCGGCGAGTGGGTGGCGTACGCTGCCTATCGCCAGGGCCGCACCTTTCTCCCTCCGGCGCAGTACAACCCGCTGGCGCCTACGCGCGATCCCGCGCATCCGACGGAGTTGCCTGCCGGCGACTACGATATCGCCGTCTTCGACAACCGCTTTCCCACCCTGGCACTGCATGCCCATGACCCGCCCGCCTTGACGGTTGCCACGGCGCCCGCTGGCGGCCACTGCGAAGTAGTGGTGTTTGCCCAGGATGCCTGCGCCTCGCTGGGCACCTTGCCTGTCAGTCACATCGTCTTGCTGCTGCAAGCGTGGGCCGAACGCACGCAAGAGCTTGCCAAGCGACCCGGCATCGCCTACGTGCTGCCGTTCGAAAACCGTGGCGCGGAAGTGGGCGTGACCCTGCACCATCCGCATGGCCAGATCTACGCCTATCCCTTTGTCCCGCCCGTGCCGGCCCGCATGCTGGCGCAGGAGCGCGCGTATTTTGCCGAGCATGGCCAGGCCTTGCTGGTGGACATGGCGCGGCGCGAAGCCGATGGCGGCGCGCGCCTGCTGTATCTGGGACCGGAAGCCATCGCTTTTGTTCCCGCCTGCGCCCGCTACCCGTATGAAGCGTGGGTGATGCCGCTGCGGCAGACGGACAGCTTTGCGGCCTTGTCGGCCGGGCAGCGCGAGGATCTGGCACGCGCGCTGAAAACCGTCTTGCTGAAATACGACGGCCTGTGGCAGCGCGAGATGCCCTATCTGATGGCCTGGTACCAGGCGCCGCCGGACGGGTGCGCGCATCCGGAAACGCAGCTGCATGCGCAGTTTTATCCACCGTACCGCACGCGCGAACGGCTCAAATACCTGGCCGGTACCGAGTTGGGTGCTGGCATGTATGCCATGGATGCCCTGCCCGAGGAGTCGGCGCGGCAGTTGCAGGACGTGCACGTGGCATGGAATATGGCAGAGGAAATCGCATGAATTGGAATGTTGAACTGGAAATTGCACATAAACTGGCGCAGATGCGCGGCTGGCTGGAACAGGAGCGGGCGGGCGCGCTGCGCCTGCGCGGCGTGGACTGGTTCGCCTGGGCCACGGCGGGCGCGTCGGGCAGCGCCTGCCAGACGGCCGAGTGCGGCTGTGCCGAGGTGCTCGTCACGCGCGACGCGGCCTACATCCTGACGGATGCGGCCGAGGCGCAGCGGCTGCGCCACGAAGAAGTGCGCGGCAGCTGGACCTGGCAAGTGACGCCGTGGATGCAGCCGCGGATGGCTGAATTGCGCGAGCATTTCGTGCAGCATGCGGCGGGCGGGCGGCCCGTGCTGTGCGACCGGCCTGGCCTGCATGAACGCAGCCTGCCCGTTGTGCTGCGCGAAGAGCGCTTGCCCTTGCTGGCCTCGGAACAGGTGCGCTACCGCGAAGTGGGGCGCCTGGCCGCCGCTGCCGCCAGCGAAGCGCTGCGCGCCGCGCGCCCGGACTGGAGCGAGCAGGAGCTGGCCGGCGCCTGCGCCCGCGCCCTGTGGTCGCGCGGCCTGCACGCCGTGTACGTGCTGGCGGCGGGCGCCGAGCGCTTCGTGCGCTACCGGCGCGCGCCGCCGGCCGCGTCGCCGCTGGGTGAACGGGCCGTGCTGGCGCTGTGCGCGCAGCGTTTCGGCCTGTGCGCCAGCCTGAGCCGCCAGCGCCGCTTCCGTCCCGTCCACCCCGCGCGCGACGGCATCGGCGAAGCGGACGCGGCCATCCTGGCGCTGGAAGCGGTGGCGCTCGATGCCTGCGAAGTGGGCCACGCGCTGAGCATGGTGTATCACGCGCTCGACAGCGCCTATGCGTATGCGGGCCAGCCCGATACGGTGCACGAATACCGGCAGGGCGGCATCGCCGGCTACCGCTCGCCCGAAGTGGCCGCCGGCGCGCACACGGAAATCACCCTGAAAGAGGGCATGGCCCTGGCCTTCCATCCGACCTTGCCCGACAGCATGGTGGAAGACACTTTCCTGCTCAGCGGCGGGCACCTGCACAACCTGACTTGCGACCCGGACTGGCCGGCCACATCCGTGCAGGGGCGGCTGCGTCCGCTGACCCTGGAGTTGCCATGATCACCCCCGAGGCGTATTTCGGCGCGAGCCCCGTGGTGGATGCCTCGGCGCCCGGCAGGGTCAACCTGCTGGGCGAGCATACGGACTACAACGATGGCTACATGCTGCCGTGCGCCACGCCGCAACGCACGCGGGTGAGGCTGGCGCTGGCCGCCGATGGACACCATCAGTTCTATTCGGCAACCCTTGATGAGCTCGTGCGTTTCGAGCACCAGTGCGCCGCGCCGCCCGGCTTCGGCCGCTACCTGGAAGGCTGCATCCGCCTGCTCGAGGAGCGCGGCGTGGCGGTGCCGGCCGTGCGCGCGCATATCGAATCGGACGTGCCGCCGGGCGCCGGCCTGTCGAGCAGCGCGGCGCTGGAAATCGCCATGCTGCGCGCGCTGCGCCAGTTGCTGGGGCTGTCGATTGACGACGTGTCGCTGGCGCTGATGGGGCAGCAGGCGGAAATCCGCTATGCGCAGGTCAATTGCGGCGTGATGGATCAGATGGCGTCCAGCCTGGCCGACGAGCGCCATATGCTGCTGCTCGATGCGCGTACCTTGCAGCATGAATTGCTCGACTTGCCTGGCGACAGCGAGGTGCTGGTCGTCGACAGCGGCATGGCGCGCACCTTGGCCAGCAGCAAGTACAACGAGCGGCGCGCCGAGTGCGAACAGGCGGCGCGCCTGCTGGGCGTGGCGGCGCTGCGCGACGTGCGCGAGCCGTCCATGGTGGAAGGCTTGCCCGAACCGTATCGCCGCCGCGCGCGCCATGTGGTCAGCGAAAACCTGCGCGTGCTGCAGGCGTGCGGCCAGCATGGTCCCGTGCTTTTTGGCCAGTTGATGACGCTGTCGCACGCCAGCCTGCGCGACGATTATGAAGTGTCGCTGCCGGCGCTCGATGCGCTGGTGGCGCTGCTGTCGGCGCAGTCCGCCGTGTACGGCGCGCGCCTGACGGGCGCCGGTTTTGGCGGGGCCTGCGTGGCCCTGTGCCGCAAGCACTGCGCGGCCAGCGCGGGGCGCGCGGCGGTACAGCGCTTTAACGCTGCCGGACACAGCGCACGCATGGTGGTTCCCTTGGCATGAGCGTGGTTTGATCTTGCTCATGCGTTGCGGCGCAAGTCCCATACGCCGGAACTTGCTCCCTGCGGCATGCATCCAACACGCATGCTCAATGACCATCTCTCCCCACCGAATACGCATGACGGCCAGGCTGAAACCGTCCTGCCGGGCGCGGGCGCCTTTGCCTATCCCCGGCCGCAGATGGTGCGCGAGAACTGGCAATCGCTGAACGGCGCCTGGCGTTTTACGTTTGACAATGAGCGGCGCTACCGCCTGCCCGATGGCGGCATCGGCTGGACGCACGAGATCATCGTGCCGTTTCCGCCGGAATCGCAGGCCAGCGGCGTGGGCGACCGTGGCTTTCACCGCGTCTGCTGGTACCAGCGCGACTTCCTGCTGCAACCGGGCGGCCCCTGCGTGCTGCTGCATTTCGGCGCCGTCGACTACCATGCCAAGGTGTGGCTGAACGGACACGTGGTGGCTGACCATGAGGGCGGGCACACGCCGTTTGTCGCCGACATCAGCCATGCGCTGCTGCCCGACGGGCCGCAGGTGCTGACGGTGCGCGTCGAGGACGATCCGCACGACCTGGCCAAGCCGCGCGGCAAGCAGGACTGGCAGCTGCTGCCCCATTCCATCTGGTATCCGCGTACCACGGGCATCTGGCAAAGCGTGTGGATCGAGCGCGTGGCGGCCACCTACATCGGCAAGCTGCGCTGGACACCCGTGTTCGAGGGCTACGAGATCGGCTGCGAAGTGTTCGCCGTGGGCGACCTGCAGGATGACCTCACCGTGGCCGTGCGCATCTGGCATGGCAGCAACCTGCTGGCCGACGACCAGTACAAGCTGATCGAAAACGAAGCGAGCCGCAAGATCGCCCTGTCCGACCCCGGCATCGACGATTCGCGCAACGAACTGCTGTGGAGCCCCGAACGTCCCATTTTGCTCGATGCCGAAGTGACCTTGTGGCATGACGGTGAGCTGCTCGATACCGTCAAGTCGTACACGGCGCTGCGCTCGGTGGCCATCAACCGCGACCGCTTCATGCTCAATGGCCGGCCGTATCCGCTGCGCCTCGTGCTCGACCAGGGCTACTGGCCAGACACCCTGCTGGCGGCGCCTTCCGACGATGCCTTGCGGCGCGACGTGGAACTGGCCAAGGCCCTGGGTTTCAACGGCGTGCGCAAGCACCAGAAGATCGAGGATCCGCGCTACCTGTACTGGGCCGACCGCCTGGGCTTGCTCGTCTGGGAAGAAATGCCATCGACGTACCGCTTTTCCAGCAAGGCCATCACGCGCATGGTGCGCGAATGGACGGACGTGATCGAGCGCGACTACAGCCATCCGTGCATCCTCGTCTGGGTGCCGTTCAATGAGTCGTGGGGCGTACCCAACCTGACGGCCATCCAGGCGCACCGCAACGCCGTCGAAGCGCTGTACCACCTGACGCGTACGCTCGACCCCACGCGCCCCGTGATCGGCAACGACGGCTGGGAAGCGTCGGCCACCGACATCCTCGGCATCCACGATTACGACTGCGATCCGGAACGCCTGCAGGCGCGCTATGCGATCAGCGACTCGGCCCGCACCACCTTGTTCGACCAGCGCCGTCCGGGCGGGCGCATCCTCACGCTCGACGGCTTCCCGCACCGGGGCCAGCCCATCGTCCTGACGGAGTTTGGTGGCATCGCCTTCGACCGGGAACAGGGCGAATCGGCGGAAACCTGGGGCTATGCGCGCGTGGGCAACGAGGCGGCCTTCCTCGATATTTACCGGCGCCTGATGACGGTCGTCAATACGGCGCAGATGTTCAGCGGCTTTTGCTACACGCAGTTCGCCGACACCTTCCAGGAAGCCAATGGCTTGCTGACGGCGGACCGAACGCCGAAGGCCGCGCTGGAACTGCTCAGCGCGGCCACCCGCAACATCCGGCTCAATTGAACGCAGGCCGGACCTGGCAAGTTTCATCTGGTTCAGATTTCAAAGGGGCAGGCATGGCCGATACCGATGGCGCGGCAGCGCCGTTCCTTACTTACTGGCAGGCCGGCTACGAAGGCGCCGACCACGTCACCCATGGCGGCCAGGCGCTGGACATGAACCGCGCCACGGGCCACCTGGACAGGGTGCGCGAAGACTACCTGCTGTTGCGCCAGTTCGGCATTCGCAGCGTGCGCGAAAGCATAGGCTGGCGCCTGGCCGAGCGCGATGGCCAGTTCGATTTCTCTTTCATCGAGGAGCGCGCCGCCGTGGCGCAGGAGCTGGGGCTGCAGATCAACTGGACTTTCTGCCACTACGGCTGGCCGGCCGGGCTCGACCTGTTTTCACCCGACTTCGTGCCGCGCTTTGCCCGCTATTGTCGGGCAGCAGCGCAGTTCCTTGCGCCGTATGCGGGTAGCGCGCCCGTGTACTCACCCATCAATGAAATCTCGTTTACCAGCTGGGGCTTGTCGGTGCACATGTTCCAGTGCCTGAATATGTACCGGCCCGATGCGGGCCAGGAAGGCAAGCGGCAGCTGGTGCGCGCCAGTATCGCCGGCTGCGATGCGATCCGTGACGTCAGTCCGCAGGCGCGCTTCCTGCAATGCGATCCCCTGATCCACGTGACCGCGCCGCCCGGACGCACGGACTGGGTTGCGCAGGCGGCCGCCTGGCGCGCCTCGCAGTTCGAAGCGTGGGACATGCTGTGCGGCCGGCAAGCGCCGGAACTGGGCGGCGCGCCGCGCTACCTGGACTTGATCGGCCTGAACTATTACCACAGCAACCAGTGGGAAAGCGGCAGCAATTTGCGCCTGTGGTGGCACCTGGGCGAACCGCGCCGCATGCCCCTGCATCAGCTGCTGCTGGAAGTACAGGCGCGCTACCAGCGGCCTTTGCTGCTGGCGGAAACGAGCCACGTGGGCAGCGGGCGCGGTGCGTGGATACGCGACGTGGCCGCCGAGGCGGCGCTGGCTGTCCAGCATGGCGCCGCGCTGCGCGGCATCTGTATTTATCCCGTCATCGACCGGCCTGACTGGGACGATGCCAGCCACTGGCACCGCAGCGGGCTGTGGGAGGTCGGCCTGGAAGGCGAGGGGGGCGAGCGGCTGCGGCGCATCCTCGTGCCCCCCTACGCGGCGGCACTACGGCAGGCACAGCGCCTGACGGCACACCTTTGTTCAACGTTTGCCCCGGCGGGGCAGAAAGGAACTGGCATGCGAACCATCATCGTTTTTTCCCATTTGCGCTGGAATTTCGTGTATCAGCGTCCGCAACAGCTGCTGTCGCGGCTGGCGCAGTTCTACCGCGTGGTCTTTGTCGAGGAACCCGTCTGGGACGATGGAGCCAGCAGGCTGGAGCTGTCCACGCCGGCGCCGAACGTGACGGTGTGCCAGCCCCGCACGGCCGTGCAGGCGCCCGGTTTTCACGACGACCAACTGGCCGTGCTGCAGCCCCTGCTGAGCCAGATCACGCCTGCCGACGACCCCATCGTGTGGTTCTATACGCCGATGGCGCTGCCACTGCTGCCAGCCCTGCACGCGGGCCTGGTCGTGTATGACTGCATGGATGAACTGGCCGCATTCAAGAATGCGCCGCGTCAGTTATTGCAGCGAGAAGCGGCCTTGCTGGCGCGCGCCGACCTGGTGTTTGCGGGCGGTCCCAGCCTGTTTGAGGCGAAACGCACGCGCCACGCCAACGTCCATTGTTTCGCCAGCAGCGTCGACACCGTGCACTTCGAACAGGCGCTGGACCGCCACAATGGCCATCCCGCGCAGGCGGAGATCGGCCGGCCCAGGCTCGGCTATTACGGCGTGATCGACGAACGTTTCGAGCCGGCCCTGGTGGCGGCGCTGGCCGACGCCCATCCCGACTGGCAAATCGTGCTGGTTGGCCCCATCCTCAAGATCGACCCGGCCAGCCTGCCGCAGCGCCAGAATATCCATTATCTGGGCCAGCAGCCCTACCAGGCCCTGCCGCACTTCCTGGCCGGCTGGGACGTGTGCCTGCTGCCGTTTGCCAGCAATGAGGCGACCCGCTTCATCAGTCCCACCAAGGTGCTCGAATACATGGCGGCGCAGTTGCCCATCGTCAGCACGCCGATCACCGATGTGGCCGTGCCGTATGGCGACATCGTGGCCATCGCCGATACACCCGACGCCTTTGTCGCCGCCTGCGAGGCGGCGCTGGCCGCGACGCCGGAACAGCGCGCGGCCATGGCCGCCCGCATGCGCGCCATTGTCGACGCCACCTCCTGGGATGCCACGGTGGAGCAGATGCGCAACTTGCTCGACACGACGCCGCCGGGGCAGGGCGCCCGCCAGGCCGTGCCCGCCGCCGGCACGACACAGGCCGCCGCACCGGGCGCCGGCGCCGATGTCAATTTGCTGCATCCCCCCGGTGCGCCGCAAGCCGTGGCCTGCGCCATCATCGGCGCCGGTCCGACGGGCTTGAGCGCCGCCTATCACCTGGACGCCGATACTTTGCTGCTGGATAAAAATGCCGCCGTGGGCGGCTGGTGCCGCTCCATCCAGGACCGCGGTTTTACTTTCGATCACGCGGGCCACATCATGTTTTCCAACGATGACTATGTGCTCGACATGTACCGCACCTTGCTGGGCGGTAACCTGCACTGGCAAAACCGCGAAGCCTGGGTCTACAGCAAGCAGGTCTACACGCGCTATCCTTTCCAGGGGGCGCTGTACGGCTTGCCGCCAGCCGTCATCAAGGAGTGCATCGTCGGCGCCATCGAGGCGCGCTACGGCAAGGCACCGGCCGCGCCAAGCCCTGAAACGGCTGCGGCCTGCGCCGTGGAGGACTGCTGCGCCGACGGCGGCACGGGGCTGGAACAGCTGCACGATGCCGTGGCGGCGCCGACCCAAGCCCAGGCCCAGGGCGCGCCCAATTTCGAGCAATTCATCCATCAGGTGTGGGGCAGCGGCATCGCCCGCCATTTTGCGATTCCCTACAACAAGAAATTGTGGACCGTGCCCCTGGCCGAGATGGAAACGTCGTGGCTGGGCGGACGTGTTCCCTTGCCGAATCTGGAAGAAATCATCGAGGGTGCGCTCGAACCGGTGGCCAGGCCGATGGGCCCGAATGCGCGCTTCGGCTACCCCTTGCGCGGCGGTTTTCAGGCCTTGATGTCGGGCTTCCTGCCGCACCTGCAGGGCAAGCTGGAACTCAATGCCGATGTGGTGCAGGTCTTGCCGCGCCAGCACGTGATCGTGCTGGGCGATGGCCGCCGCTTCCGCTACCAGCACTTGCTCAGCACCATGCCCCTGCCGCAGCTGGTGCGCCTGATCGGCGAGCAGGCGCCGCCGCAGGTACGGGCGGCGGCGCGCGCCTTGCGGCATATTTCCGTGCGCTGCGTCAACCTGGGCGTGGCGCGCGAAAACATCAGCGAGAAACACTGGATTTACTATCCGGAAGAGACGATATTCCACCGTATTTTCCTGCAAGGTAACGCCAGCCCCCACTGCAACGCGCCGGGCGGTTTCGGCCTCACGTGCGAGATCAGTTATTCGCCCTGGAAACCGTTGCCGCTCGATGGACAGGCCCTGATCGACCGCTGCATGGCTGACTGCATCGCGGTGGGCTTGCTGCGCGACGATGACCGCCTGCTGGTCGCCAACCAGGTAGACATGCCGTACGCCTACGTGGTGTACGACCATGCGCGGGCCGCCAATGTGGCGCTGGTGAAGGCATGGTTATCGACGCAGGACATCGTGCTGGCGGGACGCTACAGCGAGTGGGAATACTACAATTCCGACCATGCCTTCCTGGCCGGGAAAAAGGCGGCGGAACTGATCGCCGGGCTGGCGGCAAGCCAGCGCAAGGTGGGCATGCTGGAGTAGGCGCTAGCGCCGGGAGCATGGGATCAGCGCTCCCGGCGCGGATTCAGCAAGGACATCGGCATGAGGCAAACGAGGCAGGAGGCAGCCAAGACGCAACATGAGAGGAGGCACGGCGCTGCCGAAGATCATGCCAGGTGAAACGATGGCAAGGCAGGAGGCCGGGTGTCGCTGTCAGGAGACATGGCAGGGATAAGTGGCAAGGAAAAGATAAAGCAAAAGATAAAGCAAAAGATGGCAAGAAAGGTAAAGCAAAGCATGGCGAGAAAAAGGTAAAGCAAAGCATGGCAGCAGGGAAAAGGCCAGGCAAGGAAAGGCCAGGCAAGGCAAGGCATGATGTCTCTCTTGTCGAGGCATGATGCCTGTCCCGTCCCGCTTTGCTATACCTCGCATGCCTGACTGCGATTGATGTGCCTGACCGCTGGCGCTCAGCGCCCCGAATGCCAGCGGTCAGGCGGGATCGGCGCATGCCGCGCTGATCCCCGGATATCGTTAATAGCGCTGCAGCAAGCCGTTGACCACCTTGACCCTATCGCCGATCTGGTAGCCTGGCTGGGAGTTTTGCATGAGGGTGCGCGTGCCGCCGTCGTCCAGGCGCAGGGTGACCCGGTACTGCATGTTGCCCGAGGTGGTGCCCGCTGTGCCGGAGGTGCCCGATTGCATGTCGCCGCTGCCCTGATCCATGCCACGTTGCACCGGCTCGATCGATTGCACCGTGGCAGAGGCGATGCTGACGCCCGACTGGCTGCCGTCCATGCTCATGGCGTTGTTGGCCGTGGACGTGCGCGTGTCGGCGCTGCCGGTGCTGGTGTCGTTCATGGTGCTGCCGGTGATGCCGGCGTTGGTCGCTGCGTTGCCCGTCGCGGTCGTATTGCTGTAGCTTTCACCACTGCGGCCGTTCATGCTGCTCATGCCGGTGCTGTTCGGATTTGAACTGCAGGCGGCCAGCGTACACAGCAGGCCGGCCAGCGCCATGGTTTTTTTTGCTCTCATCTTGTTCTCCTCTTGGTCTGACAAAGTGTTAACCCGGTTTCCAGGGTGTGGCGGAGGTCAGCGTCAATGGCGCATGCCAAGCACGCAAAGCATGGCCGCAACTACTGCTAAGTAATCCTCAGGAAAATATTGTCAATTTATGACGAACAGAACCGGATGCTATGCAAGGCCCCAGTTGCGCCGCGGTGCGCGCACTGCCAGCAGCTGGCAAGCCTCGTCGGCCACCTTGCAGAGCGCCGGTTATGGAAGTCAGAAATCACAATAATTTAATGGGGGTTACTTGGTAAGAGAGCAGGGCGGGAAAGATGTTCGATCCTTGTTATTTCACATTGAGGTACATCAAGCGCTTCAATTGTAGAGCTTGGTATAAAAGACATTCTTGTGCAGGGCGAGCACGGTGTTCGCGCTTTCCCCTTGTTCCCCGTTGCTTACTTCAGGAGAATAAATGTCTGCCGATTCCCATAGCGTCAAGCTGATCAATGAGCTGGTGATTGCGGTGTACGGTGCCCCGGGCGCTGCGAACGGCGCGCGCGCCCGTTATGCGCTGACCCAGGCCCTGCATGCCTTGACGAGGCTGTCACGGTCGGAGCAGTTGATGGAGATGCAGCGCGATGCGGCGCGTGCAGCGGGAGCGGCCAGCCGGCGGGAAATGCGCACGGCCTTGCGCCGTATCGCCAGCCGGGCGGCAGCCGGCCAGGGGCAGCTGTCGCTGGCGCTGGGTGCCGGCGATGGTGGTGCGCCGTGATCAGCCCCGCTGTTTCTTCAGCGCGGCGGCGGCCATGGCAGGCCAGCAAAAGTACAGTGGCAGCGCCACGGCCGTCGCGGCCGTGATATCGATCACCCAGTCGCTGACGGCGCCACGGCGGTAAGGCAGGAAACTCTGGATGAATTCGTCCAGCGCGCCCATGGCGGCCACCATCAGCACCGACAGCAGCGCGCGGCGCGCCATGCCGCCGGCCGTGCCGCTGAACAGGATCAGAGCCAGCACGCCATAGCCGACGGAATGCAGCACGCCGCCCGACGCATATTGGCCCACGTCCGCGCGCACACCGGGAATGTCGCCGATCAGGATCACCAGGGCATAGAGCACCAGCGCCGTGCGGTAGCGCAGGCGTTCGTAGCGGTCGGCAAAACACAGTTCGGGCAAGGGTGCAGGCATGAGGCGTCAGGACAGGTGGAAAGGCCGTCACAATATCATGGGCAGGGCGGGCTACCGTGTTTTTGCGAAAGAGCTTGCTGTGCGGGCAAAAAAAAGGCCCGCGGGGACGCGGGCCAAAAACCCAAATGAAATGGGTCAAGAGTTGAGAGTTGCTCGGTACTCACCATGTCGCGCGCCTTGCCGGCGCCCGCCACGGTCATGAAAGGGAGTGGTGTGCCATCGCGGCACACCTGTCTGTAGTCAGGCATATCGGTTGCCTGTACAGCAGATGAAGCAAGTATGGGGGACGAAGATGACGGGCTGATGACACGCCGCAACATTTTTTGCGGCGAGGCCATTTCTCGGAAAGATTGTGCGCCATGGCAAGAATGGCCATGTTTCAGGAAGGACAGCGAAAAAAAAGCCCGCTGGTGAAAGCGGGCTTAAAACTATTTTCTTGGAGGAGAATAGTGGAGACAGGTGCATTATGCTGCGTCGCACGATATGTGTCTAATGGTCTTTTCAGATAACCATTATTCTTTTTTGATATAACTGTCTGCGTCTGTCTTCATTCCTTCACGGCCACCGTGTAGTTGAGCGCCATGCGTCCGCCATCGACATAGATGGTCTGGCCCGTCATGTAGGTGGCGTCGTCGCTGGCCAGGAAGGCGGCGATGCCGGCCACTTCCTCCGGCTCGCCGCAGCGGCCCAGCGGCGTGCGCGACAATATCGTGTGGCGCGCCTGCGGGCTCGACAGCACCGCCTGCTTGGCCAGTTCCGTCAGGATGGTGCCCGGGCCGATGCCGTTCACGCGCACGCCATGCGGCGCCAGGTTCAGGGCCATGACCTTGGTCAGCTGGTTGATGGCGCCCTTCGACACCACGTACGGCACCTGGTTCGGGATCGCCAGTTCCGCATTCACGCTGGACATATTGATGATGCAGCCGCTGTTGCGCTTGACCATTTCGCGCGCCACGGCCTGGCCGCACAGGAACATCGATTTCAGATTGATGCGCATGACCCGGTCGAAATCGTCTTCGCACACGTCGAGGAAATCGGCCGCGTGCGTGACGCCCGCATTGTTGACGAGGATATCGATGTGGCCGAACTGGGCCAGGGTTTCCTTCAGCATGGCGTCGACGTCCGCCTTCTGGCTGACGTCGGCGCAAAAGAAGCGCGCCTGCGGGCCGAGCGCGGCTGCCGCCTGCGCGCCTTCTTCCTTGATGTCGACCAGCATCACCTGCGCCCCTTCGGCGATCAGGCGGGTGGCGCAAGCCAGGCCGATGCCTTGCGTGGCGCCCGTGACGATGGCGGTTTTATTGACTAGTTTCATGTGTGCTCCTCGGCGGGTGGGGGCGCCGCCATGCTGCGGTGCCATGGCGGATTTTAATCCCTGGGCAGGAATCAGAGGAGGATGGGTTCGTTCGGCAACTGGTTGCCGCGTGTGCCGTTGGCAGGGAAGTGGCTTTGCAGCAAGGTATTCAGCTGCGCCAGTGCTTCCACGGTGCTGTCGTGGTAATTGCCATCCTTGAACCCTTTGGTCATGGTGCGGCACACGGCTTGCCATTGCTCCGGCGTGACGCGGCGGCCCACGTTGCGGTCGGCCACGATATCGACCTGATGCTCGGCCAGGTTGATGTAGATGAGCACGCCAACGTTGTCTTCCGTATCCCACACGCCATACTGGGCGAACAGTTCGCGCGCCCGCTCGCGGTTGCTCACTCCCTGGTAAGCCATTCCTGGCGTCAGGGCAGCTTCGACGATCAGGCGCACTTCCGCCTGGTGCATCGCTTCACCGTCGGCAATCGCCGTCTCGATGGCTTTCAAGGTGCGCTCTGGAAAAGCCTGGCGCGCCGTCGCCGGCGTGCCCCGCAAATGTTTTAACGCGCGTCCGCAGCGCTGGCCAAATGTCAGATGTTTCGTCATTACCAATCTCCCGAGGCGCCGCCGCCGTCAAATCCGCCGCCGCCGCCACCGAAACCACCGCCGCCACCGCCACCGCCAAAACCACCGCCGCCGCCGAAGCCGCCACCACCACCACCGCGGTTGTTCAGTGCCTGGCTGAGGATGCTGCCCAGCACGACGCCGGTGGCGCCGCTGGACCAGTTGCTGCCGCGCTGCAGCCGCGTCGGCCCGCCGCGTGAGCGGAACAGGGTCAGCACGACGAGGAAGCCGAAGAACAGCAGCGGCAGCCAGAACGTCATGCCGCCCGCTTCCACCGTCGCTGGGGCCTTCTGCTGTGCGGGAGCGGGAAATTGCTCCTGGTTCAGCAAGGTGGCAATCGACCCCACGCCGGCCACCAGGCCGCCGTAATAGTCGTTTTGCTTGAAATGCGGGGCGATCACGTCTTGCAGGATGCGTTTCGATTGTGCATCCGTCAGCACGCCCTGCACTCCGCGGCCCGCCTCGATGCGCAGGCGGCGCAGCGACGAGGGGTTGTCCTTCGCCACCATCAGCAGCACGCCGTCATCAACGCCTTTGCGGCCCAGCTTCCAGGCATCCGTCACGCGGATGCTGTATTGCTCGATGGCTTCCGGTTCCGTGCTCTTGACCAGCAGCACGGCGATCTGGCTGCCCGTCTTGGCTTCGTAATCGGCCAGCACGCCTTCCAGCGCCGCCTTTTGCTTGGCGTCGAGCATGCCGGCGTTGTCCGTCACGCGCGCCGCCAGCGGCGGCACGGGCTGCAAGCCCTGTGCGCCAGCTGGCGCCATCGTCCACAGCAGCAGCGCCAGCGCCGCCAGATAAGACCAGGCTTTCATCTTATTTGCCAAAGTTGACGGTCGGTGCGGTCGAGATGGCTTTTTCGTTTTCCACCGTGAACGATGGCTTGACCTTGTAGCCGAAGACCATGGCCGTCAGGTTGTTCGGGAAGCTGCGCGCATGCACGTTGTAATCCTGCACGGCAACGATGTAGCGCTGGCGCGCCACGGTGATGCGGTTTTCCGTGCCTTCCAGCTGCGACTGCAGGTCGCGGAAGCTGGTGTCGGCCTTCAGGTCCGGGTATTTCTCGGACACCACCATCAGGCGCGACAGGGCCGACGACAGCTGGCCCTGCACTTGCTGGAATTTCTCGAACGCGGCCGGATCGTTCAGCACTTCGGGCGTGATCTGGAAACTGGTGGCGGCGGCGCGCGCCTTGGTCACCGCTTCCAGGGTTTCGCGCTCGTGCGTGGCATAGCCCTTGACGGTGTTGACCAGGTTGGGGATCAGGTCGGCGCGGCGCTGGTACTGGTTGACCACTTCGCCCCAGGCGGCCTTGGTGGCTTCATCCTTGCTCTGGAAGTCGTTGTAACCGCAGCCCGTCAGGACGCCGGCCAGGACGGTGACGCTCAGCGCCAGGCGCAGCCATTTGGTGAATTGATTGGTGATTTGCATGATGGGTTCCGTGCCGAGTAAAAGGGATGCGGCAAATATACCTGAAACGGCCCGCCATGTCGGTTTAATCAGAGCCGGTCGCCGCCTCCGCCTGCCTTCGCAACCCCGCGCCGCGTTACAATACGGGGTTTGCAACTGAATATAGAGAAGGTGTACCGTGAATTTCATCAATAAATTATCCGCCGCGTGGACGGCCAATAATTCCCTGCTGTGCGTGGGCCTGGACCCCGACCTGGCGAAACTGCCGGCCGAACTGCGCGACCTGCCTGATGGAATCACTACCTTTTGCACGCGCATCATCGACGCCACGGCCGACCTGGCCTGCGCCTTCAAGCCGCAGATCGCCTATTTTGCCGCGCTGGGCGCGGAAAAGCAGCTGGAAGACATCTGCCGCTATGTGCGTGAACACTATCCGCACATCCCGCTGATCCTCGACGCGAAACGGGGCGACATCGGCGCGACGGCCACGCAGTACGCGCGCGAAGCGTTCGAGCGCTACGGCGCCGACGCCGTCACCGTGAACCCCTACATGGGCGAGGATTCGCTCGACCCCTATCTGGCGTGGAAAGACCGCGGCGTGATCATCCTGTGCCGCACCTCGAACCCGGGCGGCTCGGACCTGCAATTCCTGAATACGGACGGCGAACCGCTGTACCAGCGCGTGGCGCGCCTGGTGGCAGATAAGTGGAACAAGAATGGCCAGTGCGCGCTCGTCGTCGGCGCCACCTTCCCTGAAGAGCTGGCGCAAGTGCGCGCCATCGTCGGCGACATGCCGTTGCTGGTGCCAGGCATCGGCGCCCAGGGCGGCGACATCGCGGCGACAGTTGGCGCGGGCCAGACGGCGAACGGCATGGGCATGATGATCAGCTCCTCGCGCGCCATCATCTACGCCACGCCGCAAGCGGGCGAAGATTTCGCCGACGCGGCGCGCCGCGTGGCGATTGAAACGCGCGATGCGATCAATCAGCATCGTTCTGCATAAAAGACCCAACACCTGAAATGCCGGGGTCGGACCCTGAGGGTCCGACCCCAGTCTCTGCATTGGGGTTTCAGTCGCGCATGGGCGCCACCATCTCCGCGTAGTCGTACAGCTCGCCTAAAATCTCTTCTCCCCGCTCATCGACCGATTCCGACAGCACGTCGATCTCCGTAAACAGCATTTCGATGGTGCGGGCGCCGCCGTCACCGTCGAACAGGCGGGCGGCGCGGTGCTGTTCCCAGCGCAGGCTTTCCGCTTCGCTCAGGGTTTGCGGGAAATTGCGGGCGCGGTAGCGGAACAGCAATTCCTGCAGGCGCTCGTCGGCAAACGAGGGGCGGGCCGTGGCCAGCTTGGCCGGCGTTTCGCGGCGCAAGGACTCAAGCAGGCGGCGGTCGTCGTTGCTGACGAAACCATTGTACAAATCCTCATCCACGTCCAGCGCGGCGTTCGCGCCCGGACGCTGGAACACTTCGGCCCAGATGGCATCCATGTTCGGCGCCGTCGCGGCCAGCTGCGCGTTGACCTTCGCCGCGTCCAGATCGATGCCCCATTGCGCGGCCATGGCCGGCGACAAAGTTTTCAGATTGCCGACCAGCATGGGCGATTTGTTCAGGTGCACGCTTTTCACGGGCAGGCGCGTCATGCCTTCCGGCATGGCATCCTTGCGTGTAAATAAACGCGTGCGGATGGTGTCGGCGTCCAGCGCGAACAGTTCGCGCGGGTCGTAGGCGCAATCCCAGACGAGGATTTCATTTTTGTTGCTCGGATGCGTGGCCAGCGGCCAGACGACGCCCAGGCAGCCCCGTTCGGCGGGGAACATGCCCGACACGTGCAGGAAGGGCTGGCGTTCGGCGGCGGCCAGGTGCATGCCCATTTCGCTGGCGACCCGGTCCTTCTTGTGCAGGGCCAGGCAGAATTCGAACAGTTTCGGCTGCTTTTCCTTGATCAGGCGCGCCAGGGCGATGGTGGCGCGCACGTCGGACAGCGCATCGTGCGCCGCTTCGTGGGCCAGGCCATTGGCCTTGCTCAAGTGTTCCAGCTTAAAACTGGTCTGGCCATCGTCGCGCTTCGGCCATTGCATGCCTTCCGGGCGCAGCGCGTGCGTCATGCGCACCACGTCGAGGATGTCCCAGCGGCCGCAATGGTTCTTCCATTCGCGCGCATACGGGTCGATCAGATTGCGCCAGAACAGGAAACGCGTGACTTCATCGTCGAAACGGATGGTGTTGTAGCCCACGCCGATGGTGCCCGGTTCCGAAAAGGCAGCTTCGATGGTGGCGGCGAACTGGTGCTCGGGCACGCCCAGCTGCAAGCACTGTTGCGGCGTGATGCCGGTGATCAGGCACGATTGCGGGTCGGGCAGGAAATCATTGGCAGGCTGGCAATACAGCATGATCGGCTCGCCGATCTCGTTGAGGTCGGCATCCGTGCGGATGGCGGCGAACTGGGCCGGGCGGTCGCGGCGCGGCTGGGCGCCAAAGGTTTCGTAGTCGTGCCAAAGAAAGGTCTGGTTAGTCATTGATGGTCGTTGCTTGATTGGTTATCCGGGCCGCTAAAAGCGGCCGCTGCTACAGTTTTCTGAAAACCTGCCGATACTACACGAGAGGATGGTCATCATCGCGTTTCCCGCATGGTGGCATACATTGTCCGTTCAAGGAGGTCTATCGTGTCAATTCCCATCGCCGCAAGCGGCAATTCCAACCCTTCCGTGACTTCCGTCAGTACGGGCGTTGCCGGCAAGGACGATAAAGTCCAGCAAAAGGACGGCATCAACGCTGAAATGAGCGTGAATGACCGCACCAAGCTGCAATTGAACGCTTCCATCATGCAGGCGTCGCTGAATGTGTCCATCGGTTCCGAGAACGAACCGCTGGCGCTGCTGTACAAGACGGCCATCACCAACATCAATGAAGCGCTGAAGAGCCAGTACGGCGACGATGCGATCCAGAACGCGGCCTCGCAGGATAACAGCGCCGAAGCGACGGCGAGCCGCATTGTATCGCTGTCGACGGGTTTTTTTGACGCCTACAAGAAGCAAAATCCCGGCATGGACGACGATACGGCCCTGACCAAGTTCATGGACACCATCAGCGGCGGCATGGAGAAAGGTTTCAAGGAAGCGCGCGATATCCTGGAAGGCTTGAAAGTGCTGGGTGGCGATATCGCTGGCAATATCGACAAGACGTATGAGCTGGTGCAGAAGGGCTATGCCGATTTCATCGCCGCGCACAGCAGCAAGAAGGATGACGCCAAGCCGGATGCAAGCAAGCCGGCCGACAGCAAGGCTGCCTGATCTATAGCATGACCCGGTTGCGTCCGCCTGCCTTTGCGCGGTACAGCGCCGCGTCGGCGGCCGCGATCAGCGCCTCGTCGTCCTGTTCGGCCGCCAGGCTGGCCACGCCGAAGGAACCCGTAATGTGCGGCAGCGCGCTGCGCATGTCGGCGAAGATGACGGCCAGCTGCATGCGCTCGCACAGGCGCTCGGCCACCCGCAGGGCCACGTGTTCGTTGGTATCGGGCAAGATCACCATCATTTCCTCGCCACCATAGCGCACGGCAAAATCCGTGGGCCGCAGGGCCGCGCCCAGCACTTGTGCGGCGATGCGCAGCGCCTGGTCGCCCGCCTGGTGGCCGTGCGTGTCGTTGAAGCGCTTGAAATGGTCGAGGTCTATCATCACCAGCGACAGCGGCGAGCCGCTGGCGTGGGCCGTGACGATCATGTTAGGCAGCAGATCCGTCAGCCAGGCGCGGTTGTACAAGCCCGTCAGGCTGTCGACCATCGATAGCTGGCGGTAGAATTCGCCCAGTTTCTGGCGCCGGCGCAGCAGGGCATTGGCGGCGCGGATGCGGAAGGACAGCAGCCGCAGCAGGTTGCGCGCCAGGCCGTTCGACTGCTCGATCAATTCCCAGACGACGGCCGCGTCGATTACCAGCAAATCGGTTTCTTCCAGGGCGGAAATGGCGGCCAGGTTGCTCGCTTCATCGAGCACCGATTGTTCGCCCACGCTTTCGCCGGGCAAGACCTTGCTGACGGTGCCGTCATCCATGCCCGTGTGGGTGTCGGCGGCCACGGCCAGCGAACCGCGCAGGACGATGTACAGACTGGCGCCTTGCGTGTCGGAAATAGCTTCGCCCGCTTCGAGGCGCATGACGGGGCAGGGCGCCAGCATGGCGGCCGTCTGGCTATCCGCCCCATCGCGAAATAGCTGTAAATCGCCGATGTTGCAGCCTGAAGCGCCGAAGTTGCCGATCTGTTCCACAATCACACTTTCAAAAAGCCGGCGCGCGAGCAGGGGGCCGGTCACTTCATGATAGCGTAAAGCGGCCTTGGCCGTAACGGCAATGCCTTGCTTGATGTCACTTACTGTGAGAAATACGACAATTATTTCATTGCCGCGTTAATACGCTGGAATGCTTGTGGTTTTATTATTGAAGTTGCCGCGCGCAAAAGGCGGGCCAGATGTGCAAAGGCAGCCTTGAACGGCTGCCTCAGTCTCTGGAAATCTTGCAGGTGGGGAATTACTCGGCGGTTTCTTCCGCTTCGGCCGTATCGATCACGGCATTCTTGCCGGTGGCGTGGCGCTTGCTGTCTTGCAGGCGGCCCAGGGCGCTATCGATGGCGCGTTTCAGTTTATCGGTGGCGCCGGCAACGGATTGATGCACGGTGGCGTTCTGTTCAGTCACGGCGATCGGTTGATAGCCAGCAACGCGTGCTTCCATGACGCAGCGGATATCGTCGGCGCCGCCTTTCGGGCCATTCGTGTCGCTGATGTGGACTTCGATGCGGGTCAGGTTGTCGCGGAAGCGGTTCAGTGCGCTTTCAAGTACGGATTGCACATGTTCGTTCAGTCCAGCGGTGTTGGCGATGGTGCTGTCGGTATGAATATTGATTTGCATATGCTTACTCCTGTCAATTCAAAAAAAACCCATCTCAGGCGTGCTGCGGCCTGGTTGCTGCCTCATGCACATGACCTCTGTGCATGGAACTTATCTTACTCCTCTTTCCAGTATTTCAAGAGGGTGCGCACGATTAAGATGAGCTTAACCCTTCAGCCAGGTCAAGTTTCCACCACGAAATGATTTTTCAACCATTGATGAGTCCAGCCGCGATATTGATCGACAGCCCCAGCACGACCAGGTTGAAGAAAAAGCTCAGCACGGATTGCCCCAGCACGATCTGCCGCATCGTGCGCGTCTGCACGGAAACGTCCGACGTTTGCACGGCCACGGCGATGGTGATGGCGAAATACAGAAAATCCCAGTAATCGGGGTTTTGCTCGTCGTCGGGAAACTTCAGCGGGCGCAGCGCGGGGTCGGCCTGGTAATACAGGTGGGCGTAGTGGAAGCAGAACAGGGTGCCGACGAGGAACCACGAGCCGACCAGGGTGAGGATCGTCAGGCCGTAATGCAGCGCGCGCTCGTCCGGCGCCATGTCTTTCATCGAGGACAGTTGCGAGACGATGGCCACCAGGCTCATCACGGAAGCGACGGACAGGGCCGACAAGACTGTTGCCGCCCGCTCGTCCTGGCGCGCCGCCATGGCTTTCACTTTGTGATGGTTGGCGCGCATCATCATCCAGGCCATCGTCGCCAGGTAAAACCAGACGGCGACGTTCCACGCCGTCAGCAAGCGCGTCATCTGTTGCCAGGACGAGGGCAGCAGCAGGCCGGCCGCCACGCCGATGACCGTGGCCAGGCTCAGGTGGGGGCGGCTGCGGATGAAGCTGCGAAACGGAAGCGTGATTTTCATGGTGCGGCTTGGTCAGTGGCGATAGCGCATCTTAGACCTTATGGGCTGGCCGTGGTGGCCGTCCTGGCGGCCGCTTCCTTTTCGTGGTGGGGGAAGCGGTCCATGCGCGACAGCACGGGGAACAGCACGGCCCAGATGCCCGTCACGGCCAGGGTGGCGGCGCCGCCGAAGAGCACGGCGCGCACGAGGCCGAACCAGCCTGCCGTCAGGCCCGATTCGAATTCGCCCAGCTCGTTCGAGGCGCCGATGAAGACGGCGTTCACGGCGCTGACCCGGCCGCGGATCTCGTCGGGCGTCTCGAACTGCACCAGCAGGTGGCGGATGTAGACGCTGACCATGTCGCCGGCGCCCATCAGGAACAGGGCCGCCAGCGCCAGCGGGAAATAACTGGTGCTGCCCAGCACCAGGGTGCCCAGGCCGAAGACGGCCACGCCGCCGAACATCCAGGCGCCCACGCGGCGCGTGATGGGGAAGATGGCCAGCGCGATCGAGCACAGGGCCGCGCCTGCTCCGGGCGCCGTGCGCAGCAAGCCCAGGCCGCTGGGGCCGATATGCAGCACGTCATGCGCGAGCGCCGGCAGCAGGGCCGTGGCGCCGCCGAACAGCACGGCAAACAGGTCGAGTGAAATGGCGCCCAGCACGATGGGTTTCGACCAGACGAAGCGCAAGCCTTCGAGCAGGGTATGCCAGCTGACGGGTTCGCGCTTGACCACTTGCGGCGCCGGCGTGGTGGCGCGCATCAGCAGGACGGACACGACCAGCAGCGCGGACGAGATCAAATACACCACCTTGGGGCCGAAGTAATACAGCAAGCCACCCAGGGTAGGGCCCAGGATGATGGCCACGTGCGAGCTCGACGAACTGAGCGCGACGGCGCGGCTGAAGTGTTGCGTGGGCACCATGTTCACCAGCACGGCTTGCGTGGCCGGCATCATGAAGGCGCGCGCGCTGCCGAACAGCACCAGCACGGCAAACACGGGCCAGACGATGGACAGTCCGCTCAGGGTAAAGGCCAGCAGGGCCAGCGCGCAAGCCAGTTGCGCCGCCAGGCACCAGGCGATGATGTTGCGGCGGTTGTAGCGGTCGGCCACGTGGCCTGCCGGCAAAATCAAGACGAGGAAGGGGGCGAACTGCGCCAGGCCGATCAGGCCCAGGTCGAACAGGCTGCCCGTGATCTGGTACACCTGCCAGCCGATGGCCACGCTTTGCATCTGCACGGCCACCGTGCCCAGCACGCGGGCGGAAAGGTAAAAGGCGAAGTTGCGGTGACGCAGGATGGCGAAAGACATGAGATTTCCAGGGGGCAGCGGGGTAGGGCGGTGGCGGCAGCGGGCGCCGCACCAGCCGCGCCCCGCTGTCTGGAAGGTGACGCTTACTTGGCCAGGTCGGCTTCCGTGGTGAAGGCGTCCGCGTAAAACTCGTCGGCTGGCAACTGGCACAGCTGCACGAAATCGCGGTTGGCCGACTCGACGACGATCGGGGCGCCGCAGGCATACACCTGATACGCGGACATATCCGGCAAGTCGGCGATGACGGCCTGGTGCACGAAGCCCGTGCGGCCTTCCCACGCGTCTTCCGGCAAGGCGTCCGAGACGACGGGCACATAGGTGAACTGCGGCAAGTCGGCGGCCCACTGGCGGCACAGCGCATCCATGTACAGGTCGTGTGGACGGCGGCCGCCCCAGTACAGGGTGATCGGGCGCGGCGATTGCTCGTTGATCATGTGCTCGACGATGGCTTTCAGCGGGGCAAAGCCCGTGCCCGAGGCCAGCAGCACGATGGGCTTGTCGGAATCTTCGCGCAGGAAGAAGGTGCCCATCGGGCCTTCGAAGCGCAGGATGTCGCGCTCTTTCATGCTGCCAAACACCTGGTCCGTGAACAGGCCGCCGGGCATGTGGCGGATGTGCAGGCTGACCGGGCCGCCTTCGACTGGCGCGCTGGCCATGCTGTAGCTGCGGCGCTTGTTGTCGCGCAGCATGATTTCGATATACTGTCCGGCGCGGTAGTGCAGGCGCTCGCTGGCCGGCAATTGCAGGGTCAGCACGACGACGTCGGGAGCGACTTTCTCGATGGTGGTCACGCGCGACGGCATTTTCTTGATCGGGTAGTCGCTGCTGCCCGCCACTTCGCGCGCCTGCACCACGAGGTCGCCCTGGGGCACGGCGCAGCACAGCAGCGAATAGCCGGCGGCCGCTTCATCTTCCGTCAGGGAGCGGGCCTGGTATGGCTTATGCTGTACGTTGCCGGAGACGATCTTGCCCTTGCAGGAACTGCAGGCGCCGCTCTTGCAGCTGTACGGCAGGCCGACGCCGGCGCGTATCGCTGCCGACAGGACGGTTTCGTCCGCTTCGCAGCTGAATTGGTGGCCGCTGGGCTGAACAGTAATTTGAAAAGTCATACAATCCTTGAGATGAAAAATATGTTAATGCACTCTTTGCGCAAGCCGTCAGGCTTGCCGCGCTTGCTGATCCTCGGCTGCGGCGACGTCGGCATGCGGCTGCTGCCGCAGCTAGCGGCGCGTTTTCGCGTCTTTGCCGTCACCAGCCAGCCGGCGCGCTGCGCGCAGTTGCGGGAAGCCGGCGCCGTGCCCATCGTGGCCAACCTCGACGACCGCGCCAGCCTGAAACGACTGGCGGGACTGGCGACGATGATCGTGCACCTGGCGCCGCCCCGGTCGTCGGGCTTGCTGGACCAGCGCACGCGCAATCTGGCCGCCATTTTACCCGAGCATGCGCGCATGGTGTATGTGAGCACCAGCGGCGTGTATGGCGATTGCGCCGGTGCCTGGGTCGATGAAACACGGCCGACGGCGCCGGCCAATGCGCGCGCGAAGCGGCGCGTCGACGCGGAACAGGTCTTGCGCGGCTGGGGCGCGCGCCGCGGCGCCAGGGTGGCCATCCTGCGCGTGCCCGGCATTTATGCGGACGATCGCCTGCCTTTGAAGCGCTTGCGCGAAGGCACGCCGGCCCTGGCCGCGAGCGACGATGTCTACACCAACCATATCCATGCCGACGACCTGGCGCGCATCATCGAGCGGGCCTTGTGGCGGGGCAAGCCGGGACGCGTGTATCACGCCAGCGATGACAGCGAACTCAAGATGGCCGAGTATTTCGACGCCGTGGCCGACACGTTCGGCCTGCCACGCCCGCCGCGCCTGCCGCGTGCCGAGCTGCGGCAAGTGGTTACGCCGATGCTGCTGTCGTTCATGTCCGAGTCGCGCCGCCTGCACAATGTGCGCCTCAAGCGCGAACTGGGCGTGCGTCTGCGCTATGCCCGCGTGGCCGATGCCTTGCAGTCGCTGTCAGCCGATGGCGCCGGCATCAGGTAAAATGGCCGGTTATCTGCGCACTTTGCTGGGCCGGCGCGCAGCGCGCCGTTCCCGCGCTGCGCCACTCACTTAAGGAATACCGCATGAGCACCCTCACTTACGAAGAATACCTGGACGAGGTCACCACCGTCCTGACGGAACTGTACGACCTCGACGACGAGGCCGCCATCAAGCTGGTGGTGGCGGCGCAGGACGCCGAATTTTTTGTCCCGCACGATGCGCATGAAGAAATGCGTACCGCCGAGCAGGCCAAGAAAGATGCGGTCACCCTGTTCGAGCGCAAGCAGAATCGTCAGCAAACGCAGGAAAAACAGCAGCAGCGCGTGCGCCAGCAAAAGAAGTAAGGATGGGGCAGTACGGGCTTCGGCGCAACGCCGGGGCCTTGCCATTTGATGCAGCGCAAACGCGCCACGGCGCGCTGGCGATATGGTGAGCGATGTCGTCACGCGTCTGGGCTCTTGTGGCGAGCTCTGCAGAGCGTGACGCTGTTTCCCGTCAGCAGGAGCGAGCCATGCGAGCGACGAGTCACCCCAGCAAGGAACAGGTGCGCGCCTATATGCGCAGGCGTGAACACGCGCTGCAGCCGCCGCCACCACCCGATGAAATTCGCCGGCAACTGGCCTGGTGCCGTGTGGACGATGCCGGATGCACTTGCCTTCCGGCCACTCCGGCCGGCGTCGCCGTGCAAGGCTGGCATTTATCAGCGGAAATGGCCCGCCTGAGCACCCTCATGGCGATAGCCTGGCTCATGCATAGCGGTGTTGCTCATCGTAAAAACTGATGACGTGCAGCAAACTTTCCCGATTTGAGTTATCCTCTAGCACATTCCAAGTGCGTCAATTCTCTTCAATTATCACAATTTTGCTTTAAGTTACGCAAAAATCAACAATAGCGTGTATTATATTGTTTGCGGCGTAAAAGCCGCATAAGTGATGGCGCTTTTTAGTGTGTTTACCCTGAATTATTGCAGAAGAGACATTCGGTTTCTTATTGCTCTAATACAACAAGTACGGATTTTTGATCATGTCTCTCAAACAAATTACCTCTTTGCCTACCTACAACCCGAATCGCGTCCTCGACGCGATCATCGACAAGCTGCAACTGAAAAATGATGCCGCCTTGTCGCGAGCTCTGGAAGTGGCGCCACCGGTCATCAGCAAGATTCGTCACAATACCTTGCCGATCGGCGCCACGATCCTTATCCGCATGCATGAAATCAGCGATTTCAGCATTCGTGAACTGCGCGAGTTGATGGCTGCCTAAGAGCGCCTGACAGACGGCAAACTGAGAGGTGCCGTCTGGGTAAGTCAGGCTTGCCGCGTGCGGCAGCCACATCTGTTTTCCGCTTTTCTATTGCGCGTCGCGGTTCAGTACCGGACGATCGACATAGAAACGCCCCATTTCCTGGCCAGTCGAGGACGACTTGACCACCGCTGCCGTCAATGAGGCTGGTGCGCTGGAAAATGCGGTGCTGGCAAGCCCGGTCGCGCGGCCCGAATACGCCGTCGCCTGTACCGCCGCACTCGAAAACGCCGTCTGCACGGCCCGGCCCGAATACGCCGTCGCCTGTACCGCCGCACTGGAAAATGCTGTTTGCACAGCCCGTCCAGAATACGCCGCTTGTACTGCCCGTCCCGAATACGCCGCCTGTACCGCACGCCCCGAATACGCCGTTTCTGCGCGGATATAATCTTCCCCGAACGTTTGCTCATACAATTGCTTCATGCGCTCGCCCACGCGGTGGTGCGCCGCTTCGTCGTCTTCGCCGCGCAAGCCGATGTACGGGAAGTGGTGGAGGAAGTAGCCGAACACCTGTTCGCAGTCCGCCGCATATTTCAGGGTGTCGAGGATGTGGTAGTGCCAGAAGGTATCGACGTCCATCAACGGTGCCGTCTCTTCTTGTGGAAATTGTTTCATCAGGATCAGGAAGCGGCGGTATTCGAATTCCACCGCATTCGCCTTCTCCAGGCTCCATCCTTCGCCTGACTCACGGTGCATCAGCTTGACCTTGATCGCGTCCAAATTCAAATCTGCAATTGCCTTGAAACTGTCGTTCGTATCCATGAATGTCCTTTTGTAAAGAGCGTTGTGGGAAATACGGTGAAGCAAGGGAAAGCGGCGGCTGTGTACTCCTGGCAAGTGGTCGAGGAATGCCTGGCCCATGGCGGGCGGGCGCTGAGTTGTTCTACATCAATATTGCATCTAATTACGAAATATGCAAGCTGAGCTTGCTTCATGCGGGCGCGCGCCTGTCAGCTGCTGGCCCGGCTTTCTTCCTGGTAGGGAAAGGCGGTGGCGTCCGCGCCCAGCGGCACGCTGACGTGCACGCTCATGCCGGCGCCGGGGCTGCTTTCGATGTAAAAAGTGCCGCCCAGCAATTTTATGCGTTCCTCGATGCCCACCAGGCCAAACGAGCCCAGCTTGTTGCGCCCGTCGATGGCCGCGCCCACGCCGTTGTCGCTGATGCTCATCGACACCGTATCGCGGCACTTTTCCAGCTTGACTTGCACGCGGCTGGCATTTGCATGCTGGGAAATGTTGCTGAGCGATTCTTGCAGGATGCGGAACAGGGCCGTCGCGCATTGATCGCTGAGGCAAATGTCGTCATGGCTTTCGTTCACTTCGCAGGCGATGCCCGTGCGCTGGCGAAATTGCGCCACCTGCCACTCGACGGCCGCATTCACGCCCAGGTCCAGCACGGTTGGGCGCAAGTCGTTGATGATTTGCCGCACGCTCTTGATGGTGGCGTCGATCTGCTCCAGGGTCGAGCGGGCGCGGGCGTTCAGGCGCGGATGGCGGCGTTGCGTGCGCGAGGCCAGCATGTCGGCGTCGATGCGCAGCACCAGCAGGTTCTGTCCCAGGTCGTCGTGGATTTCGCGCGCGATGCGCTTGCGTTCTTCTTCCTTGATCTGGTCGGCGTGGGCCGCCAGCCGGCGCAGTTTCTGGTGCGACAGTTGCAGGCGGATCTGGCTGGCGCGCAATTCCTCCGTCATGCCCGTCGCCATCTGGATGGCGCGCCGGCGCGACGACGCCAGCGTGTGGAACAGCATATACAGCAGCATGGTGCTGGCACAGCCGATCAGCAGGGCCAGCCACGGCAGGAAGGCGTCGAAGCGTGAATACAGGTCGCTCTTGCGCACGCTGAACAGCGCTTGCCAGGCGCGGCCATTGTGTTCGATCAGCATCGTACTGCTCAGATAGCGGCCCGAGCTGCCGGGCTGCCACCATGGCGCATGCATGCCCGCCGCCGTGCTGTCGAAGATGGGGCGCATGTCGTGCGGCAGCTGCAGCGGCAAGTCCGGCTGTTCCGGCGCCTGCGGGCCGATATCGAACACGGTCAGGCGGACGTTGCGTACCGGCATGTCGGCCAGGGCGCTGCGCATCATCGACACCAGGTCGTAGCCGATGCCGACGGAACCCTGGTAAGCGGCGCGCCGCTGCTCCACCGTAGCGACCGGCATGCCGAAGCGGTACACGGGCAGGCGCATGGCCATGGCCGTCAATTGGGGACGGCCGTCCATCGGCACGGGCATGCCGGAATTGCTGACGTTCCCGGAATCGCGCGACTGCGCCAGCGTTTCGGCGATCAGGGGGCGCGAGGCGATGTCATAGCCATACTTATCCGGGGCGCTGGCGATCGGTTCGACGTAGACAAGCACGGAATAATGGGCGCGTGGGGCTGGCGGATGGATGGCAAACGCCGGATAGCCGTCGCGCCCGGGTGGATAGTCGTGTTGCATGGCCGCTTCGAAGGCGGCGCGCTGCGTCTCGTCGAGTTCCTGGCTGTAATTGAGATTCATCACGCCCGGATAGTTCTGTTGCAGCGCGAGGTTTGCCACGTAGCGGTGAAATTGCTCGCGGCTCACGTGCGCATTGGCGTGGAACAGGCTGGCGGTGCCGCGCAGCAGGTTGGCATACGATTTGGTGCGTGATTCGATGCTTTTCTGGGTATTGCGCGCCAGATTGTTGAACTGTTCGCTGGCATCGCCTTCGATCGACAGCGAGGCTGCCATATAGAACAGCAGGCCCACCATCATCGACATCACAAAGCCGAGCAGCCACAGCGGTCTTTTTTCAACAGATAAGGGGTGTTCGCCGGCAGTAGAAGACATCGCCATCCGCATCAGGAAGAGGAATCGGGTGCCGCCTGGGCGGCGGAGGCTGGACTGCGTTGTACAAGCGCCATCGACATTGTAAATTGCTCAATAGCTGCCTAATATACAAAATTATCGTGAATATAGTCAACTGGCAATATTCTCAGGTGATATATATGGTTGAAACGAAAAAAAACCGCCGCAGCGGTTTTTTGGGGTGAGGGGCATGCGCGCCTTATTTGGCGGGCTGCCAGCTGTCTTTCAGGGTGACGATGCGGTTGAAGACGGGCTTGCCAGGCTGGCTGTCCACGCGGTCGGCCGCGAAATAGCCGTGGCGCTCGAACTGGAAGCGCTGTTCCGGCTGGGCCAGTTCCGCACCCGGTTCCAGCCACGCTTGCACCACTTCCTTGGCCAGCGGATTCAGTGCCAGCTTGAAGTCCTTGCCGCCCGCGTCCGGCTGCGGGTCCGTAAACAGGCGGTCGTACAGGCGCACTTCGGCGGGAATCGCCGTCGGCGCGCTGACCCAGTGCATATTGCCCTTGACCTTGTAATTGGCGCTGCCTTCCGTGCCTGACTTGCTGTCCGGGAAGTAGGTGCAATGCACGGCGATGACCTTGCCGTTGTCATCCTTGTCAAAGCCCGTGCACTCGATCACGTAGCCATAGCGCAGGCGAACCTTGCTGCCCGGCTTGTCGTCGATCGGCGGATACAAACGGAAATAGCCTTTATTTGGCACTTCCATGAAGTCGTCTTCCTCGATCCACAGCTCGCGCGAGATGGGGAAGGTGCGCAAGCCGCGCTCGGGGAAGTGCGGGTGCACGGGCGCCGTGCATTCCACGCTGTCGTTTTCAGGGAAATTGTCGATGATCAGTTTCAACGGACGCAGCACGGCCACCGTGCGCGGCGCTTTGGGGTCCAGGTCTTCGCGCAAACAGCCTTCGAGCACGCTGTAGTCGATCCAGCCGTCGGACTTGGTTACGCCCGTGCGTTCGCACATCAATTGAATCGCTTCCGGCGTGTAGCCGCGGCGGCGCATGCCCACCAGGGTCGGCATGCGCGGGTCGTCCCAGCCGTCGACGATTTTTTCTTCCACCAGCTGGCGCAGCTTGCGCTTGCTGGTGACGATGTAGGTCAGGTTCAGGCGCGAGAATTCGAACTGGTGCGGCACCGGCTTGGCAAAGAAGCCGCCGGCCGACAGGGTTTCCAGCAGCCAGTCATAGAACGGACGGTGATCCTGGAATTCCAGCGTGCAGATCGAATGCGTGATGTTTTCCAGCGCATCCGAGATCGGGTGCGTGTAGTCGTACATCGGATAGATGCACCAGGCGTCGCCCGTGCGGTGGTGATGCGCGTGGCGGATGCGGTAGATGGCCGGGTCGCGCAAGTTCATGTTCGGCGAACTCATGGCATCTTCGCTCATCTTCGCGCGCAGGATGTGCTCGCCATCCTTGAACTGGCCCGCCTTCATGGCGCGGAACAGGGCCAGCGATTCGTCGCGCGGACGGTCGCGGAACGGCGAATTCTTGCCGGCCTGGCCGAAATTGCCGCGGTTGGCGGCCATGTCTTCGGCGCTCTGGCTGTCCACATACGCAAAGCCGGCCGTGATCAGGTACTCGGCCATCGCGTACAGCTGGTCAAAATAGTCGCTCGCGTAATGCAGGTGGCTCTGGCCATCGGCCTGCTTCGGCTCCCAGTCAAAGCCCAGCCATTTCACGCTGTCCATGATGGTGTCGACGTATTCCTGCTCTTCCTTGGCCGGATTGGTATCGTCGAAGCGCAGGTTGCACTGGCCGGCGTAATCGCGCGCCAGGCCGAAGTTGACGCAGATCGACTTGGCGTGGCCCACGTGCAGGTAGCCGTTCGGCTCCGGCGGGAAACGCGTGATCACCTGGGGCAGGCCGGGACGCACGTGGGCGCCGGCGGCCAGGTCGGCTTCGATGATGTTACGCAAGAAATTGGGCGCCAGCGCTGGCGCGGCGGTATTCGGTTTATCATTGCTCATTGATCAATGCGGAAGAGTGACAGTAAAAAGCATTTTACCGTACCGCAAGCGCTTTATAAGCACGTATTTACCCCCATTTCCCGGCATGCAAGCGACGCCGACGCCGTTCTATAGGATAATTCGCCTTTAATTAGTAGAAAAACGTGACCCCGGAGCCTTTTATGGAAAATTTATATAACGTCCTCGGTGTCGCGCCCAATGCCAGCGACGATGAAATCAAGAAGGTTTACCGTTCGCTGGCCATGCGCTTCCACCCCGACCGCAACCAGGCTCCCGGCGCCGAGGCGCGCTTCAAGAGCGTGACCAAGGCGTATGAAATCCTGGCCGACCCGGCCAAGCGCGCCGAATACGACCAGAGCGTGAACCACCGCATCATCATCGACCCGGAAGCGGAAGCCTATGCCCTGTGGTGCGGCGTGTTCCGCCTGCACGGCACCGTTCTGCCGGCAGACTAAGCCTGCCGGCGGCCGCCCGGCCAGCCCGAATGATTTGAAAAACAACAACAACGGCGCTTTTGTCAGCGCCGCGCATCACATTGGAAAGCACAGCATGAGAAGAGTACACCCTGAATTCGCGTATCAGTCGCGCGAGCTGGAAGGCCAGATCGAAGGCATCCTCGGCGACCCGCCGAACCGCAAGAACTACAAAAGCATGGTCGACGCGCTGGTGGGCGAATACGCGAGCGGCGGCGGCATCGAAGACGTGAACATGCTGGCCTTCGCGCTGGTCGATCACATCACGTTCAGCGACCCGAAAGGCTTGCTGGCCGAAAGCGAAGACTACGAATTCGGCGATACGGCCCGCGTGTTTTCCATGGCCGCCTGCGCCGCGCCGGAAGCGGCCAAGATGTACGCCGCCATCGAAGAGAGCTTCCCCGACCTGGCGCGCCAGGCCATCATCACGGCTTTCCTGCACAAGAACCCACGCCTGTGGGACGACGACGACCAGTCGCTCGACCAGCTGGCCGCCAATGACGACGGCGACGACGATCACGACGAAGACGAAGCCACCGACGATTTCGCCCAGATGTTTGACCAGGATGGAGATGACCATGGCCGATAACACGGAACAAAAGAGCAATCTTCCCGCGCTGACGAAACAGGTCACGGAATTGGTGCTGTCCGGTTCGCTGGGCCACGCCGAGCAGGCGTTTGCCGACGCGGCCGACCAGTATGGCGATCTGGCCGTGGTGGAAGTGCTGAGCGCCATCCCGCCGCAGGTGACGGCCCTGCACCTGGCCGGCTTTGATGGCGGCAAGATGTCGCTGGCCACCCTGCTGGTGCCGCCAAAAGCCTGGGCCGACAGCCTGGCCTTCATCGCCGCCACCTGGAGCGACGACCAGATCGAGGACGATCCGGAACGCATCGCCGAGTCGCTGTTCGCGCACATCCACGGCGTGGTGTTTTCCACCGACGACGCCGAGCGCCGCCGCGAGCTGCTGCTGGAAGCATCGGCCACCGACTGGGGCGCCACGGCGTTCGCCATCCTGTTCTCGATGGCGCCGAAGGAAATCCTCGAAGTGGCGGGCGAGATCGTCATCAAGGGACCGTATGTGACGGGCGTGACCTCGTCCGACAACGACGTCGTGCCGCTGGCCATCGAGCTGGCGCAAGCGAATGAAGACGGCTGGGACCGCTCGCTGTTCGAACTGTTCCCCGACTTCCGCCACAGCGCCGACCTGGCCGACGCGGAATATTCGGACGACCCGGACGAAGAGCCGACCATGTTGCAGCGCAGCACCAAGGAATTGCTGTACCGCCTGCGCAAACAAGTGCCGAGCACGCGCAGCGCGCCACGCTCCAGCACGCGCCGCAGCCTGGGCACGGGCATTTTCTCGTAATGAAAGCAGGGAACGTCTAATGCTGCCAGCAATTGTTGTAGAGAATCTTCCGCGCCTGGTGCGCGCCATCAAACTGTTGCCAGGCGACCCGCGCGAAGACGCGGCCTTGAACCTGGCCGACGAATTGACGGGCATCACGGCCATGGTGGCCGAGAAGTTCACGAATGAACGCACGGCCGACGGCATCCAGAAAGCGCTGTTCCTGACGGTGGGTGGCGTCTCGCTGGGTCTGGAACAGGCCGTCACGCATGAAGGCGACCAGGCCGCCCTCGACTTCCTCGTCGAACACGGCGCCGAGCACGCATTCCAGGTGGGCTTCCGCCTGATCAAGGAATTGTCGCAGCTGCCCGAAGACGCCCTCGTCGGTGAATACGACCAGGACCCCGTCTACCTGCAGCGCCGCCTGCGCGAGCTGTTCATCGATATTTGCCAGGCCGACCCGAACCAGAACTGGGCCGGCTATGAAAAGTATGCCGTGCAGTTGCAACAGCGCAAGGAAGTGCAAGCCGTCGTGCGCCTGGCCGGCTGGCTGCGCCGCCACCATGACAACGGTCCCGTCAGCGACAGCGACTTGAATGCCGAGGGCGTCATCGCCCTGGCCATCATCTTCGCCATCGAAGGCGGGGGACGCATCATCGCGCGCACGGGCCAGAAGGAGTTTGAACGCTTCGTGCGTTCCGTGCGCAAGAACAAGCCCGACTTCGAGGAAGGCTGGGCCGCCCTGGTGGCCAAGGTGCCCGTGCAGCACCATCCCGTGTTGCTCGACCGCATAGAGTCGTACCGCCGCAGCTGCACCGTCGTGCATAAAATCCTCACGCGGGCCAGCATGAAGAGCCTGTTCGAGGACCTGGAAAATTATGCGGGTTCGGAGCTGGATGCGGATTATTCGTGACCTGCGACTTGACGCATGCGATTGTCGGATTACGGCCTGCGGCCTAATCCGACCTACGCCGACCTACGCCGACCTCATCGGCCTATTCTTTCTCTTCCATGGCCGCTTCTTCGGCCAGTTTTACAAACGCCGCCACCAGCGGCGACGTCTCTTCTTCCCTTTGTGCAAGTAATAAGCTGGTGGTCGCCTGCGGGTCGGCGATGGGGCGGTAGCACACGCCATCCATGCGGATGCGGTCGAACGAGGCAGGCAGCACGGAAATGCCGCAGCCGGCCGCCACCAGGCCGATGATGGTTGACGCTTCGCCCGCTTCCTGCGCCACCTGGGGCACGAAGCCGGCCGCCTTGCACAGGCGGAAGATCTGCGGATAAATCCCCGTGCCCGCATCCTTGGGGTACATGACAAAGCCTTCGCCCGCCATGTCGGCGATGGCAATCGCATCCTTGGCCGCCAGCGCATGGGCGACGGGCAAGACGAGGAACAGCGGATCCTGGCGCAATTGCGTCAGCTTGATATCCGATGGATACGTCGTTTCCGGCGGGCGCACGAAGCCCAGGTCCATGGTGCGGCCGCTGATCGCTTCCAGTTGATGCAGGGTCGCCATTTCGTGCAGGGTCAAGGTGACGTGCGGAAACTGCTGGCGGTAGCGGTTGATGACGGTGGCGAAGTAGGGCGTGAACGGCGTGGAAAACGTAAAACCGATGCGCAATTCGCCCGCTTCACCCCGCTGTGCCCGGCGCGCCGTGACGGCCGCCTGTTCCGACAGGGCCAGGATGCGCCGCGCATCGTCGAGGAACAGGCGGCCTGCTTCTGTCAGGCGCACGGAGCGCTTGTTGCGCTCAAACAACTGCGCACCCAATTCCGCTTCCAGCGCCTGGATCTGCTGGCTCAGCGGCGGCTGGCCGATGTGCAGGCGCTCGGCCGCGCGCGTGAAGTGCAGCTCTTCGGCGACGGCGACAAAGTAACGCAGGTGGCGCAGTTCCATATTCGTCCAGTAATCGTTTTAAAGTATGAGCTGGGCCTTGAATATATATTGGACGATATGAGTTGGCAATCCTAAGATGAAGAATCGCTCCTTCTTCGAAACACGGCCATGTCTGATTCATCGCTTGCCTTTGCCCCCGCTGCCCCATCCGCCATTCCGGTTTCTGCTCCTGTTCCCCGCACGGCCATCGCCAAGAGTTCCATCGAATTCAAGCGCAGCAACCGCGCCCTGTTCTTCGGCGGCTTTTCCACCTTCAGCTTGCTGTATTGCATCCAGCCCCTGTTCCCGCTGCTGTCGCAGCAGTTTCATCTGACGCCGGCGCAAAGCAGCTGGTCCTTGTCCGTGTCGAGCGGCTTGCTGGCCATTTCCTTGGTGTTGCTCAGCGCCGTGTCGGACCGGGTCGGCCGCAAGCCCTTGATGGTGGCGTCGATGTTTTCCGCCGCGATACTCACGATTTTGTCCGCCTTCGCGCAGGATTATGCGCAACTGCTGGCCATCCGTGCCGCGCTGGGTGTCGCCTTGGGCGGCATGCCGGCCGTGGCCATGGCGTACCTGGGCGAGGAAATCGAGGGGCCGTCTCTGGGCCTGTCGATGGGCTTGTATATTGCGGGCAGCGCGTTTGGCGGCATGTCGGGACGCTTGATCGCTTCCATGCTCAGCGATTTCCTGTCGTGGCGCTGGGCCCTGGGCGTGCTGGGCGTGGCCGGCGTGCTGGCGGCGGCGGAATTCTGGCGCAGCCTGCCCGCATCGAAAAATTTCGTGCCCAGTACCAAGGGTTGGCATGCCTTGCCGCACGCGATAAAACAGCATTTTTCCGACCGGGGCTTGCCGTGGCTGTTCTGCCTGGCGTTCGTGCTGATGGGCTGTTTCGTCAGCCTGTATAACTACATCGGCTACCGCCTGCTGGCCGCGCCATTTGGCTTGCGCCAGAGCACAGTCGGCTTGCTGGCCTTCCTGTACCTGATCGGTATCTTCAGTTCCGTCTGGGCCGGGCGCCTGGTGGATCGGCTGGGACGCCGGGGCGTGCTGTGGATTATGCTGTCGGTGATGTTGTCCGGTATTTTATTGACCCTGTTCGATTCGCTGCCGCTGATCGTCATCGGCATGGCGCTGGCCACCTTCGGCTTCTTTGCTTCGCACTCGATCGCCAGCAGCTGGGTCAGCCGCCGCGCCCGCGCACCGCAGGCCCTGGCCTCGGCTTTCTATCTGCTGTTCTATTACCTGGGATCGAGCCTGATCGGTTCCGCCTCGGGCATGATGTGGGGCTTCGATGGCTGGACGGGCGTGATCATCATGCTGGGCCTGTGCCTGGGAGGCGGCGTGCTGATCGCCTTGCGCCTGCGCCATCTGCAGCCGCTGGGGGCGCGCGAAGCGGTGGGCTGAGGCGGCTATTTGGGGCAGTTGCCGATCATCGTTTCCCCCTGCTTGCCCGCGCGCGTGGTCACGCACAGGCTGCCCAGCGCGCTGGTGATCTTGTAGGTGCGGCTGCCCTTGGCCTCATTCGCGCCCACTTCCTCGATTTTTGACGCCTCATACCATTTCGGCGGCACGGCCGCGTAGGCTTCGGCAAATCCTTGCTGCATGCGCTTGAAGCCCGTGTCCTCCAGTTTTTGTTCTCCCCGCTGGGGAAATTCCTTGCGTAAATCCTTGTCGATCTTGCCCACGTCGCGTTTGGCTTGCGCCAGGATATCGGCCGCGCTGGGCGCTGGCGGCGCCGTGATCGCTTCCGGCGTTGCCGGCGCCGGCGCCTGCTCGACGGCAGGTGGCGGCAAGGGGCGGCTGACGGGCGCCGGTATGGTTCGGCGCGGCACGTTTTCAGCGGCCGGTTTTGCGCTGCGCAAGGCTATCGGCCTGGGCGGCGCGGGGGCCGTGTAGCGCAGCCAGGCGATGGCCAGACCCTGCGGCAGGTGCTCGTCGGCGGCAAGGCGGGGACGCGACTGCAGGACGATGTAGGCCAGCCCCGCGTGCAGCAGGACGATCAGCAGCAGGCCGGGAGCGCGGCGGGGCAGGGGTGGCAGCGAGGTCATGGAGGGCAGGGTTGTTCAGGTACGCCAATGTATCTGAAGGATTTGATAATTGTCTAGAATGTCACAAGCGCTTACAAAAAAGTGCCGCATGGAAATTTCGACGCCGTGGCCGCTGGCGGGGAACCCTGCGCCGGCCTGGCGATCCAACTCCCAATACCATGGGAGGACACATCATGATGCAGGCAAAGGAAGTGGCACGGCGCTTTGGCGCCATCGAACACGCAATCGGCCAGGCGGCCCAGCTGTGCGGCAAGCAGCAGGGCATGCCCATGGACTTGAAGGATTGCATCAACCAGCTGGACCAGCAAAAGAGCGCCGTGCGGCAAGCCATCGACACGCAAGACGATGCGCGCATCCGGCAAGCCGTCGACCAGATGGAATCCTTGGGCGACCGCGCCAAGCGGGCCTGCGGCACGGCGGCCAGCGTCACGCCGGAAATGAAGAGCGCCGTGCTCAAGGTGCACGATGAGTTGTCGGACCTGAAGCACCAGCTGCATTAACCAGCTGCATTAGCTACATCTGGCGGAACAAATGCGCATATAAAGGGCTGACGCGCAGTTGCGCCGGGTGCTGGCGCAGGGTCAGCGACAGCTTGCCGGCCTCGTCGCGCACGGCCGTGGCGATGGCGCTGGCGTTGACGATGGTGCCCCGGTGGATTTGCCAGAATTGTTGCGGGTCCAGCTGGGGCAAGAGTTCCTTCAGGCTCGTGCGTATCAGCGCTTCGCTGTCCTGGCACACGACGTTGATGTATTTGTCCAGCGCTTCGAAATACACGACGTCGGCCAGCGCGATCATGCGCACGCTGTTGCCGACGGCGGCCCGTATCATTTGCAGGCGCGGGGCGGGCGGCAGCATGGCTTGCAGCTGGCTCAGCAGGCGGGCCATGTTGTCGTCGCTGGCGGACTGGGTTGCCTGCGGCGCTGGCGGCACCGTTTCGGCTGGCGCTGCTGTTGCAGTGGTTGCAGTGGTTGCAGCGGTGCCGCTGCCACCGCCGCTGTCGCGCAAGCGCTGCTGCAGCCGTTCCACCGTCTTGCCCAGTCGCGCATCGTTGACGGGTTTTAAGACGTAGTCGGCGGCCGCGTGCTCGAAAGCGGCCAGCGCATATTCGTCGTAGGCGGTCACAAACACGATGTGGGGAAACGCAACGCCGTCGGGCCACTGTTCCGCCAGTTCCTCGGCCGCTTCCAGGCCCGTCTTGCCTGGCATCTTGATGTCGAGAAAGAGGATGTCGGGTTGCAGCGCCAGGCCTTGCCGCAAGGCTTCCACGCCATTGGGGCAGGTGGCAACGATGTCGAGCTCTGGCCACAGCCGCTGCAAGGCGTGCGCGAGGGCGGCGGCGAGTATCGGTTCGTCTTCGGCGATCAGGGCGCGTGGCGCGCGTGGAGTGTATTGGCTCATGCGAGGGGACTCGTGATGGTGGATGGAAGGGGGAATGTCAGGCGGGCCGTCGCGCCCGCCGGATGGTTGGCGGCCAGCGACAGGCTGGCGGTATCGCCATGCATGCCGCGCAGGCGTTCGCGGATATTCGCCACGCCCAGGTGCGTGCCCTTGGTCTGGCCCGGATGGTCGAGGCCCAGGCCATCGTCGCTGACGGTAAGAATCAGCACGCCGCCGTCGGTGGCGGCCTGCACGTGGATATGGCCGCCTTCGATCTTCGGTTCCAGGCCATGCTGGATGGCGTTTTCCACCAGCGGCTGCAGCAGCATGGGCGGCACCTTGACCTGGCGCAAGGCATCGGGCAATTCCAGCGCAAAGCGCAGGCGCGCGCCCATGCGTATCGACATCAGGCCCAGGTAGGCTTGCATCAGGGAAAATTCCTGCTCCAGGGTGGTGGACTCGGCGCGCGAGGAAGAAAGCGTGGCGCGCAAATACTGGATCAGCTGGTCGAGCAGCAACTGGGCGCGCTCCGGATCAAAGCTGATCAGGCCCTGCAGGTTGGCCAGGGTATTGAACAGCATGTGCGGTTCGATCTGCGCCTGCAGCAGCTGCAGCTGGGCCTGCATGGCCTGGCGCGCCACGGATTCGGCGCGGGCTTTTTCCTCGGCTGCCGCCATTTGCAGGCGGGCAATCTTTTCGCGGCTGGAGAAAAACAGCACGGCGCCTCCCGTGGCCAGCAGGGTGAATACGAGTGTGCCCATCATTTGCGTGGGCAGCAGGTTTTCAAAGCCCCCCACGTCCACGCCCGTCAGCCAGCTGAACAGGGCCAAGCCCAATATTTGCGCCACGGGCACGGAAATCAGGATGATGAGCATGAAGGGCAGGAATCTGGGCCGCTGGTCCGCGCCCCATAACGTCAGGCGCACACCGTCGATCAGCAGGAAGGCGATCGTGCCGATGCACATCGAGGCGATCAGGTTTTGGCCAAAATGGCTGCCCGGATTGAGGATGAACGTGATGACAAGCGCGCAGATCACGTTCAGCGCCAGCGCGTAGCGGGCATCGTGCAGCATGCGGTAGTACGGAGACCTGGCCTTGGCTATTGGCGTATCGGCGGAGGGAGCGTCGGTTTTCATGGTGGTGTCTGCTAGTAGCGATGGGGCATTGTGTGCCAGCGCAGGCCAGGGCGCAACAGAGCTGCGACGAAACGGGACTGGCGCGCCGCCATTCACCGCGGCGCGTCGCCAAACGGGGCCGCTTTACTTTTCAGCATTGGCACGGGATAGTATGGCAAGACAGTCTTGCATCCATAAAATTGCGATAAAGGAAATCCCATGTGGCCCTATCCACGCACCCTGGCGCACCGCGGCGGCGGCACCCTGGCGCCTGAAAATACCCTGGCCGCCTTGCGCTGCGGCCTGGCCTACGGCTATCGCGCCGTGGAATTCGATGTCATGCTGGCGTCCGACGGCGTACCCGTCGTGGTGCACGACCCCGAGCTGGGCCGCACCGTGGCCGGCAGCGGCCATGTCAATGACTACACGGCCGCGCAGCTGGGAGCGATGGAGGCGGGCGCCTGGTTCGGCCCCGCATTCGCAGGCGAAGGCGTGCCCACGTTCGAGGCCGTGGTGGACTATTGCAAGGCGCAGCGCATCTGGATGAATATCGAAATCAAGCCGGCGCCCGGCTTCGACGTGCCCACGGGCAAGACCGTGGCGCGCGCTACGCGCGATTGTTTTGCAAAGGAAATTGCTGCAGGAGAGTTATTGCCGTTGCTATCATCGTTCAGCATCGCTGCATTGGACGCGGCGCGCGAGGCGGCCCCGGAACTGGCGCGCGGCTGGCTGGTCGAACAGATACCGGAAGACTGGGTGAAAAAGGCGAAGGAACTGGACGTGGTGGCCATCCATTGCGACCACCAGCAGCTGACGCCGGAACTGGCGCGAGAGGTCAAGGAGGCGGGATACGGGCTGTTCTGCTACACCGTCAACACGCCGGAGCGGGCCAGCGAGCTGCTGGCCTGGGGCGTGGATGGGTTTTGTACGGACAGGATCGACCTGATTACTGCGGTGGAATAATGTGATGAATACGCAGCGGAAATCCGGGGTCAGACCCGTCGGGTCTGACCCCAGCAGTTCGGCAGTTGTCGTCCAGAAAAAAGGTTAGAACGTTACACGCATGCCTACTGTCAAGTTACGTCCCATCAACGGCGCCGCATTCTTGATGAACGAGGTGTGGCTGTACGCCAATTCGTTCGTCAGGTTATTCGCCTTGATGTAGAACTGGGCCGGCGTCGTGCCGATGCGCGTGTCGTAGTTGGCGGACAGGTTCAGCATGTTGTAGCCCGGCGTTGCCGTTTCAAATGCTGCCACTTTATCCTGCTTGCCCACGCGGTAGAGCTCGGCCACGCCGCTCCACGCCTGCCAGTTGGCGTCGAACTTCACACCAAAACGCTGGGCCGGAATGCGCGGCAAGTTGCCACCATCGTTGGCCAGCTTGGCCCGCACGTAGTCGCCGAACACGCTGGCGCCGAACATGGGGTTCAACTGCTGGCGGATCTGCCCTTCGACGCCCGTGAACGTGGCGTCGCGCTGGGCGTACTGGATCAGCTGGAAGCCTTCGTGATTGTCCAGCGTGCTGCCGAAGATGTAGTTGTCGACCTTGTTGCGGTAGGCGCTGGCCGAGAACGTCGTGGCGCCCGCATATTTGCGCAAGGTTAAGTCGATATTGTTCGACGTTTCCTTGCCCAGGTTTTCATTGCCCAGCTCATACGTGGCTGTGGCCATGTGCACGCCGTGCGCATACAGTTCCTCGGCGCTGGGCAGGCGGTGCGTGCGCGAAATGGTCGAACCGAGCGAATACTGGGGCGCGAATTTCCACACGGCACCCAGGGAAATCGAGGTGCCCTTGGCGCTGCGGTCTTGCAAGGTGGCGCTGTCGACCGTGATGTCTTGCCATTCGTGGCGCAAGCCCGCTTCGAAGCGCCATTGGTCGAGCTTGTATTCTTCCACCAGGAAAGCCGCGTGTTTCTTTGTTACCGTCGGCGCCACGTACGCTTCTTCGCCCAAGGCGGAGAAATCGCGTTTCGACGTTTGCAGGCCGACCACGCCGCGCCAGCCGAAGACGGGATGGTGTTCCATTTCCAGGCGCGCGTCGTGGCCCTTGTTTTTAAACGTGGTGGCGATTTCCGTGCCTTCGATTTCATCGTGCTTGTAATCGGTGAACGCGGCGCGCAGGCGCAGCTTGGCGAAGCCGGGCACGGGGTCGCGCAGTTCGCTGCGCACATCCCAGCGTTCGCTCTTCAGTTTTACGTACGGCACGCTTTCGTGTTCATGCTCGTGCTCATGTTCCTCTTCGTCGCCATGGCCGTGGCCTTCGTGGCCGCCGCAATGCAGGTGCGTGCCGTGCGGGTGGCAGCTCTCGAATTCGTGGTTGTGGCCAGGTAAGCCATACTCCGCATGCTGGCTGGTGAAGGCCAGGCCCAGGAAGCCGCGCGATCCTACCCACGACACGCCCACGCTGCCCGTGTCCGTCTTGTTGTAGCTGCCGCCTACTTTCGAGCCGCCTTCCCAGCCGCTGCCGACCTTGTATTCTTTCGCGTCGCGCTTGACGCCTTCCGCGTGGAAGGCGATGTTGCCGGAGCCGCCAGTCACTTCAAAAGCGCCCGCCTTTTCGCGCGCGCCCGAGTTGGCGCGCACTTCCGCGCTGCCTTCCAAGCCCTTTGCCGGCACGCGCGTGGGGATTTTCTTGTCGATTACGTTGACGACGCCACCGACGGCGCCGCCGCCATACGCCAGCGCGGACGGGCCGCGCAAGACTTCAATCTGTTCCGACAGCATCGGTTCGGCCGCGACAGCATGGTCGGGGCTGATGGTCGATGCATCCTGCACTTCGGCGCCGTCGGACAGCACTTTCACGCGCGGGCCATCCATGCCGCGGATGATGGGACGGCTGGCGCCTGCGCCGAAATGGCTGGACGTGATGCCGGGCTGGCCGGCCAGCGTTTCACCGAGGGTCGCTGCCCTTGCCAGCACCAGTGCCTCGCCTTCGAGCACGGTGACGGGCGTGCTCATGTCGTCGCTGCCCAGGGCCAGCGCGCTGGCCGAGACGGTGACGGCAGGCAAGGTTGTCGCCTGCTGCGCCAGGGCGCTGGCAGGGGCGGCAAAGGCCAGCATGATGGCCAGCGCGACGGGAGTGGGTTGGTGAGGACGTACGGACATGGGCAAGATTTCCTTATCGGCTATCGGTGTTGGCAGGGTTGGGGCAGCGCGTGAAAAGGAAATAGCCTGCCCTAAGTTGATAATGATAACCCATTATCATTACTGTGTGACAGTTTTTCCGGGCGGTAGATAGAGGCGGATGGTGTATTCTGTCGGCTATGGAACGCACAACACGTCAAAAAACCGCTATTCAAGCCGCCATCGAGTCGGCCCAGCGCCCATTATCGGCGCAGGAAATCCTCGAACAGGCCAGCTTGCAGGTGACGCAGCTGGGTATTGCCACCGTTTACCGCAACTTGAAGTCCCTGGTGCTGGAAGAAAAAGTGCATGTGGTGACCTTGCCGGGTGAAAATCCGCGCTATGAGTCGAATGCTGTCGCCAATCACCACCACCACCATTTCCAGTGCACCACCTGCCAGCGCGTGTTCGACGTGCATGATTGCCCGGGTGACTTGAAGCGCATGGCGCCGCAAGGCTTTGTTGTCGAGCGCCATGAACTGACCCTGTACGGCCGCTGCGCCGACTGCAATGCGGCGGCCGGCGCCAGTGTGGCTGGCACAGCCCCGCACGCCTGCGCCAGCCACCACGACCCGGCTTGAGCGGGCAGGGCGGTATGCGTGGGCAGGCTTGCAACAATGCTGCCTGTCCGGCGCCAATTCCCGTACCCAGATCACGTATAATCTTCCCTTTAAAGCTGCCGCCACTCTTTGCCAAAAAAACATGAAATCAACTGAAATCCGCGACAAGTTCCTCAAATTTTTCGAGTCCAAGGGCCATTCCATCGTCCGTTCCAGCTCCCTGGTGCCAGGCAATGATCCGACCTTGCTGTTGACGAACAGCGGCATGGTGCAATTCAAGGACGTGTTTACGGGCACGGACAGCCGTCCGTACACGCGCGCCACCTCGGTGCAGCGCTGCGTGCGCGCCGGCGGCAAGCACAACGATCTGGAAAACGTCGGCTACACGGCGCGCCACCATACTTTCTTTGAAATGCTGGGCAACTTCAGCTTTGGCGACTATTTCAAGCGCGACGCGATTCAATACGCGTGGGAACTGCTGACCAAAGTCTATGGCTTGCCGGCTGACAAGCTGACCGTCACCGTGTACATCGAAGATGACGAAGCGTACGATATCTGGGCAAAAGAAATCGGCGTGCCCGTCGAGCGCATCATCCGCATCGGCGACAACAAGGGTGCGCGCTACGCATCGGACAATTTCTGGCAGATGGCTGATACGGGCCCATGCGGCCCATGCACGGAAATCTTCTATGACCACGGCGCCGACATTCCTGGCGGCCCGCCGGGCTCGCCTGACGAAGACGGCGACCGCTTCATTGAAATCTGGAATCTCGTGTTCATGCAGTTCAACCGCGACGAAGCGGGCGTCATGCACAAGTTGCCGAAGCCATGCGTCGACACGGGCATGGGCATGGAGCGCCTGGCCGCCGTGCTGCAGCACGTGCATTCGAACTATGAAATCGACCTGTTCCAGCACCTGATCCGCGCTGCCGCGCGCGAAACGGGCGCCACGGACCTGGAAAACAAGTCGCTGCGCGTGATCGCCGACCACATCCGCGCCGCCGCCTTCATGATCGTCGACGGCATCATCCCGGGCAGCGAAGGCCGCGCGTACGTATTGCGCCGCATCATCCGCCGCGCCCTGCGCCATGGCCACAAGCTGGGCCAGACGAAACCGTTCTTCTACAAGCTGGTGGCTGACCTCGCCATCGAGATGGGCGGCGCCTATCCAGAGCTGGAAGACGCGAAAGACAACGTCGCCAACATGCTCAAAGCCGAGGAAGAGCGTTTCGGCGAAACCCTGGAAACGGGCATGAAAGTGCTGGAAGCGCAGCTGGCCAAGGATGCCACGGGCATCGACGGCGCCACCGCGTTTACTTTGTACGAAACGTATGGCTTCCCGCCGGACCTGACGGCCGACATCTGCCGCGAACGCAACATCAGTTTCGACCAGGTGGGCTACGAGGTTGCCTTGAAGGAAAGCCAGGAACTGTCGCGCAAGGGCGGCAAGACGCACAAGGACAGCAAGGTCGAGTACACGGGCGAGAAAAACACATTCGTCGGCTACGACCAATTGACGTTCAGCGGCAAGGTCGTGGCGCTGTACGCGGCCGGCACGCAGGTCACGGAACTGAAGGCGGGCCAGGAAGGCATCGTCGTGCTCGACACCACGCCGTTCTACGCCGAATCGGGCGGCCAGGTGGGCGACCAGGGCGTGATCGCCTCGGGCGCGGGCAGCTTTGCCGTCAGCGACACGCTGAAAATCCAGGCGGACGTGTTCGGCCACCACGGCGTGCTGGAGTCCGGTGTATTGAAAGTGGGCGACGCCGTCTCGGCGCAAGTCGATACGGCCAAGCGCGCGCGCACCATCCGCAACCACTCGGCCACGCACTTGATGCACAAGGCTTTGCGCGAAGTGCTGGGCAGCCACGTGGCGCAAAAGGGCTCGCTGGTCGATCCCGATAAAACCCGTTTCGACTTCAGCCACCATGCGCCGATGACGGCGGAACAGATCGTCGCCGTGGAAACCATCGTCAACAAAGAGATCCTGGAAAACCGCGCCACGCAGGCGCACCTGATGTCGTTTGACGATGCCGTCAAGCATGGCGCGATGGCCCTGTTCGGCGAGAAATACGGCGACGAAGTGCGCGTGCTCGACATCGGCAGCTCGAAAGAGCTGTGCGGCGGCGTCCACGTGCAGCGCACGGGCGACATCGGCCTGTTCAAGATCATCGGCGAAAGCGGTGTTGCCGCCGGTATCCGCCGCGTGGAAGCGGTGACGGGCGAGGGCGCGCTGGCGCTGGTGCAAACCATCAACCGCCGCCTGGTCGAAGCAGCGCAAGCGCTGAAGGCGCAACCGGAAGAACTGACTGCCCGTATCGGACAGGTGCAGGACCATGTGAAGGCGCTGGAGAAGGAACTGGCCGCGCTGAAATCGAAACTGGCTTCGGGCCAGGGCGATGAGCTGGTCACGCAAGCCGTCGATGTGAACGGCATCAAGGTGCTCGCTGCCGTGCTCGATGGCGCCGACGTGGCCCGTTTGCGTGAAACCATGGACAAGCTGAAGGACAAGCTGAAAACGGCCGCCATCGTGCTGGCCAGCGTGGCTGACGGCAAGGTCAGCCTGATCGCCGGCGTGACGGCGGACGCCACGTCGAAGGTCAAAGCGGGCGAGCTGGTGAACTTCGTTGCACAGCAAGTGGGCGGAAAAGGCGGCGGACGCCCCGATATGGCGCAGGCTGGCGGTACCGATCCGAGTGGTCTGGCGGACGCCCTGGCTGGCGTGCCGGCCTGGGTCGGCGAACGCGCAAAATAAGGCGTAAGCTAGCAGGCATGCGGGGTTTTCACCCCACAGCCCCTTGAAAACGGCCCGCAGACGGTGTTTGCGGGCCGTTTTGCCGTGTGGAATCTCGTTGTGACACCACAACAGCCGATGAACTATTTTGGTGCAGCGCGTCAATGCCCCTGATTTAGAGTAGTATGTCGAAAATCAGTACAACAAAACAATGGTGGGATATTGATGATGAGCGACACACTACTTGATACCGAGATTATGGAATTTCACAAAGAACTCGACGCGCGGGGCTTGAATTGCCCGTTGCCGATTCTGAAGGCGAAAAAGGCTTTGTCAGAGCTGCAGAGCGGGGAAGTGCTGCGCATCATGGCAACCGATCCCGGTTCCGTGCGCGACTTCCAGGCTTTCGCCAAGCAAACGGGCAATGCCCTGCTGTCGCACGTGCAGACGGGCACTGAATTCGTCTTTCTGATGCAACGCAAATAATTCTGCCCGCCGGGGCCGCCGTGGCGCGGCCTGGTTTTCCTTCCTGAGCCAGCCCTTTTGCTGCCCTGCAGCGTAGCGGCGGACACCCTTGAAATCCCCGAAGCTGGACAGTTTAGATGGATTGCTCTAACAAAAAATCGCACGATCGTGCTTAAATTCGGTTCAAGATTCAAATTTCTCTTATAATCGAACGCACAATCAGCACTTGATCCGTCATTTTTATAATTTCCCAAAGGCATAGCTATGAAAGTCTTGGTACCCGTCAAACGCGTGGTCGACTATAACGTCAAAGTCCGCGTCAAGAGTGACGGCACTGGCGTCGATACCGCCAACGTCAAAATGTCGATGAACCCTTTCGATGAGATCGCGCTGGAAGAAGCGATGCGCCTGAAAGAAGCTGGCAAGGTCACTGAAGTGGTCGCCATCTCCTGCGGCGTGACGCAGTGCCAGGAAACCCTGCGCACGGCCATGGCCATCGGCGCCGACCGCGGCATCCTGGTGGAAACGACGACTGAACTGGAACCGCTGGCCGTGGCCAAGCTGGTGAAAGCCCTGGCCGAGAAAGAGCAGCCGCAACTGATCATCCTGGGCAAGCAAGCCATCGATGACGACAGCAACCAGACCGGCCAGATGCTCGCTGCCCTGCTGGGTTGGCCGCAAGCCACGTTCGCTTCGAAAGTCGTGCTGGAAGACGGCAAAGTCACCGTCACCCGCGAAGTCGACGGCGGCCTGGAAACCCTGGCATTGACCTTGCCAGCGATCATTACCACCGACCTGCGCTTGAACGAGCCACGCTATGTGACCTTGCCGAATATCATGAAGGCGAAGAAAAAGCCGCTCGAGACCGTCAAGCCGGAAGACCTGGGCGTCGATGTTGCGCCACGCCTGAAGACCCTGAAAGTCGTCGAGCCAGCCAAGCGCTCGGCCGGCATCAAGGTCCCGGACGTCGCTACGCTGGTCGCCAAGCTGCGTACCGAAGCCAAAGTCATCTAAGCGCGGCCTCGCCGTTTATCCAGAACAATTACAGGACACATCATGGTCGCATTAGTTATTGCTGAACACGACAACGCTACCTTAAAGGGCAGCACCCACCACACCGTGACCGCGGCTGCCCAGTGCGGCGGCGACGTGCACGTACTGGTCGCAGGTTCGAACGCATCGGCCGCCGCTGCTGCCGCCGCGCAAATCGCCGGCGTGACGAAAGTCATCGTGGCCGACGCGCCATATTTTGCCGACGGCCTGGCCGAAAACGTGGCCGAGCAAGTGCTGGCCATCGCCGGCAACTACAGCCACATCCTGGCGCCAGCCACCGCCTACGGCAAGAATATCCTGCCACGCGTGGCCGCCAAGCTGGACGTGGCGCAAATCTCGGAAATCACCAAGGTCGATTCCCCTGACACCTTCGAGCGCCCGATCTACGCCGGTAACGCGATTGCCACCGTGCAATCTGGCGACAAGGTCAAGGTCATCACCGTGCGCACCACCGGTTTCGACGCCGCTGCCGCCACCGGTGGTTCGGCTGCCACGGAAACCGTCGCCGCCGTTGCCGACAATGGCAAATCGTCCTTCGTCGGCCGCGAACTGGCCAAGTCCGACCGTCCTGAACTGACCGCCGCGAAAATCATCGTGTCGGGCGGCCGTGGCATGGGTTCGGCTGAAAACTTCCACATCCTGGAGCCGCTGGCCGACAAGCTGGGCGCCGCCATGGGTGCGTCGCGCGCCGCCGTCGACGCCGGCTTCGTGCCGAACGACTGGCAAGTGGGCCAGACGGGCAAGATCGTCGCCCCATCGCTGTACATCGCCGTCGGCATCTCGGGCGCGATCCAGCATCTGGCCGGCATGAAAGACTCGAAAACCATCGTCGCCATCAACAAGGATCCGGAAGCGCCGATCTTTGCCGTGGCCGACTACGGCATCGTGGGCGATCTGTTCGAGATCGTGCCGCAACTGGTCAAAGAACTGGGTTAAGTCACACCCCTTCCGGTTTTGTTATTGACAAAGCCACGCCGGCCCGCCCCACACGGCGAGCCGCGCGTGGCTTTTTTCTTGGAGAAAAGAAGATGAGCTATCAAGCCCCGCTGAAAGACATGTTGTTCGTGATGAACGAACTGGCCGGCCTGGCCGAAATCCACACGCTACCTGGCTGCGAAGACGCGACGCCCGACACGGCCGAAGCCGTGCTGGAAGAGAACGCCAAGTTCTGCGGCGGCGTGGTGGCCCCCTTGAACGGCCCCAGCGACAAGGAGCCGAGCTTCTGGCACGACGGGCAAGTGACTACCTCGAAAGGCTTCAAGGAAGCATTCAAGGCCTACGGCGAAGCGGGCTGGCAGGGCGTGCAGCATCCGACGGAATTTGGCGGCCAGGGCTTGCCCAAGCTCTTGGCCACGCCATGCATCGAAATGCTCAACTCGGCCAGCATCTCGTTCGCCCTGGTGGCCCTGCTGTCGGACGGCGCCATCGAAGCGCTCTTGACGGCTGGCAGTGACGAACAAAAAGCCGTCTACCTGGAAAACCTGGTATCCGGCAAATGGACGGGCACCATGAATTTGACGGAGCCGCAAGCCGGTTCCGACCTGGCCGCCGTGCGCACGCGCGCCGTGCCGCAGGAAGATGGCACCTATAAAGTGTTCGGCACGAAGATTTTCATCACGTACGGCGAACACGACATGGCGGAAAACATCGTCCACCTGGTGCTGGCCCGCACGCCGGATGCGCCCGCCGGCGTAAAAGGGATTTCCCTGTTCATCGTGCCGAAGTTCCTCGTCAACGCCGATGGCAGCCTGGGCGCGCGCAACGACGCCCATTGCGTGTCGATCGAACACAAGCTGGGCATCAAGGCCAGCCCAACGGCGGTGCTGCAATTCGGCGACCACGGTGGCGCCATCGGCACGCTGGTGGGCGAGGAAAACCGCGGTCTCGAATACATGTTCATCATGATGAACGCGGCCCGCTTCGGCGTGGGCCTGCAAGGCATCGGCCTGGCCGAGCGCGCCTACCAGCAGGCCGTGGCGTTCGCCAAGGACCGCGTGCAGTCGCGCGACCTGGCTGGCTCGCCCGGTCCGGTGTCCATCATCCATCACCCGGACGTGCGCCGCATGCTGATGTCCATGCGCTCGCAAACGGAGGCGGCGCGCGCGCTGGCCTACGTGGGGGCGGCCATCAGCGACGTGGCGCACCACCATCCGGAGGCGGACGTGCGCGCGGAAAGCCTGGCGACCTATGAATACCTGGTGCCCGTGATCAAGGGCTGGGCCACGGAAATGTCGCAGGACGTCACGCGCGACGGCGTGCAAGTGCATGGCGGCATGGGTTTTATTGAAGAAACGGGCGCCGCCCAGCATTACCGCGACGCCAAAATCTTGACCATCTACGAAGGCACGACGGCCATCCAGGCCAACGACCTCGTGGGCCGCAAGACGGTACGCGACGGCGGTGCCGTGGCGAAAGCCATCATCGCCCAGGTGCGCGCCACGGAAGCCCAGCTGGGCGAACTGACCGGTGCCGACTTCCAGGCCATGCAGCGTCACCTGGCCGAAGGCAGTGCCGCGCTTGAAGCGGTGGTGGAGTATGTGGTGGCGAACATGAAGACGGACATCAAGGCCGTGTTCGCAGGCAGTGTGCCGTATCTGAAGCTGGCCGGCATCGTGCTGGGCGGCTGGCAAATGGCGCGCGCGGCTGTGGTGGCGCAGCAAAGGCTGGGAGAAGGCAGCGGCGACGCTTCGTTCTACAAGGCAAAAATCGCCACGGCGCGCTTCTTTGCCGACCACATCCTGTCGCAAGCGCCAGGACTGCGCGCCACCATCATCGACGGCAGCGCCGGCGTGATGGCGCTGTCGGAGGAGCAGTTTTAAGTTGAAACTTGGCCAGCCGAAGCTGGCTGAATGCAAAAAAGCGCTGGAGATCACTCTCCAGCGCTTTTTTTAACCCCAAACGTAAGTGCCGGGGTCGGACCCTCAGGGTCCGACCCCAGTCCTTGCTCTTGGGTTCAGCTTACCTTCTGGCAATACCATTACCTGAATTGCGCACCAGGTCGCCAGCCGCCAGCCCTGGATCCTGGTCAAACGCGAAGTCCGCCTTGGCGCCCGTTTCGTATTGCACGGTGACGGTCCATACCTTGCTGTTTTTCATGTGGCCTTCGACTTGCTTGCCCGCGAAAGCGCCGCCTGCGGCACCGGCCAGGGTGGCCAGATCCTTGCCGCGTCCGCCGCCGACCTGGCGGCCCAGCAGGGCGCCGGCCACGCCGCCGCCGATCATGCCCAGCGCACCGCCTTCACCGGCCTTTTCAGCGACGTTGACTGCCAGCACCTTGCCGCAATCGGCGCAGATCTGGTGCTGTGGCTGCTTGGAAGGCTGGCTGGCGTAGGAATTACCGGCTTTTTGCGCGGCCTTGGCGTTGATGATGGCCTGGTCGTATTCGCCCTTGGCGTCGCGCAGGCATTGCATGCGCGCTTTCGAGCTGCTTTCTTCTGCACACAGTTTCTTGTCGTCCGCATAGCGGGTGCTGGCCTGCTTCGTGTCGTAGGCGTATTGCGCCTTCGGCGACAGGTTTTGCGCGAAGGCGGAAGTGCTGAACAGGGCCGTGATGGCGACTGCGAGGATGAATGGGCGACGAATCATGATCTTCTCCTAGGGGGTGTTAAATGTGCCAGTAATGTCGGCATTGTGAATGCAGTATAGAGGAAAATCATGATTGCTTACCAACACTTACATGTGGGCGAGTCGAGCTGGTTTCCGTGCGGAAATTAACCGTAGGCACCGCCTGTATACAGCAAGTCGAACAGGCGCGCCATGGTGGCGATCAGCACGCCTGCGCCTAGCATCAACGTAGCGACCAGCACGACGGCCAGGGGCCAGCCCGTGTCCGACAGGTGGCCGGAGGTGGCGTTGTAGCGCGCATCCCATTTGTCGTCCGGCATCAGGCCCAGCACCAGCGCTTGCAGGAAGCCGCCCAGGGCGGACAGAGTCAGCGGCAATATCTGATAAAACCAGTCGGCATCGGGAAACAGCTGGCGCAGCAGCAAGCTGGCGGGCAGGGCGGCCAGGTGCAGCCATCCCCAGCGGTCCTTGGCGCCATGCAGGTAGAAGCGGTGGGCGCCCAGCATGCCCAGCAGGAAGGCCAGCAGTGCCGTGAAGGCCTTGTTCTTGTGCGACTGTTGCAAAATGGTAGCGGTGGTCATGGGACTCCAGAGTTGCTCATCGGTAAAGATTGCCAGTATCGGTCATCGTCTCGCACAACGATAGCACTTTCCTGTGGCGTTTATGTAATGATTTCGCCTGATGCCAAGCCATGGCCGGCACGATAGACGCACGCGCCTATTGCGTCTTCGGCCATGACTGGTCATAATGTTTGATTAGCCCAAATTACACGCCCGTCATCATAACGCTTGCTGCCTGGCGGTAAAGCGCGCTATAATTTGCGGCTTTTTCCGCCTCAGCACACTTTTTGGAAATATTATGGTCGTTATTCGTTTAGCTCGTGGAGGCGCCAAGAAGCGCCCGTTCTTCAACATCGTCGCTACTGATTCGCGCAATCGCCGCGATGGTCGCTTCATTGAGCGTATCGGTTTTTACAACCCGATGGCGCAAGGTGGCGAAGTTCCACTGCGTATCACCGCAGACCGTCTGGCCTACTGGCAAGGCGTTGGCGCACAATTGTCGCCAACCGTTGCTCGCCTGGTAGCTAGCAACAACAAAGCAGCAGCTTAATTAGATCACTGGTTTGACGGTCAAGACTGCATCCGGGGTGAAAGTCCCCGATGACCTGGTACAGGTAGGCTATGTCTCCGGTGCTTATGGCATTGCTGGCGGAGTCAGGATCACTCCTTTCTCCGACGACGCGGATGCATTATTAAGCGTCAAAACCTGGTGGTTTGATAAACCGACCTTGCATGATGTTCAAGTCAGGCAAGCGAAGTTACACGGCGGCGACGTCGTGGCCCAGCTGGTGGGTGTGGTCGGGCGGGATGCCGCAGAAGCGCTGAAAGGCGTCTCTGTGCAAATTCCGCGTAGCCATTTCCCGACGCTGACGGCCGATGAATTTTATTGGTCCGATCTGATCGGACTGACAGTCGAGAATTTGCAAGGCGAGTGCCTCGGCACAGTGCACGACATGATGAGCAATGGTCCGCAGTCGATCTTGCGCGTTACGCCCGTCGCCACTGCCGATGAGACCGTTGAAAAGGCGCCTGAGCGCCTGATCCCGTTTGTTGGCCAGTTTGTCATTAACGTTGACAAGGCTGCCAGCAAGATCACGGTCGACTGGGGCCTCGATTATTAAACCGCCTGCGCTTAACAATGCGCCGGGCAAACGTTGCAGGATGGTGAGCGATGCAATTTGATGTCGTGACCCTGTTCCCGGAAATGTTTGCCGCGCTGACGCAGTCGGGTGTGACCCGGCGCGCCTTCGAGCAGGGGAAATGTGGCTTGTCGCTGTGGAATCCCCGTGATTTCACCACCGACAATCACCGTACCGTGGATGACCGCCCGTATGGCGGCGGCCCCGGCATGGTGATGATGGCCCGTCCCCTCGAAGCGACAATCAATGCCGCGAAGCAACGCCAGACCGAATCGGGCCTGGCGGCGCCCCGCGTGGTGTTCATGTCGCCGCAAGGCCGTCCGTTGACGCACGAGCGCGTCACGCAGCTGAAAGCCGAACCTGGTTTGGTGATCCTGTGTGGCCGCTACGAAGCCGTGGACCAGCGTTTGCTGGACCGTTGCGTCGACGAGGAAATCAGCGTCGGCGACTTCGTGTTGTCGGGCGGTGAATTGCCTGCCATGGCGCTGATGGATGCGGTGATCCGCTTGTTGCCGGGTGTCTTGAACACCGAGGCATCGGCCATCGAGGACAGTTTCGTCAATGGCTTGCTCGATTCGCCGCACTACACGCGGCCGGAAACATACGAAGGCATGGCCGTACCGCCCGTCTTGATGGGTGGCAATCATGCCGAGATCGTCAAGTGGCGCCGCCAGCGCATGCTGGAAGCGACCGCGACAAAGCGGCCTGACCTGCTGGTCAGTGCGCGCGCCGCCGGCTTGCTCAGCAAGACCGACGAAAAATTCTTGGCCAGCCTGTAAGCCGTCTCCGGACGGCCGGCAGGGTGGCCAGTAGTGCCGGGCATGTTGCCCAAATTGGTAATACCCATCCTCTACCGGGCGGATACTTGCTATCCACAGTGCGCCGGCATGATGGTTTTCGGAGTTATAAAATGGACTTGATTCAACAATTAGAGCAAGAAGAGATCGCCCGTCTGGGTAAATCGATTCCTGACTTCGCACCAGGCGATACCGTTATCGTCAGCGTCAACGTAGTCGAAGGTACGCGCAAGCGCGCCCAGGCTTACGAAGGCGTCGTTATCTCCCGTCGTAACCGTGGCCTGAACTCGAACTTCATCGTTCGCAAGATCTCGTCCGGCGAAGGCGTTGAGCGTACGTTCCAACTGTACTCGCCGCTGATCGCTTCGATCGAAGTGAAACGCCGTGGTGACGTTCGCCGCGCCAAGCTGTACTATCTGCGTGAGCGTTCGGGTAAATCGGCGCGTATCAAAGAAAAATTGCCAAATCGCCGCGTTGTGGCGAAAGCAAGCGCGTAATATCAGCGTCTGCGTTGGGAAAAGGGTGCCTCGCGGCGCCCTTTTTTTATTCTGAATTGCTGTTGAGGCAAGCTGCCATGGCCACTATCGCATTTGATCCAAAACAACTCGCCATCGATTCGATCGCCGGCGAAGCGGCGCTGGACGCCGTGCGCCTGACGCCGGACTGGCTGCGCCAGCGCCTGGCCGAACAGCCTGACTGGCAGCCCGAGATGACCCAGGATTTTCTGTCCGCCCGCGCCGTGCCCGTGCGCGCCGCCGTGCTCATTCCGCTGGTGCAGCGCCCGCAGGGCTTGACCATCTTGCTGACCATGCGCACGGATCACCTGAGCAGCCATGCGGGCCAGGTCAGCTTTCCCGGCGGGCGCAGCGAAGCCTTCGATGCGTCGCCCGTCGCCACGGCCTTGCGCGAGACGGAGGAAGAAGTGGGTCTGGCGCGCGAGCATATCGAAGTGCTGGGCTGCCTGCCCGACTACCTGACGGGCACCGGCTACCAGGTCACGCCCGTGGTGGGCCTGGTGACGCCGCCGTTCGAGCTGCGCGCCGACCCGTCCGAAGTGGCGGAAATTTTCGAAGTGCCGCTGGCCTTCCTCATGGATGGCCTCAACCATCAGCGCCTGTCGGTGGAATTGCCCGGCGGGCGGCGCTCGTTCTACGCGATGCCGTATGAGCGCTTCTATATTTGGGGCGCCACCGCCGGCATGCTGCGCAATCTGTTTCACCTCTTGCGCGCGTAAAATGATGCCGCGCACGTAATAAGTTTGATTCCAGCACGGCACTGCGCTATCGTAGCGGGCATTGCGGTATTGCTGAAAAAGACAAAAAGGACGTTTGATGACATTTCTCTCCATACTTTGCGCATTGCTGATCGAGCAGCTCAAACCTTTGCGCGCGGACAATCCGATCTACGCCGAAATCAAGAGCCTGGCGATGCGCATGGAGACCTGGTTCAATGCCGGCCACGCCAACCATGGCCGCATGGGCTGGTTCCTCATGATCGGTGCGTTGATGGTGCCGACGGCAGGCGTGTACTGGCTCTTGCGGTATTACCAGCTGACCCCCCTGGCCTTCGTCTGGAACGTCCTTATCGTCTACCTGACCCTGGGCTTCCGTCACTACAGCCATTATTTCACCTCGATCCAGCTGGCCCTGAGCGCCGGCGACGAAGCGTCCGCGCGCACCTTGCTGGGCGAGTGGACCAAACTCGACACGGTAGGCATGGAAGCAAGCGAAATCGCCCGCATCGCCGTGGAAAAAGCCCTGATCACGACGCACCGCAATGTGTTTGGCGTGTTCTTCTGGTTCCTGATGCCGGTGGGTCCTGCCTGCGCCGTGATGTACCGCGTGGCCGAATACCTGGCGCGCGCCTGGAACGAGCCTGAGCACATGCGCAATGAAGCGTTCGGCCAGTTCGCCGCGCGCGCCTTTTACTGGATCGACTGGATCCCCGTGCGCCTGACGGCCGTGGCGTTTGCCGTGGTCGGCAATTTCGAGGATGCCATCTACGCCTGGCGCAATTTCGCCCAGCGCTGGCAGGACGAGGCCATCGGCATCATCCTGACGGCCGGCGGCGGCGCCATGGGCGTACGCCTGGGCACGCCAGCGGAAACGGCGGCCCGCGTGCTCGTCACGCCGGACATGGCCGTCGATGACAGCGACAGCGAAAGCGATATCCTGCCAGGCGAAGAGCCGGGCGCGCGCGCCTTGCAGAGCACGGTGGGCCTGGTCTGGCGCGCCTTGCTGCTGTGGATGCTGCTGCTGTTGTTGATGTCGGGCGCCGTTTTCCTCGGCTGACGCGGGCGCACACGCGCCATCCATGCGCCTTGCGCGTGGAACAAGGTTAAAATAGGGGCTGGCGCGTTAGGCGTGCCGGCCCCTGTTTGCATCGTCAGGGCAGATCGAGGTAGAACCCAAGTCTTCTATAAGATATAATACTGGCTTACCGCAGCAAACGTAGTTGACTACCAGCCCGGCTTACCCGCCGGGGCCATTCACGCAATCCAGTCCCGACAAGCCACATGGCCGAGTTATCTCAAAAAACAGGGGAACTCTCAGACGAGTTCTTCATCCTTGGTCTCACCAGCAATGGCAAGCAATTCCGACCCAGCGATTGGGCCGAGCGCCTTTGTGGAGTGATGTCCTGTTTCAATCCCGAAGGTGGCGGGCGCAATGCGCACCTCCAGTATTCGCCCTACGTGCGCCCGACCGTCGTCAATGGCGTCAAATCGGTGGTGGTCAACACGAAGTTGCGCGAGATCGAGCCGATGGCGTTTCACTTCGTGCGCGAATTTGCCAAGGATAACGACCTGCAAATCGTCGAAGCCTGCTTCCTGCCGCCCCCCGAAGAAAAGTAAGACTCGTTTCATTGATGTGCCTCAAACCCGCCACGGCGGGCTGGCGTAGCGTGGACACTCTGCCTCAAACGGAGTGGCGACATGCGCATCGGCGACATCTGTACCCTGCACACCATCCATTGCCAGCGTGACACCAGCGTGCAAGACGCGGCGCTGCTGATGCGCCAGCACCACGTGGGCGACCTGATCGTGGCCGAGCAGCCGAACGGCGAGCGCGTCCCCATCGGCATCCTCACCGACCGCGACATCGTCATTTCCGTCATCGCCCTGGGCCTCGACCCCGCCAGCCTGCTGGTGGGCGACATCATGAGCGCGCAGCTGCTCACGGCCAGCGAAGACGAAGACGTCTACGACATCATCGAACGCATGCGCGTCAACGGCATCCGGCGCCTGCCCGTGGTCAACAGCCTGGGTGCGCTTTCCGGCGTCGTCAGCATCGACGACCTGCTGGCCTTCCTGGCCCAGGAGATGGCCGAGCTGGCGCGTATCAGCAGCGGCCAGCTGGTGCATGAAAAGCGCACCAGAAAGTAAGCCGGTATTGCGCAATTCCGGTCAAGTCACGCCTGCCTGAAAATGCTACAGTCGCTGCTCGTTCAACGGGAAGCGTCCATGCACACTCTGGCCAAGGCACTCTGGTATATCGAATCGCATTATGCGCAAAATATTTCGCTCGGCGACATCGCCCACGTGGGCGGCGCCTCGCCGTGCCACCTGACGCGCGCGTTTGGCCTGGCCACGGGCCACTCCGTGATGCGCTATGTGCGGGCGCGCCGGCTCAGCGAGGCGGCCCGCGCGCTGGCGCAGGGCGCGCAAGACATCCTCGCCGTCGCCCTGCAGGCCGGCTACAGTTCCCATGAGGCATTTACACGGGCCTTCCGCGACCAGTTCCAGATCACGCCGGAAAAGGTGCGGGCCCAGCGCCACGTTGCCAACCTCGCGCTGGTGGACGCCATCAAAATGGATGTGGCGCCTGGCGTGGCCCTGGAAGCGCCGCGTTTCGAGCAGGGTCCCGCCTTGCTGCTGGCCGGCCTCGTCGAACGTTATCGCGCCGAAACGGCTGCCGGCATCCCCGCCCTGTGGCAGCGCTTTCTGCCCCATGCGGCGCCCGGCCAGCTGGTGTATGGCGTGTGCTGCAACAATGACGAGGCGGGCAATTTCGATTACCTGTGCGCCATGCCGGTGAGCGACTTTTCCCAGGCCCCCGAGGGCTGGATGCGGCTGCGCATCGCGCCGCGGCGCTATGCCGTGTTTCATCACCGCGGCCACATTTCCACCATCCGCGCCACCTGGCATACGGTGTGGAACGAGTGGTTGCCCCAGTCCGGCCTGGAAGTGGCCGACGCGCCCGATTTTGAACGTTACGACCAGCAGTTCGACCCCGCCAGCGGCATCGGCGGCGTGGAAATCTGGCTCCCCTTGAAAGCATGAGCATGCTCAATACCTTGTCCAATACCTTGTCTGCGCCGGCCCTGTTTGCCGGCGGCACCGCGCTGCGCCAGCGCCTGTTGCAAATCGCTGCCGCTCTGGCGGCCGGCGTGCCTTTGTACTGGGTGCTGGGACCGCAGCCGCTGGGCCCGCTGGCCTGGTGCGCGCCGCTGCCCGTGCTGTGGCTGGCCCTGCGCTCGTCGCGTCGCGATGCGGCCTGGATGACGTTCCTGGCCGCCGTGCTCGGCTTGTCGTCGAACCTTGCCTATTTCCGCCTGCTGATGCCTTTGCCGGCCGTGCTGGCCGCGATCGCCGTCAAGGCACTGCTGTGGCTGCTGGTGGTACTGGCCACGCGGCGCCTCGTGCTGCGCTACAGGGCAAGCTGGACGGTGCTGGCGTATCCCGCGCTGTGGGTCGCCATCGATACCCTGATGGCCGCATTGCTGCCGGACGGTAACTGGGGCAGCCTCGCGTATTCGCAAGCCGATAATATTGCCGTGTTGCAGGTGGCGGCCCTGGCCGGCGTGCCTGGCCTGCTTTTCTTGCTGTGCCTGGTGCCATCCGCGCTGGCCTTGCTGCTGGCCGGGGGCCGCGCGTATGTGCCAGCGGCGAGCACAGCCGTGCTGCTGCTGGCGGCCGCGTGGGCCGGTGGCGCCTGGCGCGTGCACGGCGCCCCTGCGCCGTCCGGCCCGCTGGCGGGGCTGGTGACCATCGATGACTTTATCGGCCCGGCCACGCCGCCGGCGCGCGCGCAAGCCATCTGGGACCAGTACGCGCGCCACGTCGAAGCGCTGGCCGGGCAGGGTGCCACGCTGGTGCTGCTGCCGGAAAAGATCGCCGTGCTGGACCCCGCGCAGGCGGACGCCGTGCGGCAGCGTTTCCAGGCGCTGGCGCGCGGCACGGGCGCGTGGATCACCGTGGGGATTGGCGTGCAGGACGCCGCCGGCCGGCGCAACCTGGCCTGGTTGTTCGCGCCCGATGGCGCGGTGCCCGTCAGCTATCAGAAACAGCATCTGGCGCCGCCCGAGCGCGAGTTTCTTGCCGGTAGCGCATATGCCGTGCAGCCGGTGGCGGGGCAGGCCATGGGCCTGGCCATCTGCAAGGACATGCATTTTGCCTCCCTGGGGCAGACGTATGGCGCGGCCGGCGCGCAGGCGATGCTGGTGCCGGCCTGGGATTTTCAACTGGACGCCTGGATGGGCGCGCGCATGACGGTCGTGCGCGGCGTGGAAAACGGTTACGCCGTGCTGCGCGCGGCGCGCGAGGGCGTGCTGACGGTCAGCGATGCGTATGGCCGCGTACTGGTGGAACGGGCCAGCAGCGCCATGCCGGGCAGCACCTTGCTGGCGCCGCTGCCGGCGCAGCCGTCTATTGCCACTTGGGCTGGATGGCTGGGGCCGCTATTCGGCTGGCTGTGCGTGGCGCTAAGCGTGATCCTGCTGTGCATGGGCCGCCGCGCCGCGCCCGCTGCCTGAGGCATAAGGCTCTGTTTTGTTGCAATGCGCAAAAGCGTATTGCACGGCCTTATTTTATATTCCGCGCAGGCAGCCACATAATCGCCGCCGATGATTGCACCATCGCCGTGCATATATTCGGCGAGATACCGGCATATATATTGCACTGCAATAAGTGGTGTTATCTGGTATTGAGAAATTCGGCCATCTGGTATTAATTGGTACTTAATTCCGCCACGAAGTCATACATATCGCCGCGGAAGTAGGAGCGGCAAAATTCCACGGCGCGGCCATCGCGCAAAAAGCCCAGCCTTTCCACCGACAAGCCCGCGTCGCCTTCCTCCGCCTGCAACAGGCTGGCCTGTTCCCCCGTCAACAAAAGCGCGCTGAGCCGCTGCAAGGCGCGCACGGGCCGGTTGCCGGCCTGTTCCAGCGCGTCATACATCGATACGTCGACTGCGTCGAGCGCCGGCAGGCAACTGGCGACGATGGTCGCGTACTCCAGGCACATCGGTATTTCGTCCGCATAGCGGATGCGGTGGAAGCGGTACACGGGCGCGCCCGGCGACAGCCGCAGGCGCAAGGCCTCTTCCGGCGTGACGGTGCCCTCCGCGCGCTTGAGCCACACGCTGCGCGGCGTGCGTCCGCGCGCCCGCATGTCCTCGGAAAACGAGGTCAGCTTGGCGAAATTTTTCTCGATGCGCGTATTGATGAAATTGCCCGAGCCGGGGCGCCGCACCAGCAAGCCCTCGTTGACGAGGCCATCGATGGCCTTGCGCACGGTGATGCGCGAGACGGACAGGTCGCTGGCCAGCTGGCGCTCGGCCGGCAGGGCTTCCTCTGGGCCGAGGATGCGCTTGTCGATCGCTTCGCGCAGCGCGCGCTGCAGTTGCTGGTACAGGGGCAGGCTACTCGTCTGCCCCAGGCCTTGCATGATGTGAGCCAGGGTGGTCATACGCTGAGGGTCTCCGTTACGGCGCGTTGCAGACGCGCTCTGTATCTGTTTTGTGTCGCTGGATAATACCAAAAAAGGCCGTTATAAAACCAATTTGAATTATCAGGCCAGCAATTTATGCCCTGCCTCACAGGTATTTAACCGGCTCATACGGGCTACGGATTGATTTGGATAAAGTGGTCTGTGTGATTCAAGCAACGTTATAAAAAAAAAGTTGCAACTGGTAGTGTTCTGGTATTGGATAGTAGTATATTGGCGTTGAATTGGTTTTGTAAGTGGTTGTGCCGAAGGGTCTGCAGCATGCCGGCGAGAGTGGGCGGGCTGGAAAGAAGACCTACATTAAAAATGAAAAGGTTCCAATCCTGGAGCCTAAATCAAGGGGGAGTACATGAAACGCAATTTGACAGCTAGCGGTGTAACGCGCCTGACGCCTATCGCGGCAGCCGTGGGGTTGATGGTACTGGGTGCGAGTTTTGCCGCCCAGGCGCAGGAAGCAGTGCAGCCGGATTCAAGTGTTGTGGTGGTAACCGGCGTGCGCGCCGCAATGGCCCAGTCGCTCAATCAAAAGCGTAATTCCGACTCCCTGGTCGAAGTCGTCACGGCCGAAGACGTGGGCAAGATGCCGGACAAGAGCGTTGCCGATTCGCTGCAGCGCATCCCTGGCGTGTCCGTCGCCACGGCAGGCGGCTCCGAAGGCGGCTTTGGCGACAATGACCGCGTCAGCCTGAAAGGCACGCCGTCGAACCTGACCTTGACCACCCTGAACGGCCACACCGTGTCGAGCGGCGACTGGTATATCTCGAATATCACGAACGGCGGCCGCAGCGTCAGCTACTCCATGTTCCCGTCCGAGCTGATCGGCCGCGTCACCGTACACAAAAGCTCGCAAGCGGACCTGATCGAAGGCGGCGCCGCCGGCAATGTCAATATCGAAACCCGCAAGCCCTTGAGCTTCAAGAAGAATCTGACCCTGATGGGTTCGATTGAAGGCGCTTACACGGAATCGTCCAAGAAAACCGATGCGCAAGTCAGCGGCTTGATCAACTGGAAGAACGACGCCAACGACCTGGGTATCTTGCTGCAGGTGTTTAACGAAAAACGCACCTTGCGCCGCCAGGGCCAGGAATTCCTGTGGTGGGAAAAGCTTGACGACACGAATGCGAAAGCCTGGATTGCCGCCAATCCTTCAATCGCAGGCAAGTCTTTGTCATTCCTGACCGGTTCATCGCTGTTTGAGCAGAAGCGCCAGCGCAAGGGCGGCTCGCTGGACATCGAATACAAGGTATCGAACGACCTGAGCTTCAACGTCAACGGCTTCTACACCCGCCTCGATGCGGACAACGTCAATACCAACTTCATGCTGGCGCCGTATCAAGTCCTGTCGAATAACTGGAGCAACGTGGGTGGCGCCATCCCGTCGTCGTACACGCTCAAGGGCAACACGATTACGTCGATCGCCTTCCCGTCGAAGTGCCCGGTCGCCGATTGCTCGGAAATGGGCGCCTCGGTGCAGGACATCATTGCCCGTCCAGGTTCCTACAGCGATTCGAAATTTGTCGACTTTAACTTCAAGTACCGCGCCAACGCCAACCTGAAGTTTACTGGCCAGGTCGGTACCACGCGCGGCACAGGCCACGCCCGCGACTACGCGTATGAAGGCTGGCTGGCCTATTCGGGCAGCAGTCTGACCATGCATGGCACCGATGCGCCGGCCAATGTCGTCATCGACAATGCCGCGACCTTGAATCCGCGCACCGGCGCCCCGTTCTTCACCGGTTGGGCAACGGACACCACCACGCGTGACAAGGAAAACTATGGCCAGGTCGATGGTGCCTACAGCACCGTATGGGATGCCGTGCCGACCATCCGTTTTGGTCTGCGTACCGCCAAGCATGACCGTTCCCTGACCGCGCTCGAAGGCACCTATGGAGCGGGCGCCGGTCTGCTGGAAAATGTGCCGAAAGGCTTGACGCGTTTCCCGACCAGTCCCCTGGCCAACGTGCTGCAGAATCCCTGGACCTTCAGCGGTTCCTCGATGAAGGAGTGGGGCGACAAGTACGTGACGTACGACAGGCATGCTTACCAGGGCGAATTCCAGATGACGGAAAAGGCCAATGCCGCCTACGTCATGGGTGACCTGAACTTTGCCGACGTGCAAGGTAACTTCGGTGTGCGTTATGTCAAGACCGAGATCGACGTGGCCAATGCATCGCCGAACACCGTGTGGAAACCAACCCTCACCTCGAATACCTACAATAACTTCCTGCCGAGCGTGAACTTGCGCACGGACCTGGCGAAGAATGTCGTGTTGCGCGGCGCGGCCAGCCGCACCATGGCGCGTCCTGACTTTGGCGCACTGGGTGCCTTGAGCCTGAACGACTTGACGATGTCCGGTTCCGGCGGCAATCCGAACCTGAAGCCGATCATGTCGAACAACGTCGATGCGGGCGTGGAATGGTACTTCATGCCGAAGTCGCTGATCGCCGTGAACCTGTATCAGATGAAACTGGGTTCGTATGTCACCTACGGCTCGTCGGTGGCGCAGTACTACAACACGACTCTGGGTCGCGTAACCAACTACAACATGAGCGCCGCCGTCAATACCAAGGCGCGCGTGCGTGGCGTGGAACTGCAGTACACCCAGGACCTGAGCAATGGTTTCGGCTTCAGCGCCAACTACACCTATGCTGACGGCAAGGAAACGCAAGCGGCGCCAAAATCGGCGTGCGCCGATGAAGGCAACTGCGATATGGTCGGCACGTCGAAGAACTCGTACAACCTGTCGGGCTTCTTTGAAAATGCCAAATGGAGCGCGCGCCTGAACTACAGCTTCCGTTCCGCCTTCCTGAACGGCCTGGATCGCAAGAGCGCCATTTACCAGGATGACGTCGCCACCGTTTCGGCTTCCGTCAACTACAACATCAACGAGTTCCTGACCCTGTCGCTGGAAGGCAAGGACTTGAACAATCCGCTGTTGAAATCGTATGCCTCGACCAAAGACCAGCCGCGCGCGTTCTACAAGAATGGCCGCCAGGTATTCTTCGGCCTGCGTGGCAAGATGTAAGACGTTTTACTTGGTTAATGCCTCCCGGCGGACACCCGGGATGGCATGACAATGGCGGAGCGCAGCTGGCTCCGCCATTTTTTTATTGCAAGATGGATTTTTTATAGGGTGGGATACCTCCGATGACATTACACGCAATGCTGGCTTGCTTCGCCTGCGCACTGCCACTGGCCGCCGCCTCCGCCAGTCCTTCCGCTCCTGCCGCGCCGGCTTTCGCGCCGGAAGTGGTGGCGTATTATCCCGGCTGGAAATCGGCCGATTTTCCCGTTAACGAGCACAATATTCGCGCTGGCAATGTCAGCCTGATCCAGTACGCGTTCGCCGACATCTGCTGGGATGGCGAACATGGCAATCCCGCACCGGAGGGCGGCGGCGTGAGCGCCTGCCTGGATGCGCAGGGCCAGCCGTCCCGGCCGGCCAATGGCAGCATCGTCCTGCCGGCGCCGCAAGCTGATGCCGACAACTTGCGCAAGCTCAATGCGCTCAAGCAAAGTCATTCGCGGTTGCGCGTCCTGCTGTCGGTGGGCGGCTGGATCTGGTCGAACCGCTTTTCGGACGTGGCCGCCACGCCGGCCGCACGCCAGGCGTTCATCGCCTCCGCGCTGGAACTGGTACGCCGGCATGGCCTCGATGGCGTCGATATCGACTGGGAACATCCGGCCACGGGGGGGATTCCCTGTATCGAAGGCAAGCTCTGCCATCGCGCCGACGACAAGGAAAACTATGTGCGCCTCGCGAGCGAACTGCGCAGCGCCTTCGAGCAGGCCGGCAAGCAGGATGCCGGCCGCCATTACCTGATCACCATCGCCGCCGGCGCGCATGCCAGCCTGAGCGACGACAGCGACGCTTCGCCCGGCTGGATCGTCCGCCTGGCGGCGCAGCTGGACTGGATCAACCTGATGACGTATGACTACCGCGGCGTGTGGGATGCCGAGAGTGGCCAGCTGGCGCCCCTGCATGCCGACCCCGCCGACCCGCAGCGCGACAAGCAGCTGTATGCGGACGCCACCGTGACGCGCTTCCTGCGCGCCGGCGTGCCTGCCGCCAAGCTGGTGCTGGGCGTGCCCTTTTATGGCTATGGCTGGAAGCAGTGCGCCGCCGGTCCTCGCGGCGATGGCTTGTACCAACCTTGCGAGGGCGCCGCCAGCGGCAACGACGCTACGCCGACATTTACTTACCGGTATCTGCAGGAGCAAGGCTACCTGGCCGAGGGCGAGGGCGCGCGGGGCTTCCAGCGCCATTGGAATGCCGCGTCGCAAGTACCGTATCTGTACAACCGCGACAGCGGCGTGTTCATCAGCTATGAAGATGCGCAATCTGTGGCGCATAAAGTGCGCTATATCCGTGACAAGGGCTTGCGTGGCGGCATGTTCTGGGAATTGAGCGGCGATGCGCAGCATGTGCTGGGTACGGCCATGGCGCCCATCCTGAAGGGGGCGCAGCCATGAACCAGCGCTACCTCGCCCTCGACGTCCTGCGCGGCCTGACCGTCGCACTGATGATCGTCGTCAATACGCCGGGCGACTGGGGCAGCGTGTATGCGCCGTTCCTGCATGCCGAATGGCATGGTTTTACCCTCACGGACCTGGTCTTCCCCAGCTTTTTGTTTGTCGTCGGCAATGCGCTGGCGTTTGCGTTGGGGAAATATGAACATCTGGGCCATGGCGCCGTGCTGGCCAGGCTGTGCAAGCGCAGCGCGCTGATTTTTTTACTGGGCTTCCTGCTGTACTGGTTCCCTTTCTTCAAGCTCGACGATGCGGGCCAGTTCGCCTGGTCGCCGCTGTCGCACACGCGCATCCCCGGCGTGCTGCAGCGCATCGCCGTGTGCTACCTGGCCGCCGCCCTGATCCTGCATTACTGGAAGACGCGCGGCGCGCTGGTGTTCAGCGCCTGCGCCTTGCTCGGTTACTGGGCCATCCTGGCGACCTGGGGCGATTACAGCTTGCACGGCAACGCGCCCGCCAAGCTGGACCTGATCTTGCTGGGCGACAGCCATCTGTACCATGGCGAAGGCATCGCCTTCGATCCGGAAGGCATCCTCGGCAGTTTGCCTGCTATCGTCAATGTGATTGCCGGCTATCTGGCGGGCAGTTTCCTGCGCCAGACGGCGCCGGCGCAGCTGCGTTCGAGCCTGTATCAGCTGGCCGTGGCTGGCGTCATCTGCGTGGCCGTGGCCCTGTGCTGGAATGAAGTGTTTCCGATCAACAAGAAGCTGTGGACCAGCTCTTACGTGATGCTGGGTATTGGCCTGGACTTGCTGCTGCTGGCGCTGCTGATGTACATCATTGACGTACGTCAAATGACTGGCTGGACGTATTTCTTTGAAGTCTTCGGCAAGAACACGCTCTTCATTTACCTGGTGTCGGAAGTGCTGGTGATCATCGCGTTTACCGTGCGCATCGGCGGCGGCAATCTGTACCAGTGGCTGTACACGCACTGGTTTACGGGCTGGGCACCGGCGCGCGTGGGGTCCATGCTGTTTGCCGTCAGCTTCATGCTGCTGTGCTGGCTGATTGCCTACGGCATGGACAAGCGCAAGATCTACATCAAAGTCTAGAACTTCAGCTTCAGGCCGTAACGCGTGGCCAGGGCGGTGAAGAGCAACATCAGGGCGGTGACGGCGGCGGCATTCCACAGGCCGGCCGCGCCGCCCGTTTCAAGATACGGCCACCAGAAGTGCGGCAGGTGCAGCACGGCCGCCAGTTGCTGCCACAGGTCGGGCACGATGTAGGCGAACAGGGCATTTGTTCCGGCAGGCAACAGCACCACCGCCCAGGCGCGCCAGCGCCACACGTCGATGACGACATAAAACACGAGGAACAGGGCCAGGATGATGGCGCTGCACACGAGCGTGTAGGATTCCGTTGCCGCGATCTTGTTGATGTGGTGATACGGGCGCAGCAGCATGCCCGCCGCCAGCAGGCCCAGCGCGAACCACGCCATGAAACGTATCCTCTGGGCATGGCTCAGGGCGGCGCCGCGCAGGAACAGCTGGCCCACCAGGGTGCCGGCCAGCACATTGGCCGCCGTCGAACCGAGCACTTGCGGCACGTTGACAAACCCGTTGATACCCGCCGGCAGGAAATCCAGGCTGCCCGCCGTGCCGCCCATGTACAGCGTGATCAGCAGGGCAAACACGCCCATCAGCGCCGTACCGTTGCCCTGGCACGCCAGGTACAGCAAGCTGCACAGCAGATACGCCCAGCCGATCATGCCGAGGATGCCCCACCATGACGGTTGCAGCCAGGTGCTGGAAAATTCCGCATTCAATCCGCCGCGGAACGTCGCCAGCAGGAACAGCATCAGGATGCTGCCTGCGGCCAGTTCCAGCTTGCCCGCGCCCTGGCGCCACAGCAGGATCATGGCCATATAAAACAACAGGACATAGACGGCGTGCGGCAGCAGCGCCGCCTGCGCATCGTAGCGGTAGGCATTCGCCAGCACCACGCCGGCCAGCATCAGGCTGGCGGAGCGCCACAGCAGGCGCCCCAGCAAGGCTGGCGTGACGTGGCCGCAATGGCGCTGCAAGGCCAGCGGAATGGCCATGCCGACCATGAACAGGAAGCCGGGAAAGACCAGGTCGGGCACGGTGATGCCGTCCGCGCGCGGCCCCGCATGTTCGAGCCACCAGGCAATGCCGGGCATGCCGGCCAGGTAGTTGACCCAGATCATGGTGACGATCACGAAGCCGCGAAAGGCGTCCAGGCTGGTCAATCGTTCGGCGGCGGTGGCAGTGGCGACAGTGGCTGGCGGCATGGAAGGAGGAAAAAAGGTCGAAAAAAAAGCAGCCCCGGCCTGAGCCGGGAACCGCCTTGCGTGTGCTGCCGGGAGCGGGAATTACTGCGCCGCTGCTGCCGCTGCTGCCGGTGCCGCTGCCGTGGCAGGACGGTTCAGCCACAGGATCCAGTAGCGGGCCAGATCGCCCACGCCGTCGCCGCCCTTGACCGTTTCCAGCACCTTGATGGCGTCGTCTTTCTTGCCGGCCATGGCGTAGGAATAGCCGAGGCGCAGCTTGGCGTCTTCAACGCGCTTCAGGCCGCCCTTGGCGATGCCTTTCTGGATCAGGTCGATACCTTTGTCGAACTGGTCCATCGTCACGAAGGCGTAGCCCAGGTTGATCAAGCCCGTGCCATCCTTGCTCTTCATGGCCGAGGCTTCGCCGCTGGCGATGTTTTTCGCATCGTCGGCGGCAGCCTTGCTGGCCTGGTCGCGCAGTTTCTTGTGCTTGGCGGCATTCGCGCCCGTGCCCAGCACGCCTTTGGCAAAGCCGGCGTCGAGGACTTTTTTCGCCTCCGTCGGGAAGGCGTTCTGCAAGGCGATTTCAGCCATGTCGCTGTAGTCCTGTGGCGGCATGGTGCCGACGGCCTGGAATTGCAGGCGCAGCACGTCCAGCGCGAAGCGGTCGGAATAGCCGGCCTTGCCTTGCAGGCGGCCCAGCAGGTCGCTCCAGTAGTCATCCGACGGGTAGTAGCGCACCAGGTTTTCCATGGCGATCAGGTAGGTGGCTGGATCCTTGCTTTTCGAACCCGTGTTGGCCAGCAACTGCAGTTCTTCGATGCTTGGCGTCTTGCCCGCTTGCTGCTTGGCCGTCACGTCGGCCATCAGTTCCTGCTTGGCGCGCGCGAAATCGTTGCTGAAGTAATAGGCGCGGATGATGTAGGGACGCACGGTGGCCACGTCTCCCGTTGCCGTCTGGTAACGGGTGAACCATTTGATGGCGTTCGGGTAATCCTTGGCGTTGTAGTGGTAGTTCGCTAGTGCCTGGATGAAGTCGCCTTCCGATTTCTTGTCCAGCTTGCCCGATTCGATCACCGCTTCCAGCGCCGTCATGGCCATCGGTGCATTGTTGGTGGTCGAGGCCAGCGCCACGCGCAGGCGGTTCAGCACGAACGTTTCATACGGCGTCAGGGCCGGAATGGCGGCAGCCTGGTCGATGCGGCTTTGCACGTCGGCGTAGTTCTTGGCATCCATCGATGCCTTCACGACGGTCGGATCGAGCAGCTTGAACACTTCAGGGCGCACGGAGTCGGCCGGAGCGGCAGCGGCGGCGGCTGGCTTGGCATCCTGCGCATGCGACAGGGATGGCAGGACATTGAGGCCGATGGCGGCCAGGAGCAGACTAAGACGGGCAAGACGGAATTGGGACATGGGTTATCCTTCAATCAATAACAAAAATACGCACCTGCACTGGCAGCCGCAACATCGGGTAGTGGCTTTGCCAGAGGGGCAAGGAAGCTCGAAAAAACATCATTCTGCCAGTCTGTGTGCACAAGTCAAACAGAAGCGGCATGATACAAAACGGCTATTGTCACATAAACGGCTGAGCGGGTGCGGCAAACGTGCGCGCCAGGGCTTGCCCTTTTGCATCGAACAGCAGGCAGCGCTGCGGCGGCAGATGCAGGCGCATGGCGTCGCCCGCCTGGCGCATGCCTTCCTCGGCCGGCAGCTTAACGGCCAGCATTTCGGCCAGCATCTCGTTCACGCCCGGCATGCTGGCGTACACGATGGCCACGTCGCCCAGGTATTCGACATGGCTGACGGCCGCGTCGACCACGTTGTCGCCTGCATCGTTCGCGTGCCGCAGGCTGACATGCTCGGCGCGTATGCCCAGGGTCAGCTGGTCGCCCGGCGCCACGCTCCCGCCCTGCGCTTCGACGTCGATGACGGCGCCGCCGGGCAGGCGCACGGCCACCGAGCCGGGGCTGCTGGCGACGGCCTCGCAAGCGACGAAGTTCATCTTCGGCGCGCCGAGGAAGCCGGCCACGAACAGGTTGCCGGGATTGTTGTACAACTCGTGCGGACTGCCCACTTGCTCGATGCGCCCGCCGTTGAAGACGACGATGCGCTCGCCCAGGGTCATCGCCTCGACCTGGTCGTGCGTGACGTAGATCATGGTGGTTTTCAGTTCCTGGTGCAGGCGCGAAATTTCCACGCGCATCTGCACGCGCAACGATGCATCGAGGTTCGACAGCGGCTCGTCGAACAGGAAGACCTTGGGCTTGCGCACGATGGCGCGGCCGATGGCCACGCGCTGGCGCTGGCCGCCCGACAGATCCTTCGGCTTGCGTTTCAACAGTGGCGTGATCTGCAGGATCTCGGCCGCGCGTTCGACGGCGGCGCGCACCTCGGCCTTCTTGTGCCCGGCCAGACTCAGGGCGAAGGCCATGTTCTCGTACACCGTCATGTGCGGGTACAGGGCGTAGCTCTGGAAAACCATGGCCAGGCCCCGTTCGGCCGGCGCGACGTCGTTGGCCAGCTGGCCGCCGATATGCAGCTCGCCATCCGTGATGTCTTCCAGCCCGGCGATCATGCGCAGCAGGGTCGATTTGCCGCAACCGGACGGCCCCACGAAGACGACGAATTCGCCGTCGCGGATATCGAGGTCGATGCCGTGGATGACCGGGTGCTTGTCGTCGTACAGCTTGACGATGTTCTTTAATGCGATGTGTGCCATGGACTGTGCGATTCCTAGCTTGCGCTGGCCGGCGCGGAGGCTGCGCCGGCGTCAGATGGGTCGGAGGACTCCTTCGGGCCGATGCGCATGAAGCGCGACAGGATCAATACGGGCACGGCCGACACCAGCACCCACAGGAAGAAAGTCTTGTAGCCGAGCGCCGTCTGGATGTCGCCGCTGATCATCTTGAACAGAACGGAACCGAGCTGCATCACGCCGGTGGCAAACGCATAGTGGGCCGTCTGGTACTTGCCGACGGAGACCACCTGCATCATGAACAGGATCAGGCCGACGAAGCCGAAGCCATAGCCGAACATCTCCACGCTGAGCGCGGCCGTGATCAGGGTCAGATCGGTCGGCATGCTGTGGCTCAGGTAATAGAACACCAGGTTCGGCAAGTTCATGGCCAGGATCAGGAAGAACATGGCACGCTTGAGGCCCAGCCAGGAAGTGAAGTAGCCGCCGCCGATGCTGCCCAGCAGGAACGCGACGGTGCCGGCCGTGCCGTACACGGCGCCCACTTCCGTCGTCGACAGGCCCAGGCCGCCCAGTTCGCGCGCTTCGCGCAGGAACAGCGGGCCGATGGTCTGCACTTGCGCTTCGCCCGCGCGGAACAGGATGATGAAGGCGATCATGCCCCAGATGCCGGGCTTTTTCAGGAAGTCCACCAGCACGTCCCACAGGGTGCGGCTGATGCCTGCCACGCTCTTGTCGGCCACGGCCGCGTTGCGCACCTGCGGCAGGGCCCACAGGTGGTAGGCGGCCAGCGACAGCATCATGGCGCCGATGATCAGGAAGATCACCGACCATGCCGGCTTGATGCCGATTTTTTTCTCCAGGTAGCCGGCCAGGATCACCAGGCCGCCCAGCGAGATGAACTTGCCCGCATTGAAGAAGGCGCCTTGCCAGCCCGCGTAGGCGGCCTGCTGCTTGTCCGACAGGCTGGCGATGTACAGGCCGTCGCAGACGATGTCGTGCGTCGACGAGGCCAGCGCGGCGACGAACAGCACGGCGATGCAGGCGGCGAACCACAGCGGCGTTTGCAGGGCCAGCGCGATCAGGCCCAGGCTCAGGCCGCCAAGGAACTGGAACAGCACCACCATGGTCTTCTTGCTCGAGGCCAGTTCCATGAAGGGGCTCCACAGCGACTTGAAGACCCAGGCAAAGCCGATCAGGCCCGTCCAGCGGGCGATCTGGTCGTTCGGCACGCCCATGCTCTTGAACATCAGGCCGGCCACCAGGGCCACGGCGTAGAACGGCAAGCCCTGGGCGAAGTACAAGGTGGGCACCCAGGAAATCGGGCTGCGGACTTTTTTGCTGATGCTGATGCGCTGGTCGTGCATGGAGGCTTCCTTATCGAGAGACGTTTTCATTTGACTGCGCCGTCCATGCCGCGCATGAAGAAGCGTTGGGTAAACAGGAAGGCGAGCAGGGTCGGCACGATGGTGATCAGGGTGCCGGCCGCGATCACGCGCGTGCTGCTGCCGAAGGTGCCGCGCAAATACAGCACGCCGACAGAAAGCGGGAATTCATCGGGCTTGCTCATGACGATGGAAGGCCAGATGTATTCATTCCACGATTCGACGGCCGTCAGGATGCCGACGGTGGCCAGCCATGGCGTAATCAGGGGCAGCATGATGCGGCTGAAGATGACCCACTCGGACGCGCCATCGACACGCGCCGCGTCGATCAGGTCTTGCGGCACTTCCTCGAATGCCTGCTTGAGCAGCAAGATGGCCACGGCCGTCACCACGTTGGGCAGGATTACGCCCGTGTAGGTGTCGACCAGGCTCATTTGCGTGATGGTGATGAAGTTGACGAGGAAGTTGACCTCGGACGGCAGCACCAGCGTGGCCAGGATCAGGCCGAACACCAGTTTGCGGCCGCGGAATTTCAGGCGCGCCAGCGGATACGCGGCCAGTGAACACAGCAGCAGCTTCCAGAACACGGTAAACACGGCGATCAGCACCGAGTTCCTGAAGAACGACCAGATCGGGATCGCATTGAACACTTCGATGAAGTTGGCCAAGGACGGCGCCTTCGGCCAGAAGGTGGGCGGAAAAGCAAAGATATTGCCTTGCGTGGAAATGGCCGTCACCAGGGTCCACCAGAACGGGAAGACGCAGACGACGGCGATCGCGCACAGCACGGCATAGTGGCCCAGGATGTGCAGGCGTGTTTTCAGGGGGCGGGAGCGTTTTTTCATGGTCAGTCCCGGTTAGCGGTGCTTCGGTTTCAGGTAGCGCAGGCACAGCAGGGCGATGGCTATGCAGAACAGCGAGACGACGAAGCTGGCCGCCAGCGCGCGCGGCAGTTTCAAGTGCTTGAGGCCCTGGTCATAGGCGTAGTACAGCGCCGTGAAGGTGGAGTTCATGGGCCCGCCTTGCGTCAGCACGTCGACTTCCTGGTACGCCTTCAGGGCCGCCAGCACGGACAGGATGGAGCACAGCATGATGGTCGGGCGCAGCATCGGCACGGTGATCTTCCAGAAGCGCTGCCAGCGGTTGGCGCCATCGAGCATGGCCGCTTCCTGCATGTCCGACGGTATCGATTGCAGGGCCGCCAGGTACATCACCATATACCAGCCCAGGCCGCGCCACAGGGTGACGAACATCACGGCAAACAGGGCCAGGCTGTCGTTCGACAGCCAGCCCACGGGCGCATTCACGAGTTTTAAGGTCATCATCACGTAGTTCAGCGCGCCCTGTTCGTGGAACATGAAGCCCCACATGATGCCGACCACGGAAACGGTGGTCACCACGGGCACGTAGAAGGCGGCGCGGAACAGACGGATGCCGGGCAGGCGGTTGTTGACCAGCACGGCCAGGGTGATGGCGCCCACCTGCACGAAGGGCACCATCAGCAAAAACATCAGCGAGTTTTTCAGGCCCGAGACGAACATCTCGTTGTTGAAGATGTAGCGGAAGTTGTCGAGGCCGACGAAGCGCGTCTCGCGTATCAGGCTATAGTCGGTGAAGGCCAGCACGGAGCCGTAGCCGACGGGCCAGAAGGAAAAGGCGGCCAGCAGCAGCAGAGCGGGGGCGAGGAACAGCCAGGCTTGCACGGTATGGCGGTGGGCGAGTTTCATGGTGTCCTTAGTGGCGCGGCAGGGTGGCCAGCTTGCGGTTCCAGATGGCGACGGCCTGGTCCAGCGCCTGCTTCACGTCCTGCTTGCCCGTGACCCCGGCTTCGACTGCCTTCACGAGCGAGCGGCGCAACTCGTCGTAGTCGTCGATGCCGGCCACGTACAGGGTGCGCGAGTGGCCCATCGACAGGGCGCCGGCGGCCACCGCTTTTTCAGCCGCGCCCGCGTTCTGCGGCGTGGACAGAAAAAACGGGTCGGCCGCCGCTTTCACCGTGGTGGGAAAGACGCTGGCCTGCTTGGCGAAGGCCAGCTGGTTCTCGTCGTTCGTCAGGAAGCGCGCGAACTTGCCGACCGAGGGCAGCTGGCGCGCCAGCACGCCTTTCGGAATGGCGAAGTGCACCAGCCAGCCGCCGTCGGCGATGCCTGTGGGGCCCAGCGGCGCGGGCGCCACGTCGGTGATGGCGTAGATATCTTTCGCGTCGCCGCGGATGCGCTGTATGGCCGTCGGCGGCGCCAGCAGCATGCCCAGGCGGCCGCCCTTGTAGGCGTCGATCACGGCCGGAAAATTGTCTTCGGCGAACAGGCTTTCCTTCAGTAGGCCGCCCACTTTATAGGTGTCGGCCAGCTTTTGCACCAGCGCCACGTGCTGCGGCGAATTGAAGACGGCGCGGTTGTTCTGGACCACGCCCAGGCCCTGCTGCATGAACAGGCCATCGATTTTGGAGAGGGCGGGGGCGATGCCGGCCTTGCCCGTGCGTTGCGCGATTTGTCGCGCAAACGCCAGCTGTTCATCGAGGCTGGCGGGGCCGCGCGTGAGGCCCGCCTGCTTGAAAATGGCGGTATTGAAGGCGATCACCGCGACATTGCTGTACATGGGAAAACCGTAGGTGCCGCCCTTGAAGCGCAAGTCCGCCAGGGCGCTGGGAATGTAGCTGGCGCGCGCATCCGCGATCAGGCCATCGACGGGGGTGAGCAAGCCGTCGCGCGCGAATTCGTCGGCCCAGGGCACGTTCAGGCTGACCAGCGCGGGCGGCGTGCCGGCCACGATGCGCGTGACCAGCTTGGTCTGGATGACGTCCCATGGAAAATCGATCCATTCGATTTTGACGCCGGGATTTTGCGCCTCATAGCGCGCCACCACCGCATTGAAATACGGCGTGAATTTGGGCTTCATGCTGAAGGTCCAGAATTCGATTTTCTCGGCAGCCCATGCCTGCGGCGCGAGCAGGCCCGCGCAGGCAACAACCGCCAACAGTCTCTTGATCATTATTATTATCCCGGCCAGTGGCTCCGTAAGTGCCGGGGTCGGACCCTAAGGGTCCGACCCCAGTCTTCGCTTTCGGGTTGGGTATTGCTTAGTTTGTTTTTGTTACCTTGCTCAGATGACGCGGCGCATCCGGGTCCATGCCGCGCGCGGCCGACAGCTTGGCCGCCATCACGTAGAAGGACTGGATGGCGACGATCGGGTCGAGGTCCGGCGTGGCCGCCACGGGCAGGGTCAGGTCGCGCTCGGCCACATCGCTTGGCGCCGCCAGCAAGACCTTGGCGCCGCGCCCGCGCATCTCCGTGGCCAGTTGCAGCAGGCCGGCCTGCGTCGGGCCGCGCGTGGCGAAAATCAGCAGCGGGTAGCCGTCTTCGATCAGGGCCATCGGGCCGTGCTTGATTTCGGCGCCGCTGAAGGCTTCCGCCTGCAGGGCCGAGGTTTCCTTGAATTTCAGGGCCGACTCCAGCGCCACGGGGAAGCTGATGCCGCGTCCCACGACCATGATGTTGCGGGCCGGGGCCAGCACGTCGATGGCGGGCGACCAGTCGACGCGTGTCGCTTCGAGCAGCGCTTCAGGCAGCGCTTCCAGGCCGGCCTGCAGCTCGGGGTCGTTCTGCCACTGGGCCACCATGCGCGCGCCGGCGACCAGGCTGGTAATAAAACTCTTGGTGGCGGCGACGCTTTGTTCCTTGCCGGCGCGCAGGGGCATGGCCCATTCGGCGGCGTGCGCCAGCGGCGACTCGATATCGTTGACGAGGGCCACGGTGGTGGCGCCGCCGTCGCGGAAGTAGCGGATCGGCTCGACCACGTCGGGACTCTGGCCCGATTGCGAGATCGAGATGGCCAGCGTGTCGCGCGTCACCAGCGGCGACTTGTTCAGGGTCACCAGCGACATCGGCAGGGATGCGACGACACGGCCCAGGCGCGCCATGATCAGGTAGGCGACGTAGTTGCAGGCGTGGTCCGAGCTGCCGCGCGCGATGGTCAGCGCGGTCGAGAACGAGGTGCTCCTCAATTTGCGGCCCAGTTCCGCGTAGCGTTCCGTGTCGCTGGCCAGTTGCAGGGCGACGCATTCGGCGGCGGAAATGGCTTCTTTAAGCATCATTGAGGTCACAGATTTCTCCTTCTATATACACAGCTTTGAGTTTGAGATCGCGATCGAGTACCACCAGATCGGCGTAAGTACCGGGGGCCAGCCGGCCGCGTTCTTCCAGGCCCAGGTAATCGGCGGCGTTGGTCGACACGCGCTTGGACGCGTCGGCCAGGTCCAGTCCCAGTCCCACCAGGTTGCGCAGCGCCTGGTCCAGGGTCAGGGTGCTGCCCGCCAGCGTGCCGTCGGGCAGGCGCACGCCGCCCATGCATTTCTGCACGGCGTGGCGGCCCAGCATGTATTCGCCGTCCGGCATGCCGGTGGCGGCCGTCGAATCGGTGACGCAGTACAGGCGCGGGATGGCGCGCAGGGCCACCTTGATGGCGCCCGGATGCACGTGCAGCAGGTCGGGAATCAGTTCGGCGTATTCGGCGTGCGCCAGGGCGGCGCCGACCATGCCCGGCTCGCGGTGGTGCAGGCCGCTCATGGCGTTGAACAAATGCGTGAAACCCATGGCGCCGTGTTCCAGCGCGGCCACGCCGTCTTCATAGGAACCGAGCGTATGGCCGATCTGCACGCGCACGCCGGCGTCGGCCAGCGCGCGCACCAGGTCCAGGTGGCCGGCGATTTCCGGCGCCACGGTGATGACGCGCAGCTTGGCCAAGGTTTGCAGACGTTCGATTTCAGCCAGCGTGGCGGCGCGTGCGTAGTTCGGCTGCGCCCCGAGCTTGCCGGAATTGATGTACGGGCCTTCCAGGTGGGCGCCCAGCACGCGCGCCGTGTTCGGGCGGCGGTCCTTGGCGGCGGCGCCGATGGCGCTCAATGCCATGTCGATGTCTTCCGGCGGCGCCGTCATGGTGGTGGCCAAGAGGCTGGTGGTGCCGTGGCGCGCATGGATGGCCGCGATGGTGTAGACGGCTTCGCCGCCTTCCATGATGTCCTTGCCGGCGCCGCCATGCACGTGCAGGTCGATAAAGCCGGGCAAAATATAGTCGTCGCTGTTGGTCGACGGGTGGAGTGAATCGCCGGTGATGCTGTCGACGCGCTCGCCGAAGGCGATGGCGCCGTGGATCCAGCCGCCGGGGGTAAGGATATTGCCTTTGATAGTGCTGCTCATCTGCGCGACTCCGCTACGAATTCATAATAATCACTGCGGCAATACGAGTGGGTCAGTTCCACCGCTGCGCCGTTGTCGAGATAACTGACACGGGTGATGTGCAGCATGGCTTCACCCGTCTTGATATTGGCCAGCTTGGCCTGTTCCGCCGTGGCGTTGACGGCGCGAATATGCTGCAGCGCGCGCATCGGGATGGTGCCGCGCGACTCCAGGTAGCCGTACAGCGAATCGGTCACCTGCTGCGGGTCCGGCATGTACAGCGCGGGGATGGTGGTCGTCTCGATCGCCATCACCACTTCGTCGGCCGTGCGCAGGCGGCGCAAACGCGCCACCGGCATGTGCGGCGACAGTCCCAGCGACAGCAGTTCCAGCGGCGCGGCCGAGCCGATGTCGCGCTGCAGCCAGCGCGAGCCGGCCGTAAATCCCCGCTGGCGCAATTCTTCCGAAAAGCTCGTCAGGCGCGACAGCGGCTGTTCCAGCTTGGGCGTGATGTAGGTGCCCGAGCCGCGCTTGCGCGTCAGCATGCCCCGGTCGCACAGCATGTCGATGGCCTTGCGCGCCGTGACGCGCGAGATTTCCAGGATGTCCGACAGCACGCGCTCGGAAGGCAAGGCCTGGTTGGCGCGCCAGTCGCCGCTGGCGATGCCGTCCGACAGCATGTTCGCCAGCTGCATGTAGAGCGGCGTGTCGCTGGCCGGATTGGGTTTGAAGGTGGACAGTTTGGCCAGCATGGTCATTGCTCCTGCAAGTACTTGCGTATCAGGCGCAGACCGCCTGCGGCCGAGTCGCCCTGTGCCGGCACGACCAGTTGCAACAGTTCCGCCGGCAGGTAGGCCGACAAGGGCGCGGCCAGGCCGCCGCACAGGGCCACGGGCAAGGCGCCGGCCGGGTCGAGCGCCCTGGCGATCAGCGCGATCTGCCGGCCCGCGTCGACCAGGATGGTGCGCGCCACGGCATTGCTGGCCGCGTGTTCGAGCACCAGGCGCGCCAGTTGCGCGAAATTGGTCTGGCTGGCGGCCGCCAGCCACACTTGCATGGCGTCGCGCTGGCCGCCGCAGGCGTCGATAATGGCCGTGGCGAAGGCGCTGCCGGGCACGCGCCCGTCAACCACTTGCTGCGCGTGGTTGATGGCGCGCATGCCGATCCAGGCGCCGCCCGCCTCGTCGCCCGAGGGGAAGCCCCAGCCACCCACTTCATGGCGGCTGCCATCCGCGTGCAGCACTTCGCCCACGCTGCCCGTGCCGATGGCCACGATGGCGCCCGGCTGGCCCGCGTGCGCCCCCAGCAGGGTGGTCAGGGCATCCGATTCGAGCGCCACCAAGGCATAGCCGGGATTGTGTTCGACGAAGCTGGCGGCCCACTGCTTGTTGTGCACGCCGGCCAGGCCCAGGCCGATGGCCATGCGCTGCAACGATGGCTGTTCCAGTCCGGCCGCGCGGAAGGCCAGGGTGACGGCGTGCGCCACGGAGGTCCAGGCCCGTTCGATGCCCAGTCCCAGGCCCGATGGGCCGCTTTGTCCCTGCGCCAGTTCCTCGCCATCGAGGCGCGCCAGGCGTACGCGGGTTCCGCTGCCCCCGCCGTCGACGCCGATTATGTATTCGATCATGTTGTGCAGTCCCGCGTTTGGTTGAATGCGCCTGTCTCGGTTCTTTTATTTGTCGGGCGGCGAAAAGCTGAAGGCACTATATTGTTGCCCCGATGGCTAGTCAAGAGGTATTTAAGTGGTATTGTAAAATAGTGTGGCGCTTGACACAGCCTGCCCGAGGGTTGGCTTGCAAGTCATTGTTAGTAAAGGAATTTTTGTATGACGTGAATGGTATTGAAATTGGCCTTGTTTAATGCCAATTTTTTCGCACTGGTCTGCGCCGCGCGCTGTGGTGTTGCTTGTGTGCATGCTTGGCAAGGGACGCCATGAAGAGTAAAGTCCGCCTTTTACACCTGAGTTGGAAGAGCATGATGAACGACAAGGCAGCAAAGAGCGAGTACTGGGACGACTGGCAGCAAGAGGCGCTGGCCGCCGGCGTGTCGGCGCCGCTGGCTAAGCTGGGCATGGAAATGATGCGCACGCACCGCAAGAACCGCTGGCCGAAGGATTTCCTGGGCCGCGAAAGCGATGGCCCGGTCATGATCGAAATGTGCCTGGAAGACGAGGCGGAAACGGAATTGTTCTTTATCGAGAACCTGCATCCCTACGATGCGGAGCTGATCGAAAAGACGCGCCGCCGCCTGTGCCTGCATTGATCTGGCACTGACGTACGACTGGAACGGCCGCCTTGCGCGGCCGTTTTGCTTTTCGGCTGGCATTTTCATGGGGGAGTGTCATAATGGCCCAGGCATTTTCGCCCAGGTATGGAGTAGATAATGAGCAAGGCACAGGACAGCAAGAAAGAAGCCAAGAAGGAACCGGCCAAGACCATGAAGGAAAAGAAGGAAGCCAAGAAGGTCAAGAAAGAAGAGCGCAAGCGCTGATCATGCGCCTGCGCCGTTCATTGACGCGCCCGTGGCGTGCGCCGGCCCTGCTGGCGGCGTTCGCCCTGCTGGCCTTCGGTGTCCCCGTGTCCGGCGTGCTGGCGCAGCAAAAGCCGCCGCCGTCCACGTTCGGGCAAGTGGTGGGCAATGCCGTGCTGTGCATCGACCAGATCGACAACAAGGCCTTCTATGCCTATCTGCTGACGGCTTTTGGTCCCGCCTACAAGCATGAAGGGGGCGCCTACTGGTTCCGCACGGACGCCACCTTGTGGGGCGCGCCGATTACCGACGTGATCGTCAGCGACGACACCAGTCCCCTCGTCTTCATGGGCGTGGTGGCGGACTCGACACCGGAAAAGCTGGAACCGGCCATCCGCGGCGTGTCGGGCCTGCGTTTCAATAAACTCGACAATTCCGCCTTTCCTGTCCGTGGTTCCGTGCCTGGCAGTAAAATCGTCTACTTCCGCAGCAAGGCGAAAGTGTATTGCGCCAAATACAAGCCGTTGCCGCCCGCCCGCACCCGATGAGGGGTTCGGCTTGCCGCCGCGCATTTTGATCGTTTCATCCGCAGGGTCTCCATGTACACGCATTATTTCCAGCTCAAGCAATCGCCGTTTTCGATCGCCCCCGACCCGCGCTACCTGTTCATGAGCGAGCGCCACCGCGAAGCGCTGGCGCACCTGCTGTATGGCGTGGGCAGCGGCGGCGGCTTCGTGCTGCTGACGGGAGAAATCGGCGCCGGCAAGACCACCGTGTGCCGCTGCTTCATGGAGCAGATTCCGGAAAACTGCCAGCTGGCCTACATCTTCAATCCGAAACTGTCCGTCGAGGAATTGCTGCTGTCGATCTGCGAGGAATTCCGCATCGCCGTGGCGCCCGGCGTGGCCAGCGTGAAAGGCTATGTCGACGCCATCAACGCGCACTTGCTGGCCAGCCATGCGCAGGGCAAGAACAATGTGCTGATCATTGATGAAGCGCAAAACCTGTCCGCCGCCGTGCTGGAGCAATTGCGCTTGCTGACCAACCTGGAGACGAGCGAGCGCAAGCTGCTGCAGATTATCCTCATCGGCCAGCCGGAATTGCGCGCCATGCTGGCGCGGCCGGAACTGGAGCAGCTGGCGCAGCGCGTGATCGCCCGCTACCACCTCGGTTCGCTGACGGCGGACGAGACGGCCAGCTATATCCGCCACCGCCTGGCCGTGGCGGGCAGCACGGCGCAAACGCCGTTCGCGCCCCGTTTGATGGCGCAAATTCACGCCATGAGCCACGGCGTGCCGCGCCGCATCAACCTGCTGTGCGACCGCGCGCTGCTGGGCGCTTACGTGGAAAACCAGCCGCAAGTGACGCGCCAGATACTGCGCCGCGCCGCCGAGGAAGTGTTTGCGGAAGAGGGTAAGCCGGCTGCCGGACGGGGTCTGCGCTGGCCCCACGTGGCCGGTGGCGTGCTGGCCGGCGCCGTGGTCACGGCCGCGCTGGCCTGGCATTTCATGCCGCACGCGCCTGCCACAGTGGCCGTGGCGACAGCACCTGCCGTGGTGGCGCCGGCAGCGCCCGCTGCGGCAAGTGTTCCTGCGCCCGCGCCCGCCAGCGTGCCGGACCGCAACGCCATGCTGCGCCAACTGGCCAGCCTGTGGGGCGAGCAGTTACCGGCCGGCGACGCTTGCCAGGCGGGCGCGCGCGCCGGCCTGCGCTGCCTGCACAGCCGGGGCGGCATCGCCGAGCTGCGCGTGCTGGACCGTCCCGCCCTGTTGGCCTTGCGCGACGGGGAGGGCAGGGAACAGCTGGCGCTGCTGACGCGCTTGCAGGACGAGACGGCCACCTTGATGCTCGACGGTAAGCAGCAAAGCCTGCCGCTGTCCCAGCTGGCGCAGCGCAGCGATGGCGCTTTCACGACCTTCTGGCGTGCCCCGCGCGGCTGGCGCGACGAGGTGCCGCTGGGCGCCCGCGGCGCGGACGTGGACTGGCTGGCGCAGCGACTGGCGCAACAGCGGGGCTTGCCTGCGCCGGCCGCCAATCTGCCGCTCGACGCCGAGATGCAAGGCCAGCTGCGGGCTTTCCAGCAAAGCCAGAACCTGCGGGCCGATGGCCTGGCGGGTCCGAAAACGTATATACGCCTGATGCAGCTGGGTGACAATTCGGAGCCGCGCCTGAGCAGCGCAGCTCCTGCCGTGGCGGCGTCCGCTGCGACGGCAATGGTGGCGGGGAAATAAGATGTCCTACATACTAGAAGCACTGAAAAAATCGCAAGCCGAGCGCCAGCTGGGCGAGTTGCCGTCGATCCACGCACCGCAAGTGCAGCTGCACGATGCCGCCTCGTCCGGCGCGGCGCGGCGCGCGCCCGTCTGGCTGGCGCTGGGTGGCGTGACGGTAGCCGTGGTGGCCGCATTGCTGCTGTGGCAGCCTTGGCAGGCAGCAGCCACCGCACCGGCGGCAGTTGCTGTCGTCCCGACTGTGCTGGCCCAGGCTGTGCCCGCGCCTGTGCCGGTAGTCGTCCCGCCCGCAATCCCTGTGCCCGCGCCTGCGCCAGTGGTCGTGCCGGTGCCCGTGCCGCCAGCGGCCACCGCCGCGCCCGTGCACCATGCCAGGCCTGTGGCGGAACCAAAGCAGGAGTCGCCCGGCCAGGCCGCGCCGTCTGTCCCCGCTCCGGCGCCTGCCGTGCCCGTACCTGCGCCTGCTGCCGAAGAGACCGTCCCCGGCATGCGCGACTTGCCCGAGCCGATACAGCGGCAAATCCCTGCGGTCGCCATCGGCGGCTATATCTATTCGAAGAATCCGGCCGACCGCCTGCTGCTGATCGACAAGGTACTGCGCCACGAAGGCGAGGAGCTGGCGCCGGGACTGGTGCTGGAAAAGTTGCAGCCGAAGGCGGCCATCTTCAGTTTCAAGGGCTATCGCTACCGCGTGCCGTATTGAGTTGTTGTGCATCAAGGCCGGGCCGCCATAGCTGAACCATACTGGCCAGGCCTGGTCGAACCAGGGTCGCTGCGACCGTGTGCGCGGCCGGGGAGTTCTGATGATTGCTGCCGCAGCTGCTGGTGAGGGTGTTCTGGATGTGGGTGTGCCTGGAAACCTGGCGCGCATCGACCACATCGTCGTGCTGATGATGGAAAACCGCTCGTTTGACCACATGCTCGGCTACCTGAGCCTGGAAGGCGGGCGCGCCGATATCGATGGCTTGCAGGCCAGCCATGCCAATGTGCATGCGGGCGTCAGCTACCCCGTGCACCATTTGCGGCGCACGGCCTTTGGCCCGCAGCAAGACCCGTCGCATACGGGCATGTCGGTGGCGCAGCAATTGCAAAACAATAATGGCGGCTTTGTCGACGACTATGCGCAAACGCATCCGGGCGACCCCGACATCGATCTGGTGATGGGCTACTACAATGCATCCGACTTGCCCATGTACGATTTCCTGGCGCGGGAGTTCTGCGTCTGCGACCGCTGCTACAGTTCCGTGCCGGGCGCCACCTGGCCCAACCGCCTGTATGCCATCAGCGGCAAGGCGGCCGGCAGCCACGACAGCAAGCGCGTGCCCCTGTATGCGAACAAGTCCTTCGTGCGCCACCTCGAGCGTGCCCAGGTCAGCTGGAAATTCTATTCCGCCTGGAAGCCCTGGAGCCTGGCGCTGACGGACGACCATTACCGCTCGTCGGAAATGTACGAACCGTTCGGCTCCAGCGCGCGCCGCTATGGCTTCATCGGCGATGCGCTGGCGGGCGCCTTGCCCTCCGTCAGCTGGATCGATCCGCATTTCTTTGACAATGACGACCACCCGCCGGCCGATATCCGCGCCGGTCAGGCGCTGGTGGCGCAGGTCTACCAGGCCCTGTCGCGCGGTCCGGCCTGGGCGCGCACCTTGCTCATCCTCAGCTATGACGAGCACGGCGGCTTTTTCGACCATGTGCCGCCGGGCCCCGCCATCGATGACGACCCCGCGTTTCGCCGCTACGGCGTGCGCGTGCCCATGCTGCTCGTGTCGCCGCTGATCGCGCCGGGCAGCGTCAGCCACGAGGTGGTCGATCACACGTCGATCATCAAAACCATTTTGCAGCGCTTTTGCCGCGCCGCCGATGGCGCCTTGCCCCAGATGGGCGCGCGCGTGGCGGCCGCCAGCGGCCTGGGCGCCGTGCTGACCCTGGCGCAAGCGCGCGCCGCGCCTGCCGTGCCCGTTGCTGTGCTGGCGCAGCGGGCCGCATGGGAGGCGGAGGTGCGGGCGCAGGATTTTACGCCGCTGGCGCCCGCTTGCCAGCCTGATGGCGAAGTGGCGGCCGCTGCCGCCGTACCGTTCCAGTCCGATGCCGAGGCCGGCGCGATCGCCGCTCACCGGCAATTGGCGCGCGCGGCCAGGAATGCGCAGGCGGTGAATAGTAAAACCGCGGGAACGACAGCACCGAAGTCCACAGGCAGGCGCCGGCGGCAGGTGCCCGCCGGCGCGAAGAATGGTGGAAAACCTGGCGGCGCTTGACTTGGGCGATGCGCGGGGCAATGCGCGGCGCTGCGCCAGGCGGTCGCGCCCGTGGGGCTGCGTATAATCATTCCTTCTCAATCAAGGAGTGACCATGCACGATGCGATGCCCGCACACCCGGTACTCGGTGTGATCGGCCGTTCCGGTAGCGGCAAGACGACCCTGCTGGAATTTGTGGTGAAGGAACTGGCGGCGCGCGGCTTGCGCGTCAACCTGGTCAAGCACAGCCACCATGATCTGGCGCTGGAACCGCCGCAAAAAGACAGCGCCCGCCTGCGTTTGGCCGGGGCGGCGGAAGTGCTGGTGGCGTCGCCGTACCGTTTTGCCATCGTGCATGAGCTGCGCGGCGCGCCCGAGCCGAGCCTGGCGCAGCAATTGTCCCGCATGGGGCCGGCAGACCTGACCCTGGTCGAAGGTTTCAAGACGGATCCCATTCCCAAGCTGGAAGTGTTTCGTCCGGAAGTGGGACAGGCGCCCCTGTATCCGCACGACCCGCATGTGATCGCCGTGGCCTCCGACAGCCCGGCGCCGGCCGACTTGCGCGAAGGCGTGGAATGGCTGGACTTGAATGCGCGCGAGCACGTGCTGGCCTGGCTGCTGCTGCAGTTGCAAAATAAGCTGGAAAAATAAGTTAAAGGTTTGCCGCGGCCATCCGTTAATACTGGTAGAACCTCATTGGAGAAACGTATGGACGTCGGAAGCATTGCTCAACTGTCAACCACGATGGCGGAGACAGGCACGCGGCAAGCCGTCGGCTTGACTGTCCTGAAAAAAGCCCAGGATATCCAAAGCTCGACCGCCACTGCCTTGCTGGCAGCGTTGCCACCGGTACAGTCGGCGCCTAGCCTGCCGGCTCACCTCGGTAACCGCATCAACACGACCGCCTGAGCGCAGTCCCGCGGCGCCACTCTGGCGCTCGCACTACTTTACGCCCACACCACCGTCATCAACGGTGGCGAGTGGGCGTTTTTGTCTGCCTTTCCGCTTTCCCCCCTCCCTCTATAAAATTGACTGATTGAAGATGGTTCGCCATGGCGCGGCCGATTCAGTAGAATGACGTCCATCACCCCATGTTGCCCATCGTGCAGCCCGGGGCGTGCCGTGATTTGCCGCGATTACTTATCGATTACTTTGACCCATGCAAGAGGAATCCCCATGAACAAACGTCAAGCTCTCATCGCCGCCGCCCTCGCGGGCATCTGTGCCGGCACCACCCTCAACGCGGCCGCGCACGATGGCCCCGCTCCTGGCGACAAGGAAAAATGCTATGGCGTGGCCAAGGCAGGGCAGAACGATTGCGCCTCGTCCGATGGCGCGCATTCCTGCGCGGGCCAGGCGGAGGCGGACAACCTGCCGACCGAATGGACTTATGTTGCCAAGGGCACGTGCGAACAGGCGGGCGGCTCCGTCAAGCCCATCAAGGCCGGCAAGGCTGCCAAACCGGCCACGCAGCCCTAAGCGTCCGCCGCCTGCCCATGCCGCCGCCCATCCAGGCGCTTGCCGGCGTCGGCCTGCGCGCCGCGCATTACCGCGACTTCCTGGCGCGCAGGCCCAAGGTCGGCTGGCTGGAAGTGCACACTGAAAACTATCTGCAGCCGTCGGGCTGGGACTGGCACGTGTTGCGGACCTTGCGCCAGGATTACCCGATCAGCCTGCATGGCGTGGGGCTGGGCCTGGGTTCCGCGCGGGGCTTTTCCGAAGCCCATTTGCAGCGTGTGCGCGCCGTGGTCGAGCGCATCGAACCGGCCCTCGTGTCGGAACACCTGAGCTGGGGCGCCGTGGCGCAGCAGCAACTCAATGATCTGTTACCGCTGGCCTTGAATGGCGCCGCCCTGGATTTGTTATGCGCACGAGTGGGGCGGGTACAGGACGTGCTGAAAAGGCCGATCTTGCTGGAGAATGTCTCCACTTGCCTGCGTTTTGCCGACGATGCCATGAGCGAGGCGCAATTCCTGGCAGAGCTGGCGCGCCGTAGCGGCTGCGGCCTGCTGCTCGATATCAATAACCTGTATGTGAACCAGTGCAACCACGGCGAAGACGCTTTGGCGGCCATGCAGTCGATCGCCCCAGGCAGCGTGGGCGAGCTGCACCTGGGCGGCCATCTGCTGACGCCGCACGCCGTGATCGACCATCATGGCGCCGCCGTGGCCGATCCCGTCTGGGATTTGTATGCGGCCGCCTTGCTGCGCTTTGGCGCCATGCCTACCCTGGTCGAATGGGATACGGACTTGCCCGCCCTCGATGTCCTGCTGGGCGAGGCGGACAAGGCGCAAGCCATGCTGGCGCGCCATGCGCCGCAAGCGCCATGGCAGGGAACGGTGCTGCCGTCCCCGCCGCCGCCCGTGTTGCTTGACGCGCTGGCGGCCGGCCAGCAAGCGTTTGCCACAGCCTTGCTCGATGCTGTGGCGCCCCTGCCAGCGTTCGCGGGAGAAGCCGTGCCGCAGCGTTTCTCGCTGTACCGCGGCAACGTGAGCGCCACCTGGCGCCGCACCCTGGGCCACGCCTACCCCGTCGTGCTGGCGCTGGTGGGCGAGGCATTCTTTGGCGGCCTGGCGCGCGCGTATGGCCGCCAGTACCCGTCCGATAGCGCCGACTTGAATGAGTTTGGTGCCCGTTTCGCCGATTTTCTCGCCAGTTTCCCGCCTGTGGCCGAATTGCCTTACCTGCCGGACATGGCGCGCCTGGAATGGGCCGTGCACCTGGCCCATTACGCGGCCGATGCGCAGGGCCTGGCGCCCGAGTCGCTGGCCGCCCTGCATCCCGATCAACTGGAAGCGCGGCGTTTCAGCTTGCATCCCGCTTGCGCCTTGCTGGCGTCCAGCTGGCAAGTGGCGGCCCTGTGGCAGGCGCATCAGGAAGGTGAGGGGCAGGGGAAGTTTCCGCAGGAGTTGCAGGTGGCCAGCTGGGCGCTCGTATGCCGGACGCGCTGGAAGGCGCAGGTGCTGGTAGTGGATGCGGCCGCGCATGCGGCCTTGGTCATGTTGCAGCAGGGGCAGACGTTTGGCGCCGCGCTCGATGCGGCGTTCGAGCTGGACCCGGCATTCGACCTGGCCGCCCACTTGCGCCAGTGGCTGGCGCACGCGGTGTTGACGGCGTGACAGTTTACTCGAAGGCCCGCAGCAGGCGCGCTTCGCCCGTCTGATCGCGGTACAGGGCATTCGCGGCCAGGGTGGCGTCCATCATGCGCGTGACTTGCTCTTCTTCAAAGCGGGCCAGCTCGGCCGTGGCCGCGACGAGGGCCAGTTCCAGCCTGGCGCGCGCGCTCTGGTACAGGCTGCTGGTGTATTTGTCTGTGTTACGCAGCAATTCTTCCGCGTTTTCTATTACCTGGCGCAAGTCGCCGATCAGGCGTTCCTGGCTGCGCGTACCTTGTTCGGGCTGGTCCATGGCGCTCCCCTTCTGCAATCGATATTTATCTGACAATAACGACGTGTTGCAGCTTGATCCAGGCAGCCAGCTGGACGCATGGGGCCGCTTTCGCACCCCATGCGGGAATCAGACAGGAGCGACGACCGTGATACGGATATCGCCCACGCTGACGACCTGGTCGGCGCGGATCTTGGCGGTCTTGCGCAATTCCTTCTTGCCATCGACCTTCACCACGCCGCTATCGACCATGACCTTGCCTGCGCCACCGCTGTCGCACAGGCCGACCAGCTTCAACAGCTGGTTCAGCTCGACGAACTCGGATGTTAAATCAAAGCTTACTTTTTGCATTGTATCCCTTATTGCAACGATGTGTTTTCAACACTGAATGACGGTGTCAACTAAGATCATAGTTTACATGAAGCGAGGGAGAATGCAGGCTGAGCCTTAACTTTTGTTGGGCCGCGTCATCTCCAGGGGCACGATCCACGCGGCGAATTGCTCTTCCGTCACAAAGCCCAAGGCCAGCGCCGCTTCCTTCAAGGTCGTGCCTTCATGCTGGGCCTGCTTGGCGATTTGCGCCGCCTTGTCGTAGCCGATGTGCGGCGCCAGCGCCGTGACCAGCATCAAGGAACGCTCCATCAGGTCGGCGATGCGTGCACGGTTCGGTTCGATGCCGTGGGCGCAATGTTCGTCGAAGCTGCGCATGCCGTCGCCCAGCAGGCGCGCGCTTTGCAGGAAGTTGTGCGCAATCAAGGGCTTGAAGACGTTCAGCTCGAAATTGCCCGAGGCGCCGCCCACCGTGATGGCGACGTCGTTGCCGAACACCTGGCAGCACAGCATGGTCAGCGCTTCGCACTGGGTAGGATTGACCTTGCCCGGCATGATGGAGCTGCCCGGCTCGTTTTCCGGTATCGTGATTTCACCGAGGCCGGAACGGGGGCCGGAGGCCATCCAGCGCACGTCGTTGGCTATTTTCATCAGGGCCGTGGCCAGGGTTTTCAGCGCGCCATGGGCGGCGACGAGGGCATCGTGGGCGGCCAGGGCGGCAAACTTGTTGCTGGCCGTCTCGAACGGCTGGCCCGTCAGGCGCGCCAGTTCTTGCGCGATGCGGCCGGCAAATTCCACGTGGGCATTCAAGCCCGTGCCCACGGCCGTGCCGCCGGCGGCCAGTTGCAGCAGCGGCGGCAACGATGCCGTGATGATGTGCTCGGCAAAGTCCAGCTGCGCCACGTAGCCGGAAAATTCCTGGCCCAGGGTCAGCGGCGTCGCATCCTGCAAATGGGTGCGGCCGATTTTGACGATGTCGGCAAATTCCGTCGCTTTCGCGTCCAGGGTGGCGCGCAGCTGGCGCAGCGGCGGCAAGACCGTGTTGGCGACTGCCAGGGCGGCCGCCACGTGTATGGCGGTGGGAAAGATATCGTTCGAGGACTGGCCCAGGTTGACGTCGTCGTTCGGATGCAGCAGACGCTCGGCACCGCGCAAGCCGCCGATCAGCTCGGAGCCGCGGTTGGCCAGCACTTCATTCATGTTCATATTGCTTTGCGTGCCAGAGCCCGTCTGCCAGACGGCCAGCGGGAATTCTGCGTCATGCTTGCCGGCCAGCACTTCGTCGGCCGCCTGCGTGATGGCGATGGCTTTCTTGCCATCTAGTAATCCCAAGTCCAGGTTGACGTGGGCGGCCGCGCGCTTGACGGTGGCCAGGGCGGCGATCAGTTCGGGCGGCATCTTTTCCGTGGAGATATGGAAGTGCTCAAGCGAGCGCTGCGTTTGCGCTCCCCACAGCCGGTCGGCGGGTACGTCGATCGGGCCGAAACTGTCGCGTTCGATTCTGCTACTCATGACATCCCTTTCATCGATAGAGGTGGATCGAGTGTACTCCAGGCGTCAAAAAGGCACAGGATGATGCTGTATTGCATCATTTTTGCCGTGGCCCATCTATATTTTTGCGATTTCCTGCCGTTAAAGACAGGCGAGTCCCCCTTCTTATCCTGTTATCAAAGCGATCAGTCCATGCACAGCAGCATTATTCTCCGTTGGTCCCTGATCGCGTGCGCCGCCGCCAGCCTGGCCATGCCGCCCGTCATGGCGGCCGAACTGGGTGAGATGGCCGTGCTGTCGCACGTGGGCCAGCCCTTGCTGGCCGAGATCGAACTGACGGCACTGGCGCCCGAGGAGGCCAATGGCGTGGCCGTGCGCCTGGCCTCGCCCGATGTGTACCGCGGTGGCGGCATCGGCATGGATCCGGCCCTGCAGGGGTTGACGATCAGCCCGCTGGAGCGCGGTGGCCGCCATTATGTGCGCGTGACTACGCGGCAAGCGATCCAGGCGGGCCACGTGCATCTGTATTTATTGCTGGGCAGTGGCAATGGCGCCGTCGTGCGCCTGGGCACCCTGTGGCTGACGCCGGCGCCGCCTGCTGCCGCTGCCGTCAGTGCGCCAGCCAGGCCCGCCGTTCCGGTGCCCATGCCCATGCCTGTCCCCGCGCCGTTGCCACGCGCAGTGACTGGCGCGCCGTTGCCCGATGCTGCCGCGCTGGCGGCCCGCGCGCGTGCCGAGGGCCTGGTACGCCCGGCGCGCGTGTTCGTGCCGCCGCCCGCCGCGCCCACACCGGCTGCGCCCGCGCTGCGTGCGCCGCCGCTGCGCCGCGCCACAGCGCCCGTGGCCGCTTGCGCACCGCAGGCGGATGCCGGGCAGGCGCAAGCGTGCGTGGCGCTGGATGAGAAAAATGCGGCCCTGAATGACAAGCTCGGCGAATTGGAGGGCAAGATCGGCGCCTTGCAAAAGGCGCTGGCTCAGCCCGCCGCCGCCGCCATTGCTGCGCCGGCTGCCGCGCCTGCCGAGGCGCCGGCGCCGCATGCCAAGCCCAAGCCCCTGCACGCGGCGCCAGCCGCTGACAAGAAGGCGGGCGGCAATGGCTTGCTGTGGCTCGGTATCGGCACCGTGGCCTTCCTGTTGCTGACGGCGCTCATCGTGTATGTCGTGCGCAAGCGCAAGCAGGCGGCAGTGCCGGGCGCGCCGTCGAAATACTGGGTCTTGCTGCGCAAACCGTTCCGCCGCAAGAAAAAGGATGTGCCCGTGCTGACGGAGGCGGTGGAGGACGGAACGGTAGCCGAGCCGGAACCGGAGCCGTTCTCGCGTTAATCGTGCTGCAAAGCTGCGCTACAATTTGATATAAAAAAAGATATTGAAAAAAGACATGGATATGCTTGCCAATCGCGTTGCCTATTTCTTAAAGATGGTGTTATGATTAATTCAGTGGACTTGCTCTACGACAAAACAGCCCCAGCCTGGCGCAGTCACCAACGATAGTGTGGCGCGGCAAACAGGTGTAGCGTTGCATAAACGCCTGGGTCTGGAAGCGGTTCGCGATGCCGACGATGTGCTCGCGAACGCCGGATGCAACCGGCAGCGAGGCGACGCCAGGAGATACCTGGGGCTCGCCTTCCAAATTCCCCCTCCTTGTTCCCGAGCGCCGCAACTGCCGCGCTCCTTGCTCAGGCGGTAGATGTAAAAAAAGCACCCGCGGGTGCTTTTGTCGTTTCTGGTGCTGCAGCTTCTTACATGCGGGCGCGCGCGCCCTGCATGGCGCTCGGCAGCTGCGTCATCCACGGTTCCGTGATGGCGCGGATTTCGCGGTCGTTTGCCAGAATTTGCTTGAGCAAATCGATCTTGCGCAGGCGCGAGGCGCCGGCCAGGGCAGGCACCTTGCCCGTCATGGTCGCGCTGGCGGCGCTGGCGCACTGGTTTTCCAGGGCATCCAAGTCATTCCAGTCGCTCGAACGTGCGGCCACGACCATTTTATTGGTCATTCCTGCAATATTTTCATACATCGAGAGAACGTCGTTGGAGGTCATGAGCACACCCGTAACTAGTGAATGGATTACCGCTTGTCTAGATTAACGGCAGGTCCTGGGGGAACTTGAGGGTGTTTTTGAAAAAAAAGTGAAAATAATTTGGATAGTTTTGGCGGGCTGCCGAAATCGCCCGCCAAGCCGCATGGATGCTGGGCCGACGATGCCGGCGCTGATGGATTTATTTGACGAGTTCTTCCAGTCCCGCGCTCAGTTCGGTGGGCGGCGGCATCTTGTCGACCAGCACCGAGGGCGGCAAACCGAGCGCTTCGGCCACGTTGCTGGGGTAGCAGGCGATGATTTCTTCATTGCTCAACGCGTTTTCATCGATGCGTGCGCGCCAGGCGGCCAGGTGGATGATGGCGGCCAGGCGGTTCAGCGGCGCCTTGGCCAGCGGATCGGGAAAGGCGGCGATGGCCTCGGCAAAGGCAGGGGGGAACTTCCAGCGGCGTGCCAGTTCGGCGCCCACCTGCGCATAGTCATAGCCCAGGGAAACCCGCTCCGCGTCAAGCCGGCGCGCGTCGAGCGGCGGGGCGATCTTGTCGAGCTGCATGGCTTGTTCGGGCATGGCTGCATGGATCACCAGTTGACCGATCGCATGCATCATGCCGATGGTGAACGCCAGATCCTGGTTGTCGCCCGTCTGTCTGGCGATCCAGCGGGCCGACACGGCGCTGTGCAGGCTGTAGCGCCAGAATTGCGGCAGATTCAGTCCCGGCACGGCCTTGTAGCCGCTGACCAGGCCCGAACTGATGACGAGCGTGCGCACGGTTACAAAGCCGAGCATCAGCACGGCGTCTTCCACCGTGCCGATGCTGCGCGAGACGTGGTAATACGCCGAGTTGGCCAGCCGCAGCAGCTTGGCGCTCAAGGCCGGGTCCGCTCCCAGCTGCCGGGCGATGTCTTCGGTGGCGATGGCGGGGTTGTCGAAACTGCGCACCAGTTCATCGACGATCTTCGGGGCGGCAGGCAGGGCGTGGGGTTGCTGAAACAGCGCTTCCAGTTGCATGGCAATCTCCTTGGCATTCGCGCGGCGCGGGGTCGTGAAACTATAGGCCGATTTTTTGTCCGCATGCAAAAAAATTCCGGGGCGCTTTTTTCATGGGAAACAGGCTATGATTTTGACTATTCCATCGAAAGGATCGCCATGCACGGTTTGCGTTTTTCCTGGTCCCGGACGCCAGTCCAGGCCGCCATCATCCTCGCCCTGGCCGGCGTGTCGCTGGCCGGCTTGCCCGCCCAGGCGCATGGCCAGCAGGCGGCCGCCAGCGCCGTTGTTCCCGCTGCCCCCACGGCCTTGCCCGGCGACGATTTCTACGATTACGTGAATGGCGACTGGCTGCGCAAGACGGAGATTCCCGCCGACCGCAGCAGCTGGGGCTCGTTCGCCATCCTCGCCAACGCCACCAACGAGCGCATCATCGGTCTCGTCGAAGGCTTGTCGGCGGCGCCGCAGGCCGATGCCTCGGCGCGCCAGGTCAGCGATTTTTACCGTTCGTGGATGGATGAATCGGCTATCGAAGCGAAAGGCTGGGCGCCGATCAAGCCGCTGCTGAAGAAAATCGATGGCATACGCGACCAGGCGGGACTGGCCCGCGCGCTGGGCGAAAGCTTGCGCGCCGATGTCGACCCGCTCAACGCCACCAATTTTTATACGGAAAACCTGTTCGGCCTGTGGGTGGCGCAAGACTTGAACGACACCACGCGCAATGTGGCGTATCTGCTGCAGGGCGGGCTGGGCTTGCCTGACCGCGCGTTCTACCAGGGCGACAGCGCCCGCATGCAGGGCTTGCGCGCCGGCTACCAGGCGCATATCGCGGCCATGCTCAAGCAGGCCGGCTACAGCGATGCGCCGGCCCGCGCCGCGCGCGTGTTTGCGCTGGAGCAGCAAATTGCCGCCAGCCACGCCAGCCGCGAGGATTCGGCCGATGTCGCCAAGGGCAATAATGCGTGGCGCGCCGCCGACTTCGCCAGCAAGGCGCCTGGACTGGACTGGAAAGCCTTCTTCCAGGCGGCCGGTCTGGGCCAGCAGACGGATTTCATCGTCTGGCATCCGACGGCCATGACGGGCAGCGCGGCCCTGGTGGGTAGCGTGCCGCTGGCCACGTGGAAGGATTTTCTGGCCTTCCACGCCATCAATCATTTCAGCACGATTTTGCCGAAGGCGGCCGCCGAGCAGCGCTTCGCCTTCTATGGCAGCGCCCTGAGCGGCACGCCGCAGCAGTCGCCGCGCAGCAAGCGCGCACTGGCGGCAACCAACGCGGCCCTGAGCGACGCCGTCGGCAAGCTGTACGTGGAGCGCTATTTCCCGCCGGAATCGAAGGCCCGCGTGCAGGAGATGGTGACGAATATCGTCGCCGCCTTCTCGCGCCGCATCGACAAGCTGGACTGGATGGCGCCGGCCACCAAGGCGCAGGCGCAGGAAAAACTCAAGACGCTGTACGTGGGCGTGGGCTATCCGGAGCGCTGGGACAGCTATGCGGGCTTGCGCGTGGTGCGTGGCGACGCGCTGGGCAATGTGCAGCGCGCGGAACAGTTCCACTATCGTCAGGAGCTGGCCAAGCTGGGCCAGTCGCCCGACCGCAAGGCCTGGGCCATGCCGGCCCAGCTGGTCAACGCCGTCAACCTGCCGCTGCAAAATGCGCTGAACTTCCCGGCCGCCATCCTGCAGCCGCCGTTTTTCGACCCGCAAGCATCCGATGCGGCCAACTATGGCGGCATCGGCGCCACCATCGGCCACGAGATCAGCCACAGTTTTGACGACCAGGGCGCCCAGTTCGACGCCCAGGGCAAGCTGCGCGACTGGTGGACGCCGGCCGACCTGGCGCATTTCCAGACAGCATCCAAGCAACTGGTGGCGCAGTTCGCGGCCTATAAACCGTTCCCCGACCTGGCCGTGAATGGCCAGCTGACCCTGAGCGAAAACCTGGCCGACCTGGCCGGCGTGGCGGCCGCGCATGACGCGTTCACCCTGTCGCAGCAGGGCAAACCGGTGCAGCCTGGTGCGGACCGCGATTTCTTCATCGGCTACGGCGTCAGCTGGCGCAGCAAGGCGCGCGAAGCGGCGGCGCGCCAGCAAATCCTCACGGACGGCCATGCGCCGGCGCAATACCGCGCCGCCACCGTGCGCAACCTCGACGCCTGGTACCCGGCCTTCGACGTCCAGCCGGGGCAGCAGCTGTACCTGGCGCCGGAGCAGCGCGTGCGCGTCTGGTAGTCATTGACGGTGCCGCACGCCTAGCGCGCCGGCACCGTAAAATGGCGGAACATATCGACAGGACCGCCATGAAGCCGAACCCGCAGCAAGACCCCATCCACGCCATCACGGGCCGCACCCTGGCCCATTACGACGCCAGCGCCGAGCAGTTTTTCGAAGGCACGCGCGACCACGACGTCAGCCAGAACATCAGCGCGCTGCTGGCCGCCATCGGCAAGCCGGCGCCGCTGGCGATCCTCGACCTCGGTTGCGGCCCGGGCCGCGATCTGAAAGCGTTCACGGCCATGGGCCACCATGCGACCGGCGTCGATGGCAGCGCCCGCTTCGTCGAGATGGCGCGCGCCTACAGCGGCTGCACCGTCTGGCGGCAGGATTTCGTCGACCTCGACCTGCCTGCCGGTCACTTCGACGGCGTGTTCGCCAATGCCGTGCTGTTCCACGTGCCCAGCGCCGCCTTGCCCGGTGTGCTGCGCGCTTTGGTCGCGTGCCTGAAGCCCGGCGGTGTGTTGTTCAGCTCGAACCCGCGCGGGCAGAACCAGGAAGGCTGGAATGGCGCCCGCTACGGCAGCTACCACGACGAAGCGACGTGGGCCGCCTACCTGCAGGCGGCCGGTTTCAGCCTGATCGAGCAGTATTACCGTCCGCCCGGCTTGCCGCGCGAGCAGCAGCCGTGGCTGGCGACGGTCTGGCGCAAAGCGGGCTGATTTCGCGTCATTAGCTGATTTTTGGCATGTGTTAGGGACCGTACATAGTTTTTGCAACCTCAAGCGTAGTATGGACACATCGACACGCAGCAAGCAGTTTGCAACAGCGTGTGAGCCGCAGTACCGGCCCTTCGGGGCAGGACAACAGATGTACCAACTACAGTGAGGATCCATCATGAACAAAGATCAAGTCGAAGGTAAACTGAAGGAAGTCGGCGGTAAAATCCAGGAACAAGCTGGTAAACTGGTCGGCAGCGAAGAACAGCAAGCCAAGGGCCTGGCAAACCAGGTCGAAGGCAAAGTGCAGAAGAAAGTGGGCGATGTGAAAGATGCGGTCGAGACCGTAACGCGCAAGCCATAATCTGACGCACGCATAAAAAAACCGCCGCCTGTCGCGAGACAGGCGGCGGTTTTCATTTGCGGGCGCGCTTTACTTCGCGACGCCCAGGTTCTGCTTGAAGAACATTTCAATTTTCTTGTACACGTGGCGCTGGCCCGCGCGCGACGAGATGCCGTGCTTGGCGCCCGGGTACGTCATCAGGTCGAACTGCACGCCGCGGTTCACCAGCGCGTCGATCAGGCGCGTGCTGTTGCTGAACAAGACGTTGTCGTCGGCCATGCCGTGCACCAGCAGCAGCGGCGACTTCAGGCCGTCGAGGTGGGCGAACACGGTGCTGGCCTTGTAGCCATCGACGTTTTCCTTCGGCATGCCGAGGAATTGCTCCGTGTAGTGGGTGTCGTACAGCGACCAGTCGGTCACGGGCGCCACGGAAACGCCCATGGCGATCTTGTCGGATGCGGCCGACAGCAAGCGCAAGGTCATGAAGCCGCCGTAGCTCCAGCCGAACACGCCGATGCGTTTCGGGTCGACGAAGCTTTGCTTGCCCAGCCAGTCGATGCCGACCAGCTGGTCGGCCACTTCGGCCGCGCCCAGATTATGGTAGATGGCATCCGTGAACGCGCGCTCGCGGCGCGACGAACCGCGGTTATCGAGGCGGAAGACGACAAAGCCTTGCTGCGCCATGTACTGGTCGAAGTTGTTGCCCCAGCGGCGCGCCACGTGCTGCGAGTGCGGGCCGCCGTAGGTCGACAGGTAGACGGGATAGCGCTTGCTTGCGTCGAAGTTCGACGGCTTGACGATGGAGTAATACAGCGTCTGGCCATCGTTGGCCTTCAAGGTGCCGTACTCCGTTGGCAGGTGGTCCGCCTTGTATTTGGCGTACGGGTGACTGGCGTTCAGCGCGTTTTCTTCCAGCCAGCCCACCATGGCGCCGTCCGGGCGGCGGATGCTCACTTGCGGCGGCGTGGCCGGGTCGGAATACGTGTCGACGAAGACTTCGCCATTGCGCGAGAACGTCGTGTCGTGCCAGCCATCGGCTTTCGTCACGCGCTGCGGCTTGTCGGCCGTGCTGCCGTCCAGGGCCAGGGCGTAGGTTTGCTTGTCGATCACGGCGTCGCGGTTCGACGCGACGAACACTTTACCCGTCTTCTGGTTCACGGCCAGCACGCTGTCGATGCCCCATGCGCCGGAAGTGACCGGGTGCAGCAGCTTGCCGCTCATGTCGTACAAATACAGGTGGTTGCGGCCCGTGCGCTCGGACGACCACAGGAAGGTGCCGTTCGACAGGAAGCGCAGGTCGTCATGGATGCTGACCCAGGTCTTTGACGTTTCCGTCAGCAGGGTGCGTTGCGCCAGCGTGCTTGCATCGACGGCTACCAGGTCGAGGGTCTTCTGGTCGCGCGACTGGCGCTGGTACACGAGCGACTTGCTGTCCGCGCTCCAGTCGGCGCGCACCAGATAGATGTCCGGGTTCGTGCCCAGGTCCACCTGGCGCTGCGCGCCCGTTTCCGGAGAGACGATCAGCAGCTGCACCAGCACGTTCGGGTCGCCGGCGGCAGGGTAGCGCTGCTCGACGACGTCGGTGCGGTCGGCGAAGATTTCAAAGCGGCGCACGACGGGCACCGGTGCTTCGTCATAGCGTTTATACGCGATGGCGGAATCGTCGGGCGCCCAGTAGTAGCCGGTGCGCTGGCCCATTTCTTCCTGCGCCACGAATTCGGCTTCGCCGTTGCGGATGGTGCCCTTGCCATCGGTCGTCAGCTGGCGTTCCTGGCCCGACTTCAGGTCGATCACATAGATATTCTGGTCGCGCACGAACGAGACATAGCGGCCTTTCGGCGAGATTTTCGGATCGAGCACATTGCCCTTGGCGACCAGACGCGCCTTGTCCGGGTGGGCCGCGTCGACCAGATACAGATTGCCGGCCAGCGGCACCAGCAGCTGCTTGCCATCGGGCGACCAGCTGTAGCTGAGAATGCCGTTCAGGCTGGCCGTGCGCTCGCGTTCGCGGCGCGCCTGCTCTTCGGGCGAAATCGTTTCATTCGGCACCAGCGCCTTCGAGTCGACCAGGCGGTGCGTGCTCTTGTCCTTCAGCTTGAATTCCCACAGGTCGAGCTGGAACTGGTTGTCCGCGCGGCCGCGCAGGAACGTGACTCGCTCGCCGTCTGGCGAGACCTTCAGGTAGCGCACGCCGGGGCCGGCCAGTGCCGGATCGGCGTGGATGCGTTCCAGGGTCAGCTTTTCAGCCGATGCGGGAACGCTGGCCATCGCGGCCAGAAAACAAAGAATAAAACGCATGGATGTCTCGGTAGTTGGAAGGATGAAGGGCACTGCATGCATAGGCGAACTTGAGCGTTGCCTAAGCGTAAGACGATACCAGAGCGTGCCTCTTTATGCGATAGCCCCGGCCACGGAATATGGGGGCGCTGGCCGTATTTCCTTCGCTGGAAATATCCGATAGCCACCCATTCCATGGCGCTTTATGCGGTTCAGGCCAATATCGACCCTGCGATCACGGTCAGGCACGCGCCGCCTATCCAGGCCTGGCCATCGCGGAAGCGGACGGATACGCGGCCGTCGCGTTGCAGGCAGGTGCCTTGGCGGACGCTGTAGTCGCCACCGGCCAGCAGCTGCGCGATGCAGGCATTGGCGCTGCCCGTGACGGGGTCTTCCACCAGCGCGCCATGTTCGCTGAGCAGCGCGCGCACTTCGTAGTCGGCCGGTCCGCCTGCTGCGTGCGGGCCGTACAGCGCCAGGCCATCGGTCCCGGAGGCGGCCAGCAAGGCCGTCAGCGCGGCGATATCGGCGCGTACGGCCAGGCAGGCGGCGGCGCTTGCCAGCGGCACGCACAGCCAGCGGATGCCCATGTCGACGACGCTGCCGGCAGCGGCTGGCGTGCCGGCCAGCGCTGTTTGCAGCAGCGGCAGCAGAGTGGGTTCGAGCGCACGCGCCGTGCAGGGCGGCGCCTGGAACGCCAGCACGCCGCCCGCCTGCTGTTCAATGTGCACCAGGCCGACGCCGCATTCCTGCACGATGCGTGCGCCTTTCGGCTGCAGGCCCGCATCGAGCAGGGCGTGCGCCGTGCCCAGGGTCGGGTGGCCGGCAAACGGGAATTCCGTCTCGGGCGAAAAGATACGCACGCGGTAGTCGGCGGCGGGGTCGCGCGCCGCCAGCACGAAGGTGGTTTCCGACAGGCCGGTCCAGCGCGCAATCGCCTGCATCTGCGCGTCATCCAGGCCGTCGGCGTCGAGCACCACCGCCAGCGGATTGCCCTGGAAGGACACGCTGCTGAAGACATCGACTTGCTTGAAGGGGCGCGGTTGTGGCATGGCGGTTTCCTTGCAGGAGGGTCAGGCGGCGCGCAGGCGCTGCAGCGACAGCCGGTTCAGATACCAGGTCAACAGCACGGCCGCCACCGTCAGGCCAGTCACCAGGCCGATCCAGAAGCCGGCGGCGGCCATCGGCTCGGCCGGCGACCAGATGAAGCTTTGCGGCGCGAGGCCCAGCACGTAGCCGATCGGCAGCGAGAAGCCCCAGAAGGCCAGCAGCTGGATCAGCATCGGCTGGCGCGTCACCTTGTAGCCGCGGATGGCGCAGGACGTGGCCACCTGCGTCGCGTCGGACAGCTGGAACAGGGCGGCGAACAGCAGCAGTTGCGCACACAGTTCCTGCACCTGCGGGTCGGACGTATAGGCTTGCGCGATCTGGTGGCGGAAGACGGTGATGACGGTGGCCGAGACGATGGCCGCCGTCAGCGACATGGCCACACCCACCCACGAAATGAAGCGCGCGCGGCGCAGATTGGCTTCGCCCACGGCATGGCCCACGCGCGTCACCAGCGCGATGCCGAACGTGAGCGGCACCATGAAAACGACGGACGAGAAATTCAGGGCGATCTGGTGCGCCGACACCTGGATCACGCCGAAGCGCGCCACCAGCAGGCTGATGACGCCAAAGGCGCTCACTTCGGCAAAGTAGGTCACGCCGATGGGCAGGCCCAGGCGCAGCATGGGGCCGATGGACGACAGCTGCGGCCCTTCCCAGTGCGTGAACGGATACGTGGCGCGGTAGGCGGGCGCGATCCTGATCCAGGCCAGCATGGCCAGCAGCATCATCCACACGCAGCAGGTGGTGGCCACGGCGCAGCCCACGCCGCCCATCTTCGGCATGCCCCAGTGGCCGTAGATCAGCAAATAGTTGACGAGGATATTGAGGCCCAGCGCGGCCAGCGCGATCACCATCACGGGCTTGGTCTGGTTGATGCTGGTGCTGTAGCCGTACAGCGCGCGGTAGGCGGCGAACGGCGGCAGCGCGCAGCTGATGATGTGCACGAACAGCTTGGCCTTGGATGCGACGGCCGGTTCCAGCATCAGGTGGTCGAACACCAGCGCCGCCATGTTCGTCAGCAGGCAGGCCACCAGACCCACGAGCAGCGCCTTCCACAGCGACTGGCGCACGATGTGCGGCACCTTGTCGTGGCGCGCGGCGCCGATTTCATGCGCCACCAGCGTATTGATCGCCATCATGATGCCGCTCACGGTGACGAGCACGATGGACCAGATGGCCGCGCCCAGCGAGACGGCCGCCAGTTCCTCGGGATTCGTATGCCCCGTCATCGCCACGTCGGCCGCGCCCATGCCGACGGTGGCCAGCTGGCCGATCAGGATGGGCCAGGCCAGCTTCCACAGCGACGAGACTTCAGTGCGGATGGCGGGCAGGGTGAACGAGGTGGTGTGTGGCATGGCGGCAAGCTTGACGAAACACAAGATTCTACCGGCATTCGCCGTGCTTGTCCGCCGTGGCGCCCCGAGGGGCCGGGCGCGGTAATCATTTGTTACAGCTAAATGGGCCAGTCGCGGCTAGACTGCGTGCTCTATTTGGCAAGATGACCAAATAGTCACACCGTACTATCCTGACTATGGAGCAAGACCATGCTGAGACACACCCTGAACTGCGCCCTGTTGCTGGGCGCCGCCATGACGGCCGAACTGGCCGGCGCTGGCGAACTGACCCTGTATTCGCGCGACGATTTTCACGGCCGCTCGCAGACCGTGCGCGATACGGTCGCCAACCTGGAAGACGTCCGTTTCAACGACACGACGCAAAGCATCCGCGTGCGCTCGGGCCGCTGGGAAGCGTGCGAGGAAGCCGATTTTCGCGGTGATTGCTTCCTGCTCGAGGCGGGCGAGTATCCATCGCTCGATGAACGCGCCAACAAGATCACCTCGCTGCGCGAAGTGCGCGGCGGCTGGGGTGGGCATCCGGGCCGCGATCGTGACCGTGGGCGAGATCGGGACGGCCGCTGGGAACGCGACCGGGAGCACGGCCATTTGCCGGGGCGCTCGCTGGGCGGCGAACTGACCTTTTACACGCGCGACGATTTCGCCGGCCGCAGCTTGAGCGTGCGCAACTCTTCAGCCGACTTGCGCGAGCGCGATTTCAACGACACGGTGCAAAGCGTGCGCGTGCGCTCCGGCTATTGGGAAGTGTGCGAGGACGTAGGCTTCCGCGGCCGTTGCCGCACCCTGGAACCCGGTGAATACGCGAGCCTGGAACGCATGAGCAACCGCATCTCGTCGGTGCGCGAAGTGCGCTGACGCCAGACTGGCAAGCGTAGCCGGTCCCTGCCGGGGCCGGCTATTGCTTTTAGTAACAATTTATTGTGCTTTTCCCATACTTTGTTACACCGTTTTTTTCTGCGGATGGTTACACTGGCATCAGTTGTCATGTCGATCATTTGTCTTGAGCGACCTTCCGTGGGGGAGGGCGCTTGTTACAATGGCATCCTGGCGTTTTGGCCAGGCAAATCATCACCAAAGAATGAAGAATGGAGTTAATCATGACGGGCCCTCTCAAACACACGCTGGCATGCGCGGCGACCTTGCTGCTCTCGCTGGGGGGCCATGCGGCCGCCCATGCGGGCGAGATCACCCTGTTCCAGGATGACAATTTCCGTGGCCGCGCCGTGACCCTGCGCGAAACGGCGGACAACCTGTCGCCCCAGGGCTTCAACGACAAGGTGTCGAGCATCGTGGTGCGTTCAGGAACCTGGGATGTCTGTACCGATGCCGGCTTCCGCGGCAGGTGCAAGACCCTGGGGCCGGGCGAGTACGCCTCGATGCCTGGCATGAACGACGCCATCAGTTCAGTGCGCGAAACGGGGCGCGGCGATGGCTACAATCCGGGACGCCCGGGGCGCGATCCGGACCGTGGCAATGGCGGCTATGGCCGTGGCGGCAGCCTGGAAGTGTATTCGGGCGCGGGCCAGAATGGCGGCTCGGCGCGCCTGAACCGCGATACGGACGATTTCGTCGGCATCGGTTTCAATGACCGCACCACGAGCATCGTGATCCATAACGGCTACTGGCAGCTGTGCAGCGATTCGAACTACCAGGGCACTTGCCGCATTTTCGGCCCTGGCCGCCACGACGACCTGGGGCGTGGTCTTGACGGACGCGTGTCGTCGGCGCGCATGGTCGACGAGCGCGAAGCGCGCCGCCAGCAGCAGTACGAGAATCAGTACCAGCGGCCGCAGTACGAGCAGCAGTACCCGCAATATCAACAGCCGCAATACCAGCAGCCGCAGTACCAGCAGCGCGGCGCCGTGCTGCTGTTCCCCGAGGCGGGCATGCGCGGCGAACCGCTGGCGCTGGAGCGCAACGCGGAGGACCTGGTGCGCTTCAATTTCAATGACCGCGCCTCGTCCATCATCGTCAATGAAGGCCAGTGGGAAGTGTGCAGCGATTCGAACTTCCGTGGCCGCTGCGAAGTGATCGGGCCGGGCGAGTATGGCCGACTGAACGCCATGGAAAACCAGATTTCCTCGCTGCGCCGCGTACGCTGATTCCTTCCTGATTCAGTGTTGCCACGCCGCCTGCCGGGTTGATCCCGCCAGGCGGTTTTTACATTCCCAGCCGTGTGATGACATTTGCTTGCCCTTTGTTACACTCGCCGCCTGCCGCCTGGACTACACTGGCGAAAATGTCTCAGTATTGGAGTTGTCATGGTTCGATCTTTCCGCCCCGCGCTGCTGTGCGCCGCCACCTTCCTTGCCCCGCTTGCCGCATCGGCGGGCGAAATCACCCTGTTCCAGGATGCCGGTTTCCGCGGCCGCCCCGTCACCCTGCGTTCCGACGCGGGAGAGTTGTCGCGCATGGGCTTTAACGACAAGACCTCGAGCATCATCGTGCGCTCGGGTACCTGGGAAGTATGCAAGGACGCCAATTACCGGGGCAACTGCCGCACTCTGGGGCCGGGCCGCTACGACACCATGCCGGGCATGAACGACGCCGTTTCCTCCGTGCGCGAAGTGGGCCGCCCGGGCCATGGCGGCGGCCACCGCCCGTATCCGCCGCGCCCGGAACCGGAACGTCCTCATCCCGGTTACCCCGGCCACGGCGGCGGCCACCGTCCCGACATGAATGGCGCCGTGCTGCTGTACCCCGATGCCGGCATGCGCGGCCGGCCCGTGCGCCTGGACCGCGAGGTGCATGACTTGAACCGCTATGGTTTCAACGACCGCGCCGAATCGCTCGTCGTCAATTACGGCCGCTGGGAATTCTGCGTCGACGCCAACTTCCGCGGCCGCTGCGTGGTGATGGGTCCGGGCAGCTACGGCCGCCTGCACGGTGGCCTCGACCGCCGCATTTCCTCGCTGCGCCGCGTGCGCTGATTCCGCCGTCGGGCAGCGCTGTATTGTGCACACGCTGTCCAGCGCCCAATTCGTGTACTCTTCCCACAGGCACTTCAACCATGGGGAGCAGGCACGGTGGAATACAAGGACTATTACAAGGAACTTGGCGTCGAAAAAACGGCGACCGAGGCCGAGATCAAGAAGGCGTACCGCAAGCTGGTGCGCAAATACCATCCCGACGTGAGCAAGGAACCGGACGCCGACAAGCGCACCAAAGCCCTCAACGAAGCTTACGGCGTGCTGGGCGACGCGGAAAAGCGCGCCGCCTACGATGAACTGGGCCGTAACCAGGGCGCGCAGGGCCAGCCTTTCCGCCCACCGCCGGACTGGGGGGCGGGCTACGAATCGTCGGGCGCCGACGACAGCGACTTCTTTGCCGACCTGTTCGCCCACGTGGGCGGGCGCCGCCGCTCCAACAGCACTTTCCAGATGCAGGGCGAGGACAGCCACGCCGCCATCACCATCGATCTGCAGGACAGTTTCCAGGGCGCCAGGCGCCACATCGTCATGCGCGTGCCCGAAGCGGATGCGCAAGGCCATGTGGTGACGCGCGAACGCACCCTGGAAGTGACGATACCGAAAGGCGTCACGGAAGGACAGCAGCTGCGCATGAAGGGGCAGGGCAATCCGGGCAGCGGCGGCGCGCCCGCCGGCGATCTGTACCTGGAGATCCGCTTCCGGCCCGATGCGCGCTACAAGGTGGAGGGGCGCGACGTGTTCGAGACGGTACCCGTGACGCCATGGGAAGCGGCACTGGGCGGCGCAATCGACGTGCCCACGCCATCGGGCACGGTGTCCGTCACCGTGCCACCCAATTCGCAGACGGGGCGCAAGCTGCGCCTGAAGGGACGCGGCATCCCCGCCGCCCAGCCGGGCGACCTGTATCTGCTGCTGGAAGTGGTGCTGCCGCCGGCGAACGACGACAAGGCGCGCGAACTGTATGCAACCATGGCGCGCGAAATGGCTTTCAATCCGCGCCAGAAGCTGGGAGGGTAAATCATGACAAACAAGGTAATTGGCGAATTGCTGGAAGACCGTGCCCTGAGCCTGGAAGAACTGGCGCGCGCCTGCGCCGTGGAGCCGGACTGGGTGGTGCAGCACGTGCAGACGGGCGTACTGCTGCAGGACGGCCCGCCGGCGGGCCAGCTCACGGCCTGGCGCTTTACCAGCCTGGATCTGGTGCGCGCGCGCCGCCTGCATGAAATCGAATCCGTGTTCGACGCGAATGCGGAGCTGGCCGCGCTGGTGGTCGATCTGTCGGAGGAAGTGGCGCGTTTGCGGCGCCGCCTGCACGTGCTGGGCGTCGAGTAGTTTTTATTCAGGCTCGCCGTGCCGCTGCACGGTGATCCTGCCGATATAAAACTGCCCGTCGACGACGACCCGGTGCGGGATGCCGGCCACGTCGAAGCCGGGGCCGCCGTCTTCCATCCATTCCTGCGCCAGTGAATCAAATTGCTGCGGCGTCATGCGCAGCATCTGCGCCGTGATGACGAAGCGCGCGCCAGGTTTTTGTTTGTTGACGAAGTCGTCGATGCCGGCCATGTGAATCTCTTCAAGGTTGTGTCTGAAATCGGGGTCAGACCCCCGGACACGTTGGCACTGAGCTTTGCGTTGGCGGTGTTGAGGGGCTGACCCCAGCAGTTGTTTGGGGCTTGCCCACGCATGATACCCCCCCGCGCGCGCATCTAGAAGACTTGTTCCAGCAACGGCAACTGCTCCGCAAACCGCTCCGTCAGCCACTTGCCCGCCTGTCCCGGCGGCGTGTCGGCGCGCTGGATCAGATAAATCGGGTAATTCTCGCCATTGTCGACGGCCAGCGGCAGGTGCACGAGGCGGCCTTCTGCCAGGTCGTCGCGCACCATCGCCTCGGGCATATTGCCCCAGCCAAGGCCGGCGCGCAGCAGCGCGTGCTTGGAGCCGAGGTCGCCCAGGCGCCAGTTGCGCAATCCCAGCACGCCGAAATCCTGGCCCTGCGTCAGCACGCTGCGGTCGCTGAGCACCAGCTGCACGTGTTCGCGCGCCACGTTGGACGCGATCGGCCCGGCCAGCTGCGCCAGCGCGTGGCTGGGGGCGGCCACGGGAATCAGGCGCACGTGGCCGACGGCCAGGCGCTCGAAGACGCTGGCCGTGGACGTCATCCAGCCACCGAGGCCGATGTGGCAGCTGCCATCCATCACCAGCTGCGCCACGGCGCCCATCGCTTCGATGCGCAAGCGCAGGGCGACGGTGGGGAACTGCGCCTGGAACGCCTCGAGCACGCGCACCAGCACGCAGGTGGGAAACATCACGTCGACCACCACCGACACTTCCGCTTCCAGCCCGCCGGCCAGCGCCTTGGCACGCGCGCGCATGCCGTCGACCTTCAGGGCCACGGCGCGCGCGTCGGCCAGCAAGGCCTTGCCCGCGTCCGTCAGGGTGGGCTTGCGCTTGCCACGGTCGAGCAGCACCACATTCAGTTGTTCTTCCAGGTTGGCGATGGTGTAGCTGATCACCGACTGCGTGCGGTGCAGCTGGCGCGCCGCGTGGGCAAAGCCGCCCGCGTCGATGACGGCGACGAACACGCGCAACTGGTCGAGCGAAGGCTGGCCCGGTTCTCTCATGCTGGCTCCATATCTAGAAATTCGATGCTAATCATTTATATTTACACGGTTTCATCGATAGTAGACCCGAACTATGATGTGTGCAAGTGCAGCAAACGCCGCACCCCCCATCTATCGTTCTTGAAGGAGTGCATCATGGCAAACGTACTACACATCAATAGCAGCGTGCGCAACAGCGGTTCCCTGTCGCGCCAGTTGTCGGGCGAATTCGTCGCCAAACTGGCCGCGCAAGGCGACACCGTCGTCGTGCGCGATCTGGCCGCGCAACCGGTGCCGCACCTGACGGAAGAGGTGATGGGCGCCTTCTTCACGCCGGCCGAGCAGCGCAGCGCGCAGGCGGCAGCGGCCGTGCAATTGTCCGATACCCTGGTCGATGAATTGCTGGCCGCCGACGTGCTGGTGCTGGCCGCGCCCATGTACAATTTTTCCGTACCGTCGACCCTGAAGGCGTGGATCGACCACGTGGCGCGCGCGGGCCGCACCTTCCAGTACACGGCCAATGGCCCCGTTGGCCTGGCCACGGGCAAGAAAGCCGTGATTTTCACGGCCAGCGGCGGCGTCTACAGCGAAGGCCCGGGCGCCGCGTATGACTACCTGAGCACCTATCTGCGCACGGCGCTGGGCTTCATCGGCATCACCGACATCGAGTTCGTGCAAGCCGAAGGCGTGGCCATGGGCGAGGACGCCGTCGCCAGCGCCGTCGCCAAGGGCCGCGCGTCGATCGAGGCCCTGGCTGCCTGAGTTTGGTGACGCTCTAGTTCCAATGGGGGATTGCCAATCTAATATGGTTGGCATAAGCTTGCCGGCGGCACGCCCCGTGCCAGCCCGGCGAGCCGTTCGCCATGAAAGTCCCTCATGCACAAGTTGGCCAGCGCAGTACTGTTCGGATGTTCTTTGTTTTCAGCAGGCATTGCGCTGGCACAGACGGCACCGGTAGCGCCGCCCCACGTGGGCCGCCATGCCTCCACGCCCGAGGATATCCGCGCCATCGAAAAAGTCGTCGCCGACTTCCAAACGGCGCTGATCGCCAAGGATGTCAAGCTGCTGTCGTCGCTGTTGCTGCACACGAACATCCTGTTCGCCTCGCCGGCCGATGACGCTTTCATCCAGAAAATGCGCGACACGACGGACGTCCACTTCGACGGCGTCGCGGCGGCCGGCTACGCCGGTTTCGCCAACTTCATCAAGCGCGAACCCCTGCGCACGGAAGAAAAATTCTACAACGTCAAGATCACCCAGGACCGCCATGTGGCGTGGGTCAACTTCGACTACGAATTTCTCGTCGGCGATAAATTGTCCAACTATGGCGTGGAAGCGTGGCAGATGGTCAAGCGCGATGGTCAATGGAAAATCCTCAGCGTCGTCTGGTCCATGCATGCCGCCGCCGAGGCGGCGAAATAGGGCAGGCGCCTGCGCCGTTCAGTACAGAGTTGCCTTCTCATAATTTTTTCGCATCGTCTATACTTTCAGTGGGCGTGCCGCCATGCCTGGAAACCAGGCGTGGCGTTTCAGTTTTTCCCTGTGCCGCGTAATAAAAAGCAGATAAGTAGGTGAGTATCCTGAGCAAGCGCGATTGCATGTATTCCAACCCTACGCCGGGTAGGGCCGTTGAGACAGGCTACCCGGGGATGTCATTTTTGGAGCAAACATCGTGCCGATAAAGTACGTTGATACGTATGAAATAAATTACACGGCGGAACCCTTACGCGGTTGCAAACTGTGGGGCGCCTATGTGTCCCTGTACACCCCCTCGAACAATCCCATGCACAGGAACAATATCGTCAAAAAGCACCGCGTGCTGGCCGACCATCCGTTTGCGACGGAAGCCGAAGCCGTCAGCGAAGCGGCCGAGGTGGCATTGCAGCTGGTCGAGCGGCGCCAGCGCCGTTACGTTTTCCATCCTTGATGCCACTGCGCCGCATCCTGCAGCGCGCGCCAGGGCAGGATCTGCACTCTGCCCGAATGTACGGCTTCCAGCTCCACGTGTGTGACGGGTTCATTGGGCGTGGCCGCGGCGCACACCTTGATGACGAGGAAGTGCTTCTCCTTGTTGGCCGGTGTCACGGCCGTCCATTTGCTGTTGAGTAATTTGTTTGGACGCAAGTTATTGCGATCTGAAAGATGCATGGCGGGTCCCGGATTGGCGTGATGGCGATGTTGCCATTATCATGCAAGTTCCCGCCACGCACGAGGACCGCCATGAAACGCCAGTTGCACCTGCTCGTCATCGATCCGCAAAATGATTTTTGCGATTTACCTCTCGCCTGGCTGCCGCCGGACGCCGCACCGGCGCTGGCCGTGCCCGGCGCCCACGCCGACATGCTGCGCGTGGCGCAGCTGATATGCGAAGGGGGCAATGGCCTGACGCAGATCAGCGTGACCCTCGACGCCCACCACCGCTACGACATCGCCCACCCGGCCTTCTGGCGCACGGGCGATGGCGGCGCCGTGCCGCCGTTTACGCAGATCACCGCGCAGCAGTTGCGCGACCGATTGTTCCTGCCCGCCGCCAGTGATGCTCTGCCGCGCGCGCTGGCCTACCTCGATGCCTTGCAGCAAGCCGGGCGCTATCAGCTGATGGTGTGGCCTGTGCATTGCGAGATCGGCAGCTGGGGGCAAAATATCCATGCGGCCGTGCGCGCCGCCTACAATGCCTGGGAAGTGGATCACCTGCAAGTGGTCGCCAAGCTGAGCAAGGGTTCCAATCCGTGGACCGAGCATTACTCGGCCGTCATGGCGGAGGTGCCCGATGCGCAGGATGCGGCCACCCAGCTGAACCGCGCTTTCCTCGACACCTTGCTGCCGGCACAGCAGATTTATATTTGCGGCGAAGCGGGCAGCCATTGCGTGAAAGCCAGTACCGAGCACATCGCCGATTACCTGGAAGCGCAGCAAGGCAAGCAGGCCCTGTCGCGCCTGGTCTTGCTGACGGACTGCATGAGCCCCGTCACGGGCTTTGCAGCACAGCAGCGCGACTTCCTTGCCGCCATGCATGCGCGCGGCGCGCGGCTGGCCACGTCCGCCGACGTCTTGCCTGAATTGTTGGCCAATGCAGGCAATTGATGCTGTCCTGCAAGCGGACCCTGCTGAAATGCTTGCAGTGGCGTACTATTCTGGCTTCAGGAAGTTGGAGAAAACACACATGACCCCGATAGTGCGCAGTTTGCTGGAAACCGATCTGTATAAATTTACAATGTGGCAAGCCTTGCTGCACGGTCATCCGAATACCCATACCGAATACGAATTTGTCTGCCGCAACGCCACCGCCTTTCCCCTGGCCGAACTGAAGAGCGAGCTGGAAGAGCAGCTCGACCACCTGTGCTCGATGTCGTTTGCCGACGACGAGCTGGCCTATCTGCGCACCCTGCGCTTCATGAAGAGCGACTTCGTCGACTTCCTGACGGTGTTCCGCTTCCAGCGCAAGTTCATCGACGTGAGCACCGATGGCGATACCTTGCTCGTGCACGCGGCCGGGCCGCAGGTACACGTGATGGGCTTTGAGATTTTCGTGCTGTACATCATCAACGAACTGTATTTCCGCCGTTTCGACCTCGACGCCGCCATGCGCGAAGGGCGCCACCGCCTGGGCTTGAAAGTGCAAGCCGTCAAGGAATTCGGCAAGCTGCCGCGGCGCAAGCATCCGTTTGAATTTTCCGACTTCGGCGTGCGCCGGCGTTTTTCCGGCGCCTGGCACGACGAGGTGGTGCAACGGCTGGCGCGCGACGTGCCCGAGTATTTCAAGGGTACGTCGAATGTCTACCTGGCGAAAAAGCTGGGCATCGTGCCGATCGGCACCATGGCGCATGAATACATGCAATCGTTCCAGTCGTTTGGCGTGCGCCTGCGCGATTTTCAAAAGGCGGCACTGGAAGACTGGGTGCAGGAATACCGGGGCGACCTGGGCATCGCGCTGACGGACGTGGTGGGCATGGATGCGTTCCTGGCCGACTTCGACCTGTATTTCGCCAAGCTGTTCGACGGCTTGCGCCACGATTCGGGCGACCCCGTCGAGTGGGGAGAAAAGGCGCTGGCCCACTACGCGGCCCTGCGCATCGACGCCAATACCAAGCGCCTCGTGTTTTCCGACGGCCTGGACCTGGACAAGGCCTTCGCCCTGTACCAGCACTTCGCCGACCGCATCATGACGGGCTTTGGCATCGGCACCAATCTCACCAACGACGTCGGCTTGACGCCGCTCAACATCGTCATGAAACTGGTGCGCTGCAATGGCCAGTCCGTGGCGAAATTATCGGATTCGCCGGGCAAGACCCTGTGCAAGGATGAAACTTTCCTCGCGTATTTGCGGCAGGTCTTCCACCACCCCGCAGTGTAGGTGCCTGTCTAGAACCCCGTCACCACCGTATCCATGTGCTCGACCTGCGGTGGGGCGGCGAAAAATTCACCGACCAGGCCGCGCCATGCCTGGAAGTCCTCGCTGCCGCGGAAATGCACGGTATGGTCTTCCAGGGTTGTCCAGCCGACTACCAGACGGTAGGCGTCGCCGTTTTCGATCGAGCGCTCCAGGCGCATCGACTCGCAGCCGCGTGCGCGCTGGAACAGGGGGACGGCTTTCGTCACGGCCGCTTCGAAGGCAGCGTGCGTGGCCGATTTGATCTGGATGTGGGCAATTTCAAAAATCATGGCAAGTTCCGGTTTTGAAAGAAAGAACGCAGATCTTGCCACAGATTGTGCCCGCTTGCGGAGGGCGCCGGGTCGCATGCCGCATCGCTGTTCAAGGCGTTATCGTTGTCACGGCCCGCCGGATTGACGAAATCTTGCAGCTCGCCCAGCTGGTTTTGCTGTCCCAGCGCAAACAGCCGCGCGCGGCTGCTGTCGGCCACGAGCACCCATGTGACGTCCATCTCGTTCTCCTTGCTGTGTGCCCCTGCTAGCGCGACAGGGCCGCCACGCCGCCGTGCCTGTCCTGGCCGCAGCGGGCCGTGCGCTGTTCGATATCGTTGCCGCCGCATGCTTGCACGATGGCGTGCGCGCGTTCCTGTTCCTCGGCATGGCGCGTGGCCACCACCAGGCGCACCATGCCGCGAAACGCCGTCTTGCCATAGTTGCGCCGGTACATATGGTTGTCGCCGCCGAACAGGGCATTGATCACGCGTTCCAGCCGGCTGGTGAGGGTGTCGCGATTGCCGACCGTGAAATTGCCCTGCACGGGGCCGGCCTCGTCGTCGCCCGCGTCCAGTTGCACGGCGTGAGCGGGAAAGCCATCGGCCAGCAGCCGGTTGCGGGCGCGCTCGGCATCGGGCAAGTGGTCGAAGATACGTATGAGGATATTGCCGCTGCTGCTGTCCATGGCCCGGCCTTTCAAGGAGGTGTGCTTGATTTGACCTGCCAGCCTGCAAATAATTCTGCCTCAGCCTGTAAAATCCTCGATCAAGGCGCAAAAGTTTGATAAATATCCAGTATGGTTGCCAAGTCGCGCTAAGATACGCCTTGCGGTATCAATCTTTCATAGGAGAACTAAATGGCAGCGAAGAAAATTCTGTTTTTGACCGGCGATTTTGCAGAAGATTATGAAACGATGGTGCCGTTCCAGGCCCTGCTGATGCTCGGCCATACCGTGCATGCCGTCTGTCCCGGCAAGAAAAGCGGCGAGACGATCAAGACGGCCATCCACGATTTCGAGGGCGACCAGACCTACACGGAAAAGCCGGGCCATCTGTTCACCCTGAACGCCAGCTTCGACGAGATCGACCCGGCCGACTATGACGCCGTGATGATCGCCGGCGGCCGCGCGCCCGAATACCTGCGCCTGAACAAGAACGTCATCGCCGCCGTGCGCCATTTCGCCGAAGCGGGCAAGCCCGTCGCGGCCGTCTGCCATGGCGCGCAATTGCTGGCCGCTGCCGACGTCATCCGTGGCAAGCGCATTTCCGCCTATCCCGCCTGCGCGCCAGAAGTGACACTGGCGGGCGGCATGTATGCCGACATCGCCGTCACGGACGCCGTCACGGATGGCCAGTTCGTCACGGCGCCCGCCTGGCCTGCGCATCCGGCCTGGCTGGCGCAGTTCGTCAAACTGCTCGGTACCGAGATCCGTTTGTAACCTGTTTGTAACCCGTTTGTAACCTTCACCAGCCCGGCAGGCCGCAGCGCTTGCCAGGCGCACCACTTTTCAGATTCGAGTTCTTCATGCATGCGCCGCGCAGTCAACCTTCCCGCAAACAACTTCCAGCGTCGCGCTGGCGCCAGCGCCGTCTGGCGCAAGCCGCATCGGGCCTGAGCGCCGCGCAGGAGCGCCAGTTGGCCACCCTGCACGAGATTTCCACCTTGCTGGCGGGACAGCACGCCATCGATGCGCTGTGCCGTGGCTTCCTGCGCCACGTGATGCAGTTCGCGCAGGCCGAAGGCGGCACCGTGCGCATCCTCGATCCGCAGCAGGACACCGTGCACATCATCGTGCACGAGGGCATTTCCGACGCCATGGTGGAAGAAGAACACTGCATCCGCAACAACGATTGCCTGTGCGGCGCGGCCGTGGCGCAGGGCGTGATCCAGATCCGCGATTTCCGCCAGGTCGATGCGCTGCAGCGCTACCGTTGCCAGGACGAAGGTTTCATCGCCATCGCCGTCTTTCCCATCCTTGCGCGCGAGCAAGTCGTCGGCAGTTTTTCGCTGCACTTTGCGCGCCCGCAAGCCGTGCATGCGCAGCAGCAGGGCTGGCTGGAAACGCTGGGCCAGAGCCTCGGTATCGCCATCGAAAACCAGCGCCTGATCGCGCGCGAAAAGGAATTCGCCGTGGCGCGTGAACGCAGCCTGCTGGCCGAAGGCTTGCATGACAGCATCGCGCAAAGCCTGAACTTCATCAGTCTGCAAGTGCAGATGCTCGACGATTCCGTGCGCCGTGGCCAGCTCGACGAAGCGGCCGAAGTGTTGCCGCTGATGCGCATGGGCGTCGAGCAAAGCTACCAGGACGTGCGCGAATTGCTCGTCAATTTCCGCACGCGCTGGCATGGTAGCGACCTCGAAAGCAAGCTGTCGGAAGTGCTGGCCAAGTTCGAGCTGCAGACGGGTGTCGTCGGTACACTGGACATGAGCGGCAACGGCGCCCCGCTGGCTCCCGAGCAACAACTGCAGATATTGTTCATCGTGCAGGAAGCGCTGTCGAATATCCGCAAGCATGCGCAGGCCAGCAACGTGGCGCTGCGCGTGGACAACGGGCGCGATTTTGCGCTGCAGGTGCGCGACGATGGCGAAGGCTTCGCCGCCAACCTGCGCGACAAGAAAACGGAATTGCAGATCGGCTTGCGTATCATGCAGGAAAGAGCCGAGCGGCTCGGTGCGCAATTTGCCATCGACAGCACGCCCGGCGGCGGCACGACGATCTCGCTGGCCTTGCCGGCAGCCCGGCGCCAGGCCGCGTAACAAATGAATCATCTTTATCAGGCAACAAACACGTGAACGCACCAATCAAAATCCTGCTGGTCGACGACCACACCTTGCTGCGCAGCGGCGTCAAGCTGCTGCTGCAGCGCAATCCTCAATTCCAGGTGGTGGGCGAGGCATCGAACGGGCTCGACGGCGTGCGCCTGGCGGCCGAACTGCGGCCCGACGTGGTGCTGATGGACTTGAACATGCCCGGCGTGACTGGCGTCGAGGCGTTGCAGCTGATCTTGCAGGACCTGCCGCAGATGGTCGTGCTGATGCTGACCGTGTCGGAAAACGCGGCCGACCTCGGTGCGGCCCTGCGCGCCGGTGCGCGCGGCTATTTGCTGAAAAACATCGAGGCCGAGCAGCTGGGGCAGGCCATTTGCCGCGCCGCCGCCGGCGAATCCGTGATCGCCGACGCCATGACGGCCAAGCTCGTGTCGCAGTTCCGCGCGGGGCAGAACGCGCCGCAGGAAGACTATGACAAACTGACGCCGCGTGAACGCGAAGCCATGGCCTGCCTGGCGCAAGGGCTGAGCAACAAGGAAATCGCGCGCCAGCTCGACGTGGCCGAAAGCACGGTGAAAATCCACGTGCAAAACATCCTCAAAAAGCTTAAGCTCAGCAGCCGCGTGCAGATCGCCGTGTATGCGGTCGAGCGCGAATTGAGCAAATAAAGATCAAACAAAGTGCAAATAGTGCGCAAGCAATGCGCGATTGTTTGATCTGCATGGCGTTCCGGCCTAGACAACCCTAGTTCCTTTGACGTATGGCCTTGACCGTGCCGGCCCATTACACTCTTAGTCATTCGCTAATCTAATAAGAGAGTGTCATGCATAAGGTCAACGTCGATGGCTTGCTATCGAGCCAGGCTCTGTTCCGCCATATTTCCCCTTCGCAATTAGAGCAATTGCGCCAGGATGTCGTGCGTGTTGAAGTGGAAAAAGGCAAAGTGCTGTTCCGCAAGGGCGAAGTGGCGGAAGGCGCCTATGTGGTGGTTTTCGGCCTCGTCAAGCTCAGCGTGTTTTCCATGGAAGGTACCGACAAGGTACTGGAACTGATCCGTCCGGGCCAGAGCTTCGGCGAAGCCATGATTTTCCTCGATGAACCGTATCCATTCTGCGCCGAAGCGCTCGAGCACTGCTTGCTGCTGCGCATCCCGCCGCACGCGCTGCTGCGCCTGCTGGATCAGTCGCCGCGCATCGCGCGCCAGATGATGAACAGCCTGTCGCACCATCTGATGGGTTTTATCCGCAACGTGGAGCGCTGCTCCGTGCAGAACGCCACCCAGCGCGTGGTCGAGTATCTGTTGCAGGCATCGGATCAGCAGCGTTCGAACGAGGTCAAGCTGGACCTGAAGAAAAGTTTGCTGGCATCGTTCCTGAACCTGGCGCCCGCCACCCTGTCGCGCGTGCTGCACCAGCTGACGGACTTGCACCTGATTAAAGTCAGCGGTTCGCTGATCCAGATCCAGCCCGATGCCTTGAAAACCTACCGCCATGGTTCCGCCACGGCCATGCTGAATTAAGCGTTGATCACTCAGCTTTTTCAGCAGGCAAGGTCAGCCGCCAGAACAGCAAGGCGAGCAAGCTGACCGCCGCGCCCAGCGCGCATACTCCATGCCAGCCCGCCAGCGCATACACGCTGGTGGCGGCAATCGCACCGAGTCCGCTTCCCACCGCATAAAACAGCATGTAGCACGCCACCAGGCGGCTGTGTGCGTCGCTGTCATCCTTGAAGATGAGGCTCTGGTTCGTCACGTGGATGGCCTGGCCAGCCAGGTCCAGCGCTATGATGCCGATGATCAAAGGCCACAGTGCCGCACCCGCAAAGCTCAGTGGCAGCCATGAGGCCAGCAGCAACAGCAGGGCCGCGCCCGTCGTCCACTGCGCGCGGCCCTTGTCCGCCATGGTGCCGGCGCGCGCCGCGCCCAGCGCGCCGATCACGCCCACCAGGCCAAACGCGCCGATGGCCGCATGGCTGTAGCCTTGCGCCGTCAAAGGCAGCACCAGGGCGCTCCAGAAAATATTGAAGACGGCAAACATCAGCAGGGCCAGCATGCCGCGCACGCGCAGCACCTTGTTGTGCAGCAGCATGTCCAGCATCGAGGCGAGCAGGGCGCCGTAGGCCAGTTTTTGATTGGATGGCTGCGCCGGCGGCAACTTGCGCCACAACAGCAACAGCAGGGCGCAGGCGATGGTCGCCGAGACAACATACACGGCACGCCAGTCGGCCAGGTCCGCCACCACGCCGGACAGGGTGCGCGCTAGCAGCAAGCCTATCACCACGCCGCCCTGCGCCATGCCGACCACGCGGCCACGCTCATGGCTGGCCGCCGCGCTGGCCGCATAGGCGATCAAGCCCTGCGTCATGGCCGTGCCCAGCAAGCCGACCATCAGCATGCCGCCCAGCAAGGCGGCCGTGGAACGGGCGCAGCCCAGCGCCACCAGGGTGATGGCAAGCAAGCCCAGCTGGAACAAGGTCAGGCGGCGCCGGTTCAGCATGTCGCCCAGGGGCACGAGCAGCAGCAGGGCCAGCGCGCAGCCGATCTGCGTGGCCGTGATGACCATGCCGCTGGCCGCTTCTGTCATGCCGAATTCGTGCGCCAGGGTGGCCAGCAAGGGCTGGGCGTAATACACATTGGCCACGCTGAGGCCGGCCGCCGTGGCAAACAGCCAGACGAGGGTAGGAGGAAGTGCTGTCGTGATGGGAGTTGTCGTATCGCGCATGGGAGGTCAATTAAGTGGTTTCAAATTAAAACCACTTGGAGTCTACGCCGGGAAGTTTTAAAATGCAACCACTCAATCCTGGAGCATGACGATGGCCAAGCGCAAGAGCCTGAAAACCGACCCCTGTCCCGTGGCGCGCGCGCTCGACGTGATCGGCGAGCGCTGGTCGCTGCTGATCGTGCGCGACGCCTTCGACGGCATGCGCAGGTTCGGCGAGTTCCAGAAAAGCCTGGGCGTGGCGAAGAACATCCTGGCCGACCGCCTGCACACCCTGGTGGAAGAGGGCATTTTTACGGTCGCGCCCGCCTCGGACGGCACGGCCTACCAGGAATACGTGCTGACGCAAAAGGGGCTGGCCCTGTTTCCCGTCGTCGTCGGCTTGCGCCAGTGGAGCGAGGATCAATTGTTCGAAGCGGGCGAGTCCCATTCCACCCTGTTGCAGCGTGGCTCAGGCTTGCCCGTGCGCAGGATGGACGTGCTGGCGCTGGACGGCCGCGTGTTGCAGGCGGACGACACGGTCGTGCACAAGGTGTCGCCGCAATGAGGCGGGTGGCTGTCATCGGCGGAGGGATTACGGGCGTGACGACGGCGTATGCGCTGGCCAAGCGGGGCGTGCACGTCACCCTGATCGAGCGCCACCGTTACGCCGCCATGGAAACGTCATATGCGAACGGCGGGCAATTGTCGGCCTCGCACGCGGAAGTGTGGAACCACAAGGCAACGATTTTGAACGCCCTGAAATGGATGGCGCGGCGCGATGCGCCCCTGCTGCTCCATCCCTGGCCCAGCTGGCACAAGCTGAGCTGGTTTGCGGAGTTTCTCGCCGCCATGCCCGCTTACGAGCGCAACACCATCGCCACGGCGCGCATGGCGATCGCCGCGCGTGAACATTTGTTTGCGTGGGCGCAAGCTGAAAACATAGCTTTCGATCACCGCCGCGCCGGCATCCTGCACGTCTACCGTGACAAGGCCGGCTTCGAGCGGGCGGCCGGCGTATCGCGTTTGCTGGCGCAGGGCGGCTTGCAGCGGCGCGCCGTCACGCCGCAGGAAATGCGCGCCATCGAACCGGCGCTGCAGGGCGACTTTTACGGCGGCTACTACACGGACAGCGATTCCACGGGCGACATCCACAAATTCACCAGCGGCCTGGCCGACGCGTGCGTCCGCCTGGGCGTGGCCTGCCGCTATGGTGCACAGGTCACGGCGCTGGCGCGCGAACACGGCAAGGTGCGCGTCAGCATGGGCGAGGAAAGCATCCTGTTCGATGCCGTCGTCATCTGCGCGGGCACGGCCAGCCGCGCCATGGCGGCCATGCTGGGCGACCATGTCAACGTGTATCCCGTGAAAGGCTATTCGATTACCGTGCAATTGGATGACGCCGCCAGCCGCGCGGCCGCACCGTCCGTCAGCCTGCTTGACGATGCCACCAAGCTGGTCAGCAGTCGCCTCGGCGACGACCGGCTACGGGTGGCGGGCACGGCGGAATTCAACGGCGTCAACCACGACATCCGCGCCGACCGCATCCGCCCCCTGTTGCAATGGGTCGAGCAGTGTTTTCCCGGCATCAATACCCGCAGGGTCGTGCCCTGGGCCGGCTTGCGCCCCATGCTGCCCGACATGCTGCCGAAAGTGGGGCCGGGCAAGGCGCCTGGCGTGTACTACAACACGGGCCACGGCCACCTGGGCTGGACCCTGGCGGCCGCGACGGCGGAGATGGTGGCAGAGGCGGTGGACAAGGCGGGTGGCTAGTTCTTCGGCAGCAAATCGCTGAGCGCGGCGCGGCCCTTGACGGTCAAGAAAGGGCCGACCTTGCTGTAAGGCAGTAAAAAGTCGTTTTCGCAGCCGCTGCCGTTCGGGTCTTGCCAGAACGATACGCCTTCCGGTTTCAATGACAGGTGGAAGCGGCCACGGCCGTCGTAGTCCGTGCCCTTGCATTCGGCGTCGATGGTCACATTTTTAAAAAGGGCCTGGCGCAGGCGGTCCGGCAATGCGGCCTTGTCGTCGCCATCGCTGGCGCTGGCGCCAAACCAGTTCCACACGTCCGTTTCCTGGCCCGTTTTCACGTCCCAGGTGCGGAACTTGATGGAGATGCCGCTGGCGCCATAGCCGGCTGCCCAGCGGTAGAACTTGACTGTCACCCAGCGCGGCGACCAGTAGGTGGGATCCGCATACACTTCGTCTTCCGTCGTGAAACCGTTGCGGCCCAGGTATTCGCGGCGCGTGGCATAGAAATCTTCCAGGTCCTTCTTGTTCTTCGCCAGCACGGCGCGCAGCTGTGTGTTGATTTTCGCCACGCCGTCGCCGGGCGCCATCAGCTCCACCGTGATGGTGTCGCCCACTTGCAGGTTGCGGTATTGCTTGCCTTCAAAGGTAACGGGTTTGCTGACCTTGGTGGCGGGAAAGTCTTCCAGCGCCAGGTTGTAAGCATCGCTGGCACACGACGGGTGTTCGCGGTCGCCCGCCGCTTCCAGCAGGGTCAAGGCCAGGGGCAGGGTCTTGCCGCTTTTCGGCTCCGTCCACGTGCCGGTGAGCTTGCCACCTTGCGGCGTGCCCAGGCTCCACGTGCCCGTCGTATTGCCCTTGGCGTCGAGTTCTTGCCACAGGATTTTACCGTTGGGCCGGGACAGCATGATCGGCGTCTTGTAGCGCGTGTAGTAATAATTGCCGCTGCGGTCAGCCCCTTGCGTGGGGCTGGGCTGGTTGAAGCAGGCCACGATATTGGCCTTGCCCACGGTGCCCTGCCATACCCCTTGCACGGGCGCATCGCCAGCCATGGCGAGGTTCAGGGCGGGCAGGGTCAGGCAAGCAAACAGAAAGCGGCGCATCGGTTAATCCTCTCGTGGGCGAAGGCCGATTCTACATGGCCGCGCCCACGAGATGCCACACGTCAACTATGCGTGTGGTCGCTCCTGCGCCACGACGGCCATCGCCGCGCCCAGGTACTGCAGCATGGCCGCGTCGACGAAGCTGCCTTCCATCAGACGCGGTTCCTGCTGGTGCGCCTGGCGGAATTTCAGCTGCGTGGCCGGGTCCGTGCCCGCGTAGGAGCGGAACAGTTCCAGCCACTGCCTTGCCAGTTGCAGCACGGCCGGATCGGTGGGCGGCGTGCGCGCATCGATGGCGGCGCGCACGGCGGCGATCAGGGCTGGCCACTCGCCCGAACGCTTGCCGTAGTTGGCCACCAGGTGCGCGTATTCCTGCTCGTTGAGGAAAGGCCGGTACAGCGCCATGCGCGAGGCATTGAAGGCGGCGAGGATGAATTGCATCAAGTCCGCATCGATGCTGGTCGTCGCCTGCATCGAGGGTTCCTGCGCATGCATGTCGTTCAGGCGCGCGAACAGGCCCGGATGGGCGCTCGTGTCGCGCACCAGCTTGACCATCCATTCCATGGCCAGCGCCTGCGCTGGCGCGTCGCCTGGCCCGGCGCCCGCATCCTTGACGGCGCGCACTTTCGTTACCAGTGCTTTCCATTCCTGTTCCACGGCCGCATCGGACAGCAGCGGCAGCTGTTGCAGTTCTTCTGGGCTAAAGTATTTGTCGTACATGGTCATCAGCTCCATTGTGGTGAGCCACTCGGCCAGTTCCGGCGCCGGCCCCTGCGTCAGCTGCGTTTGCAGGCTGCACAGGCGTTCGCGCAAGGTGGAAGCCTGCGCAATCTGGCGTTCCAGCATGGCGATTTGCCGCGCCACGATGGAGGAGAGCGGCAGCTCCGGGCCGGCGAGGGCGTTGGCGATATCGGCCAGCGACAGCCCGAATTTGCGCAGCGCCATGATCCGGTGCAGCCGGTCCATGTCGCCGTGCTGGTACAGGCGGTAGCCAGCTTGCGTGCGCGCCGAAGGCGAGAGCAGGCCGATGCTGTCGTAGTGGTGCAGGGTGCGGATGGTCAGGCCCGTGAGCCTGGCCAGTTCACCGATTTTCAACAGCATCGTCTTCTCCTTGTCTTCAGTGCGTACCAACCACGATGGCGCCTGACGTAACGTCAGGGTCAAGCAGGAATGTAGCAGAGGAGCCGAAAAAACCATAAAAAGAATCCGTTGACCTTCATTTTTTTGTACGGTATATTTATAAAACCGAACGACGACTGCAGCAGAATCAGCGCGTTCGAGCCACATGGAATGACGAAAAAATCGTTGTGCGGCGCAGCAAAGCGCGCCATTGGCAGGGCTGGAAAGACAATCCGCACAGACGGATTTTTTTCACAGTTGGTTTGTACGTTAAATATAATATGCCACCGGCAAGATCCGGGCGGCGAGAGAGACGACCATGATGAAAAGTATCGTTTGCGATACGCCCGGCAGTTTGCGCATGGAGCAGCGCCCCGTGCCCGTGCCCGGCGAGGGTGAAGTGCTGCTGCGCATACGCCGCGTCGGCATCTGCGGCACCGACATGCATATCTTCCGCGGCACCCAGCCTTTTCTCAGCTATCCGCGCGTGATGGGCCATGAATTGTCCGGCCATATCGACAGTGCGCCAGCCGGCTCGCGCCTGGCCGCTGGCGACCAGGTCTACGTGATGCCCTACCTGTCGTGCGGTACTTGCGTGGCCTGCCGCCAGGGCAAGACCAACTGCTGCACCCGCATCGAAGTGCTGGGCGTGCACCGCGACGGCGGCATGACGGAATACCTGGCGCTGCCCGAGCGCTTCGTCTTCAAGACGGAAGGCATCTCGCTCGACGACGCGGCCATGATCGAATTTCTCGCCATCGGCGCGCACGCCGTCAAGCGCGGCGCGGTCGATGCCGGCAAGCGCGTGCTGGTGGTGGGCGCCGGTCCGATCGGCATGGCCGTGATGTTGTTCGCGTCCTTGAAAGGCGCCGACGTGACGGTGCTCGATGGCCGCGCCGACCGTTTGCAGTTCTGCCGCGACGCGCTGGGCATCGTCCGCACGGTGCAACTGGGCGACGGCGACAAGGAGCAACTGTCGGACGCCACCGGCGGCGAATTCTTCGACGTGGTGTTTGACGCCACCGGCAATATCGCCGCCATGGAGCGGGGCCTCGATTTCGTCGCCCACGGCGGGGCCTATGTGCTGGTCTCCATCGTGCGCGACCGCCTGTCCTTTTCCGACCCTGAATTCCACAAGCGCGAAACGACCTTGCTGGGTAGCCGCAACGCCACCGTCGACGATTTCGAGGAAGTGGTGGCGGCCATGAAGGCGGGGAAAGTGCCCACCGCGCTGCTCAATACCCACCGCACCACGCTCGACGAATTTACGGGCGTGCTCGATCGCTGGATGCAGCCCGAGGCGGGTGTCATCAAGGCCATCGTCGAGGTCTGAGATGAGCAATCTCAATCCCATACTGCAATTTGGCACCAGCCGCTTCCTGCAGGCGCACGCCGACCTGTTCGTCAGCGAAGCGGCCAAGGCAGGCGAGGCGCTGGGCCATATCACCATCGTGCAAACGACCGGCAGCGCGCAGGGCGCGGCGCGGGTGGCGGCGTTTCGCCAGGCCGGCGGCTACCCGGTGCGCATCCGCGGCTGGCAGGACGGCGCGCAAATCGACGAGGAACGCCGCGCCGACGCCGTCACGCAAGCGTGGCAAGCCGGCAGCGACTGGCGGCAGGTGCGCGATGCGGCCGTGGCCGCGCGCGTGATCGTCTCGAATACGGGCGACACGGGCTACCAGCTGGCTGATTCCGACCACGCCGGCATGCTCGATGGCGCAACCGTTCCCGCCAGCTTTCCCGCCAAGCTGCTGGTGCTGCTGCACGACCGCTTCCTGGCCGGCGCCGCGCCCATCTCGATTTTTCCGTGCGAACTGGTGGCCGACAACGGTCATGTACTGCGCCAGGTGATCGTGGCTTTGGCGCGGCAGTGGGGGGGCGATGCCGCGTTCATCGTCTACCTGCAAACGGGCTGTTTGTGGATCAATTCCCTCGTCGACCGCATCGTTTCCGAAGCGATCGAACCGATAGGTGCGGTGGCCGAGCCTTATGCGCTGTGGGCCATCGAGGCGCAGGAAGGCATGCTGCTGCCGTGCCTCCACCCGCAACTGGTGGTGACGGGCAGCCTGCGCGAGTATGAACAGCGCAAGCTGTTCCTGCTCAACCTCGGCCACACCTATCTGGCGCAGCTGTGGATGGAACGGGGCAGCCCGGCCGGCATGACGGTGCGCGAGGCGATGGACGATGGCGCCATGCGCGCCGCGCTGGAAGCCCTGTGGCACGAGGAAGTGCTGCCCGTGTTTGCCGCCATGGGGGCGCAGCACAGTGACGCCGCGCTGGCCTATGTGGCGCAGGTCAGGGAACGCTTCAGCAATCCCTTCCTCGCGCACCGCCTGGCCGACATCGCCCAGCACCACGCAGGCAAGATCGAGCGGCGCATGGCGCCCGTGGCGGCGCAGGCGCGGCAGCTGTGTCCCGCCCTGGCGCAGCCGCGCCTGCGCGCCATGCTGGCGCCGGGAGCGCAGCCATGAACGCCCCGCTTAGCGCAGTTGTTTCTTTTCTGGCATGCCGATCCAATCCGATATCGACTAAAATGGCCCACTCATCCACTTTCCCTTTCGCTGGCATAGCGCGTTCATTCATCCATGTCCAAACCCGCCACCGTCTTCAAGCGCAGTACCAATCTGCTGTTGCAATTTCTCGCCGAGAATGTCGCAGTGGGCGAGATGCTGCCGACGGAGCAGTTCCTGACCACGATCTGCCAGGGCAGCCGCACGGCGATTCGCAGCGCGATCGCGTATCTGTCGACGCGGCGGCTGATCGCCAGCCCGGCGGACCGGCGCTTGCTGCGCAAACCCATACCGGGCGACTACTTCGATATCTCCGAATTGCAGTCCGGAGCGGAGCGCATCCAGCAAGTGCTGATGGAACGCGTGTACCAGCGCGACATGCCGCCCGGCGCGGAGTTTTCGGAAGCGGAGCTGGCGCGCGAGGCGGGCGCCAGTACCGTCAGCGTGCGCGAATTTTTGATCGGCTTTTCGCGCTTCGGCCTGATCGAAAAGAAACCGCGCGGCGGCTGGCGCCTGTGCGCGTTCGACCGCTCGTTCGCCACCGAACTGGCGGACATGCGGCGCATGTTCGAGATGGCGGCCGTGGAGCATTTTGCGCACCTGCCGCATGGCGATCCGGCGTATGCGGAACTGGCGCGGCTGATCAAACAGCACGAGAAGCTGGCGGCCAGGATAGACACGCGCCACAACGCGTTTCCGGCGCTGGACCGCGAGTTCCACACCTTCCTGATCGGCCTGTTGAACAATCGCTTCGCGCAGGGCTTCTACGATATCGTCTCGTTCGTGTTTCACTATCACTACCAGTGGGACAAGGGCGAGGAAAAGGGCCGCAACCAGTACGCGGTGCAGGAGCACCTGGCGATTCTGCGCGCGCTGGCGGAGCACGACGTGCCGAAGGCGCTCGAGGCCATGCGCTCGCACCTCGATTCCTCGCGCAGCACCATGCTGTCCTCGATCGGCACGCGGGAAAAACTGAGCCAGCCGGCCGCCTAGCCGTCTTTGCCGGGGAGGGTGCGCCATGAGCCTCGCTTCCCGGCCTGCCAGCCTGCTCTTGATGTCGCCCGAGGATAACTGCCTGATCGCCAGGACAGCCCTGGCCTGCGGCGACGTCGTCGCCATTGACGGCGTGCCTGTCACCCTGGCGCAAAACATCCAGATTGGCCACAAGGTGGCGCGCCGCGCGCTGGCCGTGGGCGACAAGGTGCTGCGCTACGGCGCCCTGATCGGCAGCATCACGGCCCCCGTCGCCATCGGCGAGCATATCCACACGCACAACCTGGCAAGCGATTACATCCCCACGTTTACCCTGGGCCAGGACGGCCACCACTTCCTGGACAAGGACGACCAAGCATGAACGCTCCCGTGACGACACCCGCCCTGTCGGGCTACCTGCGCGCCGATGGCCGCAAGGGCATCCGCAATATCGTGGTGGTGGCCTATATGGTCGAATGCGCGCATCACGTGGCGCGCCTGATGGTCAACGCCTTTCCCGGCCAGCCCGTGCACCTGATCGGCTTTACGGGCTGCTTCCCCAACGAATACGCGGACCAGGTGATGCGCCGCCTGCTGACGCACCCGAACGTGGGCGCCGTGCTGCTGGTCTCCCTGGGCTGCGAAGGTTTCAATAAATACGGCCTCTCCAGCGCCGTGGCCGACAGCGACCGCCCCGTCCACACGATCACGATCCAGGAAAACAGCGGCACGCGCCCCAGCGTGAGCAGCGGTGTCGAGTGGATCGGCTGGGCGCTGGAACACCTGGCGCGGCAGGAGCGCGTGCCGATGGGGATCGATGAACTGGTCGTCGCCACCATCTGCGGCGGCTCCGACAGCACCAGCGGCATCAGTGCCAACCCGGCCGTCGGCGTGGCGTTCGATACCCTGATCGCGGCCGGCAGCCCCTGCATCTTCGAAGAGACGGGCGAACTGGTGGGCTGCGAATACCACATGCAGCGGCGTGCCGTGAGTCCGGACCTGGGCAACGCCATCGTCGAAACCGTGGCCAAGGCGGCCCGCTACTACACCATCATGGGCCATGGCAGCTTCTCGCCGGGGAACGCCGATGGCGGCCTCACCACGCAGGAAGAAAAGTCGCTGGGCGCCTATGCCAAGAGCGGTTCCTCGCCCATCGTCGGCATTTTGAAACCGGGCGACCAGCCGGCCGGCGGCGGCCTGTACCTGCTTGACGTGGTACCGGACGGCGAGCCGCGCTTCGGCTTTCCGAACGTGTCGGACAACGCGGAAATCGTCGAACTCATTTCCTGCGGCGCCCACATCACCTTGTTTACCACGGGCCGCGGCTCCGTCGTCGGCTCGGCGATTTCACCCGTCATCAAGGTGTGCGCCAATCCGCAAACCTTCGAGCGCCTGGCCGACGACATGGATATCAACGCCGGCAAGATCCTCACGGGCGAAGCCACCCTGGAAGAAGTGGGCGCGGAGATCGTCGCCGCCGTGCTGAACGTGGCCAACGGAGAACTGAGCCGCTCGGAAGACCTGGGCACCAGGAATTCGTGCTGACCTATAAACAATTCGACGCGGTGGGGCCAGGCTGCTTCCCCTTGCGCGCCGCTTGAGGGCCGCATTCATGGATGTCACACAATTGCATACCTTGCCGCGCGGAGGCCTGTCGCTGCCCTGCATCGGCATGGGCTGCGCCCCGATAGGCGGCTTGTACCAGCCAGTCAGCGACGCGCAGGCGCGCGCCACGCTCGATGGCGCCTGGGACGCGGGCGTGCGTTTCTTCGACACGGCGCCGTTCTATGGGTATACCCAGTCCGAACGCCGTCTCGGTGCGGCGCTGCGCGAACGGCCCCGCCATGAATTTGTGATCAGCACCAAGGTGGGACGGCTGATGCGGCCCGACGCCTCCGTTCGCCCCGGCGACGACGGCTTTGCCGCGCCGCTGCCGTTCCGTCCCCATTACGACTATACATATGACGGCGTGCTGCGTTCGCACGACGACAGCCTGCAGCGGTTGGGCCTGGAGCGCATCGATATCCTGTTCGTGCACGATATCGGCAAGGCGACGCATGGCGAACACGATCAGCATTACTGGCGCCAGCTGACGGCCGGTGGCGGTTTTCGCGCCCTCGATGAATTGCGCGCCAGCGGCCAGGTGAAGGCCGTGGGCCTCGGTGTCAATGAATGCGAGATCGTGCTGCGCGCGATGGCGGAATTCGACCTCGATTGCACCCTGCTGGCCGGCCGCTATACCTTGCTGGAACAGGCCTCGCTGTCGCCATTGCTGGACCTTTGCGTGGAGCGTGGCAACGCCATCGTGATCGGCGGCCCGTTCAACTCGGGCGTGCTGGCCGGGAACGGCAAGTTCAATTACGCCGATGCGCCGGCCGCCATACTCAAGCGGGTGGCGCGCCTGGACGCCGTCTGCCGTGAATTCGGCGTGCCGCTGCAGGCTGCGGCACTGCAGTTCCCGCTCGCCCATCCGGCCGTCGTTTCCTGCATCCCGGGCGGGCAAGACCTGGCGCAGCTGCGGCAAAACCTGGACTGGTTCGCCACGCCGCTGCCCGACGCCCTGTGGCTGGCGCTGCGGGACGCGGACTTGCTCGATGCGCGCGCGCCGCTGCCTGCGGGAGTGGCCGCATGATGCGCATCGACGCCCACCAGCACTTCTGGCAGCTGGCCGCGCGCGCCGGCAGCTGGCCGCCGCCATCCTTGGCCGCCATCCACCGCGATTTTGCGCCCGCCGACCTGGCGCCGCTGCTGGCTGCGCACGGTATCGTCGGCACGGTGCTGGTGCAGTCGCTGCCGTCCGAAGACGATACCTATTGGCTGCTGGCGCTGGCGGAACAGACCAGCTTTATTCGTGCCGTCGTGGGCTGGACCGATTTGCTGGCGCCTGACGCAGCGGCGGCGATTGCATGCCTGGCGTCGCAGCCGAAGCTCAAAGGCTTGCGGCCCATGCTGCAGGATATCGATGACGACCAGTGGATCGCCAATCCCGCGCTGGCGCCGGCCTTGGCTGCCATGGTCGAACACGGCGTGCGTCTGGACGCGCTGGTGCTGCCGCGCCACTTGCCCGCGCTGCTGCATTGCGCCCGTGCTTATCCGCAGTTGGCCATCGTGATCGACCATGCGGCCAAGCCGCCGATCGCCGATGCCGCCTTCGGTGCGTGGCGCGAAGACATGGCGCAGCTGGCCGCGCTGCCGAACGTGCATTGCAAGCTGTCCGGGCTGGTGACGGAAGCGCGGCCCGGCTGGCACGTGGACGACCTGCGGCCCTATGCCGCACATGTGCTGGACGTGTTCGGCCCCCGGCGCGTGATCTGGGGCAGCGACTGGCCCGTGGTGGACCTGGCAGAGGGCTATGCGGCGTGGCTGGCCGCCAGCGAGGCGCTGTTGACGCATCTGGGGCAAGAGGACAGGGACGATATTTTCGGTTTGAATGCGCTGCGCTTTTACGGCATCAGCCAGGAGACGCCATGAAAAGAATGGGCATGGTCATCGGCATCGCGCCTGAACGTATCGCCGAATACAAAACCCTGCACGCCGCCGTCTGGCCGCAGGTGCTGGCAAGGCTGGCGGCCGCGCATGTCAGCAATTATTCGATCTTCCTGCGCCAGCCGGAAAACCTGCTGTTCGGTTACTGGGAATACCACGGCGAGGATTTTGAGGCCGACATGGCGGCCATTGCCGCCGACCCGGAAACGCAGCGCTGGTGGACTTTTTGCGCCCCGTGCCAGGAGCCGCTGGCCTCGTGCGCCGAGGGTGAGCACTGGGCGATGATGGAGCAGGTTTTTCATATGACGTAGACCCCAAAAAAGGCCGGGGTCGGACCCTGAGGGTCCGACCCCAGAATTGCCAGGTGTTGGGTTAAAAATAAAAGGAGACAACATGACCGCCAGACTACAAGGCAAAATCGCGCTGCTCACCGCCGCCGGACAGGGCATCGGCCGCGCCACGGCTGAAGCGTTCGTGCGCGAAGGCGCCACCGTGATCGCCACCGATATCAACCAGGCCCAGCTCGACGCCTTGAAGGACGCGACGGGCTGCGCCATCCGCCGGCTCGACGTGACCGATGGCGCGGCCATCACCGCGCTGGCCGACGAGATCGGCCCCGTCGATATCCTGTTCAACTGCGCCGGCTTCGTCGATGGCGGCACCATCCTCGACTGCGACGACGCGGCGTGGGACCGTTCCTTCGACATCAATGCGCGTTCCATGTACCGGCTGATGCGCGCCGTACTGCCCGGCATGCTGACACGGGGCGCCGGCTCCATCGTCAATATGTCGTCCGTGGCGTCGAGCGTGAAGGGCGCGCCGAACCGTTTTATCTACGGCACCTCGAAGGCGGCCGTGGTGGGCATGACGAAATCGGTGGCGGCGGACTTCGTCACGCGCGGCATCCGCTGCAATGCGATCTGCCCCGGCACCATCGAGTCGCCGTCGCTGAAGGAACGCATTGCGGCGCAGGCGGCAGCGACGGGCGTGAGCATCGATGAAGTGCAGGCCGCGTTTGTCGCCCGCCAGCCGATGGGCAGAGTGGGCAGGGCAGAGGAAATCGCCGCGCTGGCCGTGTATCTGGCTTCCGATGAATCCGCTTTTACCACCGGCATGGTCCATGTGATCGACGGTGGCTGGTCAAACTAATTACAACGACGAGAGACACACATGAAACTGATGCGTTATGGCGCCAAGGGCGCTGAAAAACCTGCACTGATCGATGCCAACGGCGCCGTGCGCGACCTGTCCGGCGTGCTACCTGACATTACCGGCGCAACCCTGGGCAAGGATGGCCTGGCGACCCTGGCCGCCCTTGATATCGCCAGCCTGCCGGTGGTGGCGAATCCCGGCCGCATCGCGCCGCCGTGGAAGGGCGTGGGCAAGTTTTTGTGCGTGGGCCTGAACTATGCCGACCATGCGGCCGAATCGGGCATGGCCGTGCCGGCTGAACCGGTGCTGTTCATGAAGGCCACCAGCGCCATCATCGGCGCCAACGATGCCGTGGTGATGCCGCAGGACTCGAAGAAAAGCGACTGGGAAGTGGAGCTGGGCGTGGTGATCGGCACCACCGCGCGCTATGTGAGCGAAGCCGATGCGCTGTCGCACGTGGCCGGTTATTGCGTGGTGAACGATTTGTCCGAACGCGAATACCAACTGGAGCGCGGCGGCCAGTGGGACAAGGGCAAGGGCTGCGATACCTTCGGTCCGATCGGTCCCTGGCTGGTCACAAGCGACGAAGTGGCGGACCCGCAAAACCTGGGCCTGTGGCTGGAAGTGAACGGCAAGCGCGTCCAGGACGGCAATACCAGAACCATGGTCTTCGGCGTGGCCAATCTGGTCAGCTACATCAGCCGCTTCATGACCTTGTACCCGGGCGACATCATCAGCACCGGCACGCCGCCGGGCGTGGGCATGGGGCAGAAGCCGTCGGCCGTGTACCTGAAGCCGGGCGACACCATGCGCCTGGGGATCAGCGGCCTCGGTGAACAGAGCCAGACCGTGCATGCCTGGAATCCGCAACTGATCGACGGTTAAACCAGTAGCAGACCGGCGCGCCGCCAAGATGCTCAGACATCGGCGCGCCGGCCTATGGCAGTGGAGTGGAGGAGACACACCATGAATCAATCCGAAGAGATACTGGCGCTGAACAAGGTCAGCAAGCGCTTTCCCGGCGTGCTGGCGTTAGATAACGTCAGTTTCAGCCTGCGCAAGGGCGAAGCGCATGCGCTGTGCGGCGAAAACGGCGCTGGCAAGTCCACCCTGATGAAGGTGATGAGCGGCGTGTACCAGGCCGACGAGGGAGAACTGGTCTACAAGGGCAAGGTGTGCAGTTTTTCCTGCAGCGTGGATGCGGAGGCCGCCGGCATCGCCATCATCCACCAGGAACTGAACCTGATCCCGCACCTGAGCGTGGCCGAGAATATTTTTCTCGCGCGCGAACCGGTGCGCGGCATTTTCATCGACCGCAAGAAAATGCGTGCCGATGCACAGGCGCTGCTGGACCGGTTGAAACTGCGCATCGACCCGCGCCAACTGGTGAAAAACCTGTCCTGTGCGCAGCAGCAGATGGTGGAAATCGCCAAGGCGCTGTCGCTCAATACGGAAGTGCTGATCATGGATGAGCCCACGTCCTCGCTGACGGAAAGCGAGACGGGCCAGCTGTTCGACATCATCAATGAACTCAAGCGCAATGGCGTGAGCGTGGTCTACATCTCGCACCGGCTCGAAGAGATGCAGCACATCATCGACAGGGTGACGGTGCTGCGCGACGGGAAATTCGTCTGCACGGACGATTTTGCCAGCACGAGCCTGGACACCATCGTGGCCAAGATGGTGGGCCGCACCCTCGATGAAAAATTTCCCGACCGCGTCTCGACGCCGACGGATGACGTGCTGCTGCGCGTGACCGATTTGCACCGCAAGGATGTCTTCGGCCCGCTGAGCTTTGATTTGCGGCGCGGCGAGATCCTCGGCTTTTCCGGCCTGATGGGGGCGGGGCGCACGGAAGTGGCGCGCGCCATCTTTGGCGCGGATCCCCTCACCAGCGGCGCGATCCACCTGGGCGACGTGGCGGTGACCATCGACAGTCCCATCGACGCCATCGGCCACGGCATCGCCTACCTGTCGGAAGACCGCAAGAGCCACGGCCTGGCGATCCGCATGTCGGTGGCCGCCAACCTGACCCTGACGAATGTGTCGGGGCTGGCGAACCGTTTCGGCTTCATCGATTTCGCCAGGGAAGAGGCGGTGGCGCAACAGTACATCGCGGCGCTGGGCATCAAGACGCCGACCTCGAAGCAGATCGCGCGCAACCTCTCGGGCGGCAACCAGCAAAAGATCGTCATCAGCAAATGGCTGTACCGCGAATCGAAAATCATCTTCTTCGACGAACCCACGCGCGGCATCGACGTGGGGGCCAAGTTCGCCATCTACCAGCTGCTCGACAAGCTGGCGTCGGAAGGCATCGGCGTGGTGCTGATCACGTCCGAGCTGCCCGAGATCATGGGCATGACGGACCGTGTGGCCGTGTTCCATGAAGGGCGTATCAGCGGCATCGTCAACACGCGCGAGTCGTCGCAGGAAGAGATCATGCAGCTCGCATCGGGCCGCCAGGCAGCAATGCATTAACATCAGAAAGCCACAAGAAAATGAACAAAGAACTGATCCAAAAATTCGCCGCGCTGGGCAGCCTGTCGCTGTTGCTGCTCGTGTTTTCCCTGACCAGCAACGCCTTTTTCTCCGTCAGCAACGGCATGAGCGTGGCCTTGCAAGTGACGTCGATCGCCTACCTGGGCATTGCCGCCACCTGCGTCATCATCACGGGCGGCATCGACTTGAGTTCCGGCTCCGTGCTGGCGCTGGCCGGCGTGGCCGCCGCGCTGCTGGTGAAAAGCGGCGTGCCCGTGCCGGTCGCCATGCTGGGCGGCGTCGTGGTGGGCGCCATGTGCGGCGCCGTCAACGGCTTTTGCATCACGCAACTGAAGCTGCCGCCATTCATCGCCACCCTGGGCATGATGCTGATCGCGCGCGGCCTGGCGCTGCAGGTGACGGGTGCGCGCGCCATTTCCGGCCTGGGCGAGTCGTTCGGCGAACTCGGTAACGGCGTGCTGTGGCGCATAGAGCGCGACACGGGCGGCACCTTTCCCGAAGTCGTCTTCCCCGGCATTCCGTATCCGGTGGTGCTGATGGTGGTAATCGCCGTGGCCGTGTCCATCATGCTCAGCCGCACCACCTTTGGCCGGCATATCTATGCCGTCGGCTCGAATGCGGAAGCGGCGCGCCTGTCGGGCGTGAAGGTGGGCCGCGTGACCCTGCTCGTGTACACCCTGTCCGGCGCCTTGTCGGGCCTGACGGGCTGCGTGCTGATGTCGCGCCTGGTGACGGCGCAGCCGAACGAGGGCGTGATGTACGAACTCGATGCGATCGCCAGCGCCGTGATCGGCGGCGCCTCGCTGATCGGCGGCATCGGCACCATTTCCGGCACCGTCATCGGTTCCTTCGTCATCGGCATCCTGCGCAATGGCTTGAACATGAATGGGGTATCGAGCTTTATCCAGCAAATCATTATCGGACTGGTCATCTTGCTGACCGTCTGGATCGATCAGAAGCGCAACCGCGCCTGAAGCAGCAAGCAGCACGCATGAAGTCAATCTACTAAATCTATAATTACATGAGGACGACAATGAACACCATCAAAGCCATGTCACTCGGTCTGTTGACCGCAGCATTTGCCCTGAGCTCCAGCGCCGCCTTCGCCGCCCCGGGCGAGATCGCCGTGATCGTGAAGACGACCAATTCCAACTACTGGCAAAACGTGAAAAAGGGCGCCACGGCCAGCGCCGCGGACGCCAAGGGCTACAGCCTGACCTTCCAGGGACCGGCTTCGGAATCGGCCATCGCCGACCAGGTCAGCATGGTGGAAAACGCCGTCACGCGCAAAGTGGCCGGCATCGTGCTGGCCGCGTCGGACCCGGACGCGCTGGTGCCGGCCCTGAAGAAGGCGTGGGAAGCGAAGATTCCCGTCGTGCTGATCGATTCGCTGGTGGCCGACAGCGGCAAGCGCTATTACCAGTCCTTCCTGTCGACCGACAATGAAGCGGCCGGCGAGCAAAGCGCCAAGGCCCTCATTTCGCAGGTCGGCAAGACGGGCAAGATCGCCGTGATGTCGTACGTGGCGGGCGCCGGTTCCGAAACGGGCCGGGTGGGCGGCTTCAAGCGCTATATCGAAAAGAACTCGCAGCTGCAGATCGTCGGCACGTATTACTCGCAGTCGCAGATGGCCACGGCGCTGAACCAGACGACCGACGTGCTGGCATCAAATCCTGACTTGAAGGGTATCTTCGGCGCCAACGAGCCGACGGCCGTGGGCATGGGCCGCGCCATCGCGCAGGCGGGCAAGGCCGGCAAGGTGATCGCCGTGGGCTTCGATGGCAATGAAGACCTGAAAAACTTCGTCAAGGACGGCACCCTGTATGCGACCGCCGTGCAGGGTTCGTACTCGATGGGCGCGCTGGGCGTGAAAACCCTCGTCAGCCTGATCGAAGGCAAGAAGGTCGCACCGTTCGTCAACACGGGCGTGGTGATCGTCACCAAGGCCAATGTCGAACTGCCGGAAGCGAAGAACGTTTTGTATTGAGTTTCATATTGCGTATCAGCTGATCGTCAGGCGCTGCTTCAATTCCTTGAGCAGCGTGCCGGTCTTGGCGGTGAGCTGGCGCGCCAGCGGCCATGCCAGTGAAAGCGGCAAGCCTGGCGTGGCGCAGGCCGGCAGTACTTCGACGATGGCGCCGCTGGCCAGGTGCTCCTGCACCAGCCAGGTCGCCTGCTGCGCGATGCCCAGACCCGCCAGCACGGCGGCCGTCTGCGCCTCGGCATCCCCCACCGTCAGGCGCGGATCGATCGCGCGCCGTTCCACCCCGTCCTCGCCGGCAAACAGCCATGGCGCCGCCGTGCCGTCGCCGCGGCCATAGGCGATGCAGTCGTGGCCATCGAGATCCGCGATGGCCACCGGCGTGCCGCGCCGCGCCAGGTAGGCGGGCGCCGCGCAAAAGATCAGGCGCTCTTCGCCCAAGGGCATCTGTCCCAGCCCCGGCGGCCAGCTGCCCGGCGCGCCGATGCGCACGGCGATATCGATGCGCTCTTCGAACAGGTCGGAAAAGCGGTCGCTGAAGCTGATCGACGGTTGCAGCTGCGGATACTTTTCGCACAATTCAATCAGCGCCGGCATCACGCGCATGCGGCCATACGAAGCGGGCACGCCGATGCGCACCTTGCCTGCCAGTTCCCCATCCTGCTCGGCCAGCACGTTTTCCGCATCGACCAGTTCCTGCAGCACGCGCTTGCAGGTGGCGTAATAGGCATGCCCCGCGCTGCTCAACTGCAAACGCCGCGTGCTGCGCTCGAACAGGATCACGCCCAGGCGCGCTTCCAGGCGCGCCACGCTCTTGCTCACGGCCGAACTGCTCAGGTGCAGCCGTGCGGCCGCCTTGGTGAAACTACCGGCGTCGGCGGTGGCAAGAAAAGGCGCGATGCCTTTCAAGTGTTCTGACATGATTGCAGAATATTTTTCATGAATAAGGTGAAATACTATCGCGGATAAGAATTTCTGTCCGCTATATCATGGTTACTTACACAGGCATGGGAGTACGCATGAACAAGCACGCATTGATTATCGGCGCCAGTGGCGTTATCGGCAGCAATCTGGCCACGCACTTGCTGGCGCAGGGCTGGCAGGTGACGGGCGTCTCGCGCGGCCGCACGCCCGTGCCTGCCGGCTGCGCGGCCCTGCCGCTCGACGCGACGGACGGCGCTGCCGTCACCGCCGCCCTGGCTGGCCTGGATGCCAGCCACGTCTTTTTCACAGCCTGGGCGCGCCAGGCAAACGAGCAGGAAAACATCCGCGTCAATGGCGCCATGGTCGCCAATGTGCTGGCCGCGCTGGGCCCCACCGGCCATTTGCGCCATGCGGCACTGGTGACTGGCCTCAAGCACTACCTGGGACCGTTCGATGCGTATGGCAAGGGAGCAGTGCCAGTCACGCCGTTCCGCGAAGAGCAGGGCCGCCAGGACGTGGAGAACTTTTACTATGCGCAGGAAGACCGGCTGTTCGACGCGGCCGCGCGCTACGGCTTTACATGGAGCGTGCACCGCCCGCACACCATCATCGGCTACGCGCTGGGTAACGCCATGAACATGGGCCTGACCCTGGCCGTGTATGCGAATCTGTGCAAGGCCGGCGGCCAGCCCTTCGTCTTTCCGGGTTCGCCCGCGCAATGGCACGGCCTGTCCGACATGACGGACGCGGGTCAGATCGCGCGCCACCTGGCGTGGGCGGCGGACAGCCCTTGCGCGCGCAACGAGGACTTCAATATCGTCAATGGCGACGTGTTCCGCTGGAAGTGGCTGTGGCCGCGCCTGGCCGCGTACTTCGGCGTCGAGGCGGCCGATCTGCCCGAGGCGATGGCGCCGCTGGCCGGCCGCATGCAGGATGCGCCCGCGCAGTGGCGCGCCATCGCGCAGCAGCACGGCCTGGTGGAAGCTGATGTCAGCCGCCTCGCTTCCTGGTGGCATACGGATGCCGACCTGGGGCGGCCGATGGAAGTGATGACGGACATGGGCAAGAGCCGCAAGGCGGGCTTTCTCGATTACCAGGATACGCAGGATGCCTTCTTCAATCTGTTCGAGAAATTGAAGGCGGAGCGCGTCATTCCCCGCTGACCTGGTCGCGGTCAAGCAGGTTGTCGGCTTACGCCGTTCCGGCTAAGCCGACCTGCCGGGCCATCGTGGCAGTGCGTAGGTCGGCTTAGCGCGCAAGCGCGTAAGCCGACATCCCCACTGCTATTCTGGCTTGCGCCGCTCCTGCGCCCGCAGCCATTCCAGCCCCGGCCTATCGACCCGAAATTGCAGCAGCCGCCCTTGCACCACTTCCGTCACGTAGGCCGTGCGGCCATCGGGGCCGCCGAAGGTGATGTTGCTGGGCTTGGCCCCGGGCACACTGATCTCGCGCAGGATGCGCCCTTGCGGCGACAATTTCACCACCGTGCCCTTGCCGTAGCGCGTCACGTACAGATTGCCGTCGATATCCACGCGCATGCCGTCCATGCCGAAATCGTCGAATTTGATCAGCAGGCGCTTGCCGCTCAGGCTGCCATCGGCGGCGATGTCGTACATCCAGATATTGCGCTGCACGCTTTCATTCACATACAAGATCTTGCCGTCGGGACTGACCTCGATGCCGTTGGCCGTGCCCATGGTGTCGAGCGCCAGGGTCACCGTGCCGTCTTGCGCGATGCGCCACACGCGGCCCGTGTTTTCCTTCCAGTTCGGATCGCTCGCATACAGCACGTCGTCGGCCGTGATGGCGATGTCGTTCGGCTGCGTCATGCGCGGTTCGCGCGCGTGGATGGTGAGCGCGCGCGTGGCCGGGTCGACCAGGTAGATCGTGTGTTCCATGTAGTCGGCCAGATACATCTGCCCACGGCTGCCGAAGCGGATGCCGTTGGCGATGCTGGTGCCGGGCAGGGTCAGGTACACCTCGCCAGTGCCGCCGGGGCTGACCTTGCCGATGGTTTGCTGGCGCGCAAAGTTGACGGCATAGATATTGCCATCCGCATCCACGGCCGGGCCTTCGATACCCTTGGTGAAGGAATGCGCGGGCGTGAGCGTGGTGGCGAGGAACAGCGTTTCGTGCGCGGGCTGGCTGGCGCAGGCGGACAGGCTGGCCAGCGCGGCGGCCAGCACGGCCGTGCGCAGCGACGGCAGGGCGTATCGGGATTGGTGCATCAGTGTTCTCTGTATGGCAAAGGTGGCGTATGTTACCCGACACGCGCCAGCCGGGGCGCCTGGCTAGGCGGCCACCACGACCAGGTCGGGGAAGTCGTCCTGCCAGCCGTCCCACTCGTCTTGCAGATGCGCGTGCATGCCGGCCCGGTCTTGCGCCTGCTCAAACGTGTCCGCGCTGGCCAGCAGAAAATGGGCGATGGCGCGCAGGGTGGCCGGGTCGGCCTGAATGGTCACGTCGGAACAGCGTTTGGGACGTTCGGCGGCCTCGTCTTGCAGATAGCAGTGCAGCGATAAATGTGTGGTCATGAGGTTCAGTTGTTGATGTAGGCGCCCAGCATGGCGTGTGCGTTCAGTGCGGCGCGGGCCGCTTCCAATTCCCCTGGCTGCAGGTGCCAGAAGATCCAGCTGGCATGCTCTTCGCAGCGGCCATACGCCTGCATCGCGTCGCGCAGGGCTTGCCGGCGCTCGGGCGGCAGCGCATCCAGTCGGGCTTGCGTAAAACCATTGATGGGATAGACATCGCGCAGGTGCGAGTCTTGCAGCCCGCGCCGCTTGATGGCGGCCCAGTTATTTGCGGGGCAAGGAACGCCAAAGGTCATCGGATGGGCCTCGTCGAGCTGCCGGTAGCCGAGTGCGTAGCCGGTACCATAGCCCTGCGTTTCAGCGTAGCAGTAGATATACTCGCAATGCTCGAACAGACCGGGTATGGCCCGCGCACCGTCGAACAAGGGCGCCAGCGCAAGCTTGCTGGCGCGTATGGCCAGCACGAACAACGAGCCCGATGAATACACGACAAGCGCGTCGCAGTTGGTGGTCTCGTCGGCTTCGTCGGGCGGCACGATGCGCGGTGAAAACAGCTCGATGCTGTCGGTCTCTGGCGCAAACAGCATCTTCTCGTAATTTCGCTGCGAGAACTTGACGACCTTGCCGCGCTTGCTGCCGTAGCGCTCGACGGGCTCGCCGATGTGCGCGAACCAGGCGAACAGCTGGGCGCTGGCCGCGGCGGCGATGAAGGGGCTATCTTTCTTGAATTCGCCTACCAGGAAGTGATAATGATCCATGTGTCGTCAGAGTAAATGGGCAACGCGCATGATGCCATGTGCCGGCAGCTGGCGCTAGCGTGCGCATCGCAGGGATGGCGTCGGACGGGCGGGATGGAAAAAGATGCGCGACTGGACGGCGCAATGGCCGGGTTGAGGCGTATGATGGAAATACAGATGTGGTTGCCGCAAGGCCGTGCGACCGGCATGGACCCCACATCTTGCAGGTTTTTTTTCGTGGTTTTGGCAGCAATGACAACGAGGAGACATCATGGACAAACCCGAATTCATCCTGGCCGCCAAGGCCATGGAAACGCTGGAGATGTATCAAACCTTTTACGGCCACTCCAGCGAATACCAGGCGCACCAGCAGGAAGTATTGAAACTGCTGCGCCACAAGGGCGCCTCCCTGCTCGTGTCCGAGCATGGTCCGGCGAAGTTCCTGCTGGCCTTTGCCGATGCGCTGGAGGTGGCCAGCTTGCCGGGCGAGTATGTGCCGCTCAGCCGCAGGTAGGGCGGGCCTGTCGCGGCAGAGGATGAACATCTCTGCCGTGATAGCGCCTAGCCGCCGTTCCCTCTGTCGTTCAGCGACACCCTGGGCAGGCGCACGGTAAATATCGTGCCGCTTTCCAGGCTGGACTCGGCGCCGATGGTGCCGCCGTGCGCGCTGGCGATTTCACGCGCGATAAACAGGCCCAGGCCGATACTGGTGGCATTGGGCGCCTTGTGGTCGTCGGAAATGGCCAGCTGGACCAGTGGATCGAAAATGCTCTTCAGCGACGCTTCCGGGATCTGGCGGCCGAAATTTTTCACTTGCACCACGGCCGTATCGGCATCGCCGCAGGCCGTGATGGTCACCGGCTGATCATCGGTCCGGTATTGCGCGGCATTGTTGAGCAAATTGGAAAACAGCTGGGCCAGGCGGGCCGCATCGAAGTCGCCGATCATCTCGCCCGTGGTACTCAGTTCGAACTTGCATTGCGGGTGAGCGGCCGAGGCATCCTCGACGGCCGTCTTGCAGATTTCCCCCAGGTCGCCCAAGGCGGGCGAAATGGGCATGTGGCCGCCCAGCTGCGTCCTGGCGAATTCCAGCAGATCGTTCACCATGGTTGTCATGGTCGCCGCGCTGCGGGCGACCCGCGCACCGATTTGCACCGTGGAAGCGGAAGTCGCGCTCGGCCTGCTCAGCAGCGCACCGGCCATTGTCATCGTGCTCAGCGGGCTGCGCAGATCGTGGCTGAGGATGGCGAGAAAGGTATTGCGGGTGCGGTCGCTCTGCTGCGAGTAGCGTATGGCCGACTCCTGCAGCGCCTGGTCTATCGCTTCATTGAAGCGCAAGATGTCGTCCGTTGCCGTTTTCGTCGTCACCGACACCTGTGCCATCCACAAGCGCAGGACGCTGGCCCGCATGGCGCGAAATTCCGCCGTCAGTTGCGGCAGCGTGAAGCCGATCTGCTGTCGCAGGGAGCCATGCGTGGCGGCGGCCGTTTCCTTGCCCGTGATTTCCGATACGCCCGTGGTCGATTTCTTTTTTCGCTGCGCCGCGTTCTCGATGACGTCCATGTCGCGCACGATGGTTTCGAGCATCTGCTTCGCATGATCGCGCAATTCCGCTTTCGAGATGGCGGCGCCAGGAATGGGGAGCGACCTGGCGAAGAGTTCCCACTCTTGCAGGATCGGCTCCAGATGGCCGCTAATAAAGCGCGATAGTTTCACGGTGGACCAATGCGTTGATGGAAGAGGAGCCAGTGTACGCTGTTGAGGCGGGGATGGGGGATTGCTTCCCTGTGCCGGGTGTTATCTACGTGTGACCCGGAGCCATGGCGTCAGACATGTCCTTGCCAACGGGGCTCCCTTGACCCTGAAAGAAATCTTGCGTTCATGCGGTGTAGGTGGCTGGAATTGCGGTATCGCAAACAATAGCGAGCTGGAACCGGATACTCCGACGCCATGGCGGTAACTTTTTTATATCGTGTTTGTGACGATGTGTGAGTATGTTGCCACCTATTTGGTGCACACTTTGCCGCATATCAAACCGGGAGTGTACCCATGACCAGGTCACGCAGCTTGCCGCCACGTTTGCTGGGAGCAGGCTTCCGTGGCTTTTCCCTGCTGCCGCTGGCGATCTCATTTGTCGTGCTGGTGTGCCTGTCGCTGCTGGCGATCCAGCTGTGGATGACCTTGCGCGCACGCGAAGTGCAACTCAATGAAGCGGGGCGCGAAAGCGCCAACCTGGCGCAATCTGTTGCGCAGCATGCTTATGACACCATCAAGGAGGCCGATACGGTGCTGGTCGGCCTGGTGGAGCGGGTGGAAACCGATGGTGTTTCCGATCCTGAGCTGGCCCGCATGCACAAGTTGCTGGTGAGCCGTGTCGCCGAGCTGCGTCAGTTACACGGCATCTTCATCTATGCCAGGGATGGCAGCTGGCTCGTGAATTCTCAGAAAACGCTGTTGAGCAATCTGAATAATTCCGATCGCGATTATTTCCAATACCATCGAACGCATGCTGATCAGGGGCCGTATGTCGGTCCTCCCGTACGCAGCAAATCGACGGGACACTGGATAGTCACGGTGTCGCGGCGTATCAATATGCCTGACGGAAGTTTTGGCGGCGTGGCGCTGGCGACCATCGACATGAATTATTTCAGGCTGTTTTATGAACGTTTCTCAATAGGAAAAAAGGGCGCCATTTTCATCGCGAATGGAAAGGGCATTCTTTTATTGAGACGGCCGTTCGATGAAAGTTTGCTGGGTCGCGATCTTTCGCAATTTCCCCTATTTCATGATTATTTGCCCAAAAGTCCCGTTGGCACGGCAGTGATCAAGTCGCGAGTCGATGGCGTGACGCGTATCAATAGCTATCGAAGAGTCGAGGAATATCCGCTGGTCGTTTCTGCCGCGCTGTCGCAGGATGAAGTACTCGCCGAGTGGCATCTCGACATGATTTTGCAGAATGCGGTGGGGGGCGTATTGGTATTGCTGATTGCCTTCATCGGATACCGCGTGGTGCGGCAGATCGATTTGCGGGTCAGGAGCGAGGCGGGATTGGTCGAGGCGCGTAATGAACTGGAAATGATCAATGAAACCCTGGCCCGCCTTGCCAACCAGGATGGGATGACGGGGCTGGCGAACCGGCGCCACTTCGACCAGTCGCTGCTTGCCGAGTTCAGCCGTGCGCAGCGTGAGGAGAGCTCACTTGGGTTGGTGTTGATCGATGTCGATTTCTTCAAGCAATACAACGATATCTATGGCCATGTGGCCGGCGACGAGTGCCTGAGAAAAATCGGCAAAGTGGTTGCCTACAGCATGCGCAGACGGGGGGATCTTGCGGCGCGCTACGGCGGCGAGGAATTGGTCATTTTATTGCCTGGGACGGATTTGCCTGGCGCTTTGGCGGTGGCGGAAGGCGTCCGGCAAGCAGTGCAATCGCTGGGAGTCGAGCATAGTGGCAATCCCCTTGGCGTGGTGACGGCCAGCGTCGGCGTGGCGGCTTTCATGCCGACGCACCTGGAAAACCAGGCGGTCGAGTTGGTTGAGCTCGCTGATAAGGCCTTGTACAAGGCCAAGGCATCCGGAAGAAATCGGGTCTGTTATGCATCGTCTTGCGAGCCTGCCGAGCAGGCCGTGACTGCTTTTGCATTTCGATAGCCATTTTTGAAGGTGGAGGAGCGGGCCGTACTTGTCGCTACTGCTCGCCGGCGCCCTGAGGCAGGCCTTCGTTTTATCCGCGCCAGGCAGAGCCCGGTTTAGCAGATTGCTCCATACGTGCCTTTTCCCGTGCGCAGGTCGAGTCCGAAATAGCATTCGTATGCTGCCCCTTTTGTATGAACGCAGGTAATATCTCCTCTGCGCCGCTCCCGGTAATCCGCTGAGGAGCTGCAGGCCTGCTCCTGTTGCACATCGGGGCCGAGCTGGGCAAACAGTTCCCGTGCCAATTCCCCTTTGACCATGATTGCCACTTTCCGGTCGTTTCGCGTGGGCGGCAGCATGTCGGACAGCGTTCCGCCATAGATCTGATAGTCACCACGCAATGGCCTTGGCTCGCCAGTCCACTCCCGCGGCTTGTCGGCCGCATGTGCCGTTGAGAATAGAGCGAGCGCCATGGCGCAGCATGCAAGCCGAGTACTCATCCATGCTCCCTGATTTCAATATGAAGATGGTCGTCGTGCCCTTGCAGAGATCGGACGCGCCCACCGGCAATTGTTTTTTGCACCTCGCCATCGTTAAAGAAGACCTTGGTGACCATGGGATGCTGCAAAAACAGTCGTATCAATTTGATGGTGGCGTTTCGGTCATACACGTCATCAAAGCGTGACACGCGTGCGGACTGGCCTTCCAGCCTGTCATTGCGCATGGGGCGTATATCCATTTCAAGGCCTTTTCGGTGGCTCACATGTTTGTCGTACCCTAACCCTTCCGCGATACTGATATTCCCGATGCCAAATTTCCGATCATCAATTGCCTGCCATTCACGTTCGATGTAAAAGATCAGGGTTAGCAAGCTGGGGTGCGCATATTGGGCCATATGGCCGGAATGTGGCAGCCGGTGCAGATTGCCATAGACGTAATACCCGGCACCTTCCGGAGCCTGGGGCAGGATGAAAAACCCGCGCTTGTCTCTGCTCTGGGCTGAACTTCAAGCATGGTCGACTCCGCCAAGTGCAACGGTTGGGGGAGTTGGCATTGTTTCGTATTCCTTTCCACCGGGAATTGCGGTATCGCAAGCAATGGCGAGCTGGAGCGGGGTTTGCCCGTTGCTCTCGGCGGCGCGTGCGCCAGTCTGATCCATGTACAATCGGCAACATATGGATCGACGTATCCGTCCCTTCACTGCGGAGTGCGCTTGAGCGTGACACAAATATTGCAAACCTGGCTGCTGGCCTGGCGGGAAGCTTTCACGTGCGTTGGCCTGGGGCTGCGCGATGCGCGTCATGCGGGGCTGTGGTGGCGCTCCGCGCTGTGGTGCATGGCGGTCGTGGCGCTGTGGCTGGGACTGTATAGCTGCTTCGGTCGTTTTTTTGTCGAACTGAGCGCCATGCTGGCGCTGATATCCGTTACCGGCTTGCTGGGGCTGGGCGTGATGGATGGCGTCGGGACACTGGCCAACGGGCCTGCTACGCTCTCGCAGATGGGCAATATCGCCGGCGGTCTGGGCAGTGCCGCCAAGGCGATGCTGTCGATCGGCCAGATCGCCCTGGCCTTGCTGGCGCTGGCTGGCTTTTTCTATGTGATGGTTTTTATCGTCGGTGCCATCGGCACGGCGCGCTTGCCGTTGCGCTGGCTGTTGCTGGAGCGCGCCAAGGCTGTGGCGGCGCGCCGCTATGCCGCATGGCAGCCACCGGCCGGCCTGGATGCATCCTCCGCGCGCCCTGTCTGGTGGCGGCGCCTGTTGCTGTTGCTTTCCCTGCTGATCCCGATATGGGCCATGTGCGTGCTGATTTCGTACTTGCTGGCCTGGAATGTCCAAATGGTCTACGGCGCGGCAGCCGAAAAGGTGCTCGGCGCGGAACAGCAAGCGGCGTTGCGCCGCGAACAGCGTCCGGCGATTTTTGCCCTCGGATTGCTGTTGTGTTTGCTGATGCTCGTACCGGTCCTCAATTTACTGGTGCCAGCCTTGCTGTGCAGCAGTGTTTGCCATTTGCAGCGCCGCGGCTGGCGCGCAACTGGGTCACCAATCAAAGTGGAATGAACAAGGAGTGAACATGAGTGAACACGCAAGACGCGGCACCCTGGAGCGCGCGATTGAAATTGCCGCCGCCATCCATGCGGGCCAGACGGACAAGGGCGGTGCGCCGTACATACTCCACCCCTTGCGCGTCATGCTGCGCGTCGCGCCCGGTGCTCAGCAGATCGTTGCCGTGCTACATGATGTAGTGGAAGACAGCGATGGAAAAATCACCTTCGACGACCTGGCGCGCGAAGGATTTTCCCGGGAAGTCATCGACGGCGTGCGCGCCGTGACCAAGATCGACGGCGAGTCCTACGAAGCGTTCATCGCCCGCGCGGCCCTGGACCCGGTCGGCAAGGCCGTCAAGCTGGCGGATCTGGCCGAGAATAGCGATTTGTCGAGGATAGATGGGCCGACGCAGAAGGATCTGGAGCGGGTGGAGAAGTATCGGCGGGCTATTAAGCAACTCATATCGCAGCAATGATTCTTGAATACTGAATCGCGGACATGCCCCGTGGTCACCGGGTACGAGCAAGCGCCTTGCGGATGGCCTGCTCGACGGGGCGATCTATCAGCGCCAGGACGATCACCACGGCAGCGGTAACAATCAGTCCCTCCAGTAAAGCAGGATCCGGAAAAAGTCGCTGATTGGCGATGGCGGCAGGTACCGTTGCGCGCTTCCAGAGAAGCAGCAGCAGGGCGGCGCCAGCGGCGAGCAGCATGGCTGGCCGACGATGGTGCAAGCGGGCGATTTGCCCCGTCAGCAGCAATGCGATACCCCACGCAAAAGGATAGGCGCCGTGGTCGAACAGGATCATGCGCTCGTCATAGTAGACGCCGGTGTACCACGCAAAACGGGAGAAGCCGAAAAGACCATAGACGACGAGGGCCACAGCCAGCACGAGGAAACTGGAGGAAAGCAGGCGCGCAATTTTCATGGTTGGGATTTCTTTGTCAATGCGTCGAGATCGCTCCCGGCCAGGTGGCGCTTCTGCGTGGTTACTTTGATGATCTTGCCTTTGCTGACTATGGCTCGCTGGCCATGTATTTTTCTTACCGCCGCTCTTTATGTTCGGGTTGGCCTGATCGGCGTGACCGATAACAACGGAGGCAGACTTGAACGAGGCTAATTACGAGGCAATGGACGCGTGATGAGGAAGCGTGTTATTGGAAAGTTGGCAGACCATTACCATCATTCCAATTTCTGCCATGTCCGTTTTGAAGGGGATTTCACCGCGTTCTTGAAAACCGAGGCTTGCGTAGAAGCGCCGAGCACTTGAATTGGTCTTGAGTACATCGAGCCATACCAAGCTCTCCCCGCGCTTTATCGCCAGGTCGTAAATGTAGCTTAAAAGCTGTTTTCCATAGCCACGCTCGGCCTCGGATTTGAGGAAGTATATCTTTTGGAGCTCTAAACCCACCTCACCGATTATTGGCACCGGCTTCGACAAGTTGATCTTGGAAAATCCTACGACTTTGCCGCCTTCGTCGGAAGCAACAAGCCAGACTTGGTTTAATGAATTCAGCGAACTTTCAAGCGCGCTGGGCGAAAAATCTTGGTCTAAGAAATCCGATATTCCATCAGAGGACCAAATTTCCGAAAAATGCTCTCGATAGGTCTGACAGCCAATTTCACGCAGAGTACTCAGGTCAGCGGTTCCGGCTTCACGAATATTAATCATATTATTTCGATCTAGTGAAAGGGGATGCAATGTAGGACGACCTTGTAAATTGCATCATTCCATCTATCGACGAAAATTCATTGCTTATTTACAAATTTCGTGAGTGAAGGGACATTCCCCTGGGATTTAAATCATGGCATATACCCGATGATCCGCAGGCGAAAGCGGACAAAGCCGATTAGCGCTCTGAATCGCCTCCAGTAGCTTAAGACCGCGATTCTCCACGCGGGAATTTATACCGTACCAGCAGCGTAGGCCCTTTGCCGCCGGATGGCGTCAGCAGTATCTCGTCACCGGGCTGCATCTCCTCATACATCACCGTGCAACAGGTCGGCATCGAGTGGCCGCGCGCGGGATAAACACCAACGTCGGTGTGCAGGGTTGCCGCGCGTACGTCCACGCTGGCCTTGCCGGCCTTTCCTTCTTCTTGCAGCAGCTTGCGCAGTGCGGTGACGAAGTCCCCTTTGCTGAGTCTTGCCGGTGCCTGGGTGGCTTGCGGGCGAGCGGTTGCGTCGTTTTTCATGGCAGTTTCTTTCAGTGATATATTCCCGCCACTATATCATTGGCCGCGAATGTTGTTCGAAAGTTAATTAATGGATTTAATCATTGAAGACCGGACCTAATTTCCGCCATTGATCCGGCCGCCTGACCTCCATCCGGCATCCAACGCCCATATACCCACATAGAACGAGGGGCAGGTCCGCCATTCGGACACGGCCTGAGCAGCTGATATTGTTGCTAGGAAACCGCCTGCGGCGCAAGAGCTAGCCAGAGGAATCGGAGAGGGTTGCGCTTGCAAGCGCAACCCGGTTTTGCGGCGCCGAGCTGCGCTCGCCGAAGTCCCGCAAAACCCCCGCGCCCGTGCCGGACGTGGATTGATGCTCGCGTTTTGCATGCATGGAATAAATAAAAAGGGCCTCCCCGCCAAAACGGGGAAGCCCTTTTTATTTATTCGGTGGTGGATATGGCGGAATCGAACCCGCCGCATGGTCAGGTTTTATGCGGCTTTGAAGGGGTGTGTTGTCATAAAGCTGTCATTCCATAGGTATTTTTATGTTCGCCGCTGTGCTTGACGTAGAATTGACTATCTTCATTTTAAGGGTTTGACATGCGTCGGTTTAGTGAGCGTAACGGATATGCTGATGTGCCAGAAGAAATGTGTCTTGAAACAATGTCAGACCCTCTTAGGAACATGCTTTGGAATGCAATTGATACGTCAGTCTCTTGGGAGAAATATGATCTCATTTCCCAAAGGATGTGGCACAAGTTCTATAAGCTTCCCTTGGATAGTCGCCCGAGTAACCCCGTGTGGAATGGTGCCTCGGACTACACCCCATGCTGGCATGAAATTCGCACCCGATACTTTAAGGCTAACTGGGCTCAGGTCTATGATCATGTCGAATTTTTTTTGCAGGTCGGACCGCTTAAGGCGGATTTCATCAATAGTATTTTGGCCGATGAAGGTGCGGCGTACAGAGTCATTGACGGCCAAATCTGTGCTATCACAAGTGCAGCGGAAATAGCGGCTATCGAGAGTGCAATAAAGCCGAGAGAAAAATTTCAAGCTACTGCGGAGCACTTCCAGACAGCACTTTCACATCTGTCAAATCGAGAAAATCCTGACCTGAGAAATGTGATCAAAGAATCAATAACCGCACTTGAAGCAACCGCAAAAGTTGTCGCAAGGAAGGATAACGCAACCCTTGGCGATGCGCTTGCTATTCTTGAAAAGCAAGGACGTGTGGATGCAACTCTAAAAAAAGGGTTTGGTGCGATCTATGGCTGGACAAATGGGCCGAGCGGTATTCGGCATGCAATGAGTGATAGTCCGCAGCAGATTGATCGTGAAGACGCAAAGTTATATTTGATCCTGTGTAGTGCATTTTCCAACTATTTGGAGGCAGTATCTATTAAATAGCCCTTTTTTCGATATTTCCGAATATGGCTTCAGCTTTTGAGCCTGCCATGCGCTCTGCATCCGGCATCCACCGGCCGTAGACGCGCGCGATCATCGTCCAGTCTTTGTGGCCCATTTGTTTGGCCACCCACATCGGATGCTCACCGGCCGACAGAGAGCACATAGAGGGTCAGAGCACATAGAGGGGCAGGTCCGTCATTCGCACACGGCCTGAGCAGCTGATATTGTTGCTAGGGAAAACCGCCTGCGGCGCAAAAGCTAGTCAGACGAATCGGAGAGGGTTGCGCTTGCAAGCGCAACCCGGTTTTGCGGCGCCGAGCTGCGCTCGCCGAAGTCCCGCAAAACCCCCGCGTCCGTACCGGACGCGGATGCGACACCCGCGTTCTGCATGCATGGAATAAATAAAAAGGGCCTCCCCGCCAAAACGGGGAAGCCCTTTTTATTTATTCGGTGGTGGAGACGGCGGGAATCGAACCCGCGACAATCGTAGATTCTATGCGGGTTGTCGGCAGTTAGCTGCCTAATTGTCGTCGTTAGAGTCCTGCGTCGCGAATTAGTTTCAGCACAGTTGCAAACGGCTCGTCAGTGTTTCCTTTACCTTTTAGGAAAAACTGTGGTACTTCAGGGTGCAGTGGGAAAGCAAGATCGAAGTTGACTCTGTCAAATATTTCTTGAGGAGTCACGCGTCCATCATGATGCAAACTTAACAGGTCAAGATATGATCTTTCAAGCTGCTGATATCTTGCATAGCGAGCTTCTTGGGCAGCCTGCCGATTTATTTTTATTATTTGTTCAGTTTGCCTTGCTCTTGCCTCGTAGTCGTCCAAAACTATATCCCAGTTTGCAAGAAGATATCCAAATTTATCTAAAGTGTAATAATCCCAAATGTCCTCATCTATTGGATTTATTAATAAATTCTTTCCTTCCGCATCTTTCGGAAATCTATTACCTTTATTTAGATTGCAAAGACCGCAAATCCAAATGAAATTTTCCCATAACATTGCAGAGTGAGGATATGTGTCTTTTGGCTTAAAATGATCTACTTGTGAAGCCTCGCTGCCGCCACAAAACATACATCGCTCTCCCTTTCCTGCCAACTGGCCAAGGGTCGCCACCACTGACTCCTCAAACCATTTTGTCTGCCTAGAAGCAGTATAAATTTTATCTGCCGTTACTGCAGGAGTAGCCGACGCAAGGATAAGTTTTGTTTTACTAATTAGTTTTTTCGAATGCTTATCTTCTAGTAATGGTCGCAAGGGAAAATTACGCATTATGCTTCAAGCTCCGGCGTAGGCTCCAACGCTATTTCCAGTTGACTTTTGAGATTTGTAAGTTCAATTTCTTCGGATTGTGGCAATGTGCCAGTTGCTTTTTTCTTTGACGTAAGTTTTTTCCAGCGTTCAATCTGTTGATTGGCCCAAGATGATCGGGTAGAGTCCAGACCAAAGGCTGTTCCGAGTAAGGTTTTCTCGGCACGTCCCCAACGTATCTTTTCATGTTCGTCATCTGATAGCCTTCTAGGTTCACGTGAGGTATCAGTCAAGGAAGGCAGGACAAAAATGCCATTGCTGTCAGCAGCTTGGGCTACAAGCGGACTATGAGTGGTAACTAGGAACTGCATTTTTGGAAAATGCTCTTTCAGCCAATACGGTATATCTCGCTGCCAAGATGGATGCAAATGTGCTTCGATTTCGTCGATTAATACGACTCCTGGTCGATCTACATAAATCGAGCCATCTGGACGATTTTTGAATAAACCATCGTATCCATAGACATCGTATAGGCCATGAACGATATCCAAAATTGTCGCATAGACACTCCGGCATCCATCACTGATATCCCTCATGGGAAGCTCCATGCCACGGGAATCTTTCACGAATACATGATCAACAGTGATGCGGTCGATTTTCATTCCGTAAGGAAGCAATCCGTCGCCAAGCAGTTCTTTAACGGACGCAAGGAGCTTTTCCAAGGCTGGTTGAGAGCTTTCTAATGTCCGAGAGTGATTGGTTTTTAACCAATCTTCACTTTCGCTCAACGCTGCGTCCTCGCGAAATAATGTTACAAATCTGCCAACCGGTCCTCGATCTGCGGCATATCGCATTGACTCTGATGAGTTGCCAGAAAGGCGCCGCATAGGCCCGTAACCAGCAGAGAACCAACCTGACGCATTGCGATTCCACAGGCCTCGATTTGCAGGCACTCGACTACCCTTGAGATTGCGGTTTTCGATTGGTTTCAGTGAGGCATATGCATTGGTTTCAGGATTCTCTACTGAGATTCTCACTCCCGCTTCAAACGAGGCTGCGAGGCTACCTCTGCTCCCTTTACTAGTATCCAGAACTTGGTCGCGGTTGATGAGGATTGTCGTCTCTGCCTTTTTCTCCCCATGAGATATCCATCCGTGTCCCGGACCAATCAATTGCCTACCATCGTCAGGTCCGAGGAGCGCAAGTGCGATTGCTTTCAATAACGTCGATTTTCCAGAAGAGTTGCCGCCCAAAAAAACTGTCCACCCCGCATATGAATCGTCATGACGCTTGAAGTCGAAATTGAGTTTGCCAAACGACCTCACATTTTCTAGTTCGAGTGTTGTGACGTACATAGTTGCTCCGGATGAATTATTTTGAAAGATGTAGCGTAACCTAGAGAAATGATCTTGCCAACCAGTGAATCGACCAATTTTGACATACTTAACGTGGACTAATTATGAATTTAATCACCCAAACAGGTGCTCGGCCTTGCTTCCTGCGCATTGATCCGCATCAGGCATCCAGCGACCATATACTCGTGCAATCATCGTCCAGTCTGCATGCCCCATCTGCTTTGCCACCCACATTGGGTGTTCGCCGGCCGATAGCATCATGCTTGCATAGGTATGTCGTGTCTGATAGGGGTTGCGATACCGCACGCCAGCACTGAGCAGAACTCCTGTCCATAAAGTCTTACGGATCGGCTGGTCGCCCTCCCAGCGGCGTTCCAAGCGCGGATTTTGAAAGACCTCCTCACCCTTCGCCCAGGTGAATGCCTTTTGTTCCTGCAGCGCATGCATGGCGCGTTCCAAAAGCTTGACCTCGCGGCGGCCTGCATTTGTTTTCGTGCTCTCTGCCGCTTTGGAGTGCTGGGTGAGGGCGCGCGTCACCATTACAACACCACGCACGAAGTCCACGTCGGCCCAGTCCAGTGCCACCAGCTCGGACGTGCGCAAGCCTGTCCAAAACGCAAACTGCAACAGGTTGCGGCCCTGTCCAGTTGCGTGCGTGTCAATAGCGGCTTGTTCTTCCTTCGTGAACGGGTCGATATCGTCCTTCGACTGCGGTGCCTCGACCTTGGAATAGCACCAGCGCGCCAGCGGATTGACCTCGATCAGCTCGTCCTCTATCGCGTCGTCCAGCGCCTTGCGCAGCACGCTCTGGATGTTCGCCATGGTCTTGTTAGTCGCGTTCATGGGCTCCAGCTTCGCCCGCACGTCCTTCTTGCGCAGCGCCGACAGCATGATCGTACCGAACCAGGGGATCAGCTGGCCAACGACGATCTTGCGATAGCCGTTGTATGTGCTGGCCTTGAGGTGCTTTTTCTGCCTGTCCAGCCACTTGTCCAGAAACGCTTCGACGGTCTGGACATCGCCCACCTGGTCGGCAAACTTGACCGCATTGGACGATTGCGGGAAGGTGGCCGTGTAGTCAAAGCTGTTGGTGGCAATCGCGTGCAGGATCGCCGCCCGGTGGTTCTCGGCCCGTTTCAGATTAGCGGAGGTGGGCTTGAGCGCGATCCTTTCCCTGCACCTGGTGCCGCGATACATGAAGGTGATTTCGATGCTGCTTTCCGATGCAGCTTTAACCCCTCGCCCGTCTCTACCCATGATTCATATCCTTTTACGTCAATTAAAATTCGATTGTCTGGCGCTTTAATCCAGACGGCGTCTTGCGGCCAGATCCCGTCCCGGATCTTTGTTCTGATCGCGTCAGGCGTGTAGCCTGATTCGCTGGAAAACTTCGGTATGGTCATGTAGCGAAGCATTTCTTTTTCCCATTCTTGAAATCGGTTTGTACCGCCAAAGCAAACGCTTCGGCCTCCGTGTATTGCTGCACCTCAGCGCCAGGCTTGCGGTAATCGCGCAGTCGGCAAAATTCGGTGTACTGGTCCATCTTTTTAGTTTGTGGTTCGCTTTGTTGACTGGATAGCTTGTGGGTCACGTCGTCTCCATTACCGATTCGATAAAGATGCGCGCTTGCTCCGCGTTGATCGCGTTGCCGTAGGCGCGCAGGCGTCCCACTCGGGCGGGAGCCCCATGAGCCAGCGGGAATGTGCTGGGTTCAACTGGCCGCCACCTTCCATCCCGGCATGTAAGCCAGTCAGCAGATCGCCAGAGGCCGTTAACCGGGCCGGGGAGTCCATCGCCAGCATCGCAAAGTCGTTCAGATTGGAGCCGTGCCGTGTCTCTCCCATTGCCCGACAGGCCTGGCCTCCACCCGTCGAGTCGCTTGCCTGTGGCGTTGGCCAGCCCGCCAGATAGGCCTGGCGCGGTAGCTGGTCGACCCGGTCCTTGCCGTCTCGCTGGGCTACCATGCCGGGCGTATCCTTGTGGTCCCGTGTCGTTGGTGTAACCCACCCAGTAGGTGCGGTCGCGGATGTGCGGCGCGCCGATGCTCGCAGACGGGAACGCGACCGCCCCGAAGGTGTAACCCAAGGCTTCCAAGTCATCTTGTACAAGGTCGATCCAAGCATCGACGTCCTTGCCTGCAACCTGTTCTCCAAAGACTGCTGCAGGGCGCGACTCGCTGATAAGGTGCTGGAAGGCTGGCCACAGGTGCCGCTGGTCATCAAACCCAGTTCCTTTGCCTGCCGAGCTGAAAGGCTGGCACGGGCAACTGCCTGTCCAGACTGGTCGCGCGTCGTCCCATCCTGCGCGACGAAGAGCATAGGACCAAACTCCAACGCCAGCGAAAAAGTGGCATTGCGTGTAGCCGACGAGCTCGTCGGGACAAATATCTTCGATCGATCGTTCATCAACAATTCCCGGCGCTATGTGGCCGGCCTTTATCAGGTTGCGCAGCCAAGCGGCTGCGTATGGGTCAATTTCGTTGTAAAAAGCGCTCACCGGGATAGCCTCAGCTTGCGAGTTCCGCACCCGGCGCGGCAGCGCTTGCAGACTGCAGCGCAGCCAGCGGCACCGCACGGAACATGCCCAGCCACTGATGATCCAGCTCCACCCAAGCGTGCAGCTCGCCATTGCCCACGTCGCGGCGCAGGTCGTTGACGGTGCCGGCTTGGTAGCCTTCGTCGGTATCGAAGGTCACGCGGTCGCCCAGGGCGATTTGCCGCGGTGAATTGGTCGAGGTGTTCAGCATTGCGGTGCTCCTTTCAGTTTGGCGGTAACGCCGCACACGCCGAAGTGGTCGAGGGCGGCCTGGATCGCGTCGCCGCTGGAAGCGGCAATCGCGGCGTATTCAAAGCGTTCTGTTTGCGTGCGAACGATCACGGCATAGGTGCTCATGTGCCATTTCCTTCTTGGGGTGAGTTGTCAGGGACGATCAGCCGGGGATATGGGCAGGCGTTGACGGCCGCCCAGGCTGCAATCAGCGCTCTTTTTGCCTCGTCGGGCAGATCGGGCACGGGTGCCGCCGGCGGCATGGCCGGGGCAGGGCGGTCGGGGTGCGTACAGTTATTTACACGAGTCCGAGGAACGGCAACCCCAACAGCCACCCCGCGCCCGCTTGTGGCCTGTACCGGCGTCCACGTATGGCGCACGGACTTGAAGACCACGCCAATGAGGTTGCTGCAGCGCACGCCGTAGGGCGTGGTGCGCAGCGTTTCGCCGTAGCGGCCGATGACGGTTTTTTCGTCCTTGGCCAGCGTGACGACCAATTCCTTGCGCGGCACCAGGGCGCCGCCCTGGGCGCGCAGGTATTCGGCCCAGCAGGCGCGCTTTTCGCCGTCGATCTTTTGCACGGCGTTCCAGGCGCGGCGCATGGCGGCCGGGGCTTCGTTGAGCATGCTTTCCTCGATGCGGCGCAGTTCGCGCCACACGGTGACGGGCGCGCCGCCCCATTGCTGGAATTGGCGGATGCCCCAGCACGCGGCCCAGGACTCGACGCGCGCCGATGGCGTCAGCTCGACATCGCCTTCGGTGTCGGCCGTGACGACATAACCTTCTTTCGTCTTGTGCTCGGCCACGCCGTCGATGTTCTTGGCCACGTACTTGGCGATGTAGCCGGCGGCGCTGCCCTTGGCCCAGTCGATGCGTTTCACGTCCAGGCGGCGCGCGAAGGCGCCCGGTTCGCCACGGTCCACGCGCCAGGCGTAGCGCTTCATGATGCGGATGGCGCGGCCCGCCACGTCCTGCAGGTGGGCCGTCTTGTATTTCGCGGTCGGGCGCACGAACAGCAGCAAATGCCAATGCGGGCAGCCGTCGTGATGCGGCTCGGCGATGCGAAAGCCGTACAGGCCGATGCCACGGCGCGCCAGCGCGGAGCGGCACAGCGACGTCATCTTGCCCAAGTACGCATTCGCCTCGCGCGGCGTGGAGCCGTCGAACTTGTCGTTTGGCTTGCCGCTGTGCTGCATGGCGTGGAAGCGCGATGGGCATGTCCAGGTGATAAAGATGCCTTGGTCGCCGCATTCACGGGCGATCTGTTCAAAGCCGTTGATGCGCAACATCAACTCGCCGCGCCGGATGGCCTTGTTCGCTGTCGTTTTCTCGGCCAGCTCGGCGATGCTGAATTGCTGGCCGTTCTCGTTTTGCACCAGGGTGGCCGCCAGCGCCGCCGCGTTGCGGCGGTTTTGCGCCAAGCGTGACAGCACCGCGTCATTGCTGGCGTAGGGTTCGCCGCGATAGTTGACGTAGCCCAGGCGGATATTGCCGGCCTCGAAAGCGCGCTTGACGCGCTTGCGCAGTTGGCGGCGCCACCAACGGGCATCCACCAGGCGGGCGATGGTCTCGGTCATCGTGTCGAACTCGGGCAGCTCGATGCCATACGAGGCGCATTCGTCTTCCATGATCTGCAGGGCGTGCGTGTTGGACACGGCCATCCACAGCATTTTGGTGACGCCGGCCGCTGCGCGCTCGGCGGTGGCTACGATGTCGGCATCGCTCTGCGACAGGTCGACGCCGGCCGGCACGTACTGTTCGGCAAACTCGCGCACAAAGCTGGTGGCGATGGATTCATAGACTTTGTACCAGGACGACCAGACCATTTTTGCCATGGCGGCCGTGATGACGCGGTTGCGCCATTTGAACGGGATACGGGCCAGCTCGGGCGCGAACTGAGCGGATCGCAAGAAGGCTTCGTGACGCTGGGCGTCAGGCAGCAGGATTTGTTTAGATTGCATTCAACAGTCTTTCGTACACACGGATAGCGGCAGAGGTGGCGGCGCGCAGCGCGATGCGCTCTTCCTCGGTAAAGGAGTGGATGGGCGATTCCCAGCGGTCGGCGTCCATGCCGGCGGCGATCAGCACGGAGCGGCGCGCGCCGCGCGGCGACAATCCCCAGGCCTGGGCCATGAAGGGCGCCAGGCTGCGCGGCTTGATGCTGCGCAGCTGGGCCTTGGCTTCGGCGATGGCGGCCAGCGCATGCCCGGCGCCTGGTGGCGTCGGCATATCCTTGTCGCGCGCGGCCAGAATCTCGGTGGCGGGCTGGAAGGACAGGTGATTGTCGATAAGGGACGCCGGCATGCTTCAGTCCTTGATGAAGCCAATGGCCCGCAGCACGCCGGGGGCAATGACGATCAGGAGCGATAGCAGCCAGATGCCGCAGGTTTTGGCCAGGCGCAGCATCAGCGTGCCCCTGGCTTGAGAAAATGTTCTGCCCAGTAGGGGAGCGTGTGCGATGTGCCGCAGCAGTGTCGGGAACCCGCTTCAGTGGCGAAAATATAGTTCACCTCGATGGGCAGCTTGCCGACCAGGGCACGTTGCTTGGCTGGCGCGAAAAAGCCGTCACGCTCCAGTGCCTGCGCATCGCTGACGATGAAGGTCAGATTGGCGGCGCCATAGGCGTGGTAGGTCTTGGCAATCTCATGGATATGGGCGGTCAGCGCCGCGATGTCGATGCCCGCGCCAGCTTGCAGCAGAAAACACGTTGGCGCTACGGGGACAATACAATTTTGCAAGGTCGGGCGGATCGTGCTTGATGCCATGGATTTGTCGGCATGACTAGTGGCGTGCAGCGTGTTTTCCATCGGTTTTCCTTATTTCAGGTTGAACGAATCCCGCACGCTCAAAAGGGAGCGCTGCAGGGCACAGCAAAAGAGGGGAGTTACGGCGGCCGGGCTACGGCGGCGCGAGGAGCGGGATAGTCATCAGCAGCCCGCAGTCAGGTCCAGGGCCAGCTGGCTGGTGGCCGCCGTGCGCGCATGTTGGGACATCGGGATGCGGATATCCGGCTTGGGCATGGCGGAAAGCGAGAGGGTGCGCAGTACTTCCAGGCCGGCCACGAAGGAGTGCCCGCAGTCGGGGTTCTGGCACATGTAGGTGATTTCCTTGAACATGGCGGACATCGTGCGGCTTTTGACAGCGCGGACGGTGTATTCGCAATGCGGGCAGGGCAGGCCGATGACTCTCATTTCAGCTTTCTTTCCACTTGGTACAGGGCGCGACCGCGACCCGTCATGTTTTTTGATTGCTTGCGTAAGCGCGACTTGACGAGCCATTCGGCCGCCTGATCGATACTTGCCAGCCCCTGGCGTTGACGCACGAGTTCCAGCACCGCGCGCTCTTCGTCATTGAGGTGAATTTGATGGTCTGGCATTTTCTGTAACTTTAGAGTTGCTCAAAAGTGACTCGGTTTAAACGCTGCGACGCTGTACGCTGTCGATGGTGGCGTCATCCAAGGCGATCACGGCCAAGGCTTCACGCATCACGATCTGGCGCACCAGCACCGCAAGCTCTTCGCCCTGGTAGTTGGCGATCGAGGAGACAAGCTGGTGCTCGTAATCGTCCAGGCGCAGTGCGACTGTATGTTTGCGAATACGTTTTGCATCGGGGTACATGACGTTGTCCTTAGTGGGTGGATTTGGAGGTGAGTTCGCGCTTGTAGTCGGCGAGGCCGCGCAGGATCAGAAAGCGAAGAAACCAAGCCCTAGAGCGTTCAAGTTTCTCTGCGTAGCCCTCCACCTCGTCCACCTCATCAGGCGTCAGGCGGACGCCGAGTGGCCGAGAAGTGACGCCCTTGGCAGTACGCCCGACTTTTGACAAATTATTCATAATGTTATGATCTGTAATCGCTACGGAATGGCGTAAATATATCACTCATTTGAGTGATTTGGAAAGGTATTTGTACTCAAATGAAGTATTTTTTTGATCGTCTCAAGGAAGAACGAAAGCGCCTCGGCCTCAATCAGGACGAGTTTGCTGCCCTTGGTGGAGTAAAAAAGGGCGCCCAGTTCAACTATGAAAATGGCTCGCGTACCCCAGACTCCGACTACTTGGCCGCTGTCGCTGGGGTTGGGGTTGATGTGCTGTATTTGTTGACAGGAGAACATGCCACCTCATCGCTGCCAACCGATGAGCATGAATTGTTGATGGGGTATCGCAAATTGGATCTTCGCTCGAAAGCACGGGTTCTTGGGGTCGTCGAGGGAATTATCGAGTCCACCAACGAATCAATGTCGGCTGCAGGGAAAGTTCATGCACAGACAATTGTTCATGGTGAAATTGGCCAGCAAGTTCATGGGGATATTGTTGCCCCTCAAACGATCAATGTTGGGCGTAAAAAAAAATAGGCAAGGGAAGCGCTGGAAACAGAAAAAGTCTCCAATGCAGAAGTTGGCAAATCAATCAAATATTTTTATATTGTCCTTGCTTACGTTTGCCTGCGTTTGGTCATTTTTCAAATGTGATTTGATGCTCTCGACGACTAAGGGCTTTAGAAGTTCATGCTATTTTAATAATGACGCCCATTCGACTGATATTGGCGTCATGAAAGTACGAGAAGTCAAGAGTGACTGTGTGTCGCCTTCAATAATCACGCATTGTTTTATTGAAATGTTACAATGATTAACGACTAATATTTTTCTTGCCTGGCATACATCTGTGACTACAAAAAGAAAATCATATCGAAGCCGGTGCTTGGAAAGAGACTTGGCTACAGCTAAACGATCGAACCGAAAACGGTTACGCAGGAAGTGGCGAAAGTACAATCCTGATAAGCGAAATCTGATTCGTCATAAGGTGAAGCTGAATCAAAACGTGATGGTTTTGGCCGATCATAATGGTAAAACTACGATTTTGGCGCCCGTATCTCTCAACTTTAAAGATGGGGCAGAGGATACAATTGTATTTTTGGCCACACTTCGTCAAGAAGTGTTGAAGGGGCGGGTAAAAAACATTCTAATTGATCTCACATCGTTAGAAGAGATTTCTCCTGCTGCCGCAGTGGTATTGCTCGCTGAGCTGACACGCTGCATCTATTACGCGGGCAAGATTAAGAAAATCATTGGGAATTATCCGAAGACAGATCGTGCTGCGCAAGTACTTGTTGATATCGGTTTTTTCCGTGCATTTGGTGCGAAAACACCAAAATGTACCCTTGAGAATCATGGTCGAGTGTACATTAAGACAGTGTTCGGCAACCGGAGCGATGGGAGGTATACTTCAGGTTTGCTAAAGCAGTTCGAGGAGGTTTGTGGGCTTCATCCTTTGGCGTCGAAGCGTCTCTACGGCGCACTAATTGAGTGCATGGACAACGTGAAAGGCCATGCATATCCCGAGTTTCCTGGCGTAAGGCCAGACCTTTCGGGCGAGTGGTGGCTTTGCGGATTTGCCGATCCTGTACGTAGGCAAATTGCGATCGTTTTTTATGATCTGGGTGAGGGCATTCCGACGACTATCAAACGCAAGAGATCGGTGCGAATTAGGAGCTACTTGAATTTTACCGATTCGCGCATACTTAAGAGAGCAGTTGAGGTAGGCTTAAGTAGCAAAGATAGTCATCGAAGAGGTACGGGGTTACCATCTTTGAGGCAGTTTGTTGATTTTGCGCCAAGTGGTTTCCTTCGAGTTATGTCTGGACGCGGTGACATTAAATACACGCGGACATCGAAAAAAATTACTTCTCGTGACCTGAAGACTCCACTTCAAGGTTCGCTAATCGTCTGGACTATACAAGAGTCCCAACTGGAGAACGGATCGAGTGACGTCAGCGATTTGGATTTCAATACCGATCCTGTGCAACTAAGGTTTCCATATGACTAAATTATTTCAGCCCTATATTTTTATAAAATCTTTTAGCAAGTTTCCTGGTGGCAGGTACATTAAACATGGACCTTACTCTGGTGAACTTTTTCGAGAGGAGGTCTTGCGACCGCTTCTAATGGCACATGATGTAGTATCGATAGACCTTACAGGAGCAAGAGGCTTTGGATCTTCGTTTCTGGACGAGTCTTTTGGTGAGGTTGGTCTGCAGTTGGGACAGAAGGAAGCTGAGCGACGCCTCATCATTAAGTGTGATGATGACCCTTCAATAGTTGATCTTATATGGGAAAAGATCGAGATTGCCAATTCCAAATAAAAAATAGACTGGCGGATTATGGATTTGTCACTAAGTTTGATTGATGTTTTGAAGATGGGTATACCTGCGATCCTGTCATTCACATTCGGCCGATATTTGTCATCGATTACGAACAGAGAGGCCAGGTTAAAAGATGCACGGCAAAAACTAGTTGAACTCATTAGGAAAATTACCGCCGATTCAATCCTCTATCATTCGACAGTATGTGATCCTAAGAGCGCCGTTAAGGAGGCCGCATTGCTAGACCACTTGCTGCATCAGCTTCGTACGGATCTACAGAATTTGAAGGTTCTTCTTAAAATTGATAGCAAAGAAAAATATGCAGTGCGGGAACTTCATGACCTGTTTGCTGCTGTTACTCGCTACCCGTTCCAACCGGCAGAACGGACTGATGAAATAGAAACACATAGGTTATCTCAAATATCACGTGCATGCGAGATACTTGTACAAAAAGTCAATCGGTGACGGATTGGATCATTGGCATCGTGAGTATCGGAAACGCGGTGAACTGAAGAGCATCACAGGAAATATGGTGAGATGTGAACTTGTGGAGAGTTTTACTCTTTCTACAACTCGAATCCTTCTACTCTGTACTTGAGTAGCCGCCTACCCTATGCACGGAGTCAAAGCCGTTTATAGGTCATGTCAAATTGCTGAGCCGCCATTACTGTTAACCACCCCGGCTTGCTTCGGAACTCGCGGCTTTTCGCTGTTTTCAAGGATGATTTCCCGCACCTCTTCAATATGCTTCCACGCATGCAGCGCCGCCCGCTTGGCGGCCTGTTTGCTCTTGTAAATGTGCTCCAGCGTCTTGAGCGTGCCCGTGGTACCGGCCTGCTCCTGCCCCGCCTTTTTCTTCTTCGCCGCCACGTCCTTCCACCTGGCCACCACGCCCGTGATGCCCTCGTCCGGGTCATTCTCTTCCTCTCGCTCAGCCTCCACCGCTTCCGTCTTCGTTTCAAACTCCACCCGCGTGGTAAAACCGTTGCCGCCCAGGCTATGCGTGACCTTGACTGAAAGCCACTCAGTGGCGTCGATCTCGGGCTTGAAGCCCTTCACCGTCACGGGCGATTGCGGGAACACGGCCGGGTTGCCCAGGGCCAGGCTCATTTCAAAGGTAGCCAGGCCGCGCAGGATGCGCTGCCATTCGGCCACGGCCGCCGCGCGCGCGTCCGTTTCGTTGGCGAAGGTGGTGCGCAGGCGCTTGCTGTTGCCGGGCACGCCGGCCACGACGCTGCGGCGGCGCGCGTAGCGCTCGTCATGCCAGAAGGCGCGTACGCCCGTGTAGGCGTCGCTCTCGGCGCTGTGGTAACGGTGGCCGTCGCCCAAGGAGCGCGTGATGGGGATGACGGGCAGCGCCTTACCGCTGGCGGTGCGGCTCTGGTTGATGGGGATGAAGAGCAAGGTGTCATTTTTGACAGTGGCCACCGCGTCGTATTTCCTGCCCAGCCGGCGCAGGAAGGCCGCATCGCTTTCGTGGGTCTGGTCAATGTGTTCGACGGCGGTGTCGCGCAGGCGCGCCGATACGCCCGACGCCAGCTCATTGCGGAAGGCAATCGCCTCGATGATGGCGCCCAGGGTGGTCTTGTGAAAGCTGTGTTCCTGCTGCTGTTTAAACGTGTCGATCAGGTTGGCCGATCTGGCGCGCAGGGTGATGGTGTCGGGCGCGCCACTGTGCTCCACCTCGTCGACGGTGAACTTGCCCATGTCCACCAGGCCCGTGGCTTGCCAGCCCAGCGCCAGGGCGATCTGCGCGCCGCGCGGAGGCATGGCCAGCTTGCCGTCGCTGTCATCCAGCGAGATATCGAGCTGGTCGCTTTCGTCGCCACGGCACAGCGTCAGGGTCAAATTAATCAGCCGCGGCGAGACGATGGCCGTCAAGTCCTTGTCCTCGATGCTGACCTTGAAGGCGGGGATATGCTCGCTCATTTGAATTTGTCCGCCGCGCTGCCGATGGCGCTGCTGATGCTGCCGCCGATCTTGTCTTTCATGTCGTTGACTACGCCGCCGTATTTCGACGTGATGCCGCCGACCACATTGCCCACCACACTGCCCACGGCATTCTTGGCCGCGCCCGCAATGCTGCTGGTCATGCCGTCGATGCTGAGCATGTTTTTCAGGTCGCCGATGTCGCCCAGGCCCACCATGGCCAGCACGCCGTCGTCGTCGCGCTTGAGCGCAATCGAGAACTCGACGCGGCGTGCGCCGCCGCTGCCGTCGAGCAAGGTGCGGCCCTCCGTCATGCTGGTGATGCGGTACGAGCCGAGAATGCGGCCCGTGCCCTGGATCAAAATCCACGATTTACCAGTGTCGGCCATCATGCGCAGCGCATCGAGCGAGTATAGGGAGCCGGTAAGTTCCGGCGCCACCCAGCCAGACAGGGTGATGGTGTCGTCGCCTGGCCCCACGTATTGATGCGCATCGCGCAGGCCCACGCGGGCCGTGCTGGCATGCTTCCATTCTGTTTGCCGCTGCAGCTCGTGATAGGCCAGCGTTGGCAGGCTGAAAACGAACATTCCTAAAATCATCATCATGGTGGTTTCTCTTTCTTAATCGTGGTCGCGCAGGGAAGAGCGGATGCGCGCCGCCTTTTCACGGTCGCGCTGATCGAGCGCCACGCTCACCGCGCGCGCGATGGCCTGGGGATCGGTGCCGGCCTGCACGTTGAAGGTGATTTCGATCTTGTCGCCTTGAATCGTCATGCCGGCGCCGAATCCGCCCTGTGACAACGGCGCGCGCGTGTCGAAGGCGCTGGCGGGCAAGGCCGTGGCCGTGCCGATGGCAATGCCTGCGCCCAGTTGCGTGAGGCGCTGCGCCAGGCCGGAAACCTTGGCAATGGGCGCGCCCTCGCTACGGTACAGGCCCACGGCCAGCCCCTGCATGGTGTAGTCGCCCAGCTGGGCAAACACGCGGCTTGGGCTGTGGATGCCCAACTTTTCCTTGAACCAGGCAATGGTGCTGGACCCCGCATTGCTGATGGCTTCCTTCACGGCTCCCATCGAGCCGGTGATGCCGTTGACCAGGCCGCGCAGGATGTTGGCTCCGAACTCGGTGAACTGGGCCGGCAGCTTGATGCCGAACCAGCTCATCACGCCCGCGAATGCCTGGTAAAACACGCCTGCGGGTGACCAGTTGATAATCAGGGCCGTGATGCTGCCCATGCCGCCGGCGCAGACGGTGCGCAGGCGCGACCAGATATCGGCAAAGAAGGCGGCGATAGGTTGCCAGGATGCGGTAATGCGCTGCAGGATGCTGGCGCCGAAGTCGGTGAACTTGGCCGGCAGCTCGATGCCGAACCAGCCCAGCACACCCGCGAAGGCACGATAGAACAGGCCCAGCGGTGACCAGTTGGCGATCAAGGCGCTGACGCCGCCGATGCCGCCCGCAAAGGCCGTCTTGATGTGCGACCAGATGCCGGTGAAAAACGCCTTGATCGGTTCCCAGTATTTATAGATCAGATAGGCGGCGCCGGCAATGACCGTGATGGCAATGCCAATCGGGTTCATCAGAAGGGCGCGGCCCAGCCACAGTACAGCGCGTCCCGCCCACATGAAGGCGCTGCCCAGGCCACGCAAGATGGGCGTGAGCACGCCGCCCTTCACGCCCATCTTGGCGAACATGACGTGCAGCATGGCATACGGGCCGATCATGGCGGCAATGCCCAGCATCAGCGGGCCAAGCACCAGCAGCACACCGGCCAGCACGGCAAAAGCGGTAATCATGACCTTGGCCACGGTGGGGTTGCGCTCCATGAAACCGTTCAGGCGCTGCACGGCACTGATGGCCAGTTCCAGCCCCTGCGCATACAGCGGCAGGATTTTCTCGCCCATGGTCAGTTTCAAGTTGGCCAGCTTGGACTGCGCCTCCAGTTCCTTGCCGGCGGCCGAGTCGCGGCCAAGCTTGTCCAGTTGACCAATATCGGCGGCGCCACGGTTGAGCTTTTCGTTTTTGTGGATCTGCACGCGCTGTAAGTACATCTGCGAGTACAGGTTCGACGCCGTGCGGTTGGAAAAGATGCTGCCGATGGCGTCGAGCACGTGCTTTTTCTCCGTGATGCCCTTCTTGGCCAGTTGCGGCAACAGCACTTTTTCCATCCATTCGAACTGATTTTCGCGGAACAGCTCGGAACCCAGCAGGGCGCCGGGATCCAGGAAGGCAATCTGCCCTGCCTTGTCGGGCGTGACTTTGCTTTTGTCGCCGATCAGGCCGAATTCATCCAGTTTTTTGACTGATCGTTTCGTCGTGCGGCCCTGGTACAAGTTCTGGTAGGCGCTCATCAGGGACGTGCCGACGCGGTTGCCGCTCATTTCCTGCACCAGCGGTTCCATCTGGTAGTAAAAGGCGTCATCTTTCAAGCCCTTGGCGGCGATACCGCCCGTCTTGATCATGTTCAGCCATTCATTCGGGCCGACACGCCCGCCCGTGGCGGTAATGACCTGCTGCACGATGTTGGCCTGGGCTTCAAACTTTTCCTTGCTCTCCAGGCCGCCGCGCAGCTCGATGACCTTGAGCATGTCCATGAACTTGCGTTCGTTGTCGGCGCCCTCGGCCTCGCCAAAGAAGGCGTGATTGGCAAACTTCATCTTGGCCAGGGTGGGGGCGACCATTTCCGCGTGGTGTACGTCGGCAAAGGCGCTCATGCCGTCGCGCATGAGTTGCAGGTTGTCGAGCTGGCTGGTGCCGTAGGTCTTCATATTGCGCGCGAAGGCGACGGCCTCGGCTGACACCTTGTCGCCCAGGCCCAGCGCGTTGACCCTGCCGACTTCAGTTTGATAGTGCTTGGCCTCGTTCAATCCCTTGACGACGGGTGCGCCGATGACGGCGCCCGTGGCGGTCGCGCCCGCGCCGGCCATGGCCAGATTGCCCGCCTTGTTGCGCAACTTGTCCGCGTGCTGTGTGGCATTGGTGACGCGCTGCTGCTTGGCTGCCGCGTTGGCCAGCTTCTGCTGCTGCAGCGTCATGGTTTTATTGGTGGCCTCGATCTCGCGACGCAAGGTGCGCTCATGGTTGGCCAGGTCTTTCGTGCCGATGCCGGCGGCGCCCAGGCGCTCGCGCATGACCTGCAGTTGCTGGGCCTGCTGCTGGCCGGCCGTCTTCAAGGCGCCGGCCGCTTTGACGGCGGCGTTAAATTCGCGCGTCATGGCGCGCGTGGGGGCTTCCGCCCGTTTCATCTTGGCGGCCAGGCTGGCCACTTTCTGCTGGGCCGCTTCCAGCTTGTTGCGGGTCGCGTCCAGGCCGCCGTGCAGCTCGCGGAATTTACTGATGTTCTTTTGCTGGGTGTTCAGCTCGCGCAAACGGTCACTGGTCGCTTTCAACGCCTTGGCCGTGTCGCTGGAGCCGCCCATGATTTTTTTCAGCGGGCCGGTGATTTTGTCTAGTGCCGCAAACACCACCTGTAATTTCAAATCCCGACCAGCCATTTATTCCGCTCCGCTTCGCTGCCGGGCGCGTTCGCGCCAGGCCATCAGTTCATCAATCGTAAAGCCGTCCATCGCTGCCGGCGTCCAGTGAAAGACGCCGGCAATGTCGGCCATGGCGTCTTCTACTTCGCAGGGGATACCGAAAGGCGATCGGCTTTGCTCGCCAAAAAACCGGCAACCTCTGCACCCACTGCCAGCAGGTCGGCCGGGTCCATGTTGGTGATGTCGTGTGCGGTCAAGGTCGGCTCGGTGATGCGGGGCAGCACGATCTGCAGGGCCGACACGTTCAGGTTGGCCAGCTCGATCAGGGAAATGCCGCGCAGGGCGCCCGCCTTGGGCTTGCGCACGGTCAGCGAGGTGATGAAGGTATCGCCGCGCTTGATCGGGTCGTCCAGTTCGATGACTGCTTGGTTTTGGATATCGTTGTGCATGGTGTTGTCCTTGTAGGGTAGTGGTGAGTAAAAAGGGATTACAGGCCGATGGCCTTGCGGATGGCCGCATTCGTGTCGCCGCCGCCGAAGTTCTCGGTGCCGCTCATGAAGTCCAGTTCGATGACGGTGGCGCCGTCGATCAGCAGCTTGTAATAGCTGCAGGCCATGGTGTATTTGTGGGTGGTGTCGTCGCCCATCTTGGCGCCGCCCATATCGATTTCCTTGTAACGGCCGCGCACGACGACCTCGACGGCGGCGACCGTGCCGTCATCGTCTTCCTGGTAGGCGCCGGCAAAGCGCAGTTGCACGGCGCCGTGCGTGTGCGCGCCGTACTGTTTCAGGGCTTCGGCGATCAGGCCGCCGCCGCTCCATTCCAGCGACAGCGCCTCGTTGCCGAAGTCCACGGACACGGGGCCGCTCATGCCACCGGCGCGGTACTCTTCCATCTTGCGGCTCAGCTTGGGCAAGGTGACTTCGGGCACCATGCCCATGAAGGAGACGCCGTTCTGGAACAGGTTGAAGTTTTTCAGTTTGCGGGGCAGACCCATAATTTCTCCAGTATTTCAATGCGCCCGCGCAGGCGCGGGCAGGGTGGTGATGGGGATTACGCGGCGATGCGCGAGGCGAAGTCGGCCAGGTAGCGGTCGGTAATGCGTTGCTGGAAGCGCAGGTTTTCCAGCGGCGGCACGGGCGTATAGTCGTAGTCGATGGCCAGCTTGCCCGCCTTGAGCGTGTCCTTGTCGTTGTACTGCTCGTCATACCAGGCATGGCCGTCGATGATGTAGCCCTGCAATTTCAGGTCGCGGAACTTGGCGTTGATGCTTTCCAGCAGGTCGCGCACCAGGGATGGATGCAAGGGCAGATCGACAAAGGAGAAATGCGCTTCGGCGATGGTGTCGGCCAGCACCTGGGCCGTGCGCGTATAGCTTTCGAAATAGAAGAAGCCGCCCGGTGCCTCGCAGGTGCGCGAACCCCAGAAGCGGTAGCCGCCCATGTTAATCAGGGTGGTCACTTCCTTGGCGTTGAGCACGCCGGCGTCGGTGGCCGGGTCTTGCAGGTCGAAAAACACGTCCTTGCTGATGCCGGTCGGGCCGTTGACGACCACGTTGGACAGCGTCTTGTGCCAGCCCGTTTCCTCGTCAATCTTGGCGCGCAGGCCCATGGCGTAGGCCACGGCGGAAATGCTGGCTTCCTCGTCGATGGCGGTATCCCAGTTCACAAAATCGGGCCAGATGATCATGACCTCGCGCTGGCCAAACTGGCCGCGATAGGTGGTGGCGGCCACCACGTTGCTGCAGCCATACGCTGAGGCGTACACGAAGCTGCGCAGTTGCTGTGCCACGCTGGCCAGGGCGTTGGTGACGGCCTTGGTGTCCAGGCCCGGCGCGCCCAGGACGCGCGGCTTCACGCCGAGTTTACTTTGCGCTGCCAGCAGCGCTTTGGCGCCCAGGTACTTGCCATCGGGCGACACGCCGCCCACGGCATTGGTGGTGGTTTCCGCTTCCGTTTCGCCTTCGGCCACACGCACCACGACGGTCAGGGGTTTGGTCTGTGCGGCAATCGCTTCCAGCGCGCGGTACAAGGTGCCGGTCTTGCCGGCCTTGCCCATGGCGGCCAGCACGTTGGTGATGAGCACGGGCGTGTCGAGCGGGAAAGCGGCCGGGTCGGCATCGTCGGCCGTGGCGATCAGGCCCAGCACAGCCGTGGACACGGTGCGGATCGGGCGCGAACCCTCGTTGATTTCAATGACGCGCACGCCATGGTGGTAGTCGGTGGCCATGTGGCTCTCCTGGTAGGTGGTGAATGTCGGGGGTGTTACTGGGTGTTGCCTGCATCATCGAAGGCGCGCCGGGCCTCTTGCGGCAAGGCGTCGGCGATGCGCTGGAATTCGGCGCTGACGGCCGCCTGCAGGGCGTCCATATCCTGTGCGGCGGTGACCGTCGCGCAGATGGTGATGTCGAGCAGGCAGGTGCGCGCTGTGGCGATGGCTTGCGCGCTCGCCGCGTCGCCGCTGGTCAAGGCGGCAAAGCCGATACCGGCCAGGCGGTTGAGGATGCCGTCACGGCGCGCGCGAACGGTATCGAGGTAGATGGCGCACACTTGGTCATAGGGAATGGCAGGGGCCGGCGTGATGCGCAGCGCCCCTTTGACAAACTTGAACGATCCGCCGGATGCGCGGGCGGTATGGGCGGCCAGGTGGTCCGCCTCGGATACCTCAAACACATCGGACGGGATGTCCTGGTACTCGATGTTGACGGGGTAAAAAAAACCTGTGCTCGGGGAATATCTGACGGGCATGATTAGTATCCAATCGCAAAATAGGATGGGGTGATGCCGGCCGAAAGCGCATTCCCGTTGTAGGTGAACAGCCGACAGCCCGCTTTTGTCCTCATACCGGCGTTGATGTTGCTGGGCAGACTGGACCCGCTTCCACCTTGCCCTTCATATCCAGGGAAGACGTGAAAACACGCGTTGGGAAACGGAATAGGGAAGATCACGTCGACATAGCCAGATTCCGGTGTCTGTGCTCCGCCGCCCCATTGCAGGATCATGCCGCCGGGTTGTTTCTGGTAGCCGCTCGAAGACAACATCGCCGCAAAGTCGGCATTGCGCCACAGCTCGGCGGTCGAGTCGATGACTTGCCAGACTTTTGGCGCGGTCGCCATGAGGGTGAGGGATTGCCCAGGCTTGATCGTGATGCTTGGCACGTTGAAGACATCAAATCCAATGTTCACGCCTGGCGCGGCAATAATGGTGCCACTATTGAGAAGTCCGAAGAACCTGACGCACTTGCCGGAATTGTTGGGAATGCCAAGCGATACCGGGTCAGGAATGGTGATGGCCTTGCCTGCAGTAGGGAAGTACAGGGCGCAGCCCATATCATCGGCGGTGAGTGTGCGGCTTTCAATGACGTCGTTATAGCGCACCATGTTTCCTTGTGTGCGCCGGACAAAATCGGCGTTGGCCAGCTTCTTCGACGCGTCAAATTTGGGCAGCGTTTCTACTTCCTTCATGCTGTATTGCGGGTGTGGGTCTTCGGCAGCCTGGTGCTTGGCCAGTTGCTGGTCGCCATAGGTGCGCGCGCTAGTGTCCTGCTGATCGACATACGCGACCTTGGCCAGCAGCGGGTGCGGATCGGCGGCGGCTTGGTGCTTGGCCAGCTGCTGGTCGCCGTATGTGCGTGCGTTGGTGTCTTGCTGGTCGACATAGGCGACCTTCGCCAGCAGCGGGTGCGGATCGGCCGCAGCCTGGTGATTGGCAAGTTGCTGGTCGGCGTAAATGGCGACTTTGCCGTCTTGTTGATCGACGTAGGCGACCTTCGCCAGGAGCGGGTGCGGGTCAACTGCAGCCTGGTGCTTGGCCAGTTGCTGATCGCCATAGCTGCGCGCGCTGGTGTCTTTCTGATCGACGTAGGCGACCTTGGCCAGGAGCGGGTGCGGATCAAGAGCCGCCAGGTGCTTGGCCAGTTGCGCGTCGCTGTAGGCGCGCACGATGATGTCCTGGTCATCGACATACTTGCGCGTGGCCAGAATGATGGACGGGTCGATTTTCAGTTCGATGGCGGCCGTGCTGGCGACGATCAGCACGATGCGCACGACTTGCGTGCGGCCGCTGCCCTCGGCCATTAATGGCTTGTAGCTGGGCGGGCAGTTGGCCACCGCGCACAGGTCGCCGGCCTCGTCAAAGATGCCAATTTCGCGTATCCACCAGCCGCCCACGTCCTCGGGCAAGACTTGCTCGACGATGATCTGGCTTGTGTTGGCCGGGTCGATGGTCAGCTGGTTCAGGCCCGCGCGGCGCACCTCGTGCACCAGCGCCTTTTGCGTGCGCACTGGCATGGGCAAATTGCCGTTGCCGTCGCCCACGGCCAGGCTTTTCAGTTTCAGGGTTTGGCCCAGGGCGATGGCGTTGGCCAGCTTGGCCTCGCCCACTTCGGTGAGAATAGCGAAATATGTGCTCATGGATAGATGGTCAGGGTGTCGATGGTATGGGATGCGCCGGCCTGCAACAGCGTGCCGCGCACTTCGATGGTTTCCGCGATCCAGGGATACACGGTCATGGCGTCGCCGTGGTAGGCGCAAGCGCCCGCGTAGACGTTGCCGCGACTTTCCAGATAAATGGCCAGGCCCGTCATGTGGCGGCTGACGGGCTTGGCGTCGGCAATCAGGCGCTCCATTTCCTGAAACATGGCGTCCGTGATGCCGGTATCGAGCACGCCGACATCGAGGCGGAAAGTGCCCGGCACGCCCGGCGGCCTGGTTTGCCACCATTCGGTAATGCGGATCAAATAGCCCAGGGACTCGACCACGCGGCGCACGGCGGCAATCGTGCCCTTGTGCTTGTGGATGAAATAGGCCGCCTTGATGGCGCCGCGCTTGATCGATTCGGGCCAGGCGTCGTCCCATCGGTCGACGGAACAGGCCCAGGCCAGAAACGGCAGCAGATTGACCGGGCAGCGGTCGGCGTTCCACAGATCGCGCAGCGGCACGGGCACGTTGACCAGCTCGGCGCAGGCCACGGCAATGGCGCGCTCCAGCGCCGTGGTATTGGGCGGCAGGGTGGGAACAAGCTTATTCATCGCGCACCACGACATTGAGCTTGATGGCGGTGCAGCGCGCGGCCTGGGTGGCATTCAGTTCGATGTCCGCCGCCGGGCTGGTCGAGACGACCTTGCGCACGCCTTCGACGTGGACGGCGGCGCTGCAGGCGGACCGGTAGATGCTGTGCCCCAGCGGGCGGCGCGGCTGCGACACGCGCACGGCGTTGGCGCGCGCGGCGTCCAGCAGAATCGGCACTTCCGGCCCGACGCCGATAAACAAGGTGGCCTCGATCTGGTAGTCGATGACCTGGGCGGCTTGCACCGTCAGGCGGTCACCCAGGGGGCGCACGTCCTCGGCATTGAGTGCGCGCGCCACGGTGGCCAGCAGCGCGGCGTCGGCGATGCCTGTGTCGTTATTGGCCAGCACCGTGACGGTGACGCTGGCCGGCGCCGGGCTGGTGGCGCTCGCGTCCTTGACCTGGCCGTCCGCACTGCGGGCGTGGAATTCATAGGAGGCTTTCGGGCCAGCCACGGACAGGCCGTCCGGCGCTTCCTGGATGCGCAGGCGGTAGGCGTCGTTATCTTCCATGACGGCGGCCACGGGCGGCAGGGCGTTGGGATTGGCCGGCGTGATGACCAGGCGCGCTACGTTGACGTTAGCGCCCAGCTGGTCCAAGTCGCCATCGAGGGCAAAGGCCAGCATGACGGCCTTGCCGGCCTCGTTGACGCGGTTGCGCAGGATGGTTTCTTGATAGCTGTTCTCTTCCAGCAGCTTGGTGGCCGGTTCCGATTCCAGCTCCAGCAGGGCCGTGACGGCGGCGCGCTCGGCTTCCGGCAGCAGGCTCACCAGGTGGGCTTTGCGCGTGGCCAGAATGGCTTCGAAGTCGAGCACCTCGACCACGCTGGGCGCCGGCAACTGGGTCAGGTCGATGGGCGTGCTCATACAGTGCCCCCTTGCTTGACGGGTACGGACAGGGTGATGCCCTGGCCATTCGCCGTGCCATCGAGCAGCAGGGCGATGGCGCCGTCCGTGTCGCGCGTGAGCTGCACGCTGGCCAGCTGCAAACGCGGCTCCCAGCGGCGCAGGGCAAAGGCGGTGGCGGCGTAGATGCGCAACTGCGTGGCGCTGTTCAGGGGCTGGTCGATCAGCTCGGGCACCTCGGAACCATAGCGGCGGCGCCGGATGCGTGAACCCATCGGCGTGGTCAAAATGTCGGTCACGGACTGGCGCAGATGGCCCAGGCCCGTCAGGCTGCGCCCGGTGGCGGCGTGCATGCCCATCATGATTGCGGCCCGCCCGACTGGTCGCCGCCGGCCTTGACGCCGCCGTGCGCATGCTTGGCCAGGCTGATGGCGCCGGCCAGCACGTCCTCGCTGGCTTTGATCGTCCCTTGCACGGCCATGGCCACGCCGCCAGCGGCGCCGGCTTTCGCGTTCACGCCGCCGTTCAGCGCGGTGGCGCCGTTGACAATCAGGTTTTTCATGACGGTCAGATCACCCGTGCAGATGGTGCTGGGCGCGTTCGACGTGACTTTGTCGGCCGTGATGGTGGCGCTGCCGCCGGGAAGGGTAGCCGTCAGGGCATGGGCCGCGTGGTCGTACTGCACCACGGCGCCGTCGGGGTAGTGCGTGGTGTGGATACTGTCGCTCGATTCGGGCGCGTCAAATTCCTGCGAGTACAGCGCCGGTACGATGACGCCGCGCGTCAGGTCGCCGCCTGGGGAAAAGACGATCACCTGTTCGCCCACGGTGGGCGCCGACCAGGTGCGCGTGCTGCCGGCGCGCGGCGTGGCCCATTTCAGCCATTCGGTGGTGAGTGTCGGGCCGAGCCGCACGCGCGCCCTGGCCCCTTTAACCTCGGCAATGGTGCCCAGGCGGATCAGGTTTTGCAGCAAGCGGAGGAGGTCGGACAGGTCGGCGTTCATGCAGTGCATGTTGCCGAAGTCCGCGTGCGGATGCACGCGGGGGCGGGTTGATATGAAGATTAGTAACTTTGTATACTGGAAAAAGATTTTTTGTTGGGATTAGATGGTTAAATCGCGCGCAGGGGTAATTTAATAGTTGGGGATATTATTCTTTTGTAGTGGATATTATTTAAAGTCCATTCTGATTCAATTCGATCAATAAATATAGTCCAAAAATCCAATTCCTTCGGTGTGAAGGTATTTGGTACGCGTAATATCGGGACGAAAAGGGTGATTTGATTATCGTTTGTTTCGGAAAGAATTGATACCGGGCCACTGCCTTTGCAGTACGAAATATGGTGTTCGAGTCTGGTCTGTGTAATATGTCTGAAGTCTGGAGAGGAAATTCCACTTAATGGCGATATGACGTAGAGAATTCCGGCGTAAGGATGCATGTCTTCGATACTGAGCCAATGAAATACAGCGGATAGTAAAACGTAGATGATTGCAAGGATTGCAAGCTGCCCCATGGGGTGCCCTGATTTTTCGAATATAGTAATGGCAAAAACAAGCGGAAGTAAAATAACGCCAAGTAATGAATTAATAGCTATTGCAAGATATCTTTGTTTTTTTGCAATTTTATCCAGTAAGCCATCATCTCCTTTAGAAAATTTTTTTGCCAATATGGAAAATATTAATAATACTGCTGATGATATTATAAAAATTTGAAAAGTTACAGAATTTGAAGTTTTGTATAAATTTTCTATTTCCTCATTTAGCTGTGGGGTTGTTGGGCTATTTTGTATTTCATTGAATAGAATTGTTGCTATGGTGAATATGGCAAAAGCTTTACCCGATGTGGGTAAGATCCATTCTTTTAAGAAGAGGGAAAGCCACTCTTTAATCGTATATTTTTTAAGCATAAATTATTTATTTAGTTTGATTGAATTTTTTTCGTGATGTTTGTTTTTAAAAATTAGCAATTTAAACTCAAAAATATATTTTTCTTTGAGTTGTAAATTCTGAAGGAATTTTTCGCTTACAAATAGTTCCATCCTGGTAACTTTAATGCATTTTTAACTTATTGTCTTTTTTATTTCGATGTGTAGTTCAGAATTTTTCGAAATATTTGAGAAGGGAGTTTCGTATTGAATCTCGATTTGCATCACTTATTCCCAAAAGTGGGCGGGCTGGATAGGAATAAGTTGCGCCTTTTTTTTTGACTCGGTCTTGCCAGCCAAACTGATGCACCCGCGCCACGCGCGCTACCCAGCCAAAGAAACCGACTTCGATCTGGTCGCCGGTCGCCTTCACTTTCAAGTGCTTGGCGGTACGAATCTTGGCGAACATCGCCGCCTTCTGCCGCTTGATGCGCCCGTTCTTCCCCTTGAATTCCTTGCGCCGCTTGCGCGCCGGATACGCGGCGCCATCCGGCCCCTGCTGCGCCTTGATGCGCTGCGCCTGGCTGCGGCGCAGGTCGATGGCCACCTTATGATTGATGGCGCGGCGTTGGGCCGGCTGCAGCTTGGCCAGCAGCGCGCCGGCCCAGGCTTCCAATGCGCGCAGGTCTTCGCTCATGGCGTGGCCTCGGGCGTGCGCCATTCGGCCAGCAGGGTCTCGCCGTCATACAGCTTCCAGAACTCGTCCGCATAGGCCGGCATGTGCTGTATCTCGGCCAGGTGCTTGATGTCCAGGCGGCCCGCCTCGCCGGTCTTGACGGCCACGCGCTCGGTCAGGTCCAGCTTGATGGAAATGTCGACCGTTTCATGGCTATTAAAATCCACCTCGAAGGCGATGCCATGCTTGCGCGTTTCCTCGTTGGCCATCAGGTCGAGCTGGTGGACTTTCAGCCAGGCGATCAGGGCCACCATGATGGCGTCGGCGTCGCCCGCGTAATCGGTGACGATCAGGTTGAGCTTGAAGCGGTATTCGAAGGAGAGGGAGGCGGTGGCCGACGCCACCACGTTGCCCTCGTCGGCGAAGACCAGCAGGCGGTCGGGGTCGCGCTGCAGGTCGGGGATGGCGGCGGCCAGGTGCTGGCGCAGGCTATTCGGTTTGTACATGGTAGGTGTCTCTTACTAGGTTGTAGGCGTCGATGCAGGCGTTCAGCTGGCGGGTGGCGTCGTCGCCGTCCCCGGCAATGGCGTCAAGAGCTGCCGCAGTCGCTGGGTCAAGTTCGGCGCGCGCTTGGTGCCGATGGCCTGCGGCAGCGGTGGGATCTGCAGTTGCAGCGCACTGGCCGCTGGCGATGGGGATTGACAGGCGCACAGCGCCGCTGCGCACGTCAGCATGGAAACGGTCGCGTTCAGTTTTCGCATGGGTTTGTTCCTGGGTGAGGTGGTCGGCGCGCTGCGCCAGGGCGGCGCCGGCGGCGCGCTCCAGCGTCAGCACGCGGGCGGTGGCCTGGGTCAGTGCGGTGGCGGCGGTGGATGTTTGGATAGCGGCCGCCCGCTGCAGTTCGGCGATGCTGGCGTCCTTGCGCCAGCCCTGCGTCGTCCAGCCCGCGATGGCGCCGCATAGCAGGCAGGCGGCCAGCGGGCGCCAGGTGAGCTCAATCACATGGCCACCCGTTCCTTGATCCAGCCGAACAGAAAACGGCGCTGGCTCTTGTTGGCTTCCGTGATTTCCAGGTAGCGCGCTGCCTGCAGACCATTCAAGGCGCGCAGCAGCACGGTGGCGCCATCCTGGCCGCGCCATTTGAGAAAAGCGGCCAGCGCACCCAGCGACTGCGCGCCCAGGCGGCCATCGACGAACAGGGCGGGATAGCGCGCGCCGGTGTCATTGAAACCGTTCAGCCAGCGCTGCAGGAACTCGGCCGCGCGGTGCGGCCCCATGTTCACGCCCGTGTCGATCACTTCGGCGCCGATGCCGGCATGCAGGGACAGCACCTGGTCGAATTTCGGTTCCGTGATGTAGCGCGCCGTGTAAATGGCGCGCGCCACGGCCACAGGCAGGTCGCGTATCGGGCCTTGATAGCCGTTGGCGCGCGCCACGGCCACGGTGATGCCGAAATTGGTTTCGCCGCCTTTGTCGGCTGGGTCGTTCACATAGCCGCCTTCGGCGCGCAAGATGGCGTCGATGGTGCGCGCGATCAGCGGGTTTTCCATGGCGACCATCAGTGTTCCTTCGCGTCTTTGACCAGCTCGGCGATGTCCTTGTCGCTGCGGCGCTGGAACCACAGGGCCACTGCGCGCGATACCCACCAGCCGGGGGCGCCGACGATCAGATCGATGGCGGACGCGTTGACCATGGCGCCGATGGCGGGGAGCTGGGCGCACAGGAGCTGGTACACGGTGCCGCCCAGCAGGCACGAGAATACGCCCGCGCAGGCCAGGCGGGCGACGAATTCGCCCTTGTTGAAGGTTCCGTCGGCATTCAGCGGCGGCAGCACGATGTACAGCATGGCCGCGCCGACCATGCCGAGCGCCGCCTTGAAGCCGTACAGTTTGACCAGGGTGGCGAAACCACCAAACGATTCTGCGGACATTGCTTGATTCTCCGGTGAGAGGGTAGATAGATTTTTCATGAGGGTAAAAAGGTGGATTGCCGCGTTAATCCCATAGCTGCACGATGTCCGCAGCTTTGGCCGTGCTGGGTGCCGGCTCGGGCAGGGTGACGACCAGGCCGGCCGGCAGCACGGCGCCGTGGCGCGCCAGCGCGGGATTCATTTCCAGGGTTTGCTCGACGTATCCCGCACCGTCGCCCATGTAGCGCCACACCAGGGCGTCTACCGTGTCGTGCTGCTGCGTGCGTACCTGCATCAGATCAGTTCCACGGTCAGGTGCGTGCGCCCGACGATATCTGCGATGGCCCATTGCGCATTGCGCCGCTGCGCGCCGGGCGCCTCGTCCAGCCATTCCATGCTTTTCTTGTCGCTCACGGACGTGGCCGTGCTGTCGTAATCGCGGTAACGCTCGATCAGGTCCGCTTTCGCCGTGCTGTAGACGGCGCGCCGGTACTGCGCCAGCAAGCGGGACTCGCGGTTGATGCGCGTGGCCGGCACGTCGACCAGGGCGGCGATATCGGCAGCGGCCTGCTTGCCCTGCCAATCGGCCAGCTCGCGGTTGACCTGCAGGATGGCGTCCACCACGGCTTGCACCAGGCGCGCGTCGGTGACGGTGCCGTCCAGGCGCATGGCGTCGCGCATATCGGCGAGGGCAATATCGGGAAACCAGCCGTCGTTTTCGATGACGCCAGGGGTAGGCGTCGGCGGCGCGGGCGTGGCGCCGGGCGGGATGGACGGGGGCAGGGCCATGAAGGACATACGGGGCTTTCAAAAATGGGGCGGTGGACGGGGTTCATCAGGCCGAGATTGTTGCCAATGCGTTGGCCAGAATCCCCCCGTGCCGCCGTGCTGCGGGGGATGCTCTTACGTGGAACCAGCCGCGCGCTTGATGCGCCGCTCCAGCCGTTCCATATCTTTCTTGACGCCGCACGACTCGGACAGGGCGCGGGCGCGTTTCAACTGGCCCATGGCGTTTTCCGCTTGCGGCACCAGCGCCGGTGCGATGTCCGTGTCGTCGGCCTGATCGAGCACGGCGATCAGGGCCAGGCCGATGGCCTTGTGCAGCTTGGCGCGCGCCTGGTCGGGTGCGTCGCTGGTGGCCGTCAGCTGTTCCACCTGGCCCAGCACCTGGGCCGCGTGCTGCGGGTCGCTGGCCAGCTTGCCGTGCAAGTAGCCTTCGGCAAACTCGTCCAGCATCAGGGTGGCGATGTCGCGGCTGTAGGTGTCGGGCAAGGTGAACTTGTGTTCCAGCGCATAGGCGGCCATGACCAGGGCACGCTCATACTCGCCCGTGTCGATATGCCACACCAGCAGGCTGGCAAACACGTCATCCTGGGCGCCCTTGCCGCCGGCCAGCACGCCGTCGATCCACTGCGCGTAATCCGGCAGCAAGGTGGCCTTGACTTCGATCTTGCGTTCGACCGACTGGATGGACTTCAAGCGCCGGCGGTCGTCGGCCAGCTTGTAGAGCATCAGCTCATAGGCCGTGCCGGTGGTGACGCCTTGCGGCGCGGCGGCGCCGGCCGTGCGCTCGGCCAGCATGCGCGCGCGGTGGCGCAGGGCAGGGGATTGATTGGCCATTATTTGTCTTTCAGCTCGATGTTTTCCACCAGCGCGGCCAGGCCCAGGTCTTCGATCACGTAGGCGTCGTTGGACGATTCGTAGTTCTCGATGCGGTCGCGCTTGGGCACGTCCTCGACGCGGCGGCGGCGCGCGCCTTCCTGGAAGTAGATCGACAGATTGTCGAAGCGCGTGATGAGGATGGCGTTATCGGGGAAGAAGGGCACGCGCGCGGCCGGCAAGCCGCCGATGCGTTTCTGGCTGATGATGATGTCGGCCGCCAGGGTTTCCGTGGGCGCCTGCTTGGTGTTGACCAATGGAAAATACTTGTCGTTCAACAGCTTGCGCCCGACGATGGCCACCAGATTGGTGTCTTCCTGATACCACGGGTCCAGCAGGTTGACGGCATCGGTGACGGCCGCGTCCAGGTTGGCGTAATCCGCATCGGCTACGTCGCCGATGATGACCTTGCCCGGCATGCCTGCGGCGACCAGGCCCAGCACGCGCTCGGGCGCCAGCTCGCGCAGGTGCTGCAGCCAGCCCTTGTTCACGTCCTGCAGCAGCGGGTTGGCGTCCAGATCGGTGTCTGCCATGGCTTTCACGCCATTGAAGCCGATGACGATGCGGTCCAGCGCCTGGCGCGTCAAGATGGCATTGGCCACGCGCGACTGGAAGTCGGGGAACTTGGCCCAGGCGTCCAGCTTGGCATAGTTCAGATGCGTGTCGAAGTTGGTCTGCTCGCAGCGGTACTTGGTGCCGTCCAGGGTGGACAGGTCGCGCGTCTTGCGTTCCTTGTCCTTGGTATTGGTGCGGCCGGCAATCGGGCCGGATACGCCTAGGCCCAGCTTTTCGCCTTCCTGCTCGGTCACGCCGATGATGTTCACTTTCGTCAGGAACTCGCTCGATTCCTGCATTTTCGTTTCCAGCTTTTGCTGCACGCTGGGCGTGACGCTGAAGGTCTTGGCCACGTTGTCCGTGTCGTTCAGTTGGCCCAGGCGGGTTTCATATTGGCCAAAGACCTGGCGCGTTTGCTTTTTCATATATCGGTGCTCCGTTGTTGAATGGGGTGTCGTGGATGGCGTGGACGCTTAAAACTCGGTCTGCACGGCGCCGTCGTTGCCGGTGGCGGCCGGGCGGCGCGGGCCGTTACCGGGCGCTTCGTCCATCTGCGCCTTGAAGGTGGCCAGCTCGTCCTGGGTCGCTTTCTGCGCCTTTTCCGCCGCGTCGAGTCGCTTGAGGGTGTCGGCATAGTTGTCGTTGACGGTGACGACGTGGCCGGCCAGCGCCTGCACGGCTTCGCTGATGTCGGCGAACTGCGCGGCGTCGGCGCCGGATTTATTCGAAAAGCGCGACAGCAGGTTTTTCACGGCGTCGGCCAGCTTGGTGCCCTGCGGCTCGTCAAATTCCAGCGTCACCTCGACGGCGGAAGTAAACAGGTTGGCGCTTTGCTGCTTGCGGCTGGCCGAGAATTGCAGTGCCTCGGTGCCCAAGCTGGCCGGGCTGTCGGTGACGCCCAGGCCGACGAGGTAGGGCTGCGACGAGTCGGCAAAGTCGGGCTGGATTTCCAGGCTGGTGTACAGCTTCTGTTTCGCCTTGTTGATGGCGATCAGCTCCGGCGTGGGTTCGATCTGCGCGAACAGGGCCAGTTTCTTGCCGCTGTCGGTGTCCACTTCCTCGGCCTTGACGGCGATTACGTCGCCGTAGGCCTTGAACTGGCTGTCGGGCAGGATGCCGCGAATGTGCTCCAGCCAGATGCGCGCGCCGTAGGTTTTCGGGTTGTAGGTGGCGGCGATTTGCTCGATGGTGGCACGGTCGATGTTGCGGCCGTCCGTGGTGGCGCCTTCGGTGGCGACGCGGAAGAATTGGGATTTGGGCATGGTGGCGTGTCTCGGTTGATCGGATAACGCCATGGTCAACGTCTTGGCCCTGCGATTCAATGCGCTGCGGGTTGCTATGGCCAATAGCGACTTTTGCCTTTCCCCGTTCCGCGCGCGCGCGGCCTACGCTGGCGGCATGCTAGCAATTGAACAAAAACCCGAAGAAATAATCGCCGAACTGGCCGTGCCCGAGTCCGAGCCGCGCCGTGCCGCGCGCGCCCTGTACTGGAAGGGCTGGCGCATTTCGTCCATCGCCCGCCACCTGGGGATCAAGCGCAGCACGATCAATAGCTGGAAGGCGCGCGACGAATGGGACAAGGCCCAGGCCATCGAGCACGTGGAAGCGTCGGCCGAGCTGCGCCTGGTCAAGCTGATCGAAAAAGAGGTCAAGAGCGGCAGCGATTACAAGGAAATCGATTTACTCGCCCGCACCATCGTGCAGATGGCGCGCGTGCGCCGCTATGAGCAACCGGGCGGCAACGAGGTCGACCTCAACCCCAAACTGGCGAACCGCAATGCGGGGCCGAAGAAGAAGCCGACGCGCAACGACTTCAGCGAAGAACAGAAAATCCAGCTGCTCGACGCCTTCCAGGATTCGCTCTTCGACTATCAAAAGGTCTGGTTCCGCAACGGCGACCAGCGCACGCGCGCCATCCTCAAGTCGCGCCAGATCGGCGCCACCTGGTACTTCGCGCGCGAGGCGCTGGCCGATGCGATGAAGACGGGCCGCAACCAGATATTCCTGTCCGCGTCGAAGTCGCAAGCCCATGTCTTCAAGCAATACATCGTGCAGTTCGCGCGCGAGGCGGCCGGCATCGAGCTGACGGGCGACCCCATCGTGTTGCCGAACGGCGCGCACCTGTATTTCCTGGGCACCAACGCACGCACGGCGCAGGGCTACCACGGCAATTTCTACTTCGATGAATTCTTTTGGACGCAGAACTTCCAGGAGTTGAACAAGGTGGCCTCGGGTATGGCCATCCACAAGAAATGGCGCAAAACCTATTTCTCCACGCCTTCCTCGACCACGCACCAGGCTTATCCGTTCTGGACGGGCGAGCTGTTCAACAAGCGCCGCGCCAAGGTCGATCAAGTCAACATCGACGTGAGCCACGGCCGGCTCTCGTCGGGCTACACGGGCGAGGACAAGATCTGGCGCCAGATCGTCACCATCCTGGACGCCGAGCGCGGCGGCTGCAACCTGTTCGACATCGACGAGCTGCGCAACTTCGAATACAGCCCCGACCAGTTCGACAACCTGCTGATGTGCAATTTTATTGACGACTCGGCCTCGGTCTTTCCGCTGGCCGAGCTGCAGCGCTGCATGGTCGATTCCTGGGTGGAGTGGGACGACTACAAGCCGTTGCTGGGCCTGCGCCCGTTCGGCAACCGGCCCGTGTGGATCGGCTACGACCCGGCCTTGAACGGCGACAGCGCCGGCTGCGTGGTGCTGGCGCCGCCCATGACGGCCGGCGGCAAGTTCCGCATCCTGGAGCGCCACCAGTGGCGCGGGCAGAGTTTCGAAGACCACGCCGACGCCATCCGCCAGATGACCCAGCGCTACAACGTCGAGTACATCGGCATCGACACGACCGGCATGGGCATTGGCGTGCTGCCCATCGTGCGTGGCTTCTTCCCGGCCGTCACGGCCCTGAATTACTCGCCCGAAGTCAAAACCCGCATGGTGCTGAAAGCCAAAAACATCATCAGCAAGGGGCGGCTGGAGTTTGACGCCGGCTGGACGGACATTGCGCAATCGTTCATGGCCATCCACAAGACCCTGACCCCCAGCGGGCGGCACGTGACGTATGTCGCCGGCCGCAGCGATGAAACCGGCCACGCCGATCTGGCGTGGGCCTGCATGCATGCCCTCGATCACGAGCCATTCGAAGGTACCACCGACAACCACCACTCTTTCATGGAGATTTATTCTTGAGCAAAGCACGACACATGCGCGCGCGCGGCCAGCAGGCCGAGGGCGCGCCATCAACAGCGGCCACGGCGCCGGCCGCCGCCGGCATCGAGGCTTTTTCCTTCGGCGACCCGACGCCCGTGCTCGAGCACGCCGACATTCTCGATTGCTTCGAATGCTGGAAGAACGGCCACTGGTATGAGCCGCCCGTCAACCTGGCCGGCCTGGCCAAGTCGTTCAACGCGGGCGTGCACCACAGCAGCGCCATCCACTTCAAGGCCAACGTGCTAGCGTCCACCCTGATTCCCAGCAAGTACCTGTCGCGCGACGCGTTCAAGCGCATGGCGCTCGACTTCCTGACGTTCGGCAATGCCTACCTGGAAGACCGGCCCAGCCGCAGCGGCAAGGCGCTGGCATACCAGCACGCCCTGGCCAAGTACATGCGGCGCGGCGTCGATCTGGACACGTATTTTTTCGTCAACGGCTACCAGGCCGTGCACCAGTTCGACAAGGGCCGTGTGTTTCACCTGATGGAGCCGGACGTGAATCAGGAGCTGTACGGCGTGCCGCAGTACCTGAGCGCGCTGCAGTCGGCCTGGCTCAATGAGGCGGCCACCTTGTTCCGCCGTAAGTACTACAAGAACGGCTCGCATGCGGGCTTCGTGTTCTACATGACGGACGCCGCCGCCAACACCCAGGACGTGGACAACCTGCGCCAGGCCATGCGCGACAGTAAAGGGCCGGGCAACTTCCGCAATCTGTTCATGTACGCGCCGAACGGCAAGAAGGACGGCATCCAGATTCTGCCGGTATCGGACGTCGCTGCGAAGGACGAGTTTTTCAACATCAAGAGCGTCACGCGCGACGACCAGCTGGCCGCGCACCGCGTGCCGCCGCAGCTCATGGGCATCCTGCCGAACAATGCCGGCGGCTTCGGCGCCGTGGAGCCGGCCGCGCGTGTCTTCGCGCGCAATGAGCTGGTGCCGCTGCAGGCGCAGTTCGAAGCGATCAACGAGTGGGCCGGCGTGGAAGTGGTGAGGTTTGCCCCGTATGACCTGGCGACAGGCGGGGAGGGCGCGCAATGAGCGACCATATCGACAACACGGACAAGATCATCTTCGCCGAAGTTGCGCGCGGCCTGGCCGCGGTGCGCAGCCGGCCCGCCCTGGTGGCGCATGGCTGCTGCCACTACTGCGACGAGGCGCTGGCGCCCGGGCTGCTGTTCTGTGGCGTGGACTGCCGCGATGATTACGAGAAGGAGCAGGCGGCCAAGGCCCGCGCCGGCCGCCCAGGATGACCGCCACGCCGCGCTAGCCAGCAGGGCAGGGCCGAGACAGTCCAGCCGCGCCGAAGCACCCCAGCCACCGCACAAGCCGCCCACGAGGCGGCTTTTTCACGTCCCGACGATTGATGTTGCGCCAGAAGCAAGAAAAAAGCCCATTTCGGCCCGGCGCGCGCAGTTGTCCCCCCTCCACACCTGCCCGCTATATAGGGCTCTTTTGACTCAAATGTGCGCCATGGCCGAAGGCGCATGAGGACTGGCGTGGCGGGGCGAAGAGGGGGCATGCGATTTGACGCATTTTGACGCACTTTGAGTAGCTACACGTTGTTCGAAACCCTTCTATTCCCATTGGCAATCTTGCATTAAATGTGTGCAAACTTGACAATTTCATGCTAGGAGGTAATAGTGGTAAAAAGTAGAGGCAACTTTTAACGCATGCTTTGAGATAGAGCCCTATTTTTAAATGGCGTGACTGAGGATTCTGATTTCAAGGACTGACGATGAAAAAAACCGTTTTTGTGATAATGCCGTTTGTTCAAGCAAATAATAGGGACCAAGATGAGCTTACTAAGTTTTTCACCGATCATATAAAAGATCCTATCGAAAATAGTAGAGATCTAGACGGGAAATATGTTGTAAATCGTTCGTCTGATGATTTTTTAATATTGGATAATATACTTCTTGATTTGGCGAATGCAGATCTTGTAATTTGTGATCTTTCAGGGGTTACCGCTAACGCAAATGTTATCTTCGAACTTGGGATACGTTTGTCAGTATCTCATAAACCCGTGATATTGATACGCGAGAACCTTGATTCTAATAAATCGATGTTTGATGTTCATGGTCTTCATGCTTTTCATTACAAAATGAGTAGTACTAAAGATTTGGAACGATTTCTTATTAAGAAGATTTCAGAATATGACGACGATAGTTCAAAGTACAGTTCTCCGGTATTGAAAATACTCAATCATGAGGCCGCGTTTTGGATGCAGTTGCCTATACGGAAGGCAAGCGCATTTCTTGGCGGGATATCAAGTGCCGCTGACGCAAATTTACGCGCATTTACGAAGGCAATTAATATTTTCTTGCGAAAGAATGAAGTTCATGATTTTTTGGTTGATGACCCCGCTACGGTATATAAGCCAATAGAGAGTTTATCTGAAAATGTCAAGGCATTGAACTGTCTGGAGTCATTTTCGTACAACATAAGTTCTATTCCATCACTTGATTCATATCTGTCCTCTGTATATTTGCTAGGTCTTATTGAGGAATCAATTGAGAGGAAATTTAGAACGTACGCAATGCATTATTCTTTGCATTTCAATAAAGGTAATTCTGGATTTTTCTGGGATCGCAGGTTTGATGAAATTCATGCTTATGCAAAAGAAACATTGATTTTGATGAATTTGTGTCGTACGACAATTAAAATATTAAGATCAAAGCAGGGTAGCGAAGAGCGAAATGAATATATAAAATCATTTGATGGAATAATTAACTCTAGTGAATTTGAGAATATGTAATGGCTAATTATATAAATAAAACAATCCTTTCTGAGTCTTATGCACATATCAATGTGGTAGAGCTTACTGCTGAGGAAAAGATTGAATTTGAAATGGATATTAAGACATACCAAGCGCCTCGTGCAAAACGTATGCTTGGGATTGATATCGAGCCAGTAGTGAGAACGGAGGATGGCTCACTAAAGGTTTATTTGACGGTTTATGGATCTTTATCTGACGCACTCGGCGACTTTGATGATTTTAGAGATGCTCTCCAAAACCTTTATATGTCCTCAAAAATGGTCGCAGATGCTTGTAATCTTGAAAGCTTATTTTTGTCGGGAGCATCAAAGAAACAATTGATTCGGGCTGAAGCAAGAACCGGGGTGGTGAAAGCTACTAGAGAGTTGTTTGATCTTTCTACTTACTTGGCGGAGTCTCGTGACAAGTATTCTCATAAGAAGTTGAGTTTATTAATAGCTGATTTGGATAGGAAGGTAACTACGTTAAATAAAAATCTTACCTTTGCAAAAGATAGATTGATGGTATGGCGGGAAATTCATCCATTGGCAAAAAAGATTCCTGCGAACATTCATAATTTGCAACAAAGTCCTGATGAGGAATTTCAAAAAACGAATAAAGCCAATGTTCTAGAAACTTCAAATAGAATTTTTGGCTATATAAAAAGCTCTCTGGCAGATGTTGAAGCTGAGGAACTTTGATTCATTATCGGGCGGTTTTTTAATTGCCTGGAGGAAGCGAGCAGGGCGCCCTCGCACTCTGTGTGAGATTCGAAGAGCTGGGGCTACCCGCCCCGAATCCTTAACCGCTGTTGCTTGCACATGCATGTCCTACTGATGAACTGTGTGGATGCACAGCATTGACTTGAGAGCGTGATGAGGGGGGTAAGTATTCCAGCGGGGTGTCCTGCTTGTCAGCGTTGATGATGCCGCCTACAATCGGTTTGTTGGTGTGAGCCCATTATTATATATAGTAGTGGGGATACGCTGAAGGAGAGGGGAAACCCTTCATGGAAATTAACTATATTTCAAGGTTCTTCGGATTCCGTAGTGACCGGGAGAAGACGAATTTTAGGAGGCAATATGTCAGTTAGTATACTTGATATGGATAAAGAACTTAAGATTGCGGTAGGCCGTATAGTCTTGCTTGAGGCTGCGCTTGGTACGTTAATTAAACACCAATTTTCTAAAGAGCAGATTGGTGAGCTGGTAACTCACCTTGAGATCGAGAACGCTCGCTTGCTTCAGATTGGGCTTCCAAACCTGGACGGTAGTATTCTTAAGTCCCTGAAAACAAATTTATGATAGTGCACGGCCAGGTCTGGTTGTTGTCGGTAAATTTGTAGGTACGTCCCAGAAATAATGGCTGTAAGCTGCATTTTAAATTGGTGTTCGCATTACACCGCTTCCGCTAGGAAATAAAGAAACCGCCTTCGGGAGGTTTTTTTGCCTGGCGGAATCGAGCAGGACGCCTTCGCGCCCGCGTGTGAGATTCGAAGGGCTGGGCCTACCGGCCCGGCCCGCCTCGAATCCTCCAACTGCTGCCGCTGCGCGGCAGCTCCGCACGCCGCAGGCACGCGTTCGTGATTCGAATTAGCTTTTAGACTGAGCCAGCTTTCACAGCACCAATGCCTCAGTCCGTGTCTGAAAGCCGGACCTGAGCCTCGCGTATATCCGTTAATTTTTTCATCCAGTGTTGCGTTGTCAAGAAGTATTGATATTTCACAATGGCACCCCATTTAGTTGTCTATGCCCATGCAGTTCGCATAGGACCTTATAGGAGAGAAGAAAAAAATGGCAAGGCACCAGGTCAAATCTTTCAAGGTAGCTATCACCCCTTCTGGAAAATCGGTTCATGTTGAAATCGAGACAGATCTCAAAAAACCGTATAAATTTGAACTCACTTGTGACACAAACTATCCGACAGTGCAGAATATTGAGAATAAGCTGAAAGAGGCCTTAAAACACTGTGTTGATACATATGAAAAGGTCGAAGTCAGCTATTTCAAAGATCGTTTCTTCGTAACGATCAATGTGACCGATTTCATTAACACTCGGTTTTCCGGAAAAGCAGTATAGGTATTTAGGCCCGCAAATGCCGGCTGTGTGCATCACACCGCCTCCGTACGTAAATAAAAGAAGAGGCACCCATCGGGTGGCTCTTCTTTTATTTACGTACGGAGGCGAGCAGCGCTGCGTTCATAGAGGCGGTACGCTACTGCGGTATCGCTGCATCGCAGAGGTCTGATTAGGGTGTCGGTGCTAGATCAGAGTATGAGGCGAGCGCACAAAAAAAGCTGTCATTTTGTTGTCATTCCTAGGCTAAAACAGCCCAAAAACAACCCAAATAATGACAGCCTTCTTCTTGCTAACTACTTGATTCTAAACAATTCAGTGGTGGAGACGGCGGGAATCGAACCCGCGTCCGCAAGCACTCTACAGACAGTTCTACATACTTAGCACTATCATTTAATTTAACTCAGCCAGCACGGATGTGCACGTTATGGGCAAGCGAGTTACCTATTATTTAGTCGGACGCTAAGTAACCCAGCATACGACGAGTCCCTGTAAATGACTCTAGAGCTTTTGACGGCCCACCCCAGGGACGAGGTGTTCTAGAGCTAACAGCGATTAAGCTGCCAGTGCGTACGAGTTATCGTTTGCAGTTAAGTTTTTTCAGGTTGTATTTACGAGGTAGCCCGCCCTCGGTATGCCCTGCGCTGCTTTGCAACCCACGTCGAAACCAGGTCGTCCCCACAGAACCTTCATTGTAGCGCAATCTGCCCACTCTTGCATGATGCATTCGCGCCATTGACGTAAGGGGTCTGACCCGTCGGGTCAGACCCCAGCTTTCTGCTGCGAAAAGGGATGTGCCTCAAGCCGCCAGTTGCCGCTCCTGTGCCGCCTTCACTACCGCGCTGACCAGCGCGAGCAAGGCCTGCGGCGTCTCCAGTAAATGGTCGGCGTTCCAGTGCTGTGGCTCGACGGGGCCGCAGTAGCCCCAGGCGCAGGCCACCGTGCGCATGCCGGCGGCGCGGCCGGCCTGGATGTCGCGCAGGTCGTCGCCCACGTACCAGCAGGCTTCCGGCGCCAGGTCCAGGCGGCGCGCCGCTTCCAGCAGGGGGGCTGGGTGCGGTTTCGGGTGCGGCATGGTGTCGCCCGAGATCACGCAGCCGGCCGCGCCCAGGCCGATCTGGCCGACCAGCGGGTCGGTGAAGCGGGCGGCCTTGTTGGTGACCACGCCCCAGGCCAGGCCCAGGGCGGTCAAGCCTTCCAGCAGGGCGGGGATGCCGTCGAATAAGCGGCTTTCCACGGCCAGGGCCGCTTCGTAATTGTTCAGGAAGCCGTCTTTCAGGGCTTCGTAGCCGCTTTCGCCCGGGGCAATGCCATACGACGCGCCGATCATGCCGCGCGCGCCGGCCGAGGCCGTGGGGCGCAGGATGTCGTACGGCGTCGGCGCCAGGCCGGCACGTGCGCGCAGCAGGTTGATGGCCGCTGCCAGGTCGGGCGCGGTGTCGGCCAGGGTGCCGTCGAGGTCGAACAGGATGGCGCGCGGGGCTGGCAGATGGTCAGTGATCATGGCGGGCAAAGTGTGTCAAGTGGGAATGAAAAATGGCGGCCGCAGCCGCCTTGCATTGTGCGTGATGGTTACAGCGGCCGGGTGCAGGCCACCAGGTAATTGACGCTGGTATCGCTATTAAGTGAGTAAATCTTGGTCAGCGGATTGTAGCCCATGCCGCGCATGCTGTTGACGTCCAGGCCGGCGCTGCGCAGGTATTGCGACAGTTCGGCCGGGGTGATGAATTTGTCATAGTCGTGCGTGCCTTTCGGCAACAGGCGCAGCAGGTATTCGGCGCCCAGGATGGCGAACAGATACGCTTTCGGGTTGCGGTTCAGGGTCGACAGGAAGACGTGGCCGCCCGGTTTCACCAGCGCGGCGCAAGCCTTGACGATGGCGGCGGGGTCCGGCACGTGCTCGAGCATTTCCATGCAGGTCACGACGTCGTACTGGCCTGGCTCTTCCTCGGCCATGGCTTCGGCGGCGATCAGCTTGTAGCGTACCTTGGCGCCCGATTCCAGGCTGTGCAGGTCGGCAACTTTTAGTGCCTTCTCGGACAGGTCGATGCCCGTCACGTCGGCGCCCTTGCGGGCCATCGATTCGGCCAGGATGCCGCCGCCGCAGCCGATGTCGATCACGCGCTTGCCGGCCAGCGGCACTTTCGCGTTGATCCATTCCAGGCGCAGGGGGTTAATTTCGTGCAGGGGACGAAACTCGGAAGTGGGGTCCCACCAGCGGTGGGCCAGCTCACTGAATTTTTGGATTTCGAGAGGGTCGGCGTTCATAGGTCGAATAATAGCGGCAATTTTACAATTGGGCAGCCACGGACGAAAAAAAACCCCGCCGTGGCGGGGTTTTTCATGCTGTTCTTGACTTGCGCGATGACTTGCGGCAAGTCCAGGGGATCAGCTATTACTTGTTGCGGGTACCAACAACTTCGATTTCCACGCGACGGTTTTTCGCACGGCCTTCGGCAGTTTTGTTATCAGCAACAGGTTGTTTCTCGCCTTTGCCTTCGGTGTACACGCGGTTGCTTTCAACGCCTTTGGTGACCAGGTAGGCTTTGACAGCATCAGCACGACGTACCGACAGTTTTTGGTTGTAAGCATCGGTGCCGACGGAGTCGGTGTGACCCACAGCGATGATGACTTCCAGGTTGATGCCGCCCAGTTGTGCGGACAGCTCGTCCAGCTTGGCTTTGCCTTCTGGCTTCAGCGTCGCTTTGTCGAAATCGAAGAATGCATCAGCAGCGAAGCTGACTTTTTCCGAGGTAGGAGCAACGACTACTGGCACTGGCACGACTGGTGCTGGTGCTGGAGCAGGTACGACTGGTGCTGGAGGAGCCACGCATTTGCCGTCTTGCAGGGTTTCTGGCTCTACGCACAGTGGTACGTCGCAACCTGGCACCGCGTCAGCAGGTGTCCAGTAGCCGGTACGCCAGCACAGACCGAATGGGTCACGCACGATGACGCCGCGGGCATCTTGCACGTAAGCGCTTTTTGGGCTTGGTGCTTTGATGTCAGTGGTAACTGGCGCGAATGGTGGGGAGGTTGGGGTTTGGGCCGAAGCCGAGCCAGCAATCACTGCGGATGCAGCGAAAAACAGCGTTACAAATTTATTCATTCTTTTTTCCTTTCGGGGGGTGATATCCGCAGAACAACACTGCGCTACTGGTGCTACGTGCCAAGATTTTATCATGTAGACCATATGCGCTCGTTTCAGATTGCGAAACTAGCAATTAACTTCCCAGTCATTTTGCCACACGCATCAGGGGCACACGACCGTGGTTAAATCAAAGCTTGCCCGATTTTAGACCGTGCGTTGTTTTTGCGCAACGAAAATGCCCATTTGTAACGCGTCTGTAACAATTGATCGCTTTTTTTGCCTCTTTTAAGGGCAGGTGTCTTGAACTGATATTGCCATTGTGCATTATCGACAGGGCAACATGCACGGCTTCCGTGCAAACTGCCAATCTTGCCGGTATGGCCAATTTGTACAGGTAGCTGGGCGCGCATGCTAAAATCGTGCGCTTGACTGTCAAGAGTGTCGAGCAAATGCCCACGGCGGCACGGCATGGCCAGCACCTACCCTTGCGGTAGCCGTACTGGCCGTGCCGCCAGCCCGCCGATTTGTTCTGGCACTCTGCGACATGGACACCGGGCCACGCCAGCAGCGCGCGGCGCGGCGTCCACGACGACAGCCACCCAGGATATGCAGTATTGCGTCATACATTGCGTAACAGATAAGTTAACCACAGCCTGAGATCAGTCGAACCGCCAATGGATCAATTCGCAAAAGAAACAATTCCTATTTCCCTCGAAGAAGAGATGCGCAAGAGCTACCTCGATTACGCCATGAGCGTGATCGTCGGTCGCGCCTTGCCCGATGCGCGCGATGGCTTGAAGCCAGTGCACCGCCGCGTCTTGTTCGCGATGCATGAAATGAATAACGTGTGGAACCGCCCTTACGTCAAGTGCGCCCGCGTGGTCGGCGAAACCATGGGTAAATACCATCCCCACGGCGATGCCTCGATCTACGACACACTGGTGCGCATGGCGCAGGATTTCTCGCTGCGCTACATGCTCGTCGATGGCCAGGGCAACTTCGGTTCCGTCGACGGCGACGGCGCCGCGGCGATGCGTTACACCGAGTGCCGCCTGGACAAGATCGCCAGCGAGCTGCTGGCCGATATCGACAAGGATACCGTCGACTTCCAGCCCAACTATGACGGCAAGGAAAAGGAACCGACGGTCTTGCCGACGCGTATCCCGAACCTGCTGATCAATGGCTCGTCCGGTATCGCCGTCGGCATGGCGACCAACATTCCGCCACATAACATCACCGAAGTCATCGACGGCGCGCTGCACGTGCTGCGCAATCCCGAGTGCACGATCGATGAATTGATCGAGCTGATCCCGGCACCGGACTTCCCGACGGCCGGCATCATCTATGGCGTGTCCGGCGTGCGCGACGGTTACCGCACGGGCCGCGGCCGCGTCGTCATGCGCGCCAAGACCCACTTCGAAGAATACGGCAAGGATGGCGGCCGCATCGCCATCATCGTCGACGAGCTGCCATTCCAGGTCAACAAGAAATCCTTGCTGGAACGTATCGCTGAAAACGTGCGCGACAAGAAGCTCGACGGCATTTCCGACATCCGCGACGAATCCGACAAGTCGGGCATGCGCGTGGTGATCGAGCTGAAACGGGGCGAAGTGCCGGAAGTGGTGTTGAACAATCTGTACAAGCAGACCCAGTTGCAAGACACCTTCGGCATGAACATGGTGGCCCTGGTCGATGGACAGCCGAAGCTGCTGAACCTCAAGCAGATGCTGCAATGCTTCCTGTCGCACCGCCGCGAAGTGGTCACGCGCCGCACCGTGTTCGAACTGCGCAAGGCGCGCGAACGGGGCCACGTACTGGAAGGCCTGGCGGTCGCGCTGGCCAACATCGATGACTTCATCGCCATCATCAAGGCCGCGCCGACGCCGCCGATCGCCAAGGTCGAGCTGATGGCCAAGGCCTGGGATTCGTCCGTGGTGCGCGAAATGCTGGCCCGCACGGGCGACGGCACGACGCCAGGCGGCATCGATGCCTACCGTCCGGAAAACCTGCCGAAGCACTACGGCATGCAGACGGATGGCCTGTACAAGCTGTCGGACGACCAGGCGCAGGAAATTCTGCAAATGCGCCTGCAGCGCCTGACCGGCCTGGAACAGGACAAGATCGTCAACGAGTACAAGGACGTGATGGAACATATCGCCGACTTGCTCGACATCCTGGCCAAGCCGGAACGCGTGACCGTCATCATCACCGATGAAATGACGGCCGCGAAGAACGAATACGGCGCTGGCAACAAGGACGTGCGCCGCTCGCAGATCGAGTTGAATGCGACCGACCTGGAAACGGAAGACCTGATCACGCCGCAGGACATGGTCGTGACCCTGTCGCACACCGGTTACATGAAGGCCCAGCCGATCACCGAATACCGCGCGCAAAAACGCGGTGGACGCGGCAAGCAGGCCATGGCGACGAAAGAGGAAGACTGGATCGACCAGCTGTTCATCGCCAACACGCACGACTACATCCTGTGCTTCTCGGATCGTGGCCGCATGTACTGGCTGAAGGTATGGGAAGTGCCGCAAGGCTCGCGCAATTCGCGCGGCAAGCCGATCGTCAACATGTTCCCGTTGCAGGACAACGAAAAGATCACCGTGATCCTGCCGCTGTCGGGCGAGAACCGCACGTTCCCGGAAGACCATTATGTCTTCATGTCGACCAGCCTCGGTACCGTCAAGAAAACGCCGCTGAAGGACTTCAGCAATCCACGCAAGGCCGGCATCATCGCGGTCGACCTGGACGACGGCGACTTCCTGATCGGCGCGGCGCTGACCGACGGCCAGCACGACGTGATGCTGTTCTCGGATTCGGGCAAGGCAGTGCGCTTCGACGAAAACGATGTGCGTCCGATGGGCCGTACGGCGCGCGGCGTGCGCGGCATGAACCTGGAAGAAGGCCAGCACGTGATCGCCCTGCTGGTGGCAGAGAACGAGCAGCAGTCGGTACTGACGGCCACGGAAAACGGCTACGGCAAGCGTACGCCGATCACCGAATACACGCGCCATGGCCGTGGCACGAAAGGCATGATCGCCATCCAGACCAGCGAGCGCAACGGTAAAGTGGTTGCCGCGACCCTGGTCGATACCAGCGATGAAATCATGCTGATCACCACCGGTGGCGTCTTGATCCGCACCCGCGTGTCGGAAATCCGCGAGATGGGCCGCGCGACGCAGGGCGTGACCCTGATCGCCGTGGAAGACGGCACCAAGCTGTCCGGCCTGCAGCGCGTGGTGGAAACGGATATCGACGAAGTCGAGCTGACGACGGAGGCGGACGCCGCGCCTGCGCCGGCGGCGGTCGACCCGGTTGATCCGGTCGATCCGGCCCAGCCGGAGTAAGATGATTGGGGCTCTTTCGGGAGCCCCAATTGCTATTGGCGCGCCAGTTGCGGCGCCAGCCTGCGTGTCCCACTTGTTCCCCGCTTTTATAAAGTCCCGCATGCCATGAGAAAAATCGTCGCCACCTTCTTCGCCGCATTTTCGCTGGCCTTCCTCGCGACCCTGCCGGCCCTGGCCCAGAGCACGCAAGCCACGCCCGCGCGCCAGGCGGCGCCCAGCCCCGCCATGAAAGTGGCCGTGCGGCGCATGCTCGACGCGATGCAGTTCCCGCAACTGACGCGCAACATCTTCGACCAGATGCTGCAATCGATGCCCGCCATGATCCGCCAGTCGGCGCAGCAGCAAATCAACAGCAACCCGAAACTGGACGAACAGCGCAAGGCGCGCGCGCTGGCCAGCGCCGAGGAAGAAATCCCCTGGCCATCGCCACCCTGACGCAGGTATTGGCCGACCCGACCCTGATCGAAGAGCTGGGCGATGAAATGGTGCCCCTGTACGCGCGCTTTTACACGGTGCCGGAAGTCGAACAGCTGACGGCCTTCTACAAGACGCCGCTGGGCCGCAAGATGCTGGCCACCATGCCGCAACTGTCGGCCGAATCGATGGCCATCAGCCAGCGCGTGCTGAACCCCCGCGTGAATGCCGTGCTTGACCAGTTCATGCGGGCGGCCACGCAGTCGCCCCAATAAGATTCCCATTTTGCCAAGGACCGTATCGTGACCCATATCTACAATTTTTCCGCCGGCCCCGCCGTCCTGCCCAAGGAAGTGCTGGCGCAAGCTGCCGCCGAGATGCAGGACTGGCATGGCAGCGGCATGTCGGTGATGGAAATGAGCCACCGTGGTCCCGAATTCATTTCCATCTACAAGCAGGCAGTGGCCGACCTGCGCGAACTGCTGGCCGTGCCCGATAATTACAAGATCCTGTTCCTGCAGGGCGGTGGCCTGGGCGAAAACGCCATCATTCCGATGAACCTGGCTGGCTTGGCCGCGCAGCAGCCGGCCACCGTGGACTTCGTGCATACGGGCTCGTGGTCGGGCAAGTCGATCCAGGAAGCGGCCAAGTATGCCAACGTCAACGTGGCCGCGTCGTCCAAGGCTGCCCGTTTCACGGGCGTGCCGCCAGTTGGCGAATGGAAGCTGACGCCAGGCGCCGCCTACCTGCACATCTGCACCAATGAAACCATCGACGGCGTGGAATTCCAGCAGGCGCCAGGCGTGCCGGCAGGAACCACCATCGTGGCCGACATGTCCTCGCACATTCTGTCGCGCGTGATCGACGTGTCGCAATATGGCGTCATTTTCGGCGGCGCGCAGAAAAATATCGGCCCGGCCGGCCTGACCCTGGTCATCGTGCGCGAAGACTTGCTGGGCAAGGCGCTGCCGATCTGCCCGTCCGCTTTCGACTGGACCATCGTGGCCGAACATGAGTCGATGTACAACACGCCGCCCACCTACGGCATCTATATCGCCGGCCTGGTTTTCCAGTGGCTCAAACGCCAGGGTGGCGTTGCAGCCATGGAACAGCGTAATATTGAGAAAGCGGCGCTGCTGTACGCGGCGCTCGATGCGGACGACTTCTATCAGAACCGGGTCGACCCCGCATACCGCTCGCGCATGACCATCCCGTTCTATCTGCGCGACGAAAGTCTGAACGACGCATTCCTGGCTGGCGCCAAGCAGCGCGGCCTGCTGCAACTGAAGGGCCACAAGTCCGTCGGCGGCATGCGTGCATCGATCTATAACGCGATGCCGATCGAGGGTGTGCAAGCCTTGGTGAATTATCTGAACGAGTTTGCCGGACGCTGAGTCGCCTAGACGACCGCGCCGGCCCGCCGCCGGCGCAGGCCGCGCGGCCATGATTGAAGTACAGCTGACGAAACAAACCACCATGACCGATAAATTGAAACCGCTGCGCGAACAGATCGATGCGATCGACGCGCAAATCCTCGAACTGCTGAACCGCCGCGCGCAAATCGCCCAGCAAGTGGGCCACGTGAAAGCGGAAACCCAGGCGCCCGTGTTCCGCCCCGAGCGCGAAGCGCAGGTGCTGCGCGGCGTGGCCGAGCGCAATCCCGGTCCCATGGGCGACCGCGAAGTGCAGACCATCTTCCGCGAAATCATGTCGTCCTGCCGCTCGCTGGAAAAGCGCGTGACCGTGGCCTACCTTGGCCCGGCCGGCACCTTCAGCGAACAGGCCGTGTATCAGCAGTTCGGCAGCGCCGTCGAAGGCTTGCCATGCGCGTCCATCGATGAAGTGTTCCGTTCCGCCGAGGCGGGAACGGCGGACTTTGGCGTCGTGCCGATCGAAAATTCCTCGGAAGGCGCCGTCAACCGCACCCTGGACATGATGCTGCAGACTAGCCTCATCATCAGCGGTGAAGTGGCGATCGCCGTGCACCACAGCCTGATGACGAAGAGCGGCAACATGGATGGCGTCACCGCCATCTGCGCCCATTCGCAGGCGCTGGCGCAGTGCCAGGTGTGGCTGAACCAGAATTATCCGAACGTTGCGCGCCACGCCGTGGCCTCGAACGCCGAGGCGGCCCGCATGGCCGGCGAAGATGGCACGGTGGCGGCGATTGCCAGCGAACTGGCCGGCGCGCAGTACAAGCTGGGCGTGGTCAAGGGCCATATCCAGGACGACCCGCACAACCGCACGCGCTTTGCCGTCGTGGGCACCTTGCAGACGGCGCCGTCGGGCAAGGACCAGACCTCGCTGGTATTGGCCGTGCCGAACAAGGCCGGCGCCGTGTACCAGTTGCTGGCGCCTCTGGCCAAGCACGGCGTGTCGATGACGCGCTTCGAATCGCGCCCGGCGCGCATGGGCAGCTGGGAGTATTATTTCTATGTCGACGTGGAAGGCCACGTGCACGACACGGCCGTCGCCCAGGCGCTGGGCGAGCTGCAGAGCAATGCGGCGTTTTTCAAGGTGCTGGGGTCGTATCCGGTCAGTTTGTAACCCGGTAAAGGCCGGGGTCGGACCCTCAGGGTCCGACCCCAGTCATTGCTTTGGGGGTTCATCAATCATTCACCAACTTTTAAAGAACACCATGTCTAAAAATATCGGTCCAGAATACGTCCGCGCCATCGCCCCTTACCAGAGCGGCAAACCGATCGCGGAAGTCGCGCGCGAATTCGGCCTCGACGAGGCAGCCATCGTCAAGCTGGCGTCGAATGAAAATCCGTACGGCATGCCGGAATCGGCCAAGCAGGCGATGATCGCCGCCATCGATGACCTGGGCCGCTACCCGGACGCCAACGGCTTCGACTTGAAAGCCGTGCTGTCGAAGCGCTACGACGTGCCGGCCGACTGGATCACCCTGGGCAATGGCAGCAACGACATCCTGGAAATCGCCGCGCACGCGTTTGTGCAGCATGGCCAATCCGTCGTGTACTCGCAGTATTCGTTCGCCGTGTACGCGCTGGCCACGCAAGGACTGGGCGCGCGCCACCTCGTCGTGCCGGCGCAAGCCTATGGTCATGATCTGGACGCCATGGCGGCGGCGATTGCCGACGACACGCGTTTGATTTTCATCGCCAACCCGAACAACCCGACCGGTACCTTCCTGACGGCCGCGCAGCTGGAAGCCTTCCTGCAAAAAGTGCCGGCGCACGTCGTCGTCGTGCTGGACGAGGCCTACAACGAATTCCTGTCGGCCGATGACCAGTACGAGTCGACGGCGTGGGTGCGCCAGTATCCGAACCTGGTGGTCTCGCGCACCCTGTCGAAGGCCTACGGCCTGGCCGGCCTGCGCATCGGCTTCGCCATCGCCCAGCCCGTGCTGACGGACCTGATGAACCGCATCCGCCAGCCGTTCAACGTCAACTCGCTGGCGCAGGCGGCCGCGATTGCCGCCCTGAACGACAAGGCCTTCCTCGAGCAAAGCGCGCGCAACAACGCGGCCGGCTACCAGCAGTTCACTGAAGCGTTTGCGCAACTGGGCCTGGAATACGTGCCATCGCACGGCAATTTCGTGCTGGTCAAGGTGGGCGACGATGAAGGCGCCGGCGCGCGTGTGAACCTGGCGTTGCTGAAACAAGGCGTGATCGTGCGTCCCGTGGGCAGCTATGGCTTGCCGCAATGGCTGCGCATTTCCATCGGCCTGCCGCAGGAAAACGCCATCTTCATCGCCGCGCTGACGAAAGCGCTGGCCTGACCTTATGACGACGCCTGCACTGAACAAGGTAGTGATCTTTGGCGTGGGCCTGATCGGGGGCTCGTTCGCGCGCGCCCTGAAACATGCGGGCGCGGTGACCACCGTGGTGGGCATGGGCCGCTCGCCGGCCTCGATGGCGCGCGCCTTGGAGCTGGGCATCATCGATGAAATCGGCGGCGACATGGCGCAAGCCTTGCATGGCGCCGACCTGGTGCTGCTGGCCGCGCCTGTGGCGCAAACGGGTGCCATCCTGGCGTCCATCGCGCCGCATCTGCAGCCCGGCACCATCGTCACCGATGCGGGCAGCACGAAGAGCGACGTGGTGGCGGCCGCGCGCGCGGCGCTCGGTGGCAAGGTGGGGCAATTCGTGCCCGGCCACCCGATCGCGGGGCGCGAGACGAATGGTCCCGACGCGGCCATCATCGACCTGTATCAGGGCAAGAAAGTGGTGCTCACGCCGCTGGCGGAAAACGCCGCGGACGACGTCGAACGCGTGGCGGCCGCCTGGCGCGCCTGCGGCGCCATCCTGCACACTTTGAGCCCCGAAGAACATGACAAGGTGTTTGCCGCCGTCAGCCATCTGCCGCATCTGCTGGCCTTTGCGCTCGTCGACGACATCGCCAACAAAGCGCACGCAGGCCTGCTGTTCCAGTACGCGGCCAGCGGCTTTCGCGACTTTACGCGCATCGCCGGCTCATCGCCGGAAATGTGGCGCGACATCAGCCTGGCCAACCAGCCGGCGCTGCTGCACGAACTGGACGCCTACCTGGCGCAGTTGACGACCTTGCGCGCCCACCTGGCCGCGAACGACGGCGCCGCCATCGAAGGCGTGTACGCGAACGCCCAGCACGCGCGGCAGCAATGGATCGAGGCGATTGAAACGGCGGAAATTCCGCCCGCGCCCACACGATAAATACTCAAGGATTCCAGCATGACCCAGACCAAGCACTATCCCCACCATATCGATCTGAAACCGGTGATGCACGCCGAGGGCACGGTGCGCCTGCCCGGCTCGAAAAGTATTTCCAACCGCGTGCTGCTGCTGGCCGCGCTGGCCAAGGGCACGACGAAAATCATCGACTTGCTCGCCTCCGACGACACCTTCGTCATGCTGACGGCATTGACGTCGCTGGGCGTGAAATGGACGCAGGATGAATTGACGGGCGACCCGGCCACTGCCCACCAGGTGCATCACGTGGAAGGCTGCGGCGGGGTGTTCCCGCACCACGAGGCGGATCTGTTCATGGGCAATGCCGGCACGGCCATTCGCCCGCTGACGGCGGCGCTGGCCGTCATCGGCGGCGACTACACGCTGCATGGCGTGTCACGCATGCACGAGCGCCCGATCGGCGACCTGGTCGACGCGCTGAACGCCGTCGGCACGCAGATCGAGTACACGGGCGAGCAGGGCTTCCCGCCGCTGCGCATCCGCCGCGGCCATATCCACGCGCAGCGCATCGCCGTGCGCGGCAACGTGTCGAGCCAGTTCCTGACGGCCCTCCTGATGGTGGCGCCGCTGATGGCGCGCGACCATGCGGTCACCATCGACGTGACGGGCGAGCTGATTTCGAAGCCGTACATCGAGATCACCCTGAACCTGATGCGCCGCTTCGGCGTGACGGTCGAGCATGACGGCTGGCAGTCGTTCACCGTGCAGCCGGGCCAGCAATATCAAAGTCCTGGTACGATCCACGTGGAAGGCGACGCTTCGTCGGCCTCGTATTTCCTGGCGGCCGGCGCCATCGGCGGCGGTCCCGTGCGCGTGGAAGGCGTTGGGCGCGACAGTATCCAGGGCGACGTACGCTTCGTCGAAGCCTTGCAGCAGATGGGCGCGACCATCACCATGGGCGAGAACTGGATCGAAGCCCGTTCGAACGGCGTGCTAAAAGCTGTCGATATGGACTTCAACCATATTCCCGACGCGGCCATGACGATCGCCGTGGCCGCCCTGTACGCGGACGGCACCTCGACCTTGCGCAATATCGCCAGCTGGCGGGTGAAGGAAACGGACCGCCTGACGGCCATGGCGACGGAGTTGCGCAAGCTGGGTGCGGAAGTGGAAGAGGGCGCGGACTACCTGCGCGTGACGCCGCCAGCGCAGATTCAGGCAGCCACCATCGACACGTATGACGACCACCGCATGGCCATGTGCTTCTCGCTCGCCTCGCTGGACGGCGCCGCGCGCCGCGGCAACGAGATGCGCATCAACGACCCGAAATGCGTGGCCAAGACCTTCCCCGAGTATTTCGCCGCATTCGCGGGGATTGCCAAAGACACCCTGATTTAATTGATTGCCTAATACTATGCCGACCTCCAACATCCCAGTCATCGCCATCGATGGCCCCACCGCTTCCGGCAAGGGCACGGTGGCGCACCGCGTGGCCGACAAGCTGGGCTTTCATTACCTGGACTCGGGCGCGCTGTACCGCCTGACTGCCTTGAGCGCGCTGCGCCGCGGCACGGACTTGCGCGACGAGCACGCGCTGGCCAAGCTGGCCGAACACCTGCCTTGCCATTTTGCCGGCGGCGAGATCCTGCTGGCGCATGAAAACGTCACCGAGCAGATCCGTGCTGAAGAAGTGGGCAATACGGCGTCGAAGATTGCCGTATTGCCAACGGTGCGCCATGCGCTTGTGGGTTTGCAGCTGGGCTTTCGCAAGACGCCAGGCCTCGTGGCCGACGGGCGCGACATGGGCACGGTGATCTTCCCGCATGCCCCATTGAAGGTGTTCCTGACGGCCAGCGTCGAGGCGCGCGCGCAACGGCGCTACAAGCAATTGATAGACAAGGGTTTTTCTGCTAATATGGAAGACCTTCTGATGGATTTGCAGGCGCGGGACGAACGTGATACTCACCGTGCGATTGCGCCGCTGGTTCCCGCGGAAGGGGCGCATGTCCTGGATACGTCGGAAATGACGGCTGATGAAGCCGTCGAAACCGTGTTGAAATGGTATGCGTCAGTTGCAAAATAGTGTGATTTTTATGCTATGTGGTGCCCGTTGACGGCTCCTGGCCTGTCCGGGTGTGTCAAAAACCTAACCCAGTTTAAGTCGCATCGTGCGATCTCTGCTGGATAACCTGTGTGAACCCTATGTCTACTGTTACAACTAACGAATCTACCGGTATGGAAAGTTTTGCTGCGCTCTTCGAGGAATCGTTGTCGCGTCAAGATATGCGCTCCGGCGAAGTTATTTCCGCTGAAGTCGTGCGCCTCGACCACAATTTCGTGATCGTGAACGCTGGCCTCAAATCCGAAGCATTCATCCCTGTCGAAGAATTCAAAAACGACCACGGCGAACTGGAAGTCAAAGTTGGTGACTTCGTTTCCGTGGCGATCGAATCGCTGGAAAACGGTTTCGGCGATACCATCCTGTCGCGCGATAAAGCCAAGCGTCTGGCTTCGTGGCTGGCTCTGGAAAAAGCGATGGAATCGGGCGAAATCGTCGTCGGTACCGTCAATGGTAAAGTCAAAGGCGGTCTGACCGTGTTGACCAACGGCATCCGCGCGTTCCTGCCGGGTTCGCTGGTTGATACCCGTCCTGTCAAAGACACGACCCCATTCGAAGGCAAAACCCTCGAATTCAAAGTGATCAAGCTGGATCGCAAGCGTAACAACGTGGTTCTGTCCCGCCGCGCCGTCATCGAAGCTTCGATGGGCGAAGAGCGTCAGAAACTGATGGAAACGCTGAAAGAAGGCACGGTCGTGACCGGCGTCGTCAAAAATATCACCGACTACGGCGCGTTCGTGGATCTGGGCGGTATCGATGGCCTGCTGCACATCACCGACCTGGCATGGCGCCGTGTACGTCACCCGTCGGAAGTACTGACGGTTGGCCAGGAAATCACCGCCAAAGTCCTGAAATACGATCAAGAGAAAAACCGTGTTTCGCTGGGCGTGAAACAACTGGGCGACGATCCTTGGACCGGTCTGTCCCGTCGTTACCCACAAAGCACCCGTCTGTTCGGTAAAGTAACGAACCTGACCGACTACGGCGCATTCGTTGAAGTGGAACAGGGTATCGAAGGTCTGGTACACGTTTCCGAAATGGACTGGACGAACAAAAACGTTGCTCCTAACAAAGTTGTCCAACTGGGCGACGAAGTAGAAGTGATGGTTCTGGAAATCGACGAAGAGCGTCGTCGTATTTCGCTGGGCATGAAACAGTGCAAAGCCAATCCATGGGACGACTTCGGTGTTACCCATAAGAAAGGTGACAAAGTCCGCGGCGCGATCAAATCGATCACCGACTTCGGCGTGTTCATCGGCCTGGCCGGCAACATCGACGGTCTGGTGCACCTGTCCGACCTGTCCTGGACCGAAACCGGCGAAGAAGCCGTGCGTCGCTTCAAGAAAGGTGACGAACTGGAAGCCATCGTTCTGGCCATCGACGTTGAGCGCGAGCGCGTTTCCCTGGGCGTCAAGCAACTGGAAGGTGACCCATTCAACAACTTCGCAGCCATGAACGACAAAGGCTCGCTGGTAACCGGTACCGTTAAATCGGTTGAGCCTAAAGGCGCCGTGATCCAACTGTCCGAAGAAGTTGAAGGCTACCTGCGCGCTTCCGAAATCTCGCGCGACCGCGTTGAAGATGCTGGTACGCACCTGAAAGTCGGCGACACCGTCGAAGCTATGGTTCTGAACATCGACCGCAAAGCCCGTGGTATCCAACTGTCGATCAAAGCGAAAGACAACGTTGAAACCCAGGAAGCCATGCAGAAGATGGCAGCTACCGACAACAACGCAGCTTCGGGCACCACCAGCCTGGGCGCCTTGTTGAAAGCTAAGTTCGATAACAAGAACTAAGACTGCGGATACGGCAGATGACAAAGTCCGAGCTGATCAACCGCCTCGCTGAGCGTTATTCTCAGCTGGTGGCGAAAGATGCGGAGTATGCCGTCAAGACCATTCTCGATGCGATGACCAACGCCCTGGCGACCGGTCAGCGTATCGAGATCCGCGGTTTTGGCAGTTTTGCCCTGAACAGCAGGCCCCCGCGCATCGGCCGCAACCCGAAATCCGGCGACAAGGTGATGGTTCCCGAAAAACGGGTGCCCCACTTCAAACCGGGCAAACAGTTGCGCGAGCGCGTGGACGCGATGGTCGGGCAACCGATTATCGAGGATTAATCGTCTGCTGGAAGGCGACATAAAGAGCGGCGTCCTTGGATGCCGCTTTTTTTTGTTAATATGCTGAGAATACCTGACATAAGCTACTGCGCGTCGCGCTTTGCGGCCTGCGATGCTCACCGTACTCAAGTACGGTTGCGCTTCTTGGCCACAAATCACTGACGCTCGCTACGCTTCTGTCAGGCATTCCAAGGTTGTGCCATACGGGCATTTTTTGTACTTTCTGGACGTATCGATGAAAATCATCTCCACCATCGTTGGCTGTGTTCTTTTCGTCCTGTTCTTCAGTTTTGCGCTGAAGAATGCGCAGGTTGTTGACCTGCATGTTTTCCTTAATTATGAAATTCGCGGCCCCCTGGTCCTGATGCTGCTGGGCTTTTTTGTCGCTGGCGCGAGCCTGGGCGTATTGGCCCTGACGCCGACCGTGTTCCGTCACCGCCGCGAAGCGACCAAGCAAAAAACCACCATTGCCGCGCTGCAGACCGTTGGCGTGGCCAGCAATGTCCAGCCGCAACCGGACAGCGTGAGCGCGCAGTAAGCGCCGCCGTCGCTCCTATCTCTCTTACTCGAATAAAAACAATCGCATGGATTTTGAACTCTGGTGGCTCTTGGGTATCCCGATGTTTTTCGCGCTGGGCTGGATTGCCGCGCGCGTGGACATTCATCAACTGGTGTCCGAATCGCGCAGCCTGCCGCGCAATTATTTCAAGGGCTTGAATTTCCTGCTCAACGAGCAGCATGACAAGGCCATCGACGCCTTTATCGAAGTCGTCAAGCTGGACCCGGAATCGGCCGATATGCACTTTGCGCTGGGCAATTTGTTCCGCCGCCGCGGCGAAACGGAGCGCGCCATCCGCGTGCACCAGAACTTGCTGGCGCGCCCGGACCTGCCGCTGGAACAGCAGGGCCACGCCGCCTACGAGCTGGGCATGGATTACCTGAAGGCGGGTCTGCTGGACCGCGCCGAAGAAACTTTCAATAGCCTGATCGACACGCAATATGCGGCCCAGGCGCGCCGCGCGCTGCTGGAAATCTACCAGCGCGAAAAGGAATGGCCACGCGCCATCGAAGCGGCCGTGGGCTTGCAGGAATCGGGCGCCGGCGCGCGCCAGAAGGAAATCGCCCAGTTCTATTGCGAACTGGCGCATGACGCCCTCGTGCACATGAAACCGGACGAGGCCATGCCGCTGCTGGAAAAAGCCTTGCAGACGGACCGCAAGAGCGTGCGCGCCACCATCCTGACGGGCGACGTGCTGCTGGCGCGCGGCGACGTGGAAGGCGCGCTGACCACCTGGCGCCGCGTGGAGCAGCAAAGCGTGCCGCACGTGGCCCTGGTGGCGCAGCGCCTGATGGATGGCTACACCAAGCTGGGCCGTCCACAGGAAGGCGTCAACCTGCTGCGCTCCTACCTGGAAGAGGCGTCGTCGATCGACCTGATCGAAGTCGTCTTCAAGGCCGTCATCGAACTCGATGGCGTGGAAGCGGCGAAGCAGCTGGTCAGCGCCGAGCTGCGCCGCACGCCAACCCTGCTGGGCCTCGATAAACTGCTGGAAGCGCGCATGATGGATGCGCCGGCCGCGATCTGGTCCGAGCTGTCGATGGTGAAAAACCTCGTGCACGGCTACACGCAAAAGCTGGCCCGCTACCAGTGCAGCCACTGCGGCTTCAAGGCGCGCCAGTTCTACTGGCACTGCCCTGGCTGCAATAAGTGGGAGACTTACCCACCACGCCGCACAGAAGAACTCAATGTCATGAACTGATTCGTACACGTCACCTTGTCCTGAGCAATGTGGCGTGTACTTCTATGTAAGACCTGCTTTTTATCCATACGGTACATCCATGAAAATCACTATTATCGGCACCGGCTATGTTGGCCTCGTGACCGGCGCCTGCCTGGCGGAGCTGGGCAACGACGTCTTTTGCCTCGACCTGGACGCACAGAAGGTCGCCTTGCTCAACAGCGGCGGCATCCCCATCCATGAACCTGGCCTGGAAGAAGTCGTGGCGCGCAACCGCGCCGCCGGGCGCATGACCTTTTCCACCGACGTCGAAGCGGCAGCCGCACACGGCGTGATGCAATTCATCGCCGTCGGCACGCCGCCCGATGAAGACGGCTCGGCCGACCTGCAATACGTGCTGGCTGCCGCGCGCGGCATCGGCAAGTACATGACGGACTTCAAGGTCATCGTCGACAAGTCGACCGTGCCCGTCGGCACGGCGGAAAAAGTGCGCGCCGCCATCCAGGGCGAACTCGACGCGCGCGGCGTGGCCGCCACGTTCTCGGTCGCCTCGAACCCGGAATTCCTCAAGGAAGGCGCGGCCGTCGAAGACTTCATGCGTCCGGACCGCATCGTCATCGGCGTCGACGCCACGCCGGATGGAGAGAGCGCGCGCGAATTGCTGAAAAGCCTGTACGCGCCGTTCAACCGCAACCATGAACGCACCTACTGGATGGACGTGCGCTCGGCCGAATTCACGAAGTATGCGGCCAACGCCATGCTGGCCACGCGCATCTCGTTCATGAATGAACTGGCGAATCTGGCCGACAAGGTGGGCGTCGACATCGAAGCCGTGCGCCACGGCATCGGTTCCGACCCGCGCATCGGCCACAGCTTCCTGTACGCCGGTTGCGGCTATGGCGGTTCCTGCTTCCCGAAAGACGTGCAGGCGCTCGAGCGCACGGCGCGCGGGCACGGCCAGGAATTGCTGATCCTGCGCGCCGTCGAGGCCGTCAACGACCAGCAGAAGCAGGTGCTGGGACGCAAAGTGGTCACTCGCTTCGGCGAAGACCTGACGGGCCGGCATTTCGCCGTCTGGGGCCTGGCCTTCAAGCCGAATACGGACGACATGCGCGAAGCGTCGGCCCGTGTGCTGCTGGCTGACTTGCTGGGACGCGGCGCCACCGTGGCCGTGTACGATCCCGTCGCCATGGCCGAGGCGCGCCGCGTGCTGCAGCTGGACTTGACGCCGGAGCAATTGGCCAAGGTGCGTTTTGCCGACAGCTCGAAAGATGCGCTGCAGGACGCCGATGCGCTGGTCATCGTGACCGAATGGAAAGCCTTCCGCAGCCCTGACTTCGAGCAGGTCAAGGCGCGCCTCAAGCAGGCCGTGATCTTTGACGGACGCAACCTGTTCGAGCCGGCCGTCATGGCCGAGAACGGCATCGAATACCACGGGATCGGCCGCTCGATCCTGACGCGCACATGAGCGCCCAAGAGGTGGTCGCCTTGACGGCGCCGGCCGCATTGGCCCAGGTGCGCCTGCTGGTGGTAGGCGATGTGATGCTGGACCGCTACTGGTTTGGCGACGTCAGCCGTATTTCGCCGGAAGCGCCCGTGCCCATCGTGCGCATCGAGAAGCGCGAAGAGCGCCTGGGCGGTGCGGCCAACGTGGCGCGCAACGCGGCCGCGCTGGGCGCGAAGACGAGCTTGCTGGGCGTGGTCGGCGACGACGAGGCCGGCAGCCAGGTCGAGCGCCTGCTCGAAGGCGGCGGCATCCACAGCTATCTGCAGCGCGATGCGGCCATTTCCACCATCATCAAGCTGCGCGTGATCGGCCGCCAGCAGCAGATGCTGCGCATCGACTTCGAGGATGCGCCCAGCGATACGGTGCTGCGCGACAAGCTGGCGCAATTCAATGCCCTGTTGCCGCACTATGATGTAGTGGTCCTGTCCGATTACGCCAAAGGCAGCCTGGTGAACGTGGCCGAGATGATCAAGGCGGCCCGGGCGGCCGGCAAGATCGTCATGGTCGACCCGAAAGGCGATGATTTCAGTCGCTATGCCGGAGCGTCAGTGCTCACTCCGAATAAATCGGAACTGCGCCGCGTGATCGGCAACTGGAATACGGAAGAGCAACTCACGGAACGCGCGCAGCAGATGCGCGCGCAGCTGGGCCTGGACGCCTTGCTGCTGACGCGCTCGGAAGAAGGCATGAGCTTGTACACGGCCGATGAAGTGCTGCACATGCCGACCGATGCGCGCGAAGTATTCGACGTCTCGGGCGCCGGCGACACGGTGATCGCCACCATGGCGGCCATGCTGGGCGCCGGCATGAGCCTGGGCGACGCCGTGCGCACGGCCAACCGCGCCGGCGGCATCGTCGTCGGCAAGCTAGGCACGGCCACCGTCACCCGGGAAGAGCTGTTCCCGCAGTAACTATGCCGCTGTATGCCGCATCTCACCTGCGCCGGTCCGTTTGATCTGGCGCAGGTTCTCCTACCATTCCGCTGTCCCGTCTTGTCAACCGTATCACGCCCCAGCCGTTAAGCCGTTAAGGCGCCGTTCCTCCTTTGCGTTCGAGTCATCTTGAAACCACCTTACGGAGAGATATCCATGTTCAAAAAAATACTGCTGGCCATCGCCACCCTGATCGCGACGATGGGCTTTGCCTTTGCCCAGGTCGATGTCAACAAGGCGGACCAGGCGGCACTCGACAGCGTCAAGGGCATCGGCCCCGTCACGTCGAAAGCCATCATCGATGAACGCGCCAAGGGCGGCGCCTTCAAGGATTGGGCCGATTTCGAAAGCCGCGTAAAAGGCATCGGCCCGAAAAGTTCGTTGAAGCTGTCGGAAGCGGGCTTGCAAGTGAATGGCCAGGCCAAGTCCGGCGCGCCAGCGGCGCCTGCTCCGGCGGCGAAAGCTGTCCCGGCAAAAAAGGAAACTGCTGTGAAGGAAGTTGCAGCGAAAGAAGCCGCACCGAAGCCAGCTGCTGCGACCGACACCGCTGCGGCGCCAGCCAAGACAGCCGCTGAAACGAAGAAAGAAGCTGCTGCCGCGAAGAAAGAAGCCAAGGCCGCCGCTGCCGCCGCCAAGAAAGAAGCAGCTGCCGCCAAGGTCGTGCCTGCCGCCGCTACCGCGCCAGCCGCCGCCGATGCCGCCCCCGTGAAAACGGCTGCCGAAACGAAGAAGGAAGCCGCTGCCGCGAAGAAAGCGGCAACGGCCGCCAAGAAAGAAGCCAAGGCTGCGGAAGCGGCGGCGAAGAAGGAAGCCAAACTGGCTGCTGCCGACGCGAAGAAGGCCGAAGCCGAGAAAAAGTAAGTGTGTTGCTGTAGTTTGCTGTAAGGCGTGTTGCGTGGTGGTGCCGCGCAGCACGAGAAGAAAACCCCGCGTGGTACCGGCCGCGCGGGGTTTTTTTTATGCGCCTACAGCTGCGATTCGATCGGCAGCCAGCGCATCACGGATACCAGCATGCGGCGCCAGAAGCCCGCTTCCGGATCGTGCGTCCACACTTTGGCGGGCACTTCGGTGGCGTCGGACCAGCGCAGGGCGCCGTTGTCGAGGAGCAAACGGTAGCTGGTGTCGCTCGCCGTCGAATGGTGGAACAGCGCGCGCATGTCGTTCGCCAGCGCGGCATCGTCGAACAGCACGCCCATCTCCGTATTGAGCTGGGCCGAGCGGGGATCGAGGTTGAAGGAGCCGACGAAGCCCCGCTGGCCGTCCACCACCATGGCCTTGGTATGCAGGCTGGCGCGGCTCGACCCCATCAGGCTGATGCGCTTGCGGTGCTGGGTCTTCAATTCATACAGTTCGATGCCGCCGCCCAGCAGCGCCTGGCGGTAGCGCGCATAGCCCGCATGCACGAGGGCCACGTCGGTGGCGGCCAGCGAGTTGGTCAGCACCTGGACCTGGACGCCGGCGGCGACTTTTTCGCCCAAGGTCCGCGTCAGCGCCGCGCCGGGCACGAAGTATGGCGAAGTCAGCAGCGCTTCCTCGCGCGCCTCCGTCAGCAGGGGCAGCAAGCTGTGCATGAGCCAGTGCTCGCTGCGCTGCAAACTGGCCACTGGCGCGGCTTTTTCCGGCGGATCCGACAGCACCTGCACTTTTTCGCTCCAGTGCAGGCGCACGCGGCCATCGAGGTGGGCTTGCAACTGGCCCGCATCCGTCAGTTGCCGCAGGTAGGGTGAAGCGCCCAGTTCGCCCGTCAGTGCGTCGAGGCGGGCGCGCACGGCCTGCAGTTCCGGCGCGCCTGCGTCCTTGCCAGCGTGCAAGGCGCGGATGGGGATGACGGCGCGGCTGTTCCAGAAGCGGTCGAAGATATCGCTCGTCTGCTGCACGGCGGGCCCCACCAGCAGCAAGTCCGCATCCTGGAAATTGACTTGTTCTGCGGCATCGAAATATTCATCGCCGATATTGCGCCCGCCGACGAGGGCGACCCTGCCGTCGACGATCCAGGCCTTGTTGTGCATGCGCCGGTTCAGGCTGACAGCGCGCAAGGCCATTTCCGTGGCGCGCAACCAGATGCCGTCGCGGTTGCGGCCCGGGTTAAACATGCGCACGTCGATCAGCGGGTGGCTGTCGAGCGCGAGGATGGCGGCGTCCTGGCCACGCGCGTTGATATCGTCGAGCAACACTCGCACGAGCACGCCGCGATCGGCCGCGCGTAGCAGTTCGCGCACCAGCAGCCGTCCCGTGACGTCGTTATGCCAGATGTAGTATTGCAGGTCGAGGCTGCGGCCCGCCTCGCGCGCGCTCAGGGCGCGCAGGGCGAACGCTTCCAGATTGTCGTCGATCAGCGCCGTGCCGCTATCGCCGGGCCGTTGCGCCAGTTGCGGCGCCAGCACGCGGTCGAGCAGGGTGGCATCCATCGCCACGGGCAGGGCCGTGCCAGGCGCGCCTAGCGAGCGCTCGGCGAAGCGCCCGTAGCTGTACAGGGCGGCGATGCTGAGCATGGCAAACAAGGTGGCCAGCAGCAACAGTTTCACGAACATGCGGCGCACCGTCAGCGCACCGCGGGCATGCTGCGGCGCGGGAAAAGCCTGGTGGTGTGGAGCATGCGGACTCTTTCAGCGGGATGGCAACAGCCGATTGTAGCAGTTTCTACAATGCACGATTTTCAGGCGGAACCGGCCGGCAGCCGCGCCAGGAAGCCGTGAATCTGGGAAACAACTGCCGCGCCTTCACCGACGGCGGCGGCCACGCGCTTGGTGGAACCGGCGCGCACGTCGCCGATGGCGAACACGCCCGGCACGCTTGTTTCCAGCGCGGCCCGGTCGGGCAAGTCTGGCGGATAGATTGTGTGGCCGTGGGCGCGGCATTCGGCGCGCGTGACATCGAAGCCCGTGCGGATAAAGCCCTGTTCGTCGACGGCCACGGCGCAGTCGTGCAGCCAGTCCGTGTTCGGGTCGGCGCCGACGAAAAGAAACACGCGGCGCACGGCGCAAGCGGCTTCCTCGCCCGTGCGGTTGTTGCGCCAGCGCACTTCCGTCAAGCCATCGTCGTCGCCTTCGAGGGCGATGATTTCCGTGTGTGTGTGCAAAGTGATGTTGGGCGTGGCGGCGATGCGCTCGATCAAATAGCTCGACATGCTGGCCGCCAGGCCTTCGCCGCGGATCACCATGTGGACTTTGGCGGCGTGACCGGCAAGAAACACGGCCGCCTGGCCGGCCGAATTGCCGCCGCCAACGAGGATGATCTCTTCCTGCCGGCACAGCTTGGCTTCGATGGGCGAGGCCCAGTAATACACACCCCGTCCCTCATAGGTTTTCAGGTTCGCCAGCGAGGGGCGGCGGTAGCGCGCGCCGCACGACAGCACCACCGTGCGGGCGCGCACCTGCGTGCCGTCGCACAAGTTGACGCGCAGGGGCCAGGTGTCGCACAGCAGGTTGGCGGCGCTGGCTGGCGTGGCGATCTCGACGCCGAATTTTTGCGCCTGCACATAGGCGCGTCCCGCCAGCGCGCGACCGGAGATACCGGTGGGAAAACCCAGGTAATTTTCGATGCGCGCGCTGGCGCCCGCCTGGCCGCCGTACGCGCGCTGTTCCAGCGCCAGCACTGTGAGGCCTTCGGAGGCTGCATACACGGCCGTGGCCAGGCCGGCGGGGCCGGCGCCCACCACCAGCACATCAAAAATCTTGTCACCGGACAAATCGGGCAGCATGCCCAGACAGCGTCCCAGTTCCGCATTGCCGGGATTCTTCATGATCTTGCCGTCAGGGCAGACCACCAGCGGCCATTCCTGCGGCGTAGGCTGGTAGCGCTCGGCCAGCGCGGCGGCGGCCGCATCGGTGGACGGATCAAGCACCGTGTGCGGATGGCCATTGCTCGACAGAAAACTTTGCAGGTGGAACAGATTGCCATTGCCGCGCGGCCCTACCAGCACGGGGCCGCCCGAATTCGATTCGATCAGCGCCACGCGGCGCAGGATCAGGGCGCGCACGATGCGTTCGCCCATCTCCGCCTCGGCCACGATCAGCGCGCGCAGGGATTCCGAACTGATGTCGAGCAATTCCACGGCGCCCACGGCGCTGCCGTTGACGAGGGTGGGGCGGCCGGACAATTGCGCCACTTCGGCAATGAAGTGGCCGACGCCCACTTCGCGCAGGACGGACGCCTGTCCCATCACTTCGTGGCGCTTGATGCTGACCCGCCCGGACAGTATCACCAGCATGCCGAAGCTGCTGCTGCCCGCCTCGAACAGGGTATCGCCATCGGCAAAGCGCTGCAGCGTGCCATAGCGCTGCAAGCGCTGCAGTTCGAGCCCATTGAAGACGGGCGAGATCTGGTGGCTGCGGCCCTGCAAGTCGAGCGTGGCGAACTGGACGGGATCGTCCTGCGTCGTTTCGGGAATGAATTCGGGTGTGCTGCTGGCCATGGCGAGTCCGTTCGGAGGCTGAATAAGCAAATAACAAAAATAACTAACAGTGACGAGTCTAGCGCATGCGGCACGCGCCTGCCGCAATACCCCTTGTGTACGCCCGGAAATGGCGGCGCGGCAGGCGCCATGCCGCATGTGGCGGCGCAGCAAGGCGCGCGTGCGGGCCCGGCTGCTGGAGCCGATCAGCGATACGCGGGCCGGCATCTCATATTAGAATGGGTCTTTGTTGAACCTACTCAAACAGACACGATGGCTTACAAGACACTTGAAGATACGATAGGCAATACCCCGCTGGTGCAGCTGACGCGCTTGCCGGGTGCCGATGCGCTTGCGCGCAATAACGTCATCCTGGGCAAGCTGGAAGGCAATAATCCGGCCGGCTCCGTGAAGGACCGCGCGGCCATGTCCATGCTCAAGCGCGCTGAAGAGCGCGGCGTCATCAAGCCGGGCGATACCCTGATCGAGGCGACCAGTGGCAATACGGGCATCGCGCTGGCCATGGCCGCCGCCTTGCGCGGCTACAAGATGCTGCTCCTGATGCCGGATAACCTGAGCGTGGAGCGCCGCCAGAGCATGGCCGCCTACGGCGCCGACATTTTATTGACGCCGAAGACGGGCGGCATGGAATATGCGCGCGACCTGGCCGAGCAGATGCAGAAGGATGGCCGTGGCGTGATCCTCGACCAGTTCGCCAACGAAGACAATTCGCGCGCCCACTATGAAAGCACCGGGCCGGAAATCTGGCGCGATACCAATGGCCAGGTCACGCATTTCGTCAGCGCCATGGGCACGACGGGCACCATCATGGGCGTGTCGCGCTATTTGAAGGAACAGAATCCCGCCATCCAGATCATCGGCGCGCAGCCCGAGGAAGGTTCGCAGATTCCCGGCATCCGCAAGTGGCCGGAAGCGTACCTGCCGAAAATCTACGACAAGTCGCGCGTCGACCAGGTGGAGTATGTGAGCCAGGGCGTGGCTGAACGCATGGCGCGCAGCCTGGCGGCGGAAGAAGGCTTGTTCTGCGGCATCTCTGCAGCCGGCGCCTGCGAAATCGCGCTGCGCATCTCGCAAACGGTGGAAAACGCGACGATCGTGTTTGTCGTGTGCGACCGTGGCGACCGCTACTTATCTACCGGTGTGTTTCCTGCTTGATAGTTGATACGGGAAAATAATGTCGGCCAGAACGGCCTGAGAACTGCTGGAAATACCCCCTCCCCATGGCGGGGAGGGAAAACCTGCGGAACTGGCAGGATCAGCCTTGTGGCGTTTCGCCTTCTTTTGGCTTGAATTGCTTGTCGCTGATGCGGAATTTGTTGCGGCGGTCACCCATCAGGTAACGCAGGTCACGGATGCTCAGGTCGCTGACTTCGTGCATGCGGATCAACAGCGATGCGCCGACCGGCAGGCGGTGGTGGCGGATTTTACTGATGACTGGTGGCGCTACTTCCAGCGCGCGGGACAGGGCTGCGTCGTTTTTCAGGCGCAGGTTTTCGATCAGGGTATCGAGCAGTCTGTTTGGGTTGTACTGGAGCAGATCGTCGGAGTCCGAATCGCTGTTCATATCAATGCCGACTTGGTTTGTCATGATGTTATTGTTCCTTCTGTAGTTGCACTGCAAAGTAAAAAACACTCGGAGCTCGCTCTTGCTGCGTTCATGTTCATTCTTTACTAAAAGGAACGAATTCACACACGGTACGATCCGGGATACAGTTTTTCGTAATATATACACAATTGTACAACAGGATTCAATTTCAGGCCGGAAAGCCCAGCAATCTTGCTTTGTACAAAATAGGTGTTGTCTTGTTGCAACACCTATTTATTCTTTATTATGCTCTATGATAGAACAAAAATTGTACTTTGACAAAAGTTAAGTATAAAACCATTTCCGTATTCCGTGCCGCACAAAGGCTGGCGAGCAAGGCTGGCACATGTTATCGGCCCTACCATAGACTTGTTTTCTGGTCGCTTCAACATCCCTTACGCTTTCTTACAAGTAATATTATAACTTTACACTGACTTTCGGTTAGCGTGCGCGCACTTGGCTGATGGCCTTGCCCAGGTCGATCACTGACATGGCATAAAAATAACTTCTGTTGTACTGAGTTATAGCAAAGAAGTTATTGGTTGCCAAGTGATACTCAGTTGCTTCTGAACCATTTTGCAGATCGATCAGGCCAAACAGCATGTTCTGGGGTGTGGACGGGCCGGCACTGACGCCCGCCTCCTGCATTTCCGCCAGCCGGTACTTCGCTTGCAAGCCCTGGCCGATGAATTTTTCCCAGGCGCGGCTGGCCGAGACGGTGACGGGATAGGTGCTGATGGCCGGATCGTCGCGCCGCCAACCGTGCTCGACGAGGAAATGCGCGACGCTGCCGATGGCGTCGGCTGTGGAATTGCGCAGGTCGATGTGACTATCGCCATCGAAGTCCACCGCATATTTCATGATGCTGCTAGGCATGAACTGGGGCAGGCCGATGGCGCCCGCATACGAGCCGAGCAGGGTCAAGGGATCGATGCCATCCTTGCGCGCGTACAGCAGCGCGTTTTCCAGTTCTCCCTTGAAAAACTCCATGCGCGCGGCGCGCGTCGGGCTTTCCGGGTAGGAAAACGCCAGGGTCGTCAGCGCGTCGAGCACGCGGAAACGGCCCGTGTTGCGTCCGTAGACAGTTTCCACGCCGATGATGCCGACGATGATTTCGGCCGGCACGCCATATTCGCGTTCGGCGCGCGCCAGCGCTTCCGCATTCTCTTCCCAGAATTTCACGCCCGCATTGATGCGCACCGGCTCGATGAAGCGGGCGCTGTACGCTTGCCAGTTCTTCGGCTTGCCCGGCGGGGCCGGCTTCATCAGTTGCACGGTCGACTCGACATAGCGCACCTTGCCGATCAGGACATCGAGTTCGGCGCGGTTAAAGCCGTGTTTGGCGGACATCTCGTCGAGGAAGGCGCGTACTTCTTTCCAGTTGGCATAGTCGACAAATTCGCCTTCGAAGTCGAATTTCGCCGGTGCTTTTTTGGCCGCTGTCTTGGCGGGTGGCGTCTTGGCCGCGCGCACGGCACGGGCCCGGTCGGCAGCGGAAATATTGCTGTTTTCGCCAGCATGCGCGGTGGACAGACACAGGGGAAGGGCGAGGAGCAGGGACAGGGCGGGGTATTTGATCGGTAACAAGGAGCGTCTCATCGGCATTGGGTTAACAGGCGGCGCAAGTTGCGCCGCGCGCGGAATTGTTCGTCTGGGTTGGCATTACCATACTTCATCGCGGCATAGATTGCCAGAAACTGTGCAATGGCGGCGTGCGCCTCTTGTGTGGCCTTGCCTGCGGACAGCCGCGCAGCATAACCGTGCGGGCCTTCATGCGGCGCACGGCTGTAGCCGCGCCGCGCCTGCTGCTGGCAAAACTGCGCGTACAGGGCCTCGAGCGGATCGCCTTGCCGCGCCTGCCGCCACCAGACCAGGGCACCGGCCACGGCCGCCAGCAGGGCCAGCACGGCGCAAGCGGCTGCCAGCTTTTTTGCGGGCACGTTTTTCAAGCCGTCGAGCATGGCGCGCTGGCGCTGCGGCGTGGTGTCGAGCACCCAGTTGCTCCAGACGTGCTCGGCTTGCTGCCATTGCTGGCGCCACGCGGCAAGCGCCCCGTGCGCGCCGCCATCGAGGCCGGCCAAGGCGCGCCACGCCGTCAGCGGCGACGGGGCCGGCGGCAGGGCGGCGTCGAGGTTGCGCTCGGTGCGCAGGGGCGCCACGGCGCCGGTGGGATCGACGCGTACCCAGCCCCGGCCGGCCAGCCACACTTCGCTCCAGGCATGGGCGTCGGACTGGCGCACGCTCAGGCTGTTGTCCGTGCCGTTGCGCAGGCCGCCCTGGTAGCCCGTGACGACGCGCGCGGGTATGCCCATGGCGCGCATCAGCACGACAAAGCTGCCCGCGTAATGCTCGCAAAAGCCCGCCTGCGTGGTAAACAGGAAGTCGTCGACGCCATGCTTGCCCAGCAGTGGCGGCTGCAGGGTGTAGCGGAACGGCGCACGGCGAAAGTGGTCGAGCACGGCGGCGATGGCGTCGGCGGGCGCCAGCGCCTGCGCGCCCTGGCCGCGCAATGCGCGGGCCCAGGCCACGCTGCGCGGATTGCTGCCAGCGGGCAAGGCCAGCCATGGCTGCTGCTGCTCTGGCGACAGGCCCGCCTGCAGCCGGTAGCGTGGCAGGGAACTGACGCGGTAACGGACGGTCGAAGTAATAGGCTGTATGGTCAGCACTTCCACCGCGGACGACACGACATACGGATTGCCTGGCAGGCGTTCGATGCTGCGCGGTACGTCGAGCGCGAAGATGCGCCGTTGGCCGCTCGCTTGCAAGGTCACTTCGTATTGGCTGGGCTGGCCTTCCAGTGCGATGTCTATCCGGTTGTCGCTGGCCGGTGCGCGCTGGCCCGCGCCCCGGCGCGTCCAGGTGGCGCCGTCGAAGTCGCCCAGCACGACGCCGCGCCAGTACAGCTGCTCTTGCGGTGGAAGTGGTGTACTGAAACTGGCCGTGAAGACGGGTTCGCTTGACAGAGCCAGCGAGGCGATGGCACCCGGCTGCATGCTGTCGGACAAGCCCGTGCGCGCCTGCGCGCCTTCCGGCGCCGCGCCCCACAGGGGGCCGTCGATGCGTGGCACGGCCAGAAACAGTACGGCCGACAGGGGAAGGGCCAGCGCCAGCATGCGACCCAGCAAACGCAGCCTTTGCGCCAGGCGCGGCTGCACGGCGCCGTACTGGGCCGACAACAGGCCAGCGAGCAGGACGATGACGGTGGCCAGCATCCACGCGGCGCTGAGGATGCCTTGCGCATGGAAGAAGTTCGCCAGCAGGAGGAAAAAACTGAGGAAAACAAAGACGAAGATGTCGCGCCGGCCATGCATTTCCAGCGACTTCAAGGCCAGCAGCAGGGCCAGCATGGCCACGCCGGGATCGCGTCCCAGCACGGTGCCATAGCTGGCGTAGACGCCGGCGATGCCGAGCAAGGCCAGCGGCGCGAGCACGGTCAATTGGGGCTGGCGCCGGCCCCGCACGGTAATGACGGCGCGCCACAGCAGAAGGGCGGCAGCGGCGGCCGACAGCCACAGGGGCAGGTGCAGCGCGTGCGGCGCCAGCACCATGGCGGCGGCCAGCAACAGCAGCACGATATCGGCCTTGTCGCGCGGCAAGTTGGTCAGCCAGGCTTTCATGGCGTCGCCTGCGCTGGCGGCCAATCGTGCGGCACATCATGCAGCGCCAGCGCGCGCAGGCAGGCGTCGCGCTGGCTGGGGCCCAAGGCCGGTGCCAGAGTCAGCGCGCCCAGGCGCAAGCCGTATGGCAAGCCCGTGCGTTCCGCCTGCAGCACCCAAGCGGCCAGGCGCGACAAACGCGCTTCCGGCGCCAGCGCGTGCAGAGTGGCGAGATCGAACACGATGCTGCCACGGGCTGCGCCCGCTTGCGCGTCGGCGGCTGGCTGGAATTGCTTGCTGAATAAATGCTCGCCGTCATGCCGGGCGATCTGGCGCCAGGCCAGGCGGTGCAAAGGGTCGCCGGTCTGGTAGGCGCGCACGCCGGCCAGTTCCAGGGCGCCGCCGGACGAGTGTGGCTGTTGTGGTGTCTGCTTTGCCGGCTGTTCTGTCCCGGCCGGCAAGGGCAGCGGCGGCGCGTTCTGCTCGGGCTGTGGATACACGAGCACGCGCGCTTCGGGTTGCCAGTGGCACCAGGCAACAAACAGGCCCAGCGGGAAACTGCCGGACAGGCGCAAGGGCGGGGCATCGAGCCAGCCGCGTTGCCGCGCCGCTACGACGATATGGATGGCCGTTTCCCCGTGGGCATCGATATCGGCCAGGCTAGGCGCTGCGGTGGAATCGATCACGGCCAGCTGGATCGCATGGCGCGGGCGCGCGCTGCGGTTGATCAGGCGCAAGGTGAACGTGGCCTGGCCGCCCGCGAACACAGCTTGGCCCGGCGTGGCGGCCAGCGCCAGGCCCGCCAGGTTGCGGCTGGCAAACAGCATGTCGGCGATGGCGCAGGCGGCCGCGAAATACGTGAGCGCATAGCCCAGGCCCAGGCGGTAATTGACGGCGGCGATCCATAGCGCCAGCAGCAGCGCGGCAAACGCCAGGCCCGCGCGCGAGGGACGGATGTGCACGCGCTGCGCGCCCAGCCAGGGGCGCGCCGGCAGCCAGCGGATGGTGCGCAGGCGCATGGCAGTCAGACGGGAGTCGCCAGCAGCAATTGCTGCAGCAGGGTGCGGCTGTCCGTCGACCCTTGCGCCGCATGCAGGCGGTGGGCGCAGACGGGTACGACTATGGCTTGGACATCGTCGGGCGTGACGTGGTCGCGTCCGGCCAGGGCGGCCCAGGCGCGCGCCGCCTGCAGCAGGGCCAGCGCGGCGCGCGGACTCAGGCCATCGGCAAACACGCCCGGCACGCGGGTGGCATGCACGAGGGCCAGCACGTAGTCGACGACGGCGGCCGAGGCGTGGATGGCGCGCAGGCCTGCCTGCGCCTGCAGCAATTCTTCCGCGTTCATGACGGCCGGCAAGGTTTGCAGCATGGCGCGGCGGTCGGCACCGAGCAGCAGTTCCCGTTCGGCGGCCGCATCGGGGTAGCCCAGGGTGACGCACATGAGAAAACGGTCGAGCTGCGATTCGGGCAGGGGAAAGGTGCCCAGCTGGTGCGCGCAATTCTGCGTGGCGATGACGAAAAACGGCTGCGGCAGCGCGCGTGTGACGCCGTCGAGCGTCACTTGCCGCTCTTCCATCGCTTCGAGCAAGCCCGATTGCGTCTTTGGCGTGGCGCGGTTGATCTCGTCGGCCAGCAGCACCTGGGTAAACAGGGGACCAGGATGAAACACGAAACTGCCACTGCCCCGGTCATACACGCTCATGCCGGCCACGTCGGCAGGCAGCAGGTCGCTCGTGAATTGCTGGCGCTTCCATTGCAGGCCCAGCGAGATGGCCAGCGCGTGCGCCAGAGTCGTCTTGCCCACGCCGGGCACGTCTTCGATCAGCAGGTGGCCGCCGGCCAGTACGCAGGCTAGGGCCTGGCGGATCTGCAAGTGTTTGCCGACGAGAACTTCGCCGATCTGCTGTGCGGCCTGGTGTATTTTCGAAAACATGCTATTTCTATCACAGTAAGTCGGATTATTTAATTTACAATCGCTTTGGCCAGGTCAAGCCGTGCCGCCCGCCCGTGTCGGGCTCGTGGTAGATTAGTGCAGTAGCGGCACAGACCGGCCAGTGATTTTATGCGAGAACGCGCAGGGCGAACAGGAATGCCATGCAGTGTTCCCGGAGAACGGACAGAGACAGAGGTAACCAGTACAGCGCATGAGCACAGCCATTTATACCCATCCCGATTGCCAGCGCCATGAAATGGGCGACTGGCATCCAGAATCGCCGGCCCGCTTGCAGGCCATCAATGATCAATTGATCCTCGCGCACATCAGCGACCTGGTCGAGCACCGCGATGGCGTGCATGCGCAATTGTCCGATATCGAGCGCAACCACAGCGCGACGGCCATCGGCCTCGTGCGCGACAATGTGCCGCAGGCCGGTGACTATTACCCGCTCGATGGCGACACCCTGCTCAACGCGCACAGCTACGAGGCGGCGCTGGCCGCCGCTGGCTCGGCCGTGGCGGCCACGGATGCCGTCATCGATGGCGAGATCAGCAACGCCTTTTGCGCGATCCGCCCGCCCGGCCACCACGCGCGGCCCAGCGAACCCATGGGTTTTTGCCTGTTCAATAATGTCGCCATCGCCGCCAAGCATGCGCTCGACGTGCGCGGCCTGGAACGGGTCGCCATCGTCGATTTCGACGTGCACCATGGCAATGGCACGGCCGAGTCCGTGGCAAATGATCCGCGCATCCTGATGGTGAGCTTTTTCCAGCACCCGTTCTATCCGTACAGCGACGTGGAATCGTACACGGACACGCGCGTCAACGTGCCCGTGCCGGCCCGCTCGAAGGGCGACGCCGTGCGCCAGCTGGTGCTCGACCACTGGCTGCCAGCGCTGCACCGGCAGCAGCCGCAGATGATTTTCATTTCCGCCGGTTTCGACGCCCACCGTGAAGACGATGTGGGCGGCATGGGTCTGGTGGAGGCCGACTACACGTGGATGACGCAGCAGATGATGGCCGTGGCCAATCAGTATGGCAAGGGCCGCATCGTCAGCTGCCTGGAAGGGGGCTACAACCTGTCGTCCCTGGGCCGCAGCGTGGCGGCGCACGTGAAGGCGCTGGCGGAGCTTTAACTAAAGCAAACTCGGGCGGCTGCGAGAATTCGTGTGGCGGTGCGTCTGGTAGTCGAGCGCATCGCCGGCCATGAAGCGGCGCCAGGCTTGCGTGTAGACGAGCGACGATTTGTCCGCGTCAAAACTGTCGAGCTGCAACATGTCGCGGTGATGCTTGATTTCATTGACCAGTTGGTCATACAGCACTTGCAAGCCATAGCTGTCCGCGCTCTGGCGCTTCAACCGTTCTTCCAGCTGCGCCACTTGGTCCTGCAACTGCCGGCATTCCTTCTTCCAGTCATTGCGCGGCACGCGCTTGGGCGCCATGCCAGTGTGTTCCATCATCATATCGCACTATCCCATCGCCTATCTCCCCGGCGGGAGCCAGCCTGGAAAATAATTGCTTTTCATTTAAGAGGCGATATTAGAGCATACTTTTTTGTTTCTTTCAGTAAATATAAAAATCCATGTGGAAATATTTGACCTGGCTTCCCGGGCGCGTCTCACTGATGCTGCATTGTCTGCAAGGGCGCTGCCGGAGCGGCTCCAGCCATCTTGCCCTCGTCGGCGTACGTCAGGGTCAGCAGGGTATCGTCGTCCCAGTTCACGTCATGCAGCGGCGGCACGTAGCGCTGGCGGTCTTGCGTGAGGCGGATGTCCAGGGTGCGCTCGCCCGAGCGCGCCTGCACGGCAAGCAGCTTGCGGGCCACGGGAAACGGCACGTGGATCAGCGACGAGTGGCACGGTCCGCCCGCCAGGCGGAACAGGTTGCGCCGTACAAAGGACAATTCGTCCTGCTCGACGGCCCAGCGGATTTCGCATTCCAGGCGCAAGTCGCCCAGGCGGCGCACGTTCTGCGGCAAGCCCGGCGTGTGGATGTCGGCGCGCCAGCGCAAGGTGTCGCGCTTCTTGTTGCTGACCAGGTCGGCATTCGCATCGTAGGCGGTCTTGTCGCGCGACAAAGTGAAACCGCCATCCGCCGCCAGCGGCACGGGGATCGACAGGTTGTCGGCTGACAGGTGCAGGGTCACGCCATCGAGCCTGGCCTGGGGCGTGGCGGGTATCAGCATGAAGCGCAGCGGCGCGGCTGGCGCCAGGCGCTGGTGGTCGGCATACGCGTCGAGTCCCCTGAGCATGGTGCGGTAGGGGCGCAGGTCGGGATCGCGCGTGCCTTGCACGTCGACGATCTGCTGCATTTCCTGATTCACCGCCTCGCCCGGCGCCGCCGGTTTTTCCTGGGCCATGGCGGGCAGCAGGCAGGCGTAAAGGGAGGCGAGGAGGCAAAAGCGGGAAAAGTGCATGGAATGCGTGTCAGGTTAAGCTTGCGATGGGGAACCGGTCAGGCTGGACGGATTGCAGATCTTATCATTCAGGTAACTGCCAAATTATCACCAATTGTCTCGTTCATGTCGCACGGCTGGCGTTGGCGGCGGAAAATGGGACGTCGTGGCGGCAACCACGTAAAATAGCGGATTGACCGAACGATTTTGAAAGCAAGAGCATGGCGATACAATGGTACCCAGGACACATGAACGCGGCCCGCAAGAAAGCGGCCGAGACCATGGAAAACACCGATCTGGTGATTGAAGTGGTGGACGCGCGCCTGCCGGCAGCCAGCTGCAATCCCATGGTGGACGAGCTGCGCCTGTTCCGCCAGCGCCCTTGCCTGAAAATCCTCAACAAGACCGACCTGGCCGACCCTGCCGCCACCGCCGCCTGGGTGGCGTATTTCAATGCCCAGGAAGGCGTGACCGCGTATGCGATGACGACCAAGAAGCCGGGCGACGTGGCGCGCATTCCGGATCTGGCCAAATCGCTGGCGCCGCACCGCGGCGTGCCGACGAAGCCGCTGCGCATCATGATCATGGGCATCCCCAACGTGGGCAAGTCGACCCTGATGAACGCGCTGCTGAAAAAGCGCGTGGCCAAGGTGGGCGACGAGCCGGCTGTTACAAAGATGCAGCAAAAGCTGTACCTGGACAAGAACACCATCCTCGTCGACACCCCCGGCATGCTGTGGCCGAAGATCGCCATCCCCAGCGACGGCCTGATGCTGGCGGCCAGCCACGCCATCGGCTCGAACGCGCTGATCGAAGAGGAAGTGGCCGTGTTCCTGGCCGAGGAATTGCTCAAGCGCTACCCGGACTTGCTGGCAACCCGCTACGGCACCAAGGTCGATGAAGTCGACGCCATCGGCGTGGTCGAGGGCATCGCCGCCAAGCGCGGTTTCCGCATCAAGGGCGGCGACTACGATTTCGAGAAAGCGTCGCACACCCTGCTGCTCGATTACCGCAGCGGCATCCTCGGACGTATCTCTCTGGAAACGCCGGACACGCGCGCGGCCCTGCTGGCCCAGCACGCGGCCGAGATGGCGGAAAAAGCGGCCAAGGCGGCGGAGATTGCCGCCGAGAAGGCGAAGAATGCGGCGCGCGGCAAGCGCGGCACGTAATGAACTAAAAGCCGCTTGTTAGCGGCTTTTTTTAACCCAACAGCGACGACTGGGGTCGGACCCTGAGGGTCTGACCCCGGCATTTTCGCTGTGCGGGTTTATGTTGCCGCCTTAGCCAAACCGGAAACTCGTCACCGCCAGCGCTCCAAAAAAATCCTCCTCGTGATACACCACCTGCGCCGTTTCCTGTTCGGCCGCGCCGAGCGCCACCATCAGCGGCAGCAGATGGTCTTCCTGCGGATGGGCCTGGCGCGCGCCCGGTGCTCTGTCCCAGGCCAGCAATTGCTCCAATCTTTGTTCCGGCGGCAGGGCCATCGCCTGACGCAGCCAGGCGTCGAACTGGTGCGAGGCGACGGCGCCCGCCTGGCCGAACTGGCGCAGGTTATGGTAAGACAGGCCGCTGCCCAGTATCAGCACGCCTTGCCGGCGCAGGCTGGCCAGCGCGCGGCCCACCTCGATGTGCGTGAGCGGGTCGTAGCCGTGTTTCAGCGACAGCTGTACCAGCGGCATGTCGGCCTGCGGGTAGATGGGGAACAGGGCGCTGAAGGTGCCATGGTCGAAACCGCGCTCGTGGTCGAGGCGCGCCGGATGTCCAGCCGCGTCCAGCAACTGTTTGACCTGCGCCGCCAGTTCCGGCGCGCCGGGCGCCGGGTACTGGATTTGATAGGTGTGCGGCGGAAAGCCCGAATAATCGTAGATCATGCCTGGCCGGGGGCTGGCCGAGACGAGGAACTGCGGCCCTTCCCAGTGCGCCGTGACCACCAGCACGGCCTTCGGCCGCGCGCCGATCTGGCGTGGGATATCCTGCAAGGATGCTTCGAGCACGTCGTAGCGGTCGCCGAACTGGTCTTTCATGAACGGCCACGGGCCGCCGCCGTGCGACAGGAAGTAAGTAGGGAAGGTGTGCTCTTGCATGGCGGCTCCGGAGTGGAATGGCTGATGCTACCGATGATAGTCATGCGCGGTCAGTTGATCAAGATTGAAATTATTGATGTATCATTTCCATTTTGTTGATGATCGGATCGTCATGGATACCTTGCGCAGCATGCGCGTGTTTCGCGCCGTGGTGGAGCTGGACAGTTTCGTGCGCGCCAGCGAGCGCCTGGATGTATCGCCGGCCATGGTCAGCAAGCACGTGATGCACCTGGAGCGCCACCTGGGGGCGCGCCTGCTGAACCGCAGCAGCCGCCACCTGAGCCTGACGGAAATCGGCAAGGTGTATTTTGAACAGTGCCGCGACATGCTCGACAATCTCGACGAGGTGGAAGCGACCGTGGGCCGCACGACGGTGGTGCCACGCGGCATGCTGCGCCTGAGCGCGCCCGTCTGGTTCGCCAACGCCATCTTTACGCGCACCCTGGCCGCCTACCGCGAACGCTTCCCGGAAGTGACGTTCGACATCGACCTCAGCGGGCGTGTGGTGAACCTGGTGGAAGAGGGTTTCGACCTGGCCCTGCGCGTCAGCCAGGCGCCGTCGCCAACCCTGATCGCGCGGCCCATCGGCAGCATCGCCTTTCACCTGGTGGCCGCACCCGCCTACCTGGCGCGCGCGGGCCACCCGCAGCTGCCGCAAGACCTGGCGCAACACGCCATGATCAGTTATTCCTTGCTGGCAAACGGTAATGAACTGGATTTCGATGGGGCGCAAGGGCGCGAGAGGGTGAAGTTTTCGCCCGTGTTGCAATGCAATAACGAAAGCCTGCTGCACGCGGCCGCGCTCGACGGCATGGGCATCGCGCTGCTGCCGTCGTGGCAGACGGATGCCGACCTGGCGGCGGGGCGGCTGGTGCGCCTTTTCGATGATTTCAAGCTGGCGGGCGGCAAGGTGTACGCCGTCTACACGAGCCGCCGCTACCTGTCCTCGAAAGTGCGCACCTTCATCGACTTTCTCGCCGATGAAGGGCGCCTGGGGACTTGATTACGCGAGCGAGCGCTTGACGTCGATCAGCGCGAACAGGCGCGCGCTGCGCATCCACGCCAGCGCCAGCGCCGCCAGCTGCGTCACCAGCAAGCCGGCCACGATGGCCAGCGGACCGGGCGCGGCCAGGTTCAGGCGCGCCACGCCCAGCAGCGCATACAGCGCCAGTCCCAGCAAGGTAATGACGAGGTAGATGGCCAGGCTGGCCAGCGGACGCCGGCGCAGCATGCCGAGGCCCCGCCACCAGGCCTTGACGGCCGAGGTGCGGCGGCGGTCGACGGCCAGCGCCGCGCGGCCGGCGTCGAGCGTGGCGCAGGCCAGCAGGAACAGCACGCCCGCGAACAGCAAGGCCAGGTGGCGGGCCAGGTCGGCATCGGCTTCCAGGATGGCTTTCGCCGCGTGCTTGTCGGCCAGTTTCAGCGCGCCGGCGCCGATCGTCAGCGCCAGGCCCAGCGGCACGATGCTCCACAACAGCATGCGCAGCATGCGGCCGTATTCGCTGAAGGCGCCCGTCAGCAGGGGACCGAAACCGAGTGGCGCCGGCGCGCGTGCGGCCGTCACCACCAGGCCGCTCAGCAGCGGCGACAGCAGCAGGGCCAGCACGATGCCGGTGATGGCGGCCTGGCTGATGGCGGCGCCGTTGCGCCCCGCATTGGCGACCAGGTCGGCCAGGGTCATCAGGTCGAGCTTGTGCGCCAGGGCCGCCGCATGCACGGCGTTATCGAGGCTGGCGCTCAAGGTGCGCCACAGGGGAATGACGGCAAGGATGGCGGGGACCAGCAGCAGGCCGGCCCACAGCAGCAGCAAGCGCCATTGCAGGGCGGCGCGGCTGGCGCGCGTGGTCAGTGTCAGGCCGCTGGCCCGTGTCGTGGAAGTGGCGCTCATACGATGGCAATCAGGGAAAGGAGGTATTGGAAGGCGGCGGCAAGGTCGAAGCTCCAGCGCCGCGCGGCGGATTTGTCGGCTTTCAGGGTGCGGCCGTCATCGAGCTTGTTGACGTCGAGGTAGTGCACGCGGTCCGGGTCCAGTTCGGCCGAGACGGCCTTCACGGGCTTGCTCCAGGTGTAGCGCTGCCACAGCTGCTCGTTGTCCCACACCACGCGTTCGGACGTGCCGTCGGCGAACTTCACCAGCAGCACCTGCGGCACGGGCGCGCCGCGGCGGCGCAGGACCACGCTGGTGAGATACGGATACGGCCCGGTGCCGGGCTTGGCGTCAGGGTGCGCCTTGTCCCACGCCTCGCGCACTTTTTTCTCCTCTTTTTCCAGCGTGTCGGCCGTATGTTCCACGCGTTTGCCGTTCACCAGCGCCGTGCCGGCCAGCGGCGTCTGCTCTTCGCTGGTGAAGGTGCCGATGCGGTCGTCGATGTTCGCGCTGGCATACACTTGCTGCGCGAAGACCTGCTCCACGATGCGCCGCTGGCCCGTCGCCTCGGCCAGCGTTTCACGCAGGTCGGCCACGCTCGGATGGCGGAATTTCCACTGTTCGTAATAGGCCTTGAAGCCCCGTTCCATGGCCTCGCTGCCGATGCGCGCTTCCAGGTCGCGCATGGTGATGGCCGTGCGGCTGTAGACGGGGCCTACGCCCTGCAGGCGGTCCCACGCGTTCTGGCCCAGCGGATCGGCCGCATCCTGGCGCGGTGCGGCCATGCGCTCGAATTCGAAGACCTTGAAGACGGGATCGAAGCCCAGGCGCTTGAGCAGGGGCGTGGTGGCGTGGATGTGCTGGTCGCGCGCGCGCAGCATGCGCTGGTCCCAGTACTCGTTCAAGCCTTCGTCGAGGATCGGTTCCTCGAATTCGTTCGATGCCAGGATGCCGTAGAAATAGCCATGGCCGAATTCATGGATGGTGACGAAATCGAGGCCGAATTCGGGAATGGTCTTCGGCTGCAGGTTGGCGTAGCTCGACGCCGTGATGAAGGTCGGGTACTCCATGCCGCCCGCTTCGGCCGCGTTAAACGGCGGAATCACCACCGTCAGCGTCTTGTACGGATACGGGCCCAGGGTGCGCGAGAAATACGTGAGCGAATCCTTGGCCGCCTGCAGCGCGGGCGCCGCGTTCGACGCATATTCTGGCGGGTACAGCACCTTGATGGCCACCGGCGGGCTGCCAGGGCCGCTCCAGCTGCCCGTCAGCGGCTGGGCGCTGTGCTTGTCGGCCGTCCAGGCGAAATCGTGCACGTCGCCCTGCACATAGTGATGCGTGAGCATGCCGTTCTTTTCCTGCGGCGCGCCTTGCAGCTCGCCCGTGGCGCCCACCGTGTACTCCTTGGGCACGGTCAGCTTCACGTCGTAGTGGCCGAAATCGGCGTAGAACTCCGAATTGAGGTGGAATTCATGCGCGTTCCAGCGCGGCGCGGTGGCGCCCCGTTCGCCGGGCAGTTCCAGCACGGCGATCTTCGGGAACCACTGGCCGACCAGGTGGAAGCTGCCGAAATAGCCGGTGCGCGCGATGACGCGCGGCAGCTGGTCGAAGAAGCGGATGTCGAGCGTCGTCTCGGCGCCCGGCGCGACGGCTTGCGGCAAGTCGACGCGCACGACGGTGCGGTCGGTGGCCGGGCCGTTGTCGGGCTGGACGAAATGCCAGGGCGCCTTGGCGCCGTTCTGCGTCATGCTGCGCAGTTCGATGTAGCCCCACTCGCCGTCGCGCGTGTCGACGCCCGAGCGGAAGCCAGTATCGAGCTTGCGCTTTTCGGTGAAGAAGGTCGAATGTTCGCCTTCGAAGGCGTTCAGGTACAGGTGCAGGTAGACGCTGCTGACGGCTTGCGCGCTGCGGTTGCGCCAGCGCAGTTTCTGCTGGCCGTCGATGGTGTGCTTGACGGGATCGAGCGTCGCTTCGATCTGGTAGTCGACCACGCGGTCCGACAGGGTCGCTTGCGCGCCCGTGCGCGCGCCGCCCCAGGCGTTGCTGGCGCTGGGCGTGCTGACGGCCGACGCGTGCGGCGACGCCAGGGCGATGCCGTCGGCCGATGGCGCCAGCGGCAAGGGCGCGCTGGCTGGCTTGCCTTGGCCAGGCTGCGCGAACAGGTCGGCCTGCAGGGCAAGGCCGGCCAGCAGCAGGGCGGCGATGGAGAGGGCTTTGAGCTTGCCCGAGATGGGGAAAAAACCAATGCTGCGGCGCGTGCCGCGGGGACTTGGCGGCCCCTGGCGCGTTGTGCTACGACTTTCCATGCGTGACTCCCACAGTGACTTCTTATTGTTGATTTTTAAATGCAGTCGGCTGCGCCCAGGATCGCCGGGCGCAGCTTAATATACCTACAAAAATGCCAAATCACCAATAAAATATTGGCATAAGGAAAGTACCACCGGGCTGGCGCTTGCGGCGCCGCGCGCCGTGCGTATAATGATTCGCTTTTGCCATCCCTCCGTTCCGCCTGCGCGCACCCGCGCCGCGGTGACGCCTCAAGCCTGCCGCCATGATGCCTGCCCCTCCCGTCCTGACCATCGCCACGCGCGCCTTGCTGCTGTGCGCCCTGGCCATGCCGGCGTGCGCGCAGGAAGGTGTGGCTGGCGTGGATGCTGGCGCGGCCGGCGTCACGCATGGCGACGTGTCCGCCGAACTGGGGCAGGGCGGCCAGCACAGCGTGCGCGGCGCCCTGTCGCGCGAGCAGGGCGGCATGACGCTCGATGCGGCCGTCGACGCTCTGCGCAATGGCAATTACCGCGATGGCAGCGTGTTTCACCAGCGCGGCTTCACCGGCGGCGCGGAATGGAAGGCGCGCCAGGGCCGCTTCGGCTTCAGCGCCGACCAGCTGAACCAGGACACCCGCTATCCCGCGCCCGAGGCGCCGTTCCTCGCCTTGCTGGCGGCCCGTCCCGAAGACCTGTACCGCTATGAGGTGCGGCGCGCCAGCGCTTTCGTGCAGCGTTATGTCGGCAAGTTCGAGCTGGGCGTGGAACTGTCGCAGCGGGAAAAACGCGCCACGGCCCACTATGCGGGTGAGGACGGCAGCAGCGAATCGACCTACAGCAGCCGTCGCCGGCAGCTGGCGCCGCGCCTGCGCCATTACGGCAAGGTGGGCGGCGTGGGCACGGATACGGAAGTGGGCCTGGACCTGATGCAGTGGCAGCGGCGCTCGGGCCGCGATGGCGATGCGCGCCGGCGCCAGATTTCGCGCGCGCTGCTGCTGCGCGAGGAGCTGGCCTTCGGTGGCCCGTATGCGCCGCGCCTGCTGCTGGGACTGCGGCATGAACAGTTCCAGCTCGATCCGGCCGACCTGCCCGCCGGCGGCAGCGACTGGGAAAACCAGAATGCCTGGGACGTGCAGGGCAGCCTGCAATTGCGTCCGCAACTGAGCGTGTACGCCAAGGCCGCGCGCAGCTACCGCATCGACGACGACGGCTATACCCGCGCCGGCTACCGCCCCCTGGCGGGCCAGCTGCGGCGCGACATGGAAGTGGGCGCCACCGTCGGCGACGCGGCCCGCAGCGCTTCCGTGCGCGTCTTCAGCGAGCGCCTGAGCAACCAGATCGTCTTCGACCAGAACCTGGGCCAGCTGGGCTTTGCGGGCAACCTCGACCCCTCGCGCCGCGACGGCATCGCCATCGAGGCCAGCATGGCGCTGGCGCGCGACTGGCGCCTCGACGGGCAACTGCGGCAAGTGCATGCGCGCTATGACGATTACGCCTACGACGGGCCGGACATCGCCCTCGTGCCCAAGACTCTGGCCAGCCTGCGCCTGTACTGGACGGGGCAGGGCGGCGCCAGTGGCGACGTGGGCGTGCAGTGGCTGCGCGCGCTGCGCTATGGCCCCGATTTCGCCGGCAGCTGCCTGGCGCAAGTGCCCGCGTTTGCCACCGTGGACGGGCGCTATGCGCGCAAGCTGGGCGCCTGGGAGCTGGAACTGGCCGGCAGCAACCTGGCCAACCGCCGCCATTATGGCGATGCACCGGGCTGCCGTTCCAGCATTTACCTCAACGACGCGCGCCAGCTGCGCGTGTCGGCGCGCTACCATTTTTGAGGCGCAGGCGCAGCGGGGCTTAAATGCGGCTTAAGCGGGCGCAAAGCGGGGCGATAAACACGGCTTTTTTCCGCCCGGGCCTCATCGCCCGGCGCAAAAAGTGGTAATCTCGCCCCGTTCACGACCACTTTATGATGAAGGATTATTATGCGTTTTCTGCGTTTCTTGCGTCCCCTGCTTGCCGCCGTCACCCTGGTGGCGGCCACAGGCGGCGCCATGGCGGCCGATACCGGCTTTACCACGCTCGCGACGCCAGTGCGTACGGACACGGGCAAGAAGGTGGAAGTGGTCGAGTACTTCATGTATTCGTGCCCGCATTGCTACGCGCTCGATCCGCTGATGCACGACTGGGTCAAGAAGCAGGGCGACAAGATCGCCTTCCGCCGCGTCCACCTGGCTGCCACCGGCCCGAAAGACTCGCAGGCGCACGCCTATGCCACCCTGGAAGCGATGGGCCAGCTGGACCAGTTCCACGACAAGATCTTCCGCGCCATCCACGTCGAGCGCAACCGCCTGAACCGCGATGACGCCATCCTCGACCTGCTGGTCAAGAACGGCATCGACAAGGCGAAATACCTGGACATGTTCAATTCCTTCGGCGTGCAGACCAAGCTGAAACGCAACGAACAGCTGATCACCGCCAGCAAGATCGACAGCGCGCCGACCATCGTCATCGATGGCCGCTTCGTCACATCGCCGGCGCAGTTGTCGCGTCCGGGCCAGTCCGAGCCGCAAACCCAGACAGCGACCCTGCGCGTGATGGATGAACTGGTGGCGCGCGTGCTGAAAGAGCGCGCCCCGGCGCCGGCGAAGAAGTAAGCGGAGCGCATCATGAAACAGCTGCCCTGGACCCTGTGCGCGCTGGCCCTGGCCCTCGTGGCGTGGCTGGCGATCACCGTCGTCAGCGTGGAAAACCAGCGCAATGCGCTGGTCACCAAGGCTTGCGTGGACCCCGCATTCAAGAACGAGGTCGACGCGAAATGCCTGGCGTCCGTGCGGTCGCGCGAGCACTGGTGGCAGCATCTGAGCTACGCCATGACGCATTTCCGAAATTGAAGGCGTCAGCATGAAAACCCGCCGCGCGCGGGTTTTTTTTCGTCCGCGTATGATGAAGCCACAACTATTCAGGAGGGACAATGAAGGAAGTGATCTTGATTACCGGTAGCAGCCGCGGCATCGGTGCGGCGACGGCGCTGCTGGCGGCGCGCCAGGGCTATGCCGTGTGCATTAACTATGTGCGCGATGCGCAGGCGGCCGAGGCGCTGTGCGCGCGCATCGTGGCCGACGGGGGCGAGGCCATCGCCGTGCAAGCCGACGTCAGCGACGAAGCGCACGTGGCGCGCTTGTTCGGCGAAATCGATGCGCGCCTGGGGACACTCACGGCGCTGGTCAACAATGTGGGCGTGCTGGAGCAGAAATGCCGGCTGACCGACATTTCCGCGCAGCGCCTGGAACGCGTGCTGCGCACCAACGTGATCAGTTATTTCCTGTGCTGCCAGCAGGCCGTGCGGCGCATGTCGACGGCCCATGGCGGGCAGGGCGGACGCATCGTGAATGTCTCGTCGGCGGCCGCGCGCATCGGCTCCCCGAACGAATACATCGATTACGCGGCTTCGAAAGGCGCCGTCGATACCCTGACCCTCGGCCTGGCGAAGGAAGTGGCGGCCGAAGGCATCCGCGTCAACGGCGTGCGGCCCGGCATCATCCATACGGAGATCCACGCTTCCGGCGGCGAGCCGGGAAGGGTGGCGCGCCTGGCGCCCGGCGTGCCGATGCAGCGGGGCGGCCAGCCGGAAGAAATCGCCGACGCCATTTTGTACCTGCTGGGACCGGGCGCGACCTATGTGACGGGCAGCATCCTCGACGTGGCGGGCGGGCGCTGATTTTCAACTCATTTTCAAATCTCGCGAGCGACTGATTCAAGCGCGGGGCCAATTATCAAGCAGGGCAAGCGAGTCCAGAATGGCGGTGTGCCATGTGCACGCCGATCAACCAACCTGGATTCATCATGCCCGTATCTGCTTCCGCCTCCGTTTTTGCCCCCGCCCTCCTGGCCCTGTCGCTGCTGGGCGCCGCGCCAGCCCATGCCGCCATGGATTTGCCCATGCCGGCCCACCTGTCCGGCGCCACCTCCACGGATACAACGGCGCTGGCCGCGCGCCGCTACGCCGCGTTCTGGCAGAGCGGCGATCCTGCCCTGGCGCGTCTGGCGCTGGCCGACGATTTTATTGACCGCACCTTGCCCGCCGGCCGTCCGCAGGGACTGGCCGGCCCGCTGCAGGCCTCGCAAGTGTTCCATGCGGCCGTGCCGGACTTGAAAGTCGCCATCGAGGAGATGCTGGTGGCCGGCGACCGGGTCAGCCTGCGCCTGCATTTCACGGGCCATTTCACCGGCGTCTTCCCCACGCCGCAGGGCGAGCTGCGCGGCCAGGGGCAAGCCATCGATTTCCATGCGTTCGATTTGTACCGCGTGAACGCGCTGGGGCGCATCAGCGACAACTGGCACCTGGAAGATAATCTGACCCTGCTGCGCCAGCTGGGCGTGCTGGCGCAGTAAGGGCGGCCGTCAGACTTGCAGCGCGGCGAACTGCTGCAGCAGGAACTCGGCCAGCAGGGCGATGCGCGGCGCCTGGAAGCGGCTGCGCCGGTACAGCAGGTTCAGGGGGACGCTATCGGCAAAGTAATCGTCGAGCACCGTCTGCAGGCGCCCCGCGCGCAGGTCGTCGCTGATGTCGAGCAGGGATTTGTAGGCATAGCCATGGCCGGCCACGGCCCAGCGGCGGATGATTTCGCCATCGTTGCTGTGCCAGCCGCCCTGCAGGCGCAGGCCGTGGCGCTTGCCATTTTCGCGGTAGCGCCATTCCTGCGGCGCGCCGTCGCCGGCCATGAGCACCAGCGTCGGTAGCGACGCCAGGTCGCGCGGCGCGGCCGGCAAGCCGACCCTGGCGGCCAGCGCGGGCGCCACGCACACGACGCGCCTGCCCGGGTGCAGCAGGCGCGCCACCATGTCGCTGTCGGGCAGCTCGCCGTAGCGGATGGCCAGGTCGACGTCGTCCTGCACCAGGTCGGCCGTGGCGTCCGTCAGGGTCAGCGCATGGCGCACCTGCGGGTGCAGCGCGGCAAAGCGGTCGAGCATCGGCAGCAGCAACTGGCGGCCGATGTCGGACGGCGCCGAGATGCGCACCAGGCCGCGCACGGCGCCGTCGCCCGCATGCAAGCCGTCTTCGGCCTGCGCCAGCAAGTCCAGCGCCTGTTCGCTGTAGCGGCGGTAGTGCACACCTTCATCCGTCAGGCGCAGCTGGCGCGTGGTGCGTTCGAACAGGGTGGCGCCCAGCGCCGTTTCCAGGCGCGCGATGGCGGCGCTGGCGGCGGCCGGCGACAGGCCGTGCTTGCGGCCGGCCGCGGAAAAGCTGCCCAGCGCCGCGGCGTCGAGGAACAGGGCGATTTCCGCCAGGCGCCCGGCGCCGCCGCGGCTCATGCGGGGTGCGCGGTCGCTGCTGGCTTCGGCGCCGCTGCCGAATGCGGCGTGATCACCACGGTGCACGTGGTGCCGGCCACCAGCAATTGCCCCTTCGGCTGCTCGTCGATGTGGATGCGCACGGGCACGCGCTGCGCCAGACGCACCCAGTTGAAGGTGGGGTTGACGTCGGCCAGCAATTCGCGGCCCGTGGCGGCGTCGCGGTCCGTGATGCCGCGCGCGATGCTTTCGATGTGGCCATGCAGGGTGCCGCCGCTCATCAGGTTCATTTCCGCCTTGTCGTCCTGCGCCAGCATGCCCAGCTTGGTCTCTTCGAAGTAGCCGACCACGTAGTACGAGGCGCTGTCGATGACGGCCAGCTTGGCCGCGCCGACGGCGGCGAAATCGCCCTTGTGCACGTTCAGGTTCGTCACGTAGCCGCTGACGGGGGCGCGCACGGTGGTGCGCTCCAGGTTCAATTGCGCCAGCGCGCGGGCGGCCACGGCGGCCTGCACTTGCGACGAGGCCGAGCTGGCGGCAAAGGCCGCGCTTTCGCGGCTTTCCGTCGAGATGATGCTGGCGTCCAGGCCTGCGCGGCGCTGCGCTTCCTTGCCGCGGCGACCCTGCTCCGTTTTTTGCGCGGCCAGCACGGCGTCGGCCTGCGCCAGTGCGCTCGCATAGCGTTCCTTGTCGACGACGAACAGGATATCTCCCTTCTGCACCACCTGATTGTCGCGCACCAGCACTTCCGTGACGGTGCCGGCCACGTCGGCGCTGATGTTGACGATGTCGGCCTTGATGCGGCCGTCGCGCGTCCACGGCGACTCCATGTAGCGATCCCAGACGGTCTTGCCTGTCCACAGGGCTGCGGCCAATAGCAGCACGGTGATTGCATAGCGGGTCAGTTTGCTTACCATGGTGGCAGCCTTTCCTTGATGGGGTTGAACAGTTTTTTTATTTGTCTAGCTATTTGTAAAGCGATAGCGCCAGCGCGCCGAAGATGGCGATGAAGATGCACAGCCGCGCCAGCGACGGATGCCACACCATGCGGTACACGCCCAGCCAGCCCAGCACGCGGTCAAGCAGGGTTTGCAGGGCTATGCCGAGTAGGAACAGGGGCAGCAGGGTAGGAATCAGAATTCCGAACAGGGCGAATTCACGCGGCATGGTGGTCTCCGGCGCCAGGCGCCATATGGTCGAGTAATGAGGTGTAGATCGAATGCAGGTCGGCCAGCGCCGTCTGCAGGCGCGCGCTGCGCTCGCCGGTCGCATCGGCTTCCGTCTGGGCCGCGCGCACGACGGCGCCCGCCTGCAGGGTGGCCGCCAGGGCCGCCTGCAGTGCGGGGTCGCTGCGCGTGCGCAGCCAGGCGGCGATGTGATCCACGCATTGCTGCAGCGCGTGGCGTGTGGCGCCTGGCCGGGCCGTGGCAATCAGTTCGCGCAATTCGATCACGGAATGGCCGATTTCCAGCAGGGTCAGGGCCTGGCGCACGACGGCGCGCGTGGCTTCGCCCGGCGCCGGTCCGGCCGCCGCATTGAGCTGGCTGAGCAAGTCGCGCACGCGGTTGTCGAAGCGGTGTTTTACTCGGCGTGCGGGCGCCGTGCACGCATGCAGCGCTTCGCGCCACAGGGCACGGCCGATGTGGTCCTTGTGGCCCATCGTGTGCTCGGGCAGCAGCACGGCAAATACGAGGGCGGCCAGCATCAGTCCGACGATCAGTGCCATGCCCGTGTTCAAAAAGGCCGCGCCATCGACGTGCATCACATTCGTCGGCGCCATCTGCGTGATGAAGGTCGACACGCCCAGGCCCACGCCCAGCTTGGCCGGATTCGTCATCAGGTACAGGCCGACGGCCAGAAACGGCGCAAAACTGAGCACCAGCATGGGGAAGCCGTCGCCGTGCACCAGCACGAAATACACGCAGACGAGCGACAGCGGCATGGCGATGAGGAAGCCTGCCAGCACTTGCCGGATCATCAGGATGGGGCGCGGCGAGGAGGAGGCCAGCGCGCAGAACACGGCCGCCATCAGCATCGCCGTGCTGGCGTAGGGCCAGGCGAGGAAATAGGCGCCCAGCGCCAGCAGGGCCAGGCTGATGCCGGCGCGCGCGCCGCTGGCGAGCACCAGCGCGGGCGGCGTCTTCGGCGCATACGCCTGCGGCGTGCTCACGTCCAGCGGCGTGTCGTGCACGAGGCTGAAATACACTTCGTGAAAGCGGCTGATGTCGCGCGCGAAGCGTTCGAGCAGTTCGCACACGGTGTCGAAATCGATGCGCTGCGCATGCGCGATGGCCGCGCCGTCGATGTCCGCGCGGGCCTGGCCCAGCGCCGTTTGCAGATGCCGCTGCATGGTGTCGAGCGAGTCTTGCGACGGCGTCGTTTGCAGCGCTTCGGCGACGATGGCGTACAGGGGCGCGCAGGCCTGCATGACCTGGGTTTCGCCATCGCGCTGCAGCCGGTCGAACAGGCGGTGGAAGGTGTAGAAGGTGGTCAGCGCCGTCATGAAGGTGGCGTTGAAGGCGTGCAGCTTGCGGTTTTGCGCGCGCACGTGGCTCACTTTGCTGGTGACTTCGAACAGGGCGGCCGAGCGGCCCAGTTCCAGCGCCGCCACGTCGGCGGCAAACTGCAGATGCGTCAGTTCCACCTGCGCCGGCGTGAGCTTTTGCTGCAGCACGTCCTGGCAAAAGGTGAGGAATTTGCCGTAGCGCGCCTGCACCGTGCGCATCACCTGCGTGCCCTGGTGGCGTGGCAGCAGCACGCTGGAGACGGCGGCCGAGCAGATGATGCCCAGGCTCACTTCAGCCACGCGCGTGACGGCCAGCGAGAACACCTGCATCGGCTGCTCGATGGCGGGCAAGACGATCATGCAGGCCGTGTAGCCGGCCAGCACGTACACATACGACTGGGCGTTGCGGTGCAGGGCCGAGCCGCTCGTGCACAGGCCCACCCACAGGGCCAGGCCGGCGAACAGCAGCACGGGCTGCTGCGGGAACAGGCCGATCAGGGTCAGCGCGGCCGTGCATCCGAGCAGGGTGCCGCACAGGCGGTAAAAGCTTTTTTCCAGCACCATGCCGCTGCTGGGCAGGGCCAGGATGATGGTGGTGGTCATCGCCGTGCTGGGCGAATCGAGGCCCAGGCGGTAGGCCAGCCACAGGGCGCAGAATGCGGCGATGAGGGTCTTGCCGACGTAGATCCAGCGTTCGCCTTCCGTCGCGCGCCAGTCCTGCAGCGCCAGCGCCAGCCAGTGGGCCGCCCGGCTCAGGGGGCCGTGCGTAGATGTTGTTGCTGTGGCTGGCGTCATCGATAGGCTATCAGTTCTGGTTGTTGAGATTGTTCAAATTGCGCAGCTGGCGCATGTACAGCTTGTCGAGCACTTGCAGCTCTTCTTCCGTGAACCCTTCGTACAGGGCCGAGGTTTCCTGGTACACGTCGGGCAGCGCCGTTTCGATCAGCGCGCGGCCCTTGTCGGTCAGCGAAATCATCACCGAGCGGCGGTCGCCGGGGCGCGTGCCACGGTGGATCAGGCCGCGCGTTTCCAGGTCGTTGCACACGCGCGTCAGGTTGGCCGGCTTTTCATGGCAGGCCATGCCCAGGGTGCAGGCGTTCGAGGTTTCATCGTCCGTGCCGTACAGCACGGCCAGCACCATGTAGCTGGCATCGACCAGGTCGTGCTTTTTCAGCGCGGCGTTGGTCAGGTCCTTCATGCCTTTTTGAATGTGGTACGTCATGCGCAATAAACGCATCAGTTCCATGGGGAAGCCTGGCATGCGCGTGCGGATGTTTTGCAGCCGCTTGGAGGTGGCGTCAAAAGCGGTCATGTCATATTCCTTCATGTGTGAATAAAGTTCCGATTGTATCTTGTTGGGCTAGGGCAATGCCAGGATTGCAAGCTCAGATGCCGCCTCCTAACGCATTCATCAAGGAAACGTACAGATCGAGCTCGCGCGCCCCATTCTGCGCCTGCTGCTGTTCTTCCGCCAGCAGCGCCACTTGCGTGTTGAGCATGGCGATGGCGTCGCTCATGCCCGCCTTGTAGGCCTTTTCCGCCAGGTCGCGCGCGCGCTGCGCCGTCGCCAGCGCCTGCACGGTCAGCTGGTGCTGTTTGGCCAGCGATTGGGCGCGGGTGACGGCATTGGCCACGTCCGACATGGCGTTGATGACGGTGGCGTTGTATTGCTCCACGGCGCCGTCGTACACGGCCGTCTGGCTGCCCAGCTGGGCGCGCAAACGGGCGCCGGCAAAGATGGGCAGGCTCAGCGCGGGCGAGACGCCGCGAATGTCCGAATTGGCGTCGAGAAAATGGCTGAAGCCAAATGCCTGGAAGCCGGCGAAGGCCACCAGGTTGACGTTCGGGTAGAACTCGGCTTTGGCCGCATCGATGCGCTGCGCCGCCGCTTCCACTCGCCAGCGCTGGGCGGCGATGTCGGGACGGCGGCCGATCAGCTCGGCCGGCAGGGCGGCGGGAATGGCCAGCGGCTGGTCCAGGCGCAGCACGGGACGCGTGAGCGCCGCACCGGCGGCCGGCCCCTTGCCTGCCAGGGCCGCCAGCTGGTTGCGCAGCAGAGCCAGCGATTCGGCCGACTGTTCCAGCTGGCGCCGGCCGGCCGGCAAGGTGGTTTCGATTTGCGCCACGTCAATGTCCGTGCCGATGCCGGCCGCCTTGCGCTGGCGCGTGATGTCGAGGATGCGGGCGCGCTGCGCCAGGCTGCGTTCGATCACATCCTGCAGCTGGAATTCATACGACAGCTGGATGTAGGTGCGCACCAGTGCCGTTTCCAGCGCCAGGCGGGCCATCTGCGATTCGGCCGACGCCATCTGCACGTCGCCCAGGGCGGCGGACAGGGCGGCGCGGTTGCGGCCCCACAGGTCCAGGTCGTACGAGGCCGTGACGGTGGCCTGGTTGCGCCAGGCGTAATTGCCGGCCAGCGGCGCCGGCGTGCTGCCGTGCTGGGAATACAGTTCGCGGTTGATGGAGATGGCCGCGTCGGCCTGCGGGCGGGTCTTGTCCTCGGCTGCGCCGGCCAAGGCCTCGGCCTGGCGCACGCGCGCCTGGGCGCCGCGCAGGGTGGGGCTGTCGGCCAGGGCCTGGTCCATCAAATGGTTCAATTGGGGGTCATGCAAGTCTTGCCACCATTGCGTGCGCGGCCATTCGATGGCGGCGCTGGCGGCGGCATCCATGGCCTGGCTCGCTTGCAGCTTGTTGGCGTCGAGCATGGCCGATTGCGGCGCGATATGGCCCATGTCGGCGCAAGCGCTCAAGGCAAGGATCAGGCTGGCGGCAAGCAAGCGGCGGTGCAGGGACATGCAGGAACTCCGGAAGGTGGTATTGGGGCGATGCTGACAGCTCGCCGCGGTGAGCGCCGGGAGTGGCCCGGCCGGGGTAGGCCCGGGTGCTGCGCCGCAACTGAGGTGTACTACTGTGTGACTGAAACCGGCTGACTGGTTTCTTATTGCACGACCTGCTTGATCGTATGCGCGATATCAAAGTCCGCTTCCGTTTGCGGGATCAGGCCTGCCTTGCGGGCGGCGTAGAACTCGGCCATGACTTGTTCGCGCGTCACCTGGCTGGCGGCGGTGGCCGGCGTTTTCGGATAGTCGACTTCGCTGGTGGCGATTTCGCCGGCGTTGCGGGCGCGGATGTATTCGGCCGTGACTTGCTCGCGCGTCAGTTGCTTGTCCGTTGGGGCAGGTGCGGCGCTTTGGGCGAAAGCCGAAGTGGCGGTGGTGATGGCAAACAATGCTGCGATGAGTGATTTGGCTTGCATGATAAGACTCCAAAATGTGCATGATGGCTGGGTGGATGGGCCGGATCGCCACGTACCGGTCGGTTCGTCGGCATGGCGCTGGTGGGCGCCGTGCCGGCGATGAAGCAGTTTCTGGATGAGAAGATGCTTACTTGAATTAACTATAGCAATGAATAGTACATTTGTGAAGTAATTTATGAAAATAGTTGTGCGCCGCCGCATTTGCCCCTTGGAAAATGCGGTGCAGGCGTGCGCCGCTGGCCGGGCCAGGGGAGTAAGCTGGTTTTTTGTTCAACGGGAGTCAACCATGAGCGGCAGCACACTCGATCCGGACAATTTGCCCGTCATCCCCGACCGCGTCCTGGGCAGCGGCCATGGCAAGGGCGCGCTCGGCCCCAGCGACAGTTCCGACAGCGGCAGCGACATGCAGGGCGTGCCCGGCCAGGATGCGGAAGCGCTCGACAACGACAGCGATGCGGCCGGCACCGGTGAGCGGGCCGGCGTGGAGCCGCGCAATACGGCGCCCGATGGCGGCGACATCGACGTCGACCATGTAGAAAGCATGGCGCCCGTCCGGCCGGCGGAGGAAGGTGGTGGCGAATCGCCCCCATGAATTACCGCCTCTCCTGCGGCATCAGCGTAAAATGCGGGCAAGGCGGCGTGCACGCCGCCATGGCCAGCCGGCCGGCACAGGATAGGATGTCAGAGGATGCAAACGCAGATGTCGGAAGAGAAAGAAAAAGACTTGATGTCGATGTACCGCGAGACGCGGCCGCGCGAGTTTTTTGGCGAAAAAAGTAACACCAATCACCTGGCCTGGAGCTTGCTGGTGATCTTGCTGGCGCTGGGATTCTGGCTCGTCGTGGCCCTGGCAGCGGCGGAAAACCAGCGCTATGCCCTGGAAACGAAGGCATGCCAGGATCATGTGTTTCCTGCGGAAATCGACACGTCTTGCCTGAAACAGGTCAAGTCGCGCGATCACTGGTGGCAGCACGTGGGTCACGCGCTGGTGCGCATGGGCGCCTGAGCCTGGCGCAAGCTGGCAGAACGGTCTGGCTGACCCTGCGGCGGCAAGTGCCGCTGCGGTGATTGTGATGGGTGATAAAGCGATAGTGCGGGAGGCGCCATGCCACGCGATCACTCGCGCGAGCAGCCGCAATGGCTGCTGGCGCGCCACAGTGCCTTGACGGCGCGCCAGTTGCTGCGCGCCTACGGCTTGCTATGCCTGTTTTCCCTCGTCATTGCCGCCGCTTTTGCACTGCGCGGCCTCTGGTACATCCCCGTTTTTTCGTTCGCCGAATTGATCCTGGTGGCCGCCGCCCTGCTGCATTACCTGCGCCACGCGCGCGACTATGAGCACATCGCCTTGCGCGACGGCGAGCTGGTCATCGAACAGGTCAGCGCCGGGCAGTGCCGGCGCCACCACTTTGCGCCTTGGTGCACGCGCATTGCCGTGCCGCAAGGGCCGCGCCAATTGATACACATCAACGATATGCGTGATGCTACCCGGCATGTGGCGGTGGGCGTCTTTGCCACGCCGGAACGGCGCCGGCAAGTCGCGCAGGAACTGGGCGCGTTGCTGCCGCCTTATTTAGGCCCGTAAAACTGGAAAGTCTTGACCACCAGCAAGGTGGCGGGGAAGCCCGTGAGGGTCTTGAATTCCTTGATGCCGGTAATCTTGTAGGCGCCGGCCTGAAACGCTTCGCCTTCCTCCCAGCTGTGGTCCTGCATGGCAAACTGCAGCAGGCGCTGGTCGTTGTAGCGGTAGCTGAAGATGGTGTAGGCGCCGACGCGGCTGGTGACGACGAAACGTTCATCCTGCGCGTCGGCGATCAGCAGGATGCCCGGATAGCGCCCGATGCCCGCCTCCTCGTTCTGGATTCTCAGGATCACATCGGTAAAACTGCATTCGGCGTCGCGGATCTTGTCGCGCTTCGTGGCGATCTTCATCACCTCGTCGTAGCTCTTGTTGTGCACGATCGACCAGCGCGGCGAGTCGCAATAATTGGCTGCGCGGACGTTGGCCGCGCAGGACAGCAGCAGGCAGAGGGCGATGGCGTGGATGGCTTGCATGGAACCTTGTGGTAAATGTTGAAAGGCGGCGGCAGTCTACCTGCCCGCTGCCGCCGCCACAAGCGCAGGACGGGTGATCAGGTGGCCCGCGACGGACCTTCCCACAGATTGATATGGCCTTCGCGCGCCTGCACGTCGATGGCGGCCAGCTCGTCGGCCGTGAACGACAGCTGCTGCAGCGCGGCCACGTTTTCGCGGATTTGCGCGCTGCTGCTCGCGCCGATCAGGGTCGAGGTGACGCGGGGATCGCGCAACACCCAGGCCAGCGCCATTTGCGCCAGGGTTTGCCCCCGCTGCGCGGCGATCTGGTTCAGTGCGCGCACGCGGGCCAGGTTTTCCGCGCTCAGGTGCTGTTGCGTCAGCGAACCGCCGCCGGGGCGGTTGACGCGCGCATCCTGCGGCACGCCATCGAGGTACTTGTCGCTGAGCAGTCCCTGCGCCAGCGCCGTGAACGTGATGCAGCCCATGCCTTCTTGCTGCAGGGTATCGAGCAAGCCATCCTCCTCGATCCAGCGGTTGAGCATGTTGTAGGCCGGCTGGTGGATCAGGCAAGGCACTTTCCATTCCTTCAGCAGGGCGGCCGCTTCGGCCGTCTTTTGCGGCGAATACGAGGACAGGCCCACGTACAGCGCCTTGCCTTGCTGCACGGCGGTGGCCAGCGCGCCCATGGTTTCTTCCAGCGGCGTGTCGGCGTCGTAACGGTGCGAGTAAAAGATGTCGACGTAATCGAGGCCCAGGCGCCGCAAGCTCTGGTCCAGGCTGGCCAGCACGTATTTGCGCGACCCGCCGCCCTGGCCGTACGGGCCCGGCCACATGTTCCAGCCCGCCTTGGTGGAAATGATCAGTTCATCGCGGTAGGGCAGGAAATCGTCGCGCAGCAGCTTGCCGAAATTGCTTTCCGCACTGCCATACGGCGGGCCGTAGTTGTTCGCCAGGTCGAAATGCGTGATGCCCAGGTCAAACGCCGTGCGCAGCATGTCGCGCTGCGAGGCCAGGCTGTTGCTGTCGCCAAAGTTATGCCACAGTCCCAGGGACAAGAGCGGCAGTTTCAACCCGCTGCGCCCGCAAGTGCGGTATGGCATGCTGTCGTAGCGGTTCTCGGCGGCGTGGTAGGTCATGGCATCTCCTGGTTGAATGAAGCGCTTATTTTCGCGCAAAATCAAGGTCCGTGTGCGTGCTCCTTGCGAGCGGCCGGACGCGCCTTACAATGGGCGTTCAGGAGTCTCGCAAGGAGCGGTCATGGAAATCGAATTGAAATTGTTGCTGGCACCGCAAGATGTGCCCCGTTTGCGCGCGCACCCGCTGCTGGCGCAGTATGCACAAGGTGAGCCGCAGCTGCTGCGGATGCACGATATCTATGTCGACACGCCCGATTTGCAGCTGTGCCGCCAGCAGGCGGGCTTGCGCGTGCGCCAGGTGGACGGGCGCTGGGTGCAAACGCTGAAGGCGGGTGGTACCGTCAGCGGCGGCTTGCACAGCCGCCATGAATGGGAAGGCGAGGTGCCCGGGCCGCAGCCGGACCTGGCCGCGCTCGATGCGGCCATCGGCCGCAAGCAGCCCATCCGCGCGCTGCTGCGCCAGGACGGCATCCGCGACGCTTTGCGGCCCGTGTTTACCACGCGCATGGAGCGCACCGTATGGCAGTTGCGCACGCCGCAGGGCGACGAGATCGAATGCGTGCTGGACCAGGGTGTCATTGAAAGCGGCGCGGACGGGGCGGATAGCGTCGTCCGCACTGTGCCCGTCAGCGAGATCGAGCTGGAGTTGAAGCAGGGGCAGGCGGCCAGCCTGTTCGACGTGGCGCTGGCCTTGTTGCAGGACGTGCCGCTGCAGCTGGGCCACATGAGCAAGGCGGAGCGCGGCTACCGGCTGGCCGCATCGCATCCCTTGCAAGCGGTCAAGGCGCAGCCTTTGGCGCTCGACGCGGCCATGTCCGTGGAGCAGGTATTCCTGGCCATCGCCGGCAATTGCCTGGAGCAAGTCAGCGGCAACCAGGATGGCGTGGCGGGCGGCGAGGACGTGGAAAGCGTGCACCAGATGCGCGTGGGCCTGCGCCGCTTGCGTTCGGCGCTGGGTATGTTCAAGTCCCTGCTGGCCTTGCCTGACGCCTTGAAGGGCGAACTCGAGTGGCTGGGCGGCGCGCTGGGCGAGGCGCGCGACTGGGATGTGTTGGCAGGCAATACCCTGGCGCAACTCGACGGCGAGGCGCAGGCGGATGCGGCGGCGCTGGCCGAGGCGGCGCACGCGCAGGCGCGCCTCAAGCACGAGCAAGCGGCCCAGGCCGTCACCTCGGCGCGCTACACGGCCTGCATGCTGGGCTTGCAACGCTGGCTGCAGGCGCGCGCCTGGCGCGACAATTGCTCCGTGCGCCAGTTGCGGCGCCTGGACGCGCGCGTTTCGCCGTTTGCCCGCGCTACGCTGCGCAAGGACCAGCGGCGCCTGATGAAGCGCGGCAAGGGCTTGCTGCATGCCACGCCGCCGCAGCGCCACCGGGTGCGCATCGCGGCCAAGAAGACGCGCTACGCGACGGAATTTTTTGCCTCGCTGTTTGCGGGCCGGGCCGTGAAACCGTATGTGGGACGCTTGTCGGCCCTGCAGGATGAACTGGGCTGGCTCAACGATGTGCAGGTGGCCGACCGCTTGCTGCAGCAATTGCCCGAAGTTCAGGCTGACCAGGCTGGCCAGCTTGATCAGTCGACCCAGGACGGGCTGCGGCTGCACGCGGCCTTCGTGCGCGGTTATCTGGCGGCACGCGCGCAGGCGCAGGGCAGCGATGGCCGCATGCACAAGGCGTGGCGGCGTTTCAAGGCGGCACGTTTGCCGGCCTGAACCTGGCTAAGCCAGCGGACGTTGCAACTGGCGCTCGAGGATGGCCAGCGGCGACTTCTGCGGGGCGGCCATGGCGTGCACGGGCAGCAGCCAGGTTTGCTCGAGCGCATGCTGTCCCCGCAGGGCCGCGTGCGATACGGCGTCGCTGAAGACGATCCACGTCTGGCCCGGCGCGAACGCATGGGTGTGCTGTTCCACCTGCGCCTGGTAACCGAGGTCGGCCTTCATGGCGTCGTGCAGTTGCAGCATGTAGTGATCGTAGGCCGTGCGCCGCGACTTGGTGATGCGCAGCCATTGCAGCAGGGCTGCCAGCACCGGTTGCGGACGCTTCGCGACGGGCAAGAAATGTTGCGCCACCTGCTCGAATGGCGCGCCCAGTTTCCACACGCGGGGCATGTCGCGCGGATGAATGTTGGTGAAGACGCGCAGGATGCGCCGGCCCTGCGTGGGCGAGGAGGGAAAACTGTCGACGTGCAGGCGCGTATCGTCCTTGCGCCAGGAACTCACGCGACCGGCGATTTCCACGGGACGAAAGCTGCCCTTGCCTTGCTGCAGATGGGGAACATAGCCAGGCAGCAAGCCGCCCAGCAGGCGCTGCGTGTGCCGCGCATAGCGCTGCATCAGCGCGGCCAGCAGGACCGCATCGCAGGCGTCGCCGTGGCCGCGCACGCCGCGCGCTGCTTCCCAGCTGATGTTCTTGGCGCTGCCGGCGCTACCCGCCGCGCCGTTCAGCAGGGCATGCTCTTCCTGTCGTAGCGAGAAGCCCAGGCGGGGCAGCAGCAGCACTTGCCCGTCTTCGAGTGCCTGCAGCGCCGCCGCCTGCTGCGCGGCGCTGCCGCTGGCGTCCCACTGGTCCAGGGAGATATCGATGAGTTTGCTCATGGCACAAACGGGAAAGACATCGGAGCGGTCAGTATGGGCGCTTGCCGCCCGCTCCCGTTTGCGCTGGCGCAGGTTCAGCTCACAGTTTGCTGTTCTGGCAGCCGGCGCTTACGCATTCGCGCACGCGGTCCTGCAGGAATTGCGCGCGTTCGATGGTGGTCTGGGTGGCGCAATCGAGGTTCACATAAAAGCCCGACGATTCGCGTTTGGAGCAATTCTGGTTGCGGTTGCTTATCCACGCCAGCTGGCCCGATTTCAGCTTTTGCTTGCCGCCGGCATCGAGCTGGGCGGCGAGTTTTTTGTAGTTGGCGTTAAGTTCCTTGTCCGCTTCCTGATACACCTTGTTGAGGCAATACAGACCGTCGAAGTCGTTGCGCGGCGTGTCGCAGGCCGAGTTGGCGAAGGCGGAACCGGAGGCAAACACGAGCAGGGCAAGCAGGCATTTTTTCATGATGTACTTTCAGACAGAGTGGTGGCGGGATCGGCGCAAGGCAGCGCTCTTGCGCATCCTACAACACTTCCCTGCCAGCGACGTCAATAGGCCAGGCGGCCCGGCACGCTCACTTCGATCTGCGTGCCGGCGCCGGGCCGGCTGTCGATGCGCAGGCTGGCCCCGATGCCGGCGGCGCGCTCGCGCATGCCGACCAGGCCCCAGTGGCCGGGCCGCTGGCCTGCCTGCGCCACGGCGTCGTCGAGGCCGCAGCCGTCGTCGCGCACGCGCAAGGTGAAGGCCTGTTCCGCATAGTCGAGTTCCAGCACGATGTTGGCCGCCTCGGCATAGCGCGAGGCGTTGAACAGCGCTTCGCGCGCGATCGCATAGATTTCGTCATGCACGCGCGGTTGCAGGCGCCGGCAGGTGCCGCTGACATGCACGGTGAACGCGTGCGCGCGGTGCTCGGCCAGGCCCTTGCCGAATTGCTGCAGCGCCAGGCGCAGTTCATCCGGTTCGGCCGAGGCGCGCAAGTCCATGATCTGGTCGCGGCCTTCGATCAGCAACTGGTCGGCCAGGTTGAGCGTGCCGTCGAGACGCGCCCGTTCGCGCGTGCCCTTGGGCAGCATGTCCGCATGCGCATGGAACGACAGGATCAAGCCTTGCACGCTTTGCAGCAGGGTGTCGTGCAGCGAGCGGGCGATGCGCGAGCGTTCGGCCAGGCGCTCCTGCAAGCGTTCCTGCAGCCGTTCCTGCATATTGCGCGTCAGGCGGCGGATGCGCAGCACATAGCCGCCATACAGCAGCAGCGCGGCGCCCAGTGCCAGCAGCACGATGAACCACGGCGTTTGCACGAAGGCGGGCGCGATGACGATGTCTAGCCCAGTCCCCTGCGTGTTCCACACGCCGTCTTCGTTGGCGGCCGTGACCTCGAAGCGGTAACTGCCGGGCGCAAGGTTGGTGTAGTAGGCTTCGCGGCGTCCCACGGCTTCCTGCCAGCCGGCGTCCACGCCCGCCAGCCGGTAGCGCAGGCGCACGCGTTCCGGCATCGACAGGCTCAGGGCCGTGAAGCCGATCTGCAGGGATTTGCTGCCCTGCGGCAGGTGCAGCGGCTTGGCATCGTCCAGCGCGTAACGCGCGCCATCGGCCAGCAGGCTGTGGATCTGCACGGGCGGCGCCAGGGCGTTGCGGCGGATGTGCAGCGGGTCGAGCATGCCGATGGTGGCCGAGGTGGAGAACCACAGCTTGCCATCGGGCGCATGGATCAGCGACGGCACGGGGCGCAGCTGCGAGGCATGGCCCTGCAAGCCGTCGAGCGCGTCGAAGCGTTCCGAGGTAACAGCGGTACCGTCGCGCATCCATGCGGCCAGGCTGGCGGCGCCGATATGGGCAATGCCTTCCGCGCCATGCAGCCACAGGTCGCCGTCCGGCAGCCGAACGATGCCCGACACGCCGCGAAACGCCGCGCCGCGCGCGCCGCGCAAGGTGTGGAAGCGGCCGGCGCGGTACAGCGCCACGCCGTTTTCGCCGCCGGCCCACATCGCCTCGCCATCGCGGTACAGCTGCAACACGGTGCCCACCTGCAGACCCTCGGGCGCGCCGAGCCGTTTGACGGCGCCCGCGCGCTGGCCATCGGCCACCAGGCTGACCGTATTGTCGGCATGGCCCAGCCAGACGGTGCCGGCGCCATCGATTGCCATGGCCGTCGTCAGCACTGCGGGCAGGCCGGACAGGCCGCCGTTGGCGATCCATTTTCCTTCGTTCAGGCGAAACAGGCCGCCGCCGGAAAACGAGGCCCACAGTGCGCCCGAGCGATCCTGCTGCAGCGCCTGCGGATCGAGTCCCTGCACGGGCGTCATCACGCGCGTCATGACGCCGTTGCGCGCGCGATGGTGCAGTTCCTGCTCGTTGCCCAGCCATAGCGTGCCGTCGGGCGCCCAGTGGCTGGCCGCCAGCGCCCCCTTCAAGATCACTTTTTTCATCCCGTCGGCCGTAAAGCTGCGCACGTCGCTCACGTAATCGCCGATCCACACGTCGCCATCGGGCCCCGGCAGCATGCCGGGATGGTCGAAGGGCACGGCAACGCTCAGGGTTGTCAGGCGGTTCGGCCGCAGCCGGTCCAGGCCCGTCGAGGTGCCGAACCACAGATTGCCTTCGCGGTCCTGGAACGAGGTTTGTGGTAGCGGGCCGCTGATGCCGTTCTGGCGCGTCAGGCGCTGGGACGGCAGGCTGGGGCCGGAAGGGTCGAACTTGCGTTCGATGCCATCGGGCTGCATCAGCCACATGGTGCCGGCGTGGTCGAAGCGGATGCTGTTGCCCCTGGCATCGGGCCGGATGGGTGCATCGCCGCGCGGCGCGCTGGTGCGCACGCGATAGTAATTGCTTTGCGCGTCGACGGCCCAGATGGCGCCATCGGGCGCTTCATCCATGCCGGTGAGGATGGTGCGCGGCCAGGCGTGGGAAAAGTGCGTCTCGCCCGGCCTGCGGAAATAAGCGCCGTGCATGGTGCCCATCCACTGCGTGCCATCGCGGGCGAACAGGATCTGGTAGACGCGCTTGTCGGGCAGGCCGACGTTGGCCGCCTGCGCAACGAAGCGGTCCGCGCCGGGCGCCAGGCGCGCCGCGCCATCGCGCGTGCCGACCCAGATGGCGCCGTCGGGCGCTGCCTCGATATGGAACACGGCGCCCGGCGGCAAGCCGTCCGCCTCGCGGTAGGTGCGCGCGCCATCCTTGCGAAAGACGCTGACGCCGCCGAGGCGGTAGCCGACCCAGACGGCGCCATCGGCCGGCGTGGCCAGGCCCAGCACATTGCTCGACGGCAGGCGGTGGCCGTACACGCTGTCGACCCTGTCGAAGCGCACGCCGTCATAGCGGTACAAACCGGTGGCCGTGGCGATCCACAGCCAGCCATCCTTGCCCTGGGCGAATTTCAGCACATCGACGGGCGCGCCTTGCAAGGCGCCCCAGGCGTTGTGGGTGTAGTCGGACAGCAGGGGCGATGGGGCGGCCGCGCACGCGTGCAGGTGGCACGCCAGCAGGGGCAAGATCAACAGGCGGCGCAGCAGGCGAGCGGACATCGGGGCAGGGGAGATAGCGGTGGCGGGGCAGTGATTGTAGCGCAGCGCCGCGCCTTTCAGCAGGCGAAAAAAAACCTGCGCGGGGTGGCGCAGGCTTCTTTTCGCCCTACGTTGACAGGAACTGGCGCTTACGCGAAGTTCTTGGCAACGAAGTCCCAGTTGACCAGGCCCCAGAACGTTTCCACGTACTTGGCGCGCAGGTTGCGGTAGTCGATGTAGTAGGCGTGTTCCCAGACGTCGCAGGTCAGCAGCGGCTTGTCGCCGGTGGTCAGCGGGCAGCCGGCGTTCGAGGTGTTGACGATGTCGACGGAGCCGTCGGCTTTTTGCACCAGCCAGGTCCAGCCCGAACCGAAGTTGCCCACGCACGACTTGGTGAATTCTTCCTTGAACTTGTCGAACGACGACCATTTCGCGTTGATCGCGTCAGCCACGGCACCGGTAGGCGCGCCGCCGCCGGCCGGCTTCATGCCGTTCCAGTAGAAGGTGTGGTTCCATACTTGCGCCGCATTGTTGAAGATGCCGCCCGACGATTTCTTGATGATTTCTTCCAGCGACAGGTTCTCGAACTCGGTACCCTTGATCAGGTTGTTCAAGTTGGTGACATACGCCTGGTGATGCTTGGCATAGTGGTATTCCAGGGTTTCTTTCGAAATATGCGGCGCCAGAGCGTCCATTTCATACGGCAGTGGTGGCAGAGTATGTTCCATGTGATGTCCCTTTATGGTGAGTGTTCGGAGTCTTCCAGCCTGTGGCCGGAGGGTTGAGCCTTGCGTGCTTGAACCAAGCATTCTTGCTGAACGAGCCACTATTGTAAAGCGGATGCGCCATTGCTGCAGATTCCCGCACGCGTTGCGGATGCCGTTGGCGTAGTGATTCTCGTTCAGCGCCAGGCCTAGCGAATACGCCGCGTGGTTTCCCGCACGATCAGCTCCAGGGGCGGTATTGCCGCCTGCACGGCTTCGCCATTGATCAGCCCCAGCAGCGCTTGCGTGGCGATGCGGCCGATGTCGTACAGGGGCTGGTGGATGGTCGTCAGCGGCGGCGTCGTGTAGGACGAGCCGGGCAAGTCATCGAAACCGACGAGCGAGATATCGTCGGGCACGCGGATGCCCTTGCGGTACAGGCACAGGCGCACGCCGTAGGCGGACAGGTCATTGGCGGCGAAGACGGCGCTGAATTGCTGCTGCGTATCGAACAAATGGTTCATGGCCAGCATCCCGCTTGCCTCGTGGAAATCGCCTTCCACCATCAGCTTCGGGTCGATGGCGATGTCCGCTTCGCGCAGCGCGCGCTGGTAGCCCGTCAGGCGCTCGGCCGCATCCGTGTTGTTGGCGGGGCCGGCCACGAAGGCGATGCGGCGGTGGCCCAGTTCCACCAGGTGGCGCACGGCCAGGTAGGCGCCGTATTCGTTGTCGAGCTTGAAGCCGATGGCGCTTTTCGTGGCCAGCAGGCGGCCCGTCGAGACGATGGGCCGCTGTTGCGAGAAATCGAGCACGCTCTCGTCCGAAATGCGCCCCGACAGCAGGATGATGCCGTCGACCTTTCTCGCCAGCAGCAAACGGATGCGGTCGGCCTCTTCCTGCGCATTCCAGTGCCCGCTGACGATGACGGAGGCATAGCCCGTGTCCTTCAATCCATCGTCCACGCCGCGCAGGCTTTCGTCGAAGAAGGGGCTGGAAATATCCTGCACCACGATGCCGATGGTCATCGAGCGGCCCTTTTTCAGACCCTGCGCCATCTGGTTCGGCGCGAATTTCATGTGCGCAATGGCCGCCAGCACGGCGTCGCGCTTGTCATCGGACACTTTGGCCGTGCCATTGAGGATGCGCGAGACGGTGCTGGGCGACACGCCGGCCTGGCGGGCCACGTCGAGCAGGGTGGAAGGGGGAGCAGCGTGGGCGCTATCGTTCAAGGTGATTCCTGGGTATCAAAATGGCTGGTTGTCAGTGCTCTGAAAACCTTTTCATCGAAAGATTACCATAAATGCCGAAAGGGCCGTGGGTCGGCGCTTGAAAACGTTTTCACGAAAAACAACAGCATCTTGAAATGGCGGATTTTTGCGTCTTTTCATAGGAGAAAACGCGCCATGGCATGCATCCCGCCACGCTGTCTTCAATAAAAATGACAACTTTTTCGATTGACTTGATTTTCTTTGCGGTGTTAAATGGACACATGTTGTGAAAACGTTTTCAAGATAGAAGACGCTCAATAAACGGAGATGAAATAATGAAGTCAAGCATCCTTGGCGCCGCCCCACTGGCGGCGCTGACCCTGGCCGCCAGCGTGGCCGCCGCGCCCGCAGCCGTTCCGCCGGCCGCCGTCCCGCCGGCGCTGGCCCCGGCCACGATTACCGTCGCCTCGTTCCCCGACCTGGACCGCGCCGTCAAGACGGCCTTGCCCCTGTGGGAAAAGCTGTATCCGCAAGTGAAGGTCAAGCTGGTCAGCCTGCAGATCGACGACCACCATAACTCGATGACGACGGCGCTGGCGGCCGGCGCGCGCCTGCCCGACGTGATGGCCATCGACTTCCGCTATGTCGGCAGCTTCGCCGAATCGAAGGGCATGGAAGACTTGCTGCAGCCGCCGTACGGGGCAGGGCAGTACCGCGCCCAGTTCGTGCCATTTACCTTTGTGCAGGCGACCAGTTCGCGCGGCACCCTGGGCGCCATGCCGGCCGACCTGGGACCGGGCACCCTGTTCTACCGCAAGGACCTGATGGACAAGGCGGGCATCAAGGAAACCGATCTGACGCAATCGTGGGAATCGTATATCGCCGCCGGCAAGAAGCTCAAGGCCGCCACCGGCACCTATCTGTTGGCCGGCGCCAGCGACCTGGCGGACATCGTCATCCGCGCCAATCTGAAAGATGGCGAAGGCATCTATTTTGGCGACAAGGGCCAGGTGCTGGTCGACTCGCCCCGCTTCGTGAAAGCGTTCGAACTGGCCAAGGCGGCCAGGGTCGCCGGCATCGATGCGCGCACCGTGGCCTGGACGGGCGAGTGGGCCGAAGGTTTTAAACGCGACAAGGTGGCCAGCCAGATGATGGGTTCGTGGCTCAGCGGCCACCTGGCCAAGTGGCTGGCGCCGGCGTCGTCCGGCCAGTGGCGCGCGGCGAACCTGCCGGCCGGCGCGCTGGCGTCCTACGGCGGCTCCTTCTATGGCATCCCGAAGAAAGCCGCGAATAAAACCCAGGCCTGGGAATTCATCAAGTTCATGACCGTCAACAAGGATATCCAGCTGCATTCGCTCAAAGAGATTGGCGCCTTCCCGGCCCTCAAGGCCGCGTACGCGGACCCGATGATGGACGAGCCGCAGCCGTATTTCGGCGGCCAGAAGACGCGTCTGCTGGCGCGCGACACGGCGGCGAAAATCCCCGTCATCCGCGTCGACAAGTTCGACGCCGTGGCGCGCGACATCGTCAACATGGAACTGGAAAGCGTGCTGGCGCAAAACAAGGATATCAAGACGGCGCTGGCCGACGCCAAGGCCCTGATCACCCACCGCGCGCGGCGCTAGGAGCAGCATGACTACCTCCATGCCTTGTACCGAGGGCGCGCCCGCTGCCGCTGCCGCGCGGCCCGCCAGGAAACGCTACAACATGAAGAAGTGGGCGCCGTATATTTTCATCAGCCCCTTCTTCATCCTGTTCGCCGTCTTCAGCCTGTTCCCGCTGCTGTTTTCCATCTATCTGTCGTTCAACCAGTGGGAAGCGGCCAGCGGCGTGGAAGCCATGCAGTGGGTGGGCCTGGACAACTACAAATACGCCTTGAGCGATCCGTGGTTTCTGCGCTCGCTGGGCAATACCGTGTGGCTGGCGCTGGCCTCGGGCGTGCCGCAGCACCTGGTGGCCATTCCGCTGGCAGCGTTCATCCACAACAGCTTCAAGCGCTCGCGCAACCTGGTGATCGGCATTTACTTTTTACCGTTCATCACGTCCAGCGTGGCCATCGCCATGGTCTTCAACACCCTGTTCTCGCGCGACTATGGGCAGATCAATGTGCTGATCCAATGGTGCGCCAGCCTGCCGCTCGTCGGCGGCCTGTTCCCGGCGGAATCGATCGACTGGCTGGGCAGCTCGCTGTTCATCAAGCCGGCCGTCGCCTTCGTCATTTTCTGGCGCTACCTGGGCTGGAACCTGGTGCTGTATCTGTCCGCGCTGCAGGTGATACCGAAGGATTTGTACGAGGCGGCCACCATCGACGGCGCGTCGAAACGCCAGCAGTTCTGGTACATCACCCTGCCGCAGCTGCGCCCGATGATCTACCTGGCCGTGACACTGACCATCATGGGCAATCTGCAGCTGTTCGAGGAGCCGTTCGTGCTGGTGGCCGAATCGAGCGGCGTGAGCCAGTCGGTGATGACGACGGCCATCTTCGTCTACAAGACGGCGTTTTCCTCGGGCGACTTCGGCACGGCGTCGGCCATTTCCTGGCTACTGTTCCTGATCATCGCCAGCACCACCTGGGTCAACAACCGCATTTTCAGCCGCAATGAACGCAACGAGCGCAAGGAGGTCCGATGAAAACCACCCGCTGGACGGCCTACGCCATGGTGGCCATCGGCGCCCTGATCATGGTCGCGCCGTTCTACTTCATGTTCGTCTTCGCCACGCACACGAGCGCCGAGATCTACAGCCTGCCGCCGCCGCGCTGGTTCGGCACGGCCCTGCTCAACAACATCGAACTGCTGCAGGAGCGCCTGCCGTTCTGGCGCAATATCGGCATCAGCCTGTACGTGGCCCTGATGACGACGGCGCTGACCTTGTTCTTTTGCTCGCTGGGCGGCTATGCCTTCGCCATGTACGAGTTCCGCTTCAAGCGGCCCTTGTTCACCCTGGTGATGGCGTCGATGATCATTCCCTCATTCATGAACATGATCCCGACCTTCATGCTGATGGATTTCCTCGGATGGCTGGACCAGCCGCGCGCCCTGTACGTGCCGGGAGCGGCCGGCGCGCTGGGCATCTTCCTGATGCGCCAGTACATCGGCACGGCCATTCCGAAGGACCTGATCGAGGCGGCGCGCATTGACGGCTGCGGCGAATTCGCCATCTACTGGAGAGTCGTGCTGCCGCTGATCGGTCCCGCCATGGGCACCCTGGGCCTGATCACCTTCATCAACTCGTGGAACAATTTCATCACGCCGCTGGTCGTCATGCGCTCGGTCGAGAACTACACGATCCCGCTGGCTCTGCGCAGCATGCAGGCGCCAAACAACACGGAATGGGGCGCGCTGATGACGGGCGCCGCCATCGCCGTGCTGCCGCTGCTGCTGATGTTTTTTGTCGCCTCGAAGCGTTTAATTGAAGGACTGACCCAGGGCGCCGTCAAAGGCTAGCACTTTTTTCATCCACTCACACTGACATGACCACCATGCATAACGACGACACCGATATCAACTTCCCCGCCACCTTCACCTGGGGCGTGGCCACCAGCGCCTACCAGATCGAGGGCGCCGCCGCCATCGACGGCCGCGGCCCCTCCATCTGGGATACCTTCAGCCACACGGACGGCAAGATCATCGACGGCAGCAATGGCGATGTGGCCTGCGACCACTACCACCGCTACGCGGAGGACGTGGAACTGATCGCCAGCCTGGGCGTGAACGCCTACCGCTTTTCCATGTCCTGGTCGCGCGTGCAGCCCACGGGTTCCGGCGCCTGGAACGAGGCCGGCTTCGATTTCTATGGGCGCCTGCTCGACGCCCTGGCCGCCAAGGGTCTCGATGCGCACCTGACCCTGTACCACTGGGACTTGCCGCAAGCCTTGCAGGACGAGGGCGGCTGGCTCAATCGCGCCACCTGCTACCACTTCGCCGCCTACGCTGCCGAAGTGGCGCGCCGCTTCGGCCACAAGGTCGCCAGCATCGCCACGCATAACGAACCGTGGTGCACGGCCGTGCTGGGTCACGGCACGGGCCAGTTCGCGCCCGGCATGGCCGACCCGGCCGCCGCCGTGCAAGTGTCGCACCATCTGCTGCTGTCGCACGGCCTGGCCATGCAAGCCATGCGCGTCGTCAATCCGCCCGCGAAACTGGGCATCGTGCTCAATCAATGGACGGCCACGCCGGCCACCGACAGCGCCCAGGACCGCGAACTGGCCGAACTCGAATATGCGCGCTCGGTGCAGTGGTATATGGACGCCATCTTCAAGGGCCGCTACCCGGCCCTGGCCCTGAAACACGTCGACGCTTCTGCTTTATCCATCTTTGAAAACGATTTCATAGATATCAAGCAGCCCATCGATTTCCTCGGCGTGAACTATTACACGCGCGCTTACATGAGTGCCGAGACGCCGCCGCGCAAGCCGGAATGCAAGCTCGGTGTCAACGACATGGGCTGGGAAACCTATCCGCAAGGCTTGACGGAACTGCTGGTCGGCCTGCACCGCGAATACCGATTGCCACCCGTCTACATCACGGAAAACGGCATGGCCGTGGCCGACAAGCCCGTCGACGGCAAGATCCACGATGCGCCGCGCATCGAGTACGTGCAGCTGCACCTGGACGCCTTGCGCGCCGTGATCGCGCAGGGCATCGACGTGCGCGGTTATTTCTACTGGAGCCTGATGGACAACTTCGAGTGGAACTCCGGCTACGCCAAGCGCTTCGGCATGCTCTACGTCGACTACGCCACGCAGCAGCGCAGCTTCAAGGACAGCGCCCTGTGGTACCGCGATTTCATCGCCGCGCAGCGTGCATCCCACGCCGCCGTCCTGGTCGAGGCGCACTGACATGGCCGCCATCTCCCTGCGGGGCATCCGCAAGACCTATGGCGATGGCCCGGAAATCGTCAAGGGCCTGGACCTCGATATCCACGACGGCGAATTCATGGTCTTCGTCGGACCGTCCGGCTGCGGCAAGTCGACCCTGCTGCGCATGATCGCGGGACTGGAAGACATCAGCGCGGGCCAGCTGCGCATCGGCGACTTGCTGGCCAACGATGTGGCGCCGGCCGAGCGGGGCATCGCCATGGTCTTCCAGAGCTACGCCCTGTATCCGCACATGACGGCGCGCGACAACATGGGCTTTGCCTTGAAACTGGCGGGCAAACCGGAAGCCGAAGTGCGCGCGGCCGTCGGCAAGGTGGCCGAGATTTTGCAGATCACGCACCTGCTCGACCGCAAGCCGAAAGCCCTGTCGGGCGGCGAGCGCCAGCGCGTGGCTATCGGCCGCTCCATCGTGCGCCAGCCCAAGGTGTTTTTGTTTGACGAACCGCTGTCCAACCTTGACGCCTCCTTGCGCGTGCAGACGCGCATCGAACTGGCCAAGCTGCACCAGGAACTGGGCACCACGATGATCTATGTGACGCACGACCAGGTCGAAGCCATGACACTCGGCGACCGGGTCGCCGTCTTCCATGGCGGCCACCTGGAGCAGGTGGGGGCGCCGTTGGACCTGTACCGCCATCCGGCCAGCCAGTTCGTCGCCGGCTTCATCGGCGCGCTGCGCATGAACTTCTTGCCGTGCGCCGCCGTCCCCGCGCTGGCCAGCCAGCTTGGCGGCGAGGCGGGCATGCTGGTCGGCATACGTCCCGAACACCTGCGCCTGGTGCCGCGCCACGAAGGCTATGGCGCCACGGTGACCCTGATCGAGCAGCTGGGCGATGCGCAGATCATCCACGCGACCCTCGATAACAGTCCGCATGCGGTGGCCATCAAGCTGCATGGCGAGGCGCGCCACGCGCTGGCGCAGGGCAGCGCCATCGGCTTCGCGCCGGAAGAGGGCCATGCCTTTCTATTTGACACGGCCGGGCGCGCCGTGGCTACCCATTGACCCCGCACGGAGGCGACATGACTTCAGATTGACACCCAAAAAATGTGCAGCAATAGCCAAAGAGCTATGTGATCATCAATCAACCAGCGGTACAGGAGACAACAACAATGCAACAGCTCAAACGCAACACCATCGCCCTCAGCCTCGCGCATGCGACCTTCGCCCAGTTCATCTTGCTGGGCAGCGGCGCCGCCATGGCCCAGGAGGCTGCAGCCACCGACGCGGCAAAACCGGCCGCCGAACAGATGGACCGCATCGTCGTCACGGCCACGCGCCGCAATACCTTCGTGCAGGAGACGCCGCTGGCCGTCACCGCCTTCAACCAGGACACCCTGCAAAACAACCAGGTCAAGGATCTGGCGTCGCTGGCGACCATGGTGCCGAGTCTCGTCGTCGAGCAGCATGGCGACTCGGGCGGGGTGCACGTCTACATGCGCGGCGTCGGTTCGGCCAACCACACGGAGCTGGGCGACCCGGCCGTCGCCTTTTATGTCGACGGCGTGTATTCGCCGCGTCCCCAGGGCGCCACGGCGCTGATGTATGACCTGTCGCACGTCGAGGTGGCGCGCGGACCGCAGGGCACCCTGAACGGCCGCAATTCGACGGCCGGCGCCGTCAACCTCGTCTCGGCCGCGCCAAGCACGGCCAAGTTCATGGGTTCGGCCGGCATCACCGTGGGCGACAAGCGCCATCTGCAGACGCAGGGCATGCTCAATATCCCGTTTTCCGACGACGTGGCGCTGCGCATCGCCGCCATCAAGGATAGCCATGACGGCACGGTGGACTTCCGCCGCGGCTCGAACGTCATGCCGGGCACGGCCAAGTATGGCGCCGGCGACCAGATGGGCGTGCGCGCCTCGCTGCTGTGGAAGTTCACGCCACAACTGCGCGGCACCTTCATCGCCGACTACTTCCTCGACCAGGGCGCCGGCAACGTCTACCTGGCGGCCGAACCGAAACGGGGCGAGAAGCTGCGCTCGGCCCTGATCGATACGCCGGGCACCCTGGACCAGTCGATTCTGACCTACAAGGGCAAGCTCAATTACAAGCCGACGGATGCGCTGGACTTCACCTACCTGGGCAGCTGGAGCCGCTACAAGCGCCAGAACAGCAACGATTCCGATGCCGGCCTGTTCCCGGGCTTCAAGTCGGAAAACCGCACCGACTGGGCGCAGTTCGACAGCTATTCGCACGAGTTGCAGGCGCGCTCGGACGACGATGCACCGTTCCAGTGGGTGGCCGGCCTGTTCCTGTTCAATGAAAAGAACAAGGTGCGCTTCGATATCGACCGCAGCCAGATTTCGCAGGCGGCCGTGCAGCAGGATATCGCCAACGGCGCCGTGATCTTCGTGCAGCCGACCGTGGGCCAGTATGCCTCGTCGATGTCCTTCATCCAGGGCGACCGCCAGCTCAAATCGAAGGCCGTGTTCGGCCAGGTCAGCCAGCAAGTGACGGACCAGATCAAGCTGACGGCCGGCGCGCGCTACACGAAAGACCATAAATTCGACGTCGGCGGCAAGAACTGGGCCTGCCCGAACTGGCCCGCGAACGCGCCGCTGGGCACCACGGTGCTCAATCCCGATCAGCTGGCGCAGCTGGTCAAGCCGGGCACGGGCCTGGCCAACACGCACAATATCGGCCCTGGCGGCGCCATCACGGCCGCCACCTGCGGCAATACGCCGGGCGACAACACAGCCGACCTGAAATACGGCCAGGCTACCTGGCTGGGCCGCATCGAGTACAAGCTGCGCCCGGACATTTTGCTGTTCGGTTCCGTGACGACGGGCTTCCATTCGCCGGCCATCGGCGATGGCGGCGCCACCACCAAGCCGGAAAAGCTGACCAGCTATGAAATCGGCTTCAAGTCGGACTTGCTGAACCGCGAACTGACCCTGAACCTCGACGCCTTCCTGATGAAGTACAAGGACAAGCTCGAGTCGCAGGTGGTCAACAGCGTGCTGGCCAACTTCAACGCGGCTGGCGCCACCGTCAAGGGGCTGGAAGCGGAATGGGTGTGGCGGCCAACGAAGGTCGACCGCCTGACGGGCAACGCCACCTGGCTCAAAGCCGTGTACGACGACTTCATGTCGTGCGACGTCGATGCGGCGCGTGCGAATGGCCAGTCCTGCGGTTCGACGGCGCCACTGGTGAACGTGGGCGGCAGCACCATGAAGCATGCGCCGAAGTTTTCCACGACCGTCCAGTACGAGCATGATTTCAGTGTCGCCGGCGGCCAGCTCACGCCGCGCGCCTCGGTGCACTATGAAACCATGTCGTATGTGGGTGCGGGCGCCTTCAACGGCGACGTGCCGGGCCACGCCGGCGTCAAGCGCCAGGAAGCCTACACGACCCTGGACCTGAGCCTGCGCTTCCAGCCGGCCAACAAGGCGTACACGGTTGAAGCGTTCGTGCAGAACGCCACCGACAAGGCGGTCAAGCTGGACGTCAATGAAATCTGCACGGACGTCGGCATGCCATGCCAGCCCACGCAGCAGATCTACGGCGCCTTCTACAACGCGCCGCGCACCTTTGGCGCGCGCGTGTCGATGAAGTTTTAATCAGGCCGTGTGAAAGAGCAGTTGCAGTAGCAGTCCACTCAGTAGGGAAGGTGTTGGGCCGGGGTTCTTCCCCGGCCTTTTTTATTCCAGCGCTTATTCCAGACTCGCCTGCACGCTGGCGATGCCGATCTGCGCGCTGCCTTCGGCCAGGCGCACATTGACATTCTGGCGCGCCTGCAGCTGCGCCGGCGAGCGCACGATATTTCCCTTTTCATCACGCAGGATGGCATAGCCGCGTTCCAGCGTGCGCTGCGGATTGAGCAGCTCCAGCTGCGCCGCCAGGCCGTCGAGGTGGTGGCGCCGCTGGCCCAGTTGCTGTGCCATGGCCGCGCCGCTGCGCCGCTGCATGTCCGCCAGGCGCGCGCGCAGCACCGTGACGTCGGGCCGCAGGTTGGCCCAGCGCGAGCGCAGGCGTTCCAGCGCGTACTGCGACTGGTTGATGGGCGCGCGCGCCGCATGCGTCATGGCCGTCGACAGGGCCAGCAGCTGCAAGCGCTGTTGCTGCAGCTGCGCTTTCGGGTTGAGCAGGCGGCGGCTGTGGCGGTCCAGCGTCTGCGCCGCATCGTCGAGGCTGCGGCGCATGGCGCGGCGCAGGTCGGCCGCATCGGCGCGCAGGGAAGCCATCCAGTCGGCGCGCGGCGTGGCCGCCAGTTCGGCCGCCGCCGTCGGCGTGGCCGCGCGCAGGTCGGCCGCGAAGTCGGCGATGGTGAAATCCGTCTCGTGGCCCACGCCGCTGATCACGGGCATGGAGCAATCGGCGATCGCATGGGCCACGGCTTCATCGTTGAACGACCATAAGTCTTCGATACTGCCGCCGCCACGGCACACCAGCAGCACGTCGCACTCGGCCCTTGTGGATGCCGTGCGGATGGCGTGCGCGATTTTTTCCGGCGCCTGCTGGCCCTGCACGGGCGTGGGATACAGGATGATGTTGACGTGCGGCGCGCGGCGCTTGAGCGCGATCAGCACGTCGCGCAGGGCTGCCGCCTGCGGGCTGGTGACGATGCCGATGCTGCGCGCGAACATGGGGATGGCGCGCTTGCGTTCCTGGTCGAACAGACCTTGCGCGGCCAGCTTTTCCTTCAGGCGCTGGAACGCTTCATACAGGGCGCCCACGCCGGCGCGGCGGATGGCTTCCACGTTGATCTGGTAATCGCCGCGCGCGCCGTACAGGGTGACGAGGGCGCGCACTTCCACCTTGTCGCCTTCGCGCGGCGTGAAGCCGGCAAACTGGGCGCGGCCGCGGAACATCACGGCGCGCACCTGGGCGCCATCGTCCTTCAAGGTGAAATACCAGTGGCCGGAAGCGGCGCGCGTGAAGTTGGAAATCTCGCCGGCGATCCAGGTCAGGGGAAACGAGCGCTCGAGCAGGCGCGCGACGGCCTGGTTCAGGGCGCTGACGGTCAGCACGGGCGGGGCGGCAAAGCCGCTGTCAGTTGGGGTATCGGTCATCATCTGGTGCTATGGGGGAGGGAACTGTCCACATATTATCGGCGAGGTCATGCTTATGTCATATATCGTGCAAAACAACAAGTTCTATTTCTAAGTATTTGATTTCATGATGAATTCCCGTATGCCTGATTTGCGTGCACGGGGAAAAAAACCTTTAATATCAAGCACATCAGTTCAGCCCCTGCCACTTACGCACAAAGTTATCCACAGAAAGTGTGCGGAACTTTTTGCCTGGAACAAACATGGCCCGGCAAGCCCACATCGACCGATAAAAGTGCCTTGCTACATTTTTGCGCACGGAAATAAAGTGTATAGGAATCAAGCGCTTAGTATGCCATGCATGGCCTTGCGCACAATCTTATCCACAAAAAATGTGCAGAACTCTGGCGCGGCGCCGGATTTATCCACGGGAAGGCCCATGGCATCGCTTGCCTGAATTTTGCGCAGCATAAAAATAGCCATATAAATCAAGGATGTAGCGTAAGGCCGTGCGCCTTGCTCACAATCTTATCCACAGAATGTGTGCAAAACTGCATAAACCGTTTCGTGGCTTGTCCGGGTTTTCCACCGCGTGAACACGCCGAATTGCTGCCTCATTTTTCAGCATGGAAAAAAACCCCTTTAAAATCAAGGCACTTGCATGGAGTCAATCGGCTTGCTCACAATCTTATCCACACTTTATGTGTGGAACTGCGCTGGCGGTGGAAAACTGCCGTTTGGAAGTGCAATCGGACGTGGAAAACCCCGCTTTCCGACCTCTGCCACATTTTTATGCATGGCAATAAAAACGATATAAATCAATGTACTTGGCGCGTATCCTTGCGCTTGCACACAATCTTGTCCACAGATTGTGTGCAGAACTTTGACCGCCTGTTTACCGCCGATTGCGCGCCGGCTGCCACTTTTTTACGCATTGATTTAATCTCCTTTAAAATCAATGACTTGATTGAATTCCTCGGCTTTGCGCACAATCTTGTCCACAGTAAATGTGCAGAACTCTTGAATGCTTGATTTTGTGACATTGACTAATGGCGATGAGCTGCTATGCCTGTATTTTTCGCAGTGCAGTAATTCTCATGTAAATCAAGGACTTGCATGCTGGACTTCATGCTTGCTCACAATCTTATCCACACAAAGTGTGCAAAACTGTGCGGCGGCAGCGTGCGCCCGACGCGCCGTGTGGACAAGTGCCATGCGGGCGCCACTTGCCGCCGGCGCGGCAACGCGCTACATTGCGCCATTCCCGCGCGCGCGCACCATCGCACTTCGGCGCTCGGTACAATACAGGCTGTTCGGGCGATTCACCGCCTTCCCTTTACCAGGAGTTCCTTTTGCTCGCTATATTTCAAGCCGCTGGCTGGCCCATCTGGCTGTTGTTGATTGCTTCCATCGTCGCCCTGGCCTTGATCATCGAGCGCCTGCTGTATTTGCGCCGCGCCAAGATCCTGCCCCGCAAGCTGTTTGATGAAGTGGTGCAGGTGTATCGCAGCGGCAAGATCACGCCGGACACGGTGGCCAAGCTGGAAGACAATTCGCCGCTGGGCGTGGTGCTGGCCGCCGCCCTGCGCAACGTCGACGCGCCGCGCGAGGTGATGAAGGAATCGATCGAAGAGGCGGGCAGCGGCGTGGCCCACACACTGGAACGTTTCCTGACCACCCTGGGCACGATCGCCACCCTGGCGCCGCTGATGGGCCTGTTTGGCACGGTGATCGGCATGATCGAGATTTTTGCTTCGCCCGGCGCCACCGCGTCGAACTCGGCGCTGTCGCACGGTATTTCCGTCGCCTTGTATAACACAGCGTTTGGCCTGGCCATTGCCATGCCGGCCCTGATCTTCTACCGCCACTTCCGCGCCCTCGTCGATAGCTTCGTCATTGACATGGAGCAGCAAGCGGTCAAATTCGTCGACATCGTCCACAGTGGCCGCAAATGAACTTCCGCAAAGGCAAGGGGCGTGAAGACCCCGAAATCAACCTGATCCCGTTTATCGACGTGCTGCTGGTGATCCTGATCTTCCTCATGGTCAGCACCACCTACAGCAAGTTTACGGAGTTGCAGATCACCTTGCCGACGGCCGACGCCGAGCAGGCCAAGGACAAGCCGCGGCAGATCGACGTCACCATCGATGCCAAGGGCAACTACACGGTCAACCGCGAACCGGTGTCGTTCCGCGACGTGGCCGGCCTGGCCGATGCCTTGCAGGACGCGGCGAAAGCGGCCAACGGCGGCAAGGCGCCGGCGCAGACGCCCGTCGTGGTGGTCAACGCCGATCAGTTCGCCATGCACCAGATGGTCATCCACGTGATGGAAGCGGCCCGCCTGGCCGGCTATGAAAAGCTGACCTTTGCGGCGCAAGCGGGTGGCAAGTAGGTCGGCTTAGCCGGCACGGCGTAAGCCGACACAAGCTGCAGCCAAGCATGTCGGATTACGCTGCGCCTGGCGGCGCAGCTAATCCGACCTACACCATTTTTACGTCTTCCTTCATGCCCACATCCTCCCCCGCCAAGCTTGAATCCACATTGACCCGCGCCTGGCTGACGCGCGGCCCGCTGGCGTGCGCGCTGTGGCCCGTGTCGCTGCTGTTCGGCGCCCTGAGCGCCGTGCGGCGCGGCCTGTACCGGGCAAACATTATCAAATCCGCGCGTCTGCCCGTGCCCGTCGTCGTCGTCGGCAATATTTTTATCGGCGGCACGGGCAAGACGCCGCTGACGATCTGGCTGGTGCAAGCCTTGCGCGATGCGGGCATGCGCCCGGGCGTCATTTCGCGCGGCCATGGCAGCGCCGACCGTTCGCCGCGCGCCGTCAGCGCCAGTTCCACGCCGCAGCAGGTGGGCGACGAGCCGCTGCTGATCTTCCAGCGCGGCGGCTGTCCCGTGATGGTGGGACGCGACCGCGCGCAAGCGGGCAGGGCGCTGCTGGCCGCGCACCCCGACGTCGACGTGCTGGTGACGGACGACGGCTTGCAGCATTACGCCTTGCAGCGCGACGTGGAAATCGTGCTGTTCGACGGCCGCGGCGCGGGCAATGGCTGGTTGCTGCCGGCGGGACCTTTGCGCGAATCGCCGCGCCGCCGGCGCGACGTGACGGTGATCAATGCGCCCGAGCTGGCGCCGGCACTGGTAGCCAGGGTCGCGCCGCAGGGCGGGCTGGTGGTGCAGATGCTGCTGGCCGGTGGCGTGGCCGAACGCATGGTGAACCGCAATGAGCGCATGCCGCTTGAATCCTTGGCGGCCAGCGGCCAGCGCATCGTGGCGGCGGCCGGCATCGGCAATCCCCAGCGCTTCTTTGCCATGCTGCGCGGGGCCGGACTGGACTTCATGGAACTGCCCTTGCCCGACCATCACGACTTCCTCGACCAGCCATTTGCGGCGCTCGACACGGATGTGATCTTGATCACCGAGAAGGATGCAGTAAAATGTGCGCAAATTGAACATCTCAAAGATGACCCGAGACTGTGGGTCGTCCCCGTCAGTGCGCGCATCGATAGCGCGCTGGCCCAACAAATTGTGGAGAAATGTCGTGGACGCTCGACTGCTTGATATCCTGGTCTGCCCTGTTTGCAAGGGTCCGCTTGAACACGATAAGAAGGCGCAGGAACTGATTTGCCGCGCCGACCGCCTGGCCTATCCTATCCGCGATGGCATCCCCATCATGTGGGCGGACGAAGCGCGCACCCTGCAAGACGCAGTGGAATAACGATGGCGTTCATCGTCATCATCCCGGCCCGGCTGGCCTCGACGCGGCTGCCGGGCAAGCCGCTGGCTGACCTGGGCGGCAAACCCATGGTGGTGCGCGTGGCCGAGCAGGCAGCCCTGTCGGGCGCCGCGCGCGTCATCGTCGCCACCGACCATGACAGCATCCGCGTAGCCTGCGCCGCGCATGGCGTGGAAGTGTGCATGACGCGCAGCGACCATCCGTCGGGCACGGACCGCATCGCCGAAGTGGCGCGCACGCTCGGCTTGCCGCCGGACGCCGTCGTCGTCAACCTGCAGGGCGACGAACCGCTGATCGATCCGTCCCTGCTGGCTGCCTGCGCGGCGCAGATCAGCGCCGCCGTTCCCATGGCCACGTGCGCGCATCCGCTGCACGACGTGGTTGACGCGTTCAATCCGAACGTGGTGAAGGTCGTGCTGGACAAGAACGGCCGCGCCTTGTATTTCTCGCGCGCGACGATTCCCTGGCACCGCGACGGCTTCGCGCAGTCGAAAGACAGCTTGCCCGCAGGCTATGTGCCGCTGCGCCATATCGGCCTGTATGCGTACAGCAATGCGTTCTTGCAAGAGTATCCGCAATTGTCCGCCTCGCCGCTGGAAGCCATCGAGGCGCTGGAGCAGCTGCGCGTTCTGTGGCACGGTGTTGCCATCGCCGTGCATGTCACGGACTCGGCGCCGGCCGCCGGCGTCGACACGCCGGAAGATCTTGCCCGGGTGCAAGCACACTACGGCGCCCTGTAAGCGCTACCCGTAAAACGGCAGGCGTGCAAATAAAGTTTTGTGCGCCTGCAGTAAAAACCACATTTTGAAACGTCTGCCGCGCGAATTGCTGGCTTTGATCAATCAGGGCATAGCAATTCGATAGCAAACTGGCGTTCCAGGGATTTTTTGTGGTAAGTTTCGTACGGAAAGATAGCCTTGGCAACACCATCTAAAAATAATTACACATACCACCATCCAAAATCTGTTTTTTAGGAACTTTTCAATGCGTCTGATACTTTTAGGAGCACCCGGTGCCGGCAAGGGCACCCAAGCTAATTTCATCAAAGAAAAATACAACATTCCACAAATCTCCACGGGCGACATGCTGCGCGCGGCGATCAAGGAAGGCACGGAACTGGGTCTGGCCGCGAAAAAAGTCATGGATGCGGGCGGCCTCGTGTCGGACGACATCATGATCGGCCTGGTCAAGAATCGCCTGCAGGATGCCGATTGCGCCAATGGCTACCTGTTCGACGGCTTCCCGCGCACCATCGCGCAAGCGGACGCCATGAAAGACGCCGGCATCAATGTCGACTACGTGCTGGAAATCGACGTGCCTGACGCTTCGATCATCGAGCGCATGGACGGCCGCCGCAGCCACCCGGGTTCGGGCCGCGTCTACCACGTCAAATTCAATCCGCCCAAGGTCGACGGCGTCGACGACATCACGGGCGAGCCGCTGATCCAGCGCGACGACGACAAGGCGGAAACGGTCAAGAAGCGCCTGGACGTGTACCACAACCAGACCAAGGTCTTGCTCGGTTACTACAATGACTGGGCAAAGTCCGGCCTGCCAGGCGCGCCGAAATACCGCCGCATCGCCGGCGTCGGTCCGGTCGAGCAAATCCGCGACAGCGCATTTGCCGCCCTGGCGGAATAAGCAGTATTGAAAAGCGGACCTGAGTGTCCGCTTTTTTTGTGCCCGCGCTTGAGGCGGGCGCCGTATCGTTTTCGTGGTTCAGGTTTTTTGCAGGTCGTGTTTTCCTGGCTGCGCGTGCCTACCCGGTGCGGTCTGCAGCTGTTGGCAATGACGTCGGATAAAAACAGAAGGGGACGATATGGCAGCCAGTTTGTGGTTTGCGGTAGCCTGCGGCGTGGTCGCAGTCATTTATGGTTTGGTGTCGCGCAGCTGGATCCTGCGGCAGGATCCCGGCAACGCGCGCATGCAGGAAATCGCGCTGGCCATCCAGCAGGGCGCGGCCGCCTACCTGGCGCGCCAGTACCGCACCATCGCCATCGTCGGCGTGGTGCTCCTGATCGCCATCTATGCGCTGCTTGGCCTGCATACGGCGCTGGGCTTTCTGATCGGCGCCGTGCTGTCGGGCGCCTGCGGCTTCATCGGCATGAATGTCTCGGTGCGGGCCAATGTGCGCACGGCGCAGGCGGCCACGCTGGGCATCAACCAGGCCTTGAACGTGGCCTTCAAGGGCGGGGCGATCACCGGCATGCTGGTCGTCGGACTGGGCCTGCTGGGCGTGACCCTGTTCTACTGGCTGCTGGTGACGACGGGCGCGCCCGGCCTCACGCAGCATGACCTGATCAAGCCTTTGATCGGCCTGGCCTTCGGCGCCTCGCTCATTTCCATCTTCGCGCGGCTTGGCGGCGGCATCTTCACCAAGGGCGCCGACGTGGGCGCGGACCTGGTCGGCAAGGTGGAGGCGGGCATACCCGAGGACGATCCGCGCAACCCGGCCGTCATCGCCGACAACGTGGGCGACAACGTGGGCGACTGCGCCGGCATGGCGGCCGACCTGTTCGAAACCTATGTCGTGACCCTGATCGCCACCATGCTGCTGGGCGCCCTGTTGATGGCCGAGGCCAGCGGCACGGCCATCATCTACCCGCTGCTGCTGGGCGCCGTTTCCATCCTCGCGTCCATCGTCGGCTGCTCGATGGTCAAGACCAAGCCGGGCGCGAAAATCATGTCGGCCCTGTACACGGGCCTGTGGTGGGCGGCCGGTCTGTCACTGGTCGGCTTCGCGGTGGTGACGTGGCTGCTGTGGCCCGACGACGCCATGCGCTACAAGATGCTGGGCGCGACCGTCGTCGGCATCGTCCTCACGGGGCTGATGGTGTACATCACCGAGTACTACACGGGCACGGACTTCAAGCCCGTGCGCCACATCGCTGAAGCGTCGACGACAGGCCACGGCACCAACATCATCGCCGGCCTGGGTGTGTCGATGAAGTCCACCGCGTATCCTGTGCTGGCCGTCTGCGTCGCCATCCTCGTCTCGTACCAGCTGGCGGGCCTGTACGGCATCGCCATCGCGGCCACGGCCATGCTGTCGATGGCGGGCATCATCGTCGCGCTCGACGCGTATGGCCCCATCACGGACAACGCGGGCGGCATCGCGGAAATGTCGGGCTTGCCCGACTCCGTGCGCGCCATCACCGACCCTCTGGACGCCGTCGGCAATACCACCAAGGCCGTCACCAAGGGCTATGCCATCGGCTCGGCCGGGCTGGCCGCGCTGGTGCTGTTTGCCGACTACACGCATGCGCTCGAATCCGTGGGCCAGCACATCACGTTTGACCTGTCGAACCCCATGGTCATCGTCGGCCTCTTCATCGGCGGCCTGATACCGTATCTGTTCGGCGCCATGGCGATGGAAGCCGTGGGCCGCGCGGCCGGCGCCGTGGTGGTCGAGGTACGGCGCCAGTTCCGCGACATCAAGGGCATCATGGAAGGCACGGCGCGGCCCGAATACGACAAGGCCGTCGATATGCTGACGGCGTCGGCCATCCGTGAAATGATCGTGCCGTCCCTGCTGCCCGTGGTCGTGCCCATCGTCGTCGGCATGCTGCTGGGGCCAGCGGCGCTGGGCGGCTTGCTGATGGGGACCATCGTCACGGGCCTGTTCGTGGCCATTTCCATGACCACGGGCGGCGGCGCCTGGGACAATGCCAAGAAATACATCGAGGATGGCCATTTCGGCGGCAAGGGTTCGGACGCGCACAAGGCGGCCGTCACGGGCGACACGGTGGGCGACCCGTACAAGGACACGGCCGGCCCGGCAGTCAACCCCTTGATCAAGATCATCAACATCGTGGCCCTGCTGCTGGTGCCGCTGCTGCCGGCCACGGGCTGGCTGGCGGTCAAGGCGCCGGCGCCCATCCACGCGCCCGTGCCGCCCATCCTGGCGCCAGCCACACCGGTGCAAAGCTTGCCGGCGCAATAAACTGGTCACTCCCTGCAGCCCCGTGGCCCGCGCCGCGGGGCTGTTTGCGTTTGTATGGGGCGCAGCTCCCGGTTGCCCTTGTTCCCGGCGTCTAAAAGGTGAGCAATTGTTACGGCAGCTTGGCTTGCGTCGCCCGTTTGCCAACAATAATGGAGAGAGGATGATGAAAGTCTTGCACGGCAGGAGGATGTCATGGACAGCAAGCACAAAAGACGTGGCCTATGGCTGGCGCTGCTGGTAGCGGGCCTGGTGCTGGCAGGCGATGCCTGGGCCACGCCCGGTGGCCATGGCGGCCACGGTCATTTTCACGGCCGCGTGCATGGCGGCGCATGGGCCGGCCATGGATGGCACCATGGCCACGGACCGCGCTGGTATGGCAATCCCTGGCATGGCTATCCCCGTGTTGGCTACTACGGCGGCACGGTCATCGTGCCGCCGCCCGTGTATCCGGAACCGGACGTGTGGTATTACTGCGCGCGGCCACGCGGGTACTACCCGTACGTGGCGCGCTGCATGACACCCTGGCGCGCCGTGGTGCCGGCCAGCGTGCCCTGAACGTCAGAAGCGCGACGTCAGGCCGACGAACATGCGCCGTCCCGGCACATAATAGTCGACCAGTCCATCGGCCATCGGGCCCTTCTTGAACAGGTTCTGCACGCCGCCACGCACGGTCCACTGCGGCGTGACCTTGTACGACACGACGGTGTCGACGATGGTGTAGGCCTTGTCGGCCAGCTTGCCCGCATCGAGTTCCTTGCCCGTGTACTGGGCCGACACTTCGCCGAACAGCTGGTCGTTGACTTGCCAGCCCAGCGCCGAGTACCACGACAGTTTTGGCGTGGAGAGCAGGTTGGCGCCCGTCGTCAGGTTTTTCGCTTCCGCCATGTAGGTGACGTTGTTACGCCAGTTCAGGTTTTTCGTCAGCGGGATGGTGGCCGTCGCTTCCAGGCCGCTGGTGCGCGCCTTCTGGATATTCGTCATCTTGGTCCACCAGCGCTGCTGGTAAAAGCCCAGCGGCGCATAGTCGATCTTGTTCTTGAAATCCGTGTGGAAGTAAGTCAGGCCCACGTCCCAGCCATTCTGTTCCCACGCCACGCCGATCTCGCCGGCCGTGCTCGTTTCCGGCTTCAAGTCCGCATTGCCGGCCATGTAGCAGGAACCGGTGACGTAGCCCAGCGGTTTCAGGCTGCCGCAACCGCGTCCGCCCGAATTGGTCGCCGCCGCCGGCGAGTTTTCCTTCAGGCTCGGGGCGCGGAAGCCTTGCGAGACGCCGCCCTTGATGGTCCAGGCGGGAGCAGGGTGGTACACCAGATACAGGCGCGGGCTGTAGTGGTTGCCGAACTTGCTGTGGTGATCGAGGCGCAGACCGGCCGTGGCCGTCAGGTTGTCGCGCAGGAACAGCTGATCTTCCGCAAACAGGGCCGACGTAGTGCCGGACAAGGTCGCGCCACTCACGGTGTTGCCCAGGTAATCGGTGGGCACGGTGCCGATGGTATTCGTGTTCGTCAGTTCCTGGTGCTTCCACTGGCCGCCCATCACCAGCATCTGCTCGATACCGCCCCAGCCGACCCGTTTTTCCAGGCTGGCATCGAGCGTGCTGTCCTTGGACTTCGCCACCGTGCCGACGTCCTGGTTATCGAAGTCGTTGTGATACAGGTTGACCGTCGTCTTGCCGAAGTCCCAGCGGCCTTCGTAGCCGAGGCTGACGCTCTTGCGTATCAGCTTGTTGGCGCCCCAGCTGTCGACCAGCGGTTCACCGTCCGCATCACGCGCGCTCGAAGTGCTGGCTTCCTGCCTGCCATAGCTGGCGTCCAGCGACAGGTTCTGTTTCTTGCCCAGCGCCCAGGTCAGCTGGCCCGAGACAGTCTGGTTGCGTTCGCCGCCCATGCTGCCCGCTTTATCGAAGAATTTTTCATCGGGATTCTGGCGCGTCTGGCTCACGCCCAGGCGCATGCCGACCGTGTCCGACAAGGGGCCAGCCAGGTTCACGCCCAGCTGGTGCGCCGTGCCGCGGCCGCTGTCCTGCGGCTGCGTGTAGTTGGCCGTGGCCGAACCGTTCCACTTGCCAGGCACCTTGCGCGTGATGATGTTGATCACGCCGCCCATGGCGTCCGAGCCGTACAGCGAGGACATGGGGCCGCGCACCACTTCGATACGTTCGATCATGTCGGGCGAAATCCAGTTCAAGTCCTGGCGGCCCAGGTCGGGACGGTACGCCGTGTCGGCCGAGCTGCCCACGCGCTTGCCATCGACCAGGATCAAGGTGTATTTGTCGGGCAAGCCGCGCAGCTTGATCTTCGACGCTTCGTCTTCGGTGCCGGTGCCGCCCGTCACGCCGGGGATGCGGCGCAGCAGGGTGTTGAGGTCATACACGGGCTGGCGCTCGATTTCCTCGCGCGTGATGACGCTGATGCTGGCCGGCGCATCCTTGATGTCGATGGCCGTGCCGGAGGCGGTGACGACCACCGTGTTCATGGTGGGATCGGCGGCCACATTGCCTTCGGCCCAGGCGCTGCTGACGGCCAGCGACAGCAGGCAGGGCAGGAGCAGGGCGGCGGAATGCATGGAGCGGACGGGAGTGGAAACGGGGGCTGCGAAGGTTGCAAAAGCGGGACTACGCTTGGTCATGGTGAACTTTCCGGATGTTGTTATTTCCTGGCTGCCTTCCGGGTGGCTCGGGTATGAATGAAAAGAGAATAAACTGCGCTCGAATTCTGATAATGAGAATAAGAATCGTTCTTATTGTAATGCCATGCTGGCAAGAAGGAAAGTGATGAGAGGAAATAAAACACCGTTGCAACATGTGCATGGTATCTGGCGCCGTGTGTGCCAATAATGAAAGCGGTAAGATCGATGCTTGGGGAGGTGGCATGAAGACGATGATAAAAACCATACCGGCGCTGGCCTGCGCCATCGTGCTCGCTGGCGGCCATGCATGGGCGCAGGAGCCGGCGGCGCCTGCTGAGTCCTTGCCTGAGCCTTTGCCCGTGTGCCAGCTCGACCCGCGCGACAGCGGCAAGCTGGCCGTGGAGCCATGCCGCCCGGCACCGCCCGTGCAGCCGCGCCGTTCCGTGGCACAGGTGATCGGCCGCATGCCGGCCCAGCCTGCGCCTCCCGTCGTGCCCATGGCGCCTCTGCCGCCCAGCCCGGCCGTGCCGATGCCGCGCGCGCCGCAGCCCATCGGCGCATGCGACACGGGCGGTTGCCGCGATGCGGCCGGCGCGCGCTACAACGGCGCGGGCAACGCCACGCTCGATGCCAACGGGCGCATCTGCCACCGCAATGGCGCATTCATCCAGTGTTTTTAACCCTGCCACTGGCTGGTGTTGCAAGTTTTCGCTCGGTGAGCGTAAAAATGGCTACAATTGTCGCTGACATTACGTTTACGTAAACGTAATGATGGCATCATGTGCCATGCAACTATCAGGCGCCGGGAACACGGCACTTATTACTCAGGAGATTTCATGCAGATTCAGGACAATGTATTCATCATCACGGGCGGCGCATCGGGCCTGGGTGCGGCCACGGCGCGCATGCTGACGGCGGCCGGCGGCAAGGTCGTGCTGGCAGACGTGCAGACGGAGGCGGGCCAGGCGCTGGCAGCGGAACTGAACGGCGTGTTCGTGCAGTGCGACGTGACGTCGGAAGATGACGGCCTGGCCGTGGTGGCGGCCGCGACCAAATTAGGTACCTTGCGCGGCCTGGTCAACTGCGCCGGCGTGGCGCCGGCCGTGAAAACCGTGGGCAAGGATGGCCCGCATCCGCTGGCCCTGTTCCAGAAAGTCGTCAACATCAACCTGGTCGGCACCTTCAATATGTGCCGCCTGGCGGCCGACGCCATGGCCAAGCAGGATGCCACCGCTGAAGGCGAGCGCGGCGTCATCATCAACACGGCGTCCGTGGCGGCCTACGATGGCCAGATCGGCCAGGCCGCGTATGCGTCGTCGAAGGCGGCCGTGGTGGGGCTGACCCTGCCGATGGCGCGCGACCTGTCGCGCAACGGCATCCGCGTGATGACGGTGGCGCCCGGCATTTTCGAAACGCCGATGTTGCTGGGCATGCCGGCCGAAGTGCAGGATGCGCTGGGCAAGATGGTGCCGTTCCCATCGCGCCTGGGCAAGCCAGGCGAATACGCGCAACTGGTGAAAGCCATCGTGGAAAACGTCATGCTCAATGGCGAGACTATCCGCCTGGACGGCGCGATCCGCATGCAGCCAAAGTAAGTTGGGCATGATTTGATGTAGGATACCCCCGTATGGGGCGTACAGCCTTGCTCGGCTGTGCGCCCTTTTTTTATCGGAGAATCCATGATCACATTGAAGCCGCTGGCGCTGAGCCTGACCTTGCTGGGAGCCCTGGCTGCCAGTCCCGCATTTGCCGAGGTGCCGCAAAAGGCGCCGGAAATCGCCACCGCGTATGCGGAAAAATCGGGCTGGGCGGCGCAGAAATTCATGGTCGCCGCCGCCAATCCGCTGGCCGCCGATGCTGGCTACCAGATGCTGAAAAAGGGCGGCAGCGCCATCGACGCGGCCATCGCCACGCAGCTGGTACTCACCTTGGTCGAGCCGCAATCATCGGGCATCGGCGGCGGCGCATTCCTGCTGTACTCCACGGCCAAGGGCGTGCAGGCGTTCGACGGGCGCGAAACGGCGCCGGCCGCCGCCGATGAACACCTGTTTCAGAATGCGGACGGCAGCCCCGTCTCGCGCGCCACGGGCGTGGTGGGCGGACGTTCCGTGGGCGCGCCCGGCGTGCTGCGCATGCTGGAACTGGCGCACAAGGAACACGGCAAGCTGCCGTGGGCCACCCTGTTCGGCCCCGCCATCAAGTTGGCGTACGGCGGCTTTCCCGTCAGCCAGCGTCTCAACGGCTTGCTGAACTGGGACCAGGCCCTGAAGCGCGACCCCGTCGCCGCCGCCTATTTCTATGACAAAGAGGGCAAGGCCTGGCCCGTCGGCCACGTGCTGAAAAACCCGCAGCTGGCGCGCACCCTGCGCGAGATCGCCCGTGGCGGCGCCGACGCCTTTTACAACGGCCGCATCGCGCGCGACATCGCCGCCAAGGTGGCGTCGCACCCGACCAATCCCGGCAAGCTGACGGCGCAGGACATCGCCGGCTACCGGGCCAAGGTGCGCGAACCCGTCTGCAGCGATTACAAGGCCTGGACCGTGTGCGGCATGCCGCCGCCATCGTCGGGCGGCATCGCCATCGCGCAGATGCTGGGCATCCTGGAAGTGAAGGATATCCGCCCGTATGCACCCGTCGACGGCGTGCTCGATGCGCAAGCGATCCACCTGTTCTCGGAAGCGGGGCGCCTGGCCTACGCGGACCGCAACCGCTACGTGGCCGACACGGACTTCGTGCCGCTGCCCGGCAACGGTATCGCCTCGATGCTCGATAAAACCTATCTGGCGCAGCGCGCCTCGCTGATCGGCGACAAATCCATGGGCAAAGCCAAACCCGGCACGCCGCCCGGCATGCAGGTGGCGTGGGGCATGGATAACGCGCTGCAGCGCCCGTCGACGTCGCACCTGGTGGCCGTCGACGCGTTTGGGGGCGGCTTGTCGATGACCACCAGCGTGGAAGACGCCTTCGGTTCGCGCCAGATGGTCGACGGCTTTTTGCTCAATAACCAGCTGACGGATTTCTCGTTCGATTCGCGCGATGCGGACGGTCCCATCGCCAACCGCGTCGAAGCGGGCAAGCGTCCGCGCAGCGCCATGTCGCCCACCCTCGTGTTCGAGAAGGGCACGCACAAGCTGGTGCTGGCGACGGGTTCGCCCGGCGGCTCGTCCATCATCAATTATGTCGCCAAGGTCCTCGTCGGCACCATGGACTGGGGCTTGAACGTGCAGCAGGCGATCAGCCTGCCGAACTTCGGCAGCCGCAACGGTCCGACGGAACTGGAAAAAGGCCGCGCGCCGGCCGCGCAAGTCGAGGCGCTGCAGGCCATGGGCCACGAGGTGCGCGTCATCGAACAGAACTCGGGCTTGCAGGGCATCATGCGCCTGAATGCGCATGGCAAGGATTTCTGGTTTGGGGGGGCGGATCCACGGCGTGAAGGCATGGTCAGGGGTGATTGACTTTTTGATTGCTACTGTTTAGCCCAAAGGCAAAAGCTGGGGTCAGACCCGACGGGTCTGACCCCGAATCTTTTCCACAAAGCATCCAGACCCTGCTAATCTGCCGGCATGGGAATGCAAAATAAAACAGGCTTGATATTGACGGGAGGAGGCGCCCGTGCCGCCTACCAGGTGGGCGTGCTGCAGGCGATTTCGGCGATACTGTGGGAAGCGGGCTGGGCGCCGGCGCGCAACCCGTTCGACATCATCTGCGGCACCTCGGCTGGCGCCATCAACGCCACGGCGCTGGCCTGCCGCGCCGACAATTTCGGCGAAGGTGTGCAAAAGCTGCTCGACGTGTGGCAGCACATCGAAGTCGAGCAAGTCTACCGCGCCGACTCGCTGGGCGTGATCCGCTCGGGCGCGCGCTGGCTGTCGTTGCTGTCGTTCGGCTGGCTGCTGCGCCAGTGGCATGCGTCGCCGCCCAGTTCCCTGCTCGACAATACTCCGCTGGTCAGCCTGCTGCACCGCATGCTCGACCTGCCGCGCCTGGACGCGGCCCTGGCCGACGGCTTGCTGCATGCGCTGGCCGTGACGGCGTCGTCGTATTCGGGCAGCCGCCACATGACGTTTTACCAGACTGCTGAGGATATCGCGCCATGGGTGCGCACGCAGCGCCTGGCCCTGCCGGACCAGATCGGCGTGGAGCACTTGCTCGCCTCGGCCGCCATCCCCTTCATCTTCCCCGCCGTGCCCCTGTACGTGGGCGGCCAGCGCGAATACTGCGGCGACGGTTCCATGCGCCAGCTGGCGCCGATCTCGCCGGCGATCCACCTGGGCGCGAACAAGGTGCTGGTGGTGGGCGCGGGGCGCATGACGGAACCGGCGCCGGCCGCGTCCGAAGCGGCGCGCTACCCGAGCCTGGCGCAGATCGCCGGACATGCGCTGTCGTCGATTTTCCTCGATGGCCTGGCCGTCGACATCGAACGCCTGAACCGCATCAACCTGACTCTGTCGATGCTGCCACCCGAGTTGCTGGGCAAGACGGCCTTGCGTCCCGTGGAGTTGCTCGTCATCGCGCCGTCCGAGCGCCTCGACGCCATCGCCAGCCGGCATATCGGCAGTTTGCCGCGTCCCATCCGCACCATGTTGTCCGGTATCGGCGCGGCCGAAGCGCGCGGCGCGGCGCTGGCATCGTATTTATTGTTCGAATCGACGTATACTAACGAGCTGATCCGTCTTGGACAGCGCGATACGCAAGCCCGCAAGGATGATGTCCTGGCGTTCTTTGGTTCCTGAGACGGCCCTTGGAGCGGCGTGCGGGTTTTTCGCGTTTTTTTTGACAGGACGACTGTGCTGGTATTTCGACGTGTTTGCGATGTGGTGTTGTTATTCAGTCTACTGTTGAGTGGCTGGGCCGCGGCGGCGCCCGCGCCCACCCTGCGTTTCGACCAGCTCAGCGTCGACCAGGGCCTGGCGCAGGAATCGGTGCTGGCCATCGCCCAGGACCGGCAGGGCTATATGTGGTTCGGCAGCCAGTCTGGCCTGAGCCGCTACGATGGCTACCGCATGGTCGTCTACAAAAATATCGAAGGCGACAAGACCAGCCTGGCCGACAACTGGGTGGGCGAGCTGCACGTCGATAGCCAGGGCCAGCTGTGGGTCGGCACCGACAATGGCCTGGACCGCTTCGACGCCGCCAGCCAGACCTTCATCCACTACGCCCCGGCCGAAAAGAGCAAGCGCGGCAATGGCAACCGGCATATCCACGCCATCCTCGACGATGGCGCGCGCGGCTTCTGGATCGCCACCTCGGACGGCTTGCAGCATTTCGACCCGGCCACAGGTACCTTCCGCACCTGGCACCATGAAGAAGGCAAGCCGCACAGCCTGGGCGACAATGAAATCAAGGCGCTGGCGCTGGACGCGCAGCAGCGCCTGTGGATCGGCACGGTCACGGGCCTGGACATGCTGGCGCCGGGCAGCGACCGCTTCGAGCACTTTGCCGTCGACACGGATCCTGGCTCGAAGTACAACGTCATCCAGTCGCTGCTGATCGACCGCCAGCAGAACCTGTGGATCGGCACCATGGCCGGCGCCGAGCGCTGGCGCCTGGGCGCCGCCGGCCAGGCACCGCAGTCGCGCCTGCGCCTGAATGAAAAACAGGGCTTTTCCGCCATCCGCGTGGCCAGCCTGTATCAGGATATCGACGCCACGGTCTGGCTGGGCAGCAATGCCGATGGCCTGTTCCGCTGGCTGCCCGAGAGCGACACCTTCCTGCAGTACCGGCACCAGATGGGCGACAAGTTCAGCGTCGCCGACAACCAGCTGTCATCCTTGTACCGCGACCGCGCCGGCACCTTCTGGGTCGGCTCCTGGTACAACGGCGTGAGCCGGGTCGACCTGGGCAGCGGCGGCTTTTCGCGCATGGCGCGCGCGCCCGGCGACGTGGGCGCGCTGGCGGACAAGAAAGTGCGCGCCGTGGCCGACGCGGGCAATGGCAAGCTTTGGCTGGCCACCAAGGGCGGCCTGAAACTGTACGACACGCGCGACGGCAGCTCGCGCCTGTTCGACCTGCGCAGTTCGCCCGGCATGTCGCGCGACGAGCAGGTCACCACCCTGTACAAGGCGCCGGACGGCGTGCTGTGGGTGGGCGGCTCGACGGGCTTGCACCGCTTCGATCCGGCACTCGGGCGTTTCTTTACCATGCGCTTTGCCGCCGGCGATCCGAACAGCGACACCATCCGCAATATCGTGAGCGACCGCAGCGGCATGCTGTGGGTCTCGACGCGCGGCGGCGTGCACCGCTTCGACCCCTCGACCAAGCGCTTTACCACCTACCGCCATGACCCGGCCAACCCGAACAGCCTGTCCGACAATATGGTGCGGCCCGTGCTGGAAGACGGCAAGGGGCGCTTGTGGATCGGCTCCTTCCACGGCCTGGACTTGCTCGACCGCGCCACTGGCCACTTCCGCCATTTCCGCCACGATCCGCAAAACCCGCAGAGCCTGAGCCACGACGAAGTGCATTTCCTGCACGAGGACAAGCGCGGCGTGCTGTGGGTGGGCACGGCCAATGGCCTGAACCGCATGGACGTCGACGCCAAGGGCGAGATCCGATTCCGGCGCTTCGTGCGCAAGGATGGCATGGCCGACGATGCCGTCGCCAGCATCCTCGGCGACGACAACGAGCAGCTGTGGCTGAGCACGAATAGCGGCATCACGCGGCTCGACATGCGCAGCGGCCTGTTTCGCAACTACGACAGCGCCGACGGCACCGTGGAAGGCTCGTACTTCGATGGCGCGGCCCTGCGCGCGTCCGACGGCACCATGTACTTCGGCGGCTTTAACGGCATGACGGCGTTCGTGCCGCAGGATATCCACGACAACCGCGTGCCGCCGCTGGTGTCCATCACGGAGCTGCAGATCTTCAACAAGCCGGTGGCCATCGGCCGCGGCGAGTTCGCGCACGTGCTCAGGACGGCCATCGACCATACGCGCCAGCTGGTGCTGACCAGCCGCGAAAGCGTCTTTTCGCTGGAATTCGCAGCCCTGCATTTCGCCGCGCCCCAGCGCAACATGTTCGCCTACCGGCTCGAAGGCTTCGACCAGGAATGGGTCATGACGGATGCGGGCCGGCGCTTTGCCACCTACACCAACCTTGATGCCGGCAATTACGTGTTTCGCGTCAAGGCGGCCAACAAGGACGGCGTGTGGAACGAGAGCGGCGCCACCCTGGCCATCACGATTTTGCCGCCGTTCTGGAAAACCTGGTGGTTCCGCACCCTGATGGCGGCGCTGCTGCTGGGCGCCATCTATGGCGCGTACCGCCAGCGCGTACGCGCGCTGCGGCATCAGCAGAATGAACTGGAAAAGCAGGTCAGCGAACGCACGGCCGAGTTGCAGAGCAAGGAAATCGAAGTGCTGGCCCAGTCGGAAAAGCTGGCGCAAGTGAACAGCAGCCTGACGAAAAACGAGGAAAGCCTGCGCCAGGCCAAGCGCAAGGCCGAGGATGCGACGCGCCAGAAGTCGGAATTTTTGGCCAACATGAGCCACGAGATGCGCACGCCGCTGGCCGGCGTGATCGGCATGCTGGGCTTTGCCCTGCGCGACGAGCAGCTGCACGACGCCACGCGCGAGCAGATCCTGCGCGGCCAGGCCAACGCCCAGTCGCTGCTGGTGATCATCAATGACTTGCTCGATTTTTCCAAGATCGAGGCGGGCAAGCTGAGTATCGAAAACATCGACTTCGCGCTCGGCGCGGCCATCGAGACGGTCGTCAGCCTGTTCGAGGAGCAGGCGGCTGCGCGCAGCATCGGTTTCTCCATCGATTTCGCGCCCGACCTGCCACCGTTCGTGGTGGGCGACCCGACCCGTTTGCGCCAGGTGCTGGTCAACCTGGTCGGCAATGCCTTCAAGTTCACCCAGCGCGGCGGCGTCAGCGTCTGCGTCGAGCGGGCCGGCGTGGCCAGCGGCAGCGGCGGACGGCGTGTCAACCTGATCCGCTTTACGGTCAGCGACAGCGGCATCGGCATCGATGCGGACGCGATGGCGCGCCTGTTCCAGAAGTTCGAGCAGGCCGACGCCAGCACCACGCGTCGCTACGGCGGCACGGGGCTGGGCCTGGCGATCTGCCGCCAGCTGGTCGAATTGATGGAGGGCGAGATCGAGGTGGCCAGCACACCGGGGCAGGGCAGCACCTTTGCCTTCACCTTGCCGCTGGCCGACGGCGTGGCGCCGCCGCTGGTGCCGCAGGTGGCGCTGGCGCCGCACAGCCACCAGTTGCGCGTGCTGTGCGCGGAAGACTTCCCCACCAACCAGATCATCATCCGCGTCATGCTCGAGGAACTGGGGCACCGGGTCGACGTCGTCGCCAACGGCGTGCTGGCGGTGGCCGCCTGCGTGCATACGCGCTATGACCTGATCCTGATGGACGGGCGCATGCCGGAGATGGACGGCGCCACGGCGACGCGCTTGATCCGCGTGGGCGGCTGGCCGGACCAGCCCGTGCGCGACCAGGAACTGATGATCGTGGCCCTGACGGCGAACGCCAGCGATGAAGACCGCAACCGTTATCTTGGCGTCGGTATGGATGATTTCCTCAGCAAACCGGTGGACGAGGCGGTGCTGCATGGCTTGCTGGCGCGCGCCATCGAGCGCCAGCTGCAGCGCGGTTTCATGTTGCCGCGCATGCCGTCGGATGCGCCGCGCGCCGCCGCGCGCGGGCAGGCCGAACTCGACGCCCTGTTCGGCATCGCGCCGGCGGTTCCCGTGCCGGCGCCTGCCCAGTCCATCCGCAGCGGCGAACTGCAACGGCGCATCCGCGTCGCCTTCCTCGCCGACCTGGAGGGGCGTTTGCGTGAACTCGACGCCGCCCTGGCGGCGCAGGACAAGGACAACGCCGGGCGCCTGCTGCACGGTTTGAAGGGCAGCGCCGCCTATCTCGATGAAACGCAGCTGCACATGCTGTGCACGGAAATGGAGGAGGCGGCGGACGGCGGGCGCTGGACGCAGGTGGCCCTGCATTTGCCGCAATTGCGCGCACTGTTGGCGCAAATAGCCGTTTCTGGCAAGGAAATGTAAAATAGGCAATGCCGGCCATCGAGCGCGCGGCCAAACTGGGTAGAATATGGCCAGGCACCGTGACGCTGCCGCCTATGGAGAAAGCAATGAAAGTACTGGTGGTTGACGATGATGTCGTGTCGCGCATGGTATTGATGCATCTGATCGACAGCTGCGGCGTGCACGATATCGTGGAAGCCGAAGATGGCGCGGCGGCGTGGGAGCAGCTTGAAGGCGGCTTGCGTCCGTCGCTGTGCTTCTGCGATTTGCGCATGCCGCGCCTGTCCGGCATGGAGCTGCTGCAGAAAATCCGCTCCGACAGCGCGCTCGATGCCATGCCGCTGGTGCTCGTGTCGTCGGCGAATGACCAGGACACGGTGCGCGACGCCGTGCAGGCCGGCGCCGCCGGCTACATCGTCAAGCCCTTCCAGCCGGAGCAGGTGCGCCAGCATATCGACGCCTGCTTCGACGTTTCCGCCTTGCCGGCCGAGGCGCCGCGCGACACCTTGCAGCGCCTGGGCATCGACAGCGAACGTCTGCTGGCCTACCTGACGGGCTTCCAGGGACAGATAGTCGCCGCCGGCGAACAGGTCGACGCCTTGCTGGCGCGCGGCGAACCGGCTCAGGCGCGCCAGCAGCTCGAACGCCTGCACCTCGGTTGCCGCACCCTGGGTCTGCACGGCGCGGAAGCGGGCATGATGGCCCTGCTGCAGGCCGCGGTGCTCGACGGCGGCCAGATACAAACGGCCCTGGCCGCGCTGGCGCGCAGCGTGGCGCAGCAGGCGCGTCTGGCACAGAAGCCGGACGGCGCTGGCTGAATCCGCTGTTTTCCGCTTGCCGGGAAAATACTTTAGGTTTAAAGTATCTTCTTCCGGGCCTTTGCACGCGCCCGTCACCAGCCAGGACGAGCATGAGCAGCGACCCTTCGCCTACCACCGCATCTCCCCGGGACGACTTCGCGCGCGCGCACTTGCCGCCGCGCGCGCTCTGGCCGCAGTTGTGCCTGGACTTGCCCGAGCTGCAGTATCCGGCGCGCCTCAATTGCGTCGCCGCGCTGCTCGATGCGGCCGTGGCCAATGGCGGCGGTGGACGCACCGCCATCCTCGCCGACGGCCAGCGCTGGACTTACGCGCAGCTGGCGCGCCAGGTCGACCGCATCGCCCACGTGCTGAGCGCAGACCTGGGCCTGATCCCCGGCAACCGCGTGCTGCTGCGCGGCGCGAATACCCCCATGATGGCCGCCTGCCTGCTGGCCGTGCTGAAGGCCGGCTGCATCGCCGTGCCCACCATGCCGCTGCTGCGCGCGCGCGAACTGTCCACGATTATCATCAAGGCGGAAGTGAACGCCGTGCTGTGCGCGCAAGGCTTGCGCGCGGAGCTCGATGGCGTGCCCGGCTTGCCGGCCATGCTGTGCTTTGGCGCCGATGACGCGGAACTGGAGCAGCGCATGGCGGCCCACGCTGCACCGTTTGCCGCGTGCGATACGGCGGCCGATGACGTCTGCCTGATCAGCTTTACCTCGGGCACGACGGGCGTCCCCAAAGGCACCATGCACATGCACCGCGACTTGCTGGCCATCTGCGACTGCTTTCCCCGCTCCATGCTGCAGGTGCGCGCCGGCGATATCTTCATCGGCACGCCGCCGCTGGCGTTCACCTTCGGCCTTGGCGGCCTGCTGCTGTTCCCGCTGCGCTTTGGCGCTTGTACCGTGCTGCTGGAAAAACTCACGCCCGAGGGCCTGCTGCGCGCCATCGGCGCCTATCAGGCCACCATCTGCTTCACGGCGCCCACCTTTTACCGCCAGATGGCGCCCCTGGCCGCGCAGCACGACGTGCGCAGCCTGCGTTTGTGCGTGTCGGCCGGCGAGGCGCTGCCGCTGGCCACGCGCGACGCCTGGCAGGCGGCGACGGGCCTGGCCATGACGGACGGCATCGGCGCCACCGAAATGCTGCACATCTTCATTTCCGCCACGGGCGAGGGCATCCGCCGCGGCGCCATTGGCAAGGCCATTCCCGGCTACCAGGCATGCATCGTCGATGAGGCCGGCGTGCCGCAGCCGCCCGGCGTGACGGGCCGCCTGGCCGTGAAAGGCCCCACCGGTTGCCGCTACCTGTCCGACCCGCGCCAGCGCGAGTATGTGCAGAACGGCTGGAACCTGACGGGCGACACCTTCGAGATGGATGCCGACGGCTATTTCTATTACCGCTCGCGCAGCGACGACATGATCGTCTCGGCCGGCTACAACATCGCCGGCCCGGAAGTGGAAGAGGCGCTGCTGCGCCACCCCGCCGTGGCCGAATGCGGCGTGGTCGGGCGCGCCGATGCCGAGCGTGGCCAGATCGTCGAAGCGCACATCGTGCTGAAAGACGGCTGCCAGGCCAGCGATGCGCTGGCGGCCGAACTGCAGGACTTCGTGCGCCAGCAGATCGCCCCCTATAAATACCCGCGCGCCATCCGCTTCCTGCCTTCCCTGCCGCGCACGGAAACGGGCAAGCTGCAGCGCTTCAAACTTCGCACGGATACGCCATGAATATTGTCTGCATCGGCGGCGGCCCCGCCGGCCTGTATTTCAGCCTGCTCATGAAAAAGCAGAACCCGGATCACCGCATCACCGTCATCGAGCGCAACCGCCCGTATGACACGTTTGGCTGGGGCGTCGTGTTTTCCGACCAGACCCTGGGCAACCTGGCCAACGCGGACGAGCCGACCGCGCGCGCCATCCTGCAGGCGTTCAACCACTGGGACGATATCGAGATCCACTTCAAGGGCCAGACCGTGCGCTCGGGCGGCCATGGCTTTTGCGGCATCGGCCGCAAGCGCCTGCTCAACATCCTGCAGGCGCGCTGCGAGGAACTTGGCGTGCAGCTGGTGTTCGAGACGGAAGTGCAGGACGACCAGGCCATCGCGCAGCAGTACGGCGCCGACCTGGTGATCGCCAGCGACGGCTTGAACAGCCGCATCCGCACGCGTTATGCGGCCAGCTACCAGCCCGAGATCGAGCAGCGCCAGTGCCGCTTCGTCTGGCTCGGCACGCGCAAGAAATTCGAGGCATTCACGTTTGCCTTCCGCCAGACGCCGCACGGCTGGTTCCAGGCGCATATCTATCAATACGATGGCGACACCTCCACCTTCATCGTCGAAACGCCCGAACACGTGTGGCGCGCGGCGGGTTTGGATGCCATGAGCCAGGAAGAGGGCATCGCCTTTTGCGAAGCGCTGTTCGCCGAGGAGCTCGACGGGCAAGGATTGCTGAGCAATTCGCCGCACTTGCGCGGCTCGGCGCAGTGGATCACCTTCCCGCGCATCGTTTGCCGCCAGTGGGTGCATGTACAGGACGGCGTGCCCGTCGTGCTGATGGGCGACGCGGCCCACACGGCGCATTACTCGATTGGCTCGGGCACCAAGCTGGCGCTGGAAGACGCCATCGAGCTGGCCCGCTGCTTCGGCCAGCATGCGGAAGCTGGTGCCGCGCTGGGCGCCTACCAGCAGGCGCGCGCGGTCGAGGTGCTGAAAATCCAGAGCGCGGCGCGCAATTCCATGGAGTGGTTTGAAAACGTCGAGCGCTACAGCGCCATGGAAGCGCCGCAGTTCGCCTATTCCATGCTCACGCGCAGCCAGCGCATTTCGCATGAAAACCTGCGCCTGCGCGACCCTGCGTATGTGTCCGATTATGAACGGTGGCTGGCGCGGCGCGCGGGCGAGCAGGCTGGAGTGGCGATGCGGGACGAGGCCCTGCCGCCCATGCTCACGCCCTTCCGGCTGCGCGGCGTGCTGCTGAAAAACCGCATCGCCGTCTCGCCCATGGCGCAATACAGCGCCGTCGATGGCGTGGCGGGAGATTACCATCTGATGCACCTGGGCGCGCGCGCCATGGGCGGCGCGGGTCTCGTGTTTGCCGAGATGACGTGCGTGTCGGCCGATGCGCGCATCACGCCCGCCTGCCCCGGCATGTACAGCGAAGCCCACACGCAGGCGTGGCGCCGCATCGTCGATTTCGTGCATGCGAACAGCGATGCGAAGATCGCCCTGCAACTGGGCCACGCAGGGGCGAAAGGCTCGACGCAGCCCATGTGGGACGGCATCGACCTGCCCTTGAAGAAAGATAACTGGCCGCTGCTGGCGGCCTCGGAACAGCAATACCTGGCCGGCGTGTCGCAGGTGGCGCGCGCGGCCACGGAAAGCGACCTGGCGCGCATCGAGCAGGACTTCGTGCGCGCCACCCTGGCCGCCGCCGTCGCCGGTTTCGACTGGCTGGAACTGCATTGCGCGCATGGTTATCTGCTGTCGAGTTTTATCTCGCCGCTGACCAACCGCCGCACGGACGACTATGGCGGCAGCCTGGAAAACCGCTGCCGCTATCCGCTGCGCGTGTTCCGCGCCATGCGCGCCGCCTGGCCGCAGGATAAACCGATGAGCGTGCGCATCTCGGCCCACGACTGGGTCGAAGGCGGCATCACGCCAGATGACGCGGTGCGCATCGCGCGCCTGTTCAAGCAGGCGGGCGCCGACCTGATCGACTGTTCCTCGGGCCAGGTGAGCAAACTCGAACAGCCCGTATACGGGCGCATGTTCCAGGCGCCGTTCGCCGACCGCGTGCGCAACGAGGCGGGCATCGCCAGCATGGCCGTCGGCTCGATCTTCGAGGCGGATCACGCCAACAGCATCATCGCCGCCGGGCGCGCCGACCTGTGCGCCGTGGGCCGGCCGCACCTGGCCAACCCCGCCTGGACCCTGACGGAAATGGCGCGCATCGGCTACAGCGGCGCAGGCGCAGCGTGGCCGAAACAGTACCGGCCGGGCCAGCAGCAGCTGGAACGCAATCTGCAGCGCGAGCGCCAGCTGGCCGCCGCCAATACGGGCCTCACCCCGCAACAGGTGGCCGCGCGGCTGCTGGAAGGATGACATGAGCAAGGAAGCATTGATGGACACGCTGTTAGAAAAACACGCGCTGGTGACGGGCGCCGGCAGCGGCATCGGCTTCGCGTGCGCGGGCGCCTTGCTGGACGCGGGCGCCAGGGTCACCCTGGCCGGGCGCGATGGCGCGCGGCTGGCGCGCGCGCGCATGCAGCTGGAAGAGGCGGGCCACGCGGGCAGGGTCGCCGTCTGCGTGCTCGACGTGGCCGTGGAAGCGTCCGTGCAGGCGGGCTTCGCGCAGGCGGCCGCGCATTTCGGCCGCATCGATATATTGATCAATAACGCGGGCCAGGCGCATGCGGCGCCCTTCGGCAAGACGGATGCCGCCATCTGGCAGCAGATGCTGGCCGTGAACCTGACGGGCGTGTATCACTGCTGCCATGCCGCCATGCCGGCCATGCTGGAAGCGGGCTGGGGCCGCATCGTCAACGTGGCGTCGACGGCGGGCCTGAAGGGTTATCGCTACGTCAGCGCCTATGTCGCCGCCAAGCATGGCGTGATCGGCCTGACGCGCGCGCTGGCGCTGGAAGTGGCGCCGCGCGGCGTCACCGTCAACGCCGTCTGCCCCGGCTACACGGAAACGGACATGGTGGCGCAGGCCGTGCAAAACATCGTGCGCAAGACGGGGCGCGGCGAAGACGCGGCGCGCGCGGAACTGGCGGCCAGCAACCCGCAGCAGCGGCTGGTGCAGCCGCGCGAAGTGGCCGATGCGGTGGCGTGGCTATGCCTGCCCGCGTCGGCCGCCATGAATGGACAATCGATCGCCGTCGCCGGCGGCGAAGTCATGTAACTGAGTGAAGACCATGGATAAAGAACCCGAAAATTTGCAGGACGAAGCCGTACCGGAAGAGCCGGTGCTGGACCTGGCGAGCCGGCTGACGCAGGACCACCACCAGTCGCTGAAATTGTGGCTGCGCATGCTGTCATGTACGGTCAAAATTGAAAACGAGGTGCGCACGCGCCTGCGCGCCACCTTCGGCATCACCTTGCCCCGCTTCGACTTGATGGCGCAGCTTGAACGCTTTCCCGAAGGCTTGCGCATGGGCGAACTGTCCCGGCGCATGATGGTCACGGGCGGCAATATCACGGGCATCACCGACCAGCTGGAACAGGAAAAGCTGGTGGTGCGCGTGGTCGACCCGAAAGACCGTCGCTCCTACAGCGTCAAGCTGACGCCGGCGGGCCGGCGCGCGTTCGACGAGATGGCGCGCGTGCACGAAGGCTGGATCGCCGAACTGCTGCACGGCGTGACGCCGGACGACAAAACCCGCTTGATCGACCTGCTGTCGCACATGAAACAGCAGTTGAATAACACCCCCATAAAGGACTGAGCATGCGCCATCTACCCGGCCAGCCGCAAGACCTGCCAGGCAACCGCGCCAGCCTGGCCGGCTACGCCGCGCGGCATTTTCTGTTTTCCGTCGACGCCGGCGTCGCCACCTTGACTTTGCACCGGCCCGAGCGCAAGAATCCGCTCACTTTTGACTCTTATGCGGAATTGCGCGAGCTGTTTCGCGCGCTGGCGCATGCGGACGACGTCAAGGCCGTCATCATCACGGGCAGTGGCGACAATTTCTGCTCGGGCGGCGACGTGCACGACATCATCGGCCCGCTGACAAAACTCGACATGCCCGGCTTGCTGGCCTTTACCCGCATGACGGGCGACGTGGTGAAAGCCATGCGCGCCTGCCCGCAGCCCATCATCGCCGCCATCGACGGCATTTGCGCGGGCGCCGGCGCCATGCTGGCGCTGGCCTCCGATATCCGCCTCGGCACGGCGCGCAGCAAGACGGCCTTTTTGTTTACCCGCGTGGGCCTGGCCGGCTGCGACATGGGTGCCTGCGCCTTGCTGCCGCGCGTGATCGGCCAGGGCCGCGCCGCCGAGCTGCTGTACACGGGGCGCTCGCTGACCGGCGCCGAGGGTGAACGCTGGGGCTGGCTCAACCGCCTGGTCGAACCCGAGGAGCTGGCCGAGGCGGCGCAGCTGTTCGCGGCCGGCCTGGCCAGCGGCCCCACCTTCGCCCATGGCATGACGAAAAAAATGCTGCAGCAGGAGTGGAACATGGGCGTCGACGAAGCGATCGAGGCGGAAGCCCAGGCGCAGGCCATTTGCATGGCCACCAACGATTTCCACCGCGCCTATCACGCTTTCGTGGCGAAGGAAAAACCACAATTCGAGGGTAACTGACATGCGTGACATGAGCTATCTGGACTGGCCATTTTTCGAAGCGCGCCACGCCGAACTCGAACGCGAGCTCGATGCCTGGGCGACGCTGCACCTGGACGACGCGCATGGTGCCGATGTCGATGCGGCTTGCCGCGCGCTGGTGGCGCAACTGGGGCAGGGTGGCTGGCTCGCGCACGCCACCGGCACCGACGGCAAGATCGACACGCGCACCATTTGCCTGATGCGCGAAACCCTGGCGCGCCACAATGGCCTGGCCGATTTCGCCTTTGCCATGCAGGGACTCGGTTCCGGCGCCATCGGCCTGTTTGGCAGTTTGGACAACAAGGCGCGCTATCTGCCGGACGTGGCCAGCGGCAAGCGCATCGCGGCTTTTGCCCTGTCCGAACCGCAGGCCGGCTCCGACGTGGCGGCCATGGCGTGCGCGGCGCGCCGCGATGGCGACGAGTATGTGCTCGACGGCGAAAAAACGTGGATCTCGAATGGCGGCATCGCCGATTTTTACGTGGTGTTCGCCCGCACGGGCGAGGCGCCCGGTGCGCGCGGCATCAGCGCCTTCATCGTCGACGCGGACAATCCCGGCCTGGAAATCGCCGAGCGCATTGCCGTGATCGCACCGCATCCGCTGGCGCGCCTGCGCTTTGCCAATTGCCGCGTGCCCGTGTCGCAGCGCCTGGGCGAGGCGGGGCAGGGCTTCAAGGTGGCCATGGCGACACTCGACGTGTTTCGCACGTCGGTGGCTGCCGCCGCGCTGGGCTTTGCGCGGCGCGCCTTCGATGAAGCGCTGCGCCACGCGACAAAGCGCCAGATGTTTGGCCAGACCCTGGCCGACTTCCAGCTGACGCAGGCGAAACTGGCGCAGATGGCGACCGGCATCGATGCGGCCGCCTTGCTCACCTACCGCGCCGCCTGGCAGCGCGACCAGGGCCGCAAGGTGACGAAGGAGGCGGCGATGGCCAAGCTGACAGCCACGGAAACGGCGCAGCAGGTAATCGACGCGGCCGTGCAGCTGTTCGGCGGCATGGGTGTGGTGAGCGACCATCCGGTCGAGCGCCTGTACCGCGAAATTCGCGCCTTGCGCATCTACGAGGGCGCCAGCGAAGTACAGCAATTGATCATCGCGCGCGAATTGCTGCGCGAGGCGGCGGACGCATGACCCGCATCAACAACGAGGAAAGCAATATGCAAGTGTTACAACCACCGGGATGGGCCAGGCCGCGCGGCTATGCGAATGGCGTGGCCGCCAGCGGACGCACGGTGTACGTCAGCGGCATGATAGGCTGGGATGCGCAGGGCCAGTTCCATACGGATGATTTTGCGGGACAGGTGCGCCAGGCCCTGCAGAATATCGTCGCCGTGCTGGCGGAGGCGGGCGCCTTGCCCGAGCACATCGTGCGCATGAACTGGTATGTGCTCGACAAGAAGGAATACGTGGCGGCGTATCCGCAAATCGGCGTGGCCTACCGCGAGCTGATCGGCAAGCATTTTCCTGCCATGACGGCCGTGCAGGTGGCCGGCCTGATCGAGGATCGCGCCAGGGTGGAAATCGAGGTGACGGCCGTGCTGCCGCCATGATGGCTGCAGTAAACTGTTGTATTAAGTGCATTTCAATTGAAATAAATTAATGCAATTAATGCATTTCCTTGTGCTATATTGATATGCCGAAAATTCGCGGTAATCACACAGGGGGAGCGATGCAACAACAAATCATGCTGAAAATCAAGGCGGTGCGGTCCGCCACCTTGCTCGCTGGCGCCTTGCTGTGCATCGGTAGCGTGCCTGCCGCGTCGGCGCAATCCTTGCTCAACGGCGCGCAGGAAGCGCAGCTGTCCGCCTGGCTGGGCGAAGGTCCGCTGGCGCTGACGGCCATCTACACGAAGTCGGCGGGCGACACCTCGCACGATTTCCATCTGGCGGCCGATGGCAGGGGACGCACGTTTTCCGTGATGCAGGCGAGCAACAGCGCCGGCCAGACCTGGCTGGTGGGCGGCTACAACCCGCAAAGCTGGAATTCGTCGGGCAACTACAACATGACGCCGGAAGACCGCGACCGCACGGCCTTCATCTTCAACCTGACTTCGGGCCAGCATTTCCGGCAAACGCCGAAAACCTATGCGCTGGACTCGGTGGGGTCGTATCAAACCTTCAATGACATCAACGCCGGCCCCACCTTCGGCATCGGCGCCGACCTGGGCATGTCGGCGGACCTGAGCACGAACGGCATTTCTTCGCGCTACTCGTACATCGACCCGGCCAATGGCATCTTCGGCGCAAGTTTGCTCGATGGCACGCCGTACGGCTCCTATCCCAACGTCACGTTTGGCGCCATGCAAGTATTTAGCGTCAGCGCCGTGCCGGAACCGGCAAGCTACGCGCTGATGCTGCTGGGTCTGGTGTCGCTGGCAGGCTGGCGCCGCAGGGCAGCCCGTGCTTGAGGATTGATCTTCGGTGATTTGCTTCAGGATGAATCGCTGGAGCGCGGCGCGGCAGGGCGCGGCGGCAGGTGTTTGGTCCCCCCGACTGGAATCGAACCAGTATCCCACGCTTAGGAGGCATGTGCACTATCCATTGTGCTACGGGGAGGACGCTCAGGCGTGGCAAGCTGCCATGCCGGATCCGGCGGCAAGGGGCGTGCAAGACGTCCCATGTGTCGCGAATCGAGCGCAATTATAGCCGACAGTTTGCAAGATATGCCTATGCTTGCGCGAGTATCGGTACAATGCGTGCTTCATTCATCTAATCGGCGGCTGTTTTGCACACCACGCGGTGTGCGCGAGACGGCGCCCGAGCACTCTTACTCATTATGGCTGTCATTTCTCTTTCATCGGCGCAACTTGCGTTCGGTCACGTCGCGCTGCTCGATCACGCGGAATTTTCACTGGAAACCACGGAGCGGGTCGGCTTGATCGGCCGCAACGGCACGGGTAAATCGTCGCTGTTGAAGGTTATTTCGGGCAAGTTCAAGCTCGATGACGGCTTGTTGGTCATGCAGCAAGGCATCAAGATCGCGTATGTGGAGCAGGAACCGCAATTCGACCCGGACATGTCCGTGTTCGACGCCGTCGCTTCCGGCATGGGCGAATCGCAGGCGTGGCTGAAGGAATACGATGCGCTGACGGGCCAGTTTGGCCAGGGCAATGACGACGAACTGATGGAACGCATGCACGACATCCAGGTCAAACTCGATGCGGCCGATGCGTGGAGCTTGCCGAACAAGGTGGAAACCGTGTTGGACCGTCTGAACCTGACGGGCGACATGGCCATGAAAACCCTGTCCGGCGGGATGCAAAAGCGCGTGGCGCTGGCGCGTGCGCTGGTGTCGGCGCCTGACGTGCTGCTGCTCGATGAGCCGACCAACCATCTGGATTTCAGCTCCATCCTGTGGCTGGAAGGCTTGTTGCGCGACTTCAAGGGCAGCGTGCTGTTCATTACCCATGACCGCTCCTTCCTCGACAACGTTGCCACGCGCATCATCGAACTCGACCGCGGCCGCTTGCTGTCGTATCCGGGCAACTTCACGGCGTACCAGACCCGCAAGGCGGAACAGCTGGAAATCGAGGAAGTGGAAAACGCCAAGTTTGACAAGTTCCTGGCGCAGGAGGAAGTGTGGATACGCAAGGGCGTCAAGGCGCGCCGCGTGCGTGACGAAGGCCGCGTGCGCCGTCTGGAAGCGCTGCGTCTGACGCGCAATGCGCGCCGCGACCAGCAGGGTCAGGTCAAGCTGGACGTCTCGGCCGGCGAACGCTCGGGCAAGATCGTGGCGGACCTGGAAAACGTCTCGAAGATCTATGGCGACAAGGTCATCGTCAAGGATTTCAGCGCCACCATCCTGCGCGGCGACAAGGTTGGCCTGATCGGCGCCAACGGTGCCGGCAAGACCACCTTGCTGAAGATGATCCTGGGCCAGGAAGAGTCGGACACGGGCAGCATCCGCCTGGGTACCAAGCTGCAAGTGGCGTATTTCGACCAGATGCGCACGCAGCTGAACGAAGAGGCGAACCTGATGGAAACCATCGCGCCAGGCAGCGACTGGGTCGAGATCAATGGCCAGCGCCGTCACGTGATGACGTATTTGAACGACTTCCTGTTCGCGCCGGAACGCGCCCGTTCGCCCGTCAAGTCGCTGTCCGGTGGCGAGCGCAACCGTTTACTGCTGGCGCGCCTGTTCGCCAAGCCAGCCAACGTGCTCGTGCTCGATGAGCCGACCAATGACTTGGATATCGATACCCTGGAATTGCTGGAAGAGTTGCTGGAAGAATACACCGGCACCGTTTTCCTCGTCAGCCATGACCGCACCTTCCTCGACAACGTAGTCACGCAAGTGATCGTCGCCGAAGGCGAGGGCAAGTGGCGCGAATTCGTCGGCGGCTACACGGACTGGGAGCGCGTGCGCACCTTGCCGATCGCCACGGCGCCCGCCAGCAAGCCGGCCGTGAAGGTCGAGGCTGCCGCGCCGGCCGCCAAGCAGAAAAAGCTCAGCTACAAGGAACAGCGCGAACTGGAAGAGTTGCCGAAACTGATCGCCAAGCTGGAAGATGAGCAGTCGGTGCTGGCCGCCGAACTGTCCCACCCGGACTTCTACAAGAAGACGCCAGCCGAAGGCAAGCGCCTGAACGCGCGCGTGGCCGAGATCGAAGGCGAACTGTTGGAAGCGCTGGAAAAGTGGGAACTGATCGAGGCGCGCACCAATAGTTGATGCTTTTTTGCATACCCTGTTGTAATTAAGTCAGGATTATTTGCCACGGCAACGGTTCAGCTTGATATAATTATATAATTATATTTATTACATCGGGGGATGCATGTTTGTCATGAAACACATGCGCACCGGACCACCGCGTCCGGCGCGTGGTGTCACCTCCGATGCGCAGCAGCATGTCTGACCGCGCCGCCTTGCCCCGGGTAGTGCCATTCCTGGCCTATCTCTCCTTCATAGTCATTGCCGACGTGCTCGGCCGCCTGGGCGTTGCCGCGCAGGACTTGCGCTGGCTGTACGCCGTCAAGATAGCCGTCGTGCTGGGCCTGTTGTTGTACTGGCGCCGCAGTTACACGGAATTGCTGTGGACGCCGTTGGGCGCGCGTGCCATTCTCGGAGCGCTGGTCAGCGGTGTTGTTGTTTTTCTGCTGTGGATCAATCTCGACGCCAGCTGGATGCGCATCGGCAATCCGGACGGCTTCGATCCCCGCACCGATGGCCGCATCGAGTGGAGCCTGGTGGTGCTGCGCATCGCCGGCGCGGCGCTGGTGGTGCCCGTGATGGAGGAGCTGTTCTGGCGTTCCTTCCTGCTGCGCTGGATCGACAGGCCGGACTTTTTGCGGGCCGATCCGCGACTGGCCAGCGCCAAGGCCTTCGCCATCAGCGTGTTGCTGTTTGGCTTTGAACATAATTTGTGGCTGGCCGGCATGGTGGCCGGTGCGGCATATAGTTTGTTGTACATGCGTAGCCAGTCCCTGTGGTCGCCTATCCTCGCGCATGGCGTGACGAACGGCGTGCTGGGGCTCTGGATTATTTCTGGTGGGCATTGGATTTACTGGTAGTATTGCCTATCAACTGTGTGATCTTTCAAAGACAAAACCATGTTGAATTCCTTGCGTAAAAAAGCCGTTGCCGCCGCCTTCATGGCCAGCCCGCGTTTGCCGGCTGCGCTGTTCCTCCTGGGCACCCTGGCCAGCGGCGCCGCCCTGGCCGACATCAGCGACACCATCAAGCCTTTCGTTGCCACCTCGTATTCGTACGACGACAACCTGATGCGCTTGCCGGACGACGTGCCCGGTTTTTCCGGTCCCCGTTCGGATACGTCGAGGATGCTGCAGGCGGGCTTCCTGTTCAACCGTCCCATCGGCCGCCAGGTACTGACGGGCCAGGCCAAGTGGTCGAAGGTGAGCTTCAACCGCTTCAGCCAGTTCGACTACGACGGCAAGGATTATCTGGCTGACCTGGAGTGGCACATCGCCAACCACCTCGAAGGCCATGTGGGCGCCAGTTATTCGCAGACCCTGACGCCGTTCAGCGATTTCCAGAGCTCTGTGCGCAATTTGCGCACGCAGCGCCGCGAGTACGTGAATGGCGCCTGGCGCTTCCACCCCAGCTGGCGCGTGCGCGGCGGCCTGTCGCGCGACCGTTACTCGTATGACTTGCCGTCGCAGGCGTTTTCCAACTGGACGGAAGATGCGACGGAGTTCGGCGTCGACTACCTTGCGCCCAGCAATAGCCGCATCGGCCTGCAATTGCGCCACCTGAACGGCAAGTATCCGAACCGCGGCGCGCTCGATGCCAGTGTGTACGGCAACGGCTATCGCCAGGACGAGATCAAGGCCAATGTCTTCTGGGAATTGAGCGGCAACACGCAGTTGGAGTTCCTTGGTGGCTGGGTGCGCCACCGCAACAACTTGCTGGTCGGGCGCGATGAGAGCGGCACCAATGGCCGGCTGAGCATGTACTGGAAGCCTTTGGGTAAAGTCAATTTCACGGGCATGGTCTGGCGCGAATTCGGTTCCGTCGACAATTCGCTGGTGACAAGCAGCCTGAACACGGGCGCCAGCCTGGGCGCTTCATGGGCTGCCACGTCGAAGGTGCGCGTCGATGCGCTGCTGCGCAAGGAACGACGCGATTTCGCCGCCATCAGCGGCCTGGTGCTGCCGGGCGACGGGCGCGACACCACCCGCACGGCATCGCTGGGCGCCACGTATGCGCCGCACCGGAAAATCCAGCTTGGCGTGCGTCTGTTCCACGAGCGGCGCGAAGGCGTCGCCATCATCGATAGCGGCAGCTATCGGGCCAAGGGCATTTCCTTCAATGGCAGCGTCCAGTTTTAAAGATCAACATGACTGTCAATGATATACCCCTGATTTCGTTTTTTCAGCGCGTCCTCGACCCGATCATCATCATGGGCTTGCTGTACCTGATGACGGTTTTGTCGGGCTCGCCATTCACCGGCTATACGCTGGTGCTGATGATACTGGCCGTCTTCATTTCGTCGACGGTGTACCAGCACGTCGACCCCTACCGTACCTGGCGCAGCGGCCGCATGCTGGCGTATGCGCGCGATATTCTCGTCGGCTGGACGATCGTCGCGCTGATCCTCATCTTCCTGGGCTCGGCCACGGGCCTGGCCTATCATTTCGATACCGAGGTGGTGCTGGCCTGGTTTGTCCTCACGCCCTTCGTGCTGCTGGCCGGGCACCTGGCCGGGCGCAGGTTCAGCCTGCGTCCGGACAGCGACAGCGAAGTGCGCTCGGTGGTCATCATCGGCGCCAATGACGCGAGCCTGAAGTTTGCCGCCACCGTCGAGCGCAATGCCAACCTGTTCATGCAGGTACATGGCTTCTTCGACGACCGCACGGACGACCGCTGGCCGGAAAAAATGCGCGAACCTATGCTGGGGCGCATGGACGATATCGCCTCCTACGTGCGCGAACACAATATCAAGATGATCTTCATCAGTCAGCCGATTTCGGCCCAGCCGCGCATCCGCAAGATGCTCGACGAGCTTGAAGATACGACGGCTTCCGTGTATTTCTTGCCCGATATTTATATCTTCGACCTGATGCAGGCGCGCTTCGACAACGTGGGCGGCATGCCCGTGATCGCCATCCGCGAATCGCCGTTTACGGGCTTTAACAGCATGGTCAAGCGGGGCAGCGACATCGTGCTGGGGCTGGTGATCCAGGTGCTGCTGCTGCCGGTCATGCTGGTCATCGCCATCGCCGTCAAAAGCACCTCGAAGGGGCCGGTGATTTTCCGCCAGCGCCGCTATGGCCTGTATGGCGAGGAGATCGTCGTCTACAAGTTCCGCTCCATGACGGTGGGCGAAGACGGCGATACGGTGGTGCAGGCCACCAAGAACGACCAGCGCGTGACGCGCGTCGGCGCCTTCCTGCGCCGCAGCTCGCTCGATGAGCTGCCGCAATTTCTCAACGTCTTGCAGGGCCGCATGAGCATCGTCGGCCCGCGTCCCCACGCGGTGGTGCACAACGAGCAGTACCGCAAGCTGATCAAGGGCTACATGCTGCGCCACAAGGTCAAGCCCGGCATCACGGGCTGGGCCCAGGTCAACGGTTTGCGGGGCGAGACGGAAACGCTCGACAAGATGGAGGCGCGCATCCATTTCGACCTCGATTACCTGCGCAACTGGTCGCTGTGGCTCGATCTGTGGATTATCGCGCGCACGGTGAAAGTGGTGCTGGCGCGCGAGAACGCCCATTGAGCGCCAGTATGCTGCCTGCAGGAAAAAATAGCGTTTGAATATACTTTGCACGGAGTCAATACGCGTTAAAATGGAGCATCTTTAGAGTACCAGCATAGAGCACCAGCGCATCACGCGACCACTCCGCGCTCACCCTGCCACGAGTCGTGCCGGCCATGCGCCATTACTTTCCTCTTGGAAAGGGTTCGACGAAGGGTGCAGTATCCGGCCTTGCCCCTGCCGGTCGTAGCGTCAGCCTGACGGGCAGCCGTCAGGGACGGCACGCGCCAACTATCATTGTTAAAGTCAGTCTGTACCGTGCAATACATAATTTTTTGCAATGAAGTAGACTGCGGAAATAGTTGTTTTTATATCTCATTAGTAGATTTTTAAGCAAATATTTTGCTTGTTGTCATGCATTGTGTGTATTATGTTTACAATATTATTAATTATTTGACGAATAACTATTTTTCGGGGGAATCTGAGCAGTGCAGCCTGGCCATGCAGCCGGCACACCGCGCCGGATTTTTCCAGCCGTCATACCCGTCATCCGAAGGAGCACGCTTGAACCACTTTATTCATTCCCGTCCCGCGCCACGTCTGTTGTGCGCCGCCCTGGTCCTGCTGGCCGCCGCTGGTCTGTCGGCCTGCGGCAACAAGGAAAAAAAGGCTGGCCAGGCGCTGGCCAGCGTGAACGGCGAAGAAATCACCGTCCTGCAGTTGAATGAAGAGTTGCAGCGGGCCGGCGTGCAGGCGCCGCAGCAGGCGGCGGCCAGCAAGCAGTTGCTCGAGTCGCTGATCGACCGCCAGTTGCTGCAGAACGAAGCGGCGAAGGAAAAGGTCGACCGCGATCCGAAAGTCATGCAAGCCATCGAGCGCGCCAAGGCGCTGATCGTTGCCCAGGCATACATGCAAAAGCGCATCGGCGCGGCCACCCGCCCGAGCAAGGCCGAGGTGGAAGAGTACTTCGCGAAAAACCCCCTGTTCTTCAGCCAGCGCAAGCAATTCGATTTGCGCGAACTGGTCATTCCGACGGCGGCGCTGAACGATGAACTCAAGGCCGTCATGGACCGCGCCAAGTCGCTGGAAGATGTGGCGCAATGGCTCGACGAACACAAGATCGCGTTTGGCCGCACCCAGGTGTCGCGCACCAGCGCCGACCTGGCGCCCGAACTGAGCGGCAAACTGCAGTCGATGCCGAAGGGCCAGCTGTTCATCGTGCGCGAAGGCGAGCGCAGCCTGCTCATCGCGCTGGCCGATATCAAGGACAGCCCGGTGGGACTGGACGCGGCCGCGCCGCAGATCGAACAATTTTTGGCCAGCAAGAAGAACAAGGATGCGGCCGAAGCCGAACTGAAGCGTCTGCGCGCCAGCGCCAAGATCGAGTATTTCAACAAGGATGCGGCGGCCTCGGCTTCGGCCAGTGCACCGGCAGCGGCGGCACCAGCGGCAGCGGCGCCGGCGAACAGCGCGCATGAAGCCAACGAGCGCGGCGTAGCGGGTTTGAAATAAGTGACGTATCAACAAGTAGTTAAACATCAGCAATCTACCAACGGGAATCTGTAATCATGAAACGACTCGCAAACTGGATGATGGCGGCCTTCCTGGCCCTCGCCGCAGGCATGGCCGGTGCAGCCGATGTCCCCCTCGGGGCTGGTGATGTGCTGAAAATTTCCGTCTACGGCAATCCGGATCTGGGCCTGGAGACGCGCGTCAGCGAAGCGGGGGAAATCACCTTCCCGCTGGTGGGCGCGGTAGCGATCGGCGGTTTGTCCACCTCGGCAGCGGAAAAGAAACTGGGCGGCCTGCTCGAAAGCGGCGGCTTCCTGCGCAAGGCGCAAGTGAACATCATCGTCACCAGCCTGCAAAGCCAGCAGGCGTCCGTGCTGGGCCAGGTGAACCGCCCGGGCCGCTATCCGGTGGAAGGCAAGCGCAGCGTGATGGACATGCTGGCCATGGCCGGCGGCGTCAGTCCTGACGGCGCCGACCAGATCACCGTGATCCGCAAGCGCGGCGGCACGGCCACGCGCGACGTGGCCGATATCCTCGACATCGTGCGCAACGGCGACCTGAAGGGCGACACGGAAGTGGGCGGCAACGACATCATCTACGTCGAACGCGCGCCGCGCTTCTATATCTACGGCGAAGTGCAGCGCCCGGGCGCCTTCCGCCTGGAACGCAACATGACCGTGCTGCAAGCCCTGTCCGTGGGCGGCGGTCTGACGGTGCGCGGCACCGAACGCGGCGTGCGCGTCAAGCGCCGCAATGCGGAAGGGCAGATGGAAGTGCTGCCGGTCAAGCATGACGACCTGCTGCGCGTCGACGATGTCGTGTATGTCCAGGAAAGCCTGTTCTAAGAGCAACTGGCTCCCTACCTTTTTGTATTGAAAGTTTCCAAATGAACCTCACCCAACTATTGCTGATTCTTCGGGCACGCAAGAAGATCGTGCTGCTGACCTTGATGATCACCGTGGCGCTGGCGCTGGGCGTCAGCCTGGTGCTGCCGAAGACCTACAAGGCCACCAGCACCTTGCTGATGAACTACAAGGGCGTCGATCCCCTGACCGGCATGACCATGCCGGGGCAGTTGCTGCCCGGCTACATGGCGACCCAGGTCGATATTATCGGCAGCAAGAACGTCGCCCTGCGCGTCGTCGACCAGCTGGAGCTGGCGCGCAGCCCCGCCGTGATCGCCCAGTTCAATGACGCGGCGCAAGGCAAGGGCACGGTGCGCGACTGGCTGGCCGACTTGCTGCTGAAGAAACTCGAAGTGATGCCGTCGCGCGAAAGCAGCGTGGTCGATATCAGCTTCAAGGGCGCCGACCCGCAATTCGTCGCGGCCGTCTCGAACGCCTTTGCGGAACAGTATCAAAAGGTCAGCATCCAGCTGAAGGTCGACCCGATGCGCAAGGCGACGACGTACTTCGATGACCAGACCAAATTGCTGCGCGATAACGTCGAGCGCGCGCAAAGCCGTTTGTCGAAATACCAGCAAGATAACGGCATCGTCAGCGTCGACAACCGCCTGGACGTGGAATCGAACCGCCTGAACGACCTGTCGGCGCAACTGGTGCTGGCGCAGGGCCAGGCCATGGAAGCCAATTCGCGCCAGCGCATGGCGCAGGGCGGCAACCTGTCCGAATCGCCGGACGTGGCGTCGAATCCGCTGATCCAGAGCCTGAAGCTGGGCCTGGGCAACGCCGAGGGTAAATTGGCCGAGCTGGGCCAGCGCCTGGACCGCAATCACCCGCAATATCAAAGCGCCAAGGCGGAAGTGGACAAGCTGCGCCGCGACCTGGCCGAGCAGACGCGCGCGACCTCGCAAAGCGTGGGCAACAATGCACAGATCCTGCAGCAGCGCGAAGGCGCGATCCGCGCCGCACTGGCGGCGCAAAAAGCCAAGGTGCTGGAACTGAACCGGACGCGCGATGAAATGGGCGTGCTGAGCAAGGATGTGGAAAGCGCCCAGCGCGCCTTCGACGTGACCTCGCAGCGCCTGTCGCAGACGCGCATCGAAGGCCAGGCAGAACAGTCCGATATCGCCATGCTGAACCCGGCCACGGCGCCGATCGAGCCGGACAGCCCGAAGATTCCCCGCAACGTGCTGCTGTCGATCTTCCTCGGCCTCATGCTGGGCTGCGGCATCGCGCTGCTGGCCGAATTGCTGGACCGCCGTATCCGTTCCGACCAGGACCTGAGCGAAGTGCTGCAGATTCCCGTGTTCGGCGTGGTCGACTGGAAACCGAAACAGCGCCGCATGCGCGGTATGCTGCCGCGCCGCTTGCGCCTGAACTGAGATGGAACCTATCATGACTTCAAGTCCACACCTTCTGAATACCACCGCACCGCTGGTGCGCGGCGCCGATTCCAGCATAGGCGGCCTGTTGCTCGAATCGGGCAAGATCACGCCGGAAAACGCCGAACGCGTGCTGCGCATGCAAAAGGAACTGGGCATCCGCTTCGGCGAAGCGGCCCTGCGCCTGGGCCTGATCACGGAAGCCGATATCGAGCAAGTGCTGGCGCGCCAGTTCGACTACCCGTATCTGCAGCCGGGCGCCGGCAAGTATCCGCAGGAACTGGTGGCCGCCTACCAGCCCTTCAGCCACCAGGTGGAAACCCTGCGCGCCGTGCGCAGCCAGCTGATGCTGCGCTGGTTCGCCCGCGGCAGCAAGTCGCTGGTGGTGCTGGGCATGGAGCCGGGCGACGGCGCCAGCCTGTTCGCGGCCAACCTGGCCGTGGTGTTTTCCCAGCTGGGCGAGCACACCTTGCTGGTTGACGCCAACCTGCGCGCGCCGCGCCAGCAGGAAATCTTCGACCTGAAGACACGCCAGGGCCTGTCCGACGTGCTGGCCGGCCGCGCCGAACTCGATATCATCGCCAAGGTGGAATCGTTTGTCGCGCTGTCGGTGCTGGCTGCCGGCACTTTGCCGCCGAATCCGCAGGAATTGCTCAGCCGGACCTCCTTCGTCACGCTCAACAAGCAGCTGGAAAGCCGCTACGACGTGGTGCTTTACGACGTGCCGGCGTATGCCACCGGTTCCGATGCGCTGGCCGTGGCCGCGCGTGCCGGCGGCGTGCTGCTGGTGGCGCGCAAGAACAAGACGCCGATGGCGGAAGTGGCGGCCATGGCCGAGCAAATGACGCATAGCGGCGCCCAGGTGGTCGGTTCCGTGATGGTCGACTTTTGATGACTGCGCCTGGCCATGCCATGCCGCCGGCACGGGCCGGCCGGTCCGCCGTGCCGGACTGGCTGCCTCTGGCGCTGGGCTTCCTGGCCATGCTCGCGCCCAGCCTGGTCGGACTGTTCCGCGGCATCTGGTCGACCGAAGAGCAGGCGCACGGCCCCATCATCCTGGCCCTGTCGCTGTGGCTGATCTACCGCAAATGGCCCGAGATGCTGGCGCAGAGCGCCGGCGCCCGTCCGGCCCGCGCCGGCTGGCCGCTGCTGGCCGCCGCGCTGCTGCTGTATGTGCTGGGCCGTTCGCAGCACATCCTGTCGCTGGAAATCCTCGCCCTGATCGGCACCGGCCTGGCCCTGCTGCTGCTCAAGCGCGGCTGGATTGCCGCGCGCGTGCTGTGGTTTCCCTTCTTTTTCATGCTGTTCATGGTGCCGCTGCCGCTGCCGCTGGTGACGACCCTGACCATGCCGATGAAAATGGCCGTTTCGTATGTGACCGAACACCTGCTTTTCCTGGCCGGCTATCCGATCGCCCGCAATGGCGTGATCCTGCAGATCGGCCAGTACCAGCTGCTGGTGGCCGACGCCTGCGCCGGCTTGCAGACCCTGCTCACGCTTGAAGCGCTGGGCCTGTTTTACCTGAACCTGGTGCGGCATACTTCGCCGTTCCGCAACATTGTGCTGGCCCTGCTGATCGTGCCGATTTCCTTTACCGCCAATGTCATCCGCGTGATCGTGCTGACCCTGATCACATATTACTTCGGCGACGCGGCCGGGCAGGGCTTCCTGCATGGCTTCGCCGGCATGGTGCTGTTCATTTCCGCGCTGCTGCTGATCCTCAGTGTCGACAGCCTGCTGCAGTGGATCGTGCGCAAGCGCCAGGCGGGCCGCGCGCCAGCCGTGGGAGCATCGACATGAACGCGGCGCTGCGCATGAACATGCTGCTGGGCGCCTTGCTGCTGGGCGCGGCCATCCTCAGCCACGGCGTGGCGCCGGGCGTGAAGCTGGCCGACCAGCGCCCGAGTTTTTCGCTGGAAACGGCGATACCGCAAGCGTTCGGCGAGTGGCGCGTCGACAGTTCCATCGTGCCGCTGCAGGTGGATCCGGAAACCCAGGAACGCCTGAACAAGATCTACAACCAGACCTTGTCGCGCACCTACATCAATGCGCATGGCGAACGGGTGATGCTGTCGATCGCCTACGGCGGCGACCAGAGCGACAACATGGGCGTGCACAAACCGGAAGTGTGCTACGCGGCCCAGGGTTTCCAGGTCGAGCGCGACGAATACGGCGAGCTGGCCTCGGCCTACGGCAGCCTGCCCGTGAAGCGCTTGTTGGCCGTGAATGGCAACCGCAGCGAACCCATCACGTACTGGATCACCATCGGCGACAAGATCAGCAAGGTCGGCATGCAGCAGCGCCTGGAGCAATTGCGCTACGGCCTGACGGGCACCGTCGCCGACGCCATGCTGTTCCGCGTCTCGAGCATCGATACGGATTTGCCGCGCGCGTACCGCTTGCAGGCCGATTTCGTCAATGGCTTGCTGGCCAGCATGCCGCCGGCGCAGCGTGGTCGCCTGATCGGCGCGCCGTCCCGTTGAGGCGCAGCGAAGCAGACAGCGAGAATCATGAGTAGCGACATCAACAAGAAAAGCGTCAGCGCCGTCAAGTGGGCGGCGATGGGCACGGTCCTCATGTTTGGCCTGCAGCTGGTCACGCAAGTGGTGCTGGCGCGCCTGCTGGGGCCGGAAAACTACGGCTTGTTCGCCATGGGACTGATCGTGCTGACATTTAGCAACTTCTTGGCCGATTTCGGCTTTTCCTGGGGGCTGGTGCAAAACCGCACGCTCAGCGAGGAAGACGTGCGCTTTACCGTGACGTGGCAGGCGCTGACGGGCCTGGCGGCCATGAGCTTGCTGTTTTTCATGGCGCCCTGGATCGCCGCGTACTTCAAGGAGCCGCGCATCGCGCCCGTGATCGCGTGGATGAGCCTGACCTGCCTGCTGAATGCGCTGACGGCACCTGGCAGCAGCCTGCTGCGGCGCTCGCTCGATTTCCGCTGGCTCAACATCATCCAGGTGAGCAGCTACGTCGTCGGCTACCTGCTGGTGGGCTTGCCGCTCGCGTATGCGGGCGCCGGCGTGTGGACCCTGGTGGCCGCCTGGCTGGGACAGTCGGCCACGGCGCTGGTGCTGACGTATGCGCGCACGCGCTTTTCGCTCAAGCCGCTGCTGTGGTACGAGGGCGCGCGGCGCTCGACGAATGTGGGCGTGACGGTATTCGTGACGAATCTGTGCAACTGGTGCCTGAACAATATGGACCGCGTATTTCTGGGGCGCTTCCTGAATGCCCACGCGGTGGGCGTGTATGCGGTCGGCTACAACCTGGCCAATACGCCCAATTCGCTGTTCCTGAGCGCCTTGCAGCCGGCGTTCCTGGCCACGGGCGCCAAGCTGCAGGACGATTTGCCGCGCCTGCGCGACACCTATCTGTCGGTGCTGGCGACCATCTGGATCATCATCCTGCCGCTGTTCGTGCTGCTGGCGATGACGGCGCCGGACCTGATCGGCGTGTTGTATGGCAAGGTGTGGCAAGAGTCGGGCATTGTGCTGAGCATCCTGGCGCTGGCCATGCCCGCGTACATCACGTGGGGCATGTCGACGCCGATTTTATGGAATACGGGCGGCAAGCACCTGGAAAGCCTGCTGCAACTGCCGCTGATCGTGCTGGCTGGCGCGGCGCTGGTGCTGTGGGCGGGGCAGGGCGGGGCGGTGGTCGCCATGATCGCCGCCGGCACCTTGCTGGCACGGGCGCTGGTGGTGGGCACGGTGGCGTGCCTGCGCCTGCAGGTGGGGCTGGGCGAACTGGCGCCACTGGCCGCGCGCGGCCTTGCGATGGGCTTGCTGGCCGCCGCCGGCAGCTGGGGTGGCGCCATGTTGGGCGGCCTGGGCGGCAGCCATCCGCTGCCAGCATTCCTGGGCGGCGCGCTGTTCGGCGGCCTGACCCTGCTGCTGGCCGTGCTGGCCTGGCCCGAACTGCTGGGCACGCGCGCGGTGGGCATGCTGGCCCGCTTCAGCCCGCCGCTGCCGGCCAGGGTGGTCTCTTATCTGCGCGCCCGCTGTGGCGCGCGCGACAACTTACTGGATACGCGAGAACTACATGAGTGAAATACTGTTTGGCCTGTTTGCTCTGATCAGCGCGCTGCTGGTGGTGTTCGTCATCGCCTTGAGCATTCATTGGGGGAATAAACGCGAGACGGGGCTGGTGCCCTACGTGTTCTATCCCGTCATGCTGTCGATCGCGTTGACGGCCATCCTGTCGAACCGCGACATCTCCGGCAACGAGATCCTGCTGACGGCGCAAACGGTGCGCCATCCGGTCGGCGTCTGGTTTGGACGCATGACTTCGCTGTTCGTGATCTTTGCCTGCGGCGAGCGCATCCTGCACCGTTTGATGGATCGCAATACGCTCAAACCGATGCCGATGCTGCTGTTCTGGGCGCTGTTCATTTATTTCCTGACGAATATTCTCAGCCCCGCCTTCCTGGGCAGCCATACCGATGTCTCGCATGAATACCTGTACATGTTCCTGGCCGGCTATGCCGCCTTGCTGATGACGCCGAAAGAGGTGGACATGAGCATCGTGTCGATGCGCAATGCGACTTTGCTGTTCCTGCTGATCAGCGCGGCTGTCGTGGCCTGGAATCCGAACATGGTCTTCAACAAGAATTACCACGGGCTGATTCCCTTCCTCAACGTGCGCTATGCGGGCCTGGCCAGCCATGCGAACGGACTGGGGCCGATGGCGGTGGCCTTCCTGCTGTGCCTGTGGCGCAAGCCGTATTCCTGGCGCGTGCTGAACCTGTTCGCCTGGACCCTGGGCCTGGCCAGCCTGCTGCTGGCGCAGTCGAAAACCAACTGGGTCGCCTGCATCCTGTGCTTTGCCTGCATCGCGTATTTCGGTTTTCGCGAGCAGATCAAGGAGCGCCTGTTCGACTACCGCCGCCCGCAATTGTCGATCATCGGCATCTTCTGTTTCATTTTGCTGTGCGTGCTGGCCATGTTGCTGGTGATGTTCGGCAATATCGACGCCAGGCTGGCGCGCTTTGCCTCCAGTAATGAAGGCTTCGAACTGCTCAGTTTTACGGGCCGCGACGTGATCTGGCAGGTGGCGGTGCAGGAGTGGCACAAGAACCCCGTGTTCGGCTATGGCTTGCAGATCTGGGATGAGGCCTTCCGCCTGAGCATCGGCATGCCGTACGCCACGCATGCGCACAGCCAGTTCTACCAGAGCCTGTCGAGCGCGGGCACCGTCGGTGCCGTCGGCCTGGTACTGTACGTGTTCGTGCTGCTGTACGGCGCGGTGCGCACGGCCAAGGTCAGCGGCGGCATGTCGATGGCGTTGTTCGTGCTGATCATCAGCCGCTCGTTCAGCGAGGTGCCCCTGTCGCTGGCCGGTTTCGCCGCCGAGGCGCTGACGCACCTGCTGCTCATCATCATCGTGGCCGCCTACTATCCGACGGCCGACAGGCAAGCCGTCAGGGCGCGCAAGGTACGCGTGCCGGGAATGGCCTAATGCTGTGCTCGGTCATCATCCCGCTGTATAACAAGGGGCCATACGTCGAGGCGACCCTGGCGTCGGTACTGGCGCAGACACATGCCGACTGGGAAGTGCTGGTGGTCGACGACGGCTCCAGCGACGATGGCGCGCAGCGCGTGCTGGCCTGCCCGGATGCGCGCGTGCGCCTGATCCGCCAGGCGAATGGCGGCGTCTCGCGCGCGCGCAACCGCGGCATCGCCGAGGCGCGGGGCGAACTCGTCTGTTTTCTCGACGCGGACGACCTGTACGCGCCCGATTACCTGCGCACGCAGGTGGGCCTGGCGCAGGCGTTTCCCGACGACTGTTTTTTTGCCACCGGCTACACCAGTTTCGCGCCCGGCAGCACGCCGGACATGGCGCGTGCCCCCGTCGCGCCCTCCCAGGCGCAGCGCATCGATGAATTCTTCACGCATTTCAACCAGCACTGGCCCTTCTTCTGCACCAATTCCGTCGCCGTGCGGCGTGCGTCGCTGGCCGCGCTGCAACCGTGTTTCCCGGAAGGCGAGCAATTCGGCGAAGACCTGGACTTGTGGTTTCGCCTGGCCGAGCATCATCGGCTGGTGCTGGCGGCGGCGCCCCTGGTGGCCTACCGGCGCGAAGTGGGCGGCAGCCTGACGGCCATCCAGGGCCGCGACGTGGTCTTGCCCGTATTTCTGCGACTCGAAGCATGTGCGCGCGCCTGGCCAGCCGGCAACCGGGCACGCCGGCCCGCCTTGCTGCTGGCGTCGAACGCGCGCGTGGCCGTGGTGCGCGAACTGCTTGAAAATGGCGGGCGCGGCGCGGCGCTGGCCGAACTGGCGCGCGCCGCGCGCCATGGCGTGACGCGCCACTGGTGGACGACGGCCGCCATGTGCCTGCTGTTTACACCAGGCATGACGCGGCGCTGGTCCTTGTGGCGTAAATCACGCACCCCCGTTTAATTCCAACGTTGCAGTAAGGCATTTCGGTATAATTCCATGGTGCGTCCGAGTTCTTCGGGCGCAGAACCTCCCCCACGAGTGTACGAAAGAACCGTACTGTTTGCGTTACGGTAACATTTTACAAGTTAAATAGTAACCAAAAGTCATTTTTATCGACGCTTAACCTGCCGCTCCGGCAAAGGAAGCCCCTGCCATGAAATCTAGCAAACGTCCCCTGCTGCGCGCCGCCTGGCTATTGTTGTTGCCGCTGTGCGGAATGGCCCAGGCCGACTGGGTCCAGTCGAGCGAAGCCCTTGCCGTTCGTCCGCTGCCCGACAATATGCAGTCGCAGCCGCAAAATCCGCCCACCTTCACCTGGTCGCGGCATGCGACCTTGCCGTCAGCCTATGTCGTCCAGGTGATGCAGGGCAGTGTCGTGTATAAAACCTTCAATACTTCGCGCAATTGGTATTTGCCGCCGAATTCATTTCCTGCAGGCAGCTACACATGGCGCGTGCGGCCATCCACCTCGCAAGAGTGGTCGAGCCCGCGCAACTTTGTCATTAGTAGTAACTCTCAGTTGTTCGAGGTGCCGGAAAATGCCACGCTGCGCAACACCATCCTGAAGAAGTCGCGGCCGCGTGCTTTGCCTAGCGGCACCAAGCTGTTCTCTGCCTGGACGTCGGCCATGCGCACGGATCGCACCCCGGCATTGAACGGCATGACGGGCGAAGTGAAGTACAACATGACGGCGCTCAAGACGGTGGCCGACAGCGAGTGGCCGCTGGTTTCCACCGGCGTCCGCACGGCCGCGCTGGTGGCGCAGGAAGTCAGTATCATGTCGCGCGTCAATCCGAACGCGCGCCAGCTGGAGGCCGCGGCACTGATGTACCGCCTGACGGGCGAGAAGATCTACCTCGATGAAGCGATCCGCCGCGGCGACCAGTTCAGCGCGCTGAACCTGGCCGGTCCCACCAGCTTCGTCAACCAGGACATGGCCAGCCGCGTCATGGCGCAAAGCCTGATCAGGGCTGTCGACACGCTCGGTAGCGCGCTGGTCGTCAATGGCGATGCGACGCGGCGCAACAAGTGGTTGTCCGTGGTGTCGGCACGCACGAATGCGCTGTACAAGGACTTGTCGGCCAATGGCGGACGTCTCGATCAGTACCCGTACGATTCGCACGCGGCCACCAGCATGGCCTACCTGACCCTGACCTCGACCCTGGCGCTGGGCGACATTCCCGAGGCGCAAACCTGGTTCGACTTCTCCTTCCGCGCGTTTGCCAGTTCCTTCAGCATCTGGAGCGGACCGGAGGGCGGTTTTGCCAACGGCACGGCGTATGGGGAATACGAGGCCGACTTCGCGCTGCAGATCTGGCCGGCGCTGGCCCAGGCCACGGGCGTGAACATGTTCGACAAGCCCTGGTCGCGCGGCTTCGCGCAATTCTTCATGCATTTCTTGCCGCCAGGCCAGCAAACCCACGTCTTTGGCGATGGTCACGAGAGGGCGCCCGAGTACCGTTTCATGAAGGGCTTCGCCTCGCGCTATGCCACGCCGCAGGCCGCCTGGTACGTGAAAAACCTGACGCGCCCCGACGACGTGCTGGCCACCCTGCAGTCGCCTTATCCGATGCCCGTCAACACCGTGACGGCCGCCGCCACGCCGCCTGCCAACGCCGCCTACTATCCGAGCATCGGCTGGACGGCCATGCACAGCAACCTGGCCGACAGTGGCCGCACCTCGCTGTACTTCAAGTCCAGCCCTTATGGCTCCTTCAATCACAGCCATGGCGACCAGAACGGCTTCGTGCTGTTCAGCGGCGGCGTGCCGCTGCTGACGGAGACGGGCTGGTACGACTGGTACGATTCGCCGCTGTGGAATTCCTGGTACCGCCCGTCGAAGTCGCACAATGCGCTGACCTTCGACGGCGGCATCGGGCAAAACGTGGCCGGCTATGAAGAGCCGCTGGCGCGCAATGGCCGCATCACGGCGTTTTCCACCACGCCGGCCGTCGATTACGTGGAAGGCGACGCCACCCTGGCGTATGCGGGCTTGCTGAAGTCGGCCGTGCGCAAGATCTGGTATGTGCGCGGCACCAATACGGCCGTCATCCTCGACCAGTTCTCGTCGGCCACGCCGCGCGTGTTCGAATGGAATTTCCATGGCTTTGCGCCGATTGTCGCCGACTCCGCCGGCAAGATCTCGGTCACCAACCAGGGCCGCAGCGTGTGCATCGTGCCATTGACCACCACAGCGCAGCGTTTCGAGCGCCGCGTGGGTCCGCCGCCGCAAGCGGGCACCTATGAAGATCATGGCGTGTTCGTCAAGGCGGCCGCGGCCATCAGCGGCGAATTCCTCACCGTGCTCGACGTGGGCTGCAAGAATACCGCCGTCAGGCTCGACACCAGCGGCGGCTTGCGCAAGGTGATCGTCGGCACGCAAACGTTGACGTTGCCATTGCCTAAGTAAGGGCCGCGCGCATCACCTGAAAAAGCAATGCCCGTCCCGGCATTGCTTTTTTTTGCGCCGCAGCATGTCGCGGTCATGCTGTTTTTCATGTAAGATGAATAATAAATTCATATCAGTATCGGGCCGTTCGGATGCTGCCCGAGCTTTGTTCCCCCTCTGACGCGCCAGCTAGACGGTTGCCCCATGCCCTTGAAAATTCTGCAATTTGTACCGGAAAGCCTGCCCACCTTCCGCGCCGACGTCGCCGTACTGTTCGGCAAATACCTGCCTCGCCATGGCGTCGAATGCGACATCGTCGGCATGCCTTCGCCCGATGCGCCGGCAGCGCAGCCGCAACCGGCGCAGGGCTTTCGCTCCGTGCGCAGCGGGCGCTTCCGGCACAACCGCATCGCGCGCGAACTGGGGTTTCAATGGACTTGCCTGCGTGCCTTGCTGGCGGCCCGGCGCGCCAACTGCGATGCGATCCAGGTGCGCGACATGGTGCCCACCGGCTTGATGGCCCTGCTGGCGGCGCGCCTGAAGGGCATCCCCTTTTATTACTGGGTTTCGTTCCTGATCAGCGAGGGGCGCATCGAGCGGGCGCGCAGCAGCCTGGCGCAGCGCAGCACCTTGCGCGCGCGCCTGGTGCTGTGCAAGGGCCTGGTCGAGCGCTGGCTGCTGTACCGGGTACTGCTGCCGCGCGCCGACCATGTCTTCGTGCAAAGCGCTGCGATGCTCGAACTGATGCGCGGACACGGCATCGCGGCGCAGCGCATGAGCGCCGTGCCGATGGGCGTTGATACGGAAGTGCTGGGCCAGCAATCGATCACGGCGTGCCGGCCTGCCGGCTGGGAAAGCGTGCCACTGCTGGGCTACCTGGGTACCCTGGACCAGTCGCGCCAGCTCGAACGCCTGCTTGACGCCTTGCTGATCGTGCGCCAGCAGGTGCCCGATGCCTGCCTGCTGCTGATCGGCGCCTCGGACACGCCGTCCGACGTGGATGACTTGCTGGCTTACGCGCAGGGCGTGGGACTGGCCGACGCCGTGCGCGTGACGGGCTGGCTGCCGTCGAGCCAGGCCTGGCCCTTGCTGGCGGGCACGGATGCGGCCCTGTCGTACTTTCCCCGCGCGACACTCGGTGATGTCTGCTCGCCCACCAAGCTGCTCGAATACCTGGCTCTGTGTCTGCCGGCCGTGGGCAATGACAATCCTGACCAGGTGCGCGTGCTGTCGGACAGCCAGGCGGGCTGGCTGACGGCCAGCACGCCGGCGGCGATGGCCGAGGCGATGACGGCGATCCTGCGCGATGTGCCGGCGGCGCGCGCGCGCGCCCAGGCCGGCGCCGCGTATATCGAAACGCAACGCAGTTACCGCGTGCTGTCGGCCGCCCTGGCACAGCGCTACCGGGCGTTGGCAGGCGCCTGACGGTATGTGTACAGCCAGCAAGTATTTGTTGCCGATTCAAGCCGTGGCGCGCAGAATGAAGCTGGACATGCTGCGTGAAAGCAACTGGGGTGTGGCCGGATCCGGGTAAAAATAGGTGCGTCCATAGCTAAATTACAAATTTATAACATATAATGTCAATATGACTACTGTAATGTTGCTTGGACCCGCACTCAATGCGGTCAGCGGGGTGACTACCCATTTAAATCAACTGTTTTCCTCTTCCCTGTCGCGCGACTTTCAACTGGTGCATTTCCAGGTGGGAAGTGAAGGCCGGCAAGAGTCGCGCCTGCACAAGCTGCTGCGTTTTGCCTGGAGTCCCGTGCAGTTCGTGCAGGCCGTGCGCAAGCAGCGTCCGCAGATCGTGCATATCAACACGTCCATGGAGTGGCGCAGCTATTGGCGCGATATCGTGTATCTGCTGCTGGCCAAGGCCATGGGCAAGCGCGTCGTGTACCAGGTGCATGGCGGCGCTTTGCCGCAGGTGTTTTTCAATGGCAAGCCATTGCTGACGGGCCTGCTGCGGCGCGTGCTGCGCGCGGCCGATGTGGTGGTGCTGCTGGCGCAATGCGAACTGCAGGGCTATCGCGACTTCGATCCCGCGCTGGCGCTCGACGTGATCCCCAACGCCATCGATGCGGGCAGCGACCCTGGCGACAGGCCGCTGGCGCCGCAGCGTCCGCTGTCACTCGTGTACGTGGGGCGCCTGGCGGAAAGCAAGGGCCTGTTCGATTTGCTCGAAGCGCTGCGCCTGGCGCGCGCCGCTGGCGTGGAAGCAACGCTGTCACTGGCCGGCAGCGGCCCCCTCGAAGGGGCGCTGCGCGAGCGCGTCGCCAAACTGGGCTTGCAAGAGGCGGTGCGCTTTCTCGGCCCCGTCTTTGGCGCCGAAAAGGAAGCCGTGTGGCGCCAGGCCGACCTGTTCGGTTTTCCCACCTTGCATCAGGAAGGCTTGCCGTATGCGCTGCTGGAAAGCATGGCCGCGCGCACGCCCGTGCTGGTGTGCCCCGTGGGCGCGATTGCCGACGTGATGCAGGATGGCGTGCATGGCGTGTTCTTGCCGCCGCGCAATCCCCAGGCGCTGGCGGACGCCATCGTGCGCCTCGACGGCGACCGCGCCCTGTTGCAGCGCATGGGGCAAGCGTGCCGCGAGCGCATCGAAAGCGCCTATACGGTCGAGCGCCTGGCGCAGGATTTCCGCCGCGTCTACCGCGCCTTGCTGGCGCCGCCGGCGCTCTAGCCGAATTCTTTTTTAAGCGAGCCTATATGTGCGGTATTGCCGGTTTGATCTTCCCCTCGTCCGTTGCCGGCCTGCCTGCCGCGCTCGACGCCATGGGGCGCGCCATCGCCCACCGCGGTCCCGATGACACGGGCGTGCTCCAGGCGGCCACGGCCGATGGCGCCTGGCAGGTGGGCTTGCTGCACCGCCGCCTGTCCATCATCGATATCGCCACGGGCCACCAGCCGCTGGGCAATGAGACGGGCGACGTGCAAATCATCTTCAATGGCGAAATCTACAATTTCCAGCCCCTGCGCGACGAGTTGATCGCGCTGGGCCACCATTTCCGCACGGCATCGGATACGGAAACCATCGTGCATGCCTACGTGCAATGGGGCGAAGAGTGCGTGCAGCATTTCCGGGGCATGTTTGCGTTCGCCATCTGGGATGCGCGCAAGAATTGCCTGTTCATGGCGCGCGACCCGTTCGGCAAGAAACCCCTGTTCCTGTGGCAGCACGAGGGCAAGCTGGCTTTCGGCTCGGAAATCAAGGCGCTGCTGGCCTTGCCGGACGTGGCGCCGCAAGCGGACGAGGCCGCCATCTGGGATTATTTCGCCTACCGCTACGTGCCGGGCCCGGCCACCTTGTTCCAGGGCATCCGCAAGCTGGCGCCCGGTTCCACGGCCACGTGGGAAAACGGCGTGCTGCGCGAGCGCGTGTATTACACGCCGCCCGACAGCCGGCCCCGCCTGACGGCGCCGCTGCCGGCCGACCCCGTCGCCACTTTCCTCGACAAGCTCGATGAATCGGTGCGCATCCGCATGATTTCCGACGTGCCCTTCGGCGCCTTCCTGTCCGGCGGCATCGACTCGTCGGCCATCGTGGCGCTGATGTCGCGCCATGCGGGCGTGCCCGTGAAAACTTTTTCCGTCGGTTTCAAGGAGGGCGGTTTCAGCGAACTGGCGTATGCGGCCGATATCGCGCGGCAATTTTCCACCGAACACCACGAACTGGAAGTGTCCGTCGACCAGGTCATCGCCTTGCTGCCCGACCTCGTGCGCTTCCGCGACGCCCCCGTGGCCGAGCCGTCCGACATTCCCATCTACCTGCTGGCGAAAGAATCGCGCAAGACCGTCAAGATGGTATTGACGGGCGAAGGCTCCGATGAAATCCTTGGCGGCTACCCCAAGCACGTGTACGAGCGCTATGCGGGTCATTACCAGATGTTGCCGGGCTTGCTGCGCCGCAGCGTGATCGAGCCGGCCATCGGCGCCTTGCCGTACCGTTTCCGCCGCGCCAAGACGGCCATCGTCAACCTGGGCCTGGAAGCGTTCGACGAACGCATGCCGCGCTGGTTCGGCATGATGTCCGACCAGGAACGCTCGCGCCTGGTGGCCATGCCGGCGCCGTCGCGCCAGCGCGATCCCGCGCTGGGCTGCGGCAGCGCCGGCAACAGCGCCTTGCGCCGCATCCTGTGCTTCGACCAGCTGAGCTGGCTGCCCGACAACCTGCTCGAACGGGGTGACCGCATGACCATGGCCGCCTCGCTGGAAGCGCGCATGCCCTTCATGGACCACGAACTGGCCGCGTACGTGTCGAGCCTGCCGGACGAGTACCGCGTGCGCGGCCGCACTACCAAGTGGATCTTGCGCGAAGCCATGAAGCAGTTGCTGCCGGAAAATATCCTGTCGCGGCCGAAAGTGGGCTTCCGCGTGCCCGTCAACGAATGGTTCCGCGGCCCCATGAAGGATTACCTGTACGAACACTTGACGGGCGCCGAGTCGCGCACGCGCCACTATTACCATGCGCAAGCCCTGCAGCAGGTGCTGGCCGAGCACGTGGCGGGGCGGCAAAACCACGAGAAGCTGCTGTGGAGTTTGCTCACCCTGGAAATCTGGCACCGCCAGTATCTGTGAGAAGTCCATGCTGAGCAACCTGTCCTGGAAACTGAACCGCTTGCGCGCCATGGGGGCGCCCGAGGTGGCGCACCGCGTGCGCGATGCCGTGCGGCAGCGGCTGCAGGCGCGCGGCTATGGCCTGGCGACGGTGCCGCCGCCCGCCGCGCGCCAGCGTTTCGGCGCGCCATGGCTGGGCTTGCCCATCGATGCCGCGCCGCACCTGGCGGCGGCCGAACGCATCCTGGCGGGCCGCTTCGACGTGTTCGCCCTGCGCGATGCGGAGCTGGGTTTCCCGCCCCAATGGAACCGCGATCCGAAGACGGGCACCGTGGCGCCGCTGGATTTTGGCAAGACGCTCAATTACCGCGATGAAACCGTGGTGGGCGACATCAAATGCCTGTGGGAACCGAACCGCCACCTGGCCGTGGCCGACCTGGCGATGGCGTACCGCCTTGGCGGCGACCTGCGCCATGCGCACGGCGCGCAAGCCTTGCTGGAATCGTGGTGGCAACAATGCCCGTATCCATTGGGACCGAACTGGAGCAGCGCGCTGGAACTGGCCTTGCGCCTGGTCAGCTGGTCGCATGCGTGGCATTTGCTCGGTGGCATCAACAGCCCCCTGTTTGAGGGCGCGCAAGGGCAAGCCTTCCTGCAGCGCTGGCTAGACAGCATCTACCAGCATTGCCACTTCATCGCGGGACACTTTTCGCGCCACTCGTCGGCCAACAACCACCTGTTTGGCGAATTGACGGGCTTGCATATCGCCGCGCTCACATGGCCGTGCTGGCCGGAAAGCGCCGGCTGGCTGGCGCAGACAGAACGCGAACTGGAAGCGCAGGCGCTCAAACAAAACGGTCCGGATGGCGTGAACCGCGAGCAAGCCATTTATTATCAGCACACGGTGGCCGACGAAATGCTGCTGTGCGTGCTGGCGGGCCGCGCGAATGGCCGGCCCCGCTCGGACGCTTTTTTGCGGCGCCTGGAAGCCATGCTGGAATTTCTGGCCGCCATGACGAATGTGGCGGGCGAGGTGCCGATGATCGGCGACGCCGACGACGCGCTGCTGGCGCACTGGGACAAGGCAGCGGACGCCAATCCCTACACCTCGCTGCTGGCCAGCGGCGCGGCCCTGTTCGGGCGCGCCGACTTCAAGGCCAGGGCGCGCACTTTCGACGAGAAAAGCGCCTGGCTGCTGGGCGAGGCGGGGAGCCAGGCGTTTGACGCCTTGCCCGACCTTGCGCCCGATACCTTGCCGCGCGCCTTCCCCGATGGCGGCTATTACGTGATGGGCGCCGGCTTTGGCACGCCCGGTGAAGTGCGCCTGATTGCCGATGCCGGCCCGCTGGGCTACCTGGGCATTGCCGCGCACGGCCACGCCGATGCGCTGGCGCTGACCTTGTCCGTGGCGGGCCAGATGGTGCTGGTCGATCCGGGCACGTATGCCTACCATACGCAAAAACAGTGGCGCGATTATTTTCGCGGCACCAGCGCGCACAACACCGTGCGCATCGATGGCCGCGACCAGTCCGAGTCCGGTGGCAACTTCCTGTGGCTGCGCAAGGCCAGCGCGCAGTGCCTGGCGTGGCGTGACGATGCCGATGGGCAATTCTGGAGCGCCAGTCACGATGGCTACCTGGGCTTGAAAGATGCCGTGCTACACCGGCGCGACGTGCGCGTGGCACCTGGCGCCGCGCGGATCGTCGTCGACGACGTGTTCGCATGCCAGGGCGCGCATGAGGTGGAGCTGTTCTGGCACTTCGATCCCCGCTGCCGCGTGCGGCTGGACGGCCAGGTAGTGCGGGTGGCGGGTGACGCCTTCGCGCTGGACGTGCATTTACCGCCGTTGCAGGATGCCTCCGTGCAACTGGTGCGCGGCAGCGACAATCCGCCGCTGGGCTGGATCTCGAACCGCTTCGATGAAAAACAGGCTGCGCCTGTGTTGGTCTGGCGCGGGCGGCTGCAAGGCGCGGCCACCTTGCGCACGGAGTTTCACCTGAGTTTGGCTACCCCTGATCTGTCAGAAAATACGAGGAAAACATGAAAATTAGCATATTTGGTTTGGGTTATGTGGGTGCCGTCTCGGCTGGTTGCCTGGCAACGGATGGACACGAAGTCATCGGCGTCGATCCGAACAGGACCAAGGTGGAGCTGATCAACCAGGGCACCACGCCCATCATTGAAAAAGACATCGGCGAGATGATCGCCGCCACCGTGAAAAGCGGCCATTTGCGTGCCACGGCGGACGTGCGCGACGCCGTCTTTGGCTCGGACATGTCGCTCATCTGCGTGGGTACGCCTTCGCAGCTCAATGGCAACCTGGACCTGAGCCACGTGCGCAAGGTGTGCCAGGAAATCGGCGCCGCCATCCGTGAAAAGGATACTTTCCACGTCGTCGTGGCGCGCTCGACCATGCTGCCCGGCTCCATGCGCTCGCTCGTCATCCCGACCCTGGAAGCGGCCTCGGGCAAGGTGGCCGGCGTCGATTTCGGCGTGTGCAACAACCCGGAATTCCTGCGCGAAGGCACGGCCGTCTACGATTACTACAATCCGCCGAAGACGGTGATTGGCGAATCCGACGAAAAGGCGGGCGCGCTGCTGGTGCAGCTGTATGAAAAGATGGATGCGCCGCTGGTGCGCACGGACGTGGAAACGGCCGAGATGGTCAAGTACACGGACAATACCTGGCACGCCGTCAAGGTGGCGTTCGCCAATGAAATCGGCAACATCTGCAAGGCCGTCGGCATCGATGGCCACACGGTGATGGAGATTTTCTGCCAGGACACCAAACTGAACCTGTCGCCGTACTACATGAAGCCGGGCTTTGCCTTCGGCGGCTCGTGCCTGCCGAAAGACGTGCGCGCGCTGACCTACAAGGCGCGCAGCCTGGACCTCGATTTGCCGCTGCTTAACTCCATCCTGGCATCGAACCAGAAGCAAGTGGAAAAAGGCATCAAGATGATCGTCGACAAGGGCGCGCGCAAGGTGGGCATCCTGGGCTTCTCGTTCAAGGCCGGCACGGACGACTTGCGCGAGTCGCCGCTGGTCGATGTCATCGAGTATCTGCTGGGCAAGGGCTACGAGCTGAAGCTGTACGACAAGAACGTCAACCTGGCCGCCTTGACTGGCGCCAACCAGGATTACATCCTGAACATGATCCCGCACATTTCCAAGTTGATGGTGGACAATATGCAAGACGTGCTCGATTTTGCCGATACCATCGTCATCGGCAACGGCGCGGCCGAATTCAAGAGCGTGCCAGGCAGCCTGCAGCCGCACCAGCATATCGTCGACCTGGTGCGCATCAGCAAAGAACAAAGTGGAGAGCAATATGACGGCATCTGCTGGTAACACCGTGGCAGGGCAGCCGCGGCGCGTGCTGATCCTGGTGGAAAACCTGCCGTCGCCGTTCGACCGGCGCGTGTGGCAGGAAGCGACCACCCTGCATGCGAATGGTTATGAAGTGTCGATCATTTGCCCGACGGGCAAGGGCTACGAGTCGCGCTACGAAGCCATCGACGGCATCCATATCTACCGCTACAACTTGCCGCTGGAAGCGGAAGGAGCCAAGGGATACCTGGTCGAATATACACTGGCGCTGTTCCACACCTTCCGCCTGGCGTGGAAAGTGCATTTCGCGCGCGGCTTCGACGTCATCCACGCCTGCAATCCGCCCGACTTGCTGTTCCTCATCGGCGGCTTCTTCAAGTTGACGATGGGCAAGCGTTTTCTGTTCGACCACCATGACATCAATCCGGAGCTGTACGAAGCCAAGTTCGGCCGGCGCGATTTCTTTTACAAGCTGATGGTGCTGTTCGAGCGCTGGTCGTTCCAGAGCGCCGACGTGTCGATCGCCACCAACGAGTCGTACAAGAAGATCGCCATCGAGCGCGGTGGCATGCGGCCCGAGGATGTTTACGTGGTGCGCAGCGGGCCCAAGTTGGACCGCCTGCGCGTGCTGCCGCCCGTGCCGGAACTCAAGAAGGGCCGCACTTACCTGGTCGGCTACGTGGGCGTGATGGGCGCGCAGGAAGGCATCGATCTGCTGCTGCAGGCGGCGCAATACATCGTGCAGACCCTCAAGCGCGAGGATGTGCACTTCGGGCTGGTGGGCGGCGGCACGTCGCTGGAACAGATGAAGCAGATGGCGCAGGACCTGGGCATCGCCGACTACGTGACGTTTACCGGGCGCGTGCCGGACCAGCAATTGCTGGAAATGCTCAACACGTCGGACGTGTGCGTGAACCCGGACGTGGCCAACGACATGAACGACAAGTCGACCATGAACAAGATCATGGAATACATGGCGCTGGGCAAACCGATCGTTCAGTTTGATCTGGTCGAGGGCAAGGTGTCCGCGCAGCAGGCATCCTTGTATGCCTTGAAGAACGACCCCATCGACATGGCGCGCAAGATCGTCGAATTGCTGGACGACCCGGCCCGCCGCGAGCAGATGGGCGCGTTCGGCCGCCATCGCGTGATCAACGAGCTGGAGTGGGAATATGAAGCGCCCAAGCTGCTGGCCGCGTATGCGCGCCTGTTTCCCGCCGCCGCGCCCGCCGTTTCCGTAACCTTGAGCAAGGATGGCCGCTGAAGTGCGTCCCACCCTGATGGAGCATGCTAGACGATGAAAGCAATGATACTGGCGGCAGGCAAGGGCACGCGCGTGCAGCCCCTGACCTATGATTTGCCCAAGCCGATGATTCCCATCCTGGGCAAGCCCGTGATGGCTTATCTGGTGGAACACCTGGCGCAGCATGGCGTGACCGACATCATGGTCAACGTCAGCTACCTGCATGAAAAGATCGAGGAGTATTTCGGCGAAGGCCATCAGTTTGGCGTGCGCATCGGATACTCGTTCGAAGGCTATACGAACGATGCGGGCGAGGTCGTGCCGCAACCGCTCGGTTCGGCCGGCGGCATGAAGAAGATCCAGGAGTTCGGCGGCTTTTTCGACGACACGACGATCGTGCTGTGCGGCGACGCCTTGATCGACCTCGACCTGGAAGCGGCCCTGCGCGAGCATCGCAGCAAGGGCGCGCTGGCGTCCGTCATCACCCTGGAAGTGCCTTGGGACAAGGTATCGAGTTATGGCGTTGTGGTCAGCGACGAAGACGGGCGCATCCGCGCCTTCCAGGAAAAGCCGGCGCAGGCCGATGCGCAGTCCAATTGCGTCAGTACCGGCATCTATATTATCGAGCCGGCCGTGCTGGACCTGATTCCCGCCGGCCAGCCCTTTGATATCGGTTCGCAACTGTTTCCCTTGCTGGTCGCGCAAGGCTTGCCCTTCTATGCGCAAAAGCGCCAGTACAACTGGATCGATATCGGCAGCATCAAAGATTACTGGGAAGTGCTGCAAAGCGTGCTGATGGGAAAAGTGGCCAATTTGCACGTGCCGGGCACCCAGATCGCCGATGGCGTGTGGGCCGGCCTGAATACGAGCATCGACTGGAGCGGCGGCACGCGCATCGAAGGCCCCGTCTACATCGGCTCGGGCTGCCGCATCGAGGCGGGCACGACCATCATCGGGCCGGCCTGGATCGGCCATGGCAGCCATGTCTGCGGCGGCGCCGAGGTGGTGCGCAGCGTGCTGTTCGAGTACACGCGCGTGCTGCCTGGCGTGCTGCTTGATGAAATGATCGTCTTCAAGGATTATAGTGTCGACCGTGCCGGCCAGATGCGCCATGTCTCCGACTATGAGAAAGATGCCTGGGGCAATGCGCGCGACCGGCGCAGCCTGCGCCGCGATGAAACGCCGCCGGCCCTGTATGCTGCCCAATAATGCTGCCCAATAAACTGTTTGTGAAATGAAACCATGAAAATTTACCCAGTCATCTTGTCCGGCGGTTCGGGCACCCGTTTATGGCCGCTGTCGCGCGCCGTGCTGCCCAAGCAACTATTGCCGCTGGTAACGGACAAGACCATGCTGCAGGAAACGGCGCTGCGCGTCACCAGCCTGCCCAACCGCCGTGCCGGCGATAGCGGACTGGCCGGTTTCGAGGTCATGCCGCCGCTGGTGGTGTGCGGCAATGAGCACCGCTTCATGGTGGCCGAGCAACTGCGCGAAATCGGCTTGCCGCCGCTGGGCATCTTGCTTGAACCCGTGGGGCGCAACACGGCGCCGGCCGTGGCCGTTGCCGCGCAATACCTGCTGGCCATCGACCCGCAGGCGCTGATGCTGGTCTTGCCGGCCGACCATGTCATCACCGACGTGGCCGCGTTTCACCAGGCCATCGCCGAGGCGGCACTGCTGGCGGCCGATGGCGCGCTGGCCACCTTCGGCATCGTGCCGACGGCGCCGGAAACGGGCTATGGCTACATCCGCAGCGGCGCGCCCGTCAGCCCGGGCGCCGTGGGCTGCAAGGTCGAGCGTTTCGTGGAAAAGCCGGACCTGGCCACGGCGCAGTCGTTCCTTGCCGCTGGTAATTATTTCTGGAACAGCGGCATGTTCATGTTCCGCGCCGAACGCTATCTGGGCGAGCTGGGGCAATTCCAGCCCGCCATGCTGGCCGCCTGTGAAACGGCCGTGCGCGACGGCTACCGCGACCTCGATTTCTGCCGCCTGGAAGAAAAGGCCTTCGCCGCCTGCCCCTCCGATTCGATCGACTATGCCGTGATGGAGCATACGGCGCATGCGGTGGTGCTGCCGGCCGCCATCGGCTGGAGCGATGTCGGTTCCTGGTCGGCCCTGTGGGAAGTGCAAGCTGGGGACGCCAACGGCAACGTGGTGCGCGGCGACGTGTATCTCGATGGCGTGCGCAATTGCCTGGTGCGCGCCGAGCGCCGCATGGTGGCCGTGCTGGGCGTGCAGGACTTGATCGTGGTGGAAACGGACGACGCCATCCTGGTGGCGCACAAGGACCAGGTGCAGCGCGTGAAACAGGTGGTTGACCACTTGAAGCAGGCGGGGCGCAGTGAACACGTGCAGCACCGCAAGGTGTACCGCCCGTGGGGCAGTTATGAAGGCATCGATATCGGCGAGCGCTTCCAGGTCAAGCGCATCACCGTCAATCCGGGCGGCAAGCTGTCCTTGCAGATGCACCATCACCGCGCCGAACACTGGGTGGTGGTCAGCGGCACGGCGCAAGTGACGTGCGGCGAGAAAGTGACTTTACTGACGGAAAACGAATCGACCTACATTCCCATCGGCATGACGCACCGGCTGGAAAACCCGGGCAAGCTGCCCTTGCACCTGATCGAAGTACAGTCGGGCAGCTACCTGGGCGAAGACGACATCGTGCGCCTGGAGGATGTCTACCAGCGCGCCTGATGGCGCTATAATCGGAGGGCAGCCGCGCCCTTGGCCGCCTGCCTCCGATCCCTCCCTTACCGGTGCACCGACCCTTGCGCAACTTCCTTTGTCTTTCGCTGGCGCTGGCCGCCGCCGCCCATGCCGAGCCTGTCGCACCTGTCCCACCTGCGGCCCCGCCCGGATTGCAGGCGTCGCAGCTGGCCATCGTCATCAACGACGCCGAACCGAACAGTATCGAAGTGGGCGAGTACTACCGCAAGGCGCACGGCATTCCGGCCGCCAATGTGGCGCACGTCAATATTCCCAACCGCCCCCGCAAGCTCAGCATCGACCAGTTCGCGCAGTTGAAGGAGCGCATCAATGCGCAGCTGAAACCCGAGATCCAGGCCGTGCTGATGGTGTGGAGCGCGCCATATGCCGTCGAATGCAATGCCATCACCTCGGCTTTTACCCTGGGTTATGACGCGGATCAATGCGCGAAAACGTGCGATCCCGGCAAGCCCAGCGCGTATTTCAACAGCGAAGCGGCGCAGCCCTACACGCAGCTGGGCTTGCGGCTGTCGATGCTGCTGCCCATCGATTTTGTGGAAGAGGCCAAGGCCGTGGTGGACCGCGGCGCCGTCAGCGGCTTTTCCGTGCCGGCCGCCAGCGCGTACTATCTGACCACCAGCGACGCGGCGCGCAACAGCCGGGCCGGTTTCTTTCCGCCCGCCGGCGTCGTGCGCCAGCGCAAGCTGACCGTCAAGAACCTCAAGGCGGACAGCCTGGAAGGGGCGCAAGACATCATGGTGTACCAGACGGGGCAGGCCAAGGTGGCCAAGCTGGAAACCCTGCGTTTCCTGCCTGGCGCCCTGGCCGACCATTTGACCTCGTTTGGCGGCGATTTGCAGGGCAGTAGCCAGATGAGCAGCCAGCGCTGGCTGGAGGCGGGCGCGACGGCCAGCTATGGCACCGTCAGCGAACCGTGCAGCTATTGGCAGAAGTTTCCCAATCCGACCGTCCTGCTGCGCCGCTACCTGTCCGGCAGCACGGCGCTGGAAGCGTACTGGGGCAGCGTGCTGTGGCCGGCCCAGGGCCTGTTCATCGGCGACCCGCTGGCCGCCCCGTATGCGGGCTTCCGGCGTTGATACCTGATTCTTTCAGGTAATAAAAAAGGCCCTTGCGGGCCTTTTTTTATGCTGCAATGTGCAACGTTATTTGCTCTTGCGGCGGCGCGCCAGGGCGACGAGGCCCAGTCCGGCCAGCAGCATGGCATAGGTTTCCGGTTCCGGCACGGCTGGGATTTCCGGTGTCACGGGGAGGATGCTGCCGCCCGTGAAGCCGCCACCCGAACCGCCGCCGCCGACACCGTTACTGCCTGTGGGCAATCCTTCGCCCAGCGACGAGGAAACGATCAGCGGCGCCTGGGTGTCGCCGCTGCGGCCCTGATACGAACGGCCCGGGCCACGGTAGCCGGCCGCGTCATCGAAGGGGCGGTTTTCTTCGGAAGCGACGAAGTCGCGCGTGGCAAAACGGAAGTCGCGGTCGCTGCTGGCGAGCGCCTTGCGCGGTTCGCCGGCATCGGCACCGGCAGGCAACTGGCGCGTGGCCAGGCGCTGATTGCTTTCGGCCGCGGGAGCCTTGCGGAATTCCTGGTCAGACGCGATGCCGTCAAATTCCGGCGTCTTGTTCGTGCCGTCGTTGGTGCGCGTGCCTGCGCCAATGAAGCCGTTGGACAGGCTGCAAGCGCTGTAGGTGCCATCGAGGTTGGCATCTTTCGTATTGCCATTCGCCGATTGCGTGCTGGCCTGGCAATTCTTTTCATTCTTTTGCGCAGGCGCGGCCGTTTGCGCCTGGACGCTGGCGCCGAACAGCATCAATGCTGCGGCCAGCAGCAAGGGACGGGAAGAGGCTGGCGTGAAAATTGGTGTTGGCATGATCGATCTCTCAAAAAGCATGGAAGGGTGCGCCGCTCGGCGCGTGTATCCACTGCGAATGTTGCCGCTCCCGTCCAGGCTACCGTTGCGAGCAAGGTGGGAGTGCGTTTCAAGGTCAGGCATGGATGGGGCCTGCACTACTGGGTCTGGTGATGCCGTTCAATTTATTGTCACGAACTAAACTTATTTGTTTGAATTATATCATATTGTGCGGCCGTGTAACGGCCGGGATTGCTTTGCAAGGCATGGCGTTGTTGAAAGGATACTGATGGCATGCGGCCGCCAGCCGTGCTCCTGGCTGCGCATTACTCCGTTCAGCTTAATGAAATGTCATCAACTCGTCATGCGGCCTGTTTAGTATGTACATTCGTATGTAAATCATAAGTTCGTTGTCATTTTACTGACCAGGAAAACCATGACTTCCCACCTTGCCGCCGTGTCCGTTTCACCCCTGTCCCTGGGCAAACCGCTGCGCCTGACGGTCATGGCCGCCGTGCTGGCCAGCCTGTCGCTGCCAGCCCTGGCCGCCTCCGACGTCGTCATCAGCCAGGTGTATGGCGGCGGCGGCAACACGGGGGCCGTGTACCGCAACGATTTCATCGAGCTGTTCAACCGTGGCGCCAGTCCCGTCAACCTGAGCAACTGGAGCGTGCAATACGCATCCGCCGCTGGCACGAGCTGGGCCGTGACGGCCTTGCCGGCTATCGATTTGCAAGCTGGCCAGTATTTGCTGGTTCAGCAAGCCAAGGGCACGGGCGGCACGCAAGACTTGCCCACGCCGGACGCCACGGGCAGCTTGCCCATGTCCGGCACGGCAGGCAAGGTATTGCTGAGCAATGGCAAGACGGCGCAAACGGGCGCCAGCCCCACGGGCGCGGCCGTCATCGACCTGGTCGGCTTCGGCACGGCCAACGGTTTTGAGGGCGCCGTGGCACAAGCCCCCTCGAATACCTTGTCTATCCTGCGCGCGAATGGCGGCTGCGGCGACACGGACGATAACAGCGTGGATTTTGCCACCGGCAGCGTGACGCCGCGCAATACGGCGTCAGCGCTGAATGTGTGCGGCGGCCCCGTCGTGCACCAGATCATTACCAGTTGCCCGGCCAGCCTGGCGCTGGCCGTGGGCAATGGCGGCAGCGCCGTGCTGCGCGCGTCCGACGTGGATGGCGTCGTGAATGCCGCCACCTTGAGTTCGTCCGCCGTGGCCGGCATCAGCCTGGCCAATTTCAGCGCGGCCGGCGTGGCGGGCGAGAGCGCCAGCGTGAACCTGCTGGTGGCCGCCGGCGTGCCGGTAGGCAATTATCCCGTCATCGTCAGCTTCAGTAATGACCAGCAGCAAAGCGCCAGCTGCAAGATCGATGTCGCCGTGCAAGGCCTGGCCGCTATCAGCCACACGATTCCGCAAATCCAGGGCAGCGCTGCCAGCAGCCCCTACGCCAACTCCGTGCAAACGACGGAAGGCGTGGTGACCCTGAAGGTGGGCACGGGCTTCTTCATGCAGGACGCGGCCGGTGATGGCGACCCATCGACGTCGGACGGTATCTTCGTGTACACGGGCGCGACGGCCACCACCGTGCAGCCGGGCGAGCTGGTGCGCGTGACGGGCACGGTGGTCGAATACACGCCCTCGGGCGCGAAAAACTCCTATACGGAATTCAAGGATGTGACGGCCATCCTCGTGCAAAGCGCGGGCCACAGCATCGTGCCGGCGAATGTGATGCTGCCGAACGAAAACCTGGCCGCCGTGGAAGGCATGCTGGTGCGCTTTGCGCAACCGTTGACCGTGTCGCAAAACGCCTATCTGGGCGCGCGCGGCGAGCTGAGCTTGTCGGCGGGACGGCGCGAAGTGCCGACCAACCGTTATCCGGCTGGCTCCGCCGAGGCGCAAGCCTTGATCGCCGCCAATGCAAACAACCTGATCGTGCTCGATGATGGCATTTTCGTGGCGCCGGCGACGATACCGTACATTGGCCAGGACAATACCGTGCGCAGCGGCGATACGCTGGCCGACTTGACGGGCGTGGTGGATTTCGGCGCCATCGGCGGTGGCGGCGCCGCCTACAAGTTGCAGCCGACGCAAACGCCGCAATTCTCGCGCGACAATCCGCGCACGGGTAGCCCGGAACTGCCATCTGGCAACGTCAAGGTGGCCAGCGCGAATGTGCTCAATTTCTTTACGACCTTTACGAATGGCAACAATATCTTTGGGCAAACGGGGCAGGGCTGTACCGTCGGCACTTCGACCACCAAGAGCAATTGCCGCGGCGCCGACAACCTGGCCGAGTTCGAGCGTCAGCGCGACAAGATCATCGCCGAACTGAAAGCCATCGATGCGGATGTGGTGGGTTTGATGGAAATCCAGAACAATGGCGAAATCGCCGTTACTTACCTGGTCGAACAGTTGAACGCTGCCATCGGCGGCGTCACGTATGCCGTCGTGCCGAAACCGGCCGCCACGGGCACGGACGCCATCCGCGTGGCGATGATCTACAAGCCAGGCAAGCTGGGCCTGGTGGGCGGCGCCTTGTCGGACGCCAACGCCATCAACAACCGCCCGCCGATGGCGCAAACTTTCCTTGCAAGCAATGGCGAGAAATTCTCGCTGATCGTCAACCACCTGAAATCGAAGGGCAGCTGCCCGTCGAGCGGGCTGGATGCGGACCAGAACGATAGCCAGAGTTGCTGGAACGCCACCCGCGTGCAGCAAGCCCAGCGCCTGGTCGGCAGCTTCGTGCCGCAGGTGGCGGCCGCTGCCGGCGACGCGGACGTGCTGGTCATCGGCGACTTGAATTCGTATGGCGCGGAAGACCCGATCCAGGCCATCACGGGCGCCGGCTTCGTCAATGAACTCGAGCGTTTCGTGCGGCCGTCCGGCATGCCGTACTCGTATGTATTCGGCGGCCAGAGCGGCTACCTCGACCATGCGCTGGCCAGCGCCTCGCTGAGCCCGCAAGTGGCCGGCGTGGCCGAATGGCATGTGAATGCGGACGAGCCGGAAGTGATCGACTACAACATCGATTCGGCCAAGCCGCAAGACTTGTACAACGGCTTGCCCTACCGCGCTTCGGACCACGACCCCGTCGTCATCAGCCTGGACCTGCAGCCTGCCTACCGCGACATCACGGCCGGCGTGGCGCAAGCGAGCTCGGGCCTGAGCTACAACCGCGCGACGCAAAAATACACGGGCACGTTCTCGTTCACCAATACGGGCACGAGCACGCTCAACGGCCCGTTCCAGGTGGTGTTTGGCGGCTTGCCGGCCAGCGTGACCCTGGCCAATGCCACGGGTAGCCATGCGGGCGCCGCCTACGTCACAGTCAACGCGGCCAGCCTGGCGCCGGGCGCGACGGCCTCGTTTGCCGTCAGTTTCAGCAATCCGTCGAAAGTGACGATCCATTATTCCGCCAGCATTTTCGCCGGCAACTTCTAAGGACCCCATCATGTTGACAACGACACTTAATCTGACTCTGCGCCGCGCCGTGCTGGCGGCCGTGCTGGCCGCCAGCTCCAGCGTGGTACTGGCGGACCCGCTCGGCTACCGCGTGGAAATCGACACGAGCCAGTTTTCGGGCGCCGGCTTCCTCGACTTCGCCTTTATCGCCGGTAACAGCCCCGTGCCCGGCGCCAGCGCCGTGCTGAGCAATTTTTCGGGCGCGTTCGGCGCGCTCGAATCGCTGGAAGGCAACGTCAGCGGCAGCGTGCCCGGCACCTTGACCTTTAGTAACAGCGGCGCCTACAACGACTGGTTTCACAACGTGACCCTGGGTGGCAAGTTCGGTTTCAACGTCGTCTTTGGCGGCGACTTCCTGAGCACGGCCGGCAACGCGGGAACGACGTTTGGCGTAGGCTTGCTCGACTACACCGGCACCACTTACCTGGGCAATGCGAATGGCAACCTCGTGCAATTTGAACTGACGCCGCTGAACGGCGGCTTGCCCGCCAGCATTACGGGCAGCACTTACGCCAGCATCGCGACGATCTCGGCCGTGCCGGAAGCGTCGGAATGGATGATGCTGACGGGCGGCCTGGCGCTGATCGGTTTTGCCCTGCGCCGCCGCCAAGCTGTCACACGCGCCTAGTCTATTTATTCGCAATAGCTATAAATCAGGAAACTAAATTGTATTGGCCACTGTTTTACGCTTGATGCATAGTCAAAAACTTGTCGGGCAGTCTAGTTTTTCATGGACTGCCGCCAACTTTTTTGGGAGATGCATCGATGCCTGGCCATATCCTGGTGCTGGACCCTGCGCCCGCCATGCAAGCGCTGCTGGCGCATAACCTGGCGGGGGCCGGTTACCGGGTCAGCTGCGCCGTGGATGCGCGCGGCGCGCTGGCGCTGCTGGCGGCTGACCCGCCCGACGTGCTGTTGCTGGAATGGGATCTGCCGGATGCATCTGGCATCGCGCTGCTGCGCCAGCTGCGCCAGGATGGCGTGCTGTGCGACTTGCCCATCATCATGGTCAGCGCCCGCGACAGCGAGCAAGACAAGGTGCTGGCGCTGGACAGCGGCGCCGACGATTATCTGTGCAAACCTGTCGGTCCCCGTGAAATGCTGGCCCGCGTGCACGCGCTGCTGCGCCGCCGCGCGCCAGCGGTCTTGCGCGCAGGCGCAGGCACGGCCGGGGCCATCGCCTTGCGCCTCGATCCGCACACCCGGCGCGTGACGGCCGGCAAGGTGCCAGTCAGCCTGGGCCGCGTGGAATTCAAGCTGCTGCATTTCCTCATGGACCATCCGGGCAGGGTGCATAGCCGCGCGCAGCTGCTGGACCAGGTGTGGGGCCATGCGGCCTATCTCGACGAGCGTACGGTCGACGCCCACGTGGGACGCTTGCGCCACGCCTTGCAGCCGGGCGGCTGCGGCCACCGCATCGAAACCGTGCGCGGCAGCGGTTACCGCTATCTGGCGCTGGATGCCCTTGACACCGCCGTGTGCGCCTGATGCTGCTGACGGGGCGGGAACAGGAATACTTGCTGCACGCCATACTCGGCGCGCATGGCATCGCCGTGCCCGGCGATTTTTTCCTGTGGAGCCAGGGGCCGCTGCAGGCGCTGCTGCCGCATGCCGTGCTCGTTTGTGCGCAACTGGGCGCAGATGGCGGCGTGGTGCGCAGCGCGGCCTGGCATAGCGCGGTGCTCACCGAGGCCGAGGTGCTGGCGCTGAGCGACCCGCGCCAAGGGCAGGTTGCACGACTGGCGCAAGCGTGGCGCGCAGGCGGGCGGCGCGTGGCCATCCTCGATGGCGTGTTGGTGCATGGCAGCGCGGCGGCGGGCGGCGGCAGTTTTTTTGCCTTGTTTGGCGTGCCCCGGACCGATCCGGCGCGCCAGGCCTATGTGCTGGAATTGCTGCTGCCCTGCATGCACCTGCATTGGCTGGCGCTGCCGGACGGCGCGCAGGCAGCACTCGCCGGCGTGGCGCGCGCGGCCAGTGCGCGCGAGCTGGAAGTGCTGCACTGGGTCAGCATCGGCAAGAGCAATGAAGAGGTGGGGCAAATTCTCGGCATCAGCGGCGGGACCGTGAAAAGCCACTTGCAGCGCATCTACAAATTATTGGGCGTGAGCAACCGCACGCAAGCCGTGTCGCGCGGCATCTCGCTGCGCTTGCTGGCCGCCTGAAGCCGCTTAGCGCTGGGGCCGGGGTGTGGCGGTCTGGTGCGTGCCGCCACCGTTGAACTGATCCTCGGTGCCGGGCGCGACGCGCGCCACGAGCGGGCTGGCGCGCAGGCGCGTGACTTCGTCCGGCGTCAGCAGGGCGGCAAAGCCGTTCAGCGCGGCCGTGTAATGATATTGCACCGTGGCATCGGGCACCAGCGCCAGCACGGCACGCCGGCCACTTTCCCGCTGCGCCTCCCGCTGGGCTTCCCTTTGTCCTGCATCAGACGGCGGGGGCAGTTGCAGGCTCAGTTCAACAATATATGGCTGTCGCTGCGGCGCCGCCGACGCGCCGGCAGGCAGCACGCTGGCAGCGGCCAGGATGGCAAGGCTCAAGCGGATTGCAGACATGCAAGCTCCTTCGGCAGGTGGCGGCATGGCCGCTCATGCGCCGATTGTACCCCTGCCGCATGGCGGCTGGCGCGCGACTTGCGTTAGTGCAAATCAGATGGTTTCCCCTGGAATTTTGTTGTTTTCAGTACAAAGAAAAGATTGTATTAACCATAAGCGGCATGGTAGCCTGCTAGGCATCAGGCAGGCGCGCGCCGTCTGTGCGCGGCCACTAGCGGCGCACATGGCGGCAATGTATTGAAGGTAGGCAAGAAGGAGTTACCGGATGCATGCAGCACACAGGCAGAACCTTGCGGCAACGCGCCATGCGCGCGGCTTTACCTTGCTCGAATTGCTGGTCGTCATCGTCATCATCGGCTTGCTGGCGGCCTATGTCGGCCCCAAATATTTCGCCCAATTGGGCAAATCCGAAGTGACGGTGGCCAAGGCGCAGATCGAGGCGTTTGAAAAATCGCTCGATACCTACCGCCTCGACGTGGGGCGCTACCCGACCACGGAAGAAGGCCTGGCCGCGCTGCTGGTCGCGCCGCCCGCCGCCGGTACACGCTGGAATGGACCCTACCTGAAAAAGGCCGTGCCGCTCGACCCGTGGGGCCATGCCTATCAATACCGCGCGCCCGGCAGCAAGGGCGAATATGACATCGTCTCGATGGGCAAGGATGGCCAGCCGGGCGGCAGCGGCGAGAACGCCGACATCAGCTCGCAATAACGCCAGCGCATTCTTTTTCCTACGGATAAGCCATCATGCAGTTCGAAGTACGCGCGCTTTCCACGGACCAGGCCGTAACTATCTTGCAGACGTGCGTGATCGACGGCCGCGACGAAGCCGACGCGCGCCGCCAGGCCGAGGCGCGCGGCCTGTTCGTCAGCGCCATCCGCCCGCTGCGGGCGACGCCGTTCAGCGCGGCCGGCCGCCAGCGCGCGCGGGCCTTGCCCCTGCTGCTGTTCAGCCAGGAATTGCTGGCGCTGCTGAACGCGGGCCTGGGCATCGTCGAAGGGCTGGAAGCCTTGCTGGAAAAGGAAGCGTCGCCGGCCACGCGCAGCGTGCTCACGCGCCTGCTGGAAGGCTTGCGCGAAGGCAAGCGCTTTTCCGCCGTGCTGGCAGAACAAGCGGAACTGTTTCCGCCCTTGTACATCGGCATCGTCAAGGCGGCAGAGGGCACGAGCGACTTGCCGCGCGCCTTGTCGCGCTACATCGACTACCAGCAGCGCATCGATACGGTGCGCAGTAAAATCGTCAGCGCCGCCATTTATCCCGCCATCCTGCTGGCCGTGGGCGGCGGCGTCAGCGCCTTCCTGATCAGCTATGTCGTGCCCCGTTTCGCCGAGGTCTACCAGGGCGCCGGGCGCAACTTGCCGTGGATGTCGCAAGTGATGCTCAGCTGGGGCCAGTTCGTCACCGAACACGGCGTGCTGCTGTTGCTCGGGCTGGCGCTGGCCGGCAGCGTCGTGTTCACTGCCGTGCGGCGCGTGCTGCGCCATGGCGGCGTGGCGCGCCTGCTGGCGAAGCTGCCCGGCATCGGCGAGCGCGTGCGCATCTATGAACTGTCGCGCTTGTACCTGACACTGGGCATGCTGGCCGAAGGCGGCATCACCATCGTGCAGGCGATCGCCACCGTGCAGGCGATGGTGTCGCCGGGCATGCAGGCGTCGTTGCAGCAGGCGCGCGGCGCCATCGAGGCGGGCCAGCCCCTGTCGTCGGCCTTTGAGCAGCATCGACTGACGACGCCGATTTCCCTGCGCATGCTGCGCGTGGGCGAGCGCACGGGCGACATGGGCCCCATGCTGACACAGTCTGCCGCCTTTTACGATGGCGAAATCAGCCGCTGGATCGACCGTTTTACGCGCACGTTCGAGCCGCTGCTGATGGCCGCCATCGGCCTGGTCGTGGGCGCCATCGTGATCCTGCTGTACATGCCCATCTTTGACCTTGCCGGCGATATTTCATGATGCAAACCGAAACCACCGTCGCCAGCGTGGCCATCGATCCTGCGCTGCTGCAGCGCGCGCGCATCCTGAGCCGGCAATCGAAGCGTAGCCTGGTCGAGGAATTGCAGCAGCTGAGCGGCATCGAGGCGCGCGCCGTGGTGCGCGCACTGGCGCGTCCGTTCGGCCTGGACGTGCTGGAAACGGCCGACATGCTGGCGCTGTCTCCCGCCTTCGACGTGCTGCCCCTGTCGCAGGCGCTGGCGCGCCACAGCGTGCTGCTGCGCGCCGCCGATGGCCAGCTGGTGGGCGTGATCGCCGACCCTTTCGACCTTGACCTGCAAACCTGGCTGAATGCGCGCGCGGGGCAGGGCGCCTTGACCGTGCGCCTGGCGCTGCAGGCCGACATCGGCGCCTATTTGTCGAAGCAGGAAGAATCGGCGCGCGCCGTCGACAGCCTGCTGCCCGGCGCCGCCACGGACGCGCGGCGCGACGGCAAGACGGCGGCCGTGCTGTCGTTTGCCAGCGTGTCGGAAGCGGCCAGCCCCGCCGTCAAGCTGGTCAACTCGACCCTGTATGACGCGCTCAAAGCAGGCGCCTCGGACATCCACCTGGAAAGCACGGCAGGCGGCCTGGCCGTCAAGTACCGGGTCGACGGCGTGCTCGATCATGCCACGTCCGTCAACGGCATCGAAGTGGCCGAACACATCATCTCGCGCTTGAAAGTATTGGCCGAACTCGATATCGCCGAGCGCCGCGTGCCGCAGGACGGCAGCTTCCGCGTCGAATCGGGCGGACGCGAAATCGACTTGCGCGTCTCCATCATGCCCAGCATCCATGGCGAAGATGCCGTCATTCGTATCCTCGACAAGCGCGCCATGATCGAGGCCTACGGCGCCCTGACCCTGGAAGCGCTGGGTTTTGATGCGCCTTCGCTGGAAGCCTTGCGCGCGCTGGCGCAGGAAGCCTACGGCATGCTGCTCGTCACCGGTCCCACGGGTTCGGGCAAGACGACGACCCTGTACGCGGCGCTGACGGAAATCCATAACGGGCGCGAAAAGATCATCACCATCGAAGACCCCGTCGAATACCAGCTGCCCGGCATTTTGCAAATCCCCGTCAATGAAAAGAAGGGGCTGACCTTTGCCAAGGGCTTGCGCTCGATCCTGCGGCATGACCCGGACAAAATCATGGTGGGCGAGATCCGCGACCGTGAAACGGCGGAAATCGCCGTGCAATCGGCCCTCACGGGCCATTTGGTGCTGACCACCGTGCATGCGAATAATGTCTTCGACGTGTTCGGCCGTTTTACGCACATGGGCATCGACCCGTATGCGTTTGTTTCGGCCCTGAACGGCATCTGGGCGCAGCGCCTGATCCGCACCAACTGCCCCCATTGCGCCACCGATTACACGCCCGACGATGCGGAACTGGCCAGCGTGGGCCTGGCGCGCGCCGACGTTACGCAGTATCAATTCAAGCAGGGCAAGGGCTGTGGCGACTGCCGCGGCACGGGCTACAAGGGGCGCCGCTCGATCGCCGAAATCCTCGTGCTGACCGATGAAATCCGCGAACTGATCGTCGATAAAAAACCGATCCGCCAGATCAAGGCGGCCGCGTATGCGAACGGCACGCGCAGCCTGCGCCTGGCGGCGCTGGAACTGGTCAAGTGGGGCGCCACCACCATCACGGAAATCAAGAGGGTCACCCTGCATGCGTAGAGGTTTTGGACAAGCCCTGCGCCTGGGCGTGGCGGCGGGCAAGGTGAGCCTGTGGCGCAGCAGCCGCTGGCGCGCACCTGCCTGGACGCCGCTGGGCGAAGCCGCGTATGCGCCGGACGATGCGCCTCATGGCGACTTTGCCGCCCTGGGCCAGGCGCTGGAACAGATTTTGCCAGTTGGCCAATACGCGCGCTGGCCCTTGTCCGTGGTGCTCGACGATGCGCTGGCGCGCCTGTGGCAGGTGGACATGCCGCAAGGCGCCGCGCGCCTGGCCGACATCGAGGCGGCCGCCGCGCTGCGCTTTCAGTCGCTGTATGGCGATGCACCGGGTCTGTGGCGCAGCAGCGGCGCCTGGGATGCGCGCGCGCCGTTTTTCTGCGCCGTGCCGCGCGCACTGCTGGCGCAGCTGACCCGCGTGGCGGCCGAACGCAAGCTGGCATTGATCTTTATCACGCCGCAATTCGCGCGCCACTGGAACCGCTGGCACGGCGCGCTGAAGCCGGGCGCCTGGTTTGGCCAGCTGCAGGAGCACGTCCTGACCTTGGGCGTGCGGCACGAGGGCCGTCTGCGCGCCGTGCGCGCGCTGCCCGTGCCGCCTGGCGCTGGCAGGGACTGGCTGGCGCAGACCCTGGCGCGCGAGGCGCTGCTGCAAGGCGTGCCCGCGCCGGTGCTGCTGCAGTTGTGCGGCGCGCCGCCAGCGGGCTGGCTGGCGCCGGCGCAAGCGTTCCACTGCCAGGTTTTCTCCACGCCGGACGGGGATGGCGTTTTGTCGCCGGCGGCCCGGCTGGCGCATAGCGGAGGTGTGGCATGACGCGCCTCGATATCGATTTTGCGCCGCCCAACTGGCGCCGCAGCCTGCACCGCGTACCCGTCTGGGCGTGGTGCATCGGTGCGCTGGGCGTGGCGCTGGCCGTCACGGCCGCCTACAGCGGCAGCGCCGCGCTGCAGCGCCAGCAGGCAAGCGAGGCGCAGTTGCAGCGCGCGCAGCAGCGCGTGCTGGCCGCCACGCAGGGGGCGGTGAGCGCACCGCAAACACCGATCGCGCCGGCGCAGGCGGCAGCCGTGAATGCGGCCATCCTGCAATTGAATCTGCCATGGCGCGACCTGCAGGATGCGCTGGCCAGCGCCACGCCGCCCGCCATCGCGCTGCTGGCGCTGGAGCCGGATGCGCGCAAGCGCGTGCTGAAGATCACGGCCGAGACGACCAATAGCGACGCCATGGTGGCCTACATCGCGCAACTGAAGCAGCAGGAGCTGTTCGGCACGCGCGTGCAGCTGCTGCGCCATGAAATTAACGCGCTCGATCCGAACAAACCCCTGCGCTTCCAGCTCGAAGCGCGCTGGGGCACGCCATGATGGCCATCGACCTCGCAATCGTGCGCCTGCGCGCGCAACTGCTGCTGCGCCGCCTGGGCGCGCCCGCCTGCCTGGCCGTGGCCCTGCTCGCGCTGGGCGTGGCAGCCTGGGCGTGGGCCTGGCAGCAGCGCGCCGTGGCGGCGCAACTGGAAGCGCGGCCCTTGCCGCGGCCAGTGCTGGCCGTCGCCATCGCGGCGCCGCCGGCGACGGCCAGCGAGAACCTGGCGCGCTTTTATGCCGCCCTGGGACAGCAGCGCCACGCGGAGCAGCAAGTCAAGCAGCTGTTCGACCTGGCCGCGAAAAATGGCTTGCTGCTGGCGCAGGGCGAATACAAGAGTGGCTACGACAAGGCCAGCAGGGTCGCGACATACCAGGTGAGCTTGCCGCTGAAAGGCAGTTATGCGGCCGTGTCGCAATTCGCGTTGCAAGCGCTGCGCGCCGTCCCCTTTGCTTCGCTCGACGAACTGAGTTTTCGCCGCGAGCAGATCGCCGATACGCAACTCGAAGCGCGCTTGCGCCTGACTTTTTATTTAGCTGACAGCGCGGGAGAAGCTCCTTGACCCCGCGCCATCGTCTCATGCTGGCCGGCGTGCTGGGTGCGGGCGCCTTGCTGCTGTTCGGCGAGCGCCAGCCCGTGGCCGAGGTGGCCGAGGCGGTCGAGCGGGCCGTCGCGCCCGCGCGCCATGCGGCCGCCAGGGCGCCGGCCGCGCAGCCGGCCATCCTGGCCCTGCTGCCGCGCAGCGAAGTGGCGGGCGAGGAGGGCGAGACCTTTGGCGGCGCCGGCGCTGGCGCTGTTTTTCAGAGCCAGAACTGGAATCCGCCGCCGCCGAAAATGGCAGCCGTCGCGCCACCGCCGCCACCGCCGCCGATGGCGCCGCCGCTGCCCTTCGTCTACCTGGGCAAGGCGGCCGCCGATGGCGCCTGGGAAGTCTTTTTGTCGCGCGCCGACAAGACGTATATCGTGCGCGCCCATACCGTCATCGATGGCGCCTACAAGGTCGTGACGATCGCGCCGCCCGTCATGACGCTCACTTATCTGCCGTTGAACCAGGTTCAGCAGCTCAACATTGGAGTTTCCGAGTGATGCCTCGTTCCTTTTCATCGGCGCTGCTGCCGGTAATGCTGGTGCTGCTGTCCGGCTGCGCTGGGCAGCAAGCCTACCGCGACGGGCGCGAGCTGATTGCGCAAGATCAGGTGCCGGCCGGCCTGCAAAAGCTGCAGGAAGCGCTGCGGCAGGATCCCGGCAACGCACAATACCGCAGCGCGTACCTGCAGGCGCGCGAACGGGCAACCGGCAGCCGCTTGCAGCAGGCCGAGCGCCAGGCGCAGGCGGGGCAGGGCGAGCTGGCGCGTGCTTCCTTCATGAGTGTGCTGGAAATCGATGCGCAGAACGAGCGCGCCAACAGCGGCTTGCGCGCGCTCGAGCGCGCGCAGCGCCAGGGGAAATTGCTGGCCGACGCACGCACGGCGTTTGATGCAAAACAATACGACCCCGCGCGCCAGCGCCTGAACGCCATCCTGACGGAGCAGCCGAACCATGCGGGCGCGCGTGCGCTGCTGCGCGAGGTCGATGAAAAGACGGCGCCGCCCGTCGTTGAATCGGGCCTGGCCAAGTCGTACAAGCAGCCGATCACCATCGAGTTTCGCGACGCGCCCTTGAAACAGGTGTTCGAGCTGATCGCGCGCCGTTCCGGCCTCAATTTCGTCTTCGACAAGGACGTCAAGGCGGATGCGAAAACGTCGATCTTCCTGAAAAACAGCACGGTGGAATCGGCCGTCTACTTCCTGCTGGTGACGAACCAGCTGGAACAGCAGGTGATGGATGCGAACACGATTCTGATTTACCCGAACGTGGCGGCAAAATTGAAGGAGTACCAGGAAGTGCTGGTAAAGACCTTCTTCCTGGCGAACGCGGATGCCAAACAGGTGGCCAACACGCTCAAGACCATTTTGAAGACGCGCGACGTGGTGGCCGATGAAAAACTCAATCTCGTCATCGTGCGCGACACGCCCGAGGCGATCCGCCTGGCCGAGCGCCTGATCGCGCTGCAGGACGTGCCGGAGGCGGAGGTCGTGCTGGAACTGGAAATCCTCGAAGTCAAGCGCAGCCGCCTGATGGAGCTGGGCGTGGCCTGGCCATCGAGCCTGACCCTGACGCCGCTTTCCACCTCGGGCGGGATCGGGCTGACCATCAACGACCTGAATAATCTGAACCAGCGCACCATTGGCGTGAGCAACCTGGCCGTGACGGCAAACGCCAACAAGACGGATGGCGACGCGAACATTCTGGCCAACCCGCGCATCCGCGTGCGCAACCGTGAAAAGGCGAAATTCGTCATCGGCGACAGGGTACCCGTGGTGACCACCACCATTTCGCCGGGCACGGGCGGCTTCGCGTCCGAGTCGGTCAGCTACCTGGACGTGGGCCTGACGGTGAACGCCGAGCCGACCATCTATTTGAACAATGAAGTGGGCATCCGCATTTCGCTGGAAGTGAGCAACCTGGGGGCGGCCACCACCACCCGCAGTGGCTCGACCCTGTACCAGATTGGCACGCGTCAGGCGTCGACCATGCTGCAATTGAAGGATGGCGAAAACCAGGTACTGGCGGGCCTGATCAACAATGAAGAGCGCAGCTCGGGCAACAAGGTGCCGGGCCTGGGCGACATCCCCGTGCTGGGACGGCTGTTCGGCAGCAGCAAGGACGACAGCCAGAAGACGGAAATCGTGCTGTCGATCACGCCGCACCTGGTGCGCACGGTGCAGCGTCCGGAAGCGAAGGAGTCGGAGTTTTCCGCCGGTACGGAAGGCAGCTTCCGCCGCCGGCCCGACATGGCGGCCAAGGCGCCCACGCAGATGCCGGGCACGGTGATCGTGCGTTCCGGCCCGTCGGCCGTCGGCATGCAGCCGGCGCCGGCGCAGCCGATGATGGCGCCCGGCCAGGTGCCAGCGGCCTTGCCGCAGAGCGTGCCGGCGCCGGACGTGGCGCCGTCGCCCGAGCCGGCCGCCTCTCCCTTGCCGATACCGGCTGGCCAGCCCGTGCCGCTGCAGGCGGCGCCTTTGCCGTTCTCGTCCAGCCAGCCGGTGCCGGTGGCGCCGCCTCCCGCCAAATGAGACTGGCGCATGCGCAAGGCGGGCAAGGCGGCTTCACCCTGATCGAGCTGCTGGTGACCCTGGCCATCCTGGGCGTGCTGGCCACCCTGGTGATCCCCGTCACGCAGGTGACGGTGCAGCGGCGCCAGGAGCAGGAGCTGCGGCGCGCGCTGCGCGAGATCCGCCAGGGGCTCGATGCCTATAAACGGGCCGGCGACGAGGGCCGCGTCCTGCGCGCGCCCGACGTCAGCGGCTATCCGAAAAGCCTGGAACTGCTGGTCGAGGGCGTGCCGGACCAGCGCAACCCGAAGCGCAGCAAGCTGTTTTTCCTGCGCCGCGTGCCGCGCGACCCGTTCAATGGGGACGCGGGCCTGAGCGATGCGCAAACGTGGGGCAAGCGCAGCTACGCCAGCGAAGCGGCCGAACCGCGCGAGGGCGACGATGTCTACGATGTGTACTCGACTTCCAACAAGACCGGCCTGAACAACGTGCCTTACCGTCTATGGTGAACCATGCCTGCCCATGACCGCGCCGCCCGCACGCGCGGCTTTACCCTGATCGAGTTGCTGGTGGTGCTCGGCATCGTGGCGCTGCTGCTGACCCTGGCCGTGCCCCGCTATTTTCCCAGCCTGGACAAGGCGAAGGAAACCGTGCTGGCCGATAACTTGCGCAACCTGCGCGCGACCATCGACCAGTTCCACGGCGATACGGGCCGTTATCCCGATACGCTGGAGCAACTGGTGGAAAAGAAATACCTGCGCGCCATGCCCATCGACCCCATCACGGATAGCGACAGCAGCTGGCTCATCGTGCCGCCGCCCGACGACACGCCGGGCCAGGTATATGACGTGAAAAGCGGCGCGCCCGGCAAGGACCGCAGCGGCACGCCGTTCGCCGACTGGTAGCGGCCATGCAACGTCCTGCGCGCCGCCAGTGCGGTTTTACGTACCTGGGCCTGATCATCCTGGTGGCCATCCTGGGCCTCGTGGGGGCGGCCGGGTTGAAGATGGGCTCCCTGCTGCAGCGTCAGGCGGCCGAGCAGGAATTGCTCGACATCGGCGCGCAGTTTGTCGATGCGCTGCAGAGTTACGCGGGCGCCACGCCAGCGGGCCAGCCGCAGCAGCCGCCGACTCTGGCCGCCTTGCTGCGCGACCCCCGCTTTCCGCAAGTGCGCCGGCATTTGCGCAAGCTGTATGTGGACCCCATCACGGGACGTGCCGAGTGGGGCTTGCTGTATCAGCCCGGCAGCCAGGGCATCATCGGCGTGCATAGCCTGTCGTCGTCCGCGCCTTTGAAAGTGGGCAATTTTGACGCCCGCTTCACCGGTTTTGAAGGCAGGTCGCGCTTGTCCGAGTGGCAGTTTGTCGCTGGCGGGCCCGTGCCGCCGGCGGGACTGGCCCTGGTGCCGGCAGACGCCGCCGCTCCGCCTGCCTTGTTTCCACCGCCACAAGCTGTCGCGCCGGCGTCCGAACCGGTACCGGCCGAGGTGGTGGAGCCGGAGGAAGAGACCGGCGCAGAACAAGAAGCGCGCAATCTGCTTTAACCATAAGTCAACAACGAGTATCCAAGGGTAACTATTTTCACCTGGAAATTCATCTTGACTCATAACCATTTCATAGAGAAAATACTTTCAATAAATGAAATTTCGATAAAATAATTACAAGTAATTTAATGTCTTTATGCTACCATTCCGCTTGGTACTTTCAGTACTAAAGCGATGGCTGGCCCACTTGGCGGCCATAAATTACTTTTAAGGGATAATTTATGAAATTGAAATTTATCGCGGCAGGCATTCTGGCTGCAGCATCGTTCAGCGCATCGGCGGCCACCTACAATCTGGGTATCCTGGACCCGAGCGGCTTCGATACGCGGGCATCGATCACCACCAATTTCGCCGCCAATTCGGTGGTCGATGATTTGTGGACCTTCAAGCTGCTGACCCCATCGTCGACCTCGTTTGGCGCCTTGCAAACGTTTTCCGTTGCCGAAGGCGCGATCAGCAACTTCGCGGCCACACTGGTGGGTTATGGCGACCTGACCCTGACGTCGGTGGCCGGCATCCAGAGCCTGAGCTGGGCCGGTTCCCTGGCTGCGGGCAACTACGAGGTGCGTGTATCGGGCTTGAGTGGTTTGCAGAATGGCCAGTACGTGGGCACGGTCTCCGCCTTGCCCGTGCCGGAACCGGAAACCTATGGCATGCTGCTGGGCGGCCTGGCGCTGGTCGGCTTCGCGGCCCGCCGCGCCCGCAAAGCTGCCTGATTTTTATTGGTTAGAATGACAAAACCCGCCGAGGCGGGTTTTTTTGTTTCTTGTTACGTGTGCGATTACGACAACATGCGCAGGACTAGGCGCCAAGTCGAAGACAGTACGCTAGTACGGCGAGACGCAGGCAACAACGTCCTGCGCATGTTGTTACGCGTGGCGCTTGAAGTCGCGGAAGCGGAAGCCAACGAGGAACAAGGTGGCAAAGTACGCCACGCCGCACAGGGCCACCACCAGGGCCAGCGCGCCGGCCCGCAGCAACGGATGGGCTTGCATGGCGATCCAGTCGATGCGCATGGCGCCAGCATACGCCACGCCGCCCATCACGATGAGTGCCGGCAGCAGGCGCAGGAAGAACTTGGCCCAGCCCGGTTTCGGCTGGTAGATGCCGCGCTTGCGCAAGCCCCAGTAGAGAAAAGTGGCGTTCAGACAGGCGCCCAGGCCGATCGACAGGGCCAGGCCGGCCACGGCGATGTAGGGCACGAACAGCAGATTCATCAGCTGCGTGGCGATCAGCACGCCGATGGCGATTTTCACGGGCGTGCGGATGTCCTGGCGCGCATAGAACGCGGGCGCCAGGGTTTTTACCAAGATGATGCCGATCAGGCCCAGGCTGTAAGCCACCAGCGGTTGCGTCGACATGGTCACGGATTCGGCCGTGAACTTGCCGTAATGGAAGAGGGTGGCGATCAGCGGCGTGGCCAGGGTTGCCATGCCCACGGCGGCGGGCAGGGCCAGCAGGAAGGTCAAACGCAAGCCCCAGTCCAGCAGGGCCGAGTATTCCGTCTTGTCGCCATCCACGTTTGCCTTCGACAGGCTGGGCAGCAAGATGGTGCCCAGGGCCACGCCCAGCATGGCGGTGGGGAACTCCATCAGGCGGTCCGCGTACGACAGCCAGGAAATGCTGCCTTCGGCCAGGCGCGACGCGATGCTGGTGTTGATCATCAGGCTGATCTGCGCTGCCGAGACGGCGAACACGGCCGGTCCCATCTTTTTCAGCACGCGGCGCACGCCGCCGTCGGACAGGCCGATGGCGGGATTGATCGACAGGCGCGGCAGCATGCCGATCTTCATCAGCGCGGGAATCTGGATCGCCACTTGCAGCAGGCCGCCGGCGAACACGGCAATGGCCATGGCGTAGATCGGTTGCGCCAGATGGGGCGCGAGGAATAGCGAGGCGGCGATGAACGACAGGTTCAGCAGCACCGGCGTGAACGCGGGAATCTTGAATTCGCGCCAGGTGTTCAAGATACCGCCGGCCAGGGCCACGAAGGACATGCAAGTAATATAGGGGAACATCAAGCGCGTCATCCACACGGCCGCGTCAAAGGCGCCCGGATCCTTGGACAGGCCCGTGGCGATCGCGTAGACGAACCACGGCGCGCCGACGATGCCGATGGCGGACACGAGCAGGGTGGCCCAGACGAGGGTGGTGGCCACATGGTCGGCCAGTTGCTTGCTCGCTTCCTGGCCATGCTGGTTCTTGTATTCAGACAAGATCGGCACGAAGGCTTGCGAGAACGCGCCCTCGGCAAACAAGCGGCGCAACAGGTTGGGGATGCGGAAGGCAACAATGAAGGCGTCCGTGTAGGCGCCGGCGCCAAAGGCGCGCGCGAACAGGCTTTCGCGCAATAATCCGGTTACACGGGACAGCATGGTCATGCTGGAAATGGCGGCGAGGGTTTTAAGCAAGTTCATGGGGGCAGATTATAGCCGGGCGCGGTACTGGCAAACGCTTAAAATATGGTAACAAGCGGGTAACAAGCGCCGCCTATTCGCCCTTGCCAGGCCCATTTTCACGTGTTTTTGGCGTGACACACGGTTTTTTGATTTGCCCCCGCTTGAAAATATCGCTATAATCGAAGGCTGTACAGAATTCTGTTACGCAGACACTAATGTTTGACAGGCACTGGTTTGGCACACATGGTTCGGCAGACGCACAGAACGCACCGGTTGGCAAACACTAATGTTTGCAAACGCACTTTGACCCTGTTTTAGGAAATTCCATGGCAAATACCGCACAAGCGCGCAAACGCGCTCGTCAAGCAGTTAAGCAAAACGCACACAATTCGTCCCAACGTTCGACCTTGCGCACGGCTATCAAAGCTGCTCGCAAAGCGATCCAGGGCGGCGACAAGGCAGCTGCTGCTGCAATCTTCCAAGCATCCGTGTCGACCATCGACCGTATCGCTGACAAGAAGATCATCCACAAAAACAAGGCAGCTCGCCATAAGAGCCGTCTGGCAGCTGCTTTGAAAGCACTGTCCGCTTAATATTCGCCAGCAGGCAAGCCACCACGGTGGCCTTGCCTGTGCCGGTACGCCGGCACTGGTTGAAAAGCAAAAACCCGCAGATTCATTCTGGCGGGTTTTTTCGCGTTCTTTTTCGCGGTTTTTTGCGGCCGTGTCCGCAGCGGACAGCGGCCACCGCCTAGCGCGCGGCCGGCAAGTTGCCGATGCTCATGCCTGGCTTGATGTTCTTTTGCTTGAACCAGCCCAGATGCATTTCCAGCGCATAGCGCACGGGCACGGTCTTCGTCGAGCAATGGCTGTCGAGCGTGTGCGGCTGCATGTCTTCGATGTTGACGATCTTGCCGCCGGCATCGATAAAGGCCACGGACAGGGGTAGCGGCGTGTTTTTCATCCACATGCATTGCGTCGATGGATTGCCAAAGACGAACAGCATGCCCGCATTGGCCTCCATTTTTTCACGGTACATCAAACCCTGTTCGCGCTGCGCTTCCGTGGCGGCCACTTCCGCCTGGATCAAGTGCATGCCAGCCGACAGTTGCACGCTCTTTGTTTGCGCTTGGGCAATGCCGGCGCAGGCCAGCAGGGCGGTGGACAGGATCAGACGGCGTAGGGAATTTTTCATGGGGGCGTGACGGTGGCTGCGAAGCGGCGATTAAGCCATGCTGGCGGCTGCCTGGTCAAGCATGCTGCCTGTCCGCACCGAAAGCGTGGGGTTACAGCAACATGGCTGCTGCCGTAACCCCGGGAACTGCACTTACTTCACGGGCTTGCCAGCTTCAGCGGCCGGCTGCTTCGTCTTGCGCGCCTGGGGAATCAGGCGTGGCGCATCGGTTGCGGCCGAAGCCTTGGTTGATGCGCCGGAACGCGCCGCATCCGTCGCGGCCGAAGCGTTGACGGTGGCCGAGGCCGGCGGCACCGGCTTGACGGCGTCGGTGGCGGCCGACGCATGGCTGGCAGCCGAGGCGGGTGGCGGCTTGACGGCATCGGTCGCGGCGGAAGCGTGCACCTTGGCGCCCGATTGCGCCAGTGCGGCGCCAGCAAACAGGGTAGCGGCCAGGGCCAGGATTACTTTTGTCATCATCTTTCCTTTTCTGTCATGTTAAGGTTGGATGATTTTAATGCATTATCTAAAAATAAATAGTGCTTATTGGCAAAATTCGATGACGAGGCTGTTTTTTCTTGTCCCGCTCACGCTTTTCCTATGTTCTCGGCCGGCACTTCGCACCATTCGCCGGGCAGCAAGGGATGGCTGGCCAGCGAGAACGGGCCGATGGCGCTGCGCACCAGGCGCAGGGTGGGCAGGCCGACGGCCGCCGTCATGCGCCGCACTTGCCGGTTTTTTCCCTCTTTTAAAGTGATTGCCAGCCACGCGGTGGGCTTGTCGGCGCGCGCGCGGATGGGCGGATTGCGGGGCCACAGCCAGTCCGGCTCGGCGATGCGCACGGCCTTGCATGGCTTGGTGATGAAGTCGCCCAGGTCCAGCGGCGCCTGCAGGCGCGCCAGGCTGGCCGCGTCGGGCACGCCGTCCACCTGCACCAGGTAGGTTTTCGCTTCCTTGCGGTCCGGGTGGCTGATCTCGTGCTGCAGGCGGCCATCGTCCGTCAGCAGCAGCAAGCCTTCGCTGTCGGCGTCGAGCCGGCCGGCCGGGTAGATGCCGGGGATGGTGAGATGGTCGGCCAGGGTGGTGCGGCCATCCTGCGGCGAAAACTGGCACAGGACCTGGAATGGTTTATTGAAGAGGATGAGTGGCATGCTGGATAAATTGATGCAAACGATGGTGGCTGCTGGTCGGCGCCGCAAAAGCGTGGCGCCCTGTAAGATACTGGTGCATAATGTGAAACGTTAGTCTTATGTCTTATAGAAGACTATGGCGCTGCGGTTCTTTGGCGACGCGGATGGTCCGGGTGTTCTTTCCCTGCTAAAGTGCGTTGTTGCCGCCTTGTTCGGACTTGTTTTTGTAAACTCTGCAATCGCAGAGCGCGTCGCCGGCCTGTGTTGCCCGCCAGCGGTGTGTCCCACTTCGGAGATCACGATGTATCAACATATCACTGTACCTGCTGACGGCCAAAAAATCACCGTCAACGCCGATTTTTCGCTGAATGTACCAGATAATCCCATCGTTCCCTTCATTGAAGGCGATGGCACGGGCATCGATATCAGCCCGGTCATGATCAAGGTAATCGACGCTGCCGTGGCCAAGGCCTATGGCGGTGCGCGCAAGATCAGCTGGATGGAAATCTATGCGGGCGAAAAATCGACGAATGTGTACGGCCCCGACGTGTGGCTGCCGGAAGAAACCCTGCAGGTGCTCAAAGATTACGTCGTTTCCATCAAGGGCCCGCTGACGACACCCGTGGGCGGCGGCATCCGTTCGCTGAATGTGGCCCTGCGCCAGCAGCTCGATCTGTACGTCTGCCTGCGTCCCGTGCGCTACTTTACGGGTGTGCCCTCGCCCGTGAAAGAGCCGGAAAAGACGGATATGGTGATTTTCCGCGAAAACTCGGAAGATATCTATGCCGGCATCGAATACCAGCAAGGCTCGCCCGAAGCCAAGAAATTGATGGATTTCCTCGTCAATGAAATGGGCGTGACCAAGATCCGCTTCCCGGCCACGTCGGGCCTGGGCATCAAGCCCGTCTCCATCGAAGGCACGGAACGCCTGGTGCGCAAGGCCATCCAGTACGCGATCGACAATGACAAGCCATCCGTGACGATCGTGCACAAAGGCAACATCATGAAGTACACGGAAGGCGGCTTCCGCGACTGGGCGTATGCGCTGGCGCAAAAGGAATTCGGCGCCGAACTGATCGATGGTGGTCCATGGTGCAAGTTCAAGAATCCGAAGACGGGCCGCGACATCATCGTCAAGGATTCCATCGCTGACGCGTTCCTGCAACAGATTTTGCTGCGTCCAGCCGAATACAGCGTCATCGCCACCTTGAATTTGAACGGCGATTACATTTCCGACGCGCTGGCGGCGCAAGTGGGCGGCATCGGCATCGCGCCGGGCGCCAACCTGTCGGACTCCGTCGCCATGTTCGAAGCGACGCACGGCACGGCGCCGAAGTACGCGGGCAAGGATTATGTGAACCCCGGTTCCTTGATTTTGTCGGCGGAAATGATGCTGCGCCACATGGGCTGGCTGGAAGCGGCGGACTTGGTCATTTCCTCGATGCAAAAATCGATCGCCTCGAAGCGCGTCACCTATGACTTCGCCCGTCTGATGGAAGGCGCCACGCAAGTGTCGTGTTCGGGTTTTGGCGCCGTGATGATCGAGCACATGTAATAGAAGGGCAGGGTGTTGCGCACCCTGCGGGCAAAAAAAAACCCCGCTTCAAGGAAACGGGGTTTTTCACATCTGAGGGCCGGCGATGCTTAGGCTGCTTGGATGTTGGAAGCTTGCTTGCCTTTAGGGCCTTGCGTGACTTCGAATTGAACTTTTTGACCTTCTTTGAGGGTCTTGAAACCGTTCATGTTGATTGCGGAGAAATGAGCAAACAAATCTTCGCCGCCATCATCTGGAGTGATGAAGCCAAAACCTTTGGAATCATTGAACCACTTAACTGTACCTGTTGCCATAAAAAGAACTTTCAAAATTAAAACAAATCACACGAGCCATAAAAGCAAGAAGCTTCTTGCCCCCTCCTCGACGTCTCACTTCTTATCAAGCTGTACATTACTGCAACAGTCGATACAGCATTGTTGGCGGAATAAATAATGAAGTCAAGCGCTTTTCCATCGATATTGCCAAATTCTTCACGGCAACCAAAAAAGCAACTCTTGATTTTGACGGCAAGGTCGCCATCTGCGCACTATTAAGAAAACGCGTAAGATTGAAAACAATTGGAAAGGCGTAGATATTGCGCATGACAACCACTGTGAAAGCATTAGAATAAGCGTATGGCAACCAAGCACGACACAGAAACCCTGCTGGAGCGGCAAGTGCTGAAGCCGCCACCGCTCTACCAGGTAGCCTTGCTCAATGACGACTACACCCCGATGGAATTCGTGGTGGCCATCATTCAGGAGTATTTCAACAAGGACCGTGAAACGGCGACGCAAATCATGCTCAGTGTTCATCGCTACGGCAAAGGAGTGTGCGGCGTGTTCTCTAAAGATATAGCGTGTACCAAAGTGGAGTTCGTTTTAACGCATGCGCGCAAGGCGGGGCACCCCCTGCAGTGCGTGATGGAGGAAGTATGATTGCGCAGGAATTAGAAGTAAGTTTGCACATGGCGTTTGTCGAAGCTCGGCAGGCACGGCACGAATTCATCACGGTTGAGCATTTACTGCTGGCACTGCTGGACAATCCCTCCGCTGCCGAGGTGTTGCGTGCCTGCGCGGTCAATATAGAGGACCTGCGCAAGACCCTCACCAATTTCATCGGCGATAACACGCCGACCGTGCCTGGCACGGGCGAAGTCGACACCCAGCCGACGCTTGGTTTCCAGCGCGTGATCCAGCGTGCCATCATGCACGTCCAGTCCGCCTCGAATGGCAAGAAGGAAGTCACGGGCGCCAATGTGCTGGTGGCCATCTTCGGCGAAAAGGATTCGCATGCGGTCTACTACCTGCACCAGCAGGGCGTGACGCGCCTGGACGTGGTCAATTTCATTTCGCACGGCGTGCGCAAGGACCAGTCGACGGAAAGCGCGAAAGCCTCCGAAGGCGTGGAAGAAGCGCCTGTCGATGGCCAGCCGAAGGAAAGCCCGCTCGACCAGTTCACGCAAAACCTGAACAAGGCCGCTGCCGAAGGCAAGATCGACCCGCTGATCGGGCGCGAGGAAGAAGTCGACCGCGTGATCCAGATCCTGTGCCGCCGCCGCAAGAACAATCCGCTGCTGGTAGGCGAGGCGGGCGTGGGCAAGACGGCCATCGCCGAAGGCCTCGCTTACCGCATCACGCAAAGCGATGTGCCGGAAATCCTGCAGAATGCCGTCGTGTATTCGCTGGACATGGGCGCCTTGCTGGCCGGTACCAAATACCGCGGCGACTTCGAACAGCGCCTGAAGGCTGTGCTCAAGCAATTGAAGGACAATCCGAACGGCATCCTGTTCATCGACGAAATCCACACCATCATCGGTGCGGGTTCGGCGTCGGGCGGCACCCTGGACGCGTCCAACCTGCTGAAACCGGCACTGGCGAATGGTCAATTGAAATGCATCGGCGCGACCACGTACACGGAATTCCGCGGCGTGTTCGAGAAAGACCATGCGCTCTCCCGCCGCTTCCAGAAAGTGGACGTCAACGAGCCGACCGTCGAGCAAACCGTGCAAATCTTGCGCGGCCTCAAATCGCGCTTCGAAGAGCACCATGGCGTGAAATACTCGGCCTCGGCCCTGTCGACGGCGGCCGAACTGGCGGCGCGCTTCATCAACGACCGCCATCTGCCCGACAAGGCGATCGACGTCATCGATGAAGCAGGCGCGGCGCAGCGCATCCTGCCGAAGTCGAAGCAAAAGAAAACCATCGGCAAGGCCGAGATCGAGGACATCATTGCCAAGATCGCGCGCATTCCGCCGCAAACGGTCAACCAGGACGACCGCAGCAAGCTGCAGACGATCGACCGCGATTTGCGTAATGTTGTCTTCGGGCAAGATCCCGCCATCGACGCGCTGGCGTCGGCCATCAAGATGGCGCGTGCCGGTCTGGGCAAGACGGACAAGCCGATCGGTTCCTTCCTGTTCTCCGGTCCGACCGGCGTCGGCAAGACCGAAGTGGCGAAACAGCTGGCCTTCATCCTCGGTATCGAGCTGATCCGTTTCGACATGTCGGAATACATGGAACGGCACGCCGTCAGCCGTTTGATCGGCGCGCCACCGGGCTACGTTGGTTTCGACCAGGGCGGCTTGCTGACGGAAGCGATCACCAAGAAGCCGCATGCGGTCTTGCTGCTCGATGAAATTGAAAAAGCCCATCCGGACATTTTCAATATCTTGCTGCAAGTGATGGATCATGGCACCTTGACGGACAACAATGGCCGCAAAGCCGATTTCCGCAACGTGATCATCATCATGACGACCAATGCGGGCGCGGAAAGCTTGCAAAAGACGTCGATCGGCTTCACCAACTCGAAGCAGGCGGGCGACGAGATGGCCGACATCAAGCGCATGTTCACGCCGGAGTTCCGCAACCGTATCGACGCGACCATCAGCTTCCGCTCGCTGGACCAGGAAATCATCCTGCGCGTGGTCGACAAGTTCCTGATGCAGCTGGAAGAGCAGTTGCACGAGAAAAAGGTCGAAGCCGTGTTTACCGAAAAGCTGCGTGCTTTCCTCGGCAAGAAAGGTTTCGATCCGCTCATGGGTGCGCGTCCGATGGCACGTTTGATCCAGGACATGATCCGCAAGGCCCTGGCCGACGAACTGTTGTTTGGCCGCCTGGTCACCGGCGGACGGGTCACCGTCGACCTCGACGACAAGGACCAGGTCTTGCTGGAATTCCCGGAACCGCCAGACGCGGCGCCGACGGCTGCGCCGGAAACGGTGGAAGTCGAGTAATCGCCACCAGCGCCAGCCGCGATCAAAAACCCGCCCACGCAAGTGGCGCGGGTTTTTTTCGTTTTTATGGGCAATAAAGAAGGTTTTAAGAAGGTTTTCTTTGGTCATAGTTATGCCAGAATTGCTATCCGGTATCGACATGGTGTCCATACCGCCTGACCGCCATCTGGATGTCCACATGAAAATTTCCCGTACTCTCGCCTTCCTGTTGTTTTCCGCCGGCTTGCTGGGTAACGCCGCCGCTGCCGCTGTTGCCGCCGTGCCTGCCGGCAGCTATTTTCGCTTTCCCGCCGTGCGCGGCGATACCGTCGTCTTCACGGCCGAAGGCGATTTGTGGAAAAGCAATCTGCGCGGTGGCGCGGCGCAGCGCCTGACCACGCATCCCGGCTATGAAACGAACGCGGCGATTTCGCGCGACGGCCAGTGGATTGCCTTTTCCGCCGCCTATGAAGGGGCGCAGGAAGCGTATGTGATGCCGCTGGCTGGCGGCTTGCCGCGCCGTATTTCGTATGACAATGGCGGCGTGTTGGTGCTGGGCTGGACGGCGCAGGGCGAGGTGCTGGTCAGCACGCAAAATACGGATGGCCCCGCTTCGCGCCGCATCGTCGCCGCCATCGATCCCGTGAAACAGACGCGGCGCGTGTTTCCCGTCGCTGACGCCAACGACGCCGTGCTCGACGACTCTGGCAAGACGCTGTTCTTCACGCGTTTCGGCCTGGCCATGACCAACGACAATGTGCGCAACTACCGGGGCGGCGCGCATGCGACCCTGTGGCGCTATGACCTCGATGGCAAGGGCGAGGCCGTGCGCATGCATGCGGAGCCTGCTGTGTTGGCTGGCAACAACAAGCGCCCCATGTGGTGGCAAGGCAGAGTCTATTACATCAGCGACGAGGGCGGCAGCGACAATCTGTGGAGCATGCTGCCGGACGGCTCCGACCGCCGCGCGTTGACGAGCCACACGCAGTGGGACGTGCGCAATGCGCAGCTGGGCGACGGCAAGATCGTGTATCAACTGGGTGCGGACCTGCAGGTGCTGGACCTGGCGGCAGGGACGGAGTCATCGCCATTGCCGATCAGCCTCGTGTCCGACTTCGACCAGCAGCGCGCGCGCCAGATCCGCTCGCCACTGGACACCCTCTCCAATGTGCAGGTGTCGGGCAAGGATGAGCGCATCATCCTCACCGCCCGCGGCAAGGTCAGCATCGCCGGCACGGGCAGTTTGCGCCGAGTCGATATCGCCATTCCCGAAGGGGCGCGGGCGCGCGACGCCGTCTTTTCCAGCGACGAGAAATCCGTCTTCGCCATCGTCGACACGAGCGGCGAGAATGAGATCTGGAAGTACGCCGCCGATGGTTCGGGCAAGGGCGAGCAGCTGACGACGCAGGGAGATAATCATCGCTGGAAACTGTATCCATCGCCGGACGGGCGCTGGCTGGCGCACACGGACAAAAAGGGCCGTTTCTGGCTGCTGGACCTGGCGACCAGGGGCAACCAGCTGATCGACGATGCGGGCAAGGCCGGCGTGGACAAGCATGACGAAGTGCAATGGTCGCCCGACAGCCATAACCTGGCCATCGTGCGCGTGGCCAGCAACGAGCAGCGCGAGCAGATCGGCTTGTACAACCTCGCATCGAAGCAGCTGCAATTCGTCACCAGCGACCGTTATACGTCCGGTTCACCCGTGTTTTCGCCCGACGGCAAGTGGTTGTATTTCATGTCGGCGCGCAATTTCCAGCTGGCCAACGGCTCGCCGTGGGGTGATCGCAACATGGGCCCCGTGTTCGACAAGCGCATCGGCGTATATGCGCTGGCGCTGCAGCCGGGCAACCGTTTCCCGTTCCAGCCCGACGACGAGCTGAGCCGTCCGGGAGTGAAACCGGCCGAAACGGATGGTGAAAAGGCGGCCGAACAGGCGGCGGAAAAAGCATTGGAAAAGGCCGGCGGCAAGGGCGCCGTGAAAAAGGCGCCAGCCGCCTTGCCTGCCATCGTCAGCCAGGGCCTGGCCGAGCGCCTGTATGAAGTGCCGCTGGCGGCGGGCAATTACAGCGCGCTGGCCGCTGACGACAAGCGCCTGTATTTCCTGGAACGGGAAAGTGGCGAGAACAAGTCCAGCCTGAAGACCTTGGCGATTGGCAATACCGGCTCCAAGCCGGAACTGCTGGTGGCCAATGTGCGCGAATTCGACCTGGCGCAGGATAAAAAGCATCTGTATTACCGTACTGCGGCCGCCACCGGCCCGGGCGAGATGCTGGTGATCGAGTCGGGCGCCAAGCTGCCGGCGGACCTGTCGAAGGCCAAGGTCAAGGTCGACGACTGGACGTTCGTGTCGAATCCGCGCCTGGAATGGAAGCAGATGTTCAACGATGCGTGGCGTTTGCACCGCGACTTCCTGTACGACGCGAAGATGCGCGGCGTGAACTGGAAGGCGGCGCGCGACAAATACGCGCCGCTGGTCGAGCGGGTCACGGACCGTGCCGAACTCAATGATGTACTCGGCATGATGGTGGCCGAAGTGGGCGCCCTGCATTCGCAGATCCGTCCCGGCGAATTGCGCCGCACGGAGCAGGAAGGCACGCCGGCGGGCCTCGGCGCCGTGCTGGCGCGCACCGGCGAGGGCTACCGGGTCGAACATGTCTACCGCAGCGAAGCGGAATTGCCCTCGGCGCGCGCGCCGCTGTCGCGCCCCGAAGTGGATGTGAAGGCGGGCGACGTGATCACGGCCGTCAACGGCAAGGACGTGCTGGCCGCGCGCGACATCAGCGATTTGCTGCTGAACCAGGCCGACAAGCAGGTGCTGCTGCAGGTCAAACGGAGTAATGGAAAAGGGGGCGCGCCGCGCGCCGTCATCGTCACGCCCGTGAACATGGCGAAACAGACGGCGCTGCGCTATGGCGACTGGGAACTGAGCCGCGCCGAGCAGGTGGCGGCCGCCTCGCAGGGACGCATCGGCTACCTGCATTTGCGCGCCATGGGCGCCAATGACATCGCCTCGTTCGCGCGCGATTTTTACGCCAACATCAACCGCGAAGGCTTGATCATCGACGTGCGGCGCAATAACGGCGGCAATATCGACAGCTGGATCATTGAAAAGCTGCTGCGCAAGGCCTGGGCCTACTGGGCGCCGCCTGGCGTGCAGCCGTCGTCGAACATGCAGAACACCTTCCGCGGCCATTTGGTGGTGCTGGTCGATGAACTCACGTATTCCGATGGCGAGACTTTCGCCGCCGGCATCAAGGCATTGAAACTGGCGCCGCTGGTGGGCAAGCGCACGGCCGGCGCCGGCGTCTGGCTCAGCGACAATACGCGCCTGGCCGACAATGGCATGGCGCGCGTGGCGGAAAACGGCCAGTTCGGCATCGACGGCCAGTGGCTGATCGAAGGCGTGGGCGTGGTGCCGGACGTCGAGGTGGAAAACCCGCCGCACGCCACCTTCAATGGCGCCGACCGCCAGCTGGAAGTGGCGCTCGACATGCTGGCGAAAAAGCTCAAGGAGCAGCCGCGCCCCGCTTTCCAGGCGCAGCCGATTCCCGCGCTGAAATAGTTCCGCTACAGGCCGCAGGCGGCCTTGAACTGCTGCGCGCGGCGGCGCGACACCTCGACCACGCTGCCGTCCTGCAGGTGCAGGGCTAGGCCATCGGCGGCATTTGGCGCCAGCCGCGCCACCTGTGCCAGGTTGACGATCTGGCGCCGGTTGGCGCGCAGGAACAGGGCAGGATCGAGCTTTTCTTCCAGCTGGTTCAGGGTGCGCAGCATCAGCGGACGCTCTGCACCGAAATGCACGCGCGTGTAGTTGCCTTCCGATTCCAGCAGGCGGATATCGTCAAACGCCACGAACCAGCAGCGTTCCCCGTCCTTGATGAAGACCTTGCGCGGCGCGGGCGGCGGCACGGCTTGCGCCCGCGCACCGGCACGCGCCAGCGCCGTGGCCAGGCGCGCCGCCTGCACGGGTTTTTGCAGGTAGTCGAGGGCGCTGACCTCGAACGCCTGCAGCGCGTACTGGTCGAAGGCCGTGCAAAAGATGACGTCGGGCGCATCATCGAGCGCGGCCAGCAGGTCGAAGCCGGAGCCGCCCGGCATCTGCACGTCGAGCAGCAGCAGGTCGGGGCGCAGCTTGCCGATCTGCGCGACGGCGTCGGCCGCGCTGGCCGCCTCGCCCACGATCTCCACGACGCCTTGCTGCACATGCGGCGCCAGCAGCCGCCGCAGCTCGGCGCGCGCCAGGCGCTCGTCATCGACCAGCATTACCTTCAGCGGCGATCCGTTCATGCCGGCTCCGGCAAGTCGATGGTGGCATATACCCAGCCCGCCTGCTGGCGCAGTTCCAGGCTGGCGCGCTCGCCGCAGGCCAGTTGCAGGCGCTGGCGCGCATTGCGCAGGCCGATGCCGGTGGAGCCGGATGCGCCGCGCAGCTCACCCGTATTGGCCACCTCGATCCGCAGCATGTCCGTGTCGGCGCCGCGGCGCGCCGCGATGCGGATGTCGCCGCCCTCGGCGCTCGCTTCGACGCCGTATTTGACGGCGTTTTCCACCAGCGTTTGCAGGGCCATGGGCGGCACGCGCGCGTGCTCCAGGCCGGGGAGAATGTCGAAGCTGACGCGCAGGCGTTCCTCGAAGCGACTCTGTTCGATGGCCAGGTAGGCGCGCACGGCGTCCAGTTCTGCCGCCAGCGGCACCGTGGCGTGCTGGCTGGACTGCAGCGCGTGGCGCATCAGGCCGGCCAGCTGGTCGATCATGTGCGCGGCCGCTTCGCGGTCTTCGAAGATCAGTGCGCGCACGCTATTGAGGCTGTTGAAGAAGAAATGCGGATTGACTTGCGCCTGCAGGGCGCGCAACTGGGCGTCCTTGGCCAGCACTTCCAGGCGCAGCGCCTCGGCCTCGAAGCGGCTGGCGCGGCGCAGCGACAGCGCGGTGAAGTAGAACACCGTCCAGGTCAGGAATACCCCGAACCAGAACAGCAGGGCGCCGGGCAGCCAGGCGATGCCGCGAATGGTGTGCGGCGGATACATGACGTGGAAGGCGCTCGCCACGCTGGCCGTCTGGATGGCGGCCAGCACGATCAGCGACGGCACGATGCGTGTCCAGCGCAGACCTTTCGCCGCCCAGCCGCGCCGCTGCAGGACGCCATGCCACAGGTGCGACAGCAGCAGCCCGCCCAGCGAGCCCCAGCCGGCAATCGTCACGACGGTGCGCAGCTGCGTGGAGCCGCCATACACGCTGTTGAACAGGGTGAGCGCGCCCCAGCCGGCCAGCTGGAAGGTCCAGTACCAGTTGATCCTGGCCAGCAGCGGCGGCCGTTGCAAGGGCGTGTTCACTGCCTAGTCCAGGAACTGTTCGATGCGCGCATGCATCCAGTCCGGCTGGTCGTACATGATGAAGTGGCGCGCCGTGTCGGCCAGCGCGACTTGTACGCCGGGCAGCTGTGCATACTGCTGCTGGAAGGTAGCCTCGATGGCGGCGCGCGGCGCAAAGTCCTTGTAGGCGATCCAGGTGCCCAGCACCAGGGTCGGCGATTTGATTTTCGCCACGTCCTGGCGCAGGTCGCTGGCCATCAGGGTGCCCATGGCCTTGATCACCGTCTCGCGGTCCGAGCGCTGGCCCCAGCCGATGATGCGTTCCACGTCGGCCGGCGCGCTGGCCATGCTGGTCACGGCGCGGCGCTGGCTGGCGGCGTAGGTGGCGCCATCCTGCGCGCGCATGGCCGATTGCATCTGCGTCGCCATGGCTTGCAGCTGGGGCGGCGTGATGGAGGGCAGTTGCGTCGCGCCCAGCGCCGGCAGCGAGTCGACGATCACCAGCTTGCCCGTTTGCGCCGGATGGTCGATGGCCATTTTCAGGGCCAGGAAGCCGCCCAGACTATGTCCGATGATGGCCGGCTGGCCCAGTTTTTGGGTGCCGATGTAGTCGGCCAGTTGCTGCTCCGCCTGCGCCAGCAAGTCGCCTTCGATGGGCGCCGCGCCGGCAAAGCCGGCCAGTGTCAGCACGTGGCATTGGCGTGCGGCTTGTGGGCCGCACAGGCGCGCCACCGTGCCTTGCCACACTTCGCCGGACGACGCCAGGCCGGGAATCAGGATCAGCGGCCGGCCTTGTCCGGTGACTTCGACCGTGAAGGCCTTGGGGGCGGCGGCCTGGCTGGCGCCTGCCGCCAGCAGGGCACTAGATAAGATCAAGGTTTGCAGTGTTCGTTTCATGGGGTACTCCTCCTTGACGACCATGCTAGCGGCACAGGCGTGCGGCTGCCAGCGCCGCGGGATGAACGGCGGCAGGGCGGGATGAGCGGTTCATATCCACACATCCTGGTCCTGGCAATGGTCGGGAAGGTAGGTCAGGTACTGCACCATGCGCGGCGCCGGGCCGTGGTTGGGCGTTGCGCAGTGGGGCAGCGCCTGGTGCCAGATGATGAAATCGCCGGCCATGCCTTCGACGGGCACGGGCCGCAAATTGTCGACGGCCCATTCGCGCGGCTGGCGGCCCGGCGGCACTTGCCGCAGCCAGCCGGCCATGTGGTGCTGGAAGCCGGGCACGCAGTGAAAGGCGCCGTGCTGCGCCGGACAGTCGCTCAGGTACAGCATGCCTTGCAGCTTGAAGGGAATCGGCAGTTGCAGGCTGACGTCCCAGTGCAGGGCGCTGCCAGGGAAGCTGTGCTGCGGCGTTTGCGGCGGATTGAAGCTGACCTTGTCGATGCTGGCGTAGATGCCGGTGCCAGTGCCAGTGCCGATGCCGGTGTCATATAGCTGCTGACAGGCGTGGCGGATGTGCGCATTGTGGCGGTTTTCCTCGAGGGCCGGATGGTCGGAAAACTGCAGCATCAGGCCCCGCTTGCCCGGGTGCGGCCGGTACCACGACGCGGCATCATCGGGACTGGCGTCCAGATAGTCCCAGATGGCTGCCCGGGCTGCCTCGCACTGCGCGCGTGGCACGGCGCCGCGCAGCACCAGATAGCCGTGCTCCTCGAAATGGCGCAGCTCGGCGGCGGACAGCACGTCCTGGTGCGCGCTGGCGGCGTGCGCCGGGCGCACGCGCGTGCGGCCAGCCAGCCACGCCTGGAAAGCTTCCAGGGTAGGGCGCTGCTGGAACAGGAACTGCATGGCGTCTTCCATGGAAATGCCGCGCGCGTACAGCGCCTTGATGTCCTGGTGGTCGCGCGCCAGTCCCTGGTTGCCGGTCGCGCCAGCGTGTCCCGTGCAGCGTTGCCATAATTCGTGCAAGTGAGGCCAGTCGTCCATGGTGTTTTGGGTATGGTTGAAAAATCAGCCGCTGCGCAGGCGGCGCCACAGGGTGGTGCGGCTGATGCCGAGGTAGTGGGCGGCGGCATCGCGGCGTCCGCCGAAGCGCGCCAGCACGGCGCTGGCGCTTTCGTCTTCCGGGCGCGGCGCGGCGGTCACAGCTGCGGCGGCCGGCGCCAGCGGCAGTGCCGTGCCGGCAGCGTTGCCCAGTTCCGGCGCCACGCCCAGCACGAAGGCGGGGGTGAGCGCCTGCAGCGGTTCGGCGGCCAGGAACAGGGCCAGGCGCTCGGCCAGGTTGCGCAGTTCGCGCACGTTGCCGGGCCAGTCGTAGCGGCGCAGCAGCGGCGCGCAAGCCTGGATTTCCGCATGCAGGTTGGGGTGCGGACGGGCACCCAGCGCGGCCAGCGCGTTTTTCAGCGACCACTCGGCGAGGCCAGGAATGTCGCTGGCGCGTTCGCGCAAGGCGGGCAAATGCAGGCGCAGCACGGCCAGGCGGTAGAACAGGTCGGCGCGGAAGCGGCCTTCGCGGATGCGTTGCTCCAGGTCGCAATGCGTGGCGCTGATGATGCGCACATTGATGGCGATGGGCCGCGTGCCGCCCACGCGCACCACTTCGCGCTCTTCCAGCACGCGCAGCAGGCGCGTTTGCAGGGCCAGCGGCATTTCGCCGATTTCGTCGAGGAACAGGGTGCCGTGGTTGGCCGCTTCGAACAGGCCCGCATGGCCGCCCCGGCGCGCGCCCGTGAAGGCGCCGTCCTCGTGGCCGAACAGTTCCGATTCCAGCAAGGACTCGGCGATGGCACCGCAATTGATGGCGATGAAGGGGCGGTTTGCGCCCAGGCTGCGCGGGCTTTCGCGGTGGATCGCCTGCGCCACCAGTTCCTTGCCGCTGCCCGTTTCGCCCTGGATCAGCACCGTCGCCGGCGAGCGGGCATACAGCACCACCGACTGGCGCAGCGCTTCCATCGCTTCCGATTCGCCGCGCAGATCGTGCAGGCCGTGGCGCGCGCGCAGGGTGTCGGCCACCACCGCGCGGCGTCCCCGGGTCGATTCGATCTGCGTCAGGCGCGCCAGTTCCAGCGCGTCGTCGAAGGCGCGCCGGATGGCCGTGGCCGAATACACGAAGACGGCGGCCAGTCCGGCCTCTTCGGCCAGGTCGGTGACGAGCCCCGCGCCGACGACGGCCTTGACGCCGGCCGCCTTGAGTTCATTGATCTGCGCGCGCGCGTCTTCCTCGGTGGCGTAGGTGCGCTGCGCGATCTGGAAGCCGAAGGTGGCGGCAAATTCGGCCAGTTCCGGCATCGGGTCCTGGTAGGTGACGACGCCGATGTGCGGCGAGATGCGCCGCGCGCGCGCCAGCGCCTGCATCACGTCGTAGCCGCTGGCCTTGGCGATGATGACGGGGACCGACAGCCGGCCTTTCAGGTAGGCGCCGTTGGAACCGGCCGCGATGACGGCGTCGCAGCGCTCGGTGGCCATGCGTTCGCGGATGTGGCGCACGGCGTCGTCGAAACCGAGGTTGATCGGTTCGATCGTCGCCAGGTCGTCGTATTCGAGCGTGATGTCGCGGAACAGGTCGAACAGCCGCGAGACGGAGACGGTCCAGATGACGGGTTTGTCGCGGTGGTCGAGCGGAGGTTGGGGAGGGCGGCGCATGCTTTATTCTAAACGATTTGTTTCATTTTCTTGCCATGCAACGCCGTTGCAACGATCGTGTTGCAAGTGGTCTGTGGCGTTTCAGATATTGCCAATAAGGAATATGAAAAAACCCGTGGAAACTGGTTTATGATCTAGCAGCACCATGATGCTTGGAAGAATATTTTCCCAAGCGCATGTTTATCTCGTCCCTAACCGTCCCATGGTGTCCATGAACCGCGTCCCCACCAGTCCCGATTTCATTGCCGATGCCTTGCAGCTGATCGCCTTGCCGGCCTGTGCCTGCGATGCCTGCGGCATGGTGGTGGCGGCGAATGGCGCCTTGCAGGCCTTGCTGGGCACAGATATTTCGGGGCGCTTGCTGACCGATTGCTTTACGGACGCCTATCGCGCGTCGAGCACGAGCATGCTGCGCGGCGCGCTCGGTGCGGCCGGACGCGAGCGGCAGTGGGACAGCAGCCTGCAAGGGGTATCGGGCGCCATCGCCGTGCAGGTCTGGTCCAGGCCGCTTCTGGTGGACGATGGCTTGCCCGGTGCGACCCTCGTGTTTGCCGACATCCGCGTGCAGCAGCGCGACCAGCAAGCCTTGCGCAAGACCTTGCTCGAGCAGCAGGCCATCCTGGAAAGCGCGGCCGTCGGCATCGTCTTTTCCAAGGGCGGCTTCATCGAGGAGTGCAATATCCGCGCCGCCGAGATGCTCGGCTATGCGCGCCACCAGCTGACGGGCATGCCGGGCGCGGTGCTGTACCGCTCCGCCGAGCATTGCCGCGCCCTGGGGCTGGAAGCGGCGCCGCTGCTCTCGAAGGGCAAGCCATACCGCACCGAGCTGGAATTGCGGCGCCAGGATGGCACGCTGTTCTGGAGCCGGCTGCACGGGCGCGCCGTCGATCCCCTCAATACGCATGACGGCACGGTCTGGATCATCGAAGACATCAGCGACCACCGGCGCGATGAAGACCAGCTGCGCCGCGCCATGCTGGAAATGCAGGCCGTGATGGATAACGCGCCGCTGGCCATCGGCTTCCAGCGCGACAAGGGCGTGCTGCGCTACAACCGGCGCTTCGCCGAATGCTTCGGCTTTGACGGCGACAGCGGTGTGGGCATGGCCGTCGCCGACCTGTATCCGTCGCGCGCGGCATATGACAATGTCGTGCGGCAGGCTTCGCCCCTGCTGCGGCGTGGCTTGCCGTTCCAGGGCGAGATGGAGATGCGCCGGCGCGACGGCTCCACGTTCTGGGCGCTGGCGTATGGCTATGTGCTCAATCCCGAGAGCCAGACGGATCGCGGCTTGCGCGACACGATCTGGCTGTTCGACGACCGCAGCGCGCAAAAGGCGGCCGAGGAGGCGACGCGCCAGCTGATGCTGGAGCAGCAGGCCATTCTCGACAATGCCTCCGTCGGCATCCTGTTTTCGCGTTCGCGCCTGATCCTGCGCTGCAATCCCCGCTTTGCCGAAATGTTCGGCTACGCGCAGGAAGAGATGACGGGCCTGCCCGCCGCCGAGCTGTTTCCTTCGCCCGCCGCCTACGAGGCGTTTGGCGTGCAAGCGACGCCGCTGCTGGGGCAGGGCTTGCCGTACGAGCAGGATGAATCGCTGTTCCGCCGCCGCGACGGCAGCCTGTTCTGGTGCCGCATCCGCGCCAAGGCCGTCGACCAGACGCACAGCGAGCAGGGCGCCATCTGGATCCTGGAAGACATCACGGCCAGCCGCCAGGCGCAGATGGAGGTGGCGGCCATCATGACGAATGCCTCGGTGAGCATCCTGTACACCAAGAACCGCCAGATCACGCGCTATAACCTGGGCTTTGCCGCGATGTTCGGCTACAGCGGCGACGAGGCGCTGGGCTTGCCCGGGCGTGCGCTGTATGTGTCGCAGCAATCGTACGAGTTGCTGGGTGCGGCGGCCTTTCCCTTCCTGTCCGTGGCCAAGCCCTTCCAGACGGAAGTGGAAATGATGCGCCGCGACGGCACGACCTTGTGGGCGCAGCTGATCGCCTATGTCGTCAATCCCGACGATCCCGCCGCCGGCACCATCTGGATCATCGAAGACCGTACGGAAGCCAAGCGCGCCGAAGAATCCCTGCGCAACGCGCTGCTGGAAAACCAGGCCATCCTCGACAGCGCCGTGCTGGGCATCTCGGTGATAGAGGGCGGCTACAATTTGCGCGCCAACAGCAAGATGGAAGAGCTGTTCGGTTATGGACCGGGCGAGATCAACGGCCTGTCGGTGCAGGCCCTGTACCCGGGCGTGGCCGCGTGGAAGGCGGCGCGCGGCGAGACGGCGCGCGATTTCGATGCGGGACGCGTGCACATGTCGGAATACCAGCTGGTGCGCAAGGATGGCAGCCGCTTCTGGGCGCGCCTGTCCGGCCGGCCGTTCGACCTGGCGCATGCGCATGGCCGTTCCGTGTGGCTGGTCGACGACGTCACGGCGCGCCGCGAGGCGGCCGAGGCGGTGCGCCGCGCGCGCGACGAACTGGAATTGCGCGTGCAGGAACGCACGGCCGAACTGGCCGGCGCCAACCTGCTGCTGCAGGGCGAGATCGCCGAGCGGCGCCAGGCCGAGGCGCGCGTGCATCACATGGCTTACCACGACAACCTGACGGGCTTGCCGAACCGCGCGCTGCTGTCGGACCGGCTGGAGCGGGCCATGCTGGCCGCGCAGCGCTCCGGGCGCAAGCTGGCCGTGATGTTCATCGACCTCGATCGTTTTAAAACCATCAACGATTCGCTGGGCCACATGACGGGCGATTTGCTGCTCAAGGAAGTGGCCGCCCGGCTGTGCGGCGCCGTGCGCGCCAGCGACACGGTGGCGCGCCTGGGCGGCGATGAATTCGTCGTGCTGGTGCCGGGCATCCGTGGCAGCGACGAGGCGGCGCGCGTGGCCGAGAAGGTCATCGAGGCGCTGACGCCCGCCTTTCCGCTCGACGGCCACGTGCTGCACGTGACGCCGTCGATCGGCATCTGCCTGTATCCGGACGATGGCGGCGACGTCGACGCGCTGATGCGCCATGCCGATGCGGCCATGTATCACGCCAAGGGCAATGGCCGCAACAACTACCAGTTCTTCACGCAGACGATGAACCAGGCGGCGGCCCTGCATTTTGATCTGGAAAGCAGCTTGCGCACGGCACTGGCGCTGCAGCAGTTCGAGCTGTTTTACCAGCCGATCATCGATATCGCCACGCGCCGGCTGCACGGCATGGAAGTGCTGCTGCGCTGGCGCCGCCCCGGCCACGGCCTGGTGCTGCCGGACCGCTTCATTCCCATCATGGAGGAAAACGGCTTGATCGTGCCGGTGGGCGAGTGGGTGATGCGCCAGGCGTGCGAGCAAAGCATGGCCTGGCAGCGCCAGGGCTTGCAGCCGGTGCCACTGGCGGTGAATCTGTCGCCGCGCCAGTTCATGCACAAGGGGCTGGTGGCGGCCATCGGCGCCGTGGTGCGGGAAACGGGCATCGATCCGGCGCTGCTGGAATTCGAGATCACCGAGACGGCGCTGATGCAGCACGGCGAGCATACGCTGGAGATTTTGCGCCAGATCAATGGCATGGGCTTGCGCCTGTCGATCGACGACTTCGGCACCGGCTATTCCAGCCTGGCCTATCTAAAGCGCTTCCCCGTGAAAAAGGTCAAGATCGACCGCGCCTTCATCAAGGACCTCGAACATAGCGCGGAAGACCGCGCCATCGTGGCGGCCATCATCGCGCTGGCCGACAGCCTGCAATTGTCGGCCGTGGCCGAGGGCGTGGAGACGGAAGAACAGTTCGCCCTGCTGCAGGCGAACGGCTGCCGCTATGCGCAGGGCTATCTGTTTTCCGCGCCAGTGCCTGCCGTGAACGCGCAGGCCTTGCTGGAGCGAATAGCTATTAGTTAATCAATCGTCGCCACGACAGGCGCATGGTCGGACGGCTGTTCCCACTTGCGGGGCACGCGGTCGATGACGCAGGCCGTGCAGCGGCCGGCGAGGGCGGGCGAGAGCAGGATATGGTCGATGCGCAGGCCCTTGTTCAGGCGGAAGCCCAGCTGGCGGTAATCCCACCAGCTGAACGATTTGTCGGCCTGCTCGAACAGGCGGAAGGCGTCCGTCAGGCCGATGTCGAACAGGCGCTGCAAGGCGGCGCGTTCCTTGTCCGAGACCAGCACCTGGCCGGCCCAGGCGACGGGATCGTGCACGTCGCGGTCGTCGGGCGCGATATTGTAGTCGCCGACGACGGCCAGTTGCGGGTGCTGCTGCGCTTCTTCGGCCAGCCAGTCGTGCAGGGCGGCCAGCCAGCCCAGCTTGTATTCGTATTTGTCCGAATCGACGCTCTGGCCGTTCGGCACATAGGCGCAGACGACGCGCACGCCACCGATGGTGGCGGCCAGGATGCGCTGCTGCGCATCTTCATAGCGCGGGTTGTTCTTGACCACGTCGGTGATCGGCAGCTTCGACAGGATGGCCACACCGTTGTACGTTTTCTGGCCGCTGAAGACCACCTGGTAGCCGGCCGCCTCGATCTCGGCGATGGGGAACTTGTCATCCGTCAGCTTGGTCTCTTGCAGGCAGAGTATGTCGACCGGGTTGTCTGTCAGCCACTGCAGCACTTGCGGCAGGCGCACTTTGAGCGAGTTGACGTTCCAGGTGGCTATCTTCATTTAATCAGTTCTTTCCTATGAGAGTTCGGTGGCATTTATAGTATGTATCACGTCCAGCTACCTATCTAGCTACCTATTTGCGACATGCTGCCGAGAGAGTATATGCTGGCAGTGGTGATGCGTGCAGAGCCGGGGCCGAGAACCTTCTTTTCCAGCTTTCCGGTATCCGCCCAGCGATTTACGGTGGAGCGGGAAATCCTGAGAGTTTCCATTGTCTCTGCAATGGTGTGGTACATCGGCAGTGTAGGGTGTTGCGAGTGGTGCAGGGTGTTCTGTGTGGACATGTTACCTCCTAGATGCTAGTTGAAATTCTCCTTGTAGAGTAGTACGGGCGTGACTAACCCGCAGTCGATTTTACGACCATGCGCGCATTCTACTGTGCAGATGTGCTCGGTTGCAAGGGGTGATAGGGGTAGTTGTTCACGGGATCTCGCATATACTTGGGGAAATACCGTTGGTACAACGACATGACAGGATATTGCTATGTACGGTCGGCAGGAGCAGCTTGAAAATTTACAAAACGTACTGATTGCGCGAGCTACTGGCGGCGCAGACTTGCAAGACGAAGCAGAGTACGCCCGGCTTCGTACCTCGCTTCTGGCGGATGCAAAGATTGCCACCATGTTACCGTCGTGGGTTAGGACGACAAGGACGCTTGACCAGTTCTGGCCGTTCATCAAACACAAGTTCCCTAGCTATGCAGAGCGGCGACAGTACATCTGGGCTGAGTTCCGGCCTGTGTTCGATCTTTTGGAAGGTGTTGGGGCTTCGCCATCGGATGCTGGTGTCACACAGGCCATTGCGAAATTCGACGGGGCGCACATCCAAGCGGCATGGCACAAGGCGTTGGAGCGCCGCACGACCGATCCAGAAGGAGCGATAACGAGTGCTAGGACTCTTCTAGAGTCGGTATGCAAGCATATTTTAGATGCATCCGGCACGCCGTACGACGATTCACCGGACATGAACAAGCTCTACCGCCAGACAGCGGAACGGCTCAACATTGCACCAACTCAGCACACGGAACAGGTGTTCAAGCAAATCTTGGGCGGATGTACGTCGGTGGTGGAAGGGTTGGGCGCTCTACGGAATCGGCTTAGCGATTCGCATGGCAAGGGTAAGGCTGCGGTGAAGCCTGCGCCACGACATGCAGAGCTTGCGGTCAATCTGGCCGGGGCCTTGGCAATGTACTTGCTCGCCACTTGGGAAGCTAAAAGTCACTAGGCTGAAAAACCTAAAAATTTAAGGTCGAATGCGATCGTTCGTAGGATATGGCGATACCTTGCTTCTGGCGTTCCCTATGTGTCTCGTAGTTTGCACGGCACTTGTATCTGCCGCAAAGTAGCAAAGGGATTCCGTTGGAGTCAGTATAAGTAGACTTTGGGCAGAACTGGAGGAGGGATGAGCAACAAGGACAGCACGTATGGCGTTAAGCACAAGGGTAAGGTGATCGGGGAGATTCCTAAAACGGGTAACACTAAAGCTGATTCTGCTGCGGCATTGCAGATGTTGAAAGACAAAGGATTATATGTGCCGACAACGCCGTTTCAAGCGATGTTCAGACAGGCACAATCATTCTGTACGACTGCCAGTTACCTATACAAAAAAGACTTGCAGGCGCAGCCAATAAATCAACATAGCATCGTTCCGTTTGTAGTCAATGCCGCATTTGCTATTGAGGTGTATTTAAAGGCGCTTTCCTCAGTGCACAATCAAAAGCTACACGGACACAAATTGCTTGAATTGTTCGATAAATTACCTCCCAAAGCGACTGCGGAAATTGAGGCGCAAAGCGCTGATGCGGCTGCTGGACATAAGGTTGAGTCAGGGAGATCGTTCCGAGACTGCCTACATGCGGTGAACAATGCATTTGTTGACTGGCGATACTTGTACGAGAAGGAATCAGCAGATGAAATTCGCATTAATGAGGTTATCTTCTTGCTAGACGCTTTACATCATGCATGTAGTGCTCACGATCCGCTAATGCCATAGTCAAGGATGTCTGTTGTGGCCTAAGGTGGCAAAAATAAAAAATGAGCAAGCGCGAATTCGGTACTGAACAGGTAGCTCGTTTCAAAAAGGCCCGGACTAGCCTTTTTTAAAATATCTGTGGGCGTCATTGCTGGCGCTGGTGGCATCTTGGTTTATCTGCTTAGCAAAGTGCATGGCGAGGTCTCTACGTCGTTTGGCTTGGCAGTGACAGCTGGCATGTTTGCAGGTAAAGTACTTTGATTGCAGAGTTTCGCGAGGTCAGAGGTCAGGTGAAAAGCGATTGGAAGTTCTTTCTAAACGAACTGTTTTGGAAGCGCTGGTAGATAAGCATGTGGCAGGAAGTAATTTCAAGGCCGAGAAAAATATTAAAACTGCGTTGGTGGCAAGCGACGGGAGGCTTGATGCGATGACTCCATATGACACGGGTATCGCCGCCGAGGCTTTTGAAAAATGCGAAGCAAGAGGAGTGATGGTGCCCTCTTTGCTTGACCATCAACCTGCGTGAGCGAACATGAGATAAAGTCCGTCAAAAAAACGGGCTTTTTTTCAGTTACTTTGACATTGGACCGCAAGCACCTTGACTTGCCAGATGCTAGCGTTTGAATAAGCTTAGATTTTGGCCTCGCGGAACGGAATTCTGCCTCACTGGTCTTGAGTAGAAACCTTCTAGGAGTGAATTACGTTGGATGATATTAAACTGATTAAAGTTACTTCCCTTGGTGAGTACGTTACGGAAGTGTCGAAGCTAAATGCTGCGGAAGAGGACAGTGCATGGTTCAGAGGGCATTCGTCGGCAACCCATCTTCTTGTGCCAAGTGTATTGAGAGACATCGTGCCGTATATGAATCAGTATTTCGAAAAGTTGAGAGGCACTGAATATTTGATGGCGAGTGGTTACAGCCTCACCGGCATTAATCCAGAGCGTATGTTGGCAGATTTTAAGCGCAAAGCATTGCCTTTCTTGGATTACGCTCCTAAAAATGACTTTGAATGGCTTTTCTTGATGCAGCATCACGGCGTCCCTACTCGGCTTTTAGATTGGACCACCAATGCGCTTGTGGCACTTTATTTTGCCGTGACCTCTGTGCCGTCCCTTAAGGCACCCGATTTGGAAGATTTGCCAAAAGAAACGGGAAGCTTGAATGAGTTGGATGAAAATTCCGTGGCAGTCATAGCTATGAATCCGAATAAGGTGAATCAAACCATACACGGAGATGAAATAGACGAGGTAGTTGATGTCGCGAGCGACTTCGATTACTGGCGCCCCTACAGCGCTCCGATGAGCTTGCGTCCTACCGACTACGATACAAATTTCCCGATATGTATTTCTGCGCCTCAAATTTCTCCACGAATACGAGCGCAATCGGGCCTGTTCACAATTCATGGGAGAGATGTCCGTGGCCTCGACCATTTCACCGTAATTAGGCCGCTCCTTACCAAAATACTGATCCCTTATGAGCATGCACGTGTAATACGCAAGGAATTGCGCCAGTTTGGCATTACTGAATCGTTTATTTATCCAAGTCTTGAAAGCGTATCGAGAGATGTCCTTGCTGATGAAATCCTTCGTCATAGCTGGGATGAGAAGAGATATCACCGTGAACTTGACTCAGAGGAAAGCATTAAAGCAGCCTCAAAAACTGTAGTGAAGCGGAAGGTGAGGAAAGCAGCTAAGAAATAGACGATTCGAATGATGAAACCGCGAGGTTGCCCCTTTGGCGAGGTCACTGGGGGCGTTCCTATGAGGTGCAAAGAGCTGTTGCCACCGTCTACATGCATCAGTAGTTTGTGTTTGCAGCTCCTATCAGGCCTAGGCTGCAGCCTTGAGGATACGATAGACACTTGCGATACCGATTGAACAAGCATCTGCAATTTCTTGCTTCGTCAATCCCTTACTGTGCAGCGCCAATACTTTTGTGGACTTAGCTTGTGCTGTCGGTGCGCGACCTAAGTACTTGCCGGCTTCCTTAGCTGCAGCTATTCCTACCTTCTGGCGCTCTAGCATGTTCTCACGCTCAAACTGAGCGATGCTGCCGAACAGGTTGAAGGTGAGTCGTCCTTGTGGTGTACTTGTGTCTATACCCATATCCAGGATTTGGATGGAGGCGCCAGCTGCCGTCACAGCAGCTTCGATCTCAATCATGTGAATCATCGAGCGTGCTATACGTGAAAGACTAGTGAATACTAGTACATCGTTCTTCTTGAGCTTTGCAAGTACCTTGGCGAACTCAACACGGTCAGTCATCTTTACGCTGCTGATCTTCTCTTGGTAGATCGTTTGATTGGTACAACCTGCGGCCAGCAGTTGTACAACCTGATCGGCCAATCCGGCTACCTGTTCAACAGTCGATGTTCTTGCGTATCCGTACGTAGTCATGTCAGTGCAATCCAACTTTAGATTCTAGAAGTAGTGATAATATCACTGGACTCTAGAGTGAACAAGCGAATTGATAGACTTTTCAGTGGCGCTGGCTGTCACTCTCTGAACCCTGCCCATTTGATAGATATTGGGGCTACTTGCGCAACATTTCCCAGAGTTCCATGCCAACTGCCTCTGATAGGCGCTCCATGTTGTCAACCGAAATGTTTCGCTCGCCACGTTCAACTTGGCCGATGTAAGTGCGATGTAGCCCTGCATACTCTGCTAGCGCTTCCTGTGAAAGCTTCCTTTCTTCTCGTGCACGGCGAAGCACCATTCCAAAACGTACTCTGGCTGGCTGCGGGTTGGGCGAAGGTAAGGAGGGTTTTTGCACAACTAGATCGTGCAGTTTTGATGACTTTGGGTCTACAGAGTTTAAGTAGCTATGTTACGATTAGGCATGAAAGTAATGCCATCGAGTGTCTGTAGCACTTAAAAGGTTCACTGTGCAGCGTAGTTGATTTTCAAATCCCTTGAAGTAGTTGCATGTGGCTTCGCATAATCAGAACTTTTCCATATATTGCTGGCGCTTGCCGAGAATAATTCGACCATGCCTATATTGTAGTTATTGATTTAGCAGTCGATAGTATTGTTATTTATTTGAAAAATTAAATGAAAGGTAATTGTGAGGAAAATTAGTTCATCTTCAAATATTGTCACAGCGTTAGCCGTCCTTTCCGTACAGTTTCTCTTACCTGTTGCGCACGCGGATGGTGAGATTGATGTTGCTGGACTTAAGGCGTGCGGTAGCATATATGGCTCCACAATGGCAACGAAAACCTTGCAAATGCCATTAAAGGATAGTGAGGTGGAGGTTGAGATAGGTCAAAGTATTATTTATACTTATAATATCTCTATAATGAATGGGGTTGAAAGTAAGAAGTTCGCTTTTGATAAAGAAATAAAATTTTCTGGATCTGCATTGGGAGCTAAATTTGATGTTGTTGTTCAGCCTAACTCTACAGTTCTGAGTGAGAAACAGACGAAATATAATCCAAGCGAGTATACTTTCAAGTACGAAAAAGATGCGTCACCAAGTGAGGGATTCTTTAAGCAGGCTCTACATATTTATCTGGATTTGCCGAGTGGGAATGTTTATGCTAAGGCAAGTAATTTTGGTGATCCTATTAAGATAGGACTGGCATCAATAACGACATCTGAAAAATGTCTGAAAAGAAGTGTGGATTCATTTAGAAAGGAATTAGTTTATTCAGGGGTCTCCAATGGATCAATTTCAGTATTGTATCGTGAATTTTATGATGACATGGCAAGACCAGCATTTTCGCAGGAGCTTCGCTATGACTTGAAGGACGGGGATGAGATAGGCTATAAGGGTTCTCGCTTCAAGGTAATTAAGGCTAGTAATACTGGCTTAAAGTACAAAGTTTTGAAATCCCTTGATTGATATGAAAAATGTTCCTATTGTGGAATTAACTTTTTCAATTTCCCATCTGATTCAATTGTGACGTCTTCTTCTTCTTCTTCTTTCTTTGTTTTGCAGATTGAAACCCGGCAGCTTCCCATTCCTTCCTAGGTGCTGTCTTATGGCTCCACTCGGAATGGGTCGCTTGCCATTCCTTGATTAAATGAAGGGGATAGGTAACTTCCTGGCCATCTGGCGTACGTGCTATGTAGTTTATTGGCAGTCCATTTCGAGTGGCTCGACAATAGCTATTTAGCTTTGTAAATCCAGATTGGTGACACCAAAGAATACCTAATTTATTGTACAGTTTAATATTCTCATAAGTGGGCCACACTGAAAAAACAATGATTTGAGATAGTGGTGGCAATTTTCGCTGTTGTTCACTGTGTTTGTATGCGCTGTTATTCCATGAATGCAGTTGTTCAAGCCATGGAACTGTTTGACCACGGGTGCGGTAGGGGTTGTTTTTTGCATCGTGTAGTGCCTTATCTGCCTGAAACTTTGTTTTATGGGAGTTTAAGCCGGATGTTTTAAATTCAACCATGCAATCTAATGGATCATACGGTATGAAGTCAATCTTAGCCTTGAAGGGCTGGCCTGATTGGTCGTGTAGCTCTGCATTAATGAATTCATAGTTTCCTGGCCGACGGTAGCCGAGAGGTTCGAAGAATTTTGCTGCTATAGATTCTGCTTTAGAGTCGTAATTCATAATTTCCATTGTAAAAGTTGTTGGAGTACTTCACTGCAAGAAGCGATGCACTTCGTATTAAGTAATAAGCTCATGCTTGATCGGAACGGGCAGAACTTTAATGTAAGTCATTGATTTTTAATGATTATTTCAGTACTTATGGTCGGAACATAGTCAGAACGTAGCCGTAACATGGTCGGAATAACGCTGCTTTACTTCGTACAGTTCCATGCCAATTTGGTAGTAAACGCTTTTCGGGCCAGTATCAAAACGCACTTTTTTATTCTCAAAACCAAGTTCACGTAATAGGTGAGGTAGTTGGTGAGGATTTGGTTTCCCCAGCGCCTCCGAGTCAAAGGCATTGTTTACATCCTTTGTGGTAAAGACTTTATTGTCTATCGTCCATTCCTTTAGGAATTTTGTATATATATTTTCTGATAGTCCAATCATCTGCAGCAAATTTTCACTTTGAGCTATATACTTAGGATTGAATCCGTCGAGCGAATAATCCATAAACCAATTGTAAACCTTATCAAGTGAGCCATCCAGCGCCAGCCAATCTGCAAGTTCTTTAATGAAAGACTGAGTTTCTTCTTTATTGAATCGATGTACCAGAGGTGCAGGACTCCACCATCGTCTTTCATTCGCATCAAGGCGTAAAGGTCGACTATCGTTACTTGCGAGAATAAATCGTGTATAGGTGTTTGTCATGCCACCTTGTAAGCCTTTCCGTTCAGTGTAGGCCCTCTCTTCAGATAGCATTGATTTCAGCTTGGTCTGCGTGTCGTCACTGCCAGCAGCTGGATCGTCTAAAAGAACTAAGAGATTATCTTCGAGTATAGTAGAAAATTGTCCTAAAACTTTCTGAAAACTATTTACTACGCTTGTGTGATGTAGCAGAGGGTGAAGAATTGATTCTATTAAGAAACCTTTCCCTGTTCCGACGTCTGAAATTAGAAGGATATGCCAGCTTGGCCGTTCGTTTGGTTGTTGGAATGTGTGGGCGATCCATTGCACAAATATATGCCGTTCGGCATCGTCCGGGATTAGGCGAATTAGATATTCAAGGAATAAGGGAGATACTTGTTTGCTATCGATGGAAGGTTCGTAAGATTTATATGTATTTACGAAATTGCATCCTGTTTTTGGTTCTTTGTAGATGGGCAAACCTTTTGGTACGAACTTAGTTCCTATGACATGTGGTAATGTTGAGATAATGTATGGTAAGTTTCGCTCATCACACACTTTATCATTACTGCGAAGCCAATCCGTCATGTCATTATTAATATACGACAGTGGGAGTGTGGTGCCATTAAAGCAGTTATATAATTGTGTGGTATTGCTCGATGAGTTATCAATTTTGCAAAAACCGCGCTCTTTCAATGATTTCGAGTACTCTATAAGCGTTGCTTTATTAGTGGGTGATAGTTCGTTTTTCTGCATACTTAATTGTCTCCAAAGCGGCAAGGCTCATATTGATGATTGTTGAAATGTTAGTGTTTTTTTCTTTTGCTAAATAATATAATCTCGCCCAAATAGTGGGTTTGAGATACATGTAGCGACGTTCAAGTTGCATTGACATGCTTGACTTCCTTGAAAAATTTTTCCACTCGAATGAAGTTGGCAAGGCGTGGCTTATTCCATGGAAGACCTGTCGGCGTCGTGAAGCCTGCCTCGTTTAGTGCTTCTGACAGGCTGCGAAGAGTGGATACTGGTCGTAGCTTGAAGATGTACGCTAATACTTCTGAATAGTAAGTATCTGGTTGGTGTTTGCCACCGAATGAAATGCGAAAGGCCATAGGTAGTGCTCCTAAGTGAAAAAGGCAAGTGATAAGATATTTGTGGGATTAACTGCGGGAGGGGGGGCGATGCATGTAGCTGGCACTACTGTCTCAGCTACTGCGTAGTATAGCATATTCGACAACATATGTCAATAGCTGATCACACTATCTTCTGTATGTCAAGTCGTAATTTTTGATTTTGTTGGCCTGTGGCATACTAAAAAGCAGGATGTTTGATTTGATTAAAAATCCAGTTTGATGTGCTTCTGCTTAGCAATGGATGAGAATTTCTATCTCTGTCCATTGTTTGGCAGCCTTCCGGTCTTGTCGAGGTGGGCTTCGACCAATCGTAATCGGGCGTATGCGCGCTGTTTCCTTTCTAGTCCAAGTGCGCTGTGTGTGGCTGTTCAGTAGCTAGTCTGTGACTTCGGTGTTTAAGTTAGTGTCGGGCTTCGGTAGCGAGGATGATGACATGATTTTCGCTCTTCGTGAATTTCCTACTTCCTGCGTAAGCAGGTCATGGAGTTTTTCGTGACCACCTACATCTATATAGTTGCCTTCTATATAGTTGGGGTCAAGGTTAGGAGAAAATCAGCCCACTTTTGCAGGGCAAGGCGCTTCTCTGGGATTTCCTCGCGGACATCGTAAATGCCGGATACACCACCGATAGCGTGGCTTAGCGCTCGTTCTGTATCGAATTCCGAAATGCCCAGGTTTCGCATGTGGCCCTTGGCTGTAGATCGGGTGTCATGTGGGGTGAATTTAGTAATCTTCAGTCGTCCCGTATCGAATGCGCGTGTGATAGCTGCCCAGAGGGTGCGCGTGGTGATGGGCTGACCTAGCTTGCGTGTGACGCGTGCAGGTAGGACGTAAGGAGAGTTGCCAGCCAATTCATGTAGTCGACGGAACCATGCTACAACTGGCGGAGTCAGTGGGACGAGAAAGCCTGTGCGAGTCTTGGTTAGTTCGTTGGGGACGAACCAGCTTCCATTTTCAAGGTCGATGTTCTTCCATTGGGCTGTGACAAGCTCGTTCGTCCTGACGCATGTGGCAAGCAAGATGCGTAGGGCTAATCCGTTTTCTGTGCCGAGTGTGTCTATCGTGGCAAGGAGGGTGCGTAGGTCGTCTTCGGACAGCATCACGCGTTTCTTGATGGGAGGGCGAGGGCCAAGCAGAGAGGTAAGGCTGACCCCGGCGCAGGGGTTTATTGCTATGATGTGTAGTCCTGCTGCGTGATCGAACAGCTTTGATGCGGTGGTGAGTACGCGTTTGGAGATAGTCCATGTATTGTCCGCGTCGCGAAGCATTTGTACAATTTCCTGTCCGGTAACATCGGGTACTGGGCGTGAGCCAAGCTTCGGAATGATGACATTGTTTAAATCAGCGTTGCGGTAGTAGAGTGTGCTGGCGGCAAAGGAGGCTGGGGTGAGTCGTTTTACTCTATAGTCTTCAGCAAGGCGCTTGATTGACCACTCAGGTGTGGATTCCTTCTGCTTCCTGCTTGCCTTTTCTTGGGCTGGGTCTGCGCCTCCGTCAATTGCTGCTCGGTGGGCGCTGGCAAGTCTGCGTGCGTCGGATAATGTAATGTCAGGGTAGTTGCCGAGTGTCAATTCTCGGCGCTTCTTGTTCTGGTAGTAGCGCAATGTCCACGATGCAGTGCCAGCGTTCGAAAGCGTGAAGGTCAAGCCATCACCGTCAGACTTGGCTACTGGAGCGCCTTGCTTCTTCCATTGGCGAAGTTGGATGTCAGTTAGGGTGTGTGTGTTTTTTGCCATAGCTACCTATTCTACTGGCTGGCTACCTATCTAGCTACCCGAAAATGCTGCGCTGCTGTGTCTATTTATGAATTGCGGTGACACAAGTCGGGTGCCTCTATAGAGGGAAGTGGGACATTTTTGACTATCTGAAAATTACCGTGAAGCATGAATGAAAATCGCAGGTGGCGAGTTTCATGGGAAAAATCCTTGCTTGAATAGGTGGCGATAGGCGCGAATCTTACCGCATGCGTGTCGATGGCGTCCTGCACCGCTTGCCCGGTATGGGCTTTAATGACTGGCCGCGAAAAAAGAGGAGGGATAAAATATTTATACTTAACCAATCGTGGCGCATGAATATTATGTTTTTGTGTATCATTGATCAACCCCTATGTTTGATTTGGCATAAGTGGCTGGCGCGGCAGGATGCGTCCCGCCGTTTAACGCGACAAAGGTGTAAAGTTTCTCGCTAAAACGCGATAAAAACTACTAAAATGGCACCGTGTAACAACTGTGTCATACGGCTTTGTTACAGCCAAGTGAAGAACCGAACAGGAAGCAGTTGTAATTAGTTGTAATTGCTATTCCGATTACATGACCACTGTGCCGGGGACGGAGTGTCAATTCCGTCTCTGGCACCGCCAGACTTGTTATATAAATTGCAGTACTATATCTATGAGACTGTTTTGCGACATCAATAGATGGTACTATTTTGAAATGTTGCAGTTTTAATAGTGAGACTTGCGCGTAGCATTTGCAAAGGAAGAAAATGCGAACTGCATTTGAAGCGTGGGCGCAGCGTGACGGCCACATTGTGCGGCGAAGAGAAGATAAACCGGATGAGTACCTGATTTTCGAGACCCAGCGCCGCTGGGTTATCTGGCAGGCTGCTCTGACGCATGGCAAGACGGCTGCCAAGCCGCGCGTGAGCGCGGCCGAGAAGGCGGCGAAAGCCCAGCGCGCGCTGGAAATGTCTTCCGATGAAGCGACCGTGCGCAACAAGGTGCTCAATGAGGTGCTCGACGCCTTCAGCGGCGCCGATGGCGCGGCCGGCATGGAAGGCATACTGAAAGTAATCCAGGGCCTGAAGCAGAAGCAGAAGGCACTGGCCGACGACAAGAGCGAAGATTCAACGGCTTGAGGGGACGGCGATGCGTTATCGGCACTATAAAGGCGGCATTTACGAACTGGTGTGCGAAGCCACGCTGGAAGCGGATCTGACGCCGATGATCGTCTATCGCGCCGCCGACGGTTCCATCTGGACCCGGCCGAAAGACGTGTTCTTTCAACTGATCGAAGTCGAAGGCGTCATGGTCCAGCGTTTCGCTCCCATCAACTGATGGCCGCCTGCGTGCGTGCCCGGGATTCTTTCATGCGTCAATTGCTGCCTGCCGCTCTGGTGCTGGGCTTTGCCTGCGCCGCGGCGCATGCCGAAACCATCGGTTCGGTCGATACGGTATTTAAACTGATCGGCCCTGACCACAAGATCGTCGTCGAAGCGTATGACGACCCGCGCGTCGCTGGCGTCAGCTGCTACCTGTCGCGCGCCAAGACCGGCGGCATCAAGGGCGCCGTCGGTCTGGCCGAAGACAAGGCCGATGCATCCGTGGCCTGCCGCCAGGTGGGGCCGCTGCAATTCAAGGGCAAGCTGCCGCGCCAGGAAGAAGTGTTTACCGAGCGCGCCTCGATCTTCTTCAAGCACGTGCGCGTCGTGCGCATGGTCGACAGCAAGCGCAATGCGCTGGTCTACCTCGTGTATTCCGACCGCCTGATCGAAGGCAGTCCGAAAAACAGCGTCACCGCCGTCGCCGTGCCCGGCGACCAGCCGATTCCCGTCCGTTAAGCGAGCTTCCCATGCGCGTGCCATCGTCTGCTGCCCTTGCCGCCAGGACGCTGCTGCTGTTTGGCCTGGGCGGCTGCGCCACCCTGACGGGCAACACCGAGCAAATGGTGCTGGTGCAAACCATCCAGGACAACCGCGAGCTGACGGGCGCCGGCTGCATCCTCAGCAACGACGTGGGCAAGTGGTTCGTCACTACACCCGGCCGCATCACTATCCGCAAGAGCCAGGAACCGTTGAAGGTCGATTGCCGCAAGCACGGTTCACCCGCCATCGCGACGGACGACCATATCGACCCCAAGCTCAATGGCAGCGTCTGGGGCAATGTCATCCTGACCCTGGGCGTAGGCTATTTTGTCGACCGTAACACGGGCGCCGGCTTTGACTATCCATCGATTCTGACCATCGTCATGCAAGACCCCGCGCGCCTGGCGCCGCCGTCCGCGCCCGTCGCCGCGAAGCCGCAGCCGGCCGCCGTGCCGGAAACGGTGGTGCAGCCCAAGGTGGCGCCGTCGCCTTTGCCCAATCCCGTCGTCTACTGATTACTACACACGAAAAAAAGCCGCCAGGGTCAGTGACCATGGCGGCTGTCTTCTTGCGTTATCTTACACGCGGTTGATCAGGAACGTCGTCAGCAGGGGAACTGGACGACCGGTCGCGCCTTTTGCGCCGCCCGATTTCCATGCCGTGCCAGCGATGTCCAGATGCGCCCAGGTGTACTTCTTGGTGAAGTTTTCCAGGAAGGCCGCTGCCGTCACCGAACCGCCGCCTGGCGTGCCGATGTTGGCCAGGTCGGCGAAGTTCGACTTCAGCTGCTCGTTGTACGCTTCTTCGATCGGCATGCGCCATGCCGTGTCGCTCGACTGCTTGCCCGCTGCCAGCAATTCGTTGGCCAGCTGGTCATGCGCCGCATCGCTGCGCGTAAACAGGCCGCTGTTGTGGTGGCCCAGGGCGACCACGCAAGCGCCCGTCAGTGTGGCGATATCGACCACGGCTGCCGGCTTGAAGCGTTCGGCGTAGGTCAGCGCGTCGCACAGCACCAGACGGCCTTCGGCGTCCGTGTTCAGCACTTCGATGGTCAGGCCATTCATGGAGGTGACGATGTCGCCCGGCTTGGTGGCGCGGCCCGACGGCATGTTTTCGCAGGCGGCGATGACGCCGATGACGTTCAGCTTCAGGTTCATTTCGCCGATGGCGCGGAAGGTGCCCAGCACCGAGGCGGCGCCGCACATGTCGTACTTCATTTCATCCATGCCAGGACCGGCCTTGATCGAAATGCCGCCCGTGTCGAAGGTGATGCCCTTGCCGACCAGGACGACTGGCGCATCCTTGGCCTTGCCGCCCATGTGCTTCAGGACGATGAATTTCGGCGGCTGCTCGCTGCCGTTGGTGACGGACAGGAAGCTGCCCATTTTCAGCGCTTCGAGCTGTTTGCGGTCCAGTACTTCGACTTCGAACTTGTAATCCTTGGCCAGCTGCTTGGCCGTGTTGGCCAGGTAGGTCGGATTGGCGACGTTCGCCGGCAGGTCGCCCAGCTTGCGCGTCAGGTCGGAACCGTTGGCGATGGCGATGGCTTGCGCCAGCGCGCCGCGCGTCGCTGCTGTTGCGGGAGCGGCCAGGACGATCTTGCGCACGCCGGCTGGCGCCGGATCTTTTTTGCTTTTTTGCGAGTCGCAGCGGTATTCGCTGTCGTGGGCGGCTTGCACCACGCAACGGATTGCCCAATTTACGTCGCGCTCTTTCACTTCAGCCAGCGGTAATGCGATAATGGCGTCCGCAGCGCCCAGCGAGCCGAAGGCCTTCAGTGCAGCTTGTACGCCGGTCGTGAAGCTTTTTTCGCTGACAGTATCATCGCTGCCCATGCCTACCAGCAGAACACGTTCGGCGGCGACGCCATCGACTGCGCGCAGCAGCAAGGTGCTGCCAGGCTTGCCGCTGATGTCGCCGGACTTCAGCGCAGCCGAAATCGCACCCTTGCTGTCCAGCGATTTTGCCGCTGGCGACAGTTTTTTGTTTTCGAATACCGCAACCGCGATGCATCCGCTTTTGGCCGTGCCGAGGGTGCTCTTGGTATCGAATGCTTTTATGCTAAAGTCCATTTGGTTCTCCGTTTTCATTTACTAGTAACGTGTTACTCAACTAACTGACCCGAATTATAAACTCCGAATGATCTTTCAACGCGCCCTTCGACGTGAATTGGCTAGTGCCGCCGGGGCCACCTTCACAGTTTTGTTCAGCATCCTGCTCACCTGGATGCTGATCGGTATTCTCGGCAAGGCGGCGGGCGGCAAGATCGCGTCGTCCGACGTCATGTCGCTGATGGTTTTTTCCGCCCTGATGCAGCTGCCCACCATCATCATCCTCACCGGTTTCATTTCGGTGCTGATGGTTGTCACGCGCAGCTACAAGGAGTCGGAGATGGTGGTGTGGTTCGCCTCCGGCCTGAGCCTGTCGCGCTGGATCTGGCCCGTGCTCAGTTTCGGCCTGCCGCTGGTGCTGGCTACCGGCGTCCTGAGCCTGTACGCCACGCCGTGGGCGCAAAAGAAAAGCGATGAGTATGTAGCGCGCTTTGAAAAGCGCGAAGACCTGCAGAAAGTCACGCCGGGCCAGTTCCGCGAATCGGCCGGCAGCAACCGCATCTTCTTTGTCGAGGGCGTCAGCGGCGAAAAGACCGTTGTGCAAAACGTCTTCGTCAATACCGTCGATGAAAAAGGCAGCGCCGTCGTCGTCGTCGCCAAGGAAGGCGTGATCAATACCGACGCCAAGGGCGAACGCTTCCTGGTGCTCAAGAGCGGCCGCCGCTACCAGGGCGTGCCGATGCAAGCGGACTTCCAGACCATGGAGTTCGAACAGTACATCATGCGCATCGAGAGCAAGCAGCAGGAGCTGGGCGCGGAACTGGGCGTGCGCGCCATGAGCACCATGGCGCTGGTCGCCAATGCGAATCCCTACACCATGGCCGAATTGCTGTGGCGGGTCAGCGCGCCCCTGATCGGCCTGATGCTGATCCTGCTGGCCATTCCGCTGGGCTTTGTCAATCCGCGTGCCGGCAGTTCGACCAACCTGATTATCGCCTTGCTGATTTTCTTTACGTACAGCAACCTGATCAAGGTCATCGAAGCGAGCGTGAAGCAGGGCCGCCTGAGCTTTGGCCTGGCTTGGTGGCCGTTGCACCTGCTGGCGGCGCTGGCCGTGGTGGCGCTGTTCGCTTGGCGCCTGAATGTGAACCACCGCTATCATCCGCTGGTCCTGCTGGCGGCTTTCAAGCGCGCGCGCCGCGCCGGCAAACCAAGTAAAGCGGCATCGAAATGAAGATTTTACAGCGCTATTTTGCGGTCTCGATATTCCAGGCGGTGCTGTTCGTGCTGCTCGCTTTTTTGGCACTGCAAGCCTTCATCGACCTGACGGGCGAGCTGCCCAAGGTGGGCCGCAACGGCTATACCATCCAGTACGCCTTCCTGTATGTGCTGGTACTGGTGCCTGGTCATGTGTACGAGGTGATGCCGATCGCGGCGCTGATCGGCACCATTTATACGATGGCGCAGTTTGCCGCCAGTTCCGAATTTACCATCATGCGCGCATCGAGCATGTCGACGGCGATGGCGGCCGGTTTCCTGTTCCGCATCGGTATCGTCTTCGTCGTCATCACCTTCATCTTCGGCGAGTTGATCACGCCGCGCACGGAACCGCTGGCCGAACGCCTCAAGCTGACGTCGCGCGGCGCGGCCGTGTCGAGCGAGTTTCGCTCGGGCCTGTGGACCAAGGACATGGTCAAGAGCGAGGGCCTGACGGGCACCGTCACTGGCTCGCGCTTCTTCAATGTCGGCGAAGCGCGTCCGGACGGCCAGCTGAAAAACGTCAAGCTGTATGAGTTCGACACCGACATGCGCTTGCGCACCCTGACCGTGGCCAAGGGCGCGACGTATCAGGGCAATAATATCTGGCGCCTGACCGAGGTGACGGAAACCTCGTTCTCGAACAGCGCGGCCACTTCGCCCGGCTTCGAGCCGAAGCTGTCGAACTACTATGGACAGGAAACGAGCCTGGTGCACACGGTGCAAAGCGCCAGCAAGGACATGACGTCGGAAGTGACGCCGAAGATCCTGACGGTGTCGGCGTCCGATCCGGAGCGCATGTCGGCCAGCGAACTGGCCGTGTACACGCGCCACCTGGCCGAGAACAAGCAGGAAACGGAGCGCTTCCGCATCGCCTTCTGGAAAAAGCTGATCGATCCGCTGGCCATTTTCGTGCTGATGGCGCTGGCGCTGCCGTTCGCCTACATGCATACGCGCAGCGGCGGCATCAGCCTGAAGATCTTCATCGGCATCATGATCGGCGTCAGTTTCATGCTGGTCAACACGCTGTTCTCGCACCTTGGACTGCTCAGCACCTGGCCGGCCTTCCTGACGGCGGTGGCGCCGAGCGCGCTGTACCTGCTGCTGGCGCTGGGCGCCCTGTGGTGGGTGGAGCGGCACTGATGGAGACGAACGTGAAACAGGCACTGATCTTGTTTGCCCATGGCGCGCGCGCCGCATCGTGGGCCGCGCCTTTCGAGCGCCTGCGCGACCTGACCCAGGCGCGCATGCCTGCCACCAGCGTGCACCTGGCCTTCCTGGAGCTGATGACGCCGCGCCTGCCCGAACTGGTGGCGACCCTGCTGGCCGAGCTGCCCGCCGGCGCCATCCTGGACGTCACCGTGGTGCCGGTGTTCCTGGGGCAGGGCGGGCATGTGCTGCGCGACTTGCCGCTGTTGCTGGAAGAACTGCGCCAGCAGCATCCGGCACTGCGCCTGAAGGTGGTCGAGGCGGTGGGCGAGAACGCCAGCGTGCTCGCCGCCATCGCCGATTACTGCGTGGCGGCGCCAGGCTCCAGCATTCTCCCTTGAGCGGCATCGACATCGTCTACCTGTGGGTGGACGGCGCCGATCCCGCCTGGCGCACGCGCCGGCAGCGCGCTTATGCCGCCTGGGCGCAGGCGCATCCCGGCCAGCTGGCCCTGCATGGCAACGTGGCGGGGCGCTACCGCGACAACGGCGAACTGCGCTACAACCTGCGCGCGCTCGAGCGCTTCTTCCCCGGCCACGGCCACATCTACCTGCTGACGGACCGGCAAGTGCCCGACTGGCTGCGCGCCTCACCGCGCCTGACGGTGATCGACCATGCGAGCCTGATGCCCGCTGCATCCCTGCCGGTGTTCGACTCGGGCCATATCGAATCGTATCTGCACCATATTCCGGGCCTGTCCGAACGCTTCCTGTATCTGAACGACGACGTATTTTTCGGCGCGCCGTTCGAGCCCGCGTTCTGGTTCGGGGAGGAAGGGGAGGGGTGTTTGAGTGTGTTCACGGAGAGCGCGCTGCACGATGATCTGCAGGACTTGCGCGCCGATGTGGCCGCGCCAGCCAACTGCGCCACGTTGTCGCGGCAATGGCTGTCGGCGCAGTACGCCGGATACCTGCATGAACCGCGCCTGTATGCGCATGCGCCGCGCCCCATGCTGAAAAGCGCGCTGCATGCATTGGAAGGGCTGGCGCCGGCCATGTTTGCCGGCGTGCGCGCGACGGTGTTCCGCTCGTGGCAGGTGCCGGCATTGCTGCCCGACCTGGTGCCGCGCTGGATGGTGCATCAGGGGATTGCGCGCTCGCGCATGCTCGACCCGCTGCATATCGCCAGCGGCGATGTGCAGGCGCCGCGGCAGCTGGAGGAACTGGCGGCGCGTTTCGGCAGCTTGCCGTTTTTCTGCATCAACGATACCTGCGACGAGGCGGATGATGACGACCCGCGCCTGCTGCGCGTGGCCGCCACCTTGCAGCGGCTGCTGCCGCTGCCATCATCATTTGAAGGCGCTTAAGCCGATTTCTTCTTCGGCGCCAGGCTGATACGGGCGGCGGCCGAGCTGTCGGACAGTGAAGCGAGGAACAGCAGCAAATAGGCGCCCAGTTCGAAGACTTCTTCGCCGAGCAGCGCGTAAGCGTCCGGCATGCCATGGAAGACCTTCTTGTCGAACGGCCAGCCAGCCACCATCAGCAAGCCGCCGATGGCCGTCAGGATGGTGATGCGCATGCTGAAAATCAGGCCGGCATGGGCGAAGACCTTGCGCGCGCGCGGCGCGAAGAAGATCAGCAAGCGTATCAGGATCAGCAATTCCAGCACGCGCAGGGCTTTTTCCAGTTGCGCCCACGCGGGCGCCGTGCCGAACTGGTCGATATCGAGTTCGCGCAGCAGAAAGCCGAACAGCAGTGCGCACAAGCCTGCGTGCATGAGGAAGCGCAGCGACTGGCGGTCAGTCTCTTGCCAGGCGCGCACGCCGTGCACGGTGCAGGCGAGGGCCAGGAACAGCGCCTGCAGCCACTCCAGCAAATGGTTTTCGTCGTCGATATTCGGAAACACTGTCCACAGGGCGATGGAGGCGAGCATGCTGAGCAGCACAGCGCTGGCGACGCCGACATTGCTGCGGCTGAGCGAAGTCAGGGCTTCGCGCACGGAGGTGAAATTCATGTGTGATCGTAAGGCTAAAGTTGCGCGGCGCGGTATTGCAGCCTGCGGGCGCAGCTTTTTTCGGGGAGATTGCCAGTGCTTCCCGTCAGCCGGGAAACCGCATGGCAAGCGCTATGGCGGGGCGAAGCGTGAATTTATTGCTATCACGCAACAACTTCTCGAGAAAAGATGCGTCAGCATCGTATCATGTTTCCTCTGAAGACGTCGGTTACTGACTTTAAAGTCGGTAAAATACGCTGTGTTTAATCAGGCATGGCGCGCCAGAAGAGCGGCCGTTTTGTCGATGGCCTGATGCGCGCGCGCGGCCATGGCGTCGCCCAGCATCACCAGCACGGGGCCGTGGGTATCGCCCAGGCCACGCGCCAGGGCGCTCAGCGGCAGGCGCACGATGTGCTGGTCCGGGCGGCTGCAGTTTTCAATCACCACCACCGGGGTATCGGCGCGGCGGCCTTGCGCCAGCAGGCGCTGCGCCGTGGCGATGGCTTCGCGGCCACCCATGTATTGCACCAGGGTATCGCAGTCGGGAATGCGCGTCTGGTCAGGTTCGCCTGGCGCCGTGCTGGAAGTAAAGAAGGCGACGCTGCGCGACACGCCCCGCTTGGTCAGCGGCTGCTGCGTGGCCGCTGCCGCCGCCAGGGCCGTGGTGATGCCGGGCACCACTTCCACTTCGATGCCCGCCTCTTCCAGCGCGCGCAATTCCTCGTCGGCGCGGCCGAACAGCATGGGGTCGCCCCCTTTCAGTCGCACGACGACGGCGTGCTTGCGCGCGTTGTCTACTAATTGCTTGTTGATGAACGCCTGCGCCGTCGACAACTGGCCGCAGCGCTTGCCGACCAGGATTTTTTGCGCTTGCGGGCACAACTCCAGCATCTCTTCGGTGACCAGCGCGTCGTGCAGCACGACGTCCGCTTGCGCCAGCAGGCGCGCGCCGCGCAAGGTCATCAGGTCTTGCGCGCCGGGGCCGGCGCCGATCAGGTAGACCTTGCCGGGGAGAGATGGGGAGCTGTTCATGTGGCTGCCTTTCCTGGACGATGCGGGGTTAGAGGCGAACCATGCCGGCCGCGACCGTCTGGTGGGTGACTTCATCGATCAGGATGAAGGCACCGGTGGCGCGGATATCGGCATACGCGTCGGCCGCCAGCGCCTGCTGCACGTTCAGGCTGATGCGGGCGATATCGTTCAGCTTGAGGCCTTCGGCTGGATGGCGCTGCTGCGTATTGATGTCGAGGATCGATTCGATCGCCGTCACCTTGGCCGCCGTCTGCTTGGTGCCGTGCTTGATCCAGTACTTGCGGCGCAGGTCCAGCGCATCTTCCGATAGCCAGCACACGTCGGCCACCACTGTTTTCAGCAGGGTGGCAGGGCGCTCGCTGCTCGCCAGCAAGTCGCCGCGCGAAATGTCGAGGTATTCATTGAGCAGCAGGGTCACGGACTGGCCCACCACGGCGGTGCTCAGCGAGCCGTCCAGGGTGACGATATCCTTGACGGTGGCCGTCTGGCCCGATGGCTGCACCACGAGGGTGTCGCCGATGCTGACCTTGCCCGCCTCGATGCGGCCCATGTAGCCGCGGAAGTCGTTCGCTTCGTGGCCGTTGTGGCGCGCCACCAGCTGCACCGGGAAGCGGAAAGGCGTGTCGTGCGATTCGTCGTAGACGGACAAGGACTCAAGCAGCTCGATCAAAGTCGGGCCCGTGTACCAGCCCAGCTTGTCGCCGCGCTCGACGACGTTGTCGCCGGTGAGTGCCGAAAGGGGGATTGGCGTGATGTCCTTCAGGCCCAGCGACTGGGCGAATTCGCGGTAGGCCGCGACGATACGGTTGTATACCGTTTCATCGTAGTCGACGAGGTCCATCTTGTTGACGGCGACGACCACGTGCTCGATCTGCAGCAAGTGGGCGATCGTCGAATGGCGTTTGGTCTGGATCAGCAATTCCACGCTGCCGTCGTCGCCGAGTTTAACTTTCGACACGTCGATCAGGATGATGACGGCGTCAGCCGTGGAGGCGCCCGTGACCATGTTGCGCGTGTATTGCTCGTGGCCCGGCGTATCGGCGATGATGAATTTGCGTTTCGGCGTGGCAAAGTAACGGTAGGCCACGTCGATGGTGATGCCTTGCTCGCGTTCCGCTTCCAGGCCGTCCGTCAGCAGCGACAGGTCGACCGTGTCGCCCACCGTGCGCTTGTGCTTGGAGCGCGACATGGCGTCGAGCTGGTCGGCGAAGATGCCCTTGCTGTCGAACAGTAAACGGCCGATCAGGGTGCTCTTGCCGTCATCGACGGAACCGGCCGTAATAAAACGCAACATGCCGCGCTCTAAACTGTCGGTGGAGGTGGTGTTCTGGAGTGCTGCGTTCATTAGAAATACCCTGCTTTCTTGCGTTTTTCCATCGAGGCTTCGGAAGTCTGGTCATCCATGCGGGTGGCGCCACGTTCCGTGATTTGCGTGATTGCCGTCTCGGCGATGATGGCGTCGACCGTCGCCGCGTCGGACGATACGGGGCAGGTGCACGAGATATCGCCCACCGTGCGGAAGCGCACGACTTGCGTTTCCACGGTCTCTCCTTCGCGCGGCGGCGTCAGATCCGTCAGCGGCACCAATAAACCGTTGCGCGGGATCACCTGGCGCTCGTGCGCGAAGTAGATCGGCGGCAATTCCAGTTGTTCGCGGGCGATGTATTGCCACACGTCCAGTTCGGTCCAGTTCGAGATCGGGAAGACGCGCATGTTTTCACCAGGATGCACGCGGGTGTTATACAGGTCCCACAGTTCCGGACGCTGGGCTTTCGGGTCCCAGGCGCCGAATTCGTCGCGGAACGAGAAGATGCGTTCCTTGGCGCGGGCTTTTTCTTCGTCGCGGCGCGCTCCGCCGATGCAGGCGTCAAAACCGTGTTCGGCGATGGTTTCCAGTAAGGTCACGGCCTGCGCCGCATTGCGCGAATCCGTGGCCGGGTTGCGCAGGCGCACGGTGCCGCGCTTGATCGAGTCTTCCACGGAGCCGACGATCAGGCGTTCGCCCAGTTCCGCCACTTTCTTGTCACGGAAGGTGATGACTTCCGGGAAGTTGTGGCCCGTGTCGATATGCACGAGGGGGAATGGAAACTTGCCTGGGCGGAAGGCTTTCTCGGCCAAACGCAGCAGGACGACGGAATCCTTGCCGCCGGAAAACAGCAGCGCGGGGTTGGCCGATTCGGCCGCCACTTCGCGCATGATGTGGATGGCTTCCGATTCAAGGCTGTCGAGGTGACGCTGGTTCAAAATATTGCTCATATGGGTGCTTTCTTGTTCTGCTGAGTCTGTTGTGTCTGTTCAGGCTGCCACGGATTTGATGCGTATCAACTTACCGTCCACCATGTGCAGGCCGCATTCCTTCGAATCCGGGTTTTCCCACCACCAGCGTCCGGCACGCACATCTTCGCCCGGCTGCACGGCCCGCGTACACGGTTCGCAGCCGATCGACGGGTAGCCTTGGTCATGCAATGCGTTGTAGGGCACGTCGTTGGCGCGGATGTAGGCCCATACGTCTTCTTCCGACCAGTCGGCCAGCGGATTGAATTTCGTCATCGCGTGCGCGGCGTCGTCTTCCTGCACGTGCAATTCGGCGCGCGTGGTGGACTGGGCGCGGCGCTGTCCCGTCACCCAGGCCTTGTTGCCAGCCAAGGCGCGGCCCAGGGGCTCGACCTTGCGGATGCGGCAGCATTCGCGGCGCATCTCGACGCTGTTGTAGAACGCGTTCAGGCCATTTTGTTCCACGTAGGCGGCGACGGCTTCCGGCTGCGGGCGGTACAGGGTGATGTCGTGGTCGTAACGGGTCTTGACCTTGTCGAGCACGGCCAGGGTTTCCTGGTGCAGCCGGCCTGTTTCCAGGGAAAAGATGCCGATGGGCAGCTTCGCCTTGAGTATCATGTGGGTCAGCACCATGTCTTCGGCTGCCAGGCTGGACGCGAACACGGCTGGCGAAAAATCCGCGGCGATACGTGTCAGCGTTTGCTCGGTGGCGTCAATCAAAGAAGTCAAATCGCTCATGATGGGTCCTCAGATGCCGGCCGCGTTGTCGAGGTCAGGATTCTGGCCTTCGCGCTGGTGGCGGCGGAACAGCGGCGACTTCTGATCCCACGATGCCTGGTAGGTTTCCGAAAAGACCGACAATCCTTTCAGGGCGTCGTGGATGCTGCGATCCGGGCGCGTCGCATACGCGTCAAAGCCGACCCGGTGCATGGAAAACAGCTGGTCGCGCAGCACGTCGCCAATCGCCCGCAATTCACCCTGGAAACCGAGGCGGGCGCGCAGGTTGAAGGCGATGGAATAGCCGCGGCCATCCGTGAATTTCGGGAAGTCCACGCCGATGACGGGCAGTTGCGCCACGTCGGCAGCCAACTCTTCCGGGCGCTCGTCGCTGGCCAGCCACACGCCGATGTCGGGCAGGCGGGCGGTCAGGGTCTCGCGCTGGGCTTGCCATACGGGCAGCGGCACGATGACCTTGCCGGCAGGCACGACCACCGTTTCCGGCGTGTCGGTTTCATCGAGGCGCAGCAAGCCCCAGGTATTTGGCACCACGGCGGCGTTCTTGATGATTTCTTCGCGTACTTCAAACATATTCGTCTTCTCCCACCAGGTTGCCGACCGTGATCGGCGTTGCATATACGTGTTCCTTGAACGGCGCCACGCCCAGGCGCTGGGCCGTGTCGACGAAGCGCTCGCCTTCGTGGCGGTCGCGCACGTAGACGTGCAGCAGGCGGCCGATGACTTCAGGCATCTGCAGGGAAGAGAACGAGGGTCCGATGATCTTGCCGATGGCCGCGTTGTTGCCTTGCGCGCCGCCGATCGACACTTGATACCATTCGCTGCCATCCTTGTCGACGCCGAGAATGCCGATGCTGCCCACGTGATGGTGGCCGCAGGCATTGATGCAGCCGGAAATGTTCAGTTCGATCTCGCCGATGTCGTGCTGGAAGTCGATGCTGTCGAAACGTTCCGCGATGGCGGCCGCGATCGGCAAGGACTTGGCGTTGGCCAGCGAGCAGAAATCGCCACCGGGGCAGCAGATCATGTCCGTCAGCAAACCGATGTTCGGCGTGGCCAGGCCGTGCGCCTTGGCTTCCTGCCACAGTGTGAATAGTTTCGACTGTTCCACGTCGGCCAGCACCAGGTTTTGCTCGTGCGTCACGCGCAGTTCGCCAAAGCTGTAGCGGTCGGCCAGATCGGCCACGAAGTCGATCTGCTCGGCCGTCGCGTCGCCGGGCGGCACGCCCGTTTTCTTCAGGGACAGCACCACGGCCACGTAGCCGGGACGCTGGTGCGGCTTGACGTTGCGCGCCAGCCAGTTCACATACGCCTTGTTGTCCGCGTGTTCCGTTTTGTAGTCGAGTTCCGGCAGGGCCAGGTAAGCAGGCGGATTGAAGAAGTCCGCCACGCGCTGCATTTCTTCGGCCGTCAGGGTTTCCGGACCATCTTTCAAGTCGACCCATTCCGCTTCCACCTGGCGCGTGAATTCTTCCACGCCGATGGCTTTCAGCAGGATCTTGATGCGCGCCTTGTATTTGTTGTCGCGGCGACCGTGCAAGTTGTACACGCGCATGATCGCCTGGATGTACGTCAGCAAATGTTGCCACGGCAAGAAGTCGCGCACGACGCTGCCCAGGATCGGCGTGCGGCCCATGCCGCCGCCGGCCATCACCTTGAAGCCCACTTCGCCAGCGGCGTTGCGCACGGCCGTCAAGCCGATGTCGTGCACGGCGATGGCGGCGCGGTCTTCCTCGGCGCCATTGATGGCGACCTTGAATTTACGGGGAAGGGCGATGAACTCGGGGTGGAAGGTGCTCCACTGGCGCAACACTTCCGCGTACGGGCGCGGATCGATGATTTCATCGGCCGCCACGCCGGCGAACGGGTCCGATGTTGTATTACGGATACAGTTGCCGGACGTCTGGATCGCGTGCATTTCCACGGACGCCAGGTCCGTCAGGATATCGGGCGTTTGTTCCAGCTCGATCCAGTTGAACTGGATATTCTGGCGCGTCGTGAAGTGGCCATAGCCGCGGTCATACTTGCGCGCGATGTGCGCGAACATGCGCATCTGCGTCGACGACAGCAAGCCATACGGCACGGCGATGCGCAGCATGTAGGCGTGGCGTTGCATGTACAGGCCGTTTTGCAGGCGCAGCGGAATGAATTCCTCTTCCGTCAGTTCATTGGCGATACGGCGCGCAACCTGGTCTCGGTACTGGGCGATGCGTTCTTTGATGATGAGGTGGTCGTACTGATCGTAATGGTACATATCAATTCCTAAAAAAGCCGGGGTGCTGGAAGATTGCCTGGGATTATGTTCTTGATACTGCTCTTGTCGCTCGTTCGGTATTAATAGATTAGCTTTACTGCCACGCCGGTCAAGGTCATCGCCAGCAGCACTCGTAAAAACTTTTCCGGCACGGAGCGGGCCACCCAGGAACCGAGCGTGATGCCGGGCAGGGAGCCGACCAGCAAGGAGGCCAGCAATTCCCAATGGATGGAGCCGAGCCACCAGTGGCCCAGGGCGGCGATGGCCGTCAGGGGCACGGCGTAGGCGATGTCGGTGCCCGCCACTTCCGCCGAGCTCATGCGTGGATACAGCATCACTAGCAGGGTCGCACCGATGGCGCCGGCGCCGATCGACGAGACCGTCACCAGCACGCCCAGCACGGCGCCGGAAATAATGGTCGCGGCGGCAAGCTTATTACCTTGCAATTGTTTCTCAGGGTGCGCGTTGATCCAGGCCAGCATGCGGCCCTTGAAAATCAGTGCCACGACGGTCAGCAGCACGGAGCCGGCGATCGAGTAGCGGATGATCTGGCCGATTTCCGGCGACAGGGTGCCGAACGATTTCAGCGCCAGGGTCGCGATGACGGCGGCGGGCAGGGCGCCGATGCACAGGCGCTTGACGATATCCCAGCGGATGGTGCCGCGCAGGCGGTGCGTCAGGGTGCCAGCGCTCTTGGTGATCGAGGCAAAAGCCAGGTCGGTACCCACGGCCACGGAAGGCGGCACGCCAAACAGCAGGGTTAACAGCGGCGTCATCAGCGATCCGCCGCCCACGCCGGTCATTCCTACGAGTAATCCTACGGCAAATCCTGAGACTATATAAGACAAAGTCATGCTTGCACCCCCAAAGTACCCGCAATAGTAATAAACTTAGTGTTTATTCCAAACTACTAAGTACGCATTTGCTTATATGCGATATGCGTATATGCATGAACGCAAAATCATGGGTGGGGCGGAAACTCGGCAAATCACGGCAATCTAGGGCAAACCAGCAATGAATCTCCATCAACTGCGCTTCGTGCGCGAAGCGGTCCGGCAGAATTACAACCTGACGGACGCCGCCAAGGCCTTGTTTACGTCGCAACCTGGCGTATCGAAAGCCATCATCGAGCTGGAGGAAGAACTGGGCGTGGATATTTTTACGCGCCATGGCAAGCGCATCCGCGGTTTGACGGAGCCAGGCCGCCTGGTGCTGGAGTCGGTCGAGCTGGTCATGCAGGAAATCGACAGCATGAAGCGCATCGGCAAGGAATTCGCGGCGCAGGACAGCGGCAGCTTTACCATTGCCACCACGCACACGCAGGCGCGCTACACCCTGCCCAAGGTGGTGCAAGCTTTCATGCTGAAGTTCCCGAAGGTAAGATTGTCTTTGCTGCAAGGAAATCCGCGCCAGATCGCCGAGATGGTGCAGCGCGACCAGGCCGATCTGGCCATCGCCACGGAATCGATCGCCGCCATCGATGGCCTGATTACCTTGCCATGTTATCAGTGGGAGCACGTGGTGGTGGTGCCGGTCGACCATCCGCTGCTCAAGTCGAAGTCCGTGACCCTGGAAGAAATCGCCGCCTTCCCCCTGATTACCTATGACAGCGCGTTCGCCGGACGCAACAAGATCGACCATGCTTTTGTGCTGCGCGGCCTGAAACCGGACATCTTGCTCGAAGCCATTGATGCGGACGTGATCAAGACTTATGTCGAGTTGGGCATGGGGATTGGTATCATAGCGGGTATGGCCTTCGATGCCGAGCGCGACAAAGGCTTGCGCGCCATCCCTGTCGGCCACCTGTTCGGCATGAATGTGTCGCGCGTGGCCGTCAAGCAAGGCGCGTATTTGCGCAGCTATATTTATACCTTTATCGAGTTGCTGACGCCGACCCTGAACCGCAAGCTCATCGAGCAGGCGATGAGCGGTGATAAAGAGCACTACGAACTATAAACAATGCAGGAAGTCGGCCGGGCGAGTTGCCTGGCCAAGATTATTTAAGAAGAGAAGAAACAATGATTACCGATCAGCTTGCCAAATATTACGCCACCATCGCGCAGCAGTACGAGCGCGTCTATGCCAAGCCCGAACGCCAGGAAGACCTGGAAGTGTTGCGCGACAAGGTCGCCGACGTGCTGGAAGGCCACACCGTGCTGGAACTGGCTTGCGGCACCGGCTACTGGACGGAAGTGGTCGCCGAGTCTGCCGACTCCGTGCTGGCCACCGATGTCAACGATGAAATGCTGGCGCTGGCCCAGTCGCGCGGCTTGCCGGACAACGTCAGTTTCGCCAAGCTCGACGCCTTTAACTTGCCCGACGATCTGCTGGGCAAGTTCACGGCCGTGTTCGCCGGTTTCTGGTGGTCGCACGTTAAGCGCGAAGACCAGGATAAATACCTGAAGCAATTGCGCAGCAAGCTGGGCAAGGACATCATGCTGGTGTTGATCGACAATTCCTATGTCGATGGCAGCAGCACTGTTATCGCGCGTACCGACCTGGAAGGCAACACCCACCAGTTCCGCACGACGGATGGGGGCGAGCGCTATGAAGTGCTGAAGAATTTCCCATCGGACAGCCACCTGCGCAAGAAGTTTGCTCACTCGGCCCGTGAAATCCGCATGAAGCGCCTGGAATACTACTGGCTGCTGAGCTGCCGCCTGAAATAAAGCTGATCTGTCTATATGGTAGGTCGGATTAGCGGCGCAGCCGCGTAATCCGACACCGCCGTCTTGCCAACAATGTTGTCGGATTACGCGTGGCCTTGCCACGCTAATCCGACCTACGGTAAATAGGCCTTGCCGCCGCATGAGCCGCCCTCGGGCGGTTTTTTTTCGCCTGTTGTTTTTATCTGACAAGATGTTGTGCCAAAAAACAACATCTTGTCGATGTCATATTGTTGAAGTATTTGGTGGGCATGATTCGGTTCAGCAGCTGAGCAGCACCATTCTTGTCCAACCTAATGTAGAGAATCTCAAGTGAAAAAAATTACTCTGGCAGCATTGATCATCGGCACCTTCGCAGCAGCTACGGCACAAGCACAATCGAACGTCACCGTGTATGGCCTGGTTGACCTCGGTATTGCCAAGACCACTGGCCAGCCGACGGTACAACGTGAAAACAACGCGTCGCGCCTCGGTTTCAAGGGTACGGAAGATCTGGGTGGCGGCCTGTCCGCAATTTTCAACCTGGAAAGTGAATTCCTGGCTGACACCGGCGCGCAAAAAGGCGTGTTGTTCGACCGTCAAGCTTACGTGGGCTTGAAAGGCGCGTTTGGTACCGCCATCCTGGGCCGCACCAAGAACCTGGTCGATGGCACCATCGCCCGCGTCGATCCATTCAACACCTATGGCGTGGTCGGCAAGAACAATGAAACCCTGCTGCGTTCGGGCGTCGGCTCGTCGCGCGTCAACAACGCCGTGACCTACAACAGCCCAAGCTTTGACGGTTTCGTGGGCAGCCTGCAATACGTGCTGAGCGAAGTCAACAGCGCTGACGCGGGCGTGATTGGCCTGGCAACCTACGACAACGGCCCGATCAGCTTGCACGCCGGCTACGAAAAAGCCGTACAAGCAACGGCAACGGCCGCCAAGCCTGACCTGTGGTCCATCGGTGGCGGCTATAAATTCGGCCCGGCCAAGATCACGGCCGCCTACTCGAAGGGCGACACCAAGGTAGCTGCCAACGGCGAATTCAAGTCCTACCTGATCGGCCTGAACTACACGGTTGGCGGCGGCGATGCCAAAGTGTCGTATGGCAAGCAAGAGCAAAGCAACAACAAGGTCAAGGATCAGGACACCATCAAGGAATTCGGCGTCGGCTACGACTACCACCTGTCGAAGCGTACCGACGTGTACGCTTACGCTGGCCGCGAGCGCGTCAAGTCGCTGACCTCGTACCAGATCGGTCTGGCACACAAGTTCTAAGCAGTATTCGATGTGACGAAGTAGAAGGCGCCTGCGGGCGCCTTTTTTATTGCATCGCCGCTGTTGCCGCTTCCGCATGCATGGGCAGCGAGATTTCGATGCGTGTGCCGCCCAGTTCGCTATCGGCACCGATATGGATGCTGCCATTCAAACCCCACACCCGTTCGCGCATGCCCAGCAAGCCCAGGGCCGTGGCTTTTTCCAGGTCGTGCTCGGCAATGCCGCGGCCGTCATCCTGGATGGTGATGGCCAGCGAGGAATCGATGCGGTGCAGGGCGATGGTGATGTGGCTGGCCTCGGCATGGCGCGCGATGTTCGTCAGCGCTTCCTGCACGATGCGGTAGATGGCCGTGCTGCGCGCATCGTCGAGCACGAGGTCGGCCTCGTCGGCCAGCAAGTCGAAATGGATGGCGCGGCGCAACAGAAAGTCGTGGCGCAGTTTTTGCAGCGCAAAATACAAGCCCCCTTCATCGAGCGCGCGCGGACGCAGATTGCTGGCGATGCGCCGCAACGAGGTGATGGCCGTTACCAGCAAGCCATCCATGCTGTGCAGCAACGCTTGCAGGGACGCGGTGGTGTCCGTGTGCTGGCGCACCAGGGTCAGGTCAACGCGCAAGGTGGCCAGCAGTTGCCCCAAGTCATCATGCAGTTCACGCGCGATATGCTTGCGCTCTTCTTCGCGGATCGATTGCAGCGCGCTCGACAGTTCGCGCAGTTGCGAAAAGGAGCGGGCCAGTTGTTCATGCATCTGCTGGCGCGCGCTGATGTCACGCACGATGATGGTAAATACGCTCTGGCCGTCTTCCAGCATGGCCGAGAGCGAGCCTTCGAGGGGAAACATGGCGCCGTCGCTGCGCCGTCCCGTCAGGGTGTAGTCGGTGGTGCGCCGGCCCGTCAGGCGCAGCTCCAGGTTGATGTCGCCAAACGGCGGATCGCCCTCGTGCTTGCCCAGGCCGCCCAGGGTGCGCAAGTCGCGCAGGATGTACTGGCCCAGGCGCATGCCGCGCATGCCGGCCGGCGTGTCGTCGAACAATCTGGCTGCCGCCGCGTTCGCATGCAGGATGATTTGCCGGCTGTCGATGCTGATGATGGCGTCGCTGGCGCTGTCGATGATGGCCTGGCCACGCGCCTGCCGTTGCCGGCGGGCTTTCAGGGGAGGAAACAAGCACAGCAAAAGCGCCGCCGCCATGCCCAACGGCAGGATACGCAGCAGTGTGGAACTGCCTCGGTCAGGCATGGGGCTCTCCTTGCAAACGTGAGCGAAGGCAGGCAAGACAGGAATGGCGGACAGGACTTTAGCCTATGCCTGTTGGCGCGGCGCGGCTTGATGTGGCGCAGGAAGGGGAAAGAAGAGAGGCATGCGCCGCGCCGGCCAGGGCCGGGCGGCGGCGGGAGACTTACATTTGCTTGAACAGGTGCAGGAAGCTGCGGCTTACTTCGAGCTTGTCGGACTTGCCTTTGATGAGCACCAGGTGGCGGCCGCGGATGTCGCGCGTCACGCCTTCGATGGCATTCACGTTGACCAGGGTGGCGCGGTGGATTTGCCAGAACAGCGAAGGATCGAGCTCTTCGGCCAGGTCGCGCACGGGCTTGCGGATCAGCGCCTCATACTTGGCAGTTTGCACGCAGGTGTATTTCTCGTCAGAACGGAAGAACAGGATTTCTTCCACGGGGATCATGCGCAAGTCCTGGCCGATGCTGGCCTGTATCCATTGCAAATAGGTGGGCTTGGCCGTGATTTTTTCCGCCAGCTGCGACAGCATGGCCGTGACGCTGCTGTTGACGTCCAGCGCCGGCTTGTTCAGGTGCGTTTTCAGGCGCTCCACCGTGACCAGCAAGCGCTCATGCTCGGGCGGCTTGAGCACGTAGTCGACGGCGCCCCGCTCGAAGGCTTCGACGGCGTGACTATCATAGGCCGTGACGAAGACGATATGCGTCTTGCCGCCGATTACTTGCGCCGCTTCCATGCCCGTCTTGCCCGGCATGCGGATATCGAGGAAGGCAAAGTCCGGCTTGAGTTGCTCCACCAGTTCGATCGCTTCGTCGCCATTCTTGGCTTCGCCGATGATTTCCAGTTCAGGCCAGGCCTGGCCCAGGCGCAGGCGCAGCTGGTCGCGCATCAGTCTTTCGTCGTCGGCAATAATAGCGGTAGGCATAGGTCTCAAGTGTGAACAGGCGAAGATTGATTATTCAATGATTTAGCGTTTTTATCAACTACTCTGTCTTATTTGGACAATTGATATGGCACTTCGATCACGGCGCATACGCCGGACGGTTGATTTGGCGTAATGGTCAGGCTGCCCTCATCGCCATGCAGCAGCTTCAGGCGCTCGCGGATGGTGGGCAAACCGAGGCCCGTGCCATCGCTGGGCACCACGCCAAAGCCGAGGCCGTCATCGGTGACCGTGACGCGCAGCTTGCTGTGCGCCACTTCGGCCACGATGCGCAGGGTGCCGCCTTCCGGTTTGACTTCCAGGCCGTGCTTGATGGCATTTTCCACCATCGATTGCAACATCATGGGCGGGAAGGCGGCGCTGCGCAGGCCATCGGGAATCTGGAAGTCGACGGTCAGGCGTTCTTCCATGCGCATTTTCAGCAGGTTCAGGTACGCTTGCACCATGTCAGCTTCGCGGCCCAGGTTGGTAATCAGGGCGTTGTCGCGCATTTGCGGCAGCACGGCGCGCAGATACTGGATCAGGCTGCGCTGCATCTTGGCCGCGCGCGGCGGATCGACCTGGATCAGGTGTTCGACGGAAGCAAGCGTGTTGAACAGGAAGTGCGGCTCGACTTGCGCCTGCATCATCTGCATCTTTGCTTCGCTGAGCTGGCGCTGCATGGATTCGCGCTCGGCCGCCTCATTCGCCGTGACGGTTTCCGCTTCCGCACGTTTCTTGCCGCCGACCAGGGCTTTCATGGCGAACAGGGCCAATACCAGCAAGGATACAAAGCTTTTGAACCAGGTCGAGGCTTGCTGGTGATAGCGCGAGACTTTTTGTTCCGCCGCATCATCGACCGCTTCTTCGATGGCATTCGACAACTCTTCACCGATTTGTGGCGGCAATTCGATGTGGACTTCTTCGCCCGAGGCATTCGTCGTTACTGGATAGCTGGGCTTGGCAGGAGCGGCCGGCGGCTCCGGTGGTTCCGGCGGCACGGCACTGGCTTGTGCGTCCGCCTCGGCGGCATCGGCTGGCTCGCTGGCTGCATCGGCCGCGCTGCTGCGCCGGTTCTTGCTGTTGCGGGGATTGAAGTGAATCCCCGTATCGTCGATCAGGATATTGGTTTCCCCCGAACCCTTGCTGCTGCGTTTATGCGACTTGATGACTACTTCTTCGTCCGGGTTGGACGAGAACAGCTCATCTTGCAAAATGGAACCGGCGATCAGGGCCAGCGCAGCGAACAGGAAGAATTTCCACCAGGACAGTTGGGTGACCCAGGTCGTCGTCGCGTCGAATGCCCGTTGCAACCAAGCGAGGATGGTTTTCAACAAGTGGGGCAGGCTGGAAATCGGAAGCATGGGAGCACTTTCAAGTACAAGAGTTAATCGACGCGGCGGGCAAGTTTAACCCCTTGTTGAGTAGCGTCAGAGTCTGATGTTGCCACTGTGCCTAAAGACCACGAACTACGCCAGCCGATTGCGACAGGCTGCACAAAAAGGCGCTTGAAGTGAAGACTATGCTTGCTGGGCGGTGAGGGCGGGAAAATAGCGCTTGCGGGGCGCGCGGAGCAGGGCTATAATTCGCCCCCTCGCTGAACGACGCATGCAAATGCCGAGTAAAGCAGGGTGAAAAAAGAAGGTTGACGAAATGCTGCAAACGCTTCATACTCTTCCTTCTTGGCAGCTGACAAACACAACGCTTTGTCGATAGCGCGAATGCAGTAACCGAATACAGTTCTTTAACAATTAACAGTCGATAAGTGTGGGCATTTGATGTAAGTGCAGCGTCAATCTTTGGATTGGCGTCTAACTTAAAATATCAAATGTTCACAAGAAATAATGAAATAGGATACTTCTTCGGAAGTAGCCTGTCAGTTTTTTGAGTGAGCGACCCGTCGCAAGACGGTGCCAATAAAATGGCAAAGTAACAGAGATTAAACTGAAGAGTTTGATCCTGGCTCAGATTGAACGCTGGCGGCATGCCTTACACATGCAAGTCGAACGGCAGCACGGAGCTTGCTCTGGTGGCGAGTGGCGAACGGGTGAGTAATATATCGGAACGTACCCTGGAGTGGGGGATAACGTAGCGAAAGTTACGCTAATACCGCATACGATCTAAGGATGAAAGTGGGGGATCGCAAGACCTCATGCTCGTGGAGCGGCCGATATCTGATTAGCTAGTTGGTAGGGTAAAAGCCTACCAAGGCATCGATCAGTAGCTGGTCTGAGAGGACGACCAGCCACACTGGAACTGAGACACGGTCCAGACTCCTACGGGAGGCAGCAGTGGGGAATTTTGGACAATGGGCGAAAGCCTGATCCAGCAATGCCGCGTGAGTGAAGAAGGCCTTCGGGTTGTAAAGCTCTTTTGTCAGGGAAGAAACGGTGAGAGCTAATATCTCTTGCTAATGACGGTACCTGAAGAATAAGCACCGGCTAACTACGTGCCAGCAGCCGCGGTAATACGTAGGGTGCAAGCGTTAATCGGAATTACTGGGCGTAAAGCGTGCGCAGGCGGTTTTGTAAGTCTGATGTGAAATCCCCGGGCTCAACCTGGGAATTGCATTGGAGACTGCAAGGCTAGAATCTGGCAGAGGGGGGTAGAATTCCACGTGTAGCAGTGAAATGCGTAGATATGTGGAGGAACACCGATGGCGAAGGCAGCCCCCTGGGTCAAGATTGACGCTCATGCACGAAAGCGTGGGGAGCAAACAGGATTAGATACCCTGGTAGTCCACGCCCTAAACGATGTCTACTAGTTGTCGGGTCTTAATTGACTTGGTAACGCAGCTAACGCGTGAAGTAGACCGCCTGGGGAGTACGGTCGCAAGATTAAAACTCAAAGGAATTGACGGGGACCCGCACAAGCGGTGGATGATGTGGATTAATTCGATGCAACGCGAAAAACCTTACCTACCCTTGACATGGCTGGAATCCCCGAGAGATTGGGGAGTGCTCGAAAGAGAACCAGTACACAGGTGCTGCATGGCTGTCGTCAGCTCGTGTCGTGAGATGTTGGGTTAAGTCCCGCAACGAGCGCAACCCTTGTCATTAGTTGCTACGAAAGGGCACTCTAATGAGACTGCCGGTGACAAACCGGAGGAAGGTGGGGATGACGTCAAGTCCTCATGGCCCTTATGGGTAGGGCTTCACACGTCATACAATGGTACATACAGAGCGCCGCCAACCCGCGAGGGGGAGCTAATCGCAGAAAGTGTATCGTAGTCCGGATTGTAGTCTGCAACTCGACTGCATGAAGTTGGAATCGCTAGTAATCGCGGATCAGCATGTCGCGGTGAATACGTTCCCGGGTCTTGTACACACCGCCCGTCACACCATGGGAGCGGGTTTTACCAGAAGTAGGTAGCTTAACCGTAAGGAGGGCGCTTACCACGGTAGGATTCGTGACTGGGGTGAAGTCGTAACAAGGTAGCCGTATCGGAAGGTGCGGCTGGATCACCTCCTTTCTAGAGTTTGCACGAATCAGGTAACTGGTTCACGCATCAAATGTTCACACTTATCGGCTGTTTAATTAAGAAGAAACAGTAGTCGTAGTAGTTCCGCGTTGGGGCTGTAGCTCAGCTGGTTAGAGCACCGTGTTGATAACGCGGGGGTCGTTGGTTCGAGTCCAACCAGCCCTACCAGCTAATTAGTAAAATCTCAGGGGGATTAGCTCAGCTGGGAGAGCACCTGCTTTGCAAGCAGGGGGTCGTCGGTTCGATCCCGTCATCCTCCACCAAAGTTTTACTCGAAAGTGCAAATGTAAGCCTCTGGGTTTAGATTTGATCTTTTAGCGATCAAAGCTGTTTCGTTCTTTAACAATCTGGAAGAAGTAAAGATTATTTATTGATCGGTTTGCCGTAAAAAGCGAATCGATGGGTAATGATTGTATGTATCAACAAACAAGCAACAACGTTGTACTTTCTTATCCCTGTAGCGCTCTTTTCGTTTGAAAGAATGAAGAGGCTAACGTTATAGGGACAAGCGAATAAGTGCACATGGTGGATGCCTTGGCGATTACAGGCGATGAAGGACGTAGTAGCTTGCGATAAGCTGCGGGGAGTGAGCAAACACACTTTGATCCGCAGATTTCCGAATGGGGCAACCCACCCTTTTAGGGTATTGCATACTGAATACATAGGTATGCAAGGCGAACGCGGCGAACTGAAACATCTAAGTAGCTGCAGGAAAAGAAATCAACCGAGATTCCCAAAGTAGCGGCGAGCGAAATGGGAAGAGCCTGTACGTGATAGTCGGACTGATAGAAGAATCCTCTGGAAATAGGAACCGTAGCGGGTGATAGTCCCGTATTCGAAATCAGACCGGTGATACTAAGCGTACGACAAGTAGGGCGGGACACGTGACATCCTGTCTGAATATGGGGGGACCATCCTCCAAGGCTAAATACTCGTAATCGACCGATAGTGAACCAGTACCGTGAGGGAAAGGCGAAAAGAACCCCGGAAGGGGAGTGAAATAGATCCTGAAACCGTGTGCATACAAACAGTAGGAGCGGACTTGTTCCGTGACTGCGTACCTTTTGTATAATGGGTCAGCGACTTACATTCAGTGGCAAGGTTAACCGCATAGGGAAGCCGTAGAGAAATCGAGTCCGAATAGGGCGATCAGTCGCTGGGTGTAGACCCGAAACCAAGTGATCTACTCATGGCCAGGATGAAGGTGCGGTAACACGCCCTGGAGGTCCGAACCCACTAATGTTGAAAAATTAGGGGATGAGCTGTGGGTAGGGGTGAAAGGCTAAACAAACTTGGAAATAGCTGGTTCTCTCCGAAAACTATTTAGGTAGTGCCTCAAGTATCACCATCGGGGGTAGAGCACTGTTATGGCTAGGGGGTCATTGCGACTTACCAAACCATTGCAAACTCCGAATACCGATGAGTGCGAGCTTGGGAGACAGACGTCGGGTGCTAACGTCCGGCGTCAAGAGGGAAACAACCCAGACCGCCAGCTAAGGTCCCAAAGATTGGCTAAGTGGAAAACGAAGTGGGAAGGCTAAAACAGTCAGGATGTTGGCTTAGAAGCAGCCATCATTTAAAGAAAGCGTAATAGCTCACTGATCGAGTCGTCCTGCGCGGAAGATGTAACGGGGCTAAGCCAGTCACCGAAGCTGCGGATATCCTTTATTGGATATGGTAGGAGAGCGTTCTGTAAGCCTGCGAAGGTGTCTTGTAAAGGATGCTGGAGGTATCAGAAGTGCGAATGCTGACATGAGTAGCGATAATGGGGGTGAAAAGCCTCCACGCCGTAAGCCCAAGGTTTCCTGTTCAACGTTCATCGGAGCAGGGTGAGTCGGCCCCTAAGGCGAGGCAGAGATGCGTAGCTGATGGGAAGCAGGTTAATATTCCTGCACCGTCGTATGATGCGATGGGGGGACGGATCGCGGAAGGTTGTCCAACTGTTGGAATAGTTGGTTTTTGGCTCATAGAAGGTACTTAGGCAAATCCGGGTACGGAATTCAAGGGGTTGAGACGAGTGAATTTATTCACGAAGCAATCGGAAGTGGTTCCAAGAAAAGCCTCTAAGCTTCAGTCATACGAGACCGTACCGCAAACCGACACAGGTGGGCGAGATGAGTATTCTAAGGCGCTTGAGAGAACTCGGGAGAAGGAACTCGGCAAATTGGTACCGTAACTTCGGGAAAAGGTACGCCCCGGTAGCTTGATTGGTTTACTCCATGAGGGTGAAAGGGTTGCAATAAACTGGTGGCTGCGACTGTTTAATAAAAACACAGCACTCTGCAAACACGAAAGTGGACGTATAGGGTGTGACGCCTGCCCGGTGCTGGAAGATTAAATGATGGGGTGCAAGCTCTTGATTGAAGTCCCAGTAAACGGCGGCCGTAACTATAACGGTCCTAAGGTAGCGAAATTCCTTGTCGGGTAAGTTCCGACCTGCACGAATGGCGTAACGATGGCCACACTGTCTCCTCCCGAGACTCAGCGAAGTTGAAATGTTTGTGATGATGCAATCTACCCGCGGCTAGACGGAAAGACCCCATGAACCTTTACTGTAGCTTTGCATTGGACTTTGAACCAATCTGTGTAGGATAGGTGGGAGGCTTTGAAGCGGGGACGCTAGTTCTCGTGGAGCCAACCTTGAAATACCACCCTGGTTTGTTTGAGGTTCTAACCTTGGTCCGTTATCCGGATCGGGGACAGTGCATGGTAGGCAGTTTGACTGGGGCGGTCTCCTCCTAAAGTGTAACGGAGGAGTTCGAAGGTACGCTAGATACGGTCGGACATCGTGTTGATAGTGCAATGGCATAAGCGTGCTTAACTGCGAGACTGACAAGTCGAGCAGGTACGAAAGTAGGACATAGTGATCCGGTGGTTCTGTATGGAAGGGCCATCGCTCAACGGATAAAAGGTACTCTGGGGATAACAGGCTGATTCCTCCCAAGAGTTCATATCGACGGGGGAGTTTGGCACCTCGATGTCGGCTCATCACATCCTGGGGCTGTAGCCGGTCCCAAGGGTATGGCTGTTCGCCATTTAAAGTGGTACGTGAGCTGGGTTTAAAACGTCGTGAGACAGTTTGGTCCCTATCTGCCGTGGGCGTTGGAAATTTGAAGGGGGCTGCTCCTAGTACGAGAGGACCGGAGTGGACGAACCTCTGGTGTACCGGTTGTCACGCCAGTGGCATTGCCGGGTAGCTAAGTTCGGAAGAGATAACCGCTGAAAGCATCTAAGCGGGAAACTTGCCTTGAGATGAGATTTCCCAGAGCCTTGAGCTCTTTGAAGGGTCGTTCGAGACCAGGACGTTGATAGGCTGGGTGTGGAAGTGCAGTAATGCATTAAGCTAACCAGTACTAATTGCCCGTACGGCTTGTCCCTATAACCTTAGCAGGTACAGAGGATAAGACGGTACAACGTTGCGTGTGTGTTGATACAACCAGTCATTACCCCAATCTTTGCTTCTTCCAGATTCAGGCTTTGTCGTCCTACAGGAGACAAATGCCAGTACAAGTTATGCCTGATGACCATAGCAAGTTGGTCCCACCCCTTCCCATCCCGAACAGGACCGTGAAACAACTTTGCGCCGATGATAGTGCTGCAACCAGTGTGAAAGTAGGTTATCGTCAGGCTTGTTATTCGCAGTAAGAGAAAAACCCGTCAAGTAATTGGCGGGTTTTTTTTCGTCTGGTGGTTTTGTTTGACGCTGGTGGTGGCGTCGGCTTACGCGCGCAGCGCTAAGCCGACCTACGGTCAGACCCCCTCGCCCGTTAGCAATGACCTTTACGTTAGCGGCATTGAGGGTCTGACCCCGGCTGTTCATTTCGCAGTTGGGTTCAGTTCCACCGGTTTTATCCATGCTGGCGATTGCCGGGTTTTTGAAAGGGATATCTTGTCTGCTGTGCATACACTGGAACAATTACGCGCCGGCCAACTGGCCGGCCTTCGCCGTCTGAAGCTGTCCTGCGGCTTGACGGAGTTCCCCTACGAAATCTTCGACCTGGCCGACAGCCTGGAGATCCTCGACCTGTCGGGCAATGCGCTGTCCACATTGCCCGACGATTTGCCGCGCCTGCACAAGCTGCGCATCATCTTTTGTTCGGATAACCTGTTCACCGTCTTGCCGGCCGTGCTCGGTTCCTGTGCTGCGCTGGAAATGATCGGTTTCAAGGCGAACCGGATTCGCCACGTGCCGTCCGCCGCCTTGCCATCCAGGCTGCGCTGGCTGACCCTGACCGACAATGCCATCGAAACCTTGCCGGATGAGTTAGGCAAGTGCAGTGAACTGCAGAAACTCATGCTGGCGGGAAATTGCCTCGACAGCTTGCCGGCGACGTTGGCGAATTGCCATCGGCTGGAACTGGTGCGCATCGCCGCTAACCGTTTCACGGCGCTGCCCGACTGTCTGCTGTCCCTGCCACGCCTGAGCTGGCTCGCGTATGCGGGCAATCCCTTTACGGAGGCGCGTGAGCTGGCAGCCCTGGCCGGTACGGGGGCTGCGGGCGTGGCCTGGCAGCGCCTGGAACTAGCGCAGCAGCTGGGCGAGGGTGCATCGGGCGTGATTTACCGTGCCCGCCTCGATGGCGTCGATGATGTCGCCGTCAAAGTATTCAAGGGAGCGATGACCAGCGATGGCTTGCCGCGCAGCGAAATGGCCGCCTGTGTCGGCGCCGGTGCACACGCTGGTCTGATTCCCATCCTCGGGACGCTCGCTGCGCACCCGCAAGGGGCGCTGGGACTCGTCATGCCGCTCATCGACGCCGCCTACCGCAACCTGGCGGGGCCGCCGAGCCTGGCATCGTGCACGCGCGACGTGTATGCCGATGGTGCGCGCTTTGCCCCTGCGCAAGCGCTGGCCATTGCCCATGGCATCGCCTCGGCCGTGTGTCAGCTGCATGCGCACGGCATCGTGCACGGCGACTTATATGCGCACAATATCCTGCATGCGGACAATGGCGCCTGCCTGCTGGGCGACTTTGGCGCGGCGTCGATGTTTGCGCCAGGCTCGCCGCAAGGGGAGGTGCTGCAGGGCATAGAGGCGCGCGCCTTTGGCGTGCTGCTGGGCGAGCTGATCGCGCATGGTGCGACGCCCGTGCCCGCCCTGCAGGCCATGCTGGAAGCTTGCCTGCAGGAAGAGATATTGCGACGGCCCAGGTTCGACGCGATCGAACGGGCCTTGCGGGACATGCTCCCCGCATAAAAAAATGGCGCAGCCTTCGCAGGCTGCGCCATTTTTATTTCAGGCTAGCAAGATTTAGCTTGCTGCCAGGATTTCTTTTTCCGGCAGGGCAATCTGGTTGTCGACGCTGAACTGGTAATCCTTGAAGACGTGTTCGGCCGTCAGGATCTGGTATTCGCCATTCTCCAGCTTGTGCGTGGTGTCCTTCAGGCGATATGTGTAATGGCCGCAGGTCCAGCAGTTGAAGTTGCGCATGTGCGTGCACAGGCACGTCTTGTCCATCACGACGACGGTTTTTTGTTCCGGATGGGCCGCCACTTCGCGGTTGTACGAGTTGATGTAGGCGCAGTTGCCCGTTGCATCGAGCAGGTAGCCATACGATTCGCAGCCTGGACGGATGCCGGCGCCGATGGCGGGCGTGTTCTTCAGCATGCGCATCGGGTAGCCCGTCGGCGAGACGCCATTGACGATGATGTCTTCTTCCGAGGCCTTGTAGTATTCCTGCTTGACCTTGTTTGGCAAGCCGCATTCATTCGTGACGGTAAAGCGCGTCGCCACTTGCACGCCAGCCGCGCCCGCTTCCAGGAAGGAGACGGCATCGCTGCCCGTGAAAATGCCGCCGGCGGCGATCAGCGGGATGTCCAGCTGTTCGGCCTTCAGGTAGGCCAGCAGTTCCGCAGTGATCGTGTGCAAGTCGTAATTGGCCCAGTCCATGCCGAAACCCAGGTGGCCGCCGGCCAGGGGGCCCTCGACGATGATAAAGTCGGGCAGGCGGTCCAGCTTGGCGTTCTTGCGCAGGAAAATTTGCAAGGCGCGCACGGACGAGACGATGATGCCCAGCTTGGCATCACGGAAACGTGGATGGTCGGCCATCAGGGCGAACGAGCCGAAGTGCAAGCCGGCGGACAGGGTGATGCCGTCGATGCCGGCGTCCAGCGCCGCATTCAGGCGCACGCGCAAGGTTTCGCGGGGGCCGTTCATGGTCAGCTTTTCCATGCAATTGACGAAGATCAAGCCATCGCCTTTTTTTGCTTCCATGGTGCGGCCGATATGCAGGCGCTGCGCTTCCGCCAGGCGGCCCAGGTCAAACTGCACCACGGCCTTGTCACTGTTATTGATGTTGAACTTGTACAGTTTCGTCTTGTCTTTGACGAAGGTGGTGTCGAAACGGCGGTCCGACACGTCTTCCACCATGGCATCGGAAATATGGCCGATACCGTTCAGCCGGGCCGCTTCCAGGGCCAGCTCCGACGTGGAAATATCCACACCCATTCCGCCTATCATGATGGGCACATATTCTTTTTTGCCAAATCGCAGGCGGAAATCATCAACACGTTTCATTGCTATCCTTAGACTACCGTGGTTATCACTGAGCCAGATGTACGGTCAAGCCCGCTGCCGGTCGGGCGCGCGGGCGCATGTAGCTGTGCGCAGCTTCAATTCTACCCCAAGCGGGCAGACGCTCCGAGGCAGCTTGCCGCCATGCCGGCGCAAGCGCAGGCCGGAGCGTGCGCAGCATCGAAATTAATCGCGGAAATTATTAAATTCCAGCGGCATGTCGGGCACGTCCTTGCGCAGCATGGCCATGGCCGCCTGCAGGTCGTCGCGCTTGGCGCCCGTGACGCGCACGGCTTCGCCCTGGATGCTCGCTTGCACTTTCATCTTGCTGTCCTTGATGACGCGCACGATTTTCTTGGCATCATCCGATTCGATACCATTCTTGATCTTGATGATCTGCTTGACCTTGTCGCCGCCGATCTTCTTGATGTCGCCTTCGTCGAGGAAGCGCACATCGACCTTGCGTTTGGTCAATTTATTGGTCAGCACGTCGCGTACCTGGCTGAGCTGGAATTCCGAGTCCGCAAACGCGGTCAATTCGTTTTCCTTGTGCTCGACGCGGGCGTCGCTGCCCTTGAAGTCGAAGCGGGTCGTGATTTCCTTGTTGGATTGCTCGACTGCATTCTTGACTTCGATCATATCGGCTTCGGAGACTACATCAAATGACGGCATGGTCTGTTCCTTTTCTTGTTAAAGCGAGCGCACGCTCGGTACGCTGGGCCTTGGCGGCTGATTCCGCGCCATGGGACGGCCCTGTTAAAGATGCGACATTTTAACGGACAACGGACGGCCTGCCCTTGTCTTGCGCTGGTTTTTTGTCGGTTTCACTCTATAATCGAACAAAATAATCGCTATCCCATGTCTGCAGAGCTCACCATCGAACACAATTACTCCCTCCAGCGCCTGAATACCTTCGGCATCACGGCCAACGCGGCCGCCTACGTACGCATCACTTCGCAAGCTCAATTGCAGGCCGCGCTGCAAGATCCGGCCCTGAGCAGCATGCCGCGCCTGATTCTGGGCGGCGGCAGCAATATCGTGCTGACCGGTGACTTTCCCGGCGCCGTGCTGCACATGGCCACGCGCGGCATGCGCCTGGCGCAGGCGGATTTCGAGACCATACTCGTCACGGCCGCGGCTGGCGAAAACTGGCACGATTTCGTGCAATGGACCCTGGCGCAGGGCGTCGGCGGGCTGGAAAACCTGTCATTGATCCCCGGCACGGTGGGCGCGGCGCCTATCCAGAATATTGGCGCGTATGGCGTTGAAATCAAGGATTATCTGCATAGCGTGAGCGTCATGCACAGCGCCAGCGGCATCGTCTTCGACATGGACCGCGACGCCTGCCGCTTCGCTTACCGCGACAGCATCTTCAAGCAGGCGGACGGACGCGAGCTGATCGTGCTGGAAGTGACGTTTGCCTTGCCGGCCGAATGGCAGCCGAACTTGCGCTATGCGGAACTGGCGCAGGCCGTGGCCGAGCGCAATCTTGCCGAGCCGACGCCGCAACAGGTGGCCGAGACGGTGATGGCGATCCGCCGGCGAAAATTACCGGACCCGGCCGTGATCGGCAATGCGGGCAGTTTCTTCAAGAATCCGGTGGTGTCGAAGGAGCAATGTCTTGCTTTGCTGGAACGTTTCCCTGCGCTCGTGCACCATGCGCAGCCCGATGGCACGGAAAAGCTGGCGGCCGGCTGGCTGATCGATCAGTGTGGCTGGAAGGGGAAAAACCTGGGGCCCGCGGGAGTGTATCCCAAGCAGGCGCTGGTTCTGGTGAATAATGGCGGCGCTCGTGGCGCGGACATTACCCGGCTGGCGGCAGCGATACAGGATGATGTAGAGGCGAAATATGGCGTGCGCCTGTCGCCCGAGCCTGTGTTTGTCTAATTAACCGAAGTGGCAGACGTAGTCGACGGTTTCGACGGTCTCGATGTCAAAATAGCTATTGCCCGGGATACTGAATTGCGTGCCCGCGCCATAGCTGTTCCACTCGCTTGCATCGGCCAGGCGTACCTTGCACAGGCCGCCGACGATTTCCATGATTTCCGGCGCGCCCGTGTTGAAGCGCAACGATGACGCGAAAATCACGCCCACGCTTTTTTTCGTGCCATCGGCCAGGATGACGTTGTGCGAGACGCATTTGCCGTCAAAATAAATGTTCGACTTCTTGACGACGCTGACATTGTCCAGTTGTGTGCTCATGCTTCACTTTCCTTGCTGTTAAAAATCAGTCCTGGACGTCATCGGCGCTCAGCACGCTGTTGCGTCCGCCGCGCTTGGCCGCGTACAGGGCCTGGTCCGCGCGGTTGATCAGTTGCTCCACCGTCGAGTCCGGCGACGGCACGATGGTGGCCACGCCGATCGAGATGGTGACGATGCCCGCATCTGCCGCCGGATTCTCGATCTGCAAGCCTTCCAGATGGCGCCGGCACGCTTCGGCGATCAGCAGTGCGCCGGCCGCTTCCGTTTCGGGCAGGATCAGGGCGAACTCTTCGCCGCCGTAACGGGCGGCCAGGTCGTCCGGGCGTTTCAAATGTTCCGTCAGTACGGCGGCGACTTTTTTCAGGCCCAGGTCGCCCGCCAGGTGGCCGAAACGGTCGTTATAGCTCTTGAAATGGTCGATATCGCAGAACAGCAGGCTCAACGGCGTCTTGTCGCGCTGGCCCCGCTGCCATTCGAATTCCAGGGTTTCATCGAAGCGGCGGCGGTTGGCGATGCCCGTCAAGCCATCGAGGGCGGCCAGTTTTTGCAATTCAATATTCGCGTCCGCCAGGTTCTTTTGGCTTTCGCGCAGGAAACGAAAAGCCTGGTCGCGCTGCAAGCGGCTGATGTGCGCGTTGGAATGGTAGCGTATGCGCGCCAGCAACTCCAGGCGATCCGGCAGTTTCACCACATAATCGTTGGCGCCGACGGCAAAGCTGTGCGCCTTCAGTTTCGGGTCATCCTTGGCCGACATCACGATCACGGGCACATGCGCCAGCGCCGCGTTTTCGCGGTACAGCTGGATCAGGCCGAAGCCGTCGATGCCCGGCATCACCAGGTCTTGCAGGATGACGGTCGGTTGCAAGCGCAGCGCCGTGTCCAGCGCCAGGGTGGCGTCGGTCGCGTAATGAAATTCGATATCCTGCTGGTCGCTGAGCATGCGGCGGACTGCCTCGGCAATGATCAACTGGTCGTCCACCAGCAGCACGCTGACCTTGAATTCGGTCAATGCGGGCTCAGGCTGGGTGAAGCTGGAGGAGAATTCTGGCATTGCATTCTTTTCAGATGTTAGGGGAGGGCTCCCACCCATTGTTGAGTTTGGCGCCCAGGCGGCTGCGCAGGCTCGCGCCTATTCTATCCAGAGGCAGGATTTGCTGCGCCGCATCGAGTTCGGCCGCCGCGCGCGGCATGCCGTACACGGCGCTGCTGGCCTGGTCTTGCGCGATCGTCGTCTTGCCGGCGCGGCGCATGGCCAGCAAGCCGTCGCCGCCGTCGCGTCCCATTCCCGTGAGCAATACGCCGATGGCGTCGCCGCGCCAGTGCTGCGCCACGCAGTTGAAGAAGACATCGACGGACGGGCGGTAAACATACTCGCGTGGTGCTGCATCGTAACCCAAACGATAATTTTGATCTAGCAGCAGGTGATCATTGGTCTTGGCGATCAGTACCGTGCCGGATACCAGTTCGTCGCCTTCGGCGATCACGCGCACGGGCATGCTGAGCTGGTCATCGAGCCATTTGGCGAAGTGCGAGGCGAAGGTTTCATCGATGTGCTGCACCACCACGATGGCGCAGCCGGGCGGCGCCGTCCAGCCGGACAGCACCTTGGCCACGGCCGACGGCCCGCCGGTCGAGGCGCCGATGGCCACCAGGGTCGATACATGGCCTTCGCCCCGTTCGCCGCCATTGCCGTTCGTCTGGCGCGGCGGCGGTGCTTCGGCGCTGTGGCGTATCAGCTTGCCGATGGTCTTGATCTTGGCCAGCAGTTCGCTGTCGCCACCCACTTGTCCCTGCAGCACGGGTGTGGCCGTGACGTCGAGCGCACCGGCGCCCAGCGCGCGGAAGACCTGGTTGACATTGTCTTGCGGGCGGCCCGTGACCACCAGGATGGCGCACGGGCTTTGCTCCATGATCAGGCGCGTCGCCTCGACGCCGTCCATCTCCGGCATGTTCAGATCCATCAGGATCAGGTCGGGGCGGTTGCCCTCGCACATGCGCACGGCTTCGAGCCCCGTGCGGGCAATCCACAGCACCTGGTGTTCCTGCGTGCTGGCGACCACGCGGCGCAGGGCTTCGGCGGCCATGGGGACATCATTGGCAATGGCAATTTTCATGAAGTACAACTCATAAGCGGGCATCTCCTATCAGGTCGGCCACCGCGTCGAGCAAGGTCTCGTCGTGGAAGCTGCCTTTGGTCAGATAATAGTCGGCGCCGGCGGACAGGCCGCGCGCGCGGTCTTCCGGACGGTCCTTGTACGACACGATCATCACCGGCAGCTTGTGCAGGTGCAGGTCCTTCTTGATCAGCGAAACGAGTTCGATGCCATCCATGCGCGGCATGTCCACGTCGGTGATCACCAGGTCGTATTCTCCGCTGCGCACCACGTTCCAGCCGTCGATGCCGTCGATGGCCACGTCGACGTCGAAGCCGCGCGCCAGCAGCAGCTTGCGCTCCATCTCGCGCACCGTCAGCGAATCGTCGACGACGAGGATGCGCTTGGCGCGGCGCTGCTGCGCATGGCCCGCCTGCGCCAGCTGGTGCAGGCCGCCTTCGTGCAGCAGCTTGTCGATCGACAGCAGCAAATCGGGCACGTCGAGGATCAGCACCGGTTCGCCGTCGTCGAGCAGGGCGGCGGCGGAAATGTCGCGCATCTTGCCGAAGATCGGATCGATCGCCTGCACCGCCAGGCTTTGTTCGCCGCGGATGGCGTCGACCACCAGCGCATAGCTTTGCTTGCCGCGCCCGATCACCACCACCGGTAAATCGTCGGCCTGGCTGGCCGCTTCGCCCAGTTCCAGCACCTGCGCCGCCGACACCAGGCCCAGATGCTCGCCCTTGAGTTCGAAGAACTGCTTGTTTTCCAGGGTATGGATGGCCGCTTGCGGCACGCGCACCACACTTTCCACCTTGACGATGGGGATGGCGTAGGCTTCACCCTGGATGTCGATCACCAGCGCGCGCACGATCGATTGCGTCAGCGGCAGGGTGATCAGGGCGCGGAAACCCCGCCCCGGTTCCGATTCCAGGCGCACCGTGCCGTTTTGCTGGCGTATCGTTTCGTGCACGATGTCGAGGCCCACGCCGCGCCCGGACAATTGATTCGCCTTTTCCTTCAGGCTGAAGGCGGGCAGGAACAGGAATTCCAGCAGCTCGCCCGGCGACAGCGCGGCGGCCATGGCGGGGCTGGCCATCTTGCGCTCGATGACGGACTGGCGGATTTTCTCCAGGTCGACGCCGCGCCCGTCGTCGCTGATCTCGATGCTCAGCATGCCGGCGCGGTGGCGCGCTTCCATGCGTATCGTGCCCAGCGCTTCCTTGCCCGCGTCGATGCGCTCGTACGGGCCTTCCATGCCATGGTCGATGGCATTGCGCAGCATGTGGTTCAGCGGGCTTTCGATTTTCGCCAGGATGTCGCGGTCGACCAGGGTATCTTCGCCTTCGATCTCCAGCTGCACTTCCTTGCCCAGGCTGCGCGCCAGGTCGCGCACCATGCGCGGGAACGCGTGGATGCCGTCGCGGAAAGGGCGCATGCGCAGGGCCAGCACTTCGTCGACCATGCCTTGCGAAACGGCCAGCAGGCGCCGTTCATAGGTTTCGATGTCGGCGATGTGTTCGAGCATGAACTGCTTCAGGGGCTGCGTCTTTTGCAGCGCCAGCAGCGACTTTTCCATCAGGCCCGCGTCGCCCGAGCGGGCGATGGCTTCGTGCAGGTGCTCGATGGCGGAAAACAGGCTGCTCTGGTTGCGCTTGAAGCGCTGCAGCGCGCCGATGAACGGGTGCATCTGGTGCGCATTGATGCGCGATTCGCTGGCCAGCGACAGCAGTTTGTCGAAGTTTTGCGCCTGGGCCTTGGCCGGTGCGCCCGCGCGCGGCGCGGCAGCGGCAGCCGGTTCTTCGCCGGCCAGGCCGCTGGCCATGGGAGCCTGCGCTTCAGCCACTGGCGGCGGCAAGGGCGCCGCGGTCGAGGGCAGGGCCGGCAATTCGGGCAATTCCGCGATGCCGGCGATGGCGTTCAGGGTCTGGTCGATCTGCGCCGCATTGGCGGCCAGCCACGCTTCGGCGCCCGCGTCGTCCAGGCGCGACAGCTGCACGATCAGGTCGACGCCCGACAGCAGCACGTCGACCCGCTCCGGCGTGAGTTTCAAGCGGCCATGCTGGGCGGCGACGAAGCTGTCTTCCATGCCGTGCGCCAGTTGCACCACCACTTGCAGGCCGACGATGGCGGCGGCGCCCTTGATCGAGTGCGCCGCGCGCATCATTGCTTCGACGGCCGCCGCGTCGCCCGCATGGCGCTCCATGGCCAGCAAACCATCGGTGAGAATCTGGGTCTGGCTGTCCGCCTCCATGCGGAACAGGTCCAGCATGGAAAAGGCACTCAGGTCGCCGTGCTGGTCCTGGCTCATCGTAATAGTCTCGCAAGTTGAAAGCCGATCAGCGCCGTGTCGAGGCAGCCGATGCGCAGGTCGCCCTCGGTGATGACACCGGACAGAAAGCGCGACAGGCCCTTGTTGATGGTGGCCGCCGGCGTTTGCACGGCGCCCGACGCGTAGCGCACGATGCCGTGCAGGTCGGCCACGGGCAGGGCGTAGGCTTGATCTTCCCAGCGCATCAGCAGCAGGCGCGCGAACGTGTGGCGGCCCTTGGCCGGCGGCGCGCCCTGTTCGTCGATGCCCAGCAAACTGGCCAGCGACATGCACGGATACAGCTTGCCGCCGATATTGACGATGCCCGCCAGGCCGCGACCGCTACGGTGCGGCAGCACGTGCGGCTTGGCTTGCGGCGCCACGGAGTCGAACACGCGCGTGGGCAGCGCCAGCCATTCGCGGCCGATGCGAAACACCAGCACCGAGCTGTCGCGCACTTCGCCGCCCGCATCGATCTGGCGGAAGTGGCTGGCCCAGTCGCGCTGGTAGTGTTCATCCACGGGCCGCTGCAGGTTGCGCTGGGCGGCGCCCGCATACACGTCGCAATTGCGGCAATGTACGTTGGCCGGTAGCCTGGGGCAGCTCTGGTCGCCGACCACGCCGATATGGTTCCAGCAGTCGTCGATGGCGGCGGGGGACTCGGTGGCGATGAGGTTTGTCATGCTTGCCCCTTAGTTGGACGCCTGGCGGCGCTGGTAGATGCGCGCCGCACGCGCCTTCAGGGTGGCGGCGGCCGTGTGGTTGCCATTGCGTTCGGCCAGCAGCGACAGGTGGCACAGCGCTTCGTAGTGGTCCGGCTGCAGGTAGATGCAGCGGCGCCAGTAATCGTCGGCCAGGTCCATCTTGCCGGCCAGTTCATTGATGATGCCCAGCATGAAATACGCTTCCGCCGCCTCGGGCGTTCGCGCCAGGTGGGCGTGGCATTTTTCGCCGGCTTCGCGCAGCTGGCCGCGGTCGGCCAGCAGGCGCGCCTCGGCCAGCAAATCGGCCTGTGCGGCTTGCGCGGCGGGCGCCGGCGATGGCACGGACACGGGGCGCGTGCGCACGGCCGCTGGTGCAATGGGGGAGGCGGGAGCGGCAGCGCGCCTTGGCGCGGGCGGCACGCTGCGCAAGGGCAGTGGCGCCACCTGCACCGGCCCGGCCGGCGCCGCCGTTTCCTTCTTCAGGGCGAAAGCCTGGCGGAACTGCAGCGTCGCAAAGCCGTTCTGGCAGAACGACGGCACTTCCGCATAGCCAGCCAGCAGCATGCCGTCGTCGGCCAGCAGGGCGGACAAATTCTCGATGGCGGCGCGCGTGGTCGGCTTGTCAAAGTAGATCAGCAGGTTGCGGCAAAAGATGACGTCGTAGTGGCGGCTGTAGGTGGCCGTGTCGAACTGCAGCAGGTTGCCTTGCCTGAAGGTCACCTGTTCGCGCAAGGAGTCGATGATGCGGTAGGAATCATCGGCCACGTGCGTGAAATAGCGCTCGCGAAAGGCCACGTCCTGCGCGCGGAAGGCGTTGCGGCCATAGATTCCCGCCTGCGCCCGCTCGATGCAGCCGGGGCTCAGGTCGTAGGCGTCGATGCTGAACGCCTGTTTCGGCACGCCGCCGTCGCGCAGCGCCATGGCCATCGAATACGGTTCCTCGCCGCCCGCGCACGGGATCGACAGGATGCGCGTGGCGCGTCCCCGTGCCCAGCGCTCCTGCACCAGTTCGACGGTGGCGTAGAAGGCCTGCGGGTCGCGGAACAGCCACGATTCCGGCACCACCACCAGTTCGATCAATTGCGTCATTTCGGCCGGCGTGAGCGCCTGCAGGTAGGCCTCGCTATCGCTGAAGCCCGTTTGCTCCATGCGCTGGCCGACGGCCCGTTCGGCCACGGACTTGGAAACGGACAGGCCGGTCGCGCGGCGCAGCAGGGCTTGCGCCGTCATGCCGCACCCGCGTCTTGAAACAGCAGCGCGCGCACGTCCGGCGGCAGCAGGTGCTCGAGTTCGACCAGTTGCACGATGCCGTCGGCGTCGCTGGCCACCTGGCCCAGGAAGGGCGCCGTCGCCACGCCGCTATCCTCGAGCTTTTCCGCAGCGATGTCGGCGATGCCGCGCACCTGCGTGGCCATCAAGCCCAGCGCATGCGTGGCGCCGCCGGGCGCGCGGTAGTCGACGATGACGATGCGCGTGTCGAATTGCGCGGCGGCGGCCGGCAGCCCGGCCAGACGCGACAGGTCGATCACGGGCACGGGCGTGCCGTGCAAGTCCATCAGGCCGGCCACGTAGTCTGGCGTGAGCGGCAACTGTTTCAGCTCCAGCAGCGGCAGGACACGCACGATGCCGGCCAGGGGCAGGCCATAGCGGTCGCGTCCGATGTGAAAGAGCAGCACTTTCATGGGATCAGATGGTGACGGCGAAGGTCGACACGCTCGACTGCAGGTCGCCCGCCGCATATTGCAGCTGGTGCACCGCTTCGCTGGTGGCTTTCAGCGATTCCACCGTTTGCTGGGTAGCGTCGTTGAGCTGCATCATGGTGTCGGAAATTTGCGAGGCGCCGATCGCCTGCGACTGCATGCCTTGCAGCACGGCATCGAATTGCGGCGTGAGTTTTTGTACCTGGTCCATCACGGACGACAATTGTTCCGCCACTTGCCGCACTTCGCCCACGCTGCGGCGAATTTCTTCCGAGAATTTATCCATGCCCATCACGCTGGCGGACACGGCCGACTGCATTTCCTTGAGCATTTGCTCGATATCCCACGTGGAAACGGAGGTCTGGTCGGCCAGGCGGCGGATTTCCGTCGCCACGACGGAAAAGCCGCGGCCCGCCTCGCCCGCTTTTTCCGCCTCGATGGCGGCGTTCAGCGACAGGATGTTGGTCTGGTCGGCCACCTTGGTGATGGTGATCAGCACGCTATTGATATTGCTGGCTTTTTCCGACAGGGCCGCCAGCTTGGCGTTGATGGAATCGGTGGCCGAAACCATGTGCTGCATGGTCGAGTCCATGCGCTTGAGGTTATTTTGCGCTTCGGCAGTGGCATTCGTCGTGTAGTCGGCCACGGCGGTGGCGTCTTCCATTGTTTTGAGCAACTGGCTCGTGTTGGCCGAGATTTCCTTGGTGGTGCTGAGAATTTCCACGCTCGTTTGTGCTTGCTCGATGCCCGTGGCTTCCTGCTGGCGTGCCGAGGCGGCGATTTCCGTGGCGGACGTCGTCACCTGGATGCCGGCCTTTTGCACATTGTTGAGCAGGCTGCGCAGATTTTCGAACATCTTCGCCAGGCCGTTGCCCAGCTGGCCGATGGCGTCGCTGCCCGTGATGCCGACCTTGCCCGTCAGGTCGCCCGAGGCGGCCTTCGAGACCACTTCCAGCAGCGAATCGACCTTGGCCCGCAAGGTGTTGGTGGCGGCCAGTTCGTTTGCCTGGTTGTCCTGGATGGTTTGCGCCATGCGGTTGAATTCTTCCGTCACCTTGCCCAGCTCGTCGCGCGAGAGGATGGCGGCGCGCGCGCTCTGCTCGCCACCGGCGATGCGCCCGACGGCATCCGTCAGATTGTTCAGCGGGCCGAGGATGGCACGGCCGAGCAGGTAGGCAATACCCAGCGCCAGCGCCACGCACAGCAGGCCGCCCAGCGCCAGGGTCAGCATCATGGTTTCCTGCAACTTTGCCGTGGTGGCCGTGCGTTCGGCCAGCAAGCGCGATTCTTCGGCGGCGACTTCGTCGAGCAGCTTGTTGGCCTGCTTGACGGCAGGGTAGCCGCCGGGCGGCATGGTGCGCGCCACCGCTTCCGTGGCGCCCGGCGCATTGCCCAGCGCGCGGCGTTTTTCGATCAGGGGAGCGATCCACTCCTTGACCCAGGTGGCGGTCAGCGCGTCGATCTTGCGGAAGCGCTCCGACTGCACCTTGTTGTCGACCGTCATGGCGATGGCTTTTTGCGTGTGCTGGCTCAGCACCGCCATTTCATCGGTCTCCGGTGTCAGCGACGTTTCACTGCCTGTGAGGATGAAACCGCGCGCTTCCACCTGGATTTGCAGGATGGAATTGTGAATCCTGTCGATCTCGACCAGCACTTCCATCGTGTGGCGGTCCCAGGCATTGGCTTCCGACAGGCGCGAAAAGCTGTTGTAGGCCACGCCCAGCAGGATCAGGATGATGGCCACGATGGAGCCGAAGCCCAGGTACAGTTTATTCTTGATACTCAGGTCTTTGAACATGGGAGGGCTCCGGAAGCGGGAAGGTCAGCACAATTGCACTGTAGCATTTTGCCATGCGGACAGCAAAATGGGGGGCGTGCCGGGGCGTAAATCGCGGCAGAGTGCGCTGTAAACGAAAAAAGCCGCCCGTGGGCGGCTTCGGTGGATGCGGGAGGTAGTGCCTCCCGGCAACTAGTTACTTCTGGCCGCGCTTTTCGCGGGCGATGGCGGCGATGCGCATGCGCAAGGCGTTCAGCTTGATGAAGCCGCCGGCGTCGGCCTGGTTGTAGGCGCCGCCGTCTTCGTCGAAGGTGGCGATGTTCATGTCGAACAGCGAATCCGTCTTCGAATCGCGCGAAACGACGATGACATTGCCCTTGTACAGCTTGATGCGTACCCAGCCGTTCACGGTTTCCTGCGTGTGGTCGATCAGGGTTTGCAGGGCAACGCGCTCAGGCGCCCACCAGTAGCCGTTGTAGATCATCGACGCGTAGCGCGGCATCAGGTCATCTTTCAGGTGGGCCACTTCGCGGTCCAGGGTGATCGATTCGATGGCGCGGTGGGCTTTCAGCATGATGGTGCCGCCCGGGGTTTCATAGCAGCCGCGCGACTTCATGCCGACATAGCGGTTTTCCACCAGGTCCAGGCGTCCCACGCCATGCTTGCCGCCAACTTTGTTCAGTTCGGCCAGCACGGTGGCAGGCGACATGCGCACGCCGTTGATGGCGACGATATCGCCTTTTTCGTATTCGATGTCCAGGTATTCCGCTTCGTCCGGGGCGTTTTCCGGGCTGACGGTCCAGCGCCACATCGTTTCTTCTGCTTCGGCGCTCGGGTTTTCCAGGTGGCGGCCTTCAAAGCTGATGTGCAGCAAGTTGGCATCCATCGAATACGGCGCGCCGCCGTTCTTGTGCTTCATGTCGATTTCGATGCCGGCGTCTTCCGCGTACTTCAGCAGTTTTTCGCGCGACAGCAGGTCCCACTCGCGCCATGGCGCGATGATTTTCACGCCTGGCTTGAGGGCGTAGGCGCCCAGTTCGAAACGCACCTGGTCGTTACCCTTGCCGGTCGCGCCGTGCGAGATGGCGTCGGCGCCGGTGGCGTTGGCGATTTCGATCAGGCGCTTGGCGATCAAAGGACGGGCGATCGAGGTACCCAGCAGGTACTCGCCTTCATACACGGTGTTGGCGCGGAACATCGGGAAGACGAAATCGCGCACGAATTCTTCGCGGACGTCTTCGATATGGATGTTTTCCGGCTTGATGCCGAACTTGATTGCCTTGGCGCGCGCCGGTTCCAGTTCTTCGCCCTGGCCCAGGTCGGCCGTGAAGGTGACGATTTCGCACTGGTAGTTATCTTGCAGCCACTTCAGGATGACGGAGGTGTCGAGTCCGCCGGAATAGGCCAGGACTACTTTTTTAATGTCGCTCATATTGCTTCCAGTTGTCGTTGTCGATGTATGTGTTGCGATGCTGCCGGGAGTTCTGCAGTTCCAGGCGAATTATTGGATTTTACCGAGTAACAGGTATTCAATCAGCGCTTTTTGCACGTGCAAGCGGTTTTCCGCCTCGTCCCACACCACCGATTGCGGACCGTCGATGACTTCGGCGGCCACTTCCTCGCCGCGGTGGGCAGGCAGGCAGTGCATGAACAGGGCGTCGGGCGCGGCGCGGGACATCTTCGCGCCATCGACGATCCAGCCGTCGAAGGCGGCGATACGGGCCGCGTTTTCCGCTTCGTAACCCATGCTGGTCCACACGTCCGTGTTGACCAGGTGCGCGCCTTCGCAGGCGTCCGACGGGTTGGCGAAGAAGGTGTAGCGCTCGGTTTTGACTTGCGACAGGTCGATGTCGTAGCCCTTTGGTGTCGACACGTTGACGTGGAAGCCGAACACTTCGGCCGCCTGCAGCCACGAGTACAGCATGTTGTTGGCGTCGCCGATCCAGGCGACGACCTTGCCGGCGATCGAGCCGCGGTGTTCGATGTAGGTGAAGATGTCGGCAAAGACTTGGCACGGGTGGTGTTCATTGGTCAGTCCATTGATCACCGGCACGCGCGAATTGGCGGCGAAACGCTCAATGATTTCCTGGCCGAAGGTACGCACCATGATGATGTCGCACATGCGCGACATGACCTGGCCCGCGTCTTCCACCGGCTCGCCGCGGCCCAGCTGGGAATCGCGCGTGTTCAGGTAGATGGCGGCGCCGCCCAGCTGGTGCATGCCGGCTTCGAACGACAATCGCGTGCGGGTCGAGTTCTTTTCAAAGACCATCACCAGGGTGCGGTCGATCAATGGATGGTAGATTTCGTAGTTCTTGAACTTGCGCTTGATCAGATGGGCGCGTTCGATCACATATTCATACTCTTCCAACGTGAAATCGGAGAACTGGAGGTAGTGCTTGATCGGTTTTTTTGTCGACATAATGACCACTTGAAGATGCGCAGGCCGCCGGCGGCGTGCCTTTCCCGCCGGGTTGCATCAGCGTACAACATCTCGTCTGATGACTGCCTCGCCCGGCGCGCTGCTGTGTTGATCGGTGCCCGTGCCTGTTTGTCGCGCGGGTCGATGCGGTTTGCCAAGTTGTAAATCATGCAATGGCAGGGACTTCAGCCGTTCAATTATAAGGGTTTTGCTTTTAGATTGGAAAGACTGGCCGGACGCGTACTTGTATAGGCAAGCCTGCGCCCGGGCAAACGGTGGTGGTTAATAGATGCTGGCGGGCGCGGCGCCGTCCAGCTGCGGCGCTTCCAGCGGCAAGTCCAGGGTGAAGCGCGTGCCGGCGGGGCTGCTGGCCACCTGGATGGTGCCGCCCAGCAGGGCCGTGACGATGTTGTAGCTGATCGACAAACCCAGGCCGCTGCCGCCCTGGCCCAGCTTGGTGGTAAAGAAGGGGTCGAAGATGCGCGACAAATGCTGTTCGGCGATGCCGCCGCCATTGTCCTCGAAGACGATGTGCACGCGCGCCGCCTCCATCGTGGCGGACAAACGCATGCAGCCCGTGCCGGCGCCGCCATCGTTGGGCGCGGGGGCGAAGGCGTGCAGCAGGGCATTGTTGATCAGATTGGTGATCACCTGGCCAAACGGACCCGGATAGCTGTCCATGGCGATGCCGAAGGCTATCTCCACTTCGATGCGGTGGCCCGAACTGCGGATGCGGTTCATGACGGTGGCGATGATTTCATTGCTTACTTGTTGCAAGTCAAACCGGCGCCGCTGCTCGGTGGTGCGGTCGACGGCTACCTGCTTGAAACTGTTGACCAGGTCGGCCGCGCTGCGCAGGCCGCGCATCACCAGCGCCGACGCCTTGCCCGCATCGTCGATGAAGGCGGCCAGGTCCGAGCGGCGCAGGCCGGGACCGTTCATCAGGCGTTCCACGTCTTCCGTCTTTTGCTGCATGGTGCTGGCGATTAATAAACTGTTGCCGATCGGGGTATTGAGTTCATGCGCCACGCCGGCCATCAAGGAACCGAGGGCGGCCAGTTTTTCCTGCGATACCAGTTGCGCCTGGGCATCTTGCAATTGCCGGTAGGCGCTGGCGTTGTCGAGCGCGATGGCGCCATACGCGCACAGGGTACGGAAGATCAGCCGCTCGCGTTCGCCATACGCATTGGCGTGGCAAGCTTGCACCGTCATCACGCCCAGCACGCGTTCGCCCACCATCAGCGGTACGTACAGCACGCTCTGGTTATGCAGGGTGCCGGGCACCGTGTAGGCGTGGCGGCGCGGCGGCACCTGGTCGATATACACTTCGCGCCGGCCCAGCAGGCAGCGCACGGAGTAGGCGCGTGGATTGTTCAGTGGAATGGCGTTGTCGGACAGGGGCCGGCCCGCTTCCATGCCATGCGCGCGGCGCAGCGCCGTGCCCGCCGCGTCGAGCATGTAGACGGCAAAGGTGTTGACTGGCAGCAAAGCGTGCACGTGGCGGTCGAGCACCTGGAACACGGCGCTGGCATCGAGGTGGGTGGTGATTTCCTGGCCGATGGCCGACAACCGTTCCAGGGTGTCGCTGGTCTGCTGCAGCACTTCGGCGCGGCGCGCTTCGGAGGCGGCCAGCTCGCGGTGGTGATAGCCTTCCGAGCGCGCATGTTCCGTCTGGTGGTAGACCTGCATGGCGGTGGCGCGGTTGCTCGCCTGCTGGGTGTGGCTTTTTTCGCGCGCCATGCCCGCATCGAGGGCGATATCGTAGGCGCGCGCATAGTCGCCCGCATGCGCGTATTCGCGCGCCAGCGCATCGAGCAGTTCGCCGGGCGGCGAATAGCCGTCGATGGAGGCGGCCACCTGCAGCGCCTGGTGCAGGAAATGCAGGGCGGGATTACGTTCCAGCATGCCTGCGGGCGGCGGCAGCTCATGGCGTGCATGCAGCATGGACAAGACGCGCAGCGCCGCCACTTGGTGCATGGCGTCGCCTTGCGCGGTGGCCAGCTGGCAAGCCCGTTCGGCCGCCTGCAGCGCTTCGTCCGGGCGGTCCAGGTAGGACAGCGCGTGAGCGCTGCCGCGCTGGGCCATGCTGCGGAAATCGGCCTGGCCCAGCGCTTCGGCCCGCTGCGCCAGCCGGCTGAAGGCATCGAGCGCCGTGTCGTAGTCGCCCTTGTCCAGGCTCAGTTCGCCCAGGTGGAACAGGGCGTTGGCATAGGTGCGCGCGCCCGACATGGGCGCCAGCAGGTGCAGCGCCTGGCGCAGCAAGTCTTCGGCCGTGGCCAGACGTCCCAGCTTGCGCATGGTTTCGGCCGTATGCGTCTGGCAGGCGCCGATGCTGCGCGGCCAGCCGGTGGGACGCGCCAGATCCAGCGCGCACTGCATCCATTCGAGGGCCGATTCGTTGTCGTTAAGGCTGGAAAAACAATCGCCGATATTGATGGCGGCCGTGATGGCGCCGCGCAGCTGGCCGCTTTCCAGCGCCGCTTCATAGCTTTGCATGTAGTGGCCGGCGGCCGTGCCCAGGTCGCGCGAGGTGTGCGCCAGCAAGCCGCGGAAGTCATGCACCCAGGCAGCGAGCGGCGCGGGCAGCTTGCCGCTGGCGCAGTCGGCCTGGAATGCGGCGCCCCAGCGCGCTTGGGCGGCCGGCGCATCGCGCAACACGGCCCAGCGCGCCGTGGCGGCGTCGGCCAGGCTGGCGCGCATCGCATCGCCGGCGCTGCGCGCTTGTCCGGCAGCGGCCAGCAGTTCGGCATCGCAGCGGACGTGGTCGCCCCGGTCGACGGCAATCGAGGACAGCAGCCAGTGTGCATCGGCGCAGGCGGCGCCGTCGCCGTGCGCGCACAGGATGGCGTGCGCCGCCATCGCCAGGCTTTCGGCCGCATCGAGCGCCCCTTGCAGCCAGGATATTTCCGCCTGCACCAGTTGCAGACGCGCCTGCGCGATGGCCAGGGCGTGGTCCGGCAGTTGGGCCTGGGGCAGCAAGGACGCCGCTTCGGCCGCATGGTGCAGCGCCTGCGCGCAGTTGCGCTGGCGCAAATGCCATGCCAGCAGCATCAGCAAGGGCAAGCGCTCCAGGGCGCGCAATGGCCGCAGTGTGTCTTCCCACTGTGCAATGTCATGTTCGAGTGCGAACATTTCCATCCGAAATCTCCCGCAAGGCGATGGTGTTGGCCCGCGGCCAGTGACACCTTATTGGATCGCATTGTAAGCTGCATTCGGATGCAGTTGTTTGGCTGACTCGACAGTATTTTTTGCGCATACCCGTTCGGACTGCGCAAAGCAGGCGGGGCGTGCACCAGCCCCTGCCGGCTGATGCACGCCCCGTGGGCAGGCTGGCGACGGCTTGCCTGCCGGTCGCCATGTGTCTGCTTAGCGGCCGGCGAAGTGCACGCTGCCGGCCGTTTCGCCCGCCTTGGCGATGGCGCCCGGAATATTGTTCAGTCCGGTGATGGCGATGACGTCGCCATCGTTGCGAAATTCCATGCGGGTGCCGCTGGCCGTTTCAAAGACGCCAGGTGCGCGGCCGAACAGTTCTACTTCGGGCTGTCCCTTGATTTGCGTGAAATAGCGGTTGACTTGCTGGCGCAGCAGCAAGGTATCGCCCGTGTCGAGCTGGTAGCGATTGCCATACTGGCTGAATTCCTGCGGGGCCAGTTTGTAGACCTTGCCGGAGACCTGCACCTTGTCCTGTTCGCCGATTTCCAGCGCGCTGGCGCTGAGGCAAGACAGGCCGAGGACGAGGGCGGCGCTACCGAGGGCCAGGGTACGCGAGAACGATGCTTTCATGATTTCACCTTGTGATCAAATGCGGGTTGGAGTTAGACCAATGTTGTCTCCAGCAGGTTCGCTGGCGGGGACAATGCCAAGGTAGCAAGTGGATGGGCGCCATGCCAGCGCAAAGCGATGAAACGCCGGAATCCGGCGCTGAAACGCGAAATCGGGCGATGGATGGTTTTGGAATGAATGGGGGAAAGCGAGCTGTTCAGCAGAATTTAATTCTGTTTAGCTTGTAATATTGGTTTTTTTGTCGGTTTGGCGCCCGCGCCGATGGCGGGCGCCAGGCGCGTTCAATACAGCGTTTGCGCCGACTCGTGCAGCAGCTGGCCGTACAGGGTATGGCGCATCTTGGCGATCTTGCCTTCAGACAAGGCTTGCAGGATGGCGCATTGCGGCTCGATCAGGTGGCGGCAGTTATAGAACTTGCAGCCGCCCAGGTAGGGCTGGAATTCGCGGAAGGCCCGCTCCAGCATACCTTCGGACAGGTGGTACAGGCCGAATTCCTGGAAACCGGGCGAATCGATGATGGAGCTGTTCGCGCCCAGTTCATCGAGCTTGTACAGGCGCGTAAAGGTCGTCGTGTGCTTGCCCGTGTCGAGCGCGGCCGAGATTTCGCGCACGGCGATGTCGGCGTCCGGCACCAGCAGGTTGATCAAGGACGACTTGCCCATGCCCGACTGGCCGATGAGGATGGACGACTGGCCCGCCAGCAACGGCGCCAGGGTGGCCACGGCGTGCTCGGGTTCGGCGCGGGCCGACACTTCATCGACGGGATAGCCCATCGAGGAATACGGCAGCAGGCGTTCGCGGGCGCGTTCCAGCGAAGCGGTCACGTCCGTTTTGTTGAGGATGATGCGCGCCTCGATGCCGGCCGCGTCGGCCGCCACCAGCGAGCGCGAGATCAGGTCGTCGGCAAAGCCCGGTTCCGTCGCCACGACGATGAACAGCTGCGTCAGGTTGGCGGCCAGCAATTTCGATTTGTACTGATCCGAGCGGTACAGCAAGGTCTTGCGTTCCTCGATGCGGTCGATGACGGCCTGGTCGTTGGAAGTGCGCGTCAGGTGCACGATGTCGCCCACGGCCACATTGGTTTTCTTGCCGCGCGTCACGCATTGCAGCTTGGCGCCGTCCACGTCGGCCAGGTAATGACGGCCGTGGGCGGCAATGATGACGCCTGTCAACTTGCCTTCGCTCATGCGGTCACCTGGCTGCTCTGGTAGATGAGGTCTGCCTTGGCGGCGCAGATGAAGTCGTTTTCGGACAGGCCGCCGGCGCCCTGGTTGACCGAGTGCGTGTCGTAGCGCACGGCGCAGGTTTTGTAAGTAATGATGAGCTCCGGATGGTGGTCTTGCGTATGGGTCATATAGGCCAGGGCGTTCACGAACGCCAGGGTCTGGTAGTAATTCTTGAAGCCGAAGTCGCGGCACAGCTTGCCGTTTTGCACGCTCCACTGCGGCAGCAGGGCGTGCAAGGTGGCGATGTCCGAGTCGCCCAGCGCCTGCTGGCGCGGCGTGCAGCTCAGTTGGGCCAGGTCCTGCGAAGTCGATGGCGTATTCATGCGGAAGCCCCTTTCAGGTGGCGGATGCGCACGCTGGCCGGCGGGTGGCTATCGTAAAAGGCCGAGTGCAGCGGGTCGGGCGTCAGGGTCGACGCATTGTCTTCATACATTTTGACGAGCGCCGAGACGAGGTCGTCCGCCTGCGTGTGCGTGGCGGCAAAGGCGTCCGCTTCGAATTCGTGCTTGCGCGAGCTGAGCGAGGTCAACGGTCCCAGCAGGAAAGTGAAGACGGGCAAGGCCAGCATGAACAGCAGCAGGGCCAGCGCGTCCGTCGGCTGGCCAGTGAGCGCCAGCGCGACAGGGTCGACACCGAGGCCCGCGTAAAACCACGGCTGCGTCTTCAGGAAGCCCAGCAGCGCGAGGAAACCGAGCGAGATGACGAACATCATGGCGATGCGCTTGACGATGTGCTTGAGCTTGAAGTGGCCCAGTTCATGCGCCAGCACGGCTTCGATTTCCTGCGGCGCCAGGCGCGACAGCAGGGTGTCGAAGAAAACGATGCGCTTGTTGGCGCCAAAACCCGAGAAATACGCATTGCCGTGGGCGCTGCGCTTCGAGCCATCCATGACGAACAGGCCTTTCGAGGCAAAGCCCACGCGCTGCATCAAGCCTTCGATGCGGCTTTTCAGCGCTTCGTCGGCCAGCGGCGTGAATTTGTTGAACAGCGGGGCGATGACGGTGGGGAACAGCACCATCATCAGCAGCTGGAAGCCGCTCCAGACGAACCACGCGTACAACCACCACAGGCCGCCCGACTTGGCCATCAGGGTCAGCACGACCCAGATCAGCGGCAGGCCGATGACGGCGCCCAGGGCCACGCCCTTGAGCATGTCCGTGAAGAACAGCTTGCGCGCCATGGTGTTGAAGCCGAAGCGCTGCTCCAGCACGAACTGGCGGTAATAGTCGAAGGGCAGGTCGATCAGGCCGGAAATGGCGGCAAAGGCGGCGATCAGGCCGATCTGGTACAGCATGGGCGAACCCGGCCCCATCCATTCATTCAGGTGCAGCGCCAGCCATTGCAGGCCGCCCAGCAGGGTAAAACCGATCAGCACGGCATAGTTGACCAGCAGGGTCAGCAGGCCAAATTTGGTCTTCGCCACCGTGTAGTCGGCCGCCTTCTGGTGCGCGGCCAGCGGGATTTTTTCCGCGAATTCGGGCGGGACAACGGCGCGGTGCGCCAGCACGTGGCGAATCTGCCGCGAAGCGAGCCAAAAGCGCACGGCGAGGGTCAAAACGAGGACGGATACAAACAAAATCGAAAACGCGAGTGAATACATTCTGTGCCTGTGAGAAAATGGCTGATTATTTAGTTTGATTAGGCCAAGAGAGAATTATGTCACAAGCGACCGACTTATCTGCACCCACCTCTGCATCCACTCCCGCACCCACGGTGCCGGCACGTCCAAACGAGATGAACCTGGTCTGGGTCGACATGGAAATGACGGGCCTGGAGCCCGATACCGACCGCATCATCGAGGTGGCGGTGGTGGTGACGGACATGCACTTGAACCTGCTGGCCGAAGGCCCCGTGTTCGTGATTCACCAGTCGGATGAAACCCTGAACAAGATGGATGCCTGGAACAAGGGCACGCACGGCCGCTCGGGCCTGATCGACAAGGTGAAAGCGTCGACCGTGACGGAAGCGCAGGCGGAGGCGGAACTGATCGCGTTCCTGAAGAAATACGTACCGGCAGGCAAGTCGCCCATGTGCGGCAACACCATCGGCCAGGACCGCCGCTTCATGGTGCGCGGCATGCCGAAGCTGGAAGCGTTCTTCCACTATCGCAATGTCGACGTATCGACACTCAAAGAACTGTGCAAGCGCTGGAAGCCTGAAATCGCCACCGGTTTCAAGAAGCACCAGAAGCACACGGCGCTGGCCGATATTCTGGAATCGGTCGAAGAGCTGAAATACTACCGCGAGCACTTCATTAAATTGTAATGTGTTGTCGGCTTACGCGCTGCGCGCTAAGCCGACCTACGGGGCATTACCTCCGCTTTCGTAGGTCGGCGTTGGTCGGCGTAGGTCGGCTTAGCGCCCTGGCGCGTAAGCCGACACATCCACCGCCTCAAAGACAAGACTGTGCCAAGCCTCATCCTCATCCTGCCACTCCAGCGCAAACGCCCCCGTTTGCCGTAAAGCCGTGATCCAGCGCACTTCGCCAGGCTGGCGGAAATATGCCGCGCACTGGCCGAACCCCTGTTCCAGCCGGCAAATCACCAATCCTTCTCCCGCCACGGCGCACCATTGTTCATGGCCATCGATCAAGGCCACGGCAGGATCGCCATAGAACTCGCCCACGCTGGCTTGCCGGCCATCGGCCGCCGTCACCGTGGCGTGTTCGTATTCATGCTGGACACTATATTCGGCGCTGCGCGCCAATTCCTGCTGAGTCATGCGGTCTCCACTATTGGCCAGACGGTTTCCTGGTCGGCGCGCGCCTCGGCGATCAGCCATTCGCAGAAGGCATGCACGAGGGGCCGTGTTTCCGCCTGGGGCGAGCGCAGCAGATAATAGCAGTGGGGGCCGCGCACGGCGTGTTCGAACACGCGCACCAGCCGGCCCGAGCGCAGGTCGTCGCCGATCAGGGGGCTGGCGGCGATGGCCACGCCCTGGCCGCTGGCGGCCGCGTCCAGGCACAGATAGGTGTGCGAAAAGCGCGCGCCGCTGTTGCCGCTATTGCCGCTGTAGTGCACGCCGCAGCTGTGCAGCCAGCGCGTCCAGTCGATTTCGCCGGGCAGATGCACTTCCGGCTCGTCGTGCAGCAGCGGGTAGCGCAGCAGGTCGCCGGGCTGGCGCAGGCTGGCGGCGTTGGCGCGGAAATCGGGGCTGCAGACGGCGGAAAACCATTCTTCCATCAATAAATCCACTTTGAGGCCCGGATAGCGGCCCGGTCCCAGGCGGATGGCCACGTCCACGCCATCGCGCGCCAGGTCGACCGGATGCATCGACGCCAGCACGCGCAGCTCGATCTGCGGATAGCGGTCGCGCAGGCGGCCCAGGCGCGGCATCAGCCAGCGCGAGACGAGCGAGCTGGTGGCCGTCACCGTCACCACCTTGTCGTCGCCCTGGCGCCGCGCCTGCTCGGACACGTCGGCCAGCTGGTTGAGGATCGGCCCCAGCGAGGCCGCATAGCGCTGCCCAGCATTGGTCAGCACCACGCCGCGCGGCAGGCGCTGGAACAGCACGATGCCGAGCCATGCTTCCAGCTGTTTCACGTGGTGGCCGATGGCGCCGGCCGAGACGTGCAATTCTTCGCCCGCGCGCTGGAAGCCTTCATGGCGGGCGGCCGCCTCGAAAGCGTGCAGGGCGGCGAGTGGGGGCAAGGGACGTGACATGGCACTCTCAAGAGAATTGAGCCTCAGTAATATTCGGCCTATCCGTGAAGAATATTGGTTTGTTTCATTTTGCGCAAGCGAATATGATGCCGCTTATGTGTGAAGCGACCCGCAATAGGATTCACGCATGTATTTCACGTACGCATCACCTTCCAGCCTTGCTTGGCATTAATATTTACAACGCCTGGGAAAACCGTCGCGAGCGGCAGTGATTTGTGGCCGAGAAGCGCAACCGTACTTCAGTACGGTGAGCATCGCCGGCCGCAAAGCGCGACGCGCAGCAGGTTTACCCTGGCGTACTCAAAGAGGTTTAGTCATGTCTGATCGCCGCGCTGTTGCGCTGGTGTTGCTGTCGGCCGCCGGTTTCGGCAGTTCCGCAGTGTTTGCCAAGGCGGCATATGCGTCCGGGGTCAACCCGTCGACCATGCTGGCCTTGCGTTTCGTCATCGCCGCCATGCTCTTGCTGCCGCTCGTGTGGCTCGGTGGCTGGCGCTTGCCGCGCGGCCGCCTGCTGGCCGGCTACATGCTGATGGGCCTGATGTACACGGCCCAGTCGCAAGGCTATTTCAATGCCCTGATGTATGCCAGCAGCGGCCTGTGCGGCATGTTGCTGTATGTGTATCCCGTGCTGGTGACGATCCTCGCGCTGGCGCTGGGCTGGGAAAAGCTGGACCGCCGCATGCTCGTGCTGATGGCGCTGGCCATTGCCGGCATGGCCATCACCCTGGGCGGCAAGCTGCAGGGCCAACCCATCGGCATCGCGCTGGCATTGATGGCCGCCGGGGTGTATGCCGTGTACATCCTGTTTGGCAACAGCCTGTCGAAAAGCCGCGAGAATATTCACCCATTGGCCGCCTGCGTGGTGATCCTGGGCACGGCCGGCCTGTCGAACAGCGCGATTGCCTTGTGGCAAGGCGTGTCTTTGCCGGGCACGGCGACGGGCTGGCTGGCCGTCAGCGCCATCGCCCTGTTCTCGACGGCCATCGCGATTGCCGCCTTCTTTGCCGGCGTGGCGCAAATCGGCGCGGCCAAGGCGTCCATCATTTCCACGTTTGAACCCGTCATCACGATGGCGTTCGGCGTGACCTTGCTGAAGGAATCCGTGAGCGGCACGCAATTGCTGGGCGGCGCCATGGTGCTGGCCGCCGTCGTCTTGCTGGCGCAGCGTCCCACTGCCAAGCCGGTCTCCATGCCGGCCGTGCAAGCGAGCGCCTGACCTTTTTTCCCGAACTGATCGGTTGTATTGATCGGTCTCCTTTGCGCCGCGACGGGTTTCCTGTCGCGGCGCTTTTTTTTGGCCGCGCACAAATAACTCTTGATTGCGAATGATTCTCATTTATAATTGATTTCAAGATTCCCCACCACCAGCCAGCCCATGCCAGCCAGTGTTCGCCTTGAAAGGAGACACCGTGACGAGCATGCCCCCTATTTGCAACACCGAGCTGGTCGCCAGCGAATTTGCCCGCCTGCGCCGCGAAAAGAAAGCCCGCCACCGCGACATCGCCGAGGAACTGGCCATTTCCGAAGGCGAGCTGATCGCCGCGCATGCGGGCCTGTCGCTGGCCGATGGCGCCTTGCTGGGCGCCGAGCGCCTGCAGGCCGACTGGCCCGCCATCGTCCAGGCGCTGGAGCCGCTGGGCGAAGTCATGGCGTTGACGCGCAACGCTTCGTGCGTGCATGAAAAGACGGGTGTCTATCGAAAAGCTAGTCACAACAACCACGTGGGCCTGGTGCTCGGCGGCGACATCGACTTGCGCGTGTTTTACCGCCAGTGGGCGCATGGCTTTGCCGTTCGCGAGATGGGAGAAAAGGAAGTGCAGCGCAGCCTGCAATTTTTCGATGCTGCCGGCCACGCCGTGCACAAGATTTTTCTCAAGCCGCAAAGCGACGTGGCCGCCTACGATGCGCTGGTGACGCGCTTCGCCGACGCGGACCAGGCGGCCGGCATCGCCGTGACGGCAGCGGCGGCGCCGCCGGCCGAATTGCCCGACGCGCAGATCGACGTGGCCGGCTTTCGCGCCGCCTGGGCCGATTTGCGCGACACGCATGAATTTTTCACTTTGCTGAAAAAATATTCGGTCTCGCGCCTGCAAGGCCTGCGCCTGGCCGAGGCGCGCTTCGTGCAGCAGCTCGACAAATCCTGCGTGCTCGACCTGCTCAATAACGCCGCCCTCGAAAAGGTGGCCATCATGGCCTTCGTCGGCAATGCCGGCATGATCCAGATCCATTCGGGGCCCGTGCACAAGATCGCCGTGATGGGGCCGTGGATCAATGTCCTCGACACGCGCTTCAACCTGCATTTGCGCGAAGACCATATCGCCAGCGCGTGGGTGGTGAAAAAGCCGACCGTCGATGGCCTGGTGACGTCGGTGGAACTGTTCGACGCCAAGGGCGACACCATCGTCATGTTCTTCGGCGAACGCAAGCCGGGCGTGCATGAACTGTGCGAATGGCGCAACGTCGTCGAGCGCGTGCTGCAGGAGGGCGAACTATGCGCCGCATGATCGCCGCCAGCGTGGCGCGCCGCATCGCGCTGAAAAAAATGGGGGCGGGCGCGCTGGCGCTGGCCGCGCCGATGCAGGTGCTGGCCGCCGTGTCCGACGCGGCCAAGCCGGTGATCAAGGCGCGGCGCATCGTCAGCGTCGGCGGCGCCCTGACGGAAATCGTCTATGCGCTCGAGGCGCAGGGCGAACTGGTGGGCGTCGATACCACCTCGCTGTATCCGGCCGTGGCGCAACAGCTGCCGCAGGTCGGTTATGCGCGCACCCTGTCGGCCGAGGGCGTGCTGTCGCTGGCGCCCACGCAGCTGATCGCCACCGAGGAAGCGGGACCGTCGGCGGTGCTGCGCCAGGTGCGCGACGCGGGCGTGCCGGTGGCGGTGCTGAACGCGAATAACCAGTTCGAAGGTTTGATTGAACGGGTCAAACAGGTGGGCCAGATCATGGGCCGTGCCGACCCCGCCGCGCGCCTGGCGCAAGCCTTGCAGCAGCAGTGGGACGGCGCCCTGGGCAAGGTGCGCCAGCGCCAGCATGCACCCGTGCGCGTGCTGTTCATCCTCGCCCATGCGCCGAACCAGGTGATGGTGGGCGGGCGCGAGACGGGCGCCGACGCCATGCTGGCGTATGCGGGCGCCGTCAACGTGATGGGCGGGCAGGGTGGATTCGCCGGCTACAAACCGCTGACGCCCGAAGCCGTGATCGCCGCGCGGCCCGACGTCGTGCTCGTCACGGACCAGGGCTTGAAGGCCTCGGGCGGCGTGGACGGCATCCTGAAACTGCCAGGCCTGGCGCAGACGCCGGCCGGGCGCAAGCAGCGCATCGTGTCGCTGGAAGCCATGCTGCTCTTGGGCTTCGGCCCGCGCATGCCGCAGGCGCTGGCGGAACTCGACGCCGCCTTCGCGAAAGCCATGACTGCATGAACGTGCGCGCGATGACGCCGGCAGTGTCCTGGCCACGCTGGGGTGCTGGCGGCATGCTGGCTGTGGCGTTGTTTGCCGGTCTGCTCATCGCCGTGCAGGCGGGCGCCGTGTCCGTGACGCTGGCCGACTGGCTGGCGCCGTTTCAAGCGGGCGACGATGCATTGTCCGGCGGCGCGTATGTGCTGTGGCATATCCGTTTGCCGCGCGCCCTGTTCGCCATCCTGATCGGCGCCGCGCTGGCGCTGGCCGGCGGCCTGACGCAAGGGCTGTTTCGCAATCCGCTGGCCGATCCGGGGCTGCTGGGCGTGAGCAGCGGCGCCGCCTGCGCGGGCGCGGCCACCATCGTCTTCGCCGCCAGCCTGCACGTGGCGCCCGAGCTGCGCGTGTGGCTGCTGCCGGGGGCCGCGTTTGGCGGCGCCATGCTCATTTGCGTGCTGCTCGACCGGGTCGCCCGTTGGGCCACCCCCGGTTCCATCGTCGGCCTGCTGTTGACGGGCGTGGCGCTGAACGCCATCACGGTGGCCGTCATGGGCCTGTGCATCTACCTGGCCAGCGACGACCAGCTGCGCACCCTGACTTTCTGGACCCTCGGTTCGCTGTCGGCCGGCAGCTGGCGCCAGGTGGCGGCTTTGCTGCTGGTGCTGGCCGGCGCGCTGTGGGCCACGCGCTTCCTGATGCGCTCATTGAACGCGCTGGCGCTGGGCGAGGCGCAGGCGCTGCATGTGGGCATCGACGTGGGCCGGCTGCGCACGCAGGTCATCGTGCTGGTGGCCGTGCTGACGGGCTTTGCCGTCGCCTGGTGCGGCGGCATCGGTTTTATCGGCCTGATCGCGCCGCACCTGGTGCGCACCTGGCTGGGCGCCGACCAGCGCCGTGTGCTACCGCTGTCCATGCTGGCCGGCGGCTTGCTGCTGCTGTTGGCCGACACCCTGGCGCGCACGGTCGCCATTCCCGCGGAAGTCCCCGTCGGCATTTTCACGGCCTTGCTGGGCGGGCCATTTTTTCTGATGCTGTTGCGGCGCTTCCGCCACGGCACCGCCTAGAGGTGAACATGACGCCCCTGCTGGAACTCTCCTTCGCCACCACCCAACTGGGCCAGCAGTATTTCGGCCCCTTCAATGTGCGGGTGGCGCCCGGCGAACGTATCGCCATCCTCGGCCCCAGCGGCGCCGGCAAGTCGACCCTGCTCAAACTGATGGCGCGCGAACTGCAGCCGCAGGCGGGCCAGGTGGCGTTCGCCGGCCGTCCCCTGGCGCAGTGGCCGCTGGCCGACCTGGCGCGGTGCCGCGCCGTGTTGCCGCAAGGCTCGCACGTGGCCTTCGGATTGCAGTGCGAACTGGTGATCGGCCTGGGAAGAGTGGCGCGCCTGGTCGACCCGCAATTGGGACGGATCGTGCAGGACGCCGCCGCCCTGGCGCACGCCGGGAATTTGCTGGGCCGGCGCCTGGACACTTTATCCGGCGGCGAACAGGCGAGGGTGCAGCTGGCGCGTATCTTCGCGCAGATGTGGGATGTCAAAGATGGCTTGATACTCGTCGACGAACCGCTGGCGGCGCTCGATCCCGGCCTGCAGTTCGATCTGCTCGACAGCCTGCAGCAGTTCTGCACCGCACGCGGCCACGCCGTCATCGCCATCCTGCACGACATCAATCATGCCTTGCTGGGTTTCGAGCGCCTGCTGCTGGTGCGTTCGGGCCAGTTGGTCGCCGACATCGCCAGCGATGCCGGCGCCGTGCCCGCCCTGGCCGCGCTGTACGGCATCGCCCTGACGACGGCCACCAGCAGCGATGGCCACGTGTGCGTCATCCCTGCCAGAAGCGCCGTGCGCCGGGCCGCCTAGATTGCTACCACACGTCCACCGCGCGCGGCCGCGCCATCTGGCCGCTGCCCAGCAGCCACACCATCAGGGCCTCGGCCTGTTCGCGCGTGGCCGCCACTTCCTGCAGGATGCCGAAGGCTTTCATGGCGCCGGCCGCCATCGCCTGCAGGCGCGCGCGCCGTTCCGCATCCGCCTCGATGGACACGAGGCCCCGGCAAAGGGTGGCCAGCGCCACCTTGTTGTGCTTGAGCCACAGGCCGCGCCGCTTGCGGTCGACGTGCGCTTCATCGCTGCGCTCCTCTTCGAACAGCATGACGAACGGTACACCATGACGCAGCAGGGCGTCCATGTCGTTTTCCCACAGCGGGGCATAGCCGGTGACGGCCGTTTCAGGGCGAAAGCGCACGATGGGAAAGTCGCTGACGTCGTGGATGGAAAAATGGGCGGGATTCGGTTTCATGGCGTGCTTCCTTGTGAGGTGCTTGAAAAGGCTTGCCAGCCGCCGCCCAGCGCCTTGTAGACCTGGACCAGCGACAGCGAGGCGGTGGCGCGGCTGTCGACCAGCGCCGCTTCGTTGTTCAATAAGGTGTTTTGCACGTGCAGCACATTGATCAGGTCCGTGCCGCCCTGGCGGTATTGCAGCTCCGCGCTGCCCAGCGCGCGTCGTCCCTGCTTGACGGCTTCATCGAGGCTGGCCTGGCGGCGCTGGTTCGCCTGGTAGCCAGACAGCGCGTCTTCCACTTCGTGCCAGGCGGCCAGCACGGTCTGGCGGTAGGCGATGGCCGCTTCCTGCTGCTGCGCCTCGCGCAATTGCAGCTTGCCGCGCAGACGGCCGCCATCGAACAGGGGCACGCTGAAGCCGGGACCGAAGGCAAAGCGTTTGGCGTCCCAGCCGATGTCGGACAGCTGCATCGCTTGCAGGCCGATGCTGCCCGAGAGCGTGATGCGCGGATAAAAATCGCCTTGCGCCACGCCGATGGCGGCCGTGGCCGCGTGCAGCTGCGCTTCGGCGCGGCGGATGTCGGGCCGCCGCTCGGCCAGGCTGCTGGGTACGCCCAGCTGCACCTGCATGGCCACAACAGGGATCTCCTTGCTGGCCGCCAGTTCCGCCCGCAGCGACTGCGGCGGCAACGCCAGCAAGAGGGCGAGGGCATTGCCCAGGCGCGCTTCGCGCTGCTGCAGCGGCGGCAACCGCGCTTCGATGGTGGCGACATGGGCCGCCGCCTCGGCCTCGTCGAGCTGCGTCGCCGCGCCTTCGCGCAGGCGGATGCGGGTCAGGTTCAAGGTATGGCGGGCGATATCGAGCAGCTGCTGCGTGATGGCCAGGGTCTGCTGCGCGCCGCGCAGCTCGATGTAGTCGCGCGCCGTCTCGGCCAGCACGGCCAGCAGCACGCCGCGTTGCGTTTCCTGGGCCGCGTCGACGCGCGCGTCAGCCGCTTCCACTTCGCGCCGCACGCGGCCCCACAGGTCCAGCTCCCAGGCCGCATCGAGATTGCTTTGCCACAGGCTGTAGGCGGACTGGCCGTTGTTGCGCGACGGGTCGCTCAAGCCTTGTTCGCTGTTACGCGCGCGGCCATAGCTGCCATTTGCGCCCAGCGACGGGCCTTGCGCGGCGCCGATGACTCCGCGCGCGGCGCGACTCTGTTCCAGTCGGCTGGCGGCCGCCAGCACGTCGAGATTGGCGCCGGCGGCGCGCTGCAGCAGGGACGACAGAGTCGTGTCGCCAAAGCTGTCCCACCAGCGCTGCTCGATGGCGCCATCCTGTGCCGCCGCGAAGCGGGCATCTTCCGCCTGACGCCATTGCTGACCCAGGTCATGGTGCGGACGCTGGAAGTCGGTGCCGACGCTGGCGCAGCCGGCCAGACCCAGGGCCGTGATGAGTATCAGTGCTTTCATCGCGCGCTCACCTGTGTCAATGCTTGACGGCGCATGGCTGTATCGATGCGCACTTCGGCCGACATTCCCACGCGCAGGCGCTGTTCGCCATCCTGGCCCGGATCGAGCGCGATCCGCACGGGGATGCGCTGCACCACCTTGGTGAAGTTGCCGGTGGCGTTTTCCGGCGCGATGGCGGCAAACGTCACGCCCGTGGCGGGCGCGATGCTGTGCACCGTGCCGTGCAGGAGTGCGCCCGGGTAGGCGTCGACGGCGATGCTGGCGCGCTGGCCCTGGCGCACGTGCGTCAGCTGGGTTTCCTGCAGGTTGGCGACGACGAAGCTGCGGTTCAGGGGCACCACGGCCATCAGGCTGGCGCCAGGCGCCACGAGGGCGCCGACGCGCACGGCGCGGCGTCCCACGATGCCGTCGATGGGGGCGTGCAGCTGCGTATGCGACAGATCCAGTTCGGCCCGTTGCAGGCTGGCCTTTGCGCGCAGCAGGGCCGCTTCGGCCGCGCCTTGCTGCGCTTGCAAAATGTCCGTCTGCTTGCGCGTGGCGACGAGGGCGGCGCGGTTTTGCGCCAGGCGCGCGCGGCTCACGTCGAAGCGCGATTGCGCCTGCTGCGCGTTCTGCACGCTGCCCGCGCCCTGGCCGGCCAGGTGCGTTGACCGGGCCAGTTCCTGCTGCGCCAGTTTGTCTTCCGCCTGGTTGGCGTCGACCAGGGTGCTGGCTTGTTCGATCACCGATTGCTGGCGCTGCACCGTGGCGCGGGCAGTGGCCAGCTGCGCTTCGGCGCCCGCGACTTCGGCGCGGGCCGAGGCGGCGGCGGCCTGGTAATCTCGGTCGTCGATGCGCGCCAGCAGCTGGCCCGCCTTGACAGCCTGGTTGTCTTCCACCAGCACATCGCGCACGATGCCGCCCACCTTGGGCGAGAGCACGGTGTAGTCGGCGCTGACGAAGGCGTCGTCGGTGCCTTCTTCGCTGGGGGAAAACAGCAGTTGCCAGGCGCAGAAGGCGAGGGCGCCGGCCAGCAGGGCCAGGCCGAGAAGAAAGGCGCGCGAGCGTAGTATGGGTTTTTGCATGGTGAAGCTCTTTCGTAAAATGAAAATCAAGCGGCGCGCGGCGGATAGACGCGCGTCGGCAGGATGGGGATGATCACAATCATGGCCAGCGCGATGGCGGCCACGGTGAGGTACAGGTCGGACGAGGTCAGGGTGACGACTTGCGCGTGCATGCGCTGTGCCAGCCCTGGCACATCGACGGCGTCCGGCAGATTGCCCAGGCGTTCGCTGAGCACCGTCGAATGAAAATGGTTGCGGCGCGTGATCAGCGCATCGAGCACGCCGGTGGCGACGACGGCCGACATGCCCTTGATGGTGTTGAACCAGGCCGAGGCGAACGGGCCATCCTGCGGCGCCAGGCCCGTGGTGGCCAGCAGCAGCAAGGGAATCACGGCCATTGGTTGCGCGAAGATCTGCACCGCTTGCAGCAGGTAGAAATGCGTGCGGATCCAGTCGGGCGACATGCGCGCGCCGAGCACGCAGGAGACGGCCAGCATGCCCAGGCCGATGGCCAGCACCCAGCGGCAGTCGACGGCGCGCAGATTGCACAGGGCGGCCACCAGCGGCAGCGCGATCAGCTGCGGCAGCGCCACCATCAGCATCACGGGCGCCGTTTGCAGCGGGCGGTAGGCATGTACCTGCGCCAGGTAGGACGAGGGGATCAGGATCACGGCCAGCAGCACGAACAGCACGCCGCCCAGGGTCAGCAGGGCATGACTGAGGTTGCGCCGCGACAGCAGCTGCAGCTTGAAGAACGGCAGCGGATGCGACCACTCGTTGATGAAAAACAAACCCAGCAGCACGGCGCCGCCGCCCAGCAGCACGCAGATCAGCGGCGAGGCGAACCACGCCAGGCGTTCGCCCTGCAGCAAGCCGACCACCAGCATGCTGATGGCGGGCAGGCCAAGCAGCAGGCCGCGCCAGTCGAACTGGCGCAAGCGTTCGAGGCGCAGCGGGTCTTGCGGTAAGCCCCAGGACACCATCAGCAGGGCGACGATGCTGCCCGGGACGACTTGCCAGAAGGCCCATTGCCAGCCCAGGTATTCGGTCCAGAAGGCGGCCAGCGGCGTGCCCAGGCTGGGGCCGAAAGTGGCGCTCAGCGCATAGCCGCCCAGGCCATACAGCTTGATGTTGGGCGGCAGGAAGCGCAGGGCCACCGTCATCAGCATGGGCGGCAGGGCGCCGCCGGCCGCGCCCTGCACCACGCGCAGAACCATCAGCACGGACAGGTTCGGGGCGAATGGGCACAGCAGGCCGGCGGCCATGCAGACGATGATGGCGGCTGCCGTCAGGCGGCGCAGCGAGAAGGTGACGGAACACCACGGCGCGAACGCCATGGCCGACACCGAGGCGGCCGCATACAGGGCGACGAGCCAGCTGGCGTCGTCGCGCGCGATGTCCATGGCGCCGCGGATGTCGGCCAGCGCGACCTTGGTGATGTTTTCATTCAGGCCGGACACCAGCACGGCCAGCAGCACACCGGCCAGGCCGGTGGCCAGGCGCAGGCCGAAAGCAGGTGGGACGGGAGGCGCGGCCGCAGGGGCGGCGCCGGGAAGGGGTACAGCGGACACAGGGAACTCCGTGGATGAGGATCAGTCCACGCAGTATAGGTAGCCGTTAATATTGTGAAAATTGATAATTAAGGAAGTCTGAATTGCGTCTGACGCAATGATGGGTGAGTTCAGTCCCTAGGTACCTGGCAGCGCGCTGCCGCACAGCTCCTTGATCATGCGGCGCAGCCAGCGGTGCGCATGGTCGTGGTCGAGGCGCGGGTGCCAGGCCTGGAAGACTTCCACGCTGTCGACGGGAATCGGCAGTTCGAAGGTGCGCAGCTTCAGGCCCAGGCGCTCGACGATGGCCAGCAGCGGTGTGGGCATCAGCGGCAGCAGCAGGCGCGAATCGGCCACGGCGAAGATGGCGGACTGGAAGTTGGGGCTGATCAGCGAAACCCGGCGCGTGTAGCCCCGCTCGGCCAAGGCCGTATCGAACGGGCCGCGCGCCAGGCCGCGCCGCGAGACGCTGATATGTTCGTACTCGGTAAAGCTGTCGAGGTTGATGGGGCCGTCGAAGATCGGGTGGTCGCTGCGGGCGATGCCGACAAAGCCGCTGGTAAACAGCTGCTGCAGCTTGATGTCGGGCGCAAAGGCGCGCCGCGCGCTGATATACAGGTCGACGCGGCCCGCGTGCAGGGCGTCGTTTTCCGTGGCGCCATCGCCTTCGGGCACGAAGCGCAGCACCGTGTGCGGCGCGTGCACGGCCAGCAGGTCGCGCAGCTTGCCGCCGTAGGCGCCGACAAACACGTCGTTGGCGCACAGGCTGAAGGTGCGTTCCAGGGTGCGCAAGTCGATTTCACGACCGGACGTGAAGATGGCGTGCGCCTGCTCCACCACGCCGCGCACCTGCTCGCGCAATTCCAGCGCGCGCGGGGTGGGCGCCAGGCCGCGCCCGGAGCGCACGAAGACGGGGTCGCCGATGGCGTCGCGGATGCGCGCCAGGGTGCGGCTCATGGCCGGCGCGCTCAAGTTCATGCGCCGCGCGGCGGCCACGGCGCTGCCTTCCTCGAGCAGGATGTCGAGGGCGACGAGCAGGTTCAGGTCGGGGAGTTTCATGCGCCGATTATAGCCCGGGGGCCAGCGCCGGCGCTGCGCCGGCAGGACGCCGGCGCAACAGGGATGCTACTGCGCGATTACTCGGCTGCCGGCTCGGCGCCGCAGCATTTCTTGAACTTCTTGCCGCTGCCGCAAGGGCAGTCGTCGTTGCGGCCCACTTTCGGCTCTTCGCGCTTCATGGTTTGCACCGGTGCCTTGCGGCGCGGGACCCAGAAACGGTGGATGGCCGGCAGGTTCGCTTCCAGTTCCTGCGCCAGCTTGTGCGCCTTGACCGGGTCTTCCACCAGTTTCAGCTCTTCTTCCTTGATTTCGTCGGCGCCCAGCAGGTAGATAGGCTGCATCAGTTCGGCCACTTCGGAATCCCAGATCTCGTTCCACGAGCCCGGACGCAGTTCCATGCCGTCCCAGAAGCCCCAGCACCACGCTTCGGCGTCGATCAGGGTCTGGCCTTCGTAGTCGTGTTCGACGAACAGCGCTTCGAACTCCTTCGGCGCCACTTCGAATGTCACCAGCACTTCGTTCATGAAGCGCATGATCAGGTTGACGATGCGCTCTTCTTCCTTGCTGTTCTTGAATTTTGGCGCATCTTCGGCGTTTTCGCCCCACACGCGCGGCAACCATTCGGCCGGCATGATCGGTTCCGGGCCGATGGCGACGGCCGTCAGATAGCCGTGCAGCATATCCATGGTCATCGCGTCCTCGGAGCAGCGCTCCGACAACAGGAATTGGTCTAATTCGTCGAATTCTTTTTCTGATAATGGCTGTTCGAGTTGCATGGCTTGCTCTTTGATTGAATGTAAGGCGTCAGTATACGCCTTGCTGCGGCTTGCCGCCGAAGTGTTTGCACCGGCGGCCCGCGCGCGCCTTACAATGTCGCTTATGCACAATGAAAACCAGCCGCACGAGGACGACCGGCCCGTCCATCCCTTTTCCGCCCTGAGCCCTGATTGCGTGCTCGACGCCCTCGACAGCGTGGGCTTGCGCGGCGATGGCCGCCTGCTGGCCCTGAACAGCTATGAAAACCGCGTCTACCAGGTGGGCATCGAAGACAGCGCGCCCTTGGTGGCCAAGTTTTACCGCCCCGCGCGCTGGACCGATACGGCCATCCTGGAAGAGCATGCGTTCGTGTCCGAGCTGGTCGAGCGCGAAATACAGGTGGTGCCGGCGCTGTCCATCAACGGCAGCACCCTGCACCAGTACCAGGGCTTCCGCTTTGCCGTCTTCCCCCGCCACGGCGGCCGCGCGCCCGAACTGGACGACCCGGCCACCCTGGAATGGATAGGGCGCTTCATCGGCCGCATCCACGCCGTCGGCGCGCTGTCGACCTACAAGGAGCGGCCGGCGCTCGACCACCAGACGTTTGGCGTCGAGCCGCGCGAGTTTCTATTGGAAGGCAATTTCCTGCCGCCCGAACTGCTGGCCGCATATTCCAGCGTGGCGCAGCAGGCGCTCGACGGCGTCAAGCGCTGCTATGACCGCGCGGGCGACGTGGCCATGTTGCGCACGCACGGCGATTGCCATGGCGGCAATGTGCTGTGGACGGACGCCGGCCCCCATTTCGTCGATTTCGACGATAGCCGCATGGGCCCGGCCATCCAGGATCTGTGGATGATGCTGTCGGGCGAGCGCAGCGACCAGGTGCGGCAGATGAGCGACATCCTGGCCGGCTACGAAGATTTTTGCGATTTCGACCCGCGCCAGCTGTACCTGGTCGAAGCGCTGCGCACCCTGCGCCTGATCCATTATTCGGCCTGGCTGGCGCGCCGCTGGGACGATCCCGCCTTCCCCGTCGCCTTCCCGTGGTTCAACACGCAGCGCTACTGGCAGGACCGCATCCTGGAATTGCGCGAGCAGGTGGCGTTGATGGATGAAGCGCCTTTGTGGCCCATTTGACCTAAACGCCCGAAAAGGGCGGTAAACATCCTTCTTCTTGCTGCGCTGATTTGTGCATGCCTGTTCGATAATGGTGGTAATAAATTCCTAGAAGCAACGGAATTCACCCGAACAAGCGAGAAATCATGCAAGCACAGCAAAATCAGCGCCAGGCCGCCTCCCTTACCGTCGCGTATTGCGCCGACGACGAGTTCGACCAGGACAGCATGGTCTCGCTGCATGATTTCAAGGACCTGGAAAGCAAGGCGGAAGCGCCGGCCCCGGTCGCCATCGCCGCACCCCAGCCGCAAGCCGAGCCGGCAGCCGAAGCCGATGCCAAGGCGCCCGCCGCGGAACGCCAGAAAATGGAATTGAAAGCCATCCACGAGGCGATTGCCCGCGTGGAAGCGGAAGCGAAGGCCACCTGCGCTGCCGAAAGCCGCGCGCTGGCCGAAGCGCGCGTGCGCTCGCTGGCCGAGGACCGTGCCGCCATCGACGCGGCCGCCGCCGCCGCCGCACAGCAAAATGCGCAGGCCGCCGAAGAAGCGATTGCCGCCAACCGCGAACGCCTCGACACCATGCGCGCCGCCGCGCAAGCGAGCGTGGCGCGCCTGGAAGCCGTCAAGCAGGAAACGGCCGAACTGCGTGCCCGCGTGGAGTCCGATAATGAAATCCGCCTGGCCGCCGAACAGCGTTCGCGCGCCGAGCAGGAAAGCCGCTTGCGCGCCAGCGAGCAAGTGGCGGTGCAGTCTGAACTGGCCGAGCAAGCCGCCCGCGCCGCCGAGGAATTGCAGGTGCAGACGGAGCAGGCGCGCCTGCAGGCCGTCGAGCGCGTCGCCGCCGTGCAGGCAGCCAAGGAAGAAATGGTGGGCATCGCCTCGGCCGACGCCAGAGTCGCCGTGCTGGCGCGCGAACGCGAGCGCCATGCCCACGGTGCGCGCCAGACGGCGCAGATGCTGGCCGAAGCGGAAAGCGAAGCGCTGGACTTGACGGTGCAGCGCGAGCGCGCCGACCAGATCGCGCTGGAATCGGCCTTCAACCGTGCCGCCGCCGAAGTGCGCGCCCTGGAAGAAGCGCGCGCGCTGGCGCACCTGGAACAGGAACGCGAAGCCATCGCGCTGGCGCAGGCGGAATCGGAACGCCATGCGGCCCAATCGCTGCGTTTGCGCCTGCAGACGGAAAAGGAATTGCGCGACGCGGCCATCCACCGCGAGCGCCTGGAAATGGTCGCCGTGGCCAGCGCGCAGGCGCGCCGCGATGCCGACGTGCGCATCCTGGCCGCCACCGAGGCGCGCATCGAGGTGGACCGCCAGCTGCGCGCCGTGGCGCTGGCTCGCGTGACGGCCGAACAGGATGCGGAAATCGCCGGCCACGCCAAGCTGGAAGCGGAAACGGCCGCACTCGAACAGACCAAGGCACGCGAAGCGGCCGAACAGGCAGCCGCCGTGGCGGCAGCCCGCGAACTGGAAGAGCAGCAGCGCGCCGCCAGTCTGGCGCACGAACGCGCCGAACTGGCGCGCCAGACGGCGGAACTGGCCGCCAGCCAGAACGCAGCCGAGCAGGCCGAAGTCGATGCCGGTAAGGCGACCTTGGCCGCGCAGGAACAGGCATCGCAACTGGCGCAGGAAAAAGCCCGTCAGGCAGAGCAGCTGCTGCAGGCGGAGCAGGAGCGCCTGGCCGCCGAACAAGCCGCCATCGCCGCCCTGAAAGAAAAACTGGAAGCGGAAGCGCTGGCGTGCAACGCGGCGCAGGAACGCATCGCCGCCGAAGGCGCGCAAGCGGAACTGCTGCGCGGCCAGCACGCGGCCGAACAGGCTTTGCGGGAAGCGGCGCAAAAGGAAGCGGACGCCATCCGCATCCTGATGGACCAGGCGCTGGTCGAAGGTGAAAAAAAGGCCGCTGCCGCGCAAGCCGTGCAGGCGCAGGCGCGCCTGGCCGTGGAACTGGGACAAGTGCATAGCGAGCGCGCCCGCGTGGAAGAAGACAAGGCGCAAGCGGCCGATGCGCTGCTGGCGTCAGAGCGCGATTTCGTCGCGGCCGAACGCGAGTCGCTGGCCCTGATCGCGCAAAAACTGGTGCAGCAGCGCCAGACCAGCAGTGCCGAAGAACGCGCCTCGCAAGCCATCGCCGGCCGCCTGGAAGTGGAAAAGCAGGCGACGGCGGCAGCCGAAGCGCGCGCCGCCATGGAACAGCAGGCGCTCGACGCCATGCGCCAGCGCGAGCAGCTGGAACTGGCCGCGCAGCGGGCCGCCAGCGAAAAGCTCGACGCGCAGCAAGCCTTGCTGGCCAGCGCCCAGGCCCATGCCGCCCTGCAGCGCAAGGCAGCCGAGACGACGCGCGCGATGGCCGAGGCCAAGCAGCAATTGCTGGAGATGGAAACGGCACGCGCGCAGCAGCAGGAACGGGAACTGGCCGCCCTGCGCGCCAGCCTGGAGCAACCGCAAAGCGCGTTTTCCAGCTCCCTGACCGCCGCCCGCGCGAAAGCCGAACAGGTGAGCTCGGCCAGTTTGACGCGTGAAGTGATCGAGAGATTGACGCAGCCGAATGAGTCAGCCGGCGCCGTATGGCGTTCGCGCTAGGCTCGAACGTTTAAAACTTCCTGCCCACGCCCACCAGCAACACATCCGCATCGCGGTGGTAATCCGTTACCACCCGGTTCCACGCCACTTGCGCCAGCCAGTGGCGGTTGACGTGGTAGCGGGCCACGGCTGACAGCAAGCCTGTCAGGCGCGTGTCGTGGCCCTGGGTGTCGCGGCCGTCCCAGGCCACGTAGGGCCCGGCGCCCATGCCGAATTCCACCTTTTCATTGAGCGAGCGGATCAGCCACAGCTGGGCCGCCGCGCCGCGCCGGTGCGCCAGCACCGTGCTGCCTTCATCGAGCGCGCTGACCGTCCAGTCCACGTATTTTCCCGCCGCGCGCCGGTATTCCAGGGTGAACGGGCGCGAGGACTCGGAGCGCAAGCTGTTGACGATGGTGTGGCCGGTCGATAAGGTCAAGGTGTCGTCGTACGCCCAGTTCTGCAAGTGCAGCTTGGCGCCCGGCACCCCATCATAGCGGTAGCCGGCGCCGATCAACAGGTGCGTGGTGTTGTCCTTGCCATCGGGCTTGATACGGTTGAGCTGCGCTTGCGCATACCAGCGGTTGTCGAACTGCCAGCGCGCCTGCAGGCTGACGATGGAAGCCCAGCCGTGGTCATTGTCGAAATTGTGCGGCGCTTCGTCCGTCCTGGCCGTGTCGAAGAAAAAATAGCGGCCCACGCCGGCGCCCAGCATCAGCCCCTGGGCCACGTTTTTCGTGCGCAGCCAGACCTGGCCCGCCATGCCGTCGCGGTGATGGTCGTCCGGGTGCCCTTCGTTGATATATGACAGGCTCAGCGCATTGTAATTGCCCACGGGCTGCGTGTAGCTGATGGCGCCGACAAAGGTGCGCTCCCTGGTCGAGTGTACCTTCAGGGCGCCGGCCATGCCGGACAGGTCCTGTGCCTGGGCGGACAGGGGGAGTGAGGCGGCCAGCAGGGTCAGGAAGGTGGCTTGTATGCGCATGACGTTTCCAGTGACAGAGGTGAAGACACGCTAACGGTCGTCTGGCGGCGCATCATGCGATTGCGCAAGCATCTTGCGGTTTGATTACATTTGTAAATGGTTTAGCCAGAATGCGGCACACGAAGACATTGAGGGGGGGGGGAGGCGCCGGCCTGGAAAGGCTGGCCGGCGCGATGTTTCTGAAGTTACTGGACTTGCGGTATTACTGGCTCAATACGACTTTATCGGCAAAATATTCCGTCTCGCCGAAGCATTGCGTGGGCACGCCCTTGTGCTGGCTGTAGGTGACGAGAATGCGCTTGCCGGCGGCGGCCGACAGTTGCTTGGCCACCTCTTCATCGCGCACGCTGAACTGGAATTTTTCCGGGATGGTGCCCGGCAGCGCGGTGAGCAGTAATTCACCCTCCCATGTCTTGCAAATCCAGCCCCGCTTGGAGAACTTTTGCAGGTAGCCCGCCCGTTCGCCTTCCGAGTACGAGAAGCTGAGGGCCATCCACGTGTAGGCTGCCAGCAGCAGGAAGCCGGCCACGAGGAAGATGGCGAAGGCGAAGGTGACTTTTTTGGTCGTAGGGGTCATGGTAGGGTTGTTTAGGTAAAAGGATCAGTCCTTGCGGCCGGCTTTCCAGTTCAGACCAAAGTTATATCTTTCGTCCATGGCCTGGTGCGCCGTGATTTTACCTTGGCCGCCGAAGTATTCCACCAATTTTGTCACCTGCAGGTTGCCGCCGTGGTTTTCCAGCATGGCGATGGCGCACATGGCGTGCTGGCTATCGCTGTCGAGGCGCACTTCGACGGTCGGCTGGCCGGGAATTTCGATCGTCACGACGCCATCCGTGGCGGCCCAGTTCGGCACGCCTTCGTAGATGAAGGCGTAGACGAGCACGCGCTTGATCTGGTCGAAATGGGTGCCGTTGATGAAGATGTTTTCGCCGCTGCTGATGCTGCCCGTGCGGTCGTCGCCTTCCAGGTGGATATACGGCGGACGGTCGTAGGCACCCCAGCTGTTGCCCAGCGCCTGCACGGCGCTCTTGGCCCCGCCGCTCATTTCGAACAGGCAGCCGATATCGAGGTCGATGCCGCCCGAACGGCCGGCCGGTTTGTTGAACAGCTTGCCGAGGAAGCCCGTGTCCAGCTTCGAGGCGGGCGCCTGGCCTTGCGACGCGTTCTGATTCCAGTTCAGGTTGACCCGGATGCGGCCATAGCCGCCGCTGTCGCGCTTGTCGAGCGAAATCTTGTCGCCGCGTTTTTCCAGGCGAATTTTCGACAGCGAGATTTTATTCGCCGGTGGCGGGGCCGCTGGCGCAGGCACGGAAGCCGGCGCTGGCGCCGGGGACGACGAAGCCGCCTCGCTGCCGCCAAAGTGCTTCAGCAGCGCCGCCAGGCCGCCCGCGAAACCCTGGCCCACGGCGCCGAAGCGCCAGCTGCCGTCGCGGCGATACAGTTCGCCGATGATGACGGCTTTCTCGTCCTGGAAGTCATTGCCCGTGAAGGCAAACGTGGCCGCCTGGCCCAGCGCCATGCTGGAGTTGCCCAGCGCGCGCATGCTGCCCTGTTCCGTCGCCGCAGTAAACACCAGCTTGTCGATCGAGGCGGGCAGGCGGGCCAGGTCGACCTGGAAGGTGGAGCGGGGGCCGTTCAAGTCCACCGTGATGGCGTTGTCCGGCGCGCTTTTCTGGTTGAAGAAGACCATGTAGCGGTCGTCCGACAGCTTGCCGGCCGCATCGACGCCGAAGCAGCTGACGTCCACTTCCATCGAACCCGAAACGATATCGAGCGTGACGGCAAACGGGCCATTCAAGCCCAGGTCCGCCAGTTTGCCTTTTTGTCCGCGTGTGAAATTGGTCATGGTCGTGCAATCCCTTCGTCGCTTGAGAGTTGAATCAATGAGGTAGTCGGATGGTGCGCGGCGGCGCCATCGGCCGCATGGCGGATGCCGAACAGGCGCGCTTGCTCGATGATGCGCAGCGCCCAGCTACTGTGGGTCGCCACTTCGCACATCGATTCCTGCATGCGGAACACGGCCGGGCTGTCCGGGTCGATGATGCGCAGCGCCAGTTCGATGTCCGACTGCGCCACCTGGTAGTGGCGTTCGATCTGCGGCACCTGGTCCGGGTGGATGGCCGTCTTGGCGATCATGCCGTGCGCCATGTCCTGCGCCACTTCGGCATCCAGCCAGCTGCCTTGCGACAGGTGCTCGAAGACGGGCGCCGTCAGCTGGAAGCCGTGCGGCTTGAAGATGGTGACCAGGCGGCCGATGACCTGGCCCAGCGGCGTTTGATAGATGGTGCCGCTGGTGGGGCGGCGCAGTCCCAGCAGAGCCAGCAGATCGTTGCCGCCGATGCGCAGGGCCAGGATGCGGCGGCGCACTTCCGGCGCCGACAAAATGATGCGGAACTGCTTCATTTCCTCGTCGTCGAACACTTCCGCCGTTTCCAGCGTCGGCATCAACAGATGATGCGTATGGCGCACCAGCTCGAAATACGCGCTGAAGTTGTGGCGCGTGGATTTCGGCAGCACGAAGCCGCTCAATTTGTCGGCGCCGGGCATGCCCAGCACGCGCGCCAGCACCTCGAGATTGCGCACGCGCACGAAGCGCAAGGTATCCGATTCGTCGCACATGTTTTGCAGCGCCAGCGACAAATTGAACAGCGCGTAACTGAGGTCGCGTTCCGCGATGGCGTCTTCGGTGCAAAGTATGACCGAACGCAAATGGCTGAATTTGTCGCCATTGGCGATCGCCAGCAAATCCTTGTGCGTGGTCGGCACGTACATGGAGGCGCCCAGCGCCGCCTTATGCTCACTTTGTGGGTGTAGGGAGTTGTTATCCATCGACTGCGCTCCTGATAAGGGCGACCGCCTGGTAAGGCAGCGCCGGTTCTACTGTGACGGGTATGGCTTTTTCCTGCGCCAGAAGCAGCAAATGTGCCACGTCCGGCGCATTCGTGTCGCGCACGATCAGGCGCTCGGGCACGCGGCGCAGCAGCACGCGCGTCGCTTCGCCGATGCCTGGCTTGATCAGATTGATGTCGCTGATGCCGTATTCCTGCTGCGCGGCGGCCATGTAGGCTTGCGAGCGGGCCGCCATGGCTGGCGCATCGCTCGCTTCGGCCAGAGGGATGCCGCTGCTGGCGGCAATCGCCACGGCGTCGGCCACCAGGCCGTCGGCGAAAGCGCGCGACTGGTCGTGCGCTTCGAACTGCGCGTAGTACACGCAGCCATGGAAGTCGCCGGGGGCTATGGCATCATTGAGCACGGAGCGGCTGACCAGGCCCGAGACGGTGGCATTCAAGATGCTCGACGGGATCAGGTAGTCGCTGGCCGAGGCGGCGCAGGCGGCCGTGCCGGCCAGGTCGGACAGCACGAACAGACCGCCGTCGATCGCCGTGCCATGCGCCGCATTGAAGTCGTTGACCGTCTGGCGCAGTTCGCGCGAAATCACGCCCTTGCCCGTCCAGCCGTCGACGAAGACGATGGAGTCGGCCGCATGGCCGTGCGCCAGGATGTGGTGCAGGGCATTCGCGTCGATGCCGCGGTCGCGGATGATGGAGACGGAATAATGGCTGCACTCGCGCTGGAACACCTGGCGCAGCAGGTGACCCAGGATGACTCCCACGGGCGTGCCGGCGCGCGCCAGCGACACCAGTGTGATGGGGCCCGTGCGGCGCGCCGCGATCAGGGCCGCCAGGCGCAGGCAGTCGCGCGCCATTTGCAGCCGGTTGGCCGCGAACGCGCTCTGGAACAGCGCCAGGTAGGCGGGCGAAGGCAAGGACTCTGGCGACAGCATTTCGCTGTAGTGGCGCTGGCCCGACTGGATCAGGCGCTCTTTTTCGGCCAGGTCGAGGATCGGTTCAAGCGCCATGGGCGTCAGCAGAAACTCCACGTCTTCCTGGCGGTAGCTGCCGCTGAAATGCTGCTTGCCGTCGGTCATAGCGCCGCCACCGTGAGTGCCGCCAGCTGGGTGCCGTTGGGGATGATGGCGTAGTCGCAGGCGGCCATGAAGCGCGCGTCCGAGCGGCTGTCGCCCATGCCGAAGCTGACGATGGGGCCATGTTCGGCTTCCAGTTCCGCGCGCAGGTAGGCGACGGCGCGCGCCTTGTTCAAGGTCTTCGGCAGCACGGCCAGGTTGTTGCCATTGCGGTGGATGAAGTAGTCGGCGCCTTCGGTTGCGATCCACTGCTGCAGCACTTGTTCTTCGATGTCGGCCAGGCGTTCGCCGCGCGCTTCATGGTCCTTGACGACGATGTAGAACGGCGTGTTGTAGTCCTCGATCAGGCGCGCGCGCGAGGGCATGCCCGTCTTGACCTGGAAATCGTCGATGATGCGCATGGCGTCCCGCAGACCGGGCAAGGCCGTCTGCATGTCGTTCTGCATCAGGGACAGCCAGCCCGCGTCGAGCGCGCCGCCCGGCTGCAGCACGATGCCGCCGTAATCGAGCACGCTGTAGCTGGTGAACGGCAGGTCGACGCGGCGGAAGGCGTCGCCATTTCTCGCCGTGGCGGGGATCAGGGTCATGCCGCTTTGCGCGAATTCAAAGAAGGCGCGCTGGCGTGCCGTCGTAAACGAGCAGGCATCGCCATTTTTCAAATACGCGGCCGCTTGCAAATCGGTCTCGCCGGGGCATTTCTTAGGGGTCTGGAACAGTGTGTCGTCCAGATCAACAAACAGGAATTTCTTCAATTTTGGTCTCTGACTGAAAGTGGAACAGGCGGCCATTCAACTGGCCGGCGAGTTGCATGAGGGCCGGGCTGGCCGGGGTTTCATGGCAGATGAAAACGTGCTGGTACTGGCCAGGCGCCACGTTGTACAGGTAATTGGCGATGCCTTCGCCGTAGTTGTCGTCGCAGTTGACGATGTGGCTGACGGAGCCCCATGACAGGATCGGCGAGCGCGTGGTCGACTGCACCACGACGTTCTTGCCCAGCGCTTCGAGTTCGCGCGCCAGCAGGAACGACGGGTGCATGAATTCGCCCGTGCCCAGCACCAGCACGGAGTCGCCGGCGCCGATTTCCTGCGCCAGCTGCACCGCCAGGCCTTGCGGCGGCGTCAAGGCGCGTCCCACGCCGATGCGGCCGAACGCCGGGCTGGCGCCCCGTTCCGCATTCGCTTCGAAACGCTGCGCGCTGGCCGCCACGGGAGCAGGCGCAGCGCCGGCCTGGAAGGCGTAGTGGCCAGACAAGGCTGCGCCTATGCTGGTGGGCAGGCCTAAACGCTCACTCAAGCCCGCGTTGGCGGCCTGGCCCATGAAATTGGTGATCACGCCCAGGTGCAGCTTTTCCAGCTGCGGATAGCGCGCGCGGCACACTTGCACCAGGTTGGCGAAGGTGTTGCCGGTCGACGCTTCATCGTCGATCAGCACCAGGCTGCGGGCAGTGGGAAACAGCGCGCTGGCAGCGTCCGACAAATGCAGAAACTGGCGCGGCGCGTGGCTGTGCGATTCTTCGAATTCGAAGAAGGGCACCGTGCCCACGCGGTAGCGCGAGCTGTGCAAAAACAGCGCTTTTCCGTTCGGATTGGCGCGCAGCCACGCTTCGAACACGCCCTGGCCCAGGCCGACGGCCGTTTCCGCCATGGCGATGAAGACGACGGGACCGGGCAGGCTGGGAGGAATCTGCGCGGCCAGGTCGTCGTGGATGGTTTGCATGGCGCGCGGCGTGACGGGCCAGTGCTTGCCCAGCACCTTGGACAGGAACAGGAAGCCCCGCTTGGCGTTGGCGCGCGCGGCAAAGCCGATCAGCCAGTCCAGCGGAAAGCGCGCCTCGTCCACCTTCAAGGTCAGTTCGCCCGTGGGCATCTGCTGCCTGACGATGTTCATGGCAGCTCCACGGCGTAGGCGGCTTCGCCCACGCGCATGCCTTCGGCGATGGCGGGCACGGTGAGCTTGTCAAAGCCCTGGTCGAAACCGGCCAGCGCCAGGTAGGGCAGGTTGGGGCCGGCCGCGCACGCCATGCCGATGCCGCCCGACATGCGCGGATTGATCTCCAGCAGCGCCAGGCCATGCGCGCCTACACGGAACTGGATGTTGAAGACGCCATTCAAGCGGTAGTCGCGCGCCAGTTTGTCGCAGGCCGCCAGCAGGTCGTCGCGCAGTTCGATCAGCTGGCCGCTGCCGCCTCCGTTTAGCTTCTTGCGCGGCACGGCGCACACGAGCGTGCCCTGGTCGGCGACGCAGTCGGCGCTGTATTCGTGGCCATCGAGGTATTCCATCAGCAGCAGGGTCTTGAACGATGCCATTTGCGCGAGGCCCGTGCGCAGCTCTTGCGCATTGATCTGGTAGGCGGCGCCGGCCAGCAGCAGCTGCGCGCTGCTGCGTTCTTCATCGAGAATGGCAAAGCCCAGGGCATACACGGATTCGGACGGTTTGATGCACAGTTTGCGATGCAGCGGGCGCAGCTCGGCGTAGGCGGCATCGTATTCTTCGATGGTGGTCACGGCGCGGTAGTCGGCCGGGCGCGCCATGGGCAGATCGAGGCCGGCGCAGAAGCGCGCCTTGTCGTGCATCAAATTCAGGGTCTCTTCGCTGGCCACGCTGAGTACGCGCGTGCCGATGGCGGCGAAGCGCGCGCTGGCGCTGCCGATCAGGCCCGCTTCCTTGCCGGGCCAGAAAATCGTGATGTTGCGCTCGCGGCAAAATTCCAGGCACCACTCGACATAATTGAGGCCCGTGAGGCCCGATGGTTCGACCGCGTATTCGTGCGCCGACAAAAAGGCGGCCGCATGCGCGTTCGTATTGCTGCACACGATGTGGTAGCGCGGCTTGCCGCCGGTGGCGGCCATGTCGGCCTCGCGGATCAAACGCATGGCCGTGCCGACCGAGGAAAATGTTTTGTTGAACCAGACTCTTTGCATGTACGGGGACCGGGTGGAAATAGGGGAAGCCGCGCGCAGGTGCGCGCGCGGGGAGTCTAAACGACCAGACTTAACCTGGCCTTAGAGGGAAGGGGTCAGCCGGCTTTGCCCGACGCCGTCCACTTCAGGAACGCATCGCGGTTGCGCGAGCAGATGAACACCTTGCCCGAGCCGGAAAAGCGCAGCACGATGCCTTCGCCGCTGGTCACGCTATTGACGATATTGCCGAGGAAGCCGCCGATGCCGCCGCCGCTGGCACCGCCGCCCGTGGTGACGGAAATCTCGTATTTCAGGCTGTTGTCCCAGCAGACCACGTGGGAATTGTCGATCACGACATCCTTGCCCGGCTCGACGTCGAGCTGGAACATGGAGCCGAAGCCCGACACCACCACTTGTCCCGTGCCTGCCGTCTCCATGACGAAGAAGCCGCCCGACTGGGCGAACAAGGCGTTGCCGATGCTTTGCGTGCGCACCTTCATCTCCGTGCCCGAGGTGGCGGCGACAAAGGCGCCGTCGTTGAGCAGGTACTGGCGCGCGCCCACGTCGACCACTTCGATGGCGCCCGGCAGGGTGGGCGAGAGCAGGCAGTCGCCGCTGCCGCGCACCGCTTCGATGTGCTGCTGGAAGAACGATTCGCCATTCGCGAAGCGGCGCATGATGGCGCTACCCAGGCCGCCCGTCATCTTGCCCTTCAAGTCCAGCGCCGTTTCCATCATCACCATCGCATCGGATTCGCAATAGATGGTTTCGCCCTGCTTCATGCTGACGTGGAGGAAAGGATCGACGTCGCCCGTGACACTAAATACTGGCATGATAAATCTCCAAAAAAAAGCCGCCTGAATACGTCCAGGCGGCTATGTTTAGCGCATAAAACGTTTAGGCATTGACGCCGAACGAGCGAGCCAATGGGCCCAGGCCGCCGTTGAAGCCCTGGCCGATGGCCTTGAACTTCCATTCGCCGTTGTAGCGGTAGATTTCGCCAAAGATCATCGCCGTTTCCGTCGAGCTGTCTTCGGACAGGTCGTAGCGGGCGATTTCTTTTTCGCCTTCCGCGTTCAGGCAGCGGATGAAGGCTTTCGAGACCATGCCGAAATTCTGGCGGCGCGCGTCGGCGTCGTGAATGGTGACGGTGATGCTGATGCGGTCGATATCGGCCGGCACGCGGGTCAGGTCGATTTCGATGCGCTCATCGTCGCCTTCGCCTTCGCCCGTCGTGTTGTCGCCAGTGTGGACGACGGAACCGTCGGTCGACTTCAGGTTGTTGTAGAAGATGAAGTCAGAGTCGCCACGGACTTTGCCGTCGCTTTTCAGGAGGAAAGCACTACCGTCAAGGTCGAAGGTGGCGCCGTCCGTCGAACGAGGATCCCAGCCGAGGCCGACGATGATCTTCTTCAGGTTCGGTGCTTCCTTGCTCAGGTTGACGTTGCCGCCTTTTTGCAAACTGATTGCCATGTGGTGCTCCTTTAGTAATTAAGTGCAAACATTCCTTCATGGGATGAGCGCTAGGGCGCTCGTGCCATTACTCTTTCAATTGGGGGCGAAACCCCCGATTTCAAGCTTGCGCCGCGTGCCGTTTGCGATAACGCAGCGACGACCACAGCGAGACCAGGATGAAGGCCACGCCCGACAGGCCCGTGAACCACTCCGGAATATGGTACTTGACGGACGCCAGCATGATCAAGGCAAGGATGCCGATCGCATAATGGGCGCCGTGCTCGAGGTAGACGAATTCGTCGAGGGTGCCCTTGTGCACCAGGAACACCGTCATCGAGCGCACGAACATGGCGCCGATGGCCAGGCCCAGCATGATGATGACGACGTCGTTGGTGATGGCAAAGGCGCCGATCACGCCGTCAAAGCTGAACGAGGCGTCCAGCACTTCCAGGTACAGGAAGCCGCCGATACTGCCGCGCGCCACCGTTTTCACGAGGTCGCCATTGCCGTTTCTGGCTGGCGCGGCGCCTTCTTCCGCCTCATCCTGCAAGTCCGGTTCGCCTTCTTCCAGCAAGCCGCTGATCCAGTTCACGCCGATGTAGACGGCGATGCCGACGATGCCCGACGCGAGCACGCTGTATTTTTCGTCCGCAGGGCCCATGGCCACGCAGGCGGCCACGGCGCCCATGGTGATCAGCACGGCCAGGCTTTCGGTGCCCAGCGCGTTGACTTTTTCCTCGGCCCAGCCCAGCCAGTGCAACTCTTTTTCATCGTCGAACAGGAAGTTCAGGAACACCAGCAGCAAAAAGGCGCCGCCGAAGGCCGCCACTTGCGCATGGTTGTCCGTCAGGTGCTTGGCATACACATCGGGCGTCGTGGTGGCCATGGTCCACACGTCGACCAGGCCCAGGCCCGTGGCGACGGAAACGATGACCAGCGGGAACAGCAGCCGCATGCCGAAGACGGCCACGAGGATACCGACCGTCAGGAACAGTTTTTGCCAGAATTCATTCCAGTGGCGCAAGACCGAGGCATTCACCACGGCATTGTCGAACGACAGCGACACTTCCATGATGCCCAGCACGCCCGTGATCCACAGCGCCTGGATCATGCCGGCCATGCCGCCATGGCTGTAACCCCACCAGCCCGACACCGCCATCAGGATAAAAGTGACTAAAAAGGAAATTCTGAAATGCCGCATGAGGACCCCGTTGCAAGTATGAAAGACGTTTGATTATCCGCGCCGCTGTGCGCGCCGCACTCAGTGTTGATATACGTCAATTGTTGTATATGCCATGATTTTATATGATCGCCGCCGCCGGCGGCGTTTTTATGGACTGGCGATAGACAGTTCTGCTGGCGCGGATGATCTGCGATAATTGCGGCGCACCTGTCTGGCTGCCGCAGCCCCTGACACACTCTCTACATATATAAGAAGGAATACCCCGTGGATATCGCTTACCTCGTCACGCCCCTGATCGCCTGGATCCTGGTCGGTCCGATCAAATTCCTGATCAACAGTGTCCGCACGCGGCAATGGGCGTTCGGCCTGGTCGGCAACGGCGGCTTTCCGAGCAACCATAGCGCAGTCGTTTCCAGCATGGCAACTTTGATCGCCTTGCGCGAAGGTATCGGCCATCCAGCCTTTGGCGTGGCGGTGACCTTGGCCTTCATCGTCATCATCGACGCCAACAGCCTGCGCCAGCACGTGGGCAAGCAGGCGGCCGCCATCAACCGCCTGGCCGGAGAAGCGGCCAGCGCCGCGCACAAGACCTTGCGCGAGCGCATGGGTCATACCCTGGTGGAAATCGCCGGCGGGCTGTGCACGGGCGTGGCCATCGGTTTCCTGATCAACACCGTGTTTGCCCGCTAAGTTCGCTTCTCCTGAAACGCAAAACCCCGCTTGAAGGCGGGGTTTTGCGTTTCAGGGCGTAAAAACTACGTTTCATCCATTCATTAAAGCATTACAGGAAACCGCCGATTGACATGCCCGGACACGCTCATGGATACTTTGGCGCTTGTGGTTTTAATAAAAAAATTATGCCTGCTATCGCTTGCAGCCCTATCCGGGCCGCGCGGACGGTAGTGGTGCTATCTATCCGGAGAATTACCCATGTTGCGCAAAACCCTGTTTGTTCTGGCAATCGCTTCTGCCCTGGCCGCCTGCGGCAAAGAGTCCAAAGACCCCGGCAAGGGCGGCAAGAATGCCAAGGAACAGGCGAGCGCTGCCGTCAATTTGCTGGTATCCCCGGAAGACTTGCTGACCATCCAGAGCAATGCGCTGGCGTCGGGCCCCGTCATCACCGGTTCCGTGCAGCCTGAGCGCAACGCGGACTTGCGCGCTGAAGTGTCGGCCGTGGTGCTCCAGGTCCTGAAGGAAAACGGTGAAGTCGTCAAACGGGGCGACGTGCTGGTGCGCCTGGATGAAACGTCCATCCGCGACAGCCTCAACTCGGCCGAGGAAGCCAGCCGCGCCGCCAGCCAGGTGCTGGAACAGTCCGAACGCATGTTCCAGCGCATGAAAACCCTGCGCGCCTCGGGCATGACGTCGACGCAGGCGCTGGAAGACGCGGAAATTCGCCGCAACAATGCACAGAGCGATTTGTCCGCCGCGAAAAGCCGCGCCGTGCAAGCCCGTCAGCAGCTGCAGCGCACCCTCGTGCGCGCGCCGTTCGACGGCATCGTGAGCGAGCGCAAGGTATCGAATGGCGATACGGCGCAAATCGGCAAGGAATTGATCAAGGTCATCGATCCAACCAGCATGCGCCTCGAAGGCCTGGTGTCGGCCGACAAGATCGGCGTCGTCAAGGTGGGCCAGCCCGTGCTGTTCCGCATCAATGGTTATCCAGGCCAGGATTTCGCGGGCAAGGTGCGCCGCGTCGATCCTGCCGCCAATACCGTCACGCGCCAGGTGGCCGTGCTGGTCGATTTCAACGACAAGGAACAGCCGCGCGTGGCCGGCCTGTACGCGGAAGGGCGCATCGAGACGGAAACCGTCAGCGCGCTGATGATACCCGACTCGGCCCTGGTGAAGGCGGGCGACGTTACGTACACGTGGAAAGTCAAGGACAAGGCTTTACATAAAGTCAACTTGCGCATCGGTGCGCGCGACGTGCGCACGGGCCAGTGGGAAGTGCAAAGCGGTCTGGCCAGCGGCGACACCGTGCTGCGCACGCCGGGCTCGACCTTCAAGGATGGACAGAAAGTGGAATTGACGGCAGCCAAAGCCGTGCCAGCGGCCGCCGTGGCCAGCAGCAGCACCGCCGTTGCCGGTAAAGGAAACTAAGCCATGTTCCTTTCCGATTTCAGTATCAAGCGGCCCACCGCCACCATCGTCCTGATCCTGGCCATGATGTGCGTCGGCTTGCTGGCGCTCAAGAAATTGCGCGTCAACCAGAATCCGGACGTCGAAGTGCCGTTCATCGTCGTCAGCATTCCTTATCCGGGCGCATCGCCCGACACGGTCGAGCGCGAAGTGGTGAACCGCCTGGAAAAATCATTGCAAAGCATTTCCGGCGTGACCGAAGTCAACAGCGATTCGAATGAAGGTTCGGCCAGCATCTTCCTGAAGTTTTCCTTCAATACCAATTTGATCGAAGCGTCCGACAATATCCGCAATGCGATTGCCGCCGTGCGCTACAAGTTGCCGACGGAAATGCGCGAGCCCATCCTGCAGCGCATCGACCCGGCCGCCGAACCGATCATGCAGCTGGCGCTGTCGTCGAATGCGCAAAGCCATGCGGAAATTTCGCGCCTGGCCGAAGACGTGCTGTCAGACCGCTTTCGCACCGTCGATGGCGTGGCGCTGGTCAACGTGGGCGGCTCGCTGAAACGCGAACTGTCCGTGCTGCTGCGGGCGGAAAAATTGCGTGAATACAATGTGTCCGTCAGCGACGTCGTGACCGCCTTGCGCAACCAGAACACGAATGCCCCGGTGGGCAAGGTGCGCGGCACCCTGGACGAGAAAAGCATCCGCCTGGTCGGCCGCATCGAGTCGCCAAGCGACTTCGAAAAAGTGGTGATCAAGCGCCGTGGCGAGGAAATCGTGCGCCTGGCGCAAGTGGCCACCATCGAGGATGGCTTTGCCGAAGTCAACAGCCTGAGCATGCGCAGCGGCAAGCCCAACGTGGGCATTTCGATCACCCGCGTGCGCGACGCCTCCACCGTCAGCGTGGCCAACAAGATCCGCGACATGGTGGCGGAAATCAACAAGACCTTGCCGAAAGGCACGATCCTGCAAGTGACGCGCGACGGCGGCGAAAACGCCCAGCATAGCTTGAACAATGTGATCGAATCGCTGGTGCTGGGCGCCGTGCTGACGATTTTCGTCGTCTACGCCTTCCTGAACTCGTGGCGTTCGACCCTGATCACGGCGCTGAGCCTGCCGACGTCCGTGATTGCCGCCTTCATTGCCGTGTGGCTGTGCGGCTTCACCCTGAACTTCATGACTCTGCTGGGCCTGTCGCTGGCCATTGGCGTGCTGATCGATGACGCCATCGTGGTGCGCGAAAACATCGTGCGCCACATGCAGATGGGCAAGGATCGCCGCACGGCCGCGCTGGAAGGCACGGCCGAGATCGGCATGGCCGTGGCCGCCACGACGTTTTCCATCATCGCCGTCTTCATTCCCGTGGCCTTCATGCCTGGTATCTCCGGCGAATGGTTCCGTCCGTTTGCCTTGACGGTGACGTGCTCGGTGCTCGTCAGCCTGGGCATCTCGTTTACGCTCGACCCGATGCTGTCGGCCTACTGGGGCGACCCGGTCGAGGAACACTCGGCGCCGAAAAAGGGTATTGGCCGCGTGCTGGAAAAATTCAACCACTGGTTCGACCATCAAGCCGACCGCTATGGCCGCGTGATCGCCTGGGCCCTGCATCACCGCCGCTGGATGGCCGTCATCGCCTTCGGCAGCCTGGTGGGCGCCATCGTCCTGCACTCCACGCATGGCGGCACGAGTTTCTTGCCGGCATCCGATTCGGGCAACTTGATGATTAATGTGCGCACGCCATCATCGAGCAGCATCGAGTATTCGCGTCTGAAACTGGAAGCGGCGGCCGTACTGGCGCGCACCTTGCCAGAAACCAAGGATACCAACAGCTCCATCAACGCGGGCGGCGGAAGAGTGTATGTCGACATCGGCAAGCGCAACACCCGCAAGCGTTCGGCCAAGGAAATCGCGGTCGAGCTGCGCGAGAAGATGTCGCGCCTGGTGGGCGCCGAATACGTGGTGCAGGATGACTTGAGCAACGGTTCGCAAAAGCCGATCCAGGTAGAATTCACGGGCCCGGATTCGCGTAAACTGATGGAAATCACGAATGCCTACATGGACAAGCTGCGCGCCATTCCCGGTGCCGTCGATGTGGGCTTGTCCGAGCAGGATCCGAAAAACGAGCTGCAGATTGAACTGAACCGTGGCTTGGCCAACTCGATGGGCATTTCCGTCAATGACGCGGCGCAATCGTTGCGCGTGGCGTTTGCCGGTGTGGAAGTGGGCGACTGGGTCGATCCGACGGGCGAGACGCGCGACGTGGCCGTGCGCCTGCATCCCGATGACCGCGTGGCGTCGGAAAACATCGAGCGCCTGCCGATCAGCGTGACGGGCACGTCGCAAATGGTGCCGCTCGACCAGATCGCCACCATCACCATGGGCAAGGGTCCGTCCGGCATCGAGCACAAGAATGGCAAGCGCACGATTACTGTGTCGGCCAATGCGCAGGGCCGCTCAAATGGCGAAGTGACGAGCGACGCCATGAAGCTGGCCAACTCCATCGACTTCCCGCCCGGCTACGGCCTGGCGCTGGGCGGCGCCGGCCAGGATCAGCAAGAACTGTTCACGGAAATGCTGATCGCGCTGGTGATGGGTATCGGCCTGATGTATTTGATCCTGGTGATGCAGTTCGGTTCCTTCACGGCGCCGGTGGCCGTGATGATGTCCTTGCCGCTCAGTTTGATTGGCGTGGTAGTGGCGCTGGTGATCACGAACAATACCCTCAACCTGATGAGCTTTATCGGCATCATCATGCTGATGGGCCTGGTCGCCAAGAACGCCATCCTGCTGCTCGACGCGGCGCGCAAGCGCGAGGAAGAGGGCCATGGCCGCGAAGACGCGCTGATGTATGCGGGCCGCATGCGTCTGCGCCCCATCCTGATGACGACGTTCGCGCTGATCGCCGGCATGTTCCCCGTGGCGCTGGGCCTGGGCGAGGGCGGCGAGTTCTATCGTCCATTGGCGATCGCCATCATCGGCGGCACCATCACGTCGACGATTCTGACCTTGCTGGTCGTGCCGACCTTTTACGACAGCATCGAGATCGCCCGCGATGGCGCCGTGGCCAAGTTCCACCGCCGCGCCGCGCGCATGCCTGTGGCCGTGGCCATGATATTGACCTTGCTCGAATGCGTGCTGACCTTGCTGATGGTGCGCTTCGTCTACCGCATGCTGAAGAAGGCCGTGCTGTTCCTGATGGGACGCCGCACGCCGAAGGCGACATCGGTCAGCCTGCAAAAGTAATACCGGGCCAAGGCGCAGCTTACGCTGTGCCGTGGTATTTCAAGAGCCTTCCTCGGAAGGCTCTTTTTTTGCCAGGCCAGCCAGCCAGGGCGCGCTAGCTGTTGCGCGGTGGTGGCGTGGTGCCGGTCCCGGTCCCCGTGCCAGTTCCCGTACCAGTCCCGGTTCCCGTGCCGGGCGTCGTTCCTGTGCCGGTGCCAGTTCCCGTGCCGTTATTGGGCGTGGTCGTGCCATCGGGATTGGTGGTGGTGCCCGGTGTCATGCCCGGCGTGGTGCCTGGCGTGGCCGGCGTGGTGGTGTCCGGATTGGTCGTGCCCGTGGTGCCGGATGTGCCGCTGGTGGCGGGCGGTGTCGCCGGCGCGGTGGCGGCGGGCGTAGCGGTGGTGTTGGTGTCGTTGCGTTTGTTGCAACCGCCCAGCAGCGCACAGACGATGGCGCTGCTGAGGACGAGCTTGCTGGTGGTCAGGAGTGTAGCCGTCATGATGATTCCTTTTCAGTGAAAGACTGTCGTGGAAACGCATGCCTCGCCAGATTGCGTATCTGGAACAAGGCTGGCATCGCTTGCAAGAATTAGAGTAGGTGGGATGGCACAGGTTCACCCGAGTTGCCCGTGCTGGGTGCTGGCGGAGGCGGGGAGAGCGCTGCGTTTGATGTAGCGCAAACCCGCATGGGATACGAAAACGGCCAGAGCAGGATGCCATGGCCGTTTTCGGGTGGTTTATTTGGCGGCAGGGGCCTTGCTCACTTCCACTTCCCAATCCACGCCCGATTCGATGTGATGCTTGGCAGCAAAGTCACCCTGGCTGATGGCGACGGCCACGTCGAGCAGGCTGTTCAGGTAGACCAGCGGCTTGCCCTTGGCGACGCCGCCAAACGTGTGCTCGAATGGCGCCGTCACCTTGGCCACTTGCTTACCTTTGTGCAAGATGCGTACTTGCAGCGGATCGTGCAGTTTTACTTGCAATTCGTCGAGCAGCGATTTCGGAATATTCGTCCACACATTGCCATATTTGACGTCGAGTACGGGCACGATGCCGCGGATGGTATTGCCGTCGCGTACAGGTTTTTGATACGCAATCTTGACCACCGATTCACTCGGCAATTGCGGGCCTACCTGTTCATACGTGATGGCGCCTGACGCCAGGCGCGCACCGACATACGCGTACACGTCGCGGCCATGGAAAGTGTACGACTCGGCGGAGCCGGCCAGGCGGTTGACCTTTTCATCGATTTCGCGCAGTTCGGCCACGCCGTCGCGTTCGGCGATCAGGGTGAACAGGCCATTGTCCGGCCCCACGAAGTAGCGTCCTCCCTTGGTTTTCAGCACCACCGACTTGCGATTGGTCCCCACGCCCGGGTCGATAACGGACACAAACACCGTGCCTTGCGGCCAGTAATTGGCCGTCTGATACAAGCGGTAGGCGCCCAGCCAGATGTCGTAGTCGGGAATCTGGTGCGTCAGGTCCGAGATGGTCAGTTGGGGATCGACGCCATAGGCCACGCCATGCATGGCCGACACGGCACCATCGGCCGTGCCGAAGTCCGTCATCAGCACCAGCGGAGATGCGGCTTGCGCTGCGGACAGCAGAAGGGCGCTCAGGCAGGCGCCGGCGACGAGGTGGGATATTTTCTTGATGATCATGTGAGCTTTCCGTGTCTTAGAAGGTGTAGCTGAGCTTGGCGTAGAAATACGCGCCGTTCACGCCGATGGGGTTGATGAAATTGTAGGGCAGGGCGCCGCCATACGTGGCGTTATTCGTTTCACGCACGCGCTGCGGATAGCGGTCGAGGATGTTGTTGCCGCCCACGCTCAAGGTCAGTTGCTTGCTCAGTTTCAATTGGCCTTCCAGGTCCAGCGACCAGACGGCGCCGAAGCGCTGTGCGGGGATGCCGTCGATCAGGGGCGCATCGCTGTCGTACGAAAAATCTTTCAGCTCGCCAAAGCGCGTGGCGCGCGCTTGCACGCCCCAGCCGGCCGCCTGCCAGTCGGCGCCGAGTATCAATTTGCTGTTGGGGGACGCATGTTTGATGCGGAACAAACTCGTCTCCGTCAGCAGGGTCAGACTTGGATCGATATTGGACAGCGCGGCGGCACTCTGGCGTACCTTGTCGAGGCTGGTCTTGTTCAGGTTCAGCGCCGCGTTCAGGTTCAGCTTGCCTGACGTGAACGACAGGTCGTGGTTCAGCACCACGTCCAGGCCCTTTGTGCGCGTGTCGAGCAGGTTGGCCAGGTAGGCGACGGACTGGATGTCGCTGCGGCCATTCGCGGCCAGGTAGGCCGTGACGGCGTCGCTTTGCAAGTCGCTCGAGCGCGTGATGCGGTCGCGGATGCGGATCACGTAGGCATCCACCGTCACGCTGGTGGCGGCGGCCGGTTTCCAGGCCAGGCCCAGCGAGACGTTGGTCGATTTTTCAGGTTTCAGCTGTTGCGCGCCGAAGCTGCGCGCCAGTGGGTCGCTGGCCGGCAGCAATGCCGCCGTTTGCAGGGCCGTGCCATCGGCGTTGAAGTTCAGTGTGGCGAAGCGGAAGCCCGTCTGCACGAGGGCCGGTGCGCGGAAGCTGTTCGACAGCGAGCCGCGCACGAGGAAATTATTCGTTACTTTATAGCGCGTGGACAGCTTGCCCGTGCTGGCGCTGCCGAAGTCGCTGTAGTCGGAATAGCGTGCGGCGGCGCCCACCAGCAGGCGCGGCGTGAGGTCGCTTTCCACGTCCGCATACACGGAGCGGATTTGCCGGCTGCCGTCATAGGCGTCCGATGGACGCAGGCCCGGTCCCGCCTGCGCGCCCGGTGGCGCATCCGTGAGGCTGCCGGCCGCGTACGAGGCAGGGTCGCCGGCCGAGCTGGTGTAGGTTTCGCGCATCCATTCGGCGCCCACCGCCACGCTCAAGGGGGCGGGCAAGCCGATGTCGATGCTGCGTGTGGCATCGATGTTCAGGGCGTTCTGGCGGAAGTCGAAACCGGCCAGCTTGAAACGCGTGGGGCTGGCCGCGCCCAGCGAGGCGTTGACGGAGTGGCTCACGCCGTAGTCAAAGCGGTCGCTGCCGTGGCGCGCGCTGGCGTCCCAGTTCCATTCGCCCGCGCTGCCGCGCACGCCGGCCACGATGCTGAGGTCGCGCTTGTCGCCGTTGGTGACGGGGCGGTAGCCGTTCGGATGCAGGGCCAGTACATTCGACGGGTCGCCCGGATAGCGGAAGTAGGCGCTGCCGTCCGACTTGCGTTCGTTCAAGGTGGCAAACGAGTACAGGTCCAGGCCGTTGGCCAGGGTGAGCTGGGTGTTGTAGAACAAATAGTTATTGCGCTGGCGCGAGTCGCCCGACTTGAACACGACCTTGCCGTCGAGCGCCTGGTCGGCTGGCGTGAAGTTGTAGGACGTCCAGCCCGCATCGCTGGGGCCGGCCCGTTCCGTGGGCGAGCGGCGCCGCGTTTCCGCGCCGAAGCGGAAGAAGCCCGCCTCGCCCAGCGGCACGCCATAGTCGGCGTTGACGATGACGGTCTGGCCATCCGTCAGGGTTTGATCGGTCGGCTCGAAATGCGTGTGGTTGGCGCCATAGCTGACGGAAGCGGCGCCGCCCGTGCGCGCCTTTTTCAGCACGATGTTGATGACACCCGCCACGGCATCGCTGCCGTACTGGGCGCCGGCGCCGTCGCGCAGGATTTCGATGTGGTCGATGGCGTTCGGCGGGATGGCGTTGATGTCGACCGGCACGGTGCCGGCGAAGCTGCTTTCCGTGTCGAGCACGGCGCTCGTGTGGCGGCGCTTGCCGTTGATCAGCACCAGCACCTGGTCGGGCGCCAGTCCCCGCAACTGGATGCCGCGCACCGAGTCCGACGCGCCGCTCGACTCGATGCGGGGGAAGTTGATCGACGGCGACAGGTTTTGCAGGGCCGCGCCCACGTCGCCCGTCGACAGCGCATTGCTCACTTCGCGCGCGCCGAAGCGGTCGATGGGCACGCTGCTGTCGAACACCGTGCGGTTGCGCGCGCGCGAACCGACGACGGTGACCTGGTCGATGCTGGCGCCGGCCGTTTCAGCGGCGCCGCCGGTGGTGGTCTGCGCGTCCTGGGCCCAGGCGGGCGCGGTGCCCAGCATGGCGCAGGCCAGCACGATGGCGCGCAGCGGCGTGGCGGGAAGGGAAGGCGTGGTGGTTGAATGGCGCGGATACAAGGCGGTGTCCTTTGGGCTCGATTAGTGTTCGTGTGGAAACAGTTGCAATGAGCTTAAGGGAGGCACGCGCCGGCGCTAACGATTCTTTCTGGATATGCTTATGCTGTTGTTTTTATGCCGCCAGATTGCGCAGCAGGGCGGGAATCTCGGCCGGAATTTCGCGTGCCAGATAGCCGAGGATGCCGAAGCGCAGGGCCAGCTGTTCGCCCGCCAGCGCATGCAGGGCGATGCCCCAGGCGCAAGCTTGTTCCAACGGCGCGCCGCGCGCGGCCAGGCCCGTGATGATGCCGGCCAGGGTGTCGCCGGAACCGGAAATGGCCAGGCCGATGTTGCCGCCCGCATGTGTCCAGCTGGTGCCATCGGGCATGGCGAGGACGGTCAGCGCGCCTTTCAGGGCGACGACGGCGTTCCAGCGCCGCGCCGCGTCCATGGCGCAGGCATGCGGGTCGGCCAGCACGGCGTCTTTCGACAGGCCCATCAACTGGGCCAGTTCACCCGCATGCGGCGTCAGCAGCACGGGCTGCTCGAAGCGGAAGTGCGGGGGCTTGCGCACGACCTGCATGGCGCAGGCGTCAAGGATCAGGCGGCTGCTGGCAAACAGAGGCAGCAGATGGCGCATCAGTTCGCAGCTGGCGGCCGTGTCGCACATGCCTGGCCCGACGAGCACGGCGTCCACCTTGCCGGCCAGCGGCGCCAGCTGATGTTGCGCTTCATGGCGGAAGCCGCCCAGCGCCGTTTCGTCCAGGCCGATGACCCGCGCTTCGGGCATGGCGACGGCCACTTGCGCCGCCACCGATGCGCCCGTCGCCAGGGTCAGCTTGCCCGCGCCCGCGCGCAGGGCGGCCGTGGCTGCCAGCAGGATGGCGCCCGGCATTTCCGTCGAGCCGGCGACGATCAGCAAATGGCCGCGCACTTCCTTGTCGCCATCGGGCTGAGGCATGGGCAGGGGCCAGGAACGCAGCAGGGAAGCGGTGATGTCGGTGGTGTCCATGCATAGCCTCCGAAAAAACTAGGATTTGGGCGCGGCCGGCATGTCGGGCTGGGCCGTGACGGGTGTGCCCGATTCGACCAAAGGCGCGACGAAGTTGCACAGGTCCAACTGCAGCTTGCCGTGCTTGCCCAGGGCGGGTTTGAAGGCGTACGAGGTGACGCCGCAGTTGGGCACGTCGGCCGCCTTGTCGATGGCCAGGATGGCTTGCTCGTCGCAGCGTTCCAGCAGATAGCGGAAGCAATTGACGATGACCTGGTGGCCCACGATCAGCACCCGTTCGCCCCGGTATTCGCGGGTGATGGTGTCGAGCACGCTGCGCAGGCGCAGGATGACGTCGCACCAGCTTTCGCCGCCTGGTGGACGGAAATAAAACTTGCCCACGTGCTGGCGCTGCTCGTGCAATTCCGGGTATTTGCTGGCGATGCCGTGCACGGTCAGCCGGTCGAGGATGCCGAATTCCTTTTCGCGCAGGCGCTCGTCGGCCACCACGGAGTTCAAGCTGTCCGCATTGATGCGCGCCAGCACGGCTTGCGCCGTCTGCTGCGCCCGCACGTACGGCGAATACAGCACGACGGTCGGGTGTTGTTCAGGGGGGAAGGTGGCGAACCAGTCGCCGAGGGCTTGCGCCTGGAGCGTGCCCAGTTCGGAGAGGGGGACATCGACATCGCGCTCGGCGATAGCGATCAACAACTGCTTTTCCGCTTCGGCGGCATCGCGCGCCACGTTGCCGGCACTTTGGCCGTGACGCACGATCCAGATTTGCTGCGGCCATTTCTGTTCCATTGCCTTGCGCCTTCCTCTGCATTTATTGTTGATAAATATAGAGGAAAGCGGCAAGGCGCGGCGCGCCGCTGGATACGTTCTTAGGCGGCGTGTTCCGCTTCGTCCAGGTCCGGCGCATCGTCGCTGTTGTAGACGGCCAGGTCGGTCTGTCCCATGACCCGGCTGGTGACGGTACCGGCCGTGATCGAGCCGCTCACGTTCAGGGCCGTGCGGCCCATGTCGATCAGCGGTTCGACGGAAATCAGCAAGCCGGCCAGCGCGACGGGCAAGTCCATCGCCGACAGCACGATCAGGGCGGCAAACGTGGCGCCGCCGCCTACGCCGGCCACGCCGACGGAACCGATGGTGATGATGGCCAGCAAGGGCAGCAGGAAGCTGATCGTGAACGGGTCGACGCCGACGGTCGGGGCGATCATGACGGCCAGCATGGCCGGATAGATGCCGGCGCAGCCGTTCTGGCCGATGGTCGAGCCGAACGAGGCGGCGAAGTTGGCGATGCCTTCCGGCGTGCCCAGGCGCTGGGTTTGCGTCTGCACGCTCATCGGGATCGAACCGGCGCTCGTGCGCGACGTGAACGCGAAGGCCAGCACGGGGAAGACTTTTTTCACGAAGCGCAGCGGGTTCAGGCCCACGCCGGCGATGATGGCCAGATGCACGAGGAACATCAATATCAGCGCGCTGTACGAAGCGACGACGAAGTTGATCAATTTTAAAATGTCCGTGTAGCTGGACGAAGCGACCACTTCAAACATCAGCGCGAACACGCCGTACGGGGTCAGGCGCAGCACCAGGGTGACCATGCGCATGACGATGGCGTGCGCCACTTTCATGAAGTTCTCGAACGAGGCGAAGATTTCCGGCTTTTTCGCGGCGATGCCGGTGGCCGAGATGCCGATGAAGATGGAGAACACCACCACGGCGATGGTCGACGTCTTGCGCGCGCCCGTCATGTCGAGGAAGGGGTTGGTCGGCACGAAGCTGACCAGCAGTTTCGGCAGGGACAGGGCTTTCGCCGTTTCCAGCGAGCCTTGCAGCTGCACGCCGCGCGCCACTTCGGCGGCGCTCGAGGTCAGGCCGACAGCCGTCAGGCCGAACAGCTTGGCCATCAGGATGCCCAGCGCGGCGGCGACGGTCGTGGTGATGAGCAGGGTGCCGATGGTCAGCGCGCTGATCTTGCCCAGCGAACTTGCGTCCTTGAGTTTCAGGATGGCGGAGATGATGGAAACCATGATCAGCGGCATGATGATCATCTGCAGCAGTTTGACGTAGCCGCTGCCGACGATGTCGATGTATTCATTGGTGCCCGCAATGATGGGCGAGCCGGCGCCATACAGCCACTGCACGGCCGCGCCGAGCAGCACGCCCAGGCCCAGGCCCGTGAAGACGCGCACGGTAAACGTCGCGTGTTTGCGTTGCTGGTGGAACATGAAGGCGAAGACGAGCAACGCAACGAGCAGGTTCAGGATGATGTTAATTGCCATGAAGGGGCCTTATCTTGGTTTTATTCGAGACTGCACGGAGCACATAAACTGTACTACAACTGACAGCTGCCCCAGCCCGGGGCGGAAGGGCAAGCACTGTACAGTACTATGGTGGCGTTTTGCGCAATACCGCTGCGAATATTACGCTATATAAATATGCTTCACAGGTATAAGCCTTGTGGCTGATTGTGAATTTAGCTATTTCGTGCAAGCATGCTTTTCCCGTTTGCTAATATGCGCCAGACTATTTGATAGGAAGAAGATGAATGCATTAACTGAAGTACAAGTGCTCGATGCGGAAGAGCGCTTGCGCCTGGCCATGATGGCCTCCGACGTGGCCGCGTTGAATGTCTTGCTGGCCGACGACTTGTTGTTTACCAATCACCTGGGCCACTTGCTGAGCAAGCATGCGGACCTGGCCGCGCACGAGCAGCGCCTGCTGGCCATCACGGATCTGCGCGCGTCCGAGCGCCATGTGCGCATCAGCGGCAACGTGGCCGTCGTCTCCGTGCGCATGCAGCTGACGGGCAGCTATCACGACGTTGAAACGCATGGCGACTTCCGTTTTACGCGCGTCTGGGCGCAGGATGGGGCGGGCGCGCTGCAAGTGGTCGCCGCCCATTCCGGCGTCGTGGCTTGAGGGGTATCAGTGGATCATCGTTCCAAAGGGCAGCTGTTTGAAGCTGTCATCGCCGCCGGCCCGGCCACCCTGGCCATCACGGCCGGCTATCCTGTGCTGTTGTACAACCTGGTGCGCACCTGGGCCGACGCCCCCGGCGCCAATGCGCTGGCCGCGCTGCTGCTGACGGGCGGCGTGTGGGCCTTGCTGGAATTCTGGCGTATCGCGCTGGCGACCGTGGCACGCAAGGCGTATGCGTTCAACTGGCGTTTCTGGCTGGCCATCGCCGGTTTCCTCGGCTGCTTCGTGCGTTTCGTGCCGGACATGCCGGCCGGACTGATGCTGTTGTTGATGGTGCTGCCGGCGCTGGCGTGGACGCATTTCATCTTGCTGCAGCTCAAACGCCCGCCCAATTTGTAAGTTTTATTCTGCCTCTTCGGCTTCCACTTTCAGCCAGGCTATCCGCCCATTGCCCGCTTCATGCAGATGGGCGAGCAGGGCGGTGGCCGCTGCTTCCGCCAGGCTGAAGTCGAACAGCACATGCTCGCCGTGCTCCACGTTCAGCAAGGTGGCGCCGGCGCCATCGAGTTCGCGGCGCAGCATGCCTTCCATCGCATACGGCACTGTGCAGCGCAGGGTTCGCTGGCGCACGATGGCCGTCTTTTCCGCCTGCAGCAGTGCCTGCGCCACGCTATCCGTGTAGGCGCGCACCAGGCCGCCCGCACCCAGCTTGATCCCGCCAAAGTAACGCACGACGGTCGCCAGCACGCCTTCCAGGTCCTGGTGGCGCAGCACGTCGAGCATGGGCCGCCCGGCGGTGCCGCTCGGTTCGCCATCATCGACGGCCGCCGACTGCCCGCCCGCCAGCAGCGCCCAGCACACATGGCAGGCTCCCGGATGCTGCGCCTTCAAGTCATTGACCACCTGCTGCGCGCTGGCGCGGTCCGTCATTGGCTGCACGCAACCGATGAAACGGCTTTTCTTGATGATCAGTTCGCTGTGGACGGGAGTGGCAATGGTAAACGGCATGGCGGGTGCGAAGGCGGGCAAAGCAGCATGATAGAGGAAATGCGCGCCGGGGACGAGTCAGTCCGCTCGCGCTGTGGGGGCGGCCACCAGTTCGCGCAGCGCCGCATCGCGCACTTGCACGATATCGAACAGTCCCAGCGCGTGCAGAGCGGGCAAGGCGTCAACAATGTCGCGCTCGGCGACGGCCTTTTCGTCGATGCCGCTGGACTCGTCCAGCCATAGCCGGGCATTGGCCAGGAAGGCGCCCACCGTGCCCTTGCGTACGGTCACGCCATTGAACTGGCCCTGGTTTTGTTGATCCGGCAATACGTCTTCTGCGCGCATGGTGAACTCTTGAATGTTGGAAAGACTTCACTGTATGATGGCAAGATTGTCTTGCCTGCGTTGTTTATGTCATTCAATACGTCAAATCCGCCAATCTTGTCGCCATCGCTGCCGCTGCGCGCCATGCATATTTCCCAGCCGCAGCAGCGGGTGACGGCGGCGCACCGCCACGCCAGCGGCCAGCTGTTCGGCGCCATGCGGGGCTTGCTCTCCGTTGCCGCCGACAGCGGGCAATGGGTGGTGCCGGCCAGCCACTGCGTGTGGATGCCGCCCCATCACGTCCATGCGTTGCGTTCGCATGGCCCGTTTGCGGGCTGGAGCGTGTATGTGGACGAAACCAGTTGCGCCGACTTGCCCGCCGCGCCGTGCGTGATGCGCGTCTCGGGCCTGCTGCGCGAAGCGGTGGGCCGCGCCAGCGCCTGGGACGATGGTCCGCTCGACGCGCGGCAGGAGCGGGTCGCGGCCGTGATACTCGACGAAATCGCCGCCGCGCCGCACGAGCCCTTCGGCTTGCCCCTGCCCACGGACCCGCGCCTGCTGCGCGTGGCGCGCGCCATCCTCGATGACCTGGCCGACGAGCGGGGCGTGGAAACGCTGGCCGCCTGGGCCGGCGTGTCGCCGCGCACCCTGACGCGCCGTTTCACGGCCGAGACAGGCTTTACACCATCCGCCTGGCGCCAACGCGCTCGCATCCTGCGCGCCCTGGAGCTATTGGCCACCGGCCAGCCCGTCACGATGATTGCGCTGGACCTGGGCTATGACAACGTCAGCGCTTTCATTGCCATGTTCAAGCGGGTGATGGGGATGACGCCGGGGAGGTATGGGGAAGGGCATGGCAGTGAATCGAGCAATATCGGTGTTTGATACAGCGCCACTTGCTGCAGATAGAGACGGCCAAGGCTGAAATCGTGTACGAATGCCGGACTTGACCCGATCCATTTTTTATTGGTAGTGTGCGTTGAGTAAGATTCTCTGTCTCATTGCGGAATTTTTCAGGAATAGTTGTTGCACTCTGAATTTGTAAGGCGCTTTCTGTACTGGCGTGCTAGGTTCTCTTTCGCTGCGATGCGAGTATTTTTGATATCGCTGATGTGATTGGTTTTAAGGTTGGTGTGTTAGTGATCCAAGTTTCAGGGGGCACCCTTGATACCGTAATGGGTTTTGGCGATAATTCATAACCAGCCATAATTTTCATGGCAGCTTCTTTTGTGAAGTAACGGAGTGTGTGTTGTTGTAAAACAATTTTGGTTGGACTTAAGGATCTAGCGAACAGAAGATCATAGGCTTCTTCTTTTTCGCTGGTGTTTAAATAATCGATTTCATCTATTTTAAGAAAAGCTTTTGCAATATGTTCCCAGATTCGTATTTCTGGTTCAGGTTTCTTGTCGCGAGAGAAGGACTCATGCCATCCTTCCTCACATTCTGGAAAGACTTCATGCAGAATGTGGCTGACGATAGATATTCTTTCTTTTTGAGTTTTGCTTAAAATGGTGGTGCCAATAGGTAGCTGTACTATTTCTTCATGAGGGATTGAAAAAATTTCACCGTACTTTTCCTGATATTGGTCATTTATTGGAGGTTCTGGTTCTTGTGTTGTTATCAGATCAACCGAAATAATGGGTCGGTCATGCTGACGTTCAGTGTTTAAATTGGAGCAGACCTCAAAAACAATTTGTCTCGCTATCTTTGCCGGAATTCGGAAAAATTCTCGGGAATTATTTACGCGAAAAGCGGCTAGGCGGCGATGCACTATGCTTTCTGCAGCTCTGCAGTCCGCAACACTGCATGCAAATAGAACATCAAACGGTTCTGGTACTCCAGTTGCTCCTGAATACAGTTGTTTTGCTCGGGAGTTGGTTTGTTTTTTTGTCATTCCAATCTTCAAAATGTTTCTTTGGAAAGACTTGTTCTTTAGAATGTATAGTTGGCTCGAGTCCATATTTTAACGTGTTGGAATAGATAAAAAATGGAGTATATCAGCTAACGTTGCTTATTTTTTACTTTGCTTTCTGTTCTGATTTTTTCTGATAAGGCGCAATAGGTCAGAAACAAAAAAGCCAACCGCGAACGGTTGGCTTCTCTGAAGTATTTGGTAGGCCGTGCGGGATTCGAACCTGCGACCAACGGATTAAAAGTCCGCTGCTCTACCAGCTGAGCTAACGACCCAAAAACTTTTACAACTGAACTGCGGTAACACTGTGTCGTATCAGCATGCTTACATGATGACGACTGAATCTTGGTAGGCCGTGCGGGATTCGAACCTGCGACCAACGGATTAAAAGTCCGCTGCTCTACCAGCTGAGCTAACGACCCAAGGGCGGCTATTATGACGTCCAGCGGCGGTTTTGGGAAGGGCGGGGATGGAAAAAACCTTGCGCAGCGCTCGGAGGTGCACTAATATAGGTAGATAGTCTACCTACTTATATATTCCCATGCCCACTACCGAAGACCTTCCCATCCCCGAGCGCGCGCTGGCGCTGTCCGATGAATTGCGCACAGCGTTCAAACGTTTGCTGCGCTCCATGCAGCGCGAAGGGGGCGAGCTGGAGGGCGGCGTGTCGATGATGCAATACATGCTGCTGGCCCTGATTCACGAGCAGCCCGGCATCGGCGTGGCCGCGCTGGCGCGGCTGCAGAACGTGCGCGGTCCCACCGTCAGCGCCCAGGTCAAGTCGCTGGAAGAAGCGGGACTGGTCGAGCGCGGCGCGCCCGATCCGCAAGACCGGCGCCGCTCGGGGCTGCAGGTGTCCGCGCAAGGCCTGGCGATACTCGAAACCCTGCGTGCACGGCGCCGTGATGTGCTGGCGCAGCGCATTGCCCGTCTGACGCCGCAGCAGATCGATGCACTGGAAGCGGCCATGCAGCCGCTGCTTGAGATAGGCCAGGCATGAGTGGCCACGATCACGCCGCCGGCGCAGAAAAAGTCGCGGCCAAGCCCGTCACCGAACGCGAAGTGCGCGCCGTCTACCTGGGTCTGATGGCCGTGCTGGGACTCGGTGCGCTGGACCAGAGCATCGTCGCCACGGCCTTGCCGCGCATCGTCGATGACCTGGGCGGCATGGCGCACCTGTCGTGGGTGGTCACGGCGTACGTGCTGGCCTCGACGGCCACCATGCCCCTGTACGGCAAGCTGGCCGATCAGTACGGCCGCCGTCCCATGATTTTCACGGCCTTGCTGACCTTTCTGCTCGGCTCCGTGCTGTGCGGGCTGGCGCAGAACATGACGGAGCTGATCATCTTCCGCGCCATCCAGGGCCTCGGTGCGGGCGGCTTCATGCCGCTGGCGCAAATCATCATCGGCGACATCGTGCCGCCGGCCGAACGGGGCAAGCGCCAAGGCATGGTGCCCATCGTGTATGCCGTCACCAGCGTGCTGGGGCCCGTGCTGGGCGGCGTGATTACGGATGCCTGGTCGTGGCACTGGATTTTTTATGTCAACCTGCCCATTGGCGCGGCTGCCTTTGTCATCATCGCGCGCGCCATGCGCAAACCCGTGCGCACGCATGCACACCAGATCGACTATCTTGGCTCGGCATTGCTGACGGGCGCCGTCACGGCGGCCCTGCTGGTGCTGGCGCTGGGCGGCACCGAGTGGCCGTGGGATGCGCTGGCCATCAAGGTGTGCGGCGGCGTCGCCGTGCTGCTGGGCCTCTGGCTGGCCGTGCACGTGGGGCGGGTGGATGAGCCCGTGCTGCCGCCCGACCTGTTCGAGAACCGCACCTTCAATATCGCCAGCCTGGTGATGGCCGTGACCTTCATGGGCCTGATGGGCGCCAGCGTCTTCTTTCCCCTGTTCTTCCAGCTGGTGATGGGCACGAGTCCCGCGGAGTCCGGCGTGATGACGGTGCCGATGATGGTGGGGCTGGTGGCCTCGTCGATCTTCAACGGCCGCGTGCTGTCGCGCTCGGGCAAGTACAAAATGGTGCAGGTGATGGGATTGGCCGTGGCGCTGCTGGCGTTTGCCGTGCTGGCCTGGGGCATGGAAACGTCGCGTGGTTACTGGGTCATCGAGCCGGCCATCTTCCTGCTCGGCACGGGACTGGGACTGGTGATGCCGAACATGACGATTGCCGTGCAAAATGCCTTGCCGCTGGCGCGCCGCGGCGTGGGCACGGCCATGCTGGCCTTTTTCCGCTCGCTGGGCGGCTTGCTGGGCGTGACGGCGTCCGGCGCCATCCTCGCGCATCAGCTGCACAAGCACGGCGTGGAAGCCGTCTCGGCGCTGGGCTCGCAGGCTACGACGCAGACGGTGGAGGTGTACCGCCATGCGATCGCCAGCGTGTTTGGCGCCGGCGCCGTGCTGCTGCTATTGGGACTGGTCTTCTTGTTGTTCCTGCCGGAATTGCCCCTGGAGGGGCATCCGGCAACGGTCAAGGACGATCAGTAGCGCTCGAGCCAGTGCGCGTACGGCGCCGGCAGGGTCCACGAGGCGCGTTCCACGCCGAGTTCCTTGGCGGCAAAATATGCCCAGTGCGGATTGGCCAGGTGTGCCTTGCCGACCATCACCACGTCGAGCTGTTCTTCCTTGACGACGCGCTCGGCAATGGCTGGCGTGCCGAAGCCCCAGGCGGACGAGACGGGCACACTCGCTTCGCGGCGCACGCGCTCGGCAATCGGGCCCATGAAGGCCGGACCCCATGGAATCGATACGTCAGGAATGGTAAAACCTATGCTGACGCTGATCATATCCATGCCAGCATCCTTGAACTGGCGCACGAGGCCGATCGATTCGAGCAGGGTTTGCTCGTCGCGGCCGTCGAATTCCAGCACGCCAAAGCGGATCGTCAACGGCAGGTGTTCGGGCCACACTGCGCGCACGGCTTTCAAGGTTTCCAGCAGGAAGCGGCTACGGTTTTCCAGGCTGCCGCCATAGATATCGTCGCGCTGGTTCGAGTGGGCGGAAAAGAAGCTTTGCGCCAGGTAGCCGTGGGCGAAGTGCAGTTCCAGCCATTCGAAGCCCACTTCGCGGGCGCGCACGGCCGCGTCGACGAAGTTCTGTTTCACGCGGGCGATATCGTCGAGGTCCATGGCGCGCGGTACTTTCGGCAGGCCGCCGCCAAAGGCGATGGCGGACGGGGCGATGGTTTGCCAGCCGCGCGCGTCGCCTTCAGGAATGTGGTCGTCGCCTTCCCATGGGCGGTTGGCGCTGGCCTTGCGGCCCGCGTGGGCGATCTGTATGCCGGGCACGGAGCCGGCCGCCTTGATGGCTTTGACGACAGGCACGAAGGCTTGCGCCAGGTCATCGTTCCAGATGCCCGTGCAACCTGGCGTGATGCGGCCTTCCGGCGCTACGGCCGTCGCTTCGACGATCACCAGGCCAGCGCCGCCACGGGCCATGCCCGCGTAATGCGACAGATGCCAGTCGTTGGCGACGCCATCGACGGCCATGTACTGGCACATGGGCGGCACGGCAATGCGGTTGCGCAGGGTGACGTTTTTGAGGGTGTAGGGCTGGAAGAGGGCGGACATGGTGGCCTTTGTTGATGGTGGTGTATGGAAAGTATGGAAATGCTGATTCGGTAGTTCGTAAATATTCGAAGAATGGAATTAGTATAGCGCATGCTGTATGATTCTGCTCATGCGCCCACACAAACATCCTCCCGCCAGCGAATTCGTCCTTGAAAGAGTGCTGTACGCCTTGAGCGATTCCATTCGCCTCGACATCGTGCGCCACCTGGCCAGAGTGGACGCGGCCGCCTGCGGCGACCTCGACGGCGGGCGGCCGAAGTCGACCGTCTCCCACCATTTCAAGGTCTTGCGCGAAGCGGGCCTCGTCTACACGGAAAACGCGGGCACGACGCACATGAACACCCTGCGCCGCGCCGATATCGAGAGCCGTTTTCCCGGCTTGCTCGACGCCATCCTGGCGCAGCAGCCAGTGGCGCCCGAGGCGCCGGACGCGGGCGGACAGGCAGTCTAGCCGCCTGCCGTGCCCCGCCATTTGCCAGGCTCGGCTATGATGTCGGCCTTTCGGTAAATCCTCAGCCGCGCGCCTGTTGCGCGATGGGCTGGCGACACTACCTGGCACGGCAAGGATAGGGAATGACGGCAGCAGCAGTGGTATCACAGGCGGACCTGGCACATCGTCCGCAGTTTGGCTGGATCAATGGTTTGAAGGCGGGCGCGGCGCAATTGATCGTGTTGCACCACCTGGCGTTTTACGGACCCATGTCCGACTACGTGCAGCCGCTGTGGCCCGAGTTGCTGGGCTGGCTGGGCGGCAGCGCGCGCATCGCCGTGCAAGTGTTTCTCGTCATCGGCGGCTTTCTGGTCGCCAAATCGCTCTCTCCCGCCGGCCGTCCCGGCATTGCCACCCCGCTGCAAGCGATCTGGCGCCGCTATGCCAAGCTGGCGCCGCCTTTCCTGGCTGCCACCTTGCTCGCCGCCGTGATTACGCCGGTGGCCGGCATCTGGATGCAGCACGACTCCATGTCGGCCGCCGTCACCCTGGGCCAGCTGAGCGCCCATGCCTTGCTGCTGCATGGCGTGCTGGGCTATGAATCGCTGTCCGCCGGCGCCTGGTACGTGGCCATCGATTTCCAGCTCTACCTGCTGACGGTATCGCTGCTGTGGCTGGGCGGCCGCGTGGCGGGCCATCGGCGCCGGCACTGGCTGATGCCGCTGGCCGTCACCTTGGGCATCACTTTTTCTTTGCTGTATTTCAATCTCGACGCGGACTGGGACAACTGGGCGCCGTATTTCTTCGGCAGCTACGGCCTCGGCATGCTGGCCTGGTGGGCCAGCGATCCGACCCGCAAGCCCGGTGCCATGACTGTGCTCATGGCCATGGCCGCCGTGCCCGTCCTGCTGGCCCTGGCCGTCGACTACCGCAGCCGCATCGCCCTGGCCCTGATCGTCGCCTGCGCCCTGTTCCTGTTCGGCCGTGCCCGCACGCCGTCCCAGGGCGCCGCCTGGAACATCATCAATACCCTCGGCCGCATCTCGTATGCCGTGTTTCTCGTCCACTTTCCCGTCAGCCTGCTGGTGAATGCGCTGTTTATCAGCTATGTCCCGCTCGAGCCGGAGTGGCAGGCGCTGGGCATGCTGACGGCCTGGGGCGCCAGCCTGGCTGCCGGCGCCGCGTTTTACCGCTGGGTGGAGGTACCGCTGGGGCGGGTGATGGGTGGCGTGGTGGCACATCTGGCCGGGCGGCCGGCGCTGGTGTCGCGTTAAGGGTGGCGATGTAGCAGTCCCGATGGCGCCCTTGCCCGTGAAATAGGGCTGGCTGTTTCTATTATTTGTTACTACAATAAATAATGAGAATCACTTTTGATGCTGCCAAGCGTGAAAAGACGCTCAGGGAGCGTGGTCTCGACTTTGCCCGTGCGCACGAAGTGTTTGACGGGCTCACCATTACGCTGCCGGACCAGCGCCAGGACTATGGAGAACCCCGCTTCATCACTGCAGGCTGGCTCGACGAGCGTCTGATTGTATTGGTCTGGACGCCGCGTGGCCTGGCGCGCAGGATCATCAGCATGAGGAAGGCAAATGAACGCGAAAGCGCAAAATACTGGCAAAGCCTGGGTTGATCCCGATGATGCGCCTGAATTGACGGACGGTTTTTTTGAGCAAGGCGTCTGGCAAGTGGGCGACAAGCCCGTTTCCCGCCCCGAGGCGCAGCAAGAAATGGCGCGTCGTCGCGGCAGGCCTGCTGGTAGCGGCGGCAAGGTCAGCACGACCATACGCTTCGACGCTGAAATTCTCGACGCGTTCAAGGCCACCGGTGATGGATGGCAAACGCGCATGAATGATGCGCTGAAGGAGTGGCTGCGGGCGCGGCGGGTGTAGTGGCTTACTTTGGTACTCGCAAGGCTGGGATCCCGCGTTAAAAGCGGTGTTCCGTATGGCAGAGAGTATTGTTGCTCAGGGATATAGTTGCCGTGTATGCATGACAGCCGTCAGTCTGTGGCGTGACGATTTTCCTCAGTTGCGCCATGACTGTCTCGTGCGAGGCGGTGGGGCGATCATCATTGAGTGACGTCAGCACCTTTGCGCGAAACCAGTGGTCATAGGTTTCGGCGGCTTCCGTTGTCGCAACTTCGGACGTGGTCGAGGATGAGGTGGCGTTCATGGTGGTCTGATTATACGACAGTCCGACAGATACGTAGCGCGGGTGATAAGGCGTTTGATTTGTATCAGGGATGGCATCGCGTGCAATTGATGCTGCTGAAAACAAAAAAGCCAACCGCGAACGGTTGGCTTCTCTGACGTATTTGGTAGGCCGTGCGGGATTCGAACCTGCGACCAACGGATTAAAAGTCCGCTGCTCTACCAGCTGAGCTAACGACCCAAAAACTTTTTACAACAACTTCGGTAACACTGTGCCGTAAAAAATGCTTGCTATAACAACTCGCAAGCAGATCAGTACTGCGTATTCGTGGTAGGCCGTGCGGGATTCGAACCTGCGACCAACGGATTAAAAGTCCGCTGCTCTACCAGCTGAGCTAACGACCCGAAGAAGAAAGATTATAGGGGGTGCCCGGGATTCTGTCAAACCTAACGGGCAACTTTTTCCCCGCTTTTACTTTTTACCGGCCCGTTCCTTGGCCGCTTGCGCCGCGCTGGAGTCCGGGTAGCGCGAGATCAGCGCGTTCAGCGTCTTGGTCGCGTTCGGCTTGTCTTTCAGCTCCGTGTAGCAGCTGGCGATGTTGAGCATGGCGTCGGGCGCCTTCGGACTGTCCGGGTAGTGTTTCAGCACTGCCTGCTGGGCCGTGATGGCGCTCTTGCAGTCGCGCTGGGCGTAATAGGCGTTGCCCAGCCAGTATTGCGCGTTGGCAGCGTAGGCCGATTCCGGATAGCGCTTGACGAAGCCGTCCAGGGCCGTGACGGCGCCCTTGTAGTCGCCCGACTTGAACAGGCCGAACGCGGATTCGTATGAACTTTGCTCGGATACGCCCACGGCCGCTTCCTGGCCATCGATGGTGACCTGGCGCGGTTCGAGCTTGCGCAGGCGCGCATCGATATCGGTGTAGAAATCCTTCTGGCGCTTTTGCACATTCGCCAGGTCGTTGCCCAGCACTTCGATCTGGCCGCGCAGGCGGGCGATCTCTTGCATGGTCTGGTCGTGCTGGTTGATCAGGCTCAAGGTGCTGGTCTTGTCCGCCTTGGCGTCGACGCGGCTGTTCAGGTCACGCGCCATGGCGTCGACCTTGGCGCGCAGCTCGAGGATGGCCTTGCGTGCTTCGTCGTCATCGAACAGGGCGGCGTTGGCGTGCAGGGGCAGGTAGGCAAACGCGGCCATCAAGGCGGCGGCTACGCCGGCTTTCGAGAATGTCATCATGGGTCGGGCTTTCTAAGGTTACGCAAACATGCAAACGGGGCGCCGGGCGGTGAATCACCGCGCTGCGCCCCATTATTATGCCTATGACTGGCCAGTTAGGTAAGCGTCAATGCTGCCGCGCTCACCTGTCAACATCAATAAACGATGTCAGCGCGGCGGTTTTCTGCCCATGCTGCTTCGTTGCTGCCTTGTGCTTTAGGCTTTTCTTTGCCCAGCGACACGGCTTCCATTTGGCCTTCTGGTACGCCCAGAGCTGCCATCGACTTGCGCACGGCTTCAGCACGTTTCTGGCCCAGGGCCAGGTTGTACTCAGCGCCACCGCGTTCATCGGTGTTACCTTGGATCAGGATCTTGCGGCTAGGCGTTTTCACCAGGTAGCCAGCGTGGTTTTGCACAACTGGGGTGTCCGCTTCGCGCACGACGTATTTGTCGAAGTCGAAGTAGATGCTGCGGTTAGCCAGCACGCCTTTTGGATCGTCCAGTGGATCGACCGATGCGGTCGTCACTGGCTGAACTTGACGGGTGTCAACTGGAGCTGCGACTTTTTCAGGAGCGCGCTCAACCACTGGGGTCTCGGCTACTTTGACTGGGGTGCTGCAGGCGGACAGCAGAGCTGCGGTAGCGGCGATGAAAGCCAAACTTTTAAAGTTACTCATTTTTATTCTCCGGGTCATGGTTAAAGGTGAAACTGTACAGCATTTACTTCATAAAAGGACCCCAGGTGGGCTCCTTGATATTGCCAGCTTGCGTAGTCAAACGCTGTTTGACGCGGCCATCCACCGATACCACTGCCAGCGACTTGCGTCGTCCGGATTCGGTCGCGTACATGATATATTTCCCGTTGGGCGAAAAGCTCGGTGATTCGTCGTTGGCGGTGTCCGACAGGCGCAGTTCCTGGCCACTAGCCAGGTCGAGCGCGTAGAGCTGGAAATTGCCGTCGCGACGGGAAATATAAGCAAGTGTCTTCCCGTCGGACGAAATCCGCGGGCTGATGTTGTAGGAGCCGCCAAACGTCACGCGCTTGGCTTCGCCACCGCTGCTCGACATGCGGTAGATTTGTGGTCCGCCGCTGCGATCGCTGGTGAAGTAAATGCTTTGGCCATCGGCCGAGAATTGGGGTTCCGTATCGATGCCGCTGCTGGTGCTGACGCGGCGCAAGCCGCTGCCGTCGGCATTGACGGTATAGACCTGGGTATGGCCGTCGCGCGACAGGGCCACGGCCAGGCGCGAGCCGTCCGGGCTCCAGCTCGGCGCGGAATTGCTGCCTTTTTCATTCGAAACGATGGTGCGCTGGCGCGTCACCAGATTCTGTACGTAGACGATCGGCTTTTTCTTTTCAAACGACACATACGCGACCTTGGTGCCGTCCGGCGACCATGACGGCGAAATGATCGGCTCGTTCGAGCGCAGGGCGACCTGGATGCCTTCGCCATCGGCGTCGGCGATTTCCAGGCGGTATTCGCGGCCCGATTGCGTGACGTAGGCGATGCGCGTGGCGAACGCGCCCTTGACGCCCGTCAGCTTTTCATAGATGTCATCGGCGATCTTGTGCGCCAGCAGGCGGTTGAACTGCGGCGCGGCCGCATTGTTCATGCTGGAAATCTGCGCGCCCTTGATGGTGTCGAACAGCTTGTAGCGCACGTCCAGGCGGCCATCGGCCATGCTTTGCACGGTGCCGGCCGCCAGCGCGTCGGCGCCGCGCGATTTCCACTGCTCGTAGCTGACGGGCGCCGTTTCCGATACGGGCGCATCGGCGTCGATCAGCTTGAACACGCCGCTGCGCGCCAGGTCGGCCTTGATAATGCCCGACAGCGATTGCGGCGCGGCCGATTCATTGACGAAGCTGGCGACAGCCACCGGGATCTGGTTGCTGCCGATCCCCGTAATCTCCACGCGCAGCTGTGCCTGGGCGCTTGACGCTCCCAGCATCAGGCCGGCGCAGAGCACGACATAGCTCATTTTTTTCATGGTCATCATTTAGGCAAATCCTTCATCTCGAATATGAGTTCAATCTCGCGTTCCACGGTGCCGTCTTTTTTCTTCGGCAGTGGCGACGATTTATTAATGGCGTTTTCCACCGAGCTGTCATACGCCGGCAGGCCGCTACTTTTAATCTTTCGGACCGAAATAATTTCCCCAGTTGGCAGTTGCTCGATCTTGAACACGGCGCGCGGGTTGCCCGGCACGTCCGTGCTACCGCTGTACGCGATATTGCTCTTGATCTTGCTCGTCAGGGCAGCGACATAGCCGCTGTCCTTGCGTGGCGCGGTCGATTTCTCGGCCGTGCCTGTCGTGCCGGCGCCCGCCGCACCCGTGATGCGGCTCATTTCCGCAGCACGCGCCTTGTCGGCGGCTTTTTTCTCTTCCGCCGCTTTTTTCGCCTTGGCCGCTTTTTCGGCCGCCGCTTTTTTATCGGCCAGTTCTTTCTCGGCTTTTTCTTCCGCCGCTTTCTCTTTGGCTTCCTTGGCTTTCTCCAGCTTGTCGGCCTTTTCTTTCTCCAGCTTGTCAGCCTTGTCTTTTTCTTTCTGCTTCTGTTTTTCCAGTTCGCGCTTTTCTTCCTCGCGTTCCTTCAATTCCTGCTTGCGGCGTTCTTCCGCTGCCGCTTTGTCTTTTTCTTCTTTCAGCTTGGCCTTCTTGCGTTCCAGGGCGATCTCCGCTTCGCGCAGGTCGACCTTCGGCTCGGGCGCGGCCACGGGCGGCGGTGGCGGCGGGGCCGGCTGTTCCACTTGCGGTTGCGGCGGCGTTGGTGTCGGCTCCGGTTCCGTCGCCACTTCGGGTGGCGGTGCGGCCGTCTGCACTTTCATGTCCCACACTTCCGCTTCGACGGCGACAGGTTCCGTATTTTGCCAGTGTACGCCCACCCACAGGAAAAACAGCAGCCCAAGGTGCATCGCCAGCGCCAGGCCCAGCGAGGGCCAGCGGCTGCGTTCGCGCGGCACGCTGTAGGGCTTGCCGAGTACATGGTCGATTTGTTTGTTCTGCAAAGTCTAGTCTATCTAAAAACGGTCAGGTCTGGAAACAGGGTGCTGCGTTTACTTGGTGGCCAGGCCGACTCTGGTAATGCCCATCTTTTTCGCTTCCGAAATGAGCTGGATCACATCGTCGTACTTGCTTTCCTTGTCGCCCGCGATCATCACGGGATAATCGGGATTGCTTTCATGTAAACCGCGCAGCTTGCGCAGCAGGGCGTCGCGGTTCGGTTCCGTTTCCGGCGACAGCTGTTCTTTGCCGATGACGCCGATCGACAGCGAACCATTCGGTTTCAGCACGATCTGAATATAGTCATCGGGCGGTTTCGCCGATTTCTCCGCGTTGGGCAAGTTCACCACGCTGGGATTGTTCGACGACGGCATCACCATGAAAATGATCAGCAGCACCAGCATCACGTCGATGTACGGCACGACGTTGATCTCGGACTTGAACTTGCGGCCACGGCCGCCGCGCATGCCGCCGCTATTGAATGAGGAACCCATGGACGCTGCTCCCTCTTAGCGCGACTGGCGCTGCAAGATGTTGGAGAATTCCTCGACGAAGCTTTCGAAGCGGATCGCCAGGCGGTCGATATCATGCGAAAAACGGTTGTAGGCGACGACGGCGGGAATCGCGGCGAACAGGCCGATGGCGGTGGCGATCAGCGCTTCGGCAATGCCGGGCGCGACGGCGGCCAGGGTGGCTTGCTGCACGTTGGCCAGGCCGCGGAAGGCGTTCATGATGCCCCAGACGGTACCGAGCAGGCCGATGTACGGAGAAACGGAGCCGACGGAAGCGAGGAAGGCCAGGTGCGATTCGAGCACGTCCATTTCACGCTGGAAGGCGGCGCGCATGGCGCGGCGTGCGCCGTCGAGCACGGCGCCGACGTCCAGCGCTTCACGCGAACCGTAGGAAGCCTTGCCCTTGATGAATTCGCCCATGCCGGCATCGAAGATGCGGGCCAGCGCGCCGCTCTGGTCGCGGTTGCCGCTGGCGTTCTGGTGCAGCGCATGCAGGTTGCCGCCGGCCCAGAAGCTGCGTTCGAATTCGATGGTTTGCTTGCGCGCCTGGCGCACGGCAAACATCTTGCGGAAAATGTAGGTCCAGCTGGTCAGGGAAATCAGCAGCAGCAGGGCCATGATCAGTTGCACGATCAAATGGGCATTGGAGATGAGCGCGAGGAAAGAAAGATCTTGTGTAACGTTCATTGGCTGGCAGTCTGTTGGGTGAATTGTCCGGGGGTGGCGGGTAGGGCTCAGGCGGCGCGCATGCGGGCCGCGACTGCATCAGGCACGGCGCGCGGGCGCAGTGCCGAATCGACGCAGCCGATCTTGACGCGGGCCGTGTTGAGCAGGCGGTCGCCGCACCAGGCTTGTTGCAGGAAAACGATGGAGGCGCGCCCCATTTTTTCTATACTTAAGGTTAATCTTACCGTGTCATCGAGCCTGGCTGGCGCATGATAGTCGGCGTTGACGCTTTTGACAACGAACATTGCATCGTGCTGCTCCAGCAATTCCTGCTGGCCCACGTCGATGGCGCGCAGCCATTCGGTACGCGCGCGTTCGAAGAATTTCAGGTAGTTAGCGTAATAGACGATGCCGCCGGCGTCGGTGTCTTCATAGTAGACACGTACGTTCCAGGTAAAGACTGAAGGCATGTTTATTGCGCCAGTAGTGAGATTGAGCAACATTTTACGCGATTTTTCTTCTTGTGACTGTGGGCGCTTGCTGGAAAGCCATGCAAAAGCTGCATATAAGTTGCACCGCAGCATTGTAAATCCGGCGTGTGCAATGGCAAGCTTCGTAACATACGCTTACATGCCATGGCCAGGTTTAAGTCCAGCTTAAAAGCCGCAGCCATGCCCCGGGGCAGCTTGTGGCCGCACCCTGGCTGGGGTGGCGCGCGGCGATTATAGCCGCACGGTTGCATTCCTTGCTCAATTTGGGCACTTAACTTACAATTTGGCTTCCATTACGTCTCACGTGACTGGCGAAAAGTCGGGCGATCTCCATGAGTGGAGATCGGCAAACCGGCGAAAGGTGGGCATCCACCGGGAAACGTGAGATTTTTCATCAGCCGTTCGCCTGGGTAGCCACTATGGAAAAGCACGAAGAGGCTGCCTGTCCAATGTTGTTATTCACTTAACGCCGGCTCCCCTCATTCGATCCAACCTGCCAGTACAAGCACCCTCATACTTGGAGTTTTTACATGTTTGCAAAAGATCACAACCTCGCCAACGTCGATCCTGAATTGTTCGCCGTCATTCAAAAAGAGAACACGCGCCAGCACGACCACATCGAACTGATCGCGTCGGAGAACTACACGTCGCCAGCCGTAATGGAAGCGCAAGGCTCGCAGCTGACGAATAAATATGCTGAAGGCTATCCAGGCAAGCGCTACTACGGTGGCTGCGAATACGTCGACGTGGCCGAGCAACTGGCCATCGACCGTGTCAAGCAATTGTTCGGCGCCGAATGCGCGAACGTGCAGCCGAACTCCGGTTCGCAGGCGAACCAGGGCGTGTTCTTCGCCATGTTGAAACCAGGCGACCTGATCATGGGTATGTCGCTGGCCGAAGGCGGCCACCTGACCCACGGCATGCCGCTGAACATGTCCGGCAAATGGTTTGACGTCGTCTCCTACGGCTTGACGGCGGAAGAAGACATCGACTACGAGGCGATGGAACGCCTGGCCCGCGAACGCAAGCCAAAACTGATCATCGCCGGCGCGTCGGCGTTCTCGAAAAAGATCGACTTCGAACGCTTCGGCAAGATCGCCAAGGAAGTTGGCGCCTACTTCATGGTCGACATGGCCCACTACGCCGGCCTGATCGCCGCCGGCCTGTACCCGAACCCGGTGCCGTTCGCCGACTTCGTCACTTCGACCACGCACAAATCGTTGCGCGGCCCGCGCGGCGGCATCATCCTGATGAAGGCCGAACACGAAAAAGCCATCAACTCGGCCATCTTCCCTGGCATCCAGGGCGGCCCGCTGATGCACGTGATCGCCGGCAAAGCTGTCGCCTTCAAGGAAGCGCTGAGCCCTGAATTCGTCGAATACCAGAAGCAAGTGATCAAGAACGCCGACGTGCTGGCGAAAACCCTGATCAAGCGCGGCCTGCGCATTGTTTCCGGCGGCACCGAATCGCACGTCATGCTGGTCGACCTGCGCGCCAAGAACCTGACGGGCAAGGAAGCCGAAGCCATCCTCGGTTCCGCGCACATCACCTGCAACAAGAACGGCATCCCGAACGACCCGCAAAAACCTTTCGTCACCTCGGGCATCCGCCTGGGCAGCCCGGCGATGACGACGCGCGGTTTCAAGGAAGCGCAAGCGGAAGAAGTGGGCAACCTGATCGCCGACGTGCTGGACAATCCGCATGACGCCGCCACCATCGAGCGCGTGAAAGCGGCCGTGAAAGTGCTGGCCGACGCGCACCCTGTGTACGCTGCATAATTATTTGTCCAGAATGTGTCATACGGAGTAAGATTCTGTATGACACATTCCTTCGTGCCCAAGGGCGCCCGGAGTGATTCGGGCGCCCTTTGTACAAGAGCGGCGATTTCCCGTAATTATTACTATAAAGTTGTAGCCAGCCCATGAAATGTCCATTTTGCCAGCACGGCGACACCCAGGTTCTCGATACGCGCGTATCGGAGGAAGGGGATGCCATTCGGCGCCGCCGCCGCTGCGGCAAATGCGACAAGCGTTTTACCACTTACGAGCGCATTGAACTTATCATGCCGGCCGTCGTCAAAAAGAATGGCAGCCGGACGGAGTTCGCTGCGGATAAGTTGCGCGGCAGTTTGATGCTGGCCTTGCGCAAGCGTCCCGTCGCGGCCGCCTCCGTGGATACGGCCATCGCCTCCATCCAGGAAAAACTGCTCACCAGCGGCTTGCGCGAAGTCGATTCCGGCTATATCGGCGAACTCGTCATGCAGGAATTGAAGCGCCTGGACAAGATCGCCTACATCCGCTTCGCCTCCGTCTACAAGAACTTCGAAGACCTGGCCGAATTCCAGGACGCGATCGCCGAAGTGGGGCAGGCGCGCAAGCCCTGACGTTCTGCTTCTTGCTCGCCTTCTTGCTCACCACGCCAAGGTTCGCCTGGCAAGCGGCCTGATCAACACCAACGCTGTTCTTCTCACCTTATCGCCGTGCTGTTTGCGCTAGCGCAGACACGGCTTTTTGCGCACGCCTATCTTGTAGCTGGGCCGCCTGTTCTTGCGACTCTGTCTGCGGAAGGGAGTAGCGCATGGGCAAGGGCGGTCGCACTATGTTTCCTGCGGGTGGCAGCAGCCTCGTCGAGGTGCTGGTGTCGCTGCTGCTGTTGGCGCTGGGTCTGCTCGGTGCCAGCATTTTGCAACTGAACTCCCTGCGCGCGCGCCATGAGTCGGCACTGTTGTCGGCGGGCGTGCAACTGGCCGCCGGCATGGCCGAACGCATGCGCGCGAACAGCGTGCTCATGCATGGCCCGGATACGGGCAACCCCTACCTGAACGTGGCATACACGGCGGCGGACGGCGCGGAAGCGGGCGGCGGCGCGCCCGACTGCCTCGGCGTTGCCGCCTGCAGCGCGGCCGAACTGGCGCAATTCGATATCGCCGAATGGCAGCAGCGGCTGCATGCGGCCTTGCCCGGCGCGCGCCTGCGCATTTGCCGCGACACTTCCGCGTGGGATGCCGTCGGCCAAGGCTTGCAGTGGGCCTGCAGCGGCGGCAAGGGCGCACCCATCGTCATCAAGCTGGGTTGGCGCGGCCGCTTGCCCGATGGCTCGCCCGCCGAGAATGCGGCAGGCGAGTCGCTGCCCAGGCTGGCATTCCAGCTGGGCGGAGGCGGCGCATGAATACTGTCCTGCGCCGGCAGCGTGGCATGAGCCTGGTCGAATTGCTGGTGTCCCTGTCGCTGGGCGCGCTGCTGATGCTGGCCGCCAGTAGCGTGCTGCTGGCGGCCAGCGGCAGTTATGGCGACCAGTCCGCCAGCGCGCGCCTCGACGACAACGGCCGCTATGCGCTCGACACCATCGCCCGCGCCGTGCGCCAGACGGCGTACGTGAACTGGGACAGCAGCGCCGCGCCCGTCGCCCATGCCGATTTCGACAGCGCCAACGTCGCCGGGCTCGACGCGCGCATCCTGGGCAAGAACAGCGAAGGCATCAGCGGCGCTTTGCCCGGCGCCCTGCATGGCAGCGACGTGCTGGCCCTGCGCTATTACGGCGCCGGCAAGGAAGAGGGCGGCGACGGCTCCGTGCTCAATTGCGCGGGCTTCGGCGTTGGCGCCGCGCAAACGCAGGCGCAGCGGGGCTGGAGCATTTTCTATGTGGCCCAAGGTACCGATGGCGAGGGTGAATTGCGTTGCAAATACCGGGGTGCGAACGGCTGGGGCGCGGACGCCATCATCCGTGGCGTCGACGGCTTCCAGGTGCTGTATGGCCTCGACACGGATACGCCGCCCGATGGCGTGGCGAACCGCTATGTCAACGCCAGCGCGCTTGACGCCGACGATGCGGCGCTGGTGCTGGAGGGGGCGGATGCGGCCGCGCGCCAGCGTGACTTTCACCGCCGCACGCACTGGAAGCGCGTGGCCAGCGTGCGCGTGGCGTTGTTGTTGCATGGCGAGGCGGGCCAGGCGGACAAGATGGCGGAACTGGGGCCGGCGCAGTTCGACCTGTTCGGCAAGGCGTATGCCGAGGCGCACGGCGCCGGCGACACGGGCGTGCGCATCGCGCGCGCGTCCCTGCCTGCCGCGACGCGCTCGCGGCTGCGGCAACTGGTGCAGACGAGCATCATGCTGCGCAACGGACCGGCCTAGGCGGGCGACGCGATGGCCGACGCGGGCGTCCGCCGTTGCCTACCTTGTTGCGCATCTTGTGCGCGCTGCGGTGGCGCCACGCTCGTATATGTGCTGTGCCTGCTGGTGATCATTTTTCTGCTGGGCATATCGGCGGCGCAGATGGCCTTGCAGGGCGAAAAGGCGGCACGCGGCGAGCGCGACCGGCAGATCGCGTTTCAGGCGGCGGAGGAAGCATTGATGGATGCGCAGAACGATATCGAAGGCTTGCCCGGTGCGCCCGGGCGCAGCAGCCTCTTCGCGCCAGGCAGCGCGGCCGGGTTCGCGGACGGCTGCGGCGAGGGAGGCGCACTGGGCCTGTGCCTGCCCGCCGCGCCGGACGCTCCGGCGCTCTGGTTAAGTACGGACCTCGATGGCGCCGAAGCGGGTAGCCGCACGGTGCCGTATGGCCAGTTTACGGGCGCCGTCATGCAGACGGGGCAGGGCTTCCTGCCATCGCGCCGGCCCCGCTACCTGATTGAACTGCTGCCGTTTCATCCGCCTGGCGCGCAGGCCACGGCGGTCGCTGGTGGCCTGGTGGCGGAAAGCTATGTGTACCGCATCACGGCCATCGGTTTTGGCGCGCAGGAAAGCACGCAAGTCGTGCTGCAAAGTTATTACCGCAAGCAGGCGATGGGAGCGGGGCCATGAGGGCTTTGCCGTTTGCCTGGCTGCCGCTCTGCTGGATTTTCCTCGTTTGCGGCGGCGCCCTTGCCGCGGCCGCACCTCCTGTGGCGCTGGCGCGGGCCGACGCGGGCTTGTACGGCGCCCGCGTGCCGCCGAACCTGCTACTCAACCTGTCTTTCACGCATGCGGTCGCCGCGGCCGCGCATGGCGGCGAGTATGCACCGCAGCGCGAGTACTTCGGTTACTTTCATGCGCGCATGTGCTACAGCTATCCGTACCGCAGCAAGGACGGCGCCATGCTGCCGGACTTGCGCGTAGCGACCGCTTACTTCTCCGTGCTGAAAGCGGCCGATGCGCTGCACGGCTGCGGCGGCGACAGTTTTAGCGGCAACTTTCTCAATTGGGCCAGCACCAGCATGCTCGACCTCGTCCGTTATGCCCTGACGGGCGGCGACCGCGTCATCGACGAAGTGCGCAAGACGGTGCTGCAGCGCGCCTACCTGCCCGATGCCGACAGCCCCATCGACTTCTTTGCCCACCCCGTCTTTTTCCCGCGCAAGGTTCTGCAGAAAGGCGTGGCGGCGGCGACACCGTTTGCGCTGGCGCAACTGGCCATCGTTTCCTGCCGTAACCGCCTGCTGTTCGGCGACGCCAGCTTGCCTCCGGGCGGCAATTGCGACGCGCCGGGCGTTGCTGCCACGCACGGCGTGTTCCTCGCGCGCGTGCGCGTCTGCGACGCGGAAGAAGGACCGCTGCGCGACGATTTATGCCTCACGTACGGCAAGAACTACAAGCCGGTGGGCGCCGTGCAGCGCCATGGCGGCAGGGTGCGCGTGGGCGTGTTTGGCCATTTGAACGGCGTGAGCTCCGGCGCCGGCGCCGTGTATGGCGGCGTGCTGCGCGCGCCATTGGCTCACGTGGGCACGCAGCGCTGGACGGGGCCTGATTTTATGCCGCAAGACAATGCCGGCGAGGAATGGAATCCCGCCACCGGTGTGTATGCGTTCCAGAGCGCCGGCCCTGGCGGCGGGGTGACCGCTTACATTAATGGCCTGGGCCGCGGCAACGCCGGGCATCCTGGCACGTACGCCAGGGCGGCGCCACTGGCCGAATTGCTGTACGAATCGCTGCGTTACCTGCAGGGGCGGCAAGCAAGCGCCGTCGTGCCACCCGCCACGGCCCCGCCCGCCATCGATGACGGCTTGCCGGTCGTGATTGCGTGGAGCGACCCGCAAACGGCCAGTTGCCAGCGCCATGTCGTCGTCAGTCTCGGCGATGCGGGCATAGCGGGCGACCGTTACGTGCCCGGCAATGTCCCGCACACTCCCGCATCCAACGGTGACCGCGCCCGCGCCGCCGATGGCTTTGCGCCGCCGCCCTTCGATGCGATGGCGTGGACACATGCGGTGGGCAGCCTGGAAAGCGGCGGCGTGCAAGGCAATCCCGCGCCACGGCCGGACCTAGCTGCACTGGAATGGCTGGCCGACGGAGCGGGCGGCGCCAGTTATCATGCGGCAGGGCTGGCCTACTGGTCGCACGTGCAGGCCCTGCGTCCCGGCAAGAACGATGGCCTTGCCAAGGTCGAGCACTATGCGGGCGACTTGCGCCAGGGCGACCCGGCGGGCGAATCTGCCGCCACTCCCGTCACCACACCCTTGCTGCTGGCGGCCAAATATGGCGGTTTTCTCGATGCGAACGGCGACGCCAACCCATTCAAGAGCGCAACTGGCAGCGCGTTCGATGAATGGAGCCTGGACGGCCGCTGGCCCGCCCATTACTTGCCCGGCAGCGATCCGGCCGCCCTGATCGCGGGACTGCGCGCGGCTTTTGCGGCCGCCGACAAGGCTACCTTGCCAGCGACGCTTGCTGGGCCGGCCCTGATGGCGCTGGCCAGCGGGACGGAAGAGGCATACTGGTTCCAGACGCAGCTGCGCCTGGCCGATGGCGGCATGACCTTGTCGCGCACCGCGTTTGCCGTGGGCGCCGATGGGGCACTGCTTCCCGGCAAGCCATCGTGGACCGCTGGCGGACAAGAGAAGCCGGTGCCGGATGGCACGCCCGCGTCCTTGCGTCTCGTCTACACGCCCGACGCCAAGGGCGCCCTGATGCCGCTGGCCTGGAAGCGGCTCGATGCGGAACAGCGCGGCGCATTCGACGGCGGCGATGGGCGAGGGGAGGCGCGCCTGGCGTACCTGCTGGGCCAGCGCACGCACGAGGTGGGCCAGCCGGGCGGATTTCTGCGGCGCAGGTCAGGCAGCCTGGGCGCGGCAGCCTACGGCAATCTGCTGTACGTGGGCGCGCCGGGACTGGGCATGCCTGGCGCCGGCTATGGCTTGCACCGCCAGGCGCTGCTGCAGCGGCGCAAAATGCTCTACCTTGGCGCCAACGACGGTTTGCTGCATGCCTTCGATGCGCGCACGGGCAGCGAAGTGTTTGCCTATCTGCCGCAGGCCCTGCTGCAACTTGCTCCAGCCGCTGCGAGCACTCACTACAGCCCCGGTCCGCTGCTCGATGGCGCTGCAGCCACGGCGGAAGTGCTGGCGCTGGGGCGCTGGAAGACGGTGCTGGTGTCGGGCATGGGCGGCGGGGCGCAAGGCGTGTTTGCGCTCGACATCACCGATCCGGCCCGCTTCGCGCAAGACGGGGCACTGTGGGAGTTTACGGACCGCGACGACAGGCTGATGGGTAACGTGCGCACGCCGCCTGCGTTTGCCCGCATCAACATGGGCGGCAAGGAGGGGGCGCCGGCCTACCGCGACTTTGCCATCGTCGCCAGCGGCTACAACAACCATGTCAACGACGGCAAGGACACGACGGCGCCCGCCGCGGCGGCCGCCATCTTCCTGCTGGCGCTGGACAAGGCGCCCGGCACGCCATGGACGTTGGGAAGTAATTACTTCCGTCTCAAGGTGCCTGTGGCCAGCGGTGGCGGTGGCGGCCATGATGCGGGCGCCGATGCCGTCCCCCACGCGCTGGGTCCGCCCGCCGTGGTGCCGGGTGGCGACGGCGCACTGGCTTATTTGTATGTGGGCGATTTGCAGGGCAATATCTGGCGCCTCGACATGACTGGCGGACCGCCGTGGAAGGACGGGCAAGGACGCAAGCTCGTCTTTGTTGCGCGCGATACCCAGGGCCGGCGCCAGCCCGTGACGCAGCAGTTGAGCGTGGCGTACGCACCCGGTGGCGGCTATGTGCTGCTGTTCGGCACGGGCAAGCTGGTCGAAGCGGCCGATACCTGGCCCGACGCCTTCCTGTCGCAGTCGTTTTACGCCGTTCACGACGATGTGCGGGCAAGTTCGCCCACGCGCAGCCGGGCCGACCTGGAACAGCGCAGCTTGGGCGAAGCGCTGGGCGGCCTTCGCGTCGACGGCGCCGAGCTGCGCTATACGGGCAGCGACGCCATGCGCGGCTGGTACCTCGATTTTATGGATACCGCGCAGACGGGCGAGCGCAGCATCAGCAGTCCCGTATTGGCTGCCGGCAAGGTGCTGTTCAACACCGTCCTGCCGGGGCGCGATCCTTGCGCCAGGCCGGCCACGCGCCTGTACGTGCTCGACGTGCTGAGCGGCTTTGCCGCCGATGGCGCCGGTGTCGTGCAAGCGGGCGAGCAGACGGGACGCTTGTTCGATGGCCTGGCGCGCGCGCCGCCGCTGGCGCTGGAGCTGAACAGCACGGTGGGTGCCGCCACGGCCACCGGGCGGGCCGAGGGGCGCAAGGAACTGGCCGTGCTGCAGCCTGGCTTGCCCGGCGCGACCAGCGGTGCGGGGCTCAAGGTCGTCAGCGCGCCGCTGCCGGCCCGGCGCCTGAGCTGGCGCGAAGTGGCGAACTGGCGCGAATTGCACGAGGCGGCCAAGAAAAAATAGGCCCAGGCAAGGCACGCGCATCGTACCGGCTGGCGCTTTTTGGGAAAGAGGGAGATCGCATGGGGACGCTGGCAAGGCGGAATGGGTTCGCTGCGAACGGTGGAACTCCTGCTGCCAACCCGCAGGGCTTCAGCCTGATCGAGCTGCTGTCCGCGCTGGCGATCATGAGCCTGCTGCTGGCGCTGGCCGTGCCCGCTTATCACAGCCATGTCGTGCGTGCCAAGCGGGTGCAGGGACAGGCGGCCCTGCTGCGCCTGATGCAGCAGCAGGAGCGCTATTACTCGCAAAATAACCGCTATCTGGCCTTTTCCTCGGCATCGCCGGCGCAGCAGTCGCAGCAATTTCCATGCTGGTCGGGCGAAGGGGGCGCGGCTGGCAGCGCGTATGAAATCGAGGCGCTGGCCTGTCCCGGCCTGACGATCGGGCAATGCGTACTGTTGCGCGCCATGCCGGGCACGTCCAAGGTTGATGCGCAGTTCCAGGATGCCGATTGCGGCGTGTTGTCCTTGAACAGCACGGGCCAGCGCGGCAGCAGCGGCCCCGCCAGCCATTGCTGGCCCTAGGCCATGGCCATGTGCAAGCGGCTACCGAGGAGCAGGCACAAATTCGGGCGCACCCTCGGCCGCACCCTCGGGCACACCATGCTCGAATTGCTGGCCGTGCTGGCGATTGCCGCGCTGCTGGCGGCCGCTGCCATGCCCAGCTTGCAGCATCTGCTGGCGCGCCAGCAGGTGCGCGCGGCGGCGACCGACTTGTTCTCGGCCATCGAACTGACGCGGGCGCAGGCGATGGCGCGCGGGCAGCGCGTGTTGCTGATGCCGGCCGGGCCCGGTGGCACGGACTGGCGCACGGGCTGGCAGATATTCATCGACCGCAATGCCAACCTCGTGTTCGATGGCGATGACGAATTGCTGTTCCGCCAAGGGCCGCTGCCGGAGGGCATCACGGCCCAGTTCGTGTTTTCGTCGGCCACGGCGCCGTTTTATATCGCCTACAATGGCGCAGGACGCAGTTGCAGCGCGACCAATAGCCTGGCGGCGCGCTGGGGTACCTTGTCCCTGGCTTTGGGAAAGCAGGTGCGGCATATTAAAATCAATATGCTGGGCAGGGTGCGTGTGTGCGATCCGCAGCAGCAGGCGGCCAATTGCAGCGGCGTGGCCGACAGTTCGTAGCACGACTTATCAATTACTCACCTTCAAGCAAAGAAGCCCGTGGAAATACTCAACGATATTGATGGCATGCGCCTGGCGCTGGAATGGGCGGCGCGCGGTTTGTACACGACCTCGCCCAATCCCCGCATCGGCTGCGTCATCGTCAAGGATGGCCAGGTGATCGGTGCCGGCGTGACGCAGGCGGCCGGGCAGGATCATGCCGAGGTGCAAGCGCTGGCCAATGCGGCGGCGCGCGGCAACGACGTGCGCGGCGCCACCGCCTATGTCACCCTGGAGCCGTGCAACCACCACGGCCGCACGCCGCCATGCTCCGATGCGCTCGTGCGCGCGGGGCTGGGCCGCGTCGTGGCCGCCATGACGGACCCGAACCCGCTGGTGGCGGGGCAGGGGCTGGCCAAGCTGCAAGCGGCCGGCATCGCCGTCACCACGGATGTGCTGGCCGATGAGGCGTATGAAATGAATATCGGCTTCTTTTCGCGCATGCAGCGCGGCAAGCCGTGGGTGCGCATGAAAACGGCGGCCAGCCTGGACGGCATGACGGCCTTGCACAATGGCCAAAGCCAGTGGATCACGGGGCCCGCAGCGCGCGCCGATGGCCACGCGTGGCGCGCGCGCGCCTGCGCCATCCTCACGGGCATCGGCACTGTCAAGGCGGACGATCCGCAACTGAATGTGCGCGCCGTCGAGACGCCGCGCCAGCCGCGCCGCATCGTCGTCGACAGCCGGCTCGACATCAGCCTCGACGCGCGCATCTTGCAGGGCGGCGGCACGTGGATCGTGGCGGCCGTTGCCAATCCGGAAAAGGAAGCGCAGCTGCGCGCCTTGGGCGCGGAAGTCATCCTGCTGCCGAACGGGGACGGCAAGGTCGACCTGGCCGCGCTGATGCTGGAACTGGGACGCCGGCAATGCAATGAAGTCCACGTCGAGGCCGGCGCCAAACTGAACGGCTCGCTGATCCGCGAAGGCTGCGTCGACGAGCTGCTGGTCTACCTGGCGCCCACCTTGCTGGGAGACGCGCAAGGCATGTTTGCCTTGCCCGCCTTGACGGATATCAAGCAACAGCGCACTTTGCAATTTCACCAGGTTCAGCAAGTGGGCGAAGATGTGCGTATCCTTGCAAGATTCGCCCAGCGCAATTAATACTTCACACTTTTATAGGGTTAGTTCATGTTTACAGGAATTGTTGCCGCCATCGGCAAGATTGAAACCGTGCAAGCACTCGACGGCGGCCTCGACGCAGGCGTGCGCCTGAACATCCATGCGGGCGGCTTGCCGCTGGCCGATGTGGCCCTGGGCGACTCCATCGCCATCAATGGCGCCTGCATGACGGTGGTGGAAAAATCGGACACGGGCTTTGCCGTCGATGTCTCGCGCGAAAGCCTCAATTGCACCGTGGGTCTCGATACCACCACGGAAGTCAACCTGGAAAAAGCCCTGACCCTGGCCGAGCGCCTGGGTGGCCATCTGGTGTCCGGCCACGTCGACGGCCTGGGCATCGTGCGCAAGTTCGAAGCCGTGGGCGAATCGTGGGAACTGGTGATCGAAGCGCCGCACGAGCTGGCGAAATACCTGGCCTTCAAGGGTTCCGTCGTCGTCAATGGCGTGTCACTGACCGTCAACAGAGTAGAAGACCTGGGCGCGGGCGCCGTCAACGGCTGCCGCTTCTCGATCAACCTGATTCCGCACACGATCGCCATGACGACCTTGAAACACTTGACGGTCGATGGCAAGGTCAACCTGGAAATCGACCTGATCGCCCGCTATGTCGAGCGCATGTTGTCGCTGGACAAGGCTGCCGCCTGACACGGTAGCTGAAAAGAGCAACACACCTGCCGGCCTTTGCGCCCTGCCAAGCGTGTGTTGCTTTTCTTGCAGACGCGCATACTATGAAGCTTTCCGCAGTGGAGGCTAGCCATGGACCCGATTTCGCGCGCAACCGTGCCCAACACCATCCCGGCCACGTCCCGCGTGGGCGAGACGGTTCCGCTGGCACCCGCGCAGCCCGTGCCGTCCTCCGGCGCGGCGGCGGCCCTTGCCATCCTGTCATCGACCCAGGTCGATATCTCCCCGCTGGGCCAGTTCCTGTCCGGCGTAGCCTTGTCGCGCCGGCAACTGCTGGCCCTGCAGGGCGCCACGGAGGAAGCCAGGGCCGCCAATACCCCCGTGAATGTCAATGACGACTTGCTGGCGCTGGCGCGGCAGCTGACGGAATCGTTCGCCCAACTGCAAACGAGCGGCATCGACGCCAGCCAGCTGGCGACGGCCGGCGACACGCCGGGCAGTCTGGCGCAGCGCTACGATTTATTGTCGGGCGATGGCACGACGGATGCGGCCGCCGCGCTGGCGCAGGACGGCAGTCTGCTCACGCAAGCGCAACTGGCCCGCATCGGCATCGATTTGCGCAATGAAGATGTCGATGCGACAACGTTGCAGGCCGCGTATGCGGCCGACAGCAATGCCACCCTGGACGCCTTGCAACAGGGAACGGACGTGCTGGCGCAGGTGGGTGCCGTGCTGGCCCGGCAGCAGGGCGCGCCGCTAGCGGCCAGTGTCGAGGCGGATTTGACGGGCGAAGCACTGCCGTCCAGCGCCGTGCAAGCCGCGCAGCCGCAGGTCGTCGACGAGGCGCCGCCGCAGACGATCGCCATTGCGCAGCGGCAGCTGGAACTGCAGCAGCAACTGGAAGCGGAAGAGCTGAACCTGGACTTGCAGGAGCTGCGACCGCAGCCTTCGGCGCAAGCCGCCGATGCAGCGGAACTACTGCAGACGCAGCGCGCGGACAATCAGCGCGTCAATACTCAGCGCCTGGAGGCCGAACGGCTGGACAGCGAACGCATCGATACCGATCAGCAGGCGCAGCAGCAGGACGCAGAACGGGTGGATGCGCTGCGTCAGGGACAAGTGCAGCAGCAGGGCTTGCAGCAGCAGGCGCAAGCGGCGGCGGACGATGCGGCGCGGGCGCAGCTGGCCGCCAGCGACGCGCAGATGGCGGCCCAGGCGGCCAGTGAACGGGCGCAGTCGCTGGCGCGTGCGGCGCAGGGGCAAGCCGATGCGGGCTTGGCGACGGCGCAAGCCCAGCTGGCCCAGAAAAATGCCCAGGCTCAAGAGCTGGCTGCGCAAAACGCGGGCATGGCCGTGCCGCCGCCTTCGTCGCAAGATCCGTCCGTGGCGGCGGCCATCGCCGCCTATAACCTGAACAATGCAGCCTTGAACCCCGGCTTGATGAACCGCCCATTGCCGGCCAGCGACTCGCGCCTGCCGCTGGTGGCGCCGGTGGCCCCTGTGGAGCCCGTCAAGCCCGTGCCGAAAATCTAGGGCAGCAGGGTCGCGTCCAGGGTAATGTTGGCTTTCAGCAGCTTCGACACGGGGCAGCCGGCCTTGGCCTTGGCCGTCAATTCATCGAACTTCGCCTGGTCGGCGCCAGGGATCTTCGCTTTCAGAATCAAATGGACGGCCGTGATGGCGAAACCGTCGTCCACCTTGTCGAGGGTCACTTCGGCCGTCGTTTCCATCTTTTCCGCCGTCAGGCCCGCTTCACCGAGGATCAGCGACAAGGCCATGGTGAAGCAGCCCGCATGCGCGGCGCCGATCAATTCCTCGGGATTCGTGCCGGGCTTGCCTTCGAAGCGGCTGGCAAAGCCGTAGGGATATTCCTGCAAGGCACCGCTGCGCGTGCTGATGGCGCCCTTGCCGTCCTTGATGCCGCCTGACCAGATGGCCGATCCGTTGGTTTTCATGTTGCCGCTCCTGTGTGGGGTGTCGCTGCGAGTGGGGTATCAGCGCCGTGGCGGTGACCGGCTGATCTTATGCTCTTTGCAAGGCCGGCGGCGCGCGCCTTGCCTCCGCCGTGTGCCCTGGATCGGGGAAGCGGCGCTTTGTGATGCAGACTACGGCATCCGTGCCGCAAAGCTGTCTTATTTCAGGTCTGCAAGCGCTAAATCCTTTAAAATAGCAGGTTATAAGAAAATTCCCGGAAATCTGAGGAATATTCGCACTTGATGTTGCAGTTTTTAGTTTCACTAACAACGCCCGGCAAAACCGACGCGCAGCAGGTTTCGCCAGGCGTCATAAGAGGATGAACAATGTCTATTTCAAGCACCGAAGAGATCGTCGCTGAATTACGCGCCGGCCGCATGGTGATACTGGTCGATGAAGAAGACCGGGAAAATGAAGGCGATCTGGTGCTTGCCGCCGATTTCGTGACGCCTGAAGCCATCAATTTCATGATCACGCATGCGCGTGGCCTCGTCTGCCTGACCCTGACGGAAGAGCGTTGCGACGAGCTGAACCTGTCGATGATGACGTCGCGCAACGGCACTGCCTACGGCACCAACTTTACCGTGTCCATCGAAGCGGCCGAAGGCGTAACGACGGGCATTTCCGCCGCCGACCGCGCCAAGACCATCCAGGTGGCCGTGGCCAAGGGCACGCAGCCCAGCGATATCGTCCAGCCCGGCCATATCTTCCCGCTGAAAGCGCAAAAAGGCGGCGTGCTGATGCGCGCAGGCCATACGGAAGCCGGTTGCGACCTGACGGCCATGGCCGGCCTGACGCCCGCATCCGTGATTTGCGAAATCATGAAGGACGACGGCACCATGGCGCGCCTGCCGGACTTGCTGGTGTTTGCCGAGCAGCATGGCTTGAAAATCGGCACGATTGCCGACCTGATCCATTACCGCAGCCAGACGGAGTCCCTGGTCGAGCGTGTTGCCGAGCGCACCCTGCACACGGCGCACGGCGAATTCCGCCTGATCGCCTTCCGCGACAAGCCTAGCGCCTCGGCCCACTTGGCCCTCGTGCATGGCGACCTGGCGCCCGGCCTGGAAGCGCTGGTGCGCGTGCATCAGCCCGTTTCCCTGCTGGACGTGCTGGAAAGCGAAGCGACCACCCACTCGTGGACGGTGGCCGCTTCGATGGCCGCCATCAAGCAGGCAGAGCGGGGCGTGATGGTCTTGCTGAACTGTGGCGAGACGTCGAGTGAACTGTTTGCCCAGTTCGCCGCCCTGGACACGCCGCAAGCCAAGCCGAAAGGCCGCGCCGCCAGCATGGACTTGCGCAGCTACGGCATCGGCGCGCAAATCCTGCGCGACCTGGGCGTGAGCAAGATGCAATTGCTGGCCAGCCCCCGCAAGATGCCGTCGATGGCCGGTTTCGACCTCGAAGTAACGGGTTTTCAGTGCCATCCTGGCCAGCAGTAATTAATTAACACTATTCAGCAGCCTGGCGCATGGCGCCGCCGCTGATCACTTATAAAGAGGCATATGATGACCGTAGGAGCATACGAAACCAATTTTGCCGGCGAAGGTTTGCGCGTCGGTATCGTCCAGGCACGATTCAATGAAATCGTCGGTGGTGGCTTGCTGTCGGCATGCCTGGAAGAGTTGAGCAAGCTGGGCGTGGCCGATGAAGATATCCTGCACGTGACCGTGCCGGGCGCCCTGGAAATCCCACTGATTCTGCAAAAAATGGCGGAAACCGAGCAATTCGACGCCCTGATCGCACTGGGCGCCGTGATTCGCGGTGAAACCTACCACTTCGAGCTGGTATCGAACGAATCGGGCGCGGGCATCACGCGCGTCGGTCTCGATTACGGCATCCCCATCGCCAACGCAGTGTTGACGACCGAAAACGACGAGCAGGCGGAAGTGCGCATGCTGGTCAAGGGAGCCGAAGCGGCACGCGTGGCAGTGGAAATGGCCAATCTGGCGCAAGCGCTGGAAGAGTTGCAAGACACAGACGAGGACTAATCGTGCTTGCGCCGCAGTGTGCTGCCTGGCAGCACACCGTGGTATTCGTCACTATCTGCAGTACATACGTATTTAAAAACAGGTAACAATCATGACTGAGAAAAATTTGCTCGCCAATCCCAGCAAAAACCGCACGCCGCGTCACCGCGCGCGCGAGTTTGCGCTGCAGGGCTTGTACCAGTGGCTGCTGAACAATGAAGACGCGACTACCGTCGTGAACAATATTCGCGCGGCGCATGGTTTCGACAAGGCTGATGGCGATCATTTCACGGTGCTGCTGTACGGCGCCATCAAGGATTCGCTGGCGCTGCGCGAAAGCATGGCACCATTGATCGACCGCAATATCGCGGAACTGTCGCCCATCGAACACGGCATCCTGCTGATCGGCGCATTCGAGCTGAAGAACAACATGGAAATCCCGTACCGCGTCGTCATCAACGAAGCGGTCGAGCTGGCCAAGTCGTTTGGCGGTATCGACGGCCACAAGTATGTGAACGGCGTGCTGGATAAACTGGCAGTGAAATTCCGCGAGGAAGAAGTGGGCGCCAACAAGCGCAAGTAATATACAGAGTAGTTCCTGCGGCCGCTGCCGCAGGGCAATGAAAAAGCCACCGGCACTTGCGTGCGGTGGCTTTTTCATTGGGTGCTATTTTCGAGTGCTGCTTTTTGGATGCCCCTGTGAGGGCTTTTAAAGGGTCACAGGCCGGCGATCTCGTTGTGAGGCAGTACTTTGATGGTGATGCCGCTTTCCGCTGCAGGGGCCTTGGCTGGTGCTGGCGTGTTCGATGCCATCACCGGTGTCGTGGTCGGCACGCGCTGGCCGGCGGACACTTGTTTCAGGCGGCGGTATTCGGCCAGCACGCGCGAGCCGTAGCCCGAGTCGGTGGCGAAGTTGGCGGCGCCGACATAGGTTTTCAAGCCCGCTTCGACGGAACCGCCACGCGTGACGTAGTCTTTCAGGATCAGGGAGCCGACGCGGATGTTGGCGACCGGGTTCAGGGCTGCTTGCACGCCGCCCATTTCCTGGAAGCGCTCATGGTGCACTTTCGACATGACTTGCATCAAGCCTTGCGCGCCGACGGGGCTTTCCGCGAATGGATTCAAGCCCGATTCGATGGCCATCACGGCCAGGATCAGCAGCGGGTCCAGCTTGATTTCACGGGCCGTCAGGTAAGCCGTCGAGACGAGCATATTGGTCGCGTCGTTGGCCACGCGGTAGCGCTTGGAGAGCCAGTTGGTGACCCATTGCTGCTGCTTTTGCGTGCCCAGCAAGGCTTTTTCTTCCTTGCTCAGCGGCGCGTCGCTGGCGGCGGCCGTTTGCACGGAAGCGGGCGCTTCCATCAGTGCCGACAGGGCCGGCGCTTCAACGGCTTGCGCTTCCGCCATCGGCAGCGGGAACAGGCTGTGCGTCAATTGCTTGCCCAGGTCGGGGCGGAACATCAGCAGGGCGATCAGTGCCAGGGCGGAAATGCCGAAGACTGTCAGTGTGTGTTGTGCCGTGGTCAAAACGCCACGTGCCGAAATGGCTTGTGCGCGGGCGCGCAAACGCGCCAACGCTGGCTGGCCAGCCACGGTTGAAGCAGGCAATGCTGCTTCAGTGCTACGATGAGTCATAGAGTTCCCCGAAATGTCGCGTCAACAGGCAGTCCCTCCGCGGTGTCGCGGTGTTGTGGGTACTGCCAATGCCGTGCATCAGAAATATCATCGTTTCCGCCGCGTATGGATGCGTGCGAGAAACGCCGTCATTGCTTGCTTGAGCTGATCGGTCCCGTTTTGGTATTGGATCAGTCGCAATACAACTTTTACCGGGGGTAAGGCAGACGCCTTTTGAAAACACTCCTTAAAATGTCATGTGGAGCCCCGACTCCGTGAATGAAAGAGAAACGCTAAAATCAAGCTCTGGGCCGGCGTGCTCTTTCAAGTTGGGCGAATTGTAGAAGCCGTTTTATATCAAGTCAATACTAACGAATCGTTTCTTTATTACTTTTATGTCTTACTTTTTGACTTGCATTGTGCCAAAAGCCAATAAAATCAATTACTTGGCATAGATCCTTCAGCAACGGCGTCCGACGTCAAAAAAAATTAAAAACACATGAAATATTCAGATTTGCGAGATTTTATTTCTCAACTGCAACAAATGGGTGAACTTAAGCCCATTTCGACCCCCATTTCACCGATTTTGGAGATGACGGAGGTATGCGACCGCACCTTGCGCGCAGGCGGACCGGCCTTGCTGTTCAATAATCCCACGGGACACACCATGCCGGTGCTGGGCAATCTGTTCGGCACCACGCGCCGCGTGGCGCTGGGCATGGGCGCGGAAGATGTCAGCGAGCTGCGCAAGATCGGCCATGTGCTGGCGCGCCTGAAGGAGCCGGAACCGCCGAAGGATTTCAAGGATCTGCTGGGCCTGGGGTCGCTGGTGAAATCGGTGTGGGACATGTCGCCGAAAGAATTGCGCGGCGCCAAGTGCCAGGAAATCGTCTGGGAGGGTAACGACGTCGACCTGGCGCGCCTGCCGATCCAGCATTGCTGGCCTGGCGACGTCGCCCCCCTGATCACCTGGGGCCTGGTGATCACCAAGGGTCCGAACAAGAAGCGGCAAAACCTCGGCATCTACCGCCAGCAGGTATTGGGGCGCAACAAGGTCATCATGCGCTGGCTGGCGCACCGGGGCGGGGCGCTGGACTTCCGCGAGCACGCCATTCAAAGCAAGGGCAAGCCGTATCCGATCGCCGTCGCGCTCGGCGCCGATCCCGCTACTATATTAGGGGCCGTCACGCCGGTGCCGGACAGCCTGTCCGAATACCAGTTCGCCGGCTTGCTGCGCGGCAGCCGCACCGAATTGGTAAAAGCGATTGGCAGCGAGCTGCGCGTGCCCGCGTCCGCCGAGATCGTGCTCGAAGGCCATATCTATCCGGACGAAAACCATCCGAGCGGCTACGAGCACGCGCTGGAAGGGCCGTATGGCGACCACACGGGCTACTATAATGAGCAGGACAGTTTCCCTGTGTTTACCATTGACCGCATCACCATGCGTCGCGACCCGATTTACCACTCCACGTATACAGGCAAACCGCCGGACGAGCCGGCCGTGCTGGGCCTGGCCCTGAACGAAGTGTTCGTGCCGCTGCTGCAAAAGCAGTTCAGCGAAATCACGGATTTCTATCTGCCGCCCGAAGGTTGCAGCTACCGCATGGCCGTGGTGCAGATCAAGAAGCAGTACGCGGGCCACGCCAAGCGCGTGATGTTCGGCGTGTGGAGCTTCCTGCGCCAGTTCATGTATACCAAGTTCATCGTGGTTGTCGATGAAGACGTGAATATCCGCGACTGGAAAGAAGTCATCTGGGCCATCACCACGCGGGTCGACCCGATTCGCGATACGACCCTGGTCGACAACACGCCGATCGACTATCTGGACTTCGCCTCGCCGGTCAGCGGCCTGGGCAGCAAGATGGGCATCGATGCGACGAATAAATGGCCGGGCGAGACAACGCGCGAGTGGGGCACGACGATTGCCATGACGCCGGAAGTGAAGGCGAAGGTGGACAGTATCTGGCAAGAGCTGGGCCTGTAGAACGGCTGGGGTCAGACCCTCAACACCGCTGACGCAAAGGTCATTGCCAACTTGACCGGGGGTCTGACCCCGGATTTCAGCTTGCTTCCCCAATCTTGCGCAGGTCGGTTATAATTATCCCCGGCGGGCCCCTGCGCATCGTGGCATGGCTAACCTGGTCAGGTCGGGAACGAAGCAGCCACGGCTATTAACCATGAGTGCCGCAGATCAGGCTCGCCTCCTTCGGGAATGTTTTTTCAGGATCAACAATCAAGCTGCCATGGGCAGCTTTTTTGCTTTTACGGCCCCGTTTTCTTGCCGACCCGTAGCATTGCCGGGCTTGCCGTGTTTTCCCTGTTTCTACCTGGCCATGTTATACAATTGCTGCTTTGCCGCGTTTGCCATATTGGAATGGCCCGGCCATGAGGCTTGCGCCCGCCGCGCAGGATCACCCGCAAAATCGCATGGTAAAATCTCAGCATGTCCTATCAAGTCCTCGCCCGTAAATACCGCCCCAAGAATTTCGAGACGCTCGTCGGCCAGGAGCACGTCGTGCGCGCGCTCACGCATGCCTTGCACAGCGGCCGATTGCATCACGCCTATCTGTTCACGGGCACGCGCGGCGTCGGCAAGACGACCCTGTCGCGCATCCTGGCCAAGTCGCTCAATTGCATCGGCCCCGATGGCACGGGCGGCATCACGGCCCAGCCTTGCGGCGTGTGCGAAGCGTGCACGGCGATCGATGCGGGACGCTTTGTCGACTATATAGAGATGGATGCGGCGTCGAACCGCGGCGTCGATGAAATGGCGCAGCTGCTCGAGCAAGCCGTGTATGCGCCAAGCAATGCGCGCTTCAAGGTCTATATGATCGATGAGGTGCACATGCTGACGAACCACGCGTTCAATTCCATGCTGAAAACCCTGGAAGAACCGCCCGAGCACGTCAAGTTCATCCTGGCCACGACGGACCCGCAAAAGATTCCCGTGACCGTGCTGTCGCGCTGCCTGCAGTTCAATCTCAAGCAGATGCCGCCCGGCCACATCATCAGCCACCTGGACAATATCCTGGGACAGGAAGGCATCGCCTTCGAACAGCCGGCCTTGCGTCTGCTGGCCCAGGGCGCCCACGGTTCCATGCGCGACGCGCTGTCCCTGACGGATCAGGCCATCGCGTATGCGGCCGGCGAAGTGACGCTCGACGCCGTGCAAGGCATGCTGGGTGCGCTCGACCAGTCTTACCTGGTGCGTCTGCTTGACGCGCTGGCGCAGCAGGATGGCGCCGATTTGCTGGCCGTGGCTGACGAGATGGCTTCGCGCAGCCTGTCCTACAATGGCGCCCTGCAAGACCTGGGCACCTTGCTGCACCGCATTGCGCTGGCGCAAACCGTGCCCGCCGCCTTGCCGCAGGATTTGCCGGAATACGCGGACATCGTGCGTCTGGCCGCCGCGTTTGACGCGGAAGAAGTGCAGCTGTTTTATCAGATCGCCGTGCATGGCCGCAATGAACTGGGCCTGGCGCCCGACGAATATGCGGGCTTTACCATGACCTTGCTGCGCATGCTGGCCTTTCGGCCCGGCATAGGCGGCGCCGATGGCGTGCCGGCGGCAGCACCAACATCGGTACCGGGCAACCGTCCCGCTGCCGTGGCCGCCGCGCGCGCCGCGGCAGGGGCATCCGCACCGGCAGCCCGCGCCGCCACGAACAGCGTGGCCAGCCACGCGGCCGTGACCCCGCCCGCCGTGGTCGCGGCCGCTGCCGCCAGCATGGCGCGCAGCGAAGCGCCGCCGCCACGCGCAGCTGCTCCGGCACCGGCACCGGTAGCCGCCCCGGCGCCAGCACCAGTGCCGCCGCCTGCCGCTGCTCCCGCTGCGGCGGCCCCGGCAACCTCGGGCGCTCCGATCAGTTCCGCCCGCGCCGCCATCAATGCGGCGCTGGAAGCGGCCCGTGCCGCCTCGAAAGGCCGTCCGGGCAGCGCGCCATCGGCGCCATCGTCGGCGCCCAAGCCAGCCGCACCGGCACCTGCAGCGGAACCTGCCGCCGTTGCGCCAGCTCCGGCTGCACCCGTCCAGGCCGCGCCGCCGCCACCGCCCGCCGCCGCGAAAGCACCTGCGCCGTGGGACGATGCGCCACCGGTCGCCGTGATGGAGGCTCCCGTGCAGCAGGCGCGTCCCGCCGCACCGCCGCCACAGCAGGCGCCCGCCGACGACGACTTGCCGCCGTGGGTCACCGAATTTTCCGACGACAGCGCTTCGGCCGCCGTGTCGGCGCCCGCCGCGCAAAGCAGCGAGCAGCCGGCCGTCATCATGCCGCAGCGTGCCGCCAAGCAAGCCGCGCCCAGCGGACCGTATGTGATCACGCCCGTGCCGGGCCTGGACTGGGACGGCAACTGGCCGGCCGTCGCCGCCGTGCTGCCCCTGCGCGGGATAGCCCAGCAGCTGGCCGTGCAGGCCGAGCTGATCGAATGCCTGCACGACGGCCACAGCACCACGTTCCGCCTGCGCGTGCCGATCGACACGTGGCGCAGTCCGGCCAACGTGGAAAAACTGGCGGCCGTGCTGAGCGAGCGTTTCGGCCGCAAGGTCAATGTCGACACGGAACTGGGCGCCGTCTGGTACACGGCCAGCGCGGAAGCGCAGGCCCACCGCGAGGCGTGCCAGCTGCAAGCGGAAGAAACCATCGCCAGCGATCCCTTCGTGCTCGACATGAAGCGTGCATTCGACGCTTTTGTTGTGCCGGGAACGATTACCCCTGCACCGGCCGGCTCCGCCGCGCCGACCCTGCATTGATGATTAACAAAACTCACAAACTGAATTGAACGGAGCATTCTCATGATGAAAAATCAACTGGCTGGCCTGATGAAGCAGGCGCAAGCAATGCAAGACAACATGAAAAAGGCCCAGGAACAACTGGCGCTGGTGGAAGTGGAAGGCCAGTCCGGCGCCGGCCTGGTGAAAATCGTCATGACGTGCAAGAACGACGTCAAGCGCGTGTCCATCGACCCGTCGCTGCTGGCCGACGACAAGGACATGCTGGAAGATCTGGTGGCCGCCGCCTTCAACGACGCCGTGCGCAAGGCGGAAGCGACATCCGCTGAAAAAATGGCAGGCTTGACTGGCGGCATGAACTTGCCAGCCGGCTTCAAAATGCCATTCTGATGCACTACCGCATGCGCTCGATCTGTGGCACGGGGCAAGGTTGATCCATGTCCAAGTCGCTTGAATTCTTGACCGAGGCGCTGCGGCGCCTGCCCGGCGTCGGCCCCAAGTCGGCGCAGCGGATGGCTTTTCATTTGTTGCAGCACGATAGGGAAGGCGCGGCCATGCTGTCGCGCGCCCTGTTCCAGGCCGTCGATGCCGTGCATCACTGCGGCCTGTGCAATACCTTTACCGAACACGAAGTGTGCGAGACCTGTCTCGACGAAGAGCGCGACAAGCGCTTGCTGTGCGTGGTGGAAACGCCCGCCGACCAGCTGATGATCGAGCAGACGCTCACCTACAAGGGCCTGTATTTCGTCCTCATGGGGCGACTCTCTCCACTGGACGGCATCGGCCCGAAAGATATTCACCTCGAAAAATTACTGAACCGCGCCAACGATGGCGTGGTCGGCGAAGTGGTGCTGGCCACCAACTTCACGAATGAAGGCGAAGCGACGGCCCATTACATCAGCGAAATGCTGAAGGCACGCGGCTTGCGCGTGAGCCGCCTGGCCCGCGGCGTGCCCGTGGGCGGCGAACTGGAATACGTCGACGCGGGCACGATTGCCCGTGCGATGCTCGACCGCAGGGCAACCTGAACTGATCTCTATGACTGAACCCTCCGCGAATACTGGTCCTTTAAAAGGTATCAAAGTCCTTGAACTGGGCACCCTGATCGCGGGGCCTTTCTGCGCCCGCATGCTGGCCGAATTCGGCGCCGACGTGATCAAGATCGAAGCGCCCGATGGCGGCGACCCCATCCGTACCTGGCGGGTGCTGAAGGATGGCACCTCGCTATGGTGGTCGGTGCAGGCGCGCAACAAGAAAAGCGTCACCCTGAACCTGAAGTCGCCCGAAGGCCGTGCCATCGCTCGCCAGCTGGCCCTGGAAGCGGACATCATCATCGAGAACTACCGCCCCGGCGTGCTGGAAAAGTGGGATCTCGGCTATGAACAGCTCAAGCAGATCAAACCGTCCCTGATCATGGTGCGCCTGTCCGGCTTTGGCCAGACGGGGCCGATGAAGGACTTGCCCGGTTTCGGCGCCATCGGCGAATCGATGGGCGGCTTGCGCTATGTCTCCGGCTTTGCCGACCGTCCGCCCGTGCGCGTCGGCGTATCGATTGGCGATTCCGTGGCGGCCCTGCACGGCGTGATCGGCGCCATGATGGCCTTGCGCCACCGCGACGTGACGGGTGGGCGCGAGCACGGGGAAGGGCAGATGGTCGACGTGGCCCTGTATGAATCCGTGTTCAATCTGATGGAGTCGCTGGTGCCCGAATACGACCAGGCGGGCGTGGTGCGAGAGCGCACGGGCGGCTCGCTGCCCGGCATCGTGCCATCGAATACCTACACGACGGGCGACGGCGAAAACATCGTGATTGCCGGCAACGGCGACGCCATCTTCAAGCGATTGATGCTGGCCATGGGCCGCATCGACATGGCGGGTGACCCGCAACTGGCGCGCAACGACGGCCGGGTGGCGCGCACGCAGGAAATCGACGACGCCATCGGCGCCTGGTGCGCCACGCACACCATCGATAGCGCGCTGGCCGTGCTGAAAGCGGCCGACGTGCCGTCCGGCAAAATCTACTCCGTGCGCGACATGATGAGCGACCCGCAATTCCTTGCCCGCGAGATGTTCGAACAGCACCAGTTCCCCGACGGCACGCCCGTCAAATTGCCCGCCATCAGCCCGAAACTGTCCGCCACGCCGGGCAAGACCCAGTGGCTGGGGCCGACCCTGGGCCAGCACAACGACGAGGTGCTGGCGTCGCTGGGCTATGACGCTGCCGCCATTGCGCGGCTCAAGGCGGATGGGGTGGTGTAATTTTTCGGGGTCAGACCCGTCGGGTCTGACCCCAGCTTTTATTTCTGGGTTCAATTAATTTCGGAATCAACATGCCTCAACCGTTCCACCGCCTGCGCACCGCGCTTGCCCTGGCGTCTGCCGCCATCCTTCTTTCCGCCTGTGCCAGCTTCCCCCAAGACGCGCCGGTCACGGGCCTGCGTCTGATCGGCGAACAGCGCATCGCGCTCAAATACGCGTTCGAGGGCACTTCGGTGGGCGGCCTGTCCGGCATCGATTACGATGCGGCCAACAACAGCTGGGTGATGGAAAGCGATGACCGCTCGGCAATCAATCCGGCCCGTTTCTACCGCGCCGTGCTGCACTACGACAGCAAGGCGTTTACGGGCGTGACCTTGAACAGCGTGCATTTCTTCACGCAACCCGACGGCAGCCGCTATCCGAACCTGGCGCATGCAAAATTGGAGCAGGGCGACCAGGTGGCCGACATCGAAACCATCCGCGTCGATCCGCAGGACGGCAGCCTGTGGTACGGCAGCGAAGGCAACCGCAAGGTGGGCTTGCACCCGTTCGTGCGCCATGCCGATAGCGGCGGCCACTACCTGAGCACCTTGCCCACGCCCCCCATGTTCAAGGTCTCGCAGGAAGCAACGGGATCGCGCAACAACATGAGTTTTGAGGCGCTGTCGTTCTCGTCGGATGGCAAGAGCTTGTGGCTGGGCATGGAAGCGGCGCTGTACCAGGATGGCCCGCTGGCCACGCCCGATAACGGCTCCGTCGTGCGCATCACGCGCCTGGATCGCGCCGGCACCGTGCTGGGCCAGTATGCATATCCGATTGAACCAGTGGCATCGCGGCCGGCGCCGGGCAAGGAAGCGGACAATGGCGTGTCGGAAATCCTTGCCGTCAACGATCACCAGTTGCTGGTGGTGGAGCGGGCTGGCGTGGAACATGCGGACGGCGTGTATACGAACCACGTGCGCGTGTATGCAATGGACACGGATGGCGCCACCGACATTCAGACCATCCCCGCCCTGGCGGGCGCGGCCTACGTGCCGGCGCGCAAGCGATTGTTGCTGGACCTGGAAAAGACCGGCCTGGCCAGAATCGACAACATAGAAGGCATCAGCTGGGGGCCGCGCCTGGAAAATGGCCGCCGCAGCCTGGTAATGATTTCCGACGACAATTTCAACGCCCAGCAAGTCACGCAAATCCTTGCCTTCGAAGTGCTCTAGTTTCCAGGCTGGCCAGCTGGCCCCTCTGCCTGGCCAGCATGGCCGTGATCGTGTCGTGCGGCGACGGGTGGCCCAGAAAGTATCCCTGCGCCATGTCGCAGCCGTATTCTTCCAGCATCAGCAGTTGCTCGTCCGTCTCCACGCCTTCGGCCACCACCACCATTTTCAAGCCATGCGCCATGGCGATGATGGCGCGCGTGATGGCCGCGTTTTCCGTATCCTGCGGCAAGCCGGCGATAAAACTCTTGTCGATCTTCAATGCCCGCACGTCGAAGCGTTTCAAATAATTCATTGAAGAATATCCTGTGCCGAAGTCGTCGATGGAGAGATATACGCCGATGCCGCGCAATTGCTCCAGGGTCACCATGGTGGCGCGCGCATCGTCCATCAAGGTCCCTTCCGTCAATTCCAGTTCCAGCAGGCGCGCGTCGAGGCCCGTGTCGGCCAGGGCCGAGAGCACGATCTGCATCAGGTTTTCATCCTTGAATTGCTTGGCTGACAGATTGACGGCCATGCGGATGGCGCGCCCGCCATCGTTCTGCCACGCCTTGGCCTGGTTGCACGCCGTGCGCAGCACCCATTCGCCGATGGGCACGATCAAGCCCGTTTCCTCGGCCAGCGGGATGAATTCCGTGGGCGAGATGATGCCCCGTTCGGGATGGCGCCAGCGGATCAGCGCTTCCACGCCGACGATCTGCGTGCTGGGCACGTCGATCTGCGGCTGGTACAGCAGGTACAGCTCGTTGTTCTGCAAGGCTTTCCTCAAGCCCACTTCCATCTTGACGTGGCTCATGATTTCCATCGTCAGCGAAGAACTATAGAGCTTGGCGTTGTTCTTGCCGCAGTTCTTCGCGTGGTACATCGCCGTGTCCGCATATTTGAGCAGCGAGTTGCAGTCCTCGCCATCTTCCGGATACAGCGAAATGCCGATACTGGCCGTGACGAAAATCTCGTGCCCCTCGATCATGAAGGGCCGGCGCATGGCTTCCTTGACGCGATGCGCCACGTTCAGCGCGTCTTCCACGCGCTCCAGGTCGGGTATCAGGATCGTGAATTCGTCGCCGCCCAGGCGCGCCAGGTTGCTGCCGCCGAAGACGGCTTCAAACTCGTGTTCGGCGCGCAGCACCAGGTCGCTGGGGCGGATGGTTTCGCGCAGGCGCTCGGACACCACCTTGAGCAAATGGTCGCCCACGTCGTGGCCCAGGGTGTCGTTGATGCGCTTGAAGGCGTCGAGGTCCATGAACAGCACGGCGAATTTTTTGTCGTATTCTTTCGAGCGCAGCAGCTCGCGCTCCAGCGTTTCCAGGAACGCTTGCCGGTTGGGGATGCCCGTCAGGCTGTCGCAATAGGCCAGGCGGCGGATCTGCTCTTCCGTGCGCTTGCGTTCGCTGATGTCGCGCACCAGGCCCAGGACTTCATTGGCCCCCGTCGCCACCAGGCGCGCCTCGAAATGGCGCGTGCTGTCTTCGTGCGTGAGCGTGTAGTCGACCGAGCCGATATGCTGCGTGGCCAGCACGGCGTGCGCCTGGTCGAGCAGGCGCGCGGCGATTTCGGGCGGCAGCACGTCGCGGATATGGCTGCCCACGCAGTCGGTGATGGAAAAGCCGGCGCTGGCGTCGTGGCCCTGTTCGTAGTCGAGATAAAAGCCTTCGCGGTTCAGGCGAAAAAAGGTGTCGGGGATGGCGGCCAGCACGGCGCGGTTGTGCGCGTCGGCGATGCGCAGGCGGGCGATGGCGTCGCTGGCGCGCAGCACGTACAGCACGCGGTGCCCGAGGATGGGCCAGTTGATGGGCTTGGAAATGAAGTCGGTGGCGCCCACCTCGTAGGCGCGTGTGACGGCTTCGAGTTCGTCGCCGCCCGTCACCATGATGATGGGCACCGTGCCGCCCACTTCCTGGTGGCGGATTTCGCGGCACACGGCAAAGCCGTCCATGGCCGGCATGTCGACGTCGAGCATGACCAGGTCCGGGCCGCTGTGCTTGTAGCTGGCCAGCGCCTGCACGCCGTCTTCGGCCTCGATCACGTCCAGGCCCACCTGCGTGAGCATCTGCCGCATCAGCAGGCGCATCACGGGATCGTCGTCGGCCACCAGCACCAGGCCGCGGGGAGGGGAGAGGGGCGCTGTCATGTCAGTGTTCCTTCACGAGGATGGCGTTCAGCGATTCGCGTACGGCCAGGAAGGTTTGCTGCATCTGCAGCAGCAGGGGAGCCGCGCCCTCGGTGCTGCCGGCGCGGCCCAGTTTTTCCATCTCCTTGCACAGCTGCGCCAGGCCGTCGGCGCCCACGTTGGCGCTGCTTGACTTCAGGCTGTGCGCCACCTTGCGCAGCGCTTCCGCATCGGCGCCGGCAACCGCTGCGCGCATGGCGCTCAACTGGCGCGGGGTCTCGCCGACGAAGGCCTGGATGACCCGTTCGAGCAGCGCATCGCCATCCGTGCCGGACAGGGCGCGGATGTTTTCCAGCGCTTGCCGGTTCAGCGGCTGGCCGGCTGGCGTTGGCTGCGGCGCGGGAGGCGTCTCTGGCGGCGTTTGTTGCTCTGGCACTTCGCTGTGGTGCACGGTGGCCGCGCGCGGCAGGGTGATCCAGCGCGCGATCGTGTGGCCCAGGTCCTGCTGCGTGAACGGTTTGCTCAGGTAATCGTCCATGCCGGCCGCCAGGCACGCTTCGCGGTCGCCCTGCAGCGCATTGGCCGTGATGGCGACGATGGGCAGCACGCGCGCGTGGCCGCAGTGCTGTTCGTGGCGGCGGATTTCCGCCGTGGCGGCAAAGCCATCCATCACGGGCATCTGGCAATCCATCAGGATCAGATCGAAATCCTCGGCCTGCGCCGCCTGCAAGGCTTCTTCGCCGTTGCGCGCGCAGACGACATCGAGGCCCAGGCTGTCGAGCATGGCCAGCGCCACTTCCACGTTGACCGGATTGTCCTCGGCCAGCAGCACGCGGCGGCGCTGGCGCCGGCCCACCTGACGGGGGGCGTGCGGCGGATGGATGCGCATGCCCTCGCTGACGCGCGGCGGCGTGACGATGCAGTCGAACAGGTCGCATTCGCGGGCCGGCTTGATCAGCTGGTAGGCCACGCCCGCCTCGCGCCGCTGCACCGGGTCGGCCGCCGCCTGTTCCGTGCTCAGCAGCAGCAGCCTGAGGTCGGCCAGCAGCGGGTCGCTCTTGATGTTGGCGGCCAGGGCCAGGCCGCTGGTGCGCGGCAACTCCATGTCGAGCAGGGCCACGGCATACGGCGTGCCCGCCTGGGCGGCCGCGCGCAGCTTGCCCAGGCAGTCGCTGGCCGTGCCGGCGCTGTCGCTGACGATGTGCCAGCTGGCCAGTTGCCGCTCCAGCACGGCGCGCGTGGCGGGTGTGTGGTCGACGATCAAGGCGCGTAACCCTCGCGTGGTTTTCAGGTTGAAGGACGGGTCATCGCTGTCGACCCGCCGCTTATCGAAATTTACTTCGAACCAGAAGATCGACCCTTGCGTTAAAGCATTATCAACGCCGATAGTGCCACCCATCAGCTCCACCAGCTGTTTCGAGATCGTCAGTCCCAGGCCCGTGCCGCCGTGCTTGCGCGTGGTCGAACCGTCCGCCTGCGAAAACGATTCAAAGATGCGCGTCTGCGCTTCGCTCGACACGCCGATGCCCGTGTCGTGCACCTCGAAACGCAAGCCCACGCTGGGCGCGTCTTCGCTGCAGACGGTCACTTTCACGGTGACCTTGCCCGTTTCCGTGAACTTGATGGCATTGCCCAGCAGGTTGACGATGATCTGGCGCAAGCGGTTCGGGTCGCCGCAAATGGCGATGGGAATGTCAAACGCGATGTCGAATTCCAGGCTGATGTTTTTCGCTTCCGCCTGTGGCGCGAACACGTGTTCTATGTCGTCGAGCAATTCGCGGAAATTGAAGCGGATGTATTCCACGCTCAGCTTGCCCGCCTCGATCTTGGAAAAGTCGAGGATGTCGTTGATGATCACCAGCAAATTCTGTCCCGAACGCTGCACCATGCTCGTGTAGTGGCGCTGCTGCGGCGTCAGTTGGCTGGCCAGCAGCAGCTCCGTCATGCCCAGCACGCCATTCATCGGCGTGCGGATTTCATGGCTCATGGTGGCAAGAAACGCGCTCTTCGCCTGGCTGGCCGCCTCGGCCGCGTCCTTGGCCTTTTCCAGCTGCGCCGTGCGCACGCCCACCTGGCGCTCGAGCTGGTCGCGGTAATTGGCCAGGGTGCTGTCGCGGCTGTCGATCTGCGCCAGCATGTCGTTGAAACTGTCGATCAGCACGCCCAGCTCGTCGCTGCGCTGGTGCGCGATGCGGTGGCTGTAGGTCTGGCTGCTCGACACTTTTTGCGCCGTGTCGATCAGCTTGGTGATCGGTTCGGCGATCACGCTTTTGAAGCGCCGCGCCAGGAAGACGGCGATCAGGAAGGACAGCACGGTGGCGCCGCCGATGGCGCCCACGTGGCGGCCGATGTCGCGCCACATGTGGTTCAGGTCCGCCTCGATCAGCACGGCGCCGATGATTTGTTGCGGCTCGCCTGGCCGGTAGACGGGACGGTACAAGCGCATGGCCGGCGCCAGGGTCGTGCCCGAGCCTTGCGTGACGGGCTGCACGGCCATGTCGGCCAGCAAGGCAGGGTCCATGTCTTCCGGCGCCGCCAGGCGTTCCGCGTGCTGCGACGCGCGGTACAGGGCGAACAAACGCCCGCCCTTGTCGAACAGGGCCGCCTGGGCCACCTCGTCGCGCGCGGCCAGCGCGGCCAGCACCTGTTCCGCCTGCGCCTGCGCCGATTTTCCTGCCAGCAATGGCGCCGCGCTGGCCGCGCCGATCACGCTCGCCAGCGACAGCAGCTGCTTGCCTTCATCGCTCTTGTGGCTGAGCACGGACGTCAGCGCAAACGCCACGAACACCAGCAGCAGCGCGCAGCCCGACGACAGTACCGAAATAATGGTCAGCTTCTGGCTGATGCTGGAGCGTTGGAAATTGAACATGAATTCGCTGCTTCCCCGGTCGCCCGTTGACTTTTATTTAATTCCTATTGGAAAAATATAGACGCGAAGACACACCCTGATATTGATGTGGGTCTAAGGGAGGAGAGGGGAGGGGAACTTACTGAAGATGAAACAACGAGGGCGCAACAATGGGGGCAGACCCGGCGGATCTGACCCCAGCACTTATATTAGCAACACCCTCCGCGTTTTCCCGCGCCACCATAGCGCGCTTCCTGCCGTTCGCGGAAAAACTCTTCATACGTCATCATCGGCTCGCCGGGATGGGTCACTTCCCGGTGCGCCACATAGGTGTCGTACTCGGGCAAGCCGCACATGAGCCGCATGCTTTGCCCCAGATACCGTCCAGCCTTGATGATTTCGTCGATCATCATTGCACCGTGGGCAAGGCCTGGAACGGCGTTTCCTTGGTGCTCGGCTGGCTGTCGGCGCGCGCCTTCAGAATCGTGCGGACGCCGAAGAACAGCACGCTGACGACGACGATGACGAAGAAGGCGGCCAGGCCGGCGTCCAGGTAATCGTTGAAGATGATCTGCTGCATCTGCGCCACCGACTTGGCTGGCGCCAGCAGGGTGCCTTCATCGAGCGCCGCCGAATATTTCTTGGCGTGCGCGAGGAAGCCGACGCGCGGATTGGCGTCGAAAATCTTTTGCCAGCCCGCCGTCAAGGTGCACAGCAGCAGCCAGATGGTCGGCGTGATGGTGACCCACGCGTACTGGCCACGCTTCATCTTGAACAGCACGCAGGTGCCGAGGATCAGCGCAATCGCGGCCAGCATCTGGTTGGCGATGCCGAACAGCGGCCACAAGGTGTTGATGCCGCCCAATGGATCGACCACGCCCTGGTACAGGAAGTAGCCCCAGGCCGCCACGCACAGGCCCGTGGCCAGCAGGTTGGCGATGACGTTTTCCGTCTTTTTCAGGCTAGGCACGAAGCTGCCCAGCAAGTCTTGCAGCATGAAGCGGCCGGCACGCGTGCCCGCATCGACGGCCGTCAGGATGAACAGCGCTTCGAACAAAATCGCGAAGTGGTACCAGAAAGCCATCATGGCCTTGCCGCCGATGGCGCCGGAGAGGATCTGCGCCATGCCGACGGCCAGGGTCGGTGCGCCGCCGGCGCGCGAGATGATGCTGTGCTCGCCAACGTCCTTGGCCGTCTGCGTCAGCATTTCCGGCGTGACATAGAAGCCCCATTGCGAGATCGCCTGAGCGGCGGACTCGGCCGTGGTGCCGATCAGGGCGGCCGGGCTGTTCATGGCGAAATAGATGCCTGGCTCGATGGTCGAGGCGGCCACCAGGGCCATGATGGCAACAAACGATTCCATCAGCATGGCGCCATAGCCGATGAAGCGGGCGTGGCTTTCGTTTTCAATCATCTTCGGCGTGGTGCCCGAGGAAATCAGCGCGTGGAAGCCGGAGACGGCGCCGCAGGCGATCGTAATGAACAGGAAGGGGAACAGATTGCCCGACCAGACAGGGCCGGAGCCGTCGATGAACTTGGTCATGGCCGGCATTTTCAGGTACGGCGCGACGACGATGATGCCGATGGCCAGGCCGAGAATCGTGCCGATTTTAAGAAAAGTCGACAGGTAGTCGCGCGGCGCCAGCAGCAGCCACACGGGCAGGACCGAGGCGATGAAGCCGTAGCCGATCAGCATCCACGTCAGTTCCGTGCCGGTAAACGTGAACATCGGACCGAGCACGGCGTGTTCCTGTACGTACTGGCCGCCGATGATGGCCAGCATCAGCAGGACGAAGCCGATGATGGAAATCTCTCCGATGCGGCCGACGCGGATGAAGCGCGAATACACGCCCATGAACAGGGCGATGGGGATCGTCGCCATCACGGTGAAGCTGCCCCATGGGGAGCCGGTCAGCGCCTTGACGACGATCAATGCCAGCACGGCCAAAATGATGACCATGATCATGAAGCAGCCCAGGAGCGCGATCATGCCGGGAATTTCACCCAGTTCAGCCTTGATCAGGTCGCCCAAGGAGCGGCCATCGCGGCGCATGGAAATGAACAGCACGATGAAATCCTGCACGGCGCCGGCAAACACGACGCCAGCCAAAATCCACAGCATGCCGGGCAAATAGCCCATTTGCGCGGCCAGCACGGGGCCGACCAGCGGGCCGGCGCCGGCAATCGCCGCGAAATGGTGGCCGAACAGCACATATTTGTTGGTCGGCACGTGGTCGAGGCCATCGTTGTGCTTGAAGGCCGGCGTCATGCGGCGAGCATCCAGGCCCAGCACCTTGTCGGCGATGAACAGGCTGTAGAAACGGTAGGCGATCAGATAGACGCAGACGGCGGCGATGACGATCCAGATCGCGCTGATCGGTTCGCCACGTTGCAGGGCGACGACGCCCAAGGACCCGGCGCCTGCCAGCGCAAGCGCTGCCCAGCCGAGCTGTTTGAAAATGCGGTTCATGCTTCCTCCAGAGATTGACGGGCGCTGTGCCGTGCGATGATGTGTGCTGCCGAGCCTGGTCGTCGCCAGTTTGGGGGTGAATTGGGTGTATCTGCAGCTTATGGCGAGTATTCAGGAATCGTATAATCGATGCAAGCGCACGACTACGCAGTAACGCTCAGTATTACTACGCAGACCGATTGCCGCGCCGCGACGTAAAATCACGCATTCCCACCAGCATCGACGCCGCCGGAGCGCGCAAGGCCATGAAACTCAGACAGAAAGTCATCTTCCTGGCCATCACGCCGCTCATCCTCGCCCTGTGCGCGATTGCGTTTGCCGTGCGGCATCAGGCGATTACCCTGGCCGAGCAGCAGCGCGCCACCATCCAGCAAGCGTACTTGGCCAGCAAGGAAGCCGAGCTCAAGCATTACGTGACCCTGGCCAGCCATTCCATCGCCTCCCTGTACCAGTCGGGGCGCAAGGATGACGCCACGCAAGAGGAGGCCAAGCGCATCCTGTCGGCCCTCAGTTATGGCGACGATGGCTATTTCTTCATCTATGATTTACAGGGCAAGTCGCTGATGCATCCGCGCCAGCCCGAGCTGGTAGGGCAGAATCTGTGGCAATTGCGCGACGCCGAGGGCAATCTGACCATCCAGCGCCTGATGCAGCGGGCCAAGAGCGGCGGCGGTTTCGAACGCTACAACTGGATCAAGCCGTCGAGCAACAAGTCCGCGCCCAAGCTCGGCTATGTGATCCTGATGCCGGAATGGGGCTGGATGATGGGTACCGGCATTTATATGGATGACGTGGACCAGGCGCTGGCCAAGGTCGACGCCCAGCAGTCGCGCAATATCCGCTCGACCATGGAACTGATCGCCGCCATCGCCATCCTCGGCTCCCTGCTGGTGGCCGCTTGCGGCCTCGTGCTGAACTTGCGCGAATTGCGCGTGGCCGACGCCAAGCTGAAAGTGCTGGCGCAGAGGGTGGTCGAATCGCAGGAAGAAGAGCGGGCGCGGCTGTCGCGCGACTTGCATGACGGCATCAGTCAGTGGCTGGTGTCGATCAAACTGCAGATCGAGGCGGGCATCGCGCGCCTGGGCGGCAATGCAGAACAGAAAGACAAGGCGCCCGCCACCTTCGAGCGTGCCGCCGAGCAACTGAACAAGGTGCTGGGCGAAGTGCGGCGCATTTCACACAACCTGCGCCCGGCCATTCTCGATGACCTGGGCCTGGCCGCCGCGCTCGATCACCTGGTGCATGAATTTAACGACAGCAGCAGCGCGCAAGCCAGTTTCACGGCCAGTCCGGCGGCGGCGGGCGAGGGCTTGCCCGATATGGTGAATACCGTGCTGTTCCGCATCGCCCAGGAAGCGCTGACCAATTGCGAGCGCCATGCCCACGCGCGCGGCGTGGAAGTGAGCTTGCTCGAAGCGGGCAAGGCCGTGGAATTGCGCATCCAGGATAATGGCGGCGGCTTCGATTTCGACGGCATCGCCCTGCATCCGCAGCGCGGCATCGGCCTGCGCAACATGACGGAACGCATGGAAGCCATCGGCGGCAGCCTGCGCATCACCTCGTCTCCGGCCGGCACCGTGGTGCTGGCGCGGCTTGAGCTTTCCTCCACATTAAAATAGAGAACCATGACCGAGAAGATCAACATCCTGCTGGTGGACGACCACCCCCTCGTGCGCGACGGCTTGCGTGCGCGCCTGGAAGCGGTGGCGCATTTCGACGTGGTGGCCGAGGCGGGCGGGGCCGACGAGGCGCTGGCACAGGCGCGTCTCCACCAGGTCGACCTCGTGTTGATGGATATCAATATGCGCGGCATCAACGGCATCGAAGCGACGGCGCTGTTCAAGCAGGCGTTTCCGCAGATCGCCGTGCTGATCCTGTCCATGCACGACAAGCTCGAATATGTGTCGCAAGCCATCGCCGCCGGCGCGCGCGGCTATGTGCTCAAAGATGCTCCTGGGAAAGATATCGTCTTCGCCATCGAGACGGTGATGTCCGGCGGTATCTATTACAGCGCGGCCCTGGCGCGGCAGCTGTCGCGTCCGCAAGTGCACGACTCCTTCCTCACCACGCGCGAGCAGCAAGTGCTGCAGCACATCGCGGCGGGCCAGTCGAACAAGCAGATCGCCCGCGCGCTGGACCTGAGCGTGCGCACGGTGGAGACGCACCGGCTGAACATCAAGCGCAAGCTCGGCATCGAAGGGCAGGCCGAATTGATCAAATATGCGGTCGAGCACGCGCATGGCGGCAGCGCCTGAGCATGCGTGCGCCATGCCGGGTTTTTGCCACACCCGCATGACAGGCGGGTCTCGCGGGGGAATGTTCTTTTTGAACATTTATTGCCAAAATTAAACTGTTTCGCAGGTGAGATTCGGATAGAATGATTCTCGCTGTCGAGGGCATCCCTGTCGGGCCAGGGTTGCCAATGCTGGTCAGTTTATTTACTATGGCGCCCTACCCACACTGAGATACCGATGTCAGCGTCTGAATCAAACCTGTTTCCGTTGGTGGGATTACAAGCAGTGGCCAATGCTCATAACGAGTGGGTCGCTGTCACCCTGCATGGTCCGCAGGCCTGGACGGCGCCGCTGCTGGCGGCGCTGGCCGCCGCCGATGCGTATGCCTTCCTGGCGCCGCTCGACTGCATCATTCCCCTGGCCGACCCGCATGGCGTGGACGAGGCCGTGCTGGCGCAACTGGCGCCGCAACGCACCATCTTCCGTTTGCCGGCCCATCTTGCCGGCGACAAGCAACTCCAGAAAAAATGCCAGCAATGGCGCGACGCCGGCTACCGCATCCTTCTCGATGGGGCCGAAGCCGGTCCCGTGACGGCGGCGCAAGTTGACGCGCGCGCGCTGAGCTTTGATGCGTCTGGCCCACGCCCGGCCCTGCACCAGTTGCTGCCCCTGGCGGGGCCGCACCTCGCCTACAACATCGCCGACGCGGGGCAGTTTGCTGCCTTGCAAGAACTTGGCGTCAGCTGGTTTGCCGGCGATTACGCCCTGCACCATGCGCGCCAGCAAAGCGAGCCGGAAGACGCCACGTCGCGGCGCCGCCTGCTGGCGCTGCTGGGCTTGCTGGCCCGCGATGCCGATGCGCACGAGCTGGAAGTGCCGCTCAAGCAAGACCCATCGCTCAGCTATCATTTATTGAAACTGGTCAATTCAGCCGCCTTTGGTTTCACGGCGCCGATTAGCAGCTTCAGCCAGGCCATCACCTTGCTGGGCCGGCGCCAGCTGCAGCGCTGGCTGCAACTGCTGCTGTATGCGCGGCAACAGGACGACGGCAAGATCCACGCGCTGCTGCCGCTGGCGGCCGTGCGCGCGGCGCAGATGGAAGCGCTGTGCCAGCTGCGCGGCGGCGACCGCGACGCGCAAGACCTGGCCTTCATGGCGGGCGTGTTCTCGCTGCTCGACGTCCTGCTGGGTATGCCGATGGACGAGATCATCGCCACCCTGAACCTGGCGCCCGCAGTGAGCGCCGCCTTGCTCGAACGCAATGGCGAGCTGGGCACCTTGCTGGCGCTGGTCGAAAGCGCCACGCCGCCGCCCGAAGGCTTGCGCCGCGCCGGCATCGATGGAGAAACCTATTGGCGCAGCCTGCTGCAGGCCTACCAATGGGCCATCCAGGTCAGCCGGAACCTCTAGCATGACCCTGTTTCCGGTGTCGGATTTCCTTGGTGACAGCGCCGCCCTGTGCGACGCCGTCGTGCGTTTGCGCGGCCCCGCGCTGGTCACTGAGCTGGGCCGTATCGCCAGCGCCGTGATGGTCAGTCCGCATGGCCAGTTCCTGCCCGCGGCCAGCACCGATGGCGGCGCTCCGCCCGCGCCTTTCCCCCGCGATACGCCTGCCTTGCTGCAGGAAATCAGTTTCGATGGCCATTGCTTCGGCCATTACAGCGTGGCGGGACGCAGTGTGTACAGCGACGCCGACCGTCGCCACCTGGCCAGCCTGGCATCGCTGACGGCTGGCGTCTTGCAAGTGCATTCGCTGGCGCAACGTTCCACGCACGCCTACGCGCAAGTGGAAGCCTTGCTGGCGCAGCAGACGCAAATCCTCGACCAGTTGCACGAATCCGTGCTGACGATGGATTTGACCGGTTACATCACCAGCTGGAACAAGGGCGCCGAGCGTCTGTTCGGCTACACCTCGGTGGAAGCCGTAGGGCGCAACATCCTGTTCCTGTACGACGACGAAGACACAGGTTTCCACGACGCCTTCCTGGAGCAGGGAGGGCGCCTGATGGAGGTGCGCCGCCGAAAGAAGTCGGGCGAGATCTTCTGGGCCAGCCTGTCCCTGTCTCCGCTGCAAGACCTGGACGACAAGCCCATCGGACTCATCGCCTACCTGACGGACATCACCGAGCGCAAGCTGGCCGAAGAGCGCTTGCACCACCTGGCCTATTACGACCCGCTGACCAGCCTGCCCAACCGCACCTTGCTGGCCAAGCTGGTCGACCAGGCACTCTCCGTGGCACAGCGCAGCAAGATGCTCGGCTGCGTGCTGTTCATCGACCTGAACCGTTTTAAACTGATCAACGACACCCTGGGCCGGCGCATCGGCGACGAACTGCTGCGGCAAGTGTCGCTGCGTTTCCGCCATGCCTTGCGCGACCAGGACTTGGTGGCGCGCCTGGGCGGCGACGAGTTTGCCGTCGGCCTGTTCGACATCGGCCAGCATTTCGAGGCCAGCATGGTGGCGCAAAAGCTGCTGGCCTCGCTGGTGGAGCCGTTCCTGATCGAAGGCCACGACTTGCGCGTGGGCGCCAGCATCGGCATCAGTGTCTACCCGCAAGACGGGCAGGACGCGGAAACCCTGCTGCGCCTGGCCGACATCGCCATGTACCGTGCCAAGCAAGACAGCGGCGGCGAAGCGGAAAGTGTGGCCTTCTACAGCCAGGACATGAACCTGGGCATGCAGGCGCGCATGCGCCTGGAAACCGGCTTGTGCCAGGCTTTATCCGAGCAGCAACTGCTGCTGCACTACCAGCCGAAATACGCGCTGGGCAGCGGCCGCATCATCGGCGCCGAAGCGCTGGTGCGCTGGCACCACCCGCAGCACGGCATGATCCCGCCGGCCGAATTCATCCCCCTGGCCGAATCGACGGGCCTGGTGGTGCAAGTGGGAGAATGGGTGCTGGAAGCGGCCTGCGCCCAGGCGCAAGCGTGGAAACTGGCCGGCCTGCCGCCGATCCGCCTGGCCGTCAACGTCTCCGCCCGCGAATTCACGGCAGCCTTGCCCGCCAGAGTGGCGGCGACCCTGTCCCGCTACGGCCTGGAAGCGGCCTGGCTGGAGCTGGAGATCACGGAAAGTACCCTGATGCACAACATCGAGAGAGTCATCGGCATCATGGACCGCATCACGGCCCTGGGCGTGGCGCTGTCCTTGGACGATTTCGGCACCGGCTATTCGAGTCTGTCTTATTTGAAACGCTTCCCCATCGACACGTTAAAGATCGACAGGTCCTTCACCACCGGCATCCCGACCGACGCCAGCGACTGCGCCATCGCCAGCACCATCATCAGCATCGCCCAGCAGCTGCACCATAAAGTGATCGCGGAAGGCGTGGAAACGACCGAGCAGCTGGCCTTCCTGAAGAGTTCGGGCTGCGACGAAGTGCAAGGCTATCTGTTCTCGCGCCCCTTGCCAGCGGTGGAGTTCGAGAAGGCGCTGCGGGAAAACTGGGGCCTGTAAGGCTCAGTTTTGCTGTGCCAGCGCAGGCGTTGCCCCCGCAGGCGAAGAGCCGTGGGTGTTCTCCTGTCCGCTTCGCTGGGGGAAATAAGGCCACGGGAGTGCTAGCCATTGGTAAGCCACTGACCTTTATGTATAATGCTGCCATCTGGAAGCGTGGCCGAGTGGTTGAAGGCACTAGTCTTGAAAACTAGCGACGGGTTAAACTGTTCGTGAGTTCGAATCTCACCGCTTCCGCCAAGTACATAAAAAATTCGTGTGTATACTCAACCTATACACCACCGAATTTCCTTGAAAATCAACGAGTTAGCTTGATTTTCATCCCTCTGAATCGCAGATTCGGAGACATCCAAAAACCTTCCCACAGAATCACGTGTAGGCTGATTTGTAGGTATGATGCGGTTTTTCTCAAAAACCGTACCTACAGGATTCCGCATGGCCATCAATACGCTTACCGATACAGACTGCCGTCGTGCAACGCCGAATGACGGCAAGCTGCGCAAGCTCTTCGATGGCCACGGCCTGATGCTGGCCGTCCTGCCGAGCGGCAACAAGATTTGGCGCATGGCCTATCGTAACGACCAGGGCAAGCAGCAAACTGCCGTGATTGGCCCGTATCCCCTGATCGGCCTCAAGGAGGCCCGTGACCGGCGCGACGCCTTGCGTTTGAAACTGCTGGATGGGGAGGATCTCAAGTCCAAGCGCAAAACGAGCGCGTCCATAGTCCTTGATGCCGCAATCGATACCTACTGGCAAGGGCGCACGGACATCAGCGCCGGCTATAAGGCAAATGCACTGCGCGCGCTGGCCATGTACGTTTCGCCGACGCTGGGCGCGAAAACTGTGCGTGAAATTACCAAGGAAGATCTGATGGACGCGCTGCGCCCGATGGATGCCGCCGGCCTGTCCGTGTACGTCCGGCGCGTGCGCATGTGGGTGGGCCAGGTGCTCGACTGGTCCGTTCAGCATGGCCACTGCGAAGAGAACCCCGCATCGAACATCAACTCGAAGGTCGCCTTTTCCCGCAAGCCGCGCGAAGGGTTTGCCGCCTTGGCATTGGCCGAGGTGCATCCGTTCATGGAGCGCCTGGCCCTTGAAGATGAAATTCAGTCTGTGCTGGCCTGTAAGCTGCTGGCGTTGACGTGGACGCGCACGGACGAGCTGCGGCGCATGACCTGGGCGGAAGTGGAGGGTGATGTCTGGCGGATACCGGGCAAGCGCATGAAGAAGGGCCGTGAGCATCTGGTGCCGCTGTCATCCCAGGCGCTGGAACTGCTGGCTGAAATGAAGCTGCGTTCGCGGGGTAGCATCTACGTTTTCCCGAATGACCGGGGCGGTAGCCGCCCCATGAGTGAAAACTCGATTCTGTACCTCATTCACCGTATCGGCTTCAAAGGCAAGATGACGGGCCACGGCTGGCGCAAGGTCGGTTCCACCTGGGCCAACGAGCACGAATACAACTCAGATCACGTCGAGGTGCAACTCGCGCACAAGGACGGCGGCGTGCGCGGGGTCTACAACTCCGCGGAGTACCTGAAGCAGCGCCGGGTCATGCTTCAGGCCTTCGCTGACTGGCTGTTAAAGTAGCCTTATCCCAGCGGCTTGGAGCGTTGACAGGCGCCATCCCAGCGTGCGCTGGGTTATGGCAACGTCCGCTGGCGGCAGCTTGTTCTCCTTGACCCATCTGCGCAGCGTCTCCGAAGTGACGCCCAGCATTTTGTATAAGTCCTGACGGTAGATAATTCGGTCTTCGTTCATTATTTGAGTCCTGTCGTGGTGGGGTTTTTCTTGCGCTGGGCTGGTTCTATATGGCCGGCTTTGCTTTGCACCACCAAGGCGAATGCTTCGGCCTCGGTGTGGTGCGGTACTTCGACGCCAGGCTTGCGGTAGTCACGCAGCCGGCAGAATTCTTTGTATTGGTCCATTTGGATACTTTGTAGTTCGCTTGATAGTTTTACTCGTCTGCCAGTGCTCTCCGTAATGCTGGCACTTTGGTCACTCATGTCACCTCCATTACCGACTCGATAAAGATGCGCGCCTGTTCCGCGTTGATCGCGTTGCCGTAGGCGCGCAGGCGTCCCACTCGGGCGGTAGCCCCATCAGCCAGCGGGAATGTGCCGGGTTCAACTGGCCGCCACTTGCCATCCCTGCAATGCAGCCAGTCAGCATCTCTCCATATGCCGTTAGTCGGGCCGCGCAGTTGCTCGTCAATGGCACCATCTCTGTCAGATAGCCACTCGTCCGATTGGTCGCTGCGCGGCTGGGCCGAAGTCCCTTCCTGTCGATCACGTCCAGCGTGTTGGGCGTTGGCCAGCCCGAAAACAGTGCCGCATGATTGAGCGTTATGTTGTGCGTGGTGAAGCTCTGGCTTGGCGTGCGCACCGAGTCCGTGCGGGTTGGCGTCGGCCAGCCGCACAAGTACGCTTGCCTGGGTAACTGATCCACCCGATCCTTTCCATCCCGTTGCGCCACCATTCCCGGTGTGTCCTTCCAGTCCCGCGCCGCTGGCGTTACCCAGCCAGTAGATGCGGTCCCGGATATGCGGAGCACCGACGCTCGCAGACGGGAACGCAAGCGCCCCGAAGGCATAGCCCAAGGCTTCCATGTCAGTTTGTACAAGGTCGAGCCAAGTATCTGCGTCCTTGCTCGCAACTTGCTCTCCAAGGATGACTGGAGGCCGGAGCTTCTTCCGGCGACACCCGTCAGCGTGTTCGCGGATAAGGTGGTGGAATGCTGGCCACAGGTGCCGCTCGTCAGCGAACCCAGCGCCGCCGCCTGCCGAGCTGAAAGGCTGGCACGGGCACGAGCCTGTCCAGACTCGTCGCGAATCGTTCCATCCTGCGCGACGAAGAGCATAGGACCAAACTCCAACGCCAGCGAAAAAGTGGCATTGCGTGTAGTCGACGAGCTCGTCGGGACAAATATCTTCGATCGATCGTTCATCCACAATTCCCGGCGCTATGTGGCCGGCCTTTATCAGGTTGCGCAGCCATGCGGCTGCGTATGGGTCAATTTCATTGTAAAAAGCACTCACCGGGACAGCCTTAACTTGCGAGTGCCGCGCACGGCGCAGCGGCGCCTGCAGACTGCAGCGCGGCAAGGGGGACAGCGCGGAACATGCCCGGCCACTGGTGGTCCAGCTCCACCCAGGCGTGCAGCTCGCCATTGCCCACGTCACGGCGCAGGTCGTTGACGGTGCCGGCTTGGTAGCCTTCGTCGGTATCGAATGTCACGCGGTCGCCCAGGGCGATTTGCCGCGTTGAATTGGTCAGGGTGTTCAGCATTGCGGTGCTCCTTTCAGTTTGGCGGTAACGCCGCACACGCCGTAGCGGTCGATGGCGGCGTCGATCACGTCACCGCTGGATGCGGCAACCTCAAAAAATTCAAAGCGTTCGGTTTGGGTGCGAACGATCACGGCATAGGTGCTCATGTGCCATTTCCTTCATGGGGTGGGGTGTCGGGGACGATCAGCCGGGGATACGGGCAGGCGTTAACGGCCGCCCAAGCTGCAATCACGGCTGTTTTTGCCTCGTCGGGTAGGTCAGGCACGGGCGCCGCCGACGGCGTGGCCGGGGCAGGGCGGTCGGGGTGCGTACAGTTATTTACACGAGTCCGAGGAACGGCAACCCCAACAGCCACCCCGCGCCCGCCTGTGGCCTGTACCGGCGTCCACGTATGGCGCACGGACTTGAAGACCACCCCAATCAGATCGCTGCAGCGCACGCCGTAGGGCGTGGTGCGCAGCGTTTCGCCATAGCGGCCGATGACGGTTTTTTCATCCTTCGCCAGCGTGACGACCAGTTCCTTGCGCGGCACCAGGGCGCCGCCTTGGGCGCGCAGGTACTCGGCCCAGCAGGCGCGCTTCTCGCAGTCGATCTTTTGCACGGCGTCCCAGGCGCGGCGCATGGCGGCCGGGGCTTCGTTGAGCATGCTTTCCTCGATGCGGCGCAGTTCACGCCACACGGTGACGGGCGCGCCGCCCCATTGCTGGAATTGACGGATGCCCCAGCACGCGGCCCAGGACTCGACGCGCGCCGATGGCGTCAGCTCGACATCGCCTTCGGTGTCGGCCGTGACGACATAGCCTTCTTTCGTCTTGTGGTCGGCCACGCCGTCGATGTTCTTGGCCACGTACTTGGCGATGTAGCCGGCGGCGCTGCCCTTGGCCCAGTCGATGCGTTTGACGTCCAGGCGGCGCGCGAAGGCACCCGGTTCGCCACGATCCACGCGCCAGGCGTAGCGCTTCATGATGCGGATGGCGCGGCCGGCCACGTCCTGCAGGTGGGCCGTCTTGTATTTCGCGGTGGGCCGCACGAACAGCAGCAGATGCCAATGTGGACAGCCATCGTGATGCGGCTCGGCGATGCGAAAGCCGTACAGGCCGATACCACGGCGCGCGAGTGCGGAGCGGCACAGCGATGTCATCTTGCCCAGGTAGGCGTTGGCCTCGCGCGGCGTGGAGCCGTCGAATTTGTCGTTTGCCTTGCCGCTGTGCTGCATGGCGTGGAAGCGCGATGGGCACGTCCAGGTGATGAAAATACCCTGGTCGCCGCACTCGCGGGCGATCTGCTCAAAGCCGTTGATGCGCAGCATCAGTTCGCCGCGCCGGATGGCCTTGTTCGCGGTGGTCTTCTCGGCCAGCTCGGCGATGCTGAATTGCTGGCCGTTCTCGTTTTGCACAAGAGTAGCGGCCAGCGCTGCCGCGTTGCGGCGGTTTTGCGCCAGGCGCGACAGCACGGCATCGTTGCTGGCGTAGGGTTCGCCGCGATAGTTCACATAGCCCAGGCGGATATTGCCGGCTTCGAAGGCGCGCTTGACGCGCTTGCGCAACTGCCGGCGCCACCAGTGCGCATCCACCAAGCGGGCGATGGTGTCGGTCAGCGCGTCGAACTCGGGCAGCTCGATGCCATACGAGGCGCATTCGTCTTCCATGATCTGCAGGGCGTGCGTGTCGGATACTGCCATCCACAGCATTTTGGTGACGCCGGCCGCCGCGCGCTCGGCGGTGGCCACGATGTCGGCGTCGCTTTGCGACAGGTCGACGCCGGCCGGCACGTACTGTTCGGCGAACTCGCGCACAAAGCTGGTGGCGACGGATTCATAGACTTTGTACCAGGACGACCAGGCCATTTTTGCCATTGCGGCCGTGATGACGCGGTTGCGCCACTTGAACGGGATACGGGCCAGCTCGGGTGCGAATTGCGCGGATCGTAAAAAGGCTTCGTGACGCTGGGCGTCAGGCAGCAGGATTTGTTTAGATTGCATTCAACAGTCTTTCGTACACACGGATAGCGGCAGAGGTGGCGGCGCGCAGCGCGATGCGCTCTTCCTCGGTAAATGAATGGATGGGCGATTCCCAGCGGTCGGCGTCCATGCCGGCGGCGATCAGCACGGAACGGCGCGCGCCACGCGGCGACAATCCCCACGCCTGGGCCATGAAGGGCGCCAGGTTGCGCGGCTTGATGCTGCGCAGCTGGGCCTTGGCTTCGGCGATGGCAGCCAGTGCATGCCCGGCGCCTGGTGGCGTCGGCATGTCCTTGTCGCGCGCGGCCAGAATCTCGGCGGCAGGCTGGAAGGACAGGTGATTGTCGATAAGGGACGCCGGCATGGTTCAGTCCTTGATGGCGCCAATGGCCCGCAGTACGCTGGGGGTGATGAGGATCAAGATCGACAGCAGCCAGATGCCGCAGGTTTTGGCCAGGCGCAGCATCAGCGTGCCCCAGCCTTGAGAAAATGCTCGGCCCAGTACGGGAGCGTATGCGATGCGCCGCAGCAGTGCCGGGAACCCGCTTCAGTGGCGAAAATGTAGTTCACCTCGATGGGCAGCTTGCCGACCAGGGCGCGTTGCTTGGCTGGCGCGAAAAAGCCGTCACGTTCCAGTGCCTGCCCATCGCTGACGATGAAGGTCAAATTGGCAGCGCCGTAGGCGTGATAGGTCTTGGCGATCTCATGGATGTGGGCGGTCAGCGCCGCGATGCCGATGCCCGCGCCAGCTCGCAGCAGAAAACACGTTGGCGCCACGGGGACAATACAATTTTGCAAGGTCGGGCGGGTCGTGCTTGATACCATGGATTGGTCGGCATGACTGGCGGCGTGCAGCGTGTTTTCCATCGGTTTTCCTTATTTCAGGTTGAACGAATCCCGCACGCTCAAAAGGGAGCGCTGCAGGGCACAGCAAAAGAGGGGAGTTACAGCGGCCGGGCTACGGTGGCGCGAGGATCGGGATAGTCATCAGCAGCCCGCAGTCAGGTCCAGGGCCAGCTGGCTGGTGGCTGCCGCGCGCGCATGTTGGGACATCGGGATGCGGATATCCGGCTTGGGCATGGCGGACAGCGAGAGGGTGCGCAGGACTTCCAGGCCAGCCACGAAGGAGTGCCCGCAGTCGGGGTTCTGGCACATGTAGGTGATTTCCTTGAACATGGCGGACATCATGCGGCTCTTGACGGCGCGGACGGTGTATTCGCAATGCGGGCAGGGCAGGCCGATGACTCTCATTTCAGCTTTCTTTCCACTTGGTACAGGGCGCGACCGCGACCTGTCATGTTTTTCGACTGTATGCGTAAGCGCGACTTGACGAGCCATTCGGCCGCTTGCTCGATACTTGCCAGCCCCTGGCGTTGACGCACGAGTTCCAGCACCGCGCGCTCTTCGTCATTGAGGTTAATTTGATGGTCTGGCATTTTCTGTAACTTTAGAGTTGCTCAAAAGTGACTCGGTTTAAACACTACGACGCTGTACGCTGTCGATAGTGGCGTCATCCAAGGCAATCACGGCCAGGGCTTCACGCATCACGATCTGGCGCACCAGCACCGCAAGCTCTTCGCCCTGGTAGTTGGCGATCGAGGAAACGAGCTGGTGCTCATAGTCGTCGAGACGCAGCATGACGCGGTGGCTGCGGATACGTTTTGCATCGGGGTACATGACGTTGTCCTTAGTGGGTAGTTTTGGATGCGAGTTCGCGCTTGTAGTCTGCGAGGCCGCGCAAGATCAGGAGGCGAAGGAGCCATGCGCGTGATCGCTGTTGAGCTGCGGCAAGAGTTTCGATTTCCTTTACCTCGTCAGGAGCCAAACGAACGCCAAGCGGCTGGGAGGTGACGCCTTTGGTAATGCGTCCGACTTTTGACAAGTTTTTCATAATGTTATGATGTGTAATCGCTACGGTATGGCGTAACTATAGCTCTCAAATGAGAGCATTGTAAAGAAAAATTTGAGCACAAATGAGATCAATTGGTGAAATACTAAAAGAGGAACGCCAACGGCTGGGCATGAATCAGGATGATTTTGCTGCAGTGGGTGGACTAAAGCGGCGTGCCCAGACGCTCTATGAACAGAACGAGCGGGCGCCAGACGCTCTTTACTTGCGGGCGCTGGCAGCAATAGGGGTTGATGTAAATTACATACTGACAGGCGAAAAGATGCTTTCCGCTCTGACCTTGGAAGAAAAAGAATTGCTTACGGGCTATCGTGGTTTGGATAGTCGTGGAAAAGCGGGAGTGTTGGGGATGATTGGCGGAATGGCCTCAGCCCAGAGCGGGGCGGCGCCGAGTGGGAGCGTTTCGAACGAGCCGTCGAAGTACGCAATCAATCCTGTGTTCCACGGTGATGTTGGGCAGACGATTTACGGAGATGTGACATCTCCGAATACAGTCAATATGCCAAAGAAAGACAAAAAGAAGTAACTTATGAGATTGTGGTTTCAATGCTTTTTTTCCCTGGCGCTGCTCAGCCCTGCATCAATCGTTCTCGCTGATGTTGCTACCTGCAACAGATCAAAATGCGAAGGGGGAACGGCACTTGTCTATTCACCAGCTGATGAACCTGCAATAGCATGTGACGATCTCAATGTGTGCTCATACGTCAGCTTTTATTTGCTTGTCGATTCTATGGTCAAGGCTGGCGAAGCAAACGAGAACGACCCACAGGATATGCTGGTACTGGAGCGAAAAATGCAGCGAGCAGGGCTTGCAAGCTTTCAAGATGCTGCAAATAGCTATCGTTGGGCAACGCATCGGCAGCGAGTGAAAATCAGTACCATGAATTTTAAGGAGGAATTGGCATATGTAGAGCCAATTCAAGGCGGAAACGGGTATTGGATCGGCTTTGAAAGCTTGACCCCCGTTGCGCGGACCGCCAAAGACTATCCTTTTTCTGGAAAAGTGACACCGGGATCCGTAATTGTGGCATCGCTAGTCAATGCGGGCACTGGAGTTTACGGAGTTAGGTCCATAGAACGCGAAATTAATGCAGTACTACCGCAAAGTTTCGACGAACGTATATCGTTTTCGCTCGACGGACATACGTCAGGAGGCGGACAAATTTTTATTTGTTCCTCCAAGAAATTTTGCGACTCGATCCACGGCTATTTTACATTGCTGACTTCTTTAGCCGGCCCATACTTATTTCGATCAAAGGATGGAAAGATCGTTGCTCAACTTAATAGCAGTTTGCCACCTGAAGCGGCCCTTTTTTTTGAGTCTGCGATGTTGCGAATTGGGCAATAAATTAAATGGTGAATTAAGGATGTAGTTTGAATGTCAAGTAAGAACGAATTTTCTGGTGATGTAGGTCAGGCTATTTTTGGTAATTTGAATGAATCGCCAAGGTTGAGCAACGTAGTGACGCTTCATGTGGGCGAGAAGGAAAAGCCCGCCAATCTGATTACCCCGTATCAGCGTACAAGCATCAAGTTGCTTGTAGATGAGCTTGCCATGTTAAGTGGCGACGAAGACATGAAGATTTATCGGGGACTCATCACCGATTATGGACTGCATCGATTTAAGGAATTGCCGCGAAGCAAATACCGAGAAGTCAAAGCGACTTTAGAGCAGCGGATTGATCAGGCAAGTAACCCGCCAGCAGCACCATCGGTTGCACCCCCAAGTGCCAAAAATGCCCCGGAGGCACCCCATCATCCCTACACTTTGTTACCTTGCCTGGCGTGCGTCGAAAAGTCTTTAAGTTTTTCACGTCTACAGCTCACGGCACGCATTCAACTTGGCGCATTGATTACGTGCTTGGCGGTTTGTGGTTGGTTACTCTACAAAATGCAGGTGGCACCTGCAGTGCACGGCTCTCGTTCGGCAGTAGACGGCAAGTGCTATATCGCGGGCAAGGCTTACTCGGTGGGACATATTGAACGGTCGCGTGGCAGGGCAGTGGAATGCGTCGGGCCTATTGGTGATATGCCAGCGGTGTGGCTTGACGTCAATCGGAGTCATTAGATCATGAATGCACAATAGCTCGATATTTTTTTAAAAATTCAAAGAAAGCCCAAAATGCCATTGATTTGTTATAAATGTATCGATGATGTTGGACTAAAGAAAATAATTGAAAAGGTGGGTAATGTTGGACATTGCTCTATCTGCGAAGGTGTGAAAAGAGTGGCAGTTGAAGCTAGGGAGCTTGGAAAAATAATAGAACCTACACTCAGGAAACTCTACTCTATAGGAGAGGAACAGCCAAGGTACTCTCTTGAAGCGGATGGAGTGTATTACCAACAGCAGGGAGAGTACCTAGAGGAAATTATTGAGTCGATTTTGGAGCAAGAGCTTGACTGTGTAGACGAGATTGCCTCAGGCGTAATTGAAGCAGACAACTATTGGCCTCAAGACGGGGAGTACGGATTCTGGGACGATACCAGTTGTTATGAAAGAAACCTATACCATGGCCAAGGGACGGGTTTCTCTTGGGAAGCTACTTTAGCTGAGCTAAAGCATAGTCGGCGTTTTTTTAGTCCATCAGCGCAGACGCTTTTTACTGAATTATTTGCAGGGCTAGACACCTTGAGAGTGTTGAAGGGAAGAAAATCTGAACCGGTAGTGACGACATTGCCCGAGGGTTCGCTGCTTTATCGAGCAAGAAGCTGTCGTATAGAGAGTGAAGCTAAAACGATCTGGGAAAACCCTTTAGCTTTCGTCGGACCGCCGCCATTAGATAAAGCGCGCGCAGGGAGAATGAATGCAGAAGGTGTTGTTGTACTTTATTGTGCCAAAGATATTGAAACATGTTTGGCCGAGATGCGCCCTGCACTGGGCGGAACACTTGCATTAATAACTTTGAAAACTAGAGAGCCTCTTCGTATTTTGGACTTTTCATTGCTTGAAAAGCGCTTTGTTGGTGGGCCTGGGAGCGTTTTTGAACCGAACTATTTTGAAGAATTAGAGCGTAGACAATTCTTGAAGCGTCTACATCATTTAATCTCGCAACCGATAGTGCCTGGTCATGAAGCTGATTATTTGATTACGCAGACCATGGCCGAGTATCTTGCTCATGTTCATGATGTACAAATTGATGGAATATCGTTTTCATCGGCACAGCGCGCATCAGGTGTGAACGTAGTACTTTTCCCATCGAGAGACTTACTCACTGACAGAGTGCAGGATAAGTTCGGAGTTGAGTATGTCGAGGGCAGTATTAAAGGCTTCAAAACGGAGAGTATCCGATATCGTCATTCGGAAGTTGATGTGGAGAAAAGAGTTGACGGATCATTTTCTCTGGCTTCAAAATACGATCCTGATCTGGATTTTTAGTGATGGCTAATAATTTTATAGAAATTATTGGCCCTCGATTCTCTTTCTAATAGATGGCCGAATCTGCGTTCTCTTTGATGATTTCTCGCACTTCCTTGATATGCTCCCAAGCCATTTTTGCCGCCCGCTTGGCACCGTGCTTGCTCTTATAAAGATGCTCCAGCGTCTTGAGCGTGCCTGCGGCGCCGGCTTGCTCCTGCCCTGCCTTTTTCTTCTTCGCCGCCACGTCCTTCCACTTGGCCACTACCCCGGTAATGCCGTCGTCCGGGTCTTTCTCCGCCTCGCGCTCGGCCTCAAACGCTCTTGTGCGGCTGGCGCAGAGCTAGTAGCTTGACTGTAATTTATTGGCAACTTAGTAAGCTATTGTCATAGGTGAAAAAAGTAACCGTTCGATATCCAACAGCATAGGCACCGTCTCCGGTCTGGCGCAATTTGCCGTAAGTAGACAATCGCTTCAAACGTTCTGCTTTAGTGAGGTTCGGAGCGCAATGATCGGGGCCGGCCTCTGAGGAAGTCTCCGTCTGCGCCTCAGCCGCCGGTAACTCGGTGTTCAAATTCCACTGAACGTCCAATTTTGAAAAGGACGCGTACGTTGCCACATTCATATACTCGTCGGCCTCAAAACTCAATCCAACGGCTTTTCCTGTGGAATCAACGATCCTACTCATGCTGCTGAGCGGGATCGATTTCGAGAAGATTTTGAACCCATCCTTGTCCACGAAATTCAAAAAGAACCCTTTGCTCTCGTCTTGGCGTGCCGCAATGAGTTGGTATTTCATATATGGAGGCAGCGAGTCTGTGGTAACAATCATGTGGAGGCGCCCGTCCACCATTTTCGTACGGGCATCCAATGAAAATTGAAGAATGGAATTTAGATCGGAAGTCCAATTTTTAGCAGTCTCGTATTCTTTTGCTTGTGTCTTTTGCCAATAGTAATAACCAGCAGTCCCTAATCCTAAAATTACTGCCAGCGCAAAAAAGGAAAGAAACAGCGCAGTTGCCAAACGCATTGTTGACTTCAAATACGCAATTATCTTCATAGGTAGTTCCTGCAAGTAGAGAGGGATCAACCTCGTATTCTAAATTGAGTTTGGCTCCGAACGTCAATCTATTATAGATAAAGCAGTATTTTGCGCACGCGCTTCATGTAACACACACGACGTTGACCGGGCGCGCTTGCGAACGATTCTGACCATACCATTGTCAACCCGGTCAGGAGTGCACGGATTACCTGCTTGAATTACACAATTGCCCTTACGCCTAGCGGGCGGACCGCTGCTATGGGGCGAAAGCAGTCGTTGAGCTGAAGTGGAGGGCACAGGTTTATGCCGCTTCTGCGCCTGCTACCGTCTGCGTAGATTCCCAGGGTTCCTCGCTGTTCTCGCGGATGATGTCCCGGACTTCCTCAATGCGCTTCCACGCATGCAGCGCCGCCCTTTTTGCGGCCTGCTTGCTCTTGTAGGTGTGCTCCAGCGTCTTGAGCGTACCCGAGGCTCCGGCTTGTTCCTGTCCCGCCTTTTTCTTCTTCGCTGCCACGTCCTTCCACTTGGCCACCACGCCCGTGATGCCCTCATCCGGGTCTTTCTCGTCCTCGCGTTCTGCCTCGACCGCTTCCGTCTTCGTTTCAAATTCCACGCGCGTGGTAAAGCCGTTGCCGCCCAGGCTGTGCGTGACCTTGACCGATAGCCATTCGGTGGCATCGATCTCGGGCTTGAAGCCTGTCACGGTGACGGGCGATTGCGGGAACACGGCCGGGTTGCCCAGGGCCAGGCTCATTTCAAAGGTGGCCAGGCCGCGCAGGATGCGCTGCCATTCGGCCACGGCCGCCGCGCGCGCGTCGGTTTCGTTGGCAAAGGTGGTGCGCAGGCGCTTGCTGTTGCCGGGCACGCCGGCCACGACGCTACGGCGGCGCGCGTAGCGTTCGTCATGCCAGAAGGCGCGCACGCCCGTGTAGGCGTCGCTTTCGGCGCTGTGGTAGCGGTGGCCGTCGCCCAGGGCGCGCGTGATGGGAATCACGGGCAGCGCCTTGCCGCTGGCCGTGCGGCTCTGGTTGATGGGGATGAAGAGCAAGATGTCATTCTTGACGGTGGCCACCGCGTCGTATTTCCTGCCCAGCCGGCGCAAGAAGGCCGCATCGCTTTCATGGGTCTGGTCGATGTGCTCGATGGCGATATCGCGCAGACGCACCGACACGCCCGACGCCAGCTCGTTGCGAAAGGCAATCGCCTCGATGATGGCGCCGAGGGTGGTCTTGTGGAAGCTGTGTTCCTGCTGCTGTTTAAACGTGTCGATCAGGTTGGCCGACCTGGCGCGCAGGGTGATGGTGTCGGGCGCGCCGCTGTGCTCCACCTCGTCGACTGTGAACTTGCCCATGTCCACCAGGCCGGACGCTTGCCAGCCTAGCGCCAGGGCGATCTGCGCGCCGCGTGGCGGCATGGCCAGCTTGCCGTCGCTGTCATCCAAGGAAATGTCGAGTTGGTCGCTCTCGTCGCCACGGCACAGGGTCAAGGTCAGATTGATCAGCCGCGGCGAGACGATGGCCGTCAAATCCTTGTCCTCGATGCTGACCCTGAAGGCGGGGATATGCTCGCTCATTTGAACTTGTCCGCCGCGCTGCCGATGGCGCCGCTGATGCCGGCGCCGATCTTGTCTTTTATTTCGCTGACCACGCCGCCGTATTTCGACGTGATGCCACCGACCACATTGCCGACCACGCTGCCCACGGCATTCCTGGCTGCGCCCGCGATGCTGCTGGTCATGCCGTCGATACTGAGCATGTTTTTCAGGTCGCCGATGTCGCCCAGGCCGACCATGGCCAGCACGCCATCGTCGTCGCGCTTGAGTGCAATCGAGAACTCGACGCGGCGCGCGCCGCCGCTGCCGTCCAGGATGGTGCGCCCCTCGGTCATGCTGGTGATGCGGTACGAGCCGAGAATGCGGCCCGTGCCCTGGATCAGAATCCACGATTTACCTGTGTCGGCCATCATGCGTAGCGCATCGAGCGAGTACAGGGAGCCGGTCAATTCCGGCGCCACCCAGCCCGACAAGGTGATGGTGTCGTCGCCGGGCCCCACGTACTGGTGCGCGTCGCGCAGGCCCACGCGCGCCGTGCTGGCGTGCTTCCATTCCGTTTGCCGCTGCAGCTCGTGATAGGCCAAGGTCGGCAGGCTGAACACGAACATTCCTAAAATCATCATCATGGTGGAGTTTCTTTCTTAATCGTGGTCGCGCAGCGACGAGCGGATGCGTGCCGCTTTTTCGCGGTCGCGCTGATCGAGCGCGACGCTCACCGCGCGGGCGATGGCCTGTGGATCGGTGCCGGCCTGAACGTTGAAACTGATTTCGATCTTGTCGCCTTGAATCGTCATGCCGGCGCCAAACCCGCCTTGGGACAGCGGCGCGCGCATGTCGAAGGCGCTGGCGGGCAGGGCGGTGGCTGTGCCGATGGCGATGCCCGCGCCCAGTTGCGTCAGGCGCTGCGCCAGGCCGGAAACCTTGGCAATCGGCGCGCCTTCGCTGCGGTCCAGGCCTACCGCCAGGCCTTGCATGGTGTAGTCGCCCAGCTGGGCAAACACGCGGCTTGGGCTGTGGATACCCAGCTTTTCCTTGAACCAGGCAATGGTGCTGGAACCGGCATTGCTGATGGCGTCCTTGACGGCGCCCATGGAACCCGTGATGCCGTTGACCAGGCCGCGCAGGATATTGGCGCCGAACTCGGTGAACTGGGCCGGCAGATGGATACCGAACCAGCTCATGACGCCAGCGAAGGCCTGGTAAAACACGCCGACCGGCGACCAGTTGAGAATCAGCGCGCTGATACCCGCCAGGCCGCCGGCACACGTCGCCTTGAGTTGCGACCACACGCCGGCAAAGAACGTCTTGACCGGCTCCCAGCATTGATAGATGACGTTTAAGCTGCTGGTGATGCCGCTGGCCATGCTGCGCAGCAGGCCGCTGCCGAAGTCGCTGAACTTGGCGGGCAGCGCAATGCCGAACCATCCCAGCACGCCGGCGAAGGCGCGATAGAAGATGCCCAGCGGCGACCAGTTGACGATCAGGGCGCTGACGCCGCCAATGCCGCTGGCAAACGCCGTCTTGACGTGCGACCAGACGCCGGTAAAGAATCCCTTGATTGGCTCCCAGTATTTATAGATCAGGAAGGCGGCGCCAGCGATGACCGTGATGGCGATGCCAATCGGGGTCATCAGAAGAGCGCGGCCCAGCCACAGCACGGCCCGGCCCGCCCACATGAAGGCGCCGCCCAAGCCGCGCAGGATAGGCGTGAGCACGCCGCCCGTCACGCCGATTTTGGCGAACATGACGTGCAGCATGGCGTACGGGCCGATCAGGGCGGCGATGCCCAGCATCAGCGGGCCGAGCACCAGCAGCAGGCCGGCCAGCACGGCAAACGCGGTAATCATGACCTTGGCCACGGTCGGGTTGCGTTCCATGAAGCCATTCAGGCGCGTGACGGCGGCAATCGCCATTTCCAGCCCCTGCGCGTACAGCGGCAGGATTTTCTCGCCCATGGTGAGCTTGAGGTTGGCCAGCTTCGATTGCGTTTCCAGTTCCTTGCCGGCGGCCGAGTCGCGGCCCAGTTTTTCCAGCTTGCCGATATCGGCGGCGCCACGGTTGAGCTTTTCATTCTTGTGGATTTGCCCGCGCTGCAAGTACATCTGCGAATACAGGTTCGACGCCGTGCGGTTGGAAAAGATGCTGCCGATGGCGTCGAGCACCTGGTTTTTGTCTTTGATGCCTTTCTTGGCCAGTTGCGGCAACAGCACCTTTTCCATCCATTCGAACTGGTTTTCGCGGAATAGCTCGGAACCCAGCAGCGCGCCAGGATTGAGGAAGGAAAGTTGTCCCGCTTTATCATGCGTGACCTTGCTCTTGTCGCCGATCAAGCCGAACTCTTCCAGTTTTTTTGCTGAGCGTTTGGTGGTGCGGCCCTGGTACAGGTTCTGGTACGCGCTCATCAGGGACGTGCCGACGCGGTTGCCGCTCATTTCCTGCACCAGCGGTTCCATCTGGTAGTAAAAGGCGTCATCTTTCAAGCCCTTGGCCGCGATGCCGCCCGTCTTGATCATGTTCAGCCATTCATTCGGGCCGACGCGCCCGCCCGTGGCGGTAATCACCTGCTGCACGATGTTGGCCTGGGCTTCGAATTTTTCCTTGCTCTCCAGGCCGCCGCGCAGCTCGATGACCTTGAGCATGTCCATGAACTTGCGTTCGTTGTCGGCGCCTTCTGCTTCGCCGAAAAATGCATGGTTGGAAAATTTCATCTTGGCCAATATGGGTGCCACCATTTCCGCGTGGTGCACATCGGCAAAGGCGCTCATGCCGTCGCGCATGAGTTGCAGGTTGTCGAGCTGGCTGGTGCCGTAGGTCTTCATGTTGCGGGCGAAGGCGACGGCCTCGGCTGATACCTTGTCGCCCAAGCCCAGGGCGTTGACCCTGCCTACTTCCGTTTGATAGTGCTTGGCCTCGTTCAGCCCCTTGACGACGGGCGCGCCGATGACGGCGCCCGTGGCGGTCGCGCCAGCGCCGGCCATGGCCAGGTTGCCCGCCTTGTTGCGCAGCTTGTCGGCATGCTGGGTGGCGTTGGTGACGCGCTGCTGCTTGGCGGCGGAGGCGGCCAGGCGCTTTTGTTGCGAGGCCAGTTCAACGTTCGTCAACTGGATACTGTTTTTTAGCCATTCCTGCGCCTTGCCCAACTGGCGCGTGTCGATGCCTGCGTCTTTCAGGCTGGTGCGCAGGACGCGGAATTGCTTGCTCTGTTCTCGGCCTTTAAGCGTCAAGGCCTGCGTGACCTTCGTCGCCGCCTTCAAATCACGCGTCATGGCGCGTGTAGGAGACTTGGTCTGTTTTATGCTTGCGGCCAGCTCTTTTACTTTTTTTTGAGCTTCTTTCAGCTCAACCCCCGTTGTTCGAATGCCGCTATGCAGTTCGCGGAATTTCCCCAGGTTTCTCTGCTGGGTGTTCAGATCGCGCAAGCGGTCGCTGGTGGCCTTCAAGGCCTTGGCCGTGTCGCTGGAACCGCCCATGATCTTTTTCAGCGGGCCGGTGATTTTGTCCAGCGCTGCAAACACTACCTGTAACTTCAAATCCCGACCAGCCATCTATTCCGCTCCGCTTCGCAGCCGGGCGCGTTCGCGCCAGGCCATCAGTTCATCAATCGTAAAGCCGTCCATCGCTGCCGGCGTCCAGTGGAAGACGCCGGCAATGTCGGCCATGGCGTCTTCTACTTCGCCGGGGATACCGAAAGGCGATCTGCTTTGCTCGCCAAAAAACCGGCAACCTCGGCGCCCACGGCCAGCAGGTCGGCCGGGTCCATGTTGGCGATGTCGTGCGCGGTCAAGGTCGGCTCGGTGATGCGCGGCAGCACGATCTGCAAGGCCGACACGTTCAGGTTGGCCAGCTCGATCAGGGAAATGCCGCGCAGGGCACCCGCCTTGGGTTTACGCACGGTAAGGGAGGTGATGAAGGTGTCGCCGCGCTTGATCGGGTCGTCCAGTTCGATGACGGCTTGGTTTTGGGTATCGTTGTGCATGCTGTGTTCCTTGTGGTGGTGTGATTAAAAAAGGGGATTACAGGCCGATGGCCTTGCGGATGGCCGCATTGGTGTCGCCGCCGCCAAAGTTCTCGGTGCCGCTCATGAAGTCCAGTTCGATGACGGTGGCGCCGTCGATCATCAGCTTGTAATAGCTGCAAGCCATCGTGTATTTGTGCGTCGTGTCGTCGCCCATCTTGGCCGCACCCATGTCGATTTCCTTGTAGCGGCCGCGCACGACGACCTCGACGGCGGCGACGCTGCCGTCATCGTCGTTCTGATAAGCGCCGGCAAAGCGCAGTTGCACGGCGCCATGCGTGTGGGCGCCGTACTGTTTCAGGGCTTCGGCGATCAGGCCGCCAGCGCTCCATTCCAGCGACAGCGCCTCATTGCCGAAGTCGACGGACACGGGGCCGCTCATGCCGCCGGCGCGGTACTCTTCCATCTTGCGGCTCAGTTTGGGCAAGGTGACTTCGGGCACCATGCCCATGAACAGCACGCCGTTTTGAAATACATTGAATTGCTTGAGTTTGTGGGGCATGCCCATAGTGTTCTCCAGTGGTTAATTGCACCCGCGCGCGGCGGGCACTTGGGATTAAGCGGCGATGCGCGAGGCGAAGTCGGCCAGGTAGCGGTCGGTAATGCGCTGCTGGAATTTCAGGTTTTCCAGCGGCGGCACGGGCGTGTAGTCGTAATCGATGGCCAACTTGCCGTCTTTCAGCGCCGTCTTGTCGTTGTATTGCTCGTCATACCAAGCGTGGCCGTCGATGATGTAGCCCTGCAATTTCAAGTCGCGGAACTTGGCATTGATGCTTTCCAGCAGGTCGCGCACCAGGGATGGATGCAAGGGCACGTCGACATAGGCGAAGTGCGCCTCGGCAATGGTGTCGGCCAGCACCTGGGCCGTGCGCGTGTAGCTTTCAAAATAGAAGAAGCCGCCCGGTTCCTCGCAGGTACGCGAACCCCAGAAGCGGTAACCGCCCATGTTAATCAGGGTGGTCACTTCCTTGGCGTTGAGCACGCCGGCGTCGGTGGCCGGGTCTTGCAGATCGAAAAACACGTCCTTGGTGATGCCGGTAGGGCCATTCACAACGACGTTGGACAGCGTCTTGTGCCAGCCCGTTTCCTCGTCGATCTTGGCGCGCAGGCCCATGGCGTAAGCGACGGCGGACATGCTGGCCTCGGCATCGATGGCGGTATCCCAGTTCACAAAATCCGGCCAGATGATCATTACCTCACGCTGGCCGAACTGGCCGCGATAGGTGGTGGCCGCCGTGACGGTGGCGCAGCCATAGGCGGATGCGTACACGAAGCCGCGCAGGCGCTGTGCCACGCTGGCCAGAGCATTGGTGACGGCCTGGGTATCCAGCCCCGGCGCGCCCAGGATGCGAGGCTTCACGCCCAGTTTACTTTGCGCGGCCAGCAGCGCCTGGGCGCCCAGGTACTTGCCATCGGGTGAGGTGCCGCCGACGGCGTTGCTGGTGGTTTCCGCCTCCGTCTCGCCTTCGGCCACACGCACCACGACCGTCAGGGGCTTGGTCTGTGCGGCAATCGCTTCCAGTGCGCGGTACAAGGTGCCGGTCTTGCCGGCCTTGCCCATGGCGGCCAGCACGTTGGTGACGAGCACGGGCGTGTCGAGCGGGAAGGCGGCCGGGTCGGCATCGTCGGCCGTGGCGATCAGGCCCAGCACGGCGGTGGACACGGTGCGGATGGGGCGCGAACCCTCGTTGATTTCGATGACGCGCACGCCATGGTGGTAGTCGGTAGCCATGTTGCTCTCCTGGTAGGTGGTGAATGTCGGGGGGTGTTACTGGGTGTTGCCTGCATCATCGAAGGCGCGCCGGGCCTCTTGCGGCAAGGCGTCGGCGATGCGCTGGAATTCGGCGCTGACGGCCGCTTGCAGGGCGTCCATATCCTGCGCGGCGGCGACTGTCGGGCAGATGGTGATGTCGAGCAGGCAGGTGCGCGCCGTGGCGATGGCTTGCGCGGTTGCCGCATCGCCGCTGGCCATGGCAGCAAAGCCGATACCGGCTAGGCGGTTGAGGATGCCGTCACGGCGCGCGCGAACGGTATTGAGGTAGACGGCGCACACCTGGCCATAGGGAATGGCAGGGGCCGGCGTGATGCGCAGCGCCCCTTTGACAAACTTGAAGGATCCGCCGGATGCGCGGGCGGTATGGGCGGCCAGGTGATCCGCCTCGGATACCTCAAACACATCGGACGGGATGTCCTGGTACTTGATGTTGACGGGGTAAAAAAAACCTGTGCTCGGGGAATATCTGACGGGCATGATTAGTTTCCAATCGCAAAATAGGAGGGGGTGATGCCGGCCGAAAGCGCATTCCCGTTGTAGGTGTACAGGCGGAAGCCCGTTTTTGTCCTCATACCGGCGTTGATATTGCTGGGCAGACTGGACCCGCTTCCACCTTGCCCTTCATATCCACTGAAGACGTGAAAACACGCGTTTGGAAACGGAATCGGAAAGATCACGTCGACATAGCCGGATTCCGGTGTCTGCGCTCCGCCGCCCCATTGCAGGATCATGCCGCCGGGTTGTTTCTGGTAGCCGCTCGAAGACAACATTGCCGCAAAGTCGGCATTGCGCCACAGCTCGGCGGTCGATTCGATGACTTGCCAGACTTTTGGCCCGGTCGCCATGAGGGTCAGGAATTGCCCAGGCTTGATCGTGATGCTCGGCACACTGCCGACATCAAATCCAATGTTCACGCCCGGCGCGGCAAGAATGGTGCCGCTATTGAACAGCCCGAAGAACTTGACGCACTTGCCGGAATTGTTGGGAATGCCAAGCGATACCGGGTCGGGAATGGTGATGGCCTTGCCCGCAGTCGGGAAGTACAGGGCGCAGCCCATATCCTCGGCGGTGAGCGAACGGCTTTCAGTGACGTCGGCATAGCGAACCATGTTTCCTTGTGCGCGCTGCACAAAGTCGGCATTGACCAGCTTGCTCGACGCGTCGAACTTCGGCAGTGTCGCCACTTCCTTCATGCTGTATTGCGGATGCGGATCTGCCGCCGCTGCGTGCTTGGCCAGTTGCTGGTCGCCATAGGCGCGTGCGCTGGTGTCCTGTTGATCGACATAGGCGACCTTGGCCAGCAGCGGGTGCGGGTCAAGAGCCGCCTGATGCTTGGCCAGTTGCTGGTCGCCATAGGCGCGCGCGCTGGTGTCCTGCTGATCGACATAGGCGACCTTGGCCAGGAGCGGGTGCGGGTCAAGAGCCGCCTGATGCTTGGCCAGTTGCTGATCGCCATAGGTGCGTGCGCTGGTGTCCTGCTGATCGACGTAGGTGACTTTTGCCAGCAGCGGGTGCGGGTCGGCGGCCGCCTGGTGCTTGGCCAGTTGCTGATCACCATAGGTGCGTGCGCTGGTGTCCTGCTGATCGACGTAGGTGACTTTTGCCAGCAGCGGGTGCGGGTCGACAGCGGCCAGATGCTTGGCCAGTTGCGCGTCGCTGTAGGCGCGCACAGTAATGTCCTGGTCATCGACATACTTGCGCGTGGCCAGAACGATGGACGGGTCGATTTTTAGCTCGATAGCGGCCGTGCTGGCGACGATCAGTACGATACGCACCACCTGCATGCGGCCGCTACCTTCCGCCATCAGTGGCTTGTAGCTGGGCGGGCAGTTGGCCACGGCGCACAGGTCGCCCGCCTCGTCATAAATGCCGAGTTCGCGCATCCACCAGCCGCCCACGTTCTCGGGTAAGACTTGCTCGGCAATGATCTGGCTGGTGTTGTCCGGGTCTTTGTCCAACTTGTTCAGGTCGGCGCGGTGCACCTCGCGCACAAGCGCCTTTTGTCCTCGGTCGGGAACCGGTAGGGTGCCGTTGCCGTCACCTACGCCCATTTTTTTGAGTTTCAGGGTTTGGCCCAGGGCGATAGCATTGGCCAGCTTGGCCTCGCCCACCTGCGTCAGAATTGCGAAATATGTGCTCATGGATAGATGGTCATGGTGTCGATGGTATGGGATGCGCCGGCCTGCAACAGCGTGCCGCGCACTTCGATGGTTTCCGCGATCCAGGGATACACGGTCACGACGTCGCCGTGGTATGCGGCAATGCCTGTGTAAACGGTGCCGCGAGTTTCCAGATACAGCGCCAGGCCCGTCATGTGACGGCTAACGGGTTTGGCGTCGGCAATCAGGCGCTCCATTTCCTGAAACATGGCGTCCGTGATGCCCGTGTCCAGCACGCCCACGTCGAGGCGGAAAGTACCCGGCACGCCCGGTGGCGTCGTTTGCCACCATTCGGTAATGCGGATCAGATAGCCCAGGGACTCGACCACGCGGCGCACGGCGGCAATCGTGCCCTTGTGCTTGTGGATGAAATAGGACGCCTTGATCGTGCCGCGCTTGGTCGACTCGGGCCAGGCGTCATCCCAGCGGTCGACGGAACAGGCCCAGGCCAGAAATGGCAGCAAGTTGACCGGGCAGCGGTCGACGCTCCACAGGTCGCGCAGCGGCACGGGCACGTTGACCAGCTCGGCGCAGGCCACGGCAATGGCGCGTTCCAGCGCGGTAGTGTTGGGCGGCAGGGTGGGCACGAGCTTATTCATCGAGTACCACGACATTGAGCTTGATGGCCGTGCAGCGCGCGGCCTGGGTGGCGTTCAGTTCGATGTCCGCCGCCGGGCTGGTCAAGACGACCTTGCGCACGCCTTCGACATGCACGGCGGCGCTGCAGGCGGACCGGTAGATGCTGTGGCCCAGGGGGCGGCGCGGCTGCGACACGCGTACGGCGTTGGTGCGCGCGGCGGCCAGCAGGATCGGCACTTCCGGGCCGACGCCGATAAACAAGGTGGCCTCGATCTGGTAATCGATGACCTGGGCGGCCTGCACGGTCAGGCGGTCGCCCAGGGGGCGCACTTCCTCGGCATTGAGCGCGCGCGCCACGGTGGCCAGCAGCGCGGCGTCGGCGATGCCGGAGTCGTTGTTGGCCAGCACCGTGACGATGACGTGCGCCGGCGCGGGGCTGGTGGCGCTTGCGTCCTTGACGCGGCCGTCGCTGCTGCGGGCGTGGAATTCGTAGGAGGCTTTCGGGCCGGCCACGGACAGGCCATCCGGCGCTTCCTGGATGCGCAGGCGGTAGGCGTCGTTGTCTTCCATGACGGCGGCCACGGGTGGCAGGGCGTTCGGATTGGCCGGCGTGATGACCAGGCGCGCCACGTTGACGTTGGCGCCCAGCTGATCGAGGTCGCCATCGAGGGCAAACGCCAGCATGACGGCCTTGCCCGCCTCGTTGACGCGGTTGCGCAGGATGGTCTCCTGATAGGCGTTTTCTTCCAGCAGCTTGGTGGCTGGCTCCGATTCCAGTTCAAGCAAGGCCGTGACGGCGGCGCGCTCGGTTTCCGGCAGCAGGCTGACAAGGTGCGTCTTGCGGCCAGCCAGGATGGTTTCGAAGTCCAGTACTTCCACTACGCTGGGCGCCGGCAATTGCGTCAGGTCGATGGGCGTGCTCATACGCTACTCCCTTGCTTGACGGGCACGGCAAGGGTGATGCCTTGGCCATTGGCCGTGCCGTCCAGCAGCAGGGCGATGGCGCCGTCCGTGTCGCGCGTGAGCTGTACGCTGGCCAGTTGCAAACGCGGCTCCCAGCGGCGCAGGGCAAAGGCGGTGGCGGCGTAGATGCGCAACTGCGTGGCGCTGTTCAAGGGCTGGTCGATCAGCTCGGGCACTTCGGAACCATAGCGGCGGCGCCGGATGCGCGAGCCGATGGGCGTCGTGAGAATGTCGGTCACGGACTGGCGCAGGTGGCCCAGGCCCGTCAGGCTGCGCCCGGTGGTGGCGTGCATGCCCATCATGGCAAAGGCCCGTCCGACTGGTCACCACCTTGCTTGACACCGCCGTGCGGATGCTTGAGCAAGCTGATGGCGCCGGCCAGCACGTCCTCGCTGGCTTTGATCGTCCCTTGCACGGCCATGGCCACGCCGCCAGCAGCGCCGGCCTTGGCATTCACGCCGCCGTTCAGCGCGGTAGCACCGTTGACGGTGGCCGCCTGCATGACGATCAGGTTTTTCATGACGGTCAGGTCGCCGGTGCAAATGGTGTTCGGTGCGTTCGATGTGACCTTGTCGGCCGTGATGGTGGCGGTGCCGCTGGGGAGCACTGCCGTCAGCGCGTGGGCCGCGTGGTCATACTGCACCAGGGCGCCGTCCGGGTAGTGCGTGGTGTGGATGCTGTCGCTGGTGTCGGGCGCGTCAAACGCCTGCGAGTACAGCGCCGGCAGGATGATGCCGCGCGTCAGGTCGCCGCCGGGGGAAAAGACGATGACCTGTTCGCCGACAGTCGGCGCCGACCAGGTGCGCGTGCTGCCGGCGCGCCGTGTGGCCCAGTTCAGCCATTCGGTGGTGAGTGTCGGGCCGAGCCGCACGCGCGCCTTGGTCCCTTTGACCTCGGCAATGGTGCCCAGGCGGATCAGGTTTTGCAGCAAGCGGAGGAGGTCGGACAGGTCGGCGTTCATGCAGTGCATGTTGCCGAAGTCCGCGTGCGGATGCACGCGGGGGCGGGTTGATATACGGCTTAATGGCCACGGCTATTGTTGAAGCACTAATTTAGATGGCGGTAGTGCCGCTTTTTTCAAAATGGATTGTTCTAACATATTTTGAATAATTCATTCATGACTTCGCGAGATTTTCAATATGGGCGCCGTTGTATATCAATAAAATTTTTATGCAATATATGCACGTGAATTTATGTGGTGGGTAATTTTTCTTCCAAAGATAGCGCTTGGGCAGCCTCAATTATTTGACGCTTGCCATCTGCGTACTTCTTTTCAAATTCTTTTCGCTCCGTGGCTTTGTTTTTTAGAGCATCCGAAAGCCTACCATGGCAATATTCGGAACGTTCTTGATATTTCACAGCGCGTTCAAGATATACGCATGCTTCTATCGACAGTCCCTTGTTTATTAAAAGATTGCCGATATTTCCAATAATCCACTGATCGGGGGCGTCAATTTTCATTATTTTCTCTGCTTTTCGATAAGCCGCAAGTGCAGTATCTTGCATATCAAGCTGAAGGCAACTATTTCCTAAATATCCCCAGTATTCAATATTTTCGGGTTTTTCTTCTGTTAAATCTATAAGTAGGCACGCAGCAATATTGTGAAGATCGAGTTCCTGGGCGAGTCGAGCGTATTTGAATCGAAGTTCGGTGTGGCGAGGAAATTTAATATGGCAGCGTTGAATAGTCTTCAGTGCATCGTTCATCCTATCTTCTCGTTCAAAAGCTGATGCGAGGTCAATTGCAATTTCTGGCGAATCATCTGGAGTGGCGTGCAATAACTTTTCTATGGCAAGAAGATTATTTTCATTTTCCACGTAGCAAGCTGCAAGAGCTTGCGCGATTTTTGAATCATTCGGCAAAGATAATTGCACCGAGGAAAGAAATTGAATTGCTTCCGCGATATAGCCTTCCCGGCGAAGGAACATGCCCACACTTGATTGTACTATCGGATCTTTGGGGTATGTATTTGCGAAATCTGTAAGCAATTTAGTATTAGGTATTTTTTCTAGCTTAAAGTCACAATATGCTAGCCAACTTTTCGAAATGATTGCTTCTTCTCCAGATTGAGCAGACATTTGTTGTTCAAGGGTTATTTTCGCTCTTTTATAATTTCCCTCTACAAAATCAATGATCCAAAAATTCTCTTCATTTTTTTCGACTACCCCACCATCGTTACTAGCCTCCACGACTATTCGACCTGGAACGACGCCAAGGGATTTAATTTGGTTTCTGATTTGGTGGCAAACAGGTCCGGTGCCGGCTTTTAGAAGGCCATCAGATCGTGTTGAATCGTATTTCCCCGGAGTGATGCCAAGCAAATCCGTTGGGATGTGGAGTTCGCCCCCGTGCGGTACTAGAAAAAAAACCCGCTCTCGGCCAAGTTTTCCAATAAAAAGTCCAAGCTCAAACAATACATTATCACGAATAATATTGACAGTCTCTTTCCTGATGGTGGCTAAATCGTCAGATGAAAAAATAAATATGGCAAAGTCGCTGTCTCGAAGCGCATCAGTTAGTGATTCCATTGTGGTGCGCGAGAGTTGAAAAACATCTTGATCCCATACCGTAACCTCGGCATCATGAAAAAGATTCTGTTGAACTGCATAAGAAACGTTAAGTCCCTCTACTGAGGATCCAATGAATATGCGAGGCTTTGTCATTTTTAAATTAGTTTATTCTGAGTGGTATTAATATTTAATGTAAGAAATTACGTGTATTTCTAAATCCGGATGCTAAAATTTAACTATTTTTAATAAATATAGTGGTGAAAAATTTAAGTATTTGTATTAAGATTTTGAGGAATTAAATGATGCCCGTTATTTTTAGATGGCAAAAATTTTATGTAACTGTAACTCAAACGACAACAATTGTCAGTTGAAGTTTCCGTGAATCATGTCAGGTTTGCGCCAAATGGGTTAGCAAAGATTCACGTACCAACGTTCGATCCTCTTCACTGAATCCCAGCAGCGGCCGGGCCGGGTAGCTGTATTTTGGGCCCTTCTTTGAGACGCTATCCGTCAAGCCCTCATGATGCACCCGTGCGATGTGCATCACCTTACCTACGAAGCCGACAGTCAACTGGCCAGGGTCGGCATGCACCTTGAGGTATTTCGCCGTACGAATCTTGGCAAACATCGCCGCCTTCTGTCGCTTGATGCGCCCATTCTTCCCTTTGAATTCCTTGCGCCGCTTGCGCGCCGGATAGGCTGCGCCGTCCGGTCCCTGCTGCGCCTTGATGCGTTGCGCCTGGCTGCGACGCAGGTCGATGGCCACTTTGTGATTGACGGCGCGGCGCTGGGCCGGCTGCAGCTTGGCAAGCAGGGCACCGGCCCAGGCTTCCAGTGCGTGCAGGTCGTCGCTCACGGGGTAGCCTTGGGCGTGCGCCATTCGGCCAGCAGGGTGTCGCCGTCATACAGCTTCCAGAATTCGTCCGCGTAGGCCGGCATGTGCTGTATCTCGGCCAGGTGCTTGATGTCCAGGCGGCCCGCCTCGCCGGTCTTGACGGCCACGCGCTCGGTCAGGTCCAGCTTGATGGAAATGTCGACCGTTTCATGGTTATTAAAATCGACTTCGAACGCGATGCCATGCTTGCGCGTTTCCTCGTTGGCCATCAGGTCCAGCTGGTGGACTTTCAGCCAGGCGATCAGGGCCACCATGATGGCATCGGCGTCGCCCGTGTAGTCGGTGACGATCAGGTTGAGCTTGAAGCGGTATTCGAAGGAGAGGGAGGCGGTGGCCGACGCCACCACGTTGCCCTCGTCGGCGAAGACCAGCAGGCGGTCGGGGTCGCGCTGCAGGTCGGGGATGGCGCCGGCCAGGTGCTGGCGCAGGCTATTCGGTTTGTACATGGTAGGTGTCTCGTACTAGGTTGTAGGCATCGATACAGGCGTTCAGTTGGCGGGTGGCGTCGTCGCCGTCGCCGGCAATGGCGTCAAGAGCTGCCGCAGTCGCCGGGTCAAGTTCGGCACGCGTTTCGTGCCGACGGCCTGCGGCAGCGGTGGCATCTGCAGTTGCGGCGCAGTTGCCGCTGGCAACGGGGATTGACAGGCGCACAGCGCCGCTGCGCACGTCAGCATTGAAACGGTCACGCTCGGTTTTCGCATGGTCTTGCTCCTGGGTGAGGTGGTCGGCGCGCTGGGCCAGGGTGGCGCCGGCGGCGCGCTCCAGGGTGAGCACGCGGGCGGTGGCCTGGGCCAGCGCGGTGGCGGCGGTGCTTTTACTGGTGGCCGCCGCCCGTTGCAGTTCGGCGATGCTGGCGTCCTTGCGCCAGCCCTGCGTCGTCCAGCCCGCGATGGCGCCGCACATGAGAACGGCGGCCAGCGGGCGCCAGGTGGTGGTCACATGGCCACCCGTTCCTTGATCCAGCCGAACAGAAAGCGGCGCTGGCTCTTGTTCGCTTCCGTGATTTCTAGATAGCGCGCCGCCTGCAGGCCATTCAAGGCGCGCAGCAGTACGGCGGCGCCGTCCTGGCCGCGCCATTTCAGGAAGGATGCAAGGGCGCCCAGCGACTGCGTGCCCAGGCGGCCGTCGACGAACAGGGCGGGGTAGCGTGTGCCCGTGTCGTTAAAACCGTTCAGCCAGCGCTGCAGGAACTCGGCCGCGCGGTGCGGCCCCATGTTCACGCCCGTGTCGATCAGCTCGGCGCCGATACCGGCATGGGTGGCCAGCACCTGGTCGAACTTCGGTTCCGTGATGTAGCGCGCCGTGTAGATGGCGCGCGCCACCGTCACGGGCAGATCGCGCATCGGACCCGTGTAGCCGTTGGCGCGCGCCACGGCCACTGTGATGCCGAAGTTGGTTTCGCCGCCCTTGTCTTGCGGGTCGTTCACATAGCCGCCTTCGGCACGCAGGATGGCGTCGATGCTCCGTGCGATCAGGGGGGGGTCTGTGGTGGCCATCACTGTTCCTTCGCGTCTTTGACCAGCTCGGCGATGTCCTTGTCGCTGCGTCGCTGGAACCACAGGGCCACGGCGCGCGATACCCACCAGCCGGGCGCGCCCACGATCAGGTCGATGGCGGAAGCGTTGACCATGGCGCCGATGGCGGGGAGCTGGGCGCACAGCAGCTGATACACGGTGCCGCCCAGCAGGCACGAGAACACGCCCGCGCAGGCCAGGCGGGCGACGAATTCGCCCTTGTTGAAGGTGCCGTCGCTGTTCAGCGGTGGTAGCACGATGTACAGCATGGCCGCGCCGACCATGCCCAGCGCCGCCTTGAAGCCGTACAGTTTGACCAGGGTGGCGAAACCACCAAACGATTCTGCGGACATTGCTTGATTCTCCGGGGTGAGGGGTGATAGATTTTTCATGATGGATAAAAGGGTGAATACCAGCGTTAATCCCATAGCTGCACAATGTCCGCGGCCTGGCTCGTGCTGGGCGCCGGCTCGGGCAGGGTGACGACCAGGCCGGCAGGCAGCACGGAGCCGTGGCGCGCCAGCGCGGGATTTATTTCCAGGGTTTGCTCGACGTATCCCGCGCCGTCGCCCAGGTAGCGCCACACCAGGGCGTCTACCGTGTCGTGCTGCCGCGTGCGCACCTGCATCAGATCAGTTCCACGGTGAGGTGCGTGCGCCCGACCATATCGGCAATGGCCCATTGCGCATTGCGCCGCTGCGCGCCGGGTGCCTCGTCCAGCCATTCCATGCTTTTCTTGTCACTGACGGACGTGGCCGTGCTGTCGTAGTCGCGGTAACGCTCGATCAGATCGGCCTTCGCCGTGCTGTAGACGGCGCGCCGGTACTGCGCCAGCAAGCGGGATTCGCGGTTGATGCGCGTGGCCGGCACGTCCACCAGGGCGGTGATACCGGTAGCAGCTTGCTTGCCCTGCCAGTCGGCTAACTCGCGGTTGACCTGCAGGATGGCATCGACCACGGCTTGCACGAGGCGTGCGTCGGTGACGGTGCCATCCAGGCGCATGGCGTCGCGCATATCGGTCAGCGCAATATCGGGAAACCAGCCGTCGTTCTCGATAATGCCAGGGGCAGGCGCTGGCGTCGCCGGGGAGGTGCCGGGCGGGATGGACGGGGGGAGGGCCATGAAGGACATACGGGACGCTTTCAAAATGGGGCGGTGGACGGGGTTCATCAGGTCGATGGTTCGGCCAGAATTCCCCCGTGCCGCCGTGCTGCGGGGGATGCTCTTACGCGGAACCGGCCGCGCGTTTGATGCGCCGCTCCAGCCGTTCCATATCTTTCTTGACGCCGCACGACTCGGACAGGGCGCGCGCACGTTTCAGCTGGGCCATGGCCGTTTCCGCTTGTGCCACCAGCGCCGGTGCGATGTCCGTGTCGTCCGCCTGATCGAGCACGGCGATCATGGCCAGGCCGATGGCCTTATGCAGCTTGGCGCGCGCCTGGTCGGGCGCGTCGCTGGCGGCCGTCAGCCGTTCGACAGTGCCCAGCACCTGCACGGCGTGCTGCGGATCGGCGGCCAGCTTGCCGTGCAGGTAGCCTTCGGCAAATTCGTCCAGCATCAGGGTGGCGATGTCGCGGCTGTAGCCATCGGGCAAGGTGAATTTGTGCGCCAGCGCATATTCGGCCATGACCAGGGCGCGCTCGTATTCGCCCGTGTCGATGTGCCACACCAGCAAGGTGGCGAACACGTCATCCTGTGCACCCTTGCCGCCGGCCAGCACGCCGTCGATCCACTGCGCATAGTCCGGCAGCAAGGTGGCCTTGACCTCGATCTTGCGTTCCACCGACTGATATCCTTTCAGGCGGCGCCGGTCGTCGGCCAGCTTGTAGAGCATCATTTCGTAGGCCGTGCCGGTGGTGACGCCCAGCGGCGCGGCGGCGCCGGCCGTGCGCTCGGCCAGCATGCGCGCGCGGTGGCGCAGGGCGGGGGACTGGTTGGCCATCATTTGTCTTTCAGCTCGATGTTTTCCACCAGCGCGGCCAGGCCCAGGTCTTCGATCACGTAGGCGTCGTTCGACGACTCGTAATTCTCGATGCGGTCGCGCTTGGGCACGTCCTCGACGCGGCGGCGGCGCGCACCTTCCTGGAAGTAGATCGACAGATTGTCGAAGCGCGTAATCAGGATGGCGTTGTCCGGGAAGTAGGGCACCCGCGCGGCCGGCAAGCCGCCGATACGCTTCTGGCTGATGATGATGTCGGCCGCCAGGGTTTCCGTGGGCGCCTGCTTGGTGTTGACCAATGGGAAATACTTGTCGTTCAACAGCTTGCGCCCGACGATGGCCACCAGATTGGTGTCTTCCTGATACCACGGGTCCAGCAGGTTGACGGCGTCGGTGACGGCCGCGTCCAGGTTGGCATAGTCGGCGCCTTCCACGTCGCCGATGATGACCTTGCCCGGCATGCCGGCGGCCACCAGGCCCAGCACGCGCTCGGGCGCCAGCTCGCGCAGGTGCTGCAGCCAGCCCTTGTTCACGTCCTGCAGCAGGGGATTGGCGTCCAGATCGGTGTCAGCCATGGCTTTCACGCCATTGAAACCGATGACGATGCGATCTAACGCCTGGCGCGTCAAAATGGCATTGGCCACGCGCGACTGGAAGTCGGCGAACTTGGCCCAGGCGTCCAGCTTGGCATAGTTCAAATGCGTATCAAAATTGGTTTGCTCGCAGCGGTATTTTGTGCCGTCCAGGGTGGACAGGTCGCGCGTCTTGCGTTCCTTGTCCTTGGTGTTGGTGCGGCCGGCAATTGGGCCGGATACGCCCAGGCCCAGTTTTTCGCCTTCCTGCTCGGTCACGCCAATGATGTTGACCTTCGACAGGAACTCGCTCGATTCCTGCATCTTCGTTTCCAGCTTTTGCTGCACGCTGGGCGTGACGCTGAAGGTCTTGGCCACGTTGTCCGTGTCGTTCAGTTGGCCCAGGCGGGTTTCATATTGGCCAAAGACCTGGCGCGTTTGCTTTTTCATAAATCAGTGCTCCGTTGTTGATGGGGTGTGAGGGATGGCGCGGGCGCTTAAAACTCGGTCTGCACGGCGCCGTCGTTGCCGGTGGCGGCCGGGCGGCGCGGGCCGTTGCCGGGCGCTTCGTCCATCTGCGCCTTGAAGGCGGCCAGCTCGTCCTGCGTGGCTTTCAATGCCGTTTCGGCTTTCTCCAGGCGCATCACGGCATCCGCGTAGTTGTCGTTGGCGGTGACGACGTGGCCGGCCAGCGCCTGCACGGCTTCGCTGATGTCGGCGAACTGCGCGGCGTCGGCGCCGGATTTATTCGAAAAGCGCGACAGCAGGTTTTTCACGGCATCGGCCAGCTTGATGCCTTGCGGCTCGTCAAATTCCAGCGTTACCTCGACGGCCGAAGTAAACAGGTTGGCAGCTTGCTGCTTGCGGCTGGCCGAGAATTGCAGCGCCTCGGTGCCGAGGCTGGCCGGGCTGTCGGTGACGCCCAGGCCGACCAGGTAGGGCTGCGACGAGTCGGCAAAATCGGGCTGGATTTCCAGGCTGGTGTACAGCTTCTGTTTCGCCTTGTTGATGGCCACCAGCTCCGGCGTGGGTTCGATCTGCGCGAACAGGGCCAGTTTCTTGCCGCTGTCGGTGTCCACCTCTTCGGCTTTCACCGCGATCACGTCGCCGTAGGCTTTAAATTGGCTGTCGGGCAGGATGCCGCGAATGTGCTCCAGCCAGATGCGCGCGCCGTAGGTCTTCGGGTTGTAGGTGGCGGCGATCTGCTCGATGGTGGCGCGGTCGATATTGCGGCCGTCCGTGGTGGCGCCTTCGGTGGCGACGCGGAAGAATTTCGATTTGGACATGGTGGGCGTTCTCGGTTGATCGGATAACGCCATGGTCAACGTCTTGGCGCCGCGATTCAATGCGGTGCGGGTTGCTATGGGCCATAGCGACTTTTGCCTTCTCCCGTTCCGCGCGCGCGCGGCCTACGCTGGCGGCATGCTGACAATCGAGAAAAAAAGCGAACAAACGGCGGACGAAAAAATCGCCGAATTGGCCGTGCCCGAATCCGAGCCGCGCCGTGCCGCGCGCGCCCTGTACTGGAAGGGCTGGCGCATTTCGTCCATCGCCCGTCACCTGGGGATCAAGCGCAGCACCATCAATAGCTGGAAAGAGCGCGACGAATGGGACAAGGCGCAGGCCATCGAGCACGTCGAAGCGTCGGCCGAGCTGCGCCTGGTCAAGCTGATCGAAAAAGAGGTCAAGAGCGGCAGCGACTACAAGGAAATTGACCTGCTGGCGCGCACCATCGTGCAGATGGCGCGCGTGCGCCGCTACGAGCAACCGGGCGGCAACGAGGTTGACCTCAATCCCAAGCTGGCGAACCGCAACGCCGGCCCGAAGAAGAAGCCGACGCGCAACGACTTCAGCGAAGAGCAGAAAATCCAGCTGCTCGACGCCTTCCAGGATTCGCTGTTCGACTATCAAAAGGTCTGGTATCGCAACGGCGACCAGCGCACGCGCGCCATCCTCAAGTCCCGCCAGATCGGCGCCACCTGGTACTTCGCGCGCGAGGCGCTGGCCGACGCCATGGCGACGGGCCGCAATCAAATCTTCCTGTCCGCATCGAAGTCGCAGGCCCACGTCTTCAAGCAATACATCGTGCAATTCGCGCGCGAGGCGGCCGGCATCGAGTTGACGGGCGACCCTATCGTGCTGCCGAACGGCGCCCACCTGTATTTTCTGGGCACCAACGCGCGCACGGCGCAGGGCTACCACGGCAATTTCTACTTTGATGAATTCTTCTGGACGCAGAATTTCCAAGAGTTGAACAAGGTGGCCTCGGGCATGGCCATCCACAAGAAATGGCGCAAGACCTACTTTTCAACGCCATCCTCGACCACGCACCAGGCTTACCCATTCTGGACGGGCGAGCTGTTCAACAAGCGCCGCGCCAAGGCGGATCAAGTCAACATCGATGTGAGCCACGGCCGCCTGTCGTCGGGCTTCACGGGCGAGGACAAGATCTGGCGTCAGATCGTCACCATCCTGGACGCCGAGCGCGGCGGCTGCAACCTGTTCGACATCGACGAGCTGCGCAACTTCGAATACAGCCCGGACCAGTTCGACAACCTGCTGATGTGCAATTTTATTGACGACTCGGCCAGTGTCTTCCCCTTGGCCGAGTTGCAGCGCTGCATGGTTGATTCCTGGGTGGAGTGGGACGACTACAAGCCGTTGCTGGGCCTGCGCCCGTTCGGCAACCGGCCCGTGTGGATCGGCTACGACCCGGCCTTGAACGGCGACAGCGCCGGCTGCGTGGTGCTGGCGCCGCCCATGACGGCCGGCGGCAAGTTCCGCATCTTGGAGCGCCACCAGTGGCGCGGGCAGAGCTTCGAAGACCACGCCGACGCCATCCGCCAGATGACGCAGCGCTACAACGTCGAATACATCGGCATCGATACCACGGGCATGGGCATCGGCGTGCTGCCCATCGTGCGCAGCTTTTTCCCGGCCGTCACGGCCCTGAACTACTCGCCTGAAGTCAAAACCCGCATGGTCTTGAAGGCCAAAAACATCATCAGCAAGGGCCGGCTGGAATTTGACGCCGGCTGGACGGACATCGCGCAGTCCTTCATGGCCATCCACAAGACCCTCACCCCTAGCGGGCGGCACGTGACCTATGTCGCCGGCCGCAGCGACGAAACCGGCCACGCCGATCTGGCGTGGGCCTGCATGCACGCCCTCGATCACGAGCCATTCGAAGGCACCACCGACAACCACCACTCTTTCATGGAGATTTATTCTTGAGAAAAGCACGACACTTGCGCGCCCGCGGCCAGCAGGCCGGGAGCGCACCACCACCCGCCACGGCGCCGGCCGCTGCCGGCATCGAGGCGTTTTCCTTCGGCGATCCGACGCCCGTGCTCGAGCACGCCGATATCCTCGACTGCTTCGAATGCTGGAAGAACGGCCACTGGTATGAACCACCCGTCAACTTGGCGGGCCTGGCCAAGTCCTTCAATGCCGGCGTGCACCATAGCAGCGCGATCCACTTCAAGGCCAACGTGCTGACGTCCACCCTGATGCCGACGAAATACCTGTCGCGCGATGGATTCAAGCGCATGGCCCTGGACTATCTGACCTTTGGCAATGCCTACCTGGAAGACCGGCCCAGCCGCAGCGGCAAGGCGCTGGCATACCAGCACGCGCTGGCCAAGTACATGCGGCGCGGCGTCGATCTGGATACCTACTTTTTCGTGAACGGCTACCAGGCCGTGCACCAGTTCGACAAGGGCCGCGTGTTCCACCTGATGGAGCCGGACGTGAATCAGGAGCTGTACGGCGTACCGCAGTATCTGAGCGCCCTGCAATCGGCCTGGCTCAACGAGGCGGCCACGCTGTTCCGCCGCAAGTACTACAAGAACGGCTCGCACGCCGGTTTTGTTTTCTACATGACGGACGCCGCGGCGAACACGCAGGACGTGGACAACCTGCGCCAGGCTATGCGCGACAGCAAGGGGCCGGGCAACTTCCGCAACCTGTTCATGTACGCACCGAACGGCAAGAAGGATGGCATCCAGATCTTGCCCGTGTCGGACGTGGCCGCCAAGGACGAGTTCTTCAACATCAAGAGCGTCACGCGCGACGACCAGCTGGCCGCGCACCGCGTGCCGCCTCAGCTCATGGGCATCCTGCCGAACAATGCCGGCGGCTTCGGCGCTGTCGAGCCTGCCGCGCGCGTGTTCGCGCGCAACGAGCTGGTGCCGCTGCAGGCGCAGTTCGAAGCGATCAACGAATGGGCCGGCGTGGAAGTGGTGAAGTTCGCCCCGTATGACCTGGGCCTGGGCAAGGAGACAGCGCAATGAGCGATCACATCGACAACACGGACAAGATCATCTTCGCGGAGGTGGCGCGCGGCTTGGCCGCCGTGCGCTGCCGGCCCGCCCTGGTGGCGCACGGCTGCTGTCATTACTGCGACGAGGCGCTGGCGCCCGCGCTGCTGTTCTGCGATGTGGACTGCCGCGACGACTACGACAAGGAGCAAGCGGCCAAGGCGCGCGCCGGCCGCACAGGATTAATCACATGTCAGTGAGTGATCTGGGAAGTGACTCAACTTGAATTTTTTCAATTCTTGTGTAACGGACTCTACAAGACGTTGAGGTTCTAATAACTTCTTGATGTCACGCTCCCAGCCTGTAGCTCCCCCTACGTGTTGGGTTACACCTTCCGGCCATCCCTGCAAGATGAGTTTGTAATAAGCAATACGTTCGGCGACCCTTGCCTCCTTTTTGCACCAAGCCAGCAACAAGACATTGTCGGTCATGGCTTGTATCGGGAAGTTATGCGCACTTGCTACAGCATCTTGATACAGGGTGTCCAGCGTGGAGCAGGTAAGTGTGTTGAGAAATGCAGTAGGGCATTGCAATCCAAACCGTTCAACTAGTTCATCGAACTTGGTTGAGTGGCGCAAGGGACTTATTGACTCATCTACGCCTTTACCATTCAGTAAAGGACTCGGTGTGGCCAGCGAAACTACAGGAAACGGCGTCATCAGTGAGTGCGTGTGGAACACGGGAACATAGTGTTCCTCGCCATACACGGGTTGTAGATAAATGCCAGTCAGTAGAGGGCCGTTACGCTTCAATAAGTGAAGTGGCTTATATATTTCATACGCACCAATCGCTTCTTTCCAGTCTTGAGTAATCGCCTTCTTTTCTGTCGCCGTCATCTTTTTCATAAGGTGTCTCAGGGTATATCGCTGTCTGCAAGGAGGAGTTGTCGAGAGGTTATCATTGTTGGCCTCCGATTGTACGCTGGTCCGTCACTCCGCTACCCGTTCCTTCCGCACCAGGATGACCGCCACGCCGCTATAGTCGGCAGGGCGTGGCCCCCACACTTCCTCCACGCCGGAGTTCTCCTCCCACTGTGCAAGCCGCCCATGAGGCGGCTTTTTCACGTCCCGACGATTGGTATTGCCATGGAAGTAAGAAAAAGCCCCATTTCGGCCCGGCGCGCGCAGTTGTCCCCCCTCCACACCTGCCCGCTATATAGGGCTGTTTTGACTCAAATTTGCGCCATGGCCGAAGGCGCATAGGGACTGACGCGGTGGGGCGAAAAGTGGGGCATCCGATTTGACGCATTTTGACGCACTTTGAGCGCTTTTTTGTTCGCATGGCGCATCGGCGTGGGGGCGACATTGTTTTCGTGCTGAGCTGCATTCTGGCGTGGTTCTGGCTGTGTTTTGTCGGTAAGAAGCCGCTGCCAATGTCGGAAGGCCGGTAGAATAATTTGCACGTGTACCGACCATACTCCCTGTAATTGTTGCGATCTACCGTGATGTCTCACGAGCTTTATTTGTCTTGAAATATTGATTTTTGGACACATATTGGGTCGGAAGTAAGAGTTTCTCTCTTACTTTTAAACACAAAAAAGGAGAATCAATTGGCTTTTTATGACGACGAAAAAAAAGTACGTAAAACCACCGAGGCGTACCAATACCAAGTGGAACGCAAGCCGGGGTCGAAACCTGGCGGCCCAGGAATTTACAAGTGTCAAGCTTGTGGCTATGAAGACGTAATTAATCGTGAATGCGGGACTCTTCCTCCTTGTTCAAATTGCAATGGCAAGCCGCACACGTGGAAGTTTCTGGTAAAAGCTGTAGACAAGTGAACTTCCCACTGTGGGAGGGACTAAGGGGCGGCAATTTTCCGACTCTTTAAGCGATGTAGGTGCAATAGTAGGTACATTTTTAACTAATGCGCTGAAAGTGGCATGGAATAAGCTTATTCGCCTCTCACCGCTTCCGCCAGGAAATAAAGAAACCGCCTTCGGGCGGTTTTTTATTGCCTGGCGGAAGCGAGCAGGGCGCCTTCGCGCCCTGCGTGTGAGATTCGAAGGGCTGGGCCTACCGGCCCAGCCCGCCCCGAATCCTCCAACTGCTGCCGCTGCGCGGCAGCCCCGCGCGCCGCAGGCGCGCGTTCGTAATTTCACAGCTTTTCGACTGAGCCAGCTTTCACAGCACCTACGCCTCAGTCCGTGTCTGAAATCCGGACCTGACCCTCGCGTCCTAATGTCGGGCATCGGCCAATATCAGAAGTGTCGCACCACCATCTCTGTTAATCTGCTGCTATCAAAATATTCTTGTGATATTTTGCGTATTTTTATCATGATATGAGTGTTATTCTAAGCTTCTTTCGAAACGGGTGTGAGCTTCTTGATGGCGCCAATACAGAACTTGAAATGCGCTTAAAGTTAGTGAAACCGATAACGCACTTGTTGAGAAAAACGTTACTCATATTATTTCATTGCATTAAATGTAATATCAATTGTGCTGATTCGTTCATAAAAAACTTTCACTACTTTAGGACTCGCATGAAGCAAAGCTGGTCTACAGACAAGCTGATCTGGAGCTATATTGGTGTGCTTATCGCTGTTTCTGTAACGTCATGTAGCTGGGGGCTTCTTGCACCGTTATTGAGGTTGAACGAGAACCAGATACTCTACTTGTTCTCGACTTCGGCTCAAGTCATCGCTGCGATATATGGACTAACGCTGACTGGCTTTCTTTTCTTCAGAAACGAATTGAACCGTGAAGCAGCGGAAGATGAGACCTTGGTGGAAGCAATCGAGCAGCTCAAATCAAGATATTTCTCTTTGCTCGTATTCATCACGGTAATAGTTGGTATAACTTTGTTACTGTCTAACGCCGCCATCTCATACGAAGCAGATGCTCGGGCTAACGTCATAACGCTCCTAATCAACGCGGGCCAGTCCTTTCTTGCTGTGTCATTTGTAGCGATTGCGGCATTCGTATTTGATGTAATTGCTCCTCAGCGCATCCAGAAGGCAAGTCAAAAGTTGAAGGATGAACTAGACCCAACTACAAAGCGCGAACTGCGGGGAAGCCTAGAAAGCTTCCTCACGAACTACAACCGAATTGAATCTTTGCTAATAGATGCTGGCTCACTCTATCAAGCTGAACCTATTTCTAATTATGAGTCAAGAGTGCCAAGACGTATGTCAAACGCACGTCTGGCTGAGATTTTGGTGCGAAGCGAACGAATAGACAAGACGCTTTTCGATAGGCTCCGGGAATTGATAACTTTACGTAACGCAATTATTCATGGAGCAGAACCTGTCGTCAGTAAGGAAATTGTCGATATGTCGGCGCAGGTACTTCGTGACCTTCAGGTAGCATTAGAATCGGAGGCTCCTCGGTGAGATCTAGCTCTTCGATCGAGAGAATGCTTTCCGGTGGCGTGTCAGGTCTGCCATTCGGACACGATCTCAGACTTGGCGTCCAGACTCACCGCAAAATGTGATGTACTAATTATCAATACGGCACGACTAACTATGCTGCGTACGTATTGACACTGGGCTTACGCAGAGACTTCAGCTTGGGGATTCGCATAGCTGGGCCCGTGTCGGAATGGCAGACCTGACCCTCAAAGGCTCAAACGTGTGATCCTCAAACGTGTTTTTATATCGTTATCTGGCTGTTTAAAATAGGACTTATGATGACTCTGAAAGATGCCCTCCATTCCGAATACTTAACTATGGGCCCTAGTCTTGCTCGTCTACAACGGGTGATGGTTGAGCAATTGGAACGTTTAGTGGAAACTTGCAGCCTAACCCTTGGTGTTCCGATTGAAAGCCGGGTAAAGACTTGGGATTCTATTGCAGAAAAGCTTGAAAGAAAGGGCCTGAATTCGAAGAAACTCGACGAGATCGAAGATCTTCTTGGCGTCCGTGTTATTTTTCTATTTCAGCGGGATTTGGAGCCATTTCACGCTCAGATCGAGAAGATTTTCAAGGTGCTTTCAGTGGAGGATACTTCTCACCGGCTAGCGGATGCGCAGTTTGGCTACAAATCTCGTCACTACATGCTTACCATACCTGCTGAGTGGGACGGGGTCCCAAGCATGCAAGGGCTGACTGGGCGAAAAGTAGAGGTTCAGGTTAGGACGCTGGCGCAACATATTTGGGCGGCTGCCTCGCACAAATTGCAATACAAACATGAAGAAAGTGTGCCTCCTCCGATACGTCGATCAATTTATCGCGTTTCCGCTCTACTTGAGACAGTTGATCTAGAGTTTACACGCGTGCTCGAGGAGCGCGAGGAGTATGTCAAGACTCAAGCGATGCGACCGGTTGAACAAGATAAGTTAGATGTAGACATTGTTGAAGCAGTTCTTGACGAACTGCTTCCTGCACAAAACAAAGACCTTGGTGCAGAGGACTACTCCGACTTGCTGAAGGATCTACAGCACTTTAACATTGAAACGCGTGGCGCTCTTACTTCATTACTATTGGAGCACAAGCGTGCGATTTTAAGCGCTGATACGGATGAGGCTGGGACCCGGAGTGTTTATGATGATGATGAGTTTCCTGATGAAAAAGGAGAGCACATTTCGAACCGCCTCGCTCGTGGTGTTTTCTTTACGCATGTTGGTCTCGTTCGCCAAGCTCTCGGTGAACAGTTTGGAGAGGAAGTTTTTCGGAATTGGCAGTTATCAGACGACGATAGTTCCCAATAGTTGTTTCGATGTGGAAACACCGCCACATCTCACCTCGACCGGACCAAGCGAGAGTACTCCAGTGGTTTTTATTTCGCTCACCACTAAACGACGCTTTTCTCCCGCTGGTCCGCCGAAAGCGCAGTTCGTCGCAAGCTGTTAGTTCTTTGTCGCCATCCTCGTTATCTTCCTTGTTGAGCTGGCGCGAACGGTCGCGCTGCCGAGCCTTTCAACGGGGATGTCCACATGCTGAAACTTCACACGCGTCGCCTCGCCTCACCGCTGCTGCTGACACTGCTTTTACTGCTGCAAGCTCCTGCCAGCCAGGCTGACTCCGTCTCCACCGTCTCCACCGCCACCGCTGCTCCCGCACTTGGCGAAGAAGAGGCGCTGGCCGCACGCATCAACAGCGAGATCGCGCCCCTGTTCAAGGCCAACGAGCCTGGCGCGACGATTATTGTCACGCGGGATGGCCTGACCGTGTTTCGCAAGGCCTATGGCATGGCCGATGTGGCCAAGGGCTTGCCCATGACCCCGGACACGGTGATGCGCATCGCCTCAATCACCAAACAGTTCACTGCCACGGGCATCTTGATGCTGGTCGATGAAGGCAAGCTGGCCCTGGGCGACGACATCCACAAGTTCTTTCCCGACTACCCCAGCGGAGGCCAGCGCATTACGATCGAACATCTGCTGACCCATACGTCGGGCATCGCCAACTATACGAACAAGCCGGGCTTTGAGGCGGGAATGAACACGGATCTGACCGTGAGTCAGATGATAGACAGCTTCAAGAACGATACGCTCCAGTTCGAACCAGGTACCCGCTACGCGTACAGCAATTCAGGTTACTTCTTGCTGGGTGCGATTCTCGAAAAGGTATCCGGGGTATCGTATGCAAAGTTCGTCGAACAGCGCATCTTCGTGCCGCTCGGTATGGTCAACAGCGCTTACGATGGACATGAACGTGGCAGCGCGATGCGCGCCCAGGGCTATACGCGCAGCAGTGCCGGCACTGGCTTTGAACCAGGCAAGGCGGTCAGCATGACGTTGCCGTATGCGGCCGGCGCACTCGTGTCCACAGTGGACGACCTGGCGCGCTGGGATGCCGCCGTCAGCGCAGGCAAACTGCTTCAGCCTTCCACTCAGCAGAAAGCGTTTACCGCCTATGTCCTGGCCGACGGCAAAAGTGTCCCCTATGGCTACGGATGGAGCGTGCGCGAGATGCGCGGTATGCCAATGCAGTCACATGGCGGCGGCATTCCCGGCTTTTCTACTTACGCTTTGCGTCTGCCCGAGAAACAATTGTATGTGGCCGTGCTGAGCAATGCCGACAGGGGCCTTCCTGGGGCCGAAATGATCGCGTTGAAGGCGGCGACTATCGCAGTTGGCCATGTTTTTTCCGACTAGATGGCGCCTCTGCCCGAAGCCGGGGTATTTGATGAGTACGCAAAGCCTTTTTTGTACCGATGCCTTTGTGTAGGTAGGTTAGTAGGTACGGCTTTTGTTGGGGACGAAGGCATCCATAAACCTGGTTCGCCCCGTCTCCTCGACCTTGCGCTGCGGAGGCAGGGGGCCACCCGGTGTGAAGGATCCGTCCGCACCGCCGCCTGCAACGCATGCGCAATCTGCCAAAAACGTGGCCTTTTATTCCCGGCCAAGCGCGGAAAACAGATGGCAAAATTCTCATCTTGCATGGTTTTCAACTAGGACATTTTGTCCCAATGTATGGATATTGTTTTCAAGTAGTATGCATCAGAGCGTGCAGCAACACCGTCCTTGTATGGCAGTCGCTGACGTTTTCGCCTCTCTCATCTGCATATGGCAAATCACTGCGCCCGATGCCATTGTTATTTCATCGGTAGCTATAATGACAGAGTCAAACAGGGTGCCTGGGAGATGGTTGGAACAGCAGCTGCTGATGCAGCGTTTTGAGGTGGTGCTCCTCACGATAGATAGTGTCAAGTAATAGACTGGAAATACTCAAAATGACGGATTTGGATTGGACCCCTATAGTCTTCGTGACATTCAAGGCTCTCGTGCTCGGCACGGGCATGTTCTTCGCCATCAAGTGGCATTACGATCAAGGGAAGAAGGACAAGGATAAGGCGAAGCAGAATCGCGCGGTGCTGCGCGCGAGCGGCAAGGTGGTCACAGTCTTCGTGCTATTGCTCGTGGGCCTGGGGATCGCCACCTTCTTCCTTATCAGGATGGGCGGTCTGGAGTTGGACTTGACCCTCCCTTGATGGCAAAGAATAGTCGGCCGAGATCCAGTGGTACGGCAGCAATTCCCCGATGCGGCTCGTGGGGGAACTGCCCCTCGCTTCGGTGCTGAAAAATTCCTCCCGATGTGTCTTGTTTGTGCAGAAGTACTGTGTAAAAATACAGTATCAACGTTCAAAAAGGACACCTCATGATCAAAGGCAGCTGCTGCTGTGGCTCAGTAAAGTTTGAATTGGCCTCACCCCCAGGCATGATGGGCATGTGTCACTGTTCGCGTTGCCGGAAGGCCGGGGCGAGTGCCCTGGCCTTCGTGGATAAAAATGCATTTACCTTGCTGGAGGGGCGGGAATTTATTCAACGATATGAGCCAGAGGCTCCTTTTAAATACGCTAGAACTTTTTGCAAGAAATGCGGGACTTCTTTGGGGGAGATTGGCTCAGAGAGCGATTCATTTCCAATATCGCTTAACTGCCTGGATGATGACCCTGAGGTAAGAATACAATTTCATGTGCATGTTGGCTCCAAGCCTGCATGGTATGAAATTTGTGATAATGCCAAACAGTTTCAAGAAAGTCCGACATAATAAAAAAACCAGTCATTTGACTGGTTTTTTATCGCATTCATGACACTCCGAAGAATTCCGATGATCGGTTGCTGTCAGGATGGCTCCTCCAGCCATACCCTCGCGCGCTGATCATTTATGCGCCACCGGCCCCTTGGCGATCGGCACAAACACTTTCCATTTATCTTGTATCGTGGGTTTGACCGTCTTGGCGCAACTCACAGCAACATTCGGTCCGGTCAGGCCATGGCTTTTCGGAACCCATTGCACACGCAACGCTACCGCGCATTTCGTTACCAGAATCTTCCGGTTCGGCTCCAGGACTTGCCAGCTTGTTCCATTTTTTGCATTTTCAGCTGCCATGAACTGTACCGCTGCATCCCTGATCTCAAACAAGCCATGGATGTCACCGCGTGTCCGGTCTTCGTCAAGCGTGCCAGCGAGTGCTGATGAGGCACCAGCAACAAGAAAAAGGGCGGCAACAAAGGAGGTGTACATGCGTTTATTCAATCGTAACGGTACCCACATATTTACAATCCTTGCCAAGTCTGTTTGAGATCAGATAGAGATATGGAAGGTTCCACATTTCCAGTGTGTGCATTGTCACACAAGCTACCGTAGCTTGTTCGTTTGCTTGCCGGATTCCTGTTTGATTGCGAGGTGGCGTATGAAGGCCAGCGTTTTCTGAGGTTCCGGGCATTTGACTGAACGCCAGATGCATGGCGGGGACGGGAACAGCCATTCTCCGTCGCAACTGGCATACTATTCAATGCATATGCCGATATGAGCAATGTTTGCAGAAACAAGCTGCGTCCAATTACCTGCCACCTTTAAACCCATGAAAAACATCAGCGTAGAATATCGTCACAACTTCCCCCTCGATCCGCTCGATGTCGTGCGTGTCTTCGATCAATCCGGAATCAAGCGTCCTACCGACAATCTCCCGAGAATCGCGCGCATGTTCGCCGCGCCTTGCCTTTTGCTGTCGGCCTGGGTGGATAATGAGCTTGTGGGTCTGGCCCGGTCGCTGACGGACTATGCCTACTGCTGCTATCTGTCGGATCTGGCCGTCAACAAGCAGTACCAGGGGCTGGGTATCGGCAAGGAACTTGTCAAGCGCACCCAGGCCATCATCGGCGACGAAGTCTCCTTGATACTGCTCTCCGCCCCGGATGCCATGTCTTACTATCCGACGCTCGGTTTTGAGCCTGCAGGCAATGCCTACGTCATCCGGCGCAAATATTGAGCGCCCTATGAAACCCGTCTACACCCTTGCTGAAGCCCTGGCAAAAGACCCCAGCCGCGTTGCCAAAACCCAGTCCCTCACCCTCGACAGTTCCAGACCCCACATGGGCCTGAAAGGCAGTCACGGCCTGTTCGCTTCCGAAGCCTGGTGGGAAAGCATCGAGGCCAGGCGCCTCCAGACGCAAATCGTGACGGGCAGCATCGAACGAACGTATTTCGCGGGCCAGGACAGCCGCCGTGGCGATCAGGTCAACAGCTTCACCTTGCGCCTGGCGGATGGCTCGACAGTCGACGAAAGCATCTACACGAATCACAAGCAGGACACCAGGCTGTTCGTGCCTGGCGCCATGGTGACGATGGTCTACGTGCTGGATGAGCTGAAGGCACAGCCGGCTGTCGACGGCGGTGTCAATTACGCGAGAACCGTGCTGGAAGTGGCCGTTTTTACGCAGTAAGGCAATTATGTCCAGTTGATACAGCTCCCCCAAGCTCCTGTTTCCTGTCAAAACCATCCCTCTAATTTGCATTAAATTAAGGATATTTCAGGGGGAGGCGAGATGGACGACGAACTCAGCGGTGAAAAATGGGGGCGGAAATTTCCAGGTAGCACCAACACGAGGGATTTATCAGGAAATTTTCGTTTGGCAGTAGAAGATTTTCTATATGCAATGAAAGAGGCGGGGATCAGGGTTGCAATCAATGCCACCTACAGACCACCACAGCGCTCTTACCTGATGCATTATGCGTGGAGACTCGCAAGAAAACAGCTGGATCCCCAACACATCCCAAAAATGGCGGGTGTGAATATCGAGTGGGATCACGGTGAAATTGACGCATCGGTCAAGGCTGCAAAGGCGATGTTGATTGTTTTACAGATTCATCATTTGCCCATCAAACCTGCACTACGCTCGCAACACAATTCTGGTCTTGCGATTGATATGGATTTGCTGTGGAACGGAACGGTAGAGGTGAAAGATGCGAGCGGTAATATGGTGAAGATTGCCACTTTGCCGAGGACCGGCATGAACAGGCAACTTATCGCGGTCGCTGCAACGTATGGTGTCAAGAAATACAACGGGCCTGGAAGCGACCGGCCACATTGGTCTAATAACGGCTATTAAAGGAATCCATGCGAGATTTTTTTCTGATGGTGCCAGTTTACTTTGTTTGCTCTTTTGCTTTTTCAGCCGAGCCACTCCCCAAGGATGTGAGCAGGTTTATCTACAACGCAGAAGCATGTGAGCACTTGGCGGGAGAGTTTGATGGCGAGCTACCGAGGAGGCAGCAGGATGACATTCTCAAGAACATACATAAATACTGCAAGGCGGCGAAAAATCAGCTGAGAATTCTCGAGATGAAATACCAAGGCAACGCCAGGATGATGAAGGTCATCAAGAGTAATGCGAATGATGCGGTGACCAGTTATGAACGGGAGTGATGCTTATCTCTGGACGGCATTCATTGGCCTCCTGGGTAAGCGCGAGGCGCAAGCTGCCGCCACAGCAATTTTCGTAAATTTGACCTATGCGAATTTCTCACCCGAATTCGTTTGACCTCCCCCCGCGCCAGGTCTAGAGTCTACAAGGAACCCTCAACCGACCACGATCGCCTCCCATGGCCAAGCCTTTTCCCTTGAATCCCAAGAACCCCGAACGCATCTGCTGGGGTTGCGACAAGTATTGTCCGCCGGACGCCATGCGCTGCGGCAATGGTTCCGAACGCACGCAGCATCCGATCGAGCTGTTTGGCGAAGGCTGGAATGACTGGGGACTGGCGGCGGCCGACAAGGCCGACCAGGACGAGAACAAGCCTTGACGGCAAGCGCACCACGCGGCGCGCCGCTACAATCGCCTCATCGCCCATTCATTGGAGCCGAGTAAATACCCATGCAAGAAACCCTGTCCCGCTGGCTGGCAAGCAGCGCCGGCGATTGCCCATTCGTCGAGCACCCGGCCGTGCACACGATCGATGAAGCACTGGTCCACGTGCCGGCCATGCCTGGCCTGATGGTCAAGAATCTATTCGTGCGCGATGAAAAGGGCCGCCGGTATTTCCTCGTCATCGTGCCCTTTGACAAGCGCATCAACCTAGCGGCGCTGGGGCGGCTTTTGCCAGCCAGTAAGTTGAGCATGGCCTCGCCCGAACGCTTGCTGCAGCACCTGGGCATCATGCCTGGTTCCGTCAGCCTGTTTGCGCTGATACACGACAGCGCGCAGGCTGTGGAACTGGTGCTGGACCAGGCCGTATGGGAAGCTGATTCAGTGCAAGCCCATCCGCTACGCAACACGGCGACGGTGGCGCTGTCGCATGCCACGCTGGTCAATTTCCTCGCGCAGACGGGCCACGTGCCCCGCATTCTGAGCGTGCCGGCGGCGAGCTGAAAGCTCCGTTTCAATGTCCGGCCACGGGCGTGCCGCCGCTGCGCCGTCCCGGCCGGAAACCGTGTTCGCGGGCCGACCAGGCGACAAGGAACCCCAGCAGTAGCAAGCTCACCATCGCCCACGGGAAAGCGCCCACGCCCCAGGTTTCCAGCAGGGCGCCGCCCACCACGCCCGCGGCGGCAATCGCGCCATTCCACGCCACCACATTCATCGACAAGGCCACGTCGGCGCCGCTGCCGGCCGTGTCCGCCAGTGCCGTTTGCAGCAGGGTGGCCGCGCCACCGAAGCTCAGGCCCCAGACGGCCATGCCCAGGTAGATCACAAAGGGGAGGTGCGCTGCGAGGCCCAGCACGAGGGCCGTGGCGGCGAACACGGCCAGGCTGGCCAGCACGGTGGCGCGCAAGTGGTGCTCGACTAGCCGGCCCGTGATCCAGATGCCGGCCATGGCGGCGGCGCCGAAGACGAGCAGCACCAGGTCGATTCGCTGCGTCAATCCTGCCGGCGCTACGAACGGGGCGATGTAGGTGTAGAGAATGTTGTGCGCCAGCATCCAGGCGATGACGACGGCCAGCACGGGGCGCACGCCCAGCGTCGTGAAGACGCGGCGCAGGGGCAGGCGTTCATGCACGGACTGGCCCGGGTAGTCGGGCACCTTCGCCAGCACCCAGGCGATCAGGATCAATGTCAGGGCGGAAATGATCCAGAACGCGGCGCGCCAGCCGACCAGGGAGCCGAGCAAGGTGCCCAGCGGTACGCCCAGGGACAGGGCGACGGGCGCACCCACCATGGCCAGCGCCAGGGCGCGGCCTTGCTGATGGGGCGCCACCATGCGTCGCGCGTAGCCGGCCAGCAAGCTCCACGCCAGTCCGGCCGCCATGCCGGCAAAGAAGCGGGCCGCCAGGGTCAGCCAGTAGTGGGACGACAGGGCCGTGACGGTATTGAACACGAGAAAGCCAATGATGGTCAGCAGCAGCACGTTGCGGCGGCGCCAGCCGCGCGTGGCGATGGTGAGCGGAATGGCTGCCAGCAGGGAGCCGAGCGCGTAGGCCGTGACCATTTGCCCGGCCAGCGCGGCGCTGACGCCGAGGCCCGCGCTGATTTGCGGCAACAAGCCGGCGGGCAAGGTTTCCGTGACGATGCAGATAAAACCCGTCATGGCCAGAGCCAGCAGGCCGGCGACGGGGAGGCGATCGGCCAGCGCAGGGCTGGTTCCGGTGGTGAGCGTAGCGTGATTCACGGCAAACATCCTTGTCAAGTAATCGGGCGCAGGAATCCCCCGACCGTTATGGCGGTACATATGTATCGATCGGTATAAATATAGGCGATGGCGTGCCGCGTTGTCAACGACTTCTGTATCGAGTAGTATGTAAGTAGCGTATGAGCAGATGAGAAGGAGCGATGGATGGCGCAAATGGGACGGCCGCGCACGTTCGACCGGCAGGCAGCGGTCGAGCAGGCCATGTTTTTATTCTGGCAGCAGGGGTATGAATCGACGTCCTTGAGCCAGCTCAAGGCGAGTCTGGGCGGCGGCATTTCCGCGCCCAGCTTTTATGCGGCGTTCGGCTCGAAGGAAGCGCTGTTTCGTGAGGCGGCGCAATGCTATCTGGACACGTTTGCCCGCGTGACGGAATGCTTGTGGGACGATGGCCTGGCGCCGCGCGCGGCCATCGAGCTGGCCTTGCGCCAGTCGGCCCGCATGCAGTCCGAGCCGGGCCATCCGCCCGGCTGCATGGTGGCGCTTGGCTGCATGAGCGCGCCGACGGCCGAGCATGCGGCCGTGGCTGCACCGCTGACGGCTTCGCGCGCCCGCACCCGCGCCGGCTTCGTGCGCTGCGTGGAGCGGGGCATGGCCAGCGGCGAATTGCCGGCTGACACAAATGCGGTCGCGCTGGCGTCCGTCTTCGACAGCTTTTTATCGGGCGTGTCGATTCAGGCCCGCGATGGCGTTGGCTACGCCGTGTTTGACGCTGCTATCACGCACATCATGCGCGTGTGGGATGCCCACCGTTTGACCGCTTAGGCCGTAAAGCGAAACTCCAGCACATCGTCGCCATACTTGTCCGTCTCGCCCGTCGCCGTCCAGCCCAGATAGCGGTAAAAGCCGTAGGAGCGCGAGGCGGGATCGCTGGAACAGCCGAGGAACAGCCGCTGGTGACCCTGCGCGCGCAGTTCCGTCATGATCAGTTCCAGCAAGGTTTTGCCGATACCGAGGCCTTCGAATTCCGGCAGCAGGGCCAGGACGATGATTTCGCCCGTGTCGCGCTCGCCAAAGCAGTAGCCGACCAGCTGGCCGTCGTGATGGCAGACCTGGCCAGGCAAGCTGCCCGAGCGCATCATTTCCGCCCAGGTGGCGGCCGTGATGCCCACTTCCGCCAGACGTTCTTTTGGGATGGCGTTTTGCCGCGTCTTGCCGCGCAATGCGATGAAGGCCGGCGTGTCTTCCGCTTTGGCGGCATGAAAAGTAATCGATGCTGGATGTGTCGTCATGTGTTTTATTTATTCAATGGTGTCGGATGGCAGGATAAATATCATTCCCAGGGTTTGCGCATGGTTTGCGCGTGACGCTGCCAGTCATATGCTTTTACGTTGTCAATGGCCTGCTGGCCGGGATTGCCGCTGTCGATGATTTCATCCTTGACGATGGTCAAGGCGTCTTTTTCATTCAAACGATATTCCCGATAGCGCTCGCAATCCTGTTCGCGCCGGGCGGTGGCGATTAATTTGTCAGCCCGCCATGCATAGCTGTCTTCATAAAAGCATTGCGCTGCGCAGCCGCAATTGGGGATGCCGCCTTTGATTCCTTGATCGGCCATGCTGATATCCAGATTCGGAATCGCTGACAAGGGTTGATTGAAACGGTATTGCTTCGCCGGCGCATCCCATAGCCACACATCGGAACAGCGGATGCGCCCCTGGCTATCCGTGTAACCGGTCACCCACAGGTCGGCATGGCCGTCGAAATTCATGTCGACCAGCAGCGCGTGCAAATTGCCCGTGCCGCTAGTGCTGCAACTGCCATTGATCCACTGCCTGCCGACTTTCAGCTGGTACGTTTGTTTTTCATCGTGATTCGCATAACGGATATCGGCCGCTTGCCGCACTTTTCCTGTGGCGGCTTTGTCCAGGTGCAAGGTGCCGCAATAAGCCGAGGTGGAAATCAGGGATAAAAGCAGCGATAAGGACAAGACAGTCAATTTCATGGCGATATTCTTGGGCGGGTACTGGGAGCCAATGTGGGGCACAATGCCCCGATTGCATCAGGCGGAGAATGATGATAACGCATGATTTGGGCAATGCGCCACACCGTTTCCTATCGTGCATTCTGCGCGGAACAGTGCTGTGTACAATGCCCAAAAATCCCCGAATAAGGAATTCTGATGACATCCTCTCCTGAAACTTTGAATGAAGCGGGCATCCTCGCGTATAACGATCATAATTACACCGAGGCGTTCAGGCAATTCGACGCGGCCGCGCGCACCGGCGATCCGGCCGGCCAGCATTTATTGGCCAGCCTGTATTACCAGGGCCATGGCGTGACGCAAGACTTGCCGAAAGCGGTGGAACTGTTCACGGCCGCCGCGCAGGCGGGCTTTCCGCCATCGCTGGCCAATCTGGCCCTGATGTATGCGAGTGGCGATGGCGTCGCGCAAGATACGGCGCAAGCGCTCGCGTATGGCCGCCAGGCGGCCGAGGCGGGCGATGGCCAGTCGCAATTCAACCTGGCGCAGGCGTACCGCAAGGGCGATGGCGTGTCGCAAGACTTTGCCGAGGCGGCGTTCTGGTACAAGCAGGCGGCCGAAGCCGGTTCCCTGTCGGCGCAGAATGAATACGGCTTGCTGTACGCGCAAGGGCAGGGCGTGGAGCTCGATTACGTGCAGGCGTATGCGTGGATCGCCATGCCGGCCGAGGCGGGCAGCGCGCAATCGGTCAAGAACCGCGACCAGTTGCTGGAAATCCTCACGCCGTCACAGCAGCAAGCGGCGCGCGCGCTGGCCGCCGAGTATGCGGCGCAGTATGGCGTCAATCCCCACTAGATTTCTTTGCCGGCAGCTTGCTCAGCACACCGGCCGCATCGAGTTCATAGCTGTCGAAATCGCGTGCGAGGAATAGTTCGCCCGAGTAATGCAGCCGGGCCTCCGCTTCCAGCTCGGCCATGCCTTCCGCATGGTGATAGCGGGCGCTGAAGTGGGTGAGGATCAGGTTCGGCAAGCGCACCGCTTCGGCGAACTGCGCCACGCGCTGCACGGAGCTGTGCGTGGGGCCGGGCCCCACTTTCTGCAACATCGCTTCCGTGTAGGTGGCTTCATGCACGAGCAATTGCGCGCCGGCACAGGCGTCCGTCAGCAACGCTGGCGTGTCGTTGTCGCCGCCGATCACTACCGTGGCGCGCTGCGTGTCCGTCTGGCGGAAAGCGCCGGCCGCCAGTACCGTGCCATCGTTCAGGATCGCATCCTGGCCCGCTTGCAACTGTCCCCAGGCGGGACCGGGCGGCACGCCGGCCGCCAGCAAGGCCGGTTTGTCCAGCTTCCACCGGCTCGTTTCCAGCGCAAAACGATAGCCCACGCTCGGCGCACGGTGCGACAGCGCATGGCGTGAGATGGTCAAGCCCGCTTCCTCATGCACGACTGGCGCGCTGTCCACGTCGATGTGGATCAGCGGATACGTCAGGAACAGTTCCGTGTGCAGCAGGGTGGCGTCGATCCAGGCCTTGATGGCGGCCGGGGCGATCAGCAGCAAGGGCTTCTTGCGCCCCGTCATGGAGGCGCTGGCCAGCAGGCCCGGCAACCCATAGCTGTGGTCGCCATGCACATGGGTGATGCAAATGCCCACCAGGTCGTGCACGGACAGGGGGATGCGCTGCAGCCGGTGCTGCGTCGCTTCGCCGCAATCGATCATCCACCAGTCGCGGTTGTGCGTGGTTTGCAGGGCCAGCGACGTGACGTTGCGGTGGCGCGTGGGCACGCCGGAAGACGTGCCGAGAAAAGTCAGTTTGAACATGGGCGCATTATGCGGCAGGCGTGCCCGCTTGCCAATGTTCAGCCCACCGGTGGCACCTCGTCTGCCGTGTAATCGACAAAGCCGTCGCGGCGGCAAAAGCTGGCCAGTTGCATGCCGGCCTGGCGCGCGATGCGGATGGCCAGCGAGGTGGGCGCCGAGATGGTGGCGACGAGCCCGATATGCATGCGCGCCGACTTGCGCACCAATTCATAGCTGGCGCGGCTCGACAGGAAGACGAAACCGTCGTGCATGGCGATGCGGTGCAGCGCCAGGTAGCCGATCAGTTTATCCAGGCCGTTATGACGGCCCACATCCTCGAACACTTTCACGATGGCGCCCTCGGCCGTGCACCAGGCGGCCGCGTGTACGCCGCCCGTCTTGTGCATCAGTTCCTGGTAGGGCAGCAGTTCGCGCGCGGCGCGGCCGAGGATGGCGCTGCTGGCGACCAGCGGCGGCAAGGGGCGCGTGATTTTTTCCGGTACCAGATCCAGTAAGGCCAGGCTTTCGATGCCGCACACGCCGCAGCCCGTGCGTCCGGTCAGCGCGCGGCGGCGGGCCTTGAGCTTGATCAAGTCCGGCTGGGCGATGGTCAGCCGCACTTCCGCGCTGTCCGCGCCGCAGCACACGTCGAGGTCGTAGATGTCGCGCACGCTGCCGACGATGCCTTCGGTCAAGGTAAAGCCGACGGCGAATTCCTCGAGGTCGCGCGGCGTGGCCATCATCACCGCGTGGGCGATGCCGTTGTAGACGAGAGCCACGGGATATTCCTCGGCCACCATGTCGTGGCCCGCCGTGGCCACGCCGGCCTGGTGGCGCACCATGGGAACTTCCAGGTAACCGTCGCGTTCGATGGTGGTGATGTCGCATTCCATGATGTTCTCCTTGTAACGCCTGACCAAACCTACTGCGCGTCGCGATTTGCGGCCTGCGATGCTCACTGTGCATTCGCACAGCTGCGCTTCTCAGCCACAACTCCCTTCCGCTCGCTACGGTTTTGTCATGCGTTATTAATTAATTAAATTAATCGATCTGATAGCGCGGGCAAGGCCGTATCGAAGGCGGCAGCGGGTCGCCGTTCAATTCCAGCAGCGAGCGTTCCGTTTCCCGCGTCATGGCGTTCAGGGCCAGGCAGTTGGGCGCGAGGCCGAACGGTTCAGCGATCTGTTGCGCGATGGCTTCCAGCGCAAACAGGGTGTAGGCGACAAAGACGGAAATGAGGGGCGTGGCCACGCCGATGGCGTCCACCAGACCCAGCGGCAGTAAAAAACAGTACATGTAGACGGTGCGGTGCACCAGCACGCCGTACGGATACGGAATCGGCGTGTTCTTGATGCGCTCGCAGCCGGCCACGGTGGCGGCCAGGTCGTTGAGCTGGGTGTCGAGCATCCACAGCAGCTGGGTCTGGCCCGGCTGGCGCTGCACGGCGTCGTACAGCATGGCGCGCACGGAATGGAGCACGGCGACGGGCTTGAAGTTGACGCCCTGCAAGCGCTGCATGTCCTCGGCCGGCAGGTAGCGCGCCAGATCTTGCTGCGGGTCCGTCTGGCGCAGCTGGTGCTTGAGCGCATACACGAAAGCGATCAGGCGGCGCAGCAGCAACTGGTGATCGAGGCCGCTCGTCTCCTGCGGCAGATACGTGAGCGCCTGCGAAGCGAGGGCCCGCGCGGCGATCAGCAATTGCCCCCAGATATGCCGCGCCTCGACAAAGCGCGCATAGCTGGCATTGTTGCGAAAGCCGAGGAAGATCGCCAGGCTGATGCCGACCATGGGAAACGGCGCCGTATCGAGCGGAATCTTGACGCCGAAGATACGGCCATCCGTCAGCAGGGCCAGCGAACTGACGACCAGCATCAGCAGCAATTGCGGGATGATGGCTTGCAGCACCGAGCCATCCCAGACGAACAGCATGCGGAACCAGTTGGTGGTGGGGCGGATAATCATGATGGAAGACGCATGCCGTGGTGCCGGTTAATGTTTCCGGGGCACGACTTTGCCCTCGAAGACGTAGTATTGGAACAGGTTGTAGCCGATCATGATCGGCAGCATGGAACCCATGCCGATCAGCATGAAGATCAGGGTCGGCTCATCGGACGCAGCCGCCGCGATGCTCAGCTTGCCCGGCACGAGGTCGGGGAAGAAGCTGATGGCCAGGCCCGCAAACGAGGCCAGGAACAGCACGATGGCGCCGCGGAACGGTCCGCGCACGCCGTTCACGTGCACGGCCCACAGGATGTAAATAAAAGCGCTGGCGGCGATGGCTGCCAGGGCCAGCAGCACGCCGAACACGCCCGGCTGCGCCCAGCGGTCGTGGCCGATGGCGCTGAAGACCATGGTGCCGGCCGACAGCACGATGGCGGCCGCGACAGTCGCCAGCACGCTGGCCGTCGCATAGCGGCGCGCCGCCGCTTCCAGCTGGCCGCCCGTCTTCTTGATCAGGTAAGTGCTGCCCAGCAGGCAATAGCCGGCGACCACGCCCAGCGCCGTGCAGGCCGTGAAGACCGCACTCAGCGGGCCCGGCTGCAAGCCCGTGATGACCTCGCCCAGCACCACGCCTTGCGCCACGGCGGCCAGCAGGCTGCCCACGCCGAAGATCAGGTCCCACAGGCGCTTGTTGCCGGCCGCATGGCGGAACTCGATCGAGGCGCCGCGCATGATCAGGCTGGCGATCAGCAGCATGATGGGAATGTACAGCTGTTCCAGCAAGGTGGCGTAGGCGCTGGGGAAGGCGCCGAACAGGGCGCCGCCCACTACCACCAGCCAGGTTTCATTGGCGTCCCACACGTGCTCGATGGACTGGAAGATCAGGTTGCGTTCCTGCTCGCGGCGGGTGAACAGGCTGAGGATGCCCACGCCCAGGTCGAAGCCGTCCGTGACCACGTAAAAGATCAGCATCAGGCCGATCAGGCCGAACCAGGCATTGCCCAGCATGGCATGCGAATTGATATCCATTACAAACTCCTTGATTGGTTGGGGCGCACTTCAGTACCCCGCGGCATGGGCAGCGTCCGGCAGCGGCAGCGTCACATCCGGGCCTTGTTGCAGCCATTTCTTGGCAAATACAAAGAAAGTGACAAACAGCACGATGTAAAACACGAAGAACATCAGCATGCTGCCGGCCACGGCATGGGCCGCCACGTCGGAGACGGCGTCGCGCGTGCGCAGCAAGCCGTACACGACCCACGGCTGGCGTCCCACTTCGCGCACGATCCAGCCGCACTCGACGGCGATATAGGGCAACGGTATCGTCAGCACCCAGGCCAGCAGCAACTTGCGGTTGCGCACGAACTCTTCCACTCGGCCGCCTACCTTGCGCCAGGCCACGAAGGTCCAGAACGACAGCAGCACGAACCACATGCCGATGCCGGCCATGGCGCGGAAGGCGTAGTACAGCAGCGGCAGCATGGGCGGCTGGTCTTCGCGGGCGATGTCGGCCAGGCCCGTGATCTTGCCCGTGGCGCTATGCGTGGCGATCACGCTGAGCATGCCGGGCACTTCGATGGACCAGTCATTCTTTTGCTCCGCCTGGTTGGGCCAGGCCAGCAGGGACCAGGCCGCGCCTTCGCCATCGGGATTCGTGTGCCAGTGGCCTTCGATGGCCGCGCCCTTGGCGGGCTGGGTCTTGAAGACGTCGACGCCGCTCGAATCGCCGAGCCACACTTGCAACGGTGCAATGACCAGCAGCAGCATCAGCGCCAGCTTGAACGAGCGGGCGAAGAAGGCCGGTTCGCGGCGCTTGAACATATACCAGGCGGAAATCCCCGCGATGACGAACAAACCCGTTTCCACGGCGGCCACCCACATATGGCCCACGGCCCAGGCCATGTCGGGATTGAAGATGGCGGCCACGTAATCGGTGACGATGATCTTGCCGTCGACCACGCGCACGCCGGCCGGCGTCTGCATCCAGGAATTGGCGACCATGATCCAGAACGAGGAAATGCTGGAACCGAGCGCCACCATGCCGGTGGCAAACAGGTGCACGCCTTTCGGTACGCGGCCCCAGCCGAACATCATGACGCCGATGAAGCCCGCTTCCAGCATGAAGGCCATGGCGCCTTCGAAGCCGAGGATGTTGCCGATAAACTGGCCGGAATGGTGCGAGAACGGCGCCCAGTTGGTGCCGAACTGGAATTCCAGGGGAATGCCGCTGACGACGCCGACGGCAAAGTTCAGCACCAGCAGCTTGCTCCAGAAGCGCGCGTGGCGGTAGTAGACGGGGTCGCTGGTGCGCAGCCACAGCGCCTCGACAACGAACAGGAACAGCGACAGGCTGATCGTCAATATGGGCCACAGGATGTGGAAGATGGCCGTCATCGCAAATTGCGCGCGCGACAGGTCCAGGGTATCGAAACCGAACATGGCGTTCTCCTGATCAGCTGAGGGCGGCGGAAGGCGATAGCAGCACGGGGATGGATTTGAAGGTCGGCGTGCGCGAGCCTTCGCCCACGCTGTCGAGCGGCACCAGCGGATTGGTTTCCGGGTAGTAGGCGCCGATGCAGCCGCGCGGGATGTCGTACTCGACCAGCAGGAAGCGGTCGGCGCGGCGTTCGATGCCGTCATGCCACACGCCGATCAGGTCGACCCAGTCGCCGGCCGCAAAGCCCAGCATGGCCAGGTCATCCTTGTTGATGAAGACCACGCGGCGCTGGCCGAACACGCCACGGTAGCGGTCGTCCATGGCGTAGATCGTCGTGTTGTACTGGTCGTGCGAACGCGTGGTCATCAGCACCATCAGGCGCTCGCCATATTGCTGGCGCGCACGGTGGATCGGCGTGTCCAGTTCCACGGCATTGACAAGGAATTGCGCCTTGCCGCTTTCCGTCTTCCACACGCGTTCGCGCGAGGCGATTTTCAGGTGGAAGCCGCCCGGCTTGGCTATGCGCAAGTTGTAGTCGAAAAAGTCGTCAAAAACTTGCTCGATGGAGTCGCGCAGCAGCGCATAGTTGCCGGAAAAGCGCAGCCAGTCGATCTTTTCGCTGCCCACGGTCGCTTGCGCCATGCCTGCCACGATGGCGATTTCCGAGCGCAGATTGGGCGAGGCGGGCTGGTTCATGCCGAACGAGATGTGCACCATGCTCATCGAATCTTCCACCGTCACGCCTTGCGCCACGCCTTGCTGCACGTCGATTTCCGTGCGTCCCAGGGTCGGCAGGATCAGCGCATCCTTGCCATGTACCAGATGGCTGCGGTTGAGTTTGGTGGCGATATGCACGGTCAGGTCGCACGAGCGCAGCGCGCCCCAGGTGCGCGGCGTGTCCGGCGTGGCCATCGAGAAATTGCCACCGAGCGCGACAAACACTTTGACTTTCTTTTCCAGCATGGCTGCTATCGTGCCGACGGCGTCATAGCCGTGGTGGCGCGGCGGCTCGAAGTTGAAGACCAGACCCAGGCGGTCGAGGAATTCCTTGGTCGGCTGTTCCTCGATGCCCATGGTGCGGTCGCCCTGCACGTTCGAGTGGCCGCGCACCGGACACAGGCCCGCGCCGCGCTTGCCGATATTGCCGCGCATCATCATCAAGTTCGACAGGATTTGCACGGTGGCCAGCGAATTCTTGTGCTGCGTCACGCCCATGCCCCAGGTGGCGATGACGGCCTTGCCCTTCACATAGATCTGCGTGAGTTCCTCGATCTTGTCGCGCGCCACGCCCGATTCGGCCAGCAGCAAGTCCCAGCTTTCGGCGCGCAGGTCGGCGGCGAACGCGTCGAAGCCTGCCGTGTGCTCGGCGATGAAGGCGCAGTCGAGCACGCGCTCCTGGTCGTGGGCGATGGCTTCGTCATCGAGCTCGACGACGCGCTTGGCCATGGCCTTGATCAGCGCGAAGTCGCCGCCCAGAGTGGGGCAGATGAACAGCGAACAGATGTTCGTGCTGCCGCCCGTCAGCATTTCCAGCGGATGCTGGGGGCTCGTGAAGCGCTCCAGGCCCCGTTCGTGCAATGGGTTGATGGACACGATGGTGGCGCCACGGCGCGACGCTTCGCGCAATTCTCCCAGCATGCGCGGGTGGTTGGTGGCCGGGTTCTGGCCGAACAGCAGCAGGGTGTCCGCATGTTCGAAGTCGTCCAGCAGCACCGTGCCCTTGCCGATGCCGACGGTTTCCGGCAAGCCACGGCTGGTCGCTTCGTGGCACAGGTTGGAGCAATCGGGGAAATTGTTGGTGCCGTAGGCGCGCACGAACAGCTGATACAGGAAAGCGGCTTCGTTGCTGGCGCGGCCAGACGTATAGAAGGCGGCCTGGTTCGGGTCGTCCAGCGCGTGCAGGTGGTGCGCCACGAGGGCGAACGCGTCGTCCCAGGAAATGGCCTGGTATTTGTCGCTGGCAGAGTCGTATACCATGGGGTCCGTCAGGCGGCCATGTTGCTCCAGATCATAGTCCGACTGCTCCATCAGTTCGGTGACCGTGTGCTCCTGGAAAAACTCGGGACGCACGCGCTTGCTTGTCGATTCGGCGGCCACGGCCTTGACGCCGTTTTCGCAGAATTCAAACGTCGACGCGTGTTCGCGGTCGGGCCAGGCGCAGCCGGGACAGTCGAAACCGTCGGGCTGGTTTTGCTCGAACAGCGAGCGGTAATTGCCCGCGCTGACTTTTTCCTTGAACAGATTGATGGCCACGTACTTGAGGGCACCCCAACCGGCCGCGGCATGGGTGTAGGGCGCGATGCGCGCGTCGGACTTTGGCTTGCTCATGATGACTCTCCTGGTGATATGCGATGGGACAATCACATGGTAGGGGCGGCGGCTTGCCCCGTAGGCGCACAGTTCCGGCTAAAAAAACAGAGTACAGATGGCAAGACGACGATGCCGGTCGCGCTGGCGCCGGCCGTGATTTATGATGTGGACAAGGAGAAAAACATGCACAAGGAAGACAAGGAAGACGGAGTCGACGCGGCGCTGATCGCGCTGCTGGCGCTGCTGTGGCAAGCGCGGCAGGAGGCGCCGGAGAAACCGTGGTCGCTGGCCAAGCTGGCCAAGCGGGCAGGAGTACAGATGAGCACTTTGCTGCGCCAGCTCAATGCGTTGTCCAGCGCGGGACTGGTGCTAGTTACCACGGCGGAGAGCGGCGGTGGCAGCGCGCTGCTCAGCGCGGCGGGCGCCGAGCTGTGCGCCAGCATGTTCGCACCACCGCCAGCAGAGTAAAGCCGAATCTGTACTCTATCGGCTGGCGCCGGACTGTACCTCATTGAGTGTCTGCATTCGTCCTATGCTACTTCCAGACGAACGCAATCAAGGGGGAAGCACAATGAACACCATCATGTATCCGCAGCCAGCCACCTGGCAGCCAGACTATAGTGAACCCTGCGTGGACATGCTGGGCCGCCCCCTGACGGACTTGCGCATTTCCGTCATCGACCAGTGCAACTTCCGCTGCACCTATTGCATGCCGGCCGAGCTGTACCCCAGCGATTACCCGTTTCTTCCCTCCAGCGAGCGCCTGTCCTTCGCGCAGATCGAAACGCTGGCGCGCGCCTTCGTGCGTCTGGGCGTGGATAAAATCCGCATCACGGGCGGCGAGCCGCTGCTGCGCAAGAACCTGGAGCAGCTGATCGAGACGCTGGCGAAGCTCACCACGCCGGACGGGCGCGCCGTGAGCATCGCGCTGACGACGAATGGCAGCTTGCTGGCGGCCAAGGCGCGCTCGCTGAAGGATGCAGGCCTGGACCGCGTCACCGTCAGCCTCGACAGTCTCGATAACGGCATTTTCCAGCGCATGAATGGTGTCGACTTTCCCGTAGAGAAAGTGCTGCACGGCATAGCGGTGGCGCAAGCTGTGGGCTTGCACCCCGTAAAGGTCAACATGGTCGTGCAGAAAGGCGTCAACGACAGTCAGATCGTGCCGCTGGCGCGCCATTTCCGCCACACGGGCGTGATCCTGCGCCTGATCGAATTCATGGACGTGGGCGGCATCGGCGCCTGGTCGCGCACGCACGTAGTCACGTCCGAGGCGGCGCGCGCGCTGATCGCCGCCGAATTCCCCCTCGTGTCGCTGGGCGAAGGCAAGCCTGTCCTGCACGAGACGGCCAGCCGCTACCGTTATCTCGATGGAGGCGGCGAAGTGGGTTTCATTTCCAGCGTGTCGCAGCCGTTCTGCGGCGACTGCAGCAGGGTGCGCGTGTCGTCCGATGGCAAGCTGTTTACTTGTTTGTTCGCCCACGACGGCCTCGACCTGCGGCCCCGGCTTGACTCGGCGCAAGGGCTGGAAACCCTGCTGCGCCAGCACTGGCAGCGGCGTGGCGACCGTTACTCGGAAGTGCGCGGTGCACTGGCCCAGCTTGGCGGGCGCAAGCAGTATCCCACCGTGCGCATGTCGCTGGTGGGCGGGTGAATGGTCTACAAAAATTCGGTGATGAGTTTGCCGAGCAGAATGATCGCCTGTTCTACACCCACGCTCCACGGATAGCTGTAGTTGAGGCGGATGCAATGCTTGTAGGCCTGGCTGACGGAAAACATGCGCCCCGGACCCACCGTGATCTTGCATTCCAGCGCGCGCCGGTACAGCTGCATGGAGTCTATGTCGCCGGGCAATTCCACCCACAGCACGTAGCCGCCCTGCGGGTGCGAGATTTTCGTGCCAGCAGGAAAGAAGCGCTGCACGGCGGCGGCCATGATGCGCGCTTGCTGGGCATAGGCCTTGCGGGTGCGGCGCAGATGCTGTTCGTAGCCATCGTTTTGCAGGTATTCGGCGATGGCCAGCTGCGGAAACGAGGAGGTGGCCAGGGTGTTGAGGAATTTGAGTTCCTCCACCTTGCCCCGGTAGCGCCCGGCCAGGGCCCAGCCCACGCGCTGCGCGGAACTGAGGCTCTTGGAAAACGAGGAGCAGTGCAGCACCATGCCCTTGCGGTCATAGGACTTGAGCGAGGACGGGTGGGCGTCGCCGTAATACAGTTCGTTGTAGACGCCGTTTTCGATGGCGGGCACGTCGTGCTGTTCCAGCAGTTGTACCAGGGCCCGCTTGCGCTGGTCGGACATTTGAAAACCCAGCGGATTCTGGAAGTTCGGCATCACCATGACGGCGGCGATCGGTTGCTGGGCCATGATGTCGGCCAGCGCTTCGATGCTGATGCCATCGTACGGATCGGTGGACACTTCCACCACCTTCATGCCCAGCCGTTCGACGGCCATCAGCATGGCATAGAAGGTGGGCGACTCGACGGCGATGGTGTCGCCCGGCTTGGCCACGGCTTGCAGGCACAGGTTGATGGCTTCCGTGGCGCCCACGGTGACGATGATTTCATCGGGATCGACGGCCAGACCGTTTTCCATGTAGCGGCGGGCGATTTCGCGGATCAGCTGCGGGTTGCCCGGCGGCAGGTCATCCGTCATGTTCCACACGCGGTTGCGGCGCGCCACGGCGCCCGCATACTGGTTGATGCGTTCCCAGGGAAACAGCGAAGGGTCGGGGTAGGGCGAGCCCAGCGGTATGGCGTCATGCAAGCCGATCGAGCGCAAGGTCGACAGCACCAGGCGGCTGACGTGCACTTCCGCCGGCACGGGGCTGGGGTGCGACGCTTGCATGCACAGGCCGGCGTTCTGTGCATCGCTGGTGCGCGGACGCACGAAGTAGCCGGACTGGGGCCGGCTTTCGATCACGCCCATGCCTTCCAGCTTGACATAGGCGCGCAGCACCGTGGTGATGCTCAGCTTGTGCTGCTGGCTGGTCTGGCGCACCGAGGGAATGCGTTCACCGGGCAGGAGCACGCCCTTTTCCACCAGTTGCTCGATGTCGCTGACGAGCTTTTCATACAATTTCATGCAATGGTATCCATTCTTATTCTTGCTCTACGTCATTGCATTATCGTCCAATTCATGACTACCTATAGTTACAGTTATCGCATGTTGCCGAAAGCATGTTGCCTAAATGAAACTGCCATCCGGCACTTCTGATTTAAGATCCACATAGAAAACAAAAAGAGGAATATTGGTTATGGCAATTCCACAAAGCATGTTGTCGGTCGTCGCGCGCGACGAAGTGCATTTGCAGTTCAAGGTAAAGGCCGGCGTCGATATGCGGCAGTTGTTCAAGTTGCTGGGCAAGCTGTGGGAATCCGAAGTCACGGGCATCCTCGATCCCACGCTGAACCGCCACCATCAGTTGACGGGCGGCACTGCCAATGTGGTGCTGGGATTCAAGCCCGAGCTGTGGCGCGCCGCTTGCCCCGGCTGCGTGCCGGACAACATGGCATCGTTTGCGCAGGACCTGGTGGGCGCCAACGGCAAGACGGCGCCGGCCACGCAGCACGATTTCTGGGTCTGGATCACGCAGTCGAACGCGGCCACCCTGTACGACAGCATGCGCACGACGCTCACGCTTTTGAGTCCCTTCGCCGAGCTGGCCAGCGAGCAGGTGTGTTTTCCGTATCATAATAATGTGACCTTCGACGGCTTTGCCGACGGCGTCGCCAATCCGAATCCGTTTCGCGCCAACGGCGTGGCCATCATTCCGGACGGCGAGGCGGGCGCGGGCGGTTCGACCGTGCTGCTGCAAAAATGGCGCATGGACGTGGAGCGCCTGCGCGCCTTGCCCGTGCACGCGGCCGAGCAGGTATGGGGCCGCACCAAGGCCGGCAGCCATGAATTGTCGCCGCTGCCCGTCGATTCCCACGTGGGCCGCAACCAGTTCATCCGCGATGGCGAGGAAGTCGATATCGTGCGCCGCAATGCCAATTACGCCAATGCCGGCGAGGCGGGCGTCATGTTTGTCGGTTTCTGCAAGGACATCACGGTGACCATGGGCATGCTGCGGCAAATGTACGGCGTAGGCTATGATGGCGTCACCAAGACGGACAGGTTGCTGGATTTTTCCACGGCGCTGTCGTCGGCGATCTATTTTGTGCCCAGCATCGACGCCTTGCTGGCCGTGGGTATTTCGCCGGCGGATCCCGGCTAAGGGCCGCCCCGGCGGTTCCGATTTTTACTTTCACTAGGAGTTTTTCATGCGTATTCGTCCCGCCACCTTGCTGTCCGCCCTGATCTTCGGCAGCGTCGTCTTCAGCGCTTCCGCTTCCGCCGTCGGCCTGGGTTTCCTGGCCGATACGCCGATGGCCTACCTGAACAAGAACGACAAGCCCGTCTTCGTGAAAGCCGTCACCGACGTGCTCAATGACAAGCAAGATGGCGAAGCCGTACAGTGGAGCAATGAAGGCTTGCGCAATTCCGTGCGCATCGCCGCCGAGATCACGGCCAGCGATACGCAAAAGACGGAGGCGCAAACCTGCCGCAAGGTGCAGGTAGCCTTGAGCGCCAAGGGCCAGGAACAGACGCTCAAGCTGAAGGTCTGCAAGGCTGGCACGAGCGCGTGGAAAGTGGCGAAGAGCTGATCGTCCGTGCAGTTCCCTTGCCGGTTCTGTGCCGGCAAGGTGCGACTTTCCTCTAGGTAAGTCTGGCAGCGGTTAGAATCACGCTTTACCCTCACTTTTCTCACCTGCATGCAGCAAAGTCGCCTCCTGTTCTTCCGCCTGGCCGGCCAGTTTCGCCGCTATGGCGCCATCGTTGCCGCCACCTTGCTGGCCGTGGGCGTGGCGTCCGCCACCGATGTGTTGTTAATCCGTCAGTTGCAAAACGTCGTCGACGCCATGCGCGCGACGGCCAGCACGCAGGTCGCGCCCGCGTCCGGCGTGATGGGCATGTTGCAGGGCTGGATCGACCGTTTCTTGCCGGCACAGGCGGGGCAGGTGGACTTATGGGTGATTCCCGCCACCATCCTGGGCCTGGCCGTGCTGCGCATGGTGTCGAGCTTTGCCGGCGATTATGGTTCCGTCTGGCTATCGAGCCGGGTGCAGGCCGATTTGCGCGAAAAAATGTTCGCCACCATCATGCGCCTGCCCAGCCGCTTTTTCGATACCACCACCACCAGTTTGACGCAGTCGCGCGTGGCCTTCGACGCCAGCCAGGTGTCGCAGGCGGGCTTGAACGTGCTCAACGTGATGGTGCGCGATTCCGTCGCCACCATCGGTTATCTGATCCTGCTGTTCAGCATCGACGTGAAACTGGCCCTGTTCTGCATGGCGTCGATGCCCATCGTGGCCATCGTCGTGACTCTGGCGGGACGCCGCATGCGCCACCTGAGCAAGAGTTCGCAGCAAGCCGTGGGCGAGCTGACCTCCGTGCTCGACGAAAGCATCGGCGGCCAGCGCGTCGTGAAAATCTTCGGCGGCCAGGATTATGAACAGGCGCGCTTCGTCGACGTGGTCAAGCGCAACCGCCAGCTGGCCGTCAAGCATGCTGCCACCTCGGCCATGAATTCCGGCTTCATCATGATGCTCGTCGGCATCACCCTGTCATCCGTGATCTATTTCGCCATGCTGCGCGCGCAAAGCGGCGCCATCACGCCGGGCGCCTTCGTCGCCTTCATGGGGGCACTGATGGCGATGCAGTCGCCGATCAAGAATCTGACGAAGATCAATGAACCGCTGCAGCGTGGCCTGGCGGCGGCCGAGTCCGTCTTCGGCCTGATCGACACGCCGCTGGAACCGGACCCGGGCGCCATCGCGCCCGTCACGGTGCAGGGCAATCTGTCCTTGCAGAACGTGCACTTCCGCTACAACAGCGACGATCCCGATGCGCCTACGGCCTTGAGCGACATCACGCTCGACATCCGCGCCGGCGAAACGGTGGCCCTGGTGGGCGGCTCGGGCGGTGGCAAGACAACCTTGCTGGGCTTGCTGCCGCGCTTCTATGACGTCAGCGGCGGCCAGATCCTGCTAGACGGCGTCGACCTGCGCGACTACGCGCTGCTGGCCCTGCGGCGCCAGTTCGCCCTCGTCAGCCAGGACGTGATTTTGTTCAACGACACGATGGCGGCGAATATCGCGTATGGCGACCCGGCCCCGGACCAGGACAGAATCGAAGCATCGGCGCGCGCCGCCTATGCGCACGACTTCATCATGCAGTTGCCGCAGGGCTACGCCACCCAGGCGGGGCAGAATGGTTCGCGCCTGTCGGGCGGACAACGCCAGCGCCTGGCGATCGCCCGCGCCCTGTACAAGGACGCGCCGATTTTGCTGCTGGACGAAGCGACCAGCGCGCTGGACACGGAGTCGGAGCGTTCCGTGCAGGCGGCGCTGGAAGTGCTGATGCGCAACCGCACCACCATCGTCATCGCCCACAGGCTGTCGACCATCGAAAGTGCCGACCGCATCGTCGTCATGCAGGGTGGCCGCCTGGTGGAAGCGGGCAGCCACACGGACTTGCTGCGGCAGGGCGGCGCGTATGCGCGCCTGCATGCGAGCCAGCTATCTCCCATCAAGGATGGCTTGGGCTGAAACTGCGCACGCGCACGCGCACCCGCCAGGCCGGAGCCGGATCAGCAGGTTCGTCCCGGCCTTTTTTCATGGGGCGGCAATCGTGCCCATGGCGAACGGCGCTTGCCTTTATGATGGTGGCCGCAAAGCAATATGATCAATGGAGCAACATGAAGAATCAACAGACGATGCGCTGGCTGCTGGCCGCCGCGCTGGGCATGGGTGCAGCCCTGCCACTGGCGGCACAGGAGCAGTCCGCGGCGCCAAAACCAACGCCCACACGACAGGAGGAAGACCAGGCCATGTATCTGGATGAAAATTTCATGCCGAGCAACCAACGCCGCGCCGTGTATGCGCTGCGCACGCCGCCCGTACGCGACGAGGCGCTGGGCGCCTGGCACGTGCGGCTGGAATTTCCCGACACGCCGGGCGTGCTGGCCTTTGAAACCTACACCACGGACCTGGACCTGAGCCAGGTCAGGTTCGTGCGTTTCCGCAAGTATTACTACGAGAATGGCCAGTTGCTGCGCGAAACCTACTTCAATGCCCAGGGCGAGGAGTTGCTCGGCGGCTGCGTGTACTTTGAAAACGGCCAGGTCAAGCAAAAGGTGACGGCCTTGCCGAACGGGCGTGACAGCATCTCGGAAACGTATCACGAGAATGGCCAGCTGATGAGCCGCACCTTGTATCACGGCGACGAGATGGCCGATGGCGAGCATGTGTCGTATGCCGCGAATGGTGCCGTCAGCAGCCGCTCGTATCGACGCAATGGCGAGATGGATGGCGTGCAGGAATCGTTTTATGCCGATGGCAAGCTGTTCCAACGGGGACAGTTCGTCGATGGCAAGCGCGAGGGCGAGTTTGTCACGTATGCCGAGGACGGCAGTGTGATGGCCAGGACCGTGTGGGTGCACGGCAAGCCTGACGGCTGGTCGTTTGAAAGCCATGGCAATGGCGTCATGTCGAACAAAACGCTGTACCAGAAAGGCGCCGTGCTCAGCTTGCAAACGTGGGGACCGAGTGGCCGGCCCGTGTTTGCGTGGCAGAAAGACGCGCAGGGGCGCGACCATGGCGATACGACGGACTGGCATGCCAACGGCGTGCGCGCCAGCGTGACCCCGTTTGTCGAAGGCCAGCGCCACGGCTTGCTGCAAACCTGGTACAGCGATGGCAGCCTGCGGCAGATCGTGCCGTACGAGCACGGCAAGAAGCACGGTATCGAGCGTCAGTGGGACCAGGCCGGCAAGCAGGTGCTGGAGCAGGCATGGCGTGACGGTCAGCCCGTAACAAGCAGTTAGTTCCGCGCCGCCATTGCAGGTATCATGCAGGGATTCCGGCCCGCCAGCAGGCGCGAAGCCGGTGGGATAACTGGAGGCAATGGTGGTGGAAGCGGAAGTTTCGGCGTTGGCCAGGGCGCAAGGCATGGCCTTGCAAAACATGCGTGTCGTCATGCGCGCGGCGCAGCGCCACTCGGCGCAGATCGAGAAACAATGCGGCGTGTCGGGCGCGCAATTGTGGGTGATGCAGGAATTGCTGGAGCGGCCGGGCCTGCGCATGGGCGAGCTGGCCAGCAAGATGTCGATCCACCAGACGACGGCCAGCAACCTGGTCGAGGCGTTGGTCAAGAAAGCCTATGTGCGCAAGGCGCGCGACCAGCCCGATCAGCGCGTGGTCACCCTGACCCTGACGGCGGAGGGGCAGGCCGTGATCGCCGGCGCGCCGCAGCCGGCGCGCGGTTTGCTGCCCAGTGCGCTGGCTCAGCTGGACCCCGACAGCCTGGCGCACCTGAACCTGGGCTTGAGCGCCTTGCTGGCCGTCGTCGCTCCCGATGACAGGCAGGCGGGCATGCAGCCGTTTCCGTTTACGATGTAGCTCCCTGAGTTTCCCGGCCCGCTTGCTGCTGTGGCAACCGTTGCAGCTGCAATTGCGCCAGCGCCCCGTACAGCGGTTCGCTCAGTACGCGCGAAACCGTGCTGGCGACGACGGCGCAGGCCATCAGGCTCAGCACCATGCCGTGGCCATCGACCATTTCCATGACAATAATAAAAGCCGTCAGCGGCGCCTGCGTGGCGGCGGCCAGGAAGCCCACCATGCCCAGCGCGATCAGCGCGGGCGCGTGCGGATAGTGCAGCAGCACGGCGATATCGTGGCCGATGCCGGCGCCGATGGCCAGCGATGGCGCGAAGATGCCGGCCGGCACGCCCGACCAGACGGTCAGCCACGTGGCCACATATTTGAAGGCAACAAAGGCGGGCGCCACGTCGGACGAGCCTTCCAGCATGGCGCGCGTGGCCACGGTGCCGCTGCCGAACGTGGCGCCATGGCTGGCGATGCCGATGGCCGCCACCAGCACACCGCAGACGGCGGCGAACAGCACGGGCCGGCCCTTTCTCCACGCGGACAGTTTTCCCAGCGGATTGCCACGGGCGGAGGCCAGCAGCAGCCGGGCAAACAGGCCGCCCGCCACGCCTGCGATCAAGGTGACGAGTAAACCCGGCAAGGCCAGCGCCAGGCCGATGGGGCCGGGATGGATGATGCCGAAGTGCGTGGCGTTGCCGTGGATCGACACGGCCATCATGCCGGCCAGCACGATGCCGGCCACGATCAGGCCGCTGTTGCGCTGCTCGGGCGAGCGCGAGAGTTCCTCGATGGCAAACATGACGCCCGCCAGCGGCGTGTTGAAGGCGGCCGCGATGCCGGCCGCGCCGCCGGCCACCAGCAGCGAATGGGCGCTCACCTGCGAGTGGCGCGGCAGCCAGCGGCGCGCGGCCAGCATCACGCCAGCCGCAATTTGCACGGACGGGCCTTCGCGCCCCAGAGACAAGCCGCCCAGCAAGCCCCCCGCCGTCAGGCCGATTTTCGCGGCACTGAGTTTCAACGAGACAAATAGCGAGCGCTGCTCGGGCGCCACGGCCGGATCCAGTGTCGCCATCACTTGTGGGATGCCGGAACCGGCCGCGCCCATCGCGTAGCGGCGCGTCAGCCAGACCAGCAGGGCGGCGCAGGCTGGCGTCCATAGCAGGGCGAACCACCAGGCCTTGCCGTTAAAAAAGAGAAACAGGTCCAGCGCTTCCTCCGCCAGCCACGTAAAACCGACGACGACGAGACCCGCGATGGCGGCCATGCCGACGACGACGGCGCGCGACCACCACAGGCGCGGGTTGGCAAATTCATGCTTGAAGGCAGAGGGAATATCGTGCAAGTGCTTCATTGCGGCAAGTCCAGGAAGGGGCGCGCAGGGCGTCGGGGAGACTTGCCATTATATAGATGTATTTGTTCAAATGTATTTGCGGGATTTAATTTTGGTATTGCAGTTGCGGAACTGCTACACGAACAGCTCGCGCCGCGCGCTCTGGCTGATGGCGATGGTGGCCGGGTGGCTCAGGCGCCGTTCCGTGGTGATCGCATACACCTGCTCGACGAGGCTGTCGACCCGGCCCAGTGCCACCACGGCGTACTGTTCGCAGACCTGGGGCGCGATGACGGTGGGCGCAAAGAACAGGCCGGCGCCGGACTGGCCGAAGGCTTTCATCATGGCGCTGTCGTCGAACTCGCCTACGATGCGCGGGTGCAGATTGTTGTCGCCCAGCCACTGCAGCAAGCGCCCGTAAATGGCGAAGTCTTCGCCGGGCAGCAGCAGCGGCGCGCCGTCCAGGCATTGCGGAAAGCCCCCTGTCAGGGTGGCGGCCAGCGCTGGCGTGCCGAACAGGGTCATGCCGCTTTCGCCCAGTAAATGGTTAAAGCCGCGCACGCTCAAGTGGGCCGGCATGGGGCGGTCCGCCATGATCAGGTCGAGCCGGTGCACTGCCAGGTCCGCCAGCAGGCTGGCCAGCCGGCCTTCGCGGCAAATGATGCGCAGCGGCTCGGCCAGTCCCAGCGCGGGCGCGACGAGGCGGCAGGCGATCAGTTTCGACACGGAATCGGCGCAGCCCACGCGGAAGGTCGTCGTCGTGGTGCGCGATTGGTCGCGCACGATTTCCAGCAATTCATCGCCCGTGCTGAAGATGCTTTCGGCATGGCTGAGGATGCGCCGCCCCGTGTCCGTCAATTCCAGCTGGCGCCCGCTGCGGCGGAACAGTTCCACGCCCAGGGTGTCGGCAAACTCGCTGAGCTGTCCGGAAATCGATTGCGGCGTCAGGTGCAGCTGCTCGGCCGCGCGCGCGATGCTGCCTGTCTTGGCCACCATCCAGAAATAGCGCAAGTGCTTGAAGTTGAGTGTAGACATGATATTTCCCGGTAATAAATACATCGAGTTTTTCGATGTATTCTTAAATTATATTCGATTTGTTCGATGTTTATATTCAGACTATGATGGCTGCTCAATTCATGCAAGGAGAGTGCCATGGACTTCAGGATACAAACAGACAGTTGCGGAGGCCGCCGATGAACGGCCTGGAAAGTATTGCTACGGCACCCATGTGGGCCGGCTTCATCGCCTTTGTCCTGGTGATGCTGGCGCTGGACTTGTTCGTCTTCGGCGGCAACAAGGCGCACAAGGTCAGCGTCAAGGAAGCGGCGACGTGGTCGCTCGTGTGGGTCAGCCTGGCCCTGCTGTTCAACGGCGGCCTGTGGTGGTATCTGAACGGCACGGCCGGTCCCGAGATCGCCAACCAGAAGGCGCTGGAGTTTTTCTCCGGCTACCTGATCGAGAAAGCCCTGTCGGTCGATAACGTGTTCGTCTTCCTGCTGATCTTCAGCGCCTTTCAGGTGCCGATCCAGTACCAGCGCCGCGTGTTGATTTATGGCGTGCTGGGCGCGATTGTCATGCGCGCCGTGATGATCATGGCCGGTGCGTGGGTGGTGAGCGAGTTCAGCTGGGTGCTGTACCTGTTCGGCGCCTTCCTGTTGATTACCGGCATGCGCATGCTGGTGGCGGCCGATGCGGAGCCGGACGTGGCGAACAACCCGGTGCTGCGTTTTGCCCGCCGCCACTTGCGGGTGGCCGATGGCGACCACGGCGAACGTTTCTTCGTGGCAAAGGGCGGTTTGCGTTATGTCACGCCGCTGTTCCTGGTGCTGATCCTGATCGAGGTGACGGACCTGGTCTTCGCGGTGGATTCGATCCCGGCGATTTTCGCCATCACGACGGATCCGTTCATCGTCTTCACGTCGAACCTGTTCGCCATCATGGGATTGCGCGCCCTGTACTTCCTGCTGGTGGACGTGGCTGACCGCTTCCACATGCTCAAGTACGGCCTGGCCATGGTGCTGGTGTTCATCGGCGCCAAGATGCTGATCATGCCGTGGTACCACGTGCCGGTGGAAGCATCGTTGCTGGTAGTGGCAGTGCTGATCGTGTCGAGCTGCGTGGCGAGCGTGTTCATCACCCGCAGCGACAAGAAGTAAATGCGGTACGGCGCGCCCCGCGTGGCGGTGGTGCGCCTTTTAATTGACTAATAGAAAGAGTAGAAAATCATGCGTACGTATGAAGTAAATAGTCCCTAGGCAGCGGGACGTATCCTGGCCCTGATGATGGTGGTCGATGGCAACCTGGCCAGCGCCGAGCTGCAAGCGATGCACCGCAGCAAGATCCTCGAGCATATCGACCTGGAACCGGCCGCCTTCCAGCAACTGCTGCAAGACCTGTGCGACGACATGCTGACGTCGACCGTGCATGGCGCCGTGCAGCTGGCCAATGGCGTGATCGACAGCCTGCTCGACGAAATCACCGATCCCGACTTGCGCCGCAAGCTGCTGCAAGCCATGTGGAAGATCGCCGACGCGGACGACTGGCTGGCCGATGGCGAAGCCGTGTTGCTGGCCCGCGCCAGCGCGGCGTGGTCGGCGGAAACGAACTTCCGCGCGCACGCTGCCTGAGGCACATCAAGCCGTCTTGTGCCCCATGGCAATGACGGCGGCGCCGGCCAGGGCCAGGCCCACGCCGGCGATGTCGGTCCAGGCGGGCGTGACGCCATCCACCAGCCACAGCCAGCCCAGCGCCGTGGCGATATAGATGGCGCCATACGTGGCATACACGCGGCCGCTGGCGGCTGGATGCAAGGTCAGCAGCCACACGAAGACCAGCAAGCTGATGGCGGCCGGCAACAGCAGCCAGGCGCTGCCCTTGTTGCTCAGCCACAGCATGGGCAGGTAGCAGCCCAGCAGTTCGGCCACGGCCGTGACGGTAAACAGCCCGAAGGTGCGGGCCAGTCCTGTCCATTCAATGGCGTCGTTCATTGCATTCCTGTTTTTTCAGTCGAGCCGCCATTGTAGACGGGCGAGCCTTCATTGAGCTGCAGGGCAACATACAGCAGCAAACGGTCATCCGTCTCATCCAGGTCCAGCCCCGTCAGTTCGGCGATCTTTTGCAGCCGGTAATCGAGCGTGTTGCGGTGGATGTGCAGGGCCCTGGCCGTGGCCATCGGGTGGCTGTGGTGGCGGAACCAGGCGGCCAGGGTGCGCATCAGGGTGCCCGACTTGCGGTCGTGCGCCTGCAGGCGCGCCAGGGTCTGGTGCAATTGTTCCGCCTGCCAACCGGCTTGCAGGCCGGACAGCAGCACGGGCAGGCTCAGTTCCAGATAGGAAAAAGTAGCTTGCCCGGCATCGCGGGCGCGCCCCACGCGCGCCGTCTGCTTTGCCGATTCATACGAGGCCGTCGCGCCATCGAGACCCGGCAAGGCCACGCCCATGGACAGGGTGGCGCTCGGCGTGAGCGCCTGCTGCGCCACCTGGTGCAGTTCGAGCAGGCGCTGCCTGGCCTGCGCTGCGCGCGCCTGCTGCGGGCCGCTGGCGGGAAAGGCGTCGAGCAGCACCAGTTCGCCCGGCGAGACGACGGCCATCAGCAGTGACGGCCAGCGGGCCGACAGGTCGGACTGTACTTGCTGCAACTGCGTCAGCACCTGGTCGAGCCGCTCGCCCGGGCCGTCTCCCGCAGCGGGTATTTCCAGCACGAACATGGCGCGCGGCACGCGCAGATCGACGGCCAGGCGCGCCGCCCACGCCTGCATGCTGGCGTCCGAAATGCCCGTGCGGTAGACGAGCTGGAACACGAACTCCTCGCGGTAGCGTTTTTCGTGCTGCAACTCGTTGACCAGCCGCGCCTGCTCCAGCATCATTTCCGCCATGGCGCGCACCAGTTCGCCGAACTGGCGCACGGCGTCCGGTTCGCCCGTCAGGCCCAGCACGCCGCAAATCTCGCCGCGCACCGTCAGGGGCAGGTTGATGCCGGCCCGGGTGCCGGGCAGCCGGGCCATGTCGGCCGCGTTGATTTCCACGCTGGCGCGCCGGGCCAGCGCCAGTTGCGCGCCCGGATGCAGGTCGCCCACGCGCTGCGGGTCGCCGCTGGCCAGGATCACGCCGCGCGCATCGATGACGTTCACGCTGAAGGGAATGATGTGCATGGTGCGCCGCACGATGTCTTGCGCTAGGGGAAGGTCGATGTTCGGCATGGGGTGGTCCGTTTTGTGCATTTGCATGGAATCATCGTATTCGGCACTGAGTTTCTTCATGCATCCGCACGATGACTGTTTCTGCCGTCGATTGTACGATGGGCTGGTCGCATCCCATAAAAAATAGTCAGGAGACACCCATGACCACCCAACCAGGCGCCAGCCTGTCCGCCGGCGCGTCCGCGCAGGACCGCGTGCGCGAAGGCGCCTACCGCAAGGTCACCTTGCATTTGATCCCCTTCATCTTCATCTGCTACCTGTTCAATTACCTGGACCGGGTGAATGTCGGCTTTGCCAAGCTGCAAATGCTCGATGCGCTGCAATGGAGCGAGAGCGTGTACGGCCTGGGCGCGGGCATTTTCTTCATCGGCTACGTGGCCAGCGGCGTGCCCAGCAATTTGCTGCTGCACCGTCTGGGCGCGCGCAAGGTCATCGGCACCCTGATGATTGCCTGGGGCATCGCTTCGGCCTGCCTGATGTTCGTCACCACGCCGGCCGCGTTTTACTCGCTGCGCTTCATCACGGGCGTGTTCGAGGCGGGTTTCTTCCCCGGCATCGTGCTGTACTTTACGAACTGGTATCCCGCTTCGCGCCGGGGCCGCATCATGGGCCTGTTCATGTCGGCCATTCCCATTTCCGGCTTGCTGGGCAGCCCCTTGTCGGGCTGGATGATGCAATCGTTCGCGGGCCATGGCGGCCTGGCCGGCTGGCAATGGATGTTCCTGCTGCAAGGCATACCCACCGTGCTGCTGGGCTTTCTCGTGTATGTGCTGCTCAATGACGGCATCGCCCAGGCGAAGTGGCTGACTACGGAAGAAAAGCAGCTGCTGCGCGCCGACCTCGACGAGGACGAACGCCAGCGCCGCAACAGCGCGAATACGGCCGACACCTTTGCCAGCGTGCTGCGCAACAAGCACGTGTGGATGCTGGGCCTTGTATATTTCTGCATCCAGATGGGCGTGTACGCGATCAACTTCTGGCTGCCCACCATTGTCAAGTCGCTGGGTTTCGCCAGCCCCGTCGCCGTGGGCTGGGTCAGCGCCATTCCCTACCTGTGCGCCAGCATCTTCATGATCTGGGTGGGCCGTTCGGCCGACAAGCACAAGGAACGCCGCTGGCATTTGAGCGGCCCCCTGCTGATGGCGCTGTGCGGCTTGCTGCTGGCGACCCAGGCGCACGGCAACGTGGTCATCGCCCTGATCGGCCTGTCGCTGGCGACCATGGGCGCGTTGTCCGGCCTGCCCATGTTCTGGCCTTTGCCGACGGCGTTTCTCGGCAGCGCGGCGGCGGCCGGCGGCTTGGCGCTGATCAACTCGCTGGGCCAGGTGGCGGGCTTCGTCAGCCCCTTCCTCGTCGGCTGGATCAAGGATGCGACGGGCGGCACCGACGTGGCCCTGTATATTCTTTCCGCAGTCATGCTGCTGGGCGCCATACTGGTGCTGCGCGTTCCCGCGCGGATTGTGAATCGTTGAGTGAACCGCTGATGCCATCGAACCGGAGGAATTGACCATGACGACGACCCCACCGCCGCGCGCCTTGCTGCAAGCCATGTTCCAGGCCGCCATCGCTGCGGCCCAGCCATCGCACTGCATCCCGCCCCATTTGCCGCCAGCGCCCAAGGGCCGGCTGATCGTCATCGGCGCCGGCAAGGCGTCGGCCGCCATGGCGCAAGCCGTGGAGCAGCACTGGCCGGGGCCGCTGTCCGGCCTCGTCGTCACGCGCTACGGCTATGCCGTGCCGTGCGAGCGCATCGAGATCGTCGAAGCGTCGCACCCCGTTCCCGACCAGGCCGGCATGGACGCGGCGCGGCGCATGCTCGAGCTGGTCGGCAATTTGCAAGCCGACGATACGGTGCTGTGTCTGATTTCGGGCGGGGGCTCGTCCTTGCTGGCCTTGCCCCTGGACGGCATTACTTTGGCCGACAAGCAGGCATTGAACCGCGCATTGCTGGCGTCGGGCGCCACCATCGGCGAAATGAATTGCGTGCGCCGCCATTTGTCCGCCATCAAGGGGGGCAGACTGGCGGCCGCCTGCCATCCGGCGCAAGTCATCACTTTGGCCATTTCCGACGTGCCTGGCGACAAGCTGGGCGACATCGCATCCGGCCCCACGGTGGGCGACGCCACGACGTGCGAGGATGCGCTGGCCATCGTGCGCCGCTATGGCATGGATTTGCCGGACAGCATAAGAAAAACGCTGGAAAGCGGGCGCGGCGAATCCGTGAAACCCGATGACCCGCGCCTGGCCCGCACGCGCACGACCCTGATCGCCACGCCGCAGATGGCGCTGGAAGCGGCCGCAGCGGTGGCGCGCGCGGCCGGCGTCACGCCATATATATTGGGCGATAGCCTGGAAGGCGAGGCGCGCGACGTGGGGAAAGTCATGGCCGGCATCGCGCTGCAAACGGCCGTTAGGGGCCAGCCGTTTCCCGCTCCGTGCGTGCTGCTGTCGGGCGGCGAAACGACGGTCACCGTGCGCGGCAATGGCCGCGGCGGGCGCAACGTGGAATTCCTGCTGGCGCTGGGCATCGCGCTTGATGGCCACGCGGGCATCCACGCGCTGGCCGGCGACACGGATGGCGTCGATGGCCAGGAAGACATCGCCGGCGCGGTGCTGGCGCCCGATACCCTGCAACGGGCCTGGGCGCTGGGCATCAAACCCCGCGACAGCCTCGACAACAACGATGGCCACGGCTTCTTCCAGGCGCTGGGAGACGCCGTGATCACGGGCCCGACATTGACCAACGTCAATGATTTCCGGGCCATATTGGTTACCTGATTACTGGAAATTTTCCAGCACGATCTTGCCTTTTGCCGCGTTGCTTTCCAACAGGGCATGCGCGCGTTTCAGATTCGCCGCATTGATCGTGCCGAAGCGCTCGGCCAGGGTGGTCTTGATGACACCCGCATCCACCAGCTGCGCCAATTCATCGAGCAATTCATGCTGCTTGACCATGTCGGCCGTCTGGAACAGCGAACGGGTAAACATCAGTTCCCAGTGCAGCGACACGCTCTTGCCCTTGAACTTGCGCACGTCGATGTGCTCGGGATCGTCGATCAGGGCGAACTTGCCCTGCGGCGCGATCAGTTCGACGATTTGCTCGAAATGCTTGTCGGTCTGGTTCAGGCTGATCACATAATCGACGGGCGGCAAACCCAGGCGCGTGATTTCCTGTGCCAGCGGCAGGCTGTGGTCGATTACGTGGTGGGCGCCCAGTTCCTTCACCCAGTCGGCCGTTTCCGCGCGCGACGCCGTGCCGATGATGGTGACACCTGTCAATTGCCGGGCCAGTTGCACGAGCACGGAACCGACGCCGCCTGCCGCGCCGATCACCAGCAGCGACTTGCCCGTCAGGCTCTTGTCGCGGCTAATTTGCAGGCGGTCGAACAGCAATTCCCAGGCCGTGATGGCGGTTAAAGGCAGGGCGGCGGCCGGAGCAAAGTCCAGGCTGGCGGGCATGTGGCCGACGATGCGCTCGTCGACCAGCTGGAATTCGCTGTTGCTGCCGGGGCGGTTGATGGCGCCCGCGTACCAGACCTTGTCGCCGACCTGGAACAGGGTCACATCGGCGCCGACGGCGGTGACGACGCCGGCCGCATCCCAGCCCAGCACTTCCGGCTGGCCCACTTTCGGCGCGCGGTTCTTGCGCACCTTGGTGTCGACGGGATTGACGGAAATGGCGTGCACGGCGACGAGCAGGTCGCGTCCCGTGGCGACGGGTACGGGCAGCTCGATGTCAAGCAGGGCGTTGGCATCCGTGATGGACAGGCTGTGATGGTAGGCGATGGCTTTCATGTTCTTCCTTGGGGAAACAGTGTGGGGTAGGCGTAGGTCGGAATAGGTCCGAAGGACCGTAATCCGACACCATTGTTGGCGTGGCCATACGGGCTTGACGTATCATGGCCATTTTCTCGCCAAGGTAAAAGTGGGCGCGTACCGAAACACTTTCAAAGGAATGCTGAAAATTGCTGCGACTCGATGACTTGCAGGTATTTGTGCGCACGGCCGACCGCGGCAGTTTGTCGGCGGCCGCGCGCGAGCTCGGCATTTCGCCCGCGCTGGCCAGCGCCGCCGTCAAGCGCCTGGAAGGGGAACTGGGCTTGCGCCTGCTGGCCCGCACGACCCGTTCGCTGAGCCTGACGCCGGAAGGCACGCAATACCTGGAGCACGCGCGCGAAGCCTTGCGCCTGCTGCGCGCAGGCCACGATGCGCTGCTGGCGGGCAAGGACAGTTTCGGCGGAACCTTGAAAATTGCCATGCCCTCGGACCTGGGCCGCAACCTGATGCTGGGCTGGCTCGACGAATTCCAGCTGCGCCATCCGAAACTGCACTACCAGCTCAGCGTCAGCGACCGGGTGGCCGACATGGTGCGCCAGCAAGTCGACGTGGCCATCCGCTATGGCCAGCAAGATGATTCGAGCCTGATCGCCATGCCGCTCGCGCCCGCCAACGACCGGGTGCTGGTGGCGTCACCCGCCTACCTGCGCGAGCATGGGCCGTTGCTCGCGCTGGAAGACTTGCCGCAGCGCAATTGCCTGCGCTTCGCGCTGGAAGACGGCTTGCATGACCGCTGGACCTTTTACCGCCTGCCCCAGCGCGAGCAAGTGACGGTGTCCGTCAGCGGCAACCGCAGCGCCGACGATGCTGACCTGGTGCGCCGCTGGGCCGTGGCCGGGCTGGGCATCGCTTACAAATCGCGGCTCGACGTGGCTGGCGACCTGGCCGCCGGCCGTTTGCAAGCGCTGTTGCCCGAGGTGGCGGGCGAGGCGACGCCCTTGCACCTGGTCTGCACGCACCGGGCGCAGGTGACGCCGCTGGTGCTGCAGCTGCGCGATTTCCTGCGCGATCAATGCGCGCAGCTATTGAAGCAGCATGATTGACCGGTTCTTCGCGGGGCGCCCGCCGCAGCTATCCATCATCGATTTTTTAAAATCACCTCACTCATGTATTGATTCAAATCGCGAAAATCCTTTACCCGCCAGGCATATGGCGCGATCTTGACGCCATTCTCTTTCAAGGTCTTTGGAATCAAATCGCCATTCGGACGCAGTATGACCGACGATACAATCACGCCAGGATAATCCTTCAGGCGTTTTTTGAATGCGGCGCTTGTCAGATCCGGTGTGGGAGGGTTGCTTTTATTCGCCAATGGCCCGGTGCCCTTGATCTCCGCGCCATGGCACACGGCACATCGCTGCACATACAGCGTTTTCCCATTCAGATTCTCCGCCAGGGCTGACGGCGTTTGAATCAGCGATAACATTCCTAATGCAGCGATAAATAATATTTTCATTTCTTTTAAATGTGGACGTATTGTATGGATAATGTCTGGGTCGAGAGAAAATACGCAACTGCCCTTGCAATACGCAATTCTCCCGATAACATTTTATCCGAGATTATTCATCATCATATGCCCGTAGCCGTGAGCGCTGGGCTGGCGAACAATCCTGCTTGATTACAACTCGTTGCAAATGGCAATCATGCGCGGGTCAACCTGGGCGTACCCTCAAGCATTCTGCATGAAACCGCTTGAAGGACCGCCATGACCTCGCACCGACTATTGCCGACGACCTTGATTTCCCTGCTCTTGCTGGCCGGCTGCGCCGCGACCGGACCTGCCGTGCAGGCCGATCATCGCGCGCAGACCAGTTCCGCACAAAGCAGTTCCGCACAAGACATCGCCATGCTGGAACGGGTCAGCTGGGGCGTGAACGGAGTCAGCGTGCGCCAGGTGCAGGACAAAGGCTGGAACGCGTGGCTGCGGGCGCAGTTGCACCCAGGCAAAGCCAGCTTGCCGCCCGCCGTCCAGGCGCAAATCGACGCCATGACCATCAGCCAGGTGCCGCTCGATCAATTGGTGGTTTCTATGGAGCAAAAGCGCAAGGATGCGGCCGGCGTGATGGATGACATGGCAAAGCAGCAGGCGCAAAAGGATTACCAGCAGGAACTGAATCGCCTGGCACGCGAGGCGGCCACGCGCTCGCTGTTGCTGGACGTGTATTCGCCTAACCAGTTGCAGCAGCAACTGAGCTGGTTTTGGCTCAACCATTTCAGCGTGCATCAGGGCAAGCACAACTTGCGTGCCATGGTGGGCGATTACGAGGCGAACGCCATCGCGCCACATGCTCTGGGGAAATTTCGGGACTTGCTGGGCGCCACGGTCCACCATCCGGCCATGCTGCGCTACCTGGACAATGAAGCCAACGCCGTCAAGCGCATCAATGAAAACTATGCGCGCGAGCTGATGGAGCTGCATACCCTGGGCGTGAACGGCGGCTATAGCCAGACGGATGTGCAGGAGCTGGCGCGCATCCTGACCGGGGTGGGCGTAAACCTGGGAGCGGACACGCCGAAAGTCAAGCCGGCGCTGCAGTCGCAATACGTGCGCCGGGGCTTGTTCGAGTTCAACCCGAACCGCCACGATTATGGCGATAAACAATTCCTCGGGCAAACGGTGAAGGGCCGGGGGCTGGCCGAGCTTGATGAAGCGCTGGATCGCCTGAGCCGCAGTCCCGCCACCGCGCACTTTATCAGCGGCAAGCTGGCCCAGTATTTCGTCGGCGACAATCCGCCCGCGCCTTTGGTGGCGCGCATGGCGGCTACCTTCCAGCAGAGCGATGGCATGATCGCCGACGTGCTGCAAACCATGTTCAGCAGCCCGGAGTTCAAGCAATCGCTGGGCAAGAAATTCAAGGACCCCATGCATTACGTGGTGTCGGCCGTGCGCCTCAGCTATGACGACAAGCCCATCCTGAACGCGGGCCCCATGCTGAGCTGGCTTTCGCGCATGGGCCAGCCCCTGTACGGACGCCAGACCCCCGATGGCTATCCGCTGACGGACGCCTCCTGGGCCAGCCCAGGGCAGATGACGACGCGTTTCGATATCGCCCGCACCATCGGCTCGGGCAGCGCCGGCCTGTTCAAGACGGAAGGCCCGCAGCCGCAGGAAAAGGTCGCGTTCCCGCAACTGGCCAGCGCCCTGTATTACCAGTCGCTGCAGCCAGGCTTGAGCCCGGCCACGCGCCAGGCCCTGGAGCAGGCCGCCTCGCCGCAGGAGTGGAACACCTTCCTGCTCTCGTCACCAGAAATGATGCACCGCTAAGTTGAAACTGAAGGAATTGCCATGAATCGTCGTGACTTGCTGAAAGCCCTGGCCGCCGCGCCCTTGTTCACTCACGCGGGCAGTCTGCTGGCCGCGCCCGCCACGGATGCGAAGCTGCTGTTCGTCTTCCTGCGCGGCGGCTATGACGCGAACAACCTGCTGGTGCCCGTCGGCAGTGATTTTTACTATGCGGCGCGGCCGAATATCGCCATCGCGAAACCGGGCGAGGACAACGGCGCGCTGGCCTTGAATGCCGACTGGGCCCTGCATCCGGCCTTGCGCGAGACCATCTATCCCATGTTCACGGGCGGCGAGGCGGCATTCATTCCGTTCGCGGGCACGACGGATTTGACGCGCAGCCATTTCGAAACGCAGGACAGCATCGAACTGGGACAGGAGATCGGCGGGCGCCGCGATTTCCGCTCGGGCTTCCTGAACCGGCTGGCGCAAAGCCTCAATGCCAGTCAGGGCAAGCACGCCATTTCCTTCACCGACCAGCTGCCCCTGATCTTCCAGGGCGGCGTGCAAGTGCCGAACATGGCGCTGCGCTCGGTAGGCAAGTCCGGCATTGATGCGCGTCAAAGCCAGATCATCGCCGCCATGTACCGGGGTACGCCCCTGCAGCAACCGGTCAGCGCGGGCTTTGTCGTGCGTGACGATGTGACGAAGGAGTTGACGGGAGAGATGCAGGCGGCCAACCGCAACGCCATCAGTACCAAGGGTTTTGAACTGGAAGCGCAGCGCATCGCCCGCTTGATGAAGGATAAATACAACATTGGTTTCGTCGACGTGGGCGGCTGGGATACGCACGTGGGGCAGGGCGGCGCCAACGGCTACCTGGCGGGGCGCTTCGATGAGCTGGGGCGGGGCCTGGCCGCGTTTTCGCAGGAAATGGGCAGCGCCTGGCGCCATACCGTGGTGGTGGTGGTCAGCGAATTTGGCCGCACCTTCCGCGAAAACGGCAACCGCGGCACGGATCACGGCCACGGCAGCGTGTTCTGGGTGCTGGGCGGCGGGATCAAAGGCAAGCAGGTGGCGGGCGAGCAGGTGGCGATTTCGCAGGCGACGCTGTTCCAGAACCGCGACATGCCCGTGCTGAATGAATACCGCGCCGTGCTGGGCGGCTTGCTGCGCCGCACATTCGGCTTGACCCCGGCGCAGCTCGACCATGTGTTTGCCGGCGTGAAACCGGTAGAGCTGGGGCTGGTGTGATGCAGCGAACCTCCGTGTTACGCTATGCCTGCGCAACTGGCGCGTAGCCCAGCACCTATCAAAACCTACTGCGCGTCGTAATGTGCGGCCTGCGATGCTCACTGGCTCGGCGCCCCCGTACCTTCGTACAGTTGCGCTTCTCAGGCCAACGGGGGCGCCGAGCCTTCCTTCCGCTCGCTACGGTTTTGTTAGGCGCTATAAGCCTGCACACCTTTACAGTGTGCGGGGCACGAATGGAGTGGCATGAACGATACCCAGCGCGACATTGTCAGCGCAGGCTTTTCCCTGGCCTTGATCGCCGTGACGGCCTTCGTCATGCAGCGTTTCTTTTTGCCGCTCGTGTGGGCCGGCATCCTGTGCGTGGCCACCTGGCCACTGTACCTGCGCGTGCGCGCGTCGCTGGGGCAGCGCACCATCGTCGCGGCAGCCGCGCTGACCCTGGCGTTTGCCTGCATCTTCATCATACCCGTGCTGTCCGGCGTGGCGCAGGCGGCGCGCGAAGTGCCCGTGCTGGCCGATTTCATCGTGCATGCGAATGCCGACGGCTTGCCTGTGCCGCACTGGGTGGCGCATATTCCGCTGGCCGGTAGCGCCATCGGCGACTGGTGGCTGGCCACCCTGAGCCAGCCTCACGGCCTCGGCCACTTCTTTGCGGGCAGCGCCGTGGGCGGCTTTCATTCCGCGCGCGACATGCTCAAGGTGCTGGGCGCGGACGTGTTCCACCGCCTGGTCGACTTTGGTTTGGCCTTCTTGTGCCTGTTTTTCTTTTACAAGGATGGCGAAGCGCTGACGCGCCAGATCACGGCTGTCGGCAGCCATTTCCTGCGCCCCGAACGGTGGGGCCGCTATGCGCAAAAGATTCCGACCGCCATCCGCGCCACCGTCAACGGCCTGGTGCTGGTGGGCCTGGCCGAAGGCGTGCTGATCGGCATCGCCTACGCCATCGCCGGCTTGCCGTCGCCGGCCCTGTGGGCTTTTGCCACGGGCATCCTGGCCATCATCCCGTTCGGCGCGCCGCTCGCTTACCTGTGCGCGGCCGCCTTGCTGGTCTTCCAGGGCAATGTGGGCGCCGCCATCGGCGTGGCTGCGTGGGGCACCATCGTGCTGTTCGTCGCCGACCACTTCGTGCGCCCCGGCATGATCGGCAACGCTACCCGCTTGCCCTTCCTGGCCGTGTTGTTCGGCATTCTGGGCGGCGTGGAAACCCTGGGCCTCGTGGGCCTGTTCATCGGCCCCGTCGTGATGGTGCTGTTCGTTACCTTGTGGTACGAAGCGAATGTGTCTGACCGCGTACCGCCTGCCAATGTAGCTGCCAACGCGCTTGCCGGCGCAGCTGCTGAAACACCTGCCAGCCCGGCCGCGCCGGAACGCACACAGTAGTGAGGGGTCGGCCAGCGCTGTTGCCGCTGGCCGGTACTGAGGCGTTCCCGGCGTGGCCGGACGGAGCACCTGGACCGCTACGCGGTTAAGGTGAACTTAATGCGCTTTAGATAAGATCAACAACCAACGGCGCATCAGCAGCACTTCAACATAGCCCGGCTCGATGCCCGTACCGCACTCGATCAAGGGATTGACGGTGTAGTAGCGCTTGCGGAAGTCGCGGCAAACGAGGATTTCGCGCTTGCCCATGCGGACGAGGAAAGAGCTTGGGGCGTATTCCAGGCCGAACCGTGAGCCAAAACCGCTATTCAATGTTGCCATGACAATTCCTTTGAGGGAGATGTGTTGAACGAGTCATCAGAATAGCATAACTACTGTATGAATACACAGCTACTGTATGAATAAACAGTATTTTTTTACTGGTGTGGTTTTTTTGATCATCACCAGGGACATGAAAGAGAGATGAGTTTGCAAGAGAAAAATGACATGGGCATGACCACGGGCTGGACCACGAAACTGCGCCGCTTCGTCGAGGCGCGCCTGTCGCCCGAGGGCGAGCTGGGCCTGCATATGACGGTGGGCGTGGCGCTGATGCTGGTGGCCATCGTCGTGTTCCACGAGATCGCCGAAGCCGTGATGGGCATGGCCCAGATCACGGTGATCGACTTGCAGGTGGCGCACTGGTTCAACCAGCATGCCGTGCCGTGGATCACCAGTTGCCTGCTGGTCGTCACGCACATGCATGGCGTGATCGGCGCCGTCACCCTGGCCCTCTTGCTGGGCTGGTATCTGCACCGCAAGGGCGCCGATTACTGGCTGTTTACCCTGGTCATCACCATGCCGGGCGTCATGTTTTTGAACCTGCTGCTAAAGTACATTTTTGTCCGCGCGCGGCCCAGCTTTGACGAGCCCATCCTGCAGACGGCCTTGAGCACCTACAGCTTTCCGAGTGGCCATACGGCCACCTCGACAGCCCTGTACGGCTTGCTGGCCGCCTACCTGATTTGCCAGACGGCGCCGGGCGCCTGGGGCAAGCGCATCGCCATCGCGCTGGGCGCTTTCCTGATGGCGTCACTCGTGGGTTTCAGCCGCATCTACCTGGGCGCGCATTACCTGAGCGATGTGCTGGCGGCCATGGCGGAAAGCTATGGCTGGCTGGCCATCTGCATCGCCGGCGTGTCGACCCTGCGCCGCCGCCGGCATATCCGGCAAACCAAATAAGGGGAATGATCCTGAGCAAGATTGCAGTCATCATCAACGGGGGCGCCGGTTGCGGCTATGCGCCGGACTGGGCGCAGCAGCTCGAAGCGAAATTCGCCGCCGTGGGACTCGACGCCGCCATCACCCTGGCGCAAAGCGGCGCCGAGATGATCGCCACGGCCGAGCAAGCGCTGCGCGATGGCGCGCCCATCGTCGTGGCCGGCGGAGGCGACGGCACCATCAATGCCGTCGCCTCCGTCGTGGTCGGCAGCGGCACGCCGTTTGGCGTCTTGCCGCTGGGTACCTTGAACCATTTCGCCAAGGATTTGAATATTCCGCTCGAGCTCGATGCGGCGATCGCCAACGTGGCGCAGGGCGTGCCGCACCAGGTCGACGTGGGCGAAGTCAATGGCCGCATTTTCCTGAACAATTCCAGCCTGGGCCTGTATCCCGACATCGTGCGCGACCGCGAAAAGCAGCAGCGCCGGCTGGGGCGGGGCAAGTGGCTGGCCTTCAGCTGGGCGTTGGTGGCGGCCTTGCGCCGCTACCCGTTTCTCAGCGTGCAATTGACACTCAACGACGCCGTGCATGCGCGGCGCACGCCTTTCGTCTTCATCGGTAATAATGAATACCTGATGGAAGGCTTGAATATCGGCGAGCGCGAGCGGCTCGATGGCGGCCAGCTGAGCTTGTACGTGGCGCAGCGTCCGGGCCGATTGGGCTTGCTGAAGCTGGCCCTGCACGCGCTGTTCGGCAAGTTGTCGCAGGCCAAGGATTTTGATGTGCTGACGGCCACCGACCTGGAAATCGCCACCAGGCACCGGCGCCTGCGCGTGGCCACCGATGGCGAAGTGACGGTCATGAATACGCCGCTGCAGTACCGCATCCGTCCGGCCGCGCTGGACGTGATCGTGCCGGCACCAGTCAAGGAGTAGGCCATGCGTACCATCGTGCATTTGTCCGACTTGCATTTTGGCCGGGTCGATGCGGCCCTGCTGGCGCCCTTGCGCGCGCTGGTCGAGCGGCTGGAACCGGACGTGGTCGTGGTCTCGGGCGACCTCACGCAGCGCGCCCGCAGCGCCCAGTTCCAGGAAGCGCGGCATTTTCTCGACAGCTTGCCGGGGCCGCAGATCGTGGTGCCGGGCAACCATGACGTGCCCCTGTACAACGTCTTTTCCCGCTTTTTGACACCGCTGGTGAAGTACCGGCGCCATGTGACGGACGATCTGTCGCCCGAATATGTGGACGAGGAAATCGCCGTGCTGGGCATCAATACGGCCCGCTCTCTGACCTTCAAGGATGGCCGCATCAGCCACGAGCAGATTGATTTCCTGCGTCAACGCCTGGGTAGTTTGCCGCCCGGCTTGACGCGCATCATCGTCACGCATCATCCGTTTGACTTGCCGGAAAACTTCGACAAGGATGACCTGGTCGACCGCGCCCCGCAGGCGCTGCAAATGTTTTCCGAATGCGGCGTCGATCTGCTGCTGGCAGGACATTTGCATGCCAGCGTGGCGGGCAACACGGCCGAACGCTACAAGATCGCTGGCTACGCGGCCCTGATGGTGCAAGCGGGCACGGCCACGTCCACGCGGGGCAGGGGCGAGTCGAACTCGTTCAATGTGCTGCGCGTGGAAAACAGTTGCATCCGGGTCGAGCGCTACAGCTGGAATGAAGACAGCGCCGACTTTGAAAAGGTCAGCACGGAAGCGTTCGAGCGTCAGGGCGGTGTGTGGGCCAGCTTGCGGCCGTTGTAGGTCGGATTAGCGCGGCAAAGCCGCGCGTAATCCGACAATATTGTTGGCTTTGGTAATGGCTTTGGTAATGGCTGTGGTGATGTCGGCTTACGCTGCGCTAAGCCGACCTACGCCGACCTGCCGGGGCACACTTCTGTGGCTTATAGCCAGTAGTTCATGAAGCGCGCCGCCCACTCCTTCATGCGGTCCGAGATGGGCCGCGTTTCCCATTTCGCTTTGGTGATTTCTTCCGAGTCGCGCAAGTCTTCCTGGAAGGCGTTTTCCATTTCGCGCCCGAAACTGTCCCCCAGCACGATCACATTCAGTTCGCTGTTGTGCAGGAAGCTGCGCATGTCGATATTCGTCGAGCCGACGGTCGACCAGGCGCCGTCGATGACGGCCGTCTTGGCGTGCAGCACGGCCAGTTTCAAATGAAAGATGCGGATGCCGCCGGCCAGCAACTGGTCGTACAGCGCGTGTCCCGCATGGAACACGAGGCCGCTGTCGGACACGCCGGGCAGCACCACGGTCACGTCCACGCCCCGTTTGGCGGCCGCGACCAGCGCGTCGACCGTCTGCTGGTCGGGCACGAAATAGGCGGATGTGATGTGGATCGATTTCTTGGCTTCCTGGATGGCCAGGATATAGGCCTTGTAGATTTCAAAGCCACCGTCCGGTTCGCTGGCCACGACGCGCACCAGCTTGTCGCCCACTTCGGAAAGTACAGGGAAATAATTGGCGTCCGGCAAGTCGGCCTGGTCTTGCTGGGCCCAGGTGCGGATGAACAGCCACTGGAAAGCGGCCACGGCCGGGCCTTCCACTTTCACGTGGGTATCGCGCCAGCCCACGTCCTTCTTGTCGGTCGCTTTCGATTTTGAGCGGAACAGCGAGCTTTTCGCATAGGTATCGCTGATATTGATGCCGCCCGTAAACGCCATCTTGCCGTCGACGATCAGCACCTTGCGGTGGTCGCGGTTGTTGATCTTCCAGTCGTCGCCCTTGAGCTTGGCCGGATTGACGGGATTGAACGCCACCAGGTGCACGCCGGCCGCGCGCATGCGGTCAAAGAACGCTTGCGGCACGCCGATGGTGCCCACGCTGTCGTAGATGACGTTGACCGTCACGCCCGCTTGCTGCTTTTCGATGAGCATGTCGGCAAATTTGAGGCCCAGCGGATCCTGGTCGAAGATATACGTTTCCAGGTTGATGCTGTTCTTCGCTTCGCTGATGGCCTGGAACATGGCGGCCATGGTTTGCGGGCCGTCAAACAGCAGGGTCACTTTGTTGCCCTTGATCAAAGGCACGCCCGTGGCTGCCTCTTCCAGCGCGGCCTGGGCCTTCAGATCCATGCCGGACTTGGCCCAGCGCTTGTTGAGCAGGGCGGCGCGGCTGTTGACGTTCAGCAAGGCGCCCTTGCCCGTGATCACCTGGGGCTTGGCCACCGGCTCCAGGGTGGTATTGAGGTTCTTGACATCGGGCAGCGAGGCGCATGCAGCCAGGGTCCAGCACAGCAGTAGGGCGGTGAGGCAGGGTTGCATGCGCCTGATGGTCATTTTTGAGCCTTGTTCGTCAGTGACAGGTTTGCCGACTCGTCGACCAGCGCCAGCGGTGGCGGGTTTTTCGAGCCGAAGAAGAAGACGATGGGCGAGCGCAGGAAACGCTTGCCCAGAATCTTCAATAATTGCATGCCGTGCTTGAAGCGCACCTGGCGCGAGCGCAGTGCCACCCACAGGGCCAGGCCGAAACTGACCAGCAGATTGGCCGTGCCGATGGCGAAGATGCCCGACAGCGACTTGACGGCCAGTTGCCAGCTCATGTTGTGATCGAGGCCCACCAGGGCCGTGGCGAAGTTGGCGGCCGAGAAGGTGATGTGGCGGATATCGATGGGCAAACCGATCAGGAAACCTAGGGTGCCGATGGAGCCGAGCAGGATACCGAAGTAGAAGTTACCCATCAGGCCACCGAGGTTGTTTTCCAGATACATGCCCAGCCGCTGCAAGCGCTCCTGGCCGATGACCCGGCCCAGGCCGCGCAATTGCGCGATGCGCTGGGCCCAGCGCGTGTACAGGGCCTGGTTGTCATAGTAGCCGGAAATCAGGCCCGCCACGAACAGGCACACGCCGGCGATCATGGCGTAGAAGATGGCGGGGCTGCCGATGGGGTCGATATCGTGCAGCAGATGCATGGCTTTTTCCGGCGTCACCAGGTTGTGGCCCGTGATCGCCTTGTAGCCGAGCGCGATCAGCCAGGCCGTGGGGATGGCGGTCGCCAGGTTGCCCAGCACGGCCATGTTTTGCGTGCGGAAGACCTTGTTGATCAGTTCGGCCATGCTGTCGAGGTCGATGTTCCGGCCATCCTTGCTGTGCAGGCCGGCGGCGATGCGCGAGGCCGTCATGGCCGGTTGCTTGGTGGCCACCGTGAAATGCAGCAAGTGGATGAACATGAAACCGATCGAGTAATTCATGCTGAACATGAACGCTTCGACCAGCGGCGCCGAGCGCAAATACGACATCAATATCTTGAACAGGGCCATGAAGCCGATGATCACGCCCGCGCCCGCGGACGAGAGGAACATGGCGCCCATTTCGCGGCGGTTTTCCGCGATGTAATGCTCGCCCGTGCGGCTGGCGTTTTCCGTCACATTGCGCGCCAACAAGTTGATATTGTCGGAAAACAGGTCGCTGACCTTGTACTTGTGGTTATGCGCGCGTATCAGTTCCAGCGCCAATCCGACGGCGCCCGCGCGGCGGCGGCTGACCGGTTGCGGGTGCAGCAAATCCTGCGTGGCGTCGACCGTGATGGCGGCGATGTCCACGTTGTTCGATGCCGGCAGCTCGCCGCTCGTGTCGACGAGGAACAGCAGCTTGCGCAGGCGCTCGATGCTTTGCGCCAGCGCCACCAATAAATACGTGAGGGGAATGCTGGTGCCCTGGTACAGCGCTTTCTTGCGGATCTTGGCGATGACGGCGTCGCACTGGTCCAGCATCACCAGCAGATGGCGCGCATCCTCGATGTGCTCGATGTCGCCTTGCAGCAGATTCGTGTAGGCATCCAGGTAGGCGTTCACTTCCGTGTTCTGCACCATGAACGGTGACTGGAATACTTCGATTTCATTGTGGAAACGCGTCAATTCCGGTTCCAGACCCATGGCGCAGACGCGGTAGGACAGGGTGCGGATGGCGTCGAGCATGCCAGGCAGCATGATGTTGCCATCGCCGACGGCCAGTTCGATGTCGTCGCTGGTGAGCACGTCGAACAGTTCCAGCCAGTCCGTGGCGGGCACGTTGCTGATCCACAAATAATCGGTTTTCAGGTACAGCACCTGGTCGAGCGCGTCGTTCAGGTATTCGTCGCCGAGGGCGGGCGGCAGCATGCGGTAGGCGATGCGGCGTTTCAATTCCGTGAAGAAACCGCTGTTCGACAGCACGCCGATGTCGGTGTACAGGCTGGCATGGCGGCGCGCGGCCAGCACGCGCAGCACGTATTCGTGCAGGGCGCGCGCCTGGGCGGGGTTACCTTTGAGAAGCTGGCGCAGGGTGCGCACGTTGGCAATCGCGGTAGCGCTGTCGTGGGAGCGCTTGGGACGCAGTGAGTTGAATAATTCCACCAGCAAGTCGATATTGCTGGAGTTGGGGTCAATGCGTTCGAGGATAGCTAGCATGCAGAAAAAACGGGCGAGCCGCTGTCGGTAAAACCAGTAGTGTACCGCCTGCGTCAAATCGCGCAACGTTCGCCACCGAACATTGCTTTACGGCAGGGCCTGCATTTCACGCCATTTTGCCGCAAATTAGCTGAATCATGGTCAATATTGCGTGTTGTCAGTGCGCGACGTGTTTCCTGGGGCTAAGCTGAAGTTTCTGTTGTACAACGCACGGACGCTGGACAAAAAGCGGGGATAAGGTAACACTGAGATCAGACACACAGCGCATGTCCTGATCAATACCGGGAAGTTTCATTCACGTTGCCGAGATATTTATCATGAAGACCTCGTATTTTGCGCTTGCTGTGATAGGGATGGGGCCTTTCGCGCTGGGCGCGACGGCCCAGGCTGCCGATGGCGCAGGCAGTGCCGCCTCCAGTAACGTTGCCGTGTACGGCGTGCTCGACGCGGGCATCGTGGCCGAGCGGGGCTGCGCCGCCAATTGCGCCGGCGCCAAGGTGTCCGGCGGCGTCGCCTCCGGTTCGCGCCTGGGGGTGCAGGGCCGCGAGGCGCTGGGCAATGACGTCACGGCCGTGTTTACCCTGGAAGCAGGCATCCAGAACGATACGGGCCAGTCGGAAGAGGGCCGGCTGTTCGGCCGCCAGGCCTATGTGGGCCTCGACAGCCGCCTCGGTGCGCTGACCCTGGGGCGCCAGTACAACCTGCAATACCTGACCCTGACCGACGTGGCCGACCCGTTCAAGGGCGGCATGGCCGGCAGCGCCGGCAACCTGGCCGGCTACAGCGTGAAACGCTATGACAATACCGTCAAATATGTGACGCCGGCCTTGCGCGGCGTGACCGCCAGCGCCATCTACAGCTTTGGCGAGTCGCCGTACAGCAACGCCAACAACCGCGCGTATGGCGCCACCCTCGGCTATTCGGCCGGCGCCGTGAATGTCAGCGTGTCGCACCAGCGCAAGAACAACTTCATCCTCGCCTCCGGCACCTTGCCCGCCATCGACATGTCGGCCCGCAACACCCTGATCGCGGCAAATATCGACCTCAAAGTGGCCACCGCCTTTGCCGCCGTGGGCGTGAACAAGGGCTATGGCAGCTCGCCGTGGGATCCGAACAATGCCTATAGCTCGCTGGCCCTGTCGATGTCGTCGTCGGACAGCCGCGACACCTTGCTGGGCGTGTCCGTGCCCGTGGGCGGCTTCAAACTGCTGGCGTCGTGGGTGCGCAAGGATGACCGCGACCTGGCCAACCGCGACGCCAGCCAGGTGGCAGTCGGCCTCACGTATTCGCTGTCAAAGCGCAGCGATTTCTACGCGTCCTACGCGAAGATCCACAACAAGAACGGCGCCCGCTACACGGTGGGCAACGCCAGCGATGCGGGCCGCGGCGACGCCGCCTTCAACATGGGCTTTCGTCACGGTTTCTGACCAGCAGCGGTTGATGGCGCAGGGCACGTTGCTCCCAGCCACTTGCCGTTGCTCGTCACATTCACCTGTTCCGGCGCACCGCGCGCGCTGGTGGTCACCGCCAGCTGCATGCTGAACGCCTGCTCGCCCGTGAACATCACCTTGCCTTCGCCGCTCGATTTCGGATTCGCGCACGTGAACGACACGTGCATGCCGCCCGCGATGTCCGTGTTTTTCGATTTGCAATCGCCGGGCTGGCCCGTGGGAATCTGCCTGCGCGCCGCCATGTCCGGCGTCACGCAGGCCGTCACGCGCACGGCGCCATCGGCGCCCACGGTGGGCATGGCCATGCCGCGGCTGGCGGCCATGCTTTCCAGCTGCTTGCGTTGATCGGGAGGAAGGTTGCCCAGCTGCTGCAGCACCATGGACATGGCGTTGTCGGTGGCGGCGTCGGGCGAGGCCATCTTGCTGTCGACTTGCCACAGGCCCGGCTTGATGGTGGCGGCTGGCGAGGCGGCCTGGGCGCCGGCGTGGCTGCCCAAGGCGGCGCAAGCCAGCAGAGTCAGGCGTAGCAAAGAATGTTTCATGTTGGCGTCTCCAGAAAAGGCAGACCCCAGCATACGGCATGGCAAGCGGGGCACGCTTGCCATTGTGTTACAAACTGTGATCGGGTTCGATGCGGCGCACGTCCACGCTGGCGATGCGGCGCTCGTCCGCTTCGAGGATTTCATAGCGCAAATCATCGAGTTCCAGTACTTCGCCCACGGCCGGCATGTTTTCGAAGTGCGCCAGCAGGAAGCCGGCCAGCGAGTTGTACTCGCCGTCTTCGCTGACCAGGGTTTCCGTCTCGAACACTTGCTCCAGGTAATGCAAGTCCGTCGCGCCATCGATGCGCCAGTGGCCGGGGCCCAGCACTTCCACGTCGGGCTGTTCGTCCTCGTCGGGGAATTCGCCGGCGATGGCTTCCAGGATATCGATCGGCGTGAGCACGCCTTGCACGGTGCCGAACTCGTCGACCACCAGCACCAGCTGGCCGCGCGAGCGCTTTAATGTTTCCATGGCTTTCAACACGCCGGCCGCTTCCGGCACGACGACGGCTTCGCGCATGCTGGCCGGGTCGATCTTGCCGCGCGAGACGAGGTCTTCGATGAGGTCCTTGCTGCGCGCGATGCCGACCACGTTATCCAGATCATCATTGCAGACAGGAATCATGCTGTGCGGCGTCTCGCGCAGCAATTGCAGCATCTTGTCGCTGCTGTCGTTCAGGTTGACCCACGACACGTCGCCGCGCGGCGTCATGACGGAGCGGATCGAGCGCTCGGCCAGGGTCAGCACGCCGCTGACCATGTTGCGCTCTTCCACGCCGAAGGCGGAGACGTCGGGCGTTTCCTTGACTTCGTGCTCTTCCACGGCTTCGCGGCCCTTGCGTCCGCCCAACAGGCTCAGCACGGCTTGCGCCGTGCGGTCGCGCAGCGGGGCGTTCGACTGCAGCTTGAGGAAGTTGCGGCGCGCCAGCTGGTTGAAGAACTCGATGACGATGGAAAAGCCGATGGCGGCGTACAGATAGCCTTTCGGAATGTGGAAGCCCAGGCCTTCGGCCACCAGCGACAGGCCGATCATCAGCAGGAAGCTCAGGCACAGCACGACGACGGTGGGGTGGGCGTTGACGAAGCGCGTCAGCACCTTCGAGGCCAGCATCATGACGACGATGGAAATGACGACGGCCGCCATCATCACGTACAGGTTTTCCACCATGCCGACGGCCGTGATGACGGCGTCGAGCGAAAAGACGGCGTCGAGCACGACGATCTGCGCCACCACGAGGCCGAAGCCGGCGTAGACTTTCGGGCCCGTCTGGGCGTGCGTGACGCCTTCGAGGCGCTCGTGCAGTTCGCTGGTGGCCTTGAACAGCAGGAACAGGCCGCCGACGAGCAGGATCAGGTCGCGCCCCGAAAACGAGAATGTCAATATGGAAAACAATGGCGTGGTCAGGGTGACCAGCCAGGAAATCAGCGAGAGCAGGCCCAGGCGCATGACGAGGGCCAGGGTCAGGCCCAGCACTCTGGCCTTGTCGCGCTGGTGCGGCGGCAGTTTCTCGGCCAGGATGGCGATGAAAATCAGGTTGTCGATACCCAGTACGATTTCCAGTACGACCAGCGTCAGCAGGCCGACCCAGATTGTCGGGTCAAATAACCATTCCATGTGTGTAACCTTGTAAAGTCGATCAGTGTAAAGCGTGCCCGGCGGCTAAAGCCCCGGACGCGTGGGTGCTGCATGCATGTCTTCAGAGGCGGACGCGCGGCGGCCGGGTGGCCAGCCGCACGTCCGCTTCGGCAAGTGCGCCCGGTCCCGCTTGCCAAATGATGGCGTAAAACGGCACGGCCTGGCGCGAGCTCGGGTACAGCGTGATGGGGTCGTTGTCGCATTCTTCAGTATCGCAGCTGTCGCCAGGCAGGCCTGCATGGAGGCTGGCGTCGGCACAGTCGATGCTGAAGGCGGGCGTGGCGGTAGCGCCGGCCGCGATTGCATGCTGGAATGGGGAAGGGCTGGCGTAAGCCATGCTGGCAAACGCCTGGGGTAAAGCGATGAAAACAAAAAGGCAGAGCAGGACGAGAGCTCGTCTCATATACAGGCAGATAGTTCTGGAACCGTGGAGTATAACACGGGCAGATAACAGCTTGATGACAGGGACTTGCGCAAGTGACAAGCATGCCGTAAATTACGAGAGCAATAATTTCACGTGGCGGCGAAGACGCAGCGCGGGCCCCGTGATCATTCTTGCACTCAGTATGTAGTCCATGGCGCTTGCTGTTGCGCCTTGCCCGATCATGTAGTGTTACCAGGAATTTGCCTTGAAACCCATTACCGCCCTCCTGCTTGCCGCCGGCATTCTCTCGCCTTCGTTCATCCTTGCCGCCACCCCCGTGGAAGCGGCGCCGACCCAGAAAACCGGCAAGGCTGCTCCCAGCCGCGCCGCCGTCAAAGTCACATCCGTCGAAGGCATCACCGAATACCGCCTGGCCAACGGCTTGCGCGTGCTGCTGTTCCCCGATGCCAGCAAGCCGACCCTGACCACCAACATCGTCTACCTGGTCGGCTCGCGCCATGAAAACTATGGCGAAACGGGCATGGCCCACTTGCTGGAACACTTGCTGTTCAAGCCCAGCGCCAACTTCGGCGTCAAGAAGGGCACGAAAACCCCGGTCGAGATCCTGAACTCGACGGGCGCCCAGTTCAACGGCACCACCTGGTACGACCGCACCAATTACTACGCCACCTTCCCGGCCAACGACGACAACCTGCGCCAGATGCTGGCCATGGAAGCGGACCGCATGGTCAACGCGGCCATCGACCAGAACGACCTGTGGAATCCGAAGACGCAGAAGGGCGAAATGACCGTCGTGCGCAACGAGTTCGAGATGGGCGAGAGCGACCCGATCGGCGTGACGAGCGAACGCATCCAGGCCATCGCCTACGACTGGCACAACTATGGCAAGTCGACCATCGGCGCCCGTTCCGACATCGAGCAGGTGAACATTCCCCGCTTGCGCGCGTTTTATCATAAATATTATCAGCCAGATAATGCCGTGCTGATGGTGGCGGGCCGCTTCGACGAAGCCAAGGTCTTGAAGCAGATCAATGAGCTGTTCGGCAAGATCCCGAAACCGACGCGCGTGATCGAGCCGACCTACACGGCCGAACCGGTGCAGGATGGCGAGCGCGCCGTGACGGTGCGCCGCAGCGGCGGCACGCAGTTCGTCGGCGCCGGCTACCACGTGGCGCCGTCCGGCAACCCGGACGCCGTCGCCATCGAAGTGCTGGGCCACGTGCTGACGGATGCACCGGCCGGCCGCTTGCACAAGGCGCTGGTGGAAACCAAGCTGGCCAGCAAGATTGAATACAACTCGGTGAGCAACCTGGAGCCGGGCTACAACCTGTTCGGCGCGCTGGTGCCGCTCGATGGCAACCTCGATGCGGCGCAGACGGCCATGCTGAAGGTGCTGGAAGAGCTGAAATCGCAGCCCATCACGGACGCGGAAGTGGCGCGCGTGAAACAGCAATTGAACAAACAGATCGAACTGGCCACTTCGAACACGGCCAGCCTGACGATCGCCCTGACGGAGTCCCTGGCGGCTGGCGACTGGCGCCTGTTCTTCCTGCAGCGCGACCAGCTCGACAAGCTGACGACGGCGCAGGTGCAGGCGGCGGCCGAGAAATACCTGAAGAGCTCGAACCGCACCCTGGGCCGTTTCATCCCCACCGATGCGCCGGACCGCACGGTCGTGCCGGCCTACGCCGACGTGGCGCCGCAACTGGCCGGCTACACGGGCCGCGCGGTCGTGGCGCAGGGCGAAGCGTTCGATCCGAGCCCCGACAATATCGAGGCGCGCACCACGCGCTTCACCTTGCCGAACGGCTTGAAAGGCGCCTTGCTGCCGAAGAAAACCAAGGGCAGCACCGTCAGCGTCGTGTTGAAACTGCAGATTGGCAGCGAAGAGAACTTGCGCGGCAAGGCGCAAGTAGGCGTCTACACGGCCAATCTGTTGTCGCGCGGCACGGATAAACTGTCGCGCCAGGAAGTGAAGGACAAGTTTGACCAGCTGGGCATGCAAGTGGCGATTTCGGGCGGCGCCGAAGGCGTGACCGCCATGCTGACAGGCAAGCGCGAGAACTTGCCGGCCGCCATGGACTTGCTGGCGCAAGTGCTGCAAAAGCCGGCCCTGAACGAAACGGAATTCCTGGAATTGCAGCGCGAGCGCGTCGGCCGCGCGGAGCAGGAATTGCCTGAGCCGCAGCCGCTGGCCGTGAACGCCTTCCGCCGCCTGCTCGACGCCACGCCGGAAGGCCATGTGCGCCATGTCAGCACCTTGCCGGACGAACTGGCGGGCTGGAAGGGCGTCAAAGTGGCGGATGTGAAAGCTTTCCATGGCGCCTACTATGGCGCGGCGAACGCGACTTTTGCCGCCGTGGGCGACTTCGACCCGGCCGCGCTGAAGGCGCAAGTGGCGAGCCTGTACGGCAACTGGAAGGCGCAGCAGCCGTACGTGCGCATTCCCGACGCCGTCAAGCCCGTCAGCGGCGAGAAAGTCACCCTGGAAACACCGGACAAGGCCAACAGCGTGCTGTTCGCCATCCAGCCGATTCCCCTCAAGGATGACGCCGCCGGCTATCCGGCCTTGCTGATCGCCAATCACATGCTCGGTGGCGGCGCCTTGCGCAGCCGCCTGGCCGACCGCATCCGCCAGAAGGAAGGCCTGTCGTACGGCGTCGGTTCGCAAGTGAGCGTACCGTCGCGCGAACCGGCCGGCTACTGGATGGCGTACGCCATCAGCGCGCCGCAAAACACCGTCAAGGTGGAAGCGGCCCTGCGCGAGGAAATCGCCAAGGTGCTGGCCGACGGCTTCACGCAAGAGGAACTGGCCGAAGCGAAGAAAGGCTGGCTGCAATCGGAAGAAGTGGGCCGCACGCAGGACAGCGGCCTGGCGCGCGGCCTGGCCGATTACCTGGCGCAAGACCGCACCATGGCTTACGACAAGGACCTGGAAGCGAAAGTGGCCGCCTTGACCCTGGCGCAAGTGAACCAGGGCCTGCGCGAATACCTGAAGCCAGCGGCCGTCTCGGTGGTGGTGGCGGGCGACTTCGCCAAGGTGGCGAAAGAGGGTGAAAGCGGCGCCAAGGCAACGACGTCGAAATAAGCTGTTTTACATGGAAAAAACCCGCCGGCAAGTTACCTTGCCGGCGGGTTTTTTATTGAAACATGTCAACTTAGCGCGGCGCCATTTCGGCTACGTAGATTTCCACGCGGCGGTTGCGTGCGCGTCCCGATGCATCCGCATTCGAGGCGATCGGCTCGCGGGCGCCGCGGCCTTCCGTGACGACGCGGGTCGGCGAGACGCCGCGCATGGACAGGTAGTCGCGCGTATGGGCGGCGCGTTCCACCGACAGCGGTTCGTTGATGGAAGCGCTGCCCGTGCTGTCCGTATGGCCGATGATGCTGACCGTGGTGTTCGGGTTTTCGTTCAGGGTGGCGGCAAAGCGGTCGAGGATGGGGCGGAAGTTGCCCTTGATGTCGGCGCGGTTGGTGTCGAAGGAAATGTCGCTTGGAATTTCCATTTTCAGGCGGTTATCGGCCGTTTGCGACACTTGCACACCAGTACCCTGTGTCGCTTGTTCCATCGCGCGCTTCTGGTTTTCCATGCGGTTCGACCAGATATTGCCGACCACGGCGCCAGCTGCCGCACCCAGCAGGGCGCCGCCGGCCGTGCGGCCGCTGCTGCCGCCACCGGTGGTGCCGCCGATCAAGGCGCCCAGGCCCGCGCCGATGCCGGCGCCCGTGGCCGTGCCACGTTGCGTCGAGGACATATCCGCACAGCCGCTGGCGGCCAGTGCGATCACCAGCATGCCGATCAGGGATTTGGCGCCAGGGCCTTTTTTGAATGTTTCTTTCATGGATTTTCTCCTTGTTTTGTTATTGGGACATACCCAGGACTACCCGTACACGTTACTGCAAAATGGGCCTGCTTGCCAGCGCACGCAAAAGGGCGGCGCCCGTTCGCACGCGCACCGCCCCTCTGGCCAGTCAATTGGCCTCTATAAACCGCGCCCGCTGATCAGGCGCAGCAGCACCATGATCACGGCGACCACCAGCAGGATGTGGATGAAGCCGCCAATGGTATAGGAAGTTACCAGGCCCAGCAGCCAAAGAATAATGAGTACGACGGCGATTGTATACAGCATGATGTGTCCTCCGAGAGTAATGTGTGGATGACGGCGACTGCCTTGGCCTTGCAGGCGCTGGCGCGTGGCGCCGTCATCGGTTCTTGTCATTGCGCGGCGACCGGGTCGCTGAACGCTGATGCCATGACTAAGTGTCTACTTTGTTTCCCTTGCCTTCTGTACGCTGTCGTACACAAGGCTCAACTAGCGCGAGCGGTCGGCGTGTTCATCGGCCATGCCCGGCACCCATGCCAGCATGCCGGCCATGCCGACGGCGCCCGCCAGGCAGCTGACCATGCCGCCCGTCAACAGCAGCATGACGCCGAACACGGGGCCGCCCGCTTGCGGCGCCAGGTCCAGCGCGCAGAAGCCCAGCGCGGTGGCCAGCAAGCCGCCGCCAATAAAGCCCAGCCAGATCCTGTTGCTGCCTGCCTTGTCGTCTTGCATGGCTACTCCTTGATGACGTTTCGTTGAACTTTCCTGAATGCATCATCTCGCGCGACGGCAAGCTCATCTGTACGCCAACGAACATTGTTAAAAAGAAAACGCCCGGACAGGCCGGGCGTGTATTCAGTTTGCAACGCATCGCGGCGCTGCGCTGCCTTGGGCAACTTAGCCGATGGCGCGCAAGCCGCCGTTGACGACGCGCACGCGGTCGCCCTGGCGCCAGTTCGGCGCAGCGCTCTGATGTAGCGTGCGCGTCTTGCCGTTATCCAGGCGCACGACGATGTTGTAGCTGCGCGTGGCGCGCACGCTGCCTTCGATCTGGTTGCCGGCCACTGCGCCGCCGACGGCACCCAGCACGGTAGCCAGCTGCTTGCCGTGGCCGCCGCCGACCTGGTTGCCGAGCAAGCCGCCGACGACGGCGCCGCCGGCCGCGCCCACGCCGCTGCCTTCGGCGCGCGTATTGACTTCATGGATGGCTTCGATCACGCCACAATTGCTGCATACCTGCGGCGCCGGGGCGGCCGCATATTGTGGCTGTGGCTGCGGCTGGCGCACCGGCTGCTGCTGTGGTTGCTGTTGCTGCTGTGGCGGCAGGGCGGCCAGCGGCTGCGCGCCGGACGCTTGCAAGTTCGCTTGCGGCTGGTTCGCCTGCAGGTTGGCCATTTGCTCGGCCGAGGTGCTGGCCGCCAGCGGCTGGCTATCGCCCTGGGAGGAAGGCAGCCAGCCCATCAGGGCAGCCGTGCCGACGCCGCAAAACAGCAGGACGGCGACGGCGGCGGCAAGCACCAGCGGATGGAGGGATTTGGTGGTGGTGGTCATGGAAGGCTCCTTGGTTTTTTTAAAATAATAAAAAGGGTGATGCGTGTTCTGCGTGTTATTTGCGTCTGTTGCCAGTGTGCTGTGCCGCTTGCTCCGCTTCCGTGCGTCACCGTACATACAGGGCCGGTACTGCACCGTAGGCTAAGTAAAAATTATGTCGAGTTGTAACGACACCAAGGAAAAGCAATGCCACTAACGAACGCCAGCACGACCCTGTCCCGCGATACAGGCCGATCCGGCCTGGGGTCGCCTGCGGGCGCGCCTGACGCCGGCAACCGCTTGCTGGCCAGCCTGCCCGAGCACGACTTGCGGCACCTGACCGCGCTGTTCGATAGCGTCACGGTCGAGGTAGGCGAGGTGCTGTACGAACCGGGCCAGCCTATCGGCCACATCTATTTCCCCGGCGATTGCCTGATTTCGCTGCTGGCCGTGGCGGAAGGCCGCATGACCCTGGAAGTGGGCTCCGTCGGCCGCGAAGGCGTGCTGGGCGCGTCCGTCGCGCTGGGTCATGACCTGGCGCAAGTGCGTGCCGTGGTGCAACGTTCCGGTACGGCCAGCCGTATCGCGCGGGCCGACTTCTGCGCCGAGTTCGCCCAGCTCGAGTCCCTGCAGCGTTTGCTGTACCGCTACACGGACACCCTGCTGGCGCAAGCCATCCAGATTGCCGTGTGCAGCCGCTTCCACGTGCTCGAAGCGCGCCTGGCCCGTTCGCTGCTGATCACGCGCGACCGCCTGCAGTCCGAAAAATTTCACCTCACGCATGAATTTCTCGCCCACACCCTGGGCGTGCGGCGGGTCGGCGTGACCAAGGCGGCCAGCGCGCTGCAACAGCAAAAACTCATCACCTACAGCCGCGGCAATATCGAGATCCTCGATTCTGCCGGCCTCGAAGCCGTTTCCTGCCGCTGTTACGAGCTGGTCAAGGATAGCGGCGCCATCGGCATGGCCAACGTCTTCGTCTGATTCTTCCCGCTTGCCTGCCTCAGGCTGGCCTTCATCCTTCCTGCTTTGATCCTTGTGCAGCAGACGCAAAAAAGCGGGGCGGGCGCCTGCGCACCCACCCCGCTTTCTCGATCAACAATTACTTCGGCTTGACCTGGTTACCGATCACGCCGCCGACGGCGGCGCCGCCGACTGCGCCGATGGCGCTGCCGCCCGTCAGCACGGAGCCGGCAACGGCGCCGACGCCAGCGCCGATGGCGGTGTTTTTATCCTGACCGGACATGTTGGCGCAAGCCGTCAAGCTCAGCAGCAGGGCGGCAACGGAAGTGGTAGCGGCGATTTTTTTAATGATTTGCATGATAGTTCTCCTATGAATTCGGACCTCGTGGCGCCGGCATGGTATGGGCCGGTAAGACTTCGTATCGCCACGTCTTGGGTGTTTCAGGCACGATTACAGAATAGGATTGTGGCAAGGCAGGGTCTGTTCGGCAACGCACATAGGGGTGTAACAATTGTAATCGTGCACGGCTGCGTATTTCTCAACGGCTTTTGCGCGGCGCCTTGCCCGGTTTCGGCGCCACCGGTTTCACGCGCGCCTGGGCCAGCAGTGCCGCGCATTCGCTATCTTCGACGGGGCCGGCATTGACCAGCGGCAGCAGCGCCGCCACGGGCGCCACCACGGCCAGCGCCAGTGCGCCACCGGCGCGCAGGGCCAGCACGCCCTTGTCCACGCTCACGTCGGGCTTGCTGAACGTGCCATGAACATACAGGGGCGAGCGCAGCGAAAAGACGCGCAAGCCCTTGCTGTCCGGCCGCAGGGTCAGGTCCAGCCGTTCATCGGCCAGGTTCACCGTGCCATCGATATTCAGGACGGCGTCATCCGTGTCGACGATGAACTGGCGTGTGCGCATCAAGCCCTTGGTGACGGCGAAGTCGGCGGCCATGCAGTTCAGCCTGACCTGCTTGTCGCCAGACAGTTTGGCCAGCACGACACTGCCGATATTCAAGCCCATTTCTTCCAGCAACAGTTTGCTGATGCTGCCCCGGTTGATCAGCGCGCGCACTTCGCCGTTCGAGCTGCCCAGCAGGGTGGCGACGGAATTGCCCGTGGCCGACAGCGATGCATCGCCATTGATCTCGCCCACGCTCGCTTGCAGGGCGGGCAGGCGGGGAAACAGTTGCTGGATGTGCAGATGGCGGGCGCTGGCCTTGAGTTCGGCCGCGATGCCGTTGGCGATAACTTTGCCGCTGCCGTCGAGCTTGATTTGCGACGTCAGGGTGCCGCCCGCCACGTTGAAATTCAGGGGCGTGAGCGAGAGCACGCCGTCCGTCAGCACCACATGCGTGTCGAGCTTGCTGATCGGCAAATCAGCGTCGCGCGTGATCTTGTCGGCCGTGTAGCGCACGTCGGCGTCCAGGCTGGTCCAGCGCTCCGTCTTGAAGGTTTCCACCGGCAGCACGCGGCCGGCCGGCTGCGTCGACGGCACGCCCCGTTCCTTCTTGCTGGCGCTGGAATCGGCACCCACCAGCGGACCGAGGTCGGAAAATTGCAGCAGGCGCGAATGGACTTCACCCGTCAGGCGCTTGCGCGGCGTGCTGGCGGAAAAGGCCAGCTTGCCGCTGATGTCGCTGGAGCCCACATTGCCGCTGAACTTGTCGTACACCCACTCGCCGCCGCGCGGCGCCAGGGTGCCCGTCAAATGGCCTTCCGTGCTGAAATGCGGCGTCTCCGGCAGCAGCACGCCCGTCAAGGGATACAGGCGGGCCATGCTGGGTCCGGATAGCTTCAGGCGCACGTCGAGCGCGGCCAGGTCTGTCGGGCGCGTCAGGGTGCCTTCGATGGCCACGCTGCTGCCGCTCGCGCGCATGTCGGCCTGGATGGGGAAGGGCGTGCCTTGCCGCTGCAGCGACAGCACGCCGCCCGCCTTGCCGCCGCCCTTGACGGTTTCGCCGCGGTAGGTGCCCGACAGCGTCCACGCGATGCCATAGCGCGCATCGTCCGCGATGGTGTCGACATCGGCGCGCATCGCCGTTTTGCTGACGCCATCGTCCAGATAGACGGTGCCCTTGCTGAAGACTACGCTTTGCAATTCCAGCTGCCACGGCGATGGCTGCTCCTGCTTGTCGAAGGTCCAGTTGTTTTTGCCATCCTTGCTGCGCAGCAAGCGCACCTGCGGCGTGTCGAAGCGCAATTGCGGGATGATGATTTTCTTGTCCAGCAGGGCCAGCGGGTTGAGCGAGAACGCCAGCTGGCTGACGGTGGCCAGCTGCGCCTGGCCATCCGTGTCCGTCATCGCGCTCGGGTTGCCCAGGCGCACGTCCTTGGCCTGCAGGTGCGGCCAGGGCAGATAGTCGCGCCAGGTTTTTTGCCCCGCGGTACCGGCTGGCTGATGCCACGTCAGCGCCAGGTCGCCGTCGATGGCGAATGGACGTCCCAGCGCGTCGCTGGCGCGCGCATTGAGCCAGGGCTTGGCGCGGTTCCAATCCATGTTCGACAGGACGATGGCGGCGGTGACGGGCAGGGCGATGAGCACGGCGGTGCTGGCGAGGGCGATTTTCTGACGGCGGGAGAGCGGCATAAGCTGATTCTTTCTGTACAAGTAGTTGCGATGCTACAGGAATCGCTCCAAGGCCGGGCCTGTTTCAGCTTTTGCTGGCGGACACGTGCGCTGGCGCACGTTGCCAATGCAAGTATTGTCGATTTCTTACCCTATGTGCGGCACCGAACGGATATGCGGGGAGCCGGAGCCTATAACGTCATACATCAAACGCAGTTCCTGATTCCAGATGCACAGCATCTAACCCTCACGCTTAACATTCTCCAGGAGAAGAAAAATGACAAACCGAGATTTCAAGATGTCCCCATTGGCCGCCTTGGCCGCCTGCGCCACCGCCGTTGTCCTGATGACGGGCTGCTCCAGCCTGAAAACGCCTGCCACGGCCGACGTCGCCGTCTCGCGCGCCGCCGTCGATAACGCCGCCAGCGCCGGTGCCGCCGACCTGGCACCCGATGAAATGCGTTCGGCCCGCGAAAAAATGCGCATGGCTAACCAGGCCCTGAAAGACCGCGACTACAAGATGGCGCGCGACCTGGCCGACCAGGCGCAAGCCGATGCCAAGCTGGCGCAAAGCAAGGCCAACTCGGCCAAGGCCACCAGTGCCGCCGATGAAATCAACGAGAACATCCGCGTCATGCGCGAAGAGCTCGACCGTGCCAATCAGCAAGCCCCAAAACAATAAGCCACAACAATAACTAATAACAGGATTCCATCATGAAAAAAGCTACCTACACCACCATTCCCGGCCTGCTGGCCATGGCCGCCTTTGTTGCCGCCTGCAGCTCCGCACCGACCACCACCAGCCTGCTCGACCAGACGCGCGGCGACTACATGGCGGCGCAATCGAACCCGATCGTGTCGACCTATGCGCCACGCGAATTCCGCGAAGCGAGCGCTGCGCTGGAAGCGGCGAACGCGGCCGCCACGCGCCAGGAAGATAGCGAAAAAGTCGACAAGCTGGCCTACCTGGCCAAGCAAAAGATAGCCACGGCGCAGGAAGTCGCCAAGCAGAAGGCGGCGGAAGCCGATATCGCCAACGCCGGCAAGCAGCGCGATCAGTTGCGCCTCGATGCGCGCACGCAGCAGGCTGACCAGGCCACGGCCCGCGCCCAGTCGGCGCAAGCGGATGCGGAAGCGGCCAAGGCCCAGGCGCAAGCGGCCGAAGCGTCGGCCCGCGATGCGCAAGCCCGCGCCGCCGGACTCGAAGCGCAGCTGGCCGATCTGGCCGCCAAGAAAACCGAACGCGGCATGGTGATCACCCTGGGCGACGTGCTGTTTGGCACGGACAAGGCGAACCTGACGGCCGATGGCGCGAATACGGCGCGCAAGCTGGCCGATGTGCTGAAAAACAATCCGCAGCGCACCGTGCTGATCGAAGGCTTTACGGATAGCACGGGCGGCTCCGCGCACAACCTGGAATTGTCGCAACGCCGCGCCGAATCCGTGCGCAACGCGCTGCTGGAGCAAGGCATCAGCCGCGACCGCATCGCCACCAAAGGCTATGGCGCCGCCTATCCGGCCGCCGGCAACGACACGGCGGCAAACCGCCAGCTGAATCGCCGTGTGGAAATCGTCTTGTCCGAGGACAACACGGCCATTCCCGCCCGCCGCTAAGCCGCGTCCGTTGACGCGGGAGTAGAAAGGCAGCACCGGCCGAAGCTTGGCCGGTGGATACCCATGCAAGACTTGAAAGGAAACATCATGACCCAAACATCTGTTGAGATTCCAGCTGGCATCGATACGGCAGCCATCCGCGCTGCCGCCAAAAACCTGGACGACGGCGCCGTGACGGCCGGCTACCAGGCCGACCGCCAGGAGTTGATCACCCTGTTGAATGGGGCGCTGGCCACCGAACTGGTGTGTATTGCGCGCTATAAACGTCATTACTACACCGTGAGCGGGCGCGACAACGGCAGCATCAAGGCCGAGTTCCTGGAACATGCGCAGCAGGAGCAGGAGCACGCCGACTGGCTGGCCGAACGCATCGTGCAATTGAATGGCAAGCCAGATTTTAATCCTGCAACATTGCTTGCGCGTAGCCATGCCGAGTATGATGACTCTGAAGACGTGCAAAGTATGGTGCGTGCCAATCTGATCGCGGAACGGGTAGCGATCGAGTCGTATCGCCAGATGATCGTGAAAATCGGCGACAAAGACCCGACCACACGCCATTTGTTGATCAAGATCATGGCTGTCGAGGAAGAGCACGCCGATGATATGCGCGATCTGATGGAATAGTGTTTTTGAGTAAAGTAGGTATAGTAACTACATTCATCCACAGCTAAGGAGCTAAACCATGTTGGAAAACAATATCACCACCGTCAATAACGATGTCAAAACCCTGGTCAAGGATGCGCAAGCCCTGTTCAGCGCCGCTGCCGCCCTGACGGGCGAAAAAGCCGACGAAGTGCGCGTCAAGGGCATGAAAACCCTGGACGCCGCCCTGGCCAAGGCGCATGAAGCGCAGGCGTCGGCCATCGTTGCCACCAAGCAGATGGCTGCCCAGGCTGACGGCTATGTCAAGGAAAACCCATGGCGCACCGTGGCTGTCGCCGCTGGCGTCGGCGTGCTGGTCGGCTTCATCCTGGGCCGCAAGTAATCCACTGTCAGGAGCGATATGGACAAGTCTGCTTCGTCTCACCAGGGGCCGGGATTGATCGGCTCGGTTGCCGGCCTGGCCAAAAACGCCGTCGGACTGATGTTGTCGCGGCTGGAACTGGCCACCATCGAACTGTCGGAAGTGCGCAATCACATGCTGCAGCTGATTGTCATTTTCGCGCTGGCGACCGTGGCGGGCTTGTTTGCCATCGCTTACGGCAGCGTGCTGATCGTCTTCCTGGCCTGGGATAGCCTGGGCTGGAAGATCCTGGCGATCATGACGGTCGTGTTCGTACTGCTGGCCATCGCGCTGGTGATGTATGCGCGCGCCATGCTGCGTCAAGGAAAGCTGTCCATGCCGGCCACCATGGCGGAATTGAAGGCTGACCGCGACATGCTGATGTAAGCGGCCTCACGAGGAGAATTCATGTCGGAAAACGACAAACTGGCGGCGCAAGCCGCCCGCAAGCGCCTGCTGATCGCCCAGGGCGAAATGTACCGCGTGGGCATCGTGCATGCGCGCGCCAACGTGGGCTACGCATTGCGTCCCGAGTCGATGCTGCAGGGCGTGGTCGAGACGGCGGTCGGCTTTGCCGGCCACCGCGTCGAATCCCTGCTGGCGCCGGGCGGCATGCGTTTGCAAGGCGCCATGCCTTACGTGCTGACGGCGCTGTCCTTTATCGGACGCAAGAAACTGGTCAAGCCGGCCCTGGTCCTTGTGGCCGTGGCCGCCGTTGCCGCCAGCTGGCTGCGCCGCAAGCGCTGAACGCCAGCCGTGTTGCACAGGAACGCCGTCATTGACGGCGTTTTTTTTGCCCGTACCCAAGGTCCGGCGCAGACAGGCGCAATCCCTTACAATGATTTACGCTGCACCCGCGCGGCGGATAGAGGGCCATCTTGATGACGAATTCGAAGACACCGATCAATCAGTTAAATCCCTCGCGCCTGCGCATCGTGCTGGTGCTGCAGGGCGGCGGCGCACTGGGCGCCTACCAGGCCGGCGTCTACCACGCGCTGCACGAGCATGGCCTGGCGCCCGACTGGGTGGTGGGCACCTCGATCGGCGCCATCAATGCGGCCATTCTGGCCGGTAACAAGCACGAAGACAGGCTCGTGCGTCTGAAAGAGTTCTGGCAGCGCGTGGCGCACCGCGACAGCATCGACATGAACCTGGTCTCCGACCAGCAGCGCCGCTCGAACATCTGGCTGGCCACGCTCGATACCGTGCTGCGCGGCGTGCCCGGCTTTTTCAAGCCGCGCACCTTCAGCCTGTTTCCCGCTGGAATCGCCGTCAAGCCGGAAGAGGCCAGTTTTTATGACACCAGCGAGCTGGCCGGCACCCTCGAGGAACTGGTCGATTTCGATTACCTGAACCAGCCCGGCGGCATGCGCCTGACGGTCAACGCCCTGCGCGTCAAATGCGGCAGCCTCACCAGTTTCGACAGCCAGCAGCAGCCGCTGACGGCCGATCACATCCGCGCCAGCGGCGCCTTGCCGCCCGGTTTTGCCGGCGTGCGCGTCGATGGCGATTTATACTGGGATGGCGGCCTGTACTCGAATACGCCGCTGGAAACCGTGCTTGACGACACGCCCCACGTCGACACCCTGGTCTTCATGGTCGACTTGTGGAGCTCGGAAGGGCCGGAACCGACCACCCTCGACGAAGTGCAGACGCGGCAAAAGGACGTCACCTTCGCGTCGCGCTCGAAGCGGCATATCGCCGATTACGTCAATACGCACACCTTGCAGCGCAAATTGCGCGAACTGTACGCCGGCCTGCCCGACACCAAGCACAACCGCCAGCAGACGCAAGAGCTGGTGGCGTTGGGTTGCGACAGCACCATGCACATCGTGCGCCTGCCGTACGCGGGGCGCGACTGGCACATGGCCGCCAAGGACATCAATTTCTCCAAGGGCTCCATCGAGTGGCGCTGGGAGCAGGGCTACCAGGATGGCTTGCGCGCAATCAAGGCGGCCGGCTGGCTGGCTTTTGTCACGGAAGACACGCCGCTGGTGGTACACGAGTTGCCGCCATACGAACGCGACGCTGCCTGATCATCACTGCGGATGCGCCGCCTCGCGCAGCTTCTCCGCGTTTGCCATGTCTTGCCGATACGTGTCTTGCGCATCCTTCAGGCAGGTGGCGCGCGCGGCCGATGGTTCCGAACGGCAAGCTTTCTTGGCCTCGGCCAGGGCGGCGGCGATTTCCTTGCGCAGGGTGCGCAGCTGGGCTTGCGCCGTGCTGTCTTCCTGGTACCAGCGTTGCGGGTCGCCCGGCTGCGGCGCGGCAGTCTGCGCCAGCACGAATGGCGCCAGGCTGCAGGCGAGCAGGGTGGCCAAGAGTGTGTTGTGGATAGTCATGATATTTCCTCCTTGAAATAAAAAAGGCGCCGTAGCGCCTTTTTTTACAACCTGCCCGTCAGTAATAGCAGGATCAGTATCACTACGACCAGGCCGGCGATGCCGCTGGGACCGTAACCCCAGTTGCGGCTATGCGGCCAGGTGGGCAGGACGCCGACCAGGGCCAGGATCAAGATGATCAGAATGATGGTGCCCATGGTATCTCCTTGTTGGTGCATGGTCCGGCGCAGGCTTGCGGACAAGCCCGGCCAGCGGATTAATAGCGGTAGACGCGGCCGTCAACGACGCGCACGCGGTTGCCCGGGCGCAAATCATTCGCATTGTCCTGCACCACGGTGCGGTATTCGCCGTTGTCGAGGCGTACGCTGATCTGGTAGGCCTGCGCTTGCTGCCTGCGGCCTTCGACCTGGTTGCCCACGACGCCGCCGGCAACGGCGCCCGCCACGGTGGCGGCCGTGCGTCCGCCGCCCGAGCCGATGGTATTGCCCAGCAGGGCGCCGGCGATGCCGCCGACCACGGCGCCGGCGCCGCTGGTTTGTCCGCCGCCTTGCACGATCTGGATGGAGTCGACGGTGCCGTACATGGCAGATTCAGGCTGGTTGGCCGGGTAATATTGTTGTGACTGGGAAGGACCGGTGGCGCAACCGCTCAGTGCGGCGGTGGCGGCGAGCATCAGTGCAGCCAAGGTGGCGTTGGTTTTCATTTTATTCTCCTGACGAGGTGAGGGTGTAGTGCCATCTTAGTCATGCCCCTGTTTCCGGTCTGTACGCTGCCGCACGTAGTTATTTGCTGCCAAAAATGGTATTTTTTACCGTGGCGATCCACCAAAACGTTGTTATTTATCCCTGTATCCCTTCCGCTTTCAAAATAAATTACTTGTGTACGGCAGCGTACAGAAGAGAGGCGGCGATCCACGTAAAACGGTAGTCATGCCAAGCAGACATGCTTGCTACCACCAGGGAGAAACACAATATGAACAAGAATAAGCTTTTCACCGCCATCGTCGTCAGCCTGGCATGCGCCGCCTGGGGCGGTCAGGCCGTGGCGGCCACGCCGGAAGCGAAAGCAGCCTACAAGGCGGCCAATGAGCAGGCTGGCCTGAACTACAAGCTGGCACATGCCGAGTGCGAAAAAATCACGGGCAACCCGAAAGATGTCTGCGTTGCCGAAGCGAAAGCCGTGCGTGCCTACGATGAAGCGGTGGCCCAGGCGCAATACACGAATACCCTGCGTGCCTACACCAAGGCGCGCATCAAGATTGCCGATGCGAACTACGACGTCGACCTGACGCGCTGCGATGCGCTGACGGGCAACGACAAGGATGTCTGCGTCAAGCTGGCCAAGTCCACCAAGGTGGCGGCCCTGGCCGATGCCAAGGCGGACAAGAAAGTCATCGAAGCGCGCAGCGATGCGCGTGAAGCAAAAAGAAAAGCCGAGTACAAGGTCGCGACAGAAAAATGCGATGCATTAGCCGGCGCAGCCAAGGATGACTGTATCAAGGCTGCAAAAACCCAGTTTGGCTACTGAGCTCCCTCCGGCGCGCAGTCACCACACTGGTATAAGAAGCTCATTGTGAGCACATTGATTGACCACTCCTAAGGAAAAAACCATGAAATTCACTAAATCTATCGCTACTGGCCTTTTCATCGCTTCCCTGTTCGCCGTTGCAGGTTGCGCTTCGACCCCAACCAAAGAAGGCACGGGCGAGTACATCGACGACGCGGCCATCACCACCAAAGTGAAAGCCAGCATCTTCAATGAGCCTACCCTGAAATCGACGGAAATCAACGTTGAAACCTTCAAGGGCGTGGTTCAGCTGAGCGGCTTCGTGGCCCAGCCGTCGGATGCCTCCAAGGCAGGCGAAGTCGCCCGTGGCGTCAAGGGCGTGAAGTCGGTCAAAAACGACATCCGCGTCAAGTAATGGCATGACCTGCCGCAGCGGCCAGCCCCACGGCTGGCCCTGTGGTCCACCACCGACCGTCGCGGGAATCGCATGCATATCCAGCCTAAAGATACCCCGCCCGAGCCGGTGGCGGCTGCCTCCACCGAGCCTGCCGGGCCACCTCCCGGCACGCCTGTGGAGCACCCCGATTCATCCTTGCGTTTGCCGCTGCACGTCAATGCGCGCGGCTTGGCGCTGGGCATCATCGCCACCGTCAGCTTCATTTATGCGCTGCAGTGGGCACAGAAATTCCTCATTCCCGTCATTTTCGGCATTTTCATTGCCTATACCCTCAATCCCGTCGTCGCCTGGCTGGAAAAGCTGCGCCTGCCGCGCGCAATCGGCGCCACGGCCGTCACGGCCCTGATCCTGTTCGGCTCCCTCGTCGTGGTCGAGCGCGTGCAGGGCGAATTCGAATCCATCGTTGAAGAATTGCCGGCCGCCACGCATAAGCTGTCGCGCCTGATCGCCGCCAATACGGGCGGCAAGAACAGCACCTTCCAGAAGATGCAGGCCGTGGCCAATGAAATCGAGCAAGTGGCCGCCGGCGCCGAAGCGCGCCGCAACAACCGCCGCGCCGCCGCGGCCGAGGCGCCCAATTTCAAGATCATGGACTGGGTCTGGGCTGGTTCGCTGGGCCTGGTGGGCTTCCTCAGCCAGGCCACCATGGTCATCTTCCTCGTGTTTTTCCTGCTGCTGTCGGGCGACACCTTCAAGCGCAAGCTCGTCAAGCTGACGGGGCCGTCGCTGAGCCGCAAGAAGGTTACCGTGCACATCCTGGAAGACATCAATACCTCGATCCAGAACTATATGTTCATGCTGCTCGTCACGAATGGCTTGCTGGCCGTCCTGATGTGGATCGCCCTGCGCGTGATCGGCCTGGAAAATGCGGGCGCCTGGGCCATCGTGGCCGGCTTGCTGCACATCATGCCGTATTTCGGCCCCTTGCTCATCACCATCGCCACGGGCCTGGTGGCCTTTTTGCAGTTCGAATCGCTGGAAATGGTCTTGCTGGTGACGGGCACGTCGATGGCCATCGCCACCCTGGTGGGCACCTTTGTCACCACCTGGATGACGGGGCGCATCGCCCGCATGAATCCCACGGCCGTGTTCATCAGCCTGCTGTTCTGGGGCTGGCTGTGGGGCGTCTGGGGCTTGCTGCTGGGCGTGCCCATCATCGTCATCGTGAAAGTGGTGGCCGAGCGCGTGCAGGGCATGGAAGTGGTGGCGGAACTGCTGGGCGAATAGCCTGCGGTACAGCAAAGAAAACGGCGCCCGCGGGCGCCGTTGTTGCATGCAGACTGATGACTTACGACTGGTGGCGTTTCAATATCTTGACTTGCACATCGCCGTCGTCCGTCTTCGGCATATCCTTCATGCTGCCCAGTTGCAGGGCGAACTGGCGCGTGAATTCAGCGCCCAGGAAGAAGATTTGTGCCGAGTAATACACCCACAGCAGCAGGGCCACCAGCGAACCGGCCGCGCCATAGCTGCTGGCCACGCCGCTATTGCCGATATACACGCCAATTGCATACTTCCCCAATGAAAACATGAAGGCCGTGCCCACGGCGCCGATCACCACGTCGCGCCAGGACAGGCGCACGCGCGGCAGCATTTTGTAGATGACGGCAAACAGGCTGGCGATGACGGCAAATCCGATCAGGTTCGACAGGATGGTAAACAGCACGGCCGTGTCCTTCCACACGCCTTCCCAGAAGTTGGCGAGGATGGCCATGGCCGCATTGACCACCAGCGACACCATCAGCAGGAAGGCCAGCACCAGCACCAGGCCGAAGGACAGCAAGCGCGTGCGCAGCATGTCCCAGGCGCCCGCTTCCTTCAGCGGCGGCACTTGCCAGATTTCATCGAGACTGGCTTTCAGCTCGGCAAACACGCTGGTGGCGCCAAACAGCAGCAGGGCGCTGGCGATGAGGGTGGCGATGCGGCCCTGTTCATGGTTCTTCGCGCCGGCCAGCACCAGCTGGATGGCTTCGGCGCCCTGCGTGCCCAGCAAGCCCTGCAGTTGTCCCATCAGCTCGCCGCGCGCGGCGGCCGGGCCATAGAAAAAGCCGGCGATGGCAATCACCAGCACGAGGATGGGGGCGATGGAAAACAGGGTGTAGTAGGCGAGGGCGGCGCCCTTGCTTGAGGCGCGGTGTTCCAGCCATTCGGTGACGGAACAGACGATGACGCTGCGCATCTGCTTGCTGAGCGGCGCCAGGCCGGCCAGCTTGGGATAGCGGGTAGAAATATTCATGATGGCTTTCAATGCAAAAAAGGGGCGCGAGCCCCTTTTTTTATTCACAAGTGGCGTACCACTGTTGAGCTTACTGCACGCGGCGTTCGATGGTGATTTGTTCCACTTCAACGCGGCGGTTTGGTTCCAGGCACTTGATCAGGTCGGCACGTTTCTTGTTGTCGCAGGTGACGACAGGATTGGTGGAGCCCTTGCCTTCGGCCGTCAGACGGTTGGCGGCGACACCATGACCGACCAGGTATTCCTTGACTGCATCAGCGCGCTGCTGCGACAGTTTCAGGTTGTACTTGGGCGAACCGATGCGGTCGGCATAACCACTGATGACGACGTTGTTGACGTCTGGTGCGGCGTTCAGCACGCGGGCGATTTCGTCGAGCTTGGTCTGTGTCGGGCCCAGCTTGGCGCTGTCGAACGCGAACAGTTCCGTTGCCGCCATCGTCACTTTTTCAAAGCGTGCTGGCGGTGGCGGCGGTGGTGGCGGCACGACCACGACGACTTCTTCACGCGCTGGCGGCGGTGGCGGTGGTGGCGGCGGTGCAGCTGGTTTGTCGAACGCGAAGTTCAGGCCCACGGTGACATAGTAGTTGTTGGACTTGCTGCTTGGGTCGAACGTATTGCCGCGCAGGAAACCGTGCACATTGCGGATGTCAGCCTGGAACGACAATTGATCGTTGATCGTGGACTGGAAGCCCAGACCGACACTGGCGTAAGGCGAGCTCTTGCTGCGTTCGCCGAAAGCGAAGCTGGTGTCCTTGTCGCGCTGCATGCCGGCACCAACGAGCAGGAAGGGGCGGAAGGCTTTGCGCGAGAACATGTACAGACCGTCTACGCCCAGCGTATTTTGCTGGTAGCGCTGACCGCCATCCTTGGAGCGGGCATACGTGGTGCCCAGCTGGATATCCCAGTCCGGCGAAACGGGTTTACCGAAACGCAAGCCTGCGCCATAGCCGGTTTTATCCGTGGCGAAGTCGGAATCTGGCTTGAGTGCGTTGAGGCTGGGTTGAATGTACCAGGAGGGATTGATTTCCTGGGCCTGTGCGCCGAGGGCGGAGCACAGTACTGCGGCGGCAACGGCGATTTTTTTTAGATTATTCACAAGTAACTCCCAACGTTGATAAGAGATTTTCTCTACTGCATCAATGCGACAACTGCCAGACATGCTATTGCTAGAGATAGACAGCAATTCCAGGTGCGCTTTCTTGCGATAAATGCACTGCTGTTGGAGTAGAGAATACGGTTGCAGGTTCAAGTGGTCGGTGCGATAGCGCACAAAGCATTGCGGTATATCAATGGTGTTGCAGATTCACGACAAATACTTTGGTGTTGAAAAAAACTAATTCGCCTCGGCAAACTTTTGCAATCACGGCCACATCCTGGCGCCGCGACTGGAGGCAATCGTACGACTTGTTACCAGCGTGCCACTGTATATTAGCAACAATGATGAGCTTGATAACTAATATTACATTGATGTTGTATTCCTGCCGCGTTCGCTTGCTTTGCCGGGCTTCTCTCGGGCAACTTTTGCGCGCAGCAGCCAGCTCCGCCACTTTTCATCAAGGAGTCACCTGTGCCTGACCACCCCCGTGCTGTTTCTTCCCCGCCATTTGGCAAAATGGGCCCGCTATGTCTGTTGCTGTCGCTGGGCATGGCTCTGCCGGCCTGGGCCGATAGCGGCGTGTCCCTGTTTTCACCGAGCGGCACGGTCAAGGCCGTGCGCCAGGTGCGGGCCCAGTTCGCCACGCCGATGGTGCCGTTCGGCGACATGGGCTTGCCCGCGCCATTCGCCATCGATTGCGGCAAGGCTGAACCCGCCGTCGTGGCGGGCGCGGGGCGCTGGGCTGACGAGCGCAACTGGAACTACGATTTCGAGCGCGATTTGCCGGCTGGCGTGGCGTGCAGCTTCACCTTGAAGCCTGGCCTGAAGGACCAGGCCGGCAAGCCCTTGCAGGGCACGGCATCGTACCGTTTTACCACGGGCGGCCCGGCCATCGTCGAAGCCGTACCGTATGACGGCCAGCCGTATATCGATGAGGACCAGATCTTCGTGCTGGGCCTGGACGCCGCGCCGAACGAGGCCAGCGTGGCCACGAACGCGTATTGCCGCGCCGACGGCATCAATGAAAAAATTCCCGTGCGCCTGCTTAAAGGCAAGGAGCTGGAGCAGGTATTGACCCTGCGCAAGAGCTTTCTCGACCGCTACCTGACCGTGTATTTCAAGAAGCGCGGCACGGTCTGGAAAGTGGGCATGCCCGTCGCCAGCAAGGGCGCGCCGCCGCTGCCCGTTACCGTGCTGCAATGCAAGCGCAGCTTCCCCGCCAACGCCAAGGTGTCGCTCGTGTGGGGCGAGGGCATCGCCAGCGCCAGCGGCATCGCCACGGACAAGGCGCAAACGCTGCAGTTCAAGACGCGCCCCGATTTCACGGCCAAATTCAGCTGCGAGCGCAGCAATCCGAAGGAGCAGTGCATCCCCTTCCTGCCCATACGCGTGCAGTTTTCCGCGCCCGTGAGCGCGGCGCAGGTGCGCGCCATGAGCCTGAAGGGCGGCGGCAAGACGTATGCGCCGACGATTTCAAAAGAGGAAGAAAAGGCCGAGTTCCTGTACAGCGCCGCCTTCAACGGCCCCTTTCCCGTGCAAGCCAGTTTTGTCTTGAGCCTGCCGCCGAAACTGACGGATGACGCGGGCCGCGCCTTGCTCAACCGCGCGCGCTTTCCCATGACGGTGCGCACGGGCGAACAGCCGCCGCTGCTCAAATTCCCGGCCCCGTTCGGCATCATCGAAGCCAAGGGCGACGGCTTGCTGCCCGTCACCGTGCGCAATATCGAACCCGTGCTGTCGGGCAAGGAAGTCGCCCAGCCATCGGCTGCCGCCACGGGCGCCACCTTGCGCGTGCCCGACAATGACGACAAGTTCATCATCGAGTGGATGCAGCGCCTGGCCGGCAATGGCGACGGCGGCGAATACTGGCAGCCGTATGCGCAATATGCGGGCAATATGAGCAAATCCGTGCTGGCCGGGGCTTCCGGCACGCGTCCCATCAGCCTGCCGCGTCCCGATGGCAAGAAAACCTTTGAAGTGATCGGCATTCCGTTGCAAAAACCGGGCTTTTACGTGGTCGAGCTGGCCAGCCCCATCCTCGGCACGGCGTTGCTGGGCAAACCGACGACGGCCTACATCCGCACGGCCGCGCTGGTGACGAATCTGGCGGCCCACTTCAAGCATGGCGCGCAATCGTCGCTCGTGTGGGTGACGTCGCTCGACAAGGGCGCGCCTGTTGCGAAAGCGCAAGTGGCCGTGCGCGACTGCGCCGGCAAGCTGCTGTGGCAAGGCGCCACGGGGGCGGACGGCGTGGCGCACATTCCCGGCGAGCTGGCCAATTCCAGCTGCAAGAACAATGGCCGCTACTTTATCAGTGCGCGCAGCGGCGGCGACATGACGTTCACCCTGTCGGACTGGGTGGGCGGCATCGAAGCCTGGCGTTTCAATTTGCCGACCGACGATACGCGCGCCGACAACACCCTGCTGGCGACGGTATTCGACCGCACCTTGCTGCGCGCCGGCGAAACCGTGCACATGAAGCATTTCATCCGCAAGCACACGGGCGAGGGCATGAGCCTGGTCGACAAGAACAACGGTCCCGGCAGCGCCACCTCTGTTGTCATCACGCACCAGGGCAGCGACCAGAACTATCAATTGCCCCTGCGCTGGTCCGCCAGCGGCACGGCGGAAAGCGACTGGGTCATTCCCGCCGACGCCAAGCAGGGAGAATACAGCGTCACCATGGCGGGACGCCCTTCCGGCAGTTTCCGCGTCGAAGCGTTCCGCGTGCCGACCATGAAAGCCGTGCTGCAAGGGCCGAAAGCGCCCGCCGTGCAGGCGAAGCAGCTGGCCCTCGATGCACAAATCACCTACCTGGCCGGCGGCGCCGCCACGAATGCGCCCGTCAAGCTGCGCACGGTGCTGCAAGACAAGAGCGTGACGTTTGCCGACTATCCCGACTATAGCTTCAGCAATGGCGACGTGAAGGAAGGTCTTGTGAAACAAGGCACGGGCTATGACGACGATGAGGGCGAATGGCAGGATGAAGGCCATGGCGCGGGTGGCCCCGGCGCCACGGCCGCGCGCACGCAAAGCTTGAGCCTGGACAAGGCGGGCGGCGCGCGCATCGTCATCGACCAGCTGCCGCAGCTGTCCACGCCGCGCGACCTGGTGGCGGAAATGGCTTTCCAGGATGCGAATGGCGAGACGGCATCGGTCGCCACGCGCGTACCGCTGTGGCCGTCAAACTATGTGATCGGCATCAAGCCCGATGCATGGGCCTTGAGCAAGGATGCCTTCAAGTTCACGGTGGCCGTGCTCGGCACCAATGGCAAGCCCGTGGCGAATGCCCCGGTCGCCGTCGACTTCTTCCAGCGCAACAGCTATTCGCACCGCCGGCGCCTGATCGGCGGCTTCTATGCGTATGAAAACAGCAGCGAAGTGGTCAAGCTGGGCCCTGCATGCTCGGGCAAGACGGATGGCAAGGGCTTGTTGATCTGCGACGTGAAGGCGCCCGCCAGCGGCAATCTGATCTTGCGCGCCAGCACGCAGGATGCATCCGGCAACGCGGCCGTCGCCAACCGCGAAACGTGGGTGGCCGGCAGCGGCGACTGGTGGTTCAACGCCAGCGACAATGACCGTATCGATGTGCTGCCGGAAAAGAAACGCTATGAACCGGGCCAGGAAGCGAGCTTGCAAGTACGCATGCCGTTCCGCGCGGGCACGGCCTTGATCACGGTCGAGCGCGAAGGCATTCTCGACACCTATGTGCGCCAGCTCAATGGCCGGGAACCAGTGGTGAATATCCCGGTCAAACCGAACTACGCACCGAATGTGTATGTGTCCGTGTTTGTCGTGCGGGGCAGGGTCGATGGCGTGCAGCCGACGGCGCTGGTCGACCTGGGCAAGCCGGCCTACAAGATGGGCATCGCACCGCTGAACGTGGGTTGGCAGGCGCATGAGCTGAACGTGATGGTGGTGTCCGACAAGGAAGTGTATAAAACGCGGGACAAGGCGGAAGTGTCCGTGCGCGTGCGCCGCGCCGATGGCAAGCCGTTGCCGGCCGGCGCAGAAGTGGCGCTGGCGGCCGTCGACACGGGGCTGCTGGAACTGATGCCCAACGATAGCTGGAAATTGCTCGACACCATGATGGCACAGCGCAGCCTGCAGGTGGAAACGGCGACGGCGCAGATGCAGGTGATCGGCAAGCGTCACTTTGGCCGCAAGGCCTTCCCGGCCGGCGGTGGCGGCGGCAAGGGCGCCAGCCGCGAATTGTTCGACACCTTGCTGTTCTGGAAGGGCACCGTCAAGCTCGACGCGAAGGGCGAAGCGGCGGTGCAAGTGCCGCTCAACGATTCCTTGACAGCGTTCCGCATCGTCGCCATCGCCAGCGCCGGCAAGGAATTGTTTGGCACGGGCAGCACGGACATCCGCAGCTCGCAAGACTTGATTTTGATGTCGGGCTTGCCGACGCTCGTGCGTGAAGGCGACCAGTTGCGTGCCGGATTCACGGTGCGCAACACCTCGGCCGCGTCCTTGAGCGTGGACCTCAACGCCAGCGCGGCCGGCAAGGCCTTGCCGCGCCAGAGCTTGAGCCTGGCGGCGGGCGAAGCGCGCGAGGTGGGGTGGGATTATCAGGTGCCGCTGGGCGCGCAAACGGTCGTGTGGGATATCAGCGCGAAAGCGGGCAGCGGGCTTGGCAACACCTCCGATAAACTGAAAATCACGCAAAAGGTGGGCCAGGCCACGCCCGTACGCACGTACCAGGCCACCTTGCAGCAGATCGACAAGCCCATCAATATGTCCGTGCAAATGCCGGCCGGCGCCTTGCCGGGCCGGGGTGGTATCCAGACCAGCTTTGTCGCCAAGCTCGGTGGCGAACTGCCTGGCGTGCGCGAGTACATGGCCGCGTATCCGTACACGTGCTTCGAGCAAAACACGTCGAAAGCCATCGCCCTGCAAGACCAGGACGCGTGGAACAAGCTGGCCGCCAGCCTGCCCGCCTACCTGGACAGCGATGGCATGCTGAAATACTTCCCCATCATGGAACAGGGCAGCGACAGCCTGACGGCGTATGTGTTGTCGGCAACCCGGGAAGCCGGCTATGCGATTCCCGAGCAGACGAAAAACCGCATGGAGGCAGCCTTGACGGCCTTCGTGCAGGGCCGCATCGTGCGCCGCTCCGCGCTGGACACGACCGACCTGGCCGTGCGTAAACTTGCTGCGCTGGAAGCACTGTCGCGTTCGAACAAGGTGCCGCCCGATGCGCTGGAGAGCATCAGCATCAACCCGAACCTGTGGCCTACCTCGGCCGTCATCGACTGGAGCTTGTTGCTGCAACGCACGCCAAGCCTGGCGCGCCGCGATGCGCTGCTGGCCGAAGCGCAGCAGATATTGCGTTCGCGCCTGAATTTCCAGGGCACGACCATGGGCTTTTCCACCGAGCGCAAGGATAACTGGTGGTGGCTGATGGTCTCGGGCGACGTCAACGCCAACCGTCTGCTGCTGGCCGTGATGGACAATCCGGCGTGGAAAGACGACATCGGCCGCCTCGTGCGCGGCAGCATGGGCCGCCAGAAGAAGGGCCGCTGGGATACGACGGTAGCCAACGCCTGGGGCACCCTGGCCATCAACAAGTTTTCGGCCAAATTCGAATCCACGCCCGTGACGGGCGCCAGCGCCGTCAAGCTGGGCGGCGATACGCAAGCGCTCGTGTGGAATGGCGCGGCGAAAGTGGGACCCGTGCTGCAGGCGTGGCCGAAGGGCACGGATACCCTGGGCCTGGCGCACAGCGGCACCGGCAAGCCTTGGGCTACCGTGCAAAGCCTGGCGGCCATCCCGCTCAAGGCGCCCGTGTCCAGCGGTTACACGATCAAGAAAACCATTACGCCGGTGGAACAGAAGACGGCGGGTGCCTGGTCGCGCGGCGACGTCTACCGCGTGCGCCTGGATTTGTCGGCGCAGGCGGACATGAGCTGGGTGGTGGTCGACGACCCGATTCCCGCCAGCGCCACGGTGCTGGGCAATGGACTGGGCCGCGATTCGCAGCTGCTGACGGCCGGCGAAAAATCCACGGGCTGGGTCTGGCCGACGTTCGAGGAACGGGCCTTCGACGCCTTCCGCGCGTATTACGCCTTTGTGCCGAAGGGTAACTGGAGCGTGGAATACACGGTGCGCCTGAACAATGCAGGTGACTTCAGCCTGCCGGCCACGCGCATCGAGGCCATGTATTCGCCCGAGATGTTTGGCGAGTCGCCGAACGCGAATGTGAAGGTGGGGCAGTGAGGAGTGTCATCGTTGTCATGGGCTGCCTGCTGGCCGGCCCCGTCTTCGCCGAGGCGGTCTTGACGCCGGCCCAGGTGCAAGCCGCCTACCGCAGTTCGGAAGCACAATTGCTGGACCGCAGCGGCACACCGCTGCAATCCCTGCGCGTGGACATGAAGGTGCGGCGCTTGCCGTGGGTGCCGCTGGTCGATATTTCACCGGCCGTGCAGCAGGCCGTGCTGCTGGCGGAAGACCAGCGCTTCATGCGCCATGGCGGCGTGGATGTGTCCGCGCTGGCCACGGCCGCCTGGGACAATCTGTTTTCAAAAAAGCCCCGGGGCGCTTCTACCATCACCATGCAGCTGGCGGGCCAGCTCGATGCGGATTTGCAGGCGTCCTCGGGCGGACGCAGCCTGCGCCAGAAATGGGACCAGATGCGCGCCGCCCAGGCCATCGAAGACAGCTGGAGCAAGGCGCAGATTTTTGAAGCGTATTTGAACCTCGTGTCGTTCCGCGGCGAGCTGCAGGGCATCGCGTCCGCCTCGTACAGCCTGTTTGGCAAGGCGCCGTCCGGACTGAACCAGACGGACGCCATCATCCTGGCCAGCCTCGTGCGGGCGCCGAACGCGCCGCCTGCCACCGTCACGCGGCGTGCCTGCGCGCTGGCGCAAGAGTGGCGCATGGACAGCAGTTGCCAGCTGATCGGCCAGCGCGTGCAGACGGCCCTGCAGCGCAACGCGTTGTATGCGGAGCTGGCGCCGGCGCCGCAAGTGGCGCAGCAGCTGCTGAAGCAGCCGGGCGCGCAAGTCGCCAGCACGCTCGATGGTCCCTTGCAGCGCTTTGCACAGGAAAATCTGCGCCAGCAACTGGCGTCCTTGCGCGAGCGCAATGTCAACGATGGCGCCATCATCGTGTTAGACAACCGCAGCGGAGAAATCCTCGCTTATGTGGGCAATGCGGGCGGCAGCCACGTCGATGGCGTGACGGCTCTGCGCCAGGCCGGTTCCACATTAAAACCGTTCTTGTATGAACTGGCCATCGAGCGCCGCTTGATGACGGCCGCGTCCGTCATGGACGACTCGCCGCTCGACGTCGCTACGGCGTCCGGCATGTATGCGCCGCAAAACTACGACCGCAATTTCAAGGGTTACGTCAGCGCCCGCACCAGCCTGGCCAGCTCGCTGAACATTCCCGCCGTGCGCACGGTGCTGCTGACGGGGCAGGACGGCTTTTATAACCGCCTGAAGGACGTGGGCCTGTCGAGCCTGACGGAAGCGGCCGAATACTATGGCCCTTCGCTGGCGCTGGGCTCGTCGGAAGTCACCTTGCTGGAACTGGCCAACGCCTACCGCGCGCTGGCCAATGGCGGACTGTACAGCACCGCCAGCCTGCAGCCGGGGCAGGCTGGCAAGGATAAACGCCGGGTGATGGAGCCGGGCGCCGCCTTCATCGTCGGCGACATCCTGGCCGACCGCGCCGCGCGCAGCATGACGTTTGGCCTGCGCAACGAGCTGGGGACGAATTTCTGGAGCGCCGTCAAGACGGGCACCAGCAAGGACATGCGCGACAACTGGTGCATGGGCTACTCGGCGCGCTACACGGTGGGCGTCTGGGTGGGCAATTTCGATGGCAAGCCCATGTGGGACGTGTCGGGCGTGACTGGCGCCGCGCCCGTGTGGCGCGACGTGATGGATTACCTGCACAAGAACGTGCCCAGCCATGCCCCGAAAGCGCCGCCCGGCGTGCTGCAGCAGATGGTGGCGTACCAGCCCGCGCTGGAAGCGCCGCGCCGCGAATGGTTTATCACCGGCACGGAAAGCCCCGTCATCGCCGTCTTGGGCGACACCTTGAAGCCGCCCGCCATCGTGTATCCGGCCGAGGACAGCATCCTCGCCATCGACCCCGACATCCCGCCCGCCCTGCAGCGCGTATTCTTCCAGGCCCAGGGCAGCCGCGACTTGCGCTGGGTGCTCGATGGCAAGGACATGGGCGCGGCGCTTGACAGCATCAGCTGGCGCCCCGTGCCGGGCAAGCACGCGCTGGCCCTCGTCGATGATGCTGGCAAGACGGTGGCGAAGGTGGCGTTCCAGGTGCGGGGGAACGCCTTGGCGCCGCTTGCTGCGCACTGAGATCAGTTCGCCGGATAATTCGCCGGGTCGATGGCCGGCGTGACGTGGTGCCGCAGCACATCGCCGCCGTGCGGGTGTTTTTGCGTGCGGCATTTTTCGTCCGACGGCGGGCTGACCAGCACGATGGTCGCTTCGTCCGGGTTGCGCAGGTTCACCACGGCGCTGACGCCGCCATCGCGGTAGCTGCCCATCACGGCGATGGCCATCTGCACGAACAGGGTGGCCGCGCCCGTGTTGCCCAGGCGCTGGTCCGTGTCGATCCACTGCGCCGTATTGCCGCTGTCGAGTTCCGTGCCGCCATCTTCCGCATGGCTCAGCAAGGTCTTGTGCAGCGCCACCAGCTGCGCCTGATTGCCACCGGTGGCGGCGACCAGACGCGCCGGGGCAGCGGGGCGCTCGGCTTCCGGCAAGCTGCGCAAGGCTTGTTGCCAGCCCGCCTGCAAGGCTTGCTCGCGCTGATCGCGCCGCGTCAGGGGCTTGCCGTGCTCATCCGTTATCCTGACAAACGTGGGCCGGTGGATGAAACCGAAGGTCGGCAGGCGGTCCAGCTGCGCCAGTTGTTCCTTGTTGAAGGGCAAGGGAAACCAGGGCGTGGGTTGCCAGTCTTTGGGCGGTTGGTAGGTCTTGTGCTGGAGCCTGTCGAGCATGCTGAAGCTGCCCGTGCCGCGGATATCGGAGCGCTGCGCGAATTGCGCGGCGACGGGGAGCCATTCGGCGATTGAGGGCTGACGCTGGGTGAATGCACTCGGGTCTTCTTTTTTGTCTGGATGGGGCACTGCTCGCATCAATTTGTCATAGGCCAGATACAGGCGCCGCGCCACGCCGTAGGTGTTGAGGTCATCGACGCTGTCCTCGGGCGGCGCATCGTCATATGCAAACTTCCGCACGGCGTCGATGCGCTCACGCCGGGCCAGCACGAACAGAGCGGAGGCGTCGGGCATTTCGGGGATGTAGTAGCCATCTTTGAGCAATTCGGGAGTGTTGGGACTGCGATTGATATCGCGCGATTCCATGCCATCATGCGAATTCAAGATGATGTATGGCACGTCAGGATGGGCGTCAAAAAATGCGAAAACATCTTCTAGAATATGCTCGGGATGTTCCTCGAAGCGTCGTGGTCCGGCCACAAATAGATGCCAGTGCATGCCGGAAGAGGCGGTGCTGCCTGCCAGACCCATAATGGGCGAGTGTGGTGTATCTTGCAGCGCAGGATCTGCAATGGGGCCTTCGGCGTTAAATATGGGTACGGCAAAATACATTGGCGTATTCAGCGCGCCATTTTCGAGTGAGTCGCCTGCACGCCCCCCACTGGTGCCTGCTTTGTCCAGGCTGCTCCATGGATATTTCTTCTTATCTTGTTCGCGGATGCTGGCATAGGCATTTCCCTTTTGCAGGGCTTCCCACAATTTCCCTTGTCGGTATTTGTCCAGGGTGACGCCGAGACCGATAACCTCCAGCACATATTCCCGCTTTTCCTGTTCGCTGGGTACCATCTGCTGCACTTGCGGCTTTGCGACGACCATAGGCTTGGACGAGTGCAGCCAGCGTGAGCCTAGCAATGTGGCTGCCACGAGAGGCGGGATCAGCAACAGCCCATGCAGGTACTTCAAGACTTTGCTGCTCATCGTGGACTCCAGCAAGAAAGGTGATGGGCTGATCAGTAATGACCAAAGCAATAGCAGTGCCAGTACGCTGGCGACTGCATACAGCGGATATTGCAAGCGGAGGAATAAGCTTTTCATCTTGGTATTTCGTCGCTGGCTTTATGGACGACCGGCGTGACGACTGAATCAGTACGCCTGCCGTTGACTATTTCACATACAACGGTGGAAGGCAGGCCCTCATGTAGGGCGGGAATACAAGCGGGAAGTTCTCCCGAACTGTAATAGCGCGCATTACCTACGATGATCGCTTTACGCGCCGCAGGCTCGGCAGACAAGTAGACTGCGAAATTTTTTGCAAAGGTATCCCATTTCAATATGGATGGACGTGGTATTTTGTCATCTGTTTTCAGCCGCCAATCCGCCACCGCACACAAATACCGATAAAAACTCGGATCGCTGCTCGCCTTGCCCCCGCCGATGGCCACGTCATACGCCGTCACGTTGCGATGGTTTTCCGCGTTGCCGATGATGGCCCCGTGGAAGGATTTTGGGCTGACCTCGTTTTGCCAGCGCTTGCGTGCCTCGTTCGGGGTTTCTTCGCGATTCACAAGCAGATTGTCGCCACCACCCGGATGGCGCGAAACGCGGTCTATCCTGCATTGGTCGCCCGCTTCCTTGCCTAGGTTCAAGGCTTTTTCCACTTGATCGCGCTCGCCCGCGCCGAACATGCCGACGCCGTACTCGGGAATGCGATGCTTGAGCGGCCGCGGATCGGCAATGATTTCCTGCTTGCGCATGCGCAAACCTTTCTTGCTGGTCACCGCGATGGCTGCATCGATTGGGTCGACTTCCTCGCACGGTCCTTGCTGGTCGCGCGGCAGCCTTGCCTGGTCGGAATCCTTCGGGAATTGCCCAGGGCGGATCTCGCCGCCGTCGAGCACGGCTTTCCCGGGTACGCGCAAGGCTTCGCCATTGATCGTGCGCAAGCCTTCGCGCCGACCCGCTTCCGTGGAAAAGATATTCCATTTGCTGGGTTTGACGGGCGGCCATGGCGCCTCGTCGTGGTTGCCGCGGTGGCCCCGGTTGGCGCCGGCCACGTGGGCATGGTCGTCCTCGCCTTCCAGCCGCAGGGCGAAGTCGTGCGGCGGCAGGCCTACCAGCACCGGCCCATTGTTTTTGCCAGCCGCATCGGGGCGCTGTTTGTTGGTAAAGACACGCTGGTAAAATCCTTTACCCAGTTCCGCTAGCGGTTGCCGGCGCTGGAAATCCTTTTGCCAGTAGGTGGGGCCATCACCCCAGATGCTTTTGTCCGTCTTGCCCTTGGTTTTGGACAGGCCATGGCCATCGATGTGGTCGGGTATGCCTTGCCAGCCGATGCCCTGCATATTATCCAGCGCTACAGTCATGTCTTCGGGGCAAAAGTACAGGTAGACCTTGCCCCGGTTGTCGCGGTCCGCTTCCGCGCGCCATGCCGCGCCCGCCATCCCATGGCAGACGGTGTGATCCTTGATTTGTGTAAAGGCGGGCGTGGCATGCCTTTTTGCCACCACGCCTTGTACGATCTGCGCCAGGGTTTGCAGGCGCGCATGCAGCGTCTGGCGGTTGTTGATGGCGTCGTACTGGCTTTCCATTACCGCATCCCGGCCGCCGCCAAAGATGCGGCTCGATTCCGCCGCGCCGAAGAACATGGTCGTGTCTTCCACCAGGCTGTAGGGCGGATGCGTGAGGATCAGCGTGTCGGCGGGTCGCTTGCCTTCGTCGAGCAGGAAGGCTTGCGCCAGCAGCGAGATCAAGCAGCCCTGGCTGTGCGCGACGATGGAAACCACGTCGTCGCTGTCGTAATCGCGGATCATGGCGATGAGCGCGGCCAGGCGCTTGGCCGCCAGCACCATGTACATGCGGCCCGGCGCCGTCGTCAAAGGGCGTACGGGGTCGCCGCCCACGTCGTACGGAGAGAATAATCCCTTGTTCCACATGTCGGGCAGGGTATTGGTGGCATTGCCGAACGGGCCGCCGTTCTTCGACATATCCTTGTCCAGGCGGTTGCCATAGCGGTCCGTGTTCTGGCCGTTGATCACTTTGCTGGCGTTGCTGCGTTCGCGAAAGCCCCAGTAAAACGGGATGACGGGACTGTACGTCGTGTCATCATGCTTGCGCTTGAAGTAGACCGCGTCCGGATCGGCGATTACTTCACGCTTGTCGGCCTCCTGCGGCAAGCGGTAGGTGGCCGGGGTGAACACGTGCCCGCCGCCATACATGCGCGCATCGAGTCCCTGGCAGAGTCCTTTTTCCACGGCGCCAAAACTGGTGCCGACGTCGTTCACGCCATGGATGACGATGATGTTGCCTGGCAACTCAGGGCGGATGCGCACGATGGCGTCGTTGAGGCGGCCGCAATGGAGCAGGGCGCTACTCTTGCCGCTGGTGTAGGGAAGTTTGGGATACGCCATCGCCGCTCCATGCTGACCAGACAGGACAGTGTAGAGGGGCGGGACGGCGGCTTAATTGCGTTTACGCAAGCATTACGGAGAGAGAACCGCCTTATGGCGCGCTGAGGATCTTCGTCAGCGCAATCCGATACGCGGGCTGCACGTCGCCATCCTTGTCCAGCTTGTCCGTCATGATCACGCCGAAACCCTGCGCGTACCACACGTATTCGCCGCTTTTGCCTTTGCTTTTGCCGCCCACGTCATGCAGTTCGAACTTGCAGGCGTCGGGGAAGCGGCGGCCGCCCAGTTCCAGGCGTTCCCAGCCGAGGAAGGTGATGGAGAAATTGCGCTCGTCCGTGCGCGTCGAGGTCGTGATCTTGTCTGACAGGCCCGCCAGCGGGTAGTGGGTGCTCGTTTGCGTGTCCGAGAATTGCACGCGCACTTCCTGGCCGGGGCGCATGTTGGCGGGGATGGCGGACTGCGGCGTGTAAACGTTCTTGCTGCGCACGGTGCCGTCTTCATTGTAGTGGACGTTGCCCGTGAGGAATACCTGGCTATCGCGGATGTCCTGGTAGGACGTGGCCAGCAGCACGCCGCCGTTGAGGATCAGCTGCGTGCCCTTTTGTTTCTTGCCTTCGAACAGTTCCTCGACGTTGACTTGCGCGTCGCCATTGTTCTTGCTGAACTTGATACCCGTCGTCAGTTCCATGCACTCGCCCACCGTGGGCGCCGCCTGTACGCTCGCGGCCGTCAATACCCCTGCCGCCATCATTCCACACCATGCTGCTTTCATTGTCTTCCTGGCTATCTTGTAAAGGCGCGATGATAGCGTGCCTGAAAGCAACGTGGCGCAGCGCTGGACTTATTTCGTGGGGGCGACGGGGATGCTGGGCACCGCTGGCGTCGACGCTGGCGGCTCGGTTGGCGCGCCGGAGTGGGCCTTGTTTTCCGGGTTGGCTGTCGGCTTCCCGCGCCGCGTGCGCTTGTCCGTGCGAGTTTTGCTGGTCTTGCCGTCGTGGATCAGCTTGCCTTTGTTGTCGAGCTTGTCGGAGGCATCCGATTGCTGGCCCGGATCCCTGGCATTGTTGGTGTGGTTGCCCGTCTGGTTCAGATTCGTCGTCGACTGGGCTTGCACCCAGGCGCCGCCAACGGTCATCAGGGTGGCGGCCAGCAAGAGAGCGGGAGTTTTCATGGTGCGTGTCCTGTGTAGAAAGTTGGAAGTTGCTGTCGAGACTCGATTGTCACATGCGTGCCGCCGTTTCCAAGTAGGAATATGCCGCATGCGTGTGTGAGCATATTGCCAGTGTTCACGCATGCTGGATCGCACGCAAGCGCAGGCGCCGCGCGCTCAGGCCGTCGCGCACGCACCACGCCAGCGAGATGGTGCCCATGGCGGCCAGCCACTGGCCGGGGCCGCCGGGCGGCAGGACTTGCATGGCCGTCGGCAGGGCCAGCCAGCCGGGCAGCGCCTGCAGCAGCAAGGTGGCGATCACGCCCAGGTTAATGAATAGCAGGACGTGCAGGATGCGTTCGGGTACGGGCAAGCGGCGCGTGTCGCCTTCGACCACGGTGTCGCGCAGCGAGACGAGTATTTCCGCCAGCAGCAAAGCCACAGGCCAGCAAGCGAGCCAGCCATGCCAGCTGAACAGGCCCAGCGAGGGGAACAGCAGGCCGAAGATGGCTTCGCGGGCGCTGTGCAGGCGCTGCTCGGCGGCCGCACCCGGGCGCGACGGCAACCGCACGAGCAACTCGTGGTTGAGGATGACGTCGGCCCCGCCCAGCAGGCCGTGCAGCAGCAGCGCGGCCTGCAGCGCCTTCATGGCTATCCCGTGCCGCGTTGCCGGCGTTTAGCGGCCAGGCTGGCGCGGCGGTACCACGCCCGTGTTGCCCGACGTGCCAGAGGTGCCGGTATTGCCGGAAGTTCCCGATGTCCCCGATGTCCCCGACGTGCCTGTACCGCCCGTATTGCCGTTCATGTTTTGCGTGCCGCTGCGCGCGGCGTTGCCTGCGGACTGGCCAGCGCTGCCCGGGGCGCCGCCGCCCGAGTTGGTGCCGCTGGTGGGTTGTCCCGCGCTGGTCGATTGTCCCGTATCGTGGCTGCGCGATTTGCCGGATTTCTTGTGCTGTTTCTTGCCATTCTTGCGCGTCGTCGTCGCGTCGTCTTGCGATGTGTTTTGCTGCGCGGACGTACCGGTGTTGCCAGTGCCCGTCGATTGGGCCTGTGCCAGGGCGCTTGCACTAGCGAACAGCAGGATGGCCAGCATCAATGCGGATGGTTTCATGGGAACTCCTTCTCTTGGCAGGAAGTGGAGTCACGATTCTGGCATGCGCGGGCAGGCCGGCAAGTAGGAGCGCGCCGCCCGCGGCTGTGGGTGCATGGCTGGCCGCGGCGCAGGCCTCAGCGGAACTGCTCGGTGGAAATATCGAAGCGCTTGAGCTTGTCGTACAGGGTTTTCTTCGGGATATTCAGGCTGGCCGCCGCGTCGATGACGTTGCCGTTGTGGCGGCGCAAGGCTTCCTCGATGATGGAAATCTCGAAGGTGTCGACTTGCTCGGCCAGCGACGCTTCGCGGCAGCCGGCCGGGCTGAGGGTGTCGTCAAGCAAGCCCAGCACGAAGCGGTCGGCCACATTGTGCAGCTCGCGCACATTGCCGGCCCAGCGCTGCGCCATCAGCGAGGCGATCAGTTCGCCGCTGACGAGGGCGGCCGGCTGGCCATAGCGCAGCGCCGCCTGCAGCACGAAAAATTCGAACAGCAGGGGGATATCTTCGCGCCGGTTGCGCAGGGCAGGCAGGGTCAGGCTGGCCACGTTCAGGCGGTAATACAGGTCGGGCCGGAATTTGCCCTGTTCCGCCAGCACATTCAAGTCTTCCTTGGCGGCGGCGATGACGCGGAAATTGACGGAAATCAGTTTATTGGAACCGAGCCGCTCCACCTGCCGCTCCTGCAGCACGCGCAGCAGCTTGACTTGCAGGGCCAGCGGCATGCTTTCGATTTCGTCGAGAAACAGGGTGCCGCCGTTCGCGTACTCGATCTTGCCGATGCGCTGGCGCTGCGCGCCCGTAAATGCCCCTTCCTCGTGGCCGAACAGTTCCGACTCGAAGATCGATTCGGGCAGGGCGCCGCAGTTGATCGCCACGAAAGGGTGGTCGCGCCGTTCGCTGAAGTCGTGCAGGCAGCGGGCGATGAGTTCTTTTCCTGTCCCCGTTTCGCCCAGGATGATGATGTCGGCAGACTTGGGCGCCAGGTTCAGCACCAGCTGGCGCACCTTGGCCATGGCCGCGCTGCGGCCCACGATGCGCGCTTCGATGCCGACCCGCTGCTCGAGCTGGCGGCGCAAGTTCATGTTTTCCAGCACCAGGTGGCGTTTATCGAGGGCGCGGCGGCACACTTCCACCAGCAAGTCGGCGGAAAATGGTTTTTCGATGAAATCGTAGGCGCCACGGCGCATGGCGCCCACGGCCATCGACACGTCGCCGTGGCCCGTGACGAGGATGACGGGCAGACTGGCATCCTGCGCCACGGCGATATCGAGCAGTTTCAAGCCATCCATGCCGGGCAGCTTGATATCGCTCAATAAAATGCCGGCAAATTCGGGCACCAGGTAGGGCAGCGCTTCTTCGGCCGTGGCCACGGCCGTCACTTGCAGGCCTGCCAGTTCCAGCGATTGCCGGGCGCCCTTGCGCACGACGGCATCGTCTTCCACCAGCAGCACTTGCATGCCTTCAAAATTATTCTCGTGCATTCCCTATTCCTTCGTCTCTATCTTATTCTCCCCCGGGGCGCAGCTCAGGGTGATGGTAAATTGTGCGCCGCCCCCTTCCTGCGCGCTGCGGTTGCGCACGGCCAAGGCGCTGCCGGCCGCGCGCAGTATGCCAGCGCTGATCGACAATCCCAAGCCCAGCCCGTGTTCCTTGGTGGTATAGAAGGGGTCGAAAATCTTGTCGAGCGAGGCCAGCGGGATGCCGGGGCCATTATCGGTGATATGCAGCACGGCGAGGTCGCCTTCGCGGCGCACCTGGAACCAGATTTGCACGGGCTCGCTTTCCGGCACGGCATCCATGGCATTCGTGATCAGGTTGGTAAACACCTGTTCCAGGCCGATGGCGTTGCACAGCACGATGATGTCGTCCTCAAGCCAGCTTTCATGCAGGGTCAGGCGCTGCGAATGCTTGCGCGTGCGGATTTGCAGCATGGTTTGCGCAAATGCCTGGCGCACGCTGACGGGCTTGCGCGCATCGTCGCTGCGCCGCGCAAAGCCCTTCAATTGCGACGTCACATAGCCGAGCCGCTTGACGAGGTCGGAAATGGTCGACAGATTATCGAGCGCATCGTCGATGCGCCCGCGTGCCAGAAACACCTTGGCATTGTCGGAAAACGTTTGCAGGGCGGCCAGCGGCTGGTTCAGTTCGTGCGTCACGCCGGCCGCCATCTGGCCGATGGCGGCCAGCTTGCCGCTTTGCACCAGTTCCGCCTGGGCATAGCGCAGGGTCTGTTCGGCCCGCTCGCGCTCGGCCACCTCGGCTTGCAGGCGGCCATTCGCGTGCACCAGGTCGGCCGTGCGCTGTTCGACCTTGATTTCCAGCTGTTCATAGGCGCGCGCCAGGGTTTGCTGCGCATTGAGCTTGTCGGCGATGCGGCGCCGGCGCTGGCGCGCATACATCAGGGCCAGCAGCAGCAAGGCCCAGCCCAGCGCGGCGGCGATGGCCGCGTTGCGCGCCGCCTCGTCGACCTGGTCGAGTTCGGCCAGCACGGTGATTTGCCATTGCAGCGGGCCCAGGGCGCGGTTCACGGCCAGATAGTCTGCGCTGCCGGACAGGGCGGGCGTATCGCCCGTCTGCGGACGTTCCAGGGTCATCACGCTGGCGCCATCGGCGAACTGGCGCCGCAGCCGGTGCGGCAAGATGGGCAGGTTTTCTTGCAGGAACTGGCGCTGTTCGCTGATGTTGTTCTTGGCATCCGCCGACAGCGGGGCCAGTGTCTTGAACTTGAAGGCGGGTGTGGTGGCCAGGATCAGCACGCCATTCGCGTCCTTGACCCAGATCTGTTCGCCCGCGCCCGGTGTGCGCCACGATTGCTCGATCCAGTCCAGGTTGACCTTGGCGGCGACGATGCCGATGATGCGCCCGTTGCGCTGCACGGGTTGCGAAATGAAATAGCCGGCCTCGAAGGTCGAGGCGCCGATGCCGTAGAAGCGGCCGATGCCGCCCGCGAACGCATCCTTGAAATAGGGCCGGAAACCGTAGTTGACGCCGACATACGAGCTGCGGTCTTGCCAGTTGCTCGACGCCAGGGTCGTGCCCTTGTCATCGAGCACGTAGACGGCAAAGGCGCCCGCGCGGCGGTTCATGTCGACCAGGTAGGCGTTGATCTGCGTGACCTTGTCGGCGCTGGGCTGTTCCAGTAATTGCGCCACGGCATCGCTCTGGGCCACGGCCAGGGGCAGGAATTCGTACTTGTTGAGGGCGCCGCCGATGGATGCCGCATACAGTTCCGCGCGCGAATCGAGCGTGCGGTGCAATTCATCGAGCTGGCGCTGCTTGACCCAGGCATACGACGCCCACGTCAGCACGACCAGCGATCCCACGGCCAGCAGGGGGCCGAGCGCGGGTCTCAGGGTCCGTTTGCCGAATGCCATGGTGCTCCGTGTGTCGGGTTAAGCGCGCGAGGGCCGCCAAGGCGGTATTGTAGTGTACGGTGGGATTCGCCTTGAATCGGCGAATCCTGATCTATATATGACATGCAAATATTCGGCGTCTGACAAAACCGTAGCGAGCGGCGATGATTTGTGGCCGAGAAGCGCAACCGTACTCTAGTACGGTGAGCATCGCCGGCCGCAAAGCGCGCCGCGCAGTAGGTTTGGTCAGACGCTACCAGCCACTAATCGGCGGTACTTGCCATGGTTTCCGCATTGTGATGACGCTGCTGCTCTTCCATCACCATCTCGCCCAGCATGCGTTTCAAGCGGTTGAACTCGGGGTCGCTCGGATCGCGCGGGCGGGGCAGGTCGATGGCCACGTCGCGCTTGATGGTGCCGGGACGGTAGGTCATGACGATGGTGCGGTCGGCCAGGTAGATCGATTCCTCGATCGAGTGCGTCACAAAAACGATGGTGGTGCCGAAGACTTTCCAGATTTTCAGCAATTCATCTTGCAGGTTGCGCCGCGTCAAGGCGTCCAGCGCGCCGAACGGCTCATCCATCAGCATGATCGGCGAATCGAGGGCCAGCACGCGGGCAATCGCCACGCGCTGGCGCATGCCGCCCGACAAGTCTTTCGGGTAGCGGGCGCGGAATTCCGTCAAGCCCAGCATGCTCAGCAGCATGTCGACTCGTTCCTTGATCTCGGCCGGCGTCTTGCCGGCGATTTCCAGGCCGAATGCGATATTGCTCTCGATGGTCATCCAGGGGAACAGCGCGTATTCCTGGAACACCATGCCGCGGTCGGGACCTGGCTCGGTGATCAGCTTGCCGCCGGCCAGGATCTGGCCCGACGTCGGCTGCGAAAAGCCGGCGATGGCGTTGAGCAGGGTCGACTTGCCGCAGCCGGATGGTCCCAGCAGGCAGATGAACTCGCCGCTGGCGATTTCCAGGTTGATATCCTTCAGGGCGATGACGTCCGCGCCGCCCGTGGTGAAGATTTTATTGACTGCATTGATATTGATCGTGGTCATGGCCGTTCCTCTCAGTGTTCCAGGCCGCGGTGCCACTGCAGCAAATGATTATTCAGGGCATTCATGGCCATATCGATGGCCAGGCCGAACAGACCGATGGTAAACATGCCAGCGATAATCTTGTCGGACCAGAAGTACTCGCGCGCTTCCAGGATGCGGAAGCCGAGGCCGCTATTCACGGCGATCATTTCCGCCACGATCACGACGATGAAGGCCGTGCCCATGCCGATGCGTGCGCCGGCCAGGATATACGGCGTGGCTGCAGGCAGGATGACGCGGCGGAACATGGTCATCTGGCTGGCGCCCAGGTTGCGCGCGGCGCGGATGTAGATGCCGTCGACCTGGCGTACGCCGGCGATGGTATTCATCAGCACGGGGAAGAAGGAACCGATGCTGATCAGGAAGAAGGCGGGCGGGTTGCCCAGGCCGAACCACAAAATTGCCAGCGGAATGTAAGCGATCGGCGGAATCGGGCGCAGCACCTGCACCAGCGGATCGAACAGTTTATAGATGGTCTTGTTGGTGCCCATCAGCAGGCCCAGCGGCAAGGCCAGGCCGGCGCCGATGGCAAAGCCGCCCAGCACGCGCGACAGGCTGGCCCAGGCGTCATGCGGCAGTTCGCCGGAGAACATCCACACCAGGTAATTGCCCGCTTCGGGCGTGTACGCTTCCATGGGGATCAGGTATTCATACCATTTCACGACCACGGCGACGGGCGAGGGCAGGATTTGCGGGTTGATCCAGCCGAACGTCGACATGGCTTGCCACAGCAGCAGCACGGCGACGGGCACGGCGGCGCCGTGCGCGAAGCGTTTCATCATTTGAATATTCATCGTGATACTTTCAGATTAGCGAGGTGCGTAGGATTTCTTGGCTTTTTCCAGCAGATCCAGCTTGACCCAATCCTTGGCGGCAGGCGCTTTGGCCATGCGGCCCACGCCGAATTTCACCATGTAGTCGGTGGTCAGCTGCACGTGGCTTTGCGTGATGTCTTCCGTGAAGATGGCGTTGTCGATGGCGTCGCGGTAATCGTCGGAGGTGATCTGGTTCTTGAACATCGATTCGCGCACGTATTTTTCCGCCAGTTTCGGGTCGGCCAGGAAGGCGCGCGTGGCGGCGACGAAGCAATCCATGAAGCGCTGGGCCACGGCCGGCTTTTCCTTGTACATTTTTTCCGTCATCACGAGCGCGCGCACGGGCTCGCCCAGCGGCGTGTCGTAAGGCTTGAGGATGGCCGCGCCGTATTTCTTGTGGATCGCCTGGGTGGAATATGGCTCGGACTGGCTCATGACGTCGATGTCCTTGGTCAGCAAGGCCTGGTTCAAGTCAGGGTAGCCCATGTACAGGATCTGCACGTCCTTGCCCGGCTTGTCGGACCAGGTCAGCTTGGCCTTGGTCAGTTCGGCAAACAGCAGGATTTCCTGCGGGCCGCCACGCGTGACGCCGACTTTCTTGCCTTTCAGGTCGGCGATGCCCTTGATGTTCAGGTCGGGACGGCCGACGATCTGCACGCCGCCCTTGGCGAAGCCGCCCACCAGGTACACGGGCAAGCCCGTGGCGCGGCCCGTGATGGCCGCTTCCAGCGCGCTGGCGGACACGTCGATTTCGCCGGCGATCATGGCTGGCACGATGTCGAGGCCCTTGGCGAAGATGCGCTCTTCAATTTTCAAATCGTATTTCGGCGCGATTTCCTTCATGTAGGCGACGGCGCCGTAATGGGCGAATTTCAGGTTGCCCAGGCGAACCAGGTCGGCCGCATGGACGGCCAGCGGGAATTGCGCGGCCAGGGCGACGGCCACGGCCAGTGCCTTGGTGTTCAGGAAGGACGAGATGCGGAAGGTGCGTGCCATGCTGTTGTCTCCAAAAGGTAGATGGTTTTATATAGTGGGTCAGGCTGCCGCTCTGATGGCGGTTATGAAAATATAAAAGCATCTTCCGTGCCAGTGGAGCGTATTTTGGCGTTTATTGCAAGTGATTGTTTATAAAGGTTTAATTTGAATCCATTGAAAATGGGAAATGGCGGGATTCCGCTTTTCCGCACGGCGAGGGGAAAGGCTGTGCGGATAGCCGCATTTCCGGTGGCCGCTTCGAGGTTGGCTGGCGGGGCCGCATGCCGGTGAACCTTCAGGGCGCGGCCGACTCCAATCGTAAAAAAACGCGTTGCAAACAGGCTGGCAACGCGTAACTCCCCCGTGGAGTAGGGGCGGCGCCGCGCGGGCGCCTGATGGATAGCTCCGTCTGCCGGGCTTACTTTGGCGCCGTGGCCGGTGGCAGGGCGGGCGCCGTGGCGGGATCGGTCAGCGGCGCAGGCGGCGTCGTGCTGCCAGGGTCTGTGTCTGGCGTGGCTGGCGTGACGGGGGCCGGCATTACTTGTGGCGCGGAACTGGGATTGGGCGCCGTTTCGGGCAGGGGCGCCTCGGCCGGTTTTTTACAGGCGGACAGGCTGACGAGCAAGGCGGCGGCCAACAGGGCAGGTATTTTCATGATGTTTCCTTTGCAAGAGTCGAAGGATCGCGATGCGGGCGGCAGGCGCTGCGCGCGAAGCTTGAATTTATTGCAATGGCGCTTGCGCTTCTGTTCGCTATTTCACTTTGCGCCATGAATGGGAGCACACGGTAGTCATACAGGGATTTTAGATGTCATTTTTAGATGCCATGCGAGAAATGATTCGGTAGGGCAATATTTTTCACTTTCTTGCTTCTAATGTTCGTTAACGCACAGACCGTAGCCGCCGACACAGGCATTCTGTGCCCAGACGCTCAGGATTCGTGGTGTTCTGGTATAAAAATTGCCAAGAACTTAACAATTCGGGCTACCGGCAATCTGTTTAAAAGGAGTATTCAAATGCATGCAATGACTCAGTCTCACGTGAAGAGCGAATTAAAGGCAGCGCACCAGGAACTTCGTAGCCCCGAAAAAGGCTCGCAAATGGTAGAACGCGCAGCACCCATCCCCCCGGAACGCATGAACCCCATTTCCATGGCACCGATCGAGCGCGTGCGTTCGACGTCGGCAACCCTGCGCCGCATCGAAAACATGCAAAAGCTGATCGGCGAATTGTCGCTGCACGAGATGCTGGCCGATGAAATCGCCTGGTTCCTCAAGTTTTCGCCATCGGGCGCCCGCAAATACATCCGCGACCTGCGCGAAGCGGGCGTGATCGAACTGGCCCGCTACATCGAAGGCACCGCCACCTACCTGGGCAAGGCAGTGTACCAGCTGACGCCAGACCCTGAGCGCGTGCGCGCCTTCCTGGCCGCCATCGTCCAGCCAAAACGCGAAGGCGCGCCACCGCGCAAAGACCGTCCAGGCCTGCGCGAGCAAAGCATGGCAGGCAGCGGCCGTCACTTCCACATCCTGGCCGATGACACGCATTACGCCATCCGCGTCAACCGCGGTCCCGTGACGCGCGATCCGCTCGTCGCCGCCTTGTTCGGTGCGCCACAGCAAAAGTCGGCCGAGTAACACCTGACGGTTTAGTCAGGCGTTGTGAGCTTGTAATGAAAGCCGGGTTACGCCCCGGCTTTTGGCGTTGGCGCAGGCCGTTTCACGTAGTCTGATTGAAAAGACTGCAAGCATCCCCATGTGGGCTGGACTGTTGCCCGCGACGCGGGTTCACTTGAAGGAGCTTGTCCTTGTCTGCCTACGCCGTGTCCCTTTGCCCCATTGGCCTGATTGTCCCGCAGCGGGCCGCCGCATGAACCCGCTGCTGTGGATCGCCCTCGTCACGGCCGCCATCGTCTTGTCGCTGTGGTTTCCCCGCTGGCGCCTGAAGCGGGCGCTGTCCAGGCCCTTGCCGGCTGAAGGCCTGGCCGTGCTGGAAAAGAATATCCCCGTGTATCCGCGCATGCCTGCGCCGCTGCAGGAGCAGTTGCGCCGCCTCGTCGTGCAATTCCTGTATCAGAAGAAATTCGTCGGTTGCGGCGGCCTGGAGATCACGGACGAGATGCGCTACACCATCGCGGGACAGGCTTGCTTGCTGCTGCTGAACCGCCAGACGCAGGTGTATCCGGAACTCGACACCATCCTCGTGTATCCCACGGAATTCATCGTCACGCGCGATGAAGTGGGACCGGGCGGCGTGGTGACGCCATCGGCGAATGGTTTATTGGGCGAATCCTGGGGCGATGGCAGAGTGGTGCTGGCCTGGGATCACGTGCAGCGCGGTGCGGCCGACTGGACCGATGGCCACAATGTCGTGCTGCATGAATTCGCCCACCAGCTCGACAGCGAATCGGGCGCCGCGAATGGCGCACCTTATCTGCCCAGCGTATCGAGCTACCGCAGCTGGGCCACGGTGCTGTCGCGCGACTTCGACAACCTGCGCCACGACGCCATCTACCAGCAGCACAGCGTGATGGACCATTACGGCGCCACGAATCCCGCCGAATTCTTTGCCGTGGCCACGGAAACCTTCTTTGAAAAGCCATACCAGATGGCTGAGCACCACGAGGAGCTGTACGCGCAATTCTTGCAGTACTACAAGGTCGACCCGCGCGACTGGATGGCGCCGCCCGTGGAAGCCGAGCACATGGCTTCGCCATTTCCCAATTTTGCCCAGCACTGGTAAGCGGGGACTTTAGCCCAGCAGCCGCTGTTTCAGCGCGGGATAGCTGCCGCGCGACACGGGGATGCCCGTGCTCGTCTGCGTATCGAGCGCATACTTGCCGCCTGCCGCGATCTGCAGCCGCTTGAAACCGAGGCTGTTGACGATGTAGGAGCGGTGCACGCGCAGGAAGTGCGGCGGCAGCAAGGCCATGAGCTTGTCGATGGCCAGGTCGTGAAAGCACTGTTCGCCGCTGCGCAGCACGATATTGCTGTAGTGGCCATCGGCTTGCACGTGGTCGATGTCGGCCATGGCGATCCATTCCAGTGCGCCCCGTTTCTTGACGGCCAGCGAAGCCGCGTCCGTGTGCCGCTCCGTGTAGCGTTGCAACGCCTTGTGCAGGCGTTCGCGGCTGAACGGCTTGGCAACGAAGTCGAGCACGCCGAACTCGAAGGCCGTGATCGAGCGTTCCGCGTGGGCCGAGACGATGATGGTCTGCAACGGAGCCTTTTGGGCCAGACGCAGCAGCTCATAGCCGTCGGCGCCGTGCAAATTCAAGTCCAGCAGCAGCAAGTCGACTTGTTCCTGGGCCAGCGCAGCTAGCGCTTGCGGCACATTGTCATGCAGCGCGAGATTGCCGAGACGCTTGCCGAAATGCGCGCGCACCTCGCGTTCGAGGCCTTGCGCGATCAGCGGTTCATCTTCCAGTATCAATACATTCATGGCGCCGCCGGCAAGGAAAAGGTGAGGCGCCAGCCTGCCTGCTGCCGTTCGCTGGCATAGTGGGCCATGTCGCCAAACACGGCGTGCAGGCTGGCGCGGATGTATTGTTCGCCCACGCCGCCGCCCGCATGCGGGCGCGCTTCGCCTTCGGGCAGGAGCACGGTGAGCACCTGCGTTTGCGCATGTCGTGCGATACGCAGGATAAAGGCCGCGCCGTGGCGGTAGCGGTTGTGGCTGAACGCGTTTTCCAGCGCCGTCAGCAACAGGGCGGGCGGCACGGTGATGCCCGCCGCTTCGCCGTCGAGCTGCAGGCTGCACGGCTGCTGCAGCCGCGTGCCCATGATGCTCAGGTAATTCTGGCACAGGGCCAGTTCCTGCGTCAGGGCGATGCTGGGCTGCTGGGCGAATTCATTGAGCATGCGCAACTCGGCGCCCAACGCCTCGATGAAGGTTTCGGCCGTCTGCGGCGATTGCGCGTTGAGTTCGCTGATCAGGCTCAGGGAATTCATCAGGAAATGCGGCTGCATGCTTTTGCGCAAGAGCTGGTTTTCCAGCTGCTGGGCACGCGCCGCCTTGCTGCGCTCGCGCAGCAGTTGCGCCAGCAATTGCGCGCATAAAGGCAGCAGCAAAAAGCACACGACGAGGGCGAAGCCGCCTTCGGCAAACTGGCTGCCCGTCAGCAGGAACAGGGCGCACGAGGCCAGCGCGATCAAGGCGCCGCCACGGCTGCCCGGCAGACGGCGCCACACGGCGCCCAGGCTGAGCGCCAGGCTCGCTGCCAGGCCCGTCAAAAACATCAGCCAGCAGCGCGCGTCGAAATGCGCGGGCAGTGCGCCGGCCAGCGCGATGCATGCCAGCAGTAACACCGCCGCCAGTGGCCAGCGCGGCAGGCGGTAGGCCGTATAAAAATACAGGGGCAGCAAGGCGGAAAACAGCCAGGTCAGGGCGCTGACGGCGTACAGGCGCGGCAAATGCATGGGATAGGCATAGCCGGCAAAGCTGCGCCAGAGTTCCGCCACCAGCAGCAGCGCCGCCACCAGGCACAGCGCGGCAAACATGGCCCAGTGCCGCTGCCGCTGGTACAGCGCCGTCAAGGCGAGAAACAGCAGGGCGACGGCGCCCAGCGCTCCGGCCAGCAGCAGCGGCGGCAGCCGGTACCAGGCCAGCCCCGCGCGGTAGTCTTGCCGGTCGACCAGGTACAGCGCATAAAAGGGCGACGTCAAGTGCGCCGGCACCTGCTGCGTCGACAGCAGCAGGCGCAGGTGGTGCGTGCCCTTGGTCAATTGCTGGGGCGTCAGGTGGATGGCGAAATCGATGTCGCCCGCGCGTTCCCCGCTGGCATGGCGGGCCGGCTGGCCATTGTTGCCGATCAAGTCGCCGTCCAGCCACAGCTCGCTGGAAGCCAGCGCCGACAGCACCAGCAGCTGCGTCGACGAGGGCGTGGCGGCCAGGGTGACGTCGCGCTCCACGCACAGCAGCAGGCCCGGCCGCACCAGTTGCTGCAGCGTGGCGGCGGGCGCGGACGGCGGGTTGCCGCAGGCGCGCCAGCCTTCGTCCAGCCAGAGCGGAGTCATGGCGCAGGCGAAACAGGGCAAGGCCAGGCAGCACAGCAGAAGGCAGCGGAAGAAGGAGGACATGGCGGGCATTGTAGCTTCTCATTTACCAAGCATTTGCAACATTTTCATCCACTTTGGTGTCGTTCGTGCGTGCTGCGTGCATTTCGTGCACGGCCTGCCAATAGTGTGCGAAAGACACTTACCATGCATCAGCGCCGTGCTGTGCACACGGCCCTCACCATGGAATCTTGACTATGCAAAGCAGCAAATACTACGGTTTCGCCGGCGCGCTGGCCCTGTTCTGCGGCGTGGCGCAAGCCGCTTCCGCGCCCGCTGCTGTTCCTGCTCCTGCGCTGGCCGCGCGCCTGGCCGACTTCGACGGCTGGGTCGCCCAGCGCATGGGCGCGGAACGCATTCCGGGCGTGACCGTCGGTTTCAGCCAGGGCGACGTGCAATGGGTAAAAGGCTATGGCTATGCGGACCTGGAAAACCGCGTGCCGGCCACGGCCCACTCCAGCTACCGGCTGGCGTCCGTCACCAAGCCGATGACGGCGGTGGCCATTTTGCAACTGGTGGAACAGGGCAAGATCGACCTGGATGCGCCCGTGCAAACCTATGTGCCGTACTTCCCCGTCAAAGGGTTCCCCGTGACGGTGCGCCAGCTGCTGGGCCACCTGGGCGGCATCGACGCCTACCGCAACAGCCAGGTGGAACAGCATTTCAAGGAGCACAAGGATACGCGCCAGTCCATCGCCGTCTTCGAGCAGTTCGACCTGATCGCGGAACCGGGCACGCGCTTTCGCTACACCAGCTATGGCTACAACTTGCTGGGCGCCGTCATCGAGGGCGCCTCGGGCGAAAGCTATGGCGGCTACATGCGGCGCCACGTGTGGGGCCCGCTGGGCATGGACGCCACCGTGCTGGATGATCCGGACGCCGTGATCGCCCACCGCGTGCGCGGCTACCGGCTGGCCGGCAAGGAGTGGAAGAACTCGGAATTCGTCGACATCAGCAGCCGCTTTTCGGCCGGCGGCACGCGCGCCAGCGTGCCCGACATGCTGGCGTTCGGCAGGGGTGTCCATGCCGGCAAGATACTGTCGGCGGCCAGCGTGGCCGCCATGGTGCAGCCGATGGCCACGCGCGCCGGCCGCTTGACGAACTATGGCATGGGCTGGGAAATCTTCCCCACGGGCGGGCGCTACGCCATTGCCCACAGCGGCCAGCAGCCGGAAACCGTCACCTATCTGTACAGCTTTCCCTCGCGCAAGCTGACCCTTGCCGTCGCCTCCAATCTGGAGCGCGTCAATCCGGAAGCCTTCGTGCAGCGCCTGTTCGAGGTGGTCACGGGCGAACCGTGGCAGCTGACCACCTATATCGCCGATGCGGGCGCGCAGCGCGCGTACCAGGTGGCGCAAGGCTTGTTCGAGGAAGGCAGGGCATATGCCGAGCGCACGGATCAGCCATATGCCGATGCGGCCGCCACGCGCGAGGCATTTACGCAAATCAACCAGCAAGCGCTGGCGCCTGACGCGAGGGCGGCGCGCGCCTACATCGACGTGGCCCGCCATCCCGCAGGTGGCCGCGTGTTTCTCACGGCCGGCGCCAGCATGGCCAGGCAATTGCGCGAGGCGGGCGTCGACCTGAATCAATATGCGCGCGGCGGCGCGCTGGCATTTGCGCGCGACTATGTCCTGTTGTCGCAAGGGACAAAGGCCGGCGCCTTGCCCCGTTTTGAGGCCGCTTTCGAGCAAGCCATCGTGTCCCTGGCCGGCAGCTGGGACCGCACGGCCGCCATCGCCTGGCCGGCAGCGCCCGTCCTCACGGCAGCACGCGATAGCCAGCTGCGCGCGGCCTTCCGCGGCCAGCGCGCCTATCCCGATTTCGTGCCCGAGTTGCAGGAACTGGCGCAAGCATCGGCCGCGCGCGGCGAGACAGACGCGGCGCTGGCGGCCAGCCGCCTGGCCGTGGAACTGTATCCGCTCAGCGACCGCGCGCATGCGCTGCAAGGCTTGACCTTGCTGCGCGCCGGCAAGACGGAACCGGCCGTCGCCGCGCTGCGCCTGGCGCTGGAGCGCGACCCGCTGGGCGCGGCCAGCCCCGCGGCGCTGAATCTGGAAGCGTATCGACTGAAAGGCAGCGGTGCCGTGGCGCAAGGCATGGCCGTGCTGCAGGCGGCCGTCAGCCTGCATCCGCGCGACGCGAATCTGCAGGACAGCCTGGCCGAGTTTTATGTCGAGCAAGGCTTGCGCCCGCAGGCCGTCGAGGCCTATCGCCAGGCGCTGCAGCTTGACCCCCGCTATCCGGGCGCCGTGGGCGCCAGGGCGGCGATCATCCGCCTTAGATGAATTCTTCATATGCAAGGCTGAAAAGATTCCTTTTTGGAAATAAGCGTGCCGCGGTCTAATGGCGGCATTCGTTATCCACCAGAGGAATTCCATGCAGACCCGTCTTCACTTCGCCGCGCTTCTTTTCACTTCCATCGCCTTTGCGCAGGTGGCGCAAGCGGACCAGCTGGCCGCCATCAAGGCGAAGGGCGAGCTGGTCTGCGGCACCCTGGGCACGGACGAGCCGAACAGCTTCATCGACGCCAGGTCGCGCCAACTGGTCGGCTATGAAGTGGACCTGTGCCGCGCCATCGCCCAGGGCCTGGGCGTCAAGCCGGTGATCAAGCAGCTGGCCGTGGCCGCCCGCATTCCCGAATTGCAGCAGGGCCGCATCGATATCCTGACGGCGTCCCTGACGCACAACAAGGAACGCGAAGCGCTGATCGATTTTTCCCTGTCCACGTTTTACACGGGCCAGCGCGTGCTGGTGAAAAAAAGCAGCAATATCACGACGGTCGCTGGCCTGGCCGGCAAGAAAGTGCTGACCGTCAAGGGCGGCACGCAGGAGCCGAATATTCGCAAGGCCGTGCCCGGCGTGGACGTGGTGACGTTCGAGACGGCGGGCCAGGCTTACCTGGGCTTGCAGCAGGGAAAAGGCGTCGGCTATGTCGACGATGAAGTCTCCTTGCTCAACAACTACGCCAAGCTGGGCGCCGCGCAAAAGGATTACATTGTGCTGCCGCAAAACATCAGCCAGGAAGTGTTTGCCTTCGGCATCCGCAAGGGCGAGACGGGCGTGAAGACAGCCGTCGACCAGGTGCTGCGCGGGCTGGAAAAATCGGGCGAGGCGGAAAAACTGTTTTTCAAATGGTATGGCCCGACGAGCAATGTGAAGTTCCAGAAACGCAATTTCAAGATCGAATCGGACAAGATCGACGCCTGAACCTTGCCTGACGCTTGCGCATGTTTGATCTGAACTTTCTGCTGGCCGGCGACTACCGCGACTGGTTGCTCTCCGGCCTGCTGCTATCCCTGCAACTGCTGGCCATCACCTTGCTCTTGTCTCTGCCGCTGGCGTGCGGCGTGGCCATGCTGCGCCTGGCGCCGTCGCGCCTGCTCAATGGGCTGGGCGCCGCGTATGTCGAGCTGATCCGCAACGTGCCCTTGCTGGCGCACTTCCTGTTCTGGTATTTCGGCGCGCCCGAATTGCTGCCCGACACGTGGAAGGAACGCTTGTATGCCGGCAATATCGAAGCCGTCAGCGCCATCACGGCCCTGACCTTATATACGGCCGCCTACATGGCGGAAGATATCCGCAGCGGCATCCGCGCCATTCCTGCCCAGCAATTCGAGGCGGGCAGGGCGCTGGGTTTCAGCTTTCTCGCCACCATGCGCCTGTGCATCGTGCCGCAGGCGCTGCGGCTGGCCGCGCCGCCGCTGCTGTCGCAAACCCTGAACCTGTGGCAAAACACCAGCATCGCCACCGTCATCGGCGTGGCCGAGCTGATGTACCAGACGCAGCGCGTGGAAGCGGCCTCGTTCCGCAGCGTGGAGGCGTTTGTCTTCGCCAGTGCTGCCTATCTGGTCGTGTCGCTGGTGATCGCGGGCCTGGCGGCCTGGCTGCAAAAGAAGGTGTCCTGATGCTGGAACTGCTCCATGATTACTGGCTGTATTTTCTCGTCGGTCGCTATCCCGAGGGACCTTTGGGCGGCCTGGCGCTGACGGTGCTGCTGGCCAGCCTGGCGCTGGTGCTGAGCCTGCCGTTCGGCTTGCTGCTGGGATTGGCGCGTCTGAGTCCCTGGCGGCTGCTGCGCTGGCCCGTCGCCGCGCTGATCCACGTGGTGCGGGGTATCCCCTTGCTGCTCGTCATCTTCTGGGCCTACTTTTTCCTGCCCAGCATCACGGGCCATGAAAGCGGGCAATTCGGTACCATGCTGGCGGCTCTCGTCATCTTCGACGGCATTTATCTGGCGGAAATCGTGCGTGCCGGCGTGCAAGCCGTGCCCACGGGCCAGGTGGAGGCGGCCCGTTCGCTGGGCTTGAACTATCTGGACAGCATGCGCCAGGTCGTGCTGCCGCAGGCGCTGCGCCACATGCTGCCGTCCCTGGTCAACCAGTTCGTCTCGACCATCAAGGAAACCTCGCTGGGCACCATCATCGGCCTGGCCGAAGTGTCGTTCATCGCCTCGCAAGTGAACGGCCTGGTGCTGACGAAACCCGTGCAAGTGTATTTTTTGCTGGGCATGACGTACTTTGTTTTATGTTTCAGTCTGTCGCGCGCCGCCTTCTGGCTCGAGCGGCGCCAGGCGCGTCTTTTGAAAGCGGCAGCATGATTACCTTTGACAACGTCAACAAATACTATGGCGACTATCACGCCTTGCGCGGCATCAATGAACACGTGGCCAAGGGCGAGGTGCTGGTCGTGTGCGGGCCGTCCGGTTCCGGCAAGTCGACCCTGATCCGCACCATCAACCGCCTGGAGGCGATCGCTTCGGGCCGCATCACGGTGGCCGGCCAGGACATCCACGTGCCGGGGCTGGACGTGAATGCCTTCCGCTCGCACATCGGTTTTGTGTTCCAGCAATTCAACCTGTTTCCGCATTTGTCCGTGCTGGACAATTGCGCGCTGGCGCCGCAGCGCTTGCGCGGCCTGACCCGGCGCGAGGCGGAAGAGCGGGCGCTGGCGTTGCTGGACCGGGTGGGCCTGGCGCACAAGGCGCGCGCCATGCCGGCGGCCCTGTCGGGCGGGCAGCAGCAGCGCGTGGCCATTGCCCGCGCGCTGGCCATGCAGCCGCCGCTGATGCTGTTCGACGAGCCGACCAGCGCGCTGGACCCTGAAATGGTGGGCGAGGTGCTGCAAGTGATGCGCGACCTGGCTCAGGGCGGCATGACGATGGTGTGCGTGACGCATGAAATGGGCTTTGCGCGCGAAGTGGCGGACCGCGTCTGGTTCATGGACCACGGGCAAGTGCTGGAACGGGCCACGCCCGAGGAATTTTTTACGCGGCCGCAACATGCGCGCGCACAACAATTCCTGTCCGATATCCGCAGCCCGTTCAGCGCGGCCGCATGATTGGCGGCTGTGTGCGCAAGCGAACGGTATTTCGCCGGCGGCAGGCGCACGCTAGCCAGGCAAGCGGCGCATGGTGCGCCAGCAGCCGATCAGGAGGGCCGTATCATGTCACGCATCATCGCAGGTCATTTTCAGTTGCAGGAACAGATAGACGCCGCGCGCGCGGCCCTGAACCAGGCGGGCTTTCCCGACAGCCGCATCAGCGCCTTCTTTGTCAACCAGCCGGGCCAGCACGACTTGCACGCGCTCGGCGGCGACCGCGACATGTCGCCGGGAGCGAAAGAGACGCCGGAAGGCGTGGTCGAGGGCGTGGCTGTCGGGGCCGCCGTCGGTGCGGGCATCGGCGCGGCCACCACCCTGGCGACAGGGCCGCTGGGCCCGGTGGTGGGGGCGCTGGTGGGCGCGCACGTGGGCTCGCTCTACAGTTTCAACAAGATGAAGGACGCGGGCGAGCCGGAAGCAAATGGCGAGGGGAACGCCGAAAACCGCCGCCAGCCACGCCATCCGGGCATGCTGATCGCCGTCGCGCTGGGCGGCCCCGACGAGCGCGAACGGGCGCTCGAAGCGTTGCACCGGCTGGGCGCCGAGCATATCGAGGAAGCGGAAGGCACGATCGCCAATGGCGACTGGCATGATTTCGACCCGCTCAGCATTCCCGTGCTGGTGGCGTGAATTCATAAATTCCGAGCTGCATGAAATTTAGGTATGATCCTTGTTAGTATTAGTAATTATTGGTAAATAATGCCGACAGGGATAGTTTCCGCGCGCCCGAAGTGAAACAGGACCAAGGTGACTGCCCGTAGTACTTGCCTCGCATGCTAACGAGTATGGATAGGAGGGCGCGTCATGACACAGGCATGGTTCATTCTGACACGGGCCGATGGGCGCGACATCTGCGCGCCCTCGCCGGCACAGCTGGCTGATGCGCTGGCCGAGGTCTACCGCGGCGGCGCCACGCAGGACGGCAGCCCGGCCGCCGTCTTGTTGCGCTTTGGCTACGACGATGGCCTGATGTATCAGGTCGAGGTCGCTAGCGGAGGCGAAGTCACTTTCGAGGAGTGGTCGGACCGTGATTGTGAAATCGCCCTGGCCACGCCGCGTCACATGTCGGCCCTGCCGCAGGACGACGCGCTGCAGCTGTGGCAGTGGCTGGCGCAGCGCCAGGTGGCGAAGATCCGCAGCCAGCCCTGGCAGGGCGGCTAACCCTGCCGTTTTTCCAAAGGTCTAGTGTGCCATCAGCACGGGGATCGTCATGCTTTGCAAAATCGTGCGCGTGACGCCACCGAGGATGGTTTCGCGCAGGCGCGAATGGCCATACGCTCCCATCACCAGCAAATCGGCCGACAGGTCGGCCGCCTGCGACAGCAGCGCTTCGCCGATGTCGCCGCGCCGCACGCCACCGCCATCGAGCAAATGCAGCCGCGCTTCCACGCCGTGGCGCGCCAGGTACTGCGTCAGTTCGGCGCCCGGTTGTTCGCCGTGCTCGGCCGCATGCACCTGGGCGTCGAAGATGGCCACGTGGACTTGCCCGGCGCGCTGCAGCAGGGGCAGGGCGGCGCTCACGGCGCGGCTCGCTTCCTTGCTGGCATTCCAGGAAATGAGCACATTGCGCGCCGCTGCCGGCGGCGCCAGCAGGGGCAGCGGCGGCGCATACGGCACGATCAGCACGGGACGGCCCGAATGCAGCAGCACATAGGCGGGAAAGTCGCGCATCACGGACGGCGATTTATCCTTGGCATTGTATTGGCTGATGACGACCAGGTCCGCATAGCGGGCCAGCAGGCTGATGCCGCCCGCCGCCTCGTCGTCGAGCACGCGCTGCTCGAACGAGGCGACGCCGGCCGCGCGCACCTGTTGCTCGAAACCGTCGAGGGCGCGCGTCGCCCGTTCCCGCAGGAAATTCAGATGCAAGCTCAGGTTCGGGTCGGCATCGAGGTCGGGCTGGTTCTGGTACAGCAGCCGCGACACGCCCGTCAGCGCCACGCCCGTCAGGTGGCCGCCGCAAGCCTGGGCGATGCTGGCGGCCGCGTCGATGCGGGCGCTGCGCCCGGCGCTGTCGTCGATGTGGAGCAATACGGTTTTATATGTCATGGCCTGTCCTCTCGCTGTGCGGTAGCGGTCATTCTGGCACAGACGGGGAGGCGGCCGCGCACGCATGCGCCATTCTTGACAGGCTGGGCACTTGATTTGGCGCAAGGCTGCCAATAAAAACTGCTCCTACACTTGATGCCACGCAGAACAACCATAACAAGCGGGGAGAGACAGTCATGAAGGAACAAAAGGTAGCGCTGGTCACGGGTGGCATGGGCGGCCTGGGCACGGCCTTGTGCCGCCGCCTGCATGGGGCGGGCTTTGCCGTCGTGGCGGCGCATACGCCGGGCAATGCGCGGGTGGCAAACTGGCTCGAAGAGCAGCAGGCGCAGCAGTATTATTTTCATCCGCTGTCCCTTGACGTGACGGATTTCGCTGCCTGCAGCGAGGCCGTGGCCAGCGTGCTGGCGCAGTTCGGCAGGGTTGACGTGCTGGTCAATAACGCCGGCATCACGCGTGACCAGAGCATGCGCAAGATGGAATTGCCGCATTGGGCCGAGGTCATGCGCACCAATCTCGACAGCCTGTTCAACATGAGCAAGCAGGTGCTCGAACCCATGCTGGCCAAGCGTTGGGGCCGCATCATCAATATCTCGTCCGTCAACGGCCAGAAGGGCGCGTTTGGCCAGTGCAACTATGCAGCCGCGAAGGCGGGCGTGCATGGCTTCAGCAAGGCGCTGGCGCTGGAAGTGGCGCGCCACGGCATCACCGTCAACACCGTCTCGCCCGGCTACCTGCGCACGCAGATGGTGACGGCCGTGCCGGCCGATATCCTGGAAACGAAAATCCTGCCGCAGATTCCCCTGGGTCGCCTGGGCGAGCCGGACGAGGTGGCGGCCCTGGTCGCTTACCTGGCATCCGATGAGGCGGCATTCGTCACGGGCGCGAACATCGCCATCAATGGCGGACAGCACATGAGTTAAGCAAGCGTGCCGCTTGCACAGAGGCATTGGCAGTAGAGGAGACCCGTCCACCCAGCCGGCGCACAGACGCTGGCGCAGGACGGAAGGCAATGGCAGTCACGCTGGAAAACACGGGGCAGGGCAGCGATGCCTTGCCCTTTGTTGTTGCGCCGCCGTTATGCTCTCCTCACGGCACCGAGCGCCGGACTTTTTCCAGCCGCGTCTGGCAATCGATGCACAGCCGCGCTTCGGGACGCGCGTTCAGGCGCGACAGGCCGATGGCTTCGCCGCAGTTGTCGCACAGGCCATAGCTGCCATCGGCAAACCTGGCCAGCGCATGCTTGATGATGGTCAGCTGGGCCAGGTTGTGCTCGGCCGCTTCGCTGACGAGGGCGTTCAAGGTGCGCACGCTGGCGTTGTCGGCCGGCGAGGCTTCGACTTCATTGAGCAGCGAGGCGCGCGCGTCCGCTTCGGCCGCTTCGTTCCCGATCTGTTCCAGCAACGCCAGCTTGCGTTGCTCCAGCACGCCCTGCAGGCGCTGCAGCTGGTCTTGCGGCAATCCATTCATGGTTGTCACCCGGTAGAGGTTACTTCCATCATGGTAGTCCAAGATTGGCGGCTCTGCTTGCGCTACCACCCGCGCCGCGTTTGACGCGGCGCAGGCGGGCGGGGGCCATTCTATGCTGGTTCTTTGAGGCAGTTGACCATCCAGGCGACGCCGAACTGGTCTTTCAGCATGCCGAAGCGCTTGGCCCAAAACGTTTCCTCCAGGGGCATCTGGATGTTGCCGTCACGCGCCAGCGCGTCGAAGACCCGTTCCGCCTCTTCCGGCGTATCGACGGTCAGGCAGATCGAGCTGCCGTGCATGCCCTTGGCGCCATCTTCGCTGCAGCCGCCGTCCGAGCCCATCAGCATGGTTGGTCCCAGCTGCACCGAGCCGTGCATGATCTTGTCATACCAGTCTTCCTTGACTTGCTCCTGCATCGGCGTGCCGCGATACGGCATCAGGCACAGGTCGGTGCCATGCAGGTGCTGGCGGTAGTATTCCAGCGCTTGCGCGCAGTTTCCATCGAATTGCAAATACGGTTCGATACGCATGTTGGTCTCCTCTGGTCGTCCCGCAGGCACGATTGCCCGGCGGGGACGTCCCAGTATAGGCGCTCGCCGGCCGATTTCAATCAGTCCGGCGCCATCTCTTGCAGCCGCTCACGCACCTTGCCCAGAGTACCCAGGATGCGTTCGGGATTGCCAGCAAGCACGGCGCTGCCCAAGTGCAACAAGCTCGTCGCCAGGCTGATCCAGTGCCGCACGTCGTCGTTGCGGGCGATGCGCAGGCGCACCGTGTCGAGCAGGCCGCTGAGCTGGCGCTGCGCCGTGTCCAGGCCGGCCACCGTGTGCCCGGCCGCATCGGCATACAGCTGGTTGGCTTGCTGGCGCAAGGCCACTTCCAGGGCGAAGACGGCTTGCGCCTGGCTGTGGCTGATGCCATTTTCTCCCTGGCTGGCGCGCCTGCGGATGGCGCGCATGACGGCGCCGTGCAGGGTGACGGCCGCCTGCGACAGGCTGTCGGCCAGTTGCTCGACGCGCATGGCGCTGCTGAGAGCCGCTTCGCGCCGTTCGCTGCTGCTGGTGCCTACCGATCCGTCCATCTTGCCTCCGTGGTGGTGAGGGCGGCGGCCAGCTGCGCGTGTTCGCGCCCCAGTGCCGCCAGTTGCCGGCGCGCCAGGGTATGGCGCAAGCCAAGCAGGCGGTATTCCTCGGTTTTGCTTTGCTGCATGTTTTTCGCCAGCACGGCCAGCAGGCGCTGCGGCGGCGTGTCCGCATACGCGATTTCCACGTCGAGCAAGCCGAGCACCATGTCGCGCTCGTTATCGCCGCTCTTGTCGTACAGCGCCAGCAAGCTGTCGAGCGCGGCCAGCAGGGCTTGCAGCGGCGCGTCGCCCTCGTGCAGCACTTGCGCCAGCTGCGCCCGCTGGCTGGCCGCGCCGCCCAGGCGCGACAATTGCTGCAGCAGCAAGGTGTAGGCGCTCACATGGCGGTCGTCGATGCCGCTGCCCGGCCAGGCGCGGATGGCGGCGCCGGCGCCGGCCAGTTCCGGCCGCACGTCATATGCATCGGCATCGGCCAGCCGGCCCAGCGCCTGCAGGTACAGGCGCACGGCTTGCGCCAGGCGCGCCACGTCCGCCTGCGCGGCGCGGCGCTGCGCATCGAGCAGGCGTTCGCGCGCGTCTTCGGCCGGCGACAGATAGGGGCGGGCGCGCTGGTAGCTGTCGACGTGGCGCTGCGACAGTTCGCCGAAGGCCGTCAGGGCATCGGTGCCGGCGGCCAGGGCGCGCACCTGCGCCAGCTCGGGGCGCGCGGTGGCGCAGCCGCACAGCAGAATCGCCAGGCAAAGGTTGATGCAATGGACGCGGCAATGGCGGGCGGGCAGGGCAGACACGTCACCTCTCGACAGGAAATACTGTATGGAAAGGTATTGTCGTGCCGGCTTGCGCCGCCCGCCTTGTGCGGGCGCAAGCGCGCTGCGATCAGCTGCCCGCGCTGGCCGTCAATTGCTCGCGCCAGCCCAGTCCGGCAACGGTGTCGCTGGCGGGACGGTATTCGCAGCCGACCCAGCCAGCGTAGCCGACCTGGTCGAGCAGCTTGAACAGATGGCGGTAGTTGATCTCGCCCGTGCCCGGTTCATGGCGGCCCGGCGTATCGGCGATCTGGATGTGGCGGATCAGGGGCAGCAGGGCGCGGATGGTGTTGCTCAGTTCGCCTTCCATGCGCTGCATGTGATAAATGTCGTATTGCAGGAAGATATTGTTGCGCTGGCAGTCGGCGATGATGTCGGCCGCCTGCTGGCTATGATTCAGAAAGTAACCGGGCATGTCGTAGCGGTTGATCGGCTCGATCAGCACGTTGATGCCATGCGGACGGCAGGCGTCGGCCGCAAATTGCAGGTTGCCGATCAGGCTTTGCCGCGCCCGCTCCAGGCTCATGCCGGGTGGCACGATGCCGGACATGCAGTGCAGCTGTTTCGCCCCGAGCGCCAGCGCATAGTTGAGCGCCAGTTGCACGTTGTTGCGGAATTCCTCGCCGCGCCGCGGATCGCAGGAAATGCCCCGCTCGCCGTGCTCCCAGTCGCCGGGTGGGAAGTTGAAGACGGCCAGCTGCAGATGGTGGCGTTCCAGCCGCATGGCGATCTGCCGCGCCTCGACGGCATAGGGAAACAGAAATTCGACGGCATCGAAACCCGCTTCCCTGGCGGCGGCAAAGCGGTCGAGGAAGGGCAGTTCGGTAAACATCATGCTGAGGTTGGCAGCGAAGTTCGGCATGGCGGCACGCAGGTCAATAGGATGGACACTATCCTAGCCCAAATCGGCAATCGGTGGCGTGCATAAAAAAACCGTTCCAGAAGCAAGTCCTGGAACGGTTTTTATTGCTGCGATACGCTTACCCGTGGGTATTAGCGGCCGCGGCCGCCGGAGCGATGATTGGCCGCCGAACGCGGCGCATTGCCCGAACGGTTGCCGCCGCCACCGCCGCCCGCTGGGCCGGCGCTGCGTGGCTTGGCGCCGCTGCCGCCGGTTTTCACGCGCACCACGGCGCCGGCTGGCGCGCGGCTGTTGTTGCGGTGACCGCCGGTACCGCTGCGCAATTGCACAGGCTGGGCGCGGGCGTTCAGGTCGGGCTCGAAACCTTCGATGACTTCGCGCGGCAGGGTTTGCTTGATCAGCTTTTCGATGTCTTTCAACATTTCGTGCTCATCCACGCAGACCAGCGACACGGCTTCGCCCTTGGCGCCGGCACGGCCCGTGCGGCCGATACGGTGCACATAGTCTTCCGGAATGTTCGGCAAGTCGTAGTTGACGACGTGCGGCAACTGGTCGATATCGATACCGCGCGCGGCGATGTCGGTGGCGACCAGTACTTGCAAGGTGCCATCCTTGAACTCGGACAGCGCGCGCGTGCGTGCCGACTGGCTCTTGTTGCCGTGGATGGCCAGGGCGCCGATGCCGTCCGCGCCCAGTTGCTCGACCAGTTTATTCGCGCCATGCTTGGTGCGCGTAAAGACCAGCACTTGCGTCCAGTTGTTCGACTTGATCAGGTAGGACAGCATCGGGTGCTTCTTGTCGCGGTCGACCGGATGGATCTTTTGCTTGATCACTTCCACGGTCGAATTGCGGCGCGCCACTTCGATCATGGCTGGCTTGTTCAGCAAGCCGTCGGCCAGGGCCTTGATCTCTTCCGAGAAGGTGGCCGAGAACAGCAGGTTCTGGCGTTTTGGCGGCAGAACGGCCAGCACTTTCTTGATGTCGCGGATGAAGCCCATGTCGAGCATGCGGTCGGCTTCGTCCAGGATCAGGATTTCCACTTTCGACAGGTCAACCGTGCCCTGGCCCATGTGGTCCAGCAAGCGGCCCGGCGTGGCGACGAGGATGTCGACACCATGCTTCAATTGCTTGATTTGCGGGTTGATGCCGACGCCGCCGAAGATCACGGTCGAGTTCAATTTGGTGTACTTGCTGTAGGCGCGCACGCTTTCCTCGACCTGCGCGGCGAGTTCGCGCGTCGGGGCCAGGATCAGGGCGCGGATCGGGCGCGTCGAGGTGTTGCTGGTGATGGACGCGCCATTGGCGTCCGTCGACAGGCGGTGCAGCACGGGCAGGGTGAAGCCGGCCGTCTTGCCGGTACCGGTTTGTGCACCGGCCAGCAAGTCGCCGCCAGCCAGCACGGCGGGAATCGCCTGCGACTGAATCGGGGTCGGCACGGTGTAGCCGTGTTCGGTAACGGCACGTACGATAGCGTCGGACAATCCGAGGGAGGAAAAGGACATGGTAACTTTATTGTGAGATCGGCCTGTCGCCATCGTGAGGCGCCAGTCGCAGGCAATCAGATTAGGGGTCGAAAGACAGCGGCAAGGGGACTGGTCATATGTGCCGCACACGCGAAGTATAACAGCATGGCAAAAACGCGCCTGTTTTGTTTCAGCTTTGCAATGCCGCAAGTAAAGAAAAGTCAGGCCAAGGCGCGCTGCCGTCCTGGAAAGCCTCAGCCATACGATAGGGAAACGGGGCAGTGGCGATGTGATCACGGGCATGGCTGCCTTTCGCCGCCACCTGGACATGGCGTGCCCGAGCGCAAGACGCGCGGGAGGCGTTTTAGCGCATGTGACAGTTGTCGCACATAGCGCTTGCGTGCGTGTGACTCTTGTCGCATAATTGCGTCAATAGTCACTAAAAGGATGCACCATGAGCACGCCCTCCGTCACCGAACTGTCGTTATTGAAAGCCTTGTGGAAAGACCACCCGCTATCCGCGCGCGAATTGCACGCCAGGGTGGAAGACGAGCTGGGATGGTCGTTTTCATCCACGCGCAAGACGCTTGAACGCATGCTGGACAAGGGCATGCTGCTGCAGCGCAGCGTGCATGGCGTGCTCGTGTATGAAGCGAACGTGGACAAGGTGGCCACGCTGGCCGCGTTCGCCCACGACTTTGGCCGGCGCGTGATGGAAATCGACAGTCCCTTGCCGGTCAGGTACGTTTACGGGCAGCAAACTCGTGGACCAGCAGGAGCTGGCGGCGCTGGAGCAATTGCTGCAGGACTGGCCGCTCGAGGGAAAGGACTAAGCGATGCTGCTGTTTTCCCTCACACTGTTGCAGGCCAGCGTCGCCTGTCTCGTGACCGGTCCGCTGCTGTGGGCATTGCTGAGCCTGGCGCAACGGCGCTGGCCCGCGCTGGCGGCGCAGCGCAGCGTGTGGCTAGTCGCGCAACTGGTGCTGGCCGCCGTGTTCGTGCTGCCGCTGCTGCCTGACACGCGGCAACTGAGCGTGGTGCCCGAACTGAGCGTGCCCGTTTCGCTGGCCGGCGCCGCGCCCGACGTGCAGCTGGCCATGGCTGGGCCAGCTGCCGGGCTGCCACCCACTGCTTCCTGGCTGGCCCTGGTGCCATCCGCCTGGGGTCTGATCTACCTGCTGGGCGTCGCTTGCGCAGCCTGGCGCTGGCAGCGTGGCCACGCCATGTTGCGCAGCTTGCTGCAACTGGCGCAGCGCCGCCGCCTGCACGGCATGGACGTGCTGGAAGTGGCGGCGCCGATCTCGCCGATGCTGGTGGGCGTGTGGCGGCCGCGTCTGCTGTTGCCGGCGCACCTGGCGCAATTTACGCCGGAACAGCAGCAACTGGTGATCGCCCATGAGCTGACCCATGCACGCCGGCGCGACCCCGTGCTCCTGCTGCTGGCCAACATGCTGCAGGCGCTGCTGTGGTTCAATCCGGCCGCGCGCTGGCTGGCCGGCCAGCTGGCTTGGGCGCAAGAGCTCGGTTGCGACCGCCAGGTACTGGCTGGCCGGCCCCCGCGCCAGCGCCAGCAATATGCGGCGGCCCTGGTCAGGCAACTGGGCCTGCAGGCCCAGCCGCTGCCGGGGCTGGCCTTTGGCGGCGGCGGCATGGCCGAGCGCCTGCTGCGCATGCGTGACGGGCAGGCGCGCCCATCCACGGCCCTGCGGGTGCTGACGGCGCTGCTGCTGTGCGCGATCGGCGCGGCCAGCCTGGCGCTGCAGCCGGCACTGGCGTGGGCCGTGGCAGCCGCGCCGGCAAGCATGCTCGCTGCGCCGGCGACGGCGCCAGCTCTCTTGCGCAATCCCCTGGACAGCATGCGCGTGACCGGCTTCTTTGGCGTCGTGCGCGAGTTGACACCGCAAGGCCATCGCGGCATCGATCTGGGCGCCAGGCGCGGCACGCCCGTGCATGCGGCGGCCGACGGCATCGCCAGCGTCAGCGAAGATGCGCGCCTCGGCAAGGCCGTGCGCATCGACCATGGCGCTGGCGTCGCGTCGCTGTATGCCCATCTCGACCGGGTCACGCTGACGACCGGCATGGCCGTCACGGCAGGGCAGGCCATCGGCACCGTGGGCGCCACCGGTCTGGCGACGGGGCCGCATTTGCATTTCGAGGTCACCCGCGACGGGCGCTTGCAGGATCCGCGACAGTGGCTGGCCGGCCTCGATGCCAACGCCACCGCGCGCGCCCTGCGCATGCGCAAGGAACAATTCGGCCATTAGCGTGAGCTGGCCACGGGGCGGCTGAGCGCGGGAACGCGCCAGCCGACACCACCACAGACCTTTCAGGATTTCCCATGCGATTGAGTATTGTATTGTGCAGCCTTGCGCTGCCCTTGACGGCGCACGTGCGTGCCGAAGACGTCCTGCCTTCCGTGACGGTCACTGCGGGCAAGGTGGAGCAGCGCCGCAACGACACCGTCGCCGCCATCGTCGTCGGCCACGAGGAATTGATACGCCAGGGCGACCGTGCCCTGTCCGACGCCCTGAAACGCCTGCCCGGCATTACCATCGGCGGCACGGCTTCGGGCACGGCTGGCGGGCAAATCCAGCTGCGCGGACTGGGCCAGGGTTACACCTTGATCATGCTCGACGGCGTGCCCGTGCCGCCCGGTTTTTCGCTCGACTCGCTGGACCCGGAACTGGTCGAGCGCGTGGAAATCATGCGTGCCGCCACGGCGCAATTTTCCGCCCAGGCGATCGCCGGTTCCATCAATATCGTGCTGAAAAAATCGGGCAAGCGGCGCGAACGCACCTTCAAGCTGGGGGCGTCCGGCAGCCACGGCATGCCCGCCGGCAGCGCCACCGTGCAGTGGGCGGACAAGGACGGCCGCCTGTCGTATGCGCTGGCCGGCACGCTCGCGCACACGGGGCGCCGGGGCTTGCTCGACGAATGGAACCGCGCATTTGATGGCGAAGGCAGGCCCACGGTGGTGCGCCATATGCCGCTGACCGAGCGCGTGACCAGTGATACGTTCGAGCTGGCGCCCCGTTTGCAATGGGCGCTGGCGGGCGAAGACAGCCTGGCCTGGCAAAGCCTGGTCAGCTTGCGCCGCCTGGCCAGCCGCCGCCAGGTCGTGGAAACGGCTTACCTGGGCAGCCATACCGACTATCCGGACAACGACGCCGCGTTCACTCAGGACAGCGGCACCGTGCGCAGCGATCTGCACTGGCTGCGCAAGTTCGGAACAGGGGATAGCCTCGACATGAAACTGGGCCTCGATGCCAATCACCGTGGCAGCGACTATCTGTTCCAGGGCGTCAGCGCCACACCCGGGCCGGCGAATGTGCGCCGGGTCGATGCGGGCCTCGATGATGTGGGCGTGCAGACCAGCGGCACCTATCGCCGGGCTCTGGGCCAGGGACATGCGCTGGCGGCGGGCTGGGATGCGGGCAGCCGGCGGCGCACGGAGTTCCGCCGCGAACGCCAGCTGTCGCCGGGCGGGCCACCCGTGCTGCCGGACGAAGACTATGCGGCCACGGTGCGGCGCCTGGCCCTGTTCGCGCAGGATGAATGGGATATCTCCGCGCGCTGGTCGCTGTATCTGGGGCTGCGCTGGGAAACCTTGCGCACGGCCAGCGCCAATGGTGGCGCGCAGCGCCGCGTCGACGTGCGCGCGCAGGTATGGAGTCCCGTGCTGCAAAGCCTGTGGAAGCTGGCCGGCAAGGATCAGGTGCGCCTGGCCGTCACCCGCACCTACAAGGCGCCGCAGATTTTCCAGCTGATCCCGCGCCCTTATCTCAACGACAACGGCAATAGTCCCGTGAACCCCGACAACCAGGGCAACCCGGCGCTGCGCCCGGAACTGGCGTGGGGTCTGGATGCGGCCTATGAATACTATCTTGGGCAAGGCGCCATGCTGGGCGCCAGCGCTTCGCTGCGGCGCATCGACGACGTAATGCTGGACCGGCTGTATCAGGACCAGGGGCGCTGGGTGGCCACGCCCGTCAATCAGGGCAGGGCGCAAGTGCGCGGCTTCGAACTGGAAGCGAAGCTGCCGCTGTCGGCGCTGTGGGCGGGCGCCCCCGCGCTGGACCTGCGGGCAAACGTGGCGCGCAACTGGTCGACGCTGGACGCCGTCGCCGGCCCGGACAACCGCCTCGATGGACAGCTGCCGTGGAGCGCCAACCTGGGCGCCGATTACCGGCTGGCCGGCCAGCCCTTGACCCTGGGCGGCAATCTGCATTACCAGGGCGGTGGACCGTCGCGCGAGTCAAGCCAGCTGCTGGCCTGGCAGGGCACCCGGCGCGAACTGGATCTGTACGCGTTGTGGACCTTCAGCGACCAGCTGCGCCTGCGCGTCTCGGGCGCCAATCTGCTGCGCCAGCCTGAGCGCACGCGCAGCCTGTATGCGGATGGCGGCGGCGGCCTGCTGCGCACGGTCGATACGGGCAGTTACCGCACCCTGCGCGTCATGCTCGAAGGCGCCTTGTAGGTTTTATTCAGTCGTCGATCTCGTCGACGGCATAGCGTACGCCCTGCGCATCGAGCCAGGCGCGCACGGCCTCCAGGCCGTGCCACGGGTCCGGGCGCAGGTGCTGGCACACATACAGGCCGGCATCCGTCAGCCTGGCCTCGGTGTCAGGCATGGCGCCGCCGGGCGGGCGCGGCGCCGGAGCCACCAACTCTGGCAGCTGTGCAAGGTGCTGGCGCTGTTCCTGCGTCAGGCTGGCCGTGATCCTGAATTCAAATCCCATGTTTTCTCCTTGATGTGTCGCTTGCTGTTGCGGTCATTTTCCATTATCGAAAAAATTGCACATAGCTTGGCATTCTTTCCGTTTTTGTTTTCAAACCATCTCGTCCATACTGCATAGCACTGGCCCGGCACACACAGCGTGACGCAAGGGCAGGAGCAGCAGCACCGTATAACGATCTCTCTTTTTTTATATTCAATTATTTTCACTAAGGAAAACATCATGCCTATCGCCACCGCCCAAGCCGCACAAAAACTGCTGACCCCGAACGATCATACCCTGATCATGATCGACCACCAGTCGCAAATGGCCTTCGCCACCCGTTCCATCGACCTGGCCCTGCTGCGTAACAACGCGGCCCTGGTGGCCAAGGCGGCAGCGGAATTCAAGGTGCCGACGATTTTGACGACGGTGGCGGCGAAATCGTTCTCCGGCCCGATCTTCGACGAGATCCAGTCCGTCTTCCCGGACCAGGCGCCGATCGACCGCACCAGCATGAACACCTGGGAAGATGCGCGTATCGCCGACAAGGTGAATGGCTACGGCAAGGGCAAGATCGTGCTGGCCGGCCTGTGGACTTCCGTGTGCATCGTCGGCCCTGCGCTGTCGGCGCTGGAGCAGGGTTTTGACGTCTACGTGATCGCCGACGCCAGCGGCGACGTCTCCGACGAAGCGCATGCGATGGCCATGCAGCGCATGATACAGGCGGGCGCGCAGCCGCTGACGTCCGTGCAATACTTGCTGGAACTGCAGCGCGACTGGGCCCGCGGCGAGACCTACAATGAAACCGTGGCGACGGCCGTGGCGCACGGCGGCGGCTATGGCCTGGGCCTGATCTACGCCAAATCGATGTTCAACGCCAGCGAAGGCCATTGATTTTTCGCTGATTTTGGCTCCGCCGCCCGCCGGCGGGGCCGTGTTTTCATTTGATTGGGGAGTTCCCATGCACGCACACACGATCTTGCTCAACGGCCGTTTCCACACGGTCGACAGGACGCAGCCGCTGGCGTCCGCCGTCGCCATCGCCGATGGCAAATTTCTCGCCGTGGGCGATGTGGAAGACGTGATGCGCCATCGCGGTCCCGCCACGCAGGTGATCGACCTCGATGGCCGCACGGTGATTCCCGGCCTGAACGATTCGCACCTGCACCTGATCCGCGGCGGCTTGAACTACAACCTGGAATTGCGCTGGGAAGGCGTGCCGTCGCTGGCCGACGCCTTGCGCATGCTCAAGGACCAAGCCTTGCGCACGCCGAATCCGCAATGGGTGCGCGTGGTGGGCGGCTGGACGGAATTCCAGTTCGCGGAAAAGCGCATGCCGACCCTCGATGAAATCAATGCGGCCGCGCCCGACACGCCCGTCTTCATCCTGCACCTGTACGACCGCGCCCTGCTCAACCGCGCCGCCCTGCGCGCCGTCGGCTACGACAAGAACACGCCGAATCCGCCCGGCGGCGAAATCGTGCGCGACGCGGCCGGCAATCCGACGGGCTTGCTGATCGCCCGGCCGAACGCCATGATTTTATATGCGACCCTGGCGAAAGGCCCCAAGCTGCCGCTCGAATTGCAAGTCAATTCCACACGCCAGTTCATGCGCGAATTGAACCGCCTCGGCATCACCAGCGCCATCGACGCGGGTGGCGGCTTCCAGAATTATCCCGAGGATTACGCCGTCGTCGACGAACTGGCGCAAAAGGAGCAACTGACGATACGCATCGCCTACAACCTGTTCACGCAAAACAAGGGCGCGGAACTGCAGGACTTCCAGAAGTGGACCGGCATGGTGAAACCCGGCGACGGCACGGATTTTTACCGCCACAATGGCGCCGGCGAAATGCTGGTCTTTTCCGCCGCCGACTTCGAGGATTTCCTCGAGCCGCGCCCCGAGCTGGCGGCCGGCATGGAAGATGAGCTGGAAAAGGTCGTGCGCCACCTGGTCGAGCAGCGCTGGCCGTTCCGCCTGCACGCCACCTATGACGAATCGATCAGCCGCATGCTCGACGTGTTTGAAAAGGTCAACCGCGACACGCCGTTCGCCGGCCTGCACTGGCTGTTCGACCACGCGGAAACCATCAGCCCTCGTAATATCGACCGGGTCAGGGCGCTCGGTGGCGGCCTGGCCATCCAGCACCGCATGGCCTTCCAGGGCGAGTACTTCGTCGAGCGCTACGGCGCGGACGCTGCCAAGGCCACGCCGCCCGTGCAGCGCATGCTCGACGCGGGCGTGCCCGTCGGCGGCGGCACGGACGCCACGCGGGTCGCCAGCTACAATCCGTGGACGGCGCTGTACTGGCTGGTGTCGGGGCGCACCGTGGGCGGCCTGGCCCTGACGGATGCTGCGGGCAGACTGTCGCGCGACACGGCGCTGGAACTGTGGACGGCGGGCAGCGCCTGGTTCTCCAGCGAACAAGGCAAGAAGGGGCGCATCCGCGAGGGCATGCTGGCGGACCTGTCCGTGTTGTCGGCCGATTATTTCACGGTGCCGGAAGAAGCGATCAAGTCGATCGAATCCGTGCTGACCATCGTCGGCGGCAAGGTCGTCTACGGCCAGGGGCCATTTTCGGCCCTGGCGCCGCCTTTGATTCCCGTGCTGCCCGAGTGGTCGCCCGTGCGTACGGTGCCCGGCCATTACCGGCCCGTGGCGACGCCGGCGCAGGCCGCCATGCCGCACCAGTGCGCGGGCGCCTGCGGCGTGCATGCGCACGCCCATGACCGGGCGCGCAAATCGGCCGTGCCGATCAGTGACTTTTCCGGCTTCTGGGGCACGCTCGGCTGCAGCTGTTTCGCCTTCTAGCCGGTGGCGGGCCTTATTTGGAAATGCGCAGGATGGCCGAGGCGAGCCGCGTGAAACAGGGACTCAGCTCGCTCTCGGTGGCCGCATAGCAGTACAGGCCCACGGGTTCGGCCGGCTTGCGGCAACGGTTTGGTGCATCCGCCGTATTGGCCATGCAGCGCAGCAAGTCCTCGCCGATTTCATTGTCCGGCCCGGCCTTGGCCTTCAGTGCGGCGCCCATGCCCAGAGTAAATATGTAGGTATTTTCCAGGCGTGCCTTGCTGGCCATCGCCTCTGCCAGGTTGCGCGATGCACGGTGCATATTGGTCCACTGGAGTTTTCTGGTGGACATATCTTTGCTCACCGCACGCGGCGTAGTGGTCACGATGGGGAATTCGCGTGCCGTCGGATCGTCGGCCTGGGCGGGAAGATTGTGCGCGTTATACCAGGTCGGCAATTCACTGATCAGGTTTCTGGTGCAATAGGTCTCGGGCGTGAGCTTGGCGCTGCTTGCATTGATACGGTACAGTCCATCTGTCGCAAAACCGCTCGATGGTAAATCATCGTACACGGCCAGCGCTCCCGCTTTCGTGCAATTGCCCGTGGTGGCGGGGAAAAAGTAAGAGGAAAAGGCGGACGGAGATCCATCGGAAAAGAACACGATGACGCGCAGGCTGGAGCGATTGTTCTGGCTGATGCTATTGAGCTGATCCTGAGCATTCCACATGCCTTCCGAGTAATTCGTGCCGCCTCCGAACTTGTAGCCATTGATGGCATTGCCAGCCTGCGTGCGATCGAAGCCGCGATCGCTTGTCTTGATCGGCAGATCGAGCTGCGCGCCGCTGGCAAAATGCAGCAAGCCGACGCGGTCAACGGTGGAATTGAATTTATTCAGGAAGGACTTGCCCGCCGCCCGCACGGCGTCGGCATTGTTAGCCAGCGAGCCCGAGGTATCCATCACCAGCACCATGTCCAGATCCTTGCGGATGGTTTGCGCGGTGGCGGCCACGTTCAAGGTCTTGAAGCCGAGTACGCCCATCAGCGAGACGGGCAGCGAGGCGGTGGCAGAGACGTCGATGGTGACGATGCCCTTGTCGAACGTGACGCCGACGGGGTTGAGGGTCGGCGTCGACAGCAGGAACTGGTCCGGATAATTGATGTCAAAAAATTCCTTGGCCGACTGGCGCGCATTGGTCCGTTGTTCCTCTTCCGAGCTGCCCGCCGTGACGCCGCGCGCCGCCGCCAGGCTGGCCGAGTCGACGGCCGCGTTGAGCTTGGCCTTGACGAAGTAGCCGAGGGCCGAATCGACGGCCAGGCCCACCGAGGCGATCAAGACGACGGCCGACAGCGCCACCATGATCAGCACTTGCCCGCCTTGCCGCTTGTGTGGAATGCGCATCAGAATACCGTCATCGAAGTGAGGTTGGGGCCCAGAACGGGCGTCGTGCTGTTGCCAATTTTCAAGGTGCCGAACAGCATGTCGAAATTGTAGAAAGTTTCCACGGCGTAGATCAGTTCGCCGTCGGACAGCTGGTCCCGCATCAACGCCACCGTGGGGGCGGACTCGTCCTTGGCGATGCCCGTGCACGCGCCATTGCTCCAGCTGCCGCATTGCCACACCTGGCTGGCGGGCTGGTAGCCGCTGGCCTTCGCGCCCGCATCCCAGCGGTACTGTTCCAGCACGATGTTGCGCATGCCGCTCTTGGCCGTGTAGCCCATGATCTTGGTGATATAGATCATGCCGCGCTGGTTCATGTCCAGCGGCGGCGTGCTGGCCGCCAGCGCATTCATGATGGCCTGGCTAGATCCGCTCAGGTCGGAGGTGGAGCGCGAGGCCAGGTTGGCGCCTTCGCGGCTGATGTTGAGCAGGATGGTCTTGGCCTGGATGGCGCGCGACAGATCGACCACCATGAACAGCAGCAGCGCCAGCAGCGGCAGCACGATGGCAAATTCCACGGCGGCGATGCCGCGCGCGGCGCGCGCAGGAAAGTAGCCGCGCATCACAGGCCGCCAAAGCTTTCATTGCGCATGGTGGCTGCCACGACGAAATGCGCCTGGCCATCGCGGAACAGGGCACGGATCATGGGGGTGGCAAACGCCCAGCGGCAATCGACGGTAATGACGACGATATCGCCGGCCTGGCCGAACATGGCGGCGCCGACCGCATCGCTGCCGTTGACGGAGATCACGGGGCTGACCTTGTCATACATGCCCATGGAGCTGTCGCGTATTTTTTGCATCACGGCCTGGTAACGCTGCTGGTTGGCGCTGTCGGGGTCGAGGTCCTTGGCCCCCGTGACGGCATAGCGCGCGCCTTCGCGCACCGCGTGCTGCATGGTCATATTGGCAAAATAGGCCATGCTCAATTCGATGATGCCGATTATCAGCATGAGAAAGACCGGTGTGATCAGGGCCAATTCAAGCAGCGTGGTGCCGCCTTGTCCGTCGTGCTTGCGGAATATGCGGGAATCGGCCTGTTTTAAACGCATGGGAATAATCCGGTTAAGTTCCGCGATGACGAATGTCGGGCGGATGGCATTGCGCCATTTGACTGGCGATTATTCTATATCGATTTTCAATGGCGTGTCCGCCATTTAAATTATTACAGGTCAAGATAATCGTAATTAACTGCCTTATTTCAATTGTGCCGGCCCCTTCCCCTCAGGGCCGGGAGTAATATGCGCGGGTAGGAAAACAGGCCTGGTGTCAGGATTGTCCTGCGTGCAGGCAAGGACTTGTTTTGCAAGGTGATGCAACAAAATGCTGCAATGTAAGCAACAGCAGCGGTGGCAGCTGCGATGGCGCACTCGCGGTGCGTCCGCCCTGGCCACGCTGCCCCTCCATCGGCACACGCCCGCCATGCGGCGTCCGCTGGCCTGGGTCACGCACCGCGTGTGCGCGTGCCGGACCAAGGCCTCTTCCTTCGTGCCCCCATGACTTTTTCCCCCTGCGCGCGGCAGCAGAAGGCGCGCGCGGACGAGGCAGGCAACCCGATTCGGATCAACAACATTCCCCGAGGGGAGTGGGCTTCAAGTAAAGAGGTAAAGCATGTCAACAAACAATGTCATCCGCGTCATGCTGGTGTCGGACCACAAGACCTGGCTGTGGGGCCTGGAGCAGTTGTTCGCCAGCGCCCAGCCGGCGATGCAGGTGGTGGCCAGTTCCACCGAGATCGACAGCGCGCTGCTGCTGGCGCGGACCCTGTGCCCCGACGTCATCGTGCTGGACGCCGACCTGGGCTGCGGCGGCGCCTGCGCCATCGATTACCTGCCGCAGCTGCTCGGCAATGGCGTGTCGCGCGCAATGCTGTTCAGCGGCACCCAGGACCAGGCCGCCTGCGGGCGCGCCGTGCGCAGCGGCGCGCGCGCGGTGGTGGGCAAGGAAACGCCCGTCAAGCAAATGGTCGACGCCATCGCCCGCCTGCATCAGGGCGAGTTGTGCCTGGATCCGGCGCTGCTCGACAGCATGCTGGGCGTGCTGAACAAGCCGGAAGCGGCGCCCGATCCGGAAGAGCAGCGGATCGCCAGGCTGACGCTGAAGGAGCGCAAGATCGTTGCCATGATGGTGGAAGGAAATGGCGCGCTGAACCGCGCGATCGCCCAGCGCGCTTTTATCTCGGAGCAAACCTTGCGTAATCATCTGACATCGATCTACAGCAAGCTCGACGTCACTAACCGCCTGGAATTATATGTGTACGCCACCCGCAACCGGCTGGCCGAGCCCATCCATGCGGAATGACAGTACATATGTCCTGATTATAGACAAAAAATTAAGATGTTTTGTACTGCGCATAAAATGACTTTTCTCTGATTCGATTTTATGTTTGTTTATATAAAATACACGCATCAGAAATTGGCAAATAAAAACAAGGATAATGTTTTTATTTTCAGACTGTATTTTCAGTTTTTATCATTTTTAAAACTTGACCTGAAAGGGAATAATATGAATTTCATTAAAAACTTTATCGCCGAAGAAGATGGCGTGACTGCGATCGAATATGCGCTGATCGCGGCGCTGGTGGCTGCGGCGCTGGTCACGGCCGTCGGCTATTTCACCACCGGCCTCGATGGCGCCTTCAAGGCGATCGGCACCAAGCTGACGGGCGCGGCGATTTAAAACGCCTGCCCACCGCGCTGCACCCGACAGGCCGGCTGCCCATGCGCACCGGCCTGCCGACTTCCCGCCCAACGATGCGCATGCTGTCATGCGCTCGGCTTGCATCAGGTACACGATGGACCCTCATTCTTTCTGGACGTTCAGCCCCGCCATAGCCTTGTGGGGGCTGCTTGCCGCGGCTGTCTGGCATGACGTGCGCCGCCGGCGCATTCCCAACCGGCTGGTGTTTGCCGGCGCCGTGCTGGGCGTGCTGCTCAACAGCCTGGCCTTGCCCGGGGTGACGCCGGCCGGACCGTGGCTGGCGCTGGGCGGCCTGGCCGTCGGCCTGGGCTTGCTGTTGCCCATGCATGCGCTGAAGGCGCTGGGCGCGGGCGACGTTAAGCTGATGGCGATGGTGGGAGCCTTTCTGGGGCCCCGCGCCACCGTGTTTGCCGTGCTGTGCAGCCTGCTCGCCGGCGGCGTGCTGGCGCTGGCCGTGGCCTTGTACCAGGGCACGCTGCGCCAGTCGCTGGGCAATGCCCGTCAATTGCTGCTGCAAGGCTGGCTGCGCGCCGCTGCGGGCGAGGCGCCGCAGCTTGACGCGCCCGCCGCGCCGGGCGGCAACTTGCCGTACGCGATCGCCATTGCCGCCGGCACCGCCATCTGGCTGGCCCTGGCGGCCGGCGGCCAGGCATGACGCGTCCGTCCGGAAACCCCAGTTTTACCAAGAGGAAAAACAATGAGAAATAGCCGCGTTGCGATCGTGCTGCTGCTGGCGTTGCTGATGGCGGGGGGCGCCGTGCTGGCGGCCGCGCGCTGGATGTCAGGGCAGGGCGCGCCAGCCAGCCAGACGGTGATGGTCGCGCTGGTCGATATCGGCGTGGGCGCGAAGGTGACGCCGGCCATGCTGCGCGGCATGGACTGGCCGGCTGGCGCCATGCCGCCCGGAGCGTTCGGCGAGGCCGGCCCGCTCGACGGGCGCATCACGCGCAGCGCCGTCAGCAAGGGCGAGCCTGTGCTGGAAAGCAAACTCGCGCCGCCCGGCGCCACGGGCGGCCTGTCGGCCATCGTGGCGGCCGGCAAGCGCGCCATGACCGTGCGCGTCAATGACGTGGTGGGCGTGGCCGGCTTCGCCCTGCCGGGCAATTTCGTCGACATTCTCGTGCATACGCAGGATGACCGCGCCAGGCAGGCGGGCGGCGAGCCGCTGGCCATTTCCAAGATCGTGCTTGAACGCATACTCGTGCTGGCCGTGGCGCAGGAGTCGGGCCGCGACGACAACAAACCCAAGGTGGTCAACGCCGTGACCCTGGAGCTGACGCCGGAGCAGGTGGAAAAGCTGGACCTGGCGCGCAGCGTGGGCAGCCTGTCGCTGGTGCTGCGCAACCAGGTCGATCCCGAACCCGTCAACACGGGCGGCGCCACCAAGGAGTCGCTGCTGGAACTGAAGGCGCCGGCACCGGCGGCCGCGCCGGTGCGCGCGGCGCGGCGCCAACCGGCCCCGGCACGCGCCGCCGCGCGCGACAGCATCACCGTCATCAAGGGCATGGATACAAGCGTCCAGCAATTTTAAAAATCAGCAGGCAAGCGAGCAAGGATGATCGATGAACACATTTCGTAAGCACGCCACGAGTGCGGGCATGCGCCTGGCCCTGGCGGCAGCACTGGCCTGGCCAGCCATCGCCATCGCGGCGGCGCCGGCCAGGCAAGCCGTCATGTCGCCGGTGGCGGCGCCGGCCATGTCGCTGGGCGCCGATATCGCCCGACTGGGCGAGCCCGTGCGCATCGCCGTGGGCAAGTCCACCTTGCGCAAGCTGAGCTTGCCGGTGTCGCAGATCGCCGTCAACGATGCGAGGGTGGCCGGCGCCAGGATGCTGGGCTCGTCCAGCCAGCTGTTCGTCTGGGGCCTGGCCCCGGGCAGCACCAACCTGATCCTGTGGGACCGGCAGCAGCGCCCCGTGATCGTCGATATTGAAGTCGAGATCGACGTCGAAGGCTTGCAGGCGCAGCTGGCCTATGTCTTTCCTGGCGAGCGCGCCGTCAAGGCCGGTGCGGCCGGCGGCAGCATCGTGCTGTCGGGGCAGGTGAGCGACGGCGTCAAGGCCAGCCAGATCCTCGAGATGGCGCAAGCCTATGCGCAGCGCGGCGTGGGCGAGGCGGCTGCACCTTCCGCAGCGGCCGACGGCGCCGCCAGTGCGGGCGGCGGCGTCAAGGTCATCAATATGCTGACGATCGCGGCGCCGCAACAGGTCATGCTGGAAGTGAAGATCGCCGAAGTGTCGAAGACGCTCGTCGACCAGCTCGGTGCCAGCGTGGGCCTCAGCGGCACGCGCGGCAACTGGAGCTACGGCCTGCTGTCGAACCTGCTCAGCGGCAACCCCAGCCAGCTGGGCGCCGTCAACGGCAAGAATGGCAACGGGCTGACGCTCGATGCGCAAAAGCGCGATGGCCTGGTCAAGGTGCTGGCCGAGCCGAACATCATGGCCATCAGCGGCCAGGAAGCCAGTTTCCTGGCGGGCGGCAAGATTTTCATACCGGTCGCGCAAGACAGCACGACCAACAAGATTACGCTGGAAGAAAAGGAATTCGGCATCGCCGTCAAGTTCACGCCCACCGTGCTGGAAGGCGGGCGGATCAACCTGAAGGTGGCGCCGGAAGTGTCTGAGCTGAACCGCGAAGGCATCGGCATCACCACGGGCGGGGGCGCCGCCGCCAATGCGGTGCTGCCGGCCTTTACCACGCGGCGCACCACCACCACGGTGCAGCTGTTCGATGGTCAGAGTTTTGCCGTGGGCGGCTTGATCAAGAACAATGTGACGACCAACATCAAGGCCTTGCCCTTCCTGGGCGAGATTCCCGTGCTGGGCGCGCTGTTCCGCAGCAGCGATTTCCAGACTGACCGGACCGAGCTGGTGTTCATCATCACGCCGCACCTGGTCAAGCCGCTCGACACCGCCGATGGCGCCGATATCGTGTTGCCGACCGACGCCTACGTGGCGCCGAGCCGCGGCGAGTTCTTCTTGCAGGGAAAAATGGAAGGCGCCGCCGCGCCACGGCCACGCCAGGAAGCGGCCGCGCAGACACCGGCGCCCGGTCCGGATACTCAATAGGAGCACATCATGCAGCATTCTTTTTACTTTCCCGTGCTGCTGGCCGCGCTGGCCGCCAGCGGCTGCGCCGCCACGCCGAACCTGGACCGCCAGTTCGGCCACAGCGTCGCGCAGCTGCGCGCGCGGCAAGTGCTGTCGCCGCAGGCGGGCGCGAACCGCGACCCCGTGGCCGGCATCGACGGCAAGGCCGGCCAGGCCGCCTACGCGGCGTACCAGAAAAGCTTTGCCGCGCCCGCGCCGCAAGGGGCCGCCTTTACCATCGGTGTCGGAGCGCGTCCGTGAACCTGGCACCGTCACCACAGAATCAGCAAGGCATATCGTGAAAATCGCCATCCATTCCAGGGATGAAAAAACCCTGTCCGAACTGGGACGGTTGCTGCGCAGCCGCAACCGGCTCGACGAGATCAGCGCTGGCGGCGACTCGCTCGAACCGCTGCTGGCGGCGCAGTCGCTGCCCGACGTGCTGATCTTCGACCGTCCGTCGAACGACGGCGCCGACCTGGCCGCCATCGAGCGCCTCAGCAATCTGCATCCGCGCATGGCCTTCATCGTGCTGTGCCACCAGCAGGCGCCCGAGTTCCTGCTGCAGGCCATGCGCGCGGGCGTGCGCGACGTGCTGCCGTTTCCCGCCGCGCCGGCCAGCCTGTATGCGGCGCTCGAACGCATCGAGGAAAAGCTGGAGCGGCGCGAGCATGGCAACGGCAAGGTGCTCGCCTTTATTTCCTGCAAGGGCGGCAGCGGCGCCACCTTCATTGCCAGCAACCTCGGTTATGCGCTGGCCGCCGGCGGCCAGCAGCGCGTTGCGCTGATCGACATGAACCTGCATTTTGGCGACGCCTCGCTCTTCGTTTCCGAGAACAAGCCGCTGGCCACCCTGTCCGACGTCACGCGCGACATCCACCGGCTCGACTCCTCGTTCCTCGGGTCGAGCATGCTGCACATCCTGCCCAACTACAGCGTGCTGGCCGCGCCCGAGGATCCGGCCCACGCCAGTGAAGTGGCGCCCGAGCACATCGACGCCATCATCCGGCAAGCCAGGCGCCAGTACGATTTCATCGTGCTCGACGTGGGCCGCAACCTCGACGCCGTCAGCGTGCGCGCGCTCGACCACGCCGACATGATCTTTCCCGTGCTGCAGGCGACCTTGCCGTACATCCGCGACGGCAAGCGCCTGCTGGGCATGTTTCGCTCGCTCGAATACGCGAAGGAAAAGGTGCACATCATCGTCAACCGCCACGACAAGGGCGGCGAAATCCGCCTGCGCGACCTGGAAGCGGCGTATGGCACGGCCGTCTACCGCACGGTGCCGAATCACTACGCTTCGGCCGCCGCCTCCGTCAACCAGGGCATGCCGATTTTGCAGCTCGACAAAGCCAGCCCGATCACCCGCTCGCTGCAGGAGTTCGCCGCCAGCCTGGCCGGCGGCGCGGCCAGCACGGCGCGCCAGGGCTGGCTGGGCCGTGTTCTGCGGCGCGCCTGATTCACCTTTTAAACAGGAGCATTTCATGGCTAGTTCCCCCACCGCCGCCTTGTCCATCCGCGAACGGCTCGGCAGCGCCAAGATCGCCGCGCTCGCGCCGCAACGCGCGGCCGCCATCGACAACCACGGCTACCGCGACCTCAAGCTGCGCATCCATGGACTGCTGCTGGAAAGAGTCGACCTGGAAAGCATGCAGCGCCTGTCGCAGGAGCGCATCCGCGAAGAATTGCGCGGCCTGGTCGAGCGCCTGCTGGACGAAGAGGCGGTGGTCATCAACGACGCCGAGCGCCGGAGCCTGACGCGCGACATCCAGCACGAGATGCTGGGCTTCGGACCGCTCGAAACTTTGCTCTCGGACGCCAGCGTATCGGACATCCTCGTCAATGGCCACAAGCAGGTGTATGTGGAACGCGGCGGCCGGCTGGAGCTGACCGACATCTGCTTCGACGATGATGCCCACTTGATGAAGATCATCGACAAGATCGTCTCGCGCGTGGGCCGGCGCATCGACGAATCGAGTCCCATGGTCGATGCGCGCCTGCCCGACGGTTCGCGCGTCAATGCCATCATCCCGCCGCTGGCCATCGACGGCCCCGTGATGTCGATCCGGCGTTTCTCCGTCGATCCGCTGCGCCTGGCCGACCTGGTCGCCTACCGCAGCATGACGGCCGAGATGGCCGAGGTGCTGCAGGGCCTGGGCAAGGCGAAGATGAACATCCTCATTTCCGGCGGTACGGGCAGCGGCAAGACGACCATGCTCAACGTGATTTCCGGCTTCATCGGCCATACGGAACGCATCGTCACGGTGGAAGACGCGGCCGAGCTGCAATTGCAGCAGCCGCACGTGGTGCGCCTGGAAACGCGGCCCGCGAATATCGAAGGCAAGGGGGAAGTATCGCAGCGCGCGCTGGTGCGCAATGCCCTGCGCATGCGTCCGGACCGCATCATCCTGGGCGAGGTGCGCGGCGCCGAGGCGCTCGACATGCTGGGCGCGATGAACACGGGCCACGAAGGCTCGATGGCCACCATCCACGCCAATACGCCACGCGACGCCATCACGCGGCTGGAAAACATGATCAGCATGGCGGCCGCCAACCTGCCCAGCAAGGCCATCCGGCAGCAGATCAGCTCGGCCGTGTCGGTGGTGGTGCAAGTGTCGCGCCTGATCGACGGCAAGCGCAAGGTCACGTCGATCCAGGAAATCACGGGCATGGAAGGAGAGGTCATCACGATGCAGGAAATCTTCAGTTTCAGGCAGACGGGCGTGGCAGAGGGCGGCGCCGTGGTCGGGCATTTCTCGGCCAGCGGCATCCGCCCGCGCTTCCTCGAACGCCTGAACAGCTTTGGCATCGGCGTCTCGGCCGCCCTGTTCGAGCCCACGGCGGCGGGGCGCTGACCGCCATGCTTTCCTACCTTGTCTATGTGTTCCTTTTCCTGGCCGTCCTGCTGCTGGTGGCGGGCGTCTGGCTGGCGTGGCAAGCGGCGCGGGGGCCGGGCGCGGCGCGGGTGGCGCGGCGCTTGCAATCCATGTATACGGCCAGCGATGGCGAACAGGCGCTGTCGATCACCAAGCAGCGCCCGCTGAGCGTCTATCCCTTCCTGCAGGGCGTGCTGGAAGGCTTGCCCGGCGCGCGGCGCGTCGAGCAACTGCTGCTGCAGGCGGGCATGCGCTGGCTGGTGGCCGGCTTCCTCGGCTATTGCGCACTGGGCGCGACGGTTGGCCTGCTGCTGGCCGGCGCGCTGCCGCTGCCATGGTATGTGCGCCTGGGCCTGGGCGCGGGCGGCGCCGCGCTGCCGTATCTGCTGGCGCGCCGGGCCAGGAGCCGGCGGCTGGTGCGCATCGAGCAGCAGTTGCCGGACGCGCTTGACCTGATGGGCCGCGCCATGCGCGCCGGCCATGCCTTTCCCACCGCGCTGAAAATGGTGGGCGAGGAGATGACGGGGCCGCTGGCCGACGAGTTTCGCGCCGTGTTCGACGAAGTCAGTTTCGGCGTGGCGATGGCCGATGCGCTGGGCAACCTGGCCGCGCGCGTGCCCAGCACGGACTTGCGCTATTTCGTCATCGCCGTGCTGATCCAGCGCGAGACGGGCGGCAACCTGACTGAATTGCTGGGCAGCATCAGCGCCATCATCCGCGACCGATTGAAACTGCTGGGCCAAGTGCGCGTGCTGTCGGCCGAAGGGCGCATGTCGGCCTGGGTGCTGGGCTTGCTGCCGTTTGGCGCGGCGCTGATGATGCACGTGATGAATCCGCAGTTCATTGCCGTGCTGTACACGGATGCGGGCGGGCGCAAGATGGTCGGCGTGGCGCTGGGCTTGCTGATGGTTGGCGTGCTCGGCATCCGAAAAATTATCCATATCCGGGTGTGACATGAAAGAAAAGACACGATGAGCGGCATGAGTGCGGCGCAGTTGGCTTTGCTGGGCCTGCTGTTCCTGATTGTTTTCGCGCTGGCCGTGCTGGTGCTGCGCCTGTTCGCCGGCAGCGCCGTGCAGGAGCGGCTGCAGGCGCTCGGCGATGCCGCCGCCGGCGACCGCGAGCGCCATGCCAGGCGGCGCTGGGTGGCGCACGCCGTCAGCCTGACCCGCCCGCTGGCCAGGCTGTCGCTGCCGGACGAGGGCTGGGAACGTTCGCCCATCCGCAGCCGCTTTGTGCATGCAGGCTGGCGCAGCCAGGCCGCGCCGGCCCTGTTTTATGCGGCCAAGACGGGCCTGTTCGTGGGCTTGCCGCTGCTGCTGTATTTTCTGCTGCGCCAAGGCGGGCACAATATGCCGTTGTGGCTGCTCGCGGCGGCGGCCCTCGGCTATTACCTGCCCAATGTCTGGCTGTCGCACTGCCTGAAACAGCGTCAGCGCGAAGTGTTCGAAACCTTTCCCGATGCGCTCGACCTGATGACGGTGTGCGTCGAGGCGGGGTTGGCGATGGATGCGGCGCTGGCGCGCGTGGCGCAGGAAATCGGCCTGAAAAGCGCGGTCCTGGCCGAAGAGCTGCAACTGGTGACGCTGGAGTTGCGCGCCGGCAGCGCCAAGGACAAGGCCTTGCGCAACCTGGCTCTGCGCACGGGCGTGGAAGACGTCGATGCGCTGGTGACCTTGCTGATCCAGGCCGAGCGCTTCGGCACGAGCATCGCCGCGTCGCTGCGCGTGCAATCCGACCAGCTGCGCACCAAGCGGCGTCAGCGCGCCGAAGAAACGGCGGCCAGGATTGCCCTCAAGCTGCTGTTCCCGCTGATCTTTTTCATCTTCCCGTCGCTGATGGTCGTGCTGATGGGCCCGGCGTTCCTGCAGATTTACCGCGTGCTGCTGCCGGCCATGCGCGGCAATTGAAAGATCGCTGAGAGGCGAAAAAAAAGCTGCCGGAGTTTCCTCCGGCAGCTTCTTTACATCATCAGCCCTTGCCTGGCAATCAGGCGAATGGCGTCAGCAGCGTGATCATCTGGCCAAAGATCTTCGGGCTGGCGGCGATGACGTCGCCCTTGTACAGGTAGTCCGATTCGCCGCTGAACTCACCGACGATGCCGCCCGATTCCGTGATCATCAGGGCGCCGGCGGCGATATCCCAAGGCTTCAAGCCTTTTTCGTAGAAGCCGTCCAGGCGGCCGCAAGCGACGTAGGCCAGGTCCAGCGCGGCCGAACCGGCGCGGCGCACGCCCTGGCTGCGTTCGCCCATGATCGCGTACATCTTCAGGTATTCGTCCAGCGCGCGGGCGCTGCCGGCCACGTAGCCGGTGCCCAGCAGGGCGTTCGAGATGCGGTCCAGCTTGGTGACGCGGATGCGTTTTTCGTTCAGGTAGGCGCCAGCGCCCTTGGTGGCCGTGAACAGGTCGTTGCGGACCGGGTCGTAGATAACGGCTTGCGTGACGACGCCGCGATGCGCGAGAGCGATCGAGATGCAGTATTGCGGGAAGCCGTGGATAAAGTTGGTGGTGCCATCGATCGGGTCGATGATCCACTGATATTCATTCTCGTCGTGCGAGTTGGCGGAAGCTCCCGATTCCTCAGCCAGGAACGCGTGGTCCGGGTAGGCTTTGGACAGCACCTCGATGATGGCTTGTTCGGCCGCCTGATCGACGTCGGTGACGAAATCGTTATGTTGTTTTTCCGTGACGACGACGCGGTCGAGGTCAAAAGAGGCGCGATTGATGACGGCGGCGCCGCGGCGGGCGGCTTTGATCGCCGTGTTGAGCATTGGGTGCATGTGAGCTTCCGTTAAAAGCACGCGACCGCCCAGCGTCGCCTTTCGGCGCCGGTACGATAGAGTGCAAGAATGAATTAAAGAGCGGAGCGGTGCCGAAGTGGTTAAAATCCCGGCCTGGAGTCAGCGTTTTGTGACTCCGTTTCCCGAAATTTCCTGTATCGATACCGCGCAATAGCGCTATTTTAAATGAATCTGCCCGAAATCAACACGTCTCTTTTCAAACGCCTGCGATTTATTCTTGTCGAAACTAGTCGACCTGGCAACATTGGCGGCGTCGCGCGCGCCATGAAAACGATGGGTTTTTCCGATCTGGTGCTGGTCAATCCCCGTTTTCCCGACGCCTTGACGGATGCGGAAGCGGTGGCCTTCGCCAGCGGCGCGCAGGATATTTTGTCGGGCGCGCGCATCGTCGGCTCGATCGCTGAGGCGCTCGAAGGCTGCAATTACGCGGCCGCCGTGTCGGCCAGATTGCGCGAATTCTCGCCGCCCGTCACGGCCCCGCGCGCCATCGCGGCCCAGTTGGCGGCCAGCGAAGAGCTGCACGCGGCCGTCATCTTCGGCAACGAGCGCTTCGGCTTGCCCAACGAGATCGTCGAGCAGTGCAATGTGCTGATCAACATTCCCGCCAATCCCGAGTATTCTTCGCTGAACCTGTCGCAGGCGGCGCAAGTGGTGGCTTATGAATGCCGCGTGGCGGCCCTCGGCGATGGGCAAGCCGCCAGTCCCGTCGGTTTCCATGGCGACGCGGCCAGCCTGGCGCAGGTCGACGGCATGTATGCGCATCTGGAACAGGCGCTGGTCGCCATCGATTTCCTCGACGCCGACAATCCGAAAAAGCTCATGCCGCGCCTGAAACGCCTGTTCTCGCGCACGGGGCTGGAAACGGAAGAAGTCAACATCCTGCGCGGCATCGCGCGGCATATCCTGGCGGTAGCCAAAAAAGGCCCATGATAGAGACCCGGCTGCTGCGCCAGTTCATCGCCGTCGCCGAGGAACTGAACTTTCGCCGCGCGGCCGAACGGCTGCACATGGCGCAGCCGCCGCTGTCGCAGGCGATACTGCGGCTGGAAGACTTGCTCGGCTACCCTGTATTCGAGCGCACGAACCGCAAGGTTGCCTTGACGCCCGCCGGCAGCACGTTTCTGGCCACGGCGCGCCAGGTGCTGGCCAGCCTGGAAGAGGGCGTGGCCGCTGCGCGCCGCGTGGCGCAGGGCGTCGAGGGGCACTTGCGGCTGAGTTTCATCCACATCACGCCCTACGCCCACGTGCTCGATGCCTTGCGCGCTTTCCGCGCCGCCTCGCCCGCCGTGCAATTCACCTTGCGCGAAGCGTCGACGCAGCAGCAGGTCGAGTGGCTGGAAAAGAACGAGGTCGATATCGCCCTGCTGCGCGCACCGGGCCGCAGCACGCCGCTCTTGCGCTTCGAGCGCCTGTCCGGCGAAGACATCGTCGTGGCGCTGCCCTTGAACCACCGCTGCGCGGGCCAGGCGCGGGTGGACCTGGCGGAGCTGGCCGGTGATGATTTCGTCGCTTCGCCGCGCGAACTGGGCCAGGGTTTCCATGGCCAGCTGGCCAGCCTGTGCCTGCACGCGGGTTTTGTGCCGCACGTGGCGCAGCAGGCGCGCCGCTTGCAAACGGTGCTGGGACTGGTGGCGGCCGGCTTCGGCGTGGCCCTGCTGCCGGCCAGCCTGGCGGCATCCAGGCCTGCCGGCGTCGTCATGCTGCCGCTGGCAAGCAGCGCGCCCGAAGCGCTGCGCCAGCTCGACCTGTACATGGCGTGGGATCCGCAGCGCACGTCGCCCGTGCGCGAGCGGCTGCTGGCGCAGTTGCGGCTGTCTGCCTCGCATTGAGACTTGCAAGATCTCATTTCAAGATAAATAAGATATTTTACAGATGATGGCCCAGGGGCCAGCATGGCGTTTTTGATTGTCAGGAACTGCCATGTCCACCATGTCCTCGCGCACAGTGCTGCCGTCCGCCACGCTGCCATTCTCCATTTATCTGCTCTCCCTGTGCAGCTTCGCCTTTGGTTTATCTGAATTCATCGCCGCCGGCCTGCTGTCTCCCATGGCGCGCGACTTGCACGCCAGCGTGGCGGCGGCCGGCGGCGCCATTGCCGCGTATGCGCTGGGGGCGGCCATCGGTGCGCCGATCCTGACGGCCATGCTGGCGCGCCGGCCCACGCGCCAGGTGCTGGTGGCCACCATGCTCGTGCTGGCCGTTGGCAGCGTGGCCATGGCGGCGGCGCCTGCACTGGGCGCGCTGCTCGGTGTGCGCTTTACCGTGGGCCTCGCGCATGGCGTGTTCATGGCCGTCGCCTCGCATGCGGCCACCAGCCTGGTCGACCCGTCGCGCGCAGGAAGAGCGTTGTCCGTCGTCTGGCTGGGCCTGACCCTGGCGCTGGCCGGCGGCGTTCCGCTGGGGACGTGGCTGGGCGCCGTCTCGTCGTGGCGCTGGGTATTTGCGGCCATCGGCGTGCTGGCCTTGTGCGGCGGCGCCGGCTTGTGCTGCGCCATGCCCGCCGCGCGCCAGCAGCTTGCCGCCGTATCGGCGCTGGCCAGCCTGCGCGCCATCTTGCAGCCACCCCTGCTGATGGCGGCCGGCGTGGCTGCGCTGGTCAGCGTGGCTACGTTCAGTTTCTTTACGTATGTGTCGCCCTTCCTGCTGCAGCTGGGCGGACTCGATGCGGGCTGGCTGGGCGCCGCCATGCTGTGCTTTGGCGCGTGCGCCATCGGCGGCAACCTGCTGGGCGGCTGGTGCGCCGATCGTCCCCATGCGCTGCGATCCACCGTGCTGACCCTGGCCGCGCTGGCGCTCAATTTGCTGGGCTTTTATATGTTGCGCGCCCAGCCCCTGGCCATGCTGGCCCTGTGCGGCACCCTGGGCTTGCTGTTCTTTGCCCTCGTCACCCTGTCGACCATGCGGCTGCTACGCCTGGCGCAGCAGCATTGCCCGGCCAGCGACGCCGTGGCGGCGGGCTTGAATATCGCCGCCTTCAATGCGGGTACGGCCGTTGGAGGAGCGCTCGGCGGTGCGCTGATCGTCGCCTTTGGCTTGCCCAGCATCGCCATCGGCGGCGCGCTGGCGGCGCTGCTGGCCGTGCTGCTGCTGTGGTTTCAGTCGCGCAAACTAGACTCTGCGCTCTAGTTTTTGCGTTCAAACGCCCACTGCCTTTGGCGTACACTGGCCTGCAAAAGGCCGTACAAAACAAGGGGAGACATGGGGATGCAACGCAGATCGTTTCTGAAACTGGGCTTGCTCGGCGCCGGGGTGCTGGCCGCCGGCGGCGGCGCCTACCGTCTCGTGCGCGGACCGGCGCCGCCTGGCCGCTTCATGCTTGATGGCGGGGCGCGCGCGGCGCTGGCGGCCATCGTGCCGGCCATGCTGGGCAGCGCGCTGCCGCAGGAAGCATCCGCGCGTGCCACTGCGCTCGACGGCGCCATCGCTGGCGTGGACACGGCCATTCGTGGCTTGCCGCTGGCGGCGCAGCAGGAAGTGCAGGATCTGTTTGGCCTGCTGGCGCTGGCGCCCGCGCGGCGTTTCGTCGCCGGCGTGCATGGCGGCTGGCTTGACGCGGATCCCGCCCAGGTGGCGGCCTTTCTGCAGTCGTGGCGCACGCACCGCCTGGCGACACTGCAGACGGCCTACCTGGCCCTGCACGACCTGATCCTCGGCGCCTGGTATGCCGATGCCGCCCACTGGGCCGCCATCGGCTATCCGGGACCGCTGCCCGAACTGAGCGCATAAGGCATCCATGAGCACATCTCCCATTCCTGACCCCATCGCCATCGGTGTGGCCGCCGGCTGGAACGTCACGGACGCCAGTACATTGAGCGCCGACCGCAGCTTCGAGGCCGATGTCGTCGTCATCGGCAGCGGCGCCGGCGGCGGCGTGACGGCGGAAATCCTCGCGCTGGCCGGCTTGAAAGTGCTGATCGTCGAGGAGGGCGGCCTGAAGTCCTCGCAAGACTTCAAGATGCGCGAAGCGCAGGCTTATCCTGCCCTGTACCAGGAATCGGCCGCCCGCAAGACGCGCGACAAGGCGATCAATATCCTGCAGGGGCGCACCGTCGGCGGTTCGACCACCGTCAACTGGACGTCGAGCTTCCGCACGCCGCCCGGCACCCTCGAATACTGGCGCAAGCATTTCGGCTTGTCCGGCTATGGCGTCGATGCCATGGCGCCGTGGTTCGCCATGATGGAAAAGCGCCTGCACGTGAGCGACTGGGCCGCGCCGCCGAATGAAAACAACGACTTGTTACGCCGTGGCGCGCAGGCGCTGGGCATACCCACGGCCGCCATCCGGCGCAACGTGAACGGTTGCTGGAACCTCGGCTACTGCGGCATGGGCTGCCCGACCAACGCCAAGCAGTCGATGCTGGTGACGACGATCCCGTCGGCGCTGGCGCTGGGCGCGGGCCTGCTCGTGCATGCGCGCGCCGAGCGCTTTACCTTCAAGGGCGAGCGCGTCGACAGCTTGCAGGTGACGGCGCTCGACGCCGCCGGGCAAGTGCCGACGGGCGTGCGCCTGACGCTGCGCGCCAAGCACTTTGTGCTGGCCGGCGGCGCCATCAACTCGCCGGCGCTGCTGTTGCGCTCGCAGGCGCCCGACCCGCACGGCTTGCTGGGCCGGCGCACCTTTTTGCATCCGACGGTGGTCTCGGCGGGTCTGTTCCCGCAGAGGGTCGACGCCTATGCGGGCGCGCCGCAGACGATTTATTCCGACCATTTCCTGCATACGGCGCCCATCGATGGCCCCATCGGCTACAAGCTCGAAGCGCCGCCGTTGCACCCGCTGCTGATGGCCACCACCATGGGCGGTTTCGGCGATGAACATGCGCGCACGATGCGCGAATTCCCCCATGCGCACGCCTTGCTGGCCCTGCTGCGCGACGGTTTTCACCATGATGCGGCGGGCGGCAGCGTCTCCATCGACAGCTTCGGCGCGCCCGTGCTCGACTATCCGCTCACGCCGTTTATCTGGGATGGCGTGCGGCGTGCGCTGCTGTCGATGGCGGAAATCCAGTTCGCGGCTGGCGCCAGGAGCGTCTATCCCGTGCACGAAATGGCCAGCCACTACACGAGCTGGGCGCAGGCGAAACAGGCCATCGGCGATTTGCCGATGAAGGCCTTGCTGGCGCGCGTGGTGTCGGCCCACGTGATGGGCGGCTGCACCATGTCGGACGATGTGCGCCTGGGCGTGACGGCGAGCGATGGCCGCTATCACGGCGTGCGCAACCTGTCCGTGCACGACGGCTCGCTGTTCCCCACCTCGATAGGCGCCAATCCGCAGCTGACGATTTACGCGCTGGCCGCGCGCCTGGCCAGCGGCCTGGCGCAAGCGCTGACGGGCAAGCCGGCGCCCGTGCCCGTTCCGGCGACGGCATGATCGCGCGCATCCTCAAGTGGCTGATGCTGCTGCAAGTGCTGGCCGTGCTGGGCGTGGCTTACCTGGCCATGCACGCGTGGGGCGTCGCGTCGCCGCTGCTGGCCGTGCTGCTGGCGCTGGCCACGCTGCTGGCCGTGCGCGCGCTGGTCGTCGCGCGCAACTTTTGGGAAAGCCGGCGCCTGGGCAGCCCCGTGCCGCCTGAATACCAGCTGGGCGCCATGGGCGCCGCGCGCCTGTTTTCCGGCGAACTGCGCGCCACCCTGTGGACGTCGTCGTGGGGCATGCTGCGTCCGCGCCTGCATGCGGCCGACAGCATCCCCGGCCAGGGCCTGCCGGTGCTGCTGGTGCACGGCTATGTGTGCAACGGCGGCTACTGGACAAAGCTGAGCGGGCAACTGGCACGGGCCGGTATCGTGCACAAGGCGATCGATCTGGAACCGATCAACGGCGACATCGAGGCGTTCGTGCCGCAGGTCGAGCAAGCCATCACCGAGCTGTGCACCCGCACGGGCAGCGACCGCGTGATTCTTGTCGCCCACAGCATGGGTGGCCTGGTGGCGCGCGCCTGGCTGCGCCGGCATGGCGCGGCCCGCGTGGCCCGCATCATCACCATCGGCACGCCGCACCACGGCACGGCGCTGGCCAACCTGGCGGCGGGGACGAATGCGCGGCAGATGAGCCGTATCGATGGCGCGCCGAGCGGCTGGCTGGCGCAACTGGCCGCCAGCGAGACGGCAGAGACGCGCGCCCTGATCACGTCGATCTATTCGCATCACGACAATATCGTCGCGCCGCAAGCGTCCGCACAGCTGCCCGGCGCGCGCAATCTCGCCTTCGGCGGCATCGGCCACGTGGCGCTGGCCAGCGATGCGCGCGTGCTGCGCCAGCTGCTGGAAGAAATCACTATCAAGAACGAAGTCGCCCAACCCCCATCTACTCCCCATTTTGCCTGAGTCCTGTTGTGTTTTGTCTGCATGGCAAGACTGTCTGTTTTGACTCTGCTGTTGCCCCTGTTTAACAACGCACGGGGCAGAAAATGCTGTTTTCCACTGGCGTACTGTATTAAGCTAACGTCAGAAGACAGCCGGCGAAAATTTTTTGCTGGGGCCGCTTGCGCCGTTCCGCCGGCATCTTGTGGACAGATATTTTTCTGGATGTATGGCAAGATGTTGTAGGATTGTTATGTAGATCGCGCAAACGGAAAGTTGAACGCAGGCAGAAAATGAGTCCATGCAGTTTTTATTGGGGGCGCTAATTGTCCGCACGTATCCTGATTATTGAAGATAACGCCACCAATATGGAATTGATGGTGTATTTGCTGCGTGCCTTCGGGTACACGCCGCTGGCCGCCTATGACGGCGAAGAGGGCGTGCGCATGGCGCGCAGCGAACTGCCGGACTTGATCATTTGCGACGTGCATTTGCCCAAGCTCGATGGCTATGGCGTGGTGGCGGAGCTGAAGAAAGACCCGCAGCTGCGCACCATCCCGGCCCTGGCCGTGACGGCGCTGGCCATGGTGGGCGACCGCGAGCGCCTGCTCGAAGCGGGCTTCAATGGCTACATCGGCAAGCCGATCGAGCCCGACCTGTTCGTCGCGGAGCTGGAGTCTTTTTTACCCGGGGCGCCGTCGACGCCAGTTAAAAACGACATAGCCACCATCCTCATCGTCGATGATCATGTGCTGAACCGCGAGTTCCTGACCGCGCTGCTGGGCTACGGCGGCCACCGCCTGCTGGAAGCGGCGAATGGCGCCGACGCGCTGGAAATATTGCGTACCGAGCGGCCGGACCTGATCATTTCCGACATCCTCATGCCGAACATGGACGGCTACGAATTCGTCACGCGCGTGCATGCCGATCCCGCGCTGACCGAGGTGCCCATCATCTTTTATACGGCCACCTACCGCGAGCAGGAAGCGATCCTGCTGGCGCAGGCGTGCGGCGTGCGCTGGGTGCTGCCCAAACCGTCCGATCCCGAGGTCATCGTGCGCACCGTCAACGAGGCGCTGGGGCTGATGCCGGCAGCGGCCCAGGTGCCGGCGGCGCCGGGCGCGGGCGGCGGTGAGGCCCCTCCCGCCACGGGCAAGCTGGCCGGCATCGAGCACCAGGTCAGCGGCTATCTCGATGAACTCGAATCGAGCAGCCAGCAGATTTCGCAGCTGGCCAGCCAGCGCGAGGGCCAGGCCGCCATTCCCGAAGACCTGGGCGTCATGACGGAGCGCCTGTCGCGCTCGCTGTCGAGCCTGCAGGCGGTGAGCCTGCGCCTGACGGCCCTGATCGAGCTGGGCATCGAACTGGGCGCCGAACGCGATCCGCGCGCCCTGATCGAGGCGGGTTGCAAGGTGGCGCAGAATATCTGCGTCTCCAGGTACGCCTGCATCGGCGTGCTGGAAGAGGGCGCCGAAAAACTCAGCTATTTTTCCTCGTGCGGCGCCGAGAAAAACCTCGAGCGCATCGCCAGCGCGCCGCGCACGGGCATTTTGAACCGCTTGCTGGAACAGCGCCAGCCCTACCGGGTCAATGGCTTGAAGGGTGATCCCGGCGCGCTGGGCCTGCCCGACACGCACCCGCCCGTGCATTCCTTCCTGGGCGTGGCCATCGCTTCGCGCGAGCGCAGCCACGGCTGGCTGTACCTGGTCGACAAGCTGGGGGCGAATGAATTTTCCGAAGTCGACGAGCGGGTCGCCGCCACGGTGGCGGCGCAGATCGCCGTCGCCTATGACAACCTGCTGCTGTACGACGAAATCAAGCGCCACCACGAGCAGCTGACCCTGGACATGGCGGCGCGCATCCGCCTCGATGAAGACTTGCGCCGCTTCCGTCTGGCGATGGATGCCACGGCCGACGCGATTTTCCTCGTCGACCGCGCCGGCATGTGCTTCGTCGACGTCAACCAGACGGCTTGCCGCATGCTCGGTTTCGAGCGCGAGGATTTCCTGCGCGTGGGGCCGGGCCGCGCGCACGAGGGAGAATCCCAGCTGGAAGAGCTGTACAACAAGCTGCTGGCCGGCGACCAGGGCGGGCCGATGGCGGAATTGCAGCTGCAGCGCAAGGACGGCTCGCCCCTGTCGGTGGAAGTGCAGCGGCGCACCCTGCGCTCGGGCCAGAGCTGGATCCTGGTGGCCGTGGCGCGCGACATCACCGAGCGCAAGGATGCCGAGCAGCGCCTGATGAAGCTGGCCCATTTCGACACCTTGACGGGTTTGCCGAACCGCAGCCAGTTCTACGCCTCGCTGACCCATTCGCTGTCGCAGGCGGCCGAGCACCAATGGGCCGTGGCCGTGCTGTTCATGGATATCGACCGCTTCAAGAATATCAACGATACGCTGGGCCACACCATCGGCGACGACCTGCTGCGTCAGTTTTCCAGCCGCCTCGTCGATTGCCTGCGCGTGCGCGACACCATTGGCCGCTTCGGCGGCGATGAATTTGCCACCATCCTGGTGCTGCCCGACGGCGCCCAGCATGCGGTGGGCGTGGTCGACAAGATCCGCGAAGCGATGCGCAAGCCCTTCGATTTGCAGGGCCATGAAGTGACGGTGACGGTCAGCATCGGCATTTCCGTGTACCCGGACGACGGCGTCGATGCGGACACCCTGATTCAATATGCCGACACGGCCATGTACCGCGCCAAGGAAGCGGGCCGCGACGCCTTCCGCTTCTTCACGGCGGAAATGAATGCGCAGTCGATGGCGCGGCTGGACATGGAAAATGCCCTGCGGCGCGCCATCGACAACGAGGAATTCGTGCTGTTCTTCCAGCCCAAGGTGAACATCATCTCGGGGCGCATCAGCGGCGCCGAGGCGCTGATACGCTGGCGCCGCCCTGGCCACGGCATGGTCTCGCCGGCCCTGTTCATCCCCCTGCTGGAAGAAACGGGTCTCATCGTGCGCGTCGGTAACTGGGTGCTCGACGAAGCGTGCCGGAAGATCAGCGAGTGGGGCGCCAGCAGCATCGGGCCCGTGCACCTGTCGGTCAACGTGTCGGGCATCCAGTTTTTCGTCGGCGGCCTGGAAGAGGAGGTGCTCAAGGCGATCCGCAAATACGATATCGCGCCCGAACTGCTGGAGCTGGAGCTGACGGAAAGCTCGCTCATGTCGAACGCCGAGGAAACCATCGCCGTGCTGCGCAACCTGAAGGCGCTGGGCATCCAGATTTCCATCGACGATTTCGGCACCGGCTATTCCAGCCTGGCTTACCTGAAGCGCTTCCCCATCGACAAGCTGAAGATCGATATCGCCTTCGTGCGCGAAGTGACCAGCAATCCGGACGACGCGGCCATCGTGCTGGCCATCATCAGCATGGCGCACAGCATGAAGCTGGAAGTGATCGCCGAAGGCGTGGAAAACGATGCGCAGCTGGCCTATCTGCGGCGCCACGGCTGCGACGAGATGCAGGGCTATTATTTCAGCCGCCCCGTGCCGCACGAGGAATTCGAGCAGATGCTGATGAAAGGCCAGCTGCTGCAGGCGCCCGAGGATGCAGGCAGCGAAGAACAGCAAACCTTGCTGATCGTCGACGACGACGTCTTCATGCTCGACGTGCTCAGCGACTTCCTGGCGCAGGACGGCTACCGCATCCTGACGGCGCAGACGGCCGCCGAGGGCTTCGACATCCTGGCGCGCCACAAGGTGCAGGTGATCCTGTGCGACCAGTGCATGCCGCTCATGAGCGGCACCGAATTCATGGAGCGGGTCAAGCACCTGTGCCCCGACACCTTCCGCATCATGCTCTCGGCCTTTGCCGACCTGACGCCCATCATGGCGGCCATCAACCGCGGCGCCGTCGACCGCTTCTACACCAAGCCGTGGAAAGGCGCCGTGCTGCGCGAGAATATCCGCGAAGGCTTCCGCCTGCACAAGCTGCTGCACGGCCAGGTGAAAGCGGCGGCATAGACGCTCGCCCTGCCGCGCAACTGGCCGCCGCGTGCGCTGGCGCACCTTGCGCAGCCGTTTTCCATCGAATTAGACTCCCGTCTCTAGTTTTGCTCTCTAGAATAAAACGCATCCATGAGTGGCATGGCCTTTCACATGACGGGAGCTGGCGATGGTGAAGAAATTGAAGGAACTGGCGGAAGACGCGGAATTGGCGAACGCCGTGCGCTCGTCCGCGCAGCAGATCTGGCAAGCGGGCCTCGGCGCTTTCGCCAAGGCGCAGGAAGAAGGGGGGCGCGTGTTTTCCCGGCTGGTGAAAGAAGGCACGGAATTCCAGAAGCGCGCCGAAGACAAGGTGGCCGACGTCAGCGACAGCGTCGGCAAGCTGGCCGATGGCGTGGGCAAGCAGGCCAGCGGCTCCTGGGACAAGCTGGAACAGGTGTTTGAAGAGCGCGTCGCGCGCGCCCTGGCCGCCATCGGCGTGCCCACGCAACAGGATATTGCCGCGCTGCATGCGCAGATCGACGCCTTGAGCCAGCAAGTGGCGGCGCTGTCGGCCAAGGCCGCGCCAGCGCCCAGGCCGAAGGCTGCAGCCAGGCCCGCCGTGAAGGCGGCGCCGAAAGCCGCACCAAAAACTGCGCTGAAAACCGCGCCCAAGGCGGCCGTCGCCAAGGCCCCGGCCAAGCCGGCGGCCAGGACCGCGCCGCGCGCCGCAGCCAGGCCAACGAGCAAGCCGGTGAGCAAACCGGCGGCGAAGAAAAAAGCGCCGGCCGCCTGAGCCGGCGCCGCATCCCTCCAGCCTGCGCGAGCAGGCTTTTTCTTGCCCGCGTTTTTCGCCCGCGCCTGGGGGCGGAGTGTTTCATTACAGCTATCATAGGTGGTATGCTTGAGGCAGAACACAGAGAGATTGCCCGCCATGCTACAAAAAGCACCACGCCGTACCCGCGAACGCATCCTGGAGTTGTCGCTGCGCCTGTTCAATGAGTTTGGTGAGCCGAATATCACGACGACCGTGATTGCGGAAGAGATGAACATTTCGCCCGGCAACCTGTATTACCACTTCCGTAACAAGGACGACATCGTCAACTCGATCTTCGTTCAGTTCGAGGCGGAAATCGAACGCATCCTGACCGTGCCCGACGGGCGCCGTTCGAATATCGAGGACGTCTGGCTGTATTTGCACCTGATGTTCGAACTGATCTGGCGTTACCGTTTTTTCTATCGCGACCTCAACGATTTGCTGTCGCGCAACCGCAAGCTGGAATTGCATTTCAAGCTGATCCTGGCGCACAAGATCAAGGTGGCCACGCAGCTGTGCGAAGACTTGCGCAGCGAACAGTCGCTGGAAGCTTCGGATATGGAAGTGGCCGCGATGGCGACGAATATGGTGGTTGTTGCCACCTACTGGCTGTCGTACGAGTATGTGCGCAATCCACGCAAGTACAGCGAGCAGCAATCGATGTCCGATGCGCTGGCGCGCGGCTGCTACCAGGTGCTGTCCCTGATCGGGCCGTATTTGCGCAATGAAACGCATTTGCTGTTTCGCAAACTGTCGGAAGAGTATGTGACCAAACTCAAGAACGACTGACGCGGCTGCTGGCGCCCCGTCGTCCATTACAGGAGAGATATATGGCTTGGAAACAATTCCCCTATCCAGACGAAGCATATGTCTACACGCCGCAAACCCTGGAAGCGGCCTGGGCGCGCCTGCATGCGGGCGACGTGGAACCGTTTCCCACCCACCCTGCGCTGGTGCAAGCCTGGCTGGCCTTCCATGCGGGCGACTTCGAACGCGCCGTGAAGCTGGGCCTGGCTGTCGGCGTACCCGGCTATGCGGTGGCGCACAAGGCGACCTGCATCTACGCCACGCACCTGGAAGTGGACGACAGCCGCAAACTCGACATGTACGAGGAGGTCGCCGAGCGCTGCGAGCGCCAGCAGAGCGAGCAGCCGGACAATCCGGCCGGCTATTACTGGCATGCCTACAGCCTGGGCCGCTATGCGCTGGGCACGTCCGTCGTCAAGGCGCTGGCACAGGGCATGGGCGCGCGCGTGCGCAACAGCCTGGACCGCACGATGACTGTAGCGCCCATGCATGCGGAAGCGCATATCGCGTTTGGGATTTATCATACGGAAATTATCGACAAGGTCGGCGCCATGATCGGCGGCCTGACTTACGGCGCCAACAAGGAAGACGGCTATCAGCACTTCAAGACGGCGCTGGCCCTGACGCCGTATTCGGCGCTGGCGCACAGCGAATACGCGCGCGCCTTGAACATGCTCGACGGAAAGAAAAAGCTGGCGGAAGCGCTGGCACTGTATGAAAAGGCGGCCGAGTGCGTGGCACTGGACGCCAAGGAACGCCTCGAGGTCGAGGCGGCGATCGATGAATTGAAAGGGTAGGGATTACTGTGATCAAGGCTTTATGTGTGTACTGCGGCGCCAATGCGGGCGTCTCGCCGGACTATGCCGTGGCGGCGCGCGAACTGGCGCGCGTGCTGGTGGCGGAAAATATCTCGCTTGTGTATGGCGGCGGCAAGGTGGGTTTGATGGGCGTGATCGCCGATGAAGTGCTGCGCCTGGGCGGCGAGGTGACGGGCGTGATCCCCACCCAGCTGGTCGAGCGCGAAGTGGGCCATACGGGCTTGACGCGCCAGTTCATCGTGAAGGACATGCATGAGCGCAAGGCGATGATGGCCAGCCTGTCCGACGCCTTCATCGCCATGCCTGGCGGCTATGGCACCCTGGAAGAACTGTTCGAGATGCTCACCTGGGCCCAGCTGGGCTTGCACGCCAAGCCCATCGGCTTGCTCAATGTCGACCGTTTTTATGACGGCTTGATCGCCTTCGTGCAAAACGGCAAGGAGCAGGGTTTTATTCGCCCGCAGCACGCGGCCTTCCTGAATGCCGATGCCGACCCTGCGACCTTGGTGCAGCGCCTGAAAGATTGTGCGCCGTAAAGATTCCTTACGGAACCTTACCCGCAGCCATGCACTGTGAAGTGCATGGCTTTTTTATTTCTGTACGGGAAAATTGATCAAGCTCAACAACTTAATTAATATAAATATGGCCATAATATTTCTTTAAAGGCATGTTTTTTTGAAAATGAAGATGCTTTTTGTATATGAATGTGTTCTACTGCACTTGTTCAAAAGACAGGCATGTCGGACACCCAGCGAGGCACCTCCCGTTTCCCGCGACGACGCCTAAGTATTGCAAGTTGCCACAACCTCGCTACTTCATCATCTTGAAAGGATGCTATTTTGAAAACCATGACCTTCCTGCGCGCGACCGCTGTCGCCGCCATCCTCGCCGCTGGCGGCGCCCAGGCACAAACCACGACCATCGGCTTCGATGCGCTGGAACATCCCGGCATCCTCGGTTCCGTCTTCAACTCCTACTCCGAAGGCGGCTACGATTTCGACAGCAGCTTCCTGGGCCTGTTGAGCTCCGCACATCAAAGCAACTTTGCCTACGCTGGCTCGGCCGGCCTGGGCGCCACGCTCCTGACGACGACAACCTTGAGCCGTACCGACGGCGCCGCTTTCTCGCTGAGCTCGATCAGTCTGGCTGACTTCGTGAGCTTGCCTGGCGCCTACGACGTGACCTTCGTCGGCCATCAGGTGGGCGGCGGCACGGTGAGCCAGACCTTCAGCCTCGATGGCAGCCATACCTTCAGCGATTACACGTTTACGGGTTTTAACAACCTGCTGTCGGCATCGTGGAAGGAAGGCGCCTTGCACACCTTCCAGGTCGACAATATCGCCGCCAGCGTGAGCGCCGTGCCGGAACCTGCCACCTACGGCATGATGCTGGGCGGACTGGGCCTGCTGGCCTTCCTGCGCCGCCGCAAGAACGCCGCCTGAATCTGAACTTGCTGCCGGCCCCGCCGGCGCATACCGAACAATGCCGCCTGGTGGATGCCTGGCGGCATTGTTTCGTGGACTTCAGGATCGGCCCGTTATGGCCAGGACTTCATGACCACAGGCGCTGGCCTGACAGGTCGAGCTGGGTCAGGTACAGGCGCACGTCGAATTCGTACTGGTGGTATTGCGGTTCCATATACGTGCACAGCTTGTAGAACGCCTTGTCGTGCTGCTTTTCCTTCACATGCGCCAGTTCGTGCACGGCGATCATGCGCAGGAATTCCAGCGGCACTTCCTTGAATATGGTGGCCACGCGGATTTCGTGCTTGGCCTTGAGCTTGCCACCCTGCACGCGCGAGATCGAGGTATGCAAGCCCAGCGCATGCTGGATCACATGGATCTTGCTGTCGAACGCCACCTTGTTGATGGGCTCGGCATTGCGCAGAAATTCATTCTTCAAGTCCTGTACATACTGGTATAAAGCCTTGTCGTTGCGTACATCGTGCGCGCTCGGATAGCGTTTCAACAGGACGTCGCCCAGCTTGTCTTGCGCGATCAGTTGCCGCACTTGCGCTTGCGTTTGTTCGGAATAGGCGCTCAGGTATTTCAGGGATGGCTGCATGCGGGGAAGGGCGGGGCGTGGCGCGGAGGTGTCTGTAAGGCGAGAATGTACCATACCGCCGCGCCACGCGCTGCCCCAGCCCTTGCATGGGGCCGCCAGAGCAGCCCCGGATCAGCCCTTGTCGTCCTCCTCCTTGTTGCCCTGCCGGCCAGTGCTGCCGCTGCGTGCCGCCGTGCTGCTGCGGTTTTCATTGGCGCGCTGGGCCGATTGCCGGCTTTCGCCGCCCTTGCGGCCAATTTCCGCCATGTGTTCGCGGTTGCGGCTGACGGCTTCGCCCCCTTTCTGCCCGGCCCGGCGTGCTTCTTCCGAGTCGAATTCATGGGCCGTGCCCTTTTGATGGGCTGCCTGGCCGCCCTTGCTGGCGATTTCGCGTTGCTGCTCCTCGTTCATGGCGGCAAAGCCGCGCTTGCTCGTGCCTTTGCCGCTGCCTGATTCGCCGGCTTTCTGGCTGCTGCCAGTGCCTTTGCCCTGTTCATTACCTTGATTGTTAGCCATGTCGCTCTCCTTGCTGTCGAGTGGGGTCTAGTGTTCAACTCAGGTGTTCAACTCAGGTGTTCAACTCAAGTGCTCAATGCGCCTGATCGGATTGCCTGCTGGTATCGCGGCTGTGGCCCGCGCCATTGCGGTGGCCCGCGGCGTGCATTTTTTCGATCATTTCACGCTGGCGCTGCGTGGCTTTTTCCGTTTCCTCGGCGGTTTTGCGCACCACTTCGTCCGCGAAGGCGACGGCCGTGCGGCTCGCTTCGGGGATATGCGTTTCTGCAGTGCGGTTCATCTCGACATTGGCATTGGCGACCAGATTGCCGAGCTGCTGCTGGTACTGGCGCAGCCTCACGCCGCCTGGTTGCAGCTGGGCCGCTGTCGACAGGAACTCGCCCGTGTCACGTGCGCACAGCAGTTGCTGATTGGTGTCGCTCCATTCCTGGAACAGGTCTTGCGCCAGCCGCACATGAAGCTCGCTCATTTTCTGCGCCGTGTCGAACATCTTGCGTGACAGGTCGGTGGCAAAATTGAGCTGGGCTTCCAGGTGGGACTTCAGCGCGGGGCTAATACTGTTAGGGAACATGTTCTACCTCAATGAAAATCTGGTCCGAAAAACACCCGGTGCACCGGGTGCGGCGTATGTTGAAACGAGCAAAGGGATAGACGCCGGATGGCGCGCCAGGTTCCACGCCAGGTGGTCGTTTAAGGCGCGAATGGCCCCTGGCTGCTTGAAAAATGCGATGGTTTTGCGCCAGATCAAACGAACGCGAATGAGATGGCGCGTCGCGTCCCCCATGATGGCTGTGTGGAAAATGCAGGTTTACAGGCCCGGCCGTGCGACAATAGCCGGCTCGCGGCAGCGCAGCCGATGGCCGGCGCGCGTGGCTGAGCCGAGCATCGCCTTACTTTTTTACCTATTTCCGCGACCATGACGCATCCCGAATACATCCTGACCCTGTCCTGCCTGGACCAGCGCGGCATCGTGCACCGCGTGTCCGGCTTCCTGGCCGAACGCGGCTGCAACATCCTCGATTCCGCCCAGTTCGGCGACCAGGAATCCCAGCTGTTCTTCATGCGCGTGCATTTCGCGCTGGAAGACGGCGCCGTCAGCGACGCCCAGTTGCGCAGCGACTTCGCCGACCTGTCGCAAGCCATGCAGTTGAATGGCCCCTTCCATGGCCAGCTGCACGATGCGCGCGTCAAGCCGCGCGTCATGCTGATGGTGTCGAAGATCGGCCATTGCCTGAACGATTTGCTGTTCCGCTACAAGAGCGGCTTGCTGAACGTGGAAATTCCCGCCATCGTGTCGAACCACATGGAGTTCTACCAGCTGGCGGCCAGCTACAACATTCCCTTCCATCACTTGCCGCTGGCGGCCGGCGCGCCGGAAGCGGCCAAGCTGGCGCAGGAAGCGAAGATCATCGACTTGATGGACACGCACAAGATCGACCTGGTGGTGCTGGCGCGCTACATGCAGATCCTGTCGCCGGGCCTGTGCCAGGCGCTCGATGGCCGCGCCATCAATATCCACCATTCCTTCCTGCCCAGCTTCAAGGGCGCCAAGCCGTATGCGCAGGCGCATCACCGCGGCGTCAAGCTGATCGGCGCGACGGCCCACTTCGTCACGGGCGACCTGGACGAAGGCCCGATCATCGAGCAGGACGTCGAGCGCGTCGACCATGCGATGGATGCGGAAACCCTGACGGCCATCGGCCGCGACGTCGAGTGCGTGGTGCTGGCGCGCGCCGTGAAATGGTTCGTCGAGCACCGCATTCTGAAAAATGGCGACAAGACCGTGGTCTTCCGCTGATACCGATTTCACTCTTCACTTTACCGAGACAGAAACACGATGGCCCTCAAAGCAACAATTTTCAAAGCCGATCTGCAGATCGCCGACATGGACCGCAATTACTACCAGGATCACGCGCTGACCCTGGCGCGCCACCCGTCCGAGACGGACGAGCGCATGATGGTGCGCCTGCTGGCGTTCGCCATCCACGCCGATGAGGCGCTGACGTTCACCAAGGGCCTGTTCGATACGGAAGAGCCCGACCTGTGGCAGAAAGACTTGACGGGCGCCATCCAGCTGTGGATCGAAGTGGGCCAGCCCGACGAAAAGCGCATCCTGAAGGCCTGTGGGCGTTCGGAACAGGTGATCGTCTACAGCTATGGCGCAACCAGCCACATCTGGTGGAAACAGATCGCCAACAAACTGGAACGGGCGAAGAACCTGACCGTGATCAACCTGCCATCGGAAGCGGCGCAGGACATGAGCAAGCTGGCGCAGCGCAACATGCAGCTGCAGTGCACGATCCAGGATGGCCAGATCTGGCTGACGGACAGCGTCAACACGGTTCTGATCGACCGCGAACCGGTCAAGCCGGCCCGCTGATTTGACTGTTGGAAACGCAAAAAGCCCGGAACGCTCCGGGCTTTTGTCATTGCGGGCGCTTAATTCGGCGCGCTGCCCAGGCGGCGGATGCTGCTCGAACGCTGCATGCTGCGGCTGATGCGCGGATCGCCGTAGTAGCTCACTTCGCCAGAACCGCCGATGCTGATGGCCAGGTCGTCCTTGGCCCACACGGTGGCTTCGCCCGAGCCGCCGATGCTCACCTGCACTTCGCGCGCGGCCAGGCGGCCCGCTTCGATATTGCCCGAGCCGCCGATCGAGGCCGTCAGCTGCTCCGTCTTGCCGCTGGCCTTGAAGCTGCCGCTGCCGCCGATGGCGATGGAGACCTGGCGGCTGTCGAGGTCGCGTGCATGGATGGAGCCGGAGCCGCCCACGTCGAAGCGCAGGTTCTCGGCGCGCAAGCCCGTTGCCGTGATGTTGCCCGAGCCGCCCACGCTGACGCGCTCCACCTGGCGCGCCTGGATGACGATGGTCAGGCTGCTCTGGCGGAAGTTGGCGTTGCGCTTGGCGGGGCGGATGCGCAGGGTGCCGTTTTCCACGGCCGTCTCGATCAGCGGCAGGATATTGTCGTCCGCTTCGACGGTGACGCTGTCCGTGTTGCCGATGCGCAGCTCAACCGTGCCCGGCACGTTCAGCGCCACGGCGTGGAAGCTGCCCACGTCGCGCGTCTGCTTTTGCAGCTTGCCGCTGCCCTGGATGCTGTTGCCGGAAATCCAGTCGAGCGGCGACGCCAGCGCCGGCGCGGCCGGAATGGCCAGCGCGCAGGTGGCCAGCAGCAGGGCGATCGCGGCGCTGGCGTGGCGGCGGTGGCGGTGGCGGCGGTGGAAAAGTGGCTGTGTCATTCTTGCTCCCTGTTTTGAATTGGTATACTTGCATGGTATGCCAGCCGGGTGCGCCCGCGTACCGTCCTGCGACAGACTGCGCCAGCGGTGGCATGGAATGCAGGAGGATGCGACAGGATGGCATGAGGTATCATGCCGGTATTGGACATACGACGAGCGGCACGCGCCGCTCACACTACTGGAATTACATGCTGATCATCACCATCAAACAGGGCAAGGAAAAGAGCTTGCTGGGCCAATCGTGGATTTACGCGTCCGCGATTGAAAAAGTCGAAGGCAAGCCGCAGGAAAAAATGAAGCCCGGCTCGACGGCCATCGTGCAAAGCTCGTCGAAGCAATTCATCGCCCGCGCCGCCTACAATTCGAAGTCGCAGATCCGCGCGCGCATCTGGAGCTTCAAGGAAGACGAACCGGTCGACCACGCGCTGATCAAGCGCCGGGTCAAGGCCGCCATCGAGAAAAAACTGCCAGCCATCAAGAAGGCGGGTGAAAACCAGCTGCTGACCCTGATCAAGGGCGAAGACGAGGGCTTGCCGGGCCTGGTGGTGCAGCTGTTCGGCGGCGTGCAAGGCTATCTGATCTGCGAATTCAACGCCGGCGGCGTCGACGCATGGAAAGTGGCCATCGTGCAATCGCTGATGGCCTCCACCGGTTGCGCCAATGTGTACGAGCGCTGCGACGACCTGATGCGCAAGGGCGAAGGCCTGCCCCTGATCGACGGCGCCCTGGCTGGCGAGGAGCCGCCCGATGAAGTCATGCTGACGGACAATGGCGTGCGTTATGCGCTGGATTTGAAGACGGGGCACAAAAGCAAGTTCCGCTGAAAGCGGCTGTTTGAAATGAAAAACCGGCGCCGGTTTTTTTACGAGCTCATGCAATAAAAACACTGGTGGGGACGTCGAAACGTTGCGCCAGAGCCTTGATTTGCCGCACATTCAGGTCCCGTTTGCCGTTGAGCACTTCAGACACGACGCCTTGGGTTCCCACTTCCGGCAGGTCGGATTGTGTCAGCGCCTGTTGCTCCATCAACAGGCGAAGCGTGGCGGCAGGCGAGACGGGGGCGGGCGGAAAATGCTCCTGGTCGTAATCGGCTATCAGCCGGCCGACACTGTCAACCAGCCCGGCCAAAGGGTGCTTTTCATCGGCCGCCCCGGCATCCAATAGCTGATGCAATACGCTGACAGCTTGTTCATAAGCGGCCGCATCAGGAATCGCCTGCAGAGGAACCAGCCTGGACAAGGCTTGATAGTGGACAGTGATTTCTGTAATCATTTCACGATGCATCAAGGCTTCCATGCGTCGTACTCCTTATGCGTCAGCACTTCCCGGATGAACAGCAACTGGCGATTGAAGTGAATCGCGGCGATGATCCGGTACTTGTTACCGCCAATATTAAAAACATAGTAATCGCCAACATGATCGGTGGCGTTAAATGTCGACTTCATCACAGCAAAATTGGCAAATGACCGCGATTCGATGATCTTGCGCCATGCCTGCATGGGTTCGCCCGCCAGCGGATGCCTGCTGGCGAAATCCATCAAAGCTTTGTTGGCGACGATGCGCATATGCATGCCGAAGTAATGCCATGATTCTCAGATTATCTCAATTTGAGATAATCGTCAAACGATCTTACTCCAGCGGCACGCTGCGGTATTTATTCACCTCCAGCGCCGACACCGCCGGCGCATCATTGCCCCACGACGCGCGCAGATACGTGACCACGGCAGCCACTTCCGCATCATCCATGACGGGGCCGAACGGCGGCATGCCGTAGGGGCGCGGGTTGCCGCGGGTGCCGGGCGCGAAACCGCCGTTGAGCACGAGGCGGATGGCGTTCACGGCCGACTCCGTCGTCAGCGCGCGGTTGCCGGCCAGCGGCGGGTAGCCGGGCGGCACGCCCTTGCCATCGGCCTGGTGGCAGCTCGCGCATTGCGCCTCATACAGTTTCGCGCCCAAGGCCAGTTGCTGCGTGGCTTGCTCCGACGTGCCGCGCGGCGCCTTTTTCACCGCTTGTGCCGGGCCTGGCAGGCTCTTCAGGTAGACGGCCATCGCCTGCACGTCGGCGTGGCTCATGTGCTGCAAGCTTTGCCGCACGACTTCCGCCATGGGGCCGAAGACGGTGGCGCGCGGCGACACGCCTGTTTGCAGCAATTCCACGATATGCGCCGTGTCCCAGTCGCCCAGGCCCGCTTCCGCGTCCGACGTCAGCGACGGCGCGTACCAGCCCAGCACGGGGATCAGGCCGCCCGACAGGCCGTCGTCGCTGCCGCCCAGGGTGGTACGGCTGCTATGGCAGGCGCTGCAGTGGCCCAGGCCCTGCACCAGGTAGGCGCCGCGGTTCCATTCCATGCTTTTGTTTGTGAGCGGCTGGTACACGCCCGGCTTGAAATACAGGGCGCGCCAGGCGGCCAGCGCGACCTGCTGGTTGTAGGGGAAGCGCAGCGCATGCGGCGCGTTCGCCTGCCTGTGCGGCGGCACGCTCTGGAAATACGCGTACAGTGCGTCGCTGTCTTCGCGCTGCACCTTGGTGTAGTTGGTGTAGGGAAAGGCCGGATACAGCAGCCGGCCATCCTTCGACTTGCCGTTGTGGATGGCGCGCCAGAAATCGTCGGCCGTCCAGCTGCCGATGCCCGTTTCCTTGTCGGCCGTGATGTTGGGCGAGAGCACCTTGCCGAACGGCGTCTGCAAGGCCCGGCCACCCGCGTAGGGCACGCCGCCGCGCGTCGTGTGGCAGGCCATGCAGTCGCCCGCCTTGGCCAGATAGGCGCCGCGCGCGACCAGCTGTTCCTGGCTCAGGGGGCTGGCCACGGGTGCCGGGCCCAGGTCGTCGGCTGGATACAGCAGGAATGTGGCGCTGCCGCCGGCAATCAGCAGCAAACCGGCCGCGATCATCCATTTTTTCATGGCGCCACCTGCGCGCTGGAGCCCGGTACGCCGCCGCAATGCAGCGGCAAGGGCAGGGCGATGCTGCTGGCGGGACGCGCGTCGGCGCTGGCCACCTGCGTGCCCAGCCAGGCCGAGACGGCGCCCACGTCCGCGTCCGACAGGCGCTGCGCCACTTGCGCCATGCAGTCGGGAGAGTGGGCGCGGCGGATACCGTTTTTCCAGGCGCCCAGCTGGGCGTTGATATAGTCGCGGGGCAAGCCCAGCAAGCCGGGGATGGCGGGCGCCACGCCGGCCAGTTGCTGGCCGTGGCAGGCTATACAGGCGGGAATCTTTTTGCCGGCGTCGCCGTGCAGCACCAGTTCCTTGCCACGCGCCAGGGCCGTCGTGCCGGCGCTGCTGGGCTGTGCCGGCGGCGGGGCCGGGTGCTGCGCCGCAAAATAGTCGGCGATTTCGCGCAGATAATCGTCAGGCAAGTGTTCCACCATATAGTTCATCATCGGATACTGGCGCCGTCCCTCGCGAAAGTTCAGCAGCTGGTTGTACAGGTAGCCTGCAGGTTTGCCGGCGATGCGGGGAAAGAAGGCATCGTGCTTTTCCTGCTGCGCATGGCAAGACGTGCACGCCTTGATACGCTGCTCCAGGCTGTCGTGGCTGGCGGAGATGGCAGTGGGCGCGGCGATGGCCAGCACCAGCGCGAGGGGAGAATGCAGTAGCATGGAAAGTCGCATGGAAAGATCACCTGTCTCGTCGGTCTGTGTCGCGTGCCGGTGTTGCTGCCCGGATGTTGTTACCCTAGCATATAACGGGGGCTGTCACTGTGACAGGATCAGTTGTGCAATAAAACTACGGATCAGTTTGAGGAGCAGGGTTGAAACGATATGAGGAATTGGCGGAAGAAGTGGCCGCCATGATCAGCACGCAGCTGTTGTTGCCAGGCGATAAATTGCCTTCCGTGCGCCAGCAGCATGCGCGCCGGGGCGTCAGTCCGTCGACGGTGTTCCAGGCCTATTATTTGCTCGAAGCGCGCGGCATGATCGTCTCGCGGCCCCGCTCCGGCTACTACGTGGCGCCGCAGCGCGCCGCGCTGGCGCCCGAGCCGGACAGTTCCCATCCGCTCGACGCCAGCACCACGGTCGACGTCAGCGACCTCGTGTTCGAGGTGCTGGGCGCCGTGGGGGCGCGCGATATCGTGCCGTTCGGCTCGGCGTTTCCCAGTCCGCACCTGTTCCCGATGGAAAAACTGGCGCGCGCCGTGTCGGCCAGCATGCGCCGCCTCGACCCGTGGAGCACCGTCACGGATTTATCCTTGGGCAATGCCGAGCTGCGCCGCCAGATCGCCCTGCGCTACCAGCAGGACGGCGTGCCCGTTTCCAGCGACGACATCGTCATCACGAATGGCGCGCTGGAAGCGCTGAACCTGTGCCTGCAAGCCGTCACGCGGCCTGGCGACACGGTGCTGATCGAGTCGCCCAGCTTCTATGCGTGCCTGCAGGCGCTGCAGCGGCTGGAACTGAAGGCGGTGGAAATTGCCACCAGCCCGCGCGACGGCGTCGACCTGGCGGCACTGGAAGAATTGCTGCAGCGACACCAGCCCAAGGCGTGCTGGCTGATGACGAATTTCCAGAATCCCCTGGGCAGCCTGATGTCGCCGGAAAAGAAGCGCGCACTGGTCGAATTGCTGGCGCGCCATGGCGTGCCGCTGATCGAGGATGACGTGTATGGCGAGCTGTACTTTGGCAAGCAGCGTCCGGGCCTGACGAAAAGCCATGACGGTGCGGGCCTGGTCATGCATTGCAGCTCGTTTTCCAAGACCCTGGCGCCCGGCTTCAGGCTGGGCTGGGCCATGGCGGGCCGCTACACGCGCCAGGTCGAGCGCCTGAAGCTGACCACCAGCCTGTCGGCGCCGATACCGTTGCAGATGGCGCTGGCCGACTACCTGGCGCAAGGCGGCTATGACCGCCATTTGCGCCAGCTGCGGCTGACCCTGGCGGCGCAGCAAAACACCATGCTGCAAGCCATTGCCGTGCATTTTCCGCCCGGCACGCGGGTGACGCGGCCGCAGGGCGGTTATTTCGTCTGGGTGGAGATGCCTGCCGGTATCGATGCGCTGGCCTTGCACCGCAGCGCGCTGGCGGCCGGCATCAGCATCGCGCCCGGCCCCATCTTTTCCGCCACGCGCGCGTTTCGCCACTGCATCCGCCTCAATTACGGCCATCCGTGGAGCGCGCAGCTGGAGGCGGCCATCGCCGCGCTGGGGCGGCTGGCGGCGCAGCAACTGGCGCCGTAGGGGAAGTCAGCCGGGACGGCCGGGCAGGGCGAGAAAGGCGCTAAAGTCGGGCGCCACCGTGCTGGTGGTTCCCGTTTCGTGCGACCACAGCACGACCACCGGCTCGCCCGATGGTCCAGACTGGGCATAGTCGAAACAATAGTAATCGCCCGTGCCGAATTGCGCGAAGGGCAGCAGGCTGGCGTGATCGATGCCGCTGCCGGCGAAGTTGTCCAGCCATGCCTGCCAGCCTTCGCGGTAGTGGCGGTCTATCGATTCCCAGGTCTTGCGCGGATTGTCCGCGTCATAGACGGGAAACAAGGTCAGTGCGCCCAGTGCGCGGCCATTGTTGTCCAGCAGCCATGCCGCGTACGATGGCGGCAACGGGCGGCCCAGTGCCTGCGCGGCTGCGGCGATGGCTGCGGCGCTGGTACCGGTGCTGTTTTTCTTGCGCATGCGATGGACGGTGGAATCAGGCCGGGGAGGCGGGCGCTGCCGGTGGCGCGGCGGCCGGGCGCGGGGCTTTTTGCGGCGCGACCTTGCCGCCGTCGGCGATCCAGCGGCGGTACACGCGCAGGGCTACTTGCGCATCGTCGGCCGCGTACAGAATCTGCTTTTCCGTCAGGCGCGAGGTGGCCCAGTTGGTGGTGGAGATCTTTTTCGATTTCTGCAGGTGCAGGCCGAAGAACTTGGCCACGGCCGTTTTCGCGCCCAGATCGTTGCGCTGGCCGCCGCGCAGGGCGACGGACAGGTCGAGCACCTGGGCCGGCGCGATGCCCAGCTTGTTGCGCAGGCGCTTGACGTCGTCGGACAGGCCAAAACCCACTTTCAGGGTGGTGGTCGATTCGAGGATGGCTTTGAGTTCCGCCAGGGCCGGCGCCGGCGTGCTGCCCACCTGGAACAGGTAGGCGATGTCGTCGGTGGCCAGCTGGATCAAATGCGGTCCCGTGGAGGACTCGCCTTTGACGAACGTCGGCTTCGATTCCGTATCGAAGCCGATGGCGTCCGCTGCCAGCAGGGCGGCCATGGCCGCCTGTGCATCATCGCTGGTGCGTACCAGCTTGACGTGGTCGAGGGCGATGCCTTGATACGGGGGCAGTGGCGGTGCGGCAGCTGTGTCCATGAAACCGGATCAGCCTTTGCGCGAGAATTTCGCGGTCAGCTGATTCAGTTTTTCCAGGCGCAGACGGTTCGCTTCTTCGGCGGCGGCCGCGTCGCGTTCGGCTTTCTTGCGCTCGGCTTCCTTCTTGAAGCGCTGCTGCAATACTTGCGTGGCGTGGTCGCGGTGGGTTTGCGTCACTTCCGCGCCGGCCGTGCCGTCGAGGTCGTAGCGTACCTTGGCTTTTTCCATCACGCGCAGGTAGCGCAGCGAACCCGTGTGGATGCCCAGCGCCGTGCGCATCAGCTTGCGGTCCAGGTCCGGCAGGCGCGCCAGGATCTGCTTGTCGATACCGATCGACAAGGGCAGGCAATCGCGGAATGGCGGGAATTGCTCCTGGAACTGCTTCAGCAGGGCGCGCGCGGTCAGGCCGGCTGGCGCCGGCGTGGTCGCTGCGGCCGGTGCCGCCGCTGGGGCTGCATCGACTGGCGTGTCAGGAGTGGTGGCTTGCTGGTCTGGCGTGGAGCTGGTCATCGACATCATTGGTTGGGCTATAAAAGGGGAGCATAGCACGCGCCACAGGCAAGTGCATTGTCTTTTTTGGCAACTTGACCTGCAATAAGCGGCTGCGCGCGACAGTCGGCACAGCGCGAAATGCGGGAAATGTGTATAATGTCGGCTTGCGCTGATGACTGGACCCTGTTTTTAAAGGTCTGGCTCAGGTGTGCAGGGGATAGGAGCAGTGCGGTGCAGGCCCCCAATTATTAGTATTTTTGATATCAGATATTTTGTTTATCAATTATCCAGATAACTGGCCGTCGTGCATAATCTTGCTCTCCGCTGTGTCTTCACTGAACAACAATAGATTCAAGCCCGTTCTGGTACGGGCTTTTTTTCATTCCGCAATGTACATCGCTTATTTATCTGACCCGGCTTCGGCCCGCCGCTCCCCATGACGGATGCGCGGGCTTTGAACGTCCCGATAGACAGGCGCCGCTGTCGTTAACACGGCAGCCGCAACAATACGCTCCATCGAGTCCGGTTTCGCAGGCTTAGGTGGAATCATTCACTTCGCGCCGACACCATCTGGTCTCGCATTAAGAGATATCTCATGAAGAATACGCCAAAAACTTTAACGTTGTCCGCCAAGGCGCCACGCCCAGCCGCGGCGCCACTTGCCGTACCCAAAACGACTTTATCTTACTTCATCGATAATGCGCAAGCGAATCCGGAAGCCACCGTCACGACGGCGCCGACCGTCGTCACCGTGGTGAAGAAAAGCCGCTCGCGCCTGGCTGCCGTGCCAGCGGCCGAAACGGCTGCGGAAGCGGCCGTCAGCGCCCCGGCCGCCGAGGCTGTTGCCGACGTGACCGAGGCCGCTGAAGCGGCACCGGCCAAAACGCCGAGCGTGAAGATCGCCCCCGGCGCCAAGGCTCCGGCCGCGCCGCGCAAGGTCAGCGAAAGCGCCGCCACGAATAAAGTGGTGACGGCAGCCCGTTCGAAAGTCGTGCGCGCCAAGCCGGAAGCGGCGCCCGTGACCATCATCACCGGCGCGCAAGTGGTCAGCAAGACCACGGACGCCGATGCCCTGGCCGCCATCGATACCTCGAATTACTTCCTGCCAACCGTCAAGGTGCCAGGCCGCCGTGGCCGCAAGCCTAGCGAATTCACGCCGGAAAACGATGAAGTGGCAGCACTCAACGCCGTCGAACGCGCCGAACTGAAGGCCGTGTCGAAAGCGCGCGACCGCAAGGCCAAAGGTGGCCTGGCGGACGCGCTGGGCGATCCGGAAGCCTCGGCAGCGGACCTGGAACGCCGCCGCAAGCAGATCACGGGCCTGATCAACATGGGCAAGGAACGCGGTTTCCTGACCTATGCCGAGATCAATGACCAATTGCCGGAAAACATCATCGATCCGGAAGCGATCGAAGGCATCATCGCCACCTTCAACGACATGGGCATCGCCGTCTATGAGCGCGCTCCTGACGCGGAAAGCCTGTTGTTGACTGACAACGTCGCCACCGTCACCAGCGACGATGAAGTGGAAGCGGCTGCCGCCACCGCCCTGTCGACCGTCGACTCCGACTTTGGCCGCACCACCGACCCCGTGCGCATGTACATGCGTGAAATGGGCGCCGTGGCGCTGCTGACGCGCGAAGGCGAGATCGAGATCGCCAAGCGCATCGAAGGCGGGCTGAAAGACATGATCCAGGCCATTTCCGCCTGCCCGACCACCATCGGCGAAATCGTTGCGCTGTCGCAAAAAATCGCGCGCGATGAAATCAAGGTCGATGAAGTGGTCGACGGCTTTGTCGACTTGAACGAAAGCAATGCCCCGGCGCCCGCCGCTGCCGCTGCGCCAGCCGCCGCCAGCGGTGACGACGAGGAAGAGGAAGAAGAAGCCGAGGAAGAAGACGGCGACGCCAATGGCGGCGCGGCCGGTTTCTCCAGCGAGCAGCTGGCCCAGCTGAAAAAGAATGCGCTGGAGAAATTCAACGTCATTTCGACGCAGTACGACAAGATGCGCAAGGCGCCCGAGGGTTACAACTCGAAAGCCTACATCAAGGCGCAGGAAGCCATTTCGCAGGAATTGCTGGGCATCCGCTTCACGGCCAAGGTCGTCGAGAAGCTGTGCGACACCCTGCGCGGCCAGATGGAAGAAGTGCGCCACATCGAGCGCGCCGTGCTGGAACTGTGCGTGAACAAATGCGGCATGCCGCGCGCCCACTTCATCAAGGTGTTCCCGGGCAATGAATGCGATCTGGAATGGGTCGACCGCGAAGTCGATTGCAAGTATCCGTACAGCGCCATCCTCAGCCGCAACGTGCCTGCCGTCAAGGAACTGCAAAAGAAGATGATCGACCTGCAAGCGCGCGTGGCCCTGCCGCTGGCTGACTTGCGCAAGATCAACAAGCAGATGGCTGCCGGCGAAAAGCGCGCGCGTCACGCAAAACGCGAAATGACGGTCGCCAACTTGCGCCTGGTCATTTCGATCGCCAAGAAATACATCAACCGCGGCTTGCAATTCCTCGATCTGATCCAGGAAGGCAACATCGGCTTGCTGAAGGCCGTCGACAAGTTCGAATACCGCCGCGGCTACAAGTTCTCGACCTACGCCACCTGGTGGATCCGCCAGGCCATCACGCGTTCGATCGCCGACATGGCCCGCACCATCCGTGTGCCGGTGCACATGATCGAAACGATCAACAAGATGAACCGCATCTCGCGCCAGATCATGCAGGAAACGGGCAGCGAGCCGGACCTGGCGACCCTGGCCGTCAAGATGGAAATGCCGGAAAACAAGGTGCGCGAGATCATGAAGATCGCGAAAGAGCCGATTTCCATGGAAACGCCGATGGGCGAAGATGGCGATTCGCAACTGGGCGACTTCATCGAAGACAACACGACCCTGGCGCCGCTGGACGCCGCGCTGCACGCCTCGATGCGCAACGTGATCAAGGAAGTGCTCGATTCCCTGACGCCGCGCGAAGCGAAAGTGCTGCGCATGCGTTACGGCGTGGAAATGTCGAACGACCACACCCTGGAAGAAGTGGGCAAGCAGTTCGACGTGACGCGCGAGCGCATCCGCCAGATCGAAGCGAAAGCCATGAGCAAGCTGCGCCAGCCTTCGCGCTCGGACAAGCTGAAAACCTTCCTGACGCAAAACTAAGCGTAGGGCAAGCAAACAAAAAAAGAGGCGCAAGCCTCTTTTTTTTCGTCCATCCCTAGCGTTGGCTTACATGAAATACGTGCGCTGGCCACGCAGGCCGGCGCGGAGCTGGTACAGTGCCACGCCGCTGGCGCCGAGGATGAAGGTGAGGAACAGCCAGTCCAATGGATTGCTGCGCTGCGGTGCGGGCGCCGCTTGCGACGGCACGGCGAAGGCCTGGAATTTATGTCCCGTGTAGACGGCGCCGACCACCAGCCCGGCGTCCGTGATCTTGTTGGTCAGGTACAGGCCGTCGTCGCGGCGGCGCACCGTCATCACGCCTTCCTTGTAGACAAAGGTCATCGGTTCAAAGCCGTTGATGTTGACGCTGCCGACGACGTGGCCGGCCGCGTTGACCGCCGTGGCGTAGCTGTCGCCCTGGCCGATCATGGCGCCCAGGTCGAGCATGCGTTTGCCGTCCCAGGCAAAGGCGTGCCAGCGGCGCTTTTCCGTTTCCGAGGCGCCCACGATCAGGCCTGCATCATTGATGGCGGTGGCTGAACTGATGCGTCCGCCGGGCAGGGTGCCGATTTCCTGCATGCCCGTGCCGGGGCGGTAGACGAAGGCGCGGCGGTAGCCGTCGCCGCGCTGCGCCGTGCCCACCACCATGCCATGTGTGTTCAGGCCGCTGGCATAGCTGCTGGCGCCGCCCAGGGTGCCCAGGTCTTGCAGGCTGAGGTCGGCTTTCGTCACAAAGGCGTGGAAATCGCCGGCGCTGGTATCGGCATAGCCGGCGATCATGCCGTCGCGCGTGATGGCCGTGGCATAGCTGCTGTTGCCGCCCAGGGTGCCCAGGTCGCGCATGCCGCCTGCTGCTTCAAAGCGGAAGGCATGCCAGGCGCCGCTGGCCGTCTGCGCCGAGCCCACCACCACGCCATGGGTATTGATGGCTTTGGTGAAACCTTCATTGCCACCCAGGGTGCCCAGTTCGCGGAGGCGGCCATGCTGATAGGTCACGGCGCGGCGCCGTCCTTCCTCTTCCATGATGATGCCGGCCACCAGCCCTGCCGGGTTCAGGTCGGACGCGATGCTGCCATTGCCATCCTTTTCACCAAAGCCCCGTTCGGCATAGATGGTGGCGCTGGCGGTGGGGATAGCGGCCAGCAGGAGCAGACTGAGCAGTGGGGCGGGGAAGCAGGAGAACCGTGGCAGCATGATAGTTTCCTCAAGAAAAAACTTACTATACTTTTTAATGCTGCCAATGCATACTCAATTAGCTACTATTTTTGATAATTTTTGTATTTCGTCATGCCCGGCCGGCGCGCTTTTCCTGGCCCGCGGCAAGCGGATGGCCAGCGCCGTGCCCTGGCCCGCCTGGCTGTCGATGCGCAGCTCGCCGCCCAGGGCGTGGACGCGTTCGCGGATGCTTTTCAGGCCGAAGGCGGCTTTCTTGCCGTGGGCGTCCGGCTGCATGCCGATGCCGTTGTCGCTGATGCGCAGCACGATGGCGTCCGTATCCTGCGCCAGCGCCACTTCCACTTCGCTGGCCTGGGCGTGGCGCACGATGTTCGACAGCGATTCCTGCAGCACGCGGAAGATGGCCGACGTCTGGCGCTGGTCCAGGCCCAGGTCGGGCGCCTCGCTGTCGAGCTTGAGCCGGTAGCGGATGGCGCCGCGGCTTTCCATCTGGCGTATCAGCCATTCCGCCGCCGGACCCAGTCCCAGCTCCAGGGTGCTGGGATGCAAGTCATTGATGATGGTGCGCACCGAACGGATGGTGGCGTCGATGGTGTCGAGCACGCGCTGGGTGTGGCGGTGCAGGCGCGGGTGGGTCCTGGCCGTGCGCGCGTGCAGCAGCGACACGTCGATGCGCAGCACCATCAGGTTCTGGCCCAGGTCGTCATGGATGTCGAGCGCGATGCGGCGCCTCTCTTCTTCCTTGATGGTTTGCTGGTGGTCGCTCAGTTCGCGCAGCTGGGCCAGGGTGCGCTGCAGGTTCTCCTCGTTGCGCTTGCTTTCCGTGATGTCGATGGCCATGGCGATGATCATCTGCGGCTGGCCATCGTCGTCAAATACGGGTTTCTTGTGCGTCTGCACCAGGCGGTTTTCCTGCATCTGCGCATTCCATACCAGTTCTTCGCGGATCACCACCTTGCGGCTGGCAAAGGCTTCCTGGTCCGCCGCGTGGAATCCCATGTTCTGTTCCTTGGGGAAATGTTGCAAGTCGCGTCCTTCGGCGATGTCTTGCTGGCACACGCCCCATTGCTGCTCGCAGGCCTGGTTCATCAGCACGATGCGCGAATCGGCATCTTTCAGGAACAGCGACAGGGGCATCATGGAAATGATGTCCTGCAGCCGCTCTTCGCTGCGCGCCAGGGCCGCTTCCGTTTGCGCGCGCATGGCGATTTCCGCGGAGAGCTGGAGATTGACATCGAGCAGCTGGGCCGTGCGCAGTGCCACGCGGCTTTCCAGCTCCGCATGGGCGACGGTCAAAGCGTGTTCGGCCCGCTTGTGTTCCGTGATGTCGCTGGCCAGCACGAGGGCGCCCGTCAGGCTGCCTTGCGGGTCGTACAGGCAGCGGCCGCTGATCATGGCCCAGCGCTCCGAGCCGTCGCTGTGCCGGTAACGCAGTTCTCCCATGCAGCTATCCGTGGCTGTCTGGCGCAGCGGACACAGGCGCAGCAAGGTCGCCTCGTCGTGGAATTCCTCCATGGAATGGTTCAGCAGCAGCTCGGCGGGGATGCCCAGCATGTCGCACAGGCGCTGGTTGACGTGCAGGATGCGACCGTGCGCATCCGTTTGCCACATGCCGTCCTGCGCCGTTTCGCTCAGGTCGCGGTAGCGCATGGCGCTGGCGTCGAGCTGCTGGCGCGTGCTGGCGAGGCGGGCGCGCAGCCTGCGCATCAGCCACATGGCCGTGCCGGCGGACGCCGCCAGCAGCAGCGACAGCCAGATGTGTTCCCAGAAGTCGAGTTGCTGCCAGGCCGCGCCCGCCAGCCAGCCCAGCATGATCAGGATGAGGGCGGCGCATGCCGCACTCAGCGTTTCAATCGACCATTTGCTCATCCGCGTTCCTGGCGTCATGGTTGGCCGCTGCGGTGCGCCTGGCGCCGCAGAGGGGGAGTATCAACCGCTAGTGTAATACCAATTGTTGTTTTCTTGAGAATATTTTTCCATTGGGCAAGCAAAAGGGCCGGCCCTTGCGGCGCCGGCCCTGTTTGCCGATGGCAAGGTGACGCGATCAGCCCGTATTGCGCAGACCGGCCGCCACGCCATTGATCGACAGCTGGATGCCGCGGTGCACCCGTTCGTCGACTTTGCTGGCGCTGGACAGGGCGCGGTTGCGCTTGATCAATTCCACCTGCAAGTGGTTCAGCGGGTCGAGATAGGCGAAGCGGTTCTGAATCGAGCGGGCCAGCAGCGGGTTGCCCGCCAGGCGCTCGGTATTGCCGGTGATCAGCTCCAGGCAGCGCAAGGTGTTGCCATGCTCATCCGTGATGCGCTTGTAGATGCGTTCGCGCAAGCCCTGGTCCGCCACCAGTTCCGCATAGCGCGAGGCGATCGCCAGGTCCGTCTTGGCCAGCACCATGTCCATGTTCGACAGCAGGGTGGCAAAGAATGGCCATTCGGCGTACATGGCGCGCAGGGTGGCGATCCTGTCGTCCTGCGCGGCGCCGTCGGCCTGCTTGATCCACGCTTCGATGGCGCTGCCGAAGCCGAACCAGCCCGGCAGCAGCAAGCGGCACTGGCCCCAGGAAAAGCCCCAGGGAATGGCGCGCAAGTCTTCGATGCGCTGGTTGGCCTTGCGCGAGGCGGGGCGCGAACCGAGGTTCAATTCGGCAATTTCCGCAATCGGCGTGGCCGAGAAGAAATACTCCGTAAAACCCGGCGTTTCATACACGAGGTGGCGGTAGGCGTGATAGGCCAGGTCCGACAGCTGCGCCATCACCGCTTCGAACTGCGCCAGCTCGCTTGCGTGCGCGGGATTGGCCGCCTGCGGCGCCAGGCTCGCTTCCAGGGTGGCGGCGACCAGCAATTCCAGGTTGCGCCGGCCGATTTCCGCGTTGGAAAACTTCGAGGCGATGATTTCGCCTTGCTCCGTCAGGCGGATCTGGCCGTTGACGGTGCCCGGCGGCTGGGCCAGGATGGCTTCGTAGCTGGGTCCGCCGCCGCGGCCCACCGTGCCGCCACGGCCATGGAACAGGCGCAGCTTGACGCCGGCCTTCTGGAAGTCGGAGACCAGCGCCAGTTCGGCCTTGTACAGTTCCCAGTTCGACGTCAGGAAGCCGCCATCCTTGTTCGAATCGGAATAGCCGAGCATGACTTCCTGCAACTGTCCCTGCTTGGCGATCAATTGTTTTACCAGGGGCAAGGCCATCACCTCGCTCATGATGCCGGCCGCGCGCTGCAGGTCGGGGATCGTTTCGAACAGGGGGATGACCATCAGCTCGCAGCTGCTGTCACCGTCGCCGCCGGCTTTCCAGTCGGTGCGCAGCAAGCCCGTTTCCTTTTGCAGCAGCAACACTTCCAGCAGGTCGGAGACGGTTTCCGTGTGCGAAATGATGTAGTTGCGGATGGCCCGCGCGCCGTAGCGCTGGCGGATGTCGCGCGCCGCGCGCAAAATCGCCAGCTCGGAATCCGTTTCCGTGGCGTAGGCGATGTAAGGCGAGTACAGCAAACGCGGCTGGGCCAGTTCGCTCAGCAGCAGCGCCTGCTTGTCTTCCTCGGACAGGGACGTGTAATCGGCGGCCACGCCGCTTTGCGCGAACAGGTCGGCCAGCACGCGCTCGTGCACGTCGGACGTCTGGCGCATGTCCAGCGAGGCCAGGTGGAAACCGAAGATGTCGGCCGCGCGCGCCAGCGTGGCCAGGCGCGGACGCACGAGGGCCGCGCCGTGGTGCGATTCGAGCGAGGCGACGATGGTGCGCAAGTCGGTGACAAACGCGGCCGCGTCAGGGTAGGGCGCGGCCGCGCCCACTTCCTTGCGCAGGATATTGGTGGCGCCCAGCGCGCGGGCCGTGGCGGCCAGGCGCGCATAGATGCCGATCAGGGCGCGGCGGTACGGCTCGTCGCTGCGGTGCGGCGAGGCGTCCGGCGACTGGTCGGCCAGCGCTTGCAGTTCGGCGCTGACGCCCACCATCAGGGTCGAGACGGACAATTCCGCGCCCAGCGCGTGCACTTCGTCGAGGTAAAAGTCGAGGATGGTGGTGGCGTGGCGCGCCAGCGCGTGCTGCATGGTGCCCGCGTTGACGTTCGGGTTGCCGTCACGGTCGCCGCCGATCCAGCTGCCCATCTGCACGTAGGCGGCATTGATCGGTACTATCGTGCCGTCGCCGTTCGGGTACTCGGCGGCGATGTCATCCTCGATGTCGTCATACAGGCCCGGCAGTTCGCGCAAAAAGGTAATGCGGTAGTAGGACAGGGCGTTTTCGATTTCGTCGGCCACCGTCAGCTTCGAGTAGCGCAGCATGCGCGTCTGCCACAGGGTGGAGACGCGCGAGCGCAGCAGCTGCAGGTTGGCTTGCCGCTCTTTCGGCGTCTGCGGCAGGTCGCGCTCGGCCAGCAGGCGGGCGATGTCGTGCTCGGCGTCGAGGATGCTCTTGCGCTGCACTTCCGTCGGGTGGGCCGTCAGCACGGGCGCGATCAGGGCGTCCTGGAAAAAGGTGTCGACGGTCTTGCGCGGCACGCCGGCCATGCGCAGTTTTTTCAGGGCGAAGCTGACGCTGCCCTTTTGCGCGCTGGACCCTGCCAGCAGGTGGGCGCGGCGGCGGCGGATGTGGTGCTGGTCTTCCGCGATGTTGGCCAGGTGCGAGAAATAGGAAAAGGCGCGCACGACGGAAATCGTCTGTTCGCGGCTCAGTTCCTTGAGCATGGCGTCGAGCTCCAGGGCCGCGCCCGCGTCCGCTTCGCGGCGGAAGCGCACGGACGTCTGGCGTATGGTTTCCACCACATTGAAGACGGCGTCGCCCTCTTGTTCGCGCAGCACGTCGCCCAGCAGGCGGCCCAGCAGGCGGATGTCTTCTTTCAGCGGCGCGTCCTTGTCGGAGCCGGCCGCTGGAACTATTTCTGGTGCTACTGCGTCATTGAGCATAATAAAGAACCAAAGTAAGTGTAAAAGCAAGGGAATGTGGATCGCACCGGGCGTTTGGCCGCAGAGGGGAGGGGGCGCATGATAAAATTTGTGGTCTTCAACATGGACGCTAGCCTGACTTGGCCGTTTAGGCCAAGGGATAACGATTATAGCGACGCCGGGCGCCATTCCGATACAAATTGATATCGGACGGGCGAATTGGCAACGATAATGACAACGACAGCCACAGCGAAAGAACTTGTTTTGAAAGCATCCGAATTGACCCCGAACGAATTGACTATTCCCGCCCGCCTGGTGATCGCCACGCGCGAGAGCCGTCTTGCCATGTGGCAAGCTGAACACGTGCGTGCGCGTCTGGCCGCCCTGTATCCGCAGTGTAGCGTTGAAATTCTCGGCATGACCACACGCGGCGACCAGATTCTGGACCGCGCCCTGTCCAAGGTAGGCGGCAAGGGCCTGTTCGTCAAGGAGCTGGAAGTGGCGATGGAAGAAGGCCGCGCCGACCTGGCCGTGCATTCGCTCAAAGACGTGCCGATGGAGTTGCCGGAAGGCTTTGCCCTGGCCGCCATCCTCGAGCGCGAAGACCCGCGCGACGCGTTCGTGTCGAACGATTACGCCAGCCTGGCCGAGCTGCCGCATGGCGCCGTGGTCGGCACCAGCAGCCTGCGCCGCCAGTCGCTGATCGCCGCGCGCTATCCGCACCTGACGATTTTGCCCCTGCGCGGCAATCTCGATACGCGCTTGGGCAAGCTGGACCGTGGCGATTACGCCGCCATCATCCTGGCCGCCGCCGGCCTGAAACGCCTGGGCCTGGCGTCGCGCATCCGCGCCGTACTGGCGCCGGAAGACAGCCTGCCGGCGGCAGGCCAGGGCGCCATGGCGATCGAAATCCGCAGCGGCCGTGCTGACGGCGCCGACCTGGTGCGCTTGCTGGCGCCGCTGAACCATGCCGACACGGCGCAGGCCGTCACGGCCGAGCGCAAGGTATCGAAGATTTTCGGCGGCAGCTGCCAGATTCCGCTGGCCGCGTTCGCCACCGTCGAGGGCGAACAGATGCGGTTGCGCGCCATGGTCGCCACGCCGGACGGCGCGCGCATGGCCAGCGCAGACGTCAGTGGCCCGGCCAGCGCGCCGGAACAGCTGGGCGAGCAAGTGGCTGAACTGCTGCGCGGGCAAGATGCAGCCGGCATCCTCGCCTCGTGTGCCGTCACGCCCGACAACCATGAAGGCCTGGCGCCGCATGCCTGACACCGTGGTGATCACGCGGCCCGCGCAACAAGCGGGGCCGCTGGCCGCCAGGATCGCGGCGCTGGGCTTGCCCGTGCAGCTGCTGCCGCTGCTGGAAATCCACGCGCTTGACGGCGCGGACGAATGCGCGCAGTTGCAAGCCGTGCTGGCGCACCTGGCGGAATATGACCTGGTGGCCTTCGTCTCGCCCAACGCCATCGACTGCGTCTTTGCGCACCTGCCCGCCTGGCCGGCAGGCTTGCCGCTGGCGGTGGTGGGCGAGGGCAGCAAGATGGCCCTGGCCGCGCATGGCGTCACGGATGCGAATGCCAGCATCACGAGTCCGCTGGACACGGCGCGCAGCGATTCCGAACATTTATTGCTGGCGCTGGACTTGCCGGCCCTGCGCGGCAAGCGCGTGCTGATCGTGCGCGGCGATGGCGGACGCGATTACCTGGCCGACGGCTTGCGCGCGGCCGGCGCCGAGGTCGAGTTCATCACGGCTTATCGGCGCAAGGTGCCGACGCTGACGCCGGCCTTGCGGGCGACCCTGGAAAATCTGTTGCAGCATAATAATGACTGGATCATCACCAGCTCGGAAGCGCTGCGCGGTTTGCTGGCGCTGCTGGGCCAAATGGATGCTGAAAAGACGGCTGTTGTGAAAATGCAACAGCAGCATCTGATCGTGCCGCACGCCCGCATTGCACAAACGGCGGCGGCCCTGGGTTTCGCCCGTGTCACCCTGACAGGATCAGGCGACGCAGGAGTGCTCGCCGCGTTACAATCACGACCATGAACGAAATGCCTACACTCTCCGAACCGAATGCAACGCCTGGCAGCGCCGTGAAGACGGCGCCGCAGGCGGCCGACCAACCTGCCGGCCGCGCGCCGACCCTGCTGGAACAGCTGCAAAAGCCCATGAGCATCGCCGTCATCGTGCTGGCCGTGCTGCTGGCTGCGCAAAGCTGGTCGACCAGCAAGCAGATCCGCAACCTGCGCGAAGAAGTGGCCAAGCGCCTGCAAAAGGGCGACGTCAGCAACGCCGAAACGGGCGTGCTGGCGCGCAACGTGCAAGAAGGCACGAAAGAGCTGGAAATCAAGGTGGGTGCGCTGGAAAACCGCCAGAGCGAAACGCAAAGCCAGCAGTTGGCCCTGGAACAACTGTATAACGACTTGTCGAAAAACCGCGACGAGTGGGCGCTGACGGAAATCGAGCAAGTGCTGTCGACGGCCAGCCAGCAGCTGCAACTGGCCGGCAACGTGCCCGGCGCGCTGATCGCCCTGCAAAACGCGGACCGCAGCCTGTCGCGTTCCGACAAGCCGCAATTCATCACCATCCGCCGCGCCATCGGGCGCGACATGGAAAAACTCAAGGCCCTGCCCAGCGTCGATTCGACGGGCGTGGCCCTGCGCCTCGACGCCGTGATCGCCCAGGTCGATTCCCTGCCGATGCTGTCCGACGAAACGCCGGCCTTGCCGGCCGCGCCGGAAAAAACCGGCAAGGCCAAGCCTGTGCGCGACGCCGCCGGCAAGCTGGTGGGACCGCCGGCGCCGGAACCGCTGCTGCAAAAAGTGCGCGACGGCTTCAATACCTGGAGCGGCGACATGTGGGCCGACGTGCGCCAATTGATCCGCATCCGCCGTGTCGATACGCCGGAAGCGCTGATGCTGTCGCCGACGCAGTCGTATTTCTTGCGTGAAAACGTCAAGCTGCGCCTGCTCAACGCCCGCATGGCTTTGTTGTCGCGCAATGAAACGGCTTTCCGCAACGACTTGATCGCTGCGCAGGATGCGCTGGCCAAGTATTTCGACACCCGCGCCAAGAGCACGCAGACGGCGCAAGCCCTGCTGCGCCAAGTGCAGGGCAGCAACCTGGCCATCGAAATGCCAACCTTGTCCGACAGCCTGACGGCTGTGCGCAACTACAAAGCGAAGTCCTGAGCCCATGCGTCTATTTCTCTGGTTACTCGCCCTGATGGCCGCGGCGATCGGTATCGCCGTGACGGCCCGTTTCAATCCCGGCAACGTGGTGCTGTTCTATCCGCCGTACCGCATCGACTTGTCGCTGAACTTCTTCCTGCTGCTGCAGGTCGTGCTGTTCGTGCTGCTGTACCTGTTGGTGCGCGCCGTGCGCGCCACCGTGCGCATGCCGGCGCAAGTGGCGGCCTACCGCCAGCGCAAGCGTGAGCGCGACGGCAACAAGGGCTTGCGCGAAGCCTTGAAAGCCCTGTTCGAAGGCCGTTTCGGCCATGCCGAGAAGGCCGCCTTGCGCGCCGCCGAGTTGGAAGAAAACGCCGGCCTGGCGGCACTGATCGGCGCGCGCGCCGCGCACCGCATGCGCCAGTCCGAACGCCGCGACAGCTGGCTGTCCCGCGTCGAAGGCGATGCCAGCCTGAAGACGGCCCGTTTGATGACGGTGACGGAATTGCTGGTCGACGACCACCAGCCGGAAGCGGCCCTGGCCGCCGTGCGCGAACTCAATGCCAGCGGCACGCGCCACATCCACGCGCTGCAATGGTCGCTCAAGGCCGAGCAGCAGGCAAAGAACTGGCCGGAAGTGCTGCGCCTCGTGCGTTCGCTCGACAAGCACCGCGCCCTGCATCCGGCCCTGTCGTCGCGCTTGCGCGAACTGGCTTACGAGCATTTGCTGTCCGACCCGTCGCATGACGCCGAATCCCTGATGCGCGTGTGGTCCACCGTGCCGAGCGCGGACCGGGTCAAGCCGTACATCGCCTGCCGCGCCGCCACGGCCCTGAATGCGCGCGGCCTGCACGATGAAGCGCGCCTCGTGTGCGAAGAGTCGCTGGCCGCCGACTGGGACGAGCGCGTCGTGCGCGCCTACCGCGAAGCGGCGGCGCCAAGCGGCACGCCGGCCCTGCTGCTGCAGATCGAGCATTGCGAGCAATGGATGAAACAGCGTCCGCTGGACGCGGAACTGGCGCTGACCCTGGGTACCCTGTGCCTCAAGCAAAAACTGTGGGGCAAGGCCCAGCGCCACCTGGAGCAGGCTTTGTCGGACGCGAACGAGCCGCAGATGGTGCGCGACGCCCACCTGAAGCTGGCGCAGATGCACGACGCCTTGCAGCAGACGGAACAGGCTGCCGCGCATTACCGGCAGTGCGCACTGGCTACTATCCTGTAAGCCACTTGTTTCTTCAGACGTAAAAAAGCCGTTCAGTGCAGACTGAACGGCTTTTTTTTGCGCTGCTACTTTGCTACTTTACTTCTTCGGTACTGATGCAGTGCCTTCCGGCAAGGCATATGCGACCAAGGTGTCGCTCATCTTCGTGCCCAGCGAACCGTGGCCGCCGGCCATGACGACGACGAACTGGCGTCCCGACTTGTTCGACACATAGCTCATCGGCGTAGCCTGGCCGCCGGCTGGCAAGCGGGCTTTCCAGATGACTTTACCGTTGCTGACGTCGTAGCCGCGGATGTAGTAGTCGAGCGTGCTGCTGAGGAAGGTCACGCCGCCACCCGTGGTGACCATGCCGCCCAGGCTAGGGACGCCCAGTGGCAATGGAATCGGCACGGGACCGCTGTCGCGCGTGGTGCCGTTCTTGTGCATCCACACTTTTTTCATGGTGCGCAGGTCGACGGCGGCCACATAGCCCCACGGCGGTGCCTGGCATGGGAAGCCCAGCGGCGACAAAAAGGCCTTGATTTCCACGGCGAACGGGACGCCCGTCTGCGGCTGCAAGCCCATTTCGCCACCGGTGCCACCCTTGGCCGTCGTTTCGGCGCGCGGCACGAGTTTTTCCAGGAAGCCCATGTAGTCAGGGTTGACGATCAACAACTGGCGCACGGGGTCGATGGCCGCGCCACCCCATTCGAAGATGCCGAGCGGGCCAGGGGAGATGACGGCGCCCTTGCCAGCCGTTTGCGGCGTGAACGGGCCTTCATAGCGGCGTTCCTTGAAGATGATGCGGCAGGCGAGCTGGTCGAACGGCGTCGTGCCCCACATGTCCGCTTCGCTGATATTGCGCTCAGGTAAGAAGGTCAGGGCAGAGAACGGCTGCGTGGGCGACAGGGTGTCGCCAGCGGCAGGATTGCTCGTCGGCACGGGTTTTTCCGGCGCCGGCACGACCAGGCTGCCGTCGCGGCGGTCGATCACATAGATGTCGCCGCGCTTGGTGGTGGCGACCACGGATGGGATTTTGCCTTTCGGCGTGTCGATGTCGACCAGCGACGGCTGGCCGCCGATGTCCATGTCCCAGATATCGTGGTGCACGGTCTGGTACACCCAGCGCACTTTGCCGGTCGCCAGGTCCAGCGCGACGATGGCGCTGTTGAATTTCTCGCCATTCTTGTTGCGGTTGCCGCCCCAGGTATCGGGGGTTTCATTGCCCATCGGAATGTAGACCATGCCCAGCTTTTCATCGATGCTGGCCACGCCCCAGGAATTGGGCGAGTTGTTGGTGTAGTTCTTGCCTTCAGGGAAAGGCGCCGTATCTTCCGGCATGGCCGGGTCCCAGTTCCACATCAGCTTGCCGGTGACGGGATCGTAGCCGCGGATCACGCCCGATGGCTCTTCCGTCGAATGGTTGTCCGTCACGCTGGCGGCGATCACGGCCATTTTCTGCGATACGGCCGGCGGCGAAGTCGGCATCAGGAAACCGCGCTTGATCATGGCCATGTTTTTATACAGGTTGACGACGCCGTTGTTGCCAAAGCTCTTGCACGACTCGCCCGTATCGGCGTTGACGGCGATCATGGTGCCATCCATGGTGGGCGCCAGTATGCGGCGCGGGCATTCCATGCTGGCAGCTTCGGGGGCTGGATTGTTCTTCGCGCGGCCCGCGTTCACGTCCCAGTAGGCCACGCCGCGGCAGATCATGTGCTGGTAGCTGGCCGCATCGCGGTTGATCTTCGGATCGTGGCGCCAGATTTCCTTGCCCGTGTCCGGGTTCAGGGCGATGACGATGTTGTGCGGCGTGCACAGGTACAGCATGTCATTGACCTTCAGCGGCGTGACTTCGTTGGCGATCTCGCCCGGGTCGTTCGGACCCTTGAAGTCGCCCGTATGATAGGTCCAGGCTTCTTTCAAGCCGGAAATATTTGCCGGGGTGATTTGCGCGGCCGGGGCATAGCGGTCGCCATAGCCGGAGCGGCCATAGGCGGACCAGTCGTTGTGCTCGACGCCGGGCGCCAGGTCGCCGGTGGCGGTGGCGGCCATGTTTTCGGCTGGCACCTCGCCATGCAGGTCATGGTAGTCCTGGAACAGGGCGATGACGCCGGCGATGACGGTCAGGGCCACGGCGGCGGAGAGCGCCGTCTTGCCCGCTTGCCCTTGTTTCGCCGCGGCGGCTGGCGCCAGGCGGCGGTTGACGAAGGGCAGCAGCAGCCAGACGGCGGCGGCAAACCAGATGTCCAGGCGCGGCAGCAATTGCCACCAGTCGAACTTCACTTCAATGAGGGACCAGATCAGGGTGGCGAGCAGCAGGAAGGCCATGAACGGCTGCGCGCTGCGCTTGCCTTTGAAGACGAGCACGCCTGCGATCAGCATGCCTATGCCGGCCAGCAAGTAGTACCAGGAGCCGCCAAGCGATGCCAGCCAGATGCCGCCGCCCAGCAGGGCGAGGCCAAACAGAATGAAAATAACGCCGGTGACCTTTAATAAAGGCCCGGACCGGAAAGAGGGAATCATCATATTCCTTTTTGCAAGGATTTATCGGTGGCGCGTGATGCGCCATATTGAATCTAGCGAAGGCTTTGTTTGCAGAGTATGCGAAGTTTTGGAAACACCAGAATGTGACAGTTTATCAGAATTGATGATTGTCTTCTGGTCGCGCCGTTTTTTGGCAGGGCCGCCATTTGAATAAATAAATGCTTCAAATAAGCGCAAATATTATGCTGGAAGAGGAAATTCCCGGGCTGGAGTAGTGTGTTGAAGCGGCGGCGTCGTCATGCGCCCGCATTGCGGGGAGAATAAGATTGACGCTGTTGTTATAAGTGGCTGCATAAAATGCAATATCAAATATAATAACCATGTTTGCCGCATGGTGATATTGAAATGAAAATAGGCGGACATTGACGGTATTAACTCGGGACTGACCGTAGTAATGCTTAAGTGTTTCTACTTATTATTTTCGGTGGCCTGTTTATTGTCCCGGTGGCAGGCTGCGGGGTTCAGTGAGCCGGGCGCGCCACTGTTGCTGGCAGGACGCGCAAAACGCCGGCGGGCCGCTGCTGCATCGCACAAGCGGCCTGTACTTCGCTATAATTGCGCGGTTAAAACACCACCCGCTAATGAGGAATCCCATGAGTTTGAATAACGTCTCTTCCGGCCGCGACCTGCCGAACGATTTCAACGTCGTCATCGAAATCCCGATGAATGCCGATCCGATCAAGTACGAAGTCGACAAGGAAAGCGGCGCGATCTTCGTCGATCGCTTCATGGGTACCGCCATGCATTACCCGTGCAACTACGGCTACGTGCCAAACACCCTGTCGCCGGACGGCGACCCGGTTGACGTGCTGGTCATCACCCCGTTCCCGCTGATCCCGGGCGTGGTCGTGCGCTGCCGTCCTATCGGCGTGCTGAAAATGACCGACGAGTCGGGCGAAGACGCGAAAGTGCTGGCCGTGCCAGTCGACAAGGTTCTGTCGATCTACAGCCACTGGCAAAAGCCGGAAGATCTGAACGAACTGCGCTTGCGCCAGATCCAGCATTTCTTTGAGCACTACAAAGATCTGGAAAAAGGCAAATGGGTCAAGATCGACGGCTGGTATGGTCCGGAAATCGCCAAGGAAGAAATCCTGAACGGCGTCGCCGCGTTCAAGGCCGATGCCGCCAAAGCCTAAGTACACGCAGTAAAATAAAACGCTCCCCGCCAGTCATGGCCGGGAGCGTTTTTTTATGCGCGAAACGGGCTGTGCTCGTTCAATTCATCGAGATAGGCGTCGATGCCGCCCCGTTCGCGCTCGAGGAAGCGCTGCACGGCGTCCGCGAAGGCCGGGTGCGCCAGCCAGTGGGCGGACCAGGTCTTTTGCGGCAGGAAGCCGCGCGCCATCTTGTGCTCGCCTTGCGCGCCCCCTTCGAAGGTGGCGATGCCGTTGGCGATGCAAAACTCCAGCGGCTGGTAATACGCCGTCTCGAAATGCAGGCAGGGCACGTGCTCGAGCGCGCCCCAGTAGCGGCCATATAAAGTGTCCGCCGTGTGTATCACCAGCGAGGCGGCAATGGCCCGCCCTTCGCGCTCGGCGATCACGAGCAAGATGTTTTGCTGCATGCTGGCACCGATGCGCTGGAAGAACTCCAGGCTTAAGTACGGCGACGAGCGGTGTTCCGCATAGGTATTGCTGTAGCAGCGGTGGAACAGCTGCCAGTCCGCGTCCGTCGTTTCCGTCCCGCGTACCTGGCGCAGGGTGACGCCCGCGTCAATCACCTTGCGCCGCTCGGCGCGGATATTCTTGCGCTTCTTGTGTTCCAGGGTGGCGAGGAATTGCTCGAAATCCGTGTAGCCGGGATTGAGCCAGTGAAACTGCACGCCACTACGCATCAGGTAGCCAGCTTCCTCCAACTGGCGCGCTTCGCTTTCTGGAGGGAACAGGATGTGGCAGGACGACACGTCGGCCGCTTGCTGCTGTGCCTGCAGAAAGGCCAGCAGTGCGGCGCGCGCCTCGCCATCGCGGGCCAGCAGGCGCGTGCCGCTCACGGGCGTAAATGGGATCGCCGACAACAGTTTCGGGTAATATTCGAGACCATGTTGCCGATACGCGTCGGCCCAGGCCCAGTCGAACACGTATTCGCCATACGAGTGCATTTTGAGGTACAGGGGCAGGGCGGCGGCCAGCACCTCGCCTTGCCACAGCACCAGGTAATTCGGCTGCCAGCCCGTGTCCGCGCTGGCGCAGCCGGACTCGTGCAGCGCGTGCAAAAAGGCGTAGGAAAGGAAGGGAGTGGCCTCCGCCTGGCTTGCCAGCAGTTCGGACCAGGCCGCTTCGCCAATTTCAGCCAGGGTAGTGACGATAGCCGTGCGATAATTCATTGTTGTAGTGTGCATTCATCACTCTCGGGGCGCCGCCACCGGCCTGCGCGCCCCTGTCTTGTTTAATAGAACGAAAATATCCATCATCATCATGACAGTCAAAGTCGCAATTGCTCAAATGAATAGTACGGTCGGCGATCTGGCCGGCAACCGTGCCAAGATCTTCGACCTTTCCCGCCGTGCATTTGAAGCGGGCGCCGATATCGTGCTCACGCCGGAACTGTCGCTGGTCGGCTATCCACCCGAGGACTTATTGCTGCGCAATGCATTCTACGCAAAAACGCAGGAAGCGTTTGCGGGACTGGCTGCCGACCTGGCCCAGTTCACCGATTTGCACGTGGTGGTGGGCTTGCCCCTGCAGGACGAGAAGGGCGTGCGCCACAATGCCGCCTCCGTGCTGCTGAACGGCGAAGTGCTGGGCACCTACCGCAAGCACGATTTGCCGAACACGACTGTATTCGATGAAAAGCGTTATTTCACGTCGTCGGACCAGGCTTTCGTCTTCGGCGTAAAAGGCGTGCGTTTCGGCATCAATATCTGCGAAGACACGTGGTTCGAGCATGCACCTGCGCGCGCCCGCGCGGCCGGCGCGCAAGTGCTGCTGGTGCCGAACGGCTCGCCCTACCACATGAACAAGCAGCATCTGCGCTATGAAACCATGCGCAAGAATGTCAGCGCGCAAGGCATGGCCCTGGTGTACGCCAACCTGGTCGGCGGCCAGGATGAACTGATTTTCGACGGCGACTCGTTTGTCATGGATGCGGCCGGCACGATTTGCGCCCAGCTGCGCCACTTCGAGGAAGACTTGCAACTGGTCGAGTTCGACGGCGCCTCGCCCGTGCCGCAGCCGCTGGCCACGCCATTGACCACCGAAGCGCAGGTGTACCAGGCGCTGGTGCTGGGCGTGCGCGACTATATCGGCAAGAACGGTTTCCCTGGTGTGCTGATCGGCATGTCGGGCGGCGTCGATTCCGCGCTGACGCTGGCCATCGCCGTCGATGCGCTGGGCGCCGACAAGGTGCGCGCCGTGATGATGCCGTCGCAATTTACGGCCGATATCTCGTGGATCGATTCGCGCGACATGGTAAAACGCCTCAATGTGCGCTACGATGAAATTCCGATCAAGCAAACCTTCGACGCCTTCCGCGCCACCCTGGCCGGCGAGTTCGCGGGGCTGGCGGAAGACGCGACGGAAGAGAACATCCAGGCGCGCATCCGCGGCACCTTGCTGATGGCCCTGTCGAACAAGCATGGCAGCATCGTCTTGACGACGGGCAACAAGAGCGAGATGGCGGTCGGTTATTGCACCCTGTACGGCGACATGGCGGGCGGCTTTGCCGTGATCAAGGATATTGCCAAGACGCTCGTGTACCGTTTGTGTGCGTACCGCAACAGCATCTCAAGCGTGATCCCCGAGCGCATCCTGACGCGCGGACCGTCGGCCGAATTGCGCGCCGACCAGCTGGACCAGGATTCCTTGCCAGCGTATGAAATACTCGATGGCATCATGCAGATGTATATGGAAGAAAACCGGCCGATCGCCGACATTATCGAGGCAGGCTACCCGCCGGCCGACGTGGCGAAAATCACGCGCCTGATCAAGATCAATGAATACAAGCGGCGCCAGTCGCCGGTGGGCATCCGCGTCACGCACCGTGGCTTCGGCCGCGACTGGCGCTACCCCATTACGTCGAAGTTCTACGAATAAGCAGCCATCTGTCCACAATCCAACAATTTTAAGGAGTAGCCATGAAACAGATTACCGCCATCATCAAACCATTCAAGCTCGACGAAGTACGCGAGGCGCTGGCCGATGTGAACGTGACGGGCTTGACCGTGACGGAAGTGAAGGGCTTTGGCCGCCAGAAGGGGCATACCGAGCTGTACCGTGGCGCCGAGTACGTGGTCGACTTCTTGCCGAAAGTCAAAGTCGAGGTGGTGGTGGACGACAGCGTGTCGGAACTGGTGGTCGACGCCATCATCAAGGCAGCTCGCACGGGCAAGATCGGCGACGGCAAGATCTTCGTGCGCGATGTGGAGCAAGTCATCCGCATCCGTACCGGTGAGACGGGTCCGGACGCGGTGTAAGACTGGGTCAATAATGTTGTCGGATTACGGCTCTTTGAGCCTGATCCGACCTACGCGATGTATCGCTTATCTGGCCGTAGGTCGGCTTAGCGCGCCAGCGCGTAAGCCGACATGCTCCGCCAACAATGTTGCCGCTTGGCGCTTCAGCGCCCCAGCCGCATATCGAATTTCCAGCATATCAGGCGCAGAATCGTGATGCCGCTGGCGCTGGTCCACAGCGCGAAGTCGTGCTCGGCGCCGAAGTGCATCTGCAATAAATAAGCCCAGCAGCCGAAAAATGCGCAGATCGCGTACGGTTTGCCGTCGCGGAACACCATCGGCACTTCGTTGCAGACGATGTCGCGCATCACGCCGCCAAAAATTCCCGTAATCACCCCCATCATCGACGCGATGAAGAGCGGCATGCCGGCGCGCGTCGCTTCGGCCACGCCCGCGATGGCGAACATGCCCAGGCCGATGGCGTCGGCGATGACGATCAGGCGTTCCGAGACGATCTGGCGCAAGTGCTGGATCAGGGGCGCGGCCGTCAGGGCCAGCACGAAGATGAGGATCGCGTATTCCTGGTGCGAAACCCAGAACAAAGGCCGCTTGTCGAGCAGGATGTCGCGCAAAGTCCCCCCGCCGAATGCCGTGATGAACGCCACGACGAACACGCCGACCAGGTCCATGCGCTTGCGGCGCGCTTCGATGAAGCCGGAAAACGCGCCCACCAGGATGGCGATGACCTCAATGATCTTGATCAGCGAGCCAGGCGGCAATTGGGGTGGCATCATGGGTGGAGCGCGTGCACGAGACGCTAAGCAGGAAATAATTGTCACAGGTTAACATGACACGGCCCCGAATGGTGACAAACGGGGCCGTGTGCGAGAGCTAACTTGTTACTGAATTGTAATTTCTTGCTGCTGTGCTCAGCGGATGGGCTGCAGGGCGGAAGAAAGCAATACGACCAGCGCGCCATCGCCCCCTTCGGAGCGGCGCGCCTGGCAAAAGGCGATGACTTCATCCTTTTGCACGAGCCAGCTGTGCACCATCGATTTCAAGACCGGTTCCTGGCCTTTCGAGCCAAAACCCTTGCCGTGGATGACGCGCACGCAACGCAGCTTGCGCCGCGTCGCCTGGTTCAGGAAGGCGCCGATGCCGTCGCGTGCCTCGTCGCGGCGCAAGCCGTGCAAGTCCAGCTCATCCTGGATGGGCCAGTGGCCCTTGCGCATCTTCTTGACCACGTCCGTTCCCACGCCGGGGCGGGCGTAGTTCAGGGCCGGATCGTTTTCCAGGTAATGGTCGACTTCGAACAAGTCCGACAGCGATTCGCGCAACACGGCCGCATCGTCCTCTTCCGGAGACAATTTGCGCGCCGGCTGCTGGGCCGCCATGGCGCCCGCCTTGGGCAGGCTGGGCACGTAGCGGTCCGACTCGGGCAGGCGCTTGACGCCGCCGATGCTGGCCTTGAACAGATTGCTCTCCACGGCCTGCACCTTGACCTGCTGGGCGCGCTTAGCGGCGGCTTGCGCGCGCGCATCGGCCTGCTCCTTGAGCTGCTTGCTGACCGCTTTCAGGTCGGCAAAGTCTTTCATCGACGCCATGCGACGCTTACTCCTGGCCTTCCAGGTAGCGCTGGGCATCCAGTGCTGCCATGCAACCCGTGCCGGCGCTGGTGATGGCCTGGCGGTAGATATGGTCTTGCACGTCGCCGGCGGCGAACACGCCCGGTGCGCTGGTGGCGGTGGCCATGCCTTCCAGGCCCGTCTTGGTCTTGATGTAGCCGTTGTGCATGTCCAGCTGGCCTTCGAAGATGCCCGTGTTCGGCTTGTGGCCGATGGCGATGAACACGCCGTGCACGGAGAGCGCTTCAACCTTGCCGTCGATGGTCGACTTGATGTTCAGGCCCGTCACGCCGCCTTCGTTGCCCGTCACTTCATCCAGAGTGTGGTTATATTTCAACACAATCTTGCCCTCGGCAACCTTGGCGTTCAGGCGGTCGATCAAAATCGCTTCCGCGCGGAACTTGTCGCGGCGGTGGATCAGGGTGACTTTATTGGCGATGTTCGACAGGTACAGCGCTTCTTCGACGGCCGTGTTGCCGCCGCCGACGACGGCCACTTCCTGGTTGCGGTAGAAGAAGCCATCGCAGGTGGCGCAGGCGGATACGCCCTTGCCCATGAATTCCGCTTCCGATGGCAGGCCCAGGTATTGCGCGGATGCGCCCGTGGCGATGATCAAGGTGTCGCACGTGTATTCGTGGCTGTCGCCCTTCAGGCGGATCGGCTTTTCATTGAGGAAAGTAGTGTGGATGTGGTCAAACACGATTTCCGTATTGAAACGCTCGGCGTGCTGCAGCAAGCGCTGCATCAGGTCCGGGCCTTGCACGCCCATCGGGTCGCCTGGCCAGTTTTCCACGTCGGTGGTGGTCATCAACTGGCCGCCCTGTTCCACGCCGGTGACCAGCATCGGGTTCAGGTTGGCGCGGGCGGCGTAGACGGCGGCGCTGTAGCCGGCTGGGCCGGAGCCGAGGATCAAAACGCGGGCGTGTTTGGTAGTGGTCATGGGAAGCTTCTCTATGAGTGGGGTCTATCCGAATTGGGGGCATACGCGCGAAGAACAAGGACGTATTGCGCTTGCGCAAGCAATCCACGATTATAGACCAAGCCGCCTGTAGCGACGAATCGTGGGGCCGTCCGGGGCATATATGGCTTAGAATACTTCCTTATTATGGGAAATTCCCTTTCAGAAACATTTATCACCTTGCAGCGCTTCCCAGAATGACTAAACCAGCCCAGGCCAATCAAAATAGCTACACCCGAAAACCGGTCGAACGCCGGCCCCTGCCCAACCGGCTGGTGCGGCTGCTGTCCGAAGCGCGCTGGTTCGCGCTGGCCGCGTTTGCCCTGTATTTCGTGCTGATACTGGCCAGCTTCAACAAGCTCGACCCTGGCTGGTCGCACGCCACCAACGTCGACAAGGTCGCCAACCTGGGCGGCAAGCTCGGTGCGACCTTCTCCGATCTGTTGCTGTATATCTTCGGTTTTTCCGCCTGGTGGTGGTGCGTGTGGCTGCTGCGCACGGTGTGGCATGGCTATCGCCGCCTGAGTAAGCGCTTCCTGCTGGAGGAGGAAGAGGTGGAGCGCGAGCACCACGTCGAGATGCTGATCCGCATCGTCGGCTTCTCCATCATGCTGATCGGCAGCATGGGCCTGGAATACCTGCGCATGGCGAAAAGCCTGCACGTGCAGCTGCCGCGCGATCCGGGCGGCGTGCTGGGCCAGTTGGTGGGCCATTCGGCCCACGTGGCCTTCGGCTTCACGGGCGCGACCTTGCTGCTGTTGCTGCTGTTCGGCCTGGGCTTTTCCCTGTTCTTCCATGTGTCGTGGTTGCAAGTGGCCGAGCGCATCGGCGGCGCCATCGAAGACGCCTTCAACTGGTTCGTGCTGCGCTACCAGGACCGCGAAGACCGCCGCCAGGGCGAAGTGGCTGCCGTGCGCCGCGACGAAGTCGTGGTCATCGAGCGGGCCAAGCATGTGGAAAAACATGTGGCCGCGCCGCCCGTCAAGATCGAGCCGCAAGTGGTCACTGTAGTGAAATCCGAGCGCGTGGAAAAGGAGCGCCAGGCGCATCTGTTTGAAACCCCCGGCGACGGCAAGCTGCCGCCGCTGTCCCTGCTCGATGAAGCGCCACCCGTGGTGGAAACGGTGTCCGTGGAAACCCTGGAATTCACGAGCCGCCTGATCGAAAAGAAATTATCGGACTTTGGCGTGGATGCCAAGGTAGTGGCCGCTTACCCCGGCCCTGTGGTGACGCGCTATGAAATCGAGCCGGCCACGGGCGTCAAAGGCAGCCAGATCGTCGGCCTGGCGCGCGACCTGGCCCGTTCACTGTCGCTGACTTCCATCCGTGTGGTGGAAACCATTCCCGGCAAGAATTACATGGCCTTGGAGCTGCCGAACAGCAAGCGCCAGATCGTGCGCCTGACGGAAATCCTCGGCTCCAAGGTCTACAACGATGGCGTATCCAGCCTGACGATTGCGCTGGGCAAGGATATTGCCGGCAAGCCCGTCGTGGCCGACCTGGCCAAGATGCCCCATTTGCTGGTGGCCGGTACTACCGGTTCCGGTAAATCCGTGGGCATCAATGCGACGATTTTGTCGCTGCTGTACAAATCCGACCCGCTCGACGTACGGCTGATTTTGATCGATCCGAAGATGCTGGAAATGTCCGTCTACGAAGGCATTCCCCACTTGCTGGCGCCCGTCGTGACCGACATGCGCCAGGCCGGCCACGCGCTGAACTGGGCCGTGAACGAGATGGAACGCCGCTACAAGCTGATGAGCAAGATGGGCGTGCGCAACCTGGCCGGCTACAACGCGAAGATTGCTGACGCGAAAAAGCGCGAAGAACACATCCCGAATCCGTTCAGCCTGACGCCGGATTCGCCCGAGCCGCTCGATAAACTGCCGACCATCGTCATCATCATCGACGAGCTGGCCGATTTGATGATGGTGGTGGGCAAAAAAGTCGAGGAATTGATCGCGCGTATCGCGCAAAAGGCGCGCGCCGCCGGTTTGCACTTGATTCTGGCCACGCAGCGCCCATCTGTAGACGTGATCACGGGCTTGATCAAGGCGAATATCCCGACGCGTATCGCCTTCCAGGTCTCGTCGAAGATCGACTCGCGCACCATTCTCGACCAGATGGGCGCGGAAACCCTGCTGGGCATGGGCGACATGCTGTACATGCCGCCCGGCACCGGTTTGCCGATGCGCGTGCACGGCGCGTTCGTGTCGGATGAAGAAGTGCACAGGGTCGTCAGCCATTTGAAGCTGCAGGGCGAACCGAATTACATCGAGGGCATCCTCGAAGGCGGCACCCTGGAAGGCGATGGCGCCGAAGGCGGTGCGCCGGGCGAGGGCGGCGGCGAGGCCGATGCCCTGTACGACCAGGCGGTGGCGGTGGTGCTGAAAAACCGCCGCGCCTCGATTTCGCTGGTGCAGCGTCATTTGCGCATCGGCTATAACCGCGCCGCCCGTCTGCTCGAGCAGATGGAGCAGAGCGGGGTGGTATCAACCATGCAATCCAATGGCAATCGGGAAATCCTGGTGCCGGCGGCAAGTGCCGAACAAGGGTAACGGAATGAAAAGCAATACTTTTGCAGCAAAAATGATGATCGGCGCGGCCAGCGTTGCCTGCAGCCTGCTGTTCGCGGCCAGCGCCTCGGCCAGCGCGTTGGAACAGTTCAAGAGCTTTGCGGCCGGCACCAAGTCGGCCAAGGGCGAGTTCGTGCAGCGGCAAGTCAAGAAGGCTGACGCCAGCGGCAAGGCGAAAGTGTCGACACCGGCCAGTGGCACGTTCGAGTTTGCCCGTCCGGGCAAGTTCATCTGGACGTACTTGAAGCCGTACGAGCAGCTGCTGCAAGCCGATGGCGACAAACTGTATATCTACGACAAGGACCTGAGCCAGGTAACGGTCAAGAAACTGGGCGACGCGCTCGGTTCCTCGCCAGCAGCCATCCTGTTCGGCAGCAACGACCTGGAAAAGAATTTCACCCTGGCTGAAGCGGGCACGCGCGATGGCCTGGAATGGCTGAAAGCGACGCCGAAAGCCAAGGACACGACCTTCGACGAAATCACCATCGGCCTGCGCAATGGCGTGCCGGAAGCGATGGAATTGCGCGATTCGTTCGGGCAGACGTCGGTGCTGGCGTTCAAGAATTTCCAGAAGAATCCGGCGCTGGCCGCGAACCATTTCAAATTCGTGATGCCAAAAGGCGCGGACGTCATTAATAACTGATTGTTGACGTCTTGCTGTTGACCAGCCTCGCAGCAATGCGGGGCTTTTGCATTCTTATTAGGTAACTCATTATGGCGGATCTCTTTTCCACCGCACCGCGCCAGCCGCTGGCCGAAGCCTTGCGGCCGGCCACCCTCAACGAAGTCATCGGCCAAACGCACCTGCTGGGCGTGGGCAAGCCGCTGCGCCTCGCGTTCGAGGCGGGCAAGGCCCACTCGATGATCTTGTGGGGGCCGCCCGGCGTGGGCAAGACCACCCTGGCGCGCCTGATGGCGAATGCCTTCGACAGTGAATTCATCGCCTTGTCGGCAGTGTTTGCCGGTGTAAAAGATATCCGCGCAGCCATGGACCAGGCGCGTCACAGCCTGGACCAGTTCGGCAAGCACACCTTGCTGTTCGTCGACGAGATTCACAGGTTTAATAAATCGCAGCAGGACGCCTTGCTGCCCTTCGTTGAATCGGGCCTGGTGACGTTCATCGGCGCGACGACGGAAAACCCCAGCTTTGAAGTCAATTCGGCGCTGCTGTCGCGCGCGCAAGTGTATGTGTTGAAATCGCTCAACGAAGACGAGATGAAACAGTTGCTGGCCAAGGCGCAATCGACGGCCCTGACGCACTTGAGCTTTGATGAGGCGGCAGCCGATACTCTGATCGGCTATGCGGACGGCGATGCGCGGCGTTTCCTGAATTTGCTGGAACAGGCCGAGACGGCCGCCAGTTCGACGGGCACGACCAGGATCGACGCGGCCTTCGTCGATAATGCACTGACCTTGAATTCACGCCGTTTCGACAAGGGCGGCGACAATTTCTATGACCAGATTTCCGCGCTGCATAAATCCGTTCGGGGTTCGAACCCTGATGCGGCCCTGTACTGGTTTTGCCGCATGATCGACGGCGGCGCGGACCCGCGCTATCTGTCGCGGCGCATCGTGCGCATGGCCTGGGAAGATATCGGCCTGGCCGACCCCCGCGCCTTGACCATGGTCAATGACGCAGCGGAAACGTATGAGCGGCTCGGTTCGCCCGAAGGCGAGCTGGCGCTGGGCCAGGCCGTCATCTACCTGGCGATTGCCGCGAAAAGCAATGCCGGCTACAACGCCTTCAATACGGCCATGGCGTTTGTCAAGAAGGACAAGTCGAAGGAAGTGCCCGTGCACTTGCGCAATGCGCCGACGAAATTGATGAAGGAACTGGGCTACGGCCACGCTTACCGCTATGCGCACGACGAACCCGATGCGTATGCGGCTGGCGAAACCTACTTCCCGGACGGCATGGCGGAACCAGGCTGGTACCAGCCCGTGCCGCGCGGCCTGGAAAGTAAAATTGCCGATAAATTGGCCTGGCTGCGCGAGCTGGACAGGAAAGCAGGGAAGGGCTGAGGTTATAGCCCCAGCAGGGTAAAACCGTCGTCTTGCGGAGAGTAGCCGACCAGCTGGCGCGTCGCCGCAATCGACAGGCGCTTGTAGCGGTTGTCCGACACGCCATGCACGACATGGTAGCCGGCCGGCACGTCAGCAGTCACGCATCGGGCCAGCAGCTGCACCACGTCGCGCTCGCTGATGAAGGCGGCGATGTCGCGCGCGCTGTGCTCTTGCCCTGGCGCAAAGTTGGCCACGTTGGCGATGCGCACGGCGATTGCCGTCATGCCATGCTGGTGGGCGAACGCAGAAGCGACGCCTTCACCGAAGGCCTTGCTGGCGCCATACATGTTCGCCGGACGGGCCGGCATGTTTTCCTGCACTTGCACGTCCAGCGGATAGCCCTCGATGGCTTGCGCGCTGCTGGCAAACACCACTCTTTTCACGCCTTGCGCCTGTGCCGCGCGGAAGATGTTGTGCGTGCCGACAATGTTCGGCTGCAGCAATTGCGCATCGAAATCGGCGCCGGCGTGCGGCACGCCGGCCAGGTGCAACACCACATCGATATCGGCACAGGTGGCCAGGCAGGCCGCATAGTCGCTGACGTCGAGCTCGATGGATGGGCAGGGCGCTTCGGCCAGCTTGCCTGTGTGCAGGTCGGCCAGGCGCAGGGAGAATTCCCCGTGCCGGCGCTTCCAGAAAGCGGTGCCGATGATGCCGGCGGCGCCCGTGACGAGGACGCGCAGTGGTTCTTGGCTCATGTATTCCTTGTATTCAGTGTGTGAGGCAGTGCCAGGTGCAGCCAGCGCAGCAGGGTGGGCCGGGGTGTGGTTGTGCCATGCACGCGGATGTGTCCGCTGCCTACGGCTTCGACCAGCACCAGGCCGTCATTCGGTATCGTATAGCGTTCGCCGCTGCGCAGCACGCAATCCTCGAACTGGGCGTAGGCCGTGATCCACGCCGTGCCGGACAGGCATTCGATGACCCTGGCATGCGCTTTTTCCAGACGCAAGGGCCGTTCGCTGCGTAATTCATGGTCGGTATGCATGGCATCGCTCCTGTTTTGCTGACAGGAACAGCTTAGGCCCTTGCGGTGAAGCATGACAGATGCAGAAAAACGAAATTGTGATGCATACAGTGCCCCTTGCCGTACACTGTGCTTGTCAAAAAAATCGGCAACTGTATCTGTGCCGGCCCCGCGCGGCAGCCGCATACTGAAGGGATGAACATGAGCGCGCATTTGAATCTGTACGAGCACCTGGCCAACGAGCTGGGCGCGCTGATCGACTCGCGCGTGTTTGCGCCCGGCGACCGCCTGCCGTCGATCCGCCACCTGGCGCAGCAAAAGCGCATCTCCATCAGCACCGTGATGCAAGCCTTGCGCCTGATGGAAGACCGGGGGCAAGTCGATGCGCGGCCACAGTCCGGCTATTTCGTGCGCCACCGCGCGCCGCGCCGCCCGTGCAGCGCGGACGCGCAGCACTTGAAGGAGCCGGCCTTTGTTGGCATCAACAATCTGTTGATGCGCGTGCTGAAGGACAACGAGACGGCGAATATCGTGCAGCTGGGCACGGCCTGGCCGCCCGACGAGATCCTGCCGATCAAGCGCATGCAGCGCACCATCAGCGCCGTGGCGCGGCGCGAACCCGCGTTATTGAGCAAGGTCAGCTGTTACGACGTCAGCGAAGGCAATTTTTTGCGCCAGGTGACGCGCCGCGCGCTGGACTGGGGCAAGCTCGATCCGCACGAGATCGTCGTGACGAATTCCTGCACGGAAGCGATCAGCCTGTGCCTGCGCGCCGTCGCCAGGCCGGGAGACACCATCGCCATCGAGTCGGCCACGTATTTCGTGCTGCTGCAGATGATCGAAAGCCTGGGCATGAAGGCGCTGGAAATTCCCACCGACCCGAAGACGGGGCCGTCGCTCGACGCGCTGGAACTGGCCTTGCGCGCCGGCCTCGTGCAAGCCTGCCTGTTCGTGCCGAACGCAAATAATCCTTTGGGTTGCGTCATGCCGGAGGAAAACAAGAAGCGGCTGGCGGGGTTGCTGTCTGAATTCAATATTCCATTGGTGGAAGACGATGTCTATGGCGACCTGTGCTTTGCCCCGCAGCGGCCGTGGCCCGTGAAAGCCTACGATACGAGCGGCAATGTGTTGCTGTGCTCCTCGTTTTCCAAGGCGATTACCCCTGCGTCGCGCGTCGGTTACGTGCTGGCCGGGCGTTTCGCGCAGGAAGTGGCCTTGCTGAAAACCGTGTCGAGCGGCGCCACCAGCCATTTCTTCCAGGCCGTGCTGGCCGATTTTCTGGAAGGCAGCAGCTACGACCAGCAGCTGCGCAAGATGCGGCGCACCTTGGTGCAGCGTATCGCGCGCATGTCCGACGCCGTGGCGGCCAGCTTTCCGGCAGACTGCATGCTGTCCGAGCCGCAGGGCGGTTTCGTGCTGTGGGTGCAGATGCCGCCGCAAGTCGATGCGCTGGCCTTGCATGGCCCGGCCATCGCGGACGGCGTGGCGTATATGCCGGGCCAGCTGTTCTCGGCCTCGGGCAAGTTTGGCAATTATCTGCGCCTCAATTGCGGCAATGCATGGACGCCGCGCATCGAGCAGGCTATCAGCCGGTTAGGGCGTCTGGTCAAGGACGCCTTGTAGAACGCCTGTCAAAACCTACTGCGCGGCGCGCTTTGCGGCCTGCGATGCTCACCGTGCTCTAGCACGGTTGCGCTTCTTAGCCACAAATCACTGCCGCTCGCTACGGTTTTGTCAGGCGTTGTTCATTCCCTTGTTTTCCCTTCAGTCCCCGTTTTTCACCGTTCGCTCCCTGTTTTTCGCTGCTGGTCGCAAGCCGGTGGCGTTGTTCGTGGCCATTGGCTAAAGTACCACCATACCAGCAGCAGTCAACGAAACAAACCAACCAGGAGTCACATCATGAACGCACTGAAAAACATGGAAATCACCTTTGTCGCCGCCGCCATCATCGCCATCGGCGCCAGCTTCGCCACCGCCGGCGCGAATACCGTGGAAGTGAGCGCCAGCAGCACCGTGATCGCCCAGGCTGCCGACAGCACGATGCCCGTCGTTACCGTCAGCGCTCGCCGCCTGACCGCTGCCGAAAAAGCCGCCTTTATCTAAGCACTAAACTAAGCAGCAGCCGCAAAGCGGGCGCGAGTGCCCAGCCATGCCGCCATGACGATGGCCGGCCATGTGCAAAACTCCTAAAGAACTGAACGGGTCTTGGTACAATGAGTGCTTTCGATACATCGGCACCGCCATCCACCCATGATAGATATCCAACTTCTCCGTAAAGACATCGCCACCGTCGCAGAACGCCTGGCGACGCGCAAATTCCAGCTCGACGTGGCAGGTTTTACCGCCCTCGAAGCCGAACGCAAGGCGATCCAGACGCGCACCGAAGAGCTGCAGGGCAAGCGCAATGCGCTGTCCAAGCAAATCGGCATGCTGAAAGGCAAGGGGGAAGACACCTCGGCCGTGATGGCGCAAGTGGCTGGCCTGGGCGATGAACTGAAAGCCGATGAAACGGCCCTGACCCTGGTGCAAGCCAAGCTGAGCGATTTCATCATGGCCGTGCCGAACCTGCCGCATGAATCGTCGCCCCTGGGTACGGACGAGTCGGGCAATGTGGAAGTGCGCAAGGTCGGCACGCCACGCACGTTCGACTTTGAAGTCAAGGATCACGTCGACGTGGGCGCCCCGCTGGGCCTCGATTTCGAAGTGGCCACCAAGCTGACCGGTTCGCGCTTCTCCGTCATGAAGGGCGGCATCGCCCGCCTGCACCGCGCGCTGGCGCAATTCATGCTCAACACCCACGTGGACGAGCATGGCTACACGGAATGCTATACGCCGTACATGGTCAACGCCGATTCGCTGCGCGGCACGGGCCAGCTGCCGAAATTCGAAGCCGACCTGTTCTCGGTGAAAAAAGGCGGCGCGGAAGGCGAGGGCGAGACCTTCTACCTGATCCCTACCTCGGAAGTGTCGCTGACCAACATCGCGCGCGATGAAATCCTCGCGCTCGATCAACTGCCCCTGAAAATGACGGCCCATACGCCATGCTTCCGCTCGGAAGCGGGCAGCTATGGCCGCGACACGCGCGGCATGATCCGCCAGCACCAGTTCGATAAAGTCGAAATGGTGCAAGTGGTGCATCCGGACACCTCGTACCAGGTGCTGGACGAGATGGTCGGCCATGCGGAAGCCATCTTGCAACGCCTGGGCCTGCCATACCGCGTGATGTCGCTGTGCACGGGCGACATGGGTTTCGGCGCCACCAAGACCTTCGACCTGGAAGTGTGGCTGCCGGCGCAAAACACCTACCGCGAGATTTCGTCGCTGTCGAACTGCGAAGCCTTCCAGGCCCGCCGCATGCAAGCGCGTTTCCGCAACGCCGCCGGCAAGCCGGAACTGGCGCACACCCTGAACGGCTCCGGCCTGGCAGTGGGCCGCACCCTGGTGGCCGTGCTGGAAAACTACCAGCAAGCAGACGGCAGCGTCGAGATCCCGCCAGTGCTGCGCCCGTACATGGGCGGCCTGACGCATCTGACGGCTTAAAATAGTCCTTTTCTTTTCGCTGCGGGCTGCTATAATCTTGCCTTCCCGCAGCAATGCAGGAAAAGACCGCAGTAAATGGAGAGGTGGCAGAGTGGTCGAATGTACTTGACTCGAAATCAAGCGTACGTTAAATCGTACCGTGGGTTCGAATCCCACCCTCTCCGCCAGAACAAATAGAGAAAGCTCCCGCAAGGGAGCTTTTTTTATTTGTGGCGGCGGAAAGGAGTACGCCCCCTGCGGGGCGTACGCGTGGGATTCGAAGACGAGCGCGTACGCGCGCGAGGCTCCCCGAATCGTCCAAATGGTTTTTGCTTTTCAAAAGCAAGATCAGCAACAAACCCCTACCCAACCCAACAACACCCATGCTAAAATAGCGCCTCGTTCAAACCGGCACGCCAGTTTGAATGAATAGACCGCAGTAAACGGAGAGGTGGCAGAGTGGTCGAATGTACTTGACTCGAAATCAAGCGTACGTTAAATCGTACCGTGGGTTCGAATCCCACCCTCTCCGCCAGAATACATAGAAGAAGCTCCCGCAAGGGAGCTTTTTTTATACCCACCACATATGCAAGCCACCAGATCAAAGTCCAGGTAGAAAAACCGCCCAAAGCGCGCAGCGCAAGGCGTTTTTTCCTCCATTCAAGCTCCAATAACTAGCGCCGCCTCTAACGCAACAAGCTAGTGCACAAACCTAGCCACCGCAAACGCCACGCCCGACAGTGCAATCATTGTGCCCACACACGACAGGATGACAGCCGACTTCGCCTCAGCTACATCGGATGTGGTCGCATAATTGGAGCGCACCACTGCCAAGTCCAGTTTCAAGTTGCCGACATCCGTCTTGAGAACGGCAATATCCGCTTTTACACCAGCCATGTCTTTTGCGAGTGCGTTGACCTGCTCGTCCATGGTGCAATCCTCTGTGCTTTTCATCCCATGCTCCTCGCTTTTTTCACCCCTGTCAAACAGTGTCCCAAGGGTATCGTGCATGGCCTTGCTATTCCTTGCCAAGCGTTGCGCCAGTGCTGTCGCGCGCTGCAGGTCGGCCATTCCTTCACCCTGTAGCTGGTCCGTGGCAGTCTGCAATTCGGTAGCGATCTGTTCGCTGAGGCTGGCCGCAACCTGCAGCCATGCATCGATCTTGCGCTGGCGTGCCTGTCGCTCCGGCGCATCAGGCCGCGCCTGTGTATCGTTCAGCTTGTGCATGCTGTTCATGCCGCGTCCTCTCCAGCCTGGGGCCGATGCCGATGCAGTCCACGCTACCCCTCGCCGCTGCCGCCCACCTTGACCCCGCTCAGCCTATGGTAATCTACCTCCTCCCCATCCCGACCCCACCAATAAAAGCAATGAGCCGATTCTGGAGCAACATCGTCAGCGAGCTGACCCCCTACGTCCCGGGCGAGCAACCGAAACTGCCCGACCTGGTGAAACTCAACACCAATGAAAACCCCTACGGTCCATCGCCCCAAGTGCTGGCTGCGCTGCGCGACGCCAGCAACGACAGCCTGCGCCTCTACCCGGACCCCACGGCCAGCGAACTGAAGCAAACCCTGGCCGACTACCACGGCCTGAACAGCGCGCAAGTGTTCGTCGGCAACGGTTCCGACGAAGTGCTGGCGCTGGCTTTCATGGCCTTGCTCAAGCACGATGCGCCGCTGCTGTTTCCGGACATCAGTTACAGCTTTTATCCCGTGTATTGCAAGCTGTACGGCATCGATTACCGCACGGTAGCGCTCGACGAGGCCATGCGCATCCGCCCGCAAGACTATCAGGGGCCGTGCGGCGCCATCATCTTCCCCAATCCCAATGCGCCGACTGGCGTCGACTTGCCGCTGGCCGGCGTGGAAACTTTGCTGCGCGCCCATCCAGACGCCGTGGTGGTGGTCGATGAGGCGTATGTGGATTTCGGCGGAGAAAGCGCCGTGGCCCTGGTCGAGCGGTATCCAAACTTGCTGGTGGTGCAGACGTTCTCGAAATCGCGTTCGCTGGCCGGCTTGCGCGTCGGCTGCGCGTTCGGGCATGCTGACCTGATCGAGGCGCTGGAAAGAGTGAAGAACAGTTTCAATTCGTATCCGCTGGATCGGCTGGCGCTGGCTGGCGCCGTGGCCTCGCTGCACGACGAAGCGTATTTCCAGCAGACGCGTCAGGCCGTCATTGCCACCCGTGAACAGCTGACGGCTGACCTGGCGGCGCTGGGCTTCGAAGTGCTGCCGTCGGTGGCCAACTTTGTTTTTGCCTGCCACCCGCGGCATGACGCGGCGCAACTGGCGGCCGGCTTGCGCGCCCGTTCTGTGATCGTGCGCCACTTCAATGCGCCCCGCATCAGCCAGTATTTGCGCATCAGCATCGGCAACCCGGCCGAGTGTGCCGCCCTGATGGCGGCGTTGCGCGAAGTGCTGTGACACCATGCTGACCTTCGTTCCTGCCAGCCTGGCCGATGGCGAGGCACTGGCCAGCCTGCGCGTGGCCGCCATGCGCGAAAGCCTGGAGCGCATCGGCCGCTATGATACGCAGCGTGCGCGCCAGCGCTTCCTGGCCACGTTCGACCCCGACTGCACCTGGCAGCTGCGCCATGGCGGCGCGCTGGCAGGCTTTTATGTGTTGCGCCCGCAAGCGGAGTATTTGCTGCTCGATCACCTCTACCTGGCGCCAGAATGCCAGCGGCAAGGCCTGGGCGCGGCCGTGCTGGCGCGCGTGTTTGCCGAGGCCGATGCGGCTGGCAAGAGCGTGCGCGTGGGAGCCTTGCGCGGCAGCGAGGCGAACCGTTTCTATGTGCGTCACGGCTTCGTGCCCGATGGCGAGGAAGAGTTCGACCTGTATTATCGGCGCGTCCCCAAACCTTGATGCTGCCGGCGGCGACTGTTTGTGCAACAATAATCGGATTCATTCATCGACAGGACGGACAATATGGCAAAAGTGGCATTCATCGGTTTGGGCGTCATGGGTTTCCCCATGGCAGGTCACCTGGCGGCGGGCGGGCACGACGTCACCGTGTACAACCGCAACCCGGCCCGCGCGGCCGCCTGGCTCGAGCAGCACAAGGGCCACAGCGCCGCCACGCCGGCCGCCGCTGCTGCCGGCGCCGAGTTCGTCTTTACCTGCATCGGCAACGATAACGACCTGTACCAGGTCATCCTGGAAGAGGGCGGCTTGCTGTCCGCCATGGCGCCGGGCAGCATCCTGATCGACCATACGACGGCCTCGGCCGAAGCGGCGCGCACCATTCATGCTGCGGCAAAAGAGCAGGGCGTGTTCTTCCTCGACGCGCCCGTGTCCGGCGGCCAGGCGGGTGCGGAAAACGGCAAGCTGACGGTGATGGTGGGCGGCGACGCGGAAGCGTATGCGCGCGCCGAGCCTGTCATCGCCCTGTTCTCGCGCGCCGTCACCTACATGGGCGCCTCCGGTTCCGGCCAGCTCACAAAAATGGTCAACCAGATCTGCATCGCGGGTCTCGTGCAAGCCTTGAGCGAAGGCATCGCCTTTGCGGAAAACGCTGGCCTCGACGCGGCCCTGGTGGTCGACGTGATCTCGAAGGGCGCGGCGCAGTCGTGGCAGCTGGAAAACCGGGGCAAGACCATGATCGAGCGCAAGTTCGACTTCGGTTTCGCCGTCGACCTGATGCGCAAGGACCTCGGCATTTGCCTGGCCGAAGCCAAGCGCAACGGCAGCGACCTGCCCGTGACGACCTTGACGGACCAGTTCTATGGCGAAGTGCAGCAGGCGGGCGGCAACCGTTTTGATACGTCCAGCCTGATCACCCGCTTGAACAAAAAGTAAAGTTTAACTCGTCAGTAGCGAGCGGCGCGTCCCTGCAAAGGGCCGCGCCGCTCGTCGTTTACGGGAGTAAAAAGTAAAAAACGTCATTTTCCGGAACATCCAGTTTCGATTTTCATGGAAAAGAATGGACTTCGCTAGCTCATCGTGTATTATTAAAAAACGAGATGAAATGTCCCAATTTTTAAAACATTATGAGCGGACCCGCATGAAAACCAACTCCTCAGCGATAACACGCGTTGTCGACAAGAACATTCCCTACCTGTCTTCCGCCGTTGCCATCTGGCGCCCCCGCGCCGTGCTGCGCAGCTGGCCCGGCGTGGCCATCGCGCTGGTGATCGCCCTGTCGGCCACCTTTATTTCCAGCAATTACGGCGGCCCGCAACTGCTGTACGCGCTGTTCTTCGGCCTGGCTTTCCACTTCCTCGCGTCCGACCCCACCTGCAAGCCCGGCATCGAGTTTTGCAGCAAGGTGCTGCTGCGCACGGGCGTGGCCCTGCTGGGCGCGCGCATCACCTTTAATCAGATCGCCTCGGTAGGTGTGACGCCGTTATTGATCGTCGTCGGCGGCCTGGTGGCGACTTTGGGCTTCGGCTATCTGCTGGCCAGGTGGCTGAAACGTCCCATCACGGAAGGCATTCTGTCGGGCGGTTCCGTCGCCATCTGCGGCGCGTCGGCCGCGCTGGCCATCTCCGCCGTGCTGCCGCAAACCAAGGAAAACGAAAAATTCACCCTGCTGACGGTGGTGGGCGTGACGTCGCTGTCGACCCTGGCCATGATCGTCTACCCGCTGCTGGTCAAGCTGCTGGGCTTTGATCCGACGGAAGCGGGCGTGTTCATCGGCGGCACGATTCATGACGTGGCGCAAGTGGTGGGTGCCGGCTACCTGGTCAGCAACCATACGGGCGACGTGGCCACCTTCGTCAAACTGACGCGCGTCGCCTGCCTCGTGCCTGTCGTGCTGGGCCTGTCGATCATGTTCAAGCGCAAGGATGGCAAGAGCGAAGTCGATGCGCCGCCGCTGGTGCCGTTCTTCCTGATCGGCTTTGTCTGGCTCGTCATCACGAACAGCCTGGGCTTGATTCCGCAGGAAGTGAATGGCTGGATCAACAATGCCTCGCGCGCCTGTCTCGTCATCGCCATCGCGGCCCTGGGCGTGAAAACGTCGTTCCAGTCGCTGGCCTCGCTGGGCTGGCGTCCCGTGATCATGCTGGTGATGGAAACCGTGTGGATCGCCGCCTTTGTCGCCATCGCCGTCCTGCTGACGCGCTAAGCGAGCCGGGTCCGCCATGAAGATCCTAGTCCTCGGCGCCGGCGTGGTCGGCACGGCATCGGCCTGGTACTTGCGCCAGGCGGGCCACGACGTGCGCGTGCTTGAACGTCAGGCGGGCGCGGCGCAGGAAACCAGTTTTGCCAACGGCGGGCAGATTTCCGTCTCGCATGCGGAACCGTGGGCCAATCCCGCCACCCTGCGCAAGGTCGTGCGCTGGCTGGGCAAGGACGATGCGCCGCTGCTGTTCCGTCCCCGTCTTGATACGCTGCAATGGCAATGGGCGCTGCATTATTTGCGCGAATGTTTGCCCTCCAGAGTGTCGCGCAATATGCGCCAGATCGTCGCCCTAGCCGAGTACAGCAGGCAGAGTTTGCAAGCCTTGCGGCACGAAACGGGCATAGCCTATGACCACCTCGAACGGGGCATTTTGCATTTCTATACGGACCAGCAGGAGTTTGATAAATCACAAGCGGGCGCCGCGCTCTTGCGCGAACTGGGCTGCCCGCGCAATACGGTCAGCGCCGATGAAGTGATCCGCATCGAGCCGGCCCTGGCCCATGCGCGCCAGCACATCGTCGGCGGCGACTTCACGGCCAGCGACGAGTCGGGCGACGTGCATTTGTTTACCACGGCCTTGGCGGCCCGCGCGGCCGCGGCCGGCGTGGATTTCTGCTTTGGCACGACAGTGACCCGCTTGCTGTTGGACGGCGAAAGAGTGACTGGCGTGGAATGCATCGATGCGCATGGCCGCCACCGCAGTGAATACGCGGACGCCGTGGTGGTGGCCATGGGCAGTTTTTCCGCACCGCTGCTGCAGCCGCTGGGCATCCGGTTGATGTTGTATCCAGGCAAGGGTTATTCGGCCACCTATCCGATACTTGACCCCGCCAGCGCGCCGACCGTATCGCTGACGGACGACGGCCACAAACTGGTATTTTCGCGCCTGGGCGAGCGCCTGCGCGTGGCCGGAACGTGCGAGCTGAACGGCTACACGCGCGAACTGAACCCCGTGCGCTGCGCCGCCATCACGCGCAGAGTGCAAGCGCTGTTCCCTGATGCCTGTGATTACAGCGACCCCGTCTACTGGGCCGGCTTGCGCCCCCTGACACCCTCGAACGTGCCCTACATCGGCGCCACGCGCTACCGCCAGCTCTTCCTCAACACGGGCCACGGCACCCTGGGCTGGACCATGGGCTGCGGCGCGGGCAAGGCGATCGCCGAGCTCGTATCCGGGCGGCGGCCTGAAGTCGATTTTGCGTTTTGCGGGGAACGCTTGGCGCCGCAGTCTGCGGTAGAGGAATTCCGGGGTCAGACCCGCCGGGTCTGACCCCAGCTTTAACTTAGGAGATCACGATGAGAGACGCCACCACCCCCAGCCAGCCACCGACCGGCCTGACCCTGGCCGGCACCACTTACCAGTCGCGTCTGCTGGTGGGCACCGGTAAATACAAGGATTTCGAGGAAACGCGTCTGGCCATCGAAGAGAGCGGCGCCGAGATCGTCACCGTCACGATACGGCGCGTGAATATCGGCCAGGAAAAGGGCGAGCCGAACTTGCTCGACTTCATCCCGCCGTCGAAATACACGATCTTGCCCAACACGGGAGGCTGCTACAACGCGCGCGACGCTGTCTACACCCTGCAACTGGCGCGTGAGCTGCTGGGTGGGCACCCGCTGTGCAAGCTGGAAGTATTGGGCGACGAAAAGACCCTGTTCCCGAATATGCCGGAAACGTTAAAGGCGGCCGGGGAGCTGGTGCGCGACGGCTTCCAGGTGATGGTGTATTGCAGCGACGATCCCATCCAGGCGCGCATGCTGGAAGACCTCGGCTGCATCGCCGTCATGCCGCTGGCGTCATTGATCGGCTCGGGCATGGGCATTCTGAATCCGTGGAATCTGTCGCTGATCATCGAGCAAGCCAGGGTTCCCGTGCTGGTCGATGCCGGTGTCGGCACGGCGTCGGACGCGGCCATCGCCATGGAGCTCGGTTGCGACGGCATCCTGATGAATACCGCCATCGCGGCGGCGCGCGAACCCATCCGCATGGCGCGCGCCATGAAACTGGCAGTGCAGGGCGGACGCGAGGCCTATCTGGCCGGACGCATGCCCCGGAGAGCAGGCGTCATGAGCGCCTCGCCCTCGTCGCCGATGGCCGGGCTGATCGCCTGAGCCAGATTTGTAGCAAGGCAGTTGATTATCGTTTCAAGCGTTTATAAAAACCACAATACCTGGAGATGACATGAAACACACACTCGTAGCGGCAGCCGTCCTGGCCACCTTCTTCGCAGGCAACGCCAGCGCCCAATCGTCCGTCACCGTGTACGGCTTGCTCGACGCGGGCCTGACGTCCGAACATGGCGGCGCGGACGGTTCCGTCACCAAGCTGGCCACCGGCGTGCAGTCGGGCAGCCGCATCGGCTTCAAGGGCACGGAAGACCTGGGCAACAATTTGAAAGCCAATTTCTTGCTGGAAAATGGCCTTGACGTGGATACGGGCGCCAACCGCCAGGGCGCCTTGTTCGGACGCAAGGCTTACGTGGGCCTGTCGGGCGGTTTCGGCGCCGTGAACCTGGGCTTGCAGCACAATCCGCTGTTCACCGCGCTGGACAATATCGATCCGTTCGAGACGGGCATGACGGGCGCCTCGATCAACCTGATGAGCGTGGCCAGCCTGCGCACGAAAAACTCCATCATGTACGAGACGCCGAAGGTAAACGGCTTGTCGGCCGCCGTGATGGTCGGCCTCGGCGAAAAGCCGGACAGCAACACCTTGGGCCGCACCATCGACTTTTCCATCGATTACGCCAACGGCCCGCTGGTGCTGACCCTGGCGCACGACAACCGCAAGGACACGCCGCTGAACACGGCCAAGGTCACCTTGCTGGGCGGCACCTACGACTTCGGCCCTGCCAAGCTGCACGCCGCGTATGAAACGGACAAGGACGATGCGGGCACGGATTTCCGCAGCTACATGCTGGGCGCCTCGGCCCCCGTGGGCGCGGCAGGCAGCGTGATGGCGTCCTACATCAAGAAGGATGACCGCACGAATGCGCGCCGCGGCGGGCGCCAGCTGGCCATCGGCTACACCTATGCCTTGTCCAAGCGCACGAATCTGTACACCTCGTACGGCCGTATCAACAACGATGGCGCGGGCAGCAATTTTGTGGGCGATGCATCGAGCGGCGGCAGCGTGCCCTTGCCTGGGCATAACTCGAGCGCCTTCACGGCCGGCATGCGTTTGAAGTTCTAAACACGGCGACGCGGGTAGAGATGGCGGCTTGTCTGTTGCGGATAAGCCGCCATTGCTGTTTCAGCAGCGGTGCACATGCATGGATTCCGGATTCAGGAATGAAACAGTCCGATTTTTCATGAATTTTCATTGACAGCGCATTTCGCAACCGTTAAATTGAACACGTATTTCAAATATCGGAACAAAATATACCGATTTTTCATAAAACCGTAAGGAGACTGAGCCATGACCGATTTGTCCGACCAAAAAGCCGCCGCCGCAGCGATACCTGTGGGCCCGCAAAAGATGACGCCTTCCGAAGCGTTCGTGGAAACCCTGGCCGCCAATGGCGTGACCGACATGTTCGGCATCATGGGCTCGGCCTTCATGGACCCGATGGACATTTTTGCCCCGGCCGGCATCCGTTTGATTCCCGTCGTGCACGAGCAGGGCGCTGGCCACATGGCCGACGGCTATGCCCGCGTCTCGGGCCGCCATGGCGTGGTCATCGGCCAGAACGGCCCCGGCATCAGCAATTGCGTCACGGCCATTGCCGCCGCCTACTGGGCGCATACCCCCGTCGTGATCATTACCCCTGAGACGGGCACGATGAGCATGGGCCTGGGCGGCTTCCAGGAAGCGAACCAGCTGCCGATGTTCGAAGAATTTACGAAGTACCAGGGCCACGTGACCAATCCCGCCCGCATGGCCGAATTCACGGGCCGTTGTTTTGACCGCGCCATGTCGGAAATGGGCCCGACGCAACTGAATATCCCGCGCGACTATTTCTATGGCGAAATCAAGGCCGAGATTCCAAAGCCGAACCGTCTGGACCGCGGCGCCGGCGGCGAGCAAAGCCTCAACGACGCGGCCGAATTGCTGGCCAAGGCCAAGTTCCCCGTGATCATCTCGGGCGGCGGCGTCGTCATGGGCGAAGCGATCGAGGAATGCAAGGCGCTGGCCGAGCGCCTCGGCGCACCCGTCGTCAATAGCTATCTGCATAACGATTCCTTCCCCGCCAGCCACCCGCTGTGGTGCGGTCCGCTCGGCTATCAAGGATCGAAAGCAGCCATGAAACTGATCGCCAAGGCCGACGTCGTCGTCGCGCTCGGTTCGCGCCTGGGGCCGTTCGGCACCTTGCCGCAGCACGGCATGGATTACTGGCCGAAGAATGCCAAGATCATCCAGATCGACGCGGACAACAAGATGCTGGGGCTGGTGAAAAAGATTTCGGTCGGCATCTGCGGCGACGCCAAGGCGGCCGCCAAAGCGATTCTTTCCCGCCTCGATGGCAAGACGCTCGACTGCGACGCCACGCGCGACGAGCGCTATGCCACCGTGCAAGCCGAGAAGGCGGCGTGGGAAGAAGAGCTGACGAACTGGACGCACGAAAAAGATGCGTACAGCCTGGACATGATCGAAGAGCAGAAGAAAGAGCCTGGCAGCTATCTGCACCCGCGCCAGGTCTTGCGCGAGCTGGAAAAAGCCATGCCGGAAGACGTGATGGTGTCGACCGACATCGGCAACATCAACTCGGTGGCAAATAGTTACCTGCGCTTTGAAAAGCCGCGCAGCTTCTTTGCGGCGATGAGCTTTGGCAACTGCGGCTACGCCTTCCCGACCATCATCGGCGCCAAGGTTGCCGCGCCGCACCGTCCGGCCGTGTCGTACGCGGGCGACGGCGCCTGGGGCATGAGCTTGATGGAAACGATGACCTGCGTGCGCCACAACATTCCCGTCACGGCCGTGGTGTTCCACAACCGCCAGTGGGGCGCGGAAAAGAAAAACCAGGTCGATTTCTACAACCGCCGTTTCGTGGCCGGTGAACTCGACAACCAGAGCTTTGCCGAGATCGCGCGCGCCATGGGCGCCGAAGGCATCACGGTCGACAAGCTGGAAGACGTGGGTCCGGCCTTGAAGAAAGCGATCGACATGCAGATGAATGAAGGCAAGACCACCATCATCGAAATCATGTGCACGCGCGAGCTGGGCGACCCGTTCCGCCGCGATGCGCTGAGTAAACCTGTGCGTCACCTGGACAAGTATAAAGACTACGTTTGATGTGATGGTGTTGTTGGATTACGCCCTGGCGGGCTAATCCAACCTACGGGTACCTGCATCTGCATGCGGGTAATCCCACACCACTGTGACCGATCCTTGTATGACCCCGGCAATCGCGCCGGGTTTTATGTGCCGGAGCCATCTTTGTGCTTCCATGGTTCCGGCATTTTTTTACCGAATTGGAGTCGCCATGAAAGCCCTGCACCGCATCATCGCGCAAGCCCGCGCCGTGCCGAAAAACATCGTCTTGTGCGAAGGCGGCGATGTGCGCGTGCTGCAGGCGGCCGCGCGTGCCGCTGCCGAAGGCCTGGCGCACATCACCATCGTCGGCAAGCCGGCCGCCATCCTGGCCCTGGCGCGGGAACACGCGCTGGACCTGGACGCCGTGCGCCTGGTCGATCCGGCAACGTCTGACGAGTCGGAACACTATGCCCAGCAATTGTTCGTGCTGCGCCAGGCCAAGGGCATGACGGTGGAGCAGGCGAGGATCGCCGTGCAGGAACCCTTGTGCTATGCCAACCTGATGGTGCGCCTGGGCGACGCGGACGGCTGCGTGGCGGGGGCCGTGCACACGACGGCCGACGTGGTGCGCAGCGCCATCCAGATCATCGGCGTCGATCCGGCCTTCAAGCTCGTGTCCAGCTTTTTCCTGATGATGCTGTGCGAACCATTCCACAGCCTCAAGGGCGGCTTCATCTTTTCCGACTGCGCCCTCGTGGTCGATCCGAAAGCCGAGGAATTGGCCGACATCGCCATGGCCGCCGCCGACAGCGCGCAAGCCTTGCTGATGGAAGAACCGCGCGTGGCCATGCTGTCGTTTTCCACCAGCGGCAGCGCCCACCACGCGGCCGTCGACAAGGTGCATGCGGCAACAGACCGGGTCAAGGCCCAGCGTCCGCTGCTGGCCATCGATGGCGACGTGCAGCTCGATGCGGCCATCGTGGCCGAGATTTCCCAGAGAAAAGTCAAGGATTCCGTCGTCAACGGCCGCGCGAATGTGCTGGTGTTCCCGAACCTGGACGCGGGCAATATCGGCTACAAGCTGGCCGAGCGCATGGGCGGCGCCGTCGCCATCGGCCCCTTGCTGCAAGGCTTGAAGAAGCCCGCCAACGATCTGTCGCGCGGTTGCAGCGCCGACGATGTCTATAACGTGATTGCGGTCACGTCCGTGCAGGCCCAGGGTGGGCGCTGAGTTGTTCAGCTGGCCCGTGCTGGCGCTGCTGGGCGTAGTGGCGGCGGGCACGTACTTCCAGACCGTCACGGGCTTTGGCCTGGGCATGATCGTCATGGGCGTGGCCAGCGGCCTGGGCCTGGCGCCCGTGCCGGCGCTGGCGGCCCTCGTCAGTTTGTTGTCCCTGGCCAATTGCCTCGTGGCCTTGCCGGGCGCCTTGCACCACCTGGACTGGCGCGCCATCCGCGCAGCCAGCATCGGTTTGCTGCCCGCCATGGCGGCCGGCGTGTTGCTGCTCGGCTACCTGGACCAGGCGTATGCGCCCTTGCTGCATCTGTTATTGGGCGCGGCCATCGTATATGGCGGCGTCAGCATCCTGCTGCAAGCGCCGCCGGGACCGGGCGCGGCGGATAAACGCAGCTTCTTCATCAGCGGCGTGTGCGGCGGCCTGTTCTCGGGCCTGTTTTCGCTGGCCGGGCCACCGCTCGTGTACCAGTTCTACCGCCAGGAAATGAGTCTGAAAACCATCCGCTACAGCCTGATCTTTTTGTTTGCCATCAGCGCGGGCGGACGCTCGCTGATGGCGGGTAGCCAGGGCCAGCTGGACGCAAAAGTGCTGTTGCTGTGCTCGCTGGCCTTGCCCGTGGGCGTGCTGGCCACGATGGCCGGCAAGCGCTACCCGCCGCCGATCGCCCAGCGCGGCATGCGCCGCATCGCGTTTGCCGTGCTGACCTTGATCGGCATTTCGCTGATGGCGGCGGCCGTGCCGCAATTGCTGGGCTAGTCTCCAAGCGTGCGGCGCTTGCAAAATAATTAAACTGCCGTTATATTTCCGGTTCTTTCTAGAACCTCTTCCTTATTGGAGCCAAAAGTGCCTCGCTACTTCGCCATCACCTGCTAACGCTGACGAAATGCTCTCTGCAGCATCGTTCGGCGCGTTGACGCCCCCGATTGCTGCGGCACTGTTTTTGTTCCATCCGCACACGTATCCAAGACTACGCTCTTGATCGTCCACGCCCGAACACGTCGTCAGCACCCCTGACCCTGTATGGACACGCCCCGGTGAACGCGGCGTGGGACGCTATGTTTTTACAATCTTTGCCCTTATTCAAATATCCGCGCACGCCGCACTTGGAAGGCTCGCGCCTGCAGGACGGCGACGACGGTTCCGACCAGATGCCCCTGAAAAAGCTGGCCGGCCAGTACGTCGTCATCGAGGAAAAAATCGATGGCGCCAACTCCGCCGTGTCGTTCAGCGATGCGGGCGAGGTGCTGCTGCAGTCGCGCGGCCACTATCTGGCGGGCGGCGGCAGCGAACGCCAGTTCAACCTGTTGAAACCGTGGGCGCATGCGCATGAGCACGCCTTGCTGCACCTGCTGGAAGACCAGTATGTGCTGTTTGGCGAATGGTCGTACAGCAAGCATTCCGTGTTTTACGACCGGCTGCCCCATTACTTCAACGAGTTCGACGTGTATTGCCGCCGCAGCCAGATGTTTTTGTCGACGGCGCGCCGCCACGCCATGCTGGCCGGCTCGCCCGTGCTGTCCGTCCCCGTGCTGTATGCGGGATTGATGCCTACGTCGCCAAAGCAGCTGTGGCAGCTGCTGCGCCATTCGCTGGCCAAGTCCCGGCTGTGGCGCGACGCTTTCGAAGGAGCGGTGGCGCGCGAACGCCTGCCGCTGGACCTGTGCTGGAAGCAGACGGACAAGTCCGACCACGCGGAAGGCCTGTACCTGAAAGTGGAAGACGACGAGCAAGTGCTGGCCCGCTACAAGCTGGTGCGCCATGACTTTACGCAAACCATCCTCGACAGCGGTTCGCACCACAGCACGCGGCCCTTGATCCCGAACCAGCTGGCCGAGGGCGTGGACCTGTACGCACCGCAGCCGCTCGTCACGTGGGAAAGCCTGGGTTTACACACCTGCCGGTCGCTCGACGAACTGGCAGTTTTATCGAGGAGTACAACATGATGCACTGGAAAACCCTGCAACAACTGGTGCCCATGCCGGGCCAGTCGCCCGATTTCAACGCTTGCCTGGCCGCCTTTCCCCAGCTGGAACTGGCCAAGACGACGCCGCAAAACCCCGTGTACCACGCGGAAGGCGATGTGTGGACGCATACGATGATGGTGGTCGAATCCCTGCTGGGCATGCTTGAATATCAGCAAGCCACGCGGGCGGAACAGGAAATCGTGTTTCTCGCCGCCTTGCTGCACGACGTGGCCAAGTGCAGCACCACGGTGATCGACCCCGTGACGGGCGCCATCGGCCAGCCGGGCCACTCGCGCAAGGGCGCCCTCGATGCGCGCATCGCCCTGTGGGATGGCGACGTGCCGTTTGCCGCGCGCGAAGAGATCTGCCGCCTGATCAATGTGCACCAGGTGCCGTTCTTTGCGCTGGAAACATCGCGGCGCGGCGTCACGCCCGAGTTCACCGTGCGCGAACTGTCGTGGCAAGTCGATATCCGCCTGCTGGCCATGCTGGCCGAAGCCGATATTCGCGGGCGCATCTGTCCCGATCCGCAGCGCATACTCGACGCCATCGAGCTGTTCCGCGAACTGGCGCGCGAGGAGGGCTGTTATGGACAGCGGCGCGCCTTTGTCGACGACCACACGCGCGTCAAATATTTTCGCGGCGCCGAGGCGCATCCCGATTATTCCCTGTTCCAGGAAGCGGGTTCGTACGTGATCGTCATGTCGGGCTTGCCCGCGTCGGGCAAGAATACGTGGGTGGAGAAACACCATCCGCGCCTGCCCGTCGTGTCGTTTGACGATGCGCGCACGGCCCTGGGCTTGAAGCACGGCAAGAACGAAGGGCAGGTGGGCGACTATGCGGAAGAGCGGGCGCGCGAACTGTTGCGCAAGGGCGAACCGTTCGTGTGGAACGCCACGCACCTGTCCAAGCTGATGCGCGAAAAGACGCTCAACCTGCTGTACAAGTACAACGCGCAGGTGGAGCTCGTGTACCTGGAACAGCCGCGCAAGGAATTACTGCGGCGCAACGGCCAGCGCGACACATCGCTCAGCAACAAGAAGCTGCAAGCGATGCTGTGGAACTGGGAAATCCCGCTGCCGATGGAAGCGCATGCCGTGCGCTACGAGGTGAGTTGAACCGCTAGCGTTTGCGTCCACCGAGCAACTGCGCGATCTCGCTGAACAGCTCATTGTTCAGCGAGGCGGGCAGGGTGGTGGCCAGGCTACGGCTGTAGTAGGCGCCCAGGTCCAGGCCCAGTCCCAGGCCGCAGATTTCCACGGCGCCCTGCGCTTCGCGGCGCGCCACCACCTGTTTCAGATGTTGCGCCAGGTAAAACTCGTCGTTGGCCAGATTCGTGGCCGTATCCATCGGGCAACCGTCGGAGACGACGAGCAGGATTCGCCGCCGTTCCGGACGCGCCAGCATGCGCGTGCACGCCCAGTCCACGGCTTCGCCATCGACGCCTTCGCGGTACAAATCCGCCTTCAGCAGGGCCGCGATGTCGGGCCGCGCGCGGCGCCAGCTCGTATCCCCATCCTTGAACACCATGTGCACGAGTTCATTCAAGCGGCCCGGATTGGCGGGCGAGCGGGCGCGCATCCAGTCGCGCTTGACTCGTCCTCCGTTCCAGGCGCCCGTCGTAAAGCCCAGCAATTCGGTGGTGATGCCGGCCTGGTCCAGCGCGCGCAACAGAATGTCGAGCAGCACGGCCACGGATTCCGCATGCGTCTTCATGGAGCCGGAACAATCGACGAGAAAGGACACCAGGCAATCGGATTGCGGCAGGAATTGTTCCTTGCGAAACAGCCTGCGCTCGGACGGCGAACTGATCAGCTGCGCCAGCCGCCGGCCATCGATATACCCCTCTTCTTCGCCAAATGACCAGCCATCGCGCTGGGGCACGGCCAGCAATTGCGTGAACCGCCGCGCCAGACGTGCCGTGTTGATGCCCAGGCTGGCGATGCGGGCATCCATGCGTTCGCGGTAGTCGAGCAGCAGGGCGCGGCGCACGAGCTCGCCCGCTTTTTCCTCGCGGTCATAGGCCGTGGAGTACGCCTTGTAGCCGCCATCGCCATCGCTGAAGGCGCTGCTCTCGCCCAGCGGGGCGGCGTCTGGAATATTGTCGTTATCGCTGTCGAAATCGAGCAGCAGCTTGAAGGCTGCCTGCGCCTTGGCATCGCCCCCATCGTCCTGGCTGCCGTCGCGCGCCGTTTGCGCGTCTTTCAGCATGGCATCGACGGCGTGGGCGATGGCCAGCGCGTGCCGTGCAAAGGCCGCCTGGTCGGCACGGTGGCGGCGCAAGCCAGCCAGGTCGCCGCTCAGTGTTGAGGACACGGACCAGCGCGTGGCCTCGATAAAATCTTCCGTCTTTTCCAGCACGGGCCTGGCCGTCAGGCGCGACCAGCACATCTGGAACACTGTATACAAGAGCAAGCCCGATGCGCCTTCCGCCAGGCCGGAATCGTAAAACGCGTGCGACCAGGCCGTGAAACGGTGGCGCAGGTTGGCGATCACGCCGGCATGTTGATCTGGCGCAAGCGTTTCCACCCTTAACTGTTCCAGCAGCTCGAAGACGAGGCGCGCCACGGGGTCAAGCGGACACAGGGACTTGTGCAGGGCGGCATCCGTGTGCAGCAGGCGCAGGGCCACGCTGTCGGCCGCGCCGCGCAAGGAGGGCAAATCCTGCAGCGCCGCATCGGGCTGCAGATGGGCCGCATGGATGGGCAGCGGGCGGTGGCCGTCGTGCAGGCGCCGGCCCCGGTAGCGTATCGAGGGAGAACCGCTGAGGGCGCGGATGGCGCCCGCGCACAGCTCATCCGTTTCCTGCTGCTCGCGCGTGTAGGCGGCAGGAATGATGGCTTCGGCGTTCATGCCTGGCTCGCCAGCAATTCCTCATTGAAACAGCGCTGGTAATACTCGGCCACCATGGGCCGCTCGGCCTCGTCGCATTTGTTGAGAAAGGACAGGCGGAAGGCCAGGGCCGGGTCGCGGAAGATCTGGCAATTCTCCGCCCAGGTGATCACCGTGCGCGGCGACATCAGACAAGCCAGGTCGCCCGCCGCATAACCGTGGCGCGTGAGGCTGGCCACGGCCACCATGCGGGCGGCCAGCTGGCGGCCCGCCTCGTCGTTCATGGCGGGGACACGCGCCAGCACGATCTGCGTTTCCTCGTCCTGCGGCAGATAATTCAAGGTGGCAACGATGTTCCAGCGGTCGATCTGCGCGTGATTGAGCACTTGCGTGCCGTGGTACATGCCGTTCAGGTTGCCCAGGCCCACCGTGTTCGAGGTGGCGAACAAACGGAAGTGGGGGTGCGGCGTGATGACACGGTTCTGGTCGAGCAAAGTAAATTTGCCATCGCGTTCGAGGATGCGCTGGATGACGAACATCACGTCGGGGCGGCCCGCATCGTACTCGTCGAAGATCAGCGCCACGGGGCGCTGCAAGGACCAGGGCACGATGCCTTCCTGGAATTCGGTCACTTGCTGCTGCTCGCGCAGCACGATGGCGTCCTTGCCGACCAGGTCCAGGCGGCTGATGTGGCCGTCGAGGTTGACCCTCACGCAAGGCCAGTTCAAGCGCGCCGCCACTTGCTCGATGTGCGTGGACTTGCCCGTGCCGTGCAAGCCCTGCACCATCACGCGGCGGTTGTGGGTGAAGCCGGCCAGTATCGCCAGGGTCACATCCTTGTTGAAGCGGTAGGCGGGGTCGATGTCGGGCACGTGCGGATCGCGCTCCGTGAAGACGGGCACGAGCAGGTCGCTGTCGATATCGAACAGGCTGCGCACGGACTGCAAGGTTTGCGCCGCTGCGGCGGGGGGATGTTGGCGTGAATCGGGCACCTTGTTCTCCTGTGAAACCGCAGCATGGGCGCTACGGCGGTTATGTGTGAGTTGCGGAATTACCGGTTTGCAATGCGTCGTCGTCCCCGCCCGTCGTCGGCATGGTTTCCGATTCGATGGCGGCCAGGGCTTGCGCGGCGCGCTGCAATGCTGGCAAGAAATGTAAAGCCTTGTCGTGCGTCAAACGGATGATGGGCGCCTGGATGGCCACGGCCAGGTTCGAGCGGCCGTTCGGGTTCGGCACCAGCACGGCCACGCACAGCAGGCCGGGCAGGAATTCCTCGTCGTCCAGCGCATAGCCGTTGCGGCGCACCAGTTCCAGTTCGCGTTCCAGCTTGACGGGGTCCGTTTCCGTCTTGTCCGTAAAGCGCGTCAATTCCATATGGCCCAGCAGGCGGCGCCGTTGTACGGGCGTCATTTGCGCCAGGAACAGCTTGCCGCTGGACGAGCAGTGGGCCGGCACGCGCGAACCGGGATGCAGGTAGAAGCGCAGCGGCGCCGCCGTTTCCACCCGGTCCAGGTACACCACTTCGCTGCCGCTGAAGGCCGTCAGGTTGCAGCTTTCGCCCACTTCCTCGACCAGCTGGCGCAAGACCATGCGGCGGGCGCCATGGAAAGTGTTGTTAATCAAGAGGTTCGACGCCAGGCGGCGCAGGCGCACGCCCGTGCTGTAGTGGCGACCATCGCTTTCGCGCTGCAGCACGCCCACGCTTTCCAGCTGTTGCAGCATGCGGTGCAAGGTGGGTTTTGGTAGACCCGTCTCTTCCACCAGCGCTTGCAGCGACAGCAACTGGTCTTTTTCGGCAATCACTTCCAGCAAGGCAAACAAACGCATCGTGGGCGTGTCGCCTTCCAGTTTTTCCGGCTCAAGTTTTGGGGATGAAATCATGTCCATGGTGGCCTCGGTTGTCTGTCTGAGTGTTATTTCATTTTCGAACTCAAATTGTACCGTTTCCTCGAAATTCTGTTTGACTTTTGATTGCTGAACGCTTAAATTGAATTGTATATCAAATTTCGGAACAAAATATACCGTTTTTTGATAATTTAGACGAAGCTTATCACCACAGACCAGGAGACACCCATGAATGACATGACCGAGCAAAAAGCCGCCGCCGCAGTGCCCCCCCCCCACCGGCCCGCAAAAGATGACGCCTTCCGAAGCGTTCGTGGAAACCCTGGCCGCCAATGGCGTGACCGACATGTTCGGTATCATGGGCTCGGCCTTCATGGACCCGATGGACATTTTTGCCCCGGCCGGCATCCGTTTGATCCCCGTCGTGCACGAGCAGGGCGCCGGCCACATGGCTGACGGCTATGCCCGCGTCTCGGGCCGCCATGGCGTCGTCATCGGCCAGAACGGCCCCGGCATCAGCAATTGCGTCACCGCCATCGCCGCCGCCTACTGGGCGCACACCCCCGTCGTGATCATCACGCCGGAAACGGGCACCATGAGCATGGGCCTGGGCGGCTTCCAGGAAGCGAATCAGCTGCCGATGTTCGAGGAATTTACGAAATACCAGGGCCATGTGACGAATCCCGCCCGCATGGCGGAATTTACGGGCCGCTGCTTTGACCGCGCCATGTCGGAAATGGGCCCGACGCAACTGAATATCCCGCGCGACTATTTCTATGGCGAAATCAAGGCGGAAATCCCGAAACCGAACCGCCTGGATCGCGGCGCCGGCGGCGAACAAAGCCTCAATGATGCGGCGGAATTGCTGGCCAAGGCCAAGTTCCCTGTGATCATCTCGGGCGGCGGCGTCGTCATGGGCGAAGCGATTGAAGAGTGCAAGGCGCTGGCCGAACGCCTCGGCGCACCCGTCGTCAACAGCTATCTGCACAACGACTCGTTTCCCGCCAGCCATCCGCTGTGGTGCGGCCCGCTCGGCTACCAGGGTTCCAAGGCAGCCATGAAACTGATCGCCCAGGCCGACGTCGTCGTGGCCCTCGGCTCGCGCCTGGGACCGTTCGGCACCTTGCCGCAGCACGGCATGGATTACTGGCCGAAAAACGCCAAGATCATCCAGATCGATGCGGACAACAAGATGCTCGGGCTGGTGAAAAAGATTTCGGTGGGCATCTGCGGCGACGCCAAGGCGGCCGCCAAGGCGATTATTGCGCGCCTGGATGGCAAGACGCTCGACTGCGATGCGACGCGCGACGAGCGCTACGCCACCGTGCAAGCGGAGAAGGCGGCATGGGAAGAGGAATTGACGAACTGGACGCACGAAAAAGATGCGTACAGCCTGGACATGATCGAAGAACAAAAGAAAGAGCCGGGCAGCTATCTGCACCCGCGCCAGGTCTTGCGCGAACTGGAAAAAGCCATGCCGGAAGACGTGATGGTATCGACCGACATCGGCAACATCAACTCGGTGGCCAACAGCTATCTGCGCTTTGAAAAGCCGCGCAGCTTCTTTGCGGCCATGAGCTTTGGCAACTGCGGCTATGCGTTTCCGACCATCATCGGCGCGAAAGTGGCCGCGCCGCACCGTCCGGCCGTGTCGTATGCGGGCGACGGCGCCTGGGGTATGAGCTTGATGGAAACGATGACCTGCGTGCGCCACAACATTCCCGTGACGGCCGTGGTGTTCCACAACCGCCAGTGGGGCGCGGAAAAGAAAAACCAGGTGGATTTCTACAACCGCCGCTTCGTCGCCGGTGAACTCGACAACCAGAGCTTTGCCGAGATCGCGCGGGCCATGGGCGCCGAAGGCATCACGGTCGACAAGCTGGAAGACGTGGGGCCGGCGCTGAAAAAGGCGATCGACATGCAAATGAATGAAGGCAAGACCACCATCATTGAAATCATGTGCACGCGTGAATTGGGCGACCCGTTCCGCCGGGATGCGCTGAGTAAACCTGTGCGTCACCTGGACAAATATAAAGATTACGTTTGATGTGATGGTGTTGTTGGATTACGCCCTCTGGGTTAATCCAACCTACGCCACTGCATGTGCGTAGGTCGGATTAGCCGGGCGCAAGCCCGGCGTAATCCGACACAGCGCTGTGTCGAAATTCTCACACATTGTCACTTCTTCATCGCTATTTCAATAAAGAATACAAAACGTCCCGGTATTTGGATTATTTGATTTGACAAGCCCAAGCATTAAGCTTAAATTCAATAAAATACTAAAAAACGGAACGAATAGTACCAAATTCGACTCACGGAGACAAAAATGAACACACGAGTACCTACCGACGCCGTCACCACCGCTGTCACTACTGACTTCCTGCAAGCGTTCGGCGATGCCTGGAACCGCCATGATATCGACGCCCTGATGGCCGCCATGGCCGACGATTGCGAATTCCACGCCGTGGCCGGCCCTGACTTGCTGGGCAAGAGTTTTATCGGCCGCGACGCCGTGCGTGCCGGTTTTGAGCTGGCCTGGCAAACCTTCCCCGACGCGGCATGGCTTAACCCCGTGCACTTCGTCAGCGGCGAGCGCGGCGTGACGGAGTCGACCTTTGCCGGCACCAAGGCGGACGGCACGCGCATCGAAGCGCGCATGGTCGACATTTTTACTTTCCGCGACGGCAAGATCGCCGTGAAGAACGCTTTCCGCAAGGATCGCCCACCGGTCGTCACGGCTGCCAAAGCCTGAGCCAGTACGTTCACCAGGAATGACCATGAACAAACCTGTCGACACCCCATCTGACGTACTGGGCAACAGCACCGCCGCCCGCACGCCCTACGATCCCGCCTTCGATCCGCTGGTGGCCCAGCGCCCCGGCCACGGCAATGCCTACGCGCCCACCTACTGGATCGGCACGGCCGGCGAGCCGCCCGCCGACGACGGCCCCATCACGCATGACATCGACGTTGACGTGGCCATCATCGGCTCGGGTTTTACCGGCCTGTCCTGCGCCATCTTCCTGGCCCAGGAACACGGCATCAAGGCCACCGTGCTGGAAGCGAACCGTGTCAGCTGGGGCTGCAGCACGCGCAATGGCGGCCAGGCGCAATGCACGACGGGCCGCCTGAAGCGCTCGCAGTGGATAGACCGCTATGGGCTGGACACGGCCCTGAAACTGCACACGGAAGTGTGCGACGCGATGGAAACGTTCAAGAAGATCACGGCCGACATCGATTGCGACCCGCAGCCGGGCGGCCACCTGTACATCGCCCACAAGGCGAAAGCCATGCCCGCGCTGGAAAAGGAAGCCAAGATCATGCGCGAGATCTTCAAGTACGACGCGCGCATCCTCGACGCCGACACCGTCAAGCGCGAGTATGTGGACGACAAGGAAGCGGCCGGCGCGCTGCACGAGCCGGAAGGCATCGGCATCCACGCGGGCAAGCTGGCCTTCGGCTACTTGCGCAAGGCGCGTGCGCTGGGCGCCAAGGTACACCCGTCCAGCCCGGTGATGGGCTGGGAAACGCGCAACGGCGTGCATTATCTGCAAACGCCGGGCGGCGTCGTGCGCGCCCGCTCCGTGGCCGTGGCCACAGGCGGTTACACCTCGCCGCACTTGCACCCGCAAGTGAAAAACCGCTTGCTGCCGATTCTGTCGAACTCGCTCGTCACGCGTCCGTTGACCCCGGCGGAAATCGCGGCGTGCAATTTCCGTACCCACCAGGTGATCACGGATACGCGCATCCTGCGCCACTACTACCGCTTGATGCCGGACAACCGCGTACAGATCGGCAGCCGCAGCGCCATCACGGGCGCCGACGCGCCGGACGAGAAATACAAACAGTTTTTGATCAACGATCTGCACCGCAAGTTCCCCGCGTTGACCGGGATCGGCATCGATTATTCGTGGTGGGGCTGGGTCGACGTCAGCCACGACATGATGCCGCGCATCGTGCAACCGGATCCGAAGCAATCGATCTTCTATTCGCTCGGTTACGGCGGCAACGGCGTGATGTACTCGGCGCAGGCGGGCCGGCGCATGGCCGAGCGCATCGCGGGCAAGGCCAGCGACACGGGCTTGCCGATCTTCAATTCCAAACTGCCGTATCCGAACATGATGGAACTGGTCGAGTCGCAAGCCTTCGCCCCGTTCCGCCGCCTGGGCCAGCGCTTCCTGTACCGCTGGTATCACTTGAAGGATGAAGTGTTTTAAATAGCAGTAGCCGTACCAAGCCGCCGTATGGTTGACAAAGAGCAACCAGCGGCGCCTGTTCCGCAAGGAGCAGATATTGCCCGAACGTTCACACATAACAATAAACTTGGAGTGAGACATGAACACGATTACGAGCAAAACCCCGAGCAAAACGGTTTTTTCAACGATGCGCCGCGCCATTCTCGGCACCCTGGTGCTGGGCGTAGTGGCGGCCTCCAGCGGTACCGCCTTTGCGCAAAGCAAGGAAGTGACGATTGCCTACCAGGAAATCAACGGTCCCTTCCTGGTGGCGATCGCCAGCGGCGAAGTGGAAAAAACCACCGGCTATAAAATTAACTGGCGCAAGTTCGATTCGGGCGCCAAGGTAGCCACCGGCATGGCGTCCGGCGACGTGCAGATCGGCGTCATCGGTTCCAGCCCCCTGACGGCGGCCGTCAGCCGCGGCGTCGACCTGCAGCTGTTCTGGATCATCGACGATATCAATGAAGCCGAAGCGATGGTGGCCCGCAATGGCGCCGGCATCACCAAGCCGACCGACCTGCGCGGCAAGAAAATCGCCGTGCCTTTCGTTTCCACCACGCACTTCCACACCATGTTCGCGCTGGAAACGTGGGGCATCAAGCCCACGGAAGTGAAATTGCTGAACATGCAGCCGAACCAGATCGCCGCTGCCTGGGAGCGCGGCGACATCGACGCGGCCTTCGTGTGGGACCCGGCCTTGAGCAAGCTCAAGCAAAACGGCAAGGTGCTCGTCACCTCCGGCGAATTGAGCAAGAAGGGCAAAGCCACGTTTGACGGCATGGCCGTCGAGCGCGGCTGGGGCGAAGCGAACGCCGACTTCATGGCCAAGTTCGTCAAGGTGATGGCCGCTGCCGACGCCGACTACCGCGCCAATCCGAAAGCGTGGACCATCGATTCCCCGCAAGTCAAAGCCAACGTCAAGCATTCGGGCGCGGCCGCCAAGGACGTGGCCGCTTCCGTGGCCCTGTACGCCTATCCATCGCTGCAGGAGCAGGCGTCGCCGGCCTGGCTCGGTGGCGGCGCGAAGGGCGGCGTGGCGCAAGCCTTGCTGGCCACGGCGCAATTTTTGAAGGGCGAAGGCAAGATCGACACCCTGGCAACAGATTACGCCAAGTATGTGACACCCAGGTATGCACAGGCCGCCGGCCTGCTGAAGTAAACGTTGTGCGATGGCGCGCCTGCGGGCGCGCTGACTGAACAGAATGCGTTGAACTGAAGTGACTACACCTATGCGGGGCACATGATGGAAAATCTCTACGTCAAGGATGTCAGCGTGATTTATCCGGGCAAGACGGCCGGTGAACGCGTACATGCCTTAAATAATATCAATCTCACCATCAATAGCGGCGACTTCGTCGTCGCGCTCGGTGCCTCGGGTTGCGGCAAGACCACTTTGCTGAGCCTGATGGCGGGCTTTATCGCTCCCTCCAAGGGCGAAATCATGTTGGGCAGCAATAAAGTGGAAGGGCCGGGCGCCGACCGTGGCGTCGTGTTCCAGAAGCATGCCTTGCTGCCATGGCTGAACGTGATGGAAAACGTGGAATTCGGCCTCAAGCTGCAAGGCGTGGCGAAAGCCGTGCGGCGCGAACAGGCGGCGAAAAACCTGGCGCTGGTGGGCTTGAAGGACTTTCACGACAATATGATTTATCAATTGTCGGGCGGCATGCAGCAAAGGGTGGGCATCGCCCGCGCCCTGACCAGCAATCCCGCCATGTTGCTGATGGATGAACCGATGGCGGCGCTCGATGCGCTGACGCGCGAAACCATCCAGGAGTTGCTGCTCGATATCTGGGCCAAGTCCAGCACCATGTTCTTCTTCATTACCCACAGCGTCGACGAGGCGCTGTTCCTGGCGAACCGGCTGATCGTCATGTCGCCCCGTCCGGGCCGCATCACGCACACGTATGAACTCGATTTCAACAAGCGTTTCCTCGAATGCCGCGATGCGCGCGCCGTGAAATCGAGCCCGGACTTCATCAAGATGCGCGAAACGGTGCTCAACATCATTTATGGCGACGAGCGCGCTGTCAATAAAGAGCTGGAGGTGTCTCATGCATAGCCCATCCGCCGTGGGATTTCCTCCCGCCACCGCCAAGCGCGCCGGCTTCTTTGGCCGCCTGTTCGCTCCCCGCTGCGCCATGCCAGGCGAAGCGTTCGGCGCGCCGGGGCAGGGCAATTCCAGCCGCATCGCTACCGTCACCGTCATCGCTGTGCTCTTGCTGTGGTTCGGCGTGACGGCCAGCGGCATGGTCAAACCGCTGTTCCTGCCGTCGCCGCAAGCCGTCTACGAGAAATTCATCATGGCGGCCACCACCGGTTTCGGCGGCGCCACCCTGTGGGAACACACGGTCGCCAGTCTGGTGCGTGTGTTCGGCGCTTTTGGCCTGGCTTGTTTGTTCGCCATTCCCATCGGCGTGATGATGGGCGTCAACCGCGTGGCGCGCGGCATCTTCGATCCCTTGATCGAGTTCTACCGCCCGCTGCCGCCGCTTGCTTACTTGCCACTGGTTATCATCTGGTTCGGCATCGGCGAGTTTTCGAAGGTCTACCTGATCTTTCTGGCCATCTTCGCGCCGATGGCGATTGCGGCCCGCGCCGGCGTCAGCTCCGTGTCGCTGGAGCAAATCCACGCTGCGTATTCGATGGGCGCCACCCGTTTCCAGGTCATCGTGCACGTGATTTTGCGTGCTGCGATACCGGAAATTCTCACCGGCATGCGCATCGGCATCGGCGTGGGCTGGACCACCCTGGTGGCGGGCGAAATGGTGGCGGCCACGCGCGGCCTCGGTTACATGGTGCTGAGCGCTTCCGAGTTCCTGGCCAGCGATGTGGTGATCATGGGCATCATCGTGATCGGCTTCTTTGCTTTCCTGTTTGATTTGATGATGCGTTACCTCGAACGTACCCTCGTGCCATGGAAGGGCAAGGTGTAAGACGTTCCCGGGAGTGGCGCGCACGCCACAAGTGTTGCCGCCGCTCCTTTTTTTTAGCAACCCTCACTGTACGTAACCTCCAGCGCGCTTGCCCCTTGGCTGCCGCGCCGGGCCGCTGCATTTCCAGATTGACTTATGGAATGCGGCCAACCAGACTGATTCACACGATGTATCGATGCTGCTTGACGGTGTTGCCTAAATAAAACAAAGCCGCGCGGCAAGAACAAGCCGCAGCAGGCAGGGCGCACCGGGCTTCAGAGATTTTCAGGAGACAAAACATGATTAGCGAATCGCATAACAGTACCGGCTTGCAGCACTCGCTCAAGCAACGCCACATGAGCATGATCGCCATCGGCGGCGTGATCGGCGCCGGCCTCTTCGTCGGCAGCGGCGTCATCGCCAAGGCCGCCGGCCCGGCCGCCATCCTTTCCTTTCTGCTCACGGGCGGCCTCGTCGTCCTGATCATGCGCATGCTGGGCGAGCTGGCTTCGTCCCTGCCCGTGGTCGGCTCCTTTTACGAATATGCGCGCCTGGCCTTCGACGACAAGCCGAAAGTGTCGAAATTCCTCGGCTTCATGAGCGGCTGGATGTACTGGTATTTCTGGGTCGTTGTCGTGGCGCTGGAAGCCATCGCCGGCGCCAAGCTCGTCAACTTCTGGCTGCCCGACGTGCCGTCGTGGTCGATCAGCCTGGTGCTGCTTGTCTCGATGACCATCCTCAACCTGTTCTCCGTGAAAGCGTTCGGCGAATTCGAATTCTGGTTCGCCTCGATCAAGGTCGTCGCCATCATCGTCTTCCTGTTCGTCGGCGCCCTGTTCATCACGGGCAGCTTGCCCAACAGCATCCCGACCCTGGGCTTTTTGACCAGCAACGGCGGCTTCATGCCGCACGGCTGGGGACCGGTGCTCAGTGGCGCCGTCGCCGCCACGGCCTTTTATTCGGGCGCCGAGATCGTCACCATCGCCGCCGCCGAAACGTCGGATCCTGCCAAGGCCATCGCCCGCGCCACCAATTCCGTCATCACGCGCGTGCTGATGTTTTATGTCGGCTCCATGTTTGTCGTCGTCTGCATCGTGCCCTGGGATTCGCCGGCCATCGCCACGCCATTCGTCAGCGCCCTGACCGTCATGAATATCCCGTACGCGGCCCACATCATGAACGCCATCATTCTGACGGCCGTGCTGTCGGCTCTGAACTCCAGCCTGTACGCCTCGTCGCGCATGATCTTCGCGCTGACGCGCCGCGGTGACGCCCCCACGGGCCTGGTCAAGCTGAGCAAGAATGGCGTGCCGATCCGCGCCATTTTGTTCAGCACCTTGTTCGCCTATTTCGCCATTGCCGTCTCGTATGTGTCGGCCGACCTCGTATTCCCCTTCATCGTCAATTCCTACGGCATCCTGATCCTGTTCGTCTACCTGCTCATTGCGATATCTCAATTGCGTTTGCGTCGCCGCCTGGAACGCGAATGCCCGGAACGCATCAAGGTGCGCATGTGGCTGTTTCCCTACCTGACGTATTTCACCATCATCGCCATGCTGGTGATCCTGGGCGCCATGAGCGTGTCGTCCGATACGGAGCAGCGCGTGTCGTTCTGGTTCGGCCTGTTGAGCGTAGTCATCCTGAGCGTCATGTACTACATCAAGAAACTGGTCAACGACGACCGCAACGGCGACAACGAAGCCAAAGTGGAGCTCAAACATGTCTGACACGACCTTGTTGCCCGCAGGCCGGCGCCGCTTCCTGCGCACGACGGCCGCCCTGGGCGCCGCCGCCGTGGCCGGCCCAGCCTTGGCGGATTCCATCACTTTGCCGTTTGAAAATGGCGAGCGCGAACTGGTGGCCTTCCCGCAAAAGCGTCCGCTGATCCTGCTGACCAGCCGTCCGCCCCAGCTGGAAACGCCGTTCAGCGTGTTCAATGAAGGCGCGATCACGCCCAACGACGCGTTTTTCGTGCGCTACCACTGGAGCGGCTTGCCCACCAGCATCGATGGTGGCAGTTACCGGCTGCGCATAGCCGGCCTCGTCAAAACGCCTTTGGAATTGTCGCTGGGCGAGCTGAAACAGCTGGCCGCGCCCGTCGAGGTGGTGGCCGTGACGCAATGTTCGGGCAACAGCCGCGGCTTCTTTGCCCCGCGCGCGAACGGCGGACAGCTGGGCAATGGCGCCATGGGCAATGCCCGCTGGACGGGTATCCCCCTGAAAACCGTGCTGGAAAAGGCCGGCATCGCGGCCAGCGCCGTGCAAGTGGCCTTCAATGGACTGGAAACGCCGCCCGTGGGCGACGGCCCCGATTTCCAGAAAGCCCTGTCGGTCGAGCACATCATGGCAGGCGACGTCATGCTGGCCTGGGCCATGAATGGCGAGGACATTCCTTTCCTGAACGGCTATCCGCTGCGCCTGATCGTGCCAGGGTTCTATGGCACTTACTGGGTCAAGCACCTGAGCGACATCACCGTGCTCGACAAGCCGTTTGACGGCTTCTGGATGAGCACGGGCTACCGCATTCCGGACAACGGCTCCGGCTTCATCGAACCGGGCGCGCCCGTGGGCAAGACGACGCCGATCAGCCGCCTCAACGTGCGCTCGTTCATTACCAGCGTGCAAGATGGCGCGCAGGTGAAAGCGGGGCGCGACCTGGCGCTGCGCGGCATCGCTTTTGACGGCGGCCAGGGCATCAGCGAGGTGAGCGTATCGGTGGACGGCGGCCAGACGTGGCAGGAAGCCAAGCTGGGCAAGGACCTGGGACGCTTTTCGTTCCGCGAGTGGACGATGGTCATGAAGGCGCCGCGCAAGGGCAAGCATGTGCTGATGGTGCGCGCCGTCAACCGCATCGGCCAGAGCCAGCCCATGAAAGCCCTGTGGAATCCCATGGGTTATATGCGCAACGTGGTGGAAACCACGCACATCCAGGCAGTCTGAGGAGAACCATATGAAGATCTTGTTTGCCGCGCTGGCACTGTCGGCGGCGGGCGGCGCGTGCGCGCTGGAAATCCATTTGCCACCGGAAACGGCGACTTATAAACCCAGCGAATTGCCCGGCTACCAACTGGTGCAGCGCAACTGCATGACGTGCCACGCGGCCCAGTACGCATCGAGCCAGCCGCCCGCTTCGCCGCGCGCCTACTGGGAAGCGACCGTCAAGAAAATGAAAAAGCCATTCGGCGCCCAGTTTGACGACGCGGACATGCCGGCCATGGTCGATTACCTGGTGAAAACCTATGGTGCGGAACGGGGCGCGGCCACCCTTGCTGCTGTGGCCGCGAAGTCTGTTGCTGCTGCACCGGCCGCCAGCGGCAAGGACGTGAAAACCTTGCTGGCGACGAACGGCTGCATGGCTTGTCACGCGCTCGACCAGAAAGTGGTCGGCCCGGGTTTTACCGAGGTGGCAGCCAGGTACAAGGGCAAGGATGGTGCCGCCGCCGTGGCGGCCAACATCCGCAGTGGCGGCGCCGGCAAATGGGGGCCCGTGCCCATGCCGCCGTTCAGACAGCTCAGTGCAGCCGACGCGGCCAGTCTGGCGAAGTACGTGCTGAACAGATAAGTTCGTCCCGGACGCGCAGCAACCCTTAATACCACTTGCCGCCGCCCATCCTGCGCGGTATTGCCCGCTGCCATTGCGCAGCGGGCTTTTTTTACTTCCCCCATTCGCCGCTGCATCGCTTGCCAAAGCAACAATCCTCAGCACTGGTATTGTAAAAAACACCGTTATACAAAACCACTTGACTACCAATTTAGGGCGTCGCATTCTCTGTGCAGAAAGCCGACGCTTCGCTGTGCTTTCTTTACGTACAACATAAAAAGCTACTTCGATAGTTTTCGTATAACGTTCAGGAGACACTGTGAAGACACGGCAAATTAGCCGGCTGGCCTCGCCTTTGATGGCTGGCCTGCTGGGCAGCGCGCTGCTCGCTTGCGGCGGCAATTCCACCACCGAACCCCCATCGACCCTGCTGGCCGCCACGGCCGCCAGCGACAGTTGCGCGGCCTGGAGCGCCAGCGCCGTCTACACGGCGGGCCAGTGCGCCGTCTATGACGGCAAGGTGTACCGCGCCAAATGGTGGGTGCAGGGCACGGCGCCGAACAACGACCAGTGGGGACCGTGGAGTCTCGATACGAGCACGCCAACCCCGACGCCAACGCCCACTCCAACGCCGACGCCGACGCCGACGCCGACGCCGACCCCGACGCCCACGCCCACGCCCACGCCAGGCGTGCCCACCAAGGCCCAGGCCGAGGCCAACGAGGCGGCGCTGACGAACAACGATTTCTTTCGCAAGGTCAAGGCGTCGATCCGCACCCTGGGCAATGCGGCCGTCGAAGCCGTCCAGCCTGGCCTGGCCAGCAATCCGCTCAACGTCAAGCGGGTCGAACGCCTGCTGCCGGCGGCGAAGTGGGATTACTATTTTGCCGCGCGCGACGCCAGCTACACGTACCAGCGCTTCCTGCAAGCCGTGGCCAAGTTCCCCGCCGTGTGCGACGACTACAGTAACGGACGCAATGCGGACGCCATCTGCCGCCACAGCCTGTCCACCATGTTCGCCCATTTTGTGCAGGAAACGGGCGACCATAACGCCAGCAGCCCGCTGCCGCAATGGCGCCAGGGTTTGAAGTATTTGCGCGAGCTGGGCTGCGACGAAACGGGCGCCGGCTGCGGCTACAACGTCGAGTGCGCCGATCCCGTCTTCAACAAGGTGTGGACCTGCGGCAAGAACGCCGACGGCAGCTTCAAGAAATATTTTGGCCGCGGCGCCAAGCAGTTGTCGTACAACTACAACTACGGTCCCTTTTCGCAAGCCATGCATGACGGCGATCAATCCGTGCTGCTGAAGAACCCGGACCTGGTGGCGTCGACCTGGCTGAACCTGGCCTCGGCCACGTTTTTCTTTGTCTATCCGCAACCGCCGAAGCCGTCGATGCTGGATGTGCTGGACGGTACGTGGGTGCCGAACGCGGCCGATACGACGGCGGGTGCGGGCAATAACTTTGCCACCACCATCATGATCATCAACGCCGAATGCGGGCAGGGCACGGAAAAGCAGGCCGCGCAAAACCGCATCGATTACTACAAGCAATTTGCCGCCGACATGGGCTGGGATTATTCCGGCGAACAACTGTCTTGCGCCAACATGCAACGCTTCACCCCGGCCAGTTCCGCTTCCTACAACATTTATTGGGAAAAGAACTGGAGCGCCGGTGGCGACAATCAATGCCAGCTGGTCAGCTATCAAACCCCGTACAGCGCCTTGCTGGCCGGGAACTACGTGAAATGCGTGGAAGCCAACTGGAATGTGAAGTTGCAGTAGCAGCAAAAGCAGGACCAGCCAGCCAGGGATAACAGTTGACAAGAGCCCCTTCAGGGGCCTGCAACAGCTCTCGATGTAAAACCATAACGGAGACCAATACAACATGAAATCGAATGCATTATTGATGGCCCTGCTCAGCGGCGTACTCGTCGCTTGCGGAGGCGGAGGCCAGGACGGTACGACCGCCACCCCGAACACCTTGCTCGCCGCCGTCGAAGCGTGCGCCGTCTGGGATGCCGCCACCGTCTACACGGGCGGCCAGTGCGTGCTCTACCAAGGCGTCACCTACAAGGCCAAGTGGTGGACGCAGGGCAATGTCCCCAGCGCCACGGACCAGTGGGGCCCATGGGCCGTGACGGATACGCCGACGCCAACACCGACGCCAACGCCAACGCCAACGCCGACCCCGACCCCGACGCCAACGCCGACACCGACACCGACACCGACACCGACCCCCACAGCTTGCCGTCCTGACGGCCTGATCTCGGCCGTGCCGAATGTGCCGTACTGCAAGGTGTACGATACGAATGGCCGCGAAGTGCTGAGCAATGGCTTGAACCGGCGCATCGTCGGCTACTTCGCCAGCTGGCGCACGGGCGTCGATGGCAGCCCGACTTACCTCGTGAATAACCTGCCGTGGGACAAGATCACCCACCTGAACTATGCGTTCGCTTCCGTCGACCCGGCCACGTCAAAAATCGCCATCGGCAGCGGCGCGGCCAATCCCGATACGGGCCTCACATGGCCGAACGTGCCGGCCGCCGCCATGGACCCGTCGCTGCCGTACAAGGGCCACTTCAACTTGCTGTCGCAATACAAGAAGAAGTATCCAGGCGTCAAATTGATGATATCCGTGGGCGGCTGGGCCGGCAGCGGCGGCTTCTACACGGCCACGACGAACGCGGATGGCAGCATCAATACGGCCGGCATCAATACCCTGGCCGATTCCATGGTGGCCTTCGTGCGCCAATATAACTTCTTCGATGGCGTCGATGTCGATTACGAACACCCGACCACCAACAATGAAGCGGGTAATCCGAACGACTTCGCCGTCTCGAAGCCGCGCCTGGCCGGCCTGATGACGAGCTATAACCTGCTGCTGAAAGTACTGCGCCAGAAGCTCGACGAAGCGGCCGTGCAGGACAATAAATACTATCTGCTGACTATCGCCGGTTCCGCCTCGGGCTGGGTCTTGCGTGGCGAAGAAAACATGTCGGGATTGAAATATCTCGATTACGCCAGCCTGATGAGCTATGACTTGCACGGCGCATGGAACCAGTATGTGGGGCCGAACGCGGCGCTGTTTGACGACGGCAACGATGGTGAATTGCGTGCCGGTAACGCCTACCAGTTCCAGAACATCGGCTACCTGAACACGGACTGGGCTTACCGCTACTACCGGGGCGCCATGCAGGCGGGACGCATCAATATCGGCGTGCCGTTCTACACGCGGGGCTGGAAGGATGTGACGGGCGGCACGAACGGCCTGTGGGGCACGACGCCACTGATCAGTTCCACTGTCACCTGCGCCGGCACCAAGACCTGCGGCACGGGCGCCACTGGCATCGACAACGTCTGGTACGACCTGGACTCGCAGGGCAACCCCACGCCGGGCGGTGGCAACCCCATCTGGCATGCGCTGAACTTGCAGAACGGCATCGTTCCAAGCTACCTCGATGCGTATAAAGTCACGGACAAGGCGCTGGTGGGCAGCTATGTGCCGTATTACAGCAGTACCATGGTGGCGCCGTGGCTGTGGAATGCGACCAAGAAAGTGTTCATTTCCACGGAAACCACGCAATCGATCGCGGCCAAGGCCCAGTACATCGTCAACAACAATATCGGCGGCGTGATGATCTGGGAAATGGCGGGCGACTATGCCTGGGATGCCACGCGCAACAGCGGCAAGGGCGAGTACTTCATGGGTACCACCCTGACGGACGTGCTGTACCAGGCTTTCCGCACGGCTGGCGTGTATGGCAACAAGCGCGCCGAAATCGCCATGCCGGGCACGGCGGCCAACGTCAGCATCACCCTGGGCGGATGGAAGCTGGGCGACAACAACTTCCCCATCAATCCCGTGATGACGGTGAAGAACAACACCACGTCGACCCTGCCGGGCGGCACCGTGGTGGAGTTCGACTATCCCGTGTCGGCACCGTCGGACATGAGCGACCAGTCCGGCTTCGGCTTGACGGTGATCAATGCCGGCTACACGGGGCCGAACAATATCGGCGGCTTTACGAAGAACTACAACCGTGCCCGCTTTGCGATTCCCGCCTGGCAATCGCTGGCGCCGGGCGGCTCCGTGGCGCTGACCCTGAACTACCGCTTGCCGATCTCGGGACCGGCCAACTACACGGTCACCGTGGGCGGCACCAAGTATGCGTTGACGCAGGAGTATCCGGAACTGCCGGTGGCGCTGCCGTAAATTGGTGATGCCGTAAAGTAAAAGGGCGGAACCGAGGTTCCGCCCTTTTTTAGTTTTTACCGCTGATTCCGTTTAGAACCAGGTTTCTACCTGGAAACCATACGAGGTGCCGCTGGTATTGTTGTTGTAGATCGGGCCGCCGTTGTTCGACGCATTGACCGAGGCGGTAGCCGCATCGTTCCATTTGCCGTAGGTGACGAAAGCGCGCAGTTCAGGACGCGACCACAGGCCAGGACCGGCCGAGATCGTCGGGGCGATGGTCAGCTTGGTCAAGCGCTTGGCCGGCAGGCCGCCCGCTTGCGTCACGCGGTCCGTGCCCAGTTCGCCCACCAGCTTGAAGTTGTCGGTGAAGGCATACACGGGACGCACGCCGACCGAGGTCCAGGTCGAGGAACCGTTGGCGTTCGACTCGTCTTTTTGCCACAGGGCGACGAATTCCATGCCGAAGTTGGCCATCGGCTGGATCGCCATGTCATTGAAGATACGCGTGCGTTTCACGTCCGAACCCAAACCGGTGTCGCCCGAAGCGCCGAACTGTGCGCCCTTGCCGGTGCCGGGACCGACGCCGTACTGCACGCCGAAGGTATTGCCGCCGCCAAACACTTTACCTTGACGGTGGAATGCCGACAGCTGCCAGCCGTTATTGCGCTTACCAGTGATGACGTCATCCTTACCTTCGCCGATGATGTAGGTCGCGGCCAGGTCCAGCGTGCCGTTTTCATTGACGGGAATCTCGCCAAAGATGAAGTTCTGGCGCACGGCCGATTTGGTGTTGACGCCGCCGTTCGGCAACGGGACCTTGACGTCGTTGTCCTTGAAGAAGGCGTACGAGAATTTACCCGGTCCTGCAGGAATGCGGTCCAGGCCGGCGCCCGTGCCGTTCATGTTGATGTACTGCAAGTCCAGCATGTGGATGTCAGGACGGTAGTAGAAGCGCTTACCTATCCAGGCCGTGCCGCCGTTCAGGAAATCGAGTCCCTGCGCTTCGACATAGGCCTTGACGATGCCCAGTTTGTTGTCGCCGAAATCCGAGTTTGGCGCGTAGGCGTTGACCCAGATGGTGGCCAGGTAGTTCACGCCGCCGGACTTGGCGACGGACTTGGTGTAGCCGAATTCCGTGTAGGCGTCGCACTCATTGCCCAGACGGTATTTCATGGTATTGCCACCCAGGCCGAAGCAGCCTTGCGAACCGCCGTCGCCCGAGGTATTGCTGCCGGCGCCAGCGCGCAGGTAGCCATGGAAGCCTTCGGCGTCACTTGGGTACATGGGGTCGGCCATGGCGGAAGCGCTGGCGAGGGCCAGGATGAGGGCAGGTAAGGTTTTCAATGCAGTGCGGTTCATGCGGTCTCCAGAAGAATGTAGGTGGTAACGGTGGCGCCCAGGGGGACGGTCACCGCACGCGGTCTAATGCCGAAAACCAAGTCTAGCAGCGCTTTTTTAACCACCCTGATACAAAACGTGCAAGTGCTGATACTTTCTTTCAGAGTGTTGTTTTTGCCACATATCGATACTCTTGCGCATGGCAGGTTTGCAAAGGAGTATCGAATTGCGGTTTTGGAGTATCAGAAAGTATCAAAGTCCGGTGCTACATTGTGGTCGTGGTGCCAAGTACCTGAGCATTGCCAACGACAAAAAACACTGGAGACACACAATGAAACGTTCCGCCATTGCCGCGCTGATCGCCGGCTGCCTCAGCTCGTCCGCTTTCGCCGCTACCGACCTGGTCATCGCGACCGTCAACAACGGCCACATGATCGAAATGCAAAAGCTCAGCAAGTTCTTCGAGCAAGCCAATCCCGACATCAAGCTCAAATGGGTGACCCTGGAAGAGGGCGTCTTGCGCCAGCGCATGACCACCGATATCGCCACCAAGGGCGGCCAGTTCGACGTGATGACCATCGGCCTGTATGAAACGCCCATCTGGGGCAAGAAAAACTGGCTGATCCCCATCAAGCCGGACGCCAAGTACGATATCGACGACTTGCTGCCCGCCATCCGCGAAGGGCTGTCCGGCGACGGCAAGCTGTACGCCTCGCCGTTCTATGGCGAAAGCTCGATGATCATGTACCGCAGCGACCTCGTCAAAAAAGCGGGCGTGACGATCGAGGACCGCCCAAGCTGGAACCAGCTGCGCGACGTGGCGGCCAAGCTGCACGATCCGGCCAACGGCGTGTACGGCATCTGCCTGCGCGGCAAGCCGGGCTGGGGCGACAATATGGCCCTGATCACCACCATGGCCAATTCCTACGGCGGCCAGCTGTTCGACATGAAATGGAAGCCGCAATTTACCAGCAAGCCGTGGAAAGACGCGGTCACCATGTATGTCGACCTGATGAAGAAATACGGCCCGCCGGGCGCGGCCGCCAACAGCTTCAATGAAAACCTGGCGCTGTTCAACCAGGGCAAGTGCGGCATCTGGATCGACGCGACGATTGCCGCCTCCTTCATCACGGATCCCAAGCAAAGCAAAGTGGCCGACAAGGTGGCGTTTGCCCAGTCGCCCGTCGGCGTGACGGAGCGGGGCGCCAACTGGCTGTGGATCTGGTCGCTGGCCATTCCAGCCAGCTCCAAGCACCCGAATGAAGCGCAGCGCTTCATCAACTGGGCCACCTCGCCCGACTACGTGAAACTGGTGGCCAAGGAAACGAGCTGGGCCAACGTGCCGACCGGCACGCGCAAGTCGACGTATGCGAGCCCCGAGTTCCAGAAAGTGGCGAAATTTGCCGCCGCCGAAGGCAAGGCCCTGGCCACCACGCGCGCCGTGCAAAGCACCTTGCCGCCATCGCCGTACGTGGGCGTGCAATTCGCGTCGATTCCCGAATTCCAGGTGATCGGTGTGGCGGCCGGCCAGCAGATGGCGGCAGCATTGTTGGGCAAAGTGACGGTGGACCAGGCGCTGGAATTGTCGCAGCAGACGGCGGAAAGAGAAATGCGCAAGGGCGGCTACTACAAATAACGCAGCGTCCTTGTCGAGTAGTTTGCTTACCCCAACGGCGTAAAGCAGGGGTCAGACCCGCCGGGTCTGACCCCAGATTTCACCTTGTCCCAAGAGAATCCTATGAAACGCATTATCCCCCGGACTTTGCTGACGCCGGCCGTGGTCGCCGTCTCCGTCATTTCCGTGATCCCGCTGTTGATCACCCTGTATTACGCGTTCGTGCGCTATTCCATGCTCGATCCGAGCGGCCATCCATTCCATGGCCTGGACAATTTTCACTTTTTCTTTACGGATGCCTCTTTCCTGCCGGCATTGCAGAATACCTTCACCCTGCTGTTTTCCGTGATGCTGATCACGGTGGTGCTGGGCACGGCGCTGGGCTTGCTGATCAATGAAGCGTTCCCGGGACGCGCCATCGTGCGCGTGCTGCTGATTTCGCCCTTCCTCGTCATGCCGGCCGTGAATGCCCTGATGTGGAAGAACATGCTGCTCAACCCGATCTACGGCCTGTTCGCGCAGATCAGCCTGTTCTTTGGCGCCACGCCCGTCGACTGGCTGTCGGCCCACCCCCTGTTTTCCATCATCATGATGGTCTCGTGGCAATGGCTGCCGTTCGCCTGCCTGATTTTCATGACGGCCCTGCAATCGATGGACCGGGAACAGCTGGAAGCGGCGCGCATGGATGGCGCCACGTATCTGCAGCAGCTGCGCTACCTCTACATTCCCCACCTGGGCCGCGCCGTCTCGGTGGTGCTGATGATCGAGATGATCTTTTTGCTGTCGATCTTTGCGGAAATCTTTACCACCACGGGCGGTGGTCCAGGTTTCGACACGACCACCATCACCTTCATGATTTACCAGCAGGCACTGTTGTCGTATGACGTGGGAGCGGCCTCGGCCGGCGCCCTGTTCGCCGTGCTCATCGCCAACATCGCCGCCTTCTTCCTGATGCGCGTCATCGGCAAGAATCTGTCGAAATAAGGAGACCTTGATGCATAGCAAACTCAATCTATATGGGCGCACGGCCGCCGCCTGGCTGGTCGCGCTGCTGCTGTTCTTTCCCATCTTCTGGCTGGGCCTGATGGCCTTCAAGACGGAAGGGCAAGCCATTTCCACGCCGCCGCTGCTGTTCTTCACGCCCACGCTCGACAGCTTCCGCGAAGTGCTGGCGCGCGACAATTACTTCGGCTACGCGTGGAACTCGCTGTTTACCAGCGTGCTGTCGACGGCCATTGGCCTGTTGATCGCCATCCCGGCCGCGTATTCGATGGCCTTCTTTCCCACGGGCGGCACCATCGGCTTGCTGAAATTCATGCTCAGCTCGCGCTACATGCCCGGTGTGGGCGCCCTGATGCCCATCTATATCTGCTACCAGTATTTCGGCCTGCTCGACACGCGTATCGGCCTGACCATCATGTTCATGCTGATGAATTTGCCCATCATGATCTGGCTGCTGTACACGAGCATGAAGGAGCTGCCGCGCGAAATCCTCGAAGCGTCGCGCATGGATGGCGCCACCGTGTGGGATGAATTCCGCCACGTCGTGCTGCCCCTGTCCGTGGGCGGCATCGCTTCCACGGCGCTCGTGTGCATGGTGTGGTCGTGGAATGAATCGTTCTGGTCGCTGAACCTGGGCGCCTCCAACGCCGGCACCCTGGCCTGGCTCATCGCCTCATATTCCAGCCCGGAAGGCCTGTTCTGGGCCAAATTGTCGGCCGCGTCGCTGATGGCGATTGCGCCCATCATGGCGCTGGGCTGGTTCTGCCAAAAACAACTGGTCCAGGGTATGACCTTTGGCGCAGTCAAGTAGCATCGAAAACAAATCAGAAATGAGACAATCATGGCTTACCTTCAACTGAGCAATATCGAAAAATTCTTTGGCGAGCACCGCGCCATCAAGGGCATCGACCTGGAGATCAAACAGGGCGAGTTCGTCGTCTTTGTCGGACCGTCCGGCTGCGGCAAATCCACCTTGCTGCGCCTGATCGCGGGCCTGGAGCCGATCGACGGCGGCAAGCTGTCGCTCGACGGGCGCGACATCACCAGCGTGCCGTCATCGAAGCGCGACCTGGCGATGGTCTTTCAATCGTATGCGCTGTATCCGCACATGACGGTGTTCCAGAACATGTCGTTCGCGCTGAAACTGGCCGGCGTCGATCCGGCCATCATCCGCGAGAAAGTCGACAAGGCGGCCGCCATCCTCGACCTTGGGCGTTACCTGGAGCGCACGCCGAAGGAACTGTCGGGCGGCCAGCGCCAGCGGGTGGCCATCGGCCGCGCCATCGTGCGCGACCCGAAAGTGTTCCTGTTCGATGAACCGCTGTCGAACCTCGACGCGGCCCTGCGCGTGCAGACGCGCATCGAGATCGCCAAGCTGCACCGCGAACTGGGCGCCACCACGATTTACGTCACGCATGACCAGGTCGAAGCGATGACCCTGGCCGACCGGGTTGTGGTGCTGCGCGATGGGCAGATCGAGCAGCATGGCTCGCCCCTGGAATTGTATGACCGTCCCGCGAACCGCTTTGTCGCCCAGTTCATCGGCACGCCCAGCATGAACGTGGTGCCGGCCGATGCGGCGCCGCAGTTGCTGGCGCAGGCGGGCAGCGCGGCGCAGGCGGACGGCTTTGTCGGCATCCGCCCGGAACACGTGCACTTGGGCGCGGCGCAGCCAGGCAGCGTGCCCGTCACCGTCGATCTGGTGGAGTCCCTGGGCGTGGAAACCCTGACCTATGTGCGCTTGCCGAACAACGTGCAGGTGGTGTCGCGCGGCGCGGAGCGCAGCAGCCTGCAGCCGGGCCAGCAGACGCATCTGACGTTCGAGCCGGGCTTCGTCCATTATTTTGACCGCGCCGGCAAGACCTATGCCGCCGCCAAGGGAGTTTGAAATGAGCGCCATTGAACTGAAACAGGCGAACCTGGCAAATCTGCCAGGGAACGTGACCGTGCCCGCGTATGCGCGCGAGACGCTCGTGCCCAGCATCGTGCACATCGGCGTGGGCGGTTTTTTCCGCGCCCACCAGGCCGTGTATCTCGACGATTTGCTGGCCTTGCCGGGCCAGGAACACGCGCAGTGGGGCTATTGCGGCGTGGGCTTGCTGGCGCACGATGCGGCCATGCGCGATGCCATGAGGGCGCAGGATGGCATGTACACGGTGGTCGAGCGCAGCGCGGCCGGCGATACGGCGCGCATCATCGGCTGCATCGGCGACTACCTGTATGCGCCCGACGAGCCGCAAGCCGTGCTGGAAAAGCTGGCCGACCCTGGCACGCGCATCGTCGCGCTGACCATCACCGAGGGCGGCTATTATGTGAACCAGGGCACGGGCGAATTCGACGCGCAACACCCCGATATCGTGCATGAACTGGCGCATCCGGAATCGCCGCGCTGCTCGTTCGGCTACCTGGCCGCCGCGCTGGCCCTGCGCCGCGAGCGGGGCCTGGCGCCGTTTACCATCATGTCCTGCGATAACCTGCAAAACAATGGCGACGTCACGCGCAAGATGCTGCTGGCCTTTGTCGCCCTGCGCGACGGGGACCTGGCGCGCTGGCTGGCCAGCGATGGCAGCTTCCCCAACAGCATGGTCGACCGCATCACGCCGGCCACCACCGATGAACACCGGGCGCTGGTGCGCGACAGCTTCGGCATCATCGACGCCTGGCCCGTCGTGTGCGAGCCGTTCCGCCAATGGGTCATCGAAGACGAATTCCCGCAGGGCCGGCCGGCCTGGGAGCTGGTGGGCGCGCAGATGACGCACGACGTGCTGCCGTATGAAAAAATGAAGCTGCGCCTCCTGAATGCCAGCCACCAGGCCCTGTGCTACATCGGCATGCAGCTCGGTTACACGTTTGCGCACGAAGCGATGGAAGATCCTGGCATCCGCGCACTCGTGCGGCGCATGATGGATGACGAGGTCACGCCCTTGCTCGACGAAGTGGAAGGCATCGATCTGGCGCGCTATAAAGATACCCTGATCGAGCGCTTCTCGAACCCCGCCGTGCGCGACCAGCTGGCGCGCATCGGCACGGAGGGTTCCGCGCGCATCCCGAAATTCGTCCTGCCGTCCGTGCGCGAAGCGCTGGCCAAGGGGGGCTCCATCGAGCTGCTGGCGTTTACCGTGGCGTGCTGGTTCCGCTACCTGGAAGGCCATGACGAAGCGGGGCGCGAGATGCCCTTGAATGACCCGTATGCGGCGCGCCTGCGCGCGCTGGCGCTGCAGGGCGGGGCAGACGCTGCGGCCTTGCTGTCCTTGCGCGAACTGTTCGGCGAGTTGAGCGACACAGCAGCGTTCACGCAGGCGGTGGGGCAGTCGTTGGCCAGTCTGTATGGGCTGGGCGCGCGCGCGGCGCTGGAACAGATCGTCGCCTGACGGGGAGGGTGCGCCATGCCACGCAAAGCCGATGCCTCATTGCCGCAAATGGAGCTGGAACAGCAGCGCGACGCCACTCCCGGCTTCGAGCCGAAAGGCAGTTTCGGCTTCATCCGCTACCTCGAGCACGGCTTTCCGAATGCACTGGTGCGCTGGCACTACCACGAGGAGTACGAACTGCACCTGATCGTCGAGACGAGCGGCAAGGTTTTTGTTGGCGACTACATCGGCCAGTTCACGCCTGGCCACCTGGTGCTGACGGGGCCGCGCGTGCCACACAACTGGGTATCGCTCGGCACGCCGCCCGAAGGCGTGGCCTTGCGCGACATGGTGATCCAGTTTTCGCATGCGCCGCTGGCCTCGATGGCCTCCGCCATTCCCGAACTGAAGGATATTTTTCCGCTGCTGCAGCGCGCCTTGCACGGCGTGGAATTCTTTGGCGTCAGCGAGCAATCGCTGCGTCGCTTCCAGCGCATCCGCGACAGCAGCGGCCTGCCGCGCTTCATCGAATTTTTGACCCTGCTGGGAGAACTGGCGCAGACCAGCGACTACCAGCTGCTGTCGACGGTGCCGATGCAATCGAGCGACGACGACGTGGCGCTGGCGCGCATCAGTTCGGCCATCAACTACATCGTGCACAATTACAGCAGCCAGTTTTCGCTGAGACAGCTGGCCGAGCAGGTGGACATGCCCGAGCGGACGTTTTCGCGTTTCTTTCGCAGCGCCACGGGCAACAGCTTCACGGACTTCGTCAACCGCCTGCGCATCAACAAGGCTTGCCAGCTGCTGATGGAGACGGAGCGCTACGTCAGCAACATCTGCTACGAGTCCGGTTTCAATAACGTGGCCAATTTCAACCGGCGTTTCCTGGAACTCAAGGGCATGACGCCGAAGGAGTTTCGCCAGCAGGCGCTGGGCCGTTTTGGCGCCTGAGGTTTTTTGAGGTACATTCGAGGGCGCAGGCGGGGACAGCCTGGGAGAGACTAGCATGGAACACCTATGGCAGAAGGACAGCGAGCGCAAGGCGCCCGAACTGGAACGCGAAAGCTACGATGGCATCATCAATTACCTGGAACATGGCTACCCCAGCTCGCGCGTGCGCTGGCACTGCCACGAGGAATATGAGCTGCACCTGATCGTCGCCACCAGCGGGCGATTGTTCGTGGGTGACTATATCGGCGAATTTTCGCCCGGCCACCTGGTGCTGACGGGCCCGCGATTGCCGCACAACTGGATTTCCAACGTCATGCCGGAGGGCGGCGTGGCGCTGCGCGACATGATCGTGCAGTTCGCCCACGCGCCCTTGGCGGGCGCCGCGCGCCTCATCCCCGAATTGCGCGAACTGCTGCCGCTGCTGGAACGCTCCAGCTATGGCGTGGAGTTTTTCGGGATGGGAGCGGAAGCGGAGCAGCATCTGGCGCGCATCCGCGCCACGCATGGCGCCGAACGCTTTGCCGCATTCGTGCAATTAATGAGCAAGCTGGCGCGCACGGCCAATTACCGCTTGCTGTCGAGCGCCTCCCTGCGTTCCTACGACGATGACGCCACCCTGGCCAAGGTCAATTCCGTCCTCAACTACATCACGGACAATTACCGCGAGCCGATTTCGGCGGAAATGCTGGCCGAGCAGGTGGGCATGTCGCTGAGTAAATTCTCGCGCTTCTTCCGCAAGGCGACGGGCAACAGTTTTACGGATTTCATCAGCCGCCTGCGCATCAACAAGGCGTGCCAGCTGCTGATGGACACGGATCAATACGTCTCCAACGTTTGCTATGACGTCGGCTTCCAGAACGTGGCCAACTTCAACCGCCGCTTTTTGCAGGTGAAGGGCGTCACGCCGAAGCAATTCCGGCGCCAGGCCGATGGCCGCTTTGGCGGCATCGGCGGGCCCGTGGCGGATATGCCACAGGCATGAGGACTGTCATGGGCTTGTCACGTTGACTGGTTATGCTCCACGGCTTCAATCCCACCTTAGCCGAGGAATGCATGAACACTGCCGTAACGTCGATCCCGAAACTGACCCTGCTGGCCATCGCCGCCGGCCTGACCCTGGCCGCCTGTGGCGGCAGCGATAACACGCCGGCGGAGCCTTCTAGGCCCGTGGCGCAAACGGGCGTGTTCCTCGACGGCGCGGTGGAAGGACTCGATTACGTGGCCGGCAGCGCGGCCAAGGCCAGCACCAATGCCAAGGGCGAATTCACGTGCAATCCGGGCGATACGGTGGCCTTCAGCGTGGGTGGCCTGGCCCTGGGTTCTGCCCCATGCGGCGCCATCGTCACGCCGCTGGCGCTGGCCGCCAGCACCAACGTGGCGGACGACAAGGTCGTCAACCGCCTGCTGGCGCTGCAACTGCTCGACGATGACAGCGATCCGTCGAACGGCATCAGGCTGACGGCGGAAGTGAAGGCCGCGCTGGCCGGCAAGACGCTGGACTTTGCCGCCGCCCCGGCCGTTTTCAACGCTGCCCTGTCCGCGCATTTGACTGCCGTGGGCGCGAAATTCGCCGGCCGCACGGTCGATGCGGAGCGCCGCGCCCTCGTGCGCGAGCATTTCGAAGACACCCTCGCCTCGAAAGCGGGCGCGCCCGTCAACGAGGCGCTGACGCAAGCCAATCCCCTCGGCGAAGTGAAAGTGACCGTGACGCGCTACCAGATCCAGGCAGCCGATAAATTCTACGTGCCGTACGAAGGCGCCAACGCCAAGATCAAGGGCGAATTCCCGAACGGCTTCCTGCCATCGTACGGCTCGGGCCTGGCCTACAAGGGCAAGAACGCGGCGGGCGACCTGGAATTCTATGGATTGACGGACCGTGGCCCGAACGGCGACGGCCCGCTGGTGCCCGATCCATCGGGCAAGGGCACGATCGGCAGCAAGATATTCCCGTCGCCCAGCTTCACCCCTTCGTTCGGCGTGCTCACGGTGGGCAAGAACGGCGCCGTCTTGAGTTCGTCGACGCCGATCAAGGTGTCGGCGAGCGTCAACAGCTCGGGCTTGCCCGTGCCCGTGGGCGCCGTCGGCAATTCGGCCGAGATTCCCGTCATGGATGCGATGAAGTTCGACGCAAGCGGCAAGGCCGTCTTCAATGCGGGCGGCCTCGATTCGGAAGCCATCGTCGTCGACGCGAAGCGCAATGCGCTGTGGGTCTCGGACGAATACGGGCCCTTCATCGTCAAGATCGATGCGGCCACTGGCATCATCCAGGCCAAGTACGAGCCGGGCAAGGGCTTGCCGGCGCTGTTCGCCAAGCGCCGCGCCAACCGTGGCATGGAAGGCATGACCCTCGATACGAGCAACGACAAGCTGTACGCCTTCCTGCAAAGCCCCTTGTCCGACGGCACGGCGCCGTACTCGGTAACGAAGAAGAATGAACAGGTCGAGCGCTTTGCCCGCTTCACGCGCTGGATCGAATTCGATCCGGTGACGGGCACCAGCGGCAAGATGTATGCATATCCGCTCAATGCCGCCGACTACCAGGATGGCCGCACGGGCAACGCCAAGCTGGGCGACATGGTGGCGCTGGGCGGCGGCAAGTTCCTCGTCATCGAGCAGGGTGCCGCGCCGTCGGGCAAGGTGTTCAATAAACTGATGCTGGTCGAATTGAAGGGTGCCACGGATATCGCGGCCGCCGCTTTCAACGCGGCGACGTCCGATCTGGAAAAGAGCAGCATGGGTGGCGCGGCCGTCAATGGCGCCGACTGGGCCGCCGTCACGCCGTTGAAGAAAACCCTGCTGCTGGACTTGAACGCCATCGGCTGGGCGGCGGAAAAGGCGGAAGGCCTGACCCTGGTCGACGACTCCACCATCGCGCTGGCCAACGACAATGACTTCGGCCTGAAAACCAAGGTGTATGACGCGGCCGGCGTGGAAGTCGATGGCGCCGACGTGACCAAGTGCACGGTCGATGCGAGCGGCACCATCGTCACGAGCAGCGCGGCCGGCTGCAACGCGGCCAACACCATCCGCGTGGCGCGCGGCGACGACCGCGAGCGTCCTAGCCGTTTGTGGATCGTGAAGTTCGCCAAGGCGCTCAGTACGTATTGATGTGTTGCGGTGATGTCGGATTACGCGCCGCGGTGCGGCGCTAATCCGACCTACATGAACATGAAAAAGCCGCGCGGTGCTGGATGCACCGCGCGGCTTTTTTAACCCTGAAGGCGAAATACCGGGGTCGGACTTTCAGGGTCCGACCCCGGCCCTTTCGCTTGGGTTTACTTCTTCGTGTAGGTATTCAACCAGTCCAGCACCGTGTGATGCCACAGCAGCGAATTGGCCGGCTTCAGCACCCAGTGGTTCTCGTCCGGGAAGACCAGCAGCTTGCTCGGGATGCCCCGGCGCTGCAGCGCCGTGAAGGTGCCCAGGCCTTGCGCGGTGGGGATGCGGAAGTCCAGGTCGCCCTGCACCACCAGCATCGGCGTCTTCCAGTTTTTCACGAAGTTGACGGGATTGAACTGTTCGTGCTTGGCTGGCGCGTCGTAGTACGGGCCGCCGTTTTCCCATTCCGTGAACCACAGTTCTTCCGTCGCGTAAGCCATGCCGCGCTGGTCGAACACGCCGTCGTGGTTGACCAGGCACTTGAAGCCGTCCGGCCAGTTACCGGCGATCCAGTTCATCATGTAGCCGCCGTAGGACGCGCCCAGCGCGCAGCTGCGCTCGCGGTCCAGCCACGGGAATTTCTTGGTGGCCGCTTCCAGGCCCTTCTGCAAGTCGACCAGCGGCTTGCCGCCCCAGTCGCCGCTGATGGAGTCCGTGAACTTCTGGCCATAGCCGGTCGAACCGTGAAAGTCGATGAAGACGGTGGCGTAGCCGGCGCCCGCATACACTTGCGGGTTCCAGCGGTAGCTCCAGCTGTTGCCAAAGCTGCCTTGCGGGCCGCCGTGCACGAGGAAGGCGACCGGATACTTTTCACCGGCCTTGGCATTCCATGGCTTCATGACGTGGCCGTAGACGGTTTCGCTATTCGCGCCGGCGAACGAGAACTGTTCATATTCGCCGAAACGCACATCGGCCAGTGCTGCCGCATTCTGCTTCGTCAGCTGCACCATCGGCGCGGTTTCCGACTTGGCGTCGAGTTTGCGCGTGTACAGCTGCGCGCCCGACGTCAGGCTCGCTTGCGCCAGCACGATGGTATTGCCGCGCACGTCGAAGTCGCCCACGGAGCCCTTGCCCGTCAGCGCAGCGACCTTGCCGCTGGCCGCGTCGATGTGGAACAGACGGTGCTGGCCCACGTCATCGGCGGCGACGAGGAAAGCCTTGCTGTCCGGCGTCCAGCGGAAGTCGGCCACGGAACGGTCCCAGTCGTCGGCCACGGTGCGTTTCTTGCCGGTGGCGACATCCATCAGCACCAGGTGGAAACGGTCCGCTTCGAAGCCGGGCTTGGTCATGGCGACATAGGCCAGGGTGCGGCCATCGGGCGACCAGGTGGCTTTCGCGTCCCAGGCCGGATTGTCGGCCGTGAGGTTGCGCGGCGCCTGGCCGCCGGCGGCAGGAATCGTGTAGACGTCGAAGTTGGTCGACCACGATTCCGTGCGGCCAGCCACGCGCACGGAGAAGGCCACGGTTTTGCCGTCCGGGCTGAAGTGGTATTCGCCGTTGTCGCCGAACGGTTTCGACGGCGCGTCGCCGTCGAGGGTGCCGCTCAGGCTCACGGGTGCGGCGCTGACCTTGCCGGTCGAATCGATCGGCGCCGAGTACAGCGCGTTGCGGCGGCCATCGGCCCAGGTATCCCAGTGGCGTACGAACATCTGGTCGTAGACCATGCCGCTCGCCTTGTTCTTGGCTTTGTCATCGAGGCGCTTTTTCGTGCAGGCGATGTCCGCGCAATCGAGGAAGACGCCCATGCTGAAGGCCAGGCGGTCGCCCTGTGGCGACAAACGGTAGGTGTCGACGTCCAGCGCCAGGTCGGTGACCTTGGCCGCTTCGCCGCCGTTCAGGGGCAGTTGCCACACTTGCGAGGAGCCGGAGCGGCCCGAGAGGAAGTAGATGGCGTCGCCGTTCGGCGACCATTGCGGGTCGCTGGCGCTGGCATCGCCGCGCGTGAGCTGGCGTGGCGCCGCATTCGGTGCGCGCAGGTCGATCATCCACAGCTGCGTGTTGCCGCGGTTTTTATCCAGGTTGGTGGTGCGCACCGTGTAGACGACGCGCGTGGCGTCCGGCGACAGCACGGGGCTGCCCACACGTTCCATGGCCACCATGTCTTCCACGGTAAACCCGCGCGGCGCGGCCAAGGCCGGCACGGCGGCCGTGGTGGCCAGGGCGGCACTGAATGCTCCCAAGAGCAGCAGACGTAAACTCATTCAAACTCCCAATGTTATTGCGACGTTGTTGATGTGATATGAACGTGGCCGGCTGTACCGCCGGCAGGCCGACATCATAGCAATAAAGACGCGCCAGCTGCGGGAGTTGACCGCCGGTTAGCCGGCCTGAGTGGCCAGTTGGTCGAGCGCCACGTGGCCCCGGAAACCGCCCTGGCTGGCGGCCGGCAAGCCAGCTTCGATGGCGTGGGCGAAGCGGATGCCGGGGTCCTGTTCCAGCGCGGCCAGCACGCGCGCCGTGTTCGGATAATCGGCCAGGCTGGCCAGCTGCAGCGGTTCTGCCCAGCGCGCCGTGGCCGCCAGATAGGCGTCGGCGATGGTCGGCGCCGTGTCCGATGCCAGCCAGGCGCGGCCAGCGAGCAGGCGCTCCAGGTGGGCCAGGCTTTTGTTGACCTTCTCGATGGCCATCTCGCGCCAGACGGCCGCGCGCGCATCGTCCGGTGCCGCACGCGCGGCCTGGAAGGCGGGCATGAAGGCCGCGTGAAAGGTCGTGTGCAAAAAGGACAGCACGCTGTTCAGGCGGTCGTATTGCGGCGTGCCTTGCGCATAACCCAGCTTGCTGTTTGGCGCGCGGGCGGCGAGGTGCAGCAGGATCGCCATGCTTTCCAGCAGCGGCGCACCCGTGTGCGTGAGCAGGGCCGGCGTCTGGCCCAGCGGATTGATGGCGAGAAAGGCCGGATGCTGCTTGCTGGCCGGGTCGCGCGCTTCCACGCGGGCCAAACGATACGGCAAACCGCTCCATTCGAGGGCGGCAATGGCGGCAAACGAGCAGCCGAACGGGACGCTGTAGATCAGGGTGGTTTCCAAGTCGAAACTCCAAGTTGGGTGGGGAAGGGCAGTCTAAGGGCAATGGTTACTATTTGGAAGAAGGCAGAATAATGTGGTATAGGTACATTTTTTATACCACGCAGGAAGCAAACCATGAAAGACAATGTCTCCGGCTGCGCCGTGGAAGAAGCCATGCGCTTGCTGGGCGGGCGCTGGAGAACCGTGCTGCTCAGCTATCTGATGGCGGGTCCGAAGCGCTTCAGCGAAATCCGCCGCGCCGTGCCGAATATCTCGCAGCGCATGCTGACCCTGGACTTGCGTGCGCTGGAAGAGGCCGGTTTGCTGACGCGCACGATTTATGCGGAAGTGCCCGTCAAGGTGGAATACCGGCTGACGGACGAGGGCTTGCGCTTGCGCGAACTGGTCGAGATGCTGCGCGCCATCGGCCTGCGCCTGCGCGGGCAGGCGGATGCGGGCGGCGCCTTTCTCGCCCCCGATGGCGAGGGTCATTCTCAATAGAAACAGCTGTTGTTATGCAAAGTGCTAGACTGCCGGCCTTAGCTCACTACTCCCGATACCCATGCGCCTGACTTCCATCGCCCTGACCGCCGCCGCCCTGTTCGCTATCCTGCCGGCCCATGCCGCCACCATGCCGACACTCGAACAAATCCACGCCGCCGTGCAGGCGGGCGTGGCCAAGACCCAAGCCAAGATGCAATCGGCTATGCCGGTACCGATCGCCGTCAAGGTCACCAGCCTGGTCGGCTGCCAGGAGTCGCAGGAAGTGCCAGGCGAAGTGGTGTGCCTGGTGGGCATGAGCGCCGGCATGCGCGATGCTTTTAACGTACTGCCATTGCGTAATGAGGGCGGCACCTGGGTTGGCGTCGAACGCAAGAACGCCAGGTTCACGGGGCCATCGCCGGCCGAGGCGCAGGCGATGATACGCGCCTGGGCCAAGGAAGAAGTGGCGCGCAATCCGGAAGCGGCCAAGGACGTGCAGATGCAGGAAGCGCAAAGCACCATGCAGGTCAAGGCCGTCAACGAGTGCGTCGTCAAGCGCAAGACGGGCTATCTGGTATGCGATACAGAATTGAGCGTGCCGAGCCGTCCGGAAGCCATCAAGACGGAACTGACCTTTATGCTGGAAAACGCCAGCTGGCGCTACGTGCCGCGCTAAGCCGCCGGCCGCGACGCCGTTCGCGCGTCCGCCTGATACTTCTTTCGCCATAGCGCCAGCCCCACGTCGGGGCGCCGGCGCTGGCGCACTTCCCTTCCGCACAGTATGCCCAAGCGGCGGCCCATGAGGCCGCTGGCAGGCATGCGCCGCCATGATCGGCAGAATACATGCAAAACTGTAAATTCTGCATGATTTAATTGACATATTTATTAATTTAATATTTATTTCAATGAAAGCGATAGAATTGGTGATTATTGTTGTATTTATTGCGATTCTGCCATATAAAATAAATATTCGGTTTAATCATTATTTTTTCAGCGTATGATATTGATAATGCGCAAGTAAATGCCGCGATCTGACTGTGTGGAGAACCGTCGTGCTGAAAAAAATAAGGAGTAGTGAACTGGTGCTGGGAATGTATGTCGAGCGCCTGGGCCGTTCCTGGCTCGATAACCCGTTCTGGGCGCGTTCCTTCCTGCTCGAGTTGCCGGCTGACCTGGAACGTATCCGCGCGGCACGCCTCTGCGAGGTATGGATCGATACGGCGCGGGGGCTGGCGCCGCCGGTTGCCGTGCCGCCTGCCGTGCCGCCTTCCGTGCCGCTGGCTGCAGTCGCGCCGGCAACAGGTAGCGGCCCCGTCCCGAATGCGGCGCCAGCCAGGTCGCGCGACGAGGAACTGGCGCAAGCCCGGCGCCTGATCGAACGTTCGCGCCAGGCCGTGCAGACCATGTTTGACGAGGTGCGCATGGGCAAGGCTTTGTCTGCGGCGCAGGCCTATACACTGGTCGACGATATCGCCGCGTCGGTGCTGCGCGGCGGTAACGTGCTGCTAGGCCTGGCGCGTCTGAAAACCGCCGACAATTACACGTATATGCATTCGGTGGCCGTGTGCGCGCTGATGACGGCGCTGGCCAGGGAGCTGGGCCTGGCGCCCGAGCAGGTGCGCTCGGCCGGCCTGGCGGGCTTGCTGCACGATATCGGCAAGATGGCCGTGCCGTCCGCCATCCTCAACAAGCCGGGCAGCCTCAGCGAAGCGGAATTTTCTTCCGTGCGCGCCCATCCGGCCGCCGGGCACCGCATGCTGCGCGAAGTGGGCGAGATCGATCCGGTGGCGCTCGACGTGTGCCTGCACCACCATGAAAAGCTCGATGGCAGCGGTTACCCGGAGGGATTGCGCGGCGAGGAAGTCAGCCTGTTTGCGCGCATGGGCGCCATTTGCGACGTGTACGATGCGATCACCTCGAACCGGCCGTACAAGCAGGGCTGGTGCCCGGCCGATTCGCTGCGCCGCATGGCCGCCTGGCGCGGCGGGCATCTCGACGCGCAACTGTTCGCCGCCTTCGTCAAATGCCTGGGCATCTATCCGTTGGGCACCCTGGTACGGCTGCAGTCGGAACGTCTGGCCGTCGTGGTGGGACAGGCGCCGGGCAAGCCGCTGACCGCGCCCACCGTGCGCGTCTTTTTTTCCATCCGCGCCGGCACGTGCATCGCGCCGGCCGTCGTCGACCTGGCCGCGCCGGGTTGCCAGGAGCGCATTGTTTCCACGGAAAGCGCAACGGATTGGCGCTTGCAGGACGTCGACCGTTACTGGGCCGGCGAAGCCGCCATGGCATGACGGCTGGCACGGCCGTAATAAAGTGCATTTTGTTAATAATAAAATATTAAAATAATGGTGCCAGTGCCGTGTCCGCTTTCCTGGCTGGCGACCGTTCCTTGTCCGCATACCCGTCACCGTACGGGCTACTTCTGAGGATGTGACCATGCGACTCAATCTTCCCGTCAGCGATACCGAAATCAATCTGAGCGATACCGAGACCATCGTCTCGACTACCGACTTGCAAGGCAATATCACGTATGCCAACCCGTATTTCATCGCCGTCAGCGGTTACAGCGCGGAAGAATTGATCGGTGCGCCGCAAAACATCCTCCGGCATCCGGACATGCCGGTCGAAGCGTTCGCCGATTTCTGGGCCACCATCCGCTCGGGCCGGTCGTGGAGCGGCATGGTGAAAAACCGCTGCAAGAACGGCGATTGCTACTGGGTGCTGGCGAACGTGACGCCCGTGGTGGAAGACGGCGTGGCTGTCGGCTACATGTCCGTGCGCACCAAGCCCACGCGCCAGCAGGTGGCGCAGGCGTCCGCCCTGTACGCGCGCATCAAGGCGGGGCAGGCCGATGGCCTTGTCATCAGCCAGGGCGCGGCCGTGCGCACGGGCTGGCTGGCCAGGCTGGCGAGCTTGCGCGATCTGCCGCTGGGCAAGCGTATCGGCTGGAATTTGGGTTTGCTGAGCCTGGTGTTGCTGCTGCAGCTGGCGTGGAATGCGGGCGTGCTGCCCGATGCAAGCCACGGCTGGCTGACGGGCCTGTCCGTGCTGGCCGTGTGCGCCACCCTGTATTTCTGGCACAGCTTGCACCGCGCCGTGCTGCAACCGCTGCAGCAGGCGCGCCAGGCCTGCGACGTGATGGCGGGCGGCGACCTGACGGGCGAACTCGATACGACACGGCGCGACGAGATGGGGCAGCTGCTGCGTTCCTTGCGCCAGCTGCGCGTGAACTTGCATTCCATCGTTGGCGACGTGCGCGGCAATTTCTTGCGCATCAGTATGGCCAGCCAGGAAATTGCCGCCGGCAATATGGATTTGTCGGGCCGCACGGAGGCGCAGGCGTCGGCCCTGCAGCAGACGGCGTCGAGCATGGAGCAACTGGCGGCCACGGTGCAGCAAAACAGCGGCAACGCCGTGCAGGCCAGCGACATGGCGGGCAAGGTGCACGGCCTGGCCGGGCGCGGCGGCGAACTCGTCGGCCAGATGGTGGCGATGATGGCGGACATTAACGCTTCATCGAAGAAGATCGGCGACATTACGGGCATTATCGAAGGCATTGCCTTCCAGACGAATATCCTCGCCTTGAACGCGGCCGTGGAAGCGGCGCGCGCGGGCGACCAGGGGCGGGGATTTGCCGTCGTGGCGGGCGAAGTGCGCAGCCTGGCCCATCGCAGCGCGTCGGCCGCCACGGAAATCAAGCAATTGATCACGGCATCGCTGGCGCAGGTGCAGGCGGGCGCGAAGCTGGCGCAGCAGGCGGGCGCCAGCAGCGCGGAAATGCTGGGCGCCGTGCAGGGCGTGCACGGCATCATGGAAGAGATCGCGTCGGCGTCGCGCGAGCAAAGCCACGGCATCGGTCAAGTCAACATGGCCGTCACGCAAATGGATGAAGTGACGCAGCAGAACGCGGCGCTGGTCGAGGAATCGGCGGCGGCGTCCGCGTCGCTGCAGGATCAGACCTTGCAGCTGGAGCAGGCGATGGCCCTGTTCAAGCTGGAACGGCGCAGGGGCGGCCAAGCTGTTCCCCTGCGCGCGCCCGAGCGACGCCGCGCTACAGCAGGCGCTCTGACAGCGCCTTGAAGGCAACCTCGGGCACGACAAAGGCAAACGGTGCTGACACGGGCGGCAGTTGCCCCAGCAAGCCGCAGTCGGCGCGCACGGCCATCAGCGCTTGCACCTGATCCACATCAACGGGCAAGTCGATTTCGCCAAAGACGAGCTTGCCGTTGCGTGGCACATGCGCGATGGCCGCATCCTGGCAGGCGAGGAAGGCGACGGCGTCGCGCCAGTTGCCGAACAGTTGCTGCCAGCCGGCATCGAGGCCATGCTCAGCCGTGATGTCCGCCTGCACGTCGAGCAGCGGCGCGCTGCCGGCGCCGCTGGCAATGCTGCAGCGCGCTTGCGTGGCCGTGACTTCCAGCGCCATGCCGGCGGCCAGGTGGGTCGGCAGGATGTCGCTGAACAGCCGCGTGCCCAGCGCATGGGGCAGGCTGTCCATGATATTTTTCAAAAAATACACGCAAGGCACGTCCGGCGCGCCCGCTGGCGTGTGATCGAGGTACAGGCGCCAGTTGCTTTGCAGCGGAGACGGCAGCAGGCGGCGCAAGCGGCCGAGCAGTGCCGGGCCGAAATGCCCGTGGCGGTAGGTCAGCACGGTGAACGGCGTCTTGCCGTCGCGTTGCCACAGGGTCACGCCGGCGGGCAGCATCCGCTGCGCGGCAGCGGCATCGACCAGCCAGCTCACGTAGACGACATCGCGCACGTCGCTGTGCAGGGTCAGGAAGGGCAGGCGCGACATGACGGCCTGGCGCACACTGGCAAAACGCGTGCAATTGGCGAGCGCGGCAAACAATTGCCCCGGCCAGCCCGCGCGCGGGTGGCGGTAAGTGTTGTCTTGCAATTGGGAACTTTCAGATGCGGTGATGCAGGCGGACGGCGCCGCCTGCCGGAGACGCTACGTGTTATTGCATGTGCCAGCCGTGGCTGACGACGATCGATTGTCCGCTCAGGGCGTTCGACGGGAACGCCGCCAGGAACACGGCCGTTTGCGCCACGTCTTGCGTGGTGGTGAATTCGCCGTCGATGGTGTCTTTCAGCATGACTTTCTTGATCACGTCTTCTTCGCTGATGTTCAGCTGGGCCGCCTGTTCGGGGATTTGCTTGTCGACCAGTGGCGTGCGCACGAAGCCCGGGCAGATGACGTTGGCGCGGATGCCATCTTTCGCGCCTTCCTTGGCCACCACCTTGGCCAGGCCCAGCAAACCGTGCTTGGCGGCCACGTAGGCGCTCTTGAACGGCGAGCCTTCATGCGAGTGCACGGAACCCATGTAGATGATGGCGCCGCCGCGGCCGGCCTTGATCATTTCGCGCATGCAGGCGCGCGTGGTGAGGAAGGCGCCGTCCATGTGAATGGCCAGCATCTTTTTCCATTGCTCGAACGGGTAGTCGACGACGGGGCTGATGATCTGGATGCCCGCATTGCTGATCAGGATATCGATGCCGCCGAAGTGGGCCGCGGCATCGGCCACGCCCTTGTCGACTTGTTCTTCGCTCGAGACATCCATGGCGACGGCAAACGCCTGGCCGCCCGACTGCTTGATTTCCTCGGCCGTCTTGCTGGCCGCTTCCAGGGCCAGGTCGGCGATGACGACCTTGGCGCCCTGTTTTGCGTATTCAATGGCCATTTCCTTGCCGATACCACTGGCGGCGCCGGTAATCAGTGCGACTTTGTCTTTGAGTTGCATATTAATCCTTTGCATTGCGGGTTGGAGTGATCGTGGAAAATCTGACTATGCCAGTATAGCGAGAAAACGGACTGCGCATGCCCCGCGCACGGCTAAACGGCTTGCTGCCTGTCAAGGATTTCCTGTAGCCGCCAGGCGCCGGGATTGGTGCCCGCCCAGGTGCGAAACGCGTGATTGAACGCGCTTTGTTCCTGGTAGCCGAGCAGGAAGGCGATGTCGACCAGTGACAAATGCGGCTCGCGCAGATAGTCGCGCGCCAGGCCGTACCTGGCCTGGTCCAGCAAGGCCTGGAAACTGGTACCCGCGTCGGCCAGCTTGCGCTGCAAGGTGCGCGGCGTGACGGCCAGGGTGGCGGCAACGGTGGCCAGCCGCGCCGAACCGTGGCGCAAGCCCGCCACGATGGCCGCGTGCACTTGCGCGTCGATGGCGCCGCCGGTGTCCGCTTCTGCCTGGCGCTGCGCCAGCAATTGTTCCGCATGCTGGCACAGCACGGGGTACAGGCTGACGTCGGCGTTTGGCACGGGCCAGTCCAGCAATTGCGCATCGAAGGTGGCCGTGTTGGCGGCGGCGTTGAAATCGGGCAGGCTGCCCAGCACGCGCACGTATTCGTCGCGGTGGGCCGCGTGGCGCAGCAAGTCGCCGCCGCCATCGTGGCTGAACGCCAGCCGGGCCGGCGGCAGCGGCATGCCGGCCAGCCAGTCGCCGCTGACACGGATGCCGGCAAAGACGCTGTCGACCAAATGCCGGCTGGCGCCCGGGTAATTGCTGGTCCAGCCGTAATGCGCGACGGCGCCATCGCGCTGCAGGGTCGAGCGGCCCAGGTCGTGCGCCAGCCGTTCATAGCGGGCCGTCTGTTCCAGCACCTGGCCCACGTTGCTGCAACTGAGCAGTATCAAGCCATATGCGCTGTACGTGCCCATGCGCACCCGCTGGCCCACGTGCAGGCCGAAATGTGCATCGCCCGCCAGCTGCGCGCCCGCATCGAGCAGGCGCACGTAGTCGCGCGCAGGCAGGCCAGGCGCGGACGCTTCCAGATTGTGCGGCGCCACGCCGGCCGCTTGCGCCAGGGTGGCTGCCGCGATGCCGTGCGCGCCGGCCGCTTCCAGCAGCGGCAGCAGATAGGCGCCGGCGACCCGGCCGTCAGTATTTGTCATGATGGAACAATGCGATTGTCATGAAAAACCAATACCCTTCGTCTGTGGCGGCATATGCTATCGATCAAGCAAGAAAATCAAGCAAGAAAATCAAGCAAGAAAATCAGGCAGGAACAGTATAGCAAGCCGCCGTGGCGCGCAACTGGCCGAACACAGGGGATGTCGATGCAACGCTGGAATGGCTGGGGAGATGAAAGCATCACGTATGCGCTGAGCGAGGACGCGCTGGCGTTTTTGCGCGAGCGCCTGGGGCCGGGCAGCGCCATTGCCGATGCCACCTTCGACGACGCCTGCGCGCAAGTGCCCGCCTCGCGCCTGGCGCCGCATCCGCTGATCGACACCACGCCTGCCACGCGCGTGCGCCATGCGCTCGGCCAAAGCCTGCCCGACTGGTTTAAATTGCGCCATGGCCGCATCGGCGCGGTGCCCGATGGCGTGGCCTTTCCCGACAGCGCGCTGCAGGTGCGCCAGCTGCTCGCGTATGCGCGTCAGGCGTGCGTGGCCGTCATTCCGCACGGTGGCGGCACCAGCGTGGCCGGGCATTTGACTGTAGCGGCAGGACCGCGTCCCGTGCTGTCGATCAGCCTCGCGCGCCTGTGCGCGCTGGGCCACCTGGACCGCGAAGCGCAACTGGCCACGTTCGGCGCGGGCGTGTATGGCCCCGACCTGGAAGCGCAGCTGCGCGCGCAGGGCTACACCCTCGGTCATTATCCGCAGTCGTTCGAATATTCGACCCTGGGCGGCTGGATCGCCACGCGCTCGTCGGGCCAGCAATCGTTGCGCTATGGCCGCATCGAGCAGCTGTTCGCGGGCGGCGAAGTGGAAACGCCGGCCGGCACCTTGCGCATCCCCACGTTTCCCGCGTCGGCGGCCGGCATCGACCTGCGCGAAATGGTGCTCGGCTCCGAAGGGCGGCTGGGCATCGTGACGCAGGCGACGGTGCGCGTCTCGCCGCTGCCGCCTTATGAGGCGTTTCACGCCGTGTTTTTCGCCGACTGGGGCCAGGCGCAGGCGGCCGTGCGGGCGCTGGCCCAGTCGCGCCTGCCCCTGTGCATGCTGCGCCTGTCGAACGCGGTCGAAACGCAAACCATGCTGACCCTGGCCGGGCACAAGAAACTGGTGGGACTGCTGGAACGTTATCTGTCGCTGCGCGGTTGCGGCGAAGGCAAGTGCATGCTGATGCTGGGTGTCAGCGGAGAGGCCGCGCCGGCGCGCGCGGCCCTGCGCGGCGCCCTGGCGCTGGCGCGGCGGCATGGCGGCGTGCACGTGGGACGGCACATGGGCGACAAATGGAAGCAGGGACGCTTTCGCAACGTCTACCTGCGCAATGGCGCGTGGGAGCATGGCTATGTCATCGACACGGTGGAAACGGCCGTCGACTGGCCCCGCGTGGCCCCGATGATGGCGGCGCTGGAGCAGGCGGGTGTCAATGCGCTGGCCGCGCACGGCGAACAGGTGCACGCGTACACGCATTTGTCGCATGTGTATACGCAGGGCGCCAGCGTCTACACCACGTATGTGTACCGGCTGGCGCCCACCTTTGAAGACAACATGGCGCACTGGCGTGCCTTGAAAGACGCGGCCGGCGCCGCCATCGTCGCCAACGGCGGCACCATCAGCCACCAGCATGGCGTGGGCACGGACCACGCGCCATGGCTGGCGGCCGAAAAAGGTGAACTGGGCATCGCCGCCATGCGCGCGCTGCTGCGCCAGTTCGATCCGCAGGGCATGATGAACCCCGGCAAACTGCTGCCTGATGGGGGAGGCCCATTGTGAACCGGGCGGATTTGCCTGGCATCCTGGTGCGCGAGTGGGACGTGCTGATCGTCGGCGGCGGCATCACGGGCGCCGGCATCTTGCTGGAAGCATCGCGGCGCGGTTTGAAGGCCTTGCTGGTGGAACAGCGCGATTTCGCCTGGGGCACGTCGAGCCGTTCCTCGAAGCTGGTGCACGGCGGCTTGCGCTACCTGAAGCAGGGACAGTTCGCCATGACGCGCGAATCGGTGCATGAGCGGCAAGCCTTGCTGACGGATGCGGCGGGGCTGGTCGAGCCGCAGGGCTTTGCCTTTGGCGACTACACGGGCAGGAAGCCAGGGCGGCGCCAGTTCATGCTGGGCCTGGCGATTTATGACGTGATGGCGGGCCGGCGTGCGCGCCGCTATGTCGACGCGGCGGACTTTGCCATGCTGGCGCCGCACATCCGGCGCGACGATCTGCAGGGCGGCATGCTGTACCAGGACGCGAAGACGGACGATGCGCGCCTGGTGCTGCGCGTGCTGCAGGAGGCGCGCCGCCATGGCGGCGTGGCCGTCAATTACCTGGGCGTCGCATCGCTGTTGCGCGAAGATGACAAGGTCGCCGGCGCCACCTTGACCGATGCGGTCGATGGCACGGCATTCACCGTGCGTGCGCGCCTGGTGATCAGCGCCACGGGCGCCTGGGCCGACGCCTTGCGCGGCCAGGTGGGAGAACAGCCGAAACTGCGGCCCCTGCGCGGCAGCCATTTGCTGCTGCCGGCCTGGCGTTTGCCGCTGGCGCAAGCCGTCAGCCTGATGCACCCGCACGATGGCCGCCCCGTGTTTGCGTATCCATGGGAGGGCGTGACCCTGGTGGGCACCACCGATGTCGACCACGGCGCCAGCCTGGACCTGGAGCCGGCCATCACGCGCGGCGAACTCGCATATCTGCTGGCCGCCTTGCGCTGGCAGTTCCCGCAGCTGGCGCTGGGCGAAGACGACGTGCTGGCCACGTTTGCCGGCGTGCGTCCCGTGATCGGCAGCGGCCAGCTTGACCCGTCGAAGGAAGCGCGCGAGCATGCGCTATGGCTGGAAAACGGCTTGCTGACGGTGGCCGGCGGCAAGCTGACGACGTTTCGCGTGATCGCCCTCGATGCCTTGCGCCGCGCCGCGCCGCTGCTGCCGGGCTGGCAGGCGGATTTGCGCCCCTTGCCGATTTTCGACGCTACGCCACCGTTGTCGGGCAAGGCCCTGGTACTCGATGGCGAGCAGCGCGAACGGCTGCTGGGCCGTCATGGCGCGGGGGCGCAGGCGCTGTGCGATGCGGCGCAGGAGGGTGAGCTGGCGCCGATTCCCGGCACGCAGACCCTGTGGGCGCAGCTGCGCTGGGGCGCGCGCAGCGAGGACGTGCAGCACCTGGACGACTTGCTGCTGCGGCGCACGCGCCTCGGTTTGCAGCTGGCTGGCGGTGGGCTTGCTATCATGCCGCGCCTGCGCGCCATCTGCCAGCGCGAACTGGGCTGGGACGACGCGCGCTGGGAAGAAGAACAGCAGCGTTACCTGGCCCTTTGGCGCCGCCATTACAGCGTGCCGCAAGGCGACTGAAAAAGTATAAAAAATAAGGAGAGCATCATCGAGACTACCCTGTTTGGCCAGCCCCTGGAACTGGGCGACGCCCGCATCACCTACGACAGCCTGTCGCCGCTGGACTTGCGCCAGAGCGTGGACGTCCTCGTCGACGACCTGGGTGAAGACCTGCTGCAAATCACGTGCGCGAATGGCGACATCGTCGACGTGGGCTGGTATCCGGCCTGGAATGCACAGGGACGCTTGCGCGTGGTGGCCGTGCGGGGACAGGATTGGGAAGCGCCTGTCTTCAGCGCGCTGCCGGAAAAAGATCCGCAGGCGCTGCTGGCCGCGTTGCGCGCCGCGCTGGCCAGCCTGGGCTGAGGCCATGGCCAGCGCAGCCGGCCAGGGGCCGTACATTCTCGCCATCGACAATGGCACGCAAAGCGTGCGCGCGCTGCTGTTCGACAGGGACGGCAACCTGGCGGCGAAGGCGCAAGTGTTCCTCGAAGCGTATTACTCGGAGCACCCCGGCTGGGCCGAGCACGACGCCGACGGCTACTGGCAAGCCGTGTGCGCAGCGTGCCAGCAGCTGTGGCGCAGCACGGACATCGCCAAATCGTCGGTGGCCGGCGTGGCCGTCACCACGCAGCGCGGCACGGTGGTCAACGTGGATGAAGAGGGACAGCCCTTGCGGCCCGCGATCACCTGGCTGGACCAGCGCAGCACGCGCGACATCCCCCAGTTGGCGCCATGGTGGCGCGCGCTGTTTCGCGCCACGCGTCTCGATGGCACGATCGCGTATTTTCGCCGCGAGGCCGAGATCAACTGGATCAGCGCACACCAGCCCGACGTCTGGCGCCGCACGCATAAATTCCTGCTGCTGTCGGGCTTTTTGAACCACCGCCTCTGCGGACGCTACGTCGATTCGACGGGCTCGCAGGTGGCGTATATTCCCTTCGACTACAAGCGCCATGCGTGGGCCGGGCGCTTCGACTGGAAATGGCAGGCACTTGCCGTTAAACCATCGATGCTGCCGGAACTGGTGGCGCCGGGCACGCGCATGGGCGCCATCACGGCATCGGCCGCCGCGGCGACGGGCATTTTGGAAGGCACGCCCCTGCTGGCGGCGGCCGCCGACAAGGCGTGCGAAGTGCTGGGCGCCGGCTGCGTCGAACCGCAGGTGGCGTGCCTGAGCTACGGCACCACGGCCACCATCAATACGACCAACCGCAAATACGTGGAAGTGACGCGCTTCATTCCGCCGTATCCGGCCGCCATGCCGGGCGCCTACAGCACGGAAGTGCAGATATTCCGCGGCTACTGGATGGTCAACTGGTTCAAGGAGCAGTTCGGCGACCGCGAACGTGCGGCGGCCGCCGAGGATGGCACGGGCTTGTCCGCCGAAGCGCTGTTCGACCGCCTGGTCGAGGCCGTGCCGCCCGGTTCCATGGGCCTGATGCTGCAGCCGTACTGGAGTCCCGGCATCAAGGTGCCGGGGCCGGAAGCGAAGGGCGCCATGATCGGCTTTGGCGACGTGCACACACGCGCGCACATTTACCGCGCCATTCTCGAAGGTCTCGCGTATGCGCTGCGCGAAGGCAAGGAGCGCATCGAGCGGCGCAGCGGCATCGCCATCACGGAGCTGCGCATCGCGGGCGGCGGTTCGCAAAGCGACGCCGCCATGCAGCTGACGGCCGACATCTTCGGCTTGCCAGCCGCGCGCGCCCACGTGTATGAAAGTTCGGGCCTGGGTGCGGCCATCGCCGCCAGCGTGGGCCTGGGCTGGCATGCGGATTTCCCTGCCGCCGTGCAGGCGATGACGCGCAAGGGCAAGGTATTTCAGCCGCATCCCGGGCACCGCAAGATCTACGAGCAGTTGTACCGGCGCGTGTACCAGAAAATGTATGCGCGGCTGCAACCGCTGTACCGCGAGATAGCCGACATCACCGGCTATCCGGAATAGCTAGTCATTAAATCGTATTGCGAATCATTCGCATCCGATATATGATGTGTTCCGCATTTCACTAAGGCAACTTATCCCGGTGACTGCAGTGCGCCGCCGGCCATGCGCAGGCGGCGTGTCCGCGCGGGCAGAGTTCCGCCGCAACGCTTCCTTCAACGCCGCCGCTTGATCGTGCACCGCTGTCCTCTGCCCCTGCATTTTTTCATTCCACAAGCATCGAGCAGCAAGCAAACCCAGGCAAGGATAGCGATGAAGAGCAGCAGCAAACATGGATTGACCCCGCTGGCCGCCGCGCTGGCGCTGGCATTGGGTGGCGCGCACGGCCACGTGTGGGCGGCGGCGATGGCCGACAAGATCGAGAAGGCCGACGCCGTGCAGATGCCCGCCATCAGCGTGTTCGGCGACGCCATCAGCGCCGGCACGGCCGGACGCTCGTACATCAACAGCGCCGACATCGAACGCCAGCAGGCCGACAATGTCGCGTCCCTGCTCGACACCTTGCCCGGCGTGGACCTGGCCGGTACGGCCCGTCCCAGCGGTCAGAGCCTCAATATATGGGGCTTCAATAAAGTGCAGGACGTGAAAGTCATCCTCGATGGCGTGCCGAAGGGCTTTGAAAAATACCGCCAGGGTTCCATCTTCATCGAGCCGGAACTGATCAAGCAGATCGAAGTGAACAAGGGCGCGCATACGAGTTTGTATGGCAATGGCGGCTTCGGCGGCGTCATCACGGTCGAGACCAAGGATGCGCAAGACTTGCTGGAAGGCGGCGAAAAGGCGGGCGCCATGCTCAAGTACTCGCGCCACTCGAACAATGCGGAAAACGACGCCACCGTGGCCGTCTACGGCCGTACGGGAGATGGCCGTTTCGATGCGATGGCCTTCACTACGCAGCGCAAGTCCGATGACCTGCGCAAACCCGATGGCAAGCCATTCCGCTTTTCCGCCATCGATGCGCCATCGAGCCTGGCCAAGCTCAATATCCGGCTGACGCCGGAGCAGCTCTTGACCCTGACGGCGATGAAGAGCGGAAGTTCGGGCTGGGGCCCGTTCGCCGCCATGGGCGAGGACGTGCCCACGCCGACCGAGGCGGAAATCAAAAAATACGGACTGGAAGAGGCGTGGCAGCGCAAGGCCGTGTACCGCGACCAGGACGACGACACCTATTCCGTGAAGTGGCAGTACGCGCCGCAGAACAATCCATGGATCAAGCTGACGGCCAGCGCCGGCTATTCGCACACGGACCAGCATGACAAGCGCCTGCCCTCCGCGTCGCTCGGTTCCTACCTGGGGTCACTGGGCAATGAGAGCTGGGCTTCATATGTGGACCGTATCGTGGAGGTGCGCAACGAAAGTGTGTTTAGCACGGGCGCCGTGTCGCACGTGCTGCTGACGGGACTGCAATGGCACAAGAACGTGCGCGACACCTTGATGTACTACCCGTCGTCGACGGCGCTGAAGGACCCCAGCTACAACTATGGCTACTTCCAGCCCTACTACATGCCGGCTGGGCGCCAGGAAACCACGGGCCTGTATCTGCAGGATGCGATGACGTATGGCGACGTGACGGTAACGGCGGCACTGCGCCACGACAGAGTCGTTTCGGAGGGCGTGCCGAACAAGGCGCCGCGCTACAACAGCCCGCTGGCGGCAGCCGGCCACGACTTCAGCGAAAAGGCACACGAGGACTGGTCGCCGCGCCTGGGCCTGTTCTGGAAGGCATCCAGCACGCTGGCCTTGTTCGGCGACTTGAGCCGCACCTGGCGCGCGCCGACGATCGACGAGATGTATTCGAATGAATATTATGTGTCGTCCAGGCTCGGTTCATCGACGCCGGGCACCAGCCGCGACCTGGCCGTCGAGCGCGTGACGGCCGTGCGCACGGGCGTCATGCTGCATCGGCAAAACGTGTTCATGGAACGCGACGACGTGCAGCTGCGCCTGACGGCGTACCAGAACCGCGTCAGCGACAATATCGGCCCGCGACTGGGCATCCTGATCGAAGGCTATGTGCCGGGATCGGGCAAGGTGCCGCCGGCGCTGTCCGACTACCGCAACCTGGCAGGTTTCCGCACGCAGGGCGTGGAGGTCGAATCCTACTACAACGCGCCGCGCCTGTTTGCCAGCGCCTCGCTGTCAAGGCAGCGCGGCACGCGCAGCGGTTCCCAGCGCGACCCGTGGGGCCAGGACGAACCCGTGTCGACGATTGCGCCGGACAAACTGATGGCGGGCCTGGGCTGGCGCTTGCCCGACCTTGGGGCCACCATGGGCTGGCAGGGCCGCTTCGTGGCAAAGCAGGAGCGCGTCCTGCCGGTGGGGAATGTGTACCGCCTGCCGCCATCGAAAGGCTATGCGCTGCACACTTTGTTCGCGTCGTGGAATGGCCGGCAGGGTGCGTGGCGCGGCACGGAAGTGCGGCTGACGGTGGACAACGTCTTCAACCGCAATTACATGCCCTACTTGAGTGAAGCGGTTACCGGCGTGGGGCGTAATGCGAAGTTGAGTGTGTCGCGTAAGTTTTGATTAGTTTTAAGAATGGCGGGCCGGAGACGCGGGACTGAGAAAATGCCGATGGCAGCGTTGCAGCTTCCTTGCCGTACATGCGTACTGTCTGCGTCGCTGCGCCTTGCCCTCGACATTTTTCAGGTCCGCTTGGCCCGGGGTGCCTTTTTTTGTGACTTGGGCCTACTCCGGGTCCGATGCATTTTCCGTTGAACTCCCAACTTCAAACGTCAACGAAACACCAACGCCTTGACCGTTTCCCAGGCCGCGCTGCCCGACTGCGTGACGCGCACCTGGTTGCGGCCCCCTTCCTTGGCCACGTACAGGGCGCGGTCGGCGGCGACGAACAGCGCTTCGCGGTCGTCCAGCTGGTGCGGGCGGATGGTCGCCACGCCGATGCTGACGGTGATCCACGGCGAGGTGATCGATCTCGGGTGCGGCAGTTGCAGCGCCTCGATGTGCGTGCGGATGGTTTCGGCCAGGTGCAGGGCGCCTTCGGCATCCGTGTCGGCAAACAGCAGCACGAATTCCTCGCCGCCGTAGCGGGCCGCCAGGTCGCCCGGGCGGGCGGCGTGCGAGGCGATCGCTTGCGCCACCTGCTGCAGGCAGCTGTCGCCAGCCGGGTGGCCCAGGCTGTCGTTGTACAGCTTGAAGTGGTCGACGTCGAGCACCACCAGCGACACGGCGCCGCCGACCCGCACGGCGCGCTGCCACTCTTTTTCCAGGAAGCTGTCGAAATGCCGGCGGTTGGCGATCTGCGTCAGCGGGTCGAGGTAGGCGGCGCGCTGCAGCGCGTCTTCCGACTGCTTGTGATGCGTGATGTCGTGCAGCAGGCCGATATACAGGGGCTGGCGCAGGTACATCGGCGTGAGGGTCAGGTCCATGCTCAGCGCCTCGCCATTGCGGTGGCGGATCGCCACTTCGCGCGTGCCGTGGTTGTGCGCCTTTTCCGGATTGGCCGCGTGCATGGCGAAGTAATCGAGGTATTCCTGCGTCACCAGAGGGCTGAGCAGTTCGCCGATGAAGCGCCCGGACAGTTCATTTTCGCGGTAGCCCAGGTACTGGTCGCAGGCCGGATTGGTGTACTGGATGCGGCCGTCCGCCTCGATGATCAGCAAGCCCTCGGCCATGTTGTTGACGATGGTGCGCAGGCGCTCGGCCTGTTCCTGCTGGGTTTCATTGTTGCTGCGGATTTGCAGCTGCGCGCGCACGCGGGCGCACACTTCGGCCATGCGCAGCGGCTTGCTGATGTAATCGACGGCGCCGCAGTCGAAACCGGCCACCACGTCTTCCGTTTCCGTCCTGGCGCTCATGAAGATGACGGGGATGCCCTGCGTCAGCGGGTGCTGCTTGAGGCGGCGGCACGTTTCGATGCCGTCCATGTCCGGCATCAGCACGTCGAGCAGGATCAGGTCGGGGCGGGCGCGCTGGGCGATCGCCAGCGCCCGTTCGCCGGACGTGGCGACATAGGTTTGATAACCCTGTTCGCTCATCAGCTTGCGCAGCACCTCAAGGCTGGCCGGCGCATCGTCGACAATCAAAATGGCGGCGTCGCGCCGCTGGTAATGTTCCACACTGCCTGAACTCATTGCTTCCGGCCTTCTCGATGTACTTTGCGCTGCCAGCGTTTGCCGCACTGTCGGTGATGCTGACCGGATTCAAATCGGATACAGCGTTCAAATCATACCGCCTTGCCAATTTTTTGGGTAAAAAATCGACGTTGCGCGAGGCGGAAAATATTATTTTTATACTATTTTTAAAAATAAATACACGCAGTTGCTGTCGTGAAGGCGGTTTTTAGGCGGAAAAGGCGCGTGCCCCCGGCGCCGGGGGCAGCTGGGACACGCCCCGCAGCTGCGGGGCGTGAAGAGGCGAGTTACATTTTTGCGGCGATCAGCTTGCCCAGGATGGCGATGCCTTCGCGGATGCGTTCCGGCGGCACCGTCACGAACGACAGGCGCAGGGTGTGCGTTTCCGGCGTGTTCGCGTAGAACGGCGCGCCCGGCACGAATGCCACTTTATTGGCGATGGCTTCATCGAGCAGTTTCATCGCGTCGATGTGCTTCGGCAGGGTGACCCAGATGAACATGCCGCCTTCCGGCTTGGTCCACGTGACGCCGGCCGGGAAGTGCTCTTCCAGCGCCGACAGCATGGCCTGGCACTGGTTGCCGTACAGGCTGCGGATGCTGGGGATATGGCGGTCCAGGAATCCATCCTTGATCACTTCATGCACGACCATCTGCGTCAGCTGCGAGGTGTGCAGGTCGGCCGCCTGCTTGGCCAGCTCCAGGCGGCGTACCAGCGGCATTGGCGCCACCACGTAGCCGAGGCGGATGCCTGGCGTGAGCACTTTCGAGAACGAACCCATATAGATGACGCCATCGGGATTCATGTTGATCATCTTCGGATACGGCTCGCCGCTGTAGCTCAGGGCGCCGTACGGATCATCCTCGATCAGCGGCAGGCCGTGGCGGGCGCAGGTTTCCACCAGTTCCACGCGGCGCGCCACGGACAGGCTGCGGCCCGTCGGGTTCTGGAAGTTCGGCAGCGCGTACAAGAGGCGCGCGCCATCGGCGACGGGGTTGATCGACGACGGCACCAGGCCTTCATCATCGGTGTCGACGGAAACGAATTCGGGACGGTAGACGGAAAACGCCTGCAGGGCGCCCAGGTAGCTGGGGGTTTCCACCAACACTTTGCTGCCTTCGTCGATCAGGACCTTGCCCAGCAAGTCCAGCGCCTGTTGCGAGCCGGACGTCATCAGCACTTGTTCCGGCATGATGGTGCCGCCATTACCCGAGAGCGAGTCGGCGATCCACTGGCGCAGCGGCAGGTAGCCGTCGGTCGGGCCGTATTGCAGGGCGACCTTGCCATTGTTCGACAGGACTTTGTCGAAGGCCGTCTTCATTTCTTCCACGGGGAAGGTGGCGGGCGAGGGCAGGCCGCCGGCAAACGAGATGATCTCGGGACGCTGCGTGATCTTCAGGATTTCGCGGATGAACGAGCTTTGCAGCTGTTCCGCGCGTTCGGCAAAGCGCCATTGGATCGGATTCGGATTTTCAATTTTCATACGAGTCTCACAGAAGATGCCGAGCTGCGCCGGCTGGATTTGTTGGCCCGCTTGTGGCGGTGCTTGCGCAAGCGGCGCCGGATAGGCGTCGCCATGGTGCTGCGGTATTGTACGGCCTGCACGCCGCCGTGCCCATCCGCACGCGCAAGGGCGTTGCAAATGGGCGTCAGGGAGCGTTACTTCAGCTTGCGCCCGATCCCCACCACGGCGATCACGGCGCCGGCAAACAGCAGGCTTTCCCCCGTCAATGGCTCATTCAGCAGCAGCGCCGCGCCCACCAGGGTGAGGAAAGGCTGCAGCAGCTGCGTCTGTCCCACGCGCGCCACGCCGCCCAGCGCCATGCCCCGGTACCAGAAAAAGAAACCGATAAACATGGAAAACACGGAGATGTAGGTAAAACCCAGCCAGGCCGCGCCGCTGGCCTGCGCCATCAGCGCGCGCTGCGGCCAGGCGTTCCACAGCACCACGGGTAGTACGAAAGGTACGGCCAGCAGCAGCGCCCAGGAAATCACATGCTGGCCCGGCATCGCTTGGGCCAGGCGTCCGCCTTCCGCATAGCCGAGTGCGGCCAGCAGCACGGCGGCAAAGATCAGCCAGTCGGCCAGGTGGAAGCTGCCGCCGCCCTGGCGCAGCGCGAACGCCACCACCAGCGCCGTGCCGAGCAGGGCCATCAGCCAGAATCCCGGCGAGGGGCGTTCCTTGCCGCGCAGCACGGCAAACACGGCCGTGGCCAGCGGCAAAATGCCCACCAGCACGGCGCCGTGCGAAGCGGGCAGGCTGCGCATGGCGATCGACGTCAGCCACGGAAAGCCCAGCACGCAGCCCAGCGACACGAGCGCCAGCGGCAGCCATTGCTCGCGGCGCGGCAGGGGCGCGCGCTGCTGCCACAGCCACAGGCCGGCCAGGCAGGCGGCCACCAGGGCGCGGCCCAGGGCGACAAAGGTGGGGTCGAGTTCGGCCACGGCCAGCCGCGTAAAGGGCAGGGTCAGGCTGAAGAGGGCGACGGCGATGAGGCCCAGCAACAGGCCTGTGCGGTCTGCGCCCAGGCGCAAAGGGTGACTGGAGGTGGTGGTGGTGTGCGATGGCATGGCTGTCCTGGTGCGGGTGTGTGAGATAAAGGCGGGCAGATGTGGATGAATGTGCCCGGTACTGCTATCCTAGGGCGCAATAGCAATACAGTACAAATACACTTCTACGCATAATTTCACATACTGTGATGGTCATATGAGCAATACACTCGCCTCTCCGTCTCTGCCCTTGCTGTCGCGCGCCTCGGGCGAAACCCTGATCGACCAGATCACGCGCTCGCTGGCGGCGCGCATCGACGACAAGCTGCTGCGCGGCGGCGCGCGCATGCCATCGATCCGCCAGTGCGCCGCCAGCCTGAGCGTGTCGTGCGCCACGGTGGTGGCCAGCTACGACAAGCTGGTGGCGCGCGGCTACCTGGAATCGCGGCGCGGCGCCGGCTTTTTCGTGCGCGAGCGCTCGCCCCTGAACACGCCGGCGCCGCCCGCTGGCGCGCAGGACGCGGTGGCGCAGCCGATGGACGTGGTGTGGCTGATCCGTAACATGTTTCGCCAGACACCTTCCATCCCCGCGCCCGGCTCCGGCATGCTGCCCGCCGAGTGGCTCGATGGCGAGCTGGTGGCGCGCGCCTTGCGCGACGTCAGCCGCCAGCCCGGCAGTTTGCTGCTCGGTTATGGCGCGCCGCAGGGTTTTTTGCCGCTGCGCCAGCAGTTGCAGCTGAAGCTGGCGGAGCTGGAAATCGCCTGCCCGCCCGAGCAGATCGTCACCACGGTGGGCGTGATGCAGGCGCTGGACCTGGTGGCGCGCGAGTTTGCCCGCCCCGGCGAGACCATTTTCGTCGACGATCCCGCGTACTGGCTGATGTTCGGCGCCTTTGCCGCCATGGGCATGACCGTCATCGGCATCCCGCGCCTCGGGGACGGCCCCGATATCGCCGTGCTGGCCGAGCTGGCGGCCCTGCACCGTCCCAGGCTGTACGTGATCAACTCGGTGCTGCACAACCCCAGTTCGACGTCGCTGTCGGCGGCCAAGGCGTTTCAGGTGCTGCGCCTGGCCGAACAGCACGACTTCCTGATCGTCGAGGATGACATTTATTGCGACATGCATCCCGGTGGCGCGGTGCAGCCGGCCACGCGCCTGGCCGCGCTGGATCAGCTGCGCCGTGTGATTTACCTGGGCGGCTTTTCCAAGAGCCTGGCGGCGAACCTGCGCGTGGGCTTCATCGCCACATCAAATGAGCGGGCGCAGCGCCTGGCCGACCGCAAAATGCTGGCCACCCTGACCACCAGCGACATCGGCGAGCGCGTCGTCTATAAAATCCTCTCGCAGGGGCTGTACCGCAAGCATGCGGAGCGCCTGCGCGCGCGGCTCGACAAGGTGCGCGACGGTACCTACCGCAAGGTCGAGCGGGCGGGTTTACGTTTCGAGCCGGCATCGGCCGGCATGTTCGTGTGGGCCGATGCCGGCTGCGACACGAATGTCCTGGCCGAAAAGGCGCTGGCCGAGGGGCTGGTGCTGGCGCCGGGCAGCCTGTTTTCGCCGCGCCAGCTGCCGTCGACGCGCATGCGCCTGAACCTGGCCACGGTGCAGGACGAGCGCATCTGGGCGTTTTTCGACCGCGCACTGGGCTGAAACAGCACATTTTTCGGGAGCTCTTGAAATCGCTTGTACCATCCCCAACTCCGTAGAATCCGTCCATCCACAAGACTATGAGGTAAAAATGGCTGTCTCCGAAAAGCAAACCCTGGGTTTTCAGACCGAAGTGAAGCAAATGCTGCACCTGATGATCCATTCCCTGTACTCGAACAAGGAAATCTTCCTGCGCGAATTGATCTCGAACGCGTCCGACGCGGCCGACAAATTGCGCTTTGAAGCGATCGATAACGACGCCCTGTACGGCAACGATCACGAATTGAAGATCAAGGTCAGCTTCGACAAGGATGCGCGCACCATCACCATTTCCGACAACGGTATCGGCATGACCCGTGACGAGGCGATCTCGCACCTGGGCACCATCGCCAAGTCGGGCACCAAGGAATTCTTCGGCAAGCTGTCGGGCGACCAGCAGCAGGATGCGGCCCTGATCGGCCAGTTCGGCGTGGGCTTCTATTCGGGCTTCATCGTCGCCGACAAGATCACCGTCGAAACGCGCCGCGCCGGCGCGGACGCCTCCGAAGGCGTGCGCTGGGAATCGGCCGGCGAAGGCGATTACAGCATCGAGACCATCGAAAAGACGGGCCGTGGCACGGACATCATCCTGCACCTGCGCGAAGGCGAGGACGAATTGCTGTCGAGCTGGAAGATCAAGTCCATCATCCGCAAATACTCGGACCATATCTCGCTGCCGATCGTGATGCAGAAGGAAGAGTGGGACGAAGAGAAAAAAGAAACCGTCGTCAAAGACGAATTCGAAACCGTCAACCAGGCCAGCGCCCTGTGGGCCCGCAACAAGGCCGACATCACGCCGGAACAGTACGACGAATTCTACAAGCACGTGTCGCACGACTTCCAGTCGCCGCTCACGCATACGCACAACCGCGTGGAAGGCCGCAGCGAATACACGCAGCTGCTGTACATTCCGGCCAAGGCGCCGTTCGACATGTGGGACCGCAACAAGCGCGGCGGCATCAAGCTGTACGTCAAGCGCGTCTTCATCATGGACGATGCCGAGCAGCTGATGCCAACGTATCTGCGCTTCGTGCGCGGGGTGATCGACTCGGCCGACCTGCCGCTGAACGTGTCGCGTGAAATCCTGCAGGAATCGCGCGACGTCAAGGTGATCCGCGAAGGCTCGACCAAGCGCGTGCTGGGCATGCTGGAAGAACTGGCGAACGCGGACGAGCAGGACAAGAAGGACAAGTACGCCGTCTTCTGGAAGGAATTCGGCCAGGTGCTGAAAGAAGGCATCGGCGAAGACGCGGCCAACAAGGAACGTCTGGCCAAGCTGCTGCGCTTTGCGTCGACCGCCAACGACAGCGACGAACAAATCACCTCGTTCGCCGATTACGTGGCGCGCATGAAGGAAGGCCAGGACAAGATTTACTACGTCACGGCCGACAACTACGCCGCCGCGAAAAACAGCCCGCACCTGGAAATCTTCCGCAAGAAGGGCGTCGAAGTGCTGCTGCTGACGGACCGTGTCGATGAATGGATGCTGTCGTTTATCCAGGACTTCGAAGGCAAGGAACTGGTTTCCGTCGCCAAGGGCGGCCTGGATCTGGGCGCGCTGGAAGACGAAGCGGAAAAGAAAGAGCACGAAGAAACGGAAACCTCGTACGCCGACCTGGTGGGCAAGATGAAGACCGTGCTGGCCGACAAGGCCAAGGACGTGCGCGTCACGTTCCGCCTGACCGATTCGCCAGCTTGCCTGGTGGCCGATGAAAACGAACTGTCAGGCAACCTGCTGCGCATGCTCAAGGCGGCGGGCCAGAGCGCGCCGGAATCGAAGCCGATTTTGGAAATCAACCCGAACCACCCGCTGGTGACGCGTCTGAAATACGAAGATGCCGAAGGCGGCAAGTTCGGCGACTGGGCCAACATCCTGTTCGACCAGGCCATGCTGGCCGAAGGCGGTTCGCTGGCCGACCCGGCCAGCTTCGTGAAACGCCTGAACGAATTGCTGCTCAATTCGGCGAAGTAATTCCCTTGCCGTAATCCGACACGGCGGCTGATGCATCCAGGCCGGCCCTTTCCTCGCGAAAGGGCCGGCTTTTTCATGCGTGACGTTCAGCGCCGCATGCGCGTGCCTCAAGCCCTGGCCGCGGCGACTTCAGGCATAATTGCCCCTTGTTGAATTTAATCCGTCGATGGCCGGCATGGCCGTTGGTGCAGGAGCCTGTCATGTCAGTGAGTACCCGCGACGCCCTTTTGAAAAGCGCAGAGATCCACCTGCGTTCGAAAGGCTACGCCGCTTTCAGTTATGCCGATTTGTCGGAAGAAATCGGCATACGCAAGGCCAGTATCCACCATCATTTCCCGACCAAGGAAAACCTCGGCGTGGCCTTGATCACGCAATATATCGAGGTGTTTACCGCGAAGCTGCAAGCCATCGATGCGGCGCATGCCGATCCGGTCGAACGCCTGCGCGAGTTCGGCGGGCTGTTCCTGGCCAGCGCCAACGATCATTTGCTGCCGCTGTGCGGCGCGCTGGCGGCCGAAATGGCGGCGCTGCCCGAATCGCTGCAGGCCCTGGGCCGGCAGCTGATGGCGCAGCAGCTGGACTGGATGGAAAACAATCTCGTGCAGGCGGCGCAGCTGCATGGCTGGACCTTGCGGAAAGCGCCGAAGGACTATGCCTTCATGCTGCTCAGCGCTCTGGAAGGCGCCAGCTTTATCGGCTGGGCCCTGGGGCCTTCGACCGATCCGCTGGCCGCGTTTCATTACATGCTCGACAATCTGGCGTAGCGCAGGCCAGCCTGTTCAGGCCAACAGGGCCGGTTTGGCGATCATCAGCGCGCAGATGGTCAAAAATACGGCCAGCTTGATGCACAGCCAGATTCCCAGCCTGGCGCCCGCCTGCGCGTATCCCTGTTCCATTTTCTCTTCCACCTTGTCCGCCCAGAAATGGTCGATGGCTTGCGCGCCGATAAACAGCGCGAGGGACAGGCGCATCCAGCCCATGTGCAGCCAGGCCCATTCTTGCTGGTACAGCAGGACCAGCCCGCCGATCAGCAGTATCCAGCCTGCGACGGCGATCTGCTGATGGAGTTTATGTAATGTATCGCGGCCGGCAGGCTCGCGCATCAGATGCAGCAGGCGCGGTGTCAGCATCATCGGCCCGATGAAGGCGATGGCGGCGACGATGTGCAATATCAGCAGGAATGTATAGGTGTGCATGGCGTTCTCGTATCGGCAAGGACGGTTGTTTGCGGAACGTTTAGAATAAGTTTTACTACCCACTTCCGCTACTCGCATTCATGGAAAAAACTGCAGCGCATGGAGAACCCCGCAAG